>NZ_JBSSDS010000001.1:5740000-8337756 GCF_054060965.1 Bradyrhizobium sp. USDA 3397
TCCATGCCAGCATTGCTTCGTCCCGCCTTCGCCGCGCTCGGCGCCGCGTGTCTCGTGTCCGCAGCATCGATCGGCTCCTCCGGCACTGCGTTCGCGCAAGCCAAGCAGCAGGCGGCGCCCGCGCAACAGGCCGCGCCGGCGCAGCAGCAGGCGCCCGAGCTCAAGCAGATCGCGCTGACCGACAAGCAGCTCGACGGCGTGCTCGCCGCGCAGAAGGACATGGACGCGATCACGGAGAAGCTTCCCGAAAACACCGCGCCCGATCAGAAGGTCATCGCGCAGCTCGAGGAGGTCGCCAAGAAGCACGGCTTTGCCAGCTACGACGACTACAACAACGTCGTCGACAATATCAGCCTTGTCATCGGCGGCTTCGATCCCGCCACCAAGAAATATGTCGGCCCCGAAGCGGTGATCAAGGCTCAGATCGCGGAGATCCAGGCCGACAAGAAGATGCCGGCGAAGGACAAGAAGGAAGCCCTCGACGAGCTCAACCAGGCGCTGAAGACGCCTGCGCTCCAGGTCGAGCACAAGAGCAACATCGATCTCGTCGCCAGGTATTACGACAAGCTGATCGCAGCGCTCGGGGATGAGGAGAATTGAGGATGCTTGTGGTGCGTTGCTCGCGCCGCGCATTCGCTTCTCGTAGGGTGGGCAAAGGCGCGCGATGCGCGCCGTGCCCACGTCTTCTCAGCTTCCACGTGGGCACGCTTCGCTTTGCCCACCCTACGAGAGTCGTTTAATGGCAAAAGCCCCGGAGACATCTCCGGGGCTTTCGTCGTTCTGCCGTGCGCAGCGCGCGATGCGCTTACGTCCGCGTCCGCATCCGCATCATGAAGGTATCGAAGCTGAGCTCGGCCACCTGCATCCAGGCGAGCGACTCGCTGCGGAAGGCGGTGAGGCTCGCATACATCTTGCCGAAATGCGGGTTGTTCTTGGCGAGATCGGCGTAGATCTCGTTGGCTGCGCCGTAGCAGGCCTCGAGCACCTCCTGCGGGAACGGCTTCAGGATTGCGCCGGACGCCAGCAGCCGTTTCAGCGCGGGCGGGTTCACCGAATCGTACTTGCCGGTCACCCAGGTGAAGGTGTCCATCGATGCCGTGCTGATGGCGGCCTGGTAGTGCTTCGGCAGCCCATTCCACTTCTCGAGGTTCATGATGTTGTGGCCCTGGCCGGTGCCTTCCCACCAACCGGGATAGTAGTAGTACTTCGCCACCTTGACGAAGCCGAGCTTCTCGTCGTCATACGGACCGACCCACTCGGCAGCGTCGATCGTCCCTTTCTCCAGCGCGGGATAGATGTCGCCGGCCGCGATCTGTTGCGGCACGCCCCCGACCTTTGCGACAATGGTGCCGGCGAAGCCGCCAACCCGGAATTTCAGGCCCTTGAGATCATCGACGGTCTTGATCTCCTTGCGGAACCAGCCGCCCATCTGAGCCCCGGTCGAGCCGGTCGGCACGCCGATCGCGTTGTGCTCTTTCAAGAGCTCATTGAGCATGTCCTGACCGCCGCCCCATATCAGCCAGGAAATGTGCTGACGCGTATTGAGGCCGAACGGCAGCGAGGTGCCGAAGGTGAATGCCGGGTTCTTGCCCCAATAATAGTAGAGCGCCGTGTTGCCCATTTCGACGGTGCCGTTGGACACGGCATCGAGCACTTGCAGGCCTCCGACGATTTCGCCGGCCGCGAAGGGTTGGATCTGGAATCTGTTGTCGGTGATCTCCGCGACCCGCTTGCAGAAATACTCGCAGCCGCCGTAGAGCGTATCCAGTGATTTCGGCCAGCTCGCCGCCAGCCGCCATTTCACCTCGGGCATTGATTGTGCGACAGCCGGCGCTGCAATTGCGCTTGCGGCAAGGCCCAGTCCGCCTGCCGTCAGAAATTTACGACGTTCCATGCGTTCCCTCCTGCGGTGTCGTGTCCTCGACGAGGGATCGCGGTCTTGACGCCGCTTCATCTTCGCCGGTGGCCGACGTTTCTTGGTGTCCGAAATTCAATGTTCCCGGATCGCAGGCAGCATGACGAAAGGGGAACAGCAAATCAAGCTCGCTTTGGTTGTGCGCCTGCCAAGCCGATCAATGCTGCGGCGCGAACGCGGCTTCCATGGCCCTGCGTGCCTTCACCGTTTCGTTGCCGGGGTCGAATTCGACATCGCTCCAGCGTACCAACGTGCCATGGGCGACGTCGTGCTTAAGCTTGAGGCGATGTGCGAGCCCGATCGGCAGGGCCCCGGCCCTGAGGCTCGCGGCCGCCGGTATCAGCTTGCCCCATACCGTGTAGCCGCCTTCGCCGTCGAGCACCTCCCCGGCACGCAAGTTACGTTTGGCCACGGCGGCGACGTCGCCGCGGAAGCCGTAAGGCTGCCCGGTGGGCTCGCCCCGTAGCGCGGCCGACAGCACCGAGATGTTCAGCTCGAGCCCGATCAGGTGATACGGCTTGTACATGGCGGCGAAGCGTCCGCTGGCATCGGTCTTCAGTCCATATTGCCGGAAGCAGTCGGCGGCATAGTCGTTCGGTGCTTCCAGCACGACATAGACGCCCCAGCGCAGATCGCGAAACACCGGCCTGCCGTCGCGCTCGAGCGAGGAGACGACTTCGACGACACCGGATCGCTCCAGCACGCCGCCGCGCGAGCGCGGCCGCATGACATGCGGCAGATCGTCGACGCCGCACGGCGGAAACGCCAGGCCCTCCGCGGGCACGTCGAGGCCGCAGGCATTGGCAATCGCGGCCATCTCGATCGCCGATTTGGTGCCGTCGAGGAAAGAGTTGAACATTTGCGGATTCATGCCGGCCGACTGCGCTTCGCCCGCGGTCAGGCCATAGTGCTGCCAGACACCGTCGGGCGTCACGTCGTGATAGGCCGGCAGGTACTTCGTGCCCTTGCCGGCGGCAACGACGTGAAAGCCTGTGGCGCGGGCCCAATCGACCATCTCCGCCGTCAGCGCCGGCTGGTCGCCATAGGCGAGCGAATAGACCACGCCGGCTTTGCGCGCTTCGTCGGCGAGCAGCGCGCCCGCCAGCACGTCGGCCTCGACATTTACCATCACGATATGCTTGCCCGCCGCGATCGCGGCGCGCGCGTGGGCAATGCCGACGGCGGGATTGCCGGTCGCCTCCACCACCACGTCCATGGCGCCGCCGGCGATGGCGCGCACGCCGTCATCGGTGAACACGGTCGCGGCGATGCGCTCGGCGCTCCAGCCGACGGTCCGGCAGGCCTCGCGGGCCCGGTCGCGGTCGATGTCGACGATGATGGGCACCTCCAGCCCCGGCGTGTGCGGCACCTGTGCGAGGAACATCGAGCCGAACTTGCCGGCGCCGATCAGCGCGACACGGACGGGCTTGCCGGCGGATGCGCGGGCTTGCAGGAGGCGGAAGAGGTTCATGGGGGGTCCGAGATCGCTATGGCTGTGAGGTGACACTGTCAAACTTCGTCATTCCGGGGCGCGCGAAGCGCGAGCCCGGAATCCATTTCTCCACAAGCACTGCGGCCCGATGGATTCCGGGCTCGACGCTCCGCGTCGCCCCGGAATGACAGGTTACTCCGCCGCCTGCCGCGGTGTCCGTGCCAGCCGCAGCAGCGCGTCGTCGTCGACCGTCTTAATCGGCGTGAAATCGCGATGCGCGATGTAATCCGGTCGTGTCGGTGTGCGGATATGGTTCGAGACCGCATTCAGCGTCAGGTACACGATCTTGCGCGGATAGGGCGTGATGTTGCCGCTGGAGCCGTGCACGAGATTGCCGTGGAACATCAGCATGCCGCCGGGCTTGCCGGTGGGCGCGACGATGCCGCCCTGCTTGACGAGGCGCGTCACCGTATCCTCGTCCAGCGTCCACAGCGGGTAGGAGGTGGTGGCGAGATCGTGCGAAGCCTCGAGATCGCCCGCATTCTGGCTGCGCGGCACCAGCATCAGGGGGCCGTTGATCGGCATCACCTCGTCGAGGAAGATCGCGATGTTCATCGCCCGCGGCTCCGGCATGCCGTCGTCGCGCTTCCAGGTGCCGTAATCCTGGTGCCATTGCCAGACGTCGCCGGTGAAGGCCGATTTGGCGTTGATCTTGAACTGGTGCATGTAGACGGGCTCGCCGAACACCTGCTCGACCGGCTCGATCATGCGCGGATGCGCGCCGAGGATCGCGAACGCCTCGTTGTAGACATGCGCGGCAAAGGCGGTGCGCGGCGCGCCGCTCTTCTCGCGCCAGACCTCGGGCCGGTTGGCATCGTAAATGGCGACCGCCTCTCGCGCGAGCAGGTCGACCTCCTCTTGGGCGAACAGCTCGGGCAGGAACAGCCAGCCCTCGCGGTGGAAGAACTCCAATTGCTCCTGGGACAGTTTCACGGGTCGTCCTCCTGTTTGCTTTGTTTTGTCATTCCGGGGCACGCGAAGCGTGAGCCCGGAATCCATTCCTCCGCAGTCTCTGCCGCCCGATGGGTTCCGGGCTCGACGCTCCCGGGCCGCGCTTCGCGCGGTCCCGTCGCGTCGCCCCGGAATGACGGCGTGCTACGCCGCCGCCTCTTCCGTCACCCGCAATCTCTCCTCGGTCATCCGTCCCGCCGTCTGTGCATGCGCGAGCGCGGCGCGTTCGGCCGCCGTCGCGTTGCCGCTGAGAATATGTCCGGCAATATCGGCATGCTCCGCCCAGGCGCTGGCGCGATAATCGAGCTCGGAGAGCACTGTCGCCATCGAGCGCCGCATGTGCGGCCATTGCGGCGCCATGGCCTCCTCGATCACGGGATTGCCGGCGAGCTGATAGATCGCGCGGTGAAAATCGACATCGAGGGTGATGAGCTCGGGTAGAATCGTGTTGCGGTCACTGCGGCGCCCGGCGGCGAGCGCTGCCTCCAGTCGCGCGCGTCCCGCTGCGTCGCTGGCCGCGCGCTGAGCGGCCAGCCCGGCCGCCAGCGCGTCGATGGCGCCGCGCACCTCGTAGAGCTGACGGATGCGCGCGGGATCGAGCTGTGTCACTTCAAAGCCGCGGCGGCCGCTCTCGGCGACCAGGCCTTGCCGATGCAACAGATGCAGCGCATGCGACACCGGCTGGCGCGACACGCCGAGCCGATCGGCGAGCTCGTTCTGCCGGATGCGCTGGCCGGGCCGAAGCGTGCGGTCAGAGATCGCCTCCAGGATCCGCGCATAGACCTGGTCGATCAGGTTCGGGAGCGGGTCGAGAGGGATCACGCCGGCAGCTCCAAGCTTATCGGAATACGGAATTCCGTATTCGAACTTACGCTCGGCCAAGTAGAGCGTCAAGCCGTATCTGGGGCGATCCCAATGGCTTCATGTCACCCGGGTAAGCTGTTGATTTTCCTAAGTCCGTCTACTGTGCATGGGGTTGTTTTCGCGACAACGGGTCCGGATCTGAGCCATCCAGCACCTGCACCTCCATCGCGGCGATGTCGTCCGCATCGGCGACGGCCTCGATCGCGCCGATCCGCTCGCCCACGAACGTCACGCGCAGCGCGACCCGCAACTGTCCGCCGAGGATGACGGCAGCACCCATCTCGCCATCGACCAGCGCCGTGCGCGCCGCCCGGGCGCGGCCCTTGTAGAGCTGCGCGACAGCCTCGGCGCCGCGGACCTCCGCCAGCGAGCCGAGCCGCACCGCCGCCAGATCGGCGCGGAAGACGACGTCGGGATCCAGCACCGCGAGCAGCCCTTCGAAGTTGCCCCCGCGCGAGGCTTCGAGAAATGCATCGACGATCCTTCGCTGTTGCGTCAGATCCGTCTCCGGCACCGGTGCGCCCTGCACGCGCCGCCGGGCGCGGCTCGCCAGCTGCCGCGAGGCATCGACCGAGCGGCCGACGATCGGCGCGATCTCCTCGAACGGGACGGCGAACATGTCGTGCAGCACGAAGGCGAGCCGCTCCGCGGGCTGCAGCGTTTCCAGCACCACCAGCAGCGCCGCACCCACCGAATCGGCCATCTCCGCTTCGCGCTCGCGGGTATCGTCGACCGGCTCGGGTACGTGCGGACCCATCGGATACTCGCGGCGCGATTTCCGGGCGCGCAGCATGTCGAGGCAAATACGGGCAACGACCGTGGTCAGCCAGCCGCGCAAATTCGCGATGTCGGACAGGTCGTAGCGGCTGACCCGCAGCCAGGCCTCCTGCACGGCATCGTCGACCTCGGCGCGGGAGCCCAGCATGCGGTAGGCGACCGCACGCAAATGGTCCCTGCTCGCTTCGAACTGCTCAGTCAGAAAATTTTCTTCGGTCATCGGTCACATTCCCTCGTCGCGATCCGTCAAGCCCATGACGAAGCCAATCCAGTCGATGTGACCGGAACCTTCGAAATTCGACAGATGGAGTTGCAACATGATGCACGCCCGCATGAAACACCCTGTCATGGTCCTGCCGGAGGCCATGAATGTCCTTCAGTCCCTCGGCAACCTGACAAAACAGGGTCTGCCGGAAAAGCTCTTGGAACTGGTGCACCTGCGCGCCAGCCAGATCAATGGCTGCAGCGTCTGCGTCGACATGCACCCGAAGGTCGCCCGCAGGCTGGGCGAGACCGACGAGCGCCTGTTCGCCGTATCCGCCTGGCGCGAGGCGCCCTACTTCACCGATGCCGAGCGCGCCGCGCTGGCCCTGACCGAAGCCGCCACGCGCCTTGCCGATCGCGAGGATCCGGTGCCCGATGCGATCTGGAATGAAGCCGCCAAGCACTTCGACGAGCGCGAGCTCGCCACCCTGATTCTTGCGATCGCGACGATCAACGTGTGGAACCGCTTGAACGCGACGATCAAGATGCCCGTCGGCGTGTGGAAGGTGTGAGCTACTTCGCCAGGAACCTACTCACCACCTCGCCGAACTCGAGCGGCGCCTGCTCGAACATCCAGTGGCCGGCGTTCGCGATCACCGCCGTCTCGGCGCCCGCGATGTGCGCGGCCAGCACGCGCCACATCACTGACAGGCTGCCGGTGGTGGCGCCGCCGCCGATCAGCAGCGTCGGCGTCCTGATCGCCTGCGCATCGCCGAGCGTGTAGGGCCGGCGCTGCTCGTTGATCTGGCCGAGGAAGGTGAGCGCGTTGTCGCGCAGTTGCTGCTTGGCCGCAGCCGGCACGCGCCGCCAGGAGCCGTCGCCTTCGATACCTTCGTAGAAATTCCGCACCGCGCCCTCGAGGTCGCCGGCGCGGATCATCTCGACCGACCGCGCGGTGCGCGCCGCCAGCGGCGGATGCGCGGGCGTGCCTGCCGGCACAGGCAGGGATACGTCGAGATCGCCGCCGGGCTCGGCGAGCACCAGCTTGCGCAACAGATCGGGCCGCGCCTGCGCCACGCGGAAGGCGATGTGGCCGCCGCGCGAATGGCCCATCAGGTCGACGGGGCCGGGCTTGACCTGCTCGATGAAGGCGATCGTATCGGCAACGTGCTGCGCCATCTTGTAGTCGTCGCCGACGGCGTCCCAATGCTCGGGAAAGAAGTGCCGCAGGCTGACCGCGATCACGCGATGGGATTTCGACAGCGGACCGAGCACCGAATACCAGGTGCGGAAGTCGCCGAGTGTGCCGTGCACGCAGACCAGCGGCGGACCCTCACCGACTTCGAGATAGGCCATATCGTAACCGTTGACGTGGAAGCTTTGCATGGTCAGCTCGCCAGAAAATCCAAAACCACTTCGGAGAATTTCTGCGGCGCCTGCTCGAACATCGGATGCGTCGCGTTCGGGATGATCGCCGTCTTGGAATAAGGCACATGGGCGGCCAGCGCATGCAGCACTTTCGGCAAGAGGCCCTTGGTCCGCGCGCCCAGGATGAACAGCGTCGGCATCTTGATCGCCTCCGCGTCCGCCCTAGAGAACGGCGGGCGGCTGTCGCGGACCTGGCCGATCAGGGTATAGGCATTGTCGCGCAGGTTCTGCTTCACCATCGCGGGCAATCGCGGCCAGGTGCCGGGGCCTTCCAGCGTGTCGACGAAGACGGCAAGGCCGCCGTCGACATCGCCGGCGGCGATCTTCTCGGCCGAGGCGGTGAAGCGCGCCAGCAGCGGCGAGGGGCCGCCGACGTAATCCGGATCAAGGCTGGCATCTAGCTCGCCCCCCGGTTCGGCCAGGATCAGCCGTCGCAACAGATCGGGCCGCTGCTGTGCCACGCGGAAGCAGATATGCCCGCCGCGGGAATGGCCCATCAAATCGACCGGCCCGAGGTCGAGCTTGTCGATGAAGGCGATGACGTCGCTGGCGTGCTGGGCGATCGAATAGGTGTCACCGACCCCATCCCATTTTTCCGGGAAGAAGTGCCGCAGGCTGACGGCGATCACCCGGTGCCGCTGCGTCAGCGGCCCGAGCACGCAGCCCCAGACGCGGAAGTCATTCAGCGATCCATGCACGCAGACGAGTGGCGGACGGCCCCTGTCTTCGCCCACGTCGAGATAGGGCATGTCGTAACCGTTGACGTGGAGGCTCTGCATTATGGACTCGCGGGAGAGGATTGGAACGCCTGTGCAAGATTCCCGGAAACCGGGTGGATCGCAACTATTTCCAAGCCTAGATTTGGCACGACATCAAAGTGGGGGCCTGCAACGAAAGCAATCCAGGAACCAAGTCATGACCGACCAGCATTTTGCCCTGTTCGACACAAAGATCGGCCTGTGTGCCATCGCCTGGGGCCCGCGCGGCATCAACGGCACGCAATTGCCGATGGGCGGCGAGCAGAAGATCCGCACCCGCATCAGCCAGCGCCATCCTGACGCCATTGAGGCCGAGCCGACCGCCGAGGTGCAACAGGCGGTCGACCGCATGACGAGACTGCTCGCCGGCGAGCCGGATGATCTCACCGATATTCCGCTCGACCTCGACGGCGTGCCCGAGTTCAACCGCGGCGTCTACGCGATCGCCCGCGCGATTCCACCCGGCAAGACCGTCACCTACGGCGACATCGCCAAGCAGCTCGGCGGCGTCCAGCTGTCCCGCGACGTCGGCCAGGCGCTCGGCCGCAACCCGTGCCCGATCGTCGTGCCCTGCCATCGCGTGCTGGCGGCGGGCAACAAGCCCGGGGGCTTCTCCGCGAACGGCGGCGTGGTCACGAAGCTGAAGATGCTCGAGATCGAAGGCGCGCTGGTGAACCACACCCCGAGCCTGTTCGATTGAAGATACCAAAGCTTGCTCGGCGTCATGGCCGGGCTTGACCCGGCCATCCACGTCTTCCTTTGCGGTACAAAGAACGTGGATGCCCGGGACAAGCCCGGGCATGACGGTGTTGAGAGCGGCCGCTCTCCCTAAATCTTCGCCGCTGTCTTCGGCCAATACCGATCGCGCAAATGCCGCTTCACCAGCTTGCCGGTCGGCGTGCGTGGCAGCTCGGCTTCGAAATCGATCGAGCGCGGGCATTTGATGGCGGAGAGGCGGCTCTTGCAATAATCGATCAGATCGGCCTCGAGTGCCTTGCCGGCGCGGCTCATGTCGTGCGGCTGCACCACCGCCTTGACCTCTTCGCCCATCTCCTCGTTCGGCACGCCGAACACCGCGACGTCGGCCACCTCAGGGTGCGTGATCAGTACGTCCTCCGTCTCCTGCGGATAGATGTTCACCCCGCCGGAAATGATCATGTAGGACTTGCGGTCGGTGAGATAGAGGAAGCCGTCCTTGTCGAGATAGCCGACATCGCCGAGGGTCGACCAACCCTTGGCGTTGTAGGCCTTCTTCGTCTTCTCGGGATCGTTGTGATAGGTGAATGCGGGCGCGTCGGCGAAATAGACGGTACCGATTTCGCCGACCGGCAGCTCCTCGTCATTCTCGCCGAGAATCTTGATCTTGCCGACCACTGCGCGGCCGACGCTGCCGCGGTGCTCCAGCCATTGCTGCGAGTTGCAGACGGTGACGCCATTGCCTTCAGACCCGGCGTAATACTCGATCAGGATCGGCCCCCACCATTCGATCATCTTGGCCTTGACGTCGATGGGGCAGGGCGCGGCGGCGTGGATCGCGCCCTTCAGGGTGGAGACGTCGTACCTCGTGCGCACCTCGTCCGGCAGCTTCAGCATGCGCACGAACATGGTCGGCACCAGCTGTGATTGCGTCACCTTGTACTTTTCGACCAGCTTCAAGAACTCTTCGGCGTCAAAGTGCTCCATGATGATGGAGGTGCCGCCGAGCACGATCGCCATCATGTTGAAGCGCAGGGGCGCTGCGTGATAGAGCGGCGCCGGCGACAGATAGGTGCTCTCCGCATTCATGCCGCACATGTCGGCGCAGAGCACGCGCAGGAAGGCGTTCGGCACGTCGATCCTGTTGCCTTCGAAAGCCTTCTTGATTCCCTTCGGGCGGCCGGTGGTGCCCGACGAATACAGCATGTCGTAGCCTGCGACCTCATCGGCGATCGGCGTGGTCGGCTGCGCGGCGGCTTCCTTGTCGTAGGAGCGGAAGCCGGGCAGCGGGTCGTCCATCATGTAGAAGATCGGCTCGCCGGGCGTGCCCTTGATCAGGCCTTTGATCTGGTCGGCGCATTTCGGCGTCGTGATCACGACCTTGGCGCCGCAATCGGCGATGATGTAATCGATCTCGTCCTGCTTCAGGTAGCGGCTGATCGCGGTGTAATAGAGCCCGCTGCGCTGTGCCGCCCAGCACAGCTCCATGAAGGCGAGCCGGTTCTCCATCAACAGCGCAATGTGGTCACCGGCCTTGAGGCCAAGCGAGCGAAACAGCTGCGCGCCCTGGTTCGAGAGCTCGTCGAGCTCGCGATAGGTGATCGCCTTGCCGGTCCCGGCCATCTGGTAGGCGATCTTGTCGGGCGTCGTCTTGGCGTGGATACAGGGGTGGGTCATGGCGTTTCCTCAAAACGCGAATGGCGAGTAGCGAGTGGCGAATAGGGAAGAAGGGCAAACCGCTCTTCGCCTAGTCACCATTCGCTACTCGCCACTCGCTACTCGCTTTTGCTTTTCTTACAGCCGCTCCACGATCGTCACGTTGGCCATGCCACCACCCTCGCACATGGTCTGCAGGCCATAGCGCTTGCCGCGCTGGTGCAGGGCGTGGACCAGCGTCGTCATCAGCTTGGTGCCGGAGCCGCCGAGCGGATGGCCGAGCGCGATGGCGCCGCCGTTGACGTTGAGACGCTCCGGATCGGCACCCGTGGTCTTCAGCCAGGCGGTCGGCACCGAGGCGAAGGCTTCGTTGACCTCGAACAGGTCGATGTCGCCGATCTTCATGCCGGCCTTCTCCAGCGCACGCTTGGTGGCGTGCAGGGGAGCATCGAGCATGATCACGGGATCGCCGCCGGTCATGGTCATGTGATGGATGCGGGCGAGCGGCTTGACGCCAAGCTGCTTCAGGCCCTTCTCGTTCACCACCATGACGCCGGAGGCGCCGTCGCAGATCTGGCTGGCGCTGGCTGCGGTGAGCTTGCCGTTCTCGGCGATCAACTTGACGCCCTTGATGCCGTCGAGCGTGACATCGAAGCGGATACCTTCGTCGATGTGGTGGGTGTCCTTGCTGCCGTCGGCGCGGGTGATCTCGAGCGGCACGATCTCCTTCTTGAAGTGACCTGCTTGCGTCGCCGCGATCGCGCGCTGATGGCTGTCGTAGGAGTACTGGTCGAGCTCATCCTTGGAGAGGCCGTACTTCTCGGCCATCATCTCCGCGCCGGTGAACTGGCTGAACACGATGTTCGGATACTTCTTCTCGATGCCCGGGCTCTTGTAATTGCCAAAGCCGTTCTTGGCCGGAAGCTGCGACGACAGGCCCATGGGCACCCGCGTCATCGACTCCACGCCGGCCGCGATCACGACGTCCATCGCACCCGACATCACCGCCTGCGCGGCGAAGTGCAGCGCCTGCTGCGAGGAGCCGCACTGGCGGTCGATCGAGGTGCCCGGCACGCTTTCCGGAAGCTTCGAGGCCATGATCGCGTTGCGCGCGACGTTGTTGGACTGTTCGCCGACCTGCATGACGCAGCCCATGATCACGTCCTCCACCTGGGCCGGATCGACCTTGGTGCGGTCGACCAGCTCGTCCAGCACCTTCGCGGCGAGATCGGCCGGATGCCAGCCGGCGAGGCGGCCCCCCTTGCGCCCGCCGGCGGTACGCGCTGCGGCGACGATGTAAGCCTCGGCCATTCGGTCTCTCCCTGGATTCTGATTGGGTTAGTTGTCGGGGACGGATTTAAGGGGCCGAAGATCGTTTAGTCAATCGATCAATTAACTCTTGTGATGAGGCGCTGCTTGCGCTTATCTGCGCCCGCTCCAGCGGCCAAACAGGGATCTCCGTGGCGACCAGCGTACCGAACAGGCTCCCCAGCGGGAAAAATTCCACGGCAGAGAAATTGCTGGTGGCCGCGAGCGAGCTGATGATCGAGCGCTCGTCGATTGAGATCTCGCTCTCCGACATTGCGCAGAAGTCGGGCGCCAACGCGGCCCTGGTCAAATATCACTTCGGCAACAAGGACGGCCTGCTGCTGGCGCTGCTCGCGCGGGATGCCGCGACCGAGATGACCAACCTCGAATATCTGCTGGCGCAGCCGATCACGTCGACGGCGAAGCTGAAGCTGCATGTCGCCGGCATCATCCGCGCCTATCATCGGTTCCCCTACATGAACCGGCTGATCCACTATCTCTTGCACGAGACCAGCGCGAGCTCCGCCGACGAAGTCTCGAAATTCTTCGTTGCGCCGCTGTTGGACTTCCACCGCCGCCTGCTGGCGGAAGGCGTCAGCCGCGGCGAATTCCGCCCGACCGATCCGGTGCTGTTCTACACCAGCCTGATCGGCGCCTGCGATCACCTGTTCTTCGGCCGGCACGCGATGTCCCGCGCGACCGGCGTCGGCCCGGTCACCGATGATGTTTGCCGGCAATACATCAAGCACATGGAAACGCTGATCTGCGGCGGCATACTGAACGAGCGAATGGCGAATGGCGAATAGCGAATTGGGCCGCAGGCTCCATTCGCCACTCGCTATTCGCCATTCGCCACAACAAGGAGAGGTTCTAAAATGCAGTTGAAAGACGTAGCCGTTCTCATCACCGGCGGCGGCTCGGGCCTTGGTGCCGCGACCGCCCGCGCCATGGCCGCCAAGGGCGCCAAGATCGGCGTGATCGATCAGAGCAAGGAAAACGCCGAGAAGGTGGCCGCCGAAGTGAAGGGCGTCGCGCTGCACGCCGACGTCACCAGCGAGGAGCAGATCAAGGCTGCGATTGCCAAAGCGGAAGCCGCACACGGCGTCGCCCGCGTGCTGATGAACTGCGCCGGCATCGGCGGCTCGCAGCGCATCGTCGGCCGCGACGGTGTCTATCCGCTCGAAAAGTTCGCGCGCATCATCAACGTCAACCTGATCGGCACGTTCAACTGTCTGCGTCTGTTCGCTGAGCGCCTCGTCACTGCGGAGCCGATCGGCGAAGAGCGCGGCGTCATCATCAACACTGCCTCGGTTGCCGCCTACGAAGGCCAGATCGGCCAGATCGCCTATTCGGCCTCGAAGGGTGGCGTCGTCGGCCTCACGCTGCCGGCCGCGCGCGATCTCGCCAGCCAGAAGATCCGCGTCAACACCATTGCGCCCGGCCTGTTCTTCACGCCGCTGCTGATGGGCTTGAACGAAGAGGCCCGCAAGAGCCTGGGCGCCCAGGTGCCGCATCCCTCGCGTCTCGGCGATGCCAACGAATACGGCATGCTCGCGGTGCACATCGTCGAGAACCCGATGCTGAACGGCGAGACCATCCGCCTCGACGGCGCGATCAGGATGGCGCCAAGGTAGGCGGCTCTCTCTTACCCTCCCCTGGAGGGGGAGGGTCGGCGCGAAGCGCCGGGGTGGGGTGATCTCTCCACTCGGGCACTGTTCGGTGGGGAGAGACTGTCACCCCACCCCGCTCGCGCTGCGCGCGATCGACCCTCCCCCTCCAGGGGAGGGTGGGAGACGGTCTCTGTGTGGCACGAAGGTACGAGCCTCATGTCCCAACCGCTGCTGATCGAGCATGACGACGGCGTCGACCGGGTGACGCTCAATCGGCCCGAGCACCTCAACGCGCTCGATCCCTCGCTGATCGATGCGCTCAACGATTATTTCCAGGGCCTGCAACGCAATCGCGACACGCGCGTCGTCGTGCTCAAGGGCGCCGGCAGGAATTTTTGTGCCGGCCTCGATCTCAAAGCCGCGATGGAGCGCCGGGCCGGGCAGCAGGAGCCGCCGGGCGTCACGGAGTCGCTGGATTCGCAGCGGCGCATCGCCGACATCGTGATACTGATGCGGCGCTGTCCGCAGCCGATCCTGGCGCTGGTGCAGGGCGCGGCCGCCGGCGGCGGCTTTGCGCTGGCGCTGGCCTCAGACATGCGCATCGCGACGAGATCGGCGCGGATGAATTGTGCCTTCATCAAGCTCGGTCTCGGCGGCTGCGACATCGGCACCAGCTATTTTCTGCCGCGCCTCGTCGGCGTCTCCGTTGCATCCGAGCTGATCCTCACCGGGCGCTTCATCGGAGCGGAGCGCGCGCTCGCGGTCGGCCTCGTCTCGGAGCTCGTGGACGAGGACAAGCTCGATGACGCGGCAGGGCCTTACGTCGAGGCGATGATGACGGCCTCGCCCGTGGGCCTACGGCTATCCAAGGAATGCCTCAACATGAGCGTCGATGCCGGCTCGCTCGAAGCCGCGATTGCGATGGAGGATCGCAACCAGGTCCTGTGCAGCCGCTCGGAGGAGTTTTCGGAAGGCATCAGGGCCTTCCTTGAGAAGCGAAAGCCTGTCTATATCAGGCGCTGAACGAGAACGATCCGCAAAGGACAGTAATTCCGGGAGACGCAAAATGAGTGGAAGCGCGGCAGCGGTGATGACGAAGCCCGCCTTTCGCAAGGTCCAGTGGCTCGCGCGCGACATCGACGTCGAGCGCCGCGCCGACGGCACGGTGGTGCTGAAGTCGCGCATTCCGCTGCAGCCTTATGAGAAGCACATTCCGGCGTCGCTGGCGAAATGGGCGAAGGAAGCGCCCGAGCGCATCTGGCTGGCGCAGCGCGGCGGTCCGAACCGCGAATGGCGCAAGGTGTCCTATGGCGAAGCCAAGCGCATCGTGGACGCGCTGACGCAAGGCTTGCTCAATCTCGAGCTCGGCGGCCGGCCCGTCACGATCCTCTCGGGCAATTCGATCGAGCATGCGCTGATGACGCAGGCTGCGATGCAGGCGCGCGTCCCCGCAGCGCCGGTATCGCCGGCCTACTCCTTGATGAGCCACGACCACGTCAAGCTGAAGTATCTGTTCGACCTGATCAAGCCGGCCGTACTGATGGTGCAGGACGGACCGACCTTCGAGAAGGCGCTGAAGGCGCTCGACCTCAGCGGCGTCACCGTGGTCCACGTCGCGCGGCCCTGCGAGGGCATCAAGAGCGTCAGCTTTGCCGAGCTCGCAGCAACGCCCGTCACGGCCGATGTCGAGGCCTCGATCGCGAAGATCACGCCGCAGACCATCGGCAAGCTGCTGTTCACGTCGGGCTCGACCGGCATGCCCAAGGCCGTCATCAACACGCAGGAGATGATGTGCGCCAATGCGGCGATGATGATGCAGGTGCGGCCGCGCGATCCGAACGGGCCTGTTGCGACCATGCTGGACTGGATGCCCTGGAACCACACCATGGGCGGCAATGCCGCGTTCCATCCAATATTGGTCGACGGTGGCACGCTCTATATCGACGACGGGCGCCCGATGCCGGGCCAGTTCGAGGAGACGCTGCGCAATTTGCGCGAGATCTCGCCGACCTATTACGCCAACGTGCCCGCCGGCTATGCCGCGCTCGCCGCCGCCATGGAGAAGGACGACGCGCTTTGCCGCTCATTCTTCAAGAACCTCTCGATCATGGCCTATGGCGGCGCGCGCCTGCCTGACGATCTCTACGAGCGCATGCAAGCGCTGGCGGTAAAGACCACCGGAGAGCGGATCGTGTTCTATACCGGCTGGGGCTCGACCGAGACCGCGCCGACCTCGACCGGCACCTATTGGGACACCGAGCGCGTCGGCCTGATCGGCCTGCCGTTCCCAGGCGTCGAGTTGAAGATGGTGCCTTGCGGCTCGAAGTACGAATTGCGCCTGCGCGGCGTCAACGTCACGCCCGGCTATTTCGGCCAGCCGGAGCTGACCAGGAAAATGTTCGACGAGGAAGGATTCTACTGCATTGGCGATGCCGGCATCTTCGTCGACGATGCCGATCCGGTGCAAGGCATCATCTTTGCCGGCCGCGTGGTGGAAGACTTCAAGCTCACCACCGGCACGTTCGTGCATGTCGGCTCTCTGCGGACCGATGCGATCGCAGCAGCGACGCCTGTGGTGCACGACGCGCTGGTCGCGGGGCAGGACCGTCCCTTCATCGGCCTCTTGGCCTGGCCGAACCTGCACGCCTGCCGCCAGCTGGCCGGCAATCCCGATCTGAGCTTTACCGATGCGGTGAAGCATCCCGAGGTGATCGCCTGCTTCAGGCGCGGCCTGGAAGCCCACAACCGTGAGTGCGAAGGCGCCAGCAGCCGGGTCATCGCGCGCGCGATGCTGATGGTCGAGCCGCCTTCGATCGACGGCAACGAGCTCACCGACAAGGGCTACATCAACCAGCGCGCCGGCCTGGAACGCCGCGCGGCGCTGGTGGAGCGGCTCTATGCGGACAAGCCGGATGAAGATGTGATCGTGCTGAAATGAGAGCGCAACTCTCTCCCCTCGTCATTCCGGGATGGCCCGAAGGGCCAGGCCCGGAATCCATAACCCCGGCTCGTGGTTATGGATTCCGGGCTCGCGCCAAGGGGCGCGCCCCGGAATGACGGTGCCAATAAATGACAACGAATAAACAAAGGTAGCCCCGCCATGAACTTCGATTTCTCCGACGACCAAAAACAGCTCCGCGACCAAGCGCGCAAGTTCCTCGCCGAGAAATGCTCGCCCAAGGCGGTGCGTGTCGTGCTCGACGGCAAGACGCCTTACGACAAGGAGCTGTGGAAAGGCCTCGCCGAGATGGGCTTCCTCGGCGTCGCGATTCCCGAGGAGTTCGGCGGTGCCGGCGCGGGCCATCTCGAGCTGTGCGTGATCGCGGAAGAAATGGGCCGCGCCAACGCGCCGGTGCCGTTTTCCTCGACCGTGTACCTCGCCGCCGAAGCGTTGCTGATCGCCGGCAGCGACGCGCAAAAGAAGAAATGGCTGCCGGCGATTGCGTCCGGAGAGGCCATCGGCACGCTGGCGCTGTTCGAGGGCAAGGGCAACCCAGCGCCGAAGAACGTCAAGCTGACGGCTGCGAACGGGGTGCTCAACGGCGTCAAGAAGCCGGTCGCCGACGGTGCCATCGCCGATTTTGCGGTGGTTGCCGCGCGCACGGGATCGAGCGGGCGCGACAATGACATCTCGCTGTTCCTGGTCGATCTCAAAGCCGGCGGCGTCGAGGTCAAGAACCTCACTAATCTCGATCCGACCCGCGGGCAGGCCGAGATCACCTTTAAGGACGCCAAAGCCGAGCCTCTCGGCGCCGCGGGCGACGGCTGGAGCATCCTCACCCAGGTGCTCGACCGCGCCGCGGTGCTGTGCGCGTTCGAGCAGGTCGGCGGCGCCGACCGCGCGCTGGAGATGGGCCGCGACTACGCGCTGGACCGCATCGCCTTCGGCCGGCAGATCGGCTCGTTCCAGGCCGTCAAGCACATGCTGGCCGACATGTACGTCTCGGCGACGCTGGCGCGATCCAACAGCTATTACGGCGCCTGGGCACTCTCGACCAATGCGGCCGAGCTGCCGGAAGCCGCCGCCGCCGCGCGCATCAGCGCGACGCAGGCGTTCCAGCACTGCGCCAAGAACAACATCCAGGTCCACGGCGGCATGGGCTTCACCTGGGAATTTGACTGCCACATGTACTACCGCCGCGCCAATGCGATGGCGCTTGGCCTGGGCAGCCTGTCCTATTGGGAGGATCAGCTGATCGACCGCATGCGGAAGAAGAACGCGGCGTAACCCTCGCTCGTGTCCCGGACGCGGCGCGGAGCGCCGCAGAGCCGGGACCCAGGGGCTGCAATGGACCCCGGCTCTGCAGCGCACCGCTTCGCGCTGCGCAGCGTCCGGGGAACGAACCGAGAGATGAGACCATGAACTTCGACGACACCCCGCAGGAAGCCGAGTTCCGCGCCACCGCCCGCGCCTGGATCAACGCCAACGCGCCCAAGCAATACGAGGAGGAGCTGCGCAAATCCTCGCTCGGGCGTACCGTGCTCAAAAACGCGGATATCCTGCAGGTCGCAAAAGCCTGGCAGAAGAAAAAGGCCGACGCCGGCTGGGCCTGCCTGCACTGGCCGAAGGAATATGGCGGCCGCGGCGCCTCGCCGATCGAGCGCGTGATCTGGCAGCAGGAGGAAGGGCCGTTCGGCCAGCTCTCCCGCATGTTCATCATCGGCCACGGCATGTGCGGGCCGACCATGATGGCGTTCGCGCGCGAGGAGCATAAGCGCACCTATCTGCCGCCGCTCGCCTCCGGCGAGAAGGTCTGGTGCCAGCTGTTCTCCGAGCCCGCCGGCGGCTCTGATGTCGCGGGCCTCCGCACGCGTGCGGAGAAGGACGGCGACGACTGGGTGATCAACGGCCAGAAGATCTGGACCTCGGGCGCGCATTATTCAGACTATGGCATCCTGCTCACGCGCACCGATCCGACCGTGCCCAAGCACAAAGGCCTCACCATGTTCTTCCTGGACATGAAGAGCCCCGGCGTCGAGGTGCGGCCGATCAAGCAGGCGAGCGGCGCCTCGGATTTCAATGAGGTCTATTTCACCAACGTCCGCATCCCCGACCATCAGCGCCTCGGCGAGGTCGGCGACGGCTGGAACGTCTCGCTGACCACGCTGATGAACGAGCGCAGTGCGATCGGCGCGGCCGTATCGACCGGTTTCCCTGAATTGTTCGAGTACTGCTCCAGCTTGATGCTCGACGACGGCCCGGCGATCGAGGATCGCGCGGTGCGCTCCAAGCTGGCGAACTGGGCGGTGAAGGCGAGCGGCTTGAAATACACCAGCATGCGCGCGATCTCGGCGCTGTCGAGGGGCGAACGCCCGGGGCCGGAGAACTCCATCGGCAAGCTGGTGGCGGGCTCCATGATCCAGGACGTCGCGACCTACGCGTTGGATCTGCAGGGCGCGTCCGGCGTCGTCAGCGGTGAGGATGCCGAGCTCGCCGGCCGTTTCCAGGCCATGCTGCTGCGCGCGCCGGGTACCCGCGTCGAAGGCGGCACCGACGAGATCATGCGCAACATCATCGCCGAGCGGGTGCTGGGCCTGCCAGGCGACATCCGCGTCGACAAGGACGTGCCGTTCAACAGGATCCCGACGAAGGGAAGGAATTAGCCGTGTCCCGGACGCGATGCAGCACGCAGTGCTGCTTCGCAGAGCCGGGACCCAGATGGCCGCAATGGGCCCCGGCTCTGCAGCGCACCGCTTCGCGCTGCGCAGCGTCCGGGGCACGAGAGAGGAGAGCTCGAAGATGAATTTCGACGACACCCCGCAGGAAGCCGCGTTCCGTGAGACCGCGCGCAAATGGATCGAGACCAACGCGCCGAAGGAGCTGCATGGCGAGCTATCAAAGTCCTCGCTCGGCCGCATCCGCCTTGCCAACCGCGACATCGTCGAAGTCGGCAAGGCCTGGCAGAAGAAGAAGTTCGAGGGCAATTGGGCCTGCCTGCACTGGCCCAAGGAGTATGGCGGCCGCGGCGCGACGCCGATCGAGAAGGTGATCTGGCAGCAGGAGGAGGGCGTCTACGGCAAGCTGACGCAGCCGTTCCAGATCGGCGAAGGCATGTGCGGACCGACCGTGATGGCGTTCGGCAGTGAGGAGGCCAAGCGCCGTTACTTGCCGAAGCTCGCATCGGGCGAGGAGATCTGGTGCCAGCTGTTCTCCGAGCCGTCTGCCGGCTCCGATGTCGCAGGGCTTCGCACACGCGCGGAGAAGAAGGGCGACAATTGGGTCGTCAACGGCCAGAAGATCTGGACCTCGGGCGCGCATTATTCCGACTATGGCCTCCTCATCGCACGCACCGATCCGAACGTGCCCAAGCACAAGGGCCTCACCATGTTCTTCCTGGACATGAAGAGCCCCGGCGTTGAGGTGCGGCCGATCAAGCAAGCCAACGGCATGCAGGAGTTCAACGAGGTCTATTTCACCGATGTGGTGATCCCCGATAGCCAGCGGCTGGGCGCCGTCGGCGACGGCTGGAACGTCTCGCTGACCACGCTGATGAACGAGCGCATGTCGATCGGCGCGCGGCTCGCGACCGGCGTGCCTGAAATGTTCGAGCTCTGCTCGAACCTGATGCTGGAGGAGGGCCTCGCCATCGACGATCCCGCCGTGCGCTCGAAGCTCGCGAGCTGGGCGGCGAAGTCGAACGGGCTGAAATACACCAGCTACCGCACGATCTCGGCGCTATCGAAAGGCGAGCGCCCGGGCCCGGAGAATTCGATCGGCAAGCTGGTCTCGGGCATGATGCTGCAGGACATCGCGACTTACGCCATGGACCTGCAGGGTGCGGCCGGTGTTCTCACCGGCAACGACGAGGAAACGGCCCAGGGCCAATTCCAGCAGATGCTGCTGTCCTCGCCCTCGATGCGCATCGCCGGCGGTACCGACGAGATCCTGCGCAACATCATCGCCGAGCGCGTGCTGGGCCTGCCGGGCGACATCCGCGTCGACAAGGACGTGCCGTACAACAAGATCCCGACCAAGGGGCGGTGATCGCGCGCGCTGAGCATGGACCTCGGGTGGGCAAAGGCGCAAAGCGCCGTGCCCACCCTTGCGCGTTGCTCACTCCACCCCGATCGTCGTCAAGTCCTGGAACCAGTGCTGCGCCTGCACGAACTGCTTGATCTTCGGTGACAGCGCGTGCGGGTTGGTGTCGTGGACGACCCACACCAGCGTGGCATCGTCCACGATCAGCGCATGCGCCTGCGCCAGCAATTGATCCTGCTTGGTGCTCTCGAAAGTCTGCTTGGCCTCGTCGATCAGCGCGTCGACCTTCGGGTTCTTGTAGCCGCCCCAATTGACGCCTACCGGCGCGATCTGGCCGGAATGGAAGAAGCGGACGATGGCGTAAAGCGGATCCGAGGTGACATAGGCGATGTTGTTGGAGGTGATGCCGGCGTTCATCTCGTCGGCGGCGCCCTTGCGCCAATGCGTATAGAGCGTCTCCAGCTCGACCACCTTGAAGTCGATCTCGATGCCGATCTCCTTGAAGCTTTGCTGCAGGAATTCGTTCATCGGCAGCGACAGCATCTGGCCGGTGCCGCCTTGCGCGATGATGAAGGTGGTCTTCAGCGGCTTTGCTTTGGAATAGCCCGCTTCCTCCACCAGCTTCTTGGCGGCGGCGAGATCATATTTCAGCTCGAAGCTGGGCTTGCCGAACCACGGGCTCGACGGGTCGACCTGGCCCTTGGCGGGCTTGGCGAGGCCGTTCATCAGTCCGACGACTTCGTCGCGGTTGATCGCAAGGTTCAGCGCCTTGCGCAGGCGGATGTCGGTCCAGGGCGAGCCCGGCAGCACGCTGAGGTGATAATTCCACACATGCGGCGTGACGTTGTCGACCAGCTTCATTCCGGCCGCCTTCAACTGCGGCACGGCATCCGGCGCGGGTGTCTCGATCAGGTCGACCTGGCCGGCGAGCAGCGCATTGGTGCGCGTCAGCGCTTCCGGCATCGGTACCAGCACAATCTTGTCGGCCTTGGGAATGCGCTTCTTGTTCCAGTAGTCCGGATTTTTGCTGAGCTCGGCGAGCTCGCGCGGCACCAGCTTCGTCAGCTTGAACGGGCCGGTTCCGGAGGGCTGGCTGGCGAACTTGTCCCAATCCTTGCCGAGTTTTTCGTATTGCGCCGGGCTCGAGACCAGGAACCACAGCATCTGGTAGGGGAAGAAGGAATCGACCGTCTTGGTGGTGATCTCCACGGTGGAGTCGTCGATCTTGGCGTAGCTGGCGACGGAGGGGAGGCGGGTCTTCACCTGCGCGCTCTGCCGCTTGTCGAATTGCGGCGCCTTGTCGTTGAGCACCTTGTCGAGATTCCAGATCACCGCATCGGCGTTGAAATCGCTGCCGTCGTGAAACTTCACGCCCTTGCGCAAGCTGAAGCGCCACTTCGTCTTTTCGGCATCGTCCACCTTCCATTCGGTGGCAAGGCCCGGCACCAGCTTGCCGGGGCGGTCGGCGACGTCCATCTCCCAGGCCACCAGGGGATCGTAGATCGTGTAGGCCGTGAACTGATAGGCGCCGGCGCCGCGATCAGGCTGGCCGGTGGTGAGCGGAATATCCGCCATCGAGATGCCGTAGCGCACAACACTCTCCGCGCGCGCCGAGATTGCGGAGGACGCCAGCGCAAGCACGGCGAGACAGGTCGATAAGCGAATACGCATGGTCCAAGCTCCCAGGGATTTCGGAGCCGAACTTGCAATCTTGATGCCAGAATAGGCAGCCCGCCTGGTTGCCTCCTGGCGATCCACAAGGACTTGTCGCCGCAGGCAAGATTTGCAGAAAAAGTTTCTCCTTGGCATAGCCATTGCATACCATTGCATCAAAATTAATCATCCAAAGCCGGAGAAGGACGAGGCGATGCTTACTAAGAAGAAGACACGTGCGGCACTGATCGCGGTGCTCGCTCTGACGACAGCCGCCGCATGGCCGCGTGTGGCGAGCGCGCAGACCGTGCTGCGCATCGGCATGACCGCTGCCGATATTCCGCGCACGCTCGGCCAGCCCGATCAGGGTTTTGAAGGAAATCGCTTCACCGGCCTCACCATGTACGACGCGCTGACCGGCTGGGACCTGTCCTCCGCCGAGAAGGCGAGCGTGGTGATCCCCGGTCTTGCCACCGAGTGGAAGGTCGACGATGCCGACAAGACCAAATGGGTCTTCAAGCTGCGCCCCGGCGTCACCTTCCACGACGGCTCGCCGTTCAACGCGGACGCCGTGGTGTGGAACGTCGAGAAGGTGCTGAAGCAGGATGCGCCGCAATTCGACGCCAGCCAGGTCGGCGTCACGGCCTCGCGCATGCCGACGCTGGCCTCGGCGAAGAAGATCGACGACATGACCGTCGAGCTCACCACCAAGGAGCCCGACAGCTTCCTGCCGATCAACCTCACCAATCTGTTCATGGCGAGCCCGGCGAAGTGGCAGTCCTTCTACGACAAGACCGAGGGCGCCGACGCCAAGGCGAAGTCGCAGGCCGCCTGGACTGCGTTTGCCAAGGACGCCTCGGGTAGCGGTCCCTGGAAAATGGCGAGCTTCACGCCGCGCGAGCGGCTCGAGCTGGTCAAGAACGCGAACTACTGGAACAAGGATCGTGTGCCCAAGGTCGACAAGATGGTGCTGCTGCCGATGCCGGAAGCCAACGCGCGCACCGCGGCGCTGCTCTCCGGCCAGGTCGATTGGGTCGAGGCGCCGGCACCGGACGCGATCCCCGAATTGAAGCAGCGCGGCTTCAAGCTCTACTCCAACGAGCAGCCGCACGTCTGGCCATGGCAGTTCTCGCGCGTCGAGGGCTCGCCCTGGAACGACATCCGGGTGCGCAAGGCCGCGAACCTCTGCGTCGACCGCGAAGGCCTCAGGGACGGTCTGCTCGCCGGCCTGATGGTGCCGGCGACCGGCACCTTCGAGCCCGGCCATCCCTGGCGCGGCAATCCCACCTTCCAGATCAAGTACGACAAGGCGGCTGCGCAAAAGCTGATGCAGGAGGCCGGCTACGGTCCCAACAAGAAGCTGACCGTGAAGACGCAGACGTCGGCGTCCGGCTCGGGCCAGATGCAGCCCTTGCCGATGAACGAGTATCTGCAGCAGGCGCTGGCCGAATGCTATTTCGACGTCCAGCTCGACGTCATCGAATGGAATACGCTGTTCACCAACTGGCGCCGCGGCGCCAAGGATCCCAGCGCCAACGGCTCGCACGCGACCAACGTCACCTACGCGGCGATGGACCCGTTCTTCGCGCTGGTGCGCTTCCTGCAGTCGGGCATGGCGCCGCCGGTCTCGAACAATTGGGGCTTCATCAACAACCCCAAGTTCGACGAGCTGGTGAAGAAGGCGCGCCAGACCTTCGATCCCGCCGCGCGCGACGCCGCGCTCGCCGAGCTGCACGCAGCCTCCGTCGACGACGCCGCTTTCCTTTACGTCGCCCACGACGTCGGCCCGCGCGCCATGAGCCCGAAGGTGACAGGCGTCGTGCAACCGAAGAGCTGGTTCATCGACTTCTCGCCGGTGTCGATCAAGCAGTGAGGTGAGTACGCTCTATCGACGCGTCATGCCCGGGCTTGACCCGGGCATCCACGTGTCTCCTCCAGCTCCGTCATTGCGGGATCGTCCGAAGGACCAGACCTCAGGTGTGCAATTGCGCACCGGGGAATCTCGAGATTCCGGGTTCGATGCTTCGCATCGTCCCGGATGACGAACCAAGAAAACGTGGATGGCCGGGACAAGCCCGGCCATGACGACCACTACGCACTAACTTGAGTAATCCAACGTGCTCGCCTATACCGCCAGACGCATTGTCTACGTCGTCCCGATCGTCATCAGCGTCGCGCTGGTGTGCTTCCTGCTCGTGCACATCACGCCGGGCGATCCGCTGGTCGCCGTGCTGCCGGCCGACGCGTCGCAGGAGCTCGCCGCGCAGCTGCGCGCCGCCTACGGCTTCGACCGGCCGCTGCCGGTGCAGTTCGGCCTGTGGCTGTTGCGTGCCCTTCACGGCGATCTCGGCAATTCCATCGCGACGGGGCGTCCGGTGCTCGCCGAGGTCATGCGCGCGGTCGGCAACACCGTCACGCTCGCAATTGCCGCCGCCATCATCGGCTTCACCATGGGCGTCTTGCTCGGCCTGATCGCCGGCTATTTTCGCGAGACCTGGATCGACAAGGTCGCGACCTCCTTTGCCATCGCCGGGGTCTCGGTGCCGCATTACTGGCTCGGCATGCTGCTCGTCATCATCTTCTCGGTCCAGCTGAACTGGCTGCCCGCGGTCGGCGCCGGCCCCAGCGGCTCCAACTCCTGGGCCTGGGATTGGGCGCATCTCAAATATCTCGTGCTGCCGGCGATCACGACGTCGGTGATCCCGATGGGCATCGTCACCCGCACGGTCCGCGCGCTCACTGGCGACATTCTCTCGCAGGACTTCGTCGAGGCTTTGCGTGCAAAGGGCCTGCGCGAAACCGGCGTGTTCCGCCACGTCATCAAGAATGCCGCGCCCACCGCGCTCGCGGTGATGGGGCTTCAGCTCGGCTACATGCTCGGCGGCTCGATCCTGATCGAGACGGTGTTCTCCTGGCCGGGTTCGGGCTTCCTGCTCAACTCGGCGATCTTCCAGCGCGACCTGCCGCTGCTGCAGGGCACGATCCTGATCCTGGCGCTGTTCTTCGTCTTCCTCAATCTCCTGGTCGACATCGCCCAAGCCGCGATCGACCCGCGCATCAAGCGGGGCTAGCGGGATGCATTTGAGCCGAGCTATAGCCGCGAAGCCGGTGCGCTCCCTCCCCCGCGAGCGGGGGAGGGTTGGGGAGAGGGTGTCTCCGCTCGCGAGAACCCCCAAGAGGCGAAAGCCCTCACCCGTCGCTTCGCGACGACCTCTCCCGCAAGCGGGAGAGGTTAACCGACCAAGCGGTTCGCACCGACCACACCGATACGCAACGGGAGCCAGCCGATGAGCGAGCTTCCGCTGTCCGCCACCGCCGACGCCGCGCTGCAGGCGGCGCCTGCCACCAAGGCGCGCGGCTATTGGGCGACCGTCGGCCGCCGCATCATGCGCGACAAGGTCAGCATGGCCTGCGCGCTGGTGTTGCTGCTGATCTTCCTCTCCGCGATCCTCGCGCCGTGGCTCGGTCTCGAAGACCCCTACAAGGGTTCGATGATCCGCCGGCTCCGCCACATCGGCACCACAGGCTATCCGCTCGGCACCGACGAGCTCGGCCGCGACATGCTGGCGCGGCTGATCTATGGCGGGCGCCTGTCGCTGGTCATCGGCATCCTGCCCGTGATCCTGGCCTTCTGCATCGGCACCTCGCTCGGCATCATTGCCGGCTATGTCGGCGGCAAGCTCAACACCGCCATCATGCGCACGGTGGACGTGTTCTACGCCTTCCCGTCGGTGCTGCTGGCGATCGCGATCTCTGGCGCGCTCGGCGCCGGCATCCTCAACTCCATCGTGGCGCTGACCATCGTGTTCGTGCCGCAGATCACCCGCGTCGCCGAGAGCGTCACCACCGGCGTGCGCAACATGGACTTCGTCGAGGCCGCCCGTGCCTCCGGCGCGGGCGCCTTCACCATCATGCGCGTCCACATCCTCGGCAACGTGCTCGGCGCGATCTTCGTCTATGCCACCAGCCTGATCTCGGTCTCGATGATCCTGGCGGCCGGTCTGTCCTTCCTCGGCCTCGGCACCAAGCCGCCGGAGCCGGAATGGGGCCTGATGCTGAACACGCTGCGCACCGCGATCTACGTCAATCCCTGGGTCGCAGCCTTGCCGGGCGCAATGATCTTCGCAGTCTCGATCTGCTTCAATCTCCTTTCGGACGGCCTGCGCAGCGCCATGGACATCAGGAATTAGCCATGAGCGAGATCAACGCATCTGTCGCCATGCTGGAGCCGGTCGAGGACCGCGGCGGGCTCGCGCAGCCGCTGCTTCAGGTCAACGGCCTGACCAAGCATTTTCCGGTGCGCGGCGGCCTGTTCGCCGCCAAGCGCACGGTGCGTGCCGTCGACAATGTCTCCTTCTCCGTCGCCAAGGGCGAGACGGTCGGCATCGTCGGCGAGTCCGGCTGCGGCAAGTCCACGACCGCGCGGCTCCTGATGCACCTGATGCCGCGCGATGACGGCGACATTATCTATGACGGCATGACCGTCGGTCAGTCGCTGAGCTTGCGCGAGCTGCGCCGCGGCATGCAGATGGTGTTCCAGGATTCCTACGCTTCGCTCAATCCGCGCCTGACGATCGAGGAGTCGATCGCCTTCGGTCCCAAGGTCCACGGCATGGCCGATGGCTCGGCGCGCAATCTGGCGCGCGAGCTGCTCGGCAAGGTCGGCCTGCGCCCGGAAAACTTCGCCAACCGCTATCCGCACGAGATCTCCGGCGGCCAGCGCCAGCGCGTCAACATCGCCCGCGCGCTGGCGCTGTCGCCGCGGCTGGTGATCCTGGACGAGGCCGTCTCGGCGCTCGACAAATCCGTCGAGGCGCAGGTGCTCAATCTGCTCGCCGATCTCAAGCGCGAATTCGGCCTCACCTATCTCTTCATCAGCCACGACCTCAACGTGGTGCGCTACATCTCGGACCGCGTGCTGGTGATGTATCTCGGCGAGGTCGTCGAGCTCGGCCCGGTCGACCAGGTCTGGGACAGCCCGGCCCATCCCTACACCCGCGCGCTGCTCGCGGCGATGCCGTCTTCCGATCCCGACAGGCGCACCGAGACGCCCCCGATCACGGGCGATCCGCCCAATCCGATCGATCCGCCCCCCGGCTGCCGTTTCCACACCCGTTGCCCGTTTGCGGAGCCGCTCTGCGCAAATGCGACACCAAAGCTCACCGCGCTGGATAATATGGGTCACGAGGCCGCGTGCTACATGGCCATACCGGGCTCAGGCCATAGCCGCGCCCCCAGGGGAGATATCGCATGACGAGACCGACACCGAAAGAGATCAAGCCGATCGCGCATATCGCCGGCGTGCCCGTGGACGACGAGATCGCGATCCGCATCTCCAATGCCATCGGGCCCGCCTTCGAAGGCTTCACCGCGATCGCCGGCACGCTGCCGTTCGATCTGGAGCCCGCAACTTACGTGCTCGCGCAGACGCAGAAGGTGTCGAAATGAGCCGTGAGCCCGCTCTGATGACGCTCACCGAGGTCGCGCGCGCGATCGCGATGAAGCAGGTGTCCTCGCACGAGGCGACGCGTGCGCTGCTGCAGCGCATCGCGCAGTGGCAGCCGCATCTCAACGCCTTCATGTCGATCGAGGCCGAGGCTGCATTGAAAGCGGCGGATGCTGCCGATGCCGAGCTCGCCAAGGGCAATGTCCGCGGTCCCCTGCATGGCGTGCCGCTTGCGCACAAGGACATGTACTACGATGCCGGCCACGTCTCGACCTGCGGCTCGCTGATCCGCCGCGACTTCGTGCCGAACGTCACGTCCACCGCCTTGCAGCGGCTCAAGGACGCCGGCCAGGTCCGGCTCGGCACGCTGCATCTCGCCGAGTTCGCCTATGGCCCGACCGGGCACAACGCCCATTACGGTCCGGTGCGCAATCCCTGGAACGTCGCCCATATCACCGGCGGCTCCTCATCCGGCTCCGGCTCGGCGGTGGCCGCGCGCCTGACCTATGCGGCGCTCGGCTCGGACACCGGCGGCTCAATCCGCATGCCCGCGCATTTCTGTGGCGTCACGGGGCTCAAGACCACGGTGGGCCGCGTCAGCCGCGCCGGCGCAATGCCGCTGTCGCAATCGCTCGACACCGTCGGCCCGCTGGCCCGCACTGCCGAGGATTGCGCGCTGTTGCTGGCGCTGATGGCCGGGCCTGATCCCGCCGATTCGACCTGCAGCCACGAGCCGCTCTCGGACTACGTCGCGGCCACCAAGAGCTCGCTCAAAGGTCTCAAGATCGGCGTGCCCGCCTCGTTCTACGTCGACGATCTCGACAGCGAGGTTGCGCGCGTGCTCGACGAGACCATCGCGGTGCTCAAGCGCGAGGGCGCCGACATCGTCCCCGTCGAGCTGCCCGACCAGCGGCAATTGTCCTCGGCCAGCCAGCTCGTGCTCGCCGCGGAAGCTGCCGCCTTCCACAAGCGCTGGATGATCGAACGTCCGCAGGACTATGGCCCGCAGGTCTTGATGCGGCTTCAGAACGGCCTCGCCGTTCCCGCCATCACTTACCTCGAGGCGATGCGTTGGCGCGGGCCGGCGCTCGCGGCCCACAATGCCGCGACGGCAGGCGTCGATGCGGTGATCGCGCCGGCGTCCCCAGTGCCGGCGCCGACGATCGAGGAGAGCGACGTTGGCGGCGGCCCGAACGCGCCGGCGCTGTTGCAGCGGCTGACGCTGTTCACCCGCCCGGTGAATTTCCTGGGCTTGCCGTCACTGACCATTCCGTCGGGCTTCACCACGACCGGCCTGCCGGTCGGCATGCAGCTGATCGGCCGCTCCTTCGACGAAGCCACCCTGCTGACCATCGGCGCCGCGTTCCAGCGCGTCACCGATTATCACGATCGATTGCCGAAACTGCCGTCATGACAAAACTCGTCGAGATCTCAGGCCTCAACATCCGCTTCACCGGCGAGCGCACGGTCTATGCCGTGAACGATCTCAGCCTCTCGCTCGGCAACAGTGAGGTGCTGGGCCTGCTCGGCGAATCCGGCTCCGGCAAGAGCGTGACCTTGCGTGCGCTGATGCGGCTGTTGCCGAGGAAGCGCACGCAGATCTCGGGCACGGTCAATGTGTTGGGTCGTGACGTGCTCGCCATGAACGACGAGCAGCTATCGTCCTTTCGCGGCCAGACCGTCTCGATGATCTTCCAGGAGCCTGCGCTCGCGCTCGATCCGGTCTACACGATCGGCGCGCAGATCGCCGAAAGCGTCGTGCGCCACGAAGGCAAGAGTTTTGCGGAAGGGCGCGCGCGGGCGCTGGAAATGCTCGAGGTGGTGCGCATTCCTTCCGCCAAGCGCCGGCTGGATGCCTATCCGCACGAAATGTCCGGCGGCATGCGCCAGCGCGCCATGATTGCGCTGGCGCTGGCCTGTCGTCCCAAGATTCTGCTCGCGGACGAGCCGACCACCGCACTCGATGCCACCGTGCAGATCCAAATCCTGCTGCTGCTGCGCGAACTCCAGCGCGAGTTCGGCATGTCCGTCATCTTCGTCACCCACGACATCGGCGTTGCGATCGAGATCTGCGACCGCGTCGCAGTGATGTATGCCGGCCAGATCGTGGAGCAGGGCACCTTGCGCGACATCGTCCGCTCGCCGGTGCATCCCTATGCCAAGGGCCTGCTCGCCTCCACCATCCACGGCGCCAGGCGCGGACAGCGGCTGGAGACCATCCCCGGCACGCCGCCGTCGCTGGCCGAGAAGCCGCACAATTGCTCCTTTGCTCCCCGCTGCAAGCTCGCCGAGCCGCGCTGCCTGGAGCAATTGCCTGCCAATGTCGAGGTCGGGTCGGGCCGGGCGGCGAGGTGCGTGCTGGCGGAGCCGGTCACCGCAGTATCATAGTTCGGATGAATGAGCCGGGCTGAGCGAGCCTCCAGCATTCACACCCCGTTCATTCCGGTTCCCGTTCCATGGCTCCGTTCACGGAGAGGAACCTCACGGATGTACATTTCCAACGAAGGCCTGCTCGTTATCCTGTTCGTCGGTCTCGTCGCCGGTTGGCTCGCCGGCAAGATCGTGCGGGGCGCCGGGTTCGGCCTTATCGGCGACATCGTGATCGGCATCTGCGGTGCGCTGGTGGCAAGCCTGCTGTTTCCAAAGCTCGGCATTCGCCTGGGCACCGGCTTGATCTCCCAGATCGTCTATTCTGCCATCGGCGCGGTCATCCTGCTGCTGGTGGTCCGTCTGGTGCGCGGCGGGGGCCGGCTCTAGCCTCTGCATTCGGCTGAGCGGAACTTGAGCCGCGCTTTTCGCGGAAGCGGCTGAAAGCCTGCAAGAAAAAGCCGCAAGCCTGTGGAATTCCGGACTTGCGCGGAAGGCTGTCGGGGGTAAGATGTGGCCCATGAGGCCTCGGATTAAATTCGACCGCGTTGGACGGCCGGAAAACAGATGTTAATCCAAGGCGAGTACTCCTTGAATCGCCTTTGAAATCAGGGCTTTGCCCGTTAGCCGAAAGAGATCAGACTGATGGCAGCCATCCCTGGCGTCCGCCGTTCAGAGCTCGGTGACGCCTTGCGCGCTTGTCGCACGGCCTTCATCGGCGTGGGCCTGATGAGCTGCATGATCAACCTGCTCTATCTGACCGGGTCGATCTTCATGCTGGAGGTCTATGACCGGGTGCTGCCGAGCCGCAGCATCCCGACCCTGGTCGGCCTCATCATCCTCGCCAGCTTCCTCTACATGGCGCAGGGCGTGCTGGACATGATCCGCAACCGCATCTTGGGGCGGATCGGCACCGCGCTCGACGAGGCCCTCAATAAGCGCGTGTTCGACACCATCGTGCGCCTGCCGCTGCTGGTCGGCAGCCGCAACGAGGGCCTGCAGCCGCTGCGCGATCTCGACAATGTCCGTTCCTTCCTCGGCGGCATGGGCCCGAGCGCGTTCTTCGACCTGCCCTGGCTGCCGCTCTATCTCGCCATCTGCTTCGCTTTCCATGTCCTGATCGGCGTCACCGCGCTGGTCGGCGCCATCATCCTGGTCGGGCTGACGCTGGTGACCGAGTTCATGTCGCGCCAGCCGGCGAAGGAGGCGATGGGCCTCGCCGCCCAGCGCAACGATCTCGCCCAGGCCAGCCGCCGCAACGCCGAAGTGATGGTGTCGATGGGGATGGCCGGCCGGATGAACCAGCGCTGGAGCGAGGCCAACGAAAAATACCTCGCCGGCAATCAGCGGGCGAGCGACGTCGCCGGTGGTCTCGGCGCGGTCGCCAAGGTGCTTCGCATGATGCTGCAATCGGCCGTGCTCGCGGTCGGCGCCTATCTCGTCATCCACCAGGAGGCCACCGCCGGCATCATCATCGCCGGCTCGATCCTGTCCGCCCGCGCGCTCGCGCCGGTCGATCTCGCCATCGCGCATTGGAAATCCTTCGTCGCGGCGCGCCAGAGCTGGCAGCGTCTGACGCGCCTGTTGGAGCAGATGCCGGCGCAGGCGATGCCAACCCAGCTGCAGGCGCCGACCAGCCGGCTCTCGGTCGAGGGCGTCGCCATGGTGCCGCCCGGCGATCAGCGTCTCGTGGTGCAGGATGTCACCTTCGCGCTCGCCGCCGGCAACGGCCTCGGCGTGATCGGCCCGAGCGGTTCCGGCAAGTCGTCGCTGATCCGCGCGCTGGTCGGGGTCTGGCAGCCGGTGCGCGGCAAGGTGCGGCTCGACGGCGCGGCGCTCGATCAATGGACGAGCGACGCGCTCGGCCGCCATATCGGCTATCTGCCGCAGGACGTCGAATTGTTCGGCGGCACCATCGCGCAGAACATCAGCCGGTTCGATCCCGAGGCCACCTCCGAGGCGATTATCGCCGCGGCCAAGGAGGCCGGCGTGCACGAGATGATCATCAAGATGCGCGAGGGCTACAACACCCAAGTCGGCGAGCAGGGCGCCGCGCTTTCCGCAGGTCAAGCCCAGCGCGTGGCGCTGGCGCGCGCTCTCTACGGCAACCCCTTCCTGATCGTGCTCGACGAGCCCAATTCCAATCTCGACACCGAAGGCGACGAGGCGCTGACCCGCGCCGTCCGCTCGGCGCGCGAGCGCGGTGCCATCGTCGTCGTGGTGGCGCACCGCCCGATCGGCGTCGAGGCGGTCGACCAGATCCTGGTGCTGCGCGACGGCCGCATGCAGGCCTTTGGGCCGAAGGAGCAGGTGCTCGCCCAGGTGCTGCAGCCGCGCGTGACGCCGCCGGCGCCGATCAAGATCGTCAGCGAAGGCGGAGTGGCCAAACCATGAGCACGAAGCCATGAGCACGATGGCCATCGGCGGCCCCAAGGCGGCCGCGAAGACCGTCCGCGACTCCATCAGGTTCCACCTGATGCTCGGCCTCGCCATCGTGGTGGTCCTGGTCATCGGCCTCGGCGGCTGGGCCTCGACCGTCCTGATCTCGGGCGCGCTGATTGCGCCGGGCCAGATCGTGGTCGAATCCAACGTCAAGAAGGTGCAGCATCCGACCGGCGGCGTGGTCGGCGAGGTGCGCGCCCGCGACGGCGACCTGGTCAAGTCTGGCGACATCGTGGTGCGGCTCGACGACACCGTCACCAAGGCCAATCTTGCCATCGTCACCAAGAATCTCGATGCGGCGCAGGTGCGTGCGGCGCGATTGCAGGCCGAGCAGCGCGGCCTCGACCGAATCGAGTACCCGCAAAGCCTCATCGAGCGGGCGGGCGATCCCGACGTCAAGGCGCTGCTCGCGGCTGAAACCAAGCTGTTCGAGGTCCGCGTCAACGGCCGCACCGGGCAGAAGGCGCAGCTGCGCGAGCGCATCACGCAGCTCAACGAGGAGATCGCCGGTCTCAGCGCCCAGGAAAAGGCCAAGGACCAGGAGATCGCGCTGGTGCTGAACGAGCTTACCGGCGTGCGCGAGCTCTACGACAAGCGTCTGGTGCAGATCTCGCGCCTGACCCAGCTCGAGCGCGACTCGGCCCGCCTCAATGGCGAGCGCGCGCAGTACATCGCCGCGCGCGCCCAGGCCAAGGGCAAGATCACCGAGACCGAGCTCCAGATCATCCAGATCGACAAGGACGTGGTCAGCGAGGTCTCCAAGGACCTGCGCGAGACCAACGACAAGATCGGCGAGCTGATCGAGCGCAAGGTCGCGGCCGAAGACCAGCTCCGCCGCGTCGACATCCGCGCGCCGCAGGACGGCATGGTGCTGCAATCGAGCGTGCACACGATCGGCGGCGTCGTCACCGCCGGCGACACCTTGATGCTGATCGTGCCGCAGGCCGACGATCTCCAGGTCGAGGCCAAGGTCAATCCGGTCGACATCGACAAGCTCCAGATCGGCCAGAAGACGCTGCTGCGCCTTTCCGCGTTCAACCAGCGCACCACGCCCGAGCTCAACGGCGTCGTCAGCCGCGTCTCGCCCGACGTCACCACCGACCAGCGCACCGGCCAGAGCCATTACACCATCCGCGTCTCGATGCCGCCGGAAGAAATCGCCCGGCTCGGCGACGTCAAGATGATCCCCGGCATGCCCGTGGAAGCCTTCGTCCAGACCGGCGACCGCACCATGTTGTCCTATCTGATGAAGCCGTTTCACGACCAGCTGATGCGCGCGTTCCGCGAGAAGTGACGCGCGACATCGCGTCATCTTCACCCGTCATTGCGAGCGTAGCGAGGCAATCCAGTCTCGTAGGGTGGGCAAAGGCGCAAAGCGCCGTGCCCACGATCTTTCACACGATGAGCATATTGGTGGGCACGCTTTCGCTTTGCCCACCCTACAACACCGCCTTCTTTGCTATAGTTCGACTCAGGCCCAATCATCCGGCGGTCGAACCATGCAATCCCCACCCTCCATCGCCACCCAATCCTTCTCCGACGCGTCCCTCGCCGTTGCCCGCCTCGAGGAGATCTACGAGCGCAACACGAAATTCCTGCGCGACCGGTTCGAAGCCTATGTCGGCGGCGAGGCGATCACGACGCGGGTTCGCGCCTACTATCCCTTCGTCCGTCTCACCACCGCGACGCATGCGCGGCTGGATTCGCGTCTTGCTTACGGCTTCGTGGCCGGACCCGGCGTGCATGAAACCAGCGTGACGCGGCCGGATCTGTTCCGCAGCTATCTCACCGAGCAGATCGGCCTCTTGATCCAGAACCACGGTGTGCCCGTCGAGATCGGCGAGTCCGCCGAGCCGATCCCGATCCACTTCGCCTATCGGCGCGACATCAATATCGAAGCCGCCATCACCACCAGCGAGAACTCGTCCGTCACACGCTCGCTGCGCGATGCGTTCGACGTGCCCGTTCTCGCGACGATGGACGATTCGATCGCCGACGGCACCTTCGAGCTCCAGCCCGGCGCGCCCGAGCCGCTGTCCCTGTTCCGCGCCGCCCGCGTCGATTACTCGCTGCGCCGGCTCTATCACTACACCGGCACCGATCCCGAATATTTCCAGAACTTCGTCATCTTCACCAACTACCAGTTCTATGTCGACGCCTTTGCGCAAGCGTGCCAGCAGCGGCTGCAGTCCGGCGAGGCCGGACTCGAGGCTTTCGTCGCGCCCGGCAACGTGATCACGAACAGCGGCGGCGCGATCAGCGGCACTGCGCCGGCTCGTGCACCGCAGATGCCGGCCTTCCACCTGGTCGCACCTGGCTATCGCGGCATCACGTTGATCAACATCGGCACCGGCCCGTCCAATGCGCGCAATGTCACCGACCACGTCGCGGTGCTGCGGCCGCATGCCTGGCTGATGCTCGGCCATTGCGCGGGCCTGCGCAACACGCAGCGGCTCGGCGATTACGTGCTGGCGCACGGCTATGTGCGCGAGGATCACGTGCTCGACCGCGAGCTGCCGCTGTGGGTGCCGATCCCGGCTCTGGCCGAGATGCAGGTCGCGCTCGAGGAGGCGGTCGAGGACGTCACCGGGCTCGAAGGCTTCGAGCTCAAGCGCCTGATGCGCACCGGCACGGTCGCGAGCGTCGACAACCGCAATTGGGAAATTTCCGGGCCCGAGGTGATCCGCCGGCTGTCGCAATCGCGCGCGGTGGCGCTCGACATGGAATCGGCCGCGATCGCCGCCAACGGCTACCGCTTCCGCGTTCCCTACGGCACGCTGCTGTGCGTCTCCGACAAGCCGCTGCATGGCGAGATCAAGCTGGCCGGCATGGCCAGCGAATTCTACCGCCGTCGCGTCGGCCAGCATCTCGAGATCGGCCTGAAGGCGCTGGAGCGGCTCAAGCAGCAGGAATCGGAACGGCTGCATTCGCGCAAGCTCCGCAGCTTTGCCGAAGTGGCGTTCCAGTAGGGCCGAGGCCGCACTTTGCTGCTGACAAGCGCAGCGATTTTCAGCATTGTCCGGCGCGGGGCTCGACCGGGACGACTTGATGCCACTCATGCGCCACAAGATCATTGGCCATGATCTGGAACGGCTGGCCTTTCGCTTCACCATGCTGAACGATGGCGAGGTCGTGCAGTGCCAGATCAGCGACGCCGCGATGGACGAGCTCGCGGGCATGCAGGGCACCGAAAGCAGCGCACGACAGGCGCAATTCCTGTCGTTGCGTGAGACCATCGAGCGGATCGCGTCCGATCTCTACGACGAGGCACCGCGATTCCCGGGCTATGTGGTGCGGATTTTCATGCGGCATTTGGAAAGGTAGCTGTCTCGCCACACTCCGTCGTCATCGCCCGGCTTGACCGGGCGATCCAGTACTCCGAGACGGCAGTGATAGAACCGAGAAGACGCGGCGTACTGGATGCCCCGGTCAAGCCGGGGCATGACAGCGATTATGTGGCGAGCTTGTCCGCTCGCTCACATCGCACAGCCGCATCACCCCTCAAGCTTCCTCAACATCAGCTTCAGCGCCGTCGCCGTGAATACCTGCATGTTGCCGAACCGGTCGTTGCTTCCTGTCTCCAGCGTCATCACCTCTGGCGCGGGCCCTGCAACCGCCATGCAGCTATGGCCCGCCGAATCGCCGTAGCGGTTGCCGGCGGGGCCGGCGGCGCCGGTCTCGGACAGGCCCCAATCGCTGTCGAAGCGCGTTCGCATCTGCTCGGCCAGCAATTGCGCGTAGGGCTCCGACGAGGACCGAAAGCCCCTCATTCCTTCGTCCGAAATATCCATGAGCACGCGCCTGGCATCGCGCGTATAGACCACCGCGCCGCCGAGGAAATAGGCGGATGCGCCGGGCACCGCGAGCAGGCTGGCCGCGATCAAGCCGCCGGCGGAGGATTCGGCAACCGCAATGGTCTGTTTGCGCGCGATCAGTTTGGCGGCGACCTGTTCCGCAATGCCGACGAGCTCTTTCATGTCGTAACCCCTCATTCCTTCGCAACCGAGCTCAGCCTTCCTAGCATATGACAGGACGCTTGGCCGAGTTGCGGGCGGCGGGCAGGCCTGCTTGAATGGCGGGGATAAGAAGAGACATGCGAGGAAACGTGAGAAGGGAGACGTAATGGCATCCCTGATCGCCGGCGGCATCGACTGCGACGTGCATCCGGCCGTGCCGCATCTGACCAGCCTGCTGCCGTACCTGAACGATTATTGGCGCGATCAGGTCACGACGCGCGGCATGGTCGACCTTGTCTCGCAATCCTATCCGCAGAACTCGCCGATCACCGCGCGGCCGGACTGGCGCCCCGAGACCGGCAAGCCCGGCGAGAGTCTGGAGGCCATGCAGCGTCACGTGCTCGATCCCTTCCAGCTCAAGCATGCGATCTGCAATCCGCTCTACGGCGTTCAGATGGTGTTTTCGGAAGACATGCAGGCGGCCTTCTGCCGCGCGCTGAATGATTGGCTGGCGAAGGAGTGGCTCGATCGCGACGCGCGGCTCCGCGGCTCGATCGTGATCCCCACGCAAAGCGTCGAGAAAGCGGTTGCCGAGATCGAGCGCTGTGCACCGGACGAGCGCTTCGTGCAGGTGCTGATGCTGGTGATGGGCGATACGCCGCTCGGCAAGCGCGCGCTGTGGCCGATCTACGAGGCCGCGGAACGTCTGGAACTCCCGGTCGGCATCCACGCCGGTTCCGCCTATCACAATCCGCCGACCGCCGTGGGCTGGGGGTCCTATCACATCGAGGATTATGTCGGGCAGGCCCAGGCGTTCCAAACCCAGCTCACCAGCCTGATCGTCGAGGGCGTGTTCGCCAAATATCCGCGGCTGAAAATGGTGATGCTGGAGTCCGGCGTGTCCTGGATCGCGCCCTATCTGTGGCGTCTGCACAAGTTCTGGCGCGGGGTGCGGATGGAGACGCCGTGGGTCGATCGCGCGCCGCTGGAGATTGTGCGCAGCAACATCCGCTTCTCGTTACAGCCATTTGATGCCCCGCCGGAACCCGAGACATTAATTCGCCTGTTTGATCATATGCAGTCGGACGAATTGGTCCTATTCTCCACGGACTATCCGCACTGGCAGTTCGACGGCCAGGACGCGCTGCCCGAAGGTCTGTCCCCCGATCTCGTGCGCAAGATCATGATCGACAATCCGCATGCAACCTATCCCCGCCTGACATGAGCCCGCTGCCAAAGGAGGCAAGGCGATGAATATCCAGTTCCGCGAGAACCAAGAAGCCGCTTCCCCACTGACCGTCAAGACCGCAATCGCGGACTGCGACATCCATCCGGCACGAACGACCCCCACCGAGCTCTATCCCTACCTCGCCAAACGCTGGCAGCATCATCTCGAAATTTACGGCGTCCATGCCTATCAGGGCATGCTGGAAGGCCCGCCCTATCCAAAGGCCCAGCCCAACGCCTCGCGCCGCGATGCCTATCCGCCGGAAGGCGGCCCGCAGGGCTCTTCACTCGCCTTCATGCAGAAGCAATTGCTCGATCCCAACAACGTGCAGCTGGGCGTGCTCAACCCGCTCAACACCGGGCAGGGCATCCGCAATCACGAGCTCTCAGCCGCGCTGTGCTCGGCCATCAACGATTGGCAGATCGACAAATGGACCAGCAAAGATAAGCGGTTGAAGGCCTCGATCGTGGTCGGCAATGAGGACGGGCTATCGGCCGCCGCCGAGATTCGCGAGCGCGCCGGCGACAAGAATTTCGTGCAGGTGCTGCTGCTCAGCCGCAATGTCGAGCCGCTCGGCCAGCGTCGCTATTGGCCGATCTACCAGGCCGCAGAAGAAGCGGGGCTCCCGGTCGGCGTCCACGCCTTCGGCTTCGGCGGCAATCCGATCACGCCGTCGGGCTGGCCATCCTATTACATCGAGGAGATGGTCGGGCATTCGCAGTGCCAGCAATCGGCGCTTGCAAGTCTGGTTTTGGAGGGCGTGTTCGAGCGCTTCCCGAAATTGAAGATGGTGATGATCGAGGCCGGCTTCGGCTGGGCGCCGTCACTGGCGTGGCGGCTGGACAAGGCCTGGCAGCGGCTCAGGAGCGAGGTGCCGCATGTAAAACGGCCGCCGTCGGAATATATCCGCGAGCAGGTGTGGTGGACGACGCAGCCGATGGAAGATCCTGAAAGGCGCGAGGATCTGTTCGACGTCATCAAATGGATCGGCTGGGATCGTCTCTTGTTCGCCACCGATTATCCGCATTGGGACTATGACGAGCCGTCGCGCGTGCTGCCAGCGGGAGTCAGCGAGGCCAACCGCGAGGCGTTCTATCTCGGCAATGCGAAGAAGCTGTACGGAATCAATTGATGGCGCGGCACGTCATTGCGCCAGTGGATGAACTCCCGCCCGGCACGCGAAAATTCCTGGAGATCGACGGGCGGCCGATCGCAGTCTTCAACATCAAAGGCGAATATTTCGGCCTGATGAACCGCTGCCCGCATCAGGGCGCTGCGCTGTGCGAGGGGCCGTTGATCGGTCTCGCCCAGTCGCGCAATCCCGGCGAGATCGAATACACCAAGCTGGGTGAGATCATCCGCTGCCCCTGGCACGGCTGGGAGTTCGACATCCGCACCGGCCAATCCTATTGCGACCCCCGCCGTTTCCGCGTGAAGGCCTATCCCGCCCATGTCGAGCCGGGCGCGAGCGTGGTGAAGGGGCCCTATGTCGCGGAGACCATCCCGGTGAAAGTCGAGAGCGACTACGTGGTGGTCGAAATCTAAGCCGCACCGGCGGTGCGCTCCCTCGCCCCGTTCTTACAGGGAGAGGGTTGGGGTGAGGGGCCTCTCTCAACACGAGCGGTCGTCGAGATACCTGTACCCCCTCACCCGAATTCGATCTGCGATCGAATTCGACCTCTCCCCGCAAGCGGGGAGAGATGAAGAGAGTGCGCGTCCCGAAATGACACCGTCTAGCGCCCCGCCACCGGCTCCGGCACCGCATCATAGGCCGGCACTGTGCCGCCGCCGCGATACACCGTCGAGGCCGCGATGATGCCGAGCAGGGCGGCGAACATTAGCCAGAAGCCAGGCGCGGCCTTGTCGCCGGTGCGCTCGATCAGCCAGGTCGAGGCGAACGGCGTGAAGGTGCCGAACAGGGCGGCGGCGAGCGCGAAGGCGAGCGAGAAGCAGGTGGTGCGCACGTGCGCCGGCACGATCTCGACGAGTGCGCCGAGCATGGTGCCGCTGTAGACGCCGAAATAGAACGAGAACATCATCTCGACCGCGAGCAACTTGCCGAACGTCGGCGCGGCCACCAGCCAGTGCAGCGCCGGATAGGCGGTGACGAGAGAGAGGCCGGCGATGGCGAGCAGCACCGGCTTGCGGCCGATGCGATCGGACAGCGCGCCGCCGACCGGATTCCAGATGAAGTTGCTCACTGCGACGAGCAATGTCACGAGCAACGCGTCCTGCGTCGACAGCTTCAGCACAGTCTTGCCAAAGGTGGGCGTGTAGACGGTGACGAAATAGAACGTCGTCGTGGTCAGGATCGCGATCATCATGCCGAGCACGACGATGCGCCAGTTGGTGAGTGCGGAGGCGAACACCTCGCGCGTCGTCGGATGCTTTCTCATGGCAAGGAAGGCCGGCGTCTCCTCCAGCGTCCGCCGCAGGATGAAGATCAGCGGAATGATCAGGCAGCCCACGAAGAAGGGAATGCGCCAGCCCCAGGCGGCCACCAAGTCGGCCGGCATCACCTCCGAGAGGATGAAGCCGAGGATCGAGGCCACGAAGATCGCGACCTGCTGGCTCGCCGATTGGAACGAGGTGTAGAAGCCGCGATTGCCGGGCGTTGCGATTTCCGCGAGATATACCGAAACGCCGCCGAGCTCGACGCCCGCCGAGAAGCCCTGCAGCAGCCGGCCGATCAGCACGATGATTGGCGCGGCGATGCCGGTGGTCGCGTAGCTCGGGCAGAACGCGATGACGACGGTGCCGAAGGCCATGATGCCGAGCGTGACGATCAGGCCCTGGCGGCGGCCGATGCGGTCGATATAGGCGCCGAGCACGATCGCGCCGACGGGACGCATGAGAGCGCCGAGCCAGAATACGCCGAACGTGTTGAGTAGCGAGGCCGTCTCGTTGGTGGAGGGGAAGAACGCCTTGCCGATCGCGGCGGCATAGAAGCCGAACAGGAAGAAGTCGAACTGCTCGAGGAAATTGCCCGAGGTCGCGCGCAGGATGGCGCCGATGCGCGATTTGATCGCGGGTGGATTGGTCGATGCGGCTGATCCAGCCATGGCGTTCTCCCCTTGGAAAGGCGTGGCCGGCCGAGAATCGTTCTTTCGGCAAGGCGACAGATTGATGCTGCGACAATCTGCCATACCCCTTCCCGCGCGGGGCGAGGCGAGTCAACCGATTTCGCCGGGGAAGCTGATGAATTTTCAGGCTTTATTTTGCGCTGCAGCGATCATCCAGTCGCGAAAAGCGACCAACTTTGGCGCCTCGCGACGGCCCTCGGGCGAGACCAGGTAAAAGCCGGCGTCCGCCGGCAGCGCGATCTTGAACGGCACGACGAGCCGACCTTTGGCGATGTCGTCCTGCACGTAGGAGGTCCGTCCCATCGCGACGCCGATGCCGTCGATCGCCGCCTGGATGGTCATGAAGATCATGTCGAAGGTGATGCCGGGGTGTCTTGCGATATCGGCCGGCAGGCCCGCCGCGGTCAGCCACAGCCGCCAGTCGTCGCTATTGGTGCTCGACGTGTGCAGCAGCGGATGGTTGCGCAGATCCTCGGGGCGGCGCAGCGGCTTGTCGCCGCGCAGTAGCGACGGGCTGCACACCGGAAACAGCTCGTCCGCCATCAGCCAGTCGGCGCGCAGGCCCGGCCATTGGCCGCGGCCATAGCGGATCGCGGCATCGACATTGTCGCGTTGGAAATCGACGAGGCTGGTCGAGGTGGTGATGCGCACATCGATGCCGGGGTGCTGCTCCTGGAAATCGGTCAGCCGCGGCAGCAGCCATTTGGCGGCGAGTGAGGCCAGCGTCGACACCGTCAGCACCTTGTCGTCCTCCTTACGCAGCAGGCGGTCAGTGGCCAGGCGCAAGTCGTTGAAGGCGGCGCGGACGCCCGGCAGGTAATCGCGCGCCTCCGGCGTCAGCGCCAGCGCGCGGTTCTGCCGGATGAACAGGCGGATACCGAGCTCCTCCTCCAGCCTGCGGATCTGATGGCTGATCGCGGTCTGGGTCACGTTCAGCTCGCTGGCTGCCAGCGTGAAGCTGAGATGGCGCGCGGCGGCCTCGAACGCCCGCAATCCGTTCAGGGAGGGCAATCTGGCAGTCATTTGGCAGCAGGATGCATGACGTTATTTCATGCGAAAAGGTACAAATTGTCGTTTGTCGCGGCGCAGCAGAAGGCAGATATTAGCCGTCAACTTAGCTCCAGGAGCTGAAAATGTCTACATTGACCGACAATTCGATGACAAATCATCATGCGCACGGCCTCCTCTACCAGATCGGTGAAATCCTCCACGTCTGGCACGAGCGCTACCGGACCCGGCGCGAGCTGACCAACTGGACCGCCCGCGACCTCCACGACGTCGGGCTGTCCTGGTCCGACATTGCCTACGAGGCCGACAAGCCTTTCTGGCGGGCCTGATAGGCCGCCAGGCCGGCGCCGCCTGAGCACAGGGGCGCCGGCGGTCCCTTTTCCGCAGGGCATGTGACATGAGCAGCCTCCGCCTCGAAGACCTCAAGCAATATTCGGACGTGCTGCGCACCCGGCACGGTGAGCGGCTCAATGTCCGCTTCGTCGAGCCGCGCGACACCGATGAACTGCAGCACTATTTCCGCTCGCTCTCGACCCGCTCCCGCTACAACCGCTTCTTCGGCGCGATCAGCGAATTGCCCAAGGGCCTGCTGCACGATTTCCTCGAGGTCGGCGAGCGCGATCGCTTCACCATCGTGGCGACCATGATGGTCGACGGCTTCGAAACCATCGTGGCCGAAGCGCGCTATGCCTTCCATGCCGAGACCGCGACCCTCGAGTTCGGCCTCTCGGTCGATGACCGCTGGCAGGGCCACGGCATCGCCACCGCGCTGATGAAGAATCTCGAATGCCGCGCGGCCGCGCTCGGCGCCGAGCACATCTACGGCGACACGCTGCGCTCGAACGAGACCATGGTCTCGCTCGCGCGCAAATCCGGCTTCACCTTCGTCAACCACCCTGATGACTGGAAGCTGGTGCGCTTCGACAAGGAGATCAGGGTCGAACCGAAAGACATTCCCTGTGCGAGCTGGCGCCTCGCCGCCCTTTCCCGTCAGGCCGACAGCCCCTCAGCCTCGGCCTGACATGACTGCAGCCCGGCCTGGCCAAGCCAGCGCCGGGCTTTTTTTCCACTGCGGTCTCTCACTCCATCGTCATTCCGGGGCGCGCGTAGCGCGAACCCGGAATCCATTACACCGCGCGTTTCGCGGCCCGATGGATTCCGGGTTCGATGCTGCGCATCGCCCCGGAATGACGCCTCGTTTCGGAACTACTTCCCCGTGAACACCGCCTTGCGCTTCTCGATGAAGGCCTGCACGGCCTCCTTGTGGTCGGCGGTCGTGGTGAGGCGGACCAGCCGCTCGGCTTCGTGGTCGCGCGCGGTTTCGAAGTCGAACAGCAGGGCCTCGTCGAGATTGTCCTTCATGTAGCGCAGCGCGAGGCGCGGGCCTTCGGCGAGCGATTTGGCCAGTGCGAACGCCTCGGTCTGCAATTTGTCGTCGGGCACGACGCGGTTGACGAGGCCGATCGCTTCGGCGCGCGCGGCATCGACGCGGTCGCCGGTGAACATCAATTCGCGCGCCCGCGCGGTGCCGACCAGCCGAGTGAGCAGCCAGGCGATGCCATAATCGCCGCTGAGCGCGATGCGGGCATAGCCGGTGGCGACGAAGGCAGATTGCGCGGCGATGCGGATGTCGCAGGCCATGGCGATGGCGAGCCCGGCGCCGACCGCGGGGCCGGGAAGCGCAGCGATCGTCGGCTTGCGCACAGACACCAGCGCGCCGGTGAGCAGCCGCTGCCGCTCCTGCAGGTCGGCGACCTTGTCGTCAAAGGACATGTCGAGCTTGGCCTTGTCGCGATGCGCACCCATGCCCTTGACGTTGCCGCCGGCGCAGAAGGCTTCGCCCGCGCCGGTCAGCAGCAGCGCGCCGACATCGGGATTCTCGCCGCAGCTCCTGATCATCGTGCGCAGCGCCGGCGTCAGCGCGTCCGACAGCGAGTTGCGCGCCTCCGGCCGGTTCAGCGTGATCACAGCGACGCGGTCACGGACCGTGCAGAGGAGTTCATTGGTGCCGGTGTCAATGGTGGTTTCGGTGGTCATGTCGCCTCCCTCGTTCGTCATTGCGAGCGAAGCGAAGCAATCCAGAATCTTTCCGTAGAGCCAGTCTGGATTGCTTCGTCGCTTCGCTCCTCGCAATGACGGGTGTTGTTGTCAGCTCGCCCTCAAAACCTCTCCACCCAGGGCCGCAGCTCCAGCTCCCAGCTCCAGGCGCTGCGCGGCTGCTGCAGCACGTTCCAATAGCTCAGCGCGATCGCGTCGGGATCGAGCATCGAGTCCGACTTGTCCGCCGGATCCGTCCGCGCGGCGCTCCTGATGCCGCCGTCGATGACGAAATGCGCGACATGGATGCCCTGCGGCGAGAGTTCGCGCGCCATGCTCTGCGCAAGTCCGCGCAGCGCGAACTTGCCCATCGCGAAGGGAGCGGACTGCGCATAGCCCTTGACGCTGGCGGAGGCGCCGGTGAACAGGATCGCGCCGTGCTGGTTCGGCAGCATGCGCTTGGCCGCCTGCTGCGCCACCAGGAAACCGCCATAGGCGCTGACCGCAATCGCCTGCGCGACGTCGGCGGGCACGAGGTCGACGAACGGCCCGCGCGTGCGGCCGGAGGCGTTGTAGACGACGAGGTCGGGCATGCCGATCTCGCGCTCGACCAGGCCGAACAGCCGCTCCACCTCGTCGGGCTCGGTGGCGTTGCAGGCATAGGCCTTGGCCCCGGTCTCCGTGCAGAGCGCGCCAAGCTTCTCGATCTTGCGTGCGGCGAGCGCGACGCGGATGCCCTGCGCCGCCAGCAGGCGCGCCAGCGATGCGCTGAGGCCTTCGCCGGCACCGACGATGAGGGCGATCCTGTAGTTCGGGTGTTCCATGGCGTGATCTCTCCGAAGTAGGAGCCGCTGATCTATGCATGGTCCGCGCAGACAACCAGCCGGCGCGATCACAATTCCGCAGGGCGAGTTGCTCCCTCGCGGCGATCATGCCGCCCTGACATTTTGCGGCTTTATCGCTGTCTGCGACTGGAGCATGATCGACATCATCCAAAGCGGCAAGCGCAAAGAATTGCCGTCGGACGGAAACGAAGAGGACGATCATGCCCGGACCGGTTAAAGCGCAGCCAAAAGATATCGCGGCCGCACCCTCCGGCCTGCTGGCGCCCGATACGTCGGGCATGAATTTCTACCGCGCCGATCCCGCGCTCGCGGACCTGCTTCGCATCCATCTGCCGGAGAATCTGTTCCGCCACATCGAGCCGCATCTCGACCGGCTCGGTGAGCTCGCCGGCGGCCATCTCGACGAATGCGCGCGTCTTGCCGACCGTCACACGCCCATCCTGCACCAGCGCGACAAGTTCGGCCGCGACGTGCAATGGATCGAATATCACCCGGCCTATCGCGAGCTGGAGAACGCCGCGTTCGGCGAGTTCGGCATCCATGCGCTCTCGAACGCTAAGGGCATCATGGGCTGGCCGGAGAAATACCCTGTTGTCGCCAAGCACGCCTTCACCTTCCTGTTCAACCAGACCGAATTCGGGATGGGCTGCCCGATCAACGTCACCGATGGCTGCGCCAAGCTCTTGGCGAATTTCGGCAGCGAGGCGCTCAAGGCGAAATATCTGGATGGCCTGACCTCGACCGACATGAGCAAGCTGACCCAGGGCGGCCAGTTCATGACCGAGAAGGAAGGCGGCTCCGACGTCGGCACGCTGACCACGCGCGCCGTGCAGGAAGGCGACCATTGGCGCCTCTATGGCGAGAAATGGTTCTGCTCGAATGCCGACGCCAAGGTCGTAATGCTGCTGGCCCGGCCCGAAGGCGCCGGGCCCGGCACCCGCGGCGTCGGCCTGTTCCTGATGCCGCGCTTCCTCGACGACGGCACGCAGAACCATTACCGGATCGTGCGCCTCAAGGACAAGCTCGGCACCCGCTCGATGGCCTCGGGCGAGATCAAGCTCGAAGGCGCGATCGCCTACCCCGTAGGCAAGCTCGACCGTGGTTTCGTGCAGATGGCCGAGATGGTGAATTCGTCGCGGCTCTCCAACGGCGTCAAGTCCACCGCACTGATGCGCCGCGCCTATCACGATGCGATGACGGTCGCGACCAACCGCGTGGTGTTCGGGCAGCGCATCATCGATCTACCGCTGGGACGGCGGCAGATGCTGAAGATCATGCTGCCGGTGGAGCAGGGCCTGTCGATGAGCTTCCTCACTGCTGATGCCCTCGACCGTGCCGAGGCCGGCAGCCAGGATGCTGCGGCGCTGCTGCGCATCCTCACCCCGACGCTGAAATTCCGCGCCACGCGCGATGCGCGCAAGGTTTGCGGCGATGCGCTCGAGATGCGCGGCGGCATCGGCTATATCGAGGAATTCGCCACCGCCCGCCTGCTGCGCGATGCGCATCTCGGCTCGGTCTGGGAAGGCACCGGCAACATTGTCGCGATCGATGCGCTGCGGCGGGCAGTGGGCCGCCACGGCGCGGAATCCGCGCTCGCGGCCGATCTGCACGCCCGGCTCGGCGACAGCGCCTCGGTACCGCAGGCCTGGCGCGATCATCTGCGTGGCCTCACCGACCGCGTCGTCGGCTTCGCACGCGAAGTTGCGGCCAAGTCCGAGAACGAAGCCGATGCGCGCCGCGCCACCAGCGCGCTCTATCACGTCGCCAGCGCAGTCGCCTTCGCCTGGGAAGCGCACCGCGTCCACGAGATGCGTGGCGATGCACGCCGGCTGCTGCTCTCGCGCCTCGTGATCGACCATCGCGTGACGCCGAGCGATCCGTTCCGGCTGACGGAAAATGCCGCGCAGGCGAAGATTGCCGCGCTGTTGCTCGGCGATCGTGCCGCCAGCATGAGCGAGGTTGGCGAACTGGTTCTGGCGGCGTAGGCTTCTGTCTTCACCTCTCCCATAGGGAGAGGTCGATTTGCGTAGCAAATCGGGTGAGGGGCTCAGGTCCCACGAGGGGGTGTAACCCCTCACCCGACGCTTCGCGCCGACCTCTCCCCATGGGAGAGGTAACGTCCGCACGCAACGAAATCATAAACAACGAGGAAACACCGATGAAGGCCGCCGTCCTCTATGAAGTCAACCAGCCGCTCGTCATCGAGGACATCAGCCTGCCGAAGCCGGGACCGCGCGAGGTGCTGATCCGGACCGCCGTTGCCGGTCTCTGCCATTCCGACCTGCACTTCATGGAAGGGCTCTATCCGCATCCGCTGCCTGCGGTGCTCGGTCACGAATCCGCTGGCGTGGTTGAGCAGGTCGGCTCCGATGTGACTTATGTCAAGCCGGGCGACCATGTCGTCACATGTCTCTCCGTCTTCTGCGGCACCTGCGACAATTGCACCACCGGCCGCACTGTGCTCTGCACCGACGCGACGGTGAAGATGCTGCCGGGCGTCTCCAACCGGATGCAATGGTCGAAGCCGGAGAAGCTTCACCAGTTTCTCAATCTCTCCTCCTTCGCCGAGCAGATGCTGGTGCACGAGAACGCCATCGTGAAGATCCGCAAGGACATGCCGCTCGATCTCGCCGCCCTGATCGGCTGCGGCGTCATCACCGGCTATGGCGCGGTGGTGAACACGGCGAAGGTGACGGCCGGCGAGACCGTAGCGGTGATCGGCTGTGGCGGCGTCGGCATGGCCGCGATTAACGGCGCGCAGATCGCCGGCGCCGGTCGTATCATCGCCATCGACACCAATCCCGCAAAACTCCAGCTCGCGACCAAGCTGGGCGCGACCGACATCATCAACCCCGCCGACGGCGATGTCGTGAAGCAGGTGCGCGACCTCACCAATGGCGGCGTGCACCATGCCTTCGAGGTGCTCGGCCGCAAGGAGACGGCCGAGCAGGCTTTTGCGATGCTCGCCTCCGGCGGCACCGCCACCATCGTCGGCATGATCCCGTTCGGGCAGAAAATCGAGCTGCACGGCTTCGACTTCCTGCGCGAGCGCAAGATCCAGGGCTCCTCGATGGGCTCGAACCATTTCCGCGTCGACATGCCGCGCCTGGTCGACTTCTATTTGCGCGGCCGGCTGCATCTGGAAGATTGGATCTCGGCCAAGCTGAAGCTCTCCGAGATCAACGAGGGCTTCGCCAACATGAAAGCGGGCAAGACGCTACGCAGCGTGATCGTGTTCGATAGTTGATTCCAGAACCGCTGTTTCGCTCCGTCATTGCGAGGAGCCCTCGCGACGAAGCAATCCAGGAGTCTCCGCGGAGATAGTCTGGATTGCTTCGCTTCGCTCGCAATGACGTGAAGGAATCAATCATCGAACATCTTCGGCGGCACGAAGCCGCCGAACTCGCGCTCGATCAGCTCGGCGAGCTTGAGCGGCGTGCGGTCCTCGAGGAAGGGACCGACGATCTGAGCGCCGACCGGCAGGCCGTCCTTCGACAGGCCGAGCGGAACGGCCGTTGCCGGCAGGCCCGGAAGCGTTGCGATGCCCGGCCAGGCGAGCTGGTCGGAATAGGGGTAATCCTTGCCGTCGATGCTGATCGTTCGCAGGCGCTGCTCCGGCGAATGATCGTGCGGAAAGGCCGGCGTCGGCATGATCGGGCAGATCACCGCGTCGAAGCTCCCGAACAACGCCCGCCATTGCGCGCGCAGGACGGCGCGGGCCCCCGCATCGAGCACCCAGGCGCGGTGGCTCGCGGTGATGCCGCGCAGTCGCTCCGCGTCAAGGCTGGTGTCCTCCGGTGACAGCTGGCTCGCCCGCGCCTGCGCATCCGCCAGCTCGTCGGGAGGCAAGAACGCGCCGAGGAAACCCAGCAGCATGCGCATGTAAAGCCGGGACGTCTCCGCGAAGTCCGGGAGCAGCGCGCTCTCGCGTGCGACGGTGACGCCGGCCTTCGCAAGATCGATTGCGAGCTTGTCGATCGCGCTGCGGACATCTCGGTCGCTCGGCAGCAGAGGATGGCTGTCGATCACCAGGATACGAAAATCCCGCAGCGACTGATGCCGCGCAGCCGGCAAATCGAGCTTGTAGGCGATACCGATGTCGAGAGGATCGGGTCCCGCCATGACGTCGAGCAGCAAGGACAGATCCGCCGCATTGCGCGCCATCGGCCCGATGACGGCGAGGTCGCCCTCGCGCGGAATGGCTGGAAACGGCGGCGGGGTCTCGCCGCGCGCCGCGCAGAGATTGAGCGTCGGCTTGTGCGCGAACACGCCGCAATGAAATGCCGGCACACGCAGGGAGCCGCCGATGTCGGAGCCGGTGGCGAGCGCGCAATAGCCTGCGGCGAGGGCTGCCGCCGATCCCCCGGACGAACCGCCCGGCGTGCGGCCGAGATCGTAGGGGTTGTTGGTGGTGCCGTAGATGTCGTTGTAGCTCTGCCAGTCGCCGAGGCCGACCGGCAGGTTGGTCTTGCCGAGGATCACGCCGCCGGCTTGCTTGATGCGGGCCACGGCCAGCGCGTCTTCCACGGGCTTGAAATCCTTCTGCGGCAGGAATCCCCAGGTCGTCGGCAGGCCGGCGATGTTGAAGGATTCCTTGATCGTCGTAGGCAGGCCGAGCAGCGGCTTGCGCTCGCCGCGCGCCAGCGCCGCATCCGCCTCGCGCGCCGCAGCGAGCGCGCGATCGAAGTCGCGCACGCACACCGCGTTGATCCTGCCGTCGTGCCGTTCGATACGCGCGATCGCGTCCTGCGCCAGCTCGACGGCCGAGACCTTCTTCGCACGCAACGCGGCCGACAGTTCGACCGCACTCTTGAAACTCCATTCCGATCTGGCCACGGCGCTTCTCCCGCTCCGGTTCTTGGAAGATGATGCGCAGTTTGGCCGAATCTCTCAACGGCTGTTTGATGGAGATTGTGGTTCCCGATCAAATCAGGCCATGCCGGCGCTAGCGAGGAAGTCGAGCAGCAACCTGCTCACCGCGGCCGGCTGCTCCTGCTGGACCCAATGGCCGGCGCCGTCGACGAGATGGCAACCGAGCATCTTCGTGCACGCGCTGCGCTGCATCGTCTCGAATACGCCGGGCCGTTGATAGGTGCCCCAATCCTGCTTGCCCGAGATGAAGCAGGAGGGCACGTCGATGCTGCGGCCGGCAAACAATTGCATCTCATTGTTCAGCGTGCCCGACGTGCCGTAGCGGTACCATTGCAGCCCGCCCTGAAATCCGGTGCGGCTGTACTCGGCGCTGTAATGGGCAAGTTGGCTGTCCGGCAGCCATTGGTTCGCGGCGATCGCGGCCGGAGAGGGCATTTCCTTCGCGACCGTCTCGGCCATGGTCTCATGCAAGTCCATCACGTAATAGGTCGGCAGCTTCGCCAGCTCCTGCGCCGACCACGCTTGCAGCGGATAGGGCTTGTTGTCGGTCCAGTCCGCGCTCTTGTGATGATAATAGGCGCGCAGGAAATCGTGCACGCCCTGCGGTGCCTGCTGCATGTGGGCATTGGCTTCCCGTGTCGAATAGTACCATTGATAGTGCTTGCGTGGCCGCGGCAGCGCGGCGAGCTCGCGATGCACCGGGTCTTCCACCGCGGGCTTTGCCGGATTGTCGACCGTGCCGAACGGCAGCGCCGGTGGGCCGCCGAACGGCGCGCTCATCATCGTCACCGAACGAAACACGTCGGGCCGGATCAAGGCGCACCAGGCTGCGACCGGGCTGCCAAAATCATGTCCGACCACATCGACCTGCCTGTAGCCGAATGCCGACACCAGAGCGAGCGCATCGCGCACGAGATTGAGAAGCGAGAACGGCGCGAGAGGGCCGTCGTACTCCGCGCTCCATCCCGTGGTGCGTCCGTAGCCGCGCTGGTCCGGTGCGATTACGTGATAACCAGCGGCGGCCAGCGCCGGCATCACCTTGCGCCAGGAGAAGGCGAGCTCGGGAAAGCCGTGCAGCAAGAGGATACAGGGCCGTCCCTTGGTCTCGAAACCGGCCTCCAGCACATGCATCCGCAAGCCGTTGATGCCGTCGACGGTGCGCGAGCGGATTCCGGCGGGCAGGGGGACGTCGGGGAGTGCGGTCATCGTATTCTCCACACGGGCAGTATCGTAGGGTGGGCAAAGGCGCAAAGCGCCGTGCCCACCATTGTTCAACGCGAGATACCGTGGGCACGCTTCGCTTTGCCCACCCGACGACAGCTCGCTACACCGCCGTGCACACGAACGCGTTGCCCTTGCGCCTGATCTTCCCCACCGACGGCGAGGGGAAATGCGCGGTGCAGCACAGCGTGTCGGTGTCGCAATAGCGTTCCAGGAAGCTGCGGCGCGTTTTCGCGGCTGCGGCCGGATCGACGTCGAATTTGATCGACAGCTCCGGATAGAGCGTCTGCAGTGGCGAGTGGATGAGATCGCCCGAGAACACCGCATCGTCCTTGCCGCGGCCCATCGTGATGGCGATATGGCCCGGCGTATGGCCAGGTGTCGGCAGGATGCGGACGTGGTCGCCGATCTCGTGGTCGTTGCCGACGAGCTCGTGCCTGTTGGCCTCGACCACCGGCAACACGCTGTCGACGAAGGGCGGGATCTCCGTCTTCTCGTTCTGCGCGGACCAGTGATCGAATTCCTGCTTGGCGAACACATAGCGCGCCTTGGGGAAGGTCGGCACCCAGCGGCCGTTTTCCAGCCGCGTGTTCCAGCCGACATGGTCGACATGCAGATGCGTGCACATCACGAAGTCGATGTCGTCGACCGAAAACCCCGCGGCCCCGAGGCCGCGCAAATAGGTGTCGTCGGTCTTCATGTTCCATTTCGGCCGCGGCCGCGGCTTGTCGTTGCCGATGCAGCTGTCGACCAGGATGGTGTGGTGCGGCGTCTTCACTACGTAGGACTGGAAGCACAGCAGCAGCACGTCCTCTTCGTCCAGCGCCTTCGCCTCGCGCATCCACGCCCGGTTCTCGGCCAGCACCTCGGCCGTCAGCCCCGGCAGCATCTCCAGCGCCGGGACGAACGAGGTCTCCTGCTCGATGACGCGATGGATGGTGAGATCGCCGACCGAGAATCTGAGGCTCATGAGAACTCCCGAACTTTATGCGGGTGGCGGCACCGAGATCTTCACTGAGGGCCGCTCCAGCATCTTCTGGTGGAAGGCGTCGAGCTTGGGAAAGGCCTTGCGCCAGCCGCAATCGGCGAAGCGGAAGTCGGCATAGCCGAGCACGCAAACGAGGCCGATCTGCGAGATGTCGAACGGGCCGTTCAGCACGTCAGGCATGTTCTCGAAGCGCGCCATGCCGGTCCAGGCTCTGTTCCAATGGTCGTCCGACCAGGCCTGCCATTGCAGGCCCTGCGGCCGCACCATCTTCTCGTAACGGCACAGCAGCATGGAATCGAGCATGCCGTTGATCAGCGAGTGATTGGTCTTGGCCTTCCAGCGCCGCGGGCCGTAATCCGGAATCAGGCTGCCGCCGGCGATCTCGTTGAGATATTCGACGATGACGTAGGAATCCAGGATCACGTCGCCGTCATTGGTGATCAGCACCGGCAGCTTCTTCAGCGGCGTGATCTTCGAATAGTCCTCGTTGGCCGTGCCCGGCGTCACGCTTGCTGGCACGAATTCGATCTTGTCGATCAGCCCGAGCTCGATCGCGGCGATGCGCACCTTGCGGGCAAAGGGCGAGGCGGGGGAGAAGGTGAGCTTCATGGGAATTCCCTGCAATCGAACTTGTGCGAACGGCGTCTCCTCGTCATGGCCGGGCTTGACCCGGCCATCCACGCCTTGCCGCGTAGTCAGACTGTGAGACGTGGATGCCCGGGTCAAGCCCGGGCATGACGACGGTGTATGATGCGCGGCTTACGCCGCCACGATCTCCTGGCGCTGCTCGCCGAGGCCTTCGATGCCGAGCGTGACGACGTCGCCGACATTGAGGAAGGTCGGCGGCTTCATGCCGAGGCCGACTCCGGGCGGGGTGCCCGTGGTGATGACGTCGCCGGGCAGGAGCGTCATGAACTGCGAGACATAGGAAATGCACTTGGCCATCGAGAAGATCATGGTCTTGGTCGAGCCGGTCTGGCGGCGCTGGCCGTTGACATCGAGCCACATCGACAGGTTCTGCACATCCTTGATCTCGTCCTTGGTGGCGAGCCACGGCCCGAGCGGGCCGAATGTGTCGTGCGACTTGCCCTTGGTCCACTGGCCGAGGCGCTCGATCTGGAAGGCGCGCTCGGAGACGTCGTTGCAGACGCAATAGCCGGCGACGTGGTTTAGCGCGTCGGCTTCCGAGACATATTTGGCGCGAGTGCCGATGATGGCGGCGATCTCGACCTCCCAGTCGAGCTTGGTCGAGCCGCGCGGCTTCTCGACGGGATCATTCGGGCCCGACAGCGAGGTATTGGCCTTCATGAAGATGATCGGCTCGCTCGGAATCTCGGCGCCGGTCTCCTTGGCATGGTCGGAATAGTTGAGGCCGATCGCGACGAATTTCGAGATGCCGGTGACGGGCGCGCCGAACCGGGGCTTGCCGGAAACGGCGGGCAGCGAGGCGGGATCGATCGCGGCCAGCTTCTTCAGGGATTCCGGCGAATAAGCTTCGCCGGTGAGGTCCTTCAGATGCGCCGACAGGTCGCGCAATTGGCCGGATCTGTCGATCAGGCCGGGCTTTTCCGCACCCTTCTCGCCATAACGAACAAGCTTCATTCTCGTTTCTCCCTGGAGATTGGACCGATCGGTTGAATAGCTTCTTGGAACAGGGCGGCGGGAAATTCAACCGCCCAAAACGGGCATCACCCCAGCGCCACGAACCTGAATGCGTCGCCGTCCCGCTTGATATGTCCGGCCGAATAATGACCGCCGATCACCAGTGTGGGCGTGTCGGCAAAGCGCGAGAACACCGCGTACCGGCTTGCCGCCGATCGCGCGGGATCGGTATCCACGGTCGAGCACCAGTCGAGATGGGCCATCTGGCAGGGATGATGGGCAACGTCGCCGGTCAGAAGCGCCTGCTCGCCATCGGACTCGATCAGGACGCTCATGTGCCCCGGGCTGTGACCGGGGGTTGGGATCATTTCGATCTGCTCGCAAAGCCGATGGTCACTCGGGACCAGATCGGCCTGGCCGGCATCGACCACTGGCTTCACGGAATCGTTGAACACCGCGACCTTGTCCGGCTCGGCCGTGTAATCACGCCAGTGCTCATATTCGGTCCTGCCGAAAACATAGCGCGCCTTCGGAAATGTCGGCACCCAGCGGCCGTCAACCAGCCGCGTATTCCAGCCGACATGGTCGACGTGAAGATGCGTGCACAGCACGGTGTCGATGCTGTCAGGCGGAAACCCCGCCGCTGCCATGGTCTCCAGAAAGGGTGTGCTGCGGTTGTTCCAGGTGGGGACACCGCGGCCCTGCTTGTCGTTGCCAAGGCCGGTGTCCACCACGATCCGGCGCGTCGGCGTCTCCACCACCAGCGAGTGGATCGACATTTTCAGCCGGCCTTCGTCGGTGGCGAAATGCGGGATCAGCCAGGGCAGCTTCTGGATCTCGTCATTGGTCGCTGCCGGCAGGATGAAGCGGGTCGAGCCGACCGTCTCCATTTCGACGAATTTGGTGATCCTGACCTTGCCGACCTTCCACTGCATCCGGCGCCTCCCCTGTGTTCTTGCTCTTGCGCTGGAACATGCACATTTTCTGCCATCGGGCGCAATGGATCATCTGAGGTGATGTGGCGTTATCGCGGGGAACTGGATGCTAGCCGAAGAGGACGCCATGCCAGAGCTTGCGATTTCCGCGGAGAAGGTCGCCTTCATCATCGAGAAGGCGCGCGAATTCGACGTCAAGGAGGGGGCTTCTGATCCGGACTCCGGCTCGAACGCGGCCGACGACGATATGATGGACGTCCTCGACGACGATGGCTCCGATCCGGTCGTGCAAGAGCTCGGCAGCTTCATGATCGCCCTGAACGAGGACGAGCAGCTCGACCTCGTCGCGCTGACCTGGCTCGGCCGCGGCGACGGCACGATCGATGACTGGGACGAGCTGCGCGCCCGCGCGGCGGAGGCGCGCCGTGAATATGGCAGCCCACGCCGCGAAACGGTGCACTATCTGCTCGGCGAGCCCATGCTGGGCGATCTGCTCGCGAACGGGCTCGACGAATTCGGCATCGACTGGACCGATGAGCGCACCACCGCCGATTCCTCCGCTCCGAGCCAGCAGGATGAGGACGAGCCCACCAAGCAGCGGTGAGGATCGGGCTTTGACGCCTCCACATCGTCATGGCCGGGCATAGCCGTCCGAAGGACGGCGTCGCTTCCGCTCGCCTATGCCCGGCCATCCACGTCTTACTTTGCCGAACAAAGAACGTGGATGCCCGGGACAAGCCCGGGCATGACGATCCTTCGTGATGCGATGATGCTTTACAGCGTCCCCGGGAACGCGCCACCATCCAGCAGAATGTTCTGGCCGGTGATGAAGCCGGCCTTGGCGCCGCACAGGAAGGCGCAGGCATAGCCGAATTCGTCGGGCTGGCCGAAGCGGCCGGCGGGGTTGAGCTTGGCGCGCTCGGCCAGGATCTGCTGCGGCGTGACGCCACGCTTGTCGGCTTCGCCCTTCGCGGTGCTGGTCAGGCGATCGGTCTCGAACGGGCCCGGCAGAAGGCCATTGATGGTGACGTTGTTGATGACCGTCTTGCGCGACAGGCCGGCGATGAAGCCGGTGAGGCCGGCGCGGGCTCCGTTGGAGAGGCCGAGGATATCGATCGGCGCCTTCACCGCGGCCGAGGTGATGTTGACGATGCGGCCGAACTTGCGTGCCATCATGCCGTCGACCGTCGCCTTGATCAGCTCGATCGGGGTCAGCATGTTGGCGTCGATCGCCTTGATCCAGTCGTCGCGGGTCCAGTTGCGGAAATCGCCGGGCGGCGGGCCGCCGGCATTGTTGATCAGGATGTCGGGCTCGGGGCAGGCCTTCAGCACCGCCTCGCGGCCCGCCGGCGTCGTGATGTCGCCGACGATCTCGGTGACGGTCACGTCGGGATAGGCCTTGCGGATCTCGTCGGCGGTCTTCTTCAGCGTATCAGCGCCGCGCGCGGTCAGCGTGACGTGAACGCCGGCCTCGGCCAGCGAGATGGCGCAGGCGCGCCCCAAGCCCTTGCTGGATGCGCAGACGATGGCGCGGCGACCCTTGATCCCAAGATCCACTGTTTCACTCCCGTAAATGTCAGGCAGGTTTTGGACGGCGGCTACCTTAGCCAACTGTGATGCCGCTGATAAGGGAGCGGCCCGCACCAAAATGCATGCGCCTCGCGGCTAGCGATGCAAATGCGCCAGATCAGATCCGCCGCTCCTGCTTGAGGCGGTCGATCGCGGCGGCAGCTTCCGGCGGCAGCGACTTGAAGCCCATCTGGCCCGCGGTCGAGAACAGCGGGCGCAGATGCGAGCCGGCGAGGAAGGGCGGCTGGCGGTTCGTCGGCACGATCTGATCGAACACCAGCACCAAGGTGGTGGCGACGAGGCCGACCCTGACGGCGCCGAGCGCCGCGCCGCCGAGCCGGTCGCCGAGGCCGGCCTCGCCGATCGTGTCGTTCAGCGCGATGCGGCCGATATGGCCGAACAGCATGCCGACGACGACGAAGATGGCGAAGAACCAGATCCAGTTCTGCAACAGCGGCGAGTTCGGATTGCCGGCGATCTGCGGTGCGATCAGCGGCATCAGCGCCACCGCTATGGGTGCGGCGAGCAGATAAGCGAGGATGGTCATGGCACTGCGCAGCAGCCCGGTCCTGAACCCCAAGCCGACCGCGACTGCCAGCGCGGCGTAGACAGCGAGATCGAAACTGTTCATTCGCGAAAGCCCCGCCTCGACGGAACGAATGAACGCCGAGCCGATCATTCCGGTTTCAGATCGCTAAAATCGTCTGTATTGGTGGCCTCAAAGCTCAAGGGAACCGCGCAAGGAACGCGTCATGTCAGACCTATTCGACGTCAGTAAAGAAATCATCCTCGTCACGGGTGCGAGCCAGGGGCTGGGCCGGCAATTTGCCCGGGTGCTGGCCGCGCATGGTGCGGCCGTCGCGCTCGCTGCGCGGCAAACGGACAAACTGAGGAGCCTGGAAGAGGAGATCCGCGGCAAGGGCGGCCGCGCCGCTGCGGTCGCGCTCGACGTCACCGACACCGCCTCGATCGCCAGGGCTGTCGACGCCGCCGAGGCCGCGCTCGGGCCCGTCACCGTGCTGGTCAACAATGCCGGCATCGCCATCGAGAAGCTCGCGACCGAGCAGACCGAGGCGGATTGGGACGCCGTGATCGGTGCCAATCTCAAAGGCGCCTATTTCCTCGCAACCGAAGTGGCGCGGCGCATGATCGCGCGCAAGCAGCCGGGCAACATCGTCAACATCGCCTCCGTGCTCGGCACCGGCGTCTTGAAGGCGCTCTCGCCTTACGCGATCTCCAAGGCCGGCATCATCCAGGCGACGAGAGCGATGGCACTCGAGCTCGCGGGCCAGAACATCCGCGTCAACGCGCTCGCGCCCGGCTATATCGACACCGAGATGAACCACGCCTTCTGGTCGACGCCGGCAGGCGAGCGCCTCGCCAAGCGCATCCCGCAACGCCGCGTCGGCGCCGAGTCCGATCTCGACGGCGCGATCCTGCTGCTGGCATCGAACGCGTCGCGCTACATGACGGGCAGCGTGGTGACCGTGGACGGCGGCTTCTTGCTGAATTGAGCCCCTCTTCGCCTCTCCCCGCTTGCGGGGAGAGGCCGGAATTTGCGAAAGCAAATTCCGGGTGAGGGGGAGTCTCCACGTGTCGCGATCGTTGGCACACGCAGTGTTCCATCCACATCGTCATTGCGAGCGTAGCGAAGCAATCCAGAATCCCACCGCGGAAAGACTCTGGATTGCTTCGCTGCGCTCGCAATGACGGAGAACGACTTAGCGCATCTCCCCCCGGATCATATCCGCCGCCTTCTCCCCGATCATGATGGTCGGCGCATTGGTGTTGCCGCCGATAAGCGTCGGCATGATCGAAGCGTCGACGACGCGCAATCCTGCCACGCCATGCACCTTCAACGCCGGGTCGACCACGGCCATCGCGTCGGTGCCCATCTTGCAGGTGCCGACGGGGTGATAGACGGTGTCGACACGCGCGCGCAGAATTGCGCGGATGTCCTCGTCCGTCTTCACCTCGGATGTGAACATGTCCTTCTTCTGCAGCGCCCGCATCGCGGGCGTCTCCATCAGCCGCCGCGTCGTCTTGAAGCCGGCGACCATCGCCTCGAGATCCTCCGCCTCGCCCAGAAAGTTCGGGTCGATCATCGGTGCTGCGAGCGGATCGGCGCTTTTCAGCCAAATGCTGCCGCGGCTCTTCGGTCTGAGCAGACAGAAATGGCATGAGAAGCCCGCCTCCTTGTGCTTCTTGCGGCCGTGGTCGTCGAGCATCGCGATGACGAAGTGGAGCTGGATGTCAGGCACGTCGAGATCAGGCCGGGTTTTCAGAAAGCCACCGCACTCGGCGAAATTCGTCGTCATCACGCCGCGCCGTTCGCGGCGATAGCGCTGGATACCGCGCAGCAGGGATGGCAGCCGGCTGATCGAGGCGTGAACGAAGTGCGGATAATCGGAGGCGTAGACGAATACGAAGTCCGGATGGTCCTGCAGATTACGCCCGACGCCCGGCAGGTGATGCACGACGCCGATGCCGTGCGCGGCAAGTGCGTCGGCGTCGCCCACGCCCGACAGCATCAATAGCTGCGGCGACTGGAAGGCGCCGGCGGCGAGGATCACCTCGCGGCGGGCGCGCAGCTGCCTTGTCTGCTTGCCCTGCACATATTCGATGCCGACCGCGCGCCCAGCTTCGAACAGGATCTTCGTTGCCTGCGCTCCCGTCTCGACCCGCAGATTCGGCCGCTTGCCGAGATGAGGAGCCACATAAGCCCGCGCCGCGCTCCAGCGCTCGCCGCCCCGCTGCGTCACCTGGTAGCTGCCGAGCCCTTCGTGGTCCTCGGCATTGAAGTCCTCGCGGATGCGGAACTGCGCCTCGCGCGCCGCCTGATGGAAGACGTCATGGATCGGATTGTCCGAGCGCAGCCGGTTGACATGCAGCGGTCCGCCCTTGCCGTGATACTCGCCGTCGAAATCGGCGTTGTCTTCGGAAGCCTTGAAGTAGGGCAGCACGTCGGCATACGACCAGCCGGCATTGCCGAGCGCGGCCCAGTGGTCGTAATCCCATTTGTGGCCGCGGATATAGACCATGGCGTTGATCGCCGAGGACCCGCCGAGGCCCTTGCCGCGCGGCTGATAGCCGATGCGGCCGTTCAATCCTTTCTGCGGCACGGTATCGAAGGCCCAGTTGGCCGCGGCGTAAGGCAATGCGAGCCCGAATGGCGTCGTGATCCGCCAGGTGTCGTTCCGTCCCCCAGCATCGAGCAGCGCGACGGATGTCGGCGCATCCTCCGATAGCCGCCCCGCAACCGTGCAGCCGCCCGAGCCCGCGCCCACGACGACGAAATCGAATGTGTCGGTCAATGTTGTTTCCCCCATTTAGCGTCATTCCGGGGCGCGCGAAGCGCGAACCCGGAATCCATTCAGCCGCATGACGTGCTGAGAGATGGATTCCGGGTTCGATGCTGCGCATCGCCCCGGAATGACACTCCGGCGTTTCAGCCTTAATCTTGTTGCCGCAAGCTGGCCCTTTGTGGAACTTCTGGCAAGACCGCGCGAAACGGCGCGAAAATCCGCCCATTCCCCTGTCACAAAGTCGAAAAAAACGTTCCCGCAGCCCTTTCCAAAGGCAGCCCGCCTTGATACATACCCCCCGCACCCCGACGGGCATTGCCCAGGGGTCGCCTTCCAAGGAAGCCTTTGGGACGGAAGCGAAAAGCCAGCGCGACCAGCGCCGGCCGCAACAGACCGTCCCCAGGACTTAACGGAAGGCGCGCAAAGGTTTAACGCGGGGTGGAGCAGCCCGGTAGCTCGTCAGGCTCATAACCTGAAGGTCATAGGTTCAAATCCTATCCCCGCAACCAAATTCGGATTGACCGGATCCGAGACGAAAATGGCCCGCGATAAGCGGGCCATTTTTGTTTTTGGGGGGAAGGATCGCGGGCCGTCTCAAAGCCGGGACGAGGCCGCGGCTAGTGCCAATCCGCTTGAGTCGGTCAGCAATACGGCACGTCTGTGAACCGTGCCGAACTTGGCCAGGTCGGAGAGGCAAACTGAGGCGCTGTCATCGTAGCTCACAATCCGCGGACCAGCAGCACGTCGCAGCAACTGCTTATTCAATGACGATCTCGCCTATCATGCCGTGGTCGGCGTGCGTGCGGCCGTCAGCCGCAACGATGCCGCAGCGCAGGTCGGTGACGCGGCCGGTCGCCACCGGCACGAACCACCATTCCGCCGTTTGCCCGGGATAGACCTCAATCTCGCGGATCGCCCCCTTGAACTCGGCGAGCGCCGCCAACTTGCCGTCGCGCGTTCCCATGGCCTGGACCTTGCGCGTGAAAATGAGCTGCGCGAAGCCCTGCGAGGTGAAGTAATGCGCGTCGTTGCTCGGGTTCTTGAGCACCAGCTTGTAGAGCTTGCCGGTCTCGAACCTCAGCTTGTTTGGCACGAACACGTGCTGCCCTGGCTTGCCGAGCTCGATTGTGACCTCGATCGGCTCCTGCCCCGCCAGATTACCCGCGGCAAACGCGCCGCTCGCGAATGCCATAGACAACAGACCAACGACAGCTAGTGTCGAGGTGAAAGAAAATCTGCGCATGATCGTCATCCTCCTTGCTCGTCTGGTTCGCGCTTCATCCGTTTTCAATCCCGTCAACGATAGAAGTCCATGAACGGCTCGCGGCCGTTGTGGTATCTGCGGCTCCGCATTCAGACATCGAAAATGAAATCATATTTGTGAATGGCGGAGGGACGAACGCCAATCAGTTCGATGTGGTCATCGCCGACCGACACGATGGCATTGCCTTGCACAGATGAGATGCGGACATCATTCCAGCCGAGATTTTCTGCGTGCTTGAACTCGAGTTTGTCGACGCCGGGCTGGAAGTCGGTGATCGTGGCTCTGGTCCCGCCCTTGTCGAAGACGAAATGGTCGGCACCGCCCAGTCCCGTGAGTGTTTGCTTTCCAGTGCCGGCGAACAGGAAATCTCCCTGTGGGCCGCCGACAAGCGTGTCCTTGCCGTTCGAACCGATGACGAGCTGTCGCTCATCGGGATCTTCCGACTCCACGCCGCCCTTTAACCCGGTGTGTCGTGTGTATGCGATGAAGACATCGTCCTGAATGTGTTGGGTATCGGTGTTGCGGAGGATGATGTCGGCGAGCGTCGTCTGCTCGATCTGCTGCAATGTCTTGGCGTCGAAGCCCTGATTTTCAAACCAGAATCGGTCGCCATCGCGCAAGGCCCCGAACTGCATGGCGATGACGGTCTGGAAAGTCTCGCCGACGAGCGCGCCAGCGGCATGATTCTCGGCCAGCCCCCCGGTCCAAAGGTCGATCAGGTCGACGTTGTTCGAGAAGGCCTCCTTCAAGGCCGCCCGCGTTCCCGGATCGCTGGTGATCTGGTCGATCTCCGTATACCGGGCGAGGCCGAGCGATTCGCGTACGTCGTTGAGGGATCCGACACCGAAATCGCGCTCACGCTGGATGTTGATCGCGGCGAGATCCATGCTCACCGGCGGGTCGAAGAGGAAATTGCGCAGGTCTTCGACGATGCGAACATCCATAGCCTGCGACGGGTCGCCCGCCAGATGGCGCAACTGCCCGTCGGCGCCGCCGGACGCAACGAAATCCGATGGCGGTGCGAAGAAGATATCCTTGAGCTCACGCTCCGTTCCTTCGATCACCTCGCCGTTCTCCGCCAGGCTCTCGGTTTCTGCGGAGACGATCGAATGTCCGAAGCGGAAGGCGATGTTGAACTCAAGCGAAAGGCGCGGGTCCACGCTTGCGTCGTAACCGCCGTAAGGCGCAATCGCATCGTCGCCGAGCAGGTTCGGCAGAAATTCCTCATACGTGATGTTCGCGATCTCCGCCGTGACGATGGCTCGCGCATAGTTGTAGAGCTGATCGCCGCTCCAGGTCGGGTGCGCATTGTGCAGCTTGTCGACCTGATAATTGTGTTCGCGCACGAACAGCGTGTGCAGCGAAGTCAGCGCAAAGTTCTCTGCGGCGCGCGGATCGCCGGCAGCGAACATGCCGTTGACGATCGGAAGATTGCCTCCCTCCGACACCTTCATGTGTCCGTCGGGCAGGCGTAGGCTCGTCGCCGTCGCTAAGTTGGAGCCGTAGACCATGGAGGCATCGAGCCAGCCGGTGCTGAAATTGAGGGGAGTGGCCGGGTTGTCCGGGCTCGTTCCGCTCGACGGATCGGTGATCGCTCGGGTCATGGGCATGATTGCGCCGTCGCCGAACACGGGGTCGCCGTTGGGCACCGCGATGCTGATGTCATTGATGCCGTCGCTGCGCGTCAGCGTCAGATCGTGATCGATGAACTGGCCCCAGGCGTACATGAATGCCGACACGCCTTGCTCGTTGGGGACGTTCGCGTCGCCCTCGCCGACAACGACGTTGCTGATGGTCCGCGGGTTGGGGCCATCGAGCGGCTCGGAAATGCCGTCGCTGAAATGGGCGGGGCCAATGCGGTCGACCGCCGTACCGGCGGCGTTGAGGTCGAGGTCCGTGAGATTGTTTCCCGAACCGTCAAAGCTGCGAAACTGGAGCGTTGGCAAGGGCGGTTGCGGGCACCCGTACCAAACCTGATGGCCTTTAAACGCCCAGTGAAACTCGCCTGAATGACTGCCGCGCGGCTCTTGGAAACCAGTCCAGAGAGACGCGCCGGGGTCGTCGTCAAAGTCGAAAGGGTTCTGCTCGAGGCGAAACTCGCTTGGCCAAGTCGGTCGCAGCCCCCGCATCATGTGCCTCCCCTTTTTATGTAATGCGAGTAAGAATGATTTGCATCTGTAGTGCAAATGCGAATTAGTTGCAATACATTCGATACGGAGCGTCCGCGCCGGGGAGGGGAAGGGGCCTCCGGGCTCGGCAGATGTCGAGTTGTGGAGAGGTCGTGGCCGCGATGCACCTGCTGCTGGGATAGCGTCCAAGGTCTGCCGCTCAAATTGCGGCTTGAAGCAAGTGTCGGTATCGGTGGTTGCCTATCCCCGCAGTCAAATTCGGATTGACCGGATCCGAGACGACAACGGCCCGCGCGAAGCGGGCCGTTTTTGTTTTGGCGATGGGATCGCCGCGCTACCTCGCCGCGGTCTGCCAGGCGAGTAGCCGCTGCTCGACGAGTGACATCGCAACTGACGTCAAATATCCGGTCGCACCGAGCAGGATGACGCCGGCGAAGAGGTCGGCGGATCGAAACGCGCGTGCCGAGAGCAGGACCCAGTGACCAAGGCCGTCGAGGCCGGCCAGGATCTCGCAGACCACCGAGAGGATCAGCGCGACGGTCAGGCTGAGCCGCATGCCCGCGAGGATATCCGGCAATGCCGAGGGCAGGGCGATCTTGGCGATGATGGCGGTGCGCGACATCTGCAGCGAGCTGGCGACCTCATACAGCCGCGGCTCGACTGCGGCAAAGCCGTGAATGGTGGCGAGCATGATCGGCCAGATCGCGCCGAAGGCGATCACGAACAGCGCCATGCCTTGCGTCAGCCCGAGCATCGCGATCGCGACCGGGATGATCGCCGAGACCGGCAGGGGCCTTAAGAATTCCAGCGACGGCGCGACATAGGCGCGCATCGTCTTGGACGAGCCGATCAGCGCGCCGAGAGCAATGCCGGCGATCGAGGCGGCGAACCAGCCATAGGCCATGTGCTCCAGCGTGCCGACGAGCTTGCCCGCGAGATCGCCGCTGGCGAAGCCACGCACCAAAGCGGCCCAGGCGCGGTCCGGACCAGGCAGGAACACAGGCGACACCAGGCGCAGGTCGGCGATGAGCTGCCACGCCGCGATGAAGCCCGCTGCGACGAGGACGCTTGCGACACGCCAGAGGATCGCCGCGCGCTTCATGGATTGTCTCCGGCGAGCGCGGCGCGGCCGAACAGGCGGCGCTGGGCCCCGATCAACAGCATGTTCAGCGCGTAGCCGATCGCGCCGATCCAGACGAGATAGGCCAGCATCAGGTCGGCGCGCAGTGCCTGCTGCGCCAGCATGATGCCGGCACCCAAGCCGATCGGGTTGATGGCGATCTCGACGGTGACGGCGACGATCAGGGCGATCCCGGCCGACAGGCGGAAGGCGACGAAGATCCTCGGCAGTGCGGCCGGGATCACGATCTTCGCGATCCGTTGCGGCGCGCTCAGCCGCAAGGCCCGCGACACCTCCATCAATCGCGGCTCGATGCTGCGCACCGCGCTGCGCGTCATGATCAGCATCGGCCAGACGCAGGCGAACGCCACGATCACGATCTCCATGCGGTAGCCGAAGCCGAGCGCGATCAACGCAATCGGCAGCAGCGCGATCGAGGGAATCGGGCGGATCGCCTCGACCGTCACCTCCATCAGCCGGTCGAGGGGACGCGAGATGCCGAAGGCAATGCCGAGCGCAAGTCCGATGGCGCTGCCGATGGCAAGCCCCGCAAAGGCGGCGAACAGCGTGTCGCGGGTCGCGACCGGAATCGAGAGATCGGCGAGCGCCGTGGCCAGCGCCGCGAGGATTGCGCTCGGCGGCGCCAGGCTGTCGCTTTGCAGATGGGTGAGGCGCGCCCAGAGCTCAAACGCCAGCACCAGCGCCAGCGGCAGCAGCAAGGGCTTGGTGCGGTCGAGGCTCAATGCTCGGTCGCCTTGATGAAGTCGAACAATTGCCGGCGCAGCCGCAGGAATTCCGGATGTTCGCGGGTGGCGAGCTGGTCGCGCGGACGCGGCAGGTCGACGTCGAGCTCGATCCCGATCCGGCCGGGATGCGGCAAGAGGCCGATGACGCGGTCGCCGAGATAGATCGCCTCGTCAAGATCGTGGGTCACGAAGATCACGGTGGTCTGGCTCGCCTGCGTCAGCGACAGGACCTCGTCCTGCAAGCCTTGCCGGGTCATCGCATCCAGCGCGCCGAACGGCTCGTCCATCAGCAGCGTGGTCGGCTCCTGCGCAAGGCAGCGCGCGATCTGCAGCCGTTGCTGCATACCTCCTGACATCTCAGTCGGATATTTGTCGGCATGGCCGGGCAACCCGACCTTGCGCAGCAGCGCCTCGATGCGCGCGCCGCGTTCGCGCGCCGGCACCCGCGAGGCTTCCAGCGCCAGCGAGATGTTTCCGGCGGCGGTCCGCCACGGCAACAGCGCCTTGCCGTAATCCTGGAACACGATCGCGACCTCGCGCCGCGGCTCGGTGATCTCTTCGCCCTCAAACGTCACCGCGCCGCTCGTGGGGCGATAGAGGCCTGCGGCGAGCCGCAGCGCCGTGGTCTTGCCGCAGCCGGAGGCGCCGACGATGCAGAGGAATTCGCCCGGCCGCACCTGAAGATCGAGGTTCTCGATGATGGTCTTGCCGCCGAGCCGCAGCGTCGCGGCATTGAACGCGATCAGCGGTTTCTGCCGCCGCGCGGCGCGCGCCTCGCTGAGCCTTGCAACGACGCTCATGATTGCTCTCCGCCCACCTGCGGATAGACGAAGTCGATGGTCGAGTGCAGATGCGCCGCCAGCATTTTTTGCGCGGCGGCCACGTCGCGGGCGAGCACGTGGTCGGCGAGTATCTGGTGACTGCGGATGAATCTCTCGCCGCTGTCGATGGCGCCCATCATCACGCGGCGGTAGCGGTAGGCCTGGTCGTAGAGGTCGGAGTGGGCGGCCAGCATGCGCCGCGAGCCGCAGGCGGCGAGCAGCGCGGTGTGGAAGCCCTTGTGCAGCCGGTCGAACTCCGCAGCGCCCTCGCGGAATTCGTTGCCGGTGCGCTCGATATGCCGGCGCATCTGATGCAGCGCGCTGATGATGCCGGCCTCCCAGGCGGCATCGCCGTGCAGGATCGCCAGCCTGACCGCCTCGATCTCGACCGCGGTCCGCATGCAGGTGATGTCGGCGAGATCTTCGCGGCTGACCTCGGCGACGCGGAAGCCGCGCTGGCCGATGCCGACGATCAGGCCGCGCGACATCAGCCGCGACAGGCCTTCACGCAGCGGCGTGGCGCCGATATCGTAACGCTGCACGAGGTCGACGATGCCGAGCCGCGATCCCGGCGCGAGATCTCCGGCCAGGATGTCCTGCTCGATGAGGTTTGCGGCACGCTCGCTCAAGGTGCCGGCTTCCGTCGGCGGGCGTTCGAGAGTGCGCTCGGGAGCTGGCATCGTCGATATCCCCTAGTTCAGCACCAGTTTCGCGGTGTCGAGCTTCGATTGCAGCATCTTCTGCGACGACATCACCTCGATCCACCAGCTGAGGTTTTGCGGCTTGAGGTTCGGCTCGGACTGGTTCGGCGGCGTCGCCTTGACGAGATCGAGCGGCTGCTTGGTGAACTTGGCGATCGAGGCCGAGGCCTTCTCGCGGTCGCTGTTGACGATCGTGGCGGCCTCCGCGATCGCTTCGCGGAACTTCTTCACGGTGGCCACATTCTTCTCCGCCCAGTCGCGGGATGCGGCATAGAAGATGATCGGATCGGTGCGGCCGAGCTCGGCGCCATAGCGCGCGCCGACCGAGCCGAGCCCCGCATTGCTCATGCGCGTGATGAACGGCTCGGCGGTGAGCACGGCATCGACGCCGCCTGATTTGATGATGTCGGCCATGGTCGGGAAGGTGACCTCGACGAAATTGACGCTTAGGGGATCGACGCCTTTCTCGACCAGCCATTTCACGAACAGCACGTGCAGGAAGGCGTTCAGGCCCGGCGCGCCGACCTTCTTGCCGATGAAGTCCTTGGGATCCTTGATTGTGATGCCGTTGCGGACGAAGGCCGCGATCGCGGTGTTGGAGGTCGGGTTCATGACCGAGGCGCCGGCAATCGCGACGAGGTCGAGGCCGCCGTCGACGGCTTGCAGGAAGACGGTGGAGGTGGGTCCGCCGACCTGAATCGAATTCGACAGGATCGCCGCCGGGATGTTGGAGTTGATCGCGATCGGCGTCATCTCGACGTTCAGCCCGTGCTTTCTAAAAATGCCTTCGTCGACTGCGACCATGGCCGAGGCGCAGTCCGAAGTCGCGGTGCAGCCGATCTGGATCTTGGCCTGCGCCAGCACGGGCGCCGTGGAAGCAACGGACACCCCAAGGCCCACCGTGAGACCTGCCAATATCGCCCTGACCTGTGTCCCTCTCACCGCGCTCTCCCGATTTGTATTTTTCTATCTTGTTTATCGATATTTTATCTGATCATATATTTCGAACGATAACAAGGGGTGCCCAAGGTGAAACTCGCAACATTCAGATCGGCCGGTCAGGAGAAGATCGGAGCCGTCCACAGCAATAGCAGCCAGGTGTTCGACCTCGCCGCCGCGGCCGCACGGGACGGCGGGGCCGATCCGGCCTTTGGCTCGATGCTGGCGCTGATCGACGCCGGGCCCCGCGCGCTCGATCGGGCCCGGGCCCTGCTCGACAAGCACGGCCAGGACGCGACGCTGTCGGCGGCGGTCAACGCCGTCGACATCCTCGCGCCGGTCCCGGAGCCCAGGCAAATGCGGGACGGCATGTCGTTTCCCCTGCACATCCTGCAGGCGCCGCGCGGGCAGCAAAAGCTCGCCGCGCGTGCCAAGGGCGACATGGCGGCATTGGCGCGCATCGACGCCGAGCCGCTCGGCGAATTGCCCGAGGTCTATCGCAAGCAGCCGATCTTCTACATCACCAACCGCTTCAGCGTCCGCGGCACCAACACCACGGTGAAATGGCCTCGCTACAGCAAGGTGATGGACTACGAGCTCGAATTCGGGATCATCACCAAGAACAAGGGCGCCAACATCACGCCTGCGAAGGCTGGGGATCACATCTTCGGCTATACCATCTTCAACGATTTCTCGGCGCGCGACGCCCAGCGCATCGAGATGGAGGGACGGCTCGGCCCTGCCAAGGGCAAGAGTTTTGACGGCGGCAACGTGATGGGGCCCTGGATCGTGACACCGGACGAGATCGGTGATCCCTACAAGCTAAAGATGGAAGCGCGCGTCAACGGCGAGACCCGCTCGAAAGGCGTGAGCGAGGGCATGCTGTTTTCGTTCGAGGAGATCATCGCGCACGTCTCCCAGGACGAGACGCTGATGCCCGGTGAATTCATCGGCTCCGGCACGGTCGGCAATGGCTGCGGCCTCGAGCTCGGCTGGTTTCTCGAGCATGGCGATACGATCGAGCTCGAGGTCGAGAAGATCGGTATCTTGAAGAACCGCGTCGAGCGGCAAGATACCTGAAGGGGACGTCTGAAGGCGCGGCTGACGCCGCCAACGAAAACAATCGACGAGGAAGCGCCATGACGAGCAAGCTGATCGACATCTCAGTCCCTCTCCAGAACGACGTGCCCGCCGACCCGCCCGGCAATCATCCGACGATCCAGTATATCGATCATCAGCAGGGCCTGCCGCGCATGCTGCAGTTCTTCGACGGGCTGAAGGCCGAGGATCTGCCTGATGGCCAGGGCTGGGCGGTGGAGCAGGTCAGTCTCTCCACCCACAACGGCACGCATCTCGACGCCCCCTGGCATTTTCACCCGACCATGAATCGCGGCGAGCGGTCCTGGACCATCGACGAGGTGCCGCTGGAATGGTGCTACCAGCCCGGCGTGAAGCTCGACTTCCGGCACCTGCCGGACGGCTATGTCGCAACGGCCAAGGACGTCGAGGCCGAGCTCGAGCGCATCGGCCACGAGCTGAAGCCGCTCGAGATCGTCGTGGTCAACACCAGCGCTGGCGCCAAATATGGCCGGCAGGACTACGTCACGTCGGGCTGTGGCATGGGCTACGAAGCAACCATGTACCTGCTCGAGCGCGGCGTGCGCCTGACCGGCACCGACGGCTGGAGCTGGGACGCGCCGTTCGTTCACACCGCGAAGAAATATGCCGAGACGAAAGACGCCAGCCTGATCTGGGAAGGCCACAAGGCCGGACGCCATATCGGCTATTGTCATCTCGAGAAGCTGCACAATCTCGAACTGCTGCCGCCGTCAGGCTTCAAGGTGTCATGCTTCCCGGTCAAGATCGAGCGCGCCTCGGCCGGATGGACGCGTGCGGTCGCGATCTTGGAAGGCTAGCTCCTCGAGGCCCGCGACCACCGAGACCGACAATTGCCGATGACGTCCATTTGACGCGATTGACGCCCAACGCGGAGCCGCCGCCGGCCTGTCGCTGACTTTACCCTTGATGGAATCGAGTCCGATAGTCATGCGGCAACACGTTCAGGCGGCGGCGGAACGCGCGGCGCAGATGCTCTTCGCTTTGAAAGCCTGCGCGCGCGGCGATTTCCTTGATAGGGGAGGCGGACTCTTCCAGCGCGCGTCGGGCGGCCTCGACGCGAAGCTCTTCCACCGCCTTGGCCGGGGTGCGGCCGGTCTTCTGGCGAAACACGCGCGCGAAGGTGCGCGGGCTCATGCCGGCTCGTTCGGCGAGACTTTCGACGCGCAAATCGCGGCCCAGATTTTCCTGCATCCAGCTCGAAATTGTTTCGAAAGCGCGGTCTTCCGAGGCCTGCATTGACAGCGGCACGCTGAATTGCGCCTGCCCGCCGGGCCGCTTGAGGAAAACGACGAGCCGGCGCGCGATGCGCATGGCCTCGCGATGGCCGAGATCATCTTCCAGCAGCGTAAGCGCCAGATCGATGCCGGCCGTCACGCCTGCCGATGTCCAGATGCCGCCGTCATGCACAAAGACTGGATCGACCTGAACCGAAACGTCGGGATGTTTTTCTCGCAGCAGGTCACAGGAACCCCAATGGGTGACCGCGCGCCGCCCGCGCAGCAGCCCGGCCGCAGCCAGAACGAATGTACCCGTGCAGACCGAGCAGACGCGCCTTGCCTTCGGCGCTGCCAGGCGAAACCAATCGACCAGCGCGGCTTCTGCAGCGGCGCGATGGACGCCGGGACCCCCACCCACCACGAGGGTGTCGATGTTCTTTTGGTCGCAATCAGCGAGGGCGGTCGTGATCACCTCCAGACCGGACGAGGTTTTGACCGGCCCGCCCTTCAACGAGCAGATCTGCCAGACATAGGGCGCCTGCCCCGCTTTGGACGTTTCGCAGGCCAACTCGAAGGCCTGCAGCGGTCCGGCGAAGTCGAGCAACAGGCAGTCGTCGAACAGCACGAAGATCACGCGGCGGCGGACGGAACGGGCCATTGGCAGCGCCTTGAGCAGGGACGGCTTGGCAGGAATTGCGTGTGTAATGACATTTCGGCAAATGCCCTCCGCTGTCAACATGGGTTATCCAACGTAGGAGGGCTCCATGTCCGGCAAGCGGATCGAAATCGGAATTCTGTACTATCCCGGGATGACGCAGCTGGACGTCACCGGACCTTTCGAAGTGTTTGCCCGTCTGCCGAACGTCCGCATGCACCTGTTGTGGAAGCGTATCGAGCCTGTCGTCAGCGACGTCGGTCTTCCGCTGCTGCCAACCACGACGTTCGCCGACTGCCCGGATCTGGACGTGTTCTGCATCGGCGGCGGCCCGGGACAGGTCGCCACCATGGACGATGACGAGGTGATTGCCTTCGTTCGCGACAAGGGTGGATCGGCACGCTACATCACTTCGGTTTGCGCCGGCTGTCTGATCCTCGGCGCCGCAGGCCTGATCGACGGATACAGGTCAGCCTGCCATTGGCTGATGAGCGACCAGCTTGCTGCCTTTGGCGCCATCGCCGTCGACGAACGCGTCGTGGTTGACCGCAACCGCATTTCCGGCGGCGGTGTCACCGCCGGTATCGATTTCGGTTTTCAGGTCGCCGCCGAGCTCTGCGGCGAAGACGTTGCGAAAAATCTCCAGCTGATGCTGGAATATCAGCCGCAGCCGCCGTTCGACATCACCGTGCAGAATGCGCCGCGTGAGCTGATTTCCCGCATGCGCCGCGAGGCCGAACCTTGGCTGCAAAAGCGCGCAGCCGCGGTGCAGAAGGCAGTTTCTAAACTCAAGGCGAAAGCAACGGCAGCTTAAGCCCGTTCGGCACAGGGAGGAAAGCCACAAGCGCCACTATTGGAAAGGTGTTCGCATGAACTGGCACGGCCGCATCGCTACCCTTCTCGTCGTTGGGACTTTCATCGCATCTTGTCCGCCCACTCGCGCCGCCGAACTCTCCGGTAGTGTGGTCCGGATCGGCATCATCAATGACCAGACCGGGCCATTGTCCGACCTGTCGGGATCGGGCTCCGTTGCGGCAGCCAAGATGGCGGCGGAAGATTTTCAGAAATTAGTGCCGTCGATCAAGGTCGAGATCTTGGCCGCCGATCATCAGAACAAGCCTGATATCGGCGTCGGCATTGTGCGGAAATGGTTCGACGTCGACGGCGTCGACATGGTCGCCGACGTGTCCAATTCGGCCGTGGGGCTGGCGATCCAGTCGCTGGCGCGCGACAAGAACAAGATTGCGATCTATTCGGCGGTGGCGACCACCGAATTGACGGGCAAGCAATGTTCGCGAAGCGGCCTGGCCTGGCTGCACGATTCCTACAATCTGGTGTCGGGACCGATCCGTACCCTGGTCAGCCAGGGCTACGACACCTGGTTCTTCATCGCGGCCGATTACGCGTTCGGCAAGAACATGGTGTCGGAATCGCAGCGCGTGCTGGCGGCCGCGGGCGGCAAGTCGCTCGGCGCGGTGTATCACCCGATTGGCAACGCGGACTACAGCTCGTTCATCCTGCAGGCGAAGGCGTCTGGCGCGAAGGCGATCGCCTTCGCCAATGCCGGCGATCAGCTGGTCAATCTGATGAAGCAGTGGAACGAGTTCGGCATGAACACGGGAAACCAGAAGCCCGTGGCCGAACTGATGTTCGACACCGATGTTCATGCCATGGGCCCGAAAATCGCCATGGGCCTGACCACGCTGACGGCATGGTACTGGGCGCTGGATGACGAGAGCCGGGCGTTCGGCCAGCGCTTCTTCAAGCTTCGCAGCGCCATGCCCACGGCACCGCAAGCCGCGGTCTATTCCGGCGTCAGCCACTATCTGAAAGCAGTCGCTGCCGTAGGCACGGATGCAACGGATCCAGTGCTGGAGAAGATGCGCGCGACGTCCGTCGACGATTTCTACGCACGCGGCGCGCGGTTGCGCGAGGACGGCAAGCTCGTGCACGACTTCTACCTTGTGCAGGTGAAGGATCCGTCCGAGGTCAAGGCACCCTGGGAGTACTACAACGTGCTCGAGAAAATTCCGAGCGGCGAAGTCTACGCTTCGCTCGCTGACAGTGAATGCCCGCTGGTCAGGCGGGGTAATTGAGCTTGGAGTGCCAAACCGCGATGATGCCACTATGCTCCTGTTTTGCCCGACGAAGCAAATCACGGGAGACGTCATTCGGATGGGAGCAACCATCGCGGCCAATTCTCCTCGGCTCGCTTAGGCGCGCCGGACGGGCGAGTGGAACCACTGTCCCTTGGCTTTTTGGCTCCTGAAATCCTGCCCGACTCACACCCAATCCCGCTTCCCACCTAACCCATTGATCTTGCAGCCACCGTCTACTGTGCATGGGGTTGTTTTCGCGGGTTTTATTTGCCCGCGTGTAATTTGACGTCGCTGACGGCGCCGACTACGGTCCGCGAAACACGAAAGCTCGCGGCCTTTGTGCTGAACGAAAATTCCACGGGGAAGAAATGACCGGCGACATTGCAGCCACCATCTCGAAAGCGCGCGAGCATTCCATCGGCGATCTCCTGCGCCGCTCCGCAGGCCGCGAGCCGAACAAGCTCGCGGTGAGCTGCGGCGACGTGAGCTGGAGCTTTGCCGAGATTGACGCGATCTGCAACCGGCTCGGCCGCGGCCTGCTTGGCCTCGGCGTCGGGAAGGGCGACCGCCTCGCCGTGCTCTCGCGCAACTCGCACGCCTTCGCTGCGCTGCGCTTCGCGGCGGCGCGGATCGGCGCGGTGCTGGTGCCGATCAACTTCATGCTCAATCCGGACGAGATCAATTTCATCCTGAAGAGCTCCGGCGCAAAGCTGCTCGCGACCGGTCCCGATTTCGTCGAGCCCGCACGCGCGGCGAGCGCAAAGGATTGCGCGGTCGAGAAGATGATCTGGCTGCCGGGCGAGGATCCGGCCGCGCCGCCCGCAGACCTCACCACCTTCGATGATCTCCTGCATCCGGACGGCTCGTTCCTGGACGCCTCGGTCGACAGCCGCGATCTCGCGCAGATCGTCTACACCTCAGGCACGGAATCGCTGCCCAAGGGCGCGATGCTGACCCATGAAGCCGTGATGTGGCAGTATGTCAGCTGCATCATCGACGGCGGCATGAGCGTGGACGACAAGTTCCTGCACGCTCTGCCGCTCTATCATTGCGCGCAGCTGGATGTGTTCCTGGGCCCGCAGGTGTATCTCGGCGCCTCCGGCGTAATTACCGGCAAGCCGACCGCCGACAACATCCTGGCGCTGATCCAGGCGCACAGGATCACCTCGTTCTTCGCGCCGCCGACGATCTGGATCGCGATGCTGCGCTCGCCGAACTTCGACAAGACCGATCTGTCGACCTTGCAGAAGGGCTATTACGGCGCCTCGATCATGCCGGTGGAGGTGCTGCTCGAATTGCAGCGCCGTCTGCCCGCGGTCAAGTTCTGGAATTTCTACGGCCAGACCGAGATCGCGCCGCTCGCGACCGTGCTGCGACCGGAGGATCAGCTCCGCAAGGCCGGCTCCGCCGGCAAGCCCGTGCTCAATGTCGAGACGCGCGTCGTCAACACGGCGATGGAGGATGTCAAGGTCGGCGAAGTCGGCGAGATCGTGCATCGCTCGCCGCATCTGCTCTCCGGCTATTACAACGATCCGGTCAAGACTGCGGCGGCATTTGCCGGCGGCTGGTTTCACTCCGGCGATCTCGCCACCGTCGACGAGGAAGGCCACATCACCGTGGTCGACCGCGTCAAGGACATGATCAAGACCGGCGGCGAGAACGTCGCGAGCCGCGAGGTCGAGGAGATGGTCTATCGCATTCCGGAGGTCTCCGAGGTCGCGGTGGTCGGCCTGCCCGATCCGCGCTGGATCGAGGCCGTGACCGCCATCGTCGTGGTCAAGACCGGGGCGAAGCTCGACGAAGACGCCGTCATCAGGCATTGCGCCGGCCACATGGCCCATTTCAAGGTGCCCAAGCGCGTGATCTTCGTGGACGCCCTGCCGAAGAATCCGAGCGGCAAGCTGCTCAAGCGCGAGCTGCGCCAGCGCTTCGTCGGCGGCGAGACGCTCGACAAGGCGGTGCAGAAGAGTTTTGGGACCTAGCAGGCGCCGTTCCGGCGCCGTCGCGGCGGAACTCGCTTATTCGGCCTCGCCAGCCAGCTTCCTGACATCGTCGGGCGTCGCTCCGAAACGGCGGCGAAACGCGCGATGGAAGTAGGAGACGTCGTGAAAGCCAGCGAGGTGCGCGATCTCGATGATCTTGCGGCTGCGCATGGCAGGACTTCGCAGCAGTCGTTCGGCGCGCAGTAATCTTTGCTCCAGCACGAAGCCGCTATAGGTGATGCCGGCGCGCTCGAACAGCAATTGGATGCTGCGCGGACTGATCCGGTGCGCGGCTGCGAGGTCGGACAGCGACAATGCGGGGCTGTCCAGCTGAGCCAGGATGTCGGACTTGAGCGCTTCGAAGCGCGCCGCCGCAAGGCCCCGCAATTGAGCCTCTTCGGCGGCATCGCCGCGTGCGCCGAGCATCAGGACGGCGAGGTCGAACAGGTGCTGCGAGACCGCATCGAGCTCCGCCGGCGCGAGCTTGTCCGCGTGCGCGTGTGCGAGGTCGTAATATCGCAGGAACATCGATGTGATCGGGTTGGCGCCGGAGATCGACCCCGCGATTAGGTCCTCGGCATTCGGGCAGGCGCGCAGCAGAGCTTTCCGCGGCAGCAGCGCGGTCTGGAAATTACCATACGCCAGTTGCGTGATTTGGGCCCCCTTGATCGAGGGATCGCCGATCGTGATGTCGCCGGCGGCGACCTCCAGTGGCCGTTTCCCCATGGCCCCACGCAATGCCGAATTGGGCGACGTCGTGATCACCAACTCGTCGTTCGTTCCCAATGACACGAAGGACATCGGCGTGCCGAACGAGGCCGAGAGTCTGAGGCGGGGAAGAATGGCAGGCGCAATGGTTCGGTGAACGCGCCCTTCACCAACCGGCACGAAATCGACGTTCGCTACCTGACGGCAAAACTGCTCGCGCCATTGCTCATAGGCCGCACCGTTCGGATCGCCATCGAATGAGAGCTGCGGCTGGGTCATCGATCGCCGGAACGCCTATTGCCGATTCATTGCGGTCCGCACTTTCGTCGGCGCGCCGGGGATGCGGCAACTGGAAAAGCGCCAGATTGCGCGAAAAACCACTCGCACCTACGCGCTGAGCCAGCGACGAGGTGCCGCAGCCTGCTTATTGGGCAAATCGAGCACTTTGCGCCGCGACCGCCAGGCGCCGGAGAACCTCAATACTTCTTCACCGCCGCACTGAAGGCCAGCCACAGCGCGATCGACGCCAGGCCAAAGCCGCCGAGCAGCAGGAAGGTCGGCCCATAGCCGATCCATTGCGCGATCCAGCCGCCGAGAGCGGGACTGAGGCTCGCGCCGATACCCTGCACGGTGATCACGGCGCCCTGGCCGAGATTGATGCGGCCGGTGCCGTTGAGCGAGCGCGCGACCATGCCGGGGACGGCGACCGTTTGCAGTCCGGTGCCGATGCCGTCGAGCACCTGCATCGGCACCACGCCCCACCATCCCGTGACGAAGAACGCGAGCACGCCGCGGACCGGCAAGAACATGAAAGACACCAGGATCACCGGCCAGTAATTGCGCTTGCTCGCGGCCGTCATCGCGATCAGCGAGGTCACGATCATCACGCCCTGTGCGATCACCACGGTCGTTGCGACGAAGCTCGGGCCGTTGGCCTGTCCCTCGGCGACCGCGGCAAGTCCGTACAGCGGCACGATCGCGGCATTGCCGAGGTGGAACAGCGCGAGGGCGAGAGCAAGCACGAGCAACGCCTTGTGCTTCAGCAGCATCGTCATCGCATCCGGCGGCGCCTTGGAATCGTCCTCCTTGCTGCCGCGCGCGGCGCGGTCGTCGATCGCCTTGGCTGGAATCATCAGCACGCAAGCGATCGCGATGGCGCCGAACAAGGCCGCCAGCGCGAACACGGCAAAATAGCCATACTTGTAGCCGAGATAGCCTGAGAGCGCGGCTCCGACCATGTTGCCGGCGTGGTTGTACGCCTGGTTGCGGCCATTGAGCGCATTGAAGCCCTTCTGCTTGGCGATACCGAGCGTGATGCCCGTGACGGCCGGCACGATTGCGGCGCTCGCCAGCGATTGCGCGACTTGCGAGAACGTCACCGCCCAGAAGTTTTGCGAGATCAGGATGATTGCGGACGCCGAAACGACGCAGATGCCGGGAATGATCACCCACAGCCGCTTGTTGCGGCTGGAATCGATGAAGCCGCCGATCGGAGTCGTGACCAGCATGCCCGCGACGTTGCCGATCGTCATTGCCGTGCCGATCAGGCCGGTCGCCCAGCCGCGTTCCTGAAGGAAGACCCCGACGAACGGCCCGATGCCCGACTGCATGTCGGCCATGAAGAAATTGAGCGCGAACAGGGGCCAGATGCGAGACGTTGAAGGGCGCGATGTCATCGAGACGCTGAACTTGATGCTGCCGATCGAATCGGATCTCGCATGAGACGGGCTCGGCGGGCGCTGCGGGCGCCCGGGGCGGACCAGAACTTAACCTGCTCTCATGGCGTTGGTTCCGGTTGCTCTTGCGATCCGGCGCGCGCGACGTCATGTCTTGCAAGAATGGACTCACGATGGATCAGCGCGATGCCCCTCTGGACCTGCGCAACCTGCGGCGCTCAATTCCCGGATAGCGGGAATCCCCCTGCGGCCTGTCCGATCTGCGAGGACGAGCGCCAGTTCGTCGGCTGGGACGGTCAAGCCTTCCTCACGCGCGAGGAGCTCGCGCGCAAGCACCGACTGGTGGGGCGCGACGATCTCGGCCTGACCGGAATCGGCATGGAGCCGAGCTTTGCCATCGGGCAGCGCGCGCTGCTGGTGCCCGACGGCGGCGGCTGCTTGATGTGGGACTGCATTCCACTCGCGAGCGACGAGGCCATCCATCACATCGCAGCGCTCGGCGGCCTCAAGGCCATTGCGATCTCGCATCCGCATTATTATGGCGCGGCCGCCGACTGGAGCGACAGGTTCGGTGGCGTGCCGGTCTATCTGCATGCCGACGATCGCGCCTTCGTCACGCGACCTCACCCGGCGATCGTGCACTGGACCGGCGAAAGCCATCGCCTCTCCGACGACGTGCTGCTGCTGCGCACCGGCGGCCACTTCGCCGGCGCCACCGTGCTGCATTATGCGCGTGGTGCGGACGGCAAGGGCGCGCTGCTCACGGGAGATATCGCGCAGGTGACGATGGACCGGCGCTTCGTCAGCTTTATGTATTCCTACCCGAACTACATGCCGCTCAACGCCGCTGCGGTACGGCGGATCGCGTCGGCTGTCGAGCCGCTCGCCTTCGACCGGATCTACGGCGCCTGGTGGGGCCGCAACATCGCCGGCGGTGCCAAGGCGGCGTTTGCTGCGTCGGTCGCGCGCTATCTCGCGGCCATCGCCTGAGCCGGGCTGCGGATCGGATTTGTCTTGCCGGTCTCTAATAACTGTACTAGAAGTACAATATAGGCCAATCGAAGCATCTGGCCAAGGGCCGGCATGATCGATGCATTGCGGACGCCGAGAAGGCCTCCGCGAGCGGGAGCTGAGTGCATGACGGTGCAGCGCGATGACGAGATCTTCGAGGCTAGCGACGTCGCGCTCCAATCCGGGACCGTCTTTCCCTCCCTGAAGCTCGCCTACAAGACCTACGGCACGCTGAGCCCGGCCAGGGACAACGTCATCCTCTATCCGACCTCGTTCAGCGCGCAGCATACCGACATTGAATGGCTGATCGGCCCCGACGGCATGCTCGATCCCACGCGCTACTTCATCATCATCCCGAACCTGTTCGGCAACGGCCTATCGTCTTCGCCCTCGAACACGCCCGCGCCCTTCCCGGAGGTGAGCTATCACGATGCCATCGCGGTCCAGCACCGGCTGCTCACCGAACGCTTCGGCATCTCGAAGCTTGCGCTGGTCTATGGCTGGTCGATGGGCGGCATGCAGGCCTATCACTGGTCGGCGCTGCATCCCGACATGGTCGAGCGCGCCGCCGTCGTTTGCGGCAGCGCCCGCTGCGCGCCCTATAACTACGTCTTCCTTGAAAGCGTGAAGGCCGCGCTCACGGCCGATCCCGCCTTCCGCGACGGCCGCTTCCTCGAAAAACCCGTCGCCGGCTACCGCGCCATGGGACGCGTCTATGCCGGCTGGGCGATGTCGCACGGCTTCTATCGCGACGAGCTCTGGCGCGAGGCCGGCTTCACTTCACTCGAGGATTATCTCGCCCGCGCCTGGGATGCGACCTTCGCGCGGCGCGATGCCAACGATCTCCTGGCGCAGATCGGCATCTGGCAGCGTGGCGACATTAGCCGGTGTGTGGCATTCGCCGGTGATCTCGATCGCGCGCTGGCGGCGATCAAGGCACACATGCTGCTGATGCCGGGCGCGACCGACCGCTATTTCGACGTGCACGACAACGAGGACGAGCTCGGCAAGCTCGTCAACGCGAGATCGGCGGTGCTGCATCCGATCCCATCGCTGCATGGCCACCGCGCCGGCAATCCCATCAACAATCCCCGCGACCAGGCCTTCATCAAGGCCGAGATCGCCGAGCTTCTCCGCAAGTAGGGCACGCAATCGATCATGAGCGACGCAACGGACGCCGGCCATCGCCTGAAGCCCCTGACACCCACCACGCTGCGCGAATTGTCGGTTCGCTCCAACATCAGAGGTGCGGTGCAGAGCCTCGGCCATTACGGCGTGATCGTGCTGGTGGGCGCGCTGATCTGGAAGGTTTGGTCGAGCTGGGGCGCGCTCTGGGCGCTGCCGCTGATGGTGGTGCAGGGCTATGTCGTCGCCTTCCTGTTCATGGCGGTGCACGAGACCGCGCACAAGACGGCGTTCAGGAGCCGGGGCCTCAATCTCGGCGTCGGCTATCTCTCGGCGTTCATCATCGGGCTGCCTTACGAATATTACTGCCTGTTTCACTGGGACCATCATCGCTACACGCAGGACCCCGAAAAGGATCCCGAGCTGATCGTTGGCGTGAAGCCGACGTCCGACACCCAGCTTGCGCTCGCCTATAGCGGCCTGCTCCAGGTCGCCGGCCGTCTGCGGCTGATGCTCGGCCACGCGATCACCAGCAAGGTCGTCGTGCCATGGATTCCCGAGAGCAAGCGCAGCACCATCGTGGCCGAGGCGCGCGCCTATGTCGCGCTCTACGCCCTGCTGCTGGCGCTGTCGCTGTGGTTCTCTTCAGCGCTGCTGCTCTGGGTCTGGATCGTGCCGCTCGTGATCGGGCAGTTCTTCCTGCGGCCCTATCTTTACGCCGAGCATACCGGTTGCGACCGCACCCGCAGCGCCTTTCAGAACACCCGCACGACTTACACCGGTGCTATCGTCAAATGGTTCGCGTGGAACATGCCGTATCATGTCGAGCACCACGCTTATCCCTCGATCCCCTTTCACGCCCTGCCGAAGCTGAACGCGATTGTCGACGGCGAGATCGTCCATCGCGGCCGCGGTTACATCAGAACGACGCGCGAGACCTGGGCTTGGTTTCGCCGGCAGCGGCAGGCCGGCTAGCTCAACGCAAAACTCCGGCCGCGATGCGACCGGAGCTTTGTCGGGATATCGAGATATCAGTAGATCCCGTAGGCGCAGACGTTCACGACGCGCACGCGCAGGCCGTGACGGGTCCGGACCAGGCGCTCCTGATAGCAATTGCTGACGCCGGTGTTGAGGTAGATACCGCCAAAGCCCCAGCCGGGACCCCAGTGGTGATGACCATGATGGTGATGGAAGCCGCCGGCCGAGGCCGCGGTGGGGGCGAGAGCGGCAACGCCGAGCGAGCCGGCGGCGATCAGACCAAGTGCAAGCTTACGAAACATCTTCATTCTCCATTCGGCGCTAGGGCCATTGTTGCGTCCCTGCATTTCCGTCGAGACGAGACGCGATCGCGTTCATGGCAAGCGGGAAGAATCGTGTTTCAGGAATGTTTCGTCGGCTGCGGCAGAATGCGCCGCGATCAGGCTTTCTGCGCCGCGCGATACCGCGCGGCCATCGCCTGCGTCAGCTCGGCCATCTTGTCGCGGAGATCGGCCGGTTCAAGGACTTCGGCTTCCGGGCCGAGTCGCAGCAGTTCGGCCGCGGCATGCCACGATGTCTTTCCGACCGGCACGCGCGCAATGCGCCAGCCGTCTGCATCGGTTGTCTCCTCGAGCTGCGTGCGTGCCTTGACATAGGGCTGGCTCAGCGCGCCGAGCAGCTTCACGCCGAACGGCGACAGCCGGACGATCGCGACATTGGGATGCATCTCCGCTTCGAGCCGCAGCGTCGCGGCCCGCCAATGGGCGGCGAGGTCGAAGCCGGCGGGACGATCGAAGCGGTCGCCAAGGGCTGTGCAGTCGAGCACGCGTGCGACGCGATAGGTACGCACGCTGGCGTCGACTTGTCCTGCGAGATACCAGCTGCCGCCCTTCAGCACGAGGCCGAGCGGCGCGACGCGGCGCTGCTTCTCAGCACGCCAGCTCTGGTACCGAATCCTGATCAGCGTCCCGCGCAGTACGGCGCCGGCGATGGTGCGCAGGTGCTTCGGGTCTTCCGCTTCGCCGAACCAGCCGGGCGCGTCCAGGTGGAAACGCTCCTGCATCCGCCCGGCATCCTCGCGCAAATTCGGAGGCAGTGCCGCCATCAGCTTGTTTTGGGCGGCGATCATCGCGGCATCGAGCCCGAGCGCGGCGGCCGGGCCCGGCAATCCTGCCAGGAACAACGCGCCCGCCTCGCTCTGCGACAGCCCGTTCAGTCGCACGCGATAGCCGTCGAGCAGGCGATAGCCGCCTTCCGCGCCGCGGTCGGCGTAAACGGGAACGCCGGACGCCGCGAGCGCGTCGATGTCGCGATAGATCGTGCGCACCGAGACCTCACAGGCCGCCGCGAGCTCGGGAGCGGTAACCATCCCCCTGGCCTGAAGGGTGGTGAGAATCGACATCATTCGGCTCGCGCGCATGATCCCTTAGACCATACCTGACAGAGGATGTCAGGTATGGTCCGCTACAAGCGGCGCCATCGCCAGCCGGCCAGATGGAGATTGCCATGACCGATCCGAACCGCATCACCCTGTTCTATTCGCCGCAGTCGCGGGCCACCGGCACGCGGATGCTGCTGGAGGAGCTGGGGGCTCCTTACGATCTCCATGTCCTCAACATGAAGGCCGGCGAGCAGCGCAAGCCCGCTTATCTCGCCGTCAACCCGCTGGGCAAGGTGCCGGCGATTCGCCACGGCGAGGCGCTGGTGACCGAGCAGGTCGCGATCACCATCTATCTCGCCGACCTGTTCCCGCAAGCGGGGCTGACCCCCGCCCTGAACGATCCGCTGCGCGGGCCTTATCTGCGCTGGATCGCCTATTATGGGTCGTCGTTCGAGCCGGCCTTGATCGACAAGTTCATGCAGCGAGAGCCGGCGCCGATCACGCAATCGCCCTATGCCGATTACGATACGATGCTGGGTGCGCTCGAGGCCCAGCTGGCGAACGGGCCCTATCTGCTCGGCGAGCGCATGACGGCGGCCGACGTATTGTGGGGCGTCGCCTTCAGCTGGACCATGATGTTCGGCATCGTGCCGAAGAAGGATGTCTTCGTCCGCTATGCGGAGCGCATGACGGCGCGGCCGGCGTTCCAGCGCATCAATGCCGCAGATGCGGAGATGGCGGCGCAGCATGCCGCCGCGGCGGGTGGATGAGAGGGCGTCAAAATCGCGGTGCCCGCTTCTCGGCGAACGCCTTGATGCCTTCCTTGATCTCGTCGCCGCGCATGCTGTCGCGGTGGCGCTGATCGGCGGCGTCCTCCTCGAGCTCGCCGCGGGCGAACTCGTTGATCGCCCGCTTCATGCCGCGCATCGCCTCCGGGGCGTTGCCGGCGAGGATCGCAGCGAGCTTGTCGACCTCCTGATCCAGCAAGTCCACCGGCACCATCGCGGTGAGATAGCCGATACGCAGCATCTCCGGAGCGTCGATCTTCTGCGCGGTGAGGAACAGCTTTTTCGCATTGTCCATGCCGAGGCGAGTCACGTAGCGTTTGATGCCGCTCGGGTAGTAGTGCAGCCCAAGTCGCGCCGCCGGCATGAACATTTCCGCGGTATCGACGCCGATGCGGAAATCGCAGGCGAGCGCGAGGTCGGTCGAGCCGCCATAGACGCCGCCATTGAGCCGGCAGATCGTGGGAACGCCGAGATCCTCGAGCCGGTTGACCACCGCCTCGAAGGCCGAGCCCGCGCTCTGCTGCTCGCTCGCGCTGACCGCGCGTTCCGCGACTGAATTGAGATCGTAGCCGGCGGAGAAGGCGCGCCCGGTGCCCGTCAGCACCAGCACGCGAATAGCAGGGTCGGCCTCGACCCGGCCGAACAATCTCGTCAGCTCGTCGAGATCCTCGGCCTGGAGCCGGTTGAGATGCTTGGGCCGGTTGAGGCGGATGGTGGCGCGGGCGCCGATGATTTCGAGCAGGGGGCTAGAAGCTGCGTCGGCTGTGTCCGACATTCTCGTCTCCGTTGTCGGCGCCAAAGTGCCCGCCCGGGCGGAGGCCGTCAACGACGGCGCCGGTCGTTTGCCGCGCCGCTGCACCGGGCCTGCCGTCCACGCCGCTGTCCCTGGCGAGGTGCCCTACCTGAAATGTGGCGGTTCGTCGTAGCCGCGGCGGCTGCTGAAGAACAGCAGCACCATCAGCCCGACGCCGACGATGACGGAGAACCCCGCGCCCAGCGCCAGCGCCACATAGCCTTCCGTCGGGATCGGCTCACCTTCGACCGCCATTGCGGAATAGGCGAAGTAGCCGGCCGCCGCCAGCATTCCCAGAAGGAGGATGATGAGGAGTGCACGCATGCCGCGTTCTCCGGTTGCAACCGGAAACCAACGGTTGCGGATGGGCAGGGTTCCAGACGGCCGGCTGGCGATCGGACGGGCCTCGGTGTCGTCCCCCGGACGCAGCGCAGCACGCAGTGATGCGCCGCAGAGCCGGGGCCCATGTGGCAACGCATATTGTCGCCGGTTCCTGGGTCCCGGCTCAGCGCTGCAACGCCTTTGTGCATTGCAGCTTGTCCGGGACACGGACGGTGGTGTGCTCAATCCGGCGGGGTCAGGCGCTCTGGGCGGTCTTCACCACCACGACATTGCTGTCGTCCGACGGAGCCGGGCCGGCATCGCGTACCGTCTTGTCGGCTTCGCCGGCATGACGTTTCAGATAGTCGCGGCGCATGCCGATCTCGTCACGGACGAATTCGTAGCCGAGCTTGAAGGTGTCGAGCCCGTCGGTACTGATCGTGCCGTCCCTGAGGCCGATGACGGCACCGCGCAAGATAGTCTCGAGCTCATCCTGGAGACATTCGAGCTGATCCAGCGAATGGGGGTGCTCGATCCGCTCGCCGATATCCAGGATGGCGGTGGAGAGCTCGCTGGCCTTCTCCGGCGCGATCCGCGTGATCTTGGCGTAGATCGCCGCGAAGATCGAGCCGATGATGCTGAGCGCGGCGACGCCCAGATACATCACGTCACTGTACTTATCCAGGAACGACTTGGTGTCGTCGTTGATGTAGTCGGCGGCGCCCCGATGCGCGATCACGAAGGCGTCCTTCTCCACCGAGGCCGGCTCGATCCTGGTGGCAAAGCCGTTGTCGAGCCCGAGCGCCGACTTATTCTCGTAGACGGTGCGGGCGAGCTCGCCGGCCGTGCTTGGGGATATCCGGGATTGCGCGACCAGCAGCCATTCGAGACCGATCGTGTCGAGATCGTCGTCGGGAATCTGCGGGGATGTCGACACCGAGCCTGCCGTTACGGTCTCGTCGGAAATGCCGGGAAATTTGCGCGCCAGCGTCTTGGCTTCTTCGATGGTGTTCAGTGTGAAGCCGCCGCGTTTGGCGGCTTGCTCATAGGATTTGTCCCGGACTGCCTTCGAGGCGTGGACGATCGCGATCACCGCGCTGAAGCCGTTTGCCGGGGCGAACAGCTTGTCGAGCGTCGCGCCCTGCGGCGCCATCTGGATCTTCGCAGCCTCAGGGCCATCGGGGACGTCGAGGATGCTGCGGACGAAGGCGAGCGAGGATTCGTTCTCGGCGACGACCGCCACCTTCTTCTTCTTCAATTCGGCCAGCGATTTGATCTTCTTGTTGCCGGGACCGAGCAGGAGCACGAGATCGTGCTCGAGGATCGCGAGCGTGCGCGCCCGCAGCGGCACCTTGGCGTCGGTGCGCAGCACGGCGAGGTCGGCCTGCCTGCGGTCGAACTGCGCGAGCGCCTTGGCATTGTCGGCGTTGTTGACGATGTTGATCCGCAAGCGCGACGCGTTGTTCTTCAGGAGGGCGGCGAGCTTGGCCGCGAACAGCGCCTCATCGCTGTTGGGGCCGCCGACGGCAAAGGTCAGCGTCTCCGAATTGTGCACCAGCGTGCGGCCGGCCCAGACAGTGGCGAACGACAGCAGCAGGGTCAGCACGACGTAGAGGAGAACCTGCTGCTGGTTGGTCTTGATCACCTTGGGGCGCCGGGGCGGCGGCATGGTCGGCGATGCGATGGGGCCTTCGGTACTCATGGCAGCACTCTGGCCTTATCGTTTGGCTGGCGGCGGCGCGTGGCTTGGAAGCGCGGCGGGCCCCGGTAATTCGTAAACGCCTGAAAAAAGAACGATATTCCCGATCGCCGATGATAGCGCGAAGGCGGCGGAATGCAAATTTCGAGCCGGAGGTAACCTTACTCGATATGTCCGCGGCGATTGGCACTCCTATCACCGGTTAGCCACACTTGGCGATTTTCCGGTTCCACCCGGCTGCATTCCGCCGCGGGAGATGTCATAAATTGCGCGTCCCGGCGCTTGACCGGTCCAAGAAGAAGTTGCGCTGAACGCTCCAATTCTTCTCGTCACGTCAATGAGGGCGTCAGCTTTGTCGTTTCCACCCATGTCATCGGCGATTCCGGTTGAAGCGCTCATTGGCTGGATGTTGCTGCTCACCTTCAAGCACGTCATCGCCGATTTCGTTCTTCAAACCGCCTGGATGGCGCACGGCAAGGATCAGAAGCATGGCTGGGCCCTGCCGCTCCTGGTGCACTGCCTGGTCCACCTTGCCGTCGCGCTGCCGCTGATCGTGATCGTGGCGCCGCGATTCTGGTTCGTGGCCTTCATCGACTTCCTGATCCACATCACGATCGACCGCGCCAAGGGATACGTCTCCGCCAATTTCGGCGTCGACCTCGCCCATCCCTGGTTCTGGACGCTGATCGGCGTCGACCAGGCGCTGCACCACCTGACCGGCTTCGGCCTCGCGATCTTCATGGCGGCGAACTGAGGGCGGGCTGCCCTTTTGAGCGAGGCAACTTTTCATCGGCACTAGAGGTCGTCATGCCCGGGCTTGTCCCGGGCATCCACGTTCTTCGTGCATCTGGGCTGTCCGTGGATGGCCGGGACAAGCCCGGCCATGACGCAGTGGAGACGCCGGTGCCCCGCTATCCCAGCCGGCGCGGTAGTCCCCGAGTCCCCACTGCGCCCCACCGATTCGCGGCCGACGCGCAACTACCCCGGGTGACTACCGGGCAGCGTGGTTAACCTTTCGTTAGAGAATTGCGCTGCATCTTCCTCACACGAGGGAGAACTGCAATGTTTTCAAGCCGCGACGCCTTTGAAAGCGATTTCTGCCCGGTCCGCGACGAGCTCCTTGGCGAGATGTATCGCGCCAGCGAGAGTGGCCTGCCGAGGCTGGTTGAGAGTGTTTCCCCTGACGTGCGCGCCAGGCTGGCGCTGTTCTGCTACCGCCGTAGCCATTTGCACTCGCTGGCGGTCGCGATCGCAGCGAGCTGCAGCGAGCGCGATCTGATCGAGAATGGCGGCCGCGTCGGCTCGACGCTCTTCGCGCTGTCGCGCGAAGGCACCGCGAAAGCTTCGACGTCGCTGACGGGTGGGCGCAAGCCGATCACGCTGTCGACCAAGCCGCTCTCGGTGCTCGCACCGCTGGATGACGAGCTCGACGACGAGATCGGCGAAGCCGTCCCCGCCTAAGCGGCCTCGATAACGGGCAGGCCGAACTTCCGCCGCGCCATCGCGCATTCGGCGTCACCAGGCATGCAGGTGCGGCACACCTCCGGCCGCACGTCATAGATGCCACAGGCCGTCATCTTTCCGATCTCGCCTTGCAACGCCGCGCAGCGATCGCCCTCGCATCGCATGCCCGATTGCCGGTCGTTGACGAGCGCCTCCGGGATCAGCGCAAGCTCCTCGTCGCTCTCGATCGAGAAGCGCGGCCAGTTCTGCGAATAGCCGCAGCAGGCGCCGCAGCCCTGGCAACAGCTCGACAGCTCGGTCTCGTCCATCGTCCTCACGTGTCCTTCGGCGGACCCCAGACCAGGCTTTGCCGCCATCTCGCGCGCAGAACGTCGCGCCTTTCAGGATATTTCTCGTCGAGATAGGTCGCCTCGACCACGCGGTCGGTGCGGAAGCTGCGGAAGTCGCCGCGCAGCTCGCACCAGGCCGCCAGCAGCCGCACCGCTTCGAGATAGCCGACCGAGATCGGCCAGATCATGCGCTCGCTGGGGCGGCCCTGTTCGTCGCGATAGCGCAGCATGATCTTCTTGCCTTCATGGATTTGGGTGCGCGTGCGCGCCATGTCCAGGCGGTCCGGTTCCCGGTTCCAGCTCGGACGCGCCCGGCTCGCCGGCTCCAGCACGAAGGGGCGCAGGCGCTCCGGGACGGTATCGGCGATCTTGGCCATCAAGTCTTCGGCCGCGCGCGCCAGCGCGGAATCGGCGTGGCCCGCGACCCATTGCGCGCCCAGCACGGCCGCCTCGATCTCGTCCGGCGTCAGCATCAGGGGCGGCAGGTCGAAACCCTTTTCCAGGATGTAACCCATGCCGGCTTCGCCGCGGATCGGCACGCGCTGGCCGATCAGTGTTGCGATGTCGCGGTAGATGGTGCGCTTCGAAGTCTCGAGCTCGGCCGCGATCGCGTCTGCCGTCAGCGGCTTACGCGTGCGCCTCAGCACCTGGATGATTTGAAACAGCCGGTCGGCGCGTCTCATGACAATTCTCTTCTCGAACGATGGATCAGAAATCGGCGCGCGGCTGCTGACAGGATGTTGGCAGCAGGGGGGTTCTATACCGGGACAACACATCGACTGAAGAGGATTTGTCCATGATCATTCCAACCCATTTCGGCCAGGCCGGTCCACTGTGGCGGGCGCAGCTGTGGCACGGCCAAATGTTGCGGGCTTGGGCGTTTGGCCGCCTCGTTCCGCTTGATCTCATGGCCGTTGATCTCCGATTTGCGCTCGCAAGCGTGGTGACACGCTCGCTGAACCATGCCGCGGATGCGCTGGTCCGCCATCTGATGGGCCGCGCCTGGCGCGGGGCCCGCTTCGCAGAAGATATCACGGCTGCTGCCACCATGGTGGCAGCAGCCGGCCGCTAGGTTCCTTCCACTCGTTCGACAGGTTCAGGAGAGCTTGCATGATCACGCTTTACGGTTTTGGCGCCGGCTTCGGCCTGCCGGAAATCAGCCCCTTCGTCACCAAGACCGAGGTGCAGCTCAAGATGGCGGGACTGCCTTACCGGAAAGAGCGGGCGATGCCGCCGGCCTCGCCCAAGGGGCAGCTGCCCTTCATCGACGACGGCGGCGAGGCGGTGGCCGATTCCACCTTCATCCGGGCCCATATCGAGCGCCGCTATGGCTTCGATTTCGATGCCGGCCTCACTTTGGCCGAGCGGGCGCAGGCCTGGGCGTTCGAGCGCATGATCGAGCACCATGTGTATTGGGCGCTGGTGGGCGCGCGCTGGGTCGATCCGGTCAATTTCGCCAAGGGGCCCGCGCATTTCTTCGACGGCGCGCCGGAGCACAATCGCGAGAAGCTGCGCGAGGATGCGCAGTTCCGCGTCGCCGAGAACTACCTGCTCTCCGGACTCGGCCGCCATGCGCCGGATGACGACGTCGATCTTGCCGTGCGTTCGCTGTTCGCGCTCTCGGTGCAGCTCGGCGACAAAGCCTACCTGATGGGCAACAGGCCCTGCGGCGTCGATGCCACTGCGTTCGGCATGCTCGCCGGCGTTCTCTCGCCGTTCTTTGAATCCGCCTTGCGCGAGCGGGCCGAGGGATTTCCGAACCTCACCGCTTATGTCGACCGCATGATGGACGACTATTATCCCGAGTTCGCCTGGACCCCGTTGCGGCAGGCGGCGTAGCCGCGGTGCATCGGCTGACTCGGTGCAACCTCTCTCCCGCTTGCGGGAGAGGGGGCGCACCTGGGCCGGTGCCGCAGCTTGCCCCATTGACCAAACAAAAGAGCCGGCCCATCGGGCCGGCTCTCGTCGTCTCGAATCTTCGCCGCGCCTACTTCACCAGCGTGTACTTGCCGTCCTTCACCGTGAGCAGGATGCGCGAGCGCTCGTCGAGGCCGTAGCGGTCCTTTTCGGTGAAGTTGTAGACGCCCTGGCTCGCCGCCAGCTCCTTCTCCGTCAGCAGCGCCTGGCGGATGGCTTCGCGGAATTCCGGCGTGCCGGGCTTGGCCGTCTTCAACGCCGCTGGAATGACGCGCTTGAGGATCTCGAACGCATCAAAGGAATGGCCGGCGAACTGGCTGCGGCTGTTGGGGCCGTACTTTGCCTCGTAGGCGGAGTTCAGCGCGAGGCCTGGCTTCTTGGTCAGCGCGCTGTCCGGCTGTTCCTCGGGGGCCATGACGGGACCCGAGGCCATCAGCACGCCTTCCGCCGCTTTGCCGGCAATGCGGATGAAGTCCATGCTGGCCGCGCCGTGGGTCTGGTAGATCAGGCCCTTGTAGCCGCGCTCGCGCAGCTCGGTCTGCGGCAGCGCGGCCGCGGTGCCGGACGCCCCGACCAGGACGGCGTCGGGATTGGCGGCGACGAGCTTCAGCACCTGGCCGGTCACCGAAGTGTCGGGACGGGCGAAGCGCTCCTCGTCGACGATCGTCATTCCCATCGGCACGGCCTGCGCCTTGAGGTCGTTGAACCAGAGGTCGCCGTAGGAATCGGAATAGCCGATATAACCGAGCGTCTTCACGCCCTTGGACTTCATGTGGTCGTACAGCACCTTGCCGACGATCGGAATCGGCTGCGGCATCGCCACCGACCACTTCATGCGCTCCGGCGTGATCGGGAAGGGTGCCAGACCGAAGTGCGGGATACCGGCTTCGTTGGCGACATTGGAGACCGCGATGGTCGGCGGCGTCAGCGCCGAGCCCATGATGATGTCGGCCTTGGATTCGGTGACGAAGCGACGGGCGTTGGTGGTGGCGGTGGTGGGATCGCCGCCGTCGTCGAGCACGATCACCTTCAGCGGCACGCCGCCGATCTCCTTCGGCACGAATTCCAGCGCGTTGCGCTCGGGAATGCCGAGTGCCGCACCCGGGCCGGTCGTGGTGGTGGTGATGCCGATGGTGACTTCGCTGGTCTGGGCCAGCGCGGGCAATGCCGGCAGGGCCAGCGCAGCCGCAGTGATGGCAGCGGTCAAATAAAAGCGTTTCATCTATTCCTCCCTTGACGTGTTTATTTGAAAGCAGAAATCGGGGGGTAATTCAGCCCCCTCTTTTGGTGATGCGGCGATTTAGCTTCCCGTGAATTTGGCTACCATTTCCGCCGGGAACGGTGCCGATTTCAACTTGTCTGGGTTAACGGGATCGCGGCCGACCAGGACGCGGGTCTCGAAACCCTCGATGGCGAGCGCCTCGCCCTTGTAGACGTTGTGCTTCACCTCGAAGCTCGAGCGCTTGATGCTCTCGATCTTGGTTTCAATGGTGATCCAGTCGCCATAGGTCGAGGGGATGTAGAACTTGGCCCGCGTATCGACCATGGGAATGCCCACCAGGCCGTATTTGCGGACCAGGTCCTGCTTGGAGAAGCCGGCGGCTTCGAACAGGGTCGAGGTCGAATCGTCGAACATCGCGAAATAGCGCGGGTAGTAGACGATGTTCGCGGGGTCGCAATCGCCCCACTGGATCTGGACCTCGCGCCGGTTCACGAACATGAGCGCTGCCTTACTTGGGCGCCATGCGCAGCGAACCGTCGAGGCGCACCACCTCGCCGTTCAGGTAGGCATTCTCGACCATGTGCAGCGCGAGCGCTGCGAACTCGTCGGCTTGTCCGAGCCGGCGCGGGAAGGGGATCGCGGCGGCGAGCGAGTCCTGGGCCTCCTGCGGCAGGTTCGCCAGCAGCGGCGTCAGGAACAGGCCGGGGGCGATCGTCAGCACGCGGACGCCGAACTGCGCGAGCTCGCGCGCGATCGGCAGCGTCATGCCGACGATGCCGCCCTTGGAGGCCGAATAGGCGGATTGGCCGATCTGGCCGTCATAGGCGGCAACGGAGGCGGTGTTGATGATGACGCCGCGCTCGCCGGTCGTCTGCGGCTCCAGCTTGGACATTTCGGTGGCGGCGAGGCGCAGCATGTTGAAGGTGCCGATCAGGTTGACCTTGATCACCTTGTCGAAATCCGAAAGCGCCATCGGGCCGTCGCGGCCGACCACGCGCTTGGCAACGCCGATGCCGGCGCAATTGACCAGCACGCGCGCCGGGCCGTGGGCCTTGGTCGCCTGCGCGATCGCGGCTTCAGCGGAGGCGGCATCGGAGACGTCGCAGGTGACGGCCACGCCCTTGATCTCTGCCGCGACCGTTTCGGCCAGCTTGGTGTTGAGGTCGCACACAGCGACCTTGGCGCCCTGTGCCGCCAGCGTTCTTGCGGTGGCCGCACCAAGTCCCGATGCGCCGCCGGTGACGATGGCTGCCTGATCCTTCAACAACATGGCGTTCTCCTTTGACCGTTCTTGGGTGCGACCGGATCGGCCGGTCTGCTCCCTCTCCCCGTTCTTACGGGGAGAGGGTTTGGGTGAGGGGCTTGCTTCCGCGAATGCGGTGGCAGTGGGACTCGCGGCGGCTCCCCCTCACCCGAATTTGCGCGTTGCGCAAATTCGACCTCTCCCCGCAAGCGGGGCGAGGTGAAGGAAGCGCCGACTGGTTCACTCCCATTGTCATGTTAGCCGACCGATATCACACGGTTCGACGGATTGGCAGCGTAGAGCTCCTCGATCAGCTCGCCGCGATGCTCCAGCACTGCGCGCTGGTTGATCGAGCCCTTGTCGGTGACTTCGCCCTTGTCGATCGAGAGCGGCGTGTCCATCAGGATCGCGCGCGTGATCCGTGTCGAGGATCCCGTGGCCTGGCCGAGGAAACGGGTCAGGCGCTCGCGGAAAGCCTCGCGCACCAGGCGGTCGCGCGTCGCGACGATGAGATCGTCGGGCGGCAGTGTCGGGTTGATCAGCCGGCAGCCGTCGAGATCGAGCACGACCAGCGCGGAGATCTCGTCGCGGTTGATGCCGGCGATGACGACGTCGCGCACCAGGGGCGCGCAGGCCGCGGTGAGGCGCGCGCGCAGCGGGCCGACGCTGACCCAGGTGCCGCTCGCGAGCTTGAAGTCCTCGCTGACGCGGCCGTCGAAGTCGAAGCCGGCGTTGAAATCATCGGGATCGGCGGGCTTGAGCGCATCGCCCATCTTGTAAAATCCTTCCTCGTCGAAGGATTTTGCCGTGATGTCGGGTTGGCGCCAGTAGCCGGGCATCACGTTCGGCCCCTTGGCGCGCACTTCCAGCTTGCCGTTGTTCGGCACCAGCTTGGCGTCGTTGCCAGAGACCGGCAGGCCGACATGGCCGGAGCGGCTGGTGCGCGGATTGACCGACATGAAGAACGGCGCGGTCTCGGTCGCGCCGAGACCGGTCAGCATCGGCACGCGATAGCCCTTCTCCTTCGCCGCGAGCTCGTCGAGGCTGTCCCAGACGAACGGCGACAGCGCCGCGCCGGAGAAGAACATCGCATGCAGCCGGTCGAAGAACTTGGCTCGCAAGCCCTGGTCGTCGCGCAGATAGGGCAGCAGCGATTCGTAGCCCTTGGGCACGTTGAAATAGACCGTCGGTGAAATTTCCCGGAGATTGCGCACGGTCTCCTCGATGCCCCCAGGCACCGGCTTGCCGGCGTCCAGATACATCGAGCCGCCGTTGTAGAGCGTCAGGCCGATGTTGTGATTGCCGCCGAAGGTGTGATTCCACGGCAGCCAATCGATGATGACTGGCGGCTCGTCCTTCAGGAAAGCGAGCGTCTCGCGCAGCATCACCTGATTGGCGCAGATCATGCGCTGGGTGTTGATGACGGCCTTGGGATTACCGGTCGAGCCCGAGGTCAGCAGGAATTTTGCGATCGTGTCGGGGCCGATCCGGCCGTGGACATCGTCGAGGTCGCCACGGATCGGCGTCGCCATCAGGTCGGCCAGCAGGGTGACGTCGCGGCCCGGCACTTGGCCATAGGACGCGGCGATCTCGGTGCCGAGCGAGACGTTGGCGGCGAGCGCATCGGCGAACTTGTCGGCATCGTCGGCGAAGACGAGGCCCGGCGTCAGCAGCTTCATCAGATAGGACAGCTTGCCGTAATCCTTCGACACCAGCGAATAGGCCGGCGACACCGGGCAGAACGGAACGCCGGCATAGAACGCGCCGAACGCCAGGAGCGCGTGGTCGATCGAATTGCCCGAGAGGATGACGACCGGCCGCTCCGCCGACAGGCCGCGCTGGATCAATGCGGAGGCGATGTGCCGGCTCGCGGTGAGCAGCTCGGCATAGGTGATCTTGCGCCAGCCGCGGCCGCCTTCGCGCTCGGCCATGAAGACGCGGTCCGGCGTCGTCGTGGCCCAATGATGCAGGCGGTCGGTGATGCGGACCGGATATTCGCCGAGCGGCTGCTTTGGCCGCAGGTAAATCGTGCCGTCGTCGCGCCGCTCGATGTTGACGACGGGATCACCGAACGAGATGGGCCGCAGCGGGAAATTGCTCGCGCCGCGCTCGATGCCGGAAGAGGACGGCTGGGCGCTCATGACTTTACGCTCATGATTTGGGCTTCACCTTCGCGGTCTTGTGCTCGAGGAATTCGCGGATCCGCCGCTTGGCCTCCTTGTCGCTCTGCGCGACGGTGGCCATCAGCGACTCCATCAACAGGCCGGTCTGCGGATTGGTTTCTGCGATCATCGGCAGCGCCTGGAGCACGGCGAAATTCGTCAGCGGGGCGTTGGACGCCACCTTGGTCGCAAGCTCCAGTGCTTTGCCGAGCCCGTTGCCGGCCTCCGTCAGATATTGCGCAAAGCCGTAGGACGCGCCCTCGGTCGCGCTGTAGACGCGTCCCGTCAGCATCATGTCCATCATCCGGGCAACGCCGATCAGCCGCGGCAGCCGCACCGAGCCGCCGCCGCCGACGAAAATGCCGCGCTGCCCCTCCGGCAGCGCGAAATAGGTCGAGGGCTCGGCGACGCGTATATGGGCCGCGCAGGCAAGCTCCAGCCCGCCGCCGATCACGGCGCCCCGGAGCGCTGCGATCACGGGCACGCGGCTGTACTGGATGCGGTCGAACACCCGGTGCCACATCTGGGAGTGCAGGAGCCCGCCGGTGGCGTCGTGCTCGGTCAGCTCGGAGAGGTCGAGACCACTGGAGAAATGGTCGCCGATACCGTGGATGACGACCGCGCCGATATCCTCGGGCAGGTTCGCAAAACACTCGCCGATTTCCAGGATGATGCCGTCATTGAGCGCATTGCGCTTGGCCGGCCGGTTCAGACCCACGGTCAGAACCCGGTCCGCCCGCTCGATCCTCAAAAGCCCGGAGGGACCCGCATTCGCGGTCTCGGCGTTTCCTTGTGTCATTTGCGTCCTTGTCAGAATAGTTATGTTGTATAACGAATTTTGGGGGAGTCAAGGTGGGGCAAGGCCAGGCGGCCGTGACCCCACCCTCTCCGTGAGACCCGGGGACGAGCGAGAGAGCGGTGCAGGCCTACTCACGCGCCACAAACTTCGCGAACGCATCGGCGTAATCCGGATGCCAGCGCGACAATGGCGGGCGGTTCTCGACGATATCGCCGGCCGCCCAGAGCATGCGCTTCTCGTCGAGCGCGCGCGGCACGTCATTATCCGGGCAGAGAATGTAGAAGTCGCCGACCTCCAGCCGCGCCAGCATGAAATCGACCGTCTGCTCCGGCGTCCAGGCGCCGGCCGGCTTCTCGGTGCGGCCCTTTGCGGTCAGGCCGGTGAAGACGAAGCCGGGGATCAAGAGGTGCGCCGTGACGCGACAGTCTTTCGTGTTGCGCAACTCGTGCTGGAGCGCCTCGGTGAACGCCTTCACGCCGGCCTTGGAGACGTTGTAGGCGGGATCGCCGGGCGGCGTGGTGATGCCCTGCTTGGAACCGGTGTTGATGATGAGGCCGCGCCTGCCACGGGCGATCATGTTGGGTGCGAAGATGCGCGAGCCGTTGATGATGCCCCACATGTTGACGGCGATGATGCGCTGCCAATTGTCCGGCGCGTCGAACAAGGTGCTGCCGGGCTGAATGCCGGCATTGTTCATGAGGACATCGGTGCCGCCGAACCGCGCGTGGACGGCGCGCTCGAGTTCCGTCACGCTCTCGATCCTGCTAACATCGACGGCCGAGGTCATGACGTTTGCGGCCGATGTTACGGATGACAATCTTGTTGCAGCTTCTGCCAACCGTGTCTCGTCGACATCCGCGATACACACCTTCATTCCAGCGCGCGCAAATGCCGCGGCGGCGGCAAATCCGATGCCGGCTGCGCCACCCGTGATCACGGCAACATTGTCCTTGACGATGGCGGGATGTGACATCGAGCGTCTCCGTGGAAAGCCTTCAGCCGAGCTATAGCATGGCAGCCGTGCGACCCTGCACAAGTCGGCATGGGAGGTCTTCGTTGCGCGCTGCCTTTACGCCTATCAGGCGCGGCTGTATCCTCGACAAAACGATCCCGCCCAGATCGAACCAATCAATCACCTGACAGGGAGTGCAGCCATGGCTGTGTCGCAGGCTATTCCGATCACGCGCCATCCGTTCGCCAACGGGTCCTACAAGCAGATGCTGATCGACGGCAAGTGGGTCGATGCAGCCTCGGGCAAGCGCTTCGAGACCCGCAATCCCGCCACTGGCGAGCTGCTCGCAACCGTCGCCGAAGGCGACAAGGAAGACATCGATCGTGCGGTCGCGGCCGCGCGCCGCTCTTTCGAAGGTCCGTGGAGCAAGGTCAAGCCGTTCGAGCGGCAGAACCTGCTTCTGAAGCTCGCCGATCTCGTCGAGAAGAATTTCGACGAATTGTCGCAGCTCGACACGCTCGACATGGGCGCGCCGCTGAGCCGCACCCGTGCCTACCGCCTGCGCGCCGTCGGCATGCTGCGCTATTACGCCGGCCAGACCACCGCGATTCATGGCGAGACCATCGAGAACTCGCTGCCCGGCGAGATATTCTCCTACACGCTGAAGGAGCCGGTCGGTGTCGTCGGCGCCATCATTCCCTGGAACGGGCCGCTGACCGCGACGATCTGGAAGATCGGCCCGGCGATCGCGACCGGCTGCACCGTGGTGCTCAAGCCGGCCGAAGAAGCGCCGCTGACCTCGCTGCGCATCGCTGAGCTCGCGCTGGAAGCGGGCGTGCCGCCCGGTGTCATCAACGTCGTTCCCGGCTATGGCGAGACCGCGGGCGCGGCGCTCGCCTCGCACCACGACGTCGACAAGGTCGCGTTCACCGGCTCGCATGTCACGGGCCAGTCGATCATCCGTGCCTCCGCCGGCAACCTCAAGCGCGTCTCGCTCGAGCTCGGCGGCAAGTCGCCGGACATCGTGTTCGCCGATGCCGATCTCGACGCCGCCGTGCCGGGTGCCGCGATGGCGGTGTTCGCCAATTCGGGGCAGATCTGCAGCGCCGGCACGCGCCTGTTTGTCGAGCACTCGATCTACGACGAGTTCGTCGGCCGCGTCGCCGAGTTCGGCAAGAAGCTGCAGGTCGGCAACGGCCTCGATCCCAACGTGCAGATCGGCCCGCTCGTCTCCGAGCAGCAGCTCGAGCGCGTCACCGGCTATCTCGACATCGGCCAGAAGGAAGGCGCGAAGGCGCTTGCCGGCGGCGGCCGTGTCACCGAAGGCGCGCTGTCGAAGGGCTTCTTCGTCTCGCCGACGGTGTTCGCGGGTGTCGAGGACAACATGCGCATCGCGCAGGAGGAGATTTTTGGCCCCGTCATTTCCGCGATCGCGTTCAAGGACATGGACGAGCTGGTCAAGCGCGCCAACAACACCACCTTCGGCCTCGGCTCCGGCCTGTGGACGCGCGACGTCAGCAAGGCCCATGCGGTGGCGAAACGCTTGCGTGCCGGCTCGGTGTGGGTCAATTGCTACCAGGCGATGGACCCGGCGGTGCCGTTCGGCGGCTACAAGATGAGCGGCTACGGCCGCGAATCCGGCAAGCAGCACGTCGAGGAATATCTCAACGTGAAGGCCGTCTGGATCAAGACGGCCTAATGTCCCTCCTGCGTTTCGCGGGGAGGAGTTTCCTTCGTGGGGGCGGCGCCTTCTCCAGGTTTCGCCCCCGCTCTATGATCGTCATCTTACCAAGCTCCAGTTGAGGCCAGCATGAAATTCGAAGCGTTGTTTCGGCCGTTGCAGGTCGGTCCCTACAGGCTCGCGCATCGCGTCGCGATGGCGCCGTTGACGCGCATGCGGGCCGAGCGCGACACTTTCGCACCGCGGCCGCTCAACGCCGAGTATTACGGCCAGCGCGCGACGAAGGGCGGCTTGATCATCGCCGAAGCCTCGCCGGTGCTCTCGCACGGCCGCGGCAACCCGGCGACGCCAGGCATCTATTCGGAGGCGCAGGTCGCAGGCTGGCGCGAGGTGACGGATGCCGTGCACGTCAAGGGCGGCATCATCTTCCTCCAGCTCTGGCATGTCGGTCGCGTCTCGCATTCCTCCTTCCATGGCGGTGAGCTGCCGGTTTCGGCCTCGGCAATTCCGATCAAGGCCGAAGGCATGAAAGCGATGACGGCCGACGGCAAGATCGCCGACTACGAGACGCCACGCGCGCTGGAGACCGATGAGGTCAAGGGCATCGTGGAAGCATTCCGGCAGGGTGCCAAGAATGCGCTCGCCGCCGGCTTCGACGGTGTCGAGATCCATGGCGCCAACGGCTATCTGCTCGAGCAATTCCTGCAATCGCGCAGCAACCAGCGCACGGACCAATATGGCGGCGGAATCGAGAACCGTGCGCGCCTTCTGCTCGAGGTCACGCAGGCCGCGATCGACGTCTGGGGCGCCAACCGCGTCGCGGTGCGGCTATCACCCCACGGCATCGCCAATGATTCCGGCGAGCCGGATCCGATGCCGCTCTACACGCACGTGGTGAAGACGCTTGACAAGCTCGGTCTCGCCTATCTGCATCTCATCGAGCCGCGCTCGAGCGGCGCCGGCCGCGCCGAGGTCAATTGGCAGAACGTGCCGTCCGCCATGGTGCTGTTCCGCCCGCTCTACAGCGGCGTCTTGATGACGGCCGGCGGCTTCACCGGCGAGACCGCGAATGCGGCGATCGCGGAAGGCCACGCCGACATCATCGCCTTCGGCCGCATCTTCATCTCCAATCCGGATCTGCCGCGTCGTCTTGAGCACGGCTACCCGATCACGCCGTACAACCGCGCGACCTTCTACAGCGGCGAGGAGAAGGGGTACACGGATTATCCGGTCTATGACGAGCTGACGCCGGCTTAGGCGCTCTCTCTCGGTCATTCCGGGGCGCGACGAAGTCGCGAGCCCGGAATCCATCGGGCCGCATGCCTGGACGTGGGATGGATTCCGGGCTCGATGCTTCGCATCGCCCCGGAAATGACGAGCTTGATTTGTTGCGCGACCGCCACCACAGATTCCGTCATTACGAGCGCAGCAAAGCAATCCAGCATCTCTCCGCTGAGGCACTCTGGATTGCTTCGCTGCGCTCGCAATGACGACGGAGAGACGTCCATGGCCAAAGCCGCAGCCGCCGCAGGGATCGCCACGGGCCGATGCCTCTGCGGCAAGGTCGCCTTCGAGATCGACGTGCCTGCGCGCTGGGCCTGGCACGATCATTCCGCCGGCAGCCGGCGCGCCCATGGCGCGGCTTACGCCACCTATGTCGGAAGCTGGAAGAAGCGCTTCCGCATCACCTCGGGCAAGACCGCGCTGACCCGCTACGAGGACAAGGCGACGAAGACCGCGCGCAGCTTCTGCTCGCATTGCGGCACGCCGATCATGTACGAGCGCCCGCGCGGGCCGCACATGGTCAACATCCCCCGCGCCCTGTTCAACGAGCGCACCGGCCGCCAGCCGCTCTATCACATCGCCATCGAGGAGCTGCAGGAATGGGCCTATACCGGCGAGCCCCTGGTGCCGCTGAAGGGCTTTCCCGGCGTCGTCTGGCAGCGCTCGAAAAAGAAGAAGCGCCCAGGCGGCGAGGATCCGTTCGAGCTGGGGCGGGAGGAGATGTAGCTCAACTCTCGTGCCCCGGACGCAGCGCAGCACCTCTTCGGTGGTGCGCTGCTGAGCCGGGGCCCATGCAGCGGAGAATGGGGTGAGCAACTGGGTCCCGGCTCAGCGCCGCAACGTTGCACGTGGCGACGCGTGCGGGACACGAAACCGCCGAGCGCAACGCAGCCATGACCGCGCTTCCTTGCGCCTCTGCCAACATCTCGGCCATCATGCTTTCGGTCCTTGCGGCAACGGTCCGCTCCTGGAGGAAACATGAAGAACAAGATTACCGGCCGCTCCGCCTTTCTCGCGCTGCTCAAGGACGAGGGCATCACGCATCTGTTCGGCAATCCCGGAACCACCGAGCTGCCGATCATGCATGCGCTGAAGGACCATCCCGATCTCACTTACGTGATGGCGATGCAGGAGAGCCTGGTGGTCGCGATCGCCGACGGCTACAGCCGCGCTTCGGGCAAGCTCGTCGCCTGCAACGTTCACGTCGCGCCCGGCCTTGGCAATGCCATGGGCTCGCTCTACAACGCCCAGTTCACGGGCACGCCGATGATCCTGACCGCAGGCCAGCAGGAGCAGGGCCACGGTCTGATGGAGCCGGTGCTCTATGGTCCGCTGGTGCGCATGGCCGAGCCGCTGGTGAAATGGGCGGTCGAGGTGACACGGCTGGAGGACCTGCCGCGCATCGTGCGCCGTGCCGCCAAGGTGGCGATGACGCCGCCGACCGGGCCAGTGTTCATCTCGCTGCCCGGCGACATCCTCAACAGCGAAGCGGGGATCGATCTCGGTCGCTCCACCCGCATCGATGCGCGCACGAAACCGTCGGACGAGGCGCTGAAGGCCTTTGCCGCACGCCTGCTCAAGGCCGAGCGTCCCGTGATCGTCACCATGGACGAGGTGGTCAAGAGCGATGCGCTGAAGGAGGCCGCTGAACTCGCCGAGCTGCTCGGCGCTGCGGCCTATCAGTCCTCGACGCCGTACGGCTCGCACTTTCTGTCCGAAAGCCCGAGCTTCGTCGGAACGCTCGCGCGCGTACAGAAGGTCGCCCGCGATACGCTCGCGCCATACGATCTCCTGATCGCGCTTGGCGGTGATCCCTTGCGGATGTCGGTCTATAGCGAGGTCGACGCGCTGCCTGAGGGCCTCGGCATCGTGCAGATCGGCCTCGTCGACTGGGAGATCGCCAAGAATTACGGGGCCGAGATCGCACTGAAGGCGGATCTGAAGGAAACGCTGCGCGCGCTGATCCCGGTACTCAAGGAGATGGGCGGGGCAGCCCTCGCGAGCCGCGCTAAGCAGCGTCTCGCCGAACTCGCGCCGAAGAACTGGACCGCGCGCCGCGCGGCGCTGGTCGAGCAGATCGGCAAGAGTGCCGGCCGCACACCGATCGATCCGGACTTCCTCGTGCTGCAAATGGTCGAGGCGATGCCTGACAACGCCATCCTGGTCGATGAAGGTCTCACCTCCAGCCGCCAGATCCCGGCCCTGTATCCGCATCGCGACCGCTACGGCTATCACGGGCTCGCCTCCGGCGGCATCGGCTGGGGCCTGCCGGCCTCGGTCGGCGCCAGCATTGCCAATCCCGATCGCCCCGTCGTGTGCTTCTCCGGCGATGGCAGCGCGATGTACTCGATCCAGTCGCTCTGGACCGCGGCGCATCACAAGCTGCCGCTCAACGTCGTCATCGCCAACAACGGCGGCTATCGCATCATCAAGCAGCGCCTGCTCGCCTTCCACGGCGACGACAATTACGTCGGCATGGACTTCGTCGATCCGCCCGTGGATTTCGCCGGCGTCGCGAAGGCGCTGGGCTGCGAGGCGATCAAGGTCAGCGATGTCAGCGAACTCAAGGCAACGCTGGCGTCGGCGTTTGGCCGGCCGGGGACGAAGCTGATCGAGGTGATGGTGGACGGGAAGGTGTAGCCCCGCTGTCGTCCCCGCGAAGGCGGGGACCCATACCGCGTGATCTATCGACTGCGGCTGGTAGGCGTACCGAACTCCCGAGTCTTCGCCAAACCACTCCCTGTGGTTATGGGTCCCCGCCTTCGCGGGGACGACAGCCTGCCTGTGGCGCGATTTTCCGCCTACCCCTTCTTCCCTACGCGGTACCCCGCCGCTGGGTGTGACGCACCTAACCGTGCGCGGCCCCCACCGAACAGCTTCTCCCGCAACGTGCCCTTGGCGTACTCGCGCTTGTACCGCCCGCGCCGTGTCAGCTCCGGCACCAACATCTCGGCGATATCCTCGAAATCGCCGGGCGAGATCGCGAAGGCGACGTTGAGCCCGTCGACGTCGGTCTTCTCGAACCAATCCTCGATCTTGTCGGCGACGCTTTCCGGCGTGCCGACCACGACCGGACCGGCGCCGCCGATGCCAACATGCTCGATGACGTCGCGCACGGTCCAGATGCGGTCGGGGTCGGCGCGGGTGACGTTGTCCATGGCGCTGCGGCCGGCATCGTTCTGGACGTGGCGCACCTGCTGGTCGAGGTCGTAGCCGGAGAAGTCGACACCGGTCCATCCCGACATCAGCGCCAGCGCGCCTTCGGGGCTGATGTGGCGGCGGTAGTCGGCGTATTTTTCCTTCGCCTCGGCCTCCGTCCGGCCGAGGATGATCGTCATCATCGAGAACATCAGGATTTCGGCGGGGTTGCGGCCGAGCGCCGCAGCCTCCTGCCGGATCGCGGCGACGCGCGGCGCGATCACCTTGGCCGACGGTCCCGACATGAACACGCACTCGGCGTGCCTGGCCGCGAATTGCCGGCCGCGCGGCGAGGTGCCGGCCTGGTACAGCACCGGCGTGCGCTGCGGCGAGGGCTCGCTGAGGTGAATGGTGTTGTTGATGCGGTAGTTCGCGCCCTCATGATTGACGCGATGAACTTTTGCCGGGTCGGTGAAGATGCCGCGCTTGCGGTCGCGCAGCACGGCATCGTCCTCCCAGCTTCCTTCCCAGAGCTTGTAGACGACCTCCATATATTCGTCGGCGATGTCGTAGCGGTCGTCATGCCCGGTCTGCTTGTCCCTGCCCGCACCGCGCGCGGCGCTGTCGAGATAGCCCGTGACGACGTTCCAGCCGATCCGCCCCTCGGTGAGGTGATCGAGCGTCGACATCCGCCGTGCGAACGGATAGGGCGGCTCGAAGGACAGATTGCTGGTGACGCCGAAGCCGAGATTTTGCGTCACCGCCGCCATCGCCGATAGTAGCAGCAGCGGCTCGTTCGACGGCGTCTGCGCTGCATTGCGCAAGGCTGCGTCAGGGCTGTTGCCATAGACGTCGTAGACGCCAAGTACGTCGGCCAGGAACAGCCCGTCGAAACGGCCGCGCTCCAGCGTCTTGGCGAGATCGATCCAGTAGGGCAGGCGGTTATACTCGGCGGTGCGGTCGCGCGGATGGGTCCACAGGCCCGGTGATTGGTGTGCGACGCAATTCATCGCAAAGGCGTTGAGCCTGATCTCTTTGGCCATGCTGGTCCCTCGGCGCTCTGTACTGAGCGCTCTTCGAATGATAGACGTGCGCCCCAACTTGGCGAAGTTCTTGCATATAATTGGCCCTTGGCAAGGGCCAAGAATAGAAGGCTTGCGCTTGGCAAGGCCAAAGTCAGCGTCGCAGCTGCGCTTGGCAAGCCAGTCTCAAGGAAGCAAGAACGAAAATCCCAAGAGAACCACGAGAAGAAAACTACAAGAACTATCCAGTCCCCGCCACTTTCGAAGGCCAACTCGCCTCAGGTAAGGTCCTTCGTCTCACATCTCGAAAAGCAAGTATGACCAGAGCCGACGCCATCGCCCGCGCCCGTGAGGATTTCAAGTCCGGCGCGTTCCTCGCCGAACTCGACCGCCGCGTCGCCTACAAGACCGAGAGTCAGAATCCGCAGCGCGGCCCCGAGCTGCGTGCTTATCTGGAGCAGGAGATGCAGCCGGCTTTCGCCGCGCTCGATTTTTCCAGCCGCATCGTCGAATCCCCGAGCGGCAAGGCGCCGTTCCTGTTCGCCGAGCATCACGAGAGCGCGTCTGCGCCGACCGTGCTGGTCTACGGCCATGGCGACGTCGTCGACGGCATGGAAGGCGAGTGGCGTGATGGCCGGGATCCCTGGCGCACCAATGCTTCCGGCACGCGCCTCTATGGCCGCGGCACCGCCGACAACAAGGGCCAGCACAGCATCAACATGGCCGCGCTGCGTGCAGTGCGCGAGGCGCGCGGCGGTAAGCTCGGCTTCAATGCCAAGTTCATCATCGAGATGGGCGAGGAGATCGGCTCGCCCGATCTCGGCAAGGTCTGCGACCTCCATCGCGACGCGCTCAAGGCCGACCTGTTCATGGCCTCCGACGGGCCGCGCCTCTCGGCCGATCGGCCGACGCTCTTTCTCGGCTGCCGGGGCGGCATCCGCATCCATCTCGACGTGAACTTGCGCGACGGCGGTCACCATTCCGGCAATTGGGGCGGCGTGCTCGCCAACCCTGCGACCATCCTGGTCAACGCGATCTCCACCCTGGTCGACGGCCGCGGCCGTCTCCAGCTCGATGCCTTGAAGCCGCCGCGGCTGACCAACCAGATCCGCGCCTATCTCGCCGACGTCGAGGTGGTGCCGACCGCGGACGAGCCGGCGCTGGCCGAAAATTGGGGCGAGGAGGGTCTTTCGGCCGCCGAACGGCTTTACGCCTGGAACACGCTGGAAGTGCTGGCGATGTCCTCAGGCAATATCGAGAAGCCGACCAACGCGATTCCAGGCCATGCCAATGCGGTGCTGCAACTGCGTTTCGTGGTCGGGACGAAGGTTGACGGGCTGATCGACGCGGTCCGCGCGCATCTGGTCGGACGCGGTTTTCCGATGGTCGAGGTGCGCGCGGCGCAGAGTTTTGCTGCATCGCGCACCGATTTCGACAGCCCGTGGATCAAATGGGCGGCGGATTCGGTGCAGGAGACCACCGGCAAGGCGCCGGCCGTGCTGCCGAATTTCGGCGGTTCGCTGCCCAACGACGTGTTTTCCGAGATCCTGGGACTGCCGACGATCTGGGTGCCGCATTCCTATCCCGGCTGCTCCCAGCATGCGCCCAATGAGCACATCCTGCTGCCATTGACCGAAGAGGCCTTGACGGTGATGGCCGGGCTGTTCTGGGATCTCGGCGAGCTGCCAAAGCCACTGACAGGCCCGTTAACCTGAGCCGATGATCCAGCCGAAAGTTACATTCTAATCCGGCCCGATTTGTGCTTGCATCCGGGCCGCATCATCCGAAAGGGGAAGAAAAACGTGAAACATTTCCGTCACATCGGGCTCGCGCTCGCCGCGACCTTCGTCGTCAGCCAAGCCGGGGCCCAGGAGCTGACCGGCACGCTGAAGAACATCAAGGACACCGGCGCGATCACGCTCGGCTTCCGCGATTCCTCGATCCCGTTCTCTTATCTCGACGACAACCAGAAGCCCGTCGGCTTCGCGATGGACATCTGCTACAAGATCGTCGATGCCGTGAAGAAGGAGCTCAAGCTCGACAAGCTCGAGGTCAAGCTCAACCCGGTGACCTCGGCGACGCGTATCCCGCTGATGGCCAACGGCACCATCGACCTCGAATGCGGCTCGACCACCAACAATGCCGAGCGCCAGAAGCAGGTCGCCTTCACCAACACCCACTACCTGACCGCCAGCCGCTACGTCTTCAAGAAATCGAGCGGCCTGAAGTCGATCGATGACCTCAAGGGCAAGACCGTGGTCTCGACCGCCGGCACCACCAACATCAAGCAGCTCACCGAAGCCAATGTCGCCAAGGGCCTCGGCGCCAACATCATTCCGGCCAAGGATCACGCCGAAGCCTTCCTGATGGTCGAGACCGACCGCGCGGTCGCCTTCGTCATGGACGACATCCTGCTGGCAAGCCTCGTCGCCGGTTCGAAGAACCCGGACGACTACGTTATCTCCAAGGACGCGTTCTCCAAGCCCGAGCCCTACGGCATCATGCTGCGCAAGGACGATCCCGCCTTCAAGAAGGTGGTTGATGCGGCGACCGCCGCGCTCTACACCTCCGGCGAGGCCGAGAAGATCTACAACAAGTGGTTCACCCAGAAGATCCCGCCGAAGGGCCTGAACCTCAACACGCCGATCTCTGCCGAGCTGAAGAACGAGTTCGCCAAGCCGACGGACTCGCCGAACCCGGACGACTACAAGTAAGATAGAACCTCGATTTTTCGATCGGGATCATGTCCGGCCACTCTTGACACCAGGGTGGCCGGACATTTGCATAGGCGCTCAAGACGTCCAATGACGGGCGCGTTCGCGCGGGGGACACGTGAACTACAACTGGAACTGGGGAATCTTCTTCCAGCCGAACCCGATGGGGACCGGCACCTACCTCGACATGCTGCTGTCGGGGCTGGCGCTGACCCTCAAGACCGCGGCGCTGGCCTGGGTGATCGCGCTGATCACAGGCTCGATCGTCGGCGTCATGCGCACGCTGCCGTCGAAGGGCGCCAATTGGTTCGGCTTCGCCTACGTCGAATTCTTCCGCAACATGCCGCTTCTGGTGCAGCTCTTCCTGTGGTTTTTCGTGCTGCCGGAAATTCTGCCGAGGGCGGCCGGGCTGTGGCTGAAGCAATTGCCGAACGCGCCGTTCTGGACGGCGGCGATCGGGGTCGGCTTCTTCATGTCGGCACGCGTCGCCGTGCAGCTGCAGGCCGGCATCTCCTCGCTGCCGCGCGGGCAGAAGATGGCGGCGACCGCGCTCGGCCTGACCACCGTGCAGGGCTATCGCTACGTGCTGCTGCCGATGGCCTTCCGCATCATCCTGCCGCCGCTGACGTCTGAATTCCTCAACACCATCAAGAACACCGCGGTCGCGATCACCATCGGCCTGCTGGAGCTGACCGGACAGGCGCGCTCGATGCAGGAATTCTCGTTCCAGGTGTTCGAGGCCTTCACCGCCGCGACCATCCTCTATCTCCTCGTCAACGCCGTCGTCGTGACCGCGATGCGCTTCCTCGAGCGCTGGGTCGCGATCCCCGGCTACATCACGGGGAAATAAGCGATGTTCGGCAATCTCGATTTCGATGTCATCCGCCGCGCGCTGCCCTATCTGTTCTACGAGGGCATGACGTTTACCCTGACGCTGACCTTCCTCGCAGCTCTCGGCGGTCTCGTCTTCGGCACGGCGCTCGCCCTGATGCGCCTGTCCGGATTCAAGATTCTGGGCCGCATCGCCGGCATCTATGTCGACTTCATGCGCTCGCTGCCACTGGTGTTGGTGATCTTCTGGTTCTACTTCCTGGTGCCCTATATCGGGCAGTGGGTGACAGGCGCCTCGCGTCCGATCAGCGTCGGCGCGTTCACGTCCTCGCTCGTCACTTTCATCATGTTCGAGGCGGCGTATTTCTCCGAGATCATGCGCGCCGGCATCCAGTCGATCTCGCGCGGCCAGCCGGCCGCGGCGAGTGCGCTGGGGCTGACCTACGCCCAGACCATGCGCTACGTCGTGCTGCCGCAGGCCTTCCGCAACATGCTGCCGGTGCTGATCACGCAAACCATCGTGCTGTTCCAGGACACCTCGCTGGTCTACGTCCTGTCGATCACCGACTTCCTGGGCGCGGCGAGCAAGGTGGCGCAGCGTGACGGCCGCCTGGTCGAAATGTATCTGTTCGCCGCCGTGGTCTACTTCACCATCTCCTGTATCGCGTCCTACGGCGTCCGCCGCCTCCAGGCGCGCATCGCCATCATTCGCTAGGGCTCCCCGCTCATGATCGAAATCAGCCACGTCAACAAATGGTACAGCCCCACCTTCCAGGTGCTGACCGACTGCACCACCAATGTCACCAAGGGCGAGGTGGTCGTGGTCTGCGGCCCCTCCGGCTCGGGCAAGTCGACGCTGATCAAATGCGTCAACGCGCTGGAGCCGTTCCAGAGCGGCGACATCCTGGTCGACGGCATCAAGGTGAACGATCCCAAGACCAACCTGCCGAAGCTGCGTTCGCGCGTCGGCATGGTGTTCCAGCACTTCGAGCTGTTTCCTCACCTGAAGATCATCGACAATCTCTGTCTCGCGCAGGAGAAGGTGCTCGACCGGTCGCGCGACAAGGCGATGGCGAAAGGCATGCAGCTGCTGGAGCGCGTGGGCCTCAAGGAACAGGCGCAAAAGTATCCCGCGAATCTGTCCGGCGGCCAGCAGCAGCGCGTTGCGATCGCCCGTGCGCTCGCCATGGATCCGATCGTCATGCTGTTCGACGAGCCGACCTCGGCGCTCGATCCGGAAATGGTCAGTGAGGTGCTCGACGTCATGGTGGACCTCGCTCATGAGGGCATGACCATGATGGTTGTCACCCACGAGATGGGCTTTGCCCGCAAAGTGGCCAATCGCGTGATCTTCATGGACCGTGGCGAGATCGTCGAGGACGCGGCGAAGGAAGACTTCTTCGGCAAGCCCCGCAGCGACCGCGCACAGAAGTTCTTGTCGAAGATTTTGTCGCATTAACCGGTCGTCATCCCGGGGCGCGCATAGCGCGAGCCCGGGATCCATCATGCGGCAGTACCGCGGTGAGATGGATTCCGGGCTCATTCGCCTTGCGAATGCCCCGTAATGACGGATCGTGGGTTTATCGAGCCCGCCAAATCTCCTATACCCGTGGCCAAATCCCTTCCCCTCCCAGGAGACCTGCCTTGGACTCGATCGCCTACGTCAACGGCTCATTCGTCCCGCTCTCGGAAGCCAAGATCTCGGTGCTCGATCGCGGCTTCCTGTTCGCCGACGGCATCTACGAGGTCTCGGCCGTGCTCGACGGCAAACTGGTCGACAATGCTTCGCATCTGGCGCGGCTGGAGCGGTCCGTCGGCGAGATCAGGTTGAAGCTGCCGGAGACCATCGAGCGCATCACCGAGCTGCAGAAGGAGCTGATCGCCCGCAACAAGCTCGTGAACGGCCTCGTCTATCTCCAGGTGACGCGCGGCGCCGACAAGGGGCGCGACTTCCCGTTTCCCAAGGCCGACGTCAAGTCGAGCCTGGTGATGTTCACGTCCGAGAAGGACATCATCAACGCCGCGGTGGCCAAGACCGGCATCAATGTCATCACGGTGCCCGACATCCGCTGGGAGCGCCGGGACATCAAGAGCGTGGCGCTGCTGGCGCAGGTGCTGGCAAAGCAGGCCGCGGCGGAAGCCGGCGCCGGCGAAGCCTGGATGCTGCAGGATGGCTATGTGACGGAAGGCGGCTCGTCCACGGCGTTCATCCTGACCAAGGACGACGTCATCGTCACCCGCCAGAACTCCAACGCGATCCTGCCCGGCTGCACCCGCAAGGCCGTGATTGCGCTTGCCGAGGAGCGCCAGCTGCGCGTCGAGGAACGCTCCTTCACGGTCGCCGAAGCGCTCGCCGCCAAGGAAGCGTTCATCACCAGCGCATCCTCGTTCGTGCAGCCAGTGGTCGCCATCGACGGCAAGACGATCGGCGACGGCAAGCCCGGCCCGATGGCGACGCGCCTGCGCGAGATCTACGTGGACTTCGCCAAGGCGACGGCGGTCTGAGCCACACACTCGGCTGCCGTAGGGTGGGCAAAGCGAAGCGTGCCCACCTTTTCTTGAGTTCATGGAGAGATGGTGGGCACGGCGCAAGTGCGCCTTTGCCCACCCTACAATACTGCGCCCGAGGCGGCGCTGTAGCCTACGCCACCGACGCCTTCACCTTCACCGGATGCACGGCGCGGAACGCGATCGCGATCCTGTTCCAGGCATTGATGGCACCGATCAGCATGGTCAGGTTCACCGTCTCCTCCTCGGAGAACTGCGCGCGAACCTGTTCGTAAGTCTCGTCGGGCGCGTGCGTCTCGGCGATCAGCGTCACCGCTTCGGTCCAGGCCAGCGCGGCGCGCTCGCGGTCGGAATAGAGCGGGGATTCGCGCCAGGCGTTGAGCAGGTAGATGCGCTGCTCGGTCTCGCCGCGCTTGCGGGCGTCCTCGGTGTGCATGTTGATGCAGAAGGCGCAGCCGTTGATCTGCGAGGCCCGGATCTTGACCAGCTCGATCAGCGATTTCTCAAGGCCCGTCGACTGGATCTGCTGCTCAAGCGCCATCAGCGCTTTGATCGTATCGGGCGCGGCCTGGTAGTAGTTCATGCGGGGCTTCATGGTCGTTCTCCTTTTCTTTGGTTGGGTTAGTGGGCTCCGCCGGCCGAGACTTGGCCGGGCTTCTTCAGAAAGAATACGGCGACGAGGGCAACGATCAGCGCCATGCCGAGCAAGTAGAACGTGTCGCTGAAGGCGAAGATGAAGGCCTGCTTCTGTACGGTATGGCCGATCGCGACATAGGCGCGATGCGCGGCGTCCGCACGGTCGAGAACGCCGTGATTGACGAAATATTGCGTGAGCTGCTCGAGCCGCGTGCGCGTGGCCTCCTCGAAAACAGAGACCGACTGCATCAGCACGTTGGAGTGATATTGCTCGCGCTTGGACAGCACGGTTTGCAAAAGCGCGATGCCGACGGCGCCGCCGAGATTGCGCATCATGTTGAACAGGCCGGAGGCCGAGCCCGCATTCTCCGCTTCGATGCCTGCCGTCGCCACCGCCGACAACGGCGCCATCACCAGCGCCTGGCCGATGGCGCGCACGACATTGGGCCACAGCAGCTGGTCGGCGGCATAGTCGTTGGTCATGTAAATGTTCATGAAATTTGATGCTGCGAACAGAACGAAGCCGACGCCGATGATGATCCGCGCATCGAACTTCTGCATCAGGCGCGGCACCAGCGGGATCAGCACGAGTTGCGGCAGCCCGGTCCAGGCCAGCACCATGCCGATCTGCTCGGCATTGTAGCCCTGGATGCGTGACAGATATTGCGGCAGGATGAACACGGAGCCGTAGAGTGCAATGCCGAGCAGGAAGTTCGCGAGCATGCCGAAGCCGAAGTTGCGACGCACGAGCAGACGCAGATTGAGCAGCGGCTTCTTCACCGTGAGCTCGATGATCAGGAATGCCGTCAGCGCAACAGCGGCGATGATCGAGAGCTTGACGATGAACGGCGAGCCGAACCAGTCGTCCTTGTTGCCTTCCTCCAGCACGGTCTGGAGCGCGGACAGGCCGATCGCCATGGTGATGATGCCGGCCCAGTCGCCCTCGCGAAGCAGCGCCAGCTTCATCGGCTTGGGCTCGAGCGCGTACCAGAGCATGCCGACCATGATCGCGCCGGGCACCAGGTTGACGTAGAAGATGTATTGCCAGCCGAAATTCTCGGTGAGATAGCCGCCGATGGTCGGGCCGATCGCCGGCGCGAAAGTCGCCGACAGCGCGAACAGCGCAAGGCCGACCGGCTGCTTGGCGCGCGGCAGCAGCATGATGATCAGCGTGAAGGCCATCGGGATCAGCACGCCGCCGGTGAAGCCCTGGATGGCGCGCAGCACGATCATCTGCGACAGATCCTGCGCCAGCGCGCAGGCCGCGGACAGAATCAGGAACAGGATCGCGTTGGTGAGCAGGTAGATGCGGATCGAGAACACCTGCGCCAGCCAGCCCGACAGCGGGATGACCACGATCTCGGCGATCAAATAGGAGGTCGAGATCCAGCCGCCGTCGTCGATGCCGGCGCCGATCGCGCCCTGGATGTCCGCGAGCGAGGCGTTGACGATCTGGATGTTCAGAACTGCCATGAAGGCGCCGAGCGTGGCGCCGATCACCGCGATCCAGGTTTTTGTCGACACCGTGGGCGCGAGGGGGGCAGCGGGGGCGGGGAGGCCGGCAGCGGCGTCGACCGTCGGTTGGAGCGTGCTCATGGTTTCAACCGCCATTCGCGCGGGACGTACTGCCGGCGAGACGCTTGGCCGTCTCCCGCTCGGCCAGCACCGCCTGTTTGGTGTCGACGGTCGGCACCGCGGACATGCCGGGCCGCAGCAAGCCGGTGAGGCTGTGGTCGTCGAGGACGATCTTCACCGGAACGCGCTGCACGATCTTGGTGAAGTTGCCGGTGGCGTTGTCGGGCGGCAGCAGTGCGAATTCGAGCCCGCTCGCCGGCGACAGGCTGTCGACATGGCCGCGCAGGGTGGTGTTGCGGAAGCTGTCGACGTGCAACTCGACCGGCTGGCCCGGCCGCACATGCGTGAGCTGGGTCTCCTTGAAATTGGCGACGACGTAGACGGCGTCGAGCGGCACCACCGCCATCAATTGCGTGCCGGCCTGCACGTATTGGCCGACACGCAAGCTGCGGGCGCCGACCGTGCCGTCCACCGGCGCGGTGATCTCGGTATAGGACAGGTTCAGCGCCGCCTGCTGCGCGACCGGCCGGGCGCGTTCGAGCTGGGCGGTGGCCTGAGCGCGCTGGGTGGTGAGCACGTCGACCTTGCGCTGCGCGGCGACGAGGCCGGACTTGGCATGCTGCAATTGTGCGCTGCTGGCGCGCAGCGCCGCGTCGGTCTGCTGCGCGCGCTGGATCGTGCCGGAGCCCGACTTCATGAGGTCGTCGTAGCGGGCGCGCTCCTCCTGCGCGAATTTCAGATTGGCTTCTGCAGCTGCGACGTCGGCGGTGCTCTGTTCGATGATCGGCTGCTGCAGTTCGAGCTGGGCGTCGATGTTGCGGACCGAGGCTTCGCCGGCAGCGACGTCGGCTTTCGCCTGGTCGAGCGCCGCCTTGAAATCGCGGTCGTCGATCTTGGCCAGCAGCTGGCCCGCCCGAACCTTCTCATTGTCCCCGACCAGCACCTTGGCGATGTAGCCAGAGACCTTCGGCGCAACGATCGTGGAGTCCGCCTTCACATAGGCGTCGTCGGTGGATTCGAGGTAGCGGCCGTTGGCCCAGTAATCGTGTCCGTAGTAGCCCATGGTCGCAGTGGTTGCGAGCAGTGCGAGCACCAAGGCCGCCCGCCGGACCCTGTTCCGGGCCGGCGTAGCGGGCGGCGCCTTGGCGTAATCGCGCGTGATTTCAGCGGCTTGCTGGAAGGTCTCGGTGCGGGGCATTTCGGACATCGCAGTCTCCTGTCGGCTCGCTGAGACTATCGGTCTTGCTGGCCCGGATGATAATCGGCTAGATTCTGGAAGGATTATCCATTCAGGGTGGATAATCTGAGCAGTCACCCCTGTTCGTGATGTCTACCGGGTCAGGCGCGCGGCTACGCCAGCGCGATTGCCGCGCGATTGCTGCTGAGGCGCACATCCCAGTGCAAGGAAAGCCATGGATCGATTGACCAGCCTCGAAGTGTTCAGCCGGGTGGTCGAGACCGGCGGCTTCTCCGCAGCAGCCCGCAAGCTCAACATGTCGACTACCATGGTGAGCAATCACGTGCAGGCATTGGAAGACCGGCTCGGGGTGCGGCTGCTTCACCGCACCACGCGCAAGGTCAATCTGACCGAGATCGGGAAGGCCTATTACGACCGCTGCGTCCAGATTCTCGCCGACATCGAACAGGCCGACGACATCGCGAGCGAATTGCAGTCGGTGCCGCGCGGCACGCTGCGCATTCACGTCGCCACGCACATGGTGCCGTTCGTCGCGCCGATTGCGGCCAAACTGCTGTCGACCCATCCGGAGCTCAAGATCGATCTGCGCATGGGCGAGGCCGAGGTCGACCTCATCGAGGAAGGCTATGACGTTGCCCTGCGCATGACACAGCCACCGGATTCAAGCCTGATCGTGCGGAGCCTTGCCACCTGGCGCCACGTGCTGTGTTGCTCCCACGATTACATCGAGAAGCACGGCCGGGTGCAAAAGCTCGACGAACTCGCCGGGCACAATTGTGGTCGGCACTTGAACTATCCGTTCGGCGACGAATGGCGCTTCCTCGATCGCAAGGGCACGCCGGCCTCGGTGCGCGTCTCCGGCAGCTTCGTCACCAATAGCGGAGAAGCGCTGCGCAAGGTCGCGCTGGAGGGCGCCGCGATCTGCCTGATGGCGGGGTTCCTCATTCAGGATGATCTCGAAGCCGGCCGCCTCGTGCGCCTGTTGCCGGAATATCGGACGGTCGAGCTCTCCATGAACGCGGTCTATCCGCATCGTCATCATCTGTCGGCGAAGGTGAGGACCTTCATCGACCTGCTCGTGCACCACAGCGCCGAGCAGCAGAAGCTGATCAACCCGTATTCATGAGACCGTTCACCGGCGGCTCCACGTGCGGCAGAAAGCGTGTTGACATCGCCGAGTTGTCTGCAACAATACAACCTGAGATATGAATGATGTATTTGGGACCGAGGCAATCGGTTCGATCCTTTTTGATACGACGTTTCGTCCAGGCCAGCTTTCTAGCTTCTCCTCTTCCATCTGTTGCTCTTCCATGTTTGACGGATCGACGGGCGGCAAGCCGGTCAACGTTCTCTTGCGTGAGAGCTTCGCAAGGGATCGGCGGCAACATCCCTGTGATGGAGCTGGATGGCTTGGTCTGGCCCGACTGCCGCTCTAGGGAGGCTTCGATGACCATTGCCAGAACAGGATGGATTGCGACTTTGCTGCTCGGCCTCGTGATGGCGAGTGGCGTGCAGCCTTCTCCTGCTGCGGCCGACGATGCGTGGCCAGTCAAGAACAAGCTGATCGGCAAGGACGGAGGCAAGTCGAAGGATGTCAGCGGCATCGCCTGCACGACCGCTGATGGGTTTCCCCGTTCGTGCCTCGTTATCGACGACAATCTCCAGGGCGCTCAATTCATCGAATTGACCGACGGCAAGCTCGTCGCCGGCAGCCCCGTGAAGTTGATCGACAACACGTTCAATGGCAAGGCGCTCGAACTTGATGGCGAGGGCATCGCCTTCTCCAAACGGCAGTATTACGTCATCGGCTCGCATGGCCATCCGCGGGACAAGGACCACAAGCTCGACCCCAAGAAAGATGCCGATAAGATTCGAGCGAGGATTGCCGCAAGCAGCCAGATCGTTCGGTTCCGCACGACGGGGGCAGATGGCAATGCGTCGGGCATCGAGCGTACGGGACAATTGCGAGAGGTCATCGCGGCCGAACCTGCACTTCTCGAGTTCATGGATATCAGGCTGGAGAAGAACGGCTTGACCATCGAGGGCGTGGCGATCAAGGACGATCGGACGTTGCTCGCGGGATTCCGGGGGCCCGTCTTGAACGACAATCGCGCCGTCGTCCTGTCGGTAGAGATAGACGCGCTGTTCGGTGATCGAAAAAGCACGACTCACCGGCTGTTCCGACTTCCGCTCGGTGACAACAGGGGTGTACGCGATCTCGCCGCGTTCGGCGATCGCATCCTCATCCTGGCCGGTCCTGGTGCGGACGTGCCGGGAGCCTACGCAATATATTCTTGGGACGGAGCGTCCGAGACCGTACGGCTATTGAAGGAACTTCCGTTCGATCCAAAGCGAAAGCCGGAGGGACTACTGCCGTTGGGCGCGACTTCCGCCGGACTGCGCGTCCTGATCGTATTCGACAGCGATAAGGAAGGTACGCCCACCCCCATCGAAATACCACGATGAACGGGATCGGACCTCCCCTCGCCTTGTCCGGCCGGCCGAACGAACGAGGCGCCACCTTCGATCATTTCCGGAGGGAGTCCGTCAGCGAGCCGGTGGCGGCAAGCGCCCGAACGCAGCCTCGAGCGCCATGCCGATCGCGAGCAGGCGGGAATCGCTACGAGCGGGGCCATCGAACTCAAGCCCGATCGGCAATCTGCTGCTGGCACCGAGCGCGATCGGGATCTGGATGCCGGGAATCCCGGCATTGCTGCCGGGGTCCGTGTTCTGAATGAACAGGCCGAAATTCTCGAGGCTGCTGGACTCCGGATTGGAGGGAATGGCGACGCGCGGCGTGGTCGGGAAGGCGATCGCATCGAGCCGGTTGTCGGCAAAGCTCCTGGCGTACAGCGCCTGCAGCGCGGGGCGCGCAATCTCTATCGCGGCGTCGTAGATCGGCTTGGCGTCGACCAGGGTGCCGTCGGGACCAGGCAGCTTGCGCGGGATCACCAAGCCGTCATAGGTGCCCTTCACATCGGCGCTGGCGATCTGCTCCGCCAGTGCCGCGATGGAGAGGCCGGTGCCGGTGTGCCTGAGATAGGCGACCAGATCGTCATAGGCCTCGTACAGCGCGACGGGAAAGCTGACTTGGGCGTCGAGCTCTGCCAGTTGCGGCATCTCGATCTCGACGACCGTGACGCCTTGCACCTTCATTTTCGCGACGGCTTCCTGGAACGCGGCCTCGGTGTCGGCATCGAGATTGGCTAGCATCGATCTCGCGAGGCCGACTCGGACCTGAGTCAGATCCGCCGGCGCAAGCGCATCGCCACCGGCGATGACGCGGTCGAGCAGCGCGACATCTGCCATGGTTGCAGCCATCGGGCCTGCGGTATCGCGGGTGTGCGAGATCGGCGCGATGCCGTCTTGCGGGTAGCGACCGACGGTCGGGCGCAGCGAGGCGCATCCGTTCAGGGCGGCAGGCACCCGCACCGATCCGCCGGTGTCCGTGCCGAGCCCGCCGGCGACGATCCGCGCGCCGATCGCCGCGCCCGTGCCTGACGAGGAGCCGCCGGCGATCAATGTGCGATCATAGGCGTTGCGCACGCCATACTCGGCGCCGGTCTTGAACGCGGTGTTGTAGCCGGAGATACCGAAGGCGAGCTCGTGCATGCTGGTCTTGCCGATGATGACCGCTCCGGCATCGCGCAGCTTTGTCACGACAGGCGCGTCGGCCTTCGGAATGTAATCCTTCAGCGCCGGTGTGCCGGCGCTGCAGGGCAGTCCCGCGACCTCGATATTGTCCTTGATCACGATAGGTACGCCGCCGAGCGGCTTTGTCTTGTCGCCTGCCGCGTCGAACGCGGCCGCGGCCTTCAAGGCGCCAGCTTCGTCCAGGGTGACAAAGGCATTGAGTTCGGCGTTGGCCTTGGCGCGGGCCAGGGCTTCCCGGGTGAGTGCGGTGCTCGTGAATGTCCCGGCGGCGAGGCCGGCCGCGGCCTCGGTCAGTGTCAACTGGTCGAAATCCATGATGCATCACCCGATTGCAGGAGGCCATCAGAGCGCCCCTTAAGGAGCAGAGGCTGAAGCGTCCGCGGCGCCGCGTCAACCGGTGGCGAGCATCCTTGCCGGCGATGGCGTGTCCAGTTCGGCGAGTAGCCGCTCGACGTCGGCCTTCACCTTCACAACCGCGATGTCCTTCACCGGGCCATAGCCGCGGATATCCATCGGGCCTTTGGCGATCGCCACGAGATTTGGCAGATGCGCCGCATCGAGCTCGCCCAGCATCCGCTCGATCAGGCCTTCATACCAGGCGATCAGTTCACGCTCGGCGCGCCGTTCCGCGGTGTAGCCGAACGGATCGAACGGCGTGCCACGCAGTGCTTTCAAGCGCGCAAGCATGGCCAGAGGCACCTGAATCCACTGGCCGAAGGCGCGTTTGCGCGGACGTCCCCGTGCATCGCGCCGCGACTTCAGGAAAGGCGGGGCGAGGTGGTACTGGATGCTGAAGCCGTCCTCGAACTCGCGCTTCAATTCGTCGAGGAAGCCGCTTCGCATGTGCAGCCGCGCCACCTCGTACTCGTCCTTGTAGGCCATCAGCTTGAACAGGCCGCGAGCGACCGCCTCGGTCAGCGCCTCACTGTTCAGCTTGGCCTCGGCATTGCGGACCTTTCCGACCATCGCCCGGTAGCGCGCCGCGTAGGCGTCGTTCTGATAGGCCGTGAGGAACTCGGCGCGCCGGGCAATGATCTGGTCGAGCGTCTCGGCTTCAGGTGGCTTGTCCGAGGTCGGCAGAAAATCCGGATCGGCAACGGCGATCCGGCCCCAGGCAAAGGCCTGCTTGTTGCGCTCGACCGCGACGCCGTTGAGCTCGATCGCGCGGAGCAGCGCCTGTAATGAAACAGGGATGAGACCGCGCTGCCAGGCAAAGCCCAGCATGATGATGTTGGCGTAGACGGCATCGCCGAGCAGGCGCTCGGCCAGCGCATTGGCATTGACCGTGTCGAGATTGTGCTCGCCGATGACCTGACCGATCGCGCGCAGGCGGCTTGGCGCAGCGAGATCGGCGTCGCGGAAGCGGACCACGTCGCCGGTCGGCATTTCCGCGGTATTGACGGCGGCACGGGTGCCGCGGCGATATGTGCCTGAGGCTTTGGGCGAGGCGCTGACGACGAGGTCGCAGCCGATCAGCGCATCGGCCGCGCCCTGGTCGATGCGAACCTGGTGCAGCGCCTCGGGGCTCGCGGCCAGGCGAATGTAGCTCAGCACAGGCCCGAATTTCTGCGCAAAGCCGGTGAAGTCGAGCACCGAAACGCCGCGGCGTTCCAGATGCGCGGCCATGCCGATCAGCGCGCCGACGGTGATCACGCCGGTGCCGCCGACGCCGGTCACCAAGAGATCGTAGGGCCGCTCGAGCGTTGCGGGGGCGGGCAGGGGTAGCGTGGCGGCGTGGCCGGCCGCATCGATCCGGCTCGCGCTCTTCTTCCGCCGCGTCGCGCCTTCTATCGTGACAAAGCTCGGGCAGAAGCCGTTGAGGCAGGAAAAATCCTTGTTGCAGGACGACAGATTGATCTGCCGCTTGCGGCCGAACGGCGTCTCCTTCGGCTCGACGCTGAGGCAATTGGATTCGACCGAGCAGTCGCCGCAGCCTTCGCAGACGAGGTCGTTGATGTAAGCGAAGCGCTTGGGATCGGCCATCTGCCCGCGCTTGCGCCGGCGCCGCTTCTCGGTGGCGCAGGTCTGCTGGTAGATCAGCACCGAGACGCCGGGAACCTCGCGCAGCTCGCGCTGCACGGCATCCATCTCCTCACGCGGATGGGTGGTCACGCCGGATGGCAGGTCGGCCGGCCTGAATTGCGCGGGATCGTCCGACACCAGGGCGATGCGCTCGACACCTTCGGCGCGGACGCTGTGGGCGATGGCATGGACGCTGACGGGCCCATCGACCGGCTGGCCGCCGGTCATGGCGACCGCGTCGTTGAACAGGATCTTGTAGGTGATGTTGGCCTTGGCCGCGATCGCCTGCCGGATCGCCATCGAGCCGGAATGGTAGTAGGTGCCTTCGCCGAGATTCTGGAACACGTGCTTGCGGCCGGTGAATCGCGATGAAGCAGCCCAGTTCACGCCCTCGCCGCCCATTTGGATCAGTGAGGAAGTCTCGCGGTCCATCCAGCTTGCCATGAAGTGACAGCCGATGCCGGCGAGCGCCTTCGATCCTTCCGGCACTTTGGTCGAGGTGTTGTGCGGACATCCCGAGCAGAAATAGGGCGTGCGGGTCGCGCCGCTGACATTGATCGTGCGCGCGGCCTCCGGCATCAGGGCGGCCGCGCGCGCGGCGAGATTGAGACCCGGAAACATCGGATCGAGCCGGCGCGCGAGCACGTTCGCGAGCGCGCGAGGCGACAATTCGCCGATCCAGGAGATCAGCCGTGCGCCGGTTTCGTCGTGCTTGCCGACCATGCGCTCGGGCTTGCTGCCGGGATAATCGTAAAAATATTCCTTGAACTGGCTCTCGATGATGCCGCGCTTCTCCTCGACCACCAGGATCTCGCGCTTGCCCTTCACGAACTCCATCGCGTCGTGCAGCGCCAGCGGCCAGACCATGCCGACCTTGTAGACGTCGATGCCGATGCGGCGACAGGCCGCTTCATCGAGGCCCATCAGCCGCAGCGCTTCCATCAGGTCGAGATGCGCCTTGCCGGTGGTGACGATGCCGTAGCTGGCGCTGGGGATATCGTAGATGTGGCGGTCGATCGGATTGGCCTTGGCGAAGGCGTAGACGGCGTGCTTCTTGGCTTCCAGCCGTTCCTCGATCTGCGGGCCCGGCAAATCGGGCCAGCGATAGTGCAGGCCGCCGGGCGGCGGCGTGAAATCGGGCGTGCGGAAGACGCGCGGCGGGCGCAGCGCGACGGATGCGCCTGATTCCACGATCTCGGAGATCGCCTTGAAGCCGACCCACATGCCGGAGAAGCGGCTCAGCGCGTAGCCATATTCGCCGAACGCCAGATATTCGCCGACGTCGCCCGGATGCAGCGTCGGCATGAACCAGCTCATGAAGGCGACGTCGGACTGGTGCGGCATCGAGGAGGAGACGCAGCCATGGTCGTCGCCGGCGACCACCAGCACGCCGCCATGCGGCGAGGAGCCATAGGCATTGCCGTGCTTGAGCGCATCGCCGGACCGATCGACGCCCGGGCCCTTGCCGTACCAGAGCCCGAATACGCCATCGACCTCGCGGTCGCCTTGCGTCTCGACCTGCTGCGATCCCAGCACCGCGGTCGCCGCGAGGTCCTCGTTCACGGCGGGGAGGAATTCGATGCGGTCCTGCTTGAGCCGCTGCTGGATGCGCCAGAGCTCGAGATCGATGCCACCGAGCGGCGAGCCGCGATAGCCGGAGATGAAGCCGGCGGTGTTGAGCCCGGCCGCACGGTCTCGTCGCGCCTGGTCGAGCGCGATGCGGACGATGGCCTGCGTGCCCGTGAGGAAGACGCGGCCCTCCTCGCGCTCGTAGCGATCGGAGAGCTCGTACGTGTCGAGTGACGGAATGGCGTCCATGGCGGACCTCGCGCGGCATCCTGCCCAGTGATGGAAGGTTATGCCTGGGTCGCCGGTAGGTCTTACCTATTTATCCCTTCTGCTATAGAAATTCGGTAGAATTTTGCATGCAGACGTCGAATCTGGTAGATCTGCTCGAACTGGAGCCTCCCATGATCGAAGAGCAGGACACCCGCATTCTTGCCCATCTCCAGCGAGATGGCCGCGCCACCAACCAGCAACTCGCCGACGAGGTCGGCATGTCCACCTCGGCCTGCTGGCGGCGGGTGCGAGCGCTGGAGGAGAGCGGCGTCATCCAGGGCTATGCGGCGCTGGTCGCGCGCGAACGGGCAGGCTTTGCGATGTCCGCCATCCTCCACGTCTCGCTGGAGCGGCACGATGCAAAGTTCGTCGATGAATTCGTGGCGAGGGTCACCAAACGCCGCGAGGTGCTGGAGTGTTTTGCGACCACCGGGGACGCCGATTATCACCTCCGCGTCGTCGTCCAGGACATCGCGGCCTACAACCGCTTCCTCGACGAGTTCATGTTCCGCATCCCCGGCATCCGTTACGTCCGTAGCAACGTGGTGCTGAAGGAGATCAAGACCAGCGTGGCGCTGCCGTTTTGAAGGAGGTGCTACGGCACCGCGATATCAACCTCCCGTAAATCATCACAGGCTGCAAACTGGTAGACGGAACATGCCATTCGTGGGCGGTTCGACCTCGCAGCGGTATTCCGGTCAGTTTTGTCGCGCTCGTTCGCAGCTCGTTCACTTTGATCGACGGTTTGCGCCGCGCAATAACGACCACTTAGGCGATCGCCGCGCATAAAGGCCCCGGGATAAATAGGCAGAAATGCCCGGGAGCTGAGATCGTGCCGACGACACTCGCGCGCACCTTTGCGGCGTTGAGCGCCATCAATGAAGCGATCCTGTACGCGAGATCGCCGGAGGAGCTGTACCAGAAGGTCTGCGACGCCGGGTTTTCGAGCGGGGATTTTCTGGCCGTTGCCGTTTTCCTGGTCGAGCCGGACGGCCGAAGGCTGCGCTACGCGGCCGGTTGTGGCGATGACATTGCGCGGCTCCGCTCGATCGTGATCACGACGGAAGCCGGCACGCCAGAGGGATCCGGCGTCGGCGGCGAGGCGTTTCGCGATCAGAAGCTGTGCGTCAGCAACGACTATCTGAACGATCCGCGCTCGCTGGCGTGGCGCGAAGGCGCCGCCAAGGCGCATATCGGTGCGGCCGCGGCGCTGCCGCTGCTCTGCAATGGCAAGAGCGTCGGCGTATTGTATGTGACGCGGAGCGAGGCCAACTCGCTGAACGAGCAGATGGTGTCACTGTTCGAGCGCATGTCGGCGAACGTTTCCTACGCGCTGGACAATTTCGCCCGTGAGACCGCGCGGCAGACCAGCGAGCGGGCGACGCGGCGGCTCAACCGCATGTTCGGCGCCATCAGCGCCACCAACGAGGCCATCCTGCGCGCCAAGACCGAGCGGGAGCTATACCAGCTCGTGTGCGACGCTTCGGTCCACAGCGGCAAGTCGCTGGCGACCATCGTGCTGCTTCGCGAGCCGGACTCGCACTGGATGAAGCCTGTCGCCGCCACCGGGCAGAACCTCGATCTCGTCACCCAGGCGCGCTATTCGGTCGATCCGGACAATCCTTACGGCAAGGGTATCTCGGGCGAGGTGTTCCGGACGCAGAAAGCCATCGTCGAGGACGATCTTGCCAGCCGCACAAGGGGCACGCCGTGGGAGCAGGCCAACGTCAACACCGGCGTCGCCGCCTGCGTGGTCGCGCCGTTGATCAGGTACGGCGAGAGCGTCGGCGTGCTGCTGTTCTTCATCAGCCGGTCCTGGGCCAAGGACGAGGAGATCGTCGCGCTGCTGCTGCGCATGGCCGAGAACGTCTCCTTCGCGATCGAGAATTTCGGCCGCGAGGCCGAGAAAGCCCGGATCTCCGCCGAAGAAGAGTGCCTGGCGCGGATGTATGCGGCGCTCAGCGCCACCAACGAGGCGATCCTGCGGGCACGGTCGCGGGCTGAGCTGTTCGACCTCGTCTGCGAGGCGACCGCAACGGGAGCAAAGTTCACCTCGGCCACCGTCGCGCTGGTCGACCATCAGACCGGGCTGCTGCGCGTCGTCGCCTGCTACGGGCCGAATGCGGATCAGGTTCGCAACTTCACGTTCTCCACCTCCGACCAGGTGCCCGAAGGGCGCGGCTTGACCGGCACCGCGTTTCGCACGCGCCAGCCCGCCGTCAGCAACGACGTGCTCGCTGACGAGCGCATTGCGCCGTGGCAGGCCAGTGCCCGCCGCAACGGCATCGCGTCCTCCGCGGCCTTGCCGCTGTTCAACGGCGACTGGGTCGAGGGCGTCTTTCTGTTCAACTCCCCGGAGCGCGGCACCTTCACCCCGGAGCTTGTCGAGCTACTGCGCAAGCTTCAGGCCAACGTCGCCTTCGCGCTCGAAAGTTTCGACCGCGCCGACGAGAAGGCGCGGGCGGACAAGCAGCGCAATCGTCTGAGCGGAATGTTCGAGGCGCTGAGCGCGACCAACGAAGCCATCATGCGCGCCAAGACGCGCGAGGAGTTGTTCGAGGCGGCCTGCCAGGCGGCCGTGCTCGGCGACCTGTTCGCCTCGGCGACGATCGGCATCATCGACGACGCGCGCGAGCTCGTCCGCGTCGTTGCCGTCAAGGGACGCCTGCAGGAGCGTATGACCGGGCGCACCTGCATCATTTCCGCCGATCATCCCGAAGGCCAGGGCATCATCGGCACCTCGCTGCGGACGTGCCGGCCCAGTGTGATGAACGATTATCTGAACGAGCCGCGCTCCGCATATTGGCGCGCAAAGGCCATCGAGGATGGAACGCGGGCTGCGGCGAGCTTCCCGCTTCTGAGAGCGGGACGGGAACCGATCGGCATTCTGCTCTTCCTCGCACCGGAAGAGAATACGTTCACGCCCGATCTGGTCGAGCTGCTCGGGCGCCTCGCGGAGAACGTCTCCTTCGCACTCGACAATTTCGAGCGCGCTGAGGAGAAGGCCCGCACCGAAGCGCAGAAGGAGCGCCTGACGCGCATGTTCGCGGCGCTGAGTGCGACCAACGAGGCGATCATGCGCGCGAAGTCGCGCGCCGAGCTGTTTGACCTCGTCTGCCTTGCGGCATCGAACGGCGCCAAGTTCACCTCGACCACGATTGCCCTAGCCAGATCCGGCACGGACCAGCTCGAGATCGTCGCCGCCGCAGGTCCCTCCGCCGGCACCACGCGCAATGTCCGTCTCTCCATCGATCCGGATCGGCCGGAAGGGCGCGGCATGAGCGGCACGGCGTTCCGCACGCGCCAGCCCTGCATCAGCAACGATTATCTCAACGACGACCGCGTCCGTGTCTTCCACCCCATCGTGCGCGGGGACGGCGCGCGGTCGGGCGCCGCGTTTCCGCTCATCGTGCACGACCAGGCGGTTGGCGTCATGATCTACATGTCGACCGAACCGGCGACCTTCACGCCCGAATTCGTCGAGCTGTTGCAGCGCCTCGCCGACAACGTCTCCTTCGCGATGGAGAACTTCGATCGCGCCGACGAGAAGAACAAGGCCGACGAGCGCATCGAATACCTCGCCTCGCACGACAGCCTGACCGACCTGCCGAACCGCGAGACCTTCAACGCCCTGCTGCGCGAGGCGATCGATGCGGCGCAACGCCACGATCACCGCTTTGCGGTGCTGTTCATCGACCTCGACCGCTTCAAGGTCATCAACGATTCGCTGGGTCACGAGGCCGGCGACCTGCTCCTGCTCGAAGTGGCGAACCGCTTGCGCGGCGCTCTGCGAGCGAGCGACGTGGTCGCGCGCCTCGGCGGCGACGAGTTCGTGGTGATCCTCGACCAGTGCGGCGAGATCGAGGACGTCCAGCGCATCGCCACCGGGCTGCTCGCCGCGCTCGCCGAGCCCATGCAGCTGGCCGGCCACGAGTGCCATTCCACCGCCTCGATCGGCATCGCGATGTATCCGGCCAACGGCTCCGACGCCCAGACGCTGACCAAGAACGCCGACATGGCGATGTACCTCGCCAAGGAGGACGGCAAGAACGGCTATCGCTTCTTCTCCAACGAGGTGAAGACGCAATCGATCGAGCGGCTGTCGCTGGAGAGCGCGCTGCGCCGCGCGCTGGAGCGCGAGCAGTTCTCGCTCAACTACCAGCCCAAGGTGGACATGGCGACGGGGCAGATCACGGGCGTCGAGGCGCTGCTGCGCTGGACGCATCCCGATCTCGGCAATGTCTCGCCGGCACAGTTCATTCCGCTCGCGGAGGAAACCGGGCTGATCGTGCCGATCGGCCGCTGGGTGCTGAAAGAGGCCTGCGCGCAGGCCATGGCCTGGCAGCGCCGCGGCCTGCTGCCGCTGTCGATGGCGGTCAACCTGTCGCCGCGGCAGTTTGCCGACGAGCATCTGTTGCAGGACGTCGACGAGGCGCTGGCGGCCTCCGGCATGTCGCCCGTGCTGCTCCAGCTCGAGGTCACCGAGAGCATGATGATGCGCAATGTCGGCCGCGCGCTGAAGGTGCTCGACTCCATTCAGAGCCGCGGCATCCGTCTCGCCATCGACGATTTCGGCACCGGCTATTCGTCCATGTCGCTGATGAAGCACTTCCCGATCGACACCATCAAGATCGACCGCTCCTTCGTGCGCGATCTGCCGCAAGATTCGGAGGATCAGGCCATCGCGCAGGCGATCATCAGCATGGGCAAGGCCCTCGGCATGACCGTCGTCGCCGAAGGCGTCGAGAACGCCGAGCAGGAGGCATTCCTGCGCGCCCATGGCTGCGACGAGATGCAGGGCTTCCTGATCTCCAAGCCGCTGCCGGCGCGGCAGATGAGCGAGCTGCTGCGGCCCATGGCGCTGCCCGTCGCGCCGCCGCTGCAGCCGGAGCAGGACGCTGCAGTCACGGAAGCTGCGTCACGGCTGAAACGCACTGTCGTCTGACGGCTGCGGCTGCAGCTCGCGAATCTCGTCATCCTTGGTGTCTGCCTTGCGCGGAAAATCCTCCGGCCAAGACACCGAGGTCTGATCCTCGAACAGAGCGAGGAGCAGACACGCGCCCTCTGCAAAGGTCGATCCGTCTTCGAGGCCGAGCGCATGCGACCACGCACCGGGCATCGGCTGGCGCACGTCGAGCACCGCGATCGCGGGTCCCCACCACCAAGCCGGCGCCGGCGAGCGCTCGTCCTCGGGCACGGCGAGCCAGCGGGCGAACTCGTTCACCACGCGCTCGAATTGCAGGCTTGCGGCCTGATGCATTCGCTCGGTGCTCCTTGTCGCGCCTGAAACCAGGCCGATGCGCGCACTCGGTCGTGGTCGTGAAGTTTTGAAGAACGGCGTCTCTCGGAGGCCGTATGCCGGCCCATCGGGGCCATACCACAAGCAAGCGACGGCCGGAAAAGAGGCCGGCGCGGCTGTCATAGTCTCTTCATTCTCTTTAGCGGTTGAAGGTGCCCACCGGCAAGGAGCAATATGCTGCCTAACGCGGCCTGAACGGATGCGCTTTCTGGTGCCAGGCCCAGGCCGTGCGGACGATCGTCGGCAGGTCGGAGTGACGCGGCACGAAGTTCAGCACCTTTCTCGCAGCAGAGGGATCGGCGACCAGGAAGGTGGGATCGCCGGCGCGGCGCGGCTTGACCGTGTGCGGCACCTCGCGCCCGGTCTCCAGCCTGATGGCGTCGAGGATCTCGCGCACGGAAAAGCCGGAGCCGGTGCCGAGATTGAAGCTGCCGCCGGCGTGGCCTTGCTCCAAGAGCCTCAAGGCCGCCACATGCGCCGCCGCAAGGTCCGTGACGTGGATGTAGTCGCGGATCGCGGTGCCGTCGGGCGTGTCGTAGTCGTCGCCGAACACCGCGAACTCGACATGGCCCTGAAGCGCCATCATCGCGCGGGGAATGAGGTGGGTTTCGTTGTCGCGCAGCTCGCCGATACCACCGGCCGGATCGGCGCCGCTGGCGTTGAAATAGCGCAGGCAGAACGCGCCGAAGCCGTAGGCCGTGCGGTAGTCGGCGAGCATGCGCTCGATCATCAATTTCGACGCGCCGTAAGGATTGATCGGCGCGCAAGGAAAGTCCTCCGGCAGCGCCTTTGAATCGGCGTTGCCGTAGACGGCGCCGGTCGAGGAAAACACGATGCGATGGCAGCCCGCGTTGCGCATCGCCTGCAGCAGCGACAGCGTGCCCTGGACGTTGTTGATGTAATATTTCTGCGGGTCGGTCATGGATTCCCCGACGAGGCTCGCCGCCGCGAAATGCATCACCGCCGCGATCTTGTGGTCGGCGAAGGCGCGCGCCAGGGCCGCGCCGTCGAGCAGATCGCCCGTCACCAGCGGGCCCGATACGAAGCTGCGATGACCTGTCGAGAGATTGTCATAAACGACGGGCTGGTAGCCGGCGGCGGACAATGCACGGCAGGCATGCGAGCCAATATAGCCAGCGCCCCCGGTGACGAGGACGGTCGGTCGGTCGGTCATGTCGTATTCTGCTCTTCTCTTAATGGAGGGGCCGGTTGCGGCTGAAGAGAAGATAGAGCGCGCGGGGGTTGGTGGTCAAATAACGCCAGAGCAGACGGCGCGGCTCGAGCAAGGTGCGCCAGGCCCATTCGAGCCCGATCTTCTGCATCCATTGCGGCGCGCGGGAACGGCTGCCTGACAAGAAGTTGAACAATCCGCCGGATGTCTTGATGACGCCAACATTGGTCAGATGCGGCGTAAATTCCTTCACGAATGCCTGTTCGTTGGGCACACCGAGCGCGACCCACAGATAGTCCGGCGCCAGGGCGTTGATCTCCTCGACCTTGGCACGCAGCGCCTCGCCGCGCAGATAGCCGTGGCTGTGCCCGACGATCTTGAGACGTGGATACATTTTCTGGACGTTCGCGACCGCCGCGGCGTTCTCGGCCTCGCTTGCGCCGAACATGTAGAAGGTGCGGCCGGCGGCTTCGGCCTTGCGCGCGACGACGTGGAACAGGTCCGTGGTTGCGACGCGCTCCGGCAGCGGGAACCAGGATTGCAGCTTTGAAGCGGCGACCAGCGGCTGTCCGTCGGCGTTGATCAGATCGGCGGCACGGAACAGCTGCTCGGTCTGCGGCTCGGTCGAGCAGCGCGCCAGCACCTCGCCATTGGCCGAGGTCAGGAACAGCGGACGGCCGATGCGATGGTCGGGATTCGTCGCCTCGATCATGAAATCGGCGGTCTCTTCCAGGTCGATCGCGGCCATGCGAAGTCCGCCGACGGTGATTCTCGGCACCTCGGCAGTTGCTGCCCGTCCGTCGAGGTTGACGCGGCGCTCAAGCATATTGTCTGCCTCGCTGGCGCGTTTGCATTGCAGGGGTGAGCTCGTCGAGCACGACGCCGACGAGCTTGCGCTCGGCCGGGCCGAGCGCGGCTAGGATTTCTTCCAGGCTGTCGTTGACGTCGAGGCTGGTCGGCAGCACTGCCACCAGCGAGTCGATGTCCTCAAGCAGCTTGCGGCCGCCGGCCGCGAGCGGAATGGCCGGGCCGTCGAGGATCACGAGATCATAGCCGCCGGCTGAACGGGCCTGCGCAATCGCCTTGTGGATGGCATCGGCGGCCTTGCCGGCGTCGCCTTCGGCGGCCGGCAGCACCGAGATGCCGTTGACCGTCTTGATCTCGCGCGCGTCCTTGCTGCCGATCGAGAGCCAGCCGAGCCTGCTCGACTCGCTCTTGCCGGGACGGATGACCCTGTTCGTGAGCGAGCGCGCCTGATGGTCGGCATCGATCATCAGCACGCGGGCGCCGTCGCGTGCGGCCGCCAGCGCGAAGTTCAGCGCGGCCACGCTGCGGCCGCTGGTCTTGCCGGTGCCGACGAGCGCGACGACCGGCATCGCCTTGCCGCCGGCGCGGCGCGTCACCGCGGCGCGCATGTCGCGCCAGGCGTTGAGCAAGCTGGTCATGGGAAAGCCGGGGCGCAGCGTCGGCCAACCCAGCCGCGTGAGATCGACGCCGCCGCCGGTGGGAAGGATGGCGCCGAGCGTATGGATGACGTCGGCCTCCTGGAAGCGTGCGATCAGCGGCTTCTCGATCACTGGCTGCTCGACCATCGAAGGCTGCAGCGGGGGCGCGGCAAGTTCCGGCGTCGATGGCGCTGCTTCAGGAACGCGCGGGGCCTGCCGCGGCGGAGCAACCTCCGCAGCGCGCGGCAGCTCCGGAGCTCGGGACGTCTGCGGCGCCGGCGAGCGCTCACGCCGGGCGGGTGTCGGCGTCCCGGGCGCGGCTGCGCCGGCGAAAAGCAAATCTGCCACAACGAACCAGCTCGACGCCGCGATCGCCCCGAAGATGAAGCCGATCATGGCGAACAGGCTCATGGCCGGCGGGAACGAGCGCCGCTGCGGCACCGTCGCCTCGCCGATGACGCGGGCGGCCGAGGTGTTCAGGCTCTCCTGCTCCTCGGTCTCGCGGGAGCGCTTGAGAAAGGACTGATAGACCTCGCGGCTGGCATCGGCTTCGCGCTCGAGCTCGCGCAGGCGCACGGCGGCCTGGCTGAGCTGGACGCTCTGCCGCTTCTGCGCTTCCAGCGCGCGGTTGAGCGAGGCCTCGAAATCGCGGGCGCGCGTCAGATCGTTCTTGGCGGACTGGGCGAAGCGGTCGATCTCCTCGTTGATGGTGCGCTTGAGATCCTCGACCTGCTTCTCGGTCTGACGCAGCGCCGGGTGGCGCGGGCCGAGCTCACCGGCCTGCTCCGCATATTTCTTGCGCGCATCGGCATATTGCGCGCGCAAATTCGCAATCGTCGGCGATTGCAGCGCCTCCGGAATCGCGCCGGCATCGGCAGCGGTGCGGCGGCTCGCCTCGATCTGGTCGAGCCGCGCCTGCGCGTCCATCGTCGCTGCGCGGGCCGCGGAAAGCCGCTGATTGCTGGCGGAGAGCTGCTGATCGCTAATCAACGCATCCTGGGTGCCGACGAAATTGTTCTGGGCCTTGTAGGTCGCCAGCGCAGTCTCGGCGTTACGCAGCCGGTCGCGCAGCTCCTTCAGGCGGCTGGAGAGATCGTTGGTGGCGCGCCGTGCCGCCGAAGCCTGCGACTTGCGGGACTCGGCGAGATAGGCATTGGTCAGCGTGTTGGCGAGCATCGCCGCCTTGGCGGGATTCGTCGACCAGACCTCGATGTCGACGATGAAGCTCTTCTCGGTTTTGCGGATCGCGATGTGCTTGTTCAACGCATCGAGCGCCGCGAGCTCCACTTCCCTCTTCTCCGCAGCGGAGGGCGCGCGCGGTTGCAGGCCGATCAGGCCGAGCAGCGACGACATCAGGCTCCCAGCCTCACCGCCTCCGAATTCCGGATCCTTGTCGAGGCCGGCCTGCTGGATCACCTGGAGCAGCACGCTGTTGGAGGTGATCAAGCGCGCCTGGCTCTCCACCACCATGGCCATGCCGGTGACGTCCTGGGCCCGGGGCGTGAGCTCGCGGTCGACGAGCTGAAGCTCGCGCGGGTCGACATAGAGCTGAGCGGTGGCGGTGTAGCGGGGCGTCACGCTCTTGCCGATCGTGACGGCAAGCGCCGCACCGAGCAGGGCGGCCGCGGCGATCGCGACCTTCCGCCGCCAGAGCAGATTGGCGAGCTCCAGCACGTTGAAGCCGGCCTGAGGCTTCCGTTGCGCGGCCTCCGGTCCGGCTCGATCGATCGGCTGGTTATAATCAAGCATGATCCCCAGCTTTCATTCCAAGTGCCGCGGGCTGAGGGGTTACTCTTCGCTTTACGCCACGCACCCGGGATATAGGTGTCCGATCAACGCAACAGGGAAAATTAACCATACTCATTGAGGGACTATTCACCGAAATGGCAAACAAAGCGTTTAAGCGCATGCCATCCCTCGGCGCCTTCCTGTGAATCTCGCGATACCCGCTCCTTAACGGTTCGTTACCGCGCGCAGCATGGCCGCGAGCCGTCGCTCGTCCCTTGATGGGCCGCGCACGTGCCATCGCCGTCAGATCCTCCGAAGGATGACGTGATAGTCGCCGCGGCGGACGTCGGTGCCGCGCGGCAGCACGGCGTTGAGCACCGCGGCGCCGGCGTCGACCAGGGCCGCAAACAGCGGCTTGCGCCGGCGCATCTCGGGATAGCGCGGACTTTCGACTTCACGACGATAGATCATCTCGAGGCCGTTGGCGGCTGCGAATGCTTCCAGCCGGGGCAGCGTCACCAGCGGATGGAAGAACGTCGGGAACGGCGGCTCGCCGGGCAGGCCGGCGTCCTTGATGCCGCGGATATGCCGGTAGAACCAGACGTGAAACCAGTGCGGCGAATATTTGGTGACGAACCCGGAGAGCGAGCGCGGATTCGGTGCGCCGATCAGGATCATCCCGCCCCGCCTCAGCGCATCGCGGAAGTTCAAGAGCGCGGCGTCGACATGGGGCAAGTGCTCGATCACGTTGTAGCATATCACGAGATCGAAGGTCTCGCGGGCGAAGCTGTAGGTCTGGACGTCGCCGAGGATCGCCTCGTCGGCGTAGGTGTTGTTGCGGACCTGGTCCTCGTCGATGTCGACCACGGTGACCTTGCTGCGGCTCAGCAAGTCCGGTGGCAGAACGCTGCACGAGCCGCCGCCCGCCTCATAGATCGCGAGCCGGCCCTGCGGCAGCTCGCGGCACAGCACGTCGTGGACGGCGAGCAGGCTGTCGCGGGCTTCGCCGGGAACGAGATCATGGAGCGCCTCGGCATATGGTGCAGCCGCGGGGAATTGGATCGCCGTGGCTGTCGCGAAATCGATCGGTGCTGGCTTGTTCATGGATTCTGACCGCGCTTGTTCTATTCAAATTTACAGGAAAAAATGCGCCTGCCCGAAGAGCAAATCCGATGCCGCACCGTCTCACCGGTCGCAGTGCTTACGGCCCGGTTAATGCGCATGCGCATTAACTACGGTATTGTTCATGTTGGAGCGTTGCCGGCGCATGGACCGCCGATTGCAGCATGACGCGCGGCGAACATGGTGGCTATGTACCGCGCGGCAGCCGTTCATTTTGAGACGCATCTGTCCCGCGGCGATGTGCCGTCGTGGGACGCGCGATCGAAGCAGGGATTCTTCAATACATCTCGGACATCTAGACCTCATGACATTGATCCCGACAGACCTGTCTGCAGCACGCATCCCGGATGCCGTGCGCGATTCCAACCGGGAGATCGTGGCGAGCTCTCGCGTCATCGACCTCTCGGTCGGCATCGTCGTCTGTGTCCCGTGCTTCCGTCGTCCGCAACACCTGCGCCTGACGCTGGAGTCGCTCGCGAACCAGCGCACCCCGCGCTCCTTTGCCGTCGTCATGGTCGAGAACGATGCGGTGCGGCGCGAAAGCGCGCCGGTTGCCGCGGAGTTTCTGGCCGCTGGAAGGCTCCAGGGCGTCTGCCTCATCGAGAAGCGGCAGGGGAACTGCCAGGCGATCAATGCTGCCTTCGAGACGGCGCAACAGCTGTTTCCCGCCGCGACCCGTTTCCTGATGATCGACGACGACGAGATCGCATCAAGCGACTGGCTTGAGCTGATGGTCCGCACCGCGGAGGCGACCGGCGCCGACGTGGTCGGCGGGCCGGTGCTGCCGGTCTTCGACGACGACAGCAAGCCCTGGCTTTCGCGTCATCCCGCCTTCTGTCCAGCCTACGACTACAGCGGTGCGGTGCCGCTGATCTACGGCTGCGGCAATTGCCTGATCACGCGTGCCGCCTTTGAGCGGTTCGACCGTCCCGCGTTCGACCTGCGCTTCAATTTTCTCGGCGGGGGAGATTGCGATTTCTTCGTGCGGTGCCGTGACGCCGGCATGCTGTTCCACTGGACGGCGGAAGCCGTCATCACCGAGACCGTGCCGCGTAGCCGCACCAGCCTCGGCTGGATCGCAAAGCGCGGCTTGCGCATCGGCGCGATCAATTATCGTGTGCAGTACAAGGCCGCCCCGAGCGCAGCAGCGCGGGCGCGGGTGTTTGCGCAGATGCTGGGCCGTTTGCCGCTGTCGCTGCTTCGCGCCGCCGCCTTGTTGCCGTCGTCGAAAGCCGTCGTCGCGATGCATCCGGTGATGGTTGCGTCTGGCGCCGCGCTGGCGGCTCTCGGCCTTGAGCCGAAGCCTTACGAGGCCTCGAAGATCGCGTCCTGACGCGGCGACGACTAGAGCGTGATGAGATCGGGTTGATTGCTACAAGGTAAGTGCACTCCCTCTCCCGCTTGCGGGAGAGGGCCGGGGAGAGGGTGTTTCCGCAATGGGATAGCCCCCTAGAGGAGAAAGCCCTCACCCGCGCCTTCGGCGCGACCTCTCCCGCAAGCGGGAGAGGTTGCAACGAGCCCGTGGCAAGCGATTCGACTTAAAGCCATTCCGCTTTAGATACCGAAACGGGCGAAGGCGACCCGGATTGCCGAGCGTGGCAGCGATTTGAGCGACTGCCGGCCGATCATCGCGAGATAAGCGAACGCCTGGCGATATCTGCCGAAGCGGACCGCCTGCATCGCCGAGTAGGTGACGAGATGAATCTCGGCGGCAAGGCGCAGCCCGGCTGTCATGTGCTCGGGCAATCTCGCCAGGATCAATCCGTCATCGAACACCCGCGCGATGGCCGGGAAGAAGTCCTTCGGCGTCCGGACCGCGGCGTTCATGGTGTTGGCGGTGTGAAGACGATAATCGAGCAGCAGCTCCGGCGCGAACGCGAACTCCCCGATCGCAGCGAGGCGGCACCAGCAATGCCAGTCCTCGCAATATTTGAGGGACGTATCGAAGCCGCCGATGGCGCGGAAAGCTTCCGCGCGTGCGAGCGCGATGCCGCCATTGACGATGAAATTGCCGGCGGCGAGCCGCGTCAGCACGTCTCCGGACGGCTTCCGGCGCCCCTTTAGGAGGCCGCGCCGGCCGATCTGGCGGCCTTCGCTGTCGATGGTGTTGTAGTCGCCATAGACGAGAACGGCGCGCGGCGCGCCACGCGCTGCAGCGAGCAGCGCCGCCACCGCGCCGGGGCGCAGGCGGTCGTCGGCATCGAGGAAGAGCAACCACTCGCCGCTTGCCTGTCTTGCGCCGAGATTGCGTGCGGCCGATACGCCCGCGGAATCGTTGTGGAACAAGTGCAGCCGCGGGTCACGCATGCCGCGGACGATCGCAACGGTTTCGTCGTCCGAGCCGTCGTCTACGACGATCACCTCGGTCACCTCGCGCTGCGCCAGTGCGCTGGCGAGCGTTTCGCCGACATAGGCCGCAACGTTCTTGGCGGGAATGACGACCGATACCGATGTGGTCGAGCCGACCTGAAGCGGAAAGCGCGCCGGCGCTGCCGCGCGGGAGGCGGCTGGCAGTTCAAGAACCTCTTCAGCGGTGATCAAGCTACGGCTCGCCTTTAATGATCCGTTAACCAGGACCCATGTGCCGCGCTGGTAACGCTGGCGATCTGCAAGTCCGGCGTGCGCGCATGATACTCGCATTGCGCTCGAGCGGTTGCCGAGAAGGCTCGCGTGCCGCCGGTTTCGTAGAATAACGTTAAGCCGCTGGCATTAAGCCTGTGGCAAATTTGGAAGAGTGCGGCGGCCTATCCCGTGCGAGAATACGCATCGGAATGCCGCGGATGGAATCCCGTGCCCGTAAACAGGTTCGAACACGCCCCCGATACGATGATCCTGAACCTCTTCTACGAGGACAAGGATGACCGCTGGTTTCCGGGCGACCGGCATCTGCGCCGCATCGCCCGCCGGTTGTTGCTCGGCGAGCCGCGCATGAGTGGCCAGCTGCGCGTGTTCCTCAATCTCTGTGCGGGGCTCGACCGGCTCGGCATCCGCTACCGCGTCAACGATTACGGCTACATCGCGGAACATCCCGACGAGCTCGCCTGCGTCGTCGGCCGCACTTTCTTGCTCGACAAGTTCCCATGGAAGAACCCGATCCTGCTCGGCGCTGCCGCCCACAATCATCCGCTCGACGACCCTGATCTATTCAAGCGTCTGCCGGTGAAGAAGGTCGTGGTGCCCGGTCCCTGGTACGTCGATATGTACCGGCCATATTGGCCCGAGACCGAGGCCTGGCCTGTCGGCATCGACACGAGTCTCTGGGCGCCGTCGGCTCGAGCCCAAAAGACCATCGATGTCCTGATCTACGACAAGGTGCACTGGGATCGCGAGCGTTACGCGCCGGAGATGATCGAGCCCGTGCGCGCCCGGCTCATCAAGGAAGGCCGCTCGTTCACGGAGCTGCGCTACGGCAGCTACAAGGAGGCAGATTATCAGGCTGCGCTCGCGCGTTCGCGCGCGATGATCTTCCTGTGCCAGAGCGAGAGCCAGGGCATCGCCTATCAACAGGCCTTATCCTGCGGCGTGCCGGTGTTTGCCTGGGATCCGGGCGGGCCGTGGCGCGACCCCGACTATTATCCGCATCGCGTGCAGTTCGCGCCGGTTCGTCGGTGCCGTATTGGGACGAACGCTGCGGCGTCAGGTTCACCGACATCGCCGGCTTCGAGGCGGGCTGGGACAATTTCTGGGCCGGGTGCAGCGCTGGCGAGTTCGATCCGCGCGGCTACATCCTGGACAATATCACGCTGGAACAAAGAGCGCTGCAATATTACGAGATCGCGCGGAGCATCCTGCGGCAGCCCGTGGTGTCGCAGACCTCCGCAAGGCCCGTTGACGAAGCCTCGGAAGGGTTGAGCCGCGACCCGAAGCTTCACCGGCGTTACCAAATGTCTTGAGCCATGGACCGCAGCGCCGCCAACATGACCGACGTCGAGCCCCGACCGTTCGGCCATATCCTGCGTGATCGCCTCGCAGGGCTCGATGCCGTGCAGGTGGCGCGCTGCCTCGTTGCGGTCGGGGCGCTGCTGCTGGTGCTCGTGACACTCGATCCGTTCCCGGACCTTGGCAATCCCAACGTCACCATGATCGTCGGCGGACGAATGGCGCTGACCTATGTCGCCTGGGGCCTGCTGGCTGCGGTCGCTATCCTGTGTGTCGCTGCCACCGATGCGCCCGCGCTGAAGAGCCTGGTGACGCCGCTGCATCTCTGCCTGCTGGGCTGGCTTGTGATCAACATCGTGTTCTCCGAAAGCCGCGGCGTTTCGATGCAGCGATTCGTGCTCACGGTCAGCGTGACGTCGCTCGCCATCGTGTTGCTGTTGCTGCCGCCGACGCGGCGCAGCTTCAACCTTTGCCTGGGCGGCGCTGCGCTCGTGCTGCTCGCGCTGTGCTATCTCGGCGTCTTCCTCGCGCCGCAATATGCGGTCCACACGGCGCTCGACGTCACCGAGCCGCAGCTTGCCGGCGACTGGCGCGGCAGCTTTGGCCACAAGAACATCGCCTCCGCCGTGATGACCATCCTGGTCTATGTCGGCATCTACCTGTCCGCCGTCGGCTCGTTCGTGATGGGGCCTGTGGTCGCCGTGCTGGCCGGCACCTTCCTGATCTTCACCGGCGGCAAGACGTCCTCGGTGCTGTGCCTTGCGATCTACGTGCTCGCTTCGCTGGTCTATGTCACGCCAAGCCTGTGGCTGAAGCGGCTCATCTGCTTCGTGCCGCTGATTGCGATGAACCTGTTGACCGTCGGCAGTGTCGTCAGCCCGGTGCTGGCGGCGATGACACGGCTGCTTCCGCTCGATCCCACCTTCACCGGACGCTCCGCGATCTGGGATTTCGCGCTCGCGGCCGTCGCCGAGAAGCCGATCATCGGCCACGGCTATTCTGCGTTCTGGGACGACGTGAGTGCGCGGGCCACCGCGGAAGGAGCCGAATGGGCAACATCGGCGGCGCACAGCCACAATAGCTACCTCGATCTCGCGGTCATGATCGGTCTGCCGGGGCTGCTGCTGGTGATCCTCATCTTCGTGCTCGCTCCGCTCCGCAATTTCCAGACGGCGCAGGCTCACAGCCGCAGTGGCGCACTGGCCAAGCTGTTCCTGACCGTGTGGCTGTTCGGCCTGTACTACGGTGCCACCGAGACCTTCCTGCTCGAACGACAGAATCCGATCTGGTTCATGTTCGCGCTGGCGGTGGCCGGCCTGCACTTCCTGGCAAGGTTCCAATGCATCGAGCAGACCGAGCCCCGCGCATGACCTTCCTCAGCGTTGATCAGCCCGACGATTTTGCGTCCAGCGCGTCGGCCATCGCGGTCGATTTCCTGCGTGACTGGCGGCATGCGGCCTCGCGCCTGAACGCCGGGCACCGCACCGCTTTCCAGCATGCTGGCTGGCTCGGCGCCTGGTACGAGTCGTTTCACGACGTCGCTCCGTTGATCGCCGTGATCTCCGATGCTGCCACCGGCAAGGACATCGCGGTCGTGCCGATGATGAGCCATGTCCGGCGCGGCATCCGCATCGTCGAGTTCGCGGACCTCGGCGTCTCCGACAACAACGCACCGATCCTGGCGCTCGATGCCTCGTTGGATGCGGGAACGGCGGATGCGATCAACACGGCGCTGATCGGCACGTTGCGCGCGCTGCCCGATCGTTTTGATCTGCTCCGCCTGAAGAAGATGCCGGCAGAGGTCGGCGGCAAGCCGAATCCGCTGGTATCGCTCGGCCGGATCGGATCCTCCTCGCTCAACGGCAATCTCGTGTTGATGGGCGACGACTATGGCGGCTATCAGGCCGCGATCAAGCGCCTGCAGATGCCGCGCTGCTGGCGGGTCTTCAGCCGTCATGCCGGTGCGCGGTTCGAGATCGCCGCCGATGTCGGGCGTGCGCACGAGCTGTTGGACGTGATGGATCTCCAGCAGCAGGCACGCATGCAAAAGCTCGGCTCGCGGTTCGTTCTCAACGACGAGACCCATGCGCGATTCTATCGCGAGGTCGTCCGCCGGGGCCTCGCGGGAGGTCATGCCATGGTCTCGGCACTCGTGTGCGAGGAAGGCATTGTCGCCACCGCGCTTGGCGTCAAGCATGGCGCGACCTATGTCCTGCTGCGCATCAGCCATGGCGGCGATCAATGGTCGAATTGCTCGCCGGGTCTGCTCGTCATCGAGCGCACCATGGCGGCGCTGCATGCGCAAGGCCTGCGCCGTTTCGACCTCAGCATCGGCAATCAGGACTACAAGCGGCGCCTCGGCGCCGAGAGGGTGCCGCTGATCGATGTCAGCGTCGCGCTGTCCTGGCGCGGCCTGCCCTTCGCCTGGCGCGATCACGCCGCGCAGGGCCTTCGGCGCTATCCGAAGCTCGCCTCCCTCGCGGCGAGGGCGATGGGCAAGGGAGCGCGCTGACGGGCGCCCTCTGTTTCGCCATCACCTCGGAAGGCCCGCCCGGAAAGCATCCAGCAACGCGCGTCCGTGCGGCCAGTCGCAGAGCCCGCTCGCGGCATTGATGTGGCCGAGCGCGCCGGGCACGATCAGGCCGGACTGCCAGTCCTGCGCCCGCCGCCGTGTCACCTCGAGCGCTCCATAGGGATCATTCGTGCTCGCGATGATCAGCGCGGGAAAACGCAACGCGCCGCCGGGGACCGGCTTGAACGCTGCGGCCTCCGCGGGAAAATGGCCGCCATCGGGATCGGGCACGGCCACCAGAAAGGCGCCTGCAATCGCAGAAGGGAAGCGCGCGGCCCAGTGCGCCACCAAAAGGCAGGCGAGGCTGTGTGCGACCAGGACGGGCGGCCTGGCGCAGCGCGCGACCGCGTGCTCCAGGGCTTGCTCCCAGTCGTCGAGCTCCGGCTGGTCCCAGCTCGCCGGCTGGAATCGCGCGAAGCGCGCATCAGCGCGCTCCCATAGCGTCTGCCAGTGGGTATCTCCGGAGCCGCCGAGCCCGGGCAATGTGATGATGTCGTGCATGAACGTCTCGTGATATCTGAGGTGACGCCGCAGTGTGACCGATCGCGGTCCTGCATCACATGGCAAGTCATCGGCGAAATCGACCATCTGCCGATGATCTCAAGGTGGAACGGAGAATTGAGTTTGGATCGCTTCGGGAGCATCGATGCCAAGGATTTGAAGATCCTCGAGGCGCTGCAGGCCAATGCGCGCGTGCCGTTGTCCGAGCTCGGCCGTTCCGTCGGGCTGTCCCAGCCGGCCGTGTCCGAACGCGTCAAGCGGCTCGAGGAAGCCGGCATCATCGAGGGCTACGGCGCCCGCATCAACCCGCGCGCCCTCGGGCTCGGCCTGATGGCGCTGGTGCGCCTGCGCACCTCGCACGAGCATATCAAGACCTGCCTCAAGCGGTTCAGCGAAATCCCTCACATTATCGAAGTCCATCGCGTCACGGGCGATGACTGTTTCGTGCTCAAGGTGCTCGTTCCGGCGCCGGAGGATCTCGAGACCATCGTGGATCGCATTGCCGGTTTTGGCGCTGTGACGACCTCGCTGGTGCTGCGGAGCGAACCCGTGCGGCCAATCGGCAGGGACCTCGTCAGGAAGAAAACAGAACGGAGTTGAGGCGTGGCCACGTCACCGCGCCGTCACAAAGGCCCGCGATTGCGCAAGCCTTCCGATGATCGTCCTCGTTGTGTTATCGTCGCTTCCATTCCGCGGAGGCGACATGGAAGACCGTTCGGCAAAATATCGTGCATTCTATGCGCAGTTGATTTGCGCTGCTGCGAAGGCTGCAGACCCTCGCCTCGAGCAGGCCTTTCGGACCATCAGGCGCGAGCCGTTCGCCGGGCCCGGGCCGTGGTCGATCTGTCTCGGCGGTCATCCCTATGTGGTCACGCCTGACGATGATCCCGCCTTCCTCTATCAGAACGCGCTGTTGGCGCTGGACCCGGCGCGCGGTCTCAACATCGGCATGCCCGGAGCGCACGCCTACTGGCTCAACGGCTGCGCCGTGAAGGAAGGCGAGACCGTGGTCCAGATCGGCGCCGGCAGCGGCTACTACACCGCGATTCTCGCGCATCTCGTCGGTCCCGGCGGCCGCGTTCACGCCTATGAGATCGATGAACGTCTGGCGGGACTGGCGCGCGACAATCTGAAGGGCATCGCCCATGTGGACGTGCGCGGACGCTCGGGCATCGCTTCCGATCTGCCGGCGGCCGACGTGATCTATGTCTGCGCGGGGGCGGCGCAGCCGGCGGCGGAATGGCTCGATGCGCTGCGGCCCGGCGGGCGGCTGGTGTTTCCGCTCGCGCCCGAAGGCATGCTCGGCGGCATGTTGATGATCACCCGGCCGGATGATGGTGCGATCTGGCCGGCGAAATTCCTCAGCCGCGCCCAATTCATCGGCTGCGCGGGATTGCAGGATGCCGAGGCCGGCCGGCGATTGGGCGAGGCGTTCGCGAAAGGTTGGGAAGGGGTGCAGTCGTTGCGGAGAGAGGGCGCCCCCGACGAGACATGCTGGTTTGCCGGTGAGGGCTGGTGGCTCTCGAGAGCGGCCGCACCTCTACCGACGGAGCCGGTTCGGCCTCACGCCGACATCACGCAGATTTAACGGTGACCCTATCCCAATCCCGGATTGGGGCGGCATTCCCGACTGAGAATGCCGCCCGGGTCGCATCAGCCATGCAGCTTCTTGGCGGTCTCCGCGATCTGGCGGCCCTGATAGCGCGCGCCGGCGAGCTCGTTGGCGCTGGGCTGGCGGCTGCCGTCGCCGCCGGTGATCGTGGTGGCGCCATAGGGCGCACCGCCCGTGACCTCGTCGAGCTTCATCTGGCCGGCAAAGCCGTAGTTCATGCCGACCACGACCATGCCGAAATGCAGCAAGTTGGTGATGATCGAGAACAGCGTGGTCTCCTGGCCGCCGTGCTGGGTCGCGGTGGCCGTGAAGGCGCCGCCGACCTTGCCGTGCAGCGCGCCCTTGGCCCAGAGCCCGCCGGCCTGGTCGAGGAAGTTCGCCATCTGCGAGGCCATGCGGCCGAAGCGGGTGCCGGTGCCGACGATGATCGCGTCGTAATTGGCGAGGTCCTCGATCTTGGCGACCGGCGCGGCCTGGTCGAGCTTGTAATAGGAGGCTTTCGCGACCTCGGCCGGCACCAGCTCGGGCACGCGCTTGATGTCGACGGTCGCGCCGGCCTCGCGCGCGCCTTCGGCGACGGCATTGGCCATCGCCTCGATATGGCCATAGGCGGAATAATAGAGGACGAGAACTTTGGTCATGGTGGTCTCCGTTGGGACTAGTGTTGGTCTAATTGTTGAGGTCGTCATGCCCGGGCTTGTCCCGGGCATCCACGTTGTTGTCGGCGCGTGGAGAGGCGTGGATGGCCGGGACGAGCCCGGCCATGACGGAGAGAGCGGTTTAGGCCGCGTCGACGAGCACGAGCTCGGAATCTTCGAGCGCCGTGATCTTCAGCCTGGCCTCGTCGCGGATCGCGGCGCCGTCGCGGGCATTGACGCGGACGCCGTTGACCTCGACGGCGCCTGCCGCCGGCACCAGATAGAGATGCCGCGACGTCTGCGGCTCATATTCCGCGCTCTCGCCCGCCTTCAGCGTGGTGGCGAGCACTCGGGCATCGGCGCGGATCGGCAGTGCGTCCGTGTCGCCCGCCAAGCCGCTGGCGATGGTGACGAGCCTGCCGGAGCGGTCTGCCTTCGGAAACGGCTTCGAGCCCCAGGTCGGCTGTCCGCCGCGCATCGCCGGCTCGATCCAGATCTGGAAGATCCGCGTCCTGGTCGGCTCGAAATTGTACTCGGAGTGGCGGATGCCGCTGCCGGCGCTCATCACCTGCACGTCGCCCGCTTCGGTGCGGCCCTCGTTGCCGAGGCTGTCCTGATGGGTGATCGCGCCCTCGCGCACATAGGTGATGATCTCCATGTTGGCGTGGGGATGGGCGGGAAAGCCGGTGTTGGGCGCGATCTCGTCGTCATTCCACACCCGCAAGGCGCCGTGGCCCATGTTGTTCGGGTCGTAATGGCCAGCAAACGAGAAATGATGCTTGGCCTTGAGCCAGCCGTGATCGGCGCCGCCGAGCTTCGCGAAAGGTCTGAGTTCGATCATCTGTGCAATTCCTTGATGTCGGATTGACTGTTGGATAAGCCTTCGCCCGTGGTATAGAAATAGAAACTGTTGAAACGCATTGTTTCCTCAAATGCCCTACCAGGACGGCTGTCATGGCAAAACTCCCCGACTTCGAGGCACTCGCGATCTTCGCCAAAGTCGTGGAGCTGCGATCATTTGCGGGGGCTGCGAGCGAGCTTGGGATGTCCAAGGCCACGGTGTCCAAGGCGGTCACGCGATTGGAGGAGCGGCTCGGCGCGCGGCTGTTCAACCGCACCTCGCGCCGGCTCGCGCTGACCGATGCCGGCCACAAGCTGGCCGAACGTGCGACGCGCCTCTTGGCCGACGGCGAGGCCGCCGAGAACGAGGCGTTGGCGCAGTCGGTGGCGCCGCGCGGCCTGGTGCGGCTCGCCGTCCCCATGACGTTCGGCATCAAGGCGGTGGCGCCGCTGCTGCCGGAATTTTTCGAGACCTATCCGGAGGTCTCGGTCGATCTGCATTTGAGCGATGCGACCGTCGACCTGATCGGCGAAGGTTTCGACATGGCGGTGCGGATCGCGCGGCTGCCTGACTCTTCGCTGATCGCGCGGCGGCTCTTCACCATGCCGCGCTACACGGTCGCCGCGCCGTCTTATCTCAAGAAGCACGGCCGGCCGACGCACCCGATGCATCTCGCCGCACACAAATGCTTCAGCTACGCCTATCTCTCCACGCCCAACGCGTGGCACTACACCAATTCGGCCGGCGAGCAGGCCAGCGTCCGCCCGGGCGGCCAGCTTCGCGTCAACAATGGCGAAGCCGTGATGCCGGCGTTGATCGCGGGGCTCGGCATCGCCGAGCTGCCGGAATTCATCGTCGGCGAGGCGATCTCGTCGGGCGAGGTCGAAGTCATCCTGAAGGACTGGAAGCAGGCCGAAGGCGCCGTGCATCTCGTGACCCCGCCCGGCGGCCCCCGCCCCGCGCGCGTCGAAGCGCTCGCCGATTTCCTCGCAGCCAAGCTGCCGGGCACATGCAAGCGGCGGCCGAAGAAGGGTGTGAGAGTGCCGTGATATTTGGTCGGCGGGCACGGCGCGCGAGGAGCGCGCCTTTGCCCACCCTGCGGAATCTCGCTAGTCTATCCTAAACGCAGCTATCGTAGGGTGGGCAAAGCGAAGCGTGCCCACGTCTTTGCCCGAGGTTATTGCAAGTGTCTCGATATCGGCGCGCGCAGGGCAGCACGTTCTTCTTCACGGTCGTGCTCGCCGATCGTTCAAGCACGTTGCTCGTGGATCATGTTGATCGCCTGAGGCGAATTTACCAGACGGTCCAGCAACGCCGCCCGTTCGAAACGATCGCGATCTGTATCCTGCCCGATCATCTCCATGCCATTTGGTCGCTTCCGGACCACGACGTCAATTTTTCGTCGCGGTGGAATCTGATCAAGGGCGGCTTTTCGCGCGGGATAGAACCGCGGGAGCGCTCGGTAAGCAAACTGCTCAAGCGCGAGAAGGGCATCTGGCAGCGCCGCTACTGGGAGCATGCCATTCGCGACGATGCGGACCTGGAGCATCACGTTGACTACATCCATTTCAATCCAGTGAAGCACGGCCTCGTCGAGCGCGTGCGCGATTGGTCTCTCAGCAGCTTCCATCGCTACGTGCAACAGGGTGACCTTCCCCTGGATTGGGGCGGGGATATGCGAGACATCGCGGGTCGTTTTGGAGAGTGATCGTGGGCACGGCGCGCGAAGAGCGCGCCTTTGCCCACCCTACGAGATCTCGCTGGTCGAATCTAGGTGCGGCTACCGTAGCGTGACGCAAAGCGGCGTCCCCACCATCTCGCTACGACACCTTCACGCCATGGATCGCGACGACGCGCAGGTTCGGCTTCAGCGTCCCCTCCAATTGCGCCTTCAATTCGTGAACACGTGGGTCGCTCGACCGCGCCGCGCACACACCATATTGATGGACGGATCGTGCCAGCGCGCGCCGCGCTTCCGGCGTTCGCGTCAATTCGGGCGTCGAAAGCCGCAACACGATCGCTGCGAGATTCACCAGCATCTCGTCCAAGGCGACGTCGATGGTTCCAAGATTGTGCATCACTCACTCCCTGGAAGGCCAACGGCGGCTCAAGGCCGGCGTTCCTGGCCACCCCGGACATGGCTAACGTTTGGTAAACGACTTGTCCTTGCCGGTCGCCGCGCTAGGCTGGCGAAACAAGAAAATCAGGGGAGGGACCACTATGGATCGACGCGATCTCTTGCGCGCCGCTGCGGCATTGCCGTTGCTGCGGGCTGCTTGGCCGGACAAGGCCGCTGCGCAAGCCTATCCGGCGCGCAACATCACCATGATCGTTCCGTTTCCGGCCGGCGGACAGGCCGATCTCGCTGCGCGACCGGTCGCGACGGCGTTGGAGCGAATTCTCGGCAAGCCCGTGATCGTCGACAACCGGGCGGGAGGCGGCGGCGGATCGGTCGGAAATGCCGCGGCCGCGCGTGCCGAGCCCGACGGTTACACGCTGCTGATGACACTGTCCTCGCTCGCGGTGCTCCCCGAGGCCGACCGGCTGTTCGACCGACCCGTCGCCTACGAGGTGTCGCAGTTCATGCCGATCGCGCGCGTGCTCGCCGATCCCACGCTGCTCGCCGTGCCGGCCTCGGCGCCCTGGAGAACCGCACAGGATTTCGTCGAGGACGCGAAGAAGCGGCCGGGCCAGATCACCTATGGCTCGTCCGGACCGTACGGCACCCTGCATGTGGCGATGGAGATGTTCGCGAGCAGCGCCGGCATCAAACTGCTGCACGTGCCGTTCCGCGGAGCAGGCCCCGCGCTGACCGCGATCCTCGGCGGCACCGTGCAGGCGATCACCGCTGCACACGGCACGCTGAAACCGCAGGTCGACGACGGCAAGCTGCGCGTGCTCGGCAATTGCGGCGCGCAGCGCATCGCGAGCTTCCCTGATGTGCCGACCTTCCAGGAGCTCGGCTACAAGGATGTCGAGTTTTACATCTGGGCCGGGCTGTTCGCGCAGAGCGCTCTGCCTGCGCCGATCGCGACCCGCCTGCGCGAGGCGATGGCGCAGGTGATGACGAGCCCCGACGTCCTCAAGGCGTTCGAGACCTCGGGCAGCCTCGTCGCCTATCAGGACGCGCCGGCCTTCTCTGAGTTCGTCGCGACCGACAGCAAGCGGCTGATCGCGGCGGTGAAGAAGATCGGCAAGGTGGAGTAGGGCGAGGTTCAGAATTCGCTGCGGACCAGGCCGCGCAGCGTGTGACGGTCGTATCCCGGCGCGAACGCGCCCTCGTACGAGGCCTTGAACGATGTCGCGGTCGTCAGATCCCACCGGATTTCGGCGCCGGCAAGCGCCACCGTGCGCGCGCGCTCGACGCCGGTGATCGCGAACGGAATGCCGGGTGCGCCTTCCAGAGCCGCCGTCGTGGTTGCCGCGCTGCCGGTAAACTCATGACGAACGGCAATGGTCGCGCCGAACTGTGCCGCGTGGCCATTCGGCATCATCATGCGCTGGCTGCCGCGCAGGCCAGCCGTGCCATAGCCGAGGTCGAAACTGCCGCCTCGCACCAGCTGATTTACCCCCGGCGCACCGGCCTCTGAAAGACTGCCCTGGCGTGTCGCGTACCAGTCAGCCTTGGCAAAGGGCTCGGCGACAAGACCCCATCCGGTCTGGAACGGCCGCGAGATGCCCAGCGAAGCGGCAAAGGTGTTTGCGCGCGAAGCGGCAGTTGCCGTCTCGCCGAGGAACGCGATCGTGCGTGAGGAGTCGAGCGCCGCGAAGGAATAGCTGATCGCCGATGCGAGATTGAATCCGCCGGCTTCGCCGCGCGCGTAGACGCCGGCATGCCCGGCATTGGCCTCGATGCGGTCGGCGCGGCCGGCCATGCGCAGCTGGCCGGTCGATGCGCCAATCGCGAGGCCTGCCGTAAAGCCCGGCCTGTGCCAGAGATCGGCACCGAGCGCGGCGCCGGCGATGGTCGTATTGGTTCCGAAGGCAATGTCGCTCGCGGCCACCTTGTCCCAATTGCCATAGCCGCCAAACCAGACGCTCTGCATCGGCGCCGCGCGGCGGCGGTTCAGCGCCTTGCCGATCGGGTCCGTGGGCTCCGGCGCATAAGCGGACGCGGTCATCCGAACGGTCTCGCCGCGCGACTGCGTTCCGGCGTTCCACATGAAGCTCTGAAACATGTCGGCCTGATCGGCGACGAAGCGGCGTCCATCGGCGTGGATTTGACCGGCCAGGTCGTCGAGGCCGGCCTTGATAACAGGCGTGTTGAGCGCGGCGAGCGTGTTGATCGCAGTCGCCAGCAATCCCGATGCGCCGCCGAGCTGTGCCTGATCGAGTGCGCCGGCCACCGCAGCCTGGTTCGGCGTCAGACCGGACAGCGTGCCGAACCCGCCGATCTGCTGCAGCAGGAAATAGACGTTGTTTGCATCGTAGCTGAGCTGCCCCGTGACCAGCGGGCTGCCGGAGTTCGTGAGCGCCGCGAACGTGCCGCTGACGCCGCCGGCCGCCGAGAGGATGGTGTATTGCGTATTGGCGATAAAGCCTGCGCCGAGCGGCACGATCTGCACCGTCCCGCCGTTGAGCGTCGCGGTGCCCGTTGCCGCGATTCTGTCGGACTGGCCGGCGGGGTTGATCTCGACCTGGAAGGTCGAGCCGGCATTGAAGGCGACGTTGCCGTTGACGTTGAGCGTCCCGATCGAATTGCCGGGCGCGACCATGCCGCCATTGTTGACGACGATTCCGCCGACCGTGCCGGTGCCGCCGAGATAGCCGCCATTGATCGTGACGACCGAGGGCAATGTGCCGTTCACGATCAGGCCGCCCGCGTCCACTGTCGTCGCGCCGTTGAAGGCGGTGGTGCCGGTCAGCGTCCAGACGGAGTTGCCGTTCTTCTTCAGTTGCTCGAACTCGTCATATTGCAGGCCGGGGCCGAGATTGCCGAGGTCGAACGTGGCGCTGCCAATGCTGCCGAAGTTCAGCGTATCGGTACCGCTCCCGCCGCGAACATTCCCGGTGATCGTCGCGCCCGGCGCGAGGCCGAGCTGATCATCGCCGCCATTCAGCTCGATCGCTCCGCTGCCGCCGCCCGAGATGGTGCCGGCGTTGAAGATGGTGTCGCTGCCGGAAGAGCCCTGGATGGCGAGGAAGAAGCCGCCGGAGATCGTGCCGCCATTGACGAGCGAATTGCCGCCGGCGATGAATTGCACGCCGGTATGGCCGCCGCCGATCGATCCGCTGTCATAGACGAGGACAACATTGCCGCTCGACGTCCCGCTGATCCGGAGCCCCGTCGTGTTTGCCCCGGTGCCGACCGCCGTCCCGCGAATGTTGACGAGATTGTCGTTCGAATTGTCGATGACTATGGCTGCTTCGGCATTGCCCGTACCCTCCGCGATCCCACCGGCCGCGATCGTCACATTGTTGTGGATCGATCCGTTGGAGAGCAGAACCGCTCCGCTGTAGGTCGAGGCTGTCGCCTGATTGTTGACGGTAATGTGCGAGGCGATAGTGCTGTCGAAAACGACCGCAGGTATGCCTGCGCCCGGCAGCAGCGACGTCGTGGTGCCGTCACCGACATTCACGGTGACGTTGCTGCCGCCGGTGGCGTTGATGTGATCGGTGTTGCCGAGGCCGGTGCAGGTCGCGACGTCGCCCGAATTGAGCGCGCCGATCGTGCCCGTGCCGGCCACGGTGCAGGCGGCGCGCGCCGGGCTGGACGTCAGGACGGGGAAGGCGAGCACGATGGGCGCCAGCGCGGTGGTGACCAGCAGCTTGCGGCGAAAGATTGCGGCCGTGCTGGCGTTTTGCGCATAGACCGGTTGTGCAGTCGGCATCGACGTTCCCCTCATTGCAGCACATTGCTAGCGGGAGCGCCCTCATCCTTCTTGGCGTCAGGCGAAATGCCTTATGGCGAAAGACGCAAGACGCCGGTTTGCCTCGGCCCTGTTGCTGAGGCGCCACGGACCAAAGCGTCAGCGAGAGCTGCCATGGTTCCTGACCCGTTTTCACAATTTGTTGTTGGTCCAGAACCGGCTCCCGCCTCATTGATTGATGAAAATCGACGGGAATCGGGAAGGATCTGACATGCGGACAGAGCGGATAGCGCTGGGTGTCGTGCTCGCGATCGGCGGCATCGTCGCGCCGGGCGCAGCATTCGCCCAAGAATATCGCGGGACCATGGAGCAGCAGATGGCCTGCACGCCGGATGTCTGGCGTCTCTGCAGCGATCAGATTCCCGATGTGAACCGCATTGTGGCCTGCCTGCAGCAGAATACGCCGCAGCTTTCGAGCGGCTGCCGCGCGGTATTCCAATCCAACAATCAGATGCCGCCGCAGCAACAGGTTCCGCGCGGTCGCGCCGCTCCGCCACCACGCTACATTGCTCCGCCGCCTCCACAGCGGCCTTACGACGAGGACGAATAGCGCCGCTCAGGGCCTGTGCTCGCAGACGTCGACCCATTCAGCCGCGGTCAGCTCGGCCATCCGCTCCGGTGTGATGCGCACCGCGCTATGGGTCGAGCCGGCAGCCGGCACCACGACATCGAAGGCCTTCAGCGAGACGTCGCAATAGATCGGCAGCGGCGACTTCAGGCCGAAAGGGCAGACGCCACCGACCTCGTGTCCGGTGATGTCGGCGACTTCCTCCAGACCCAGCATCTTCGGCTTGCCGCCGAACTGCGCCTTCACCTTCTTGTTGTCCATGCGCGAGGTGCCGCTCGCGACGATCAGGATCACGCGCTCGCCGATCCGCAGCGACAGCGTCTTGGCGATCCGTCCCGGCTCGACGCCATAGGCTTCGGCCGCCAGCGCCACGGTCGCGGAGCTGATCGGGGATTCGATGACGGAGATGTCGGGGGCTTTCTCGGCGAAGAAGGCGCGAACGGATTCCAGGCTCATTCCGGGCAGCTCATTCCAATCTTACAGGCGGGCAACGACCCCTAAGCGATTCTCGGCAGCTCGGAGAGGGCGCGGACACGATGATCCGGCGCAAAGCCGAGCTCATCCATCTGGGTGCGGATCGCCTTGAACATGGTGAGCGGTGCCACGAGTTCGTTCTCGACGCAAGCCAGCGCCATCGCTTCGGGCGTCACCCGCTCGATCCAGGCAACCTTCAGTCCGAACGATTTTGCCCCGGCGGCGTCCCATGGATTGGAGGAGACGAACAGAACCTCATCAGGCGCGGTGCCGAGCACCTCGCCGATCAACTCATAGGCCTGTGGGCTCGGCTTGAAGATCTTCTTCGCGTCGACGCTGATGCTGGAATCGAGCAGGAGGTCGAGCCCGGAATTGCGCACCAGCGCATTGAGCATGTCCGGGCTGCCGTTGGAGAGGATGGCGAGCTTGCGTGGTCTCAAGGCCGCAAGCGTTTCCGCCGCATCCGGATAGAGATCGAGATGCAGATATTTCTCGATGACGCGCTCGAATGCCTGGCTCTCATAGACGAGCCCGAGCACACGCAGCGTATAGGCGAGGGAATCGCGCGTGACCGCGTCAAAATCCTGGTAAGCTTGCATCAGCGAGCGCAGCCAGGTGTATTCGAGCTGCTTGATGCGCCAGACCTGCGTGATGATCTCGCCATAGCCCGGAAACGCATCCTCGGTGACGTCAGCGACCGACTGGATGTCGTAGAGCGTGCCATAGGCGTCGAAGACGACGGCTTTGATGGGCATTGGCTGTCCTCCCGGGGTTGTGGTCACAGGAACTCCGATTGGGGCGTGCGTATAATTCGTCAGCTTACCAGAGCAATGCGGATATGTGTGTCATGCAAGCGTGACCGGTGGCTGCGGACCCGAGCTCAGTTTGTGATTTCAAGACTAGCCGCAACGTTCTCGCCTGTTCGGGTGAGCCGACGCTTTCGTGTTGCTTCCATGGCAGAGGAAAGGTCGTGGACCAGCTCCTTTAGCGCCGGCGCAAGCTGTGCGGTATTCACGACTTTAATGATGTATGGAGGCTTGAGCGCATTCATGCCTCCTCCAAAAATTGAGTCCAGGAAGGCACCGGCCGTGTCGCCATGCCACTCCGGTGCTCCTATCGCAACCTTAAGTGCGGACCGAAAATCGGATGCTGTATTCCAGCTGCTAGCATCGAGTTCTATAGTGACAATAGTCATTTCGATGTCGTCCGCCGCGCGTTTCTGATGCACCAAGGTGGCTACAAAGTCTCACCACGCCCGAAGCAATAATCTCATCTTGCCACTTTCATGGCTATTGCGCCAACTTCCGCTTGGGCCCAGCAGGAACGTGCTGCGCTTCCGCGAGAGGACCGGCTACCGAGAGTATTGCGGGCACCAACGGAGCAGGTAGTAATCTGTGACCCACAGGTCGGCCAACGAATGACTCGGACTAATTCATTCACGCTTCTGCTTGTGCTGGCAGCAGCCCTTCATCCGCTCGTCACGTCTGCGCAAGAACAGAGCTGTCTCGGAATTCGCTGCCGCGCACATGCCCATTTCTAACCTGCGATAGGCCGCGGGAGGGAGCTACGGTCGTTTCGGCGCATGTGATCGCGGTCTCAAGAGAATGCTCGAACGAAATCCTCTCAATGCGGATTGATGATGCGAAAGCCCGGGATCTTCCGGCATCATCGAGGTCAAACTTGGCGGTTGCATTTCGTTTGCCGGTCAAGTGGGTGATTTAATCCGGGTCGCATTATTTGAACGACCTCGTCCCGATAGGAAGCGATACCGCTTCGCCTGTAATGTTTGGTAGGTGAGCTTGTGATCCCAGCCGGTCTCAGAGCCAGTCACGCCAGCGCTGCTGAAGGGCAGAGCAGACCTCGGACGGAGTCTTGCGCAAATCAAACGGTCGGCTGACGTCCTGGCCGCGGCCAGGTCGCCCTTTCGGCAAACACCCGGCTGACCTCCGCCATGTGCTCGGTGCCCCACGTGCAGAGCGGCACCAGCGCTTCGGCGAGGCTCTGGCCCAGAGGCGTGAGGCTATAGTCCACCCGCGGCGGCACCTCCTTGTAGTCGGTCCGCTTCACCAGGCCATCGGCCTCCAGCTCCTTGAGCTGCTGGATCAGCACCTTGTCGCTGACGTCGCGTATGGCGCGCCGAAGCTCGCCGTAACGGGTCGGTCCGTCCTGGGCGACAAAGTACAGGATCAGCGGCTTCCACTTGCCCGAGACGACCCGCAAGGTCGCGTCGAGGCCGCAGGTGAAGCCGGGCAGGTTCGGTGTGCAACGTTGGACGTCTGCTTGGGCTTGCGCCGGCGGGGAGATGAGGTCTGAATGGTCTGACGACATTTTTGGGTACTTACCAAAAGGTGCATACTTGTGGTTAGGTAGGTAGGCCGCCAGCTCAGTGCAACCTCAATGAAGGAGCACATCATGAGCAGACTACAAGGCAAGACGGCGGTGGTGACGGGCGGTGGAACGGGCATCGGGCTCGGAGCCGCCAAACGGTTCGTCGATGAGGGCGCATTCGTCTATCTCTTCGGGCGGCGGCAGGAGCCGCTCGACGCTGCGCTCGCGCAGCTGGGGTCCGCGGCGCGCGCCGTCAGGGGATCGGTCACCGATCTGTCCGACCTCGACCGGCTGTATGCGACGGTGAAGGCCGAACGCGGCAATGTCGACGTCCTGTTCGCCAATGCCGGGACCGGCGCGTTTGCGCCGCTCGGCCAGATCACCCCCGAGCACTATGATCAGATCTTCGATGTCAATGTGAGGGGGCTGGTGTTCACCGTGCAGAAAGCCCTGCCGTTGATGCGCAGGGGATCGTCGATCATCCTGACCGGCTCGAGCACGGGCGTGATGGGGACGCCGCAATTCAGCATCTACAGCGCGACCAAGGCGGCGATCCGCAATCTCGCGCGCAGCTGGGCGCTGGACCTGCGCGGCACGGGCATCCGCGTCAACGTGCTGTCGCCGGGACCGACCAAGACCGAGCTGGCGCTGGAGGTCGTGGGCGAGGAAGCCTTCGATGCACTCGGCAGCGCCACGCCCATCGGGCGCGTCGGCGACCCCAGCGAGACCGGCGCGGTGGCCGCATTCCTGGCGTCCTCCGACAGCAGCTACATGACGGGCGGCGAGGTTTTCGTCGATGGAGGCCTCGCGCAGGTCTGACGCAGCTTGAGCGCGATGGGCGCCGACTGCCTCCACAGCGTCATGGCCGGGCTTGTCCCGGCCATCCACGCCGTTCCACGCAGCACAAAGAACGTGGATGCCCGGGACAAGCCCGGGCATGACGAGCTCTGTGATAGAGTAGAAAGCGACCTCGGAACGCAGGTTAGAGATCCATCAATGAAGGATGATGTCAGTAGTCAACCATTGCTGGTCGAGGTCGCCATCGAGGCAGCGTCTCGGGCGGAGCATGAGAAGCTCGTGACGGCGCTCGCCAGGCTCGCCGCCGAGGACCACTCGTTCATGGTGTCGCTCGATCCCATGTCGGGTCAGACTGTGCTGAAGGGGGTGAGCGAAGGTCATCTCGCAGGCAAGATCGACGTGCTCAATCGGGCCGATGGGATCGCCGTCAATGTCGGCGCGTTGCAGGTCGCATTTCTGGAGCGCCCAACCACACGGGCAGAGGTAACTTACACGCACAAGAAGATCTGTGGCCCTAAAGGCGACTTTGCCGCCGTCAAGCTTGGTGTGGGACCCATCGATTCCGGGAAGGGCTTTCACTTCGAGTCCAAGATCGACGAGAGCGTGCTACCGAGGAAGTATCTCCCTGGCGTCGAGAAAGGTGTGAAGGACGTCCTCGCTTGCGGCGTCGTTGCGGGCTTTCCGGTGATCGATGTCGGGGTCGAGCTGATCGATGCCAAATATCACGATGTCGACTCATCGGTACTTGCCTTCGAGGTCGCTACGAGAACAGCCTTTCGCGAGGCCCTGAACATGGCGAAGCCGGTTCTGCTCGAACCGATCATGAACGTCGAGGTGGTGACACCGGCAGCCTTTGCAGAAGCCATCGCCGACGATTTGCGATTGCGTCGTGGGCAGGTTGGCGTCACGAAGGTCGAGAACGACATTGTCGCGATCGACGCGATCCTGCCGCTCATGACCATGCTTGGCTATACGAACAGTCTTGGCTTGATGAGCGAGGGGCGAGCGACCTACACCATGCGCTTCGACCATTACGCTGCAATTCCATCGCCGGGGGGTGATCCGCCGTTTCGCCCAGCGATCGGGATGCGCGCTTGAGGCCCGCAATGTCCGCGCGCGCAGTCGCGGCAAGCGGCTCCGCCGACTTATAAGGACGCCTAGATCCCTAACAGCTTCCTTGCGTTCGCCTTCAGCACCTTCGGCCGGATCTCGTCGCGGATGTCGATCTTGGCGAAATCGGACAGCCAGCGGTCCGGCGTGATCACCGGCCAATCGGAGCCGAACAGCATCTTGTCCTGGAGAATCGAGTTGATGTAGCGCACCAGGATCGGCGGGAAATACTTTGGCGACCAGCCCGACAGGTCGATGTAGACGTTCGGCTTGTGGGTCGCGACCGAGAGCGCCTCCTCCTGCCAGGGGAAGGAGGGGTGGGCGAGGATGATCTTGAGGTCGGGGAAATCGGCCGCGACGTCGTCCATGTACATCGGGTTGGAATATTTCAGCCGCATGCCCATGCCGCCGGGCATGCCGGAGCCGACGCCGGTCTGGCCGGTGTGGAACAGCGCGATCGCGCCGCCATTGTTGATCTCTTCATAGAGCGGATAGGCCATGCGGTCGTTGGCGTAGAAGCCCTGCATGGTCGGATGGAATTTGAAGCCGCGCACGCCGTATTCCTCGATCAGCTTGCGCGCCTCGCGGGCCCCGAGCTTGCCCTTGTGCGGGTCGATCGAGACGAAGGGGATGAGCACGTCGAGATGCTCGGAGGCGATCTCCAGCATCTCCTCGTTCTTGTAGCGGCGGAAGCCGGTCTCGCGCTCGGCATCGACAGGGAAGATCACCGCGGCGATGTTCTTGGAGCGGTAATAGGCCGCGGTCTCGGGCACGGTCGGCGGATGCTTATGCGGCGACTTGAAATACTCCGCCATCTGCGCCTGGAAATCGTCATAGCCGTCGTCGGGATGGGTGCCGCAGGGCTCCTCGGCATGGGTGTGGATGTCGATGGCGACGACTTTGTCGATATCAGGCAGCTTCAGCTTCGGCATGGGTGTCCTCCCGACGGGTTGCCGAATTGATTATAGGATATAACGAATTTGGCAAGGCCGCGTTGGAGGCCCTTGAAGTCACTGCAAGAAAATCGGGCCGATCCGGCCGCTTCTACTGTGCATGGGGTTGTTTTCACGTTTTGCCGGGCCGCACGGGCAGTTAACATTGACATGACCTCCCGCCATGCCTTAAGAACCGCTCCGTCCCGGGCGGTCGGTCTGCCAGCGGGAAAAATCTCATTTTGCCACATTCGCGCGTGCCGAAACGGTAGTGCCGAACACGGCCTTTCGAACGTTCAGGATTCTGCCATGAAGGTCCGTAACTCGCTGAAATCGCTGCGCGGTCGCCATCGCGCCAACCGCCTGGTCCGCCGCAAGGGCCGGGTCTATGTGATCAACAAGGTGCAGCGCCGCTTCAAGGCGCGCCAAGGCTGATCTGAGCGGCTGACCACGCCCGGCCGGGCGCTTTCGCGCGCCCGCAAGACCACGGTCTCACACGAGTTTGACGCCGCCTTTGCTTTGCAAGGGCGGCTTTGCGCGTTTAGACTTGCACCATGGCAGTGAGATTCCGTTTCGCGCGCACTCTGTGTCTGGCCCTCGTGCTGGGAACCGCCGGCCTTGCTCCGGCCGCCCTGGCCCAGCAGGTCGAGCCGCCCGGCAAGCAGAAGAAGCTGCCCGAGGCGCCGTCAAAGCTGCCGAAGGTCGACCGCAGCAAGAATCTCGATTTCCTGTTCGGCGCGCTGAAGGCGGCGCCCGATGAGGCCAGCGCCAAGCATGTCGAGGCGCGGATCTGGGCGATCTGGCTGCAGACCCCGAGCGACACCGCCGCGCTCCTGATGTCTCGCGCCAAGACCGCGGTCGATGCGAAGAAGATCGACGTCGCGATCAAGCTCCTGGATTCGATCATCAAGCTCAGGCCCGATTACATCGAGGCCTGGAACCGGCGTGCGACGCTCTATTACATGCAGAACGATTATGGCCGCTCGCTCGCGGACATTCAGCAAGTGCTGATCCGGGAGCCCCGCCATTTCGGCGCGCTCGCCGGCCTCGGCATGATCATGCAGGAGGTCGGGGACGAGAAGCGCGCGCTAGATGCCTACCGCAAGGCGCTCGCCGTCAATCCGCACCTGGAAAAGATCCCCGACCAGGTCAAGGCGCTGACCGAGAAGGTCGAAGGCCGCGACATCTAGCTATAACTCGATCATTTCTTGAGCGATCGCGGCCGCCGCGGATTAACCACGATCCGAGCCGGGGCGTCGCAAGGACTATTGCGGGGCCTGTTGCAGGCCTACCTGCATGGCAGGAGCGAAAGCCATGAAGCATTTGATGGTCACAGCGACATTGCTGCTCGCGTCGGGGACGGTGAGCTTCGCCGACGGACTGTTCTGGGTGGTCGGCAATCGTGCCACCGGCAAATGCACCATCGTGACCAGCAATCCAGTCATCATTGGCGACATCTGGTTCGGCGACGGTCCCTACAAGTCCAGGGCCGATGCCAAGCTTGCGCGCTCGACGATTCGCGTCTGTCCCCCGGTCACGCCCGAGGAAGAAAAGCAGGAGGAGGGGGCGAACTAGGCTGCGCTTAATGCAGCACGCTGCTGCCGCGCTCGACCAGGCCGCGGTCGGCGGCTGCGGCGTAGGCCTTTGCCAGCTCGGTCTCGAGATGCTCGTTGATCAGGAGCAGCGCCCGCACGGCACCGCGCAGGTCGCCGTTGCAGCTCGCGACGATTTCGTCGATTGCAGTATCGTTCGATCTGAAGCTCATCGAAAATTCTCCGGTTCAAACCAGGACAATCCTGCCGGTCTTTCCCGCATCCCCTGATGTTGCGAGGAGGATCGGCGCCCACCCGCGCCTAGATGGCGGAACCGACCATGGCGATTATATGGAAGCTGCGATGACGCCCGCATGAAGCTGGTCCGAAGCTTGCGTGCGGCTTTGAACATCCCTGATTTCATTGAGTTTTCTCGATCGGCAATTATGCACATATCCACAGCCCCTGCATTTTCAGTGGAAGCGCGCACCGCCGGCGGCGAAACTGCCGACCGAGCAGACCCGTAACTGCCCCGTGCCCAGGATCACCCGGATTCTCTCCATGATCGTGATGTCAGTCGTGACGGCGCTGGTCCTGCTGGCGCTGCTCACGCAGGCCGGAGTCGTCGCCGTGCAGCGGGCCTTTCCGCCGCAGGGGCGCATGATCGAGGTCGAGGGCGCCGCGCTTCACGTCGTCGAGCTCGGCCCGCGCGAGGCCGCCCCGCCGATCGTGATGCTGCACGGCGCGAGCTCCAACCTCGAAGCGATGCGGCGGCCGCTCGGCGATCTCCTCGCGAGGGATCATCGCGTGATTCTGATCGACCGCCCCGGCCATGGCTGGAGCACGCGCGCAAGCCGGCAGGATTCGACGCCGCAGATTCAGGCGCGCATGATCGACGAGGCGCTCGGCAAGCTCGGGATCGATCGCGCGGTCTTCGTGGTGCATTCCTGGAGCGGCGCCCTCGGCGCGCGGATCGCGCTCGATCACCCGCGCCGCGTGGCGGGCCTCGTGATGCTCGCGCCCGTCACGCATCCCTGGCGCGGCGGTGTCGGGCGCTACAACGAGATCATCGCAACGCCCGTGATCGGCCCGCTGCTCGCCTACACGATCACGCTGCCGCTCGGCTATTTCATCACCGAAGCCGGCGCCCGCAACGTGTTCCTGCCGCAGACCATGCCGGATGGTTTCGTGCAGGACTCCGCGACGCCGCTCTTGCTGCGCCCGCGCGAGTTCATTGCCAATGCCTATGATCTGGTGACGCTGAAGGAGTCGGTCGCCGCGCAAGTCGCGCGCTATGGCGAGATCACGGCGCCTGTTACGATCATCGCCGGCGAGCCCGACAAGACGGTGAGAACCAATATCCACGCGCGTCCGTTCGCCGCGGCTGTGTCGAATGCAAAGCTGATCGTGCTGCCCGATCTCGGCCACATGGTGCAGAACGCCGTGCCGGATCTCGTGAAGGCGGAGATCGAGACGATGATCGGACACATCGCCCCGGCGCAGGCGGTTGCCGAATAAAGCGTTTTTCGAGCGAGGTGGAAACCGGTTCGCGCGAAGAAACGCGTCAGAACAAGAAAGCCAGAGCTTCAATTCCGATCCGATCAGAACCGAAGCTCTAGCGTCCGCCTCGTGCGCTTACTGCTTGATCTTCCCATCCTTGTCGTATTGGGCAAGGAAGGCCCAGAGATTGGTGATCTCTGTCTCGTTCTTGATGCCGGCGAACGCCATCTTGGTGCCGGGGATCTTGGCCTTGGGGTCCTTGATGTATTCCTTGAATGTGGCCTCGTCCCAGGTGATGCCGGAATTCTTGTTGGCGTCCGTGTAGCTATAGCCCTCAGCCGTGCCCGACTTGCGGCCGTTGAGGCCGTTGAGCTCCGGGCCGACCTTGTTCTTGGCGCCTTCGCCGATCGCGTGGCAGGCCAGGCACTTGTTGAACGATGTCTTGCCGGCCGCGACATCCTGCGCCATCGCGGCGGGTGCGGTGGCAATGACGGTGAGGATCGTCAGCGCGCCCAAAGTCAGTTTTGTCATAGTGTGCTCTTCGTCTCTTCCCGGGTCAGATGGAGGGTCGTGGTTTTGGCAGGTCCGATGCAAGTGGACAAGCCGCGAAACTTTGACAGGTTTCCTGCTAGCAGACTTGCCCCAGAGAGAACTTGCGCTGCAACAAAGCAATGCGACCTTCGGAGGACCTACCCAAAGACGACAAGACATGATTGATTTGCCGAGATAATTCCATCCGTCGGACGAAGGCTTCTTAAAATGGCCATCATGATGCCCGCAAGCGACCAGGCCGTGCTGGCGCGTCGCAGCGAAATCGTCGCCGCCTTGCGCGCAATCGTGCCGGGCGAGGGCGTGATCGACAGCCTCGCCGAGATGCGGGCCTATGAATCCGACGGGCTGACCGCGTATCGGCAGCCGCCGATGGTCGTGGTGCTGCCGGATACGACCGAGCAGGTCTCGCTCGTCCTGAAATATTGTGCGGCGCAGAACATCAAGGTGGTGCCGCGCGGCTCCGGCACTTCACTGTCCGGCGGCGCGCTGCCGCTGGAGGACGGCGTGCTGCTCGGCCTCGGCAAGTTCAAGCGCATCCGCGAGATCGATTTCGACAACCGCGTCGTCGTCACCGAGCCCGGCGTCACCAATCTCGCAATCAGCCAGGCGGTCGCCCATGCCGGCTTCTACTACGCGCCCGATCCGTCCTCGCAGATCGCCTGCTCGATCGGCGGCAACGTGGCGGAAAATTCTGGCGGCGTGCACTGCCTGAAATACGGCATGACCACCAACAACGTGCTCGGCTGCGAGATCGTGCTGATGAGCGGCGAGATCCTGCGCATCGGCGGCAAGGGCTGCGAGAATCCCGGCTATGACCTGATGGGCGTCATCACTGGTTCCGAGGGCCTGCTCGGCGTCATCACGGAGATCACGGTGCGCATCCTGCAGAAGCCGGAAACGGCGCGCGCGCTGATGGTTGGCTTCGCGCAGGTCGAGGCGGCCGGCGAATGCGTGGCACGCATCATCGGCGCTGGCATCATCCCCGGCGGCATGGAGATGATGGACAAGCCCGCGATCCACGCCGCGGAGGCCTTCGTCCATGCCGGCTACCCGCTCTATGTCGAAGCGCTGCTCATCATCGAGCTCGACGGGCCCAAGATCGAGGTCGACGAGCTGATCACGCGCGTCGAGGCTATTGCGAACGCTTGCGGCTCGACCACCTGCCAGATCTCGACTTCGGAGGCCGAGCGCAACCTGTTCTGGGCCGGCCGCAAGGCCGCATTCCCCGCCGTGGGCCGCATCTCGCCCGATTATCTCTGCATGGACGGCACCATCCCGCGCGGCGCGCTGCCGAAGGCGCTGGCGCGCATCCGCGAGCTCTCGGAAAAGTACCAGCTCGGCTGCGCCAACGTGTTCCACGCCGGCGACGGCAATCTGCACCCCCTGATCCTCTACGATGCCAACAAGCCCGGCGAGATCGAGCGCGCCGAAGCCTTCGGCGCCGACATCTTGCGCGCCTGCGTTGAGTTCGGCGGCGTGCTCACCGGCGAGCACGGAGTCGGCATCGAGAAACGCGACCTCATGCCCGACATGTTCAGCGAGATCGACCTCAACCAGCAGCAGCGCCTGAAATGCGCCTTCGACGCGAAGGGCCTGCTCAATCCCGGAAAAGTATTTCCGACCCTGCACCGCTGCGCCGAGCTCGGCCGCATGCACGTCCACGCGGGCAAGCTGGCGTTCCCGGATTTGCCGCGGTTCTAGGCCGCCTACTGCGCCAGCGCCAGGATGCCGCCGGCAAATGCGTGCCACGCCGCCGTTTCGCTGACCGGCCAGTTGAGCACCTTCACCGCCAGAAGCGCGAGCGTGCCCGTGATGTACACCGGATGCACGCGGCCCTCGGCGCGCCAGTCGCGCACCATGGCGACGACGAGCAGAAGGGAGGCGACGACAGCAGGCGCGATCGTCACAGGCACCGGCGGCGGGCCGGGCGGTCCTGATGGTGCGAGGAAGGTCAGGAACCAACGCGCGATCGCGGCGTCGAGGATCGAGACCGCCGCGAGCAGCATCAGGCGCTTGTGAACCTCGAGCCTGCGCGTGTTCATGATGGCGAGCACGAACACCACGGCAAAGAACGCGATGCCGCTCAGCGGCACGATCGAGAAGGCGATGCCCGCATCGGCCTGTCCCAGCGCCGCAGCCTTCTTCATCGACGCTACGGAAGCGAAGAATCCGAAAATGACCATCGCGGTCGCGAGCGAGACGCCGACGATGCCGCACGAGCGGTGGTTGACCACACGGCCCGAGGCGGCGAGCCAGGTCTGGAGCACGAAATAGAGCGACCAGGTGAAGAACAAGAGTCCGTGAAAATGGATCACCGGGCTTGCGGAGAATGTCCGGTGAGCGAGCGGCACCCAATAGGTCGGTGCGAAGCCGAGAAAGGCAGTGGCGGCGCAGGCGAGCGCCATGTGAAGATAAAAATATCGTGCAGGCGAGGCATCACGCGCGCGTACACGACGGTCGTCAATCAGGGTCGTCATCAGGGGTGAGTCTGGAAAGGCGGCGTTTGGTTCAACGTCTCCCCGTCCACCCTCCGGTGTCGTCCCGGACAAGCGTAAGCGCAGATCCGGGACCCATAACCATAAGGCGTAGTTGTATCGCTCGCCGGCAACTCCGCGTCTTCGCCAAACAGAATTTCGTGGCTATGGGTCCCGGATCTGCGCGCGCTTTGGGCGCGCTTGTCCGGGACGACAGCGGAGGTTAACCCCCCGCACTCAATTCTGCGCGATCGAGCTCCTCCTCGAGCCGATGAAACGCATCGTCGCCGATCACCTCGGTGGCGCGCAGGTCGAAGATCGCCTTGCGCGCGGCCTCGATAGCGCGGCGGCGCAGGGGATCGGCGGGCAGTTCGCTGTTGCTGATGCCACCGTTGGGATCGGTCTCGGCCTGCATCAGGATGGCGCGATATTCGAGCCGCAGGATCTCCGCCTCCTCCGACGGATCGCTCTCGATCGCATTGAGCGCGGCACGATAGGCCACGGCGCGGCCGCGGGCGACCTCGATGCCGACCGGATCGTCGTCCTTGAGGTTGAAAGCGAGGATCAGCGGCCGCAGCGTCAGGCCCTGGATCACCAGCGATCCCAGCACCACCGCAAACGCGATGAAGACGATGAAGTCACGATAGGGAAAGTTTTCCGGCAGGGCGAAGGCGGTGGCGAGCGTGACGAGGCCGCGCATGCCGCACCAGGAGATGATGAGCCCGCCCTTGGGCGAGGCCACCTGCTGCGGATCCTTGGGGTGATAGAGCCCCTGCGCGATCAGCACCCGCAGGCTCGTGCGATAGAACGTCACCCAGAACAGGCGTACCAGGATCACCGTAAGCAGGATCCAGGCGGCGGCCACGCAGTATTCCCAGCGCACGTCCGCATCCAGCCGCGTCCAGATCGGCCGCATCTGCATGCCGATCAGCATGAAGGCGAGCACGTTGAGCACGAACACGGTCGTCTCCCATACCGCATAGGACGGCACCCGCAGCCGCGCCGGGATGCGCGCCGGCGCGGTGCGCGCGACCGTGATGGCGTAGACCACGATGGTGAGGATGCCGGAGAGACCGAGATGCTCGGCGGCGATCCAGACCATGAAGGTGGTGGCGAACTGCACGATGATGGCGCTCGGCGCCTCCGTCACCCGCTCCATGAACAGCGGAATGATGCGGCCTGCGGCCAGACCCGCGATGACGCTGCCGACCAGCGCCAACGCCATGGTCGGGGCGACCTGGCTCCAGGTCAGATGCTCGGTGGCGACCGCGCCGACGGCGATGCGATAGATCAGCAGCGCACTGGCATCGTTGAGCAGGCTTTCGCCCTCCAGCACCTTGACCATGCGGTGGGGCAGCTTGACCTGGCTCAGGATAGCAACCGCAGCGGCCGCATCCGGCGGCGCCACGATGGCGCCGAGCGCGACCGCGGCGGCCCAGGGCATGTCGGGCATCAGCCGGTGCGCGACATAGGCCACGGCGGCCGTGGTCAGGCCGACCGCGGCCACCACCAGGGTCGAGACCGGAACCCAGTTCTTGCGAAGGTCGCGCAGCGACGTGTCGAAGGCGGCATCGAGCAGGACCGGCGCGACAAAAAGGGCAAGGGCGAGGTCCGGCTCCAGCGTCCAGGACGGGCTCGACGGCACGAAGGCGATCAGCGCGCCGCCGATGGCGAGAAAGGTCGGGTAGGGCACCTTGATCCGCCGCGCCAGCGCCGATAAGCCGACCGCGCCGAGCAGCAACACAATGATCCATTCGAATGTCGACACGATGATCCCCGAAGCCGATTTCAGCGGCGCCACAAGCTAGCACCAATCCGGCCGTATGATGGATAGTGCGGCTTCAAGGCCAGAGCTTAACATCGACGACAAGGCTCGACTGCAACGCATGCGTTTTCTCATTCAACTGATCGGCGCCGGACTGCTCTATGCGCGCTCGTTCGCCCCGGCCGATGCCGTGACCGGCGGCGAGCCGGTGGCTGTGACGCAGGTCGATGTCGCGCCCTGCCTCGCCGCGGCCGCAGCCGATGACATGGACAAGGCCGCCACGGCCTGCGCCGAAGTGATCGACAACGAGAAGACGACGAAGGGCGATCTGATCAAGGCCCTGATCGCGCGCGGTGCGCTCTATGCGCGGCACGATCAGGTCGACCATGCCATCGCCGACGACAGCCGTGCTCTTCTGCTCGATCCCGGCCTTGCCGACGTCTTCAATGCGCGCGGCGAACTCTGGCTGAAGAAGGGTGACAAGCCGAAGGCGGTGCAGGATTTCGGCGCAGCGCTCAGGATCGATCCGAACCACGAGAAGGCCAAAGCCAATCACAAGGCGATGGCGCGCGAGATCGAGCGGATCGGCGCGCAGATGGCGGTCGCCGGCAAGCCCAGCTTCAATTGCGGGCGAGCGCGTCGGGCGGTGGAACGGGCGATCTGCGGCAATCGCGAACTCGCCGATCTCGATCGCGAGGTCTTTGCCTCCAATGCCCGTGCGATCCGGGAGGCGCGCAATGCGGCCGAGGCCAAAGCGCTCCAGCGCGAGCAGGACGAGTTCATCGCGCGCCGCAATGCCGATTTCGGCCGGCCGGGATACGATCTGAAGAAGGCGATGCAGCAGCGCTTGCAGCGGCTGAACGGTGTGGATGGATATTGAGACTTTCGCCTCTCCCCGCAAGCGGCAGGGCAATCGCATTTGAATATTGCGGGGGTCGTCATGCCCGGGCTTGTCCCGGGCATCCACGTTCTTTGCGCCGTGTGGAAAGGCGTGGATGGCCGGGACAAGCCCGGCCATGACGCTGTGGAGACAGCCGGTGCCCATAGCCACATCTCATATGCGATAGTCCTGCCCAAGCAGGGCGAGGGAGAGCCGGCAGCGCTCCGTCCCTCCCAGGCCCGGTTTGAACCCATCGCTTGCCAGCTGCGACAACGGTGAGAACCCGACGTCACGGAGCCCTATGTCATGTGCGGCACTCACGCCTCCGCGCAAGCGCTTTCGCCTGCCAAAATCTCGCTTCGCGCCCTCTTTCTCGGCGCGGCCATGAGTTTCGTTCTCGCGGCTCCCGCCGCGGCGAGCACCGAGTGCGTGCTGGGAAGCAAGGCCACCCCGGCCGAGTTGATCTCCGCGTGCAGCGCCATCATCGACCAGACCGCCAATTCGGCCGCCGAACGCAGCGCGGCCCTCGTCGTCCGCGCCGAAGCCAATGCGCAGACCCTTGGAGGCCAGTCGCAGGCGCTGCGGGATCTCGACCGCGCCATCGCGCTCGACGGCAAGAACGCGAAGGCCTGGCGCGTGCGTGGCGACCTCCTGCGCGAGGCCGGCGGCGACCTCAATCGCGCCGCGGCGGATCTGACCAAGGCGATCGAGCTCGACCCGCAGGATGCCGAAGCTTACGAGCTGCGCGGCGTCGTCTACACCAATCAGCGCCGCCTCGACCGCGCGCTCGCCGATTACGACCAGGCGATCAAGCTGAAGCCAGACGATGCGCAAGCCTGGTCCGACCGCGGTGTGGCCTATTATCTCGGCGGCGACAACGAGAAGGCGATCAGAAATTTCGACGAGGCGCTGCGGCTCGATCCCAACCGCGCGCGTACCTACACCAATCGCGGCGCGGCCTACAAGAAGCTCGGCCAGCTCGACAAGGCGGTCGCCGACGACGGCGAGGCGATCAGGCTCGACCCGAAGGTGCCGGAATATTACGACAACCGCGGCCTGACCTATGCTGCGATGGGCGAGTACGACAAGGCGATTGCCGATTACGACCAGGCGATCCGGCGGGAGCAGCGCGCCAACTTCCTGACCAACCGCGGCGATTCCTACCAGTTCAAGGGCGAGCTCGGGGCGGCGCTGAGCGACTACGAGGCTGCGCTCAAGCTCGATCCGAATTTCGCGAAGACCTACAATAACCGCGCGGTGCTCCACAAGAAGATGGGCGAGCGCAAGAAGGCGCTGGCCGATTATGAGACGGCGCTGAAGCTGGATCCTGGCAACGAGAATGCAGCGAACGGCCGCCGCAGCATGATTGCCGAGATCGCCAGGTTCGGCGCGGCGTCGCCGGGCCCAATGCATGCGCGCTCGGCCGACGATAGCGGTCCTTCGTTCAATTGCGCCACCGCCAAGCGCGAGGTCGAGAAAGTGATCTGCGCCGATCCGCAGCTCGGCGTGCTCGACCGTCAGATCGCCGAGACCTATGAACGTGTGCTGAGGGCTTCCAAAGGACGTTCCGCTAGCGACCTGCGCAAGACCCAGCGCGAGTTCCTCACGACGCGCAATGCGAGCTTCCGCCGCCCCGGATACGATCTGAAGAAGATCATGCAGGACCGCTTGCAGCGGTTGAACGCGATGGAGAGCTGAAAGGCGAAGGAGCTGAAGCCTTGCGGCTGGCTCCGTAACCTCTCCCGCCTGCGGGAGAGGTCGACGCGCTCGGAGAGCGCGGCGGGTGAGGGCTCTCTCCTCTGGGGGACCTCATGAATCTTGCACGATCCCAACGCGGAGACACCCCCACCCCAACCCTCCCCCGCAAGCGGGAGAGGGAGCCGACTGCCGATGCCGCGCAAGCTTCACACCTCTCCGCCAAAAAACCCATCCTTTTCAGCTTGAACCGCGGCCCGTTCCCGGGAAAATGGCTCCAAACAAGGCCGGCAATTGATCCTGGTCATGGCGGGGCGCCTGTCCTGCCACGAGGTTCAAGCCAGGTGAATAAAGGGAACGGGAGCGCGGGAATGAATATCCAGGGCAAAAGCCGTTATCACGAGGTCCACGCGCGTTCGCTGGCGGATCCGGAAGGGTTCTGGGCCGAGGCGGCCAAAGAGATCGACTGGATCGAGCCTGCAACGAAGATCTTCGATCCCTCGCAAGGAACCTACGGCCGCTGGTTTGCCGGCGGCGTCGTCAACACCTGCTACAACGCCCTTGACCGCCACGTCGACGCGCGGCCGCGCCGACCAAGTCGCGCTGATCCATGATTCGCCGCTGACGGGCTCGGTCACCAAGCTCACCTATGCCGAACTGCTGAACGAGGTCCAGGCGCTCGCCGCAATCATGCAGGATTTCGGTGTCGCCAAAGGCGATCGTGTCATCCTCTATATGCCGATGGTGCCGGAGGCGGTGGTCGCGATGCTCGCCTGCGCGCGGCTCGGTGCGGTGCACTCGGTGGTGTTCGGCGGCTTTGCCGCGAAAGAGCTTGCCACCCGCATCGACGATGCGCAGCCCAAGCTGATCCTGTCCGCCAGCTGCGGCATCGAGCCCGGCCGCATCGTGCAGTACAAGCCGCTGCTCGACGAGGCGATCAAGCTTGCCAGCAGCAAGCCGAAAGCCTGCATCGTGCTGCAGCGTCCGCAGCTCACCTGCGAGATGACGCCGAGCCGCGATTACGACTGGGCCAGCCTGCGGCGCAAGGCGCTGAACGACGGCAAGCGCGCGGCTTGCGTGCCTGTCGCCGCGACAGACCCGCTCTACATCCTCTATACCTCGGGCACAACAGGCGTGCCGAAGGGCGTCGTGCGCGACAATGGCGGGCATCTCGTCGCGGTGAAATGGTCGATGTTCAACCTCTACGGCGTCAAGCCGGGCGAGGTCTGGTGGTGCGGCTCCGACATCGGCTGGGTGGTCGGCCACAGCTACATCGTCTACGGCCCGCTGCTGCACGGCGCGACCACGATCATGTACGAGGGCAAGCCGGTCGGCACGCCCGACGCCGGCGCGTTCTGGCGCGTGATCTCCGAGCACAAGGCGGTGGCCTTCTTCACCGCGCCGACGGCCTTCCGCGCCATCCGCAAGGACGACCCGGAAGGGAAATTCATCCGGCAGTACGACCTCTCGAAATTCCGCACGCTGTTTCTCGCCGGCGAGCGTGCCGATCCGCCGACCGTGGAATGGGCGGAGCAGCAGCTGAAGGTCCCGGTGATCGACCATTGGTGGCAGACCGAGACCGGCTGGTGCATCGCCGGCAATCCGGTCGGCCTCGGCATGTTGCCGGTGAAGCACGGCTCGCCGACGGTGCCGATGCCGGGCTATCAGGTCGATGTCGTCGACGAGGCGGCAAAGCCGGTCGGCCCCAACACCATGGGCTCGATCGTCATCAAGCTGCCGATGCCGCCGGGCTGCCTGCCCACGCTGTGGAACCAGGACGCGCGCTTCAAGGAGGCGTACCTGAGCGAATTCCCCGGCTATTACAAAACCTCCGACGCCGGCTACAAGGACGAGGACGGCTATGTCTTCGTGATGGGCCGCACCGACGACATCATCAACGTCGCCGGCCATCGCCTCTCCACCGGCGGCATGGAGGAGATCCTGGCCTCGCATCCCGATGTCGCCGAATGCGCCGTGCTCGGCGTCAAGGACGCGATCAAGGGCGAGGTGCCCTGCGGCTTCCTGGTGCTGAAGGCAGGCGTGAAGCGCCCGCCGGCCGAGATCGAGAAGGAGATCATCGCGCTGGTGCGCGACAAGCTCGGCCCGGTCGCCGCGTTCAAGCTCGCCATCACCGTCGGCCGCCTGCCCAAGACGCGCTCCGGAAAGATCCTGCGCGGCACCATCAAGAAGATCGCCGACGGCGAATCCTGGACAATGCCGGCGACGATCGAGGATCCCAAGGCACTCGAGGAGATCGGAGAGGCGCTGAAGGGACGGATGTGAGGCGAAGCGTCATCCCGGGGCGGGAAGGGCGTTGCTTCACCGCTCTCCACTGTCATCGCTGCCTGTGCGGGGAACGACAGCGAGCGTGGAACGGCGTCCAGGGACTTACAATCTCCGCATTCCGCGCTAAACAGGGCCGGCCGATAGGGAACCTCGTATGCCACTTGCCGCCGCGCCACGCCTGCTGACCGCCTTAGCTTTCGCCGTCGCTCTCTCCGCCTGCTCGGCACGCTACCAGAATCCGGTGGCGGCGGGCGGCGATGATGACGACGCCGTCTGCCAGAGCCGGGGATATGCGCAGGGCTCGCCGGATTACGTGGCCTGCCGCAAGGACCGCGACGTCCAGCGCAACGCGGCCACCGCGCGCGCCGACCGCCGCCAGCGCGATCTCGGCGAGTACATGCTGAACAACCCCGTGCGGCCGTAAAGATAGCGCTCCCCGCCTTCTACGTCATTGCGCGCTGCGCTTGCAGTGACGGGATGGCTGAAGTTCTCTCGCGACAATCGAGCAAAAAACGCGGCAGTTTTTCCTGCCGCGTCTTGCCTGATGCATAATCGCGAACGAAGTGCGGAGCCTTACTCCTCCTCGTCCTCGTGCTTCTTGCCGCCGAGCGTCTTCAGCTTGGCGAACACGGCGTCGACGTTGAGGTCGTCACTGGACTTCTCCGCGGGCTCGTACTCGTCCTTGCGGGTGGTCTCGGAGGCCGGCAGCAGGGTGGCGCCGCCATAGGCTGCGTCGATCGGCTTCTCCTTCGCCGCGCGCTGCACCTCGAAATCGAGCTCGATCTGCGAGCACAGACCGAGCGTGACCGGGTCGATCGGGGTCAGCGCCGAGGTGTTCCAGTGGGTACGGTCGCGCACGCTCGCGATCGTGCTCTTGGTGGTGCCGACCAGGCGCATGATCTGGGCGTCCTTGAGCTCCGCATGGTTGCGCAGCAGCCAGAGGATGGCGCTCGGGCGCTCATGGCGGCGCGAGACCGGGGTGTAACGCGGGCCCTTGCGCTTGGGCTGGGGCGGCAGCACCACCTTGCTCTCCTGGAGGCGGAGCCGGTAGTCCGGGTTCTTCTCGCCCTTCTCGATTTCCTCGCGGGTCAGCTGGCCATTGGAGAGGGGATCCATGCCCTTGATGCCCTGGGCCGCGTCGCCGTCGGCGATGGCGCGCACCTCGAGGGGATGCATCTTGGTGAAATCGGCGACCTGGTCGAAGGTCAGCGCGGTGTTGTCGAGCAGCCAAACGGCGGTCGCCTTGGGCATCAGAGGTGCGTTGCTCATGGCAAATCTCCTTTGTGCTTCGCCCACCCCTCTGGAGGCGAAACCGGTGGTCATCAGCGATGACAGGGAATTCGCGCTATATAAGCCCGGAGGGGGTAGCCATGCAATGGTTCTGCTATAGATAGTGCCTTGACACCGCCCGAAAGGGGGCCCAATTCCCTTTGAACCACTGTATGGTTCAAGCCGACAGTTTTAAGCCAAATTCCCATCCATCGACCGCCCCGGCAGAACGCGATCGGGTGATTCGGTCCCGAGATCGCTCAATGTCAGCCAAACCAGACCTCAAGATCGTGCTTTGTTCTCCCCGCGGCTTCTGTGCCGGGGTGGTCCGGGCGATCGACACCGTCGAACGGGCGCTCGATAAGTACGGCGCCCCCGTCTATGTTCGCCATGAGATTGTGCACAACAAGTACGTCGTCGATGGGTTGAAGAAGAAGGGCGCCATCTTCGTCGAGGAGCTCGCAGAAATCCCGGATAATACCACCGCCCCGGTGGTGTTCTCGGCCCACGGCGTGCCGAAGTCGGTTCCGGCCGACGCCCAGTCCCGCAACCTGTTCTCGCTGGATGCGACTTGCCCGCTGGTGACGAAGGTGCATCGCGAGGCCGCGATCCACTTCAAGCGCGGCCGCGAGATCTTCCTGATCGGCCATTCCCACCATCCCGAGGTGGTCGGCACGCTCGGCCAGCTGCCGCCGGGTGCCGTGACCCTGATCGAGACCGCCGAGGACGCCAAGACCATCACGCCGAAGGACCCCAACAACCTCGCCTTCGTGACCCAGACCACGCTGTCGATCGACGACACCGCGGAGATCGTCGCGCTGCTCAAGGAACGCTTCCCCAACATCAACGGGCCGCACAAGGAAGACATCTGCTACGCCACCACCAACCGCCAGCTCGCCGTGAAGAAGGTGGCGCCGGTGGTGGACGCGCTCATCGTGGTCGGTGCTCCCAACTCGTCGAACTCGCAGCGCCTGCGCGAGGTTGCCGAGCGCGAGGGCTGCAAGATCGCGGTGCTGGCGCAGCGCGCCACCGACATCGACTGGGGCAGGTTCGGCAACATCAAGAGCCTCGGCATCACCGCGGGCGCGTCCGCGCCCGAGGTGATCGTCGAGGAAATCATGGACGCCTTCGCCGAGCGCTACACGCTGCACGTGGAGACGGTCTCGGCCGCGGAAGAGAACGAGTTCTTCCCGTTGCCGCGTCAGGTGCGCCCCGAAGCCGCCGCCGAGTAGACCTTTATGGCGGTCTACACCGACGTCGCCGCCGACGAGCTTGCGGATTTCCTGGAGCAATACGATCTCGGCGAATTGCTCTCCTACAAGGGCATCGCCGAGGGCGTCGAAAATTCCAACTTCCTGCTGCACACGAGCAAAGGCTCGTTCATCCTCACGCTGTACGAAAAGCGCGTGGCGAAGAACGATCTGCCGTTCTTCCTCGGACTGATGACGCACCTCGCCGAGCACGGCCTCAATTGTCCGCTGCCCGTGAGGGGACGCGACGGCGAGGCCTTGCGCGAGCTCGCAGGCCGGCCCGCCGCGATCATCACCTTTCTCGAAGGCATCTGGCCGCGCAAGCCGAACGCGACCCATTGCGCCGGCGTCGGCGAGGGGCTGGCCCGGATGCATCTGGCCGGCGCCAATTTCGCGGTTCGGCGCGCCAATGCACTCTCGGTCGCCGGCTGGCGGCCGCTGTTCGATGCGGCTTCGAATCGTGCGGACGAGGTGCAGCCGGGGCTGCGCGCCTTCCTCGCCGCCGAGCTCGACTATCTTTCCAGCGGGGTCTGGCCGAGCAACCTGCCCGAAGGCGTGATCCACGCCGACCTTTTCAACGACAACGTCTTTTTCCTCGGCGACAAGCTCTCGGGGATCATCGACTTCACCTTCGCCTGCAACGACATGCTGGCCTATGACGTCGCGATCTGCCTCAACGCCTGGTGCTTCGAGCCGGATCATTCCTTCAACGTCACCAAGGCGCGTGCCTTCCTCAACGCCTATGGCCGGGTGCGCAAGCTGAGCGAAGCCGAAGAAGCCGCGCTGCCGCTGCTGGCCCGCGGGGCTGCGATCCGCTTCCTGCTGACGCGGCTGGTCGACTGGCTCAACGTGCCCGCAGGCGCGCTGGTCAAGCCGAAGGATCCCTTGGAGTATTTCCGTAAGCTGCGCTTCCACCAAAGCGTGACGAGCGTGCGTGACTACGGGCTTATGCCGTCGGGACTGGTGGCGTGAGCGAGCTTCCCAAGGTGACGATCTACACCGACGGCGCCTGCTCGGGAAATCCCGGGCCGGGCGGCTGGGGCGCGATCCTGAAGTTCGGCGACAAGGAGAAGGAGCTGAACGGCGGCCAGCCGCACACCACCAACAACCAGATGGAATTGATGGCGGCGATCTCGGCGCTCGAAGCGCTGAAGCGGCCGTGCACGGTCGATCTCTACACCGACAGCCAGTATGTCCGGCAGGGCATCACCGGCTGGATCTTCGGCTGGAAGCGCAACGGCTGGCGCACCGCCGACAAGAAGCCGGTGAAGAATGTCGAGCTATGGCAGCGCCTCGACGCATCGCTGAAGCAGCACGAGGTCCGCTGGCACTGGGTCAAGGGCCACGCCGGCCACCCCGAGAACGAGCGCGCCGACCAGCTGGCGCGCGATGGGATCGTCATGGCGCGGTTGCAGCAGCGGGTGAGGGAGTAGGGGGCGGCGTCGTCGCTCCGCCCCGAACTGTCATCACCCGCGAAGGCGGGTGATCCAGTATTCCAGAGGCGGTTGTGATTGAGCCGAGAGGCCGCGGCGTACTGGATGCCCCGGTCAAGCCGGGGCATGACAGCGTCTGTTGTCGCGAAGCGCTTACAGCTGCCCAAGCAGCGTATCGCCGCCGGAGACCTCGACCTTGCCGGGCATCGCCTCGAGGTTCAGCTTCTTGACCACGCCGTCCTCGATCAGCATCGAATAGCGCTTGGAGCGGATGCCGAGGCCGTTGGCGGAGGCGTCCAGCTCCATGCCGATCGCCTTGGTGAAGTCGGCATTGCCGTCGGCGAGGAAGACGGCCTCGTCGCGCTGGTCCGTGTCGCGCTTCCAGGCGTTCATGACGAAGGCGTCGTTGACGGAGACGATGGCGATGGTGTCGACACCCTTGTCCTTCATGGCATAGGCGTTGAGGAAGATGCTCGGCAGATGCATCTTGTGGCAGGTGCCGGTATAGGCGCCGGGCACCGCGAACAGCGCCACCTTCTTGCCCTTGAAGATGTCGTCGGTGGTCTTCACCTGCGGGCCTTCCGCCGTCATCACGCGGAATTTCGCCTCGGGCAGCTTGTCGCCAATCTGGATCGCCATCGTCAGTCTCCCTGAAAATCGGTCCCGCTTTTTAGACCGGGCGGCGGGCCTGCACAATATTGCCGGTGGCGGAAGCGGCGAGGATGGCGGCCGTTCACCGTGATGTCATCAGCCGGCAAAACCGCCGCCGTCGAGGAAGGCCTGCTCCTCCTCGGTGGTGTCGCGGCCGAGGAGACGGTTGCGGTGGGGAAAGCGGCCGAACCGCGCGATGATGTCGGCGTGGTCGCGCGCGTATTTCAGGCTTTCGGCATTGTCGGTGTTTTGAAACAGCGCGACGCAGTGCAACTGGTCGGCCAGGTGCTCGGAATGCATGAAGGGCAAATAGAGGAATTCGAGCAGGAGGGGATCGACCCTGCGATCGACGCCGCGCGCGATGGCGCGGCGGGCGACGTCGCGCGCCTGTGCGTCGCTGGCAAAGGCCTGCGGTGTGCCGCGAAACATGTTGCGGGGAAACTGGTCGAGCACGATGACGAGTGCGAGCGCGCCGTCGTCGCTCGCCTCCCATGACGCCAGCTCGCCAGCGGCCGCCCTCTGCCACAGCGAGAGAAAGCGGCGTCGTATCTCCGCATCGAAAGCATCGCTGCGCTCGTACCAGCGTTCGCGCCCGGCCTCTCGCCAGAAGGCGAGAACGCCTGATGGCGTGATGTTGCGGGCGTCAGCCATGAACGGAGGCGCGCCTTAAGCCGCCTCCGCCTTCTTCTCGTCGCGCAGCTGCCGACGCAGGATCTTGCCGACATTGGTCTTCGGCAGATCGTTGCGGAATTCGACGTGCTTGGGCACCTTGTAGCCGGTGAGCTGGTCGTGACAGAACTTGATCACGGCATCCGCCGTGAGGTTCGGGTCCTTCTTCACCACGAAGGCCTTCACCGCTTCGCCCGACTTGGAATCGGGGATGCCGATCACGGCGCATTCGAGCACGCCCGGATGGCTCGCGATGACTTCCTCGACCTCGTTCGGATAGACATTGAAGCCGGAGACCAGGATCATGTCCTTCTTGCGGTCGACGATCTTGATATAGCCCCTCTCGTCCATCACGCCGATGTCGCCGGTGCGGAAATAGCCGTCCGCGGTCATCACCTTGGCGGTCTCCTCCGGCCTGTTCCAGTAGCCCGACATCACCTGCGGGCCCTTGGCGCAGATCTCGCCCGCCTGTCCGAGCGGCACCTCGTTGCCCTCGTCGTCCCGGATCGAGATGTAAGTCGACGGCACGGGGATGCCGATCGAGCCGGCGAACTCGGTCGCCGTCGGCGGATTGCAGGTCAGGACAGGCGAGGTCTCCGACAGGCCGTAGCCCTCGGCGATGCTGCAGCCCGTGATGTTCTTCCATTGCTCGGCAACGGGGCGCTGCACCGCCATGCCGCCGCCGTTCGAGATCTTCAGCTTGGAGAAGTCGAGCTTCTTGAAGTCGGGATGGTTCATCAAGGCGTTGTAGAGCGTATTCACCGCCGGGAAGGTGTTGACCTGGTATTTCGCCAGCTCCTTGATGAAGCCGGGAATGTCGCGCGGGTTCGGGATCAGCAGGTTGCAGCCGCCGGCGCGCACTGCGAGCAGATAACAGGCCGTCAGCGCGAAGATGTGATAGAGCGGCAGCGCGCAGACGATCATCAGCTGCTCGACATGTGGCGGCGCGGCGAGCGCCGGCTGCAGCCACGCATCGTTCTGCAAGACGTTGGCGACGATGTTGCGGTGGAGCAGGGTGGCGCCCTTGGAGACGCCGGTGGTGCCGCCGGTATATTGCAGGAAGGCGACGTCGCCCGGCGACAGCTTCGGCTTGTTGAACGTCATGCCGCGGCCGGCGGATAGTGCGTCGTTGAAAGAGACCGAGCCTGGCAGCGACCAGGCCGGTACCATCTTCTTGACCCGGCGGACGACGAGGTTGACGATCACGCCCTTGAAGCCGAGCAGGTCGCCCATGCTGGCGACGATGACGTGCTTCACCTGCGTCCTCGCGATCACCTGCTCGACCGTATGAGCGAAGTTCTCCAGCACGATGATGGCTTCGGCGCCCGAATCCTTCAGCTGGTGCTCGAGCTCGCGCGGCGTATAGAGCGGGTTGACGTTGACCACCGCGAAACCGGCGCGCAGCACGGCGGCTGTCGCGACCGGGTATTGCAGCACGTTCGGCATCATGATGGCGATACGCGCGCCGCGCTGCAGCCCGCGGCCCTGCAAGTAAGCGGCAAGCGCGACCGACATCTGGTCGAGGTCGCGATAGCTGATCGACTTGTCCATGCAGATGAATGCCTTGCGGTCGGCGAACTTGGTGAAGCTCTCCTCCAGCAGGTCGACCAGCGATGCGTATTGCGTCGGCTCGATATCGGCAGGCACGCCGGGCGGATATTGCTTGAGCCAGATGCGCTCCATGGAAGACTCCCCTCATTGACCAGGGCCCGTTGTTCTCGGGCTTGCCTCGTTGTCGCCAGTATCCAGCTTGCCGGAACGGGTGGCAAGCCGTCGTGGCTTAGGGCAAAGGTCGCAGCGTCGCTACTGGAATCGTCGCAAAACGGTGCTGCCGCAGGTGCTAAGCGGGGCTGCGGTTTAGTGCCGAGCGGCGTTAACTGTTGTTGGCCGGCTTGGCCGCGGCGGGAGGCTTCGTCGCGGCGGGGGTCGTCGCTGCCTTGGGCTTGGCGGGCTTCGCCGCCTGATCGCCGCCGGCCGAAGGCTTCTCGGCGGGCTTCGCCACCGCATCCGGCTTGGTCGCGGCATGCTTGGCGCCAGCCGGCTTGGTTGCGGCCGGTTGGGGCGTGGCCGGCTTGGCCGCCTTGCCGTCAGTCGGCTTGGCATCCGGCTTGGCCGCCGCGGTCTTGGTGTCCTTGGGCTTATCGGCCGGCTTGTCGGCGGCGTCTGGCTTCTTGGCGACGCGCGGCTTCTTGGCGCGCGGCTTGGACGCGGCCTGCTGGTCGGCATCGGCTGCCACAGCAGCAATCAGGGCGGTGCCGGTGCGGGTCGGGCCGGTATAGACCAGCACGGGCTCGGTCGGCGCCGCAGCCGAGGCCATCAGCTCGGAAGCTTTCATCAGCGGCGGCTGCAGGCCTGCCGTGAAGAAGGTGAACTGGGCCGCGCCGCCGGTGGCGGAGCCCGATCCGGTCGCGCCGCCACTGGCCGCAATCAGCGCATCGTCGTCGTCGCTGGCCGGCCGCTTGCGGTTGGGTCCGCACATCTCGTCGCGCAGGTTCGGCGGCGTGGCATCGACCGGCACGAGATTGTCGACCGTGCCGAGCGAGGGGCGCAGCCAGGTGAGGTTGTCCGGAGCGAAGCCACGCTCCAGCAGCTGCGCCGCCTTCACCGCGCGTGCCGTGCCGGAGTTTGCACCGAGCACCACCGCGATCAGCCGGCGGCCGTTGCGCGTGGCCGAGGCGACGAGGTTGTAGCCGGAGGCGCAGATGAAGCCGGTCTTGAACCCGTCGGCGCCGGGATAGCGGCCGATCAGCTTGTTGAAATTGCCGGTGACGCGCTTGCCGAAGCGGATCGCCGGAATATGCATGTAGTACTCGTATTCCGGCAGGTCGCGCAGGAAAGACCGCGCCAAGATGCCGAGGTCGCGCGCAGAGGTGATCTGGCCCTCGGCGGGCAGGCCGTTTGGATTTACATAGCTCGTCTGCGCCATGCCGAGCTTCCTCGCGGTGTCGTTCATCACCGCGGAGAAGCCGTCGACCGAGCCGCTGACGCCTTCGGCGAGCACCACGGCCATGTCGTTCGCCGACTTGACCATCATCATCTTCAGCGCGTTGTCGACGGTCACTTGGGTTCCCGGGCGGAACCCCATCTTCGATGGCGATTGCGAGGCCGCGGTCGGCGACACCGTGAGCAGCGTGTCGAGCGTCAGCCTGCCGTCCTTGACCGCCTTCAGCGTCACATAGGCGGTCATGATCTTGGTGACGGAGGCCGGATACCAGGGAAGGGTCGCGTTTTCGGCCTGCAACACCTTGCCGCTGTCGGCCTCGATCAGCAGCAGCGCTTCGGCACTCGCCGTGCGCGGCGCGAGCATCGCGGCACAGGCGAGCATCGCAGCGAACAGGTTGAACAGGGATTTGCGAAGCAGCGGGCGAAGGGCGTGCACTATCCGATTCCGGTCCTTGGAGATCCGCCTGATACGGCCGGTTCTCGTGATCTGATTGTCGGTTCTGAAATCCAGCGCCGCCGCTTGCGGCGTCGCAAACCTATACCGGCTGGTGCGTCGAGAATAGGGGGATCGGCGCGGTATTCCGCAACGAAGTAGGCCGAATTTCGACGGTCCTCTCGGGACTTGCTAGGGGGATTTGACAGCTGTCGAGGCAGCCTCGGCGGCCGTCACGCTGGCCCGTGCGTTCTCCTGCACCATGAACTGGGCCTTGGCCATCTCGGCAAAATGGCCGCCTTTGGCCACGAGTTCATCGAAAGTTCCGGTTTCGATCACCCGTCCATTCTCGAACACCAGGATCCGCGTGGCGTTGCGAATGGTGGAGAGGCGATGGGCGATCACGAAGGTGGTGCGGCCCCTCATCACTTCGTCGAGAGCGGCGTTCACCTTGACCTCGGTGACCGCGTCGAGCGCGGAGGTCGCCTCGTCCAGGATCAGGATCGGCGGGTCCTTCAGCAGGGCGCGGGCGATCGAGAGCCGCTGCCGTTCGCCGCCGGAGAGCATGCGGCCGCGCTCGCCGGCATTGGTCTCGAAACCGCCGCTGCGCTCGATGAACTCCAGCGCCTGCGCGCGTTCCGCCGCCTTACGCATCTCGGCCTCGGTCGCATCCGGCTTGCCGACGCGCAAGTTCTCCGCGATCGAGCGGTTGAACAGCAGCGCTTCCTGGAACACGACACCGATGTTCCGCCGCAGCGAGGTCAACGTGACGCCGCGCACGTCCATGCCGTCGATCTTGATGACGCCGGATTGCGGATCGAAGGCCCGGTGCAGGAGCGCAATCGCGGTGGACTTGCCGGCCCCGGTCGGGCCGACCAGCGCAATGGTCTGGCCCGGCAGCGCGGTGAAGGTGAGGTCCTCGATCGCCGGCCGCTTGCCGTCATAGGAGAACGTGACGTCGTTGAACTCGACGAGGCCCGACAGCCTGCCGGCATCGATTGCGTCCGGCCGGTCGTGCACCGCGGGCACGGCGTCGAGCACATTGAAGAACTCGCGCAGCCGCGGAGCTTCCATGAACACGTTGTTGATGAAGCTGACCACCTGCTCGAGCTTCTGGATCAGCAGCGTCGCGAAGCTCACGAACATCACGATCTCGCCGACCGAGGTCAGGCCCTGGTCGTGCAACGCGATGCCGAGGGTGAAGATCGCGAGCACCGTGATGGTGGTGGAGGCGCGCGTGATCACCGTGACCAGCGCCCACCACGACAACACCGGCATCTGCGCGGCCAGCAGCTCGTCGGCGACCGAGCGCAGCCCTTTGACCTCGGATTCGACGCGCACGAAGCTCTGCACCAGCGCGACGTTGCCGAGCGCATCAGACGCGCGCGCGGAGAGCTCGCTGTAGTGCTCCTCGACCGCCATCTGCATGCCGAAGGTCCTGCGCACCACGAAGGTGGTCAGCGCCGTGAACACGATGCAGAGCACGAACAAGAGGATCGCCAGCCGCCAGTTCAGGTAGAGCGACAACGGCAGCAGCACGACGACCGACAGGATCGCGGCAAAATGCTCGCGGAAGAAGCCGACCCACAGCCGCCACAGCGCGTCGGTGCCATTGAGCATGACCTTCATCAACCGGCCGGAATGGGTGCCGGAGTGGAAGGTCAACGGTAGCTGCAGGATGTGCTCGAAATAGTCGGTCAGCACCGCCTGGCGCTGGCGATGCGAGAGGCGGTCGGCCTGCAAAGCCACGATCGCGCTGCAGACGATGGTGAACAGCCCGAACGCGACCCAGGCGACCAGGAACGGCCAGGCCGAGCTCGAGCCGGCCACGGTCTTGCCCGAGAGCACGTCGACGATCCGGCCGAACAGCACGGGCTCGGCGAACTGCGATCCCGCCAGCAGGAGGTTGGCGACCGCGAGCAGCCAGCCCAGCCGCGCCTCCTTGCCGAGCAGCTCGAGAACGCGGGTGTAGAGACGGAGGAGGGACATGGAGGCGAGGGACTCGGCGAAGACGGAGTCCACATTCTAAGCCGGGACCGCCGCGAGATACAGCGCAAGCTTTCAGTTTTGCTCAGTTGATCAGCCGCTCTGCCGGCGGCGGCAGGTACTGGTCGTCGAAAACGTCGCGAGCCGTCGGCCGTTTGCGGAATTTGAAGTCCCGCGCGATCTGATCGATCGAACGTTCCAGGCGCGCCGGCTCGACGCCGCCGAGGCCGTTGCGCTTGACCTCCTCGGTCAGGATGTTGTCGGCAAGGACCGCGTGCAGGCGCTTCAGCTCCAAATTGCGGTCGCCGTCGTCGATGCGGCTCGCGGCCTCCTCCGCCGCACGCGCCGGCTCCCTCGCCGTCGCGATGATGCCCGCGATCAAGGCGCGAACGAAGCCTTTCACGGCATCCGGCTTCGCTGCGGCGAAGGCGGTGTTGGCCACCACGGCAAAGCCGTAGGCCTCACAGCCGTAGTCCGCATAGCGCAGCACGACGAGATCGGCTTCGGGTACGCCGCGATCGCGCAGGTTCACCGCCGAGAGATAGCTGAACCCGGCGACGGCATCGACCTGTCCTGCGGACAGGATCGGCTCGCGCACCGCGGCACTGATCTTGTGGAATTTGACGTGCGATGCCTTGATGCCGTTCTGCTGCGCCAGCGCCGGCCATAGCCGCATCGACAGATCGCCGTCGGCAACGCCGACGGTCTTGCCGTCGAGGTCGGGCAGGAGACGGATACCGCGGCTTTTGCGCGCGACGATCGCATAAGGCGCGCGGTCGAACAGCACGAACACGGCCTTGACCGGCGCCGCGTCGTCCTTGTCACGAAAGCGTATCAGCTCGTTGATGTCGACGAGCGCGAGCTCGCTGTCGCCTTTGGCGAGCCGTGCGAGCGCCTCCGGCGATCCGCTCGCGCTGTTGAAGGACACGTTGAGATGCTCGGCGCCGAACCTGCCGTCCTTCGCCGCAAGGAAGAATGGCGCCATGCTCGCATCGATGGGACGGTCGAAGGTGAAATGGATGGCAGTCGAGGGAGTGTCGCTCCCGGCCGCAATGGCTTCGCGCACCGTCGATAGGGCGAACGCGATTGCAAGGGCCAGCAGCCACTGAAGGGCGATCGTCTTGAATCCGGACATCGGTCGCGCCGGCCCCGCATTGTTATGGTTTCGTGACGCTTGGCAAGCGCCGGCCGCGACGAACGTGCGCGCGCCAACATGAACGGCGGATGAGCGGGCTTGCGGCATCGTTACGCAACCCCGTTCAGCCTGTGTTGGGGTGGGGGAACCTACTTAGGTGGTGAGTGTTTGACAGACATCAGCCTGTCGTCAGGCACAATCCGAGGTCCCAAGGAGGGTCCAGATCATGTTTGACAGCCTTTCGAAGTTCGTCGGCCGCAAGGCCGTTCTGGCCACGGCCGCCGTGGTGGCCCTGACTGCCGTTGCACCCAGCGCCTCTTACGCGGGCGGTCGTCATTGGCATCGCGGTGGCGGCGGCGCAGCTGCTGCAGCGATGTTCGGCCTGGCCGCGACCGGCCTCGCCATCGCAGCCAGCCGCAATGCCTACGCCTATGATCCGGGTCCGGTTTACTATTACGAGGGCGGCCCGGCCTATTACAGCGGCCCCGGCTATGGTCCCTATTATTACGACTCGGGCAACCGCTACACCTATGGCGGCTACAAGAACCCCTGCGCCCACGGCTATTCCGGCTACAGCTGCTATTAACCGGTCGGGCATACGTCATCGGCGAACAGGCCGTCGCGCTTGCCGCGGCGGCTTGTTTTTTGCTTATATTGCCGCGTGTTAACACGCCGGCCATTTGTTTCGAGTAGTTTTGGGTACCATGAGTGATTCGCTTGAGCGGCTATATCTGGCTGTGCTCGCGGCCAGAGACCTTGATCCGGCAACATCGCGCACGGCCCGGCTGTTTCAGCGTGGGCCCTCACAGATGGCGAAGAAACTGGCCGAAGAAGCCATCGAGGTCGTCATCGATGCGGTCAATGGCGATAGCGAGGCCGTGATCCGGGAAAGCGCCGACCTGCTCTACAATCTCACCGTGCTGTGGGCTTCGGCCGGAGTACGCCCCGAGGACGTCTGGCGGGAAATGACGCGGCGGGAGGACATGCTCGGAATTGCCGAGAAACTGCCGAAGTCGCCGGCGAAATTGCCCAAAGTCGCATCACCGCGCATGGCCTCGCGGCGGCCTATTGTCGCGCTTGACGGCCGCGCCGCGCGCAAGCGCCACTAGAAGCGTCACAAATCGCTCAAAAACTGGCGATGGACAAATCCGTCCCATGGTGCTTCATCGCGGCGCCATGCTGAAACGAATGTACGACTGGTGCATCGACGCCGCCCACAAGCCCTATGCGCTCTGGATCATGGGCATCGTGTCCTTCGCCGAAAGCTCCTTCTTTCCGGTCCCGCCGGATGTGATGCTGATTCCGATGTCCCTGGCGCGGCCGCAGCGCGCCTGGTTCTATGCCGCGATCTGCACCGTGACCTCGGTGCTCGGCGGCGTCGTTGGCTACGCCATCGGCGCGCTGCTGTTCGACTCGGTCGGCCAGTGGCTGATCCAGGTCTACGGCCTCGCCGACAAGGTCGACGCCTTCCGCGCCTCCTATGCGGAATGGGGTGCGGTCATCATCCTGCTCAAAGGACTGACGCCGATCCCCTACAAGCTCGTCACCATCACCTCGGGCTTTGCCGGCTACAACATCCTCCTGTTCGTCCTGTGCTCGATCGTCGCGCGCGGCGGACGCTTCTTCGTCGTCGCGATCCTGCTCAACCGCTACGGCGACTGGATCCGGGTCAGGATCGAGCGGCATCTCGGATTGTGGGTCGCGCTCGGCGCGATCGTGCTGGTGCTCGGCTTCGTTATCGCCATCAAGCTGATCTAGAGCCGCGGCGCTTTGCCGCCGCGCCGGCTTCGGCTACGGTTGTCGTCATGATGGTTCGATCCGGCAATCCGGCGGCACGGCATGGGACGCTGATGTCGACAGCGCTGCTGCTGCTGCTGCTCGCTGCCGGAGGGACGGCCCGGCCGCAATCCGCCCCGCCGGCGCTCGGCCTTCAGCAGCAGGGGGCGCAGGCCGGCCCGTCGCCATCGACGCCCGCTCCCTCGGCGCCGCCGGCGCGCGAGGAGAATCCCGGGCTGATCAACGAAATGGGCAAGCTGTTCGACAAGCTGCCTTCGATCCTGCCGCCGATTAAAAGCCCCAGTGAAACCATGGACGACCTGTCGCGGCTGGCCAAGCCCTCGACCATGGTGTCGGGGCGCGTGATCTGCCCGGTCTCTGCGAACGGCGCGCCCGACTGCAAGCAGGCGGCCGACCAGCTCTGCCAGGGCAAGGGCTACAAGGAAGGCAAGAGCCTGAACGCCGACTCCGCGGAAAAATGCTCGGCCAAGGTCCTGATCCCGGGCCGGCAACGTAAACCGGACGACTGCCGCACCGACACTTTCGTGACCAGCGCGCTGTGCCAGAACTGAAGGCCGGCGCGCGAGAACCAAGGAGCGCCCATGAGCCGCACGGAGCAGGACTTCCTCGGACAGCGTGAGATCGCCGACGACATCTATTACGGCGTCCAGACCATCCGGGGTAAGGAGAACTTCCACATCACCGGCATTCCGATGAACCAGGAGCCTTACTTCGTGAAGGCGCTTGGTTATGTCAAGAAGGCCGCCGCGATGGCCAATCGCGACCTCGGCGCGATCGATGCCAAGGTCGCGGACGCCATCATCCTCGGCTGCGACCGCGTCATCGCGGGCGACATGATGGATCAGTTCGTCACCGATTTCATCCAGGGCGGTGCCGGCACGTCGACCAACATGAACGCCAACGAGGTGATCGCGAACCTCGCGCTGGAATCGCTCGGCTTTGCCAAGGGCGACTACCAGCACGTCAGTCCGAACGATCACGTCAATTACGGCCAGTCGACCAACGACACCTATCCGACCGCCTTTCGGCTGGCCCTGATCCTGCGGCTCGAGAGCTACATGACCGCGTTGCGCCAGCTCCAGGAAGCCTTCTTCGCCAAGGGTCGCGAGTTCGACCGGGTCCTGAAGATGGGCCGCACGCATCTGCAGGACGCGGTGCCGATGTCGCTCGGCGCCGAATTCCGGGGCTGGGGCACCACGATCGGCGAGGAGGTCGACCGCATCTCGGAAGCGCGCGCGCTGCTGCGCGAGATCAATCTCGGCGCCACCGCGATCGGCACCTCCGTCACGGCGGCGATCGGTTATCCCAAGCTCGCCGTCAGGCACCTCAGCGCGCTCACCGGCGTCGATTTCATTCTCGCCGGCGATCTCGTCGAGGCGACCTCCGACACCGGCGCCTATGTGCAGCTCTCCGGCGTGCTGAAGCGCACGGCCAGCAAGCTGACGAAAATCTGCAACGACATCCGCCTGCTTGCCTCCGGTCCACGCGCGGGCTTGAACGAGATCAACCTGCCGCAGCTTCAGCCGGGCTCCTCGATCATGCCCGGCAAGGTCAATCCGGTCATTCCCGAAGTCGTCAACCAGACCAGCTTCCTCGTCATCGGCCTCGATACCACGGTGACGCTGGCGGCAAGCGCCGGCCAGCTCCAGCTCAACGTGATGGAGCCGGTGATCTCGTTCGCGCTGTTCTTCTCGATCCGCACCATGGAGCGTGCGGTCAACAGCCTGCGCGAGAATTGCGTCGTCGGCATCACCGCCAACGAGGAGCACACCCGCAACATGGTGCTGAACTCGCTCGGCATCGTCACGGTGTTGAAGCCGCTGCTCGGCTACAAGCAATGCGCCGAGATCGCGCGCGAAGGCTACAAGAGTGGCAAGTCGCTGCACCAGATCGTCGTGGCCGAACGCAAGCTGCTGACGCAGGAGAAGTGGGACGAGATGTTCTCGTTCGAGCGGCTGATCAACCCGGATCTGATCGGGTAGGCGGTCGCTGTCATTCCAGGGCGCGCGAAGCGCGAGCCCGGGATCCATTGCGCCGCGCGTGCTGACGCCCGACGGATTCTCTGATGCGCAATCGCGCATCATAGCTCGACGCTCCGCCTCGCCCCGGAATGACGGGTGAGGAATTCCGCTGCTTGGAATTGCGGCAATGGCCTCCGCTGCGGCGCCAAAACGCAATACTTGACAGTGGAAAGATTGCCTTGTTGGTATGGCTCCCAACTTCAACTTGACCGGCTGAGAGGATCGTACCGCAATGTCCATGCCTGCCTTGTTCAAGGGGCGCCTGTCGATCCCCGTGATCGGCTCGCCGCTCTTCATCATCTCGGTGCCCGATCTCGTGATCGCGCAGTGCAAGGCGGGTGTGGTCGGCTCGTTTCCGGCGCTGAATGCGCGGCCGCCGGAGCTGCTGGACGAATGGCTGGCGCGGATCACCGAAGAGCTCGCGGCCTATGACCGCGCCCATCCCGACAGGCCGTCGGCGCCGTTCGCGGTCAACCAGATCGTGCACAAGTCGAACAACCGGCTCGATCACGACATGCAGCTCTGCGCCAAGTACAAGGTGCCGATGATCATCTCCTCGCTCGGCGCCCGCGAGGAGCTGAACCAGGCCGTGCACGGCTGGGGCGGCATCGTCTTCCACGACGTGATCAACCAGAAGTTCGCGCACAAGGCGATCGAGAAGGGCGCCGACGGCCTGATCCTGGTCGCGGCCGGCGCCGGCGGCCATGCCGGCACCATCTCGCCGCTGGCCTTCGTGGCCGAGACGCGAAAATGGTTCGACGGTCCGATCGCGCTGTCGGGTGCGATCGGCAATGGCAAGGCGATCCGCGCCGCGCGTATCCTGGGGGCCGACTTCGCCTATATCGGTTCGGCCTTCATCGCGACCAAGGAGGCCAATGCGGTCGAGAAGTACAAGGAGATGATCGCGGGCTCGAGCGCCGACGACATCGTCTATTCCAATCTCTTCACCGGCGTGCACGGCAACTATCTGAAGCCCTCGATCCTGGCCGCAGGCATGGACCCCGAAAATCTGCCGACGTCCGATCCCTCCAAGATGAACTTCGGCACCGACGCCTCCGGCGAGCGCGCCAAGCCGAAGGCCTGGAAGGAGATCTGGGGAAGCGGCCAGGGCATCGGCAGCATCGACAAGGTCGTGCCGGCGGCCGAGCTGATCGCGCGCTTCAAGAAGGAATACGACGAAGCGATCGATCCGCCGTTGTGATCGCACCCAGATCGAGTGCTGCATGCCCCCCATCTACCGCGTCGACGGCAACGACGTCGTCACCAGCCCCGATGCAGCCGGCCCCTGGGACCGGCGCATGCAGCACGGCTCGGCACCGGCATCGCTGGTGACATGGGCGGCTGAGCGCATCCCTGCGGCGGTGCCGATGGATATCGCGCGCGTGACCATCGATCTGATGCGCCCGGTACCGGTGGCGCCGCTCACGATCGCGACCGAAATCTTGCGCGAGGGCCGCAAGATCCAGCTCTGCGGGATCAAGCTGCTCGCCGACGGCGTGCAGGTGGTCGGCGCCACCGTGCTCAAGATCAGGCGCCAGGCGCTGACGCTGCCCGACGAGGTCGAGGAACTTCCGGTCACGTTGCCTTCGCCGGAGGATTCGTTGGTCGAGGACGGTCACGCCGCCACCAGTCCGTTCGTGCGATCGGTCTCGATGCGCGCCGCGCGCGGCCGCTTCGGCCAGGCCGGCGCCGGCGCGATCTGGTTTCGCGTCGACCATCCGCTGATCGAAGGCGAGGCCGTCTCGCAGGCGATGCGCGCCGTGGTCGCCGCCGACTTCTCCAACGGCACCGCCTCGACGCTCGATTTCCGCGCCTGGACCTACATCAACGCCGACCTCACCGTGAGCTTTGCGCGCCAGCCGGTCGGCGAGTGGATTTTGCTCGACGGCGATTCCTGGATCGGCCCCGACGGCGCGGGCCTTGCGATGTCACGCCTCGCCGACCGCCAGGGCTATTTCGGCCGCGCGGTGCAGAGCCTCGTGATCGAGAAGCGGTGAGAGGCGCTATGTGCGATCAGCCGGGCGATGACACCGATAGTGTGAGAGCTATCTTGCGCATCGCGGGATTGAACGGCAGGCTTCCGCCGCCGCGGAAGGGATGCAAGGTCGTGTTCGACCAGGGCATCCTGCCAGTTCACACACCGTAGAAGATCTTGATCCCCCACAGCACCACGATGATGGCCGTGATCAACGTGATCGCGGCGACTGCACTTTCCAGGGAAGCGACTCTCATTTCACTCTCCGCTTCCCAGCCCCGTCAGCGGTCTAGTTGATTCCCTGATTCGCCGGCAATTGCGCGGGCGTCGCCGTCGCAGACTCCGTTGCGGGCTGTGGTGCCGAAGCAACAACGACACCGTAGAATTCCGGAGTATTTACCCCACCATCCGGTCCCGCCCGCTCCAAAAGCCCGCGCGTAGCACCTTCTTGTCGACCTTGCCGACGCCGGTCATCGGCAATTGCTTGACGAACTGGATCTGCTTGGGCGCATGCGCCGAGCCCTTTCGCGTCTTCACCAGGTTGATCAGCTCGTCCGGATTGGGCTTCGTCCCTTCGCGCGGGACGACGATGGCGGTGACGGCTTCGCCCCATTTCTCGTCGGGAATGCCGACGACCGCGACCATCGCCACGTCCGCGTGCTGCGACAGCACGTCCTCGACCTCGCGGGGGAAGATATTGAAGCCGCCGGTGACGATCATGTCCTTCTTGCGATCGAGGATGAACATGTAGCCGCGCTCGTCCTGACGTGCGATGTCGCCGGTGTGGACCCAGCCGTTCTTCAGCGTCTCGGCGGTGATGTCGGGCCGCTTCCAGTACTCCGCCATCACATGCGGCGCGCGCACGCAGATCTCGCCGGCCTCGCCCGTCTTCACCTCCTGGTCGTTGTCGTCGAGGATCTTGACCTCGCAGGCCGCGATCGGGAAGCCGCAGGACAGGAACAGCTCCGGCCGCTTGGGATCGTGATCGGCCTTGCGCAGCACCGAGACGGGATAGCACTCGGTCTGTCCGTAGAGCTGCGAGAACACAGGGCCGATGCGTTCGATGCCCTCCAGCAGTCGGCTCGGCGACATCGCGGAGGCGCCATAGAGCACGAGCTCGAGCGAGGAGAGGTCGGTCTTGCCGAGCGCGGGCTGATCGAGCAGCACATAGATCATGGTCGGAACGAACAGCGTGAAGTTGATGCGCTCGCGTGCGATCGTTGACAGCACGGCTTCGGGATCGAAGCCTTTCAGCATGTGCACGGTGCCGCCGCGCATCAGGGTCGGCAGCACCTTCGTGCCCGCGACATGGCTGATCGGCGCGACCGTGAGGTAGCGCGCAGCCTCGGGGATCTCGAAGTCGGCGAGGATCGCGCCCGCTGCGCCGGCATTTTCGCGGTGATAGCGCAACGCGCCCTTGGATTTTCCGGTGGTGCCGCCGGTGTAGTTCAGTGTGGCGAGATCGTCGGAGCCGGCGAGGCACTGTGCGCTGGCGTGCCCCGCACTCTCGACCGCCGCCAGCAGATCGACGCCGTAGCTGGCCGGTCCCATGGTGAAGACCGCCTTGAGCCGGCCGGCCTTCGCGGCGAGCTCGCCGCCGCGGTCGCGGAAGGCGGCCGCATCCACCACCAGCATCTCGGCTTCGGAATCCTCGAGCTGGAACAGCTGGTCCTCCAGCGAGCCCAGAGGGTGGAGCCAGGTGATGCAGAGGCGGGCCAACTGGGCGGCGACGCCGGCGCACCAGCTGTCGGCGCGGTTCGCGGTGAGGAAGGCGACGCGGGCGCCGGGCTGCAAGCCGAGCCGCATGAACACGCCCTGGATCCGTCCGATCAGGTCGATGGCCCCGCGATAGCCCAGCGATCCCTCGGGCCAGGCGAAAGCAATGCGGTCGGGATAGCGCGACAGCGCCCGTAGCGTCTGCGCACAAGCCGGGGATGATGCGTGGAGCGGATCAGGCATATGTTTCCTCGTTGCTTTGTCACCGGCTTGTGGCGTGCCAATGTTGCTGACGACGCTAGCACAGAGACTGCGGGAGGAAACTACAAAGCCCGCGCGAGGGAGGCATGCATGCCATCGGATCGACTGCAACGCTTCCGCGATCGTCTTGCTCTGCCGCTGATCGCGGCGCCGATGTTTCTGGTATCGGGCGTCGAGCTCATGGTCGCAGCCTGCCGCAACGGGGTGATCGGCAGCTTTCCCACCGCGAATTGCCGTGGCGCGGAACAGCTCGATGAATGGCTCACCGAAATCAAGCTGCGGCTGCGGCAGCATGAAGATCAAACCGGGCGAAAGGCAGCGCCACTTTGCCCGAACTTGATCGTCCACCGCTCCAATGCGCGGCTGGAGCAGGATCTCGCCATGCTGCTGCGGCACAAGCCGGAGATCGTCATCACGTCGGTCGGCTCGCCCGCGCCAGTCTTGAAGCCGCTGCACGACGCCGGTGCGCTGGTGCTGGCGGACGTGGCCTCGATCCGCCATGCCGAACGCGCCGCGGAAGCGGGGGCGGACGGGCTGGTCCTGCTCACTGCCGGTGCCGGCGGCCAGACCGGCTGGCTCAACCCGTTCGCCTTCGTCCGTGCGGTGCGCGCATTCTACGACGGCATCATCGTGCTCGCGGGCGGAATCAGCGACGGTCGCGCGCTGCGTGCCGCCGAAGTGCTCGGCTGCGATCTCGCCTATATGGGCACGAAGTTCATCGCGACGCGTGAGAGCATGGCGGACGAGCGTCACAAGCAGATGCTGATCGAGAGCAGCGCCGACGACATCTTGCTCACCACCGCGTTCACGGGCTTGCAGACCAGCATGCTGAGGCCATCGATCGCGGCCGCCGGGCTCGATCCCGACAATCTGCCGGCGCGCGGCGCGATCAATATCACTGAGGATATCGACGTCGCCGCCCGCGACAGCCGCCCCAAGCGCTGGCGCGATATCTGGAGCGGCGGGCATTCGACCTCGGGTGTCACCGATGTGCTCGCGGTCGAGGATCTCGTTGCGCAGACCATCGCCGAATATCGGGAGGCGGGTGGGCGGTAGCGTCGTCGCCTCTCCCACAGGGGATCGGGCAGGGTTAATCCCGCATCCATCCGGCCCGTCCCACTTAACGGCGGATTAACCATCGCCAGCCAAGAATCCCTCTTGTGGCCGCCAATCAGGACGAGAGGGACAGGCGATGGACTTCAATTATCTCAACGGCAAAACGGCTGCGACCCTGGACGAGATTCGCGTCCGCGTCGCCCATGCGCTGGCCCGCCACCCGCTGTGCCGCAACGTCCGGTTTGATATCGTCAGCGTCCCCCGGACTCGCCGCGGCGGCAATTGGACGGTGACGCTGCAATCGGTCGAGCCGCGCGCGGTCTGGGAAGCCTCGGAGATCGTCGCCGACATCCAGGAGGCCTATGACCTCGCGGCAGCGGCCTGATTTCCTTGGGGTTTCCAGGCGATGTCGCCGTAGTCCGCGCGATTGCCGCCGCGATGGCACGGTTCAGCCTTAATTATCGCCCAGTTTCCGGGCAGTGATCACGTGGACTTGAAGTCGGACGCGGAGAGACGTTTGTCCAAAGCCATCACCATCGTCGCGCTGACCTGTTTCCTCGTCCTCGGCGCCGCCACCACCGCCATCCTCGGCCGCGACAGCGTTCCCAGCGTCAGCGCCGCGATGATCGCCGAGACCCCCCCGGCCAAGCCGCTCGCAACCAACCGCGCCGCCAAAGCCGACCGTCTGGTTCCGACGCTCGCGCTGGCCTCGGCCGCGATCGAGCCGGTCCAGGTTGCCGCCGACAAGCTGGCGCAGGCACCGGCCCTGACCGAGCCGCTGCGTCAGGCCTTCGCCGCCGCCACGCCATCCGATTTCCCGATGCCGAAGCCGAGCGCGCACGAGGCGCCCGCCGCGACCGAGGTTCCGGCCATCGAAGTTCCAGCCAAGCCGAAAGTCGTCGCCAAGCCGCAGCCGCAAAAATCCTATTCGCTGCTGTCCGACGTGCAGATCGCGGGCATCAGGGATCGCCTGAAACTCTCCTCGTCCCAGGAATATTACTGGCCCTCGGTCGAGACGGCGCTGCGCAACGTCGCCCGGAAGATCCAGGCGAACAGGCTGTCGAATCCGAATGCGCCGCCCAGCGCGCAGATCGATCCGAATTGCGACGAGGTGCAGCAGTTGAAGTCGGCCGCGATGCCGCTGTTGTTCCAGCTTCGCGACGACCAGAAGGAAGAAGTGCGCAAGCTCGCTCGCCTCATCGGGCTCGAGAAGGTCGCGCAGCAGATCTGATGCACGCGGTTCCTCGTCGAGGAGCCGCGGCATATCAGGAACATCTGGCAATCCCCAGGCGTTGCCCGCTCCAAAGAGGGAGTGGATGAATGCGCGCCTCGACAGCCTATTTTGTCGGTGCAGGAACCATCATCGCGGCCATCGCCATTGGTCTCGGTGGTGGCATCGTTGCCGGCAACATCATGAACCCGGTTGAGTCCAAGCAGGGGCCGGACACCAGCAAGATGGCGCAGCGCGCGGCAACTCCCACGCCGGCCAGCACCAACGCTCCCTCCGAGCGTGTGAACTATCTCACCGGCTCACAAGCCTTTGGCGCGATGATCGCCGCGCCCGCACAGGCCGAAGCAAAGCCTGAACCCGCAAAACCCGACACGCCAACTACGCAGGCGAATGTCGCACCGGCGCCGCAACCTTCGCAAGCCGCTGCAGTCGAGCCGCCCAAGCCCGCCGCTGCGCCACAGGCCGCAAAGCCTGCCGAGCAGCAGGCCTCGACCGAGCCGTCGTCCTCACCGAACGCCTATGCCAAGGCGAGGGATTCCGATGTGAAGCGCGTCGCGTCCGAACGGCGCCGCGCCGAGCGTCGCGAGCGCTGGGCCGAGCGCCGCTATTATTACGAGTCCCGCGAGCCGCGCGGCATGCGCGACCGCACCGATTGGGATGACGTCGCGCGTAACATTCGCGAGGATTCCGATGCGCGCGATTACGCGGGGCGGTCGCGCGGCGGCTTCCCGCAGATCAGGCTGTTTGGGCCTGACGACGATTAGCACCTGAAGCGGGGATCAAGCGGAGCAGTCGCGCCAGCGACCGTCACGTCATTCCGGCGCGCCGCAACCCCTCGAGATAGTGCGTACGATCCTCTTCCCGCAGCATCGGCAGCTCGCGCGTGATCCAGGCAAGCGAGACCTCGGGCTGGGCGCGGCGTAGGCCTTCCAGGGCGGATGCCGCGAGGGCGGGATCGCCGAGCATGCCGGCGGCGGCCGTCAGCACGCGGTGGGCGCCGACGAAATCCCCGCGCTGGCGCATCGATTCCCGAGCCATCTGCACGGCGCCCGCGTAGTCGCGGCCGACGAACCGAGCATAGGCCGCAACCCCGCAATAGATCGCCGCGAGCGGGTCGCGCGGGCTCAGCCGCAGCGCGCGGCGGGCGGCGGCATCGCCGTCCTGCCATCGTCCGGCATAGCACAGCGTCACGCCGTGGAAGGCATGCGCCATCGCGAAATTCGGGTTGAGCCGCAGGGCCAGCTCGAATTCAGCCAGCGCGTCGTCAAAGCGGCGGCGGAACAGATAGGTGTAAGCAAGGCCGTGATGGGCCCAGGCATCCTCGCGATCGGCCTCCACGGCAGCGAGCGCCGCACGTTCGGCGACCGGCACGGTCGCCGCCATGTCGGCCCAGCCCATATGTGCGCCGAACATATGGCTGGTCGCGAGCAGGCCGAGCGCCTTGCCATAGGCGGGATCGACCGCCACCGCTTCTTCCAGCAGCTTCTGCGCGGCGGCATTGTCCTCGCGGGTGATGCGCCAATAATGCGACAGCGCACGCATCACGAGGTCCCATGCATCCAGGCTGCCCGGCGGCTTCTGCTGGGCCCGGAAGCTTTCGGCAGCATAGAGCTGCGGCTCGATGGCGGCGACGATCGCTTCCGTGATCTCGTCCTGCACGGCGAAGATGTCGGCGAGCTCCCGGTCGTAGCGTTCGGCCCAGAGATGGCTGCCGGTCGAGACGTCGTTGAGCTGGGCCGAGATGCGCACCCGTTCGCCGCTCCGCCGCACGCTGCCCTCGACCACGTAGCGCACCCCGAGCTCCCGCGCGACCTCGTGGATGTGCACGGCGCGGCCCTTGTAGACGAAGGAGGAGTTGCGGGCGATGACGAAGAACCAGCGCAGCTTCGACAGCGCCGTGATGATGTCCTCGCTGATACCGTCGGAGAAATAATCCTGCTGGACCTCGCCGCTCATATTGGTGAAGGGCAGCACGGCGATCGCGGGCCGCTCCGGCAGCCCGAAGGTGGCCTGGGACGGGGCGATCCGGACCGGCTCCGGCGCGACCGCGCCGATTTGTGTCTGGACGTCGCCGACGAAGCGAAAACCCTTGCGCGTGATGGTACGGATCAGCGACTGGCTCGCGCCATCGTCGCCGATCGCCTTGCGCGCCGCGTTGATCCGGCTGGTCAGGGTGGATTCGGAGACGCTACGCCCGTGCCAGATCTTGTCGATCAACTCGTCCTTGCTGACGACCCGGTCGCGGTTCTGCATGAGATGGACGACGAGGTCGAAAACCTGCGGCTCCACGGCAATGGGAACCTGCTCGCGGCTCAGCTCGCGCCGGTCGGTATCCAGAAGGTGGTCCCGGAACAGAAACTGCACGTCGAAAACTCGGGCCTCATTGCGAAATCGGGCAAACAAACAAAATGAAATTTGGGTCGAAAGATCGTGTGTCTACCGAAGGGGGCGTTTGGTTCATCGCAATCGCGTGATTGCAGCCATGTGGTTTTCCGAGGGGGAATACATCCGCAGCTAGAATGTTGCGGTGTAAATCTGGCGACGAGATCAGGTCGCCCCTCCAGCACCGTCATCCTGGAGCGCGGGAGCGTAGCGCAGGCCCTCTCAGCGACAACGGCTTCGCCATTGCGCGGGAATGCCGTTTTAGTGTCGCGCACAACGGCGAATGCCCTTTGCCGATCTGCCCTGCGTACGTAAGGTACACCGACAGAAAACACCAACCCAGAAGAAGTGTCCATGCCTGCTTTCCCCGCCGCCACCACTGTGCTCGACTCCCTGCTGTTTCGCGACGCTTTCGGCACGCCTGAGATGCGTGAGGTGTTCTCGGACGTCGCGACGGTCGCACGCTATGCCGAGGTCGAGGTGGCGCTGGCGAAGGCGGAGGCGAAGTGCGGTGTGATCCCACAGGAGGCGGCCGCAGCGATCGCGGCGCGGACCGACATCGGCGCGCTGGATTTCGATCTGCTCAGGCACGAGACCGATGTCGTCGGCTACCCGATCCTGCCTTTGGTGCATCAGATGGTGAAGCAATGCGGCGAGGCGGGCCGCTACGTGCATTGGGGCGCCACCACGCAGGACATCATGGACACCGCCGTCGTGCTGCAACTGCGTGCCGCGCTCGAGATCGTCGAACGCGACATCGCCGAGCTGCGCAAGATCCTCGCCGATCTGTCGAAGCGCCATCGCGACACTGCGATGGCGGGCCGCACCCATCTGCAACAGGCGCTGCCGGTGACCTTCGGCTACAAGTCCGCGATCTGGCTCGCGATGTTCGACCGCCATGCCGAGCGGCTGGCGCAGCTGAAGCCGCGCGTGCTGGTCGGCCAGTTCGCCGGTGCGGCCGGTACGTTGGCTTCGCTCGGCGACAGGGGGTTCGAGGTGCAGGAAGCGCTCTGCACCGAGCTGAAGCTCGGCGTTCCCGCCTCGACCTGGCACGTCGCGCGCGACGGCTTTGCCGAAGCCGTTAACTTCCTTGCTCTCGTCACCGGCTCTCTCGGCAAGATCGCGCTCGACATCATGATGATGGCCTCGACCGAGTTCGCCGAGGTCTATGAGCCTTTCGTCAAGGGGCGCGGCGCCTCCTCGACCATGCCGCAGAAGCGCAACCCGATCTCCTCGGAGCTGATGCTTGCGGCCTCCAAGGCGGTGCGCCAGCACGCCGGCCTGATGCTCGACGCCATGGTGCAGGATTTCGAGCGTGCCACCGGCCCCTGGCACGCGGAATGGATGGCGATCCCGGAAAGCTTCGTGCTGACCGCCGGCGCGCTGCATCAGGCGAAGTTCGCGCTTGGGGGCCTCATCGTGGACGAGGCGAAGATGAACGACAATCTCGCCATCAGCCGCGGCCTGATTGTGGCCGAAGCGGTCATGATGGGCCTCGCCCCGCAGATCGGCCGGCAGGAGGCGCACGACGTCGTCTACGACGCCTGCCGTCAGGCCAACGAGAGGGGAATGAGCCTTGCTGACCGCGCTATCCGCAGATTCACGGATATCGAGCCGCATCGATCGTGCCACAATCGAGGCGCTCACTTCACCGAAAAATTACCTCGGCCTTGCGCCCGCCATGGTCGACCGGGTGCTGGCATCAGCAACGCGTTGAAAACCAAAATGCGTGAAACTGCGTATCTTTCCAAGGGCGCAAGACGCTCGCATACTTGTGCCCCGCGATGCTAGACTTAAATTGAGTGAGCGACTTTCGGCAGAGGGCCCGGTATGACTGATCAACGCAATCCTTCCACTCCCATCGATCCGGCGAAGCTCGACCGGCTGGCCGAGGTGGCGGTGAAAGTGGGCCTGGGCTTGCGGCCGGGACAGGATCTGCTTCTGACGGCGCCCGCGATCGCGCTGCCGCTGGTGCGGCGGATCGCCGTGCATGCCTACAAGGCCGGCGCTGGCCTCGTGACGCCGATCCTGTCGGACGAGGAGATGACGCTGGCGCGCTACCGCCACGGCCACGACAACAGTTTCGATCGTGCCGCCGGCTGGCTCTACGAGGGCATGGCCAAGGCGTTCTCCGACAACACTGCACGGCTCGCCATCGTCGGCGACAACCCGATGTTGCTGTCGGGCGAGGATCCTTCCAAGGTGGCGCGCGCCAGCAAGGCCAATTCGATGGCCTATCAGCCTGCGCTGGAGAAGATCGTCAATTTCGACACCAACTGGAATATCATCGCCTATCCGAGCGCGTCCTGGGCGAAGCTGGTGTTCCCGAACGATCCCGAGGACGTTGCGGTCGGCAAGCTCGCAGACGCGATTTTCGCCGCGTCCCGTGTCGATCGCGAGGACGCGATCAGCAATTGGGCGAGCCACAATGCGGTGCTGCGCGAGCGCACCAACTGGCTCAACGGCCAGCGTTTCCGCGCGCTTCAGTACTCGGGTCCCGGCACCGATCTCACCATCGGCCTTGCCGACGGCCACGAATGGGAAGGCGGCGCCTCGCTGTCCAAGAACGGCATCAGCTGCAACGCCAATATCCCGACCGAAGAGGTCTTCACCACGCCGCATTGCCGCCGCGTCTACGGCCACGTCGTGAGCTCGAAGCCGCTGTCCTATCAGGGCACGCTGATCGACAACATCGCGGTGCGGTTCGAGGACGGCAAGATCGTCGACGCCAAGGCCTCGCGCGGCGCCGAGGTGCTGAACAAGGTGCTCGATACCGACGAGGGCGCGCGGCGCCTCGGCGAAGTGGCCTTGGTGCCGCATTCCTCGCCGATCTCGCAGAGCGGGCTGTTGTTCTACAACACGCTGTTCGACGAGAACGCGGCCTCGCACATCGCGCTCGGCCAGTGCTATTCGAAATGCTTCGTCAACGGTGCCCAGCTCACGCCGCAGCAGATCGCGGCGCAAGGCGGCAACCAGAGCCTGATCCATATTGATTGGATGATCGGCTCGGCCGAGACCGACATCGACGGCATCTTGGCCGACGGCAGCAAGGTGCCCGTCTTCCGCAAGGGCGAATGGGCGAAGTCGTAATCTAGACGTGGTCCACCTCTCCCGTAGGGAGAGGTGGATCGCATCGAAAGATGCGATTCGGGTGAGGGGTTACAGCCTCACGTCATGCTGCGGCCCCTCACCCGGATTGCTGCGCAATCCGACCTCTCCCCGCTGGGGAGAGGTAAGGGTCGGCCGATAGACTTCATTAGACTCACGTCAAGTGCTCTCTCACGCCGCCGCGTTGCGCAGGGTCGGGCTATTGTCGATGCTGAAGCGGTTGAACAGCGTCGTGAACGGGCTGCCGTCGGTGGCCCGCACGATCGCGTCGGACGCCGCCACCGCCTCGTAGAGCGCGCCAACCGGATCGTCCGCGTCCGCCAGCGCGAGCGCGCCGCGGATTTGTTCACGGGCCTCGCTGACGTCATCCTCGTCTTGGAGCCTTGCCTCCAGCGCATCCGCCGCGCGGCGCATCTCTGCAAGGTCGCCGCCCCCGGAGAATTTGAGGATGTCGCGCCAGTAAGGACGGGCAACGACAAGCTGGATCAATGCATCGAAACTTTCCGCGATGATGCCCGCGCGGCCCTCTGACGAGACATAGAGCACATTCTGTGACGGCAGCAGCACGAACGCGCTGCCGGAGCCGTCACTGCCGATGTGCCGCGGGCTTTCGATGCCGTCGATGGTGAACCAGGGCTCCTCGTCCGGTTCGAAGGAGACGTCGAGACTGCGGAGCCTGGCGACGACCTCGCTGTTGGCTGTCAGAATCTCCGGCGTGAGGGGCATCGGTGCGGCTCCTTCCCAAGACTTCGCGCACTTTGTCGCACCCCGGACAAGCTAGGTTCATGTGTGCGAATTCGCAGAGGAAATCGTGACGTTAACCGTATCGCACCCGCAACTCGGGGCTGATTGTCGAGTACCATGTAAGAAAGAATTAAAAGCAGCCTACTAGCGTCCCAACTTCTTTCGAAGCAATCCGGGCCGAGACCCGGCCATTCATATTTATATCTTCTGGGGAAGCAGATGTCGCGCACATTGATTGAAATCGGTAGTTGCAATGTGGACCTCGAGCTGCGGCCGATCGAGCCGTCCTGGATCATCGAGGGCAATCCGGTATCCCGCTCCCGCGTCCTGTCGACCAGCGCGGACGGCACCGCGCAGACGATCATCTGGCACTGCACCGAAGGCCGCTTCAACTGGTACTACGACATCGACGAGACGATCATGATCATGGAAGGATCGATCGTGCTCGAGAGCGACGGCATGCCGCCCAAGCGCTACGGCCCCGGCGACGTCATTTTCTTCCGCGACGGCGCGCATGCCAAATGGCATGTCGAAGGCCAGGTCAAGAAGATCGCCTTCTGCCGCAAGACCAATCCGGTGATGATCGGTTTCCTGATCCGCGTCGTCAACAAGCTGAAGAAGATGTTCGCCTCCACCGGCGAGCGCCGTCCGGCCTCGCTGATGGGCGCCGGCTAAGCGGACACCAGGGTTTCAAGGACGCTTCCCAGCGGCCACGACGAAGAGGGGTCGGGATCAAGGTCCCGGCCCCTCTTTTCATCATGACGGCAGCTCGAGCCGGTAGACGTCGATCGCGGTCTGCGAGAACAACGCCGTCTTGTCGGCCTCGCTCAGCTTTGAAGTGATACGCTTGAAGGCGTTGAAGATCACCTGGTAGCTGCACTGGCCCTTGTCCGGGGGGAAGTTGCTTTCGAACATCGCGCGCTTCGGGCCGAACGCCTCGATGCAGGTCTCGACATAGGGCCGCCAGGCCGCAGCCAGCTCCTCGGATGTCGGCGGCCTCTCGCGCAAATGGAAGTCGTAACCAAGCAGGCACATCGCGAGACCGCCGAGCTTCACCACCACGTTCTCGCATGTCGCGATCTCCCGGATCGAGGCGCGCCATTGCGCAAACACCTCCTCGCGCCGGCCCGCGAAGCGGCCGGTTCCGACCGGGCCGCCGCAATGGTCGAGCACAATCCTGGTGTCGGGGAAGGCGTGCGCCAGCGCCATGAGCTCACCGATCTGCGGGTGGAACAGCCAGGCATCGAAGCTGAGCTTGAGGGGGGCGAGGCAGGCAAAGCCTTTGCGGAAGGTCGGGTCCTGCAACAATCCCTTCGGCCTTTTCGCATACGTGCCGGCGACGACAGGATCTTCGTCCCAGGCCGAAGAATGCCGGATGCCGCGAAAGCGGCCGTTGCCTGCGGCGATCTCGGCTTCCAGCACGCCCTTCGCGGCGTCGCCGAGCAGCAGGTTGGCATGGCTGACGATGCCGGCGCAGATCGCGGCCTTGCCGTAGCCGCCGCTCGCACTCATGGCGGCGACGCCGTTGGCGAACTCGACCTCGCCAACGGGCCGGAACGCCTCGGGTCCATGCGCGCGGTACATCGAACGGCAGTCGACATAGACGGTGGCGATGACGTTGTGACCGGAGGCGATGTCGGCGGCCATCTCCTCGATCAGATAGCGGTGCCCGCGATTCCACAGATGATGATGGGGATCGACGATCGGCCGCAAGGGATCGATGATCTCCTCCCGATGCAGCGCGAGCCAGTCCTCACGCGGATCGACGAACAGCCCGCTCGTGTTGGCGGGCACACCGCTTGCTGCCATCGGCCTTCGCTCCCTGATGTTTTGTGTCGGGAGCCTAGCACCTCATTTCCGCATGCAGCAGCGCGCCTTGCGCAACCGCACCCATCATCACGAGCAATGCGGTATGCTCGTCAGCCCGTCCGCCGTCTCGCTCTCACTTCGACCATCAGCCGCCAGTCCGCTGCCGTGGCCGGCTTGACCTCCCCACGCCAGAGGAAGGAGTCCCCGGTAATCTCAGTAAAGCTCCAGCGCGTCAGCTCGCCGGATTCGGTCGTGCCTTCCTGCACGATGTCCTCGCCGCGGGGACGGCCGGTCTGCTGCCGGAACACACGGCGGCCCGGATCGAACCAGGAAATCCGCCACGCATCCATGGCCGGATCGTAGACGCGCAGCGTGGTGCCGTACCAATTGCCGGCGATCGGAAAGGCTGCGCTGCCCGCCGGCCGGGGAATGATCCAGACGTCCTGCACCGCACGGCCTTCCAGCACCCAGCCGAAATGGATTTCGCCCGGCGCGGTGTGGCTTCTGCCGTCCGGTCCAAAGGCGGTGATCTCGGCGTCCCAGTCGCCGACGAAACGGCCGTAGAGCTGAAGCGCGGCCGCGTGCTCGGGATGCGGTGCGCTGGCGTGAAGAAGTCTCGCAAAGTCGTTCATGTTGCTCTCCTGCTGCGGAGGATTCAGCACGGATGAGCCGCGGGCGACTTGGAGAAAATTGCCGTCGGTCGTCAGGTCTTGCGCAGCGACAGATGTCTCATGGGACGATCGGCCTCCGCCTGCGTCGACCGATTGCTCGAGCTCTCAGCACGCCAGATGGCGACAACGGCGACAATGACGAGACTCGCGCCCACGAGCATCATGCGAGAGAACGGCTCTCCGAGCACGAGGGTGCCGAGCAGCACCGCGATGACCGGATTGACGAATGTGTAGGTCGAGACCAGGGAGGTCGAGACATTCTCGAGCAGCCAATTGTAGGCGGCGAAGCCGATCACGCTGCCGGAGACGATCAGCCAAAGTGCTGCTGCAACGGACGTCATCGAGACCTCGCTCGGTCTAAAGCTCTCCAGTTCGCCCGTCAGCCAGCTGATCGCGAACAACACGGCGCCCCCGATCGATAGCTGCATGCCCGACAGCGCGATCGCGGATGCTTGATGCGACATGCTGCGCGACAGCACGGTGCCGATCGACCACGACAGCGCCGCCGCGAGCAGCCAGACGATCGGAAGCATGCTGATGCCGGCCTGCTGGGCATTTTGCCATGCCACGAGCCCGACGCCCACGAAGCCGGGGATGAGCGCGAGCAGCGCGATCGGTCGCGGGCGCTGATCGCCCGGAAAGAGCGTGTCCGCCAGAAGGATCCAGAACGGAATCGTGGCGAGCACGATGGCGGCCACGCCGGACGGAACCGATTGTTGTGCGAAGGCGAGAACGCCGTGGCAGCCGACGAAGAAAAGCAGCCCGCAAAGGCCTGCCTGCAACCATGTCCGGCCCGGGGTATTCGCGACATGCCTGCCGCTGAAGGCGAGCAAGATCATGCCGCCGCATAACGATCGAACTGCCATCAGCAGAAACGGCGGTATCGATTGCAAGCCCAGCGTGATGGCGAAATAGGTGGAACCCCACAGGAGATAGATGGCCGCAAACGAGCCGATGACCAGGAACCGTCTGCTCATGATTGCTCCGACTGAGGTGGGTCTTGGAGCAACCAAGTCGTTGACGGGTGATGCGTTCCGGTTCTGAGTCAGACCCCGTCGAGGATGATCACCGTCGGCTTCGTCGGCAGCGTATCCCGCGACATCCGGAACGAGCGCTCGACGCGCCGGTCGATCTCGAACTGCTGGCCGATCCGGCGCATGAAGTCGTCGAGCGGGGTGGCGAAGCGGTGCATCGGCAGCACCACGGAGGCGCGCAGCCGCTTGGTGATCTCGGAAATGCCGTCGAGCGACATGGTATAGGTGCCGTCGATCGGCACCATCACGATGTCGAGCCGCCCGATCTGCGCAAAATGGCTGTCGTCGAGCTTGTGATGCAGGTGGCCGAGATGGCCTATGCAGAGGCCGGCCGCCTCGAAGATGAAGATGGAATTGCCGTCGCGGATCATGTCGCTGCCGGCATCGTCGGCGAAATAGCGGCGGATATCGGTGGTGACGTTGCGGATGAAGGTGTCGCTGATGCGCTGCGACACGATCGCCGGCTTGCCGTCTTCGCTCCAGCCATGCAGCACGTGGGGAATGCGCTTGTCCGGAAAGAGAGTGTAATGGGTGCTGTGCGCCCGGTTCATGGTGACGACATCGGGCAGTCGCCCGACCTGGTAGGCGCCGCTATAGTCGGTCGCGATGCGCAAGCCGGCGGGCGTGTCGATGAAATAAGTGGAGTGGCCGGCATAGGTGATCTCGACCTCGGCCGCAGCTGCAGCCTGCCTGAAGACGACCGGCATGATCCGCGGCGCCGCATTGGCCATCGCCAGGCATTCGCTGCGCAGTGGCTGCTGGGCCAAGGTAGGGGTCAGGAATGCGCCGAACAGCGCGATAGCCGCCAAAACCAGTCGCCGCATGGATCCGTCCCCGATGACTTCGCGGCGAAGTCTAGCGTGCAATGCGGAGCCTCGCCAATGGGGGGCGATCAACAGCGCGTCAGTGTCGCACCTATTGCTCGCGCTTCGGGCTGAACTTCCAGGTGACCGCGACAAGGCTAGCGGTAATCAGGCCGCTGATGAGGCCGGCCAGTGGCAGGGCGAGCAGCAGTGCGGCGGTGGCGGCCCAGCCGATCGAGGAGAAGGCCTCGGCGAAGGTCGCAAGCCGCGAGGACGTCTGCCGGCGCCGGAATTGGCTGCGCCTTGCCTGCACCCGGAACCAGAGCTGGATCGCGGTCGCCGAGGCCGCGCTAATGACGATCGCAACCGCGCTGATTGCGGCCTGGGATGGCGAGGCAATGGCCAGCGCCGCGAGCAGCGGAGCGAAGATTGCGGCAATCGCGATCAGCACCACCTCGATCTTGGCACGGATGATGCCGGACGGCATCAAGGGCGCGGTCGCGACCAAGTCGGGCGCGTCCTCGCCCGAGATCGTCAGCCAGGCGAGCCCGCCGGCGAGCTGTCCGGCCGCCATCACGATGACGGGTGTGATCAGTGTCAGGGCCGCGGAGCTGTCGGCGAAATTGCGCCAGAGCAGCAGCGCCGGCGGCACCAGATAGAGCAGCTGCATCAAGGTCTGCGAGATCAGCCAGGGATCGCGCCACAGCAGCATGAACTCCTTGCGCCGCAGCGCCTGCTGGCGCGATTCGCGGCGGAACGGGCGCTCCTTGGCACGGACGCGGCCCGACGTGGCGTAGGCCGCCGCATCGATCGCGGTGTCGGCAAAGCGGTGCGAGAAGATCGCCATCACGCCGCCGAGCATGACCAGCGCGAGCGCGAGAAGCAGCGCCAGCGCCTCGCTGTCGCCCATCGCGGCCCGCGCCGGCCACCACCAGATGCTGTCGACGTCGGGGGCGTAGGCGGCAACGCTGCCCGAGGTCAGCATGGTGAAGCGCGATAGCGTGCCGTAGGACATGATCGCGGCGACCTGAAGCGCGATCACGAAACCCGCACCGATGATGGCGGCGAGGATCTGTGCGATCAGGCGCGTCCGCGCCGGGCCGATCAACCGGAACAGGAGAATGGTGACGGCGATCGCGATCGCCGCCGCGGACAGGCCCATCGCAATGACGACGCCGAAGGCCGCCAGCCAGCGTGCGCCGCCGCCGATCACCAGAACGTCGATGAAGGGCGTCGAGAACAGCAGCGCCAGCACGGTGACGGTCAGCGCGATCGCGGCGATGCGGACCGAGAACAGATTGGCCAGCCGCGCCGGCGAGGACATGATCAGGTCGAGATCGGCGCGGGCGTAGAATACCCGCGTCACGGATTCGATCGCTTGCGACAGCATCAAGGTCCAGGCGAGAAAGATCGTCGCCGAAATCGCGATCAGAGAGGATTTGTCGAGCGGCAACTGCAGGTCGGCGAAACGGCCGATCACCGCCCAGGCCGGCAGGTGGAGCAGCGCGGCGAAGCACATCAGGCCGATCATTGCGGCGCGCGCCCGTTTGCGCCGCCCGCCCGTCATCATGGCGAGCCATTCGCGCCAGGCGAGCCGCAGCTCGTGGCGGGCAAACCAGGACAGCGCGGTGGCCGAGCTCATGCCGCTTCCTGAAGCGTCACCAGCGCGATGAAGAGGTCTTCCAGGCTGGTGTCGGCATGGCCGTTCTGGTGGCGCAGCTCGGTGAGCGTGCCTTCCGCGACCAGGCGGCCGGAGGCGATCACGCCGATGCGGTCGGCCATGCGCTCGGCGACTTCGAGGATATGCGTGGTCATGATGACGGTGCAGCCGGCGCGGACACGCGCGCTGAGCAGGCCCTTCACATGGCGGGCGGAGACCGCATCGAGCCCCGTCAAGGGTTCGTCGAGGATGATGAGGCGGGGATCGTGCACCAGCGCCCCTGCGAGAGCGACCTTCTGGCGCATGCCCTTGGAAAAGCCCTCGCAGCGCTCGTGGCGGTGCGCCTCGAGGCCGAGCGAATCGAGCAGTTCCTCCGCGGCCGGTTGCGCGATCGACGGCGCCATGCCCCAGAGGCCCGCGACGAATTCGAGATATTCGAGCGGGGTGAGCTTGTCGTAGATCATGGGCTCGTCGGAGACCCAGGCCATCACCTGCTTGGCGGCGACGGGGTCTTGGAGGGCATCGATGCCGAAGATCGAGACGGCGCCGGCATCGGGCCTGAGCAGGCCCGCAACCATCCGTAAAGTGGTGGTCTTGCCGGCGCCATTGGGGCCGACCAGCCCGTAGAATTCGCCGGCGTGAATGGTGAGATCGAGGCTGTCGACCGCCAGTCGGTCAAAACGCTTCGTTAACCCTCGGACTTCCAGGGCCGAGTTGTCCGGCTTCATGACGGCCACACCATCCGGTTTGCATCGCCCGCGACCATGACCCGAAGATGTTTCGGCGCCGTGAATCGCACTGCCGCAAATTCCGCCAACCGGATTGGACTAAAGGCAAGGCATCCCGACAAGTCACCGTTTGTTGACAGCGCGCGGGCGTTCAGGCTGAATTGATTCCGGACAAATGGCGCTAATGCGGCGAAACGACTGCGTAGCGACTGGACACAAGATGCGGCAAGGCGGCCTCGAAGAACGCCGGTTGCATCGGGGAGGACGCGCGTCAATGCTGGATTTCGTTCAGCAGCTGGTCAGCGGTGTTGCGCTCGGCTGCGTCTACGGCCTGATCGCGCTCGGCTTCGTGCTCGTCTACAAGGCCACCGAAGTCGTCAATTTTGCCCAGGGCGATCTGATGATGCTGGGCGGTTTCTTCGCCTTCACCTTCATCGGCATGATGGGCCTGAACTACTGGATCGGCTTCGCCGGTGCGGTCGCCGCCATGGCGCTGTTCGGCATGCTGGCCGAGCGGGTGGTCGTGCGGCCGATCCTCGGCTATCCCCAGTTCTCCATCATCATGGTCACGATCGGTCTCGGCTATTTTCTGCGTTCGGTCGCCGGGATGATCTGGGGCACCGACGACCTGAAGATCGAGACGCCGTTCAGCCAGGGCGTGCTGCGCATGGGCTCGCTGGTGCTCGCCTACGACAAGCTCTCGGTGATCGCAGCGACGATGATCCTGTGCACCCTGCTCTGGCTGTTCTTCAACAAGACCACGCTCGGCACCGCGATGCGCGCCAGCTCCGAGAACATGCTGGCGGCCTATTACATGGGCATTCCGGTCAAGCGCGTGGTGGCGGTGGTCTGGGCGATCAGCGCGGCGGTCGCGACCTGCGCCGGCGTGCTGCTGGCGCCGATCACCTTCATCCACTCCAATGTCGGCCTCGTGCTCGGCCTGAAGGCATTTCCCGCCGCCGTGCTCGGCGGTTTCGGCTCGATCCCGGGCGCGGTGGTCGGCGGCGTCCTGATCGGCGTGATCGAGAGCATGGCCGGCTTTTACCTGCCCGAGGGCTGGAAGGACGCCGCGCCTTACATCGTGCTGCTGACCGTGCTGCTGCTGAAGCCCGAGGGCCTGTTCGGCCTCCACGTCCGCAAGAAGGTCTGAACGCCATGCGCTTCCTGTTCAAGACCGACTACCAGGACGACATCAAGCTGTTCCCGCATTCGGGCTACGTCGTCACCTACGGCGTTCTGCTCGCGCTGCTGCTGATCGCGCCCCACGTGCTCTCCAGCTATCTGATGAGCCAGCTCGTCTTCGTCTGCATCTATGCGATCGTCGGCGTGGCGCTGTTGATTCTGACCGGCTTCACCGGCCAGGCCTCGCTTGGGCACGCGGCATTCCTCGCGATCGGCGCCTACACGGCGGCGTACTTGCAGAAATACAACGTGCCGTTCCCCGTCTACTTCCTCGCCGCCGGGCTGTTGACCGGCATCATCGGCGCGATGGTCGGCTTTCCGGCGCTGCGCCTCACCGGCATCTATCTCGTCATCGCCACCATCTCGTTTGCCCTGATCGTGGAGGAGATCCTGGCGCGGTGGGAAAGCGTTACCCACGGTAACGAGGGCATGCGGGTCAAGACGCTGTCGCTGCTCGGCGTCGCCGTGCCGCGCGACAGCCCGACCTTCTATTACCTCTGCCTCGCCGTGCTGGTGCTGACCATCGTCGGCACGCTCAATCTGCTGCGTTCGCCGACGGGCCGCGCGTTCGTCGCAATCCGCGATTCCGAGACGGCGGCGCGCAGCATGGGCGTCAATGTCGCGCTCTACAAGGTGAAGTCGTTCGCGATCTCGGCCGCGATCACCGGCTTTGCCGGCGTCCTGTTCGCGCACAAGCTCTCCTTCATCTCGCCGGAGATGTTCACGCTTCAGCTCTCGATCGAGTTCATCATCGTCATCCTGATCGGCGGCACCTTCAGCCTGCACGGCGCCGTGCTCGGCGCGATCTTCATCGTGATGATCGACCCGTTCCTCACCTATCTCAAGGACGACATGCCCGGCATCATCGCCGGCATTGCCGCGGCGTTCGGGGCCGGCACGGCGACTGCGGGCAATATCGAGGCGAAAGTCGCGGCCTTTGCCTCGCTCAACGGTCTGAAAGGCGCGATCTACGGCATCATCATCGTGCTGTTCGTGCTGTTCGAGCCGCTCGGGCTCTACGGCCGCTGGCTCAAGATCAAGCTCTTCTTCCAGCTGTTCCCGCTCTACAAGCGCGCCACCTTCAAGCGGCAGAAGATCTACGTGAAGTCGGAGCGCAATCGATGAGCTATTTCCGCGCCGAGAACCTGTCGCTGCATTTCGGCGGCCTCAAGGCGGTCGATGCGGTCTCGTTCGCGGTGGAGAAGGGCGAGATCCTCTCGATCATCGGGCCGAACGGAGCCGGCAAGAGCTCGATCTTCAACCTGATCTCGCGGATCTACCGGCCGACCTCGGGCCGCATCTTCTTCGAGGACCAGGACATCACCGAGCAGCCGCCCTACGACATCGCCAAGCTCGGCATCGCCCGTACCTTCCAGAACATCGAGCTGTTCGAGAACGCGACCGTGCTGTCGAACCTTCTGGTCGGCCGCCACCGCCATTCGACCACGCAGCTGTGGCAGGAGCTCTTGTTCCTGCCGAGCGTGCGAGCCAACGAAAAGGTTCACCGCCGCCGGGTCGAGCAGGTCATCGAATTCCTCGACCTCGAACCCTATCGCGACAAGCTGATCTCGGGCCTGCCTTACGGCGTGCGCAAGGTGATCGAGCTGGCGCGCGCGCTATGCTCGGAGCCGAAGCTGATCCTGCTGGACGAGCCGTCCTCGGGTCTCAACGTGGAGGAGACCGGCGACATGTCGTTCTGGATTCGGGACATGAGGACCGAGCTCGGTATCACCGTGCTGATGGTCGAGCACGACATGTCGCTGGTCAACCGGGTCTCCGATCGCGTCATCGCACTGAACTACGGAAGGGTGCTGGCGATGGGCTCGCCCGCTGAAGTGCAGCAGCACCCCGACGTCGTCGCCGCGTATCTGGGAGCCTGACCGATGGATGCCGCTGCGCCCCAGGATATCATCCTCAAGCTCTCCAACATCGAGAGCTATTACGGGCCGATCATGGCGATCCGCGGCATCTCGCTGGAGGTGCCGCGCGGGCGCATCGTCACGCTGCTCGGGGCCAACGGGGCCGGCAAGACCACCGTGCTGAAGACCATCTCCGGCATCCTCGATCCGCAGAAGGGCGCGATCGAGTTCATGGGCAAGCCGATCCAGCGCATGGAGGCCGACCGCATCGTGCGGCTCGGCCTCAGCCACGTGCCCGAGGGGCGCGAGGTGTTCCCGTTTCTCACGGTGCGCGAGAACCTGATGATGGGTGCCTATCCACGCAAGGATCGGGACGGCGTCGCGGAGGATATGGAGCGCGTCTACGGCTATTTCCCGCGCCTGAAGGAGCGCACCAACCAGCCGGCGGGCCAGCTCTCCGGCGGCGAGCAGCAGATGCTCGCGATCGGGCGCGCGCTGATGAACCGGCCGACGCTGCTCTTGCTCGACGAGCCCTCGCTCGGCCTGTCGCCGCTGCTGGTAAAGGAGATATTCACCATCATCCGCCGGGTGAACGAGGAGCAGGGCATGTCGATCCTGCTGGTCGAGCAGAACGCCAAGGTGGCGCTGGAAACCGCCCATTACGGCTATGTGCTGGAGATCGGCCGTATCGTGATGAACGATACCTGCGACCGCTTGATGCATTCCCAGGACATCCAGGAATTCTACCTTGGCGCCAAGGAAGCCGGCGCGCGCGGCGAGCGGCGCTGGAAAAAGAAGAAGACGTGGCGGTGAGGACGAGCTGGCAGTAAGATGAGCTTGCCCAACGTTGAGCAAAGACCGGCCGGCAAGGCAGGCAGCGGAGGGAAGGCGACAAGGAGGAGAGGTGCATGGCCCGACCGGCGGTGCTGACGGTCGCTGATACGATCGCGAAGAGCTTCTTGCGCGCCGCCGAGACGCGGGGCGACAGGCCGGCGATCCGCGAGAAGAAGTTCGGCATCTGGCAGCCGACGAGCTGGCGAGAATGGCTGGAGATCTCCAAAGAGATCGCCTACGCGCTTCGCGCCGTCGGCTTCATGCCCGGCGAGGTCGCTTCCATCATCGCCAATGCCGTGCCCGAATGGGTCTACGCCGACATGGGCATATTGTGCGCCGGCGGCGTCTCCAGCGGAATCTATCCGACCGATTCTTCGTCCCAGGTCGAATATCTCGTCAACGACTCCGCCACGAAGGTGATCTTCGCCGAGGACGAGGAGCAGCTCGACAAGATTCTCACCTGCCGCGCGCGGTGCCCCAGCTTGCAGAAGATCATCGTGTTCGACATGGAGGGCCTCAGCGGTTTCTCCGACGACATGGTGATGTCGCTCGACGAGTTTCGCGCGCTCGGCCGCAACCACATGGTCAGCCGCGAAGCGCTGTGGCAGGAGATGATCGACAGCCGCAGCGCCGGCGATCTCGCGATCCTCGTCTATACGTCCGGCACCACCGGTCCGCCCAAGGGCGCGATGCACGCCAACCGCAGCGTCACCCACCAGATGCGGCACGCCAACGACTTCATACCCGCGCGAGAGGACGAGGACCGGCTGGTCTTCCTGCCGCTCTGCCACGTCGCGGAGCGCATCGGCGGCTATTACATCTCGGTCGCGCTCGGCTCGGTGATGAATTTTGCCGAGAGCACGGAAACCGTGCCTGACAATCTGCGCGAGGTGCAGCCGACCGCCTTTCTGGCGGTGCCGCGCGTCTGGGAAAAATTCTATTCCGCCATCACCATCGCGTTGAAGGATGCAACGCCGCTGCAGCAATGGGTCTATCGCCGCGCCATCGGCATCGGCTACCGCATGGTCGATTGCCGGCTCGAGGGCAGGGCGGTGCCGCTGTCGCTGCGCATCGCCAACCGCATCGCCTACCTGATCGCGTTCCGCAACATCCGCCGCATGATCGGGCTCGACCGCTGCCGCATCGCGTTCACCGGCGCAGCCCCGATCGCACCGGAGTTGATCCGCTGGTATCTGGCGCTCGGCATCGACATGCACGAGGTCTACGGTCAGACCGAGAATTGCGGGGTCGCAACCATGATGCCCGCGGACAAGATCAAGCTCGGATCGGTCGGCACCGCGGTGCCCTGGGGCGAGGTCGCGCTGTCGCCCGCCGGCGAGATCCTGATCAAGGGCGACTTCCTGTTCATGGGCTATCTGAACCAGCCGGAGAAGACCGCAGAGACGATCGATTCCCGCGGCTGGCTGCACACCGGTGACGTCGGCACCATCGACAATGAGGGCTTCGTCCGCATCACCGACCGTATGAAGGACATCATCATCACCTCGGGCGGCAAGAACATCACGCCGTCCGAGATCGAGAACCAGCTCAAGTTCTCGCCCTACATCTCCGACGCGGTCGTGATCGGCGACAAGCGGCCCTATCTCACCTGCCTCGTGATGATTGACCAGGAGAATGTTGAGAAGTTCGCCCAGGATCACGACATCCCCTTTACCAATTATGCCAGCCTGTGCCGGGCGAAGGAGATCCAGGACCTGATCGGGCGCGAGATCGAGCAGGTCAACGGCAATTTTGCCCGCGTCGAGACCATCAAGAGGTTCTACCTGATCGAGCGCCAGCTCACGCCCGAGGACGAGGAGCTGACGCCGACCATGAAGCTGAAGCGCGGCTTCGTGAACAAGCGCTACGCCGCCGAGATCGAGGCGATGTATCGCGAGCGTGCGGTGGCGTGACGAGTCGGTCCATTTCGAGAAAGCGAAGGAGCTGTGGCCCCGCCCTTCGTGCAATACGGGCCTTTAGGAGAGGAGACGTCAATGTCGAAATCGTTCAGCGCATTCGGCCTTGCTGTGGGTGCCGTGGTGCTCACCTGTCTGCCGGCCGCAGCGCAGACCAAGGTCACCAACGAGGGCATCTCGGCAACCGAGATCGTCATCGGCACTCACCAGGATCTATCGGGTCCGATCAAGGGATGGGGTGTCCCGGTCGCAAACGGCATGAAGATGGCGGCCGAGGAGATCAATGCGGCCGGCGGAATTCACGGCCGCAAGATCCGGCTGGTCGTCGAGGACAGCGGCTACGATCCGAAGAAGGCCGTGCTGGCGTCGCAAAAGCTGATCGAGCGCGACAAGATCTTCGCGATGGTGGGGCCGATGGGATCACCGACGGTGCTCGCCGCGCAAGACATCCTGTTCGATGCCGGTGTCCTGCAGCTGTTCCCGCTGACGGCGGCCGAATTCACCTTCAAGTTCGACCCGGCCAAGCCGCAGGAGCGCCTGAAGTTCAACAATTTGCTGCCTTATGTCGAGAGCACGCGGGCTGCGGTGAAATACATGATCGAGTGGAAGGGCTTCAAGAAGCCCTGCATCATGCATCAGGACGACGAGTACGGTAAGAACGTGCTCGATGGCTTCAATCAGCAGCTCACTGCCATGAAGGCGCAGCCGGCCTCGATCACGAGCTACAAGCGCGGCGCCTCCGATTTCAGCGCGCAGATCGCCAAGATGAAGTCAGATGGCTGCGACCTCGTCGTGCTCGGCACCGTGCTGCGCGAGACCATCGGGGCGATGACCGAAGCCAAGAAGCTCGGCTGGGACGTCACCTTCCTCGGGGCCACCCCCACGAACGTGATGGAGGTTCCTGCGCTGGGCAAGGACGCCGTCGAGGGTCTCTATGCTGCCAGCGGCTTCGAGATACCTTATGAGGACACCGCCAAGGGCAAGGTGAAGGATTGGCTCGTCAACTACAAGAAGATGTTCAACGCCGACGCCAACACGCAAGCCATCATCGGCTACAATGCCATGATGACGTTTGCGTTCTACGCCAACAAGGCCGGCAAGGATCTCACCGGGCAGAAGATGCTCGATGCGCTCGAGTCGGGCGAGAAATTCCTCGACATCTTCAACTCGCCGCCCACCAAGTTCTCCAAAACCGACCACCTCGCCAACACCATCACCCAGGTGCAGCAGGTCAAGGGCGGCCGCTGGGTGCTGGTGAAGGACAATCTGATGTTCTGATGCGTGTTCGCCTCTCCCGCTTGCGGGAGAGGCCGACGCGCTCGCAGAGCGCGGCGGGTGAGGGCTCTCGCCGCGCAGGGACAGCCTCCGCATTTCTCGACCATCCCGCCGCTGAGACACCCTCTCCCCAACCCTCCCCCGCGAGCGGGGGAGGGAGCGCAGTCCCGACGCCGAAGCATTATTCACACCATATGCGATAGCCCTGCCCTCAGAGGAGAGTCCCTACGATCCCCCGCCCGCGGTGCCCGCGTTCACCGGGGCGAGCTCGTCTTCCCGGCAGCGCCAGCCGTCGGCGGCTTTGACGAAGGCGAAGGTTCGCTGGACCCGCAGCCGGCGCGAGACGTTGAAGACGTCTGCTGAGCGCGTCTTGTTGCCGGCTCCCTGCTGCGGCCGACCCGTCGTGGCGTCCCAGCAGGTGCCGGTGCAGATGGAGGCGATCCTGCTGCACACGGTGAAGGGAGCGAGCACGGCCATCTCGATTTCGCCCGTGACCAGTGCCTCCTGTTCGGTCACCTGGCTGTCGAGCGCATAGACGCGGTTGATGCGCAGGAAGTTGCCGCAGGAATTGGCCGCATGAATCCGCGCGGCGCAGAAATCGACGGCGTCGGCGTCGGGAATGCGGGCCGCGACCTGCCGGCCGAACACTTTTTTGGGATCGCCCTTCGCGGCGCGGATTTCGTCTGTCTTGCGCTTCAAATGTTCGGCGAGACAGTCCTCCGCGGATTCCAGCTCCTGCAGCGGCACGTTCTCCTTGCCGACCAGATTGCATTTGCGGTCGCGCTCGCGCGTCCACCGTCCATATTCGGCGAAGGCAAAGCGTGCCGCAGTCGGGTCCAATTTGCCGATCAGGCCGAGTACCTGGCCGTTGAGCTCGGTTTCGGCAAGCGTCAGCGAGGGGTCTGCGCAGATCACCGCGCCCGCAGCAGTGTTGGCCGCAAGGCAGTCGAAATCCGGATCGCTAACGATCGCGGCCCGCTCCTCGGTGACCTTGAGCAGGCACGCCTTGACCGCCTCGAAGTGGTCGGGGCGGATCGCGGTCTGGCCGACGATGCCGCAGCTGAGGTTGCGTTGGCGGACCCAGATCGCATTCTCCTCGATAGCGGGCAGGCGATCCGGCAGGCGGGCGAGCCGCGCCTCGATCGCGATGCTCAGTTTCTCGGCGGCGGCGGCAAGCGCGGCATCACCGCAGAACAATTGGTTGCCGGGGTCGCGAATCAGCTGGCAGTCATTCCTGGCAAACAGCGGCAGCCTGTCGGCAATCGCGCGGTCGGATTGCGCGGACGCGGGCACAGCCGGCAATGCCAGCAGCGCAAGCACAGACAGCACGATGAATCGCATTCCAAGTCGCCCCCGCACGGAAGGCGCCATGCTAGCGCCTGGTCTTGCGCGGTGAAATGGGTTTGTGGGGACGAGCAGTGGAAGGTCTGTAGCCCGGTTGGAGCGCAAGCTTAATCCGGGGCCGGTGCGAGTGGTAAGAGGCCCGGATTTCGCTGCGCTCCATCCGGGCTACGAGCAATCAACGCGCCACCGCGGCCGCCATCGAGACCTGCACCGGCTCGTCGACATATTTCAGCACGGCCGACTGGTGGAGCACGAACAGTGGCTGATAGCTCCGCGTCGCGTCGTCCCTGACCATCGCCATGCGGCGATTGTCAAGCATCAGCCATTGGCCGTCGAGCTTTGCCGCGGCAATTGCGTGCGCCTCGCTGGCCTTGATGTCGCGCACCACGACGATGCGGAGGTCTTCAGAGGCAATTCCCGCCAGCCGCAGCGCGGCCAGCTTGGCGATGGCATAGTCCTCGCAATCGCCGGTCCCGCGCGCGAAGGTCGAAAGCGGCGAGCTCCAGACGTCGTCGGTGCCATCATTGGCGGCATGGATGGCGAGATTGATGGCGCGGTTGACCTCGCCGAGCCGCGCGCGACCGTCGCGGGCGCGGGCGTGGTCGACGATGGCGAGCAGCTCGAGAGCCGCCGGTGAAGCGCAATTGTCCCGGTCGCCGTCGCACAGCGCGAGCTGCACCATGTCGTCGTCGAGCTTGTCCTTCAGCGCGGACCATCGCTGTTGCAGGCCACCGGACGAGATGGCGAAGGCGAACACGCCGAACGGTTCGGCGGATTTGCGCACGAGGACGCCGGCGCCCGGCGACAGCAGCGTGCCGGCGCGAAGCTCGGCGGCCGATCCGAGCAGAATCAAGCCGCACATGACAAGGATTGCGCGCCAGGCGCGCGAGCGAGCAGCGGTCTCCATCTGACATCCCCTTCCCAGGCTTCACGAGATCCCCCTCGATCTCGACGTGCCGGGCTTTGTTGCTTTCGTGGAGATAGTGCGAGACGGGCCATTTTGTTCTGCTTAACGCGGTCGGCTGGGGTTCCAAAACCGGGTGACAGGCTGAACCGGACCCGCTCGAATTGCGTAAAATTTTATGATTCGGGCCTAGGAGGGACCTGGATGCCGCGAAATGGAACCAATTGCGGGCAGAAGTTGCGATGGCCGCCGATTCTGGCGCCTATGGCTAACGGCCCGCTATTTCACGGGTTCTGTTAGTTAGGTCACAGAATTAACGTCGTATTTGCTGCAGGATGTTGCAGGGCGTCACGAACAAAAGATAACGCAAGTATCCATTCTACGCATTTTACTTGAGAGGACTTGGGGTGAGGGGGAATGCGCGCATCTAAGCTTATTTCGACTTGGAAGCTCCGGAAAAATGACTTCCGCTCCTCTGGGAGGGGCGCCGCGCCGCGCAGGCTCTTACGGTCAAGTGACGCGAAATCACACAAGCAATAGATGGTTTCGCTAAGGACTTGGTAATGCTAAGCAAGCTTAAGCGGTCGATACTTACTTAGATTTTAACCCTTTTTACGGTGCCCGGTTGAATTACGCTGGCAAATTTGACGCCGCGACGTCTTTGGACGGCCAGGGTTCCAGTTCGCCCGCCTTTGCCGATTCCTTTACCGCCAAGCCCTTCATTGCCAAGGCGCACGGCCATGTGCCTGACGGGGCGTTCGTTGTTCCCGACCCCAATCTGATCTTCAACGGCGAGTTCAAGCGTGCCGGGCTCGACCTCGTGCTGTCCCACGACGGCCACGAATTCGTCGTTCACGATTATTTCAGGGGCGACAAGCGCGCCGCGCTCGCTTCGCCCGACGGCGCCCACCTCAGCGGCGACGTCGTCAACGCCCTCACCGGCCATGTCCAGGTTGCCCAGGCCGCCCCCGGTGCCGGTGCGGGCCAGGTCATCGGTCACGTCACTAAGCTCGTGGGCAGCGCGACCGCGATCCGCAACGGCGTCTCGGTCATCCTGAATAACGGCGACAACGTCGAGAAGGGCGACGTGGTCTCGACCGGCTCCGACTCGACGCTCGGCATCACCTTCATCGACGGCACCGTGTTCGGCCTGTCCTCCAACGCGCGGATGGTGCTGAACGAGATGGTCTACGACCCCAACGGGTCGAACAATTCCTCGCTGCTCAGCCTCGTCGCGGGCACCATCACCTTCGTCGCTGGCGAAACCGCCAAGCGCGGCGACATGAAGGTCGACACGCCGGTCGCCACCATGGGCATCCGCGGCACGGCGGTGCTGACCCAGATCAACTTCGTCGTTCCCGCCGGCGGCGGCGATCCGCAGCCGCAGGCGAGTTTCCAGGTGCTGGTCGAGCCGAACGGCACGACCGGCTCCTACATCCTGTTCGACAAGGTCACGCTGCTGCCGATCGCGACGGTCAACCAGGCCGGCCAGATGATCCAGATCAGCGGCGGCAACGTCTCGATCACCAATGCACTGATGTCGCCGGAGGTGCAGAAGCTGATCACGGACGTGTTCACGCTGAAGTTCACCGACAACAACACCAACACCAAGCTGACCACGAACTACACCGATACGATCACGCCGTTCGGCTATGAGGTGTTGCTCAAATCGTCGTCCGGCCCCACCGCCACCGCGACATTCGTCAATCTCAATCCGCAGACGCAGGAAAGCTCCAACACGCCGACGCCGACGCCCGGCCGCATTCCCAATCAGCCGATCGCGCAAAGCTTCGACCTCGCCGGCAACGTGAAGACGGCGTTCGCGCTGACCGAACGGGCGGACACCACCGGCGATACGCGCGCCGACACGATTTCCGGATTGATCAGATTCCTCGATCAAAACCTCGGCGACCTGCCGACGGTGAGCGTGAGCCTCGCCGAGGCGCCGAACTACGTCTACAAGAATGCCGGCCAGCAGGACGTTACCGGTTCGCTCACCGCGCTGCAGAAGCAGGACATCGCGGCGACGCAGATCCAGATCAGTGTCGTCGCCGACCCCGCCAACAACAACAACGGCTCGGCGGTCTGGACCTATACGATCCCCGACCACGTCTTCGATTTCCTCGCGGCTGGCGAAACCCTGACGCTGACCTACATGGTCCGCGTCGACACCAATTTCGCGGTGAACCCCGAGTCCAAGTTCATCCCGATCACCATCACGATAACGGGAACGAACGACAAGCCGACCGTCGCGACATCGGGCGGCACTGTCATTGAGCAGGTCGGGACCGGCAACGAGGCGCTCGACGTCATTACCGGCACGGTCACCTTCACCGACGTCGATCTGACGGACCGGCCGATCGTCAGCGCCGAACTCTCGTCCACGCAGCCGTTCAAATATCTCGACGCGGAAGGCAACGACATCACCGCGACGTTGACGCCGGCGCAGCTCGCGGCGATCTCTGCTGTCAAGGTGCCCCTGACCGTTGTTCAGGGAGCCGGCAACGGCAACAACGGCACGGCAACTTGGACCTACAGCGTTCCCGACCATCTTTTTGACTTTCTTGCCGAGGACGAGAAGCTTATCCTCAACTACGTGGTGCAGGTCGATGACGGTCACGGCGGTGTCGTCAGCACGCCGCTCACGGTGTCCATCAACGGCGCGGACGTCAATGTCGAGGGCACCAACGACCTGCCGACGATCGTCGAGGACTCGACGACGCCCACCGGAGCGGTGACAGAGGATACGGCGGCAACCCTGACGGCGAACGGCACCATCGCCTTCAACGACCCCGATCTCACGGATACGCACACTGCCAGTTACGTCCTGAAGTCGACGACGTCGAACGCGCATCTGCCCGGCTTCGGCAACGGCACCTCGCATATCGGCACGTTTGCGCTGGGAACGGTGATTCAAAGCCCGGGCGCAAGCTCCCGCGGATCAGTCGGCTGGACCTTCACGATCGACGACAACGATCCGGTGCTGCAGTCGCTGGCCGAGGGCCAGACCATCACCCAAGTCTACACCGTGACCGTCGACGACCATCACGGTGGCACCGTCACCCGGGACGTCACGGTCACCATCACCGGCACCAATGACACGCCGACCATCACGAGTGATGCAGACGCTGCAAAGGGCAGCGTCACCGAGGATGCCTGCGCGACGCTGTCGATCGAGGGCACGCTTGCGATTCAGGATCTCGATCTGATCGACACCCACACCGCGCAGGCCGCATTCAAGTCGGCGACGTCGAACGCGCATCTGCCCGGTTTTGACGGCAGCGCGCCGCTCGGCACGTTCACGATCGATACCGACGTCTCGGAGTTCAGCACCGACACCATTAATGTTGCGACGCTGGGCTGGCACTTCAGCCTCGACAACAACAACGCGGTGCTTCAGTCGCTGGCCAAGGGCCAGACCATCACCCAGGTCTACACTGTCACCTTCACCGACGACCACGGCGCGCAGGTTTCGCAGGACGTGACCGTCACGATCAACGGCGCCAATGACGCGCCGACGATCACCAGCAGCGCCGCGGATGCCGCCGGAGCCGTCACCGAGGATTGCGCGACGCTTTCGATCGAGGACACGCTGGCGATCCAGGATGTCGACCTGATCGACACCCACACCGCGGAAGCCGTGTTCAAGTCGGCGACGTCGAACGCGCATCTCCCGGGCTTCGATGGTAATACGCCGCTCGGCACCTTCACGATCGATTGCGAGGTCGCGGAGTTCAACACCGATACCGACAACAGCGCGACGCTGGGCTGGCACTTCAGCCTCGACAACGACAATGCGGTGCTGCAATCGCTGGCGCATGGCCAGACCATCACCCAAGTCTACACCGTCACCTTTACTGACGATCACGGTGCACAGGTCTCCCAGGACGTCACTGTCACGATCAACGGCGCCAACGACGCGCCGACGATCACGAGCGATCCCGAGGCGGCAACGGGTGCGGTTACCGAGGATGACTGCGCCTCGCTGACGACCAGCGGTACGCTGGCGATCCAGGACGTTGACCTGATCGACACCCATACGGCGCAGGTGCAGTTCAAGTCATCGTCCGTCAGTTCAACTCTGCCGGGATTCGAGGACGACAGCACGAATATCGGCACCTTCTCCATCGGCGCGGTGTCCGAATCCAACGCCGACACCAGCAACGGCGCGACGCTCGACTGGCACTTCACGCTCGACAACAGCGATCCCGTGCTGCAGTCGCTGGCGGAAGGGCAGACCATAACTCAGGTCTACACCGTCACCTTCAAGGACAATCACAACGCGACGGTCACGCAAGACGTCACCGTCACCATCACCGGCACCAACGATGCGCCGACCGTCTCCTATGTGACGTCGGACTACATGAACTTCGACGGTGCGACCATCGCGGTCGGCGACGTACCGACGGTCGCCACCGACGACGTGACGCTGGACGGCTGGGTGAACTGGAACGGAGACGCTGCCTCCGCCAGCCAGGTCTTGTTCTACAATGGCAATACCTCGACCACCGGTTTCGGCCTCATGGGCACCGTCATCAGCGGCAAGCTGGAGATCGCGATTCTCGAGGGCGGCGTCGAGATCCAGGATACCGGCTTCGCGCTTACTGCGGGGCAATGGCATAACCTCGCCTTGACGCGCGACGACGGCATCTTCACGCTTTATGTCGATGGCAACGTCGTCTATTCCCACAGTGGCGGCGTCAACGCGATCGCTGGCGCTCAGGAACCGTCCTACATGATGATCGGAGCGGCGAGCGGCAGGTACGCTCCGGGCTTCGGCACGCAAGGCTTCACCGGCTCGATCGCCGATGTCAGCGTCTGGACCACCGCACTCACGCAGGCGCAAATTCAGTCGTACGACTTCACCGCGCTCACCGGCAACGAGGCCAATCTGGCCGCCTATTATACGCTTGGCGACGGCAGCGGGAGCACGGCCTCCAATACGGTCAACCCCACCAAGAGCCTCGCCATTGAAGGTGATGCGGATTGGGCCAGCGGGACCTCCGGGCCGGGCGGCGCATTTGCCGATCTGATGGAGACCAATGGCGGCCAGCTTTCGCATGGCGTGCTGGCGGTCTCCGACGTCGACGCGACCGATCACGTCACGGTATCGGTCGATGCAGTGCAGGTTAAGCTCGACAACGTGTTGCAAACGGGCAGCGTCGGCGGGCTGTCGCATGCCGATCTCCTGAACTATCTGACCGTGCCGTCCGGCGACATTCTCAACGGCACGGCGACCCACGCCCAGTTTACCTGGCAGTTCAACTCGGCCGGCCAGGCCTTCGACTTCCTCGCCGCTGGTCAGACGCTATCGCTGCAATACACCATCGTTCCGTCGGATGCTCAGGGCTTTGGAACTAGCGCGGTCGTGACCATCAACGTCACCGGCACGAACGACGCACCGACGCTGTCCGATCTCCACATCGGCCCGCTCACGGACACCGCTGACGACGACACCTTCTCCAATCTCACCGGGCAACTGGCCGGGACGGACGCCGACAGCGGTGAGACGGCGACGCTGACCTATGCCGTCCTCAATTCAGATCACCAGGCGGCCACGACGGTCGCGGGACTCTACGGCTCGCTGACGGTCAATTCCAACGGCAGCTACAGCTACGTTCCAAATGATGCTGCGATCAATGCTTTGGCGGACGGCTCGTATGTCGATACGTTCACGCTCCAGACCACGGACATCCATGGTGCGACCAACACGGCAACGCTCAAGGTGAACGTGACCGGTGCGGACGACGGTGCAGGCCCGGTCATCAACACCGAGAGCTTCCAGGTCGAGCACATCATCGAGAACAGCAACGAGATCATCACCGATCTCATGATTACCGACACCGATCCCGGCGCCGCGACGGACACTTTCACGGTCACGCTGTCGACCGCAAATCCGGACGTCAGCCTCGCCAGTGTTTATCCGACGACCGGTACGCTCGAGCAGATCAACACCGCCCTCGCGCAAGGCGCGGGCATCGTCTACGAGCCGACCGGCGCTGATCCCGAGGCGGAGCTGCCCGCCACCGATCAGATCACGCTGACCATTGCCGACTCCGCCGGCCGCTCCGACACTGTGAACTTCATCTTCGTCGAAGGGGCCGAGAGCCAGGGCATGACCCTGCAAGGCACCGCCGGCAAGGACGTCATTTTCGCGACCGAGTCGAGTGATACGCTGATCGGCGGCAGTGCCAAGGATCAGTTCGTATTCGCACCGGCCTCGTCGCAGGATTCGGTTCAGCACACCGTGAATGATTTCGAGTACGGCCTCGACAAGATCGACCTACGGCAGTTCAGCGGCATCGGCTCCTTGAACGACCTTGCCCCGACCGCCGCGCAGGATGGCGGCACGTTGCTTACGCTGGATAGCCACGAGACGATCCTGCTCAAGGGTGTCGCCGTCGCGAATCTCCAGTCCAGCGATTTCATTTTCGGCACTCACGTCGGCTAGTGGAAGCAGGCGGCGCTCCCGGCTTGCACCTCGACCGCGGCAAAAAATCCATAATCCTCGGCACTAAGGGAATAGCCAACCGTCTGCCGACGCTCCATGATCGGTGCGCCCGGCATCGTCCGGGACAGGAAGTCAGACTGGCATGAAACGTCTCAAGATCCTGCGGCGGTGGTTTGCGCGGAAGTTCGGCCTTGCGCGGCTGATCTGCCTTGCGCTGCTGGTCTTGTTCGCGGGCGCGCGCCTGTGGGATCCGCCGCCGATCCAGGAATTGCGGCTGCGCACCTTCGACATGTTTCAATTGATCGATCCGCGCGAGAAGGCGGCGCGGCCGGTCGTCATCGTCGATATCGACGATAAGAGCCTCGCCAGGCTCGGCCAGTGGCCCTGGCCGCGCTCGCGCATCGCCGACATGGTCCAGAACCTGACCAACAACGGCGCGGTGGCGATCGGCTTCGACGTGGTCTTCTCCGAAGCCGACCGGCTCAACCCGGATCAGGTCGCGAGCCAGATGCGCTATCTCGACGACGCGACCCGCGCCAAGCTGCGTGAGCTGCCGAGCAACGATCAGATCCTCGCCGACGCGATCAAGCGCTCGCTCGTCGTGCTGGGCGAGACCGGGCTTCCGGAGGTCTTGTCCGAGCTCGACAAGTCGCTGCCGTTCACGGGGGTGGCCACGGTGGGGGAGGACGGGGCCGAGCGTTTCCTGTTCGAATTCCCCGGCCTGCTCCGCAACGTGCCGGTCATCGAGAGGGCCGCGGCCGGCCGCGGCCTGTTCTCGATCCGGACCGAGCGTGACGGATTGATCCGCCGCGTGCCGATGATCATGCGCGCCCAGGGCAACATCATGCCCTCGCTCAGCCTCGAGATCCTGCGCGTCGTCACGGGCACGCCGACCCTGCTGGTCCGTACCGATAAGACGGGTATCAAGTCGATCCGCCTCAAGGGTTTGGAGGTTCCGACCGACAAGAACGGTCAGCTCTGGGTGCACTATGCCCGCCGGGATCCTTCGATCTACGTCTCCGCGGTCGACGTGCTCGACAATGCGGTGCCGCCCACGAGGTTTGCCGGCAAACTAGTGCTGGTCGGCACTTCCGCGGGCGGCTTGAACGACATCAAGACCACGCCGGTGTCCCGGGCCATGCCGGGTGTCGAGATCCATGCCCAGGTGCTGGAGGGCGTGCTGAGCCGTGCGGTGATCTCGCAGCCGAACTATGCGCTGGGCGTCGAGCTGATCGCGGCGCTGATCATCGGCCTGCTCGTCATCATCTTCACGCCGAATCTCGGCCCCGTCCGCCTAGTGCTGGTGGGCGCGGCCTTCGCGGCCATCCTGATCGGCGTGTCCTGGTTCTCCTACACCCAGCACCGCTATCTCATCGACTTCACCTATCCGCTGCTGTCGACGACCGCAGTCTACCTGACGCTGATCTTTGCGAGCTTCGTGCGCGAGCAGCGCCAGCGCGTGCAGATCCGCGGGCAATTCGCGCAATACATGTCGCCTGTGCTGGTCGAGCAGCTGGCGCAGTCGCCGGAAAAGCTCGTGCTCGGCGGCGAGGAACGCGAGATGACGATCATGTTCTCCGACGTGCGCGGCTTCACCACGATCTCCGAGAGCTACAAGCACGATCCGCAGGGCCTGATCGAGCTGATGAACCGCTTCCTGACGCCGCTGACCGACGTCATCATCGACCGCAAGGGCTATATCGACAAGTATATGGGCGACGCCATCATGGCGTTCTGGAACGCGCCGCTCGACGACGCCGAGCACGAGATCAACGCCTGCGAAGCCGCGATCCAGATGCTCGAGCAGATCGACGAGGTCAACAAGGAGCGCGAGCAGGAGGCCGCCGACGGCGGCCACGTCTATATCCCGCTCAATGTCGGCATCGGTCTCAACACCGGAATCGGCGTGGTCGGCAACATGGGGTCCGACCTGAAGAAGAACTATTCGGTGCTCGGCGACAGCGTGAACCTGGCCTCACGCCTCGAGGGCCAGTCGAAGGCGTACGGATTTCCGATCATCGTGGGCTCGCGCACGGCGCTCGCCGCCAAGGAGAAGTTCGCGATCCTCGAGCTCGACTTCATCATGGTCAAGGGCAAGACCGAGCCGGAAGTGATCTACGCCATCGCCGGCCGCGAGGACGTGATGCATTCGGCCGCGTTCCAGCGGCTGCGCAACATCACCATCGAGATGCTCGGCTGCTACCGCAGCCGCGACTGGCAGGGCGCACTGGATGCGATCGAGCGCGGCCGCAAAAGCGAGGACGCCGACACGCTGGAGAAGCTGTTCAGGCTTTACGAGGCGCGAATCAAGGATTTCCAGATCGATCCGCCGCCGGAGGGCTGGACCGGTGCCTATGCCCTGCTGACCAAATAGGTGTCACGGTCACCGCTCGCGCTGGGTGGGCAGAACAAAGCCTGCCTACCATATGCAGGTGCATCGAGGTAAGTATGGCGGTGGGGACGGCGCTTGGCGCCTCTGCCAACCAGAAGAAAAAGGCGAGCTGAGTGATGGACGCACAAGTGAGACAGAACGACCGCATCGAGGTGCTCGAAGAGCTCCTCAACGAGCGCTACTCCGTTCGCGCATTTCTCCCCAAGGAGGTCGATCGCGCCACCATCGAGCATGTGCTGGCGACCGCGCAGCGCACGGCGTCCTGGTGCAACAGCCAGCCCTGGCAGGTCATCATCGCCAGTGGCGAGGCCAAGGAGCGCTTTCGCAAGGCGATCTACGCGGAGGCCTCGAAGGGCCTCGGCGATGACTACGACTTCACGCCACCGCGCGAATATGTCGGGGTCTATCTCGATCGCCGCCGCGAGAGCGGCTTCCAACTCTACAACACGCTCGGCATCGCCCGCGGCGACAAGGCGGCCTATGCCAAGCAGGCGCTGGAGAACTACAATTTCTTCGGCGCACCGCATGTCGCCGTCATCCACACCAACGAGCCGCTCGGTATCTACGGTGCGATCGATTGCGGCGCCTATGTCTCCAACTTCATGCTGGCGGCGCAGGCGCTCGGGCTCGGCACTATTCCGCAGGCCGCGCTGGCGCGGCATTCCGGCCTGATCCGCCGCCACTTCGATCTGCCCGATGACCGCCGCGTCGTCTGCGGTATCTCGTTCGGCTATGCGGACCATGCGCACCAGGTCAACAGCTACCGCACTTCGCGGGCGAGCGTGGCCGAGACCGCAACCTTCGTGGATGTGTAATCGCGGCGTGAGCCGGACGCATCGGCGTCAGACGCGCGCGAAGACAGCCGTGGAAGCGGCCGTCTTCGTCTCGTTCCGGTGCGATTGACGGCGGCGGTCAGCCGCCGCTGCCGCCGATCACGGCCCGCACGGTCTCGTCAGGCCCAAAATCCTCGGCGCCGTCGACATAGAGCAGCGCGGCGAGCTTCGAGCGGGCGCGGTTCACGCGGCTCTTGATGGTGCCGACTGCGCAGCCGCAGATCGAGGCGGCGTCCTCATAGGAGAAGCCGGACGCGCCGACCAGGATCAAGGCTTCACGCTGATCCTGCGGAAGCTTGTCGAGCGCGGTGCGAAACTCCTCGAATTCGAGGTGCGCATTCTGCGAGGGCTGGGTCTTCAGCGTCTTGGCGTAATTGCCCTCGGCATCCTCGACCTCGCGCCGCCGCTTGCGATAGTCGGACCGGAACAGGTTGCGCAGGATCGTGAAAAGCCAGGCCGGCAGGTTGGAGCCGGGCTGGAACGAGTCGATGTTGGCGAGCGCACGCAGCAGCGTCTCCTGGACCAAATCGTCGGCGCGGTCCGCATTGCCGCTGAGCGAGATGGCGAAGGCGCGCAGACTAGGCACGGCCGCCAAGATGTCGTTACGCAGGGAGTCCGTGAGAGGCATCAATCCCTCCCATTGTTGTTGTCGTTGGATCCGCCCTCATTTTCCACGTGGGGTGACGCTCCCGGCGCATCAAGCTTCTTGATCAGTTCTGCGAACCGATCCGGAACCCCCTGTCGCACGACATCGTCGTACATGGCGCGCAACTGGTGCCCGATCCGGGATTGAATCTCCGGAGTCAGGCCTCCCTTGCCGGGGGTCGTGCTTCTGCTGGCTTGAGACTTGAGATCTTTCATGACCTGTTCCACGTTTCCCCGAGTTAAGTGACTGTAAAATCGAGAAGTTTTCTCAACCGGGAGCCGTTCCCTGGATAGGCACAATTCCAGCTGCGCCAAAAAGTTCCCAGCTCGGCGGAACTTTTGTTGTCGTGAGGCGTAGACAGCCCAGCAGGGGAACCTGGGCCCCCCGCGTGATGCCTGACCTCAGGATTGGACCTCAAGGTTGGCCCGAAGACGAATGGAGTGGGGATGTCCCGTTCACAGGTAGTTGCTGAACACTTGCCGTTGTTGCGCCGGTACGCGCGGGCTCTGACAGGCAGCCAGGCCTCCGGTGACGCCTATGTCGCCGCGATGTTGGAAGCCATGCTGGGCGATCCGTCGGTGCTCGACGAGAACCATGGGCCCCGGGCCGGCCTGTTCCGGCTCTTCACCCAGATCTGGAATTCAGTCTCGATCAACGACGATGCCGAGGTGACGACCCTGCCGATGCCGCCGGAACGGCGGCTGTCGAACATCACCCCGCTGCCGCGCCAGGCCTTCCTGCTGCTATCGCTCGAGGGCTTTTCGGAAGAGGAAGTCGCCTTCATTCTCGGCACCGACGTCGCCGAGACGCGCCGTCTTGCGGACGCAGCCGGACGCGAGATGGCCGCCGAGATCGCCACCGACGTGCTGATCATCGAGGACGAGACCTTCATCGCCATGGACCTCGAGAGCCTGGTGAAGAATCTCGGCCACAACGTCGTCGGCGTCGCGCGCACCCATGCCGATGCGGTCGCGCTGGCCAAGAACAAGCGGCCCGGCCTGATCCTTGCCGATATCCAGCTTGCCGACGGCTCGTCGGGCCTGGACGCCGTCAACGAGCTCCTGCGTACCTTCGAGGTGCCGGTGGTGTTCATCACGGCCTATCCGGAGCGCTTCCTCACCGGCGAGCGTCCCGAGCCGGCGTTCCTGATCTCAAAGCCGTTCCAGCCCGCGATGGTATCGGCGGTGGCGAGCCAGGCCCTGTTCTTCCAGCGCAACTCGCGCAATCGCACGCCGAAGGCGCCGGCGGCGTAAGAAAAGGCCTATCGAACACAAGGGCGGCGCGTCGCAAGGCGCGCCGCCCTCATATGTGCCGACGGAGCGTCATCCTGCTCTGCCTCAGCAACCGCGGCAGATGCTGCGAAGCATCGCGTTCAGCTTTGTATCATCCGTTCCAGGAGATTTCGCATTCAGCTTGGCCTGGCCCTCGATCCAGGATTGAAGCAATTTCTCGCCTTCCGGCGACGGCGCCAGGTTGGGCTCCGTCCCATCGTAAGCTATGAGGACGGTTAATCTCTGCAGGTCGTCCTTTGCCTCGGCGGGCGGCTTCGGGAACGGCACGGATCGCTCGACCATTGCCAACGTCGCAGCATCCAGCGGCGCGAAGCCCGTGCTTTCCACTAAAGCGCTTGAGATTAATTTGCCCGAGCGATCGACCACGAATGTAACGCCGGCATCAGCCCTTCGCCCAATCGCCTGCGGAGGAAATCCCCTGTTGCGCCAGACATGCTCGGTGATTGCCTTGCGCCAAGCGGCCATGGCCTCGGACTCTGCGAGGCCGGAAGCCGGTGTGCTCAGCACCAGACCGTTGGGCGGCACCTGAAACTGACGGCCCTTGAAGACAATCGGGATCAAGAAATGGAAAGTCTCTTCCTTCAGCTCCGAAGGTGGTTCGGGAAACGGTTGGGCGCGGGCGACGATCTCCAGCGCAGCATCGTCGAGCAGTCGCGAGCCGCTGCTCGCAGCCAGTCCCCGCGAGACCAATTTGCCGGACCGGTCGACGACGAAGCCCACCTTGGCCTCACCGGTTTGCCCCAGTGCCTGGGCTGGAAATAGTCTGCTCTTGGCGATATGCGCCGAAAGCCTTGCCTTCCAGGCCTGGGCACTTTCGCTCTGCTTTTCAGTCTGTGCGTGCGCCGGGAAAGCCGCAAGGAATCCGAGAAATGCGGCCAGCAAGGGAATTTTCATCTGCATGATCCCGGATACTAATCGCCGGCTGGTTGATTGCAAGGCTCGTTGCTCGCATCGCATTCACCCGGGTTAGGGTGGTGAACGACCGCGCCCGGCCGCTTGACGCCGTCCAAATTGCCCCGTTGATACGTCGGGCCGATGACGTCCATCGCAGCCTCAGGCCGCCGGGAGAATACGGACCATGGACCAGCAACTCCTCGATCGTCTTGCCATCCGCGACCTCATCGAGAACTGGGCGGTGTGGCGCGATGCCGGCGACTGGGAGCGCTTTGCCACGGTCTGGCACGAAGAAGGCTGGATGTCCGCGACCTGGTTTCAGGGGCCGGCGCGGGACTTCATGCGCGTCAGCCAGGAGGGTTTTGCCAGGGGCGTGCGCATCCTGCATTTCCTCGGCGGCACCAGCATCGACCTTGCGGGTGCGCGCGCGATCGCGCAGACCAAGATGACCATCTCGCAGCGCGGCCTCGTGCACGACGTGCTCTGCGACGTCGTCTGCACCGGACGCTTCTACGATTTCCTGGAGAAGCGGGACGACCCATCAGGTATCGGCAAATGGGGCATTGTCCGCCGCCAGCCGATCTACGAGAAGGATCGGATCGACCCGGTCGATCCCGCCGCGACGCTTCGGCTCGACCAGGAAGCGCTGGCTGCGCTCCCCGAGGGCTACCGCCACCTCGCCTACATGCAGGAGCTGATCGGCTACAAGGTCAAGCGCGACATGCCGGGCCTGATCGGGCCCGAGGTCGAGAAGCTCTATGGCGAGGGCCGGGAGTGGCTGGCAGGAAAGGCGAAGCAGACCGCGGACAGGCGTGGAGATGAGAGCTGCTGTCCCATTTGAGCTATTGGGTCGCGCGAGCTTTTTCGGCGCGGCCGTCCAGCCGTCGTCCCACAAATGCCCGTTGTCGGACCTTGTCATCTCGTCGGTTGCGGAGTGACGCCATGGCAAACGCAGCAGAGGCAGTACTTGGTCTTTCATCAAGACCAACTACGTAGAGCGACGATCAACGACTAACAACCTGTAAAAGATGGAGCCTACATGAAGAGCCCCGGACTTGCAGCCCGGGTCTTTGCGGTCGCATTGGCCCTCGCTGTCGGCACTGCCGAAGCACGGCCGCTCAATCAGGTGCTCGGCACTTGGCGCATGGTTTCAGCTCAACTCGATCCGGATGGCCGGAATGTCCCGGCCTACGGGCAGAAGCCAAACAGCCTTTTGGTCTTCACCGAAGACATGCACTTTATCGAGGTTCTGACCGACGCCTCCATTCCGAAATTCGCTTCCAACGAGCGAGGTGCCGGCACCGACGAAGAGAACCGGGCTGCGATGGCGGGCAGCATCGCGTTCTTCGGCACTTACACCGTCGATGAGAATGGCGTCTTCAGCGGCAATCGCGTTGAAGGCTCGACCTTCCCAAACTGGGTCGGTAGCGAGCGCACGCGACAGGATCTGAACTTCGATGTAATCGGGGACCGCATGATCGAGAACTTTCAGCGGCCGGAGGGCACCAAGGTCGTCATCATCTGGGAGCGGGTGCGCTAGCGCGTCCCCCAGGCAGACCCGTCCGAATGGAGGCTGGAGGCGCAGACCGAAGCTCTCCGGCACCACGTGCGCGACGTAGTGCCTTACAGCAGCCTTGAGCAAGACGAGAGATGGAGGTGACCTGTCGGATAATCACGCGCGCGTTACTGACTGCCGCGTGGCCTGCGTCAAAATAATGCACCCAGTGCAGTTTTATTGACACAAAGAACGCGGACTGTTACCGAATTGGCTTCGGCACAGTGCTGTAGATGCCGAGTGCGGGGACGTAGCAGGAGTAATGGTCATGAGAAGCTGGCTCGCTGCTATGGCATTGGCATGTGCCGTCGGGATGGCGCTGCCTGAAGGTGCGAACGCACAGAATGCTCAGGTGCAACAAGAGCATGCGGCCTTTCGTGCGGTCGACTTCGATTGGATAGATACGTCTCGAGGTCGCGAAGTTCCTGCTCGCTTGTATTGGCCCACTGAGGCATCGCCGGGACGGGTGCCACTGATCATCTTCTCGCACGGCATGGGCGGTTCGCGAAACGGCTACACCTACCTCGCCGCCCGGTGGGCCGCCCACGGCATCGCGAGTTTGCATGTCCAGCATATCGGGAGCGATTCCTCTCTCTGGCGTGGAAATCCCTTCGAGCTCGTGGGGCGGCTGCAAGCGGCGACCCGGGATGATGAGGCCGCCGCACGTGTCGGAGATATCCGTTTTGCGCTCGACCAAATGCTATTGTTTGCAACCGGTCCGTACGCCCGATTCATCGATATGCGACGCATCGCCGTGGCCGGCCATTCCTATGGCGCGAACACTGCATTGTTGACGGTGGGTGCGCGGGTCGTTCGGGATGGTCGTTGGCTCGATTTCCGCGACCGGCGCTTCAAGGCGGCGATCGTGATTTCCGCCCCACCTTTCTACGGCGAGAAAGACTTGCCGAGCGTGCTCGCCAACATCGCCGTGCCGACGCTTCACGTGACGGCGACGCAGGACGTCATCAAAATTCCCGGATTCTACTCGGCTGCGCGCGATCGGGTCGCAATATTCGAGGCGATCGCCAATCGGCGCAAGCTCCTGGTCATGTTCCAAGGGGGATCCCATAGCATATTCACGGACCGCGCTCTGACCGGAGGACCAGGACTGAATCCGAAGGTCAAGGAAGCCACCGGAGATCTAACGCTTGCATTCCTGGACTATGCGTTTGCCGGGGATTCCAAAGCTTTGGCGCAATGGAGCTTCGACTGGCAGGACATTCTCGCGCAGCCCACAATGGCGAACGCGATCCCGATCTCAGGTGCGACCGCACAGTCGGATCGACAAGGCCATATCCGTGTGACCTCGGCCGAAAAGGGCCGTGCGACAACCAGTGAGCAACAGAAAAATTATCCTCTCCTTGCGGCCGGCGCACGTCAGGCGACCGCAGAAATCGACGGGCCGGCATCTGCATTGCGTCGCTGAAGTCCGATGCAGCGTTTCCCGCTCATAGCGGTCTTGTGTCTGCTGACCGCCGGGTGCGCGACTGCGCCGCTGAACAGGGCGGGATCGTTGACCAGTTATGATGGTCTGGCGCCGTCAGACGGTATTTTGACGAAGTCGATCGTTCGTGTCGACAAGGAAGACGTTCTCGGCGCCAAGACCGTCCGGCTGGTAGAAACTCGATTTTCGACCAAAGCGGCTGCAGAGGTCTCCTTCTCGCCGGAGCAGCGCAAGATCATCGGCAACGCCATCGACCGTGCTCTGTGCTTCGGACTGAGCGAGCGGTTCGACATTGTCGGCCCAGCGGATCAAGCCGACCTGACCGTTCAAGCCGTCGTCACACATGCGGCGGCGACCGATCCTGCGGCGGCAGGCGCGTCCGGTGTCGCGCGGGTCGCAAAGTCTGTACTCCTGCCTGGCGTGCCGGTACCCGTTCCGCGCATCCCGTTGGGACTTGGCAGCCTTTCGGTCGAAGGTGAGGCGAGGGACAGAAGAGGGAAGCAGAAGGCGGCTATGGTGTGGGGCCGCGGGGCGAATTCTTTCACGAGCTCGCCGCGCGTATCGCCGGACGGCGATGCATACGACCTCTCGACCGCCTTTGCCGCCGACTTCAGCAGGTTGCTGGTCACGGGCAGTACCCCATTCGGGGCGGCTCCATCGCTGCCGTCGCTGGACAGCTTGCACGTTCTGCTGGGTGGTGCGCCGAAGCAATCCGCGTGCGAAGCGTTCGGACGAGCTCCCGGAATTGCGGGGTTCATCGGCCAAGGACTTGGAGCTCCCCCAAGTTGGACCGACAAGGGCGCGGCGCCTCCATCGCCTCCGGCGGCCGCGCCACCAGTCAGCGAGCCTTCACCCGCGACATGAGATCGACGAAGCGGCGGATCGCCGACATGCGCGATGTTGACGCGCATACCGGGCCACCGGCGAGCGTCGGGTATGAAGGTCGATCCAGGCGCAAGCAGTTGCCGCCTGAGTCCGCACCTCAGTTGCAACCTGACCGTGGCGTCCCGATGTGGCGATGTCCGCGGGCCATGCACCCCCATCTATCCGGGCCATTCACGAAAATTTTGGAACGGACGCGGCAGCCGCTTCCTGGATCGTGCGCCACACCGCCTCGATGTCGCTCGCCTCGGTGGATATCGTGCCGATCGAGACACGAACCATCCAGTGCCCGGCCGCGGTAGCGGGCGTGACATAGGCTTGGCCCGAGGCGTTCACCGCATGCGCCCATGCGCGCGTGAAGTCATCGAGACGTTGGGAAGGCACCGACATCGGGCGGTTCACAATACATACGGTCTGCAGCACGACGGGTGCGACGACGTCCCAACCCGGTGTTGCTTCGACTTTGGACCGAAGATCTTGGGCCAGGCTAATGTCTCGCCGCAACCTCGCCTGCAACCCGGAAACGCCCTGTTCCCGGATGGCGAACCATAGTTTCAACGCCCTGAATCTCCGTCCGAGCGGAATTCCGGTGTTACGCAGATTGCGCACCTTCCCGTCGGCCTGAGATTGGAGGAAGCTCGGATCGGCAGACATCACCCTGAGAAGGTGAGGCTCGTCCCGAACGAAATAGAGCGAACAATCGAACGGGACGCCGAGCCATTTGTGCGCATTGATAACGACACTGTCTGCGTCCTCGATGCCTTCCCACATCCACCGTAGCTCGGGTAAGATCATCGCATTCCCGGCCATGGCAGCGTCGATGTGAAGCCACAAACCATGCCTCCGCGCTATGGCAGCGATCTCGGAGAGCGGATCGATGGACACGGTCGCGGTCCCGCCCACTGCCGCGACGATCGCGCATGGCTTGAACCCGGCGTGAATATCCGCAAGGATTGAATCTTCGAGCGCCCCGGGACGCATTGCGAAATTGGCGTCGATATCGACCATGCGGACATTCTCACGGCCGAAGCCCGCTAGCAGCGCCGCCTTTTCGACGGAAGAATGAGCGCTTGCCGATGTGTAGATCGTCAACGGCTTGAGTTCTGCTTGCAGACCCTGGCGAACGAGCGAGAAGCCCGTCGTCTTCTCCCGGGCGCATAGCAGAGCAACCAAGGTGCTTGTCGACGCAGTGTCGTTGATCACGCCGAACCAGGCGGAAGACAAGCCAACCATCTGCCTGAACCAGTCGACCGTGACCTCCTCGATCTCCGTCACTGCGGGCGATGACTGCCAGGACAGGCCCAGCACCCCAAGTCCGCTGCTTACCAGGTCACCAAGGATGCCGGAGCCAAGTGAATTGGAGGGAAAGTAGCCGAAGAACCGCGGGTGTTGCCAATGCGAGATGTTGGGGAGAACCACTGAATCAAGATCAGCGATGATCTCATCGAACCCCTCAGCTTCTACCGGCGGGGAGGCTGGAAGCATCGCTTTCACGTCACCCGGCTGTGTCGCAGGTTGGACCGGATAGTCGGACATCTTGGCATGGTAGTCGGCCAGCCAGTCGATGATCTCATGGCCTCGTTTTCGGAATTCCTCGGGCGTCATTTAGGCCTCTTTGGTTGCTCGCTTCCGGATTGGCCGGGTGTTCAAAGCTATGGCAGAACGTATCTCGGATGGCTCCGCATATTGCAGTGATGGGATCTGCCAGCGCGATGGCCTGAGGCGTCGAACCCGGGATGCCGCTGACGTGGCCAGCGTGCGAATCCTCGCCATCGTCCCGGTACGAAGCACGCCGAATGCGGGGAATAAGGCGAACAGCAAAGTAAGACCGATCCACCTCATCAGTCGACCCGAGAGGAACGCTTGTATCGTGGGGGTCACCTCTTCTTGCAAGAAATCCACCGTCGCAACCAATATTGGCTTCGCGCCGGGGCAAACGAGGCTGCCTGAGACGATGCCGGCCAGATCGATATAGGGGTGGAATGAGATCACGTACAGGAGAGCAGCGATCCCGACATTCGTGAGAACTGGAGATCGGAGTGCCTTCACAACGCGTCTGGCGAAACGAGAGGAAATTGGAGCAACGTGGGTTTCTTCGTGTTTCGCGGGATCCGCCGGTCGAATGGACTTCAACGCCTCGGCCGGCCGGTAGGAGCTCCGGGATCGATCGAGCCGCGCGCGCGTTCGGTGCTGAACAATCGTTTCCAGTCTTACGGGCACCTCGGCCGACCACACCCGCGCACGTGGCCGAAGGTGGTCGGAGCCGCTGTGATGGATCGCGCGCCTGCCGCCGGCAAACGGCCGCTTGGCATCTCGCTCCCGTTCCCCTTGCGGAGCTGCAATATCCGTCCCATCCGGCGTGTCACATGTCATTCGATGACTCCTTGCTCGTCGACGACGGTCGGGATGCCTCGAGAGCGGTCATTTCAGAAATCTCGCACCAAACGTAAACTTATATTGCACTTGGTGTAATATTATTTGGGCGATTTCGTGGCCCGGCCCAGTCGTCGGCCAGCATGCCGATTGGTGCTGGCAACAAGTCGATTGCTGCGCTTATTTTCTGCTCAAGATCGCCGAAGCGAAGCAGCGATCCGCCGGTTTGCAAACAACGGGACGATGCCGGTGGCGGCGCTGGCGACCGGGACAATCAGCATTCCAATTGCGAGCCCGTTCGATATCTGCGCATTCGTCGCGGCGTCGCTGATCGAGCCGACGAGCAGTGGCCCGAGTGCCGGGCCGAAAAGGCCCGAGCCGATCAGAACGAGGCTCGCCTCTTTGCGAGGAGGAGACGCTCCACCATGGCTCGATGGAGAAGCAGCCCGGCGACCCTAGCGTCTCCCGGGCCATTCCTTCAGCTCAAAGAACGCTCTGCAAATTCGCGAATGACTCGCGGAGATAAGCTGCCGGCGGTCGCCTGCCGTTGTCGTTGCTCCAGGATTCGATCGCCAATCGAAGCGCTCCGACGGAGACCATGGCGACGTATCGAAGGGATTTCCGTCGCTTGGCCTGGGGCCATTTCACGCAAAGGGCTTCGAATATCGCCTGTTCCTGAGCGATATACTTCGCGTGGCTCGCGGAAATCAGCGCCGGGCTCGAGCGGATGACCCGATCGAGGGCGAGACTCTGCTGCGAATTGTAGTTGCCGGTCAATTTCAGCAAAGCGTTCTTGACGGTGTCGATGGGAGATTGATCCGAAGGCTCGGCGATCACGGCAGCTCTAATGAGCTGCGTGAAGTGGCTTTGCCACGCAAGCAAGATTTCTTCCTTCGACTTGAAGTAATAAAAGAACGTCCGCCGCGAAATGCCTGCCGCCTCCGCGATCGCCTCGAGGGTCGTCTCTTCATAGCCATTCGCCATGAACAGCTTGAGGCCTGCTTCCGCGATCCGAGCCAGCGTCTCACGCCGTTTGCGCTCGCGAAGACCCTCCTCCGCAACTTTGTCGTCCGCTGTCACTTTTGCCGGCAAGGATAGCCCCATTCAAAAAATCGCACCCAGTGCAATATATTACACGCTGCGCAAACAATGTGCAAGAAAAAATCGATGTGCCTGCCGTGACTTAGGCTGCCTTTACCATGCGATCGCGGCTCTCAACTGGTCGCCGCGTCCGCGGCCAGAGGTCGCGCAGCCCGCGTCCGCAATGGTCTTGTAATATCGCACGCAGTGCAATAAAAGCTACACCTGGTGTAATAGGCGCCGCGTGCCAAGCTTAGTGAACGTGCAGAGAAGCCATGCCGGATTGGTCCATCAAAGATATTCCCTCTCAGTTGGGGCGGTCAGCCGTCATCACCGGAACTGGGGGAATTGGCTTTGAAGACGCGTTGGCATTGGCGCGTGCCCGCTGTGAGATCATCATCGCAGGCCGTAGCCTGGAGAAGGGTTCGAGCGCCATTGCGCGAATCCGAGCCGCCTTTCCCGACGCCAAGATCCGCTTTGAAGAGCTCGACCTCGCGAGCCTGAAGTCGGTGAAGGATTTTGGCTGTCGGATGCGAGCCCAACGGTCGAGCCTCGACATGCTCATCAACAACGCCGCCGTCATGGCGCCACCTCTGCGGAAGGCGACGAGAGACGGCTTCGAGCTACAGTTCGGGACCAACTATCTTGGCCACTTTGCGCTGACGGCGCAGCTCCTTCCGTTGTTGCGCAACGGCAAGGAGCCGCGCGTCGTCAACCTTTCGAGCCTGGCCGCCCGGAGCGGCGTCATCGACTTCGACGATCTTCAGGCGGAGCGCGAGTACAGACCCATGCGGGTTTACAGTCAATCAAAGCTCGCGTGCCTCATGTTCGCGTTCGCGCTTCAGACCAGAAGCGATGTCTCTGGATGGGGAATCAGGAGCATCGCCGCGCACCCCGGCATCGCCCGCACCGAGTTGATTCCAAACGGCGCCGGACCTCGCAGTTTGCAGGGCCTCGCTCGATCCTTCCTCTGGTTCCTATTTCAATCGCCAGCTCAAGGGGCGCTGCCGACGCTGTTCGCGGCGACGTCTCCGCTCGCCGAACCTGGAGGCTATTTCGGTCCGGATAGACTGGGCGAGACGCGCGGCGTGCCGGCAGCCGCACGAGTGCCTCGGCAAGCCAAAGACGCGGCCGCGTCCGCGCGGCTCTGGGAGGTTTCCGAAAAGCTCACAGGCGTTCGATTTTCATGAGCTGTTCGGCTATCATGATCAGACGAAACGCTGCCTCGATTTGCGCCATCGTCTCATTGGCTCTGGGCGGGTGCGGCGCGTCCTTGGTCGGCGCCGATCCGGTGCCGTCTGCAGCGAGGCTCGACCAAGCACATGATGTCGCTCGGCCGGAATTGGAGCGCAGCGCGGACTTCGAGAAGGTCAGCGTCGAAACCGAGATCCAGGCACCCTTGACGTCCGTAACGGCCTGGTTCGCTGACCGTGGCGCCGCCGCATTCGGCTCGTTTCTTACCGGGACTGACAATGTGCCCGGCGTAGTGAGCACCGAGTCGTTGAGCGGTGGCTGGAGCAAGCCAGGCGACCGCCGCCGAATCGTATTCTCGGACAATAACAGTGCGCTGGAAGAGATTACGGACCGCAAGCCGCAGCTTCTGCAATATCAGATATGGAATCTTACCAACCGTACCGGGCGCTACATCAGGTATGCGGTGAGCGAGCTGGAGTTCGTCGGTAACGGCCAGGCCACCCGCGTGCGCTGGACCTATTCGTTCCGGCCCAAGATCTGGCCGGACGGCTATCTCATCCGCCCTTACGTCCAGAACGACTTTCGCAGGTTCATGGAGGTCGGCTTGCAAGCAATGCGAGACAAGGCAGTGACGGACCTCGCTCAAAAGCGAAGCGCGCGGTCGTCCTGAGCGCTCTTTTGAGTCTGACCGAGCGACCAACGAGCAATCTTCCGTTCGTCATTTGATTGAGCGCAGTAGCTTTGGAGGCCCCTGATGCAATGGATCGCCGCCTTCGACTTCGGCATTCGTCTGACCCTCGTGGCCTCTTTGCTCGCGGTCGGCGCGGTCTTCGTTTACTGAACGGCCGATCATTGGATCAGGAAGGATGCACCTGCCGATGAACAGGCATCCCGACAGCGCCGCAGGCATCCGTTTTCCAATGATCAAGACAAAGGCGTGTTTGACCGGACGGCCTTCAAGACGAGTCGACGGAGCCAGGCGTGGCCCGGCTCCGAATGCGTTCGCTCGTGCCATACCATCCGATAATCGAAATTGGGAAGCTCCAAGGGAGGTTCGATCAGGCGAAGGCGCGGGTCACCTGAGAAATTTTGCGCGGCACGGCGTGGGATCGTCAAAATGAGATCGGAGGTTGACGCCACAAGAGCTGCCGTGGCGAAATAGGGTAACCGCACCGCGATGTGCCTGATATGGCCAAGCGTTGCGAGCGCGGTATCGACCGGACCAGCTCTGCCCCCAACCACGGTCACGAGGATGTGGGAGAATGCGACGTAGTCGTCCAGACGCATCCGCCCTGCTTTGGACCGCCTGACGGCGGGATGGCCGGCGCGTACCAGGCATGCGAAGCGCTCCCGGAAAAGGTCTCGGGTACGAAGACTGGTTGGGAGCGGGTTATCGCTATAGAGCGCAAGGTCGATGTTCACCTCTCCAAGGCTTCTGAAAGTCTGCGCATCGACGGGCGTGATTTCAAGACTTGTCCTCGGCGCTTCGGAAGTCATGAGATGTGCAAGTCGCGGAAGGATGACCGTCGCTCCGTAATCCGTCGTGGCAATACGAAAGACGCGCTCACTCGAGGTCGGGTCGAACTCGGACCGGTTGGCGAGCACGTCGCTGACGCCCGCCAGAGCCTTCTGTATCGGTTCGAGAAGTTCGCCGCCGCGGACTGTGGGCCGCATTGTCGTTCCAGCTTTCACGAGCAGCGCATCGTCAAAGACCTTGCGCAGCTTCGCCAATGCTCTGCTGACGGCGGGCTGACTCATTTGGCTTCGTTCTGCAGTCTTGGTGACGCTGCGCGTTTCGAGCAGCGTCTTCAAGATCACCAACAGGTTGAGATCGACGCGATAGAGGATGTCATCGGTTGACGGACGATCCACGGGCTCCTCATCGAAGGGTCACTTCTGATGCACGTTTTCCAGTTAGTGAATAACGTTTATCGCGGTGGGCCACTTTCTGCAATTCGTCGCATCCCCTAGGTTCGTGGCGTCTCAGCCGCCCGGTAGCGTCTCCGGCGCTCGGCAATTCGAATGACAGAAGGAGTTTGTCTTGAGCGCCTACTCGATCAACCGCCGCAAGATCATGCTGACCGCTGCTGCGGCGCTCCCCGTGCTGGCAACCGGCGGTGGCGCCAAGGCGGCAGCACCGGGCAGTGCGGCGAACAATGCCGGATATTATCGATTTCGCGTCGGGGACATCCAGGCGACCGTGCTCAGCGACGGGCTCCTTTCTGGCCCGCCCAGGATCTACGCCAACGATGCGCCGGAAATGGAGCTTCAGGAGGCACTGATCCGCGCATTCCTCCCTACGGACGTGATGACGCTCAATCTCAACACGCTTCTGATCGAGACGGGCGGCCGTCGCGTTCTCATCGAGGCTGGCGCAGCGCAGACGATGGGACCGAACGGTGGGCGAGTGTTTGGCAACCTCGCGGCTGTTGGCTTGAAGCCGGAGGATATCGACGTCGTCGTCGTCTCGCACACGCATCCGGACCATGTCGGTAATCTACGAAACGCCAACGGCGGCAAATCATTCCCGCGTGCAACGGTGTATCTGCCCGAAGCCGATTGGAATTTCTTCGTCCGCGGCGAGCCCGACCTTTCATACATGCCTGTAAATGCGGAATTCCGCCGACGATTCGGTGAGGCCATCAAGCGCAGCGTAGAACCGATTGCGACCGACGCCGTGTTGTATCAGGCCGGAACGGAGATCGTGCCTGGGTTGACCACGCTGGCAGCGCAGGGGCATACGCCCGGGATGGCGACGTTCCTCGTTCATTCAGGGTCAAGCCAGCTCTTGCTGACCGCCGATCTCGCATATCATCCGGTCGTCAATGTTGATCGAAATTGGCGACCAGGCCCCGATCGTGACAAGGATGCCGCATTGCAGTCGCGCCGCCGTATTTTCGACCGCGCGGCAGCGGACAAGCTTCTCGTCCTGGGATTCCATTACCCCTTCCCCGGTCTCGGCCGAATACTGAGAACCGACGGCGGCTACGCTTGGGTTCCTGCGAATTGGCAGTTCGACTGAATTTCGAAGGAGGGGCGAAACCGCTGCTCCCGGCGGGGGCGGTGACACATGGGACGGATGTCCTGCAGAAAAAAGTAAGGCGCGACTGGCATCACCACAGTCGCGCCCTACGTCGCCGGCTTATGGGGCAGGGGGGAATAGCCGGCTGCTGAGATGACTCCTGCGCGCGAAAGTCGTTCCAGGGCTCGCGAATTATTTTGCCGGTCTGCGGCATTTTCCGCACACGGTTAAGTGATCGTTGCTGTTGAGAACCCCCGATCCTGCGGCGGCGTTGTTCCCGTGCCCGCCATGGGGCGAGGGATCGGCAGCCATGTCACAGATTCAAAAGGTTTTTTTGAGCGCAATTGCGGTCGTTGCCACCCTCGGTGCCGTGCAGCTGGCCTCCGGGCACGATCTCGCAGACCGCTGGCAGGCGGTCGCCGACCTCCCCAGCCACAGTTCCAGCGTCGCTGTGGGCCACGACGTCAACCGCACCGCCAAGGCAGACCGGCTCGCCGAGATCAAGCCGGCAGCTGTTCCCACCCGCACGGTCTCGATGCGGCTGAATGACCTCGCGGATACGTCGGTTCTGCTGCGGGTTCCCGCGGTCATCGAGACCGGCAATGCCAAGACGCCGGTGCTGCTCCAGAACCAGAAGAAGCCTCGCAACAAGCCGACGATCGCCTGTGAGCCGATGGTCAGCTCGCTGACCGAGGTCGCAAGGCTCCTCCAGCCCGGCCGCTGCGTGACCTGACCCACCCCGCCAGGGGTGGCTGGCAGACCCAGGCTTCACATCCTCTTGATCCGCCATTGCCTCGCGCTATATCCGGGTTCCCTCCCTTTTGTTTGACCGGGTAAGCGCATGACGACGTCAGATACGGCTGTGCATACGCAGCCTTTCCAGGCCGAAGTTTCCGAACTGCTGCACCTGATGGTGCACTCCGTCTATTCGGAAACCGACATCTTCCTCCGCGAGCTCATTTCCAACGCCTCCGATGCCTGCGACAAGCTGCGCTACGAGGCCATCGCCAGTCCCGCCCTGCTAGGCGAAGGCGGCGCACTCAAGATCCGCATCACCCCGAACAAGACGGCCAAGACGCTCACGATCGCCGACAACGGCATCGGCATGGAGCGGCAGGAGCTGATCGACCATCTCGGCACCATCGCCCGCTCCGGCACCAAGGCGTTCGTGTCCAAGCTGAAAGAGGCCAAGGACGGGCTCGGCCTGATCGGCCAGTTCGGTGTCGGTTTCTATTCCGCCTTCATGGTCGCCGAGAAGATCGTCGTGATCAGCCGCCGCGCCGGCGAGAGCGATGTCTGGACCTGGACGTCCTCCGGCGGCTCCGGCTTCGAGATCGCCCGTGCCAGCGACGAGGAAGCGGCGCGCCTGACGCGCGGCACCGAGATCGTCCTGCACCTGAAGGACGATTCCAAGAAATATCTCGAGACCTACGAGATCGAGCGTATCGTCACCGCCTATTCCGACAACATCCTGTTTCCGATCGAGCTGGTGCCTGAAGAAGGCGAGCCGCGCCAGATTAACTCGGCGAGCGCGTTGTGGCAGCGCTCCAAGTCGGAGCTGACGGCTGACGATTACAAGAAGGCCTATCAGCAGATCGCCTCTGCCTTCGACGATCCCGCGATGACGCTGCACTACCGCGCGGAAGGACGTTACTCCTACGCGGTGCTGCTGTTCGCGCCCTCGACCAAGCCGTTCGACCTGTTCGAGCCGAACCGCAAGGGCCGCGTGAAGCTCTACGTGCGGCGCGTCTTCATCACCGACGATGCCGACCTCTTGCCGGGGTACCTGCGCTTCGTCCGCGGCGTGGTCGACAGCGAGGATCTTCCACTCAACATCTCGCGCGAGATGCTCCAGAACAATCCGCAGCTGGCGCAGATCCGCAAGGCGGTGGCGACGCGGGTGGTGTCCGAGCTCGAAAGCCTCGCCGACAAGGACCCGGAGAATTTTGCCAAGATCTGGGACGCCTTCGGCGCGGTACTGAAGGAAGGCATCTACGAGGATTTCGAGCGTCGCGAAAAGCTGCTGTCGCTGTCGCGCTTCACCACCACGTCGGGCGAGAAGCGGTCGCTGAAGCAGGTCATCGCCGATTTCAAGCCGAACCAGACCGAGATCTATTATCTCGTCGGCGACAGCATCGAGCGGCTGAAGTCCAATCCGCGGCTGGAAGCTGCGACCGCGCGCGGCATCGAGGTGCTGCTGCTGTCGGATCCCGTCGACGCGTTCTGGACCTCGATGCCCTCGGATTTCGAAGGCAAGCCGCTGAAGTCGCTGAGCCAGGGCGATCTCAATCTCGATTTGATTCCGCGTATCGACGATAAGGACGAGGCGAAGAAGGACGAGCCGGCTGCGGACGAAGCAGCCACCATCGCGGTGATCAAGGCCGCGCTGGGCGAGCGCGTCAGCGACGTCAAGGTCTCGACGCGCCTGACCAGCTCGGCCTCCTGCCTCGTCGCCGACAGCCAGGGCCCGAGCCGCGAGCTCGAGCGCATCTTGTCGCAGCAGAACCGCGGCATGAAGACCAAGCCGATCCTCGAGATCAATTTGCGCCATCCGCTGGTCACCGCGGTCACCAAGGCGCAGGCCGCTTCGACAGTCGTCGACGATATCAGCCTGCTCCTGCTCGAGCAGGCGCAGATCCTGGACGGCGAATTGCCGGAAGACCCGGCAGCGTTCGCGGCGCGGCTGAACCGGCTGGTGCTGCAGGGGCTCGGCGGCTAACGCTGCCTCGCAGCATCATTTCGACCGCGCTTGACCTAGGTCGTCAGGTCGCTCGGCGCGCATCGCTTCCGGCGCTGCGCGTCTCGCTCACCTTGACGTCATCAGGTCTTAGGAACAGTCGCGGACGGCGAGATGTTGTGTCATATGATGCGACGTCACCAATTCGAGGATTTCCCCATGCGCTTGTCATTCCTCACTCTTACCGCGATCTCCACGCTGCTGGGCGCGGCGGATGCCAGCGCGCAGCGATACGATCCGGCCTATCCCGTCTGCATGCACCGCTACGTCGGTGGCCCTGGTGGCGGAGGAAGTGACTATTACGACTGCTCGTTTACCTCGCTGGAGCAGTGCCGCGCCACGGCCTCGGGCCTTGCCGCGACCTGCGACCTCAATCCCTATTACGCCTTCAACGAATCGCCGCCGCCCCGCCGACGTCCCAAGAAGGTGCACTGAGCCGAGCGGGACCAAAGCCGCGACGTCTGCATTCATCACTCTTTCGACCTGATCACACCCGCCAGTACGCTGCCGGCGGGTGCGATCTTGGTTGCGGGCTGTTGACAGTTAACCGCGCCCTAACCGAGTTTACCTTGTCTCTTAACGCCTGGGTCAGGGCGCTCGGGCTAAGCTGTCGGACACCGCAGACCGCCCGAAAGAGTAAGCAATATGACCACCGGCGTCATCGAGCAGCCGAAAGCCGCGCGCGCACCGTCGGCTTCCAAGATCTGGTTGAGGGCGATCGAGCTCACGGCGCGGATCGAAACGCTGCCGGGCCGTCTGTTCGCCGACGTCGTCGACGATTGGGCGCAACGCCAGCCGAACCGCGTCGCTCTGGTGGCGGACGAGGCAAGCCTCGATTACGCAGGCCTCTCGAAGAGAATCAATCGCTACGCCCGCTGGGCGCGCTCGGTCGGCCTGTCCAAGGGCGATACCGTTGCGCTGATCATGCCGAACGGCATCGACTATGTCGCGGCCTGGCTCGGCATCAGTCGCGTCGGCGGTGTGGTCGCACTGATCAACACCAAGCTCGTCGGGCAATCGCTCGCGCACTGCCTTGATGTCGCGAAGCCGATGCATGTCATCGTTGCGCATGTGCTGACGGGAATGCTGGACAGCGCGGCTCCGCATCTGAAGACGGGGGCAAAAGTCTGGACGCATGGCGATAGCCGCAGCGAACGTGCGATCGACGTCGCGCTTGCCGTTCTCGATGACGGCCCGCTATCGCCGGAGGAGCATGGCCAGGTCACCATCGACGACCGTGCGCTGCTGATCTACACCTCCGGCACCACTGGCCTGCCGAAAGCCGCCAGCATCAGCCACCGCCGCATCCTCAATTGGGGCTTTTGGTTCGCCGGCCTCACCGGCGCGACGCCGCAGGATCGACTCTACGATTGTCTGCCGCTGTTCCATTCGGTCGGCGGCATCGTCGCGCCGTGCAGCATGCTGGCCGCCGGCGGCTCGGTGGTGATCGCCGAGAAATTCTCGGCCTCGCATTTCTGGTCCGACATCGTCCGGCACGACTGCACGCTGTTTCAATATATCGGCGAGCTCTGCCGCTATCTGCTCAAGGCCGCGCCCTCGGAATACGAGAACCGGCACCGCCTGCGGCTCGCTTGCGGCAACGGTCTGCGCGGCGATATCTGGGAGGATTTCCAGGCGCGTTTCGCCATTCCACGCATCCTCGAATTCTACGCTGCGACCGAAGGCAATTTCTCGCTGTTCAACGTCGAGGGCCAGCCGGGTGCGATCGGCCGCGTCCCGGCGCTGCTCGCGCACCGCTTTCCTGCAAGTCTCGTCAAGCTTGACCCCGATAGCGGCGCGCCGCTGCGCAATGAAGAGGGCTTCTGCATCGCCTGCAGCCGCGGCGAGGCCGGCGAAGCCATCGGCCGCATCGGCACCGCGGACGAGGGCGGTGGGCGCTTCGAGGGCTACACCGATGCCGGTGAGACCGAGAAAAAAGTCTTGCGTGATGTCTTCGTCAAGGGCGATGCCTGGTTCCGCACCGGCGATCTGATGCGGATGGACGACAAGGGATTCTTCCATTTCGTCGACCGTATCGGCGACACGTTCCGCTGGAAGGGCGAGAATGTCGCGACCTCGGAGGTGAACGATGCCGTGCGCGATTTCACCGGCGTCGTCGATGCCACTACCTATGGCGTCAGCATTCCCGGCGCCGACGGCCGGGCCGGCATGAGCGCGATCGTCGTGAACGAGGGCTTTGACATCGCCGCGCTGCCCGCCCATCTCGCGCAGCGCCTGCCGGTCTACGCCCGCCCGCTCTTCATCCGCATCTCGCGCGAGCTCGACGCCACCGAGACCTTCAAGCAGAAGAAGGGCGAGCTCGCCCGCGAAGGGTTTGATCCGGCTGCGGTCTCCGATCCGCTGTTCATGCTCGACCCGACATCGGGCGCGTACGTTGCGCTGGACGCGGAGACGTATGCGGCCATCTCGGGCGGTACGATCAGGCTGTAGGGCAACCAAAATCGAGAGTTAGGTCCAATTTTATCTGAATTGTCCAAGAAGCCATTTACTTCTGTCGGGTAAACAGACCGCGATGGGGAGGCGGTCAGCAAGAGCCGCCGCAACAACGAGATCGATAACAAAGCGAGCCAACCATGTCGGTAAGGTCAAAGGTCATTGAAGCGATCCAGCAGATCGCCAAGGAGCAGCACGTCACGCTTCCCGCCCTCTCGGACGATCTGTCCCTGCATGAGACGGGCTTTGACTCGCTCGCCTTCGCCATCCTCGTCGCCCGCCTCGAGGACGAGACCGGCGTCGATCCCTTCACCATTTCCGAGGACGCAGCGTTCCCCGCCACGGTGGGCGATTTCGTGCGGGCCTACGAAAATGTCCCCGCGTGAGATCTTTGCACTTCGCGACCATCTTGGCGCGGAGCTGAAAGGCCGCGCGATCTCCGATGCACATGATGTCGTGTCGCTGACCGACATCCTGTCGCAGACGGTCTTGGGCGGCCGGCTGCACGACCTGTCCGGCCGCGCCGTGCTGCTCAAGCTGTCGGACCAGCTCCGATCCGGCCTAGCCATGATCGAGCTCGACGGCATCGCCCGCCGCATGCTGTTGTGTCCGCCCGACCTCAATCCGGCGCATCTCGACGCCTTGATCGCGGATGCGGGGATCGATGCCGTCGTCACCGACGAGCCCGATTGCTGGGCGGCGTCCGGCGTGCCGCTGGTCGTCACCGCGCACTTGCCGCCGCAAGCCGCGGCGCCTGCCAAGACCGAGCGGGGCACCGAATGGCTGATGTTGACTTCGGGCACCTCGGGCGTGCCAAAGATCGCCGGCCATACGCTGGAAGCCTTGACCGGTGCGATCGTCGCCGAAGGCCCGTCGCGCGGACCTGCACCGGTCTGGGCAACGTTCTACGACATCCGCCGCTATGGCGGCCTGCAAATCTTTCTCCGTGCCATCCTCTCCGGCGGCTCGTTGGTGCTGTCCGATCCCCATGAGGCGCTCGCCGATCACGTCGCGCGGCTGAAGGCGCGCGGTGTCTCGCATATCTCCGGCACGCCCTCGCACTGGCGCAAGCTCCTGATGAGCGGCTCGGCCGCGCAATTCGCCCCGGCTTACGTCCGCCTCTCCGGCGAGATCGCCGACCAGGCCGTGCTCGACGGCCTGAAGGCGGCATTCCCCCACGCGTCCGTCGGCCATGCCTATGCCTCGACCGAGGCCGGCGTCGGTTTCGCCGTCAATGACGGGCTGGAAGGCTTTCCGGCCGACTATCTCGGCAACCGCGACGGCGTCGAGATGAAGGTAGTCGACGGCTCGCTGCGCATCCGCTCAACGCGCACGGCCCATGCCTATATCGGCCGCAATGCGGCGTCGCTCACCGACGACGACGGCTTTGTCGATAGCGGCGACATCGTCGAGCTGCGCGGCGATCGCTATTATTTCGTCGGTCGTCGTGGCGGCATCATCAACATCGGCGGACTGAAGGTCCACCCCGAGGAGATCGAGGCCGTGATCAACCGCCATCCCGACGTGCGGATGTCGCGCGCGAAGTCGCGCAAGAGCCCGATCACCGGCGGCATCGTCGTCGCGGACGTGATCCTCGCTGAGGGCACCGATCCGGCGCGCGCAAAAGATATCCGCGACCAGATCCTGGATCTGTGCCGTGCCCAGCTCGCATCCCACAAGGTGCCGGCGGTGCTCCGCTTCGTCGAGGCGCTCGACGTCACCCCGGCCGGAAAACTGGCACGCACCGATGCATAACGTTCTCGTCACCGGCGGCAGCCGCGGCATCGGGCTTGCAATCGGCAAGCGTCTGGTTGCTGCCGGCTTCAACGTGATCGCGGCAGCGCGGCGCGAAAGCGACGAGCTCAAGGCGGCCATCGCTGCCGCCGACGGGCGCCTGCATTTCCGCGCCTGCGATCTTGCCGTGATCGATGCAATCCCGGCCTTCGCAAAGCTCGTGCGCGACGAATTCGGTCCGATCTACGGCCTCGTCAACAATGCCGGTCTCGGCACCGAAGGCCTGCTGGCCACCATGCACAATTCCGAGATCGAGGCGCTGGTGCAGCTCAACGTGCTGTCGCCGATCATCCTCACCAAATATGTGGCCCGGCAAATGATGGCCGACGGCGCGGGGCGCATCATCAACATCTCCTCGATCATCGCGACGACAGGCTATAACGGCCTGTCCGTCTATGGCGCGACCAAGGCCGCCGCGACCGGCTTCACCCGCTCGCTGGCCCGTGAGGTCGGCAAGCTCGGCATCACCGTGAACGCGATCGCGCCAGGCTTCATCGACACCGAGCTCACCCACAATCTCTCCGAGGAAGGCCGCAAGCGCATTGCGGGCCGCAGCGCGTTGCGCCGGCTGCCGGAGACGGACGACGTCGCGCGCATGGTGGAATACCTTTTGGGCGAAGGCGGCCGCAACGTCACCGGGACCGTGTTCACCATCGACGCGGGCAATACCGCCTAAGCGGAACCCGACTGCCACAATTGCGTTGACCACGCGCAATGACAGCTAGCCGGATTTGGTCGTAAGATGCCCCGCAATCGATTGGTTTACGTCAATCGATCTGCCCTAAACGACGGGGAGCAGTCGATGGCCACTTCAAACATGACCGCTTCAAGCCGGGTCCTGAAAGAGCCGGTGCGTGCGAAGTCGGATGAGGTCCGCTGCCCGCCGATGTCGCATCAGAATTCCGGCGATCACGGCCACGAGGCGTATCCGCAGCAATTCGTGCGCCTGATCGGCTGCCACGACGTCCCTGCATCCCAGCTGCGCAAGCGTCAGGACGAGAAGCTGCACTAGCCGCTCACGGCCGCTGCTTCGGCAGGTCAATCCGCTCGTGTGAAGATTCCGGCGGTTCTTCGGTGAGGCGGCGGATGCGGCGCTCGCGCATGGCAGAGTCCTTGCTGTTGAAGTCGGACACCTCGATTTTCCCATGCAACCCCTTGGGGCCGCGCGACGATAGCCGCTCTCCCCCGTGGTCGTTTGACGCCGATCAGTGATCGCGCCGGGGCATTGCAAGGCGGCCGCATCTTGTTGTCCGGGCCACTTTCGGCCAATGATCGAAAGGGGGCGCGAGCCAGCGAACCCGGATCGATCCTGCCACGTATTTTGTTTCGTATTCCAACCGTCCGGCAATCCCGATGAGCTCAGGCGAGTCCTTCTATGGCGGCATTCCCGTCTTCCGAGGCTTCACCAGCCTGATGGATCCTGCGCTCTATGCGCCGCTGCCGGACGACTGGAGCATCGGTGTTGCCGATATCGTCGATTCGACCAAGGCGATCGCGGCGCAGCGCTACAAGGCCGTGAACATGGCGGGTGCCGCCGTGATCGCGGCGGTGACCAATGCGCTGGAGGGGCGGGAATTCCCCTTCGTGTTCGGCGGCGACGGAGCCAGTTTCGCGGTGGCGCCTGACGATGTCGAACTTGCCCGCCAGGCGCTGGCTGCGACCGCGACCTGGGTGCGCGAAGACCTCGATCTGACCCTGCGCGTCGCCTTGGTGCCGGTCAGCGTCATTCGCACACACGGCCTCGATGTGCGCGTCGCCCGGTTCGGGCCGTCGGCCAACCTGTCCTATGCGATGTTTTCGGGCGGCGGGCTCGCCTGGGCCGACGCCGCGATGAAGTGCGGCGAGTTTGCCGTCGAGGAGGCGCCTGCCGGCACGCAGCCGGACCTTTCGGGCCTGTCGTGTCGTTTCGAGGTGATGCCGGCGGCGCGCGGCCTGATCCTGTCGGTGCTGGTGATGCCGGCGCGTGGCGTCGATCCGCAGGCCTTCCGCAAGGTGATCGAGGACATCATTCATCTCGTCGAGCGAAGCCCGGAGGGCGGCCGGCCGGTGCCGCCGCAGGGGCCCCCGCTGAAATGGCCGCCGCAGGGCGTGGAATTCGAGGCCCGCACCAGGCGCGGCGGTCCGCTGCTCGCGCGCAGAGCCAGCGTACTGGCCTATACGCTGTTCGCCTATCTCATCATGCGCTTCGATATCAAGATCGGCGGTTTCGTGCCCAGCCTCTACAAGCGCCAAGTGGTCGAGAACTCGGACTTCCGTAAATACGACGACGGCCTGCGCATGATCCTGGACTGCACGCCGCAGCTCGAGCGCGCCTTGAACGATCGTCTCAAAGCCGCCGCGCGCGAGGGCATCGTGCGCTACGGCCTCTACCAGCAGGACGCTGCGATGATGACCTGCTTCGCGCCGTCGGCGCTGCGCAGCGATCACGTCCATTTCATCGACGGCGCGCGCGGCGGCTATGCCTCGGCGGCGACGGCGTTGAAGGCGATGATGGCAGCGGGTTAGCGCCCCGCGCGCGTCCAGGTCTCACCGCCGCAGAGCGCGCCGACGCAGCCTTCGACCCGTAGCGCGTCCGCGCCGGTCAGGCTGACGTTGCTCGCATAGGTGCTGCCGTCGTCGGCATTGTAGATCTGGCCCGACCATTTGTTCGGTCCTGCCGGCTCCATGCCGCTGAACAATGGCAGGCCGATCATCGGACGCCTGGCCAGCGCGGGATTGGGATTCTTGCTGTCTGTGGCGGGCTGGCCGGTCGCGCTGTCCATGGGTTCGCGCAGCCAGACGATGTGGCCGCAGATGCCGCCGCCGCATTTGCTGATCTTGACGCGCGCATCGCCCGCCTGGGTGAGCCAGGTCCCTTCGGCGCTCTGCGCATAGGCGGAAGGCGCACCGATCAACGCAGCCAGAATGACGGTGAGAGCGGCGAATCTGAATGTCATGGAGAGGAGCCCTGGAATGGAGGCGCCTCCATAGCAGCAAATCGAGCGCGCGCAACGTCCGAGGGAATCACATTTCTGAGCTTACCTGCCTGCGCCTATTTATCTGCGATCATTTGCCCCAGCGCGCGAAGGCGACCGAGGCGGCGGTCGAGAGCCCGAACACGACCATGGCGCCGCCGACCAGCGCGAACAGGGTCCAGGCCGGAGCCTGCGCGGTCATCAGTCCGATACCGCCGATCGCGACGATCAGAAGCCGTGCCGTGGAGGCGAGCACGGGACCGCCGACGCGTGCGGCGCCTTGCGAGGAGAAGTAAAGCGACACGCCCATGCCGAAGAATACGAAGGCCGGACCTGCCCAGTGGAAATAGCTGTGCGCGGCGGCGGTGACGCCGGGATCGCGGGTGAAGAGCCCGACCCACAGCGACGGAGCGAGCGCAACGACGAGCCCGATCAGGCCCACCGTGAGTCCTGAGGCCGCAGCCGCGGTCCAGGCGACACGCCGCGCTCGCTTCACATGCCCGGCGCCGATCGCCATGCCGACCATCGGCACCGAGGCGATGCCGAAGGCGAAGGTGATTGGGATCAGCAGAAATTCCAGCCGCGAGCCGATGCCGTAGCCGGCCAGCATCTCGGTGCCGAAGGTCGCGAGGATCTTCGTGAAGATCAGAATGGTGAGCACGGTCTGGAGCGGCGACAGGCAGGCCACCGCGCCCACTTTGAGAATGTCCAGGAACATCGCGCGCTCGAAATGGAAGGCGCGGAGATTGAGCGGCAGCCGGCTGCGGCCTGACATCAGATACCAGAGGAAGAACAGTGCCGCGCAGCTGAACGCGATCAGCTGGCCGCTCGCCACGCCCGGCATGCCGAATTGCGGCACGCCGAACAGGCCGAGCCCCAGCGTGCCGCCGAGCACGATCTGCAGCACGCTCGCCCCGATCAGAATCATCGAAGGCAGGCGCATGTCGCCGGTACCGCGGATCACCGAGGCCAGCGTGTTGACGAGCCAGATCGCGACCGCGCCGGAGAACAGCACCTGCGAATAGCCGCTGGCCTCTTCGAGCACGCGCTCGCGTCCGCCGAGCAGCGAGAAGAAGGAGCGGCCGAAGGCGAGCATCATCACCGTGAAGAACAGCCCGCCGCAAAGGCCGATGATGGCGGCATGCAGCGCCAGCGTCGCGGCGCGGTCGCGATCCCCTGCGCCGAGCGCGCGGCTGATCGCAGAGGAGACGCCGCCGCCCATCGCGCCGGCGCTCATCATCTGCGTCAGCATCGCGAACGGAAACACCAGCGCGATCGCAGCAAGGGGGATGGTGCCGAGCCGGCCGATATAGGAGGTCTCGGCTACCGCAACCAGCGTGCTCCCGACCATCGCGATCATGTTGGGGATCGCGAGCCGCAGCAGCGTCGGCAGGATCGGCGCGGTCAGGAGGCTGGCGATGGGGGAGGCGACCGGCGCAACCGGCGGGACGGCATCTGCTGGGGCGTCGATCGTCATGTCCACCGGGCGGAAAATTAAATGATGACCGACATATTATAAGAGAATGAGCCGGCCGGCGCAGCCCTGGCTCACGCAGGGCTCACCATGGCAGGCCGCATAGGTCGATGGTGCCCAGCGTCGGCGCGCACGATGTGGAAGACATAGGGCGCCATGTAGGTGAACCGGATCCGCCCTTCCGGCTGTTCGCAATAGACCTCGCCTTTGAACGGCAGCCAGCTCCGGGCCTCGTAGAACGCGAAATTGTGCGGCTCGCAGAACAGTAGGGCGAACCGAACCGCCTCGTTGGCGCGCATGGTATGCACCGCCGCGTCGATCGCCATGGTCGCATAGCCACGGCCGCGCTGATCCTCGCGCGTGGAGACGCCGCCGATGCCGCCGATATGAACCTTCTGTCCATTCCAGGTGATGGTGCGGAAGTAGATGCCGACATGGCACACGAGACCATCCTCGGGCGTCTCGACCAGCACGCGGAGATCGGCATTGGCCCATTTGACACGAGCCCAGGGCTTGCCTGCGACGAATTGCGGTCCCCAGACCGCCTGAAGTAGCGGCTCGGCGATCGGCCACGAGGCGTCGCCGTTCAATATGTCGATCTCGATGCTCATGGCCTCGTCCTCCACAGCTCCGCTTCGTGGCGCGTTTGTTCTGTCTTAAGCGCCTCAAAGGCAATGATATTTTACAGCGAACCGCAGGTCTGATCACGGCGGCCGGTTGCGACGAATTTGTGCATTCAAGCAGGACGCGCCAAGTCACGCCTTTTCGCAAATTCTGAGGTATTTAATGGCCGCGGAACCTTCTATAAGGGGTGACCGTTAGAACTCGTTCCCCACCAGTTGCGGACAAGAAGCCATGACCTTTACGCTGCCCCCACTCCCTTACGCCTATGACGCCCTCGGCCAGTACATGTCGAAGGAGACGCTGGAATATCACCACGACAAGCATCATCAGGCCTACGTCACCAACGGCAACAACGCGCTCAAGGGGACCGAATGGGAAGGCAAGTCCCTTGAGGAGATCGTCAAGGGCTCGTTCGGCAAGAATCCCGCGGTGTTCAACAATGCCGGCCAGCACTACAACCACATCCACTTCTGGAGCTGGATGAAGCCCAATGGCGGCGGCACCAAGCTGCCGGGCAAGCTCGAGAAGAAGATCAACGAGGACCTCGGCGGCTTCGAGAAGTTCAAGACGGACTTCCAGGCAGCCGGCGTCGGCCAGTTCGGCTCCGGCTGGTGCTGGCTCCAGGTCAAGAATGGCAAGCTCGAGATCTCCAAGACCCCGAACGGCGAGAATCCGCTGGTGCACGGCGCCACCCCGATCCTCGGCTGCGACGTCTGGGAGCACTCCTACTACATCGACTATCGCAACCGCCGTCCCGATTATCTCAAGGCGTTCGTCGAGAACCTCGTGAACTGGGAATACGTGGAGTCCCTATTCGAGAAGGCGTGAGCCCTGCTCCGTCATCCCGGGGCGATGCGTAGCATCGAACCCGGGATCTCGAGATTCCGGGTTCGGCTTCGCCGCCCCGGAATGACAGAAACAAAGGCGGTCGCAGGCGCGACCGCCTTTTTGCTGTGCGGAATTGCCCTGCGCGGCGCGCGCATGGGTCTGTCGTCACACCGTTTGCATCCCACCGGCGGCGCCCTTAATCAGGACGGGCATCACCTTCGAGCGACTCTAGCCCGTTGTCAGAACCTTCCCCGAACAATCCGGCGCCTGGCGGCGACGCGGAATCCGAGCCGCGGCCGGGCCGGGTCCGCAAGCCGATCGGCTGGTCGACCATCATCATCGCAGCTCTGGTGGCGGTGAGTGCAGCACTGGTCTGGCGGCGGGACGGCACTGACGGCGTTCTGGACATCCTCACCCACGATCTCTCGTTGTTCTCCGGCATCCTGCCGCGCGTGCTCGCCGGCTGCCTGTTAGGGGCCTTCATCTCGGAAATCCTGCCGCACGAGAAGGTCTCGCGCTCGCTCGGGCCGAAATCCGGCCTGATGGGCCTGCTGATCGGCACCGCCTTCGGCGCAATTCTGCCCGGCGGTCCCTTCACGGCCTACCCGGTGGCTAGTGCGCTGCTCGCGGTCGGCGCCGATTTCGGCGCCACCATCGCCATGGTCGTGAGCTGGACGCTGATCGGCTATGGCCGGGCGGTCGCCTGGGAAATCCCGATCATGGGCACCGATTTCACGCTGTGGCGGATCGTGATCTCGCTGCCGCTGCCAGTGCTCGCCGGCGCCCTCGGCCGCTTCGTCTATGTCAGGCTCTATCCGAAGCCGCTCGCGAAGGACGACGAGAGTTGAGCGCAGCGCTTCTGATCGACGTCCTGCTGTGGGGTTCGGTGCTCGGCGTCGGACTGATCGCCTTTCGTCGTGGGCGCCCGGTGCTCGTGGCCTCCTTGCGCGAAGGTACGATGGATTTCGTCAACATCGTGCCGCGGATCGCGCTTGGCGTGATCGGCTCCGGCTACATCGCCGCCATCATCCCGCAGGAGGTGATCACCAGCTGGCTCGGCCCGGATAGCGGCTGGCTCGGGGTTGCCACCGCTGTGGTCGCCGGCGCCGCCACGCCCGGCGGCCCCGTGGTCGGCTTTTCCATTGGCGCGGTGGCGCTGAAGTCGGGCGGCGGCGTGCCGCAGGTGGTCGCCTACGTCGTCGCCTGGGCGCTGTTCGCCTTCCAGCGGGTGATCCTGTGGGAGATCCCGTTCATGCCGGCCCGTTTCGTCTGGTTCCGCTGCGCCGTGTCGGTGCCGTTCCCGTTCGTGGCGGCCGCTATCGCCATGGTGATCGGCAAGCCGTGAAGCGGAATGGCAGCCCGCCGTGGACAGTCGTAATGTTATAATATAACGTCCGCAAATGGCTCCCGCCGCGTCTCACGCCCACCAGCACGACCATGCTCATGGCCATTCCCATGGTCACGGCCATGGACATTCGCACGGGCACGATCACGCCCACGCCCATGTCCACGATGCGGCCTCGCCGCATCCGGCCCAGGCCGCGCCCTGGTCGATCCTGCGCATGACCATGGCGGGCCGCCTCGCGGCCGCGCTCGCCGTCTGTGCCGTGCTGTGGGGCATCGTCTTGCTGGCGATGAGGTGACGATGGCCGCGTTGCACTTTCACAACGTCACGCTCGGCTATGACCGGCACCCCGCCGTGCATCATCTCAGCGGCGAGGTCGCGCCGGGCGCGCTGGTCGCGGTGATCGGCCCGAACGGGGCCGGCAAGTCGACGCTGCTGCGCGGCATCGTCGGCATCCTGAGGCCGCTCGACGGGACGATCCATCTCGGCGGGCTCGATGCCCGCGACATCGCCTATCTGCCGCAGAGCGCGGAGATCGATCGCAGCTTCCCGATCTCGGTGCTCGATTTCGTCGGCACCGGGCTGTGGCGCGGCACAGGCTTGTTCGGCGGCATCGGCAAGGCCGCGCGCGACAAGATTCTCCGGGCAATCGGAGCCGTTGGCCTCAGCGGTTTCGAGAACCGCCCGATCGGCACGCTCTCCGGCGGTCAGATGCAGCGCGTGCTGTTCGCCCGTGTGCTGCTCCAGGATGCCAGCCTGATCGTACTCGACGAGCCCTTCAACGCCATCGACAGCAAGACCACCGCCGATCTGCTCGCGCTGGTGAGGCGCTGGCATGGCGAGGGTCGCACCGTGCTCGCCGCACTGCACGACATGGAGATGGTGCGCAATCATTTCACCGAAACGCTGGTGCTGGCGCGCGGCCCCGTCGCGTGGGGCCCGACGGCGGAGGTGCTGACGCCGGAAAATCTGCTGGTCGCGATGCGGATGTGCGAGGCCTTCGACGACAGCGCGGCGGCCTGCGCGGCCGATGATATCAGCTCGCGGGCGGCCTGATATCCGATGCTCTATGACGCGCTGATCGGTCCGTTCACCGAATTCGAGTTCATGCGGCGCGCGCTCGCCGCGGTGATCGCGTTGGCGCTGGCGGGGGCGCCGATCGGCGTGTTCCTGATGCTGCGGCGGATGAGCCTTGTCGGCGACGCCATGGCACATGCGATCCTGCCCGGCGCCGCAATCGGTTTCCTGCTCTCCGGCCTCAATCTGTTCGCGATGACCGCTGGCGGCCTGATCGCCGGCTTTGCCGTCGCGATCCTCGCTGGCGTCGTCGCACGCTCGACCGGGCTGAAGGAGGACGCCTCGCTCGCCACCTTCTATCTCGCTTCGCTTGCGCTCGGCGTCACCATCGTCTCGATCAAGGGCACCAACATCGATCTCCTGCACGTGCTGTTCGGCAACATCCTCGCAATGGACGATCAGACCCTGCTCGTGGTCGCCTTCAACGCCACGGTGACGCTGCTGGTGCTCGCGGTGATCTACCGCCCGCTGGTGATCGAGAGCGTCGATCCCCTGTTCCTGCGCACGGTGAGCCGGGCCGGGGGCCCGGCCCATCTCGCCTTCCTCGCGCTGGTCGTCATCAACCTCGTCAACGGCTTTCAGGCGCTGGGCACGCTGCTGGCGGTAGGACTGATGATCCTGCCTGCGGGCATCGCAAGGTTCTGGTCGCGCGATCTCACCGCGATGATCTGCATCGCCGTCATTGCTGCTGCGGTCTCCGGCTATGCCGGCCTCGTGCTCTCATTCCAGACCCGCGTGCCCTCGGGCCCTGCGATCATACTGGTGGCGACGGTGCTCTACATCGTCTCCATCCTGTTCGGCCGCGTCGGCGGCATCGTCCGGCAGCTGTTTCCCGGCCGGCATCTGGAAGCATGACGATGCGGATCATCCTGGTCTTTGCACTGTTGCTGATCGCCTCGCCGCTGCAGGCCGCGGAGCGGCTCAACGTCGTCGCGAGCTTCTCGATCCTCGGCGATTTCGTCCGCAATGTCGGTGGTGACCGCATCAACCTGACGACGCTGGTCGGGCCCGACGGCGATGTCCACGTCTATGCGCCGACCCCTAGCGATGCCAAGCGGGTCGCGGCGGCGAAGCTCGTCATTGTCAACGGGCTCGGGCTGGAGGGCTGGCTGCCGCGCCTCGTGCAATCCTCCGGCAGCAAGGCGAAGGTCGTGACTGCAAGCGCCGGCATCACGCCGCTAAAAATGGGTGCGGCCGCTGATCCCCACGCCTGGCAGTCCATCCCGAACGCCAGGATCTACGTCACCGACATTGCAAGCGCGCTCGCCGCGGCCGCTCCTGACGACGCGGAGTTCTTCCGCGGCCAGGTCAAGGCCTATCTGGAAAAGCTCGAAACACTGGACCGCGAGGTCCGCGACGCCGTCGCAAAAATCCCGCCGGAGCGGCGCAAGGTCATCTCCACCCATGACGCCTTCGGCTATTTTTCCGCCGAGTACGGTATCCGGTTCATCGCCCCCCGGGGCGTCTCCACGGAGACCGAGCCGAGCGCGCGAGATATCGCCGCCATCATCGGCCAGATCAAGGCCCAGAAAATCCCCGCCGTGTTCCTTGAAAATATCAGCGACGATCGCCTGATCCGGCGGATCGCCGCCGAGACCGGCGCCAAGGTCGGCGGGACCCTGGTTTCGGACGGTTTGACCGGCGAAAAGGGCCCTGCACCCACTTACATTGACATGGTCAGGCACAATATAAAGGCCCTGACCAGCGCGCTTGACCATTAGGGCAGGGGCCACCCCGCCTCGCGTCGCGCGAAAAAGCCTTGAAGTCCGGAGTTGTTATGTCTGACGCGACCTCCCAAAAGATTCCCGTGACCGTGCTGACCGGCTATCTCGGCGCCGGCAAGACCACGCTCCTCAACCGCATCCTGTCGGAGAACCACGGCAAGAAATACGCCGTCATCGTCAACGAATTCGGCGAGATCGGCATCGACAACGACCTCATCATCGGCGCCGACGAGGAAGTGTTCGAGATGAACAACGGCTGCATCTGCTGCACCGTACGGGGCGACCTCGTCCGCATCATGGACGGCCTGATGAAGCGCAAGGGCAAGTTCGACGCCATCATCGTCGAGACCACTGGCCTCGCTGATCCCGCGCCGGTCGCGCAGACCTTCTTCGTCGACGAGGATGTGCAGAAAAACGCCCGGCTCGATGCGGTCGTGACGGTCGCCGACGCCAAATGGCTGTCCGACCGGTTGAAGGATGCACCCGAGGCCAAGAACCAGATCGCCTTTGCCGACGTCATCGTTCTGAACAAGACCGACCTCGTCAACAAGGGCGAGCTCGCCGAGGTCGAGGCCCGTATCCGCGGCATCAATCCGTATGCGAAGCTGCATCGCACCGAGCGCTGCGCGGTGGCGCTGGCCGACGTGCTCGACCGCGGCGCGTTCGATCTCGACCGCATCCTCGACATCGAGCCTGATTTCCTGGAGGCCGACGATCATGACCACGATCATGATCATCACCATCATCACGGCCACGATCACCATCACCATGATCACGGTCACGGCCTGAAGCACTATCACGACGAGGAGATGCAGTCGCTCTCGCTCAAGACCGACAAGCCGCTCGATCCCAACGTGTTCATGCCCTGGCTGCAGAACCTGGTGCAGGTCGAGGGCGGCAAGATCCTGCGCTCCAAGGGCATCCTCGCCTTCCACGACGACGACGACCGCTACGTCTTCCAGGGCGTCCATATGATGCTGGAGGGCAACCACCAGCGGAAGTGGAAGGAGGGCGAGCCGCGCGAGAGCCGCCTCGTCTTCATCGGCCGCGAATTGCCCGAAGAGGCGATCCGCAAGGGTTTCGAGAGCTGCATCGTCTCGTGATGAAAGAGTTTACGCCCGCGCCCGAGTCCGCTTCGATCGTTTCCGTCACCGACCGCGTCAAGCCGATTGCGCTCGGCATGGCAGTGACCTCGGTGCATTTCCTGAAGGATCGCGCCGCCTTCGTCGGCGGCGAGGAGAACGTCGCATTCGTCGATGCCAATTGCGAGATCACCACGGTTGCCGTGCATAGCGGCGGCATTCTCTCGACCGCCTCCGACGGCAAGCGCCTCGTCATGGGCGGCGACGACGGCAAGGTCGTCTCGCTCGATGCCAAGGGCGAGGTGACGCTGCTCGCCACCGATCCCAAGCGGCGCTGGATCGACGCGGTGGCGCTGCACGCCGACGGCGCCTTCGCCTGGTCGGCCGGCAAGACCGCGACCGTCAAGAGCGGCAAGGCCGAGGAGAAGTCGATCGACGTGCCCTCGACCGTCGGCGGCCTTGCCTTCGCGCCGAAGGGCCTGCGGCTCGCTATCGCGCATTACAACGGCGTGACGCTGTGGTTTCCGAACATGGCGGGATCGGCCGAATTCCTGCCCTGGGCCGGCTCGCATCACGCGGTCACCTTCAGCCCCGACAACAAATTCCTGGTCACCGCGATGCACGAGCCGGCGCTGCACGGCTGGCGGCTCGCCGACAACAGACACATGCGCATGACCGGCTATCCGGGCCGCGTCCGCTCGATGTCGTGGAGCGCCGGCGGCAAGGGGCTGGCGACCTCGGGCGCCGACACGGTGATCATCTGGCCGTTCGGCAGCAAGGACGGTCCGATGGGCAAGGAGCCCGCGATGCTCGCGCCGCTGCAGGCGCGCGTCTCCGCGGTCGCCTGTCATCCCAAGAACGACATTCTCGCCGCCGGTTACAGCGATGGTACGGTGCTGATGGTCCGGCTGGAGGATGGCGCGGAGATCCTGGTCCGCCGCAACGGCACGCCGCCCGTGGCCGCGATCGGCTGGAATGCGAAGGGCACGCTGCTGGCTTTTGCCGACGAAAATGGGGACGGCGGTCTGCTCGAGCTTTAATCTGTCATGGTTCCCGCCGTATAGGGAACCATGCGATTTCTGACGACCTTCCAGCTTGCCGACTTTGGCGACACCCTGGTCAGCCTGATCACGGCTTTCGTGCTGGGCACGCTCATCGGCGCCGAACGGCAATACCGCCAGCGCACCGCCGGCCTGCGCACCAACGTGCTGGTCGCGGTGGGCGCTGCTGCCTTCGTCGATCTCGCCATGCAGCTGGACGGCGCCGACGGCGCGGTCCGGGTGATCGCCTATGTCGTCTCCGGCATCGGCTTCCTGGGGGCCGGCGTCATCATGAAGCAGGACATGGACGTGCGCGGGCTCAACACCGCGGCGACCCTGTGGGCCTCGGCCGCGGTCGGCTCCTGTGCCGGCGCCGACATGATCGCACAGGCGGCCGCACTGACCGTGTTCGTCATCGCCGGCAACACCATGCTGCGCCCGCTGGTCAACGCCATCAACCGCATCCCGCTGAACGAGAAGGCGCTGGAGGCGACCTACTATTTCAAGCTCGCGGTTGCGGCCGACGCCTTGCCCGACATGCGCGACCGCCTCGTCGACAAGCTCGAAGCGGCGAAATATGCCGTGGCCGATATCGAAGTCGCCGAGATCAGCGAGGATATTCTCGAGATCGCCGCCAAGCTGGTTGCGACCGCGGTCGACCCGAACGAGCTGAACGCCGTCGTGACCGATCTGCAGCATCTGCCGGGGCGTGCGGCATGCAACCTGGGAAGTCAGCACGACCGAGTAGCGCGGCGTTTTGGCGCGTGCCGGTGGGTTCCGCGCGTTTTCGGTTCCGGAACCGGCGCGCCCCAGTTTCGTTGATCCCGCGAACAAAGGCGGTGATCGACATGCCCGGCCGAGATGACAAGCGCACACTGAAGCTCAACCTGGCAATCGCTGGTGCACTGTTCGCAGCAGGCGTTGCGGTGTCGGTGATGTCCCTGGCGCAAATCCGCGCCGAAAGCCGCATGCAGCTGGCGCAGGCGACGCCCCCGCTCCAGGGCACCCCGTCCGACGAACAGAGCAAGGTGCCCGCGGAGGCGAAGCCCGGCGGTGATCGCCCGACGACGCCGGCCCCCGAGCCGGCACGGCCGGATCCGCAGACTCAGGGCGCGGCGACCAGGCCAGCGCTGCCGCCAGCGCCGGCCGAGAAGATCGCGCCGCCCATGGAGAAGAAGTAGTTTTTTTCCGGTCATTCCGGGGCGCGCGAAGCGCGAACCCGGAATCCATTTACCCGCAGAGTCTGCCGCCCGATGGATTCCGGGCTCGACGCCACGCGTCGCCCCGGAATGACGGGCGGAGAGAGCCCCGCCTCACCGCACCAGTATATTCCGGAACTGCCAGGGATCGCTGCTGTCGATATCCTCCGGGAACAGTCCCGGACGATCCGTCAGCGGCGTCCACTCAGTATAAAAGCCCTTCACCGGACCGAGATAGGGCAGCTGAATTTCGAGCAGGCGCTCGAAATCCATTTCGTCGGCCTCGACGATGCCTTCGTTCGGGTTCTCCAGCGCCCAGACCATTGCCGCCGAGCACGGCGGAGGTCACCTGCAGGCCGGTGGCGTTCTGGTAGGGCGCGAGCTCGCGGGTCTCTTCGATCGACAGCTGCGAGCCGAACCAATAGGCGTTCTTGTCATGGCCGAACAGCAGCACGCCGAGCTCGTCGATGCCGTCGACGATCTCGTTCTCGTCGAGGATGTGGTGCTTCTCCTGCATCTTCCCGGCGCGGCCGAACATTTCATGCAGCGACAGCACGGCATCGTCGGCCGGATGGTAGGCATAGTGGCAGGTCGGCCGGTAGATCGCCTTGCCCGACGCATCGCGCACGGTGAAGTAATCGGCGATCGAGATCGACTCGTTATGGGTGACCAGGAAGCCGTACTGGGCTCCGCGGGTCGGGCACCAGGTGCGCACGCGCGTGTTGGCGCCGGGCTGCATCAGGTAGATGGCGGCGCCGCAGCCGGCTTCATGGGTGTGCGCATTCTCGGGCATCCATTTCTCGTGGGTGCCCCAGCCGAGCTCGGATGGTTGCATGCCTTCGGACAGGAAGCCTTCCACCGACCAGGTGTTGACGAAGACGTCAGGCTCCTTCGGCTTCTTCGAGCGCTGGGTGTCGCGCTCGGCGATGTGGATGCCCTTGATGCCGGCCTGCCGCATCAAATCCGCCCATTCGCCCTTGGTCTTCGGCCGGGGTGCATTGAGCTTCAGATCGGCGGCGACATTGAGCAGCGCCTGCTTGACGAAGAAGGAGACCATGCCGGGATTGGCGCCGCAGCAGGACACGGCCGTGGTCGAGCCGGCGGGACGGGCCTTTTTGGCGGCCAGCGTCGTTTCGCGCAACGCATAGTTTGAGCGCGCTTCCGGACCCTTCGAGGAATCGAAATAAAAACCGAGCCAGGGCTCGTTGACGGTGTCGATGTAGAGCGCGCCGAGCTCGTTGCAGAGCTCCATGATGTCGGTCGAGCCGGTATCGACTGACAGATTGACGCAAAAGCCCTGGCCGCCGCCCTCGGTGAGCAGCGGGGGTCAGCACCTCGCGGTAATTGTCCTTGGTCAGGCCCTTCTGGATGAAGCGGACATTGTGCTTCTCACAAAGCGCCTTGCGGCCCTCGTCCTTGGGATCGAGCACGGTGATGCGCGACTTGTCGTAGTCGAGATGCCGCTCGATCAGGGGCAGCGTGCCTTTGCCGATGGAGCCGAAGCCGACCATGACGATGGGTCCGGTGATCTTCGCGTAGATCTGCGAGGGAGGGCTCATGGGATGGATTCTCCGGAACGTGCTGGCAGTGAGGATGGATCAGGCGCTGCGGCGCTTGTCAGATGCTGCGGCGCTTGGCGGTGACTTCGATCTCGACCTTCATCTCGGGCCTGGCGAGGGCAGAGACGACCAGCAACGTCGCCGCCGGCCTGATGTCGCCGAGGACCTCGCCGCAGACGGCGAAGTGGGCATCGATATAGCTGGCGTCGGTCACGTAATAGGTCGCACGGACGATATCGGCCATCTCGAATCCGCCCTCCTGCAGGGCGGCTGCGATGGTCTTGAAGCAGTTGCGTGACTGGCTCGTGACATCTGATGGCATCGTCATCGTGGTGTAGTCATAGCCGGTGGTTCCCGCGACGAAGGCGAACTCGCCGTCGATCACGGCACGGCTGTAGCCGACAGTCTTCTCGAGCGGGGAGCCGGTGGAGATCAGGCGACGGGACATGGTCATGGGCCTCGACTGAAGGGGTGTTTCGCGGGGTTAAAGGGCGTTTCCGGCGCCTGCGCAACCCCAAAGGAACGGGCCTCGCGCAGGCGCGGCAGGGCGTTGCTGGCTCGATGCGGCTGCGGTTGTACCTACCCCAGCGATCCCTCAGGCCGCGTGCGCCTCAGGCGCGCGAACCGACCTCCGTTTGGGCAGGGCCGCGCCGGTCGGGACAATCATCCCGGCGGCGCCATCGAGCGCGCCATCAGTGAACTCGATCGCCAGCAGGCGGTTGCGCTCGAACGGGCCGGGCAGCGACAGCCCGGCGGTCTTCTCGGCTGTGAAGCCGAAGCGGGCGTAATAGGGGGCATCGCCGAGCAGGATCACGGCGTGATGCCCGCGCGCCCGGGCGGCAGCCAGCGCTTGATGCATCAGCGCGGCGCCGATCCCGAGCTCGCGGCAGGCAGGGTCGACCGCCAGCGGTCCGAGGACCAGAGCGGGCCTGCCTCCGGCGCTGACATGCCACAGCCGCACGGTTCCCACGAGCTTGCCCTCGCGCATCGCCGACAGGGCAAGGCCTGCGGCGGGCGCGCGTCCGTCGCGCAGGCGCTGGCAGGTGCGGCCATGGCGGTTCTCGCCAAAGCAGGCATCGAGCAGCGCCTCACGCGTCGCGACGTCTCCAGCACGTTCCGCACGGATCACGAACGGAGCGGCTTTCGAGGTGAGGGCAATTTGCGGCTTCCGATGAGCAGTCATGGCACGTCAGTCCCCGCTTGAAGCGGCGTGCGCACAGCACGCCTGTCCAAGACGTCGTCAGAAATCGAGATGTTGGATGAGGAGCCGGCGGACCGGCTCCCGGGTTCGTCAGGCCTCTGGAAAACAGAGGCGGATCAGATGTGGTACGTCCGCAGCGGCGGAATGCCGTTGAACGCCACCGACGAGTAGGTCGACGTATAAGCCCCGGTGCCTTCGATCAGCACCTTGTCGCCGATCTCGAGCGTCACCGGAAGCGGATACGGGGTCTTCTCGTACAGCACATCGGCGCTGTCGCAGGTCGGACCTGCGAGCACGCACGGGGTCATGTCCGCGCCGTCGTGACGGGTGCGGATGGCGTAGCGGATCGACTCGTCCATGGTCTCGGCGAGACCGCCGAACTTGCCGATGTCCAGGTACACCCAGCGCACCTCGTCCTCATCGCTCTTCTTCGAGATGAGCACGACCTCGGATTCGATGATGCCGGCGTTGCCCACCATGCCGCGGCCCGGCTCGATGATGGTCTCCGGGATCTGGTTGCCGAAGTGCTTGCGCAGCGCGCGGAAGATCGAGCGGCCGTAGGTCACCACCGGCGGCACGTCCTTCAGGTACTTGGTCGGGAAGCCGCCGCCCATGTTGACCATGGACAAGTTGATGCCGCGCTCGGCGCAGTCGCGGAACACCTGCGAGGCCATCGCCAGCGCACGGTCCCACGCCTTCACCTTGCGCTGCTGCGAGCCGACATGGAAGGAGATGCCGCACGGCTCCAGGCCCAGGCGCTTGGCGGCGTCGAGCACCTCGACCGCCATCTCCGGGTCGCAGCCGAACTTGCGCGACAGCGGCCACTCGGCGCCGGCGCAGTCATAGAGGATGCGGCAGAACACCTTCGCGCCGGGGGCGGCACGAGCGACCTTCTCGACCTCGGCGGCGCAATCGACCGCGAACAGGCGAATGCCGAGCGCGAAGGCGCGCGCGATGTCGCGCTCCTTCTTGATCGTGTTGCCGAAGGAGATGCGGTCGGGCGTCGCACCCGCAGCCAGCGCCATCTCGATCTCAGCGACCGTGGCGGTGTCGAAGCAGGAGCCCATGGACGCCAGCAGGGCCAGCACTTCCGGCGCCGGGTTCGCCTTGACGGCATAGAACACGCGGCTGTCGGGCAGCGCCTTGGCGAAGCTCTGGTAATTGTCGCGCACGACCTCGAGGTCGACGACGAGGCACGGCTCGGTGTCGAGGCCTTCGTTGCGGCGGTTGCGCAGGAATTCCTGGATACGTTCGGTCATGGCACTCTCCAACGGTCCCAGCGACGGGAGCCGTATCAACGTGACGTCTGATGAGAGTGCTTCGGCCGCATCGCGCGATGGAGGCGCGCCGAGGCCAAAAAACTCAAACCAGACTGTGCTGCCGTGGATTGGTTGGGAGAGTTTCCCGCCCGCTCACCTGGCAATGAAGGACAAGCCTTTTCAGTAGCCCGCGCCGGCGTTGGACTGCCGGTAGAGACCAAAAAAGCCCGATCCGTCGTTGCTTTAAGTCGCGTCCCCCGTTGAGAGCGGGGTGCGCCGGTTCGCCTCCGGCTGCCAGTCACGGTTGCAAAGAGTGAAGTCACCTTCGACATGGCATCTCTTTGAGAGAGATGCTGGGCGCTCCGGGTTTGCTTCGGTCGCTCGACGTTTCAGTCTCGACTTCCGCACTTCCGAAGAGCCCCTCGGCTTCTTCACCCCTTGGCGGCTGTCCGGCCTCTTGTCCGGATACCTACCGACTGACACACGACCACAGGCACGTGCGAAATTGGGCAAGTCCGCACATAAGCGTTTTGACTCTGGTTCGCAAGAATTTTTTTAGGCTGCGGACAGGATTGCCTAACATCTGCTTGCGCGCTGTTGCGCGAGCGCCGCGGAAGATGAACGCGCGTTAAGTTTTCGCCGCGCTGCGCGTGCTGCCCGTGCGCGAGACGCGTCAGCCGCGCTTGGTGAAGGGCTCGATGCGCTGAGCGCCGCGGATGAAGGCGGTCATCACGAGCACGCCGAGTGCGAACAGCACGGCCTGCAGGATATGGGCGCCCTGGTCGCCGAGCCCGAACAGGATCGCGAGCGCCCAGCCGCCGGCAAACGCCGCGCCGAACACCTCCGCGCCGATCAAGATGGCGGCGCTGATGACGGTGATGACGCTGGACCAGACAATCTGGCGGGACGATGAAGAAGGCGCGTTCATGGCTTCAGAGGGTCCTGGCTTCGAGGGCCGCAATCTCCCCGAAAAGGAGGCTGGGGGCAAGGGCAAACGGCCCAAAAAAGCCCCACGCGTGCTATAGCTGGCCGCAACAATCGAGCCACGAAATCCGGGACTTGTGATGTCAGAACCCCGCCAAACTACGGACGCCGAGACCAATCCGCTGCTGAAGGCCTGGGTGACGCCGTTCGCGACCCCGCCTTTCGACGAGATCAAGCCGGAGCATTTCCTGCCGGCCTTCGAGCAGGCCTTCGCCGACCACGCCGCCGAGATCGCGGCGATCACCAACGATCCCGCGGCACCAGATTTCGCCAACACCATTACGGCGCTGGAGCGCTCAGGCAAGCTCCTGAGCAAGGTCGCGGCGGTCTTCTACGACCTCGTCTCGGCGCATTCCAACCCGGCCATCCTCGAGATCGACAAGGAGGTTTCCTTGCGGATGGCGCGGCACTGGAATCCGATCATGATGAACGCCGTGCTGTTCGGCCGCATCGCCCATCTGCACGAGAACCGCGCGGGTCTCGGTCTCACGCCCGAGCAGCTCCGCCTCTTGGAACGTACTTACACCCGCTTCCACCGCGCCGGCGCCGGCCTCTCCGAGGAGGCCAAGACCCGGATGGCCGAGATCAACGAGCGGCTGGCCCAGCTCGGCACCGGCTTCAGCCACCATCTGCTCGGCGACGAGCAGGACTGGTTCCTGGAGCTTGGGGAGGCCGATCGCCAGGGCCTGCCGGAGAGCTTCGTCGCCAGCGCCAAGGCTGCGGCGGAAGAGCGCGGCATGGCAGGCAAGGCCATCGTCACGCTGTCGCGCTCCTCGGTCGAAACGTTTCTGAAGAGCTCCGCCCGGCGTGACCTCCGCGAGAAGGTCTACAAGGCCTTCATCGCGCGCGGCGACAACGGCAACGCCAATGACAACAATGCGACCATTGTCGAGATCCTGAAGCTGCGCGAGGAGAGCGCCGGGCTGCTGGGCTATCCGACCTACGCCGCCTACCGGCTCGAGGATTCCATGGCCAAGACGCCGGGTGCGGTGCGCAGCCTTTTGGAGCGAGTCTGGAAGCCCGCGAGGGCGCGGGCGCTCGCCGACCGCGACGAGATGCAGGCGCTGATCGCGGAGGAGGGCGGCAATTTCAAGCTCGCCCCCTGGGACTGGCGCTTCTACGCCGAGAAGCTGCGTCTGCAGCGCGCTAATTTCGACGATTCCGCGATCAAGCCGTATCTCGGTCTCGACAACATGATCGCCGCCGCCTTCGACTGCGCCACGCGCCTGTTCGGCGTCACCTTCGAGGAGCGCAGGGACGTTCCGGTCTGGCACCCCGACGTCCGGGTCTGGGAGATGAAGGGGCCGGATGGGAAGCACAAGGCGCTGTTCTATGGCGACTACTTCGCCCGACCGTCCAAGCGCTCCGGCGCGTGGATGACCTCGCTGCGCGACCAGCAGAAGCTCGACGGCGACGTCGCGCCGCTGGTTCTCAACATCTGCAATTTCGCCAAGGGCGCCGGCGGCGAGCCGTCGCTGCTGTCGCCCGACGATGCCCGCACCCTGTTCCACGAGTTCGGCCACGGCCTGCACGGCATGCTCTCCAACGTGACCTATCCCTCGCTGTCGGGCACCTCCGTGTTCACCGACTTCGTCGAGCTGCCGTCGCAGCTCTACGAGCACTGGCAGGAGCGGCCCGAGGTGCTGCAGAAGTTCGCCCGCCACTACCAGACCGGCGAGCCGCTGCCGGACGACCTGCTGCAACGCTTCCTCGCCGCGCGAAAATTCAACCAGGGCTTTGCCACGGTCGAGTTCGTCTCCTCGGCGCTGGTTGATCTGGAATTCCACACCCAGCCGGCTGCCGCCGCGCAGGATGTCCGCGCCTTCGAGCGGCGCGAGCTGGAGAAGATCGGCATGCCCGAGGAGATCGCGCTGCGTCACCGGCCCACGCAATTCGGCCACATCTTCACCGGCGACCACTACGCCGCCGGCTATTACAGCTACATGTGGTCGGAGGTGATGGACGCCGACGCCTTCGGCGCCTTCGAGGAGGCCGGTGACATCTTCGATCCCGCCGTGGCCAAGCGCCTGCACGACGACATCTATTCGTCGGGCGGATCGGTCGATCCGGAAGCCGCCTACGAGGCCTTCCGCGGCCGTCCGCCGGAGCCGGATGCGCTGCTCCGCCGCCGCGGCCTGCTCGAAGACGCCAGGGCAGCCTGATGAGCATGCGCGCCCTGTTCGGATGCCTGCTCGCCGCCGCGATGACGCTCGCCGCGGGCGCGGCGAGCGCTCATCCGCATGTCTGGATCACCGCGACCAGCGAATTGCTGTATGCCGCCGATGGCAGCATCACCGGCGTGCGCCATGCCTGGACCTTCGACGACATGTTCTCGGCCTATGCGGTGCAGGGGCTCGAGAGCAAGACCAAGGGCACCTACACGAGTGAGGAGCTCAAGCCCCTGGCGCAGACCAATGTCGAGTCGCTGAAGGAATACGCCTACTTCACCTTCGCAAAAGCCGACGGCAAGAAGGAGCGGTTCCAGGAGCCGGTCGACTATTTCCTCGACTACAAGGACACGGTGCTGACCCTGCACTTCACCTTGCCGCTGAAGAACCCGGTCAAGCCCAGGCAGCTGGTGCTCGAAGTGTTCGACCGCTCCTTCTTCATCGACTTCCAGATGGCCAAGGACAGTCCGGTCAAGCTGGTCGGTGCGCCTGCGGGCTGCCAGATGAAGCTGGAACGGCCGAACGACGGCACCGCGAGCGCGCAGAAGCTGAACGAACAGACCTTCCTGAACGGTGAGAACTCGAATTTCGGCATGATGTTCGCCAACAAGATCACGGTGGATTGCCCTTGAAGCCGCAACTCTCTCCGCTCGCACGCGGGCTGCTCACCTCTGCCGCTGTGCTGCTGGTCGTGGCTGTGACTGATGCAGCGCTTCACGATCTTCTCGCGCAAAACCCTTTCGGCGCACCGCGACCGGCGCAGGCGGCCGAGCCTGAAGCGAGCGGCCTCATCGGCTGGCTCCTGGCCAAGCAGTCGGAATTCTATCGGCAGATGTCGGCAACCATCCGCGCCGCGAAGTCCGATGGGTCGGCGGTGTGGACGCTGCTCTTCATCTCGTTCGCCTATGGTATCTTCCACGCCGCCGGTCCCGGCCACGGCAAGGCCGTGATCGCGTCCTATCTGGTCGCCAACCGCGAGACGGCGCGGCGCGGCATCGCGCTGTCCTTTGCCTCGGCCCTGATGCAGTCGCTGGTCGCGATCCTCATCGTCGGCATCTCGGCCTGGGTGCTGAATGCGACGGCCAAGACGATGTGCAAGGCGGAAGGCGTGATCGAGATTGCGAGCTACGCCCTGATCGCGCTGTTCGGCCTGCGCCTGGTCTGGGTCAAAGGCCGCACCTTCATCGGCGCGTTTCAGGCCGCCCAGCCGGTGCCGGCGATCGCAGGCGTGCCGCACGACCATGATCACGATCATCACCATCATCGTGATAGGCATGATCATCATCACCACGATCACGGCCATGATCACCACCATGGCCACGGCCACGCTCACCATCACCATGGGCACGACCACGTTCATGACGAGCATTGCGGCCATTCCCACGGACCGACGCCAAGCGAACTCGCCGGCCCCGGCGGCTGGCGGCGCGGCTTCGCTGCGATCCTGACCGTCGGCATCCGCCCCTGCTCGGGCGCGATCCTGGTCCTGGTGTTCGCGCTGGCGCAGGGCCTGTTCTGGGCAGGGATCGCTGCGACCTTCCTGATGGGATTGGGCACCGCGATCACGGTGGCGGCCATTGCTGTCGTCGCCGTCTCCGCCAAGGACATCGCCGCGCGCCTCAGCGCCGGCCGCGACGGCGGTGGCGCGCTGTTCATGCGCGGCATCGAGTTCGGCGCCGCGGGTCTGGTCCTGCTGTTCGGCGTCGGCCTCCTGTTCGGCTACATCGCCGCCGAACGGACCACGTGTTTCTAGGGGCATCTGCACTTCGCGGCGCTAATTGAGAATGACGGTTTGCGCGCCTTGCTCCGTCATTGCGAGCGCAGCGAAGCAATCCAGAAAGCTCTCCGCAGCGGCAGTCTGGATTGCTTCGTCGCAAGGGCTCCTCGCAATGACGGGCATATATCTCGGTCGGGGGAGTTAAGATGTCGCGCGAAAATTTCTGGTTCTTCCATCCGTTCCGGGTGCGCTATTCCGAGATCGACGGCCAGGGCGTCGTCTTCAACGCGCATTATTTGACTTATTTCGACACCACCATCACCGAATATTTCCGCGCGCTGGGCTTCGACCAATATGCGGATGCAAAGGCGAGCGGCATCGATTTCCACGTCGTCAAATCGCTGATCGAGTACAAGGCGCCTGTTAGGTTCGACTGGGAGCTCGACGTCGGCGCGCGCGTGGCGCGGATCGGCAATTCGAGCCTCCTGTTCGAGCTCGCCATCTTCCGGAAGGGCGGCACTGAGGCGCTGGTAACCGGCGAGATCGTCTGGGTCTACACCGACCAGAAGACCCATCGTCCGGTCACGATCCCGGCATCGATGCGGGCGCTGATTGGAACGCGCGAGCGGCATCTGTCGGCGTGAGGCCGTTTCACACCGGCAGAAACCGTTTCAACGCCGGCATGAAGAAGATGCCGAGATTGATCGCAAAGCCGATGCTCCAGAGGATCGAACGCAGCGTCGGCCGGTTGCCAAGATAGGTCAGCACATAGGCAATCCGAACGATCAGGAACAGCGCCGCGAGCTCGTCGATCAGACGCTGCGGCGCTTCCCTGTATTCGGCGAGCAGCACCGCGAACGCAAAGAACGGAAACGTCTCGATGCCGTTCTGGTGCGCGCCGAGCGCGCGTTGCGACAGGGCGTCCTCATAGAAGGCGGGGGCGCGCGGCCGGGAATTGTCGAAGTGGCGAAACCTGATCCATTTGACCGAGACGATCGTTGACAGATAGAGCAGCAGCGCTCCGAAGACGCACCATTCCGCGAGTGTCATCCTGCCTCCCCCCGCTTGGGTGCGACCCTAGCGAACCCCGGCTCATCTTGACAAGTTCGGACCAACGCGCGACCCAACCGGTCATGAACAGCGTCCTCCCCCTCGAGACCGCGAAACCGGCCACCCGATCCGCCCTGCCGCGCGTCGGCGTGCTCCTGATCAATCTCGGAACGCCTGATACGGCCGATGCTCCCGGCGTGCGGGTCTACCTCAAGGAGTTCCTCAGCGACGCCCGCGTCATCGAGGACCAGGGCCTGATCTGGAAGCTGGTGCTGAACGGGATCATCCTGCGCAGCCGTCCGCGCACCAAGGCGCTCGACTACCAGAAGATCTGGAACAATGAGCGGAACGAGTCGCCGCTGAAAACCATCACCCGCTCGCAAAGCGACAAGCTCGCGGCCGCCTTGTCGGACCGCGACAACGTCGTCGTCGATTGGGCGATGCGCTACGGCAATCCGTCGATCAAGTCGGGCATCGCCGCGCTGATCGCGAAGGGCTGCGAGCGTATCCTGGCCGTGCCGCTCTATCCGCAATATTCGGCCTCGACCTCGGCGACCGTCTGCGACGAAGTCTTCCGCGTGCTCGCGCAGCTGCGGAACCAGCCGACTCTGCGGGTGACGCCGCCCTACTATGACGACGAAGCCTATATCGAGGCGCTCGCCGCCTCGATCGAGGGCCATCTGGCGACGCTGTCCTTCAAGCCGGAGCTGATCGTGTCATCCTTCCACGGCATGCCGAAAGCCTATGTCGACAAGGGCGATCCCTATCAGCAGCACTGCATCGCGACGACCGAGGCGCTGCGCCGCCGGCTCGGCATGGACGAGACCAAGCTGCTGCTGACCTTCCAGTCGCGCTTCGGCAACGACGAGTGGCTGCAGCCCTATACCGACAAGACCATGGAGCGGCTTGCCAAAGAGGGCGTGCGCCGCATCGCGGTGGTGACGCCGGGCTTTTCCGCCGACTGCCTGGAGACGCTGGAGGAGATCGCGCAGGAGAACGCGGAGATCTTCAAGCACAATGGCGGCGAGCAGTTCTCCGCGATCCCCTGCCTCAACGACAGCGGACCGGGCATGGACGTGATCCGCACCCTGGTGCTGCGCGAGCTCCAGGGCTGGATCTGATGGGCGTCCCATGAACCGCCGCCGGTGCCTGGCGCTTCTTGGGATGCTCGCGGCGCTGCCGGCCCCGGCCCTGGCGCAGCAGCCGAACGCGACACGGCGGCTCGGCGTGCTCTCGGTCACGGCTGCCGACGATGCGATCGGCCAGACGCGCAGCATGGCCCTGATCGAAGCGCTCGCCGGCCAAGGCTGGAAGGAGCGCGACAATCTCAAGGTCGATTGGCGCAGCGGCGGCGGCGACCGCGCCCGCATCGCGCAGTTCGCCGACGAGCTGATCGCGCTCAAGCCCGACATCCTGCTTGCGGTCGGCACACCCTCGGTCGAAGAGCTGCGCCGGCGCACCACGACGATCCCGATCGTGTTCGCCGTCGTCACCGATCCCGTCGGCCAGGGCATTGTCGAAAACCTCGCGCATCCCGGCGGCAACCTCACAGGCTTTACCGATTACGATGGTCCGCTGGCCGGCAAATGGCTGGAGATGCTGACACAGGTCACGCCGAAGGTGTCCCGCGTTGCGGTCGTCTTCAATCCCGCCACCGCGCCATTCGCGCCCCTGATGCTGCGCACCATCGAGGATGCCGGCCGCGCGCTCCATATGACGGTCGAGCCCGCGCCGGTGCATGACGCGGCCTCGATCGCGGCGCTGGCCTCGCGCAAGTCCGATGGGCTGCTGGTCCTGCCGGACTTCTTCACCATGGCCAACCGCGCGCAACTGCTCTCGGCGATCGCACAGGCGGGCGTGCCCGCGGTGTTCTGGAGCCGCACCTTCGTCGACGAGGGTGGGCTGATGTCCTACAGCACCGACAGCGTCGAGCAGCTTCGCCGCGCCGCGGACTATATCGACCGGATCCTGAAGGGCGCACGGCCGGCCGACCTGCCGGTGCAGAATCCCACCAAGTTTGAGCTCGCGCTCAACCTGAAGGCGGCGAGAGCGCTCGGCGTCACGCTTTCCCCGGGCCTGCTTGCAATTGCGAATGACGTGATCGAATGAACCCGTCCATGACGGACGCCTCGCCCGAATTCGTTAATTTCCGCTGCTAGAGCATGAACCGGAAAAGTGTGAAGCGGTTTTCCGAAAAGATCATGCTCAAACAATAACCTAAAGCGCGATGACGATTCATCCTGATCGTATCGCGCTTTAGGCCTGCGCCCGCGCGCTTTCAAGAGCCTGTCGCAAATACATATCGCGACCGTTCTCTGCTGTGCGTCTTGTGTGGAATTGCTCCGATACCGACGTGAATTGCGACCGCTGAACCGGTAGGATCGTGATCCCGACCAATGACAGCGCCGGAAAGGGCTTTTTCCTGACTTCCTGTCCCGGCTTGGAGGAGATATGAGCGGCTTCGACATTTTCGCGATTGTTCTGGTGTTGCTCGTCATCGTCACGCTGGTCGCCGGCGTGAAGACGGTGCCGCAGGGCTATGACTGGACCATCGAGCGGTTCGGCAAATACACCCAGACGCTGAGCCCCGGGCTCAATTTGATCGTGCCCTATTTCGATCGCGTCGGGCGCAAGATCAACATGATGGAGCAGGTGATCGACATTCCCGAGCAGGAGGTGATCACCAAGGACAATGCCACCGTGACGGTGGACGGCGTCGCCTTCTATCAGGTGTTCGATGCCGCCAAGGCGAGCTACGAGGTCGCCAACCTGAACCAGGGGATTACGGTGCTCACCATGACCAACATCCGCTCGGTGATGGGCTCGATGGACCTCGACCAGGTGCTGTCGCACCGCGACGAAATCAACGAGCGCCTGCTCCGTGTGGTCGACGCCGCGGTCTCGCCCTGGGGCGTCAAGGTCAACCGCATCGAGATCAAGGACATCGTGCCGCCCGCCGACCTGGTCGAAGCCATGGGGCGGCAAATGAAGGCCGAGCGGGTCAAGCGCGCCGACATTCTCGCGGCCGAAGGCCAACGCCAGTCCGAGATCCTGCGCGCCGAGGGCGCCAAGCAGGGCCAGATCCTCCAGGCGGAAGGCCGCCGCGAGGCCGCCTTCCGCGATGCCGAGGCGCGCGAGCGGTCGGCGGAAGCCGAGGCCAAGGCCACGCAAATGGTCAGCGAGGCCATCGCCAAGGGCGATGTCGCTGCGCTAAACTATTTTATCGCCGACAAGTATATCAAGGCATTCGGGCAACTGGCCGACTCGCCGAACCAGAAGGTCATCATGCTTCCGGTCGAAGCGATGAGCATGCTGGGCTCGCTCGCCGGCATCGGCGAAATTGCGAAGGCCACGTTCGGGGAGAGCGCGGCGACCGCCGCCCGCCGCGGGGGATCGGTACCGTCGTCGGGCCCGACACCGCCGTTCGTGCCGCAGCAGTAACGGGACTATTCACAGAGGTCGTGTCATGACCGACATGTTCGTATCGCTCGGCAACTGGAACTGGCTGATCCTCGGCTTCATCCTGATGGCGCTGGAGGTGCTGGCGCCCGGCATCTTCCTGTTCTGGCTCGGGCTCGCTGCGCTGCTGGTCGGCCTGATCTCGTTCGCGGCTGCGATCTCCTGGCAGATCCAGCTCGTGATGTTCGCGATCTTCGCCGCCGCCGCCGTGCCGATCTGGCGCCGTCTCGCCAAGCCGAAGCCGGAGGCTAGTGCCAGCCCGTTCCTCAACAAGCGCAGTGAAGCCTTGCTCGGCCGTGAGTTCACGCTGGAGAAGCCGATCATCGACGGCACCGGCACCGTGCGCATCGGCGACACGGTATGGCGCGTGGCTGGGCCCGATACGCCGGCGGGCACGCGGGTGAAGGTGGTACAGGTCGACGGCGCCAACCTGACGGTCGCCGCGGCGTAGCCCCTTCTTCACCTCTCCCCGCTTGCGGGGAGAGGTCGGATTGCATCGCAGATGCAGTCCGCGTCAGGGGGTACAGGTCCCTCGAGAATCTCAAGCGTGGAGAGAGGCCCTCACCCCGACCCTCTCCCCGCAAGAACGGGGAGAGGGAGAGCGCCGTCTCACCTCCTCCATCGCTCCGCAAACCTGTGCAGCGGCATGAAGGTCTCGCACAATTCCCGGCCCAGCGGTGTCAGTCCGTAACCTCCGCCGTCGCCCAGCTCCACGAAGCCCGCCTCGCGCAGCTCGGTCAGCCGGGCCTGCAGCACCGTGGGCGAGGCCTCGTCGCAGGCGCTGCGCAGGACGCGCGAGGTGAGGGGCTCTCCGCGCAACTCCCACAGGATCCGCAAGGCCCAGCGCCGGCCGAGCAGGTCGAGCAAAGCCATGATCGGCCGCCCGGTACGCGAACCGCGGACGCTGCGTTCTGCTGTTGTCGCCCGTTTCGCCATGGTCACCTCTTGCGTCCTGCTACGGATAATGTAGCGTAATGCTACGGTAAATGTAGCAACGGAAACCGCTCATGTCCCAGCCCTCACCGCGCATCGCGCCGCTCTCGCCGCCTTATCCCCCGGACATCCAGGCGCAGTTCGACCGCATCATGCGCGGTACGCCGCCGCTGGTGCTGTTCCGGGTGATGGCGGGCCATGGCCGGGCCTGGGACAAGTTTCGCGCCGGCGGGCTGCTTGATCCGGGGCCGCTCTCGCTGCGCCAGCGTGAGATCGTCATCGACCGCACCTGTGCGCTGAACGGATGCGAATACGAATGGGGCGTGCATGTCGCAATCTTTGCCGGGCTGGCAAAGCTCACCGCGGACGAGGTGCGCGCCACGGTGCTGGGTGATACGAATTCGGCCCTTTGGTCGCCGGCCGAGCAGGCGCTGATCGCAGCCGTCGACGCGCTGCATCATCGCGCGACACTCGCGGACGAGGAGTTCGCCGCGCTGTCGACGCATTACGATGAAGCGCAGATCCTGGAAATCATGTTGCTATGCGGCTTCTATCGCACGGTGTCGTACTTGGCGAACGGGCTGCGCTTGCCGCTGGAGCAGAACGCGGCGCGGTTTCCGGCGTAGGTCTCGCAATGACGAGGGAGGCAGGTACGTGCCGCACTCTCAGTGTCATTCCGGGGCGCGCCACTTGGCGCGAGCCCGGAATCCATAGCGAGACAAACTCTGCGGCACGATGGATCCCGGGCTCATCGCTGCGCGATGCCCCGGGATGACGCGCAAACCCTACGCCACCCCCGCGCGCAGCAGATCGTGCAGATGCACGATTCCCACCACCTTGTTCGCTTCCGTCACCAGCAGCGTGGTGATCTTGCGGGTGTTCAACACCTCGATCATCTCGGTCGCGAGCATCGAGGGCGGCACGGTCTTGGGCTGCTTCGTCATGATCTCGTCGACGGTCACCGTCAGCAGGTCGGGCCGCATGTGGCGGCGCAGATCGCCGTCGGTGATGATGCCGACGGCCTCGCCCGCATCGTTGACGATGCAGACGCAGCCGAGCCCCTTCGCCGACATCTCGACCACGGCCTCCGACATCTCGGTGCCGAGTGGCTTGAGCGGAATCTCAGCGCCCGTGCGCATGTAGTCGCGGACGAATTTCAGCATCGCACCCAGCTTGCCGCCGGGGTGGAAATGCGCGAACTCCAGCGCGGTGAAGCCGCGTCCCTCCAGCAGCGCGATCGCGAGCGCATCGCCGATCGCGGCCTGCATCAGCGTCGAGGTGGTCGGCGCCAGATTGTGCGGGCAGGCCTCGCGTGCCTTCGGCAGCTCAATCACGAGATCGGCGGCCTGGCCGAGCGAGGACGAAGCGTTCGAGGTCACCGCGATCATGGGGATCGCAAAGCGCGCCGAATAGTTCACGAGGTTCTTCATCTCCGGCTGCTCGCCTGACCAGGACAGCGCCAGGATGACGTCGTCGGGCGTGATCATGCCGAGGTCGCCATGACCGGCTTCTGCGGCGTGCACGAAGAAGGAGGGCGTGCCGGTCGAGGCCAGCGTCGCGGCGATCTTGCGGCCCATATGGCCTGACTTGCCGAGCCCGGTGACGATGACGCGGCCCTTGGCATTGCGGATCAGCTCGACCGCCTTCGCGAACGGCTCGCCCAGCGGGCCGCGCAGCGCGCTAGCGAGCGCGTTGATGCCGCCGCTCTCCGTCTCCAGGGTGCGGAGCGCGGATTCGACGCTGTCAGGAATGGAGCCGGATGATTGGGTCATCAGCGGTTTCGAGCTCGGCATGGTCTGGTCCAGGGAGGAGGGGCGTTCGCCCATTGGCGCCTGCTTAGCACGCCCCGATCAGCGAGGCGACGCGCGCCCCGACGCCCTCAACCGGTCATTAACCATAATTGTTTTAACTCCATTAACGATGGTTCTCGCCAGTCGGCGGGGATGATCGAGAAAGTGTTTGATTTCGTTGGGGTAATTCCATCGTGGGGTCGTCTCCAGGCAGGGGCCGGAGCAAGGTCGCGCATTTCCTGCGCGCCGCTTTGCCGTGCCTCGCGCTGACCGCCCTCGCAAGCGGCCCGGCGGGGGCCCAGGGCCTGACGCCCGACCTGTTCAATCCCAACCGCGGCGCCTTTGCCTCGCCTGACACGCTGCCGACCCGCCGTACCGCTGGCGTGCCGCAGGCGCCCTCCGACGCCTTGCCGAGACTGCCTGATCCCAACGCCGACCCGCGCCAGCGCCAGCAGACGCCGGCGAGCTCGCGTGTCGGTCAGGTCCCGACCTACGGCCTGCCGGCCGCCACCGGCGCGAGCGGATCCGGCTATGACTCGCTCAACCGCAAGCGGCAGCAGCCCAAGCTCTATCCGGGCCAGCCGAAGCCGAAGCGCGTCGGTCCCGGCTCGCCGCCGCCACCCGCAACGCCGGCCACGACGCTCGGCCCACCGCGCATTGCGCCGCCGCCGTCCGAGACCGCGCACAAGGTGCCGGTGCCGGCGGCAATGGCGGGCAATGTGCCCGGCCAGCCGCTGCGCCGTCGTCTCAAGGCCGATGACGATCCGTTCGGCGCGGTCGGCGATTACGCCGGCAGCTTCCTGATCAAGGGCGGGCTCGAGCTCTCCGCCGGCTACGACAGCAATCCGACGCGCCTCAACAGACCGGTCGGGTCGCCGGCCTATGTCATCGCGCCCGATCTGCTCGTGGTGTCGGATTGGGAGCGCCACGCACTGGTCGCCGATCTGCGCGGCTCGTTCTCGGGCTACACCAACGACATGCCGGCGACGATCAACGGCCTCGCCTCGCCATCGCCGGTCGAGGCCAATCGGCCCGATTTCAACGGCCATGTCGACGGCCGGCTCGACGTCACCCGCGACTTCAAGCTTCTCTCGCAGCTGCGTTTGCGGCTCGCCACCGACAATCCCGGCAGCCCCAACGTGCAGGCCGGCCTGCAGCGATACCCGGTCTACGCCGCCTACGGCACGACGCTCGGCTTCGACCAGACCTTCAACCGCTTCCAGGTTGCGGCCGGCGCCACCATCGATCGCACCGCCTACACCGATTCGAAGCTCACCGACGGCTCGACCTTCAGCAACGACGACCGCAACTTCAACCAGTACGGCGGCGTCGGCCGCTTTTCCTACGACCTCAAGCCCGGCCTGAAGCCCTTCGTCGAGGTCCAGGGCGACAGGCGCGTCCACGACCAGGCGGCCGACCGCAACGGCTATTTCCGCGATTCGAACGGAGGCTATGCCAAGGTCGGCTCGTCCTTCGAGTTCTCGCGCATCCTCACCGGCGAGATCTCGGTCGGCTATTCCGCGCGCAGCTACACCGACCCGCGCCTCAGCCAGCTCGCAGGGCTTCTGACCACGGGCTCGCTGATCTGGAGCGCCAGCGGCCTCACCACGGTGAAGTTCTTCACCGACACGCAGATCTCGGAGACCACGGTCCCCGGCTCATCCGGAGTTTTGGTGCGCACCTACTCGGCCGAAGTCGACCACGACTTCCGCCGCTGGCTCACCGCGGTCGGCAAGTTCACCTATGGCACGCTCGACTACCAGGGCCAGAACCGCAACGACAAGACCTACTCGTTCGAAAGCAATTTGATTTACAAGCTCAACCGCAACATCTGGGTCAAGGGCACGCTGCGCCACGACATCCTGAATTCGAGCCAGCCGGGATCGAGCTCGCAGGGCACGGTGGTGCTGCTGGGGGTGAGGCTGCAGAATTAGAGGAAAGCCGCCATGGCCGCTCGAATTACCTTGGACATCAATTCGGCTGGCGAATTCGAGCTATGGCTTAACCCGGAAGGCCGAGACCTTCTTGTGAAGCAGCTACTGGCTCTGAGCGAAACTAACGAGCACTTTCACTTGATGCCAAGTGAAGTCCCATCGGACATTGAAGTTTCGACGCGCCCCTATCGACCGGACGATAAGATTCTCGAATACGGCAAGGTGCTGTTCCGACTTGACGAGTGGGACGCGGAGCACTTTCCGCACGTCTTGGGTTGAGGCCTGCCCTCTAACTATTCACTTCGCTGTCATGCCCCGGCTTGACCGGGGCATCCAGTACGCCGCGGCCTGTCCGCATCAAACCGGCGTCTCTGGAATACTGGATCGCCCGGTCAAAGCCGGGCGATGACACTGTTTGCTGATCTGGCGGCAGAGCAAAAACTCACCGCGGCAAATCCGTCTTCCCCATCAAAAACGTGTCGATCGACCTCGCGCACAGCCGGCCCTCGCGGATCGCCCACACCACCAGCGATTGCCCACGCCGCATGTCGCCGGCGGTGAACACGTTCGGGCGCGAGGTCTGGTAGTCCAGCGTGTTGGCCTTGACGTTGCCGCGCGGGTCGAGGTCGACCGCGAGCAGCTTCAACAGGCCCTCGTGCACGGGGTGGACGAAGCCCATCGCGAGCAGGACGAGCTCGGCATCGAGCTCGAACTCGGTGCCGGGAAGCGGCTTGAACTTGTCGTCGACGCGGACGCAGTGCAGCTTCTTGACCTGGCCGTTCTCGCCAGAGAACTTCTGGGTCAGCACGGCGTATTCGCGCACCGCGCCTTCGGCCTGGCTCGACGAAGTTCGCATCTTCAGCGGCCAGTTCGGCCAGGTCAGGGCCTTGTTCTCGCGCTCGGGGGGAGCGGGCATGATCTCGAGCTGGGTCACCGAGAGCGCGCCCTGGCGCAGCGAGGTGCCGATGCAGTCGCTGCCGGTGTCACCGCCGCCGATGACGACGACATGCTTGCCGCCGGCCAGGATCTCCTGGACGCCGCCAAGCGGCTCCTCGGAGACGCGGCGGTTCTGCTGCGGCAGGAAGTCCATGGCGTAGTGGATGCCGGCGAGCTCGCGGCCGGGGATCGGCAGGTCGCGCGGAGCTTCCGCGCCGCCGGTCAGCGCCACCGCATCGTACTCGTTGAGCATCTCGCGCGGATCGACATTGCCGTCAGCGCCGACATGGCTGTTGTAGTGGAAGGTGACGCCTTCGGCCTCCATCTGCGCCACGCGGCGGTCGATGACGCCCTTCTCCATCTTGAAGTCGGGGATGCCGTAACGCAGCAGGCCGCCGGCCTTGGCGTACTTCTCGTAGAGGTGGACGTCATGGCCGGCGCGCGCCAGCTGCTGCGCGCAGGCCATGCCGGCCGGACCCGAGCCGATGACCGCGACTTTCTTGCCGGTCTTGACGGTGGCGACTTCCGGCTTGAGCCAGCCATTGTCCCAGGCGCGGTCGACGATCGCGCATTCGATGGTCTTGATGGTGACGGGGTTGTCGTCGATGTTGAGCGTGCAGGACGCCTCGCACGGCGCCGGACAGATGCGGCCTGTGAACTCCGGGAAGTTATTGGTCGAGTGCAGGTTGCGCGAGGCCTCTTCCCAATTGCCCTGGTAGACGAGGTCGTTCCAGTCGGGGATCTGGTTGTTGACCGGGCAGCCCGGCGTGCCCGGCGCGACCGAGCCGGTGCCGTGGCAATAGGGAATGCCGCAATTCATGCAGCGCGCGGCCTGGTCGCGCACCTCCTTCTCGGAGAGCGGAACGACGAATTCCTTGTAATGCTTCACGCGCTCGGCGACCGGGGTGTACTTGCGGTCGTGCCGTTCGATTTCCAGAAAACCCGTGATCTTGCCCATTAAACCCGAAGTCCCTGCCGCTTAAATTCGTCTTGTTGTTTCCTCACCGTCATTGCGAGGAGCGAAGCGACGAAGCAATCCAGTCTGTTTCCGCGGAGAGTTTCTGGATTGCTTCGCTTCGCTCGCAATGACGAGGTGTAATGCCTTACGCCCCGATCGCGATTTTCGGCTCGGCGTCCGCGTTGGCGGCCATCTCGCGCAGTGCGCGCCGGTACTCGACCGGCATCACCTTGCGGAATTTGGGCAGCCAGTCCTTCCAATTGACAAGGATCTCGGCGGCGCGCTTGGAGCCGGTTGCCTTGGCGTGGCGCGAGATCAGGACGTGCAGCCGCTCGACGTCGGAGGCGAGCAGGTTCCTGAACACGTCGACCCGGCCATGCGCCTCGAGGTCGCCGGCATGGTGATAGGTGCCGGCGTTGATCAACTCCTCCGACAGCACCGGCTCGAGCTCGACCATGCTGAGGTTGCACAGCTTGTCGAAGTCGCCGGCCTCGTCCAGCACGTAGGCGATGCCGCCGGACATGCCGGCCGCGAAGTTGCGCCCGGTCTTGCCGAGCACGACCACGATGCCGCCGGTCATGTATTCGCAGCAATGATCGCCCGCGCCCTCGACCACGGCGACCGCGCCCGAGTTACGCACGGCGAAGCGTTCGCCGGCGATGCCGCGGAAGTAGCACTCGCCCTCAATCGCGCCGTACATCACGGTGTTGCCGACGATGATGCTTTCTTCCGGCACGATGGCCGAGTTCCTCGGCGGCTTGACGATGATCTTGCCGCCCGAGAGGCCCTTGCCGACATAGTCGTTGCCTTCACCTTCGAGCTCGAAGGTGACGCCGTGGGCGAGCCAGGCGCCGAAGGCCTGACCTGCGGTGCCCGTGAGGCTGACATGGATCGTGTCGTGCGGCAGGCCGGCATGGCCGTAGATCTTGGCGACCGCGCCGGACAGCATCGCGCCTGCGGAGCGGTTGGTGCTGTTGATGGCGGCCTCGATCTTCACCGGCGCGCCGCGATCGAGCGCTGCCTGCGCCTTCTCGATCAGCGTGCGGTCGAGCACCGCCTCCAGATGATGGTTCTGGCGCTCGGAGTGATAGATCTTCTGACCCTTCTCTTCCTTCTGCTTGACGAAGAGCTTGGAGAAGTCGAGCCCCTTGGCCTTCCAGTGCGCGACCAGCTTGGTCTGGTCGAGCAGCTGCACCTGGCCGACCATCTCGTTGAAGGTGCGGAAGCCGAGCGAAGCCATGATCTCGCGGACTTCCTCCGCGACGAAGAAGAAGTAGTTGATCACGTGCTCGGGCTGGCCGGTGAAGCGCTTGCGCAGGACAGGGTCCTGGGTCGCGACGCCGACCGGGCAGGTGTTGAGATGACACTTGCGCATCATGATACAGCCGGCCGCAATCAACGGCGCGGTAGCGAAGCCGAACTCGTCGGCGCCCAGCAACGCGCCGATCACGACGTCACGGCCGGTGCGGAAGCCGCCGTCGACCTGGACCACGATGCGGCTGCGCAGCCGCTCGCGCACCAGGGTCTGGTGGGTTTCGGCGAGGCCGATTTCCCACGGCGACCCCGCATGCTTGATCGAGGTCAGCGGCGAAGCACCCGTGCCGCCCTCGAAGCCCGCGATGGTGACATGGTCGGCGCGCGCCTTGGCAACGCCCGCGGCCACAGTGCCGACGCCGATCTCCGAGACGAGCTTGACCGAGACGTCGCCCGTCGGGTTGACGTTCTTGAGGTCGTAGATGAGCTGCGCCAGGTCCTCGATCGAGTAAATGTCGTGGTGCGGCGGCGGTGAGATCAGGCCGACGCCCGGCGTCGAGTGCCGGACTCTTGCGATGGTCGCGTCGACCTTGTGGCCGGGCAGCTGGCCGCCTTCGCCGGGCTTGGCACCCTGCGCCATCTTGATCTGCATCATGTCGGAGTTGACGAGATACTCCGTGGTGACGCCAAAGCGGCCCGAGGCGACCTGCTTGATCGCCGAACGCATGGAATCGCCGTTCGGCATCGGCTTGAAGCGGTCGGCTTCCTCGCCGCCTTCGCCGGTGTTCGACTTGCCGCCGATCCGGTTCATGGCGATCGCGAGCGTGGTGTGCGCCTCGCGCGAGATCGAGCCGAAGCTCATCGCACCCGTGGCGAAACGCTTGACGATCTCCTTGGCCGGCTCGACCTGGTCGAGCGGGATCGGCTTGCGCTTCTCTTCCTCCGCGTTCTTGATCCGGAACAGGCCGCGCAGCGTCAAAAGGCGCTCCGACTGTTCGTTCAGGATCTTGGCGAAGGCGCGGTAGCGCTCCTGCGAATTGCCGCGCGCGGCGTGCTGCAGCAGCGACACCGACTCCGCGGTCCAGGCATGGTCCTCGCCGCGGCTGCGATAGGCATATTCGCCGCCGACATCGAGCGCGGTCTTGTAGACCTGCGCCTCGCCGAACGCGTCGGCATGACGGCGCACTGCTTCTTCCGCGATCTCCCCAAGGCCGACGCCCTCGACGCGGGTATGCGTGCCGGCGAAGAACTTGGCGACGAAGTCGGCCTTGAGGCCGACCGCGTCGAAGATCTGCGCGCCGCAATAGGACTGATAGGTCGAGATGCCCATCTTGGACATCACCTTGAGCAGGCCCTTGCCGATCGACTTGATGTAGCGCTTGACGATCTCATAGTCGTCGAGCGAGCCGGGCAGGCGGTCCTTCATCGCGGTGATGGTTTCGAACGCGAGGTAGGGATTGATCGCTTCGGCGCCGTAGCCGGCAAGGCAGGCGAAGTGATGCACTTCGCGCGGCTCGCCGGATTCGACGACGAGGCCGACCGAGGTGCGCAGGCCGGTGCGGATCAGGTGATGATGCACGGCGGCGCAGGCCAGCAGCGAGGGGATCGGCACGCGGTCGGTGCCGACCATGCGGTCGGACAGGATGATGATGTTGACGCCCTCGCGCACTGCGCTTTCGGCGCGCGCGCAGAGCTCGTCCAGCACCTGGTCCATGCCCGCCGCGCCGAGGCCGGCGTGGAAGGTGGTGTCCAGCGTGCGCGACTTGAAGTGCGACTCCGCCACCTCCGAGATCGAGCGGATCTTTTCCAGGTCCGCGTCGGTCAGGATCGGCTGGCGCACTTCGAGGCGCTTGGTCGTGGCCATGCCCTGCAGGTCGAACAGGTTCGGCCGCGGCCCGATGATCGAGACGAGGCTCATCACCAGCTCTTCGCGGATCGGGTCGATCGGCGGGTTGGTGACCTGTGCGAAGTTCTGCTTGAAGTAGGTGAACAGCGGCTTGGCCTTGTCCGACAGCGCCGAGATCGGCGTGTCGTTGCCCATCGAGCCTGCGGCTTCTTCGCCCGTGGCCGCCATCGGCGTCATCAGGATGGTGATGTCTTCCTGGCTGTAGCCGAACGCCTGCTGGCGGTCGAGCAGCGACAGGTTGGAGCGCACGCCCGTGGTCGGCACCTTCGGCAGGTCTTCGAGCACGATCTGGGTCCGCTCCAGCCACTCCTTGTAGGGATGGCTGGCGGCGAGCGAAGCCTTGATCTCGTCGTCCGGGATCAGGCGGCCTTGCTCGAGGTCGACCAGCAGCATCTTGCCCGGCTGCAGCCGCCACTTGGTGATGATCTGGTCCTCAGGGATCGTCAGCACGCCCATCTCGGACGCCATGACGATGCGATCGTCCTTGGTGACGAGATAGCGCGCGGGCCTCAGGCCGTTGCGGTCGAGCGTGGCGCCGATCTGGCGGCCGTCGGTGAAGGCGATCGCGGCAGGGCCGTCCCACGGCTCCATCAGCGCGGCATGATATTCGTAGAAGGCGCGGCGCTTCTCATCCATCAAGGGATTGCCGGCCCACGCCTCCGGAATCATCATCATGACGGCGTGCGGCAGCGAGTAGCCGCCCTGCACCAGGAATTCGAGCGCGTTGTCGAAGCAGGCGGTGTCCGACTGTCCTTCATAGGAGATCGGCCAGAGCCGGTTGATGTCCTTGCCGTAGAGCTCGGAGCTGACCGAGGCCTGGCGCGCCGCCATCCAGTTGACGTTGCCGCGCAGCGTGTTGATCTCGCCGTTGTGCGCGATCATGCGGTAGGGATGCGCCAGCGACCAGGCCGGGAAGGTGTTGGTCGAAAAGCGCTGGTGCACGAGCGCGAGCGCGCTCTCGAAGTCAGCCTCGTGCAGATCGGGATAGTACTTGCCGAGCTGGTCGGCGAGGAACATGCCCTTGTAGATCACGGTGCGGCAGGACATCGAGCACGGGTAATAGCCGGCGAGGCCGCGGTCGCGGCGCTGGTAGATCGCCTGCGAGATCGACTTGCGCAGAATGTAGAGCCGGCGCTCGAACTCGTCCTCGGTCTTGGCGGTGCCGTTGCGGCCGATGAACACCTGCATGCAGGCGGGCTCGGTCGGCTTCACGGTGACGCCGAGCGAGGAATTGTCGGTCGGCACGTCGCGCCAGCCCAGCAGGGTCAGACCCTCTTCCTTGATCTGGTCGGCGACGATGCTCTTGATCACGTTGCGCCAGGCGGTGTCGCGCGGCATGAACAACGCGCCGATGGCGTACTCGCCGGGCGCCGGCAGCTTGAAGCCGAGCTCTGAGGCCTTGCGGCTGAAGAAGGCGTGCGGGATCTGCACCAGAATGCCGGCGCCGTCGCCAGCGCGCGGGTCGGCGCCGACGGCGCCGCGATGCTCGAGGTGGCAGAGGATGCTCAGCGCGTCCGAGACGATCTCGTGCGACTTCTTGCCTTTGATGTTGGCGATGAAGCCGACGCCGCAAGAATCCTTCTCCAGGCTCGGATCGTACAGGCCTTCGGCCTTGGGGCGCGAATTGTGCTCTTGAATCGGTGAGGTGATCGGATCGGTCGTTTTCGAGGCGACCGTCGCCGACAGCTCTTCTGCCACGATGTTTGCGCGCTCGAATTGCGACCCGTTCATTGTTCCTATCCTCTCCATGCGGCAAGCTGCCTCACCGCCATCTTCGGCGCACCTTGGGCGTTCCGCGGCACCCGCTCCTGGGCCACCGCTCGTCCGTTGCGAGCCGCATTTTCTTAAATTCAGGCCTCGGCGTTCTTCGTCCCCGAGAACGGCTTGGCCTGTTGCCTTCTTGGTGCTCGAGAGCACCAACTTTCGTTGCAATCCCTATGCCGGAACCGCAAGCAAAATTGAGACAGTCTTCCTGTCCTAACCATCACCTTGCCAAATTTTTGTCTAGCACACAAGCGCGCGGAAGTCCCGATTCCGCAGAAGTCAATCGATCGCTTTCCAAAAGTTGCGCAGCCCCGGTTTTGAGGCAAACACGCCCTTATCCGGCCCCGCGGGCGCCGAAATCCCCAACGAAGCTTCGGATCAACCCTTCGGAAGGCGCGCCACGCCGCGAGAAGCGAAACAGGGCGGCCACCGGAGGGCCTGACAGGAGCGTCTGGATCATGAAGTTTTTCACAGGATGTGTGGCGGCCGCCGCGTTGGTGCTGGCTGCCAGTGCGGTCCATGCCCAGGTTCCCGCGGGCGGTATCGCTCGAGGGGCCGTCATCGCGGTCTCGGATTTCGACGGGCCTTACGCGCCGCCGGAGGCCGCCCCGCCGCCGCGTTATGGCTATGGCTATGGCTACGGCTACGAAGAACGCGGCCCGGCACAGGCCTTGCTGCCGTCGACGGAGGTCTACGCGGTGCTGCGCGAAAACGGCTTCTTGCCGCTCGGTATCCCGCGCCTGCGCGGCAGCGTCTACACCATTGCGGTGATCGACCGCCGTGGCGACGATGGCCGGCTGGTGATCGACGCCCGCGACGGGCGGATCATCCGCTTCATGCCCGCCACTGATGCCTATGGCATGGCGCCTTCCTATGACGAACGCGCGGCTTATGGGCCGCAAACCGCACTGCCGCCGCCGACCGTGATCCGCAGCGGCCCGCCGCGCCCGCCGGCGTCGATACCGCATGTGGCAAGCCGCGCCGTGCCGCTGCCGAAGGCTGCCCCGCGGCGTGCCGAGACGCCGGTCGCCGCGAAGCCGGCCGAGCCTACCGCGCAGCAGGCTCAGGCAGTGCAGGCCCAGCCGGCGCAGCAGGCCGCCGTGGTGCAAGCCAAGCCGGCCGAAGCCGCTCCGCAAGCAATCGCACCAACCGTCGGTCAGGCCAGGCCGGCTCCGACGATCCTGCCGACACAGGACATGCCGGCCGCGCAGGGGCTGGATTAGGGCGACCGGAGTTTGGCGCGACACCGCTCATCACACCGTCGCTGTCGTCCCCGCGAAGGCGGGGACCCATACCGCGTGATCTATCGGTGGGGATGAGGTGCGAGTACCGGACTCCGAGTCTTCGCCAAACCGCTCCCTGGGGTTATGGGTCCCGCCCCCGTGCGCAATTGCGCACTAGGCGGGGACGACATCTGGGAGAGAGTTGGCCAAGACAAAGGCGCCTGAGCATTCAGGCGCCTTTTCCATTTCGACGATCGCTTCAGCTCCGCGGATATCCCGCCGCATCCAGGATCAGATTCGCCACCTCCTTCGGATGCGACACCAGCGAGAGGTGGCCGGCATCGAGCTCGATCGTGGTCGCGTTCATGCGCTTGGCGAGGAAGCGCTCGAAATCGGGGTTGATGGTGTAGTCGTTCTTCGACACCGCGTACCAGCTCGGCTTGGAGCGCCACGCCGCCTCCGTGGTGCGGCCGGCGAAGATCGAGGCCGCCGTCGGCCATTGCACGGCGTAGAGCTCCTTGGCCTGCTCCGGCTTCACGCCGTTGGCGAAGTACTTCAGGAAGGCGTCTTCCGAGAGCTTGGTGTAGCCGTCGCGCTCGACGATGCCGGCGCGCGCCGGGCCGGCCGGAAACTGCTTCGACAGCGCCACGAAATCCTCGTTGGCATCGGGCGCGCGTGCGGCGACGTAGACGAGGCCGGTGACCTTCGGGTCGGTGCCGACCTGGCTGATCACGGTGCCGCCCCAGGAATGCGCGACCAGCACCGTCGGCCCGTCCTGCTCGGCCAGCGCCCGCTTGGTCGCCTCGACGGAGTCGCTGAGCGAGGACAGCGGATTTTGCACGGCCGTCACATGCAGGCCTGCAGCCTGTAGGATCGGGATCACCTCCGACCAGCTCGAGCCGTCGGCCCAGGCGCCGTGCACCAGCACGACGTTCTTCGCCTTGACCGTCTGCGGTGTCTGGGCATGAGCAAAGTTGAGGGGAGCCGCCAACAGGCTCGCGGCGACGAAAAGGCTGCGCCAGAGTGACATGATCTTCTCCGTGTTTTTGGTTCGATGCCCAAAGGACGGAGAGCGAGGCGACGGTGTTACGCCTTCACCGTTCTGTGATGCATTGCAACGAAAAAAACGCCCCGGGGCACCGGGGCGTTTTCGCAACCTGAAAGTCGCTGGGTTTGGTCGCCTGGCTCAGGCGGCCTGCGCGGCGGAGTTCTCGATCACCTGCGCCTTGGCGCCGGCGTTGATCGCGATCTGGCGCGGCTTCTTGGCCTCGGGAATCTCGCGGACGAGGTCGACGTGAAGCAGCCCGTTCTCGAGCGAGGCGTCCTTCACCTGCACGAAGTCGGCAAGCTGGAAGGCGCGCTCGAAGGCACGCGCGGCGATGCCGCGGTAGAGCACTTCGGATTTCGAGTTCTCGTTCGCGACCTTCTCGCCCTTGATCGTCAGCGTGTTTTCCTTGGCGACGATGGAGAGCTCATCCTTGGCAAAGCCCGAAACCGCAACGGTGATGCGGTAGGCATTCTCGCCGGTGCGCTCGATGTTGTAGGGGGGATAACCGGGGCTGCCGTCGGAGCTGGCCTGGTCGAGCAGGTTGAAGAGACGGTCGAAGCCGACAGTGGAACGATAGAACGGAGTGAGGTCGTAGCTACGCATGGTCAAGTCCTCCATTGAGCGACTGTTGGTAACCCGCCCGCCAATCGGGCCGGGCTTTAGTCTGTGTGCAGCCTGATGTTCCGGTTCCGAAACACTGGTAGCGGCCTGCACGAAGGTGATATGGGTGGAACGAGACGGCGTTCAAGAGGGCGGGACAGGCGCCTTTTCGGCGCTTTGGCCCCTTGATTTGCAGCACTTCCCGCCCAAGCACGCCCAATGACGCTGGTCTCGATTCCCGCCAATCCGGTCCCCGAAAACGTCGTCAGCGGCACCATCAAGACCCCTGATGGCGTCGAGCTGCGCTTTGCGCGCTGGGCGCCGCCCGCGAACCGCAAGGGCACGGTCTGCGTCTTCACCGGGCGCAGCGAGCAGATCGAGAAGTATTTCGAGACCGTGCGCGATCTGCGCGACCGCGGCTTTGCGGTGGCGATGATCGATTGGCGCGGGCAGGGCCATTCGTCGCGCCGCCTGCGCGATCCGCGCAAAGGCTATGTGCGTGACTTCGCCGATTTCGAGATCGACGTCGAGACCTTCGTGCAGCAGGTGGTGCTGCCGGATTGCCCGCCGCCCTTCTTCGCGCTGGCCCATTCCATGGGCGGCACGGTGCTGCTGCGCGTGGCGCATGCCGGCAAGCGCTGGTTCGACCGCATGGTGCTGTCTGCGCCGATGATCGACCTGCCCGGGCGCACCACCTCGTTGCCGGTGCGTGCGCTGCTCAAGACGATGCGCCTCTTCGGACAGGGCGGCCGCTACGTTCCCGGCGGCAGCGACCGCCTCACCGGGCTCGAACCCTTCATCAACAATCCCCTGACCAGCGATCCGGTCCGCTATGCGCGCAACGCCGCGATCCTGGAGGAAGACCCGACGCTTGGCCTAGCCTCGCCGACGGTCGCCTGGGCCGATACCGCCTTCCGCGCGATGCACACCTTCAAGCGCGTGAACTACCCCTCACAGATCCGCCAACCGATCCTGATGCTGGCGGCCTCCAACGATACCGTGGTCTCGACCGCGGCGATCGAGGAATTCGCCTATCATTTGCGCGCCGGCTCCCATCTCGTGATCGCCGGTGCCAAGCACGAGATCCTCCAGGAGCAGGACCGCTACCGCGCGCAGTTCTGGGCCGCCTTCGACGCCTTCGTGCCGGGCACGCCACTGTTCAAGTGAGGGCGGCGACGAGGGGGAGAGTCCTCGTTCTCCAGTCATTGCGAGGAGCTCTTGCGACGAAGCAATCCAGGCTGTTTCCGCGGAGACAGTCTGGATTGCTTCGCTTCGCTCGCAATGACGAGGTACGGGTGCGTTACAGCGTCTTCAGATACTCGATCAGGTCGTAGCGTTCGGCGTCGTCCTTGAACATGCGGCCGATGACGCCGGGGCGCTTCGGCTCGCCGTCCTTGCGCTCGAAGGAATGGCCGAGCACGCTGTTGCCCTGGATCGGCTTGCCGTCGGAGCCGGTCGCGGAGAACTCCGTTTCACCGGTCTTGCAGCGCTCGTTGGCGGCGACTGCGAAACCGACGGTGTCGGGGTCGTAGTCGCGGCGGCCCATGCAGAATTTTTGCGGGCGCTCGTTCTGCGGCTTCAGCAGCCAGTACAGCGAAGGCACCGAGCCGTTGTGCAGGTAAGGCGCGGTGGCCCAGATGCCGTTCAAGGGCCTCGCGCGATAGCGCGGATCGGGCGCCGGATTGAGACAGTTCTTGCGCGCGAGATTCCACATCTGCGCCCGTTCGGCCTCCGGGATCTTCTCGTCGTCCATCCATTTGCGGGCGACGAGATCGACCACCGTCATGAGGCCCAGCGCATAGACCATCTCGTTGGGCGAAGCGCTCGCCGTCGGGATCTCGCATTGCCACCATTTTTGCAGGTCGGCCGTGTCGACCTTCAGAAAGCCGGGCACGTCGACGGTCCGCTTGCTGAGAACCAGGGACTGCTCGGGATCGGTCTTGATCTCGTCGAGCGGGATCGTGACCGCATTCAGCACCTTGCTGTCGCCGCTCGGCTCCCAGCGCTTCGACGACCAGAAGGCCGGGGTGTTGATGTCAGGCAGATGGCATCCGGAGCACATCTCCGCGTAGATGGCACGGCCGCGCTCGACGCGGTCGGGCTTCAGCTTCCAGGCATCGCCGAGGATGTGCGAGGGCCATTTCGGTGCGAGCAGGCCGCCGAACTTCGGACCATCAGCCGCCTTGAATGGATCGGGGCCTCTCAGCATGTCCTCGATCCAGCCGAGCGTCCTGATGTTCACCGAGGAGCGCCACAGCCTGTCCTGCGGATAGGCATCGGACAAATTGAGCAGCGCCGTCACGCCGAGGGCTTCGCCGGCGTTGCGGATCAGCGGCTGCTCGATCGAGGCGTCGTACTGGGCGAACTTGAACCAGGGCACCGTCCAGATCGCGGGATAGCTGACCGGCGCGTCCTGAGCGTGCAGGTTCTTCTCGAATCCCTTGACCCCGCTCATTGCGAGGTCCTGCGAAAACACCTGGTTGCCGATGCGGTTGAGGGCATCGAGCCGGCCGAACCCTTCCTCGGTGTCCTGCTGCTGCTTGCCGTCCCAGGTCGTCTTGCCTTCGATCGTCTTCTCGTAGGTCTTGGCCCAGTCGATCAGGAAGCTGCCGATCGTGCTCAGCTTCTGCTTGAGCGCCGCGCGGTCCGCCGTGCTGGCGTCGGGGCCGAGCACGCGATCGGCGAAACGCTGGAAGCGGAACGGGACGTATAGCGTATAGGCGATCGACAGGCCGGTCGCGAGCTCGAGCTTCTTCAGGTCGGTCATCGCCGGGCCGCCGTCGAAGCGGACGTCGATGCCCTGGTAATGGATCTGGCCGGTATGACAGGCGGCGCAGGTCAGTCCGATCATGTCGTCCTCGCGGCGGCTCGTCGCGGGATCGACCACGCCGGTCATGCGCGCGAAGCCGACCGGCAGGCCGTCGACGTTCTCCGCCGGCGTCCAGCGCGTCGACCAGTCCGACGCTTGCGTGGTCTCGTAGACATTGGCGTAGCCGAAGCGGCGCAGCGTCGCCGTGTCGGTCTGGATCGTCTGCGGGCTGGGGATGAAGCCGAAGCGTTCGAGATAGGCGCTGTCCTTGATCAGACCCGGCTTGGAGAACAGGTGAAGCCGCGGCTGCTCCAGCGCCACGAACCAGTCATAGGGCACCGGGAACGTCGCGGTGCCCTGGCTGGCGTGGTGGAACCAGTGTCGGTCCTTGAGCGACCAGTTTTGCTCGAGCCAATAGGCAGCCTTGGTTTCGGGCATCGCCGGCAGGGGCGGCGGCAGGAGATTCACCAGCACGCCCTTCTGCGGCAGCATGGCGCGAATCTGGTTGGGGAATTCGGCGACCGCGACCAGGCCGGCGAGGCCAAGGCCGATGACGAGCGCCGTGAGCGCGACCGCCCAGCGAAAGCGGAGCTGGCAGGACGACAGCAGCGGCTGCGATACGATGCGCTGGTTGATGCGGTCGGGGAATTGGCGCTGTTCGAACAGCGTGCGCACGTCGGCCACGCTGAGATAGCGCTCTTCGCCCTGCTTGCCCTTGCCGATGATCTTCAAAAGTATGGGCCATTCGAACTTCATCAGCAGCGGGTAGTACCAGCGAGCGGCGCTGCCGGCGCGCTCGAGGTTGTCGCGCATGAAGGTCTTGATTTCCGCGGCGTTGAGGCCGGGCTCGCTGCTGCCGGTGTTCGGGTCGGTGTAGCTCCGGCCGAAGCTCGCGAGCCGCGCGATCTCGCCCTCGTCGACCTTGCCGTCGACGCCGAGGATGCGCGAGCCGGCGCCGCGCTTGTCCAGCGGGCCGCCGCGCAGCGCGTCGAGCTGCGCGCCCGAAAAGATGCTCTTCAGAATGTGCTTGACGCCGTTGGCGATCATCGCGACGCCGCGGACCTGGATGCGGGCCGAGACCTTCTTCAGCCCCGTCTCACCGGTCGCATTGGCGATGGTCTGCGACAGCGTGTTGAGCGGAACGGTGCCTCCCTCGACGAAGCCCTCGCCGACGAGGCCGCGCAGGAACGGGCAGGGATTGTTCGGCGAGACTGGAATCGAGGGATCGAGGGGCGGCTTCGAAGCGGGGTGATGCATGGCCCAAATCCTGAAAGCAGCGAATCTTGAAAAGCAGGCGCGCTGTTAGAGCGCGGAAAGTCCTAACAAACCGACAGCACGATATACTACTTCAGCGTGTGACGAGTGTGGCCCATTTCACTGTCGTGTCAACACGAGCAGGCGGTCGCACCGGAACCACGTCGGGCCTGCGGCCCTTTCGCTCAGGATTCGGCGGCCCGTCTCACGTCGCTCTGCACCAGCGTCAGCTTGCCGAGCGGTACGCCGGCCTTCAGCAGCCCCTCGCGATAATGGGCGATATCCTCGGGCCGCTTCCAGTGGAAGTTGCGCAAGTGCCTGTCGACGTTCAGCGTTGGATAATTTGCCATCAGCACGCTCACGGCTTCGCTGGCCTCGTCGCTTCGCCCGAGCTGCGCCAGCGCCGCGGCGCGGATCGCCAGCGCCTGCATGTGATTCGGGTTGATGTAGAGCTGCTCGCGCGCCCACGACAGGGTCGCGTCATATTGGCGCAACAAATAATGGCTGAACGCGTTCAGCGCCGCCCATTGGTAGCGCGGGTCGCTGTTGTCGCGCTGCGACGCCATCGAGAACAGCTCGATCGCCTCGCGATGCTCGCCGATCATGAAATGGCAGATGCCAAGCACGCCGCGCGCGCCATTGTCGTAAGGATTGAGCGCGACCGCGCGCTTGGCGGCGTCCATTGCCGCCTCGTGATGCCCCTCCAGCGAATGGGCCCAGGACAGGATCGAGAACGCGAAGGAGGAGCGCGGGTCGAGCCGCACGCTGGTCTCGGCGAGGTTCATCGCCTCGGCCCACATCTCGCGCGTGCCCTTGACCCAGCCGAACTGGATGCTCTGGATCTGGATCGTGGCGAGATAGGCATGCGCGATCGACAGCTTGGGATCGAGCCCGATGGCCTCGCGGAATAGGTCGACCGCGGCGGCCAGATCTTCCTTGGTTTGCCGATAGTAATGCGACAGCCCCTTGAGGAAGCGGTCCCAGGCGCTCACGTCGGTCGAGAGCCGCGCCGGCGCGGAGGCTTCGGCACGGACGATCTCGGTAGCGATGGCGGCGGACAAATTGGTGGTGATCTCGTCCTGCATCGCGAACAAATCGCCGATGTCGCGGTCGTAGCGGCCGGTCCAGAGCTGCTCGCCGGTCTCTGGCGCGATCAGCTCGGCGGTGACGCGGATCTTGGCGCCGGCGCGCCGCACCGAGCCCTGGATCAGATAGGTGGCGTCGATCTCGCGCGCGATCAGCCGGGTGCCCACATTCTTGCCCTTAAAGGCGAAGGTCGAGTTGCGGCTCAGCACCCGATAGAAGGATTGCAGCGATAGCGCGTGGATCAGGTCCTCGGTGAGGCCATCGGAGAAATATTCGTCCTGGGCGTCGCTGAGATTGGCAAAGGGCAGCACGCCGACGATCGCGGTGCGGTACTGCTGCGACAGCGCCGAGGCCTCACGAAGCTCGGGGGCAAGCGCCGGCGCGCCCTCCGGCGTCCAGGTAAAGACCCCGATCGCATCCTTGATGTTCTTGAAGCGATGGTTGCCGGCATCGGTCAGCGGCACGGTGAGATGCTTGCTCGCCTCCCGGTAGGCCTTGGCCGAGATCGCGAAGCCGCCGGGGCTCGCCACCGATTCCAGGCGGACGGCGATGTTGACGTCGTCGCCGAAGACCTCGTCCTCGTCGGCGATGACGTCGCCCATGTGGATGCCGAGCCGGAACTGCATGGCGCGGTCGGCCGGCAGATGGCGGTTGCGTTCGGCCATCAGCGTCTGCATCGCGATCGCCGCCTCGGTGGCGCCGACGATGGAGGCGAATTCCAGCAGGAAGCCGTCGCCGGTGTTCTTCACGACGCGGCCGCCGTGATTGAGGATGATCGGATGGATGGCGGCGCGATGGGCCTTGAAGGCGGCATGGGTGCCGGCCTCGTCGCTGCCCATCATGCGCGAATAGCCGGCGACATCGGCGCAGACGATGGCGGCCAGACGTCTTTCCATATCCTCAAAGCTCCAAGGGATCAGGTGACCGGCCACAGCGTGGCGGTTGCCGCGAATCCTGCATTTCAAGAACCCCGCCTTTATAGAGCAGATGCGCCGCAGCGGAAGCATGATCCGCATTGCAAATTCGAGGTAAATCCTGCGCAATCCCGGCAGTGGACGGGAACGGGCGAACCGACTAAGCGGAACCAGGACCGCCAGGACGGCAGCGGAGGACCTTCATGCTGGGCATTCACGAGATCGGGCTTTTCATCCTCTCGGGCGTGCTGCTCAACATCACGCCAGGGCCGGATTCGGTTTACGTGATCGGCCGCAGCATGCAGATGGGCTGGCGGGGCGGCGCCGCTGCCGCCTTGGGCATCAGTTGCGGCTGCTTCGTCCATGTCGCGGGCGCGGCGATCGGGCTTTCGGCTCTGCTGATGGCCTCGTCCACGGCCTTCTCGATCCTGAAGCTGGTCGGCGCGGCCTATCTCGTCGTGACCGGTCTCCAGATGCTGTGGTCGCGCCCGGCGCTGGCTGCAAGCATCGACGAGCCGGCGCGGAGCTCATTGCAGCGGGTCTTCCTCCAGGGCGTCTTCACCAACGCGCTCAATCCGAAGGTCGCGCTGTTCTTCCTGGCCTTTCTGCCGCAATTCGTCGCAGCCGATGCCCCGCACAAGCCGCTCGCCTTCCTGACGCTCGGCCTGATCTTCATCTTCACGGGGACACTGTGGTGCCTGGTGCTGGCGGCGTTCGCCGCCAGAGCCGCCTACCGGCTGCGGCAGTCCGAGGGCGCGATCGCCTGGGTCAACCGCGCTCTCGGCGGCCTCTTCGTCTATCTCGGCATCCGCGTCGCCATGCTGGAGACACGGTAGCTCGTTCAAGCGAATTCCGTCGCCAGCGCGCTGCCGGCCAGATACAGGCCGAGCAGGATCATCGCGATCAGGAACCAGCGGCGAAACGCCTCCGCCGGCATTCGCGCCCGCACCGATTGGCCGACGAACATGCCGGCGAAGGCCATGGCGAGGCCCACGGCGCCCGGCACGACATTGGCGGGCGTGAGCAGTCCGACCGCGGTCAGGTTGAAGGCGAGCGCCAGCGTCGCGGTGGTGAAAAACACCCCGAGCGCCTGCACCAGCTCGTCCTTTTCCATGCCGATCGCCTGCATGAACGGCATCGACGGAATCACCTGCACGCCTGTGGAGGCCGAGATCACGCCGGTGATGATGCCGACCACGCCGCCGACCCATTTCTCGTTCTCGGGCGCGACGCGGAACTGGAACTTGTTCAGGCCGATCACGGCGTAGACGACGAGCAGGGCGCCGAGCACGATCGTGCCGTAGCGCGCATGCGGCCCGGTCAGCGCGCCGGCGTTGAGCCAGCAGCCGACCACGGTGCCGATCATCAGCGGCCACAGCCGCCGCAGGATATCGCGCAGATAAGGACCAACGAAGGTCTGCCAGATGTTGGTGACGATGGCGGGAACGATGACGATGGCGATGGCGCGGCTCGGCGCCATGCTCACGGCGAGCAGGCCCATCGACACCGTCGGCAGGCCGAGCCCGACCACGCCCTTGACGAATCCGGCGAGCAGGAACACGGCGGCGATGAGGATGAGCAGCGGGTCGATCATGCCAGCACATTGACCGAAGCCGCGCGGGGGCACAATCTGGAGGTTACGGAGAGAGCCTTCGGCCTCAACGAAGGCTCAGGGAGCTCAGGGAGACATCGCATGCGCTTCGACCTGGTCGATCTCCAGCTCTTCATCGCGGTCGCCGACCAGCGAAGCATCACCCGCGGCGCGGAGCGATCACATCTCGCCCTGGCCTCGGCCAGCGCGCGTATCAAGGGGCTCGAGGATGCGCTCAGCGTCGCGCTGCTCAAGCGCGGGCGTCGCGGCGTCGAGTTGACCGCGGCCGGCGAGAGCCTGCTCGATCATGCCAGGCTCGTGATCCATCAGATCGACGCCATGCGCGGCGATCTCGCCGGCTTTGCCAGTGGCGTGCGCGCCAGCGTGCATTTCCTCGCCAACACGTCGGGCCTGTCGGAGCATCTGCCGAGGGCACTGGCCGGCTTCCTGCGCGAACATCGCGACGTCGCCATCGACATCGAGGAGCGCGAGAGCACCGACATCGCGGCGGCGATCACCGCCGGCGCTGCCGATCTCGGCTTCGCCGCCGAGCACGCCCTGCCTGAGCATATCGAGCGTTTCCGCTTCAGCGAGGACCGCCTGACGCTGGTGACGTCGAAACGCGGGCCGTTCGCCGGCCGCCGCCAGATCGACTTTCAGGAGGCAGGGACTTGCGACTTCGTCGGCCTGACCAGCGCCACCGCGCTCCAGATGCACATCTCGAAGCACGCCGCGCGGCTCGGCATGCGGCCGCATTTCCGCGCGCGCCTGCGCGACTTCGACGCGATCTGCCAGATGGTCGCGGCCGATGTCGGCGTGGCGCTGGTGCCCGAAGCCGCGGCCCGCCGCTGCGCCAGGACCATGCCGCTCGCCATGGTCCGCCTGCGCGATGCCTTCGCCAACCGCCGCCTCGTGATCTGCGCGCGCAGCTTCAAGGCGCTGCCAAGGCCGGCCAAGCTGCTGGTGGAGCATCTCAGGGCCGAGGCGGTGTGAGCTGGTTGTACGCTGGCGCGCGCGCTTGATCGGCTTCGTCGAGGCGTGAGAGTCGTTATTGGTTCAAAAGCTTCAACGCTGCCTCGTGCACCCGCGCGTCGCCGGCCGCGACGATGCGGCCGCCGCCCTGGGCCGGCTTGCCTTCCCAGGTGGTGACGACGCCGCCGGCGCCGGTCACGATCGGGATCAGCGCCGCGATGTCGTAGGGCTTCAGCTCGGTCTCGACCACGAGGTCGACGTGGCCCGCGGCAAGCATGCAATAGGAGTAGCAGTCGCCGCCATAGCGCGACAGCCGCGCGCTCTTCTCGATGCGGCCGAAGATGGCGCGGTCGCTCTCGTTCATCAGCAGGGGGCTGGTGGTGTAAGTCGTGGCCTCCGACAGCGAAGCGCAGCGGCGGACCTGGAGCCGGCGCTCGCCCGACGGCCCTTTATAATTGGCCGAACCGTTGTCGCCGGAAAAGCGCTCGCCGATGAAGGGCTGGTGCATCATGCCGAACACCGGCGTGCCCTTGTGCAACAGCGCGATCAGCGTGCCCCAGATTGGAAAGCCGCCGATGAAGGATTTGGTGCCATCGATGGGGTCGAGCACCCAGACGTAGTCGGCGTCCTCGCGCTCGTTGCCGAATTCCTCGCCGACGATGCCGTGCTGGGGGAAGTTGGCCTTGATCAGCCGCCGCATCACCGCCTCCGCGGCGCGGTCGGCCTCCGTCACGGGGTCGAAATCCTTGGTCTTGCTCTTGTCGTCGATCGACAGCGAGGTGCGGAAGAACGGCAGGATGGTTTCGCCGGAGGCGGTGGCGAGCCGACCGATGAAGGCGGAGAAGTCGATCACCGTCACAGGCGAAATCCTCGAAGCGAAGTTGGAGAGCTTGCCTCCTGCCTAGCTCAATTCGCCTGCCGCGTGCAGCGCTGTCTTGGCGTTGCGCCCTGGTATTTTGGATGCCGCGGCGGGCTGCCCCATTCCAGTCATCTGCTGGCCAAATATCGATCATGGAGTTGAAATCTTAGTTCCGACCTTGCCTTGTTCGTATGCAAATGACTATCAACCCATTGAATTTCCTTATCAAAGAAACTGAATCTGGGTTTCCATAGAAGCAACTGAGCCATGTGCGATTTGCATGGGAAACCGCGCAAAAGCCCTTGCACTTTGTGCGGCGCGGTCGCATATTGTTGCGGTGCGGTAGCGCCTCGCGTTACCGCTGCCCTCCTTGGGCGTTTCCTCCCTAGACTTGGGCCGCTTGCGTCATTCGCGAGCGGCCCTTTTTTCTGAGCCCCGCCGTTTTCATTTCGCGCGCGCAAGCTTGCGAAGCGAAAACGCAGTCGCGCGCAAAGCTTCTTCGTCTCAGAAGGCCTCGTCGTTTCGGAGAGAAGCTGCGTCCTATTCCGCCGCGGCCTGGAATGGGCCGAGATCGGCGAACGGAATCGTGGTCGCCAGCACGTCGGCGAGAACGCCGAAGTCGGAGGCCACTTGCGCAAAGCGAGCGCTGCGCTCGCGCCGCCGCTCGTCCATGTAGATCGCGCGGTTGAGCTCGAGCTGCACGGCGTGCAGGCCGCTCGCGGGATTGCCGTAATGCTCGGTGATGAAGCCGCCGGCATAGGGCTTGTTGCGGCCGATCGAATAGCCGAGCCCGCTCATGGTCTCCTCGACGCGATCGGGCAAGAGCGGCGTGCAGCTGGTGCCGTAGCGATCGCCGATCACGACGTCGGGCCGGCGCGGCTCGTCCCTGCTGACGCCGACCGACGGCATCGAGTGGCAGTCGACCAGCACCACCGTGCCGAACATCTGGTGCACCTTGTTGATCAGCCGGCGTAGCGCGCGATGGTAGGGCTTGTACAGCGTCTCGATCCGCCCCAGCGCATCGTCGACCAGGAGGCGGTCGCGGTAGATCTCCTGGCCGTCGCCGACCACGCGGGGAATGGTGCCGAGGCCGCCCGCGACGCGCATCGAGCGGGTGTTGGCGAAGCTCGGAAGCCGGCCGGTGAACATGCGCGGGTCGAGCTCATAGGGCTCGCGGTTGACGTCGACATAGGAGCGGGGAAAGTTGACACGCACCGTCGGAAAGCCGCGCGCGCTCAGATGGCCGATCAGCTCGTCCATGAACGAATCTTCCGACCGCCGCAGCGTGGGCAGGTCGATCCGCGACGCCGCCAGGAATTCCTCAGGATAGGTCGAGCCGGAATGTGGCGAGTTGAAGATGACGGGCGCGCGCCATTCGGCAGGCTCGAAGATCTCGAAGGCTGGCGACATGTCGCCGTCAAAGCGGGTCATCTTCTCAGGCTTCGTCCCTTCGTGCCGTCCGATCCGGACAAGCTCCGGGTCCAATGATTCGGCCGATCTCGCGGCTCTTATGTGTCGTCATTGTCCGGAATCGCAACCATTCTGCCAAGCGAAAAGATGTGATGGCCTCTTGGAACAGATCTTAACCGTGCGGCCAGCGGGAAGGGGACGCGCCGGTCCGGCTCGATTGATTCAGACCTCGTTCCGGTCCACAAAGAGCCGGCGGCGGGGCCGGCGCAGGGTTAAGATTTTCACCCCAAATTTACCCTCTGTCGGGCTTAGTGACCTCTGCTGATATCCTCTGGGGATTCGACGTTTCCTGCCATGCCAAAGATCCTGCTCGCCGAAGACGACAACGACATGCGCCGTTTCCTGGTCAAGGCGCTGGAAAACGCCGGTTTTCAGGTCTCGTCCCACGACAACGGCATGGCCGCCTATCAGCGGCTGCGGGAAGAGCCGTTCGAGATGCTGCTGACCGACATCGTCATGCCCGAAATGGACGGCATCGAACTCGCCCGCCGGGCCTCGGAACTCGACCCCGACATCAAGATCATGTTCATCACCGGCTTTGCTGCGGTTGCCCTGAACTCGGATTCGGACGCCCCCAAGAACGCCAAGGTGCTGTCCAAGCCCGTTCACTTGCGCGAATTGGTCAGCGAAGTGAACAAGATGCTGGCGGCCTAAATCGGCCCCGTTCCGTCCTTGCGCAGGGTCCCGTGAGCCGTTATAGGGACCCCACCGATGAAATGACCTCTAGGGCACGTAGCTCAGCGGGAGAGCACTACCTTGACATGGTAGGGGTCACAGGTTCGATCCCTGTCGTGCCCACCATCCTTCGCTCGCGATAGCAGAGTGAAGGATGCCGCGCCGAAGCGCAACGGGCGCGGCGGACGCGTTCGCCTTCGACGTGACGCGCTGCGCCTATGCCGAATTCTACAAGGCCCTCGGCGAGCCCGAACTCGGCTTCCTGCTGATCTGCACCGCGGACTTTGCCACCGCGGAAGGTTTTGGTCCCGACATCAGGCTCACGCGCACGCAGACTATCATGCAAGGCGCCTCCCATTGCGATTTCCGCTACAAGCGCGATGGAGGCGGATCACAGTGACGGCAACGATGCAGGCATGCTGTCGCCCCACATTCCGTCATTGCGAGCGCAGCGAAGCAATCCAGAGTCTTTCGGCGACGGGATTCTGGACTGCTTCGCGGAGCCTGTGATCGGCCGTGCGTTTCGCGCGGACCCGGTGGCTCGCAATCACGACATGGAGGCAGTGCGCGCCTCAGGATGACGGAACGTCGAGTTTGCTCCCGAGCAGCAAGTCCTTCAGCCCCGTCGGATAGAGCCTCGGCCCGCCCTCCAGGTCGAGATCGGCAAGGTCGAACCAGCGCGCGACGATTTGCTCTCCATTGTCCTCGCGGAAGTCGACGCGCTCCTGGCCGGCGAATGCGCCATCCAGAAACGCGATCTCCGCGATGAACATCACCTCGTGCCCGGTCGATGCCTCGTGCACAAAAATGTTCTCAATCACCAGCGGCTCGCCCACGATGCTGACGTCGATGCCGAGCTCTTCGTTGAATTCCCGCACCAAGGCCGCGCGCCAGCTCTCGCCGAACTCGATCTCGCCGCCGAGCGGGCGCACGCCCTTGATCCGCCCCGCATCGTCGCGCACCTCGGCCGCCAGCAGCCGCCCGCCGCGCCAGTGCAGGCCGATCGCGACGACGCGGATATGGGGATGGGGGCGCCATGTGGTCATGGCGGATCGTTAATCCGTGTCGCATGCTTTCGCAACGAGGGAGGAGATGGTGTGCTTGCAATGGCGAGATGAGAGACCCGTCACTCCACCAGATACTTCCTCACCGCCGCCTCGTCCCACGCGATCCCGTTGCCCGGCTCCTCGCTCGGCAGCGCAAAGCCGTCCTTGATCTGCAGCCGCGTTGCCAGCACCGCATCGGCCCAGTCGACATATTCGAGCCAATGCGCGGTCGGCGTCACGCAGAGCAGATGCGCGCTGACTTCCGAGAACAGGTGCGACGACATCTCGATGCCGGCAGCATGGGCGAGCGACGCGGCGCGGAGCCAGCCGGTGACGCCGCCGATGCGCTGGACATCAGGCATCACGTAGTCGCAGGCCTCCGCCGAGAGCGCGGCTTGCATGGAAAACGCGCTGTCGAAGTTCTCGCCGATCTGGACCGGCGTCTGCAGCGCGTCGGCAACGCGGGCGCAGCCGGCATGATCGTCGTGGCGGATCGGCTCTTCAATCCAGCTGAGGCCCTCGTCGTCGAGCATCTCACCGCGGCGGATCGCTTCGGTGACCGTCAGCGCCTGATTGTAGTCGCACATCAGCGTGACCTCGTCGCCGACGGCCTTGCGCACCGCGCGCACGACGGCGAGATCCTCCCGCGCATCGCTTCGGCCGACGCGGATCTTCGCGGCGTGAAACCCCTCGGCCAGCAGCTTGTGGGCTTCCTCCACCGCGGCGCCCGCCGGCATGATGCCGAGCCCTTTCGAATTGTAGGCGCGCACCGGCTTCGGCGCGCCGCCGAGCAGGCGGGCCAGCGGCAGGCCGCGCGTGCGCGCCAGCGCGTCCCATGCCGCCATGTCGATGCCGGATTGCGCCAGCCGCTGCAGGCCGGCGAGGCCCAGCAGCGTGAAACGCTGGCTCAGCTTGCGTTCGATCTCGAACGGCAGCAGCTCGTCGCCGGTGACGAGGTCCGACATTTCCGTGACCATCGCCGCCAGCGGCTTCAAGGCCGAGGGCGTGAGCGAGAACAGATAGGAATGGCCCACCGCGCCCTGATCGGTCTCGCAGTCGATCAGCACCAGCGGCGCCTTGGCGACCGCCCCGGTCGCGGTCTGGAGCGGCAGGTTCATCGGCACGATCACGGGGCGTGCGACAAAGCGCTTGATGCGGACGGTCTCGGTCATGGCTCTCTCCCGGCGGCGCGGATGCGGGTCGGCGCCGATCTTAAGCATCCGTGATCAAACGAAAAGCCGCTTGCTGCGACCACCATAAAATGGGGTTGCGCCGGCCGGCAATTCTTGGCTCTGTGCCGCCGCATGCTTTGTCTCGGATTCCGGAAGGATTTGCGACAAAATCGCACACAACGGAGCCACGACGTGAAACAAGCGATCTCCGAAGAACAGCGCAAGAGCGGCGTCCTCACGGGTGCTGCGATCGTCTTCCTCCTGCTCGCCCTGCCGGTCGCGGTGTGGCTGGACCTGACCGAGCTCAGCAAGACGGCGCTGCGGCGCCAGGCGATCGATCTCAATTCGGTGATCACGAGCGTGCGCAGCTATTACGCCTCCAACGTGGTCGGGCGCGTGCTCGCCAACCCCAATGGCAGCACCAAGGTCGTGCACAACTACGAATCCGTGCCTGGCGCGATCCCGATCCCCGCGACGCTGTCGCTGGAGCTCGGCCGGGTGATCGGCGCGCAGCAGGAGAACATCACCTACCGCTTCGTCTCGGACTTCCCGTTCCAGAACCGCGCCCCGCACCAGCTCGACAAGTTCGAGAAGGATGCGCTGGAGGCGCTGCGCAAGGATCCCGAGCAGAAGATCGTGGAGACCGAGACCTCGTTGTTCAACGACAAGGTTCGTCTCGTTGCCCCGTAACGATGGGCCCGGCCTGCGTCAGCTGCCACAACAGCCATCCCGAGAGCCCGAAGAAGGACTGGAAGGTCGGCGACGTCAGGGGCATCCAGGAGGTCATTATCGCTCAGCCGATCGCCGCCAACATCTTCTCGTTCAAGTTCCTGCTGGCCTATTTCGTGATCGCCGCCGGGAGCGGGCTGGCGTTCCTGTCGTTGCAGCGCCGTCAGGCGCGCCGCATCAAGAACATGAACAAGGAGCTCGAATCCGCCAACGACTTCCTGGCCTCGCTGTCGATGAAGATCTCGCGCTACATCCCGCCGCAGGTCTACAAGAGCATCTTCTCGGGCCAGAAGGACGTCACCATCCACACCGAGCGCAAGAAGCTCACCATCTTCTTCTCCGACATTCAGAATTTCACGGCGACCGCGGAACGGCTCCAGCCAGAGCAGCTGACACAGTTGCTCAACGAATATTTCACCGAGATGTCGGCCATCGCCCACGAATATGGCGGCACCATCGACAAGTTCATCGGCGATGCCATGCTGATCTTCTTCGGCGACCCCGAGACCAAGGGCGACCGCGCCGATGCACAGGCCTGCCTGCAGATGGCCTGGCGCATGCAGCAGCGGCTTGCCGAGCTGAACGCGAAGTGGCGCGCCTCCGGCATCGAGCAGCCGTTCCGCTCGCGCATGGGCATCAACTCGGGCTATTGCAATGTCGGCAATTTCGGCAGCGCCGACCGGATGGACTACACCATCATCGGTGCGGAGGCGAACCTCGCCGCGCGCCTGCAATCGATCGCCGAGCCCGGCGGCATCGTGCTGAGCTACGAGACCTTCGCCCTCGTTAGCGACATCGTCCGCGCCCATGCGCTCCCGGCGATCACGATGAAGGGCATACGCCGCGAGGTGATCCCCTATTCGGTCGACGCGCTGAACGACAAAGCTGCGGAGAACAGCGGCATCATCACCGAGCGCGCGCCGGGGCTCGAGCTCTATCTCGACCCCGCCGTGGTGAAATCAGGCGACGCCGCGCGCGTCCGCTCGCTCCTGGAGAACGCGCTGGCCTCACTGAAGCCGGCGTGAGGCAGGCACAATAGGTCGTCATGCCCGGGCTTGTCCTGGGCGTCCACGTTCTTGGTGCCGCGAAGAAATACGTGGATGGCCGGGACTAGCCCGGCCATGACGCCCTGGAAGCTTCGGTGCACCAACGGTCACGTGCTTGCTTCTTCTGCGGGAAAGGCCGGGGACGGGTAGCCCTGCAAAGGCACAGGTGGAGGCTCACCTTGCCGCGCCTTCCGTGAACGCCGTCTCGATCACGTCCCCGAACGGCTGCCACGACCGCCCGTCGAATTGCACGAGCCGCATCTGCCGGATCGGCAGGTAGCGATTGGGCGAGGTGTTCATCCTGATGTTGGGCAATGCGACCGAAGGCTGATAGTCCCGGAGCGAAGCTGCCTGGCGCATGATGTTGTCGCGCGAAAAATCGTCGCCGCATTGCTTCAGCACCTGCGTCAGCGCCTCGGCCGCGGCGTAGCCATAGACGGCCGCACTGTTGTTGGTGCTTTCGACCCGATGGTATTTGTCCATGAAAGCGAACCAGTCCTTCATGCCGGGATCGTCCTTCCAGGCCGGATCGCTCGGATCCTTCAAAAAGGCCGCCGAAATCACGCCGGCAGAGTTTTCCAGCCCCGCGGGCGCCATCGCGTTGGCGATCGAGGCGGAGGCATCGTTGACGATGAAGACCGGACGCCAATTCAGGGACGCTGCCAGCTTGATCACCTTGGATGCGGTCGAGGGCACGCCGAGGAAGACGAAGATATCGGCGCCGGCGCGCTTGAGGATCGAGACATGCCCGTCGAGATGCTCGTCGGCCAGATCGAAGGCGATGTCGACGAGGACGTGACGGTTGAGATCGCCGAGGCCCTCCTGGATGCCCTTGTAGAGCATGCGCCCGAACTGGTCGTTCTGCCAGAGCACGACGATCTTCTTCCTGGGGTAAGAGGCCTGGATGTAGTTGGCGTAGATGCGCCCTTCCGACCGGAACGACGGCTGCCAGCCCATGGTCCAGGGAAACGCGCTCGGCTGGCTCAGCTCCTCGTCGCCGGAGGCGACGAACAGTTGCGGGATCTTCTTCTCGTTCAGGTACGAGCGCGTGACGAGATTACCGGGCGTGCCGAACGAGCCGAACATCAGGTGCACGCCGTCCTTCTCGACCAGCTTGCGCGTCAGCTCCAGCGCGGTTGCCGGATCGGAATTGTCGTCGCGGGTGATGAAGCGGATCTTGCGGCCGTTGATGCCGCCGCGCGCGTTGACCATGTCGAAATAGGCCGCTTCCGCCTGGCCGATCGCGCCGAACTCCGACAGCGGCCCCGAATACGGCATGACATTGCCGATGCGGATTTCCTCATGGCTTGCGGGTTGATCCGCGTGCTGCTGCAGCGACATCGCGCCCAGCGATGCGACGGCAATCACGGAAACGAACAGCATCCTGCCGATGAAGCGCATGTTCGACGCCTTGTGGTTGGCCCCCAACGAGGTCGGCTCAATCCCCACCAAGGCCGATTGATCTAGGTCAAGCGTTTGGCAATCGTGTGGCTGTCGCGCTTCGATGCGACGCATGGGCCGGAAGCGAAATGGCAGGCGTGTTGACGCGCTGCTTTGATTTCTGATCGAGAGTGTGTGTCGTGTGGCAACCTGCTCTTACCCTCCCCTGGAGGGGTCCGGGACGAGCGTAGCTCGCCCGTGGTCGATCGCGCGTAGCGCGAGCGGGGTGGGGTGATCTCTCGACCCGGGCAGTGTGCGACGCTGATAGACCGTCACCCCACCCCGTCTCACATTGCGCTTCGCTTCATGTGAGCCGACCCTCCCCCTCCAGGGGCCTGGAGGGGGAGGGTACCGACCGCCCACGACGCGAGAAGTGTGCTCCTGCGGCGGAGGGCGGGGGATTGGCCCAGCAAACGGTCAGAGTAGAAACCGCGCTACCGCAACCCCTACGGCAATCCCCGCGCCTCCAACTGCCGCACCAGCAGCAGCGTCGGCTCCGCGAGGCTGTCGCCGGAGCCGTCGAGGCCGAAGGCGTTCGCGATGCCGTCGCGGCTGCGCAGCAGCGTGCTGCGCGGGCAATGGCCGGCGCCGCACAGCGTCTTCTTCAGCGTCTCGCCCTGCGCCACGAGGCCGGCGGAATCGTCCGCGGCCCAGGCCAGCACGATCGGCACGTCGACATTGAGGATACCGGGGAATACCGAGCGCTTGTCGTACTGGGTGGCATCACCGCCGAGATAGGCCTTCTCGCTGTCGCTTGCGTCCTTGCCGACGCGGTAGATCCCGGACACCAGCACCACGCCCGCGACGTCGGCACCGGCGGTCTGCAGCTCGGGATGCGCCAGCATGGTCGCGACGTGGAAGGCGCCGGCGCCGTAGCCGACCGCGACGATCTCGCGGGCATCGCCGTTGAAGAGGTCGATATTGCCATGAACCCAGGACAGCGCCGCGGCCACATCGGCCGCGCCGGCCGGCCAGGTCGCCGCGGGCGCCAGGCGATAATTGACGCGGACCCCGATCATGCCATTGCGCGCAGCAAAGCACATCGCCTGGTCCTGGATCTGGCGCGACAGCTCCGGCGCTCCGCGGTCGCCGGTGAAGGTATCCCCCGTCACGAACAGCAGCACCGGCCGCGGCGTGTCGGCCTTGGTCGCGCTAGTCGCGACATCGAGCACATTGGCCTCGCTCTCGCCATAGCGCAGGCCGCGCGAGAAGGTGACCTGCTCGCACAGCCGCGCGGTGCCGCCGGCGGTGGTGTCGGAATCGGTGAGGCCTGCTCGCACGAGATCGGAGGGCGGCAGCCGGCCCGGCACGGGTCCGTGTGCGGAGGCCGCAGTCATGGTCAGAAACAGGAAAAATGTCAGACAATTCTTCATGGGCGTGGCGGCCTTGCGGGGCTCATCTTGGCTCGCTGATCTGGCCAGAATTCGCCTCATTAGTCAGCCGGTCTTGAGGCGAATTCGCGGCACCTTGGCGGGCAGGTCGCGCCGCCGCCGCTTTATCCCGATCCGTCATGCGGTTGTCCAGCCCAGCCGAGGCTCGCGCCGGCAACGGCTCGCTACTGTGCATGGGGTTGTTTTCGCGGTTTTGTTTTGGATGGTCCGTCAGGCCCGCTTCATCGTCCGGAAGGTGATGGAATAGCGCCGCGCCGCGACCGGGGGGATGCTGTGCTCCCACTGCGACCGCGCCTCGCCGTCCATCATGTAGAGCGAGCGCGGCAGGGCGGTGAGCGTATGGCGCTCCCACTTGGCGCCGTTGCGGCGGCGGAAGCGGAAGTTGCACGGCGAGCCCAGCGACAGGCCGAGAACCTTGTCGAAATGCGGCTTGTCGCGATGCCAGCCGATGCCGACGCCGACCTCGTATTCAGTGCACAGCACCTGCCGGACGCTGCCCTCCGGCAGCGCCGCCCAGGCCTCGGCCTGCCGCGCGACGGGCCGGACCCAGTCCGGGATCGGATCGGCCTCGGCCAGACGCTGCAGCGTGTAGTCGTAGCGATAGCCGAACGACGCCACCCGGCGGTTGCCCTCGAACGCGCCGAACTGAAAGCGCTGGAGCGGCAATGCTGCGATGCGGCCGATCAGATCCTGCTCGGCGGCGTGATCGATAAAGTCGTCCGTGGTGCGAAGGCCGGCCGGGCCTTCCTGCGGGTCGGCGAACAAACCTAGCTGCGTCATGCCTCGCATTTCCGTGATGGAACCTCTTTGCGGCTGATGCGACTTATCTATGACGCGGGAAGAAACGTGCGAGGCTGTCATGGCAGAGAAGCATACCGCCGATCCGGTTGAGATCATGCGGGCGACCGGTCATCCTGAGTTGGAATACGCCGCCGGTTGGACCATCGCCGGTCTCGCCACCATCGGCACCATCGTCGCCGTCTGGGTCTTTGCGATCTAGGCAACCGGAAACTGGAGCTCGAAGGCTGCGCCCTCGTCGGTCGGCTTAAGCCTGATCGAGCCGCCATGGCTCGCCATCACCGCGCGCGCGATCGCCAGCCCCATCCCGGTGCCGCCCTGGTCGCGGCGGGTGGTGAAGAACGCATCGAAGATCCTGTCGCGGTTCGGCGCCGAGATCGGCTCGCCGTCATTGCTGACCGTCACAAGCACGGTCGTCCGTGCGTCGACCGCCTCCAGCCTGATCGTCCCGGCCTTGTGCCGCACCGCATTGTCGGCGATGTGCGACAGCACGATCAGCGCCTTCTCCGAGGACATTCCGATCGCCCGGTCGAGGCTGCCGCTGGCCTCGATCGAGCTTGCCGGAAACCGCCTCCTGAGATCGGCGATCACGGGCGCCAGCTCGGTGCGCTCGTTCTGCGGCAGGCTCTCGGCGCGGGCGAGCTCCCGCAGCCGCTGCGCCATCGCCTCCAGCCGCTGGGTATCAGACAGGATGTTGGCGATGAAGGTATTCTGCTCGGCCGGCGTCAGGCCCTCGGCCTTGCCTTGCACCGAATCCTGCAACAGCTCGGCTGCGCCCTTGATCGAGGTCAGCGGCGATTTCAGCTCGTGGGTCAGATGGGCCGAGAAGGTTGCGATATAGTCGGAGCGCCGCGCCAGCTGCTCGGCCATGCCGAGAAAGCTGTGCGAGAGCTGGGCGAACTCGCGCGTGCCGTAATGCTTCAGCGGCTGGAACGCCTCCCGGTCGCCGCGGCCGATTCGGGCGGCGCGGTCGATCAGCTCGCGCATCGGCAGCGTGATGGTGCGCGAGAACACGAGGCCGATCGCGATGGTGCCGAGGATCACGGCGAGTCCCGCCAGCACGAACTTGGCGCGTTCCTGATAGAGATGGTCGAAAATGTTGCTCGGCGTCCGCGTCGTGTAGATCACCCCGGCGACGTGGTTGTTGACGATGACGGGCATCGCCGAGAACACGTGCACGCCGAGGCCGCGGCTGAAGGAATAGATCGGCGGCGGCGGCTTGTCCGGCACGCGGTTGCGTAAAGTCGCGCGGTATTGCCCTTGCAGAGCCTCCGCGACTTCCTCGATATGGGCGAGCGACTGCCCGACCTCCTGCCGCCCGGCAATCACCACGCCTTGCGGATCGAGGATGCGAAAGCCGGCCAATGTCACCTTCTGGGTCTCGCGGATGATCGGCGTCAGCCTGGCCCCGATCTCGACATAGGCTGCTTGCGCCTGCCTGGCCGCGGGCAATGCGTCGGGCCGCCGCCGCAACAGGTCGTTCGCGGTGAGGTCGAGCGCGGGGCGGATCGGTGTTACCTGGTCGCCGGGATCGGGCAGCACGCCCGGCGGCACCTCGGCGCCGAGCACGAGGCCGCTGTCGAGCCGGGCCGCGACCTCCTGCGCATAGATCGTCGCCAGCACGCGGCTCTGTGCGATCAGCTCGGCCTGGGTCTGGCGGATCAGCTGGTTGTCGTAGAGACGGAAGAAGAACAGGCCGACCAGCGGCAATATGCCGACCGTCGCCAGCACCGTGAAGATCACGAGGGTGAGCGACGGCCGCCATTTGTCGGGCGCAGCGCTCATGCCTCTTTCTCGCAGCGGCCGAGCTTGAAGCCGACGCCGTGGATGGTCTCGATCACGTTGTCGCAAGCAAGCGCCGCGAGCTTGGCGCGGATGTTGCGGATATGGCTGTCGATGGTGCGGTCGGAGACCTGGATGTTGAGCTGGTAGGCCGCGCGCATCAGCTGCTCGCGGTTGAACACCGATGTCGGCCGGGACAGGAACGCGCGCAGGATGCCGAACTCGATCGCGGTCAGCTTCAGCGGCGTGCCGGCAAAGGACGCGACATGCTGTTCGGGATCGATCAGCAGCCCGCCTTGCGTCAGCGCGGTGGGCCCGGCCTTGGCTTCTCCGTTGCGCGGGCTGAGGCGGCGCAGGATGACATTGACCCGCGCCACCAGCTCGCGCGGGCTGAACGGCTTCGTGACGTAGTCGTCGCCGCCGATCTCAAGGCCCAGGATACGGTCGATCTCCTCGTCGCGCGCCGACAGGAACAGGATCGGCACGTCGGAGCCTTTGCGAATCTCGCGGCAGACGTCGAGGCCGTCGAACTCGGGCATGCCGATGTCCAGCACGATGAGATCGGGCCTGTCGGCGGCAAAGCGGAGAAGCGCCTCCTTGCCGTCGCGGGCCTCGATCACGTCCATGCCGGCCTTCTTCAGGGCGACGCGGATGACCTCGCGGATGTGGCCTTCGTCGTCGACGATGAGAATGCGATGCGCCAAGAAACTCTCCGTGTCCTCGTCAGCTCGCCGGCTGGTTGCCGGCCTGAGCTCTTGCCTGGGCGCCCAGCCTGCGCTGGAGCCGCCAGTCGCGAAAGCTCCAGCTTCGCCAGGCCAGATCCTGACGCAGCTGTTCTACAAGGCGGTCGCGGCGGGGCACAAGGCAGCCCTCCCTGGCGGCGGGCCGCAGCGCGAACGCCTTGTCGATGGCGGGCACCGCCTGCGGTCCGAGCGTCATGAGATAATCGATGTCGATGTGCACGCCTTTTCCCGACACTTCCCGGCTATGGGTGACATTGTAGTCGGCGATGAAGGCGTCGAAGTTCACGAGGGAGCAGCCGTAGAGCACGATCGTCAACGCGGCGAGATTGGCGCCGATCAGCCATTGGTTGGACCTGTCGAGCACGATGCGCGCGACGATCAGGATCAGGCCGAGCGCCACCAGCCCCATCCAGATGAAGGCCGCGATGCGCCAATAGGTCAGCATGTAGATGTCGACATAGAGATCGAGCCGGCGGATGGACGAGCCGACCAGAAGCACGTTCTGTCCTACCCAGAGATAGACCAGCGGCCGGATCACTCTCGACTTTTCGGCTGGCCCGCCCCGGCGCATCGCCACCAGTACGAAAGCGGCCGCAAGCAGCGCGGTTGCGATCAGCGGATATGCGCCGCGATGGGCATAGGCCGCGTAGGTCAAACTGTCGGGCAGCGCCACGTGACCCCAGAGATAAATGCCGTCGAGAATCGATTGCGCCGCAAACAGCAGGTTGAACAGGATCAGCGAGCGCAGGACGATGGAGGGGCCGAGAAATTCCGCCGAGACCATAGGCGACAGCGGCAGTGGCACCGGGCCTTCGGCCACGGGGGCGATGTCTATCGTCTTGCGCCGCCAGCTCACATGGATGAACGGCCAGACCAGAGCCAGCATCAAGGTCCAGAACAGGACGCGCCACATGTTGGTATGGTCGAACATGACCTTGGGATTGAGCAGCGACACCCATTGCTCGATCACCGGATTGGCGGCGGCGAACAGGGCGATGAAGACGGTGCCGAGCGCCGCGGGCATCAGCCAGAGCGCGATGCCACGTGCGAAGGCCGACAGGTTGAACATCTGGGGCGCTTCGAGGAAGAACCTGAAGGGACCGAGCAGGAGGAAATTGCGCAGCGCGCGGGCGCGGTCGGTGAGCCCGGTCGTATCGGGATTGGTCGCAAGCAACAGCGCAATCGTCAGCGACGCGACGAGGATCAGGAAGGACAGCGTGTTGAGCTCTTCCATGGCCGGCACAAGGCCGAGCACAAGGATCGCGCCGCTGATCATCGCCCGCCGCCAGTCCAGGGTCGCGTGATTGAACAGCACCGACACGCAGGCGGTCGCGACCGCAAACAGCGTCAGCGACAGCCCGATCCGCTGACCGTAGAACAGCCAGTCGGCGAGCCCAGCCAGCAGCAGCGCCACTGCGAGCTTGGCCGACAGCGCAGAAGGCCTGATCGGTTGGATGTCCGTCGTCGAAGCCAGGCTCGTCATGTCCAGAGAGTCTCCGTGAATGGTGGTGGCATCACGAATTCTGAACGGCACTTGTGCAGACGGCGGGATCATCGTCTGCACGGCTTCAGGAGTTTTTTGCAGTTTTCGTGCAGGCGCGCTTTTGCCTCTCGCGCAGCGTGATTCGCTTTGCTAGGTGCGAAACATTCATCGCCCATCGCACCTGGTGCATCATGCAATTGCTCAACCGCATCGGTCTCGTCCTGCTCTGGCTCGCCGCGCCGCTCGCTGCATTTGTCGCCGCGAACAAGAACGATCCCTATCTGCTCGTGCTGCGTGGCGCCGGAAACATCTCCCTTGTCGTCGCAAGCATCGCAATCGTCGCTCTTTTGCTGTGGGGAGGTCGCTGGCGCACCATCGCCGGCAAGGCGCTCGTCGTGCTCTGGTGCCTGCCGCCGCTCTTGATGTCGGCTGCGCATCTGAAGTTCGAGCTGCGCAAGCACGACGTTCTCAACGCCAGCGCCGTCGAGGCGCGGCAGCTCGGGCCGCACTTCATGGTCGGCTATTCCTCCTTTCCCGAGGTTGCGCGTCTCGCCGAGCAGGGCCTGATCGGCGGCGTCTATGTTACCCGGCACAATATCCGCGGCCGCGCCATCGAGACGTTGCGGGCGGAGATCGCGGCGCTGCAGGATCTCAGGCGCGCAGCCGGCCTGCCGTCACTGATCGTCGCCGCCGATCAGGAAGGCGGCATCGTCGGGCATCTTGCGCCGCCGCTGACGAAGGTGCCGGCGCTGGCAACGCTGACGGGGCTGGCTTCCGATGAGCAGCAGGCCAAGGCCGAGGAGTTCGGCCGCATCCACGGCCGCGAGCTCGCCCACGTCGGCGTCAACCTCAATCTCGCCCCGGTGCTCGACCTCAAGCCGCCGGCGCGGCGCAACCGTCTCGATTTCCACACGCTGATCGGCAAGCGCGCGATAGCGAGCGATCCCGCCGTCGTCAGCACCATCGCGAGCGCGTATGTGCGCGGGCTGGAAGAGACGGGCGTCGGCGCCACGCTCAAGCATTTTCCCGGCATTGGCCGCGTGCGCGCCGACACGCATCATTTCAGCGCCAATCTCGACACGCCGGTGAAGGAGCTGGAGGCAACCGACTGGCTCCCGTTCCGCGAGGTGCTGTCGCGTTCGCGCAGCGCCCTCATGGTCGGCCACGTCACGCTCACAGCCGTCGATCCCGATCGCGCCGCCTCGCATTCGAAGCGCGTCGTCGAGGGGATCATTCGTGGGACGTGGGGTTACCAGGGCGTGGTGATGACCGACGACCTCATCATGGGCGCGATCTACCAGAACGACGTCTGCAAGGCCGCGGTCGAGGCGATCAATGCCGGCGTCGATCTGCTGCTGGTCGCCTATGACGGCGCGCAGTTCTACCGTGTCTTTGCCTGCGCCTTGGAAGGATCGCGACAGGGTAGGCTCGACGCGGCGATGCTGCATGCGAGCGCCGCGCGCCTGGAGCGCGGCTTTTCGACCATGCAGGCAGGAGCTGCCTCACGCGCCATCAGCGTCGCCCGGCAGAACTAGCCCTTCGCAAACTGGCGGTAGTCCGGTTCACGGTGAAACCAGAATTCGTAGCCGGAGACGCTCTTTTGCATGGCAACGTCGTGGATCGGCTGGTTGAGCGGAACCACGGGGACGTCGCGCATACAGAGCGCGATGAAATCCTTCACGGTCTTGTCGTACTCGGCGGCATCGGTGGTGAAGCGCGCTTTGTCGATCAGGGCGTCCATCTCCTTGTTCTTGTACGAGGAGATGTTGAAGATCGAGTTGTTGCCGTGGAAATTCCAGTAGAAGTAATATTCGGGATAATCAAGCCAGCCGCTGAAGCGGTTGAGCGCGAGCGGCAGCTCTTTCTTGTTCAGCGTCGTACGCCAGTTCGCGCCGGGAATCTTTTCGATTCCCGCCTTGATGCCGATCTTGGCGAGATTCTCCTGGATCAGGATCGCGGTCGGCTCGCCGACGGTGGCGGTACCGGTGTCGAGCGACAACGTCGTCTCCAGGCCGGATTCGAAGCCCGCTTCCTTCAGGAGCGCCTTGGCCTTGTCGAGATCGGTGACGTAAGGAAACGGCTGCGGCCACACCGGCTTTGAGACTTCGGCGGCGCCGCCATACATGGGAACGGCGCGGCCGAAGAAGGCGCTGGTCTGGATCTGCTCGTAGGGCATGGCCCACGCGATGGCCTGACGGAGCCTGACATTGTCGAATGGCGGCTTCGCGGTGTTCAGCGCGACGTACCACAGCGCGTTCGGGATCGGCACGCCCGAGACCTTGACCTTGCCCTCCCTGATGATCTGCTCGAAATCGCGTGGTGCAAAGCCGCTGGAGATATCCGCATCGCCCCGCTCCAGCATGGCACGGCGCGTGCCGGCGGAGGGAACGTCGCGGGCGATCACGCGCTTCACTTTCGGCAGCGGCCCGCTCTTCCAGTCGTCGAAGCGCGTCAGCACGGTCTCGCTGCCCGGCTTCCAGCTCTCGATCTTGTAGGCGCCGCCGCCGGCCTCGTTGTTCTTCAGCCAGGCCAGCGCCCACGGGTCTTCCGGCGTCGCGTTCTTCCTGGCGAGCTCGGAATTGATGATGAAGGGCACGACGACGGCGACGTTGAACAGCAGCATCTTGTCCTTGCGGACATAGTCGATACGGAAAGTGTGGTCGTCGACCACCACGAACTGCTCCGGCTTCTCCAGCGATCCCGCCGACATCTGGAAGGTCGGAAACCCGCCGACCTTCACGGCGCGGTCAAACGACCATTTGACGTCCTTGGCGGTCACAGGCGTGCCGTCGTGGAATTTGGCGTCCCTGCGAAGCTTGAAGGTGCAGGACATGCCGTCGGCGGCGACCTCCCAGCTCTCGGCGAGCTCGGGCGCGAGCTTCTCGCGGTCATACGACAACGTGCCGTCCGGCAGTGTCTTGGAGGCGTAGGTGAGCAGGCGGTCGTAACAGTTCCAGGACAGGCCATTCACGGTCTGGTTGGAGCCGACGCCCTGCATGTCCAGCGAGTTCGGCCCGAGCTCCTGCACCACCAGCAACGTCTCGCTGCGGCCCTGCGCCCGGGCGAGACGTGGAGCAAAGGCTGCCATACCGGCGACACCGAGGCCGCCGAGCACGACGCTGCGGCGGTTCAAATCGAGGGGTGAAATGCTCAAGGGTGCCTCCCGTTCCGGAATTGTCCGGCATCGAGAGGCAAGCTGTATGCCACAGCCAGGAAGCACCAAGCCGCCCCGCGAACGCGAGGCGGCGTGGGTTGATAGGTGTTGCGCGTCGGCGCGGACTACTCGGCCTGCTCCAGCGCGGCGGGCATCTTCGCCACCGACATCAGCGATCGCGCGACCTGGTTGAGCAGGAGGTCGGCATTCTCTTCCTCGGCGAGAGATTTGGAGAGCAGGGCGACGATCGCGCTGTGGCGCAGCTGCTGCGCGAGGTTGCGCGCGGTGGTGTAGCCGGCCATCTCGTAATGCTCGACACGTTGCGCCGCAGAGATCAGCGCGAGGTCGGCGGCTGCATCCTCCTTCTCTTGGCTTTCCTTCATGACCTCCTGGCCTTCCTCGATCAGGCCCATCATGCCCTTGCAAGGCTTGGCGCGCGCGTTCTCGCCGAGCAGCTCGAAGCACTCGTTGATGCGCTCGACCTGGTTTTCGGTCTCGGCCAGATGCTGCTCGAACAGTTCCCGCAACTGGTCGAAGCGGGCGGACTGCGCCATCTTCGGGAGCGCCTTCGTCAGCTGCTTCTCGGCATGGAGGATGTCACGCAGCTCATGGAGCAGCAGATCGGTCAGGCCGGCCTCGTCGACAGGCGGTGAGCTCTCCGCGACGATCGGGGTGGCCGCGCCGGGATCGGCGGATTGCAGCGCAGGCGATTCCGTGAACACCCAGTCCTCGCCCTCGTTCCAGGGGCCGCGGGTATCGATTTCGCCGTGGTCGCCGCTGCCGGTGGAATCGTTGAAGTACTGGTTCACGAGGCCGGGCGTCGGCGCGATCCGGCCGATGCTGAAGGCCGGCTTCGACAGGCTCTCGAGTGCGCGCGCGAACGCCTTCATATGCGTGATCTCGCGCGTCATCAGGAATTGCAGCGCGTCCTTGCTGCCGGCATCGTCGCAAAAATTGATCAGGCGCTCGTAGACGATCTTGGCACGCGCTTCGGCGGCGATGTTGCTGCGGAGATCGACGTCGAGCTCGCCCGTGATCTTGAGATAGTCCGCGGTCCAGGGATTGCCTTGCGAGTTGAACAGATTGACGCCGCCTCCGCCGGCAATCGCGATCAGAGGATCGGCCTCTGCCGCCTGGCGGTCGTTCCGCGAGGGCGCAAGATGCATCCGGGCGAGGCAACCGACGACCTCGAGATGGCTGAGCTCTTCGGTGCCGATATCCATCAAGAGGTCCTTGCGGTCGGGATCCTCGCAATTCAGTCCCTGAATCGAATATTGCATCGCAGCCGCAAGTTCGCCGTTGGCGCCGCCGAACTGCTCGAGGAGCATATTGCCGAAGCGCGGATCGGGCTCGTCGACGCGCACGGTGAACATCAGCTTCTTGACGTGGTGATACATGGGAGACTCGCGTGCTGGAGAGAAACTACGCGACAACGAGGCCTCCAGCCGTTCGTTCCTAAGTCTCTCCGAGATCGAGGCTGTCGTTGCCCGGATGTCTGCCAGGGAGCGCGATGGCTTACGGCGTCACCGCACCGCGTGCGACGGCGCGCGGAGCCGTCAGTTCCTTCCAGGCCGAGTTTGCCACATGCACCGGCGAGAATGCGGGACGTTCGACGTATCGCCCATCGCCGGCCTCGGCGCGCAGATCGCCATCCTTCCAGACGATACGGCCGCGCGATAGCGTCGCGGCCGCACCGCCGGTGCAGGCAAAACCCTCGAACACGTTGTAATCGATCCGGCTCATCTGCCGCTTGGCACTGATGGTCTTGCTCGCCTTGGGATCCCACACCACGATATCGGCATCCGAACCCACGGCGATCGCGCCCTTGCGCGGATAGATGTTGAGGATGCGGGCGATGTTCGCCGAGGTCACCGCGACGAATTCCTCTTTGGTCAGCCGCCCCGTGGCGACGCCCGCGGTCCAGAGCAGCGCCAGGCGATCTTCGAGGCCGCCGGTGCCGTTCGGGATCTTCCTGAAATCGCCGCGCCCGAACCGCTTCTGCTCGGTGGTGAAGGCGCAATGATCGGTCGCAACCACCTGGAGCGAGCCGGCTTGCAGGCCGGCCCAGAGGCTGTCCTGATGCTGTTTGTCGCGGAACGGCGGCGACATCACGCGCTGTGCGGCATGATCCCAGTCCTTGTTCTGATATTCACGCTCGTCCAGCAGCAGATGCTGGATCAGGGGCTCGCCATAGACGCGCTTGCCGGCGGCGCGTGCCCGCGCGATGGCCTCATGCGCCTCGCGGCTGCTGGTATGCACGATATAGACCGGCGTGCCGGTCATGTCGGCGATCATGATGGCGCGGTTGGTGGCTTCGCCCTCGACCTCCGGCGGCCGCGAATAGGCGTGCCCTTCCGGCCCCGTGACGCCGCGCGCGATCAGGGCGTCCTGCATCAGGGCGACGACGTCGCCGTTCTCCGCATGGACAACCGGTATGGCGCCGAGATGGGCGCAACGCGCGAACGAGTTGTAGAGCTCGTCGTCGTTCACCATCAGCGCGCCCTTGTAGGCCATGAAATGCTTGAAGGTGTTGATGCCGTAGGTTTTGACCACAATCTCCATCTCGTCATGGATTTGCTTCGACCATGACGTCACCGCCATGTGGAAGCCGTAATCGCCGGCCGCTTTCTCGGATTTGTGCCGCCACTCCTGATACGCTGCCAGCATGGATTGGCCGGGATCGGGCAGGCAGAAATCCACCACCATGGTGGTGCCGCCGCTCAGCGCCGCCTTGGTTCCGGATTCGAAATCGTCGGCGGTGACGGTGCCCATGAACGGCATTTCGAGATGGGTGTGCGGATCGATCCCGCCCGGGATGACATAGGCGCCCCCTGCATCGATGACCTCGCTACCCGTCGGCGCATCGAGCGCTGCGCCGATCGCGACGATGGTCTCGCCGTCGATCAGCACGTCCGCGCGGCGCGAATGATCGTGATTGACGACGGTGCCGCCGCGGATGAGGAGGGGCATGAGGTGCTCCGAGAGGTGAGGGACGGCTCGAAGGCTAAGCGCGCGACTGGCGATGCGACAGGTGAAATTTTAGTCAGCCGCCGCCGCTCCTTTCACGTCGTGCGCGATCAGCCCGTCGATCATCGCACGCACGAGGCCCGTGATCTCCTTGCGCAGCGCCGGCAGCGGCACGGCCACCAGCTTCTGCTCCAGCCCGAGCGCCACCATGCCATGCACGGCCGAGAACAGGCTGCGTGCGGTGATGCCGAGTTCCTCCGGGCTGCGCCCAGGAAACAGCGCGGCCAGCGGCTGGTAGATATGACGGAACAGCTGCATCTGGTCGTGCACGGACCAGTCCGGCACCAGCTTGCCCGTCTCCATCCGGTGCTCGAACAGCGCGCGCCAGAGCTGGAGGTTTTCGGCGGCGAAATCGCAATAGGCGAGGGCGATGCGGACCAGGGATTCCCGTGGCGATGGCTCGCCGGCATTTGTTGCGAGAGTCAGCGCCTCGTCGAGCCGGAGCAGCGTGCGCGAGCCGACCCGCAGGATCAGTTCGTCGACATCAGCGACGAGATTATAGACCGCGCCATTGGCACAGCCGATCTCGCGGGCCAAATCGCGCGTCTTCAGACCTGCCAACCCCCGCTCGGCGATCATCTGTTCTGCCGCCTGGATCAGGGCGTCGCGCAATTTCTCTCGCCGTTCCAAGGCCTTAGTCATTCTTAATCAAGTTTGTGAGCGCCGCTCAAAATAATATTGAACGATGTTCACGTTTCCTGCTACAAAGCTTTTGTGAGCAACGCTCATAGACAGGGAGCAACCAATGTTCAAGACCGTCGTGACCCTCTTCCGCGGCAGCGTCGCCGCTGCGGGCGAGGAACTGGAAGACCGCACCGCCCTTCTGATCCTGGACCAGCAGATGCGCGATGCGGCCGCAGCCGTCGAGCGCAGCAAGCGCACGCTGGCGCTGGCGATCGCGCAGGACCAGCAGGAAGGCCGCAAGCTCGAGGCCACGAATGCGCGCATCGCCGATCTTGAAACCCGTGCCGTTGCGGCGCTGGATGGCGGCCGCGAGGACCTCGCCAAGGAGGCCGCCGAAGCCATTGCGGCGCTGGAGGCCGATCGCGATGCGGCCATGACGGCGCGCGCGCTGTTCGCGACCGAGATCGCGCGGCTGAAGCGCCACGTCGCCAACGCGCAGGCCCGCATCACCGAGCTCGATCGCGGCCGCCGCATCGCCCGCGCCTCGGAAGCGGTGCGCTCGCTTCGCCGCAGCGGCATCGAGGCCGCGCGCCCCTATGAATCGACATTGCCGGAGGCGGAGGGGACCTTGAAGCGTCTGCGCGAGCGGCAGATGGAGGCGCAAGCGGCCGACGATGCCCTGGTCGAGATCGACGCGGCCACCGGTCCGCTCGCCACCGCCGAACGACTCGCCGAGCAGGGCTTCGGCCCGCGGCTCAAGACGACCGCAGACGACGTGCTGGCGCGGTTGAAGTCCAGGCGCATGCCGGCGGCCTGATCTCAAGTTCGAACCCGAACACCATCATCATTCCAATCGACAGGAGACTATCATGAACCAGAACGGCCAGCCCCACAGCGGTGCCTGGGTGAGCTTCACCTACGCGTCCTTCGCAGCGTCCGCCTTCCTCGTTGCCATCGGCATCTTCTTCCTGCCGATCGACCTCTGGATGAAGGGTTATCTCACCATGGGGATCGTGATGATGATCCAGACCTGCGTCACCCTGACCAAGACCGTGCGCGACAATCATGAGAGCAGCCGCCTCGTGAACCGCATCGAGGATGCCAAGGCCGAGCGGCTGCTGATGGAGGTCTCCAAGGCGGCGTAAGGCGAACGGTCGCAGCGCGCCCTCTGGGGCGACAGGGGCGCGCGCGGCAGGCAGGGTGCATTGTGCTTCGCGTGCAGGTGCGATATGGCTCTCGCGCTTTCCAGAGGCGGAGACTAGCTTTGTCGAAACAATCCCTGCGCGAGGAGGCCGAGCGCCTGATCCGCGAATCGATGGAAAAGAAGACCATCGTGGTCAAGCAGGGCACGACCCGCATCGAGGCCGTCTGCGGCAAGTGCGGAGCGCCGAACCGGGTGCAGGCGGAGAAGGGCCAGACCCGCGTCAAGTTCGCCTGCAAGAACTGCGGGCATAAGCAAGAGACGTTGTAGGCGTCTTCACCTCATCCGGGTCGCCCCCGGCGATGCGCAGCATCGTCCGGCGCGATCCGGCTAGAGGCCCTACGGCCTCTCCCTCACATCACCTGATGCACGTCGATCACGACGCGATCCGCATGGCGCGCCGCAGACGCCACGAAGATGTGCTCCATCAGCCAGCGGTACTTTTCGTGCCCGGTCTCGAACCTCGGCACGGTGCGGAAATAGATCAGTTTCGGATCGACCGGCTCGCCGCGCTTGAGCTTTTGCAACAGCTCGACCGGGCCGAAGCGCATACCTCTGTTCTCGACGTAGACGGTCGCACCGTCCTCGGTCTCGAAGGCGTATTTCGCTTCGAGATCGATCAGCTCGTTGGGCCGGATGGTCTGGAAGTCGGCGCCGAAGGGGAGCACCTTTCCGCTGACCGCGCCCGTCACCTCGCCGCCGATGATCGGAATGATCCGGCGGACGCCGATTCCGGTCTCGCCCGCGGTCACGACGTCGCCGATCCGCGCGGTGATGGTGAAGACGTATTTGGTTTCGAGGGTCGGGGTGGTCATCGCTTCACCTCTTAATTGACCATGACGAACGATACCGCGTCTTACCCTCCCCTGGAGGGGGAGGGTCGGCGCGAAGCGCCGGGGTGGGGTGATCTCTCCGCTCGGGCAGTCTTCAATGTGGAGAGACCGTCACCCCACCGCGCTCGCGCTATGCGCGATCGACCCTCCCCCTCCAGGGGAGGGCAAGTAACGGTCTTCGCCAAGCTAATGCGCCATCATGCGCGTCGGCAGCCAGGTCGCCAGCAGCGGCAAGGCGATCAGGATCACGAGGCGCACGAGGTCCGTTGCCACGAACGGGCTTACGCCCCTGAAGATGGTGGAGAAGGAGACGTCCTTCACTACGCTTTTTATGACGAAGACGTTCATGCCCACCGGCGGAGTGATCAGGCCGAGCTCGACCGTCACGACGATGATGATGCCGAACCAGATCGGATCGAACCCCAGATGCATGATCACCGGGAAGATGATCGGCACGGTCAGGATGATCATCGCCATGGCATCCATCAGGCAGCCGAGCACGAGATACATCACCATGATCAGCGCCAGCACGCCGTAGGGGCCGAGGCCGAGCCCGGTGAGGAATTCCGTCACCTTCTGCGGCGTCTGCGTCACCGTCAGGAAATAGCCGAAGATCAGCGCGCCGATCAGCACGGTGAACACCGCAGCCGCGGTGCGCGTCGCCTGCAGCAGCGAGGCCAGCACCTTCTCGCGGTCGAGGCGGCCGGTCAGCACGCCGATGATGAAGGCCCCAGTCGCGCCGACGCCGCCGGCCTCGGTCGGCGTGAAGCGCGGCAGGAAGGGCAGTCCGTAGAGGCCGCCGATGACGAAGATGAACAGCAGCACCGGCGCCCAGATCTCTTTCAATCCGGCAAAGCGCTCGCGCCACGGCGTCACCTTGCCCTTGGGCAGGAAGTCGGGACGGAAATAGCCGATCAGGGAGATCGTGATCATGTACATGGTCATCGCGAGCAGGCCCGGGATGATGCCGGCGATGAACAGCTTGCCGATGTCCTGCTCGGTGATGATGCCGTAGACCGCAAGAACAGTGGATGGCGGTAGCATCGCGCCCAGCGTGCCGCCGGCCGCGATCACGCCGGTGGCGAAGGATTGCGGATAGCCGAAGCGCCGCATCTCGGGATAGGCGACGGCGGAGAAGGTCGCCGCGGTCGCGACCGAGGAGCCGCAGATTGCGGCAAAGCCGCCGCAGGCGCCGACGGTGGCAATGCCGAGTCCGCCGCGCAAATGTCCGACGAAGCCGTTGGCGGCGCGGAATAGCTCGCGGCTCATGCCGGAATTGCTGACGAAGGAGCCCATCAGCAGGAACATCGGGATGACGCCGAAGGTGTAGTCGGTCACGGTCCGCATGGTGACCTGACCGACCATCTTCAGGGCCGGTGTCGAGCCCACGAGATAGCTGAAGCCGCACACGCCGACGAGGCCCATGGCCATGCCGACCGGCACGCGCAGCAGCATCAGGGCGAACAGGGCGACGAAGCCGATGACGGCGACGGCGTCGGTACTCATGGTTACTCCGTCACCTTGATCTTGGGTTCATGCATGTCTTCGGGGTGGAAGATCAGCCGGTACGTGCGGATCGCGATCAGCAGCACGGCGCAGACGTCGCCGATCCACGCGACGAGGAAGAATGGCCATGTCGGCATGTGCAGGTCGAAGGTCTGGACGTTGTCGTTGTAGGTCAGCCGAACCTTGTCGAACAGCGTCCAGGTCTGCACGGTGACGACGAACAGCAGCACCAGGGTCGCGAACACGTCGATCCAGCGCTGATGGCGCGGCCCGACATTGCCCCAGACCAGGTCGACCGTGATGTGGGTGCCGCGATAGGAGGTCGCCGCGATGCCCCAGAAAATGAGGATGCCGAGCAGCATTCGGCCGATGTCGAAGCTGTCGGGGATCGAATAGTTCAGCGTGTTGCGCAACAGCACCGACAGGAAGATGTCGAGCGCGACGATGCCGACGAAGCCGGCCGCGATCCATTCGATCGAATCGATCACGCGATCCATCCAGGAGCGCTTCATGGGGGAAGATTCCTATCTAAATCCAGCGAAGCCGGGTTCAGTTTGTCCGCGAGGGAGGTGCGCTCCCTCCCCCGCTTGCGGGGGGAGGGTTGGGGAGAGGGTGCTTCCACAATCGAGAACCCCCAAGAGGAGAGAGCCCTCACCCGCGCCTTCGGCGCGACCTCTCCCGCAAGCGGGAGAGGTGCAGTGAGCGCGTGCCACTGCTGGGCGTCACTCCGCCAGCGCGTTGTACTTCTTCAGCGAGGCCTTGAGCTCCGCGAGCGCCGCATCCGGTTCGGCGCCGGCCTTCTTGGCGCCGTCGCCCCAGGTCTTGACCAGCGGCTCGGCGGCCTTCTTCCAGGCCGCGATCTGCTCGGGCGTCAGCTTGTAGACCTCATGGCTGGATTCCGCCTTCACCTTGGCGATGCCGGCGTCCTCGAACTTGCCCCAATGCTCGCCGACCGCGCCTGCCATCTCGACCGTGCAGTTCTTGTCGATCGCGGCCTTCTGCTTGTCGGACATCGCATTGTACTTGTCCTTGTTGATCACGAACACGAAGGTCGTGGTGTAGAGCGGCGCCTCCATGTCGTACTTGGTCACCTTGTCGATGCCGAACAGCACCAGTGAGCCCCAGGGGAAGGTGACGCCGTCGGCGACGCCGCGCTCGATGATGTCGCGCACTTCCGGCGCCGAGGATTGCACGTTGGTGCCGCCGAGCGAGGTGACGAAGTTCGCCATGGTGGCGTGGGCGGGGCGGATCTTCATGCCCTTCACGTCCTCGGGGTTGACGATCTTCTTGGTGCGGGAATGGAACGAGGAGGGCGAGTGGACGAAGGCGAGGCAGTATTTGACGTCCTTCATCTCCTTCTCGGCATATTTGCGATACCACGCGTCGAGGCCCATCGAGCCGCCCTTGGCATCCGAGATCAGGAACGGCAATTCCCCGGCGCCGATGATCGGGAAGCGGCCGGGCTGGTAGCCGGGATTGACATAGGTGACGTCGGCGATGCCGTCGCGCGCCATGTCGTAATGGTCGAACGCCTTGCCGAGCTGCTGGGCCGGAAACACCTTGCCGGTAATGGTGCCGCCGGAATCCTTGTTCACCGCAGCCACCCAGTCTTCCAGCGATTTCTGCAGCGGATGCGATGCCGGCACCCAGTGCGAGACCTTCAGCTCAAATGTCTTGTCCTGCGCGAGCGCAGGGCTCACGCTTGCTGCCAGCAGCAAGGCCAGACAGGCTTTCCTCATCACGCGTCTCTCCCTTTTGCGACGGCGGGCTTCGTTGGCCCGGTCTCGTTAATTAACATGTTATATAATTCGCTGACGCGTTCAAGCCGGAACTGAGGCGCGCCGTGTCGCGCCATCTACGTCAGCCATGTTGCATGGATTTGTCGCTGCTCGGGCGACCACCGCCCTCCCTTTGCGCAAACGTTATATGGTATAATTATCGCCTGCGAGCCTCTGCCACAAGCAGGCTGCGACCAAAGCCTAACAGGATCGGAAGCAGCATGTATGCGGACAAAGGTCGCAATCGTCGGGCCGTTGCGGCGATGGCGGGGCTCGTTTCAAACATCTGCACAAATTCCGTTTAAAGCTTTGTAGGTGATGCATTCCTCGCGTCATTCGCTTCCAATGCAGCCAAGGCAATGAAGCGAGACCGCCATGACCCGCACCGACATCCCCGCCGGCTACGAGCCGCATTTCCGCAAAGCCCCGCTGACCGATCCCTGGGAGCCGCTCTATTCGAAGAAGACCGACAAGGGCGTCACCGTCGGACTGCGCCTGGCGACGCCACACACCAACGCCCGCGGACTGATCCATGGCGGGCTGATCGCGGCGCTCGCTGACGCCGCCATGGGCTACAGCTGCGCCCAGGCGACTGGCTGGACCACGTCGTTCGTCACCATCTCGCTGTCGGTCGATTATGTCGGCGCTGCCGAGATCGGCCAATGGCTCGCGGTCGAAGGCGAGGCGATCAAGACCGGGAACACGATCTGCTTCGCGCAGTGCCTGGTGAAGGCGGACGACGCCGTGATCGCGCGGGCCAGCGGCACGTTCCGGGTGGTGCCGAAGAAGGGGTGAGGCCCAACTCTCTCTGTTGTCATGCCCGGGCTTGACCCGGGCATCCACGTGTTTGGCACCGCATGCGTGGTGGCGCGTGGATGGCCGGGACAAGCCCGGCCATGACGGAAAAGATCACCCAAACCTCCACTCCGCCGTCTCCACCACGAGATCGACGAACGCGCGCACCTTGGCCGAGAGCAGGCGCGAGGTCGGGTAGACGATGTGGATCGGCAGCGCCGGCTGCTCGTATTGCGCCAGCACGATCTTCAGGCGTCCGCCCTTCAGGCCCTCGGCGGCCTGATAGGCCAGCACCCGCGTCACGCCGCCGCCGGCCTCGGCATATTGCAGGGCGGCGTCGGCGCTGTTGCTGATGAAGCGAGGCGACAGCGGCAGCCCGATATCGCGGCCGTCGCGCAGGAAACGCCATTCGGACCAGGGGCCGAACTGGATGGTCTGGTGCGTGGCGAGCGCTTCCGGCGTCTTCGGCTCGCCGTTGCGCTTGAGATAACCGGGCGCGGCCACCACGATCCGTCGCATCTCGCCGACCTGGCGTGCGACAAGCGAGGAATCGGCGAGATGGCCGATCCGCACCGCGGCATCGACGGCGTCCTCGACGAGGTTGACGAGATGGTCGGACAGCCTGAGCTCGGCCGTGACCTCGGGATAGCGCTTGAGATAGGCGGTCATGACCGGCCCGACATGCAGGCGGCCGAAGCCGACCGGCGCGGACACGACGAGGCGCCCGCTCGGCCGATGGCGTTCCTCCCGCGCCGAGCCGTCAGCCTCCTCGACGTCGGCGAGGATGCGCCGCGCGCGCTCCAGATAGCGCGTGCCGACGTCAGTCAGCGCCACCTGCCGCGTGGTCCGCTGCAGCAGCCGCGCGCCGAGATGCTCCTCCAGCGCCGCGATCATCCGCGTCACCGCCGACGGCGACAGCCGCAGTTTGCGTGCGGCCGGCGCAAAGCCGCGCAGGTCGGCGACCGTGACGAAGACTTGCATGGCTTCCAGGCGGTCCATGGGCATTATTGCATATATCGCAATGATGAAGTGTCAAGCTGCTCAATTGTTTTAGACGCCGAAGGGCCCAGATTAGGCGCGGAAGACGCAGCAATGCGCCGGAATTTCAGGAGACGTTCCGATGACGGCAATTGATACTTATGCCAGCGACGTGGCCTTTTCGCCGGCGGTGAAGACGATCCAGGCGCGCAAGGGCTCGCGCGAGGCCTATGCGCGCAGCGAGCAGCGCGGCTGGCGCACCGAGGTCGACGACAATCTCGCCGCGTTCCTGGCCGACGCCAACAGCTTCTATTTCGCCACGGCCTCAGCCGACGGCCAGCCTTATATCCAGCACCGCGGCGGCCCGAAGGGCTTTCTCAAGGTGCTGGACAAGCAGACGCTCGCCTTCGCCGACTATGCCGGCAACCAGCAGTTCATCACGCAAGGAAATCTCTCGGAGAATTCCAAGGCCTACATCTTCGTGATGGACTACGCCCACCGCCGCCGTGTGAAGATCTGGGGCGAGGCGCGCGTGGTCGAGGACGACGAAGCGCTGACCACGTCACTGATGCCGAAAGGCTACCGCGCCCGGCCCGAGCAGGTGATCCTGTTCAAGATCGCAGCCTGGGACACCAACTGCCCGCAGCACATCCCGCAGAAGTTTGATGCAGCCGATGTCGCGGCCGCGCTGGCGGCGAGGGATGCGAGGATCGCAGAGCTGGAAGCGGAGGTTGCGGCGCTGAAGGGGGAGAAGACAGCGGGTGTAGCTCCGTAACCACTTCTTCTTTTACCCTCCCCTGGAGGGGGAGGGTCGATCGCGCGAAGCGCGAGCGGGGTGGGGTGATCTCTCAACACGGGCAGTCTACGACGCGGAGAGACCGTCACCCCGCCCCGCTTCGCATTCCGCTCCGCTACATGCGAAGCGACCCTCCCCCTCCAGGGGAGGGTAGGCGACACTAAATCGCACTTTCGCCTTCGTGCTGGAAGCCGAGATAGCTTGCCGCGACCCGTTCGTTGGCGGCGATGTCGCTGGCCTTGCCGCTGAGCACGAACTCGCCGAGCTCCATGACGTAGGCGTGGTCCGCGATCTTCAGCGCGGCCTGTGCGTTCTGCTCGACCAGCAGCACGGAGACGCCGGCGGCGCGGAGCTCGGTGACGATACGGAAGATGTCGGCGACGATGATCGGGGCAAGGCCCAGGCTCGGCTCGTCCAGCATCAAGAGCTTCGGCTCGCCCATCAGCGCGCGGCCCATCGCGAGCATCTGCTGCTCGCCGCCGGAGAGCGTACCGGCGAGCTGCTTGCGCCGCTCCTTCAGCCGCGGAAACAGCGCATAGACCCGCTCCATCGAGGCTTTGGCCTTGCTGCGCTCGATCCGGAACGCGCCCAGCTCGAGATTGTCCTCGACATTCATGGTCACGAACAATTCGCGATGCTCGGGAACGAGACCGAGGCCCATCGCGACACGGTCCTCGATGTCGAGGCGGGCGAGATCCTGCCCGGCAAAGGCGACGCGGCCCTTCAGCGGCAGGATGCCCATGATGGCCGAGAGAAGCGTGGTCTTGCCGGCGCCGTTGGCGCCGACGATGGTGACGATCTCGTTGGCGCCCACTTCGAGCGAGACCGAACGCACCGCCTCGACCTTGCCATAGGCGACATGCGCGTCGGTGACGGACAACAGCGTGCTCATGCCGCCACTCCGAGATAGGCCTTGATCACTTCGGGATTGGTCTTGATCGTCGCCGGCGTGCCCTCCGCGATCTTGGTGCCGAAATCGAGCACCACGATGCGGTCGGCAAGGTTCATCACGAAGCCCATGTCGTGCTCGACCAAAAGGACGGACATGCCGCCGTCGCGCAGCTCGCGGAGCAGTGCGGCCAGCCGTTGCTTTTCCATGTGGCGCAGTCCGGCTGCCGGCTCGTCGAGCAGCAGCAGCATCGGATCGACGCAGAGCGCGCGGGCGATCTCGACGATGCGCTGCTGGCCGAGCGAGAGCGAGCCTGCCAGCTGGTGCATCTGCTCGGCGAGGCCGACGCGCTCGATCTGGCGGGCGGCCTCGGCGAGAAGCTTGGCCTCGTCAGCGCGGTCGAGCCGCAGCATCGAGGAGATCGGGCCGGAATGGCCGCGCAAATGTGCGCCGATCGCGACGTTCTCCAGCACGGTCATGTCGGGGACGAGCTTGACGTGCTGGAAGGTCCTGCTGATACCGAGCTTGACGATCTCCTGCGGCGGCGCGTTGTCGACCTTCCTGCCGAGCACCGAGATCGAGCCCGAGGTTGCCGACAGCACGCCGGTAATCAGGTTGAAGGTCGTGCTCTTGCCGGCGCCGTTCGGGCCGATCAGCGCGACGATCTCGCGGGCCTGCACGTCGAAGGACACGTTGTTCACCGCGACCACGCCGCCAAACTGCTTTCGCGCCTTCTCGACCTGAAGCAGGACGCCGGTCTCGGCGGGCGCGCGGGTGCGATGCTCCAGCTTCAGCGAGGTGTCCGGCTTCTTGCCGTCGGTGCGCTCGGGGAAGAACGACATCAGCCAGGGCCAGAGGCCGCCGGGCGCAAGCTGCAGCAGCGCCACCAGCATGATGCCGAACACGATGGTCTCGACCTGGCCGGAGCCGGGCAGGATCAACGGCAGATAGCTCTGCAGCACCTCTTTCAGGATCACGACGATCGCGGCGCCCAGCACGCCGCCCCAGACATAGCCGGCGCCGCCGACCACCGCGATGAAGAGATATTCGATGCCCATATGCGCGCCGAACGGCGTCGGGTTCACCGCGCGCTGGAGATGGGCGTAGAGCCACCCGGACAGGCCCGCGAGCACCGCGGCATGGATGAACACCAGCAGCTTTGCCCGCGGCGTGTGGACGCCGAACGCTTCGGCGGCGACATGGCCGCGGCGCAGCGCGCGGATGGCGCGGCCGGTGCGGGAGTCCAAAAGGTTCATCGTCAGCAGGGCCGAGAGGATCACGGCGACCCAGATCGCGTAATAGATCGAGCCGGGCGAGAGCATCTTGAAGGCACCGATCGACAGCGGCGGGATCGCCGAGATGCCGTCGTTGCGTCCCAGAAACTCCAGCTTGCTGAACAGGTAGAACAGCCCAAGCCCCCAGGCGAGCGTGCCGAGCGGCAGGTAATGCCCCGAGAGGCGCACGGTGATCAGCCCGAGCAGCACCGCGAGCGAGCCGCTGACCACGAGCGACAGCGGCAGCGTCAGCCAGGGCGACAGGCCATAGGCCGTCGTCAGCACGGCGGTGGTGTAGGCACCGAAACCGACGAACGCGGCCTGGCCGAACGAGGTGAGGCCGCCGACGCCGGTCAGCAGCACGAGGCCCATCGCGACCAGCGCGGCAAGGCCGATATTGTCGAGCAGCACGATCCAGAACGGGGGCACGCCCGGGATGAGCGGGATCGCCGCCATGAGAATCGCAAAGACGAGGATGGGAAACCGGCTCTGCATCGGGCTCAGTCCTTCTCTTCCTCGACCGCGGGCGCGGCGAGCGAGCGCAGCAGCAGCACGGGGATCAGCAGCATGAAGACGATCACCTCCTTGTAGTTGGAGGCATAGAAGGACGAGAACGCCTCGACGATGCCGACCACCAGCGCCGCGACGGCGGTGAGGGGATAGCTGACGAGGCCGCCGATGATCGCGGCAACGAAGCCCTTCAGCCCGATCAGGAAGCCGGAGTCGTAATACAGTGTCGTGATCGGCACGATCAGGATGCCCGAGAGTGCGCCGATCACGGAGGCCAGCAGGAAGGCGATCTGGCCCGACAGCGTCGTGCGGATGCCGGCAAGCCGCGCCCCGAGCCGGTTGACCGCAGTCGCGCGCAGCGCCTTGCCGTAGAGCGTCAGGCCGAAGAACAGCCAGAGCGCGACGATGAAGGCGATGGTGATGGCATAGACGGTGATGCTCTGGCCGGTGAAGCGCAATGCGCCGGCGGTGAAGGCGCCGGACAGCACGGCAGGCCCGCGCTGGCCTTCGGCTCCGAAGAACAACAGGCCGAGGCCCTGCAGCGCGAGATGGACGCCGACGGAGGCGATCAGCAGCACCAGCACCGAGGTGTGCGCCAGCGGCTGGAAGGCGATGCGGTAGAGATAGAGGCCGATCATCGCCACGATCACCAGCGACAGCGCGATGCAGACCGCGACCGGCGGTTTCTGCGCCGCGAGCGACAGGGTCAGCGCCAGCACGATCGCCGGCAGCACGACGTTGGCGATGAAGCTGCGAACGACCAGCCGCCCGTGCAGCGCCTTGCGCGCCACGAACAGGTCGAAGCCGAACGCGCCGATGCCGAGCGCCAGCGCCAGCTTTGCCGTGCCCGGCATCTGGCCGGCGGCCAGCGAGGCATAGGTCAGCGCGCCATAGGTGACGAATTCGCCCTGGGGAATGAGGATGACCCGGGTGACGGCGAACACCAGCACCAGCGCCAGGCCGAGCAGCGCATAGATCGCGCCATTGGTGATGCCGTCCTGCACCAGGAACAGCATGATGGTGGTATTCAAGACCGGACGCTCCCCCTAATCCGGACCGGTCCCCTCGATTGCGGTGGACGGTCCGTTCACAGCCATTGAAAAACGCAGGCGATATTTGGTATGGTCCATAACAATTATCAAATATAACTTCAAGGGTGGGAACGACCCGCCCCGGAATTTAGCGGGATTACGAGCACGAGGCGATGACCGTTTCCAAAACCGCTGAAAGTCCTCCGACAAGCCGGCCGACCCGGCCAAGGGCCGCAAGGACGCAGGCGAGCCGCAGGCGGAGGCCCTCCAACTCGGCGAGCTTTCCGAGCAGCTGGGCTATGTCCTGAAACGTGCACAGCTCAAGGTGTTCGAGAATTTCCTGCGCTGCATGGCCTCGCTCCAGCTGACGCCGGCGCAGTTCTCGGTGCTGCTGCTGGTCGAGAAAAACCCCGGCCGTAACCAGACCGAGATCGCCTCCACGCTCGGCATCCTCAGGCCGAACTTCGTGGCCATGCTCGACAATCTGGAGAGCCGCGACCTCTGCGCGCGGATCCGCTCCACCAACGACCGGCGCTCGCACATCCTGGTCTTGACCGACAAGGGCAAGGCCGTGCTGGCGCGCGCCAAGAAGCTCGTCGCCACCAAGCACGAGGCCCGGCTGAACGACTTGCTCGGCCAGGCCAACCGCGAAGCCCTGATCGGGATGCTCGCGAAGATCGCCAACGAGTTTTGACTCTTACCCTCCAGGGGAGGGTAAGCGAACGTCAATCCACCAAAATCACCCTGATGTCGTTCACGTTGGTCAGCGTCGGTCCAGGCCGCAGCAGGTCGCCGGTCGCCTCGAAGAACGTGGTGGCGTCGTTGTTGTCGAGATAGGCCTGCGGCTCGAGCCCCAGCGCCTTCATCTTCGCGAACGTCGCCGCATCGATCAGCGCGCCGGCGGGGTCGGTCGGGTGGCCCGCGCCGCCATCGGCGCCGTCGGTGTCGCCGGCCAGCGCGGCGATGCCGGAAGTGTCCTTCAAGAGCGAGGCCAGCGCCAGCGCGTATTCCTGGTTCGGCCCGCCGCGCCCGTTGCCGCGCACGGTGACCGTGAGCTCGCCGCCGGAGAGAATCGCGACGCGCTTGCCCTGGCTGCGTGCCTGAAGCGCCAGCCTGGCGTGATCGGCGGCGACCTCGCGCGCCTCGCCTTCGAGATCGGCGCCGAGATCGATGGTCCCGTAGCCGGCCTCGCGCGCGAGCTTGACCGCAGCGTCCAGCGACTGCTTGGGCCGCGCGATCAGCTCGAACGAGGCGCGCGCAAAGGCGGCGTCGCCCGGCTTGCAGCTCTCGTTGTTGGGATCGTTGAGCGCGCGGCGTACCGCATCGTCGATGTCGAGCCTGTATTTCGCCACGATCGCGCGCGCATCCGCCAGCGTGGTCGGATCGGGCACGGTGGGGCCGGAGGCGATCGCGGACGGATCGTCATGCGGCACGTCAGAGATCGCGAGCGTCACGATCTCCGCGGCGTTGCTGCCGGCGCGGGCGAGACGGCCGCCCTTGATCCGCGACAGGTGCTTGCGCACGACGTTCATCTCGCCGATCGGCGCGCCCGAGCGCAGCAGCGCCTTGTTGACCGCCTGCTTCTGCGCGAAGCTGATGCCGTCCACCGGCGCGATCCAGTTGGCCGAGCCGCCGCCGGTGAGCAGCACCAGCAGCAGGTCGTCCGGCCCGGCCTCGCCCGCGAGCGCGAGCGTGTCGGCCGCGCCCTTCAGGCCCGCTTCGTCAGGCACGGGATGACCGGCCTCGACCACGCGAATGCTGCGCGTCGGCACGCCGTAGCCGTGGCGCGTGGTGGCGATGCCGACGAGGCGCTCCGGCGCCAATCCCAGCGCATCGAGATAATGCCGCTCCGCGGCCGCAGCCATCGCGCCGGCGCCCTTGCCGGCCGCAAGGCAGATCACGCGCCCCCTGGGCGCAGGCCGCAAGTGAGGGGCCAGCACCACGCCCGGATGGGCGGCAGCAACGGCCGCGTCATAGAGCGCACGGAGCAGGGGACGTCGGTCGGTCATGGACAATGGCCTTGCGCAGACTGGACTGGCGGCGACGAGGTCGCCGCCATCTGCCTACCGCATCGTGTGCCGAAGCGTAAGCGCCTTCGCCGTCATTCGATTGTGCAATCGCGTGATCATAATTGCCACCCAAAGGAGAAGCCCCCTGCGCGATCAGCGCAGGGGGCTCGTCGTCCGCGCGTTGCAGTTTCTAGCCGCCGGCGTCGGCGCTGATCACCTCGCCGAACAGATCCCACTTGTCGCCCTTGAACTTCATCAGCTGCAGCGAGCTGATCGGCGCGAAGTCGTTCGGCCCGGTACTGATCTTGATGCCGGGCAGCAGCACTTCGGTGCGGAAGTCCTTCAGGCTCGCCGCCTGCTTCATGACGTTCTCGCGCGTGAGATTGTCACCGCACTTCTTCAGCACCTCGACCAGCGTCTGTGCGACGCCGTAGCCGACGATGGTGCCGCCGTCGAGCTTGTCGCCCTCGGGGAAGTACTTCGTCATGAATTCCAGGAACGCCTTCATGCCGGCGTCGTCCTTCCACTGCGGATCGGAGACGTCCTTCAGATAGGCGGCCGAGATGATGTCCTGCGAATTCTCGAAGCCGGCGGGCTTGATCACGCTGCCGACCGAGGCCGAGACGTTGTTGAGGAAGTGGGTCGGCTTCCAGCCGATCTCGGAAATCTTCTTGATCGCCTGCGCCGCGAACTTCGGCGTGGTGATGTTGATGAAGACGTCGGCGCCGGTGGCTTTCAGCTTGACGATGTGGTTGTCGATGGTCGGCTCCGACGTCTCGTAGCTTTCCTCCAGCACGATCATGCTCGCGGCCTTGGCCCCCAAGCCGTCCTTCAGGCCCTTCAGGTAATCCTTGCCGTAGTCGTCGTTCTGGTAGAGCACGCCGATCTTGGCGTTCGGCATGGCCTTGAGGATGTATTTCGCGTAGATCTGCGTCTCGCTCTGGTAGTTGGGTTGCCAGCCCATGGTCCACGGGAAGTTCTGCGGATCGTTCCACTTGGTGGCGCCGGTGGCGACGAACAGCTGCGGCACCTTCTTCGAGTTCATGTATTTCTGGATCGCGGAGTTCGGCGGCGTGCCGAGCGAGTTGAAGACGAGCAGCACCTCGTCGCTCTCGACCAGCTTGCGCGCCTGCTCCACCGTCTTCGGCGGCGAGTAGGCGTCGTCGTAGGAGACGAAATTGATCTTGCGGCCGTTGATGCCGCCCTCTTCGTTGATCTTCTTGAAATAGGCGGCTTCGGTGCGACCGATGATGCCGTAGGCGGAGGCCGGTCCGCTGTAGGGCATGATGTTGCCGATCTTGATCTCGGTGTCGGTCGCACCGGTATCGTATTTCTTCTGGGCCGTTGCGGTTGATGCCGAGGCCGCGATGAGCGCGAGCGCCAATGATGCGGCCGCAAGCTTGCCGGTGACAGCAGGCATTCCAATCTCCCTGTTTTTTCTTTGTGTGTGCGTCTCTTTTCTTGTCTCGTTTTTCTTCGCGACGCGAGCGCAATTCAATACGATTTGCCCGAAAGCTTCAAGGAAAAGCCCCTGCGGCATGGCCGCAGGGGCTGCGTCTTTCGTCGGTTTGGCTACATCTTGAGCAACTGGTTGATGGTCAGCCGCCGACGTCGCCGCTCAGCACCTCGCCAAATGGCACCCAATGCTCGCCCTTGAACCGGATCAGCTGCAGTTGCGAGAGCGGCGCGAAATCGGTCGCCGAGGTGTTGACCTTGATGCCCGGCAACAGGCCCGCCGGCTCGAAGTCCTTGATGTTGGCGGCCTGCTTCATGATGTTCTCGCGGGTGAGATTGTCACCGCAGGCCTTGAGCACGTGAACGAGGCCTTGGGCGACGATATAGCCGTACATCACCGAGGCGTCGGCGCGGTTGGCTTCCGGATAATACTTATCCAGAAATTCGTTCCAGGCGATCATCGCCTTGTCGTTTTTCCACTGCGCGTCGGTGGGATCCTTGAAATATTGCGACGAGATGATGTCCTGCGCGTTCTCGAAGCCGGCCGGCTTGATCACGCTGCCGATCGAGGCCGAGACGTTGTTGAGGAAGTGCAGCGGCTTCCAGCCGATCTCGGCGTTCTTCTTGATCGCCTGTGCCGCGAATTTCGGCGTCGTGATGTTGAAGAACACGTCGGCGTTGGTCGACTTCATCTTGACGATGTGGGAGTCGATGGTCGGCTCGGAGACTTCGTAGCTGTCCTCGATGACGATCATCGAGGCGGCCTTGGCGCCGAGCCCGTCCTTGAACCCCTTCAGATAGTCCTTGCCGTAATCGTCGTTCTGGTAGAGCACGGCGATCTTGGCGTTCGGATGGTTCTTCAGGATGTACTTGGCGTAGATGATCGACTCGATCTGGTAGTTGGGTTGCCAGCCCATCGTCCACGGGAACGTCTGCGGGTCGTTCCACTTCGTGGCGCCGGTGGCGACGAACAGCTGCGGCACCTTCTTCTGGTTCATGTACTTCTGGATCGCCGAGTTCGGCGGGGTGCCGAGCGAGTTGAAGATCAGCAGCACCTCGTCGCTCTCGACCAGCTTGCGCGCCTGCTCCACGGTCTTGGGCGGGGAATAGGCGTCGTCATAGGTGATGAAGTTGATCTTGCGGCCGTTGATGCCGCCTTCTGCGTTGATCTTGCGGAAATAGGCCTCTTCGGTCTTGCCGATCACGCCGTAGGCGGATGCGGGACCGCTATAGGGCATGATGTTGCCGATCTTGATTTCGGTGTCGGATGCGCCGGTGTCGTATTTCTTCTGCGCGGACGCGGTCGTGGAAAGGGTGGTGGCCAGCACGAGGGCAGCCGAGAGGGCCCCCAATCGCACATGCATTGCAGGCATTTTGATCTCCCTGGACAGGATTGAATGTGTCGATTGTTCTTGTTGGGAGCGATCGTTGCCGCTCCGTCGCACATTCAATACCTATCCAAGGCCGTCAGCAAGACAAACGCCGGTACGGGCCTCGCGCGGGCGGCGATCTCTTCGATGGGATAGTGAATATTCCGGCGCGTGAGATTCTTTTTGCGGGGCAAAACTCACCGCTTGAGTTGCCCTGTGAAAACGAAGCTATCCTGAATTGTGTCGTTCAGTGGCTCATCTCGCTCGAGATGATGTCGCCGAACAGCTCCCATTTCCTGCCCTTGAAACGCATCATCTGGAGCTGCTCGATCGGGGCGAAATCGTCGGGCGCGGTGTTGATTTTGATGCCGGGCAGCAGCGTGTCGGGTGCGAAGTCCTTCAACCTGGCGGCCTGCTTCATGACGTTCTCGCGGGTGAGATCGTCGCCGCACATCTGCAGCACCTTCACGATGGTCTGTGCGGCGGCATAGCCGTACACGACGCCGGCATCGAGCTTGTTGGCCTTGGGCTCGTATTGCGCGAGGAAACTGTAGAACTTCTTCATGCCGTCGTCGGCATTCCACTGCGGGTCGGAGCCGTCCTTGGTGTAGGTCGCCGACAGGATGCCTTGCGAGACTTCAATGCCCGCTGGCTCCAATACGCCGCTGACCGAAGCCGAGACGTTGGAGATGATGTGCATCGGATGCCAGTTGATCTCCGCGGCTTTCTTGATTCCCTGCGCGGCGAATTTCTGGTTTGTGAGGCTGATGAAGATATCGGCGCCGGCCGCCTTCAGCTTCACGACTCGCTCGTCGATTGCGGGCTCGGAAGTGTCGTAGGCTTCCTCCCGCACGATCATCGAAGCCTTGGCGCCGAGGCCCTCCTTCAACCCGTTTAGATAGTCCTTGCCGAAATCGTCGTTCTGGTAGAGCACGCCGATCTTTCCGTTTGGCTTCTCCTTCATGATGTATTTGGCATAGATCCGGGCCTCGCTGACGTAGCTCGGCTGCCAGCCGATGGTCCAGGGATATTGCTTGGGGTCGTTCCATTTCGAGGCGCCGCTCGCCACGAACAATTGCGGCACCTTCTTCTCGTTCATGTACTTGCGGATGGCGCTGTTGGTGGAAGTGCCGAGCGAGCCGAAGATCAGCAGCACGTTGTCGCTCTCGACCAGTTTTCGCGCCTGTTCCACCGTCTTTGGCGGCGAATAGCCGTCGTCATAGGAGATGAATCTGATCTTGCGGCCATTGATGCCGCCCTCGGCATTGATCTTGTTGAAGTAGGCTTCCTCGGTCCTGCCGATCGCGGCATAGCCGGAGGCCGGACCGCTGTAGGGCATGATGTTACCGATTTTGATCTCGGTATCGGACGCGCCGCTGTCGTATTTCTTCTGCGCCAGCGCCTCGCCGCTCATTGCAGTGCACAAGGCAAGCGCGGCCCAGAGCGGCGCAACCTGGGAACGAACGGCGGCCATTGCTCTCCTACCCCGGGATGGATCGATCGCATTGAACAAGATTGGCGCCTGTCGTCAACAAAAAGCCCCCGCGACTGTCCGCGGGGGCTCCTCGTCCTCGATCATCGCGTCACGCGTCACTCGGAGGCGACGTCACCGCTGATGATCTCGCCGAACAGTTCCCACTTCTCGCCCTTGAAGCGCATCATCTGCAGCTGCGCGATCGGAGCGAAGTCGGTGGCGCTGGTGTTGATCTTGACGCCGGGCAGCAGCGTATCCGGAGCAAAGTCCTTCAACGAGGCGGCCTGCTTCATGATGTTGGCGCGGGTGAGATCGTCACCGCACATCTCCAGCACCTTGGCCAGCGTCGACGCGGCGCCATAGCCATAGACCATGCTGGTGTCCGACTTGTCGGCACCCGGCATGTACTTGTCGACGAACTCGTTCCACTTCTTCATGCCAGGGTCGTTGGCCCATTGCGGATCCGTGGAGTCCTTGGCGTAGGCGGCCGACAGCACGCCCTGCGCGTTCTCGAAGCCGGCCGGCTTCATCACGCTGCCGACCGAGATCGACACGTTGGTGAGGATCTGGAGCGGCTTCCAGCTGAGCTCGGCGGTCTTCTTGATGGTCTGGGCCGCGAACTTCGGCGTGGTGTAGATCAGCAGCACGTCGGGATTGGCGGCCTTGATCTTGACGATATGGCCGTCGATCGACGGCTCGGAGACCTCGTAGCTCTCCTCCATGACGATCATGGACGAGGCCTTGGCGCCGAGGCCGTCCTTGGTGCCCTTGAGGTAGTCTTTGCCGAAATCGTCGTTCTGGTAGAGGATCGCGATCTTGGCGTCCGGCTTCTCCTTCATCAGCCACTTCGCGTAGATCTGCGCTTCGCTCTGGTAGGAGGGCTGCCAGCCCATGGTCCAGGGGAAGTTCTTCGGGTCGTTCCACTTGGTGGCGCCGGTCGCGACGAAGAGCTGCGGGATCTTCTTGGAGTTGAGGTACTTCTGGATCGCACTGTTCGAGGGCGTGCCGAGCGGGTTGAAAACGACCAGCACCTCGTCGCTCTCGACCAGCTTGCGAACCTGCTCGACGGCCTTTGGCGGCGAATAGCCGTCGTCATAGGTGACGAAGTTGATCTTGCGGCCGTTGATGCCGCCCTTGTCGTTGATCATCTTGAAATAGGCTTCTTCGGTCTTGCCGATGATGCCATAGGCCGACGCCGGACCGCTGTACGGCATGATGTTGCCGATCTTGATCTCGGTATCGGACGCGCCGGTGTCGTATTTCTTTTGGGCGAGTGCAGCGCCGGAGGTGAGAGTGATGGCCGCCGTTGCCGTGACCAGCGCGGCGGCTCGCAGTGTTCTTCCAAAATACAATTCGGTCTCCTTGGTTAATTCAACGGGGCTTCAGTTCTTCCTGAGCTTGCCGACGAGTTGCTGGCCCAGGATCGCGACCTGCCTTGCGCCATGCGGCACGAGGTAGATGACGAGGAATAGCAGCACGCCGAACACCGCGCCGGAGAGGCCCTTGGAGATGCTCTCCGCCATGTTCGGCACGAAGATGATGAAGGCCGCGCCGACGAACGAGCCGGGCAGCCAGCCGACGCCGCCGACCACCATGCCGAGGAACAGCGAGATCGCGAGCGTGATGGTGTAGCTGTCGGGCGCCACGAACTGCACCGCAATGGCGCCGAGCGAGCCGGCAACGCCGGTGATGCCGGCGGACACGCCGAAGGCCAGCGTCTTGTACAGCGCGACGTTGACGCCCATGGAGGAGGCCGCGATCTCGTTGTCGCGGATCGCCATGAAGGCGCGGCCCGAGCGGGAGCGCAACAGGTTCACCGAGAAGATGTAGATCGCGACCGTCACGGCGAGCGTGAAGTAGTACAGCCACATGTCCTGCGACATCGGCAAGCCGAACGGTGCGTCCGGCTTGGTGACGACGAGGCCCTGCACGCCGCCGGTCCAGTGCTCGAGGAAGTTCAGCTTGAGCAACTGCGGCATCGCGGTCGCGAGCGCAAAGGTCGCGAGCGCGAGATAGATGCCCGACAGCCGCAGCGCCGGCTTGCCGAACAGGTAACCGAATCCGAAGCAAATCACGGCGGAGATCGGAATGGTCAGCGCGTAGTTGACATTGGCATGCTCCATCAGCACCGCAGACACATAGGCGCCGACGGCGTAGAACGCGCTCTGGCCGAGCGAGAACTGGCCGCTTCCGCCGGTCAGGATGTTCAGCGCCAGCACCGCGAGCCCGTAGATCAGGAGCATCGTCATCTGGAAGATGATGAAGTTCTTGACGAACATCGGCACGATCAACAGGGCCGCCAGCACCACCAGCGAGGTGCCGGTGCCCAGCGTCATGGCCCGCTTCGGAACCGCCTCGACCGCCTCGTGGCCCTCGGCGACGACTTCTTCTGCTGCGCTCATGATCAAACTCGCTTGACGATATGCCGGCCGAACAGACCAGCGGGTTTGACGACCAGGACGGAGATGATCAGCGCGAGCGCGATCGGGAGTTTCAGCTCATTGCCGACGCCGGGGATGTAGGTACCGGCGAGATTCTCGAACACGCCGACCAGGAAGCCGCCGACCACGGCGCCGAACGGGCTCGACAGCCCGCCGAGCACCGCCGCGGCGAAGCCGTAGATCAGCACGCCGCCCATCATGTTCGGCTCGAGGAATACGACGGGCGCGATCAGCATGCCGGCGATCGAGCCGATCGCGGTCGCCATGCCCCAGCCGAGCGCGATCATCCAGCTCGTGTTGATGCCGACGAGGCGGGCCGATTCCGGCACCGACGCTGCGGCTCGCATCGCAAGGCCGATGCGCGTGTACTGGAAGAAGAAATAGAGCGCGAGCAGCAGCGCCACGGTGACGCCGATCATGCCGGCCTGGTGCGTCGAGATCAGCTGGCTGCCGAGGAACGGTGCGGAGCCGAACGGGGTCGGATATTGCTTGATCGTGAAGTCCCAGATCAGGCCCGCCGAGGAGTTGATGATCGCAAACAGCGCGATGAAGCCGGCGACGTTGGTGAGCACCGGCGCCTTGACGAGCGGCTTGAACAGGATGCGCTCGATCGCGATGCCGGCAACGAAAGAAAATGCCAGCGTGATCAGGAAGGCAGCCCAATAAGACACGCCCCACTGCATCAGCTGCCATGAGATGAAGGTCGAGAACATCGCCATCTCGCCTTGCGCGAAGTTGAGATGGTCGATGGCCTGGTAGATCATGACCACGGCGAGCGCCATGCAGGCATAAATCGCCCCCGTGGCGATGCCGGCCAGGACCTGGTTGGTGAACAGCTCCATTGTGCCGGCTCCCTCAGTAACCCAGATAGGATTTGCGGATTTCTTCGTTGTTCGCGATGTCCTTGGCCTTGCCGGACATCACGATGCGCCCGGTCTCGATCACATAGGCCTGGTCGGCGAGCTCGAGCGCGAGCTGGGCGTTCTGCTCGACCACCAGGATCGAGACCTTGTCCTCGCGGTTGATCTTGCCGAGGATGCCGAACAGGTCGCGCACCACCAGCGGCGCGAGGCCGAAGGAGGGCTCGTCGAGCAGCATCAGCCGCGGCCGCAGCATCAGCGCGCGGGCGACCGCGAGCATCTGCTGCTCGCCGCCGGAGAGCGTGCCGGCCTGCTGGGTATGGCGCTGCTTCAATACCGGGAAATGCGCGTACATGCGCTCGATGTCGGAGACGATGCCGGCGCGGTCCTTGCGGGTGATGGCCCCGAGCTGGAGGTTCTCCTCCACCGTCATGTTGGTGAAAGTGCCGCGGCCTTGCGGCACGTGGGCGATGCCGAACCGCACGATGCTCTCGGTCGAACGGTTGTTCAGCGGCTTGCCTTCGAACTCGACGCCGCCGGTGGAGCGCACCATGTTGCAGATCGCGCGCAGTGTGGTGGTCTTGCCGGCGCCGTTGGCACCCAGCAGCGTCACGAGCGAGCCCTCGTTGAGCGAGAAGGACAGGCCATGGAGCGCCTGGACCTGGCCGTAATAAGCGCGCAGGTCCTTGACGTTGAGCAGTGGCGTCATTGATCCTTGCTCCCGAGATAGGCCTTGATGACGTCCGGGTCCGCCTGCACCTGGGCGGGCGTGCCTTCCGCGAGCTTCTTGCCGAAATTCAGCGCGACGACATGGTCGGCGATCGACATCACGAGGCCCATGTGATGCTCGACCAGGAGCACGGTCATATGGCGCTCGTCGCGGATTTTGCGGATGAGATCGCCGAGCACATGAACTTCCTCGTGGTTGAGGCCGCCGGCGGGTTCGTCGAGCAGCAGGATCTTCGGATCGGCCGCCAGCGCACGCGCCAGCTCGACCCGCTTCTGCGTACCGAACGGTAGGCCGGACACGACGGTATGGGCGACGTCCTCGAGGTCGAGGTAAGCAAGGATCTCGTGCACCTTCTTGTTGATGCTTGTCTCGCTGCGCCGGACCCAGGCAAGCTTCAGGGAGTCGCTGATAATGTCGCTCGAGGTCTTCGAATGGGCGCCGACGCGGACGTTGTCCATCACCGAAAGGTTGGGAAACAGCGCCACGTTCTGGAAGGTGCGGCCGATGCCGATCTCGGCGATCCGGTGCGGCGGCCGCGTCAGGATGCTCACGCCGTCCATCAAGATGTCGCCGGACGACGGCTGATAGAGGCGCGAGAGGCAATTGAAGAGCGTGGTCTTGCCGGCGCCGTTCGGGCCGATCAAGCCGAGGATCTGGCCCTTGTGCATGTCGAAGGACACGCCGTTGAGCGCGACGATGCCGCCGAACACGACGCTGACGTCGCGAACCGCGAGCAGGGGCGATGTACCCTGCGCGAGCTGTGCCTGCGTCATCTCGTCTCGCTCACGTCGTTCAGTGAGCGATGGGGCGATGCGAGCCGCTCCCGATGATGACAAAGGCTATCTGAATCCCTCGGCCACACGCGCAACTTTTCCTCCTGATTTCAGCTTTTTGCTGCTGTCTTTTTTTGAATGCGGCATCAGACCCCCGAGCGCCGCTTCGATGTTCCTTACCATCGCTAAGAGACGCGGTCCAATGTCGTTGATCAAACGCTCTTCCGTGAAACGGAATGCGGGCGCGCCGCAATTGAATGCGTAAGGTCCGGTTCCGTCGTTGAGCTTGAGCGCGACGCCGGCCGCGCCGATGTCGTCGTGCCAATCGCCGACCGAAATCGCAAAGCCGTATTTCGCGACCGTCTCGCCGGAACGTTCCAAGCCCTCGCGCATCTTCGGCCAACGGCTGCCGTAATGTTCGCGCAGGATGCGCGACACTTCGGCGCGACCTTCGTCATCGAGTGCCCAGAAATAGGCGCGACCCATCGCGCTGGTTGCAATCGGCACACGCGAGCCGACGTCAAGTTGAACGCCGACGGTCTCGCTGCCGCGGCTCTGCCCGAAATAGATCATGCTGTGGCGGTCACGGCCGCCGACGGCGACGGCGCCGCCGGTCGCGCGCATCACCTCTTCGCGGAACGGCTCGGACAAATGCCGAACGCCCAGATTGGCCAGCGCCGCGTAGCCGAGCGACATCGCTGCCGGGGCGAGCTGGTACTTCTCGAAGCGGGGAACCGGCGTGAGATAACCGAGCTTGGTCAGCGTGTAGGTCAGCCGCGACACGGTGGGCTTGGGCAGATTGGTACGGGACGCAATCTCCTGATTGCCGAGCAGGCCGTCATTGGGGTGGAACGCGCGCAATACTTCCAGTCCGCGGGAAAGCGCGACGACGAAATTCCGATCGGTCGCGGTCTTCTTTCCTGTACGCTTCATCCCTGATCTGCTTCTTGCGCGGAGTCGTTGACAACGTCCGTGCTTCAAAATAACCCTGCCGTCAAGATGCGGAATTAAATTCCGCAATGCGAAATCGAAACAAAAGTAAATCCCCATCAAGGAGGGACACCGTGAGCGAAGTGGTCAAGCTTGAGCGTCATGACGAAGTCGGGATCGTCACGGTCAACAGCCCGCCGGTCAATGCGCTGAGTGCCGCAGTCCGAGGTGGGATCCTCGAGTGCATCAAGGCCGCGATCGCCGATCCCGCCATCAAGGGCATCGTGCTGACCTGCGCCGGTCGCACCTTCATTGCCGGTGCCGACATCACCGAGTTCGGCAAGCCGCCGAAGCCGCCCGCGCTCAACGACGTGCTGTCCGAGATCGAAAACTCGCCCAAGCCGGTCGTTGCCGCGATCCACGGCACCGCGCTCGGCGGCGGCCTCGAGGTCGCGCTGGCCTGCCATTTCCGCGTCGCGGTGAAAGAGGCCAAGCTCGGCCTGCCCGAGGTGAAGCTCGGACTTCTGCCCGGTGCCGGCGGCACCCAGCGCCTGCCCCGTGCGGTGGGCCCGGAGCTCGCCGTCAAGATGATCGTCGGCGGCGACCCGATCGGGGCTGCGGAAGCGCTGAGGAACGGCCTGATCGAGGAGATCGTCGAGGGCCCGGCCTCCGGTGGCGAAGCCTTCGTGCGCAAGCTGCTCGCGGAGAAGCGCCCGCTGCGTCGCCTGCGCGACGACGATTCCAAGCTCGCCGCCGCCAAGGCCGACCGCTCCATCTTCACCAATGCGGTCGCGGCCATGACCAAGAAGTCGCGCGGCCTCGAGGCGCCCTTCGCCGCCGCCGATGCCGTCGGCTACGCCATCGACCTGCCGTTCGACGAAGGCCTGAAGAAGGAGCGCGAGGGCTTCCTCAAGCTCGTCGCCAGCGACCAGTCCAAGGCGCAGCGCTACGCCTTCTTCGCCGAGCGCGAGGCCAACAAGATCGCCGGCGTGCCTGAAGGCACCAAGCCGCGGCCCGTGAACCGCGTCGCCATTCTCGGCGCCGGCACCATGGGCGGCGGCATCGCCATGTCCTTTGCCAATGCCGGCATTCCCGTCACCCTGATCGAGACTGGCGATGAGCAGCTCAAGCGCGGCATGGGCGTGATGCAGAAGAACTGGGAGGCGACCGCCGCGCGCGGCGGCATCCCGGCCGATGCGCCCGCCAAGCGCATGGCGCTGATCGACGGCAAGGTCGGCATCGAGAATGTTGGCGATGCCGACCTCGTCATCGAGGCCGTGTTCGAGACCATGGCGGTGAAGAAAGAGGTGTTCGGCAAGCTCGACCAGTACGCCAAGCCGGGTGCGGTGCTCGCCTCCAACACCTCGTATCTGAACATAGACGAGATCGCGAAGTCGACCAAGCGTCCGCAGGACGTGCTCGGCATGCACTTCTTCTCGCCGGCCAACGTCATGAAGCTGTGCGAGATCGTGCGCGCCGACAAGACCGCGCCGGATGCACTGGTGACTGCGGTGACCATCGCGCGAAAAATCGCGAAGGTGCCGGCCGTGGTCGGCGTCTGCGACGGCTTCGTCGGCAACCGCATGCTGGCCCAGCGCGGCAAGCAGTCCGAGAAGCTGCTGTTCGAGGGCGCGCTGCCGCAGCAGGTCGATGCCGTCGTCACCAAGTTCGGCATGCCGATGGGCCCGTTCGCGATGAGCGATCTCGCCGGCCTCGACATCGGCTGGCGCTCGCGGAAAGATCGCGGCATCAAGTCGGAGATCGCGGACGCGCTCTGCGAGGCCGGCCGCTTCGGCCAGAAGACCGGCAAGGGCTACTATAAGTACGAAGCGGGCTCCCGTGCGCCGATGCCGGACCCCGAGGTCGAGAAGCTGATCGACGAGACCTTGCTGCGTCTCGGCCGCAAGAAGCGCGTCGTCAGCGACGAGGAGATCCTCGAGCGCATGATGTATCCGATGATCAACGAGGGCGCGAAGATCCTCGAAGAGGGCATCGCCGCGCGTCCCAGCGACATCGACGTGGTCTGGCTCTACGGCTATGGCTGGCCGATCTACCGTGGCGGCCCGATGTTCTGGGCCGACAGCGTCGGCCTCAAGCACATCGCCGATCGCCTGGCCTTCTACGCCAAGGAGACCAATGACCCCAGCCTCGAGCCCGCCCCGCTGCTGAAGAAGCTCGCCGCGGAGGGCAAGACGTTTGCGTCGCTGGCTGCGGAGTCGAAAGCAGCGTGATGGGAGCTTGCACTCTCGATGTCATTCCGGGATGGCCCGCAGGGCCAGGCCCGGAATCCATCTCGCCTCTGAGTGCGCTGCCCGATGGATTCCGGGTTCGCCCTTCGGGCGCCCCGGAATGACGGTTTGTGCGGTTTAAGGATTCCATGACCCATCCCGGCGAACAGTTTTACCCCGAGGGCGTGCGGTGGGACGACACCATCGTCCTGGGCACGCTGCCGGACCTCCTCTCTAAGGCTGCCGCCGATTTCGGCACGCGCATCGCGCTGGAATTCCGCGACCGACCGATCAGCTACACCGAGCTCGCAAGCTTGGCGGATCGTGCCGCCGCGGCATTCCTGCGCGAAGGCATCGGCAGGAACAGCTCGGTCGCGCTGTTCCTCGGCAACACGCCCGATCACCCCGTCAGCTTCTTCGGCGCGCTGAAGGCCGGCAGCCGCGTCGCCCATCTGTCGCCGCTCGACGGCGAGATCGCGCTGACGCACAAGATCACCGATTCCGGCTCGCGCCTGCTCGTCACCTCCAACCTCCAGGCCCTGCTGCCGACCGCCCTGAAATTCCTGGAGAAGGGCCTGATCGACAAGCTCGTCGTCTGCGAGGACGATCATTGGGGCAAGGTCGGCACACCGCAGGCGGCGATCCCCGACGATCCCCGCATCGTCACCTTCAAGGCGTTCGTCGAGGGCGCCACAGCGCCCGCGCAATGGCCTGTCGTCGCGGCCGACGACGTCGCGCTGCTGCAATATACCGGCGGCACCACCGGCCTGCCCAAGGGCGCGATGCTCACCCACGGCAATCTCACCTCGGCGGTGTCGATCTACGACGTCTGGGGCAAGCCGGCCCGCGCCGCCCGCGGCGAGGCAATCGAGCGCGTGATCTGCGTGCTGCCGCTATTCCACATCTACGCGCTCACGGTGGTACTGCTGTCCTCGCTCCGCCGCGGCAATCTGATCTCGCTGCATCAGCGCTTCGACGTCGAAGCCGTGATGCGCGACATCGAGGTCAAGCGTGCGACCTATTTCCCCGGCGTGCCGACGATGTGGATCGCGATCGCCGCGTTGCCCGATCTCGACAAGCGCGACTTCTCCTCGCTCGTCACCATCGGCTCCGGCGGCGCGCCGCTGCCGGTGGAGATCGCGAGCTTCTTCGAGCGCAAGGTCGGCAAGAAGCTGAAGAGCGGCTGGGGCATGACCGAGACCTGCTCGCCCGGCACCGGCCATCCGCCCACGGGCCCCGAGAAGCCCGGCTCGATCGGCCTGATGCTGCCCGGCATCGAGCTCGACGTCGTCGCGCTGGACGATCCAAGGCGCGTGCTGCCGCCGGGCGAGATCGGAGAAATCCGCATCAAGGGCCCGAACGTCACCAAGGGCTACTGGAACAAGCCGGCGGGATCGACCGAGGCCTTCGTCGACGGCCGCTTTCTCACCGGCGACATCGGCTATGTCGATGCCGACGGCTATTTCTTCCTGGTCGACCGCAAGAAGGACATGATCATCTCCGGCGGTTTCAACGTCTATCCGCAGATGATCGAGCAGGCGATCTACACCATCCCGGGCGTGCACGAGGTGATCGTGCTCGGCATTCCCGATCCCTATCGCGGCGAAGCCGCAAAGGCCTTCATCAAGCTAAGGCCCGAGGCAAAGCCGTTCACGCTCGACGAGCTGCGCGCGCAGCTCGCCGGCAAGCTCGGCAGGCACGAATTACCTGCCGCGGTCGAGTTCGTCGATGACCTGCCGCGCACGCCGGTCGGGAAATTGTCGCGCCACGAACTGCGCCAGCAGCAGAAATCGTCTTCCGGGATTCGCGCTGTTGATGCCCCCGCAATGACGAAAATGAAGTAACGTTTCACAGGAGGATCCGATGGATCTCGCATTCACTAGAGAAGAGCAGGCGTTTCGCGACGAAGTGCGGCAGTTCTTCCGCGACAACGTGCCGCCGGATACGCGGCGCAAGCTGGTCGAGGGCCGTCACCTCTCCAAGGACGAGATGGTGACGTGGTGGCGCATCCTCAACAAGAAGGGCTGGGGCGTCAGCCATTGGCCGAAGGAATATGGCGGGACAGGCTGGACCTCGGTGCAGCACTACATCTTCAACGAGGAGCTGCAGTCCTATCCGGCGCCGCAGCCGCTCGCCTTCGGCGTCAGCATGGTCGGTCCGGTCATCTACACCTTCGGCAACGAGGAGCAGAAGAAGAAGTACCTGCCGCGCATCGCCAATGTCGACGATTGGTGGTGCCAGGGCTTCTCCGAGCCCGGCTCCGGCTCCGACCTCGCCTCGCTCAAGACCAAGGCCGAGCGCCGTGGCGACAAATGGATCATCAACGGCCAGAAGACCTGGACCACGCTCGCCCAGCACGCCGACATGATCTTCTGCCTCTGCCGCACCGACAACAACGCCAAGAAGCAGATGGGCATCTCCTTCATCGTGTTCTCGATGAAGTCGAAGGGCGTCACCGTGCGCCCGATCCAGACCATCGACGGCGGCCGTGAGGTCAACGAGGTTTTCTTCGACGACGTCGAGGTTCCCTACGAGAACCTGATCGGCGAGGAGAACAAGGGTTGGGATTACGCCAAGTTCCTGCTCGGCAATGAGCGCACCGGCATCGCCCGCGTCGGCGTCTCCAAGGAGCGCATCCGCCGCATCAAGGATCTGGCGTCCAAGGTCGAATCCGCCGGAAAGCCGATCATCCAGGATTCTGCCTTCCGCGAGAAGTTGGCGGCCTGCGAGATCGAGCTGAAGGCGCTCGAGCTCACGCAGCTGCGCGTCGTCGCCGACGAAGGCAAGCACGGCAAGGGCAAGCCCAATCCGGCCTCGTCGGTGCTGAAGATCAAGGGCTCCGAGATCCAGCAGACCACCACCGAGCTTCTGATGGAAGTGATCGGCCCGTTCGCCGCGCCCTATGACGTGCATGGCGACGACGGCTCGAACGAAGCCATGGACTGGACCGCCCAGATCGCGCCGAGCTATTTCAATAACCGCAAGGTCTCGATCTACGGCGGCTCCAACGAGATCCAGCGCAACATCATCGCCAAGGCGGTGCTGGGGCTGTGATCTGCCACCTCTCCGCGACAGCGGGGAGGGCAATATTTCCACCGTCATTCCGGGGCGCGACGAAGTCGCGAACCCGGAATCCATCGGGCCGCATACGCTGAGGCGAAATGGATTCCGGGCCTGGCCCTTCGGGCCATCCCGGAATGACGAAGTCAAAAAGTCCGGGTACGAGGAACCAAAGAACATGGATTTTGATCTGAACGAGGAGCAGCGGCTTCTCAAGGAAAGCATCGACGGCCTCTTGACCGATTCCTACGATTTCGAGCAGCGCAAGAAGTACATGGCGGAGAAGGGCGGCTGGAGCAAAACGGTCTGGCTCAAGCTCGCCGAGCAGGGCCTGCTCGGTCTGCCCTTCAGCGAGGCCGATGGCGGCTTCGGCGGCGGCGGCGTCGAGACCATGATCGTGATGGAGGCGCTCGGCAAGGCGCTGGTGCTGGAGCCGTATCTCGCCACCGTCGTGATCGGCGGCGGCTTCCTGCGTCATGCCGGCACCGATGCGCAGAAGGCCGCGCACGTGCCCGGCATCATCGACGGCAGCAAGACGCTGGCCTTCGCCCAGCTCGAGAAGAACTCGCGCTACGATCTGTTCGACGTCACCACGACCGCGAAGAAGAAGGGTGATTCTTACGTGATCGACGGCGAAAAATTCGTCGTGCTCAACGGCGAGAACGCCGACACCCTGGTCGTCACCGCGCGCACCAGGGGCGACCGCCGCGACAAGTCAGGCATCGGTGTGTTCCTGGTCCCGGCCAATGCCAAGGGCGTCGCCAAGAAGTCCTATCCGACCCAGGACGGCCTGCACGCCGCCGACATCACCTTCACCGGTGTCGAGATCGGCCCTGAGGCCGTGCTCGGCAATCCCGAGGATTCGCTCGCGCTGATCGAGCGCGTGGTGGACGAAGCCCGCGTCGCGCTCTGCGCCGAGGCGGTCGGCCTGATGGACGAATCGCTCAAGACCACGGTCGAGTACATCAAGACGCGCAAGCAGTTCGGCGTCGCGATCGGCTCGTTCCAGTCGCTGCAGCACCGCGCCTCCGACATGTTCGTCGCCACCGAGCAGGCGCGCTCGATGTCGATGTTCGCGACCATGGCAAGCGACTTCGAGGACGCCAAGGAGCGCAGCAACGCGATCGCCGCGGCCAAGGTGCAGATCGGCAAGTCGCTGAAGTTCGTCGGCCAGCAGTCGATCCAGCTTCACGGCGGCATCGGCATGACCATGGAGGCCAAGATCGGCCACTACTTCAAGCGCCTCACCATGATCGAGAACACGTTCGGCGACACCGACTACCACCAGCGCCGCGTCGCCGACGCGGGCGGGTTGATCTAGTCACACGACGATTGTCATCCCGGGGCATCGCGAAGCGATGAGCCCGGGATCCATCGGGCGGCATCACGCGCGGTGAAATGGATTCCGGGCTCGCGCCTAGTGGCGCGCCCCGGAATGACCAGATAGAGGGACAACAAATGCAAAACACCCCGTTCGATCTCACCGGCAGGGTCGCCGTGGTCACCGGCTCCAGCCGCGGCATCGGCCGCTCCTCCGCCGAGCTGCTCGCCAAGCTCGGCGCCAAGGTCGTGGTCTCCTCGCGCAAGGCGGAGGCCTGCAAGGAGGTCGCCGACGGCATCAATGCCGCTGGCGGCGATGCCATCGTCATTCCCTGCAACATCGCGCGCAAGAACGAGGTCGAGGCGCTGATCGCGGGTGCCACGAAGCACTACGGCAAGATCGACATCCTCGTCTGCAACGCCGCGGTGAATCCATATTACGGCCCGCTGCTCGACATATCAGATGAAGCCTTCGACAAGATCATGGGCTCGAACGTCAAGAGCAACATCTGGCTCTCCGCGCTCGCGATCCCTGAGATGGCCGCGCGCGGCAAGGGCTCGGTGATCATCATCTCCTCGATCGGGGGCTTGCGCGGCTCCACCGTGATCGGCGCCTACGGCATCTCCAAGGCCGCCGACTTCGCGCTGTGCCGTTCGCTCGCCGGCGAATGGGGCCCGAAAGGCGTCCGCGTCAACTGCATCGCGCCCGGCCTCGTCAAGACCGACTTCGCCCGCGCGCTCTGGGAAGACGAAGCCAACCTCAAGCGCCGCACCGCCACCACGCCGCTGCGCCGCATCGGCGAACCCGACGAAATCGCCGGCGCCGTCGCCTACCTCGCCTCGGACGCTTCGAGCTTCATGACGGGCCAAACCATCGTCATCGACGGCGGCGTGACGACGGCGGCGGTGTAGCCGGTTGACTCCCTCGCCCCGCTCTTGCGGGGAGAGGGTTGGGGTGAGGGGCTTCTCTCCACGCGTGATATCGTCGAGGGACCTGTACCCCCTCACCCGGAATCCGCGCTTTGCGCGAATTCCGACCTCTCCCCGCAAGCGGGGCGAGGTGAACAAGACGGCGCCGCTGGTATTGACCTTGCCGCCCTAATCCGCTCCCTTTGGCGCGACACAATGACCCGTCTCAGGGAAACGCCAAGGTAAGCCGCCATGTCTTTCGTCCTCGCCATCGACCAGGGCACCACCTCTTCGCGCGCGATCGTGTTTCGCGGCGATATTTCCATTGCGGCGAAGGCGCAGGCCGAGTTTCCGCAGCATTTTCCGGCCTCCGGCTGGGTCGAGCACGAGCCGGAGGACATCTGGACCTCGACCGTGATGGTCTGCCGCGAGGCGATCGAGCACGCCGGCATTAGCGCAAAGGATATCGCCGCGATCGGCATCACCAACCAGCGCGAGACCACCGTGGTGTGGGACCGTGCGACGGGCCAGGCCGTGCACCGCGCCATCGTCTGGCAGGACCGCCGCACCGCCGACATCTGCGCCAAACTCAAGGCCGACGGCCGCGAGCCCGTGATCTCTGAGAAGACCGGCCTGATCATCGATCCCTATTTCTCCGGCACCAAAGTCGCCTGGATCCTCGACCACGTTCCCGGCGCCCGCGCGCGCGCCGCGCGGGGCGAATTGATGTTCGGCACCATCGATTGCTACCTGCTGTGGCGCCTCACCGGCGGCAAGGTGCACGCCACCGACGCCACCAATGCCTCGCGCACGCTGCTGTTCAACATCCACACCGGCGCGTGGGACGACGAGCTCTTGGAGATCATCGGCGTGCCGCGCTCGATGCTCCCCGAGGTGAAGGATTCCTCCGCCCGCTTCGGCGAGAGCACGCCGGACCTGTTCGGCGGCCCCATCGTCATCTCCGGCATCGCCGGCGACCAGCAGGCCGCCACCATCGGTCAGGCCTGCTTCCGCCCGGGCATGATGAAGTCCACCTACGGCACCGGCTGTTTCGCGCTGCTGAACACCGGCACAACGCCCGTGGTCTCCAAGAACAAGCTGCTCACCACCGTCGCCTATCAGCTCGATGGCAAGCGCACCTACGCGCTCGAAGGCTCGATCTTCGTCGCCGGCAGCGCGGTGCAATGGCTGCGCGACGGTCTCGGCATCATCAAGCACGCCGCCGAGACCGGACCGCTTGCCGATCAGTCGGACTCCATGCAGAGCGTCTATCTCGTCCCCGCCTTCGTCGGCATGGGCGCGCCTTACTGGAATCCGCGTGTCCGCGGCGCGCTGTTCGGCCTCACCCGCAACACCGGCCCCGCCGAGCTTGCCCATGCCGCGCTGGAAAGCGTCTGTTACCAGACCTTCGACCTCTGGGCCGCGATGCGCGCGGACTGGCCGAGCTCGGAAACCGCCAGCGTCGTGCTCCGAGTCGACGGCGGCATGACGGCGTCGGACTGGACCATGCAGCGCCTCGCCGATCTCCTGGACGCGCCGGTCGATCGCCCGGTGATCCAGGAGACCACGGCCCTCGGCGCCGCCTACCTCGCCGGCCTCCAGGCGGGCGTCTATCCCGAGCCGACCAAATTCGCCGACAATTGGCGCCTCGAGCATCGCTTCAAGCCCAACATGAGCCAGGCCACGCGCGAGCGGAAACTCGCGGGCTGGGCGCGCGCGGTGAAGGGCGTGCTGTCGAGCGACGAGGGGGAGGGGTAGCACGGACTCTTAGCTCCAACCTCGCGAGGCGCATTCCACTGTCTCGACCGTCATTGCGAGGAGCTCTTGCGACGAAGCAATCCAGACTGCCTCTGCGGAAAGATTCTGGATTGCTTCGCTGCGCTCGCAATGACGGAGTGTGGCGCTGCTGTGGTGCCTCAAACGGCGCCGCCCGCTAGCCCACAACAAAAGAAGCAAGAAACATGATCGTCCCCGACGGCTATTCCGACGTCCCGAACGGCAAGATCGCCGCAATCGTCACCCATCTGGAGATGACCACTCGCCCCGCGCGCCGCGATGATCCGCCCGGCGCCTGGACCTTGCGCAAGGTCGATGCGCCCGCGCTTCCCTGGTACCGCGACCTCTTCCGCCGCGTCGGCGAAGACTGGCTGTGGTTCTCCCGCGCCCGCATGCGCGACGCCGAACTCGCCGCAATCATCCACGCGCCCGGCATCGAAGTCTACGCCCTCGCCCTCGACGGCCGCGACGAAGGCCTGCTCGAGCTCGACTTCCGCGAGGCCGGCCAGTGCGAGCTGACCTATTTCGGCGTCACCGCTGGCCTCATCGGCACCGGCGCCGCCGGCTTCCTGATGAACCGCGCGCTGGAGCGCGCTTGGTCACACGACGTCCGCCGCGTCTGGGTCCACACCTGCACCCTCGACCACCCCTCTGCCGTCGCCTTCTACCAGCGCTCCGGCTTCCGCCCCTTCCGCCGCCAGATCGAAGTGGCGGATGATCCGCGCCTTGACGGCACGGCACCGCGCGATGCGGCGAGACATGTGCCGATCATTGAATAACGCGCGGCCGCTCCCTCACCGTCATTGCGAGGAGCCCTTGCGACGAAGCAATCCAGAATGTCTGTATGGAGAGATTCTGGATTGCTTCGCTTCGCTCGCAAGGACGGAGTGCTGCGCTGCTGTCAATCTTCCAATTAGCGGCCGTGGATGGGGTAACGGGCTGACCCATTCGGATTGGTGCGCTCCGGACTACTGGAATGCACGAACACTCGGCTCCAGAAGCTCATAAGGAGCGAGACGCCATAATCGCTCGGGGAGCGGCTGCACGGGAGGAGCCTGAAGCTCTCCGTAGCTGGAAAGCAGTGGGAGGCTAGGCATCCACCGATGGATGACGAACACCACGCGATATTGCTTGGCCGCAGGCAGCCTTTGCCTGTAGTCGGTCCTGATCTCCGTCTCGCCGTCTGCCGTCAGGAACATCTCGTTCCACGTCATCTCCGAGTGGTCCTTGGGGTTGGCCGGGTCAATCTGAGCGAAGTCATGGGGATTAAATCGTGGGTCCGGATTCTTCACCAGCACCTCGAGAACCGCGGCGTCGTCCATATAGAAGCGCAGCTCGCTTTCCAGATCCTGTCGCTCCTCAGGAGTCAACGGCACCATCTCGTCACCCCTGCCGCCGAGACGGAGGATATCCTTAACTTCTTCGCTGAAATTAGGCGGATCGTGCGAATCGATCAGCTCCCGGATGAAGCGGGCATAGGTGGCCTTGTCGGCGCTGAACGAGTAGACGCCCAAGATACTGAGCGATGGATTCTCGTCGGCATTCTTGTTGTTCTGGTCGAGCATGCTCAAAACACATCCTGCTTCCCTCGCGCCAGCGAAAACCCCCGCTGCATCGCGTTGAAGCACGTCAGCCCCATCTGCTCCGACCGGCAGGTGAATCCCCCGCGCTGCCACACCTCGCCATAGGCCAGCGCCGGCAGCGACGGGTCCATCACGGTGTCGCCGGCGCAGATGCGCCCCGCAGTGCCCTTCGCGCTCATCTCGAAGGCGTGGCCCCAGTCGAGCTCGCAATCGGCCGGCCGGCGCGGGCGCGCGTCCATGTTCATGATGTCGCAGCGGAGCACGCCCTGACCGTTGTCGGTGAAGAACTGGCAGGCGATGTTCTTCGACGGCGTCAGAAAGCCGATCGGACGGTCCTGCGCGTGACCAGCGCCGATCATCGGCAGCAGGATGGAGAGCAGGATCAGCCCGCGCGGTCCCGTCATGTCATTTCCCGCTCAGCTGTCGAGATTCACCGCCGTCGTATTCGCCCCGCAGACAAGAATCGCGACGCGTTCGCCGGCCGAGGGACGATAGCGGCCGGAGAGCACCGCGGCAAAGGCAGCGGCGCCGCCGGGCTCGGCGACGAGGCGCAAGTGCGACCACAGCGCGGCCTGCGCCTGGCGGATCGCATCGTCGCTGACCAGGACGACACGCTCCACATGGGCCCGCGCGAGCGGAAACATCAGCTCGCCGACCCGGCGCGGCGCCAGGCTGTCGGCGGCGAGACCGCCGGCCGGCGCATCGACCGGCGCGCCCGCCTCGAACGCGGCGTGCAGCGTTGGCGATTGCTCCGGCTCGACCGCGACGATGCGCGTCCTGCCGGCGTACCACGCCGCAATGCCGCCGATCAGCCCGCCGCCGCCGACGGCCACCAGCAGCGTGTCGATGCCGGGAGCATCCTGCTCCAATTCCAATCCGACGCTGCCCTGGCCGAGCAGGGTTTCGGCCTGATCGAAGGCATGGACGGCCAGCGCGCCGGTCTGCGCGACATGCGCCTCGCTCGCGGCGAGCGCATCGGCGTAGCGGCTGCCTGCGATCACGAGCTTTGCGCCATAGTTCCTGATCCGCTCGGCCTTGGCCGGCGAGGTGATGTCGGGCACGAAGATCGTGGCGGGAACGCCGAGTCGCTGCGCCGCATAGGCGACCGCCGCGCCGTGATTGCCGCCGGATGCGGCGACGACACCTGACTGCGGCACCTGCCGCAGCAACAGATTGGCGAAGGCGCCGCGCGCCTTGAACGATCCGGAATGCTGCAGCATCTCGAGCTTGAACGTGACCGGCGCGGCCGGCAGGCCGAAATCGGCGAGGTCGGCCTGAAGCAGCGGCGTGCGCCTGATATGCGGACGGATGACCGGCTCGGTCGCCGCGATCCGCTCCCGTGTGATGTCCATTGTCGCTGTCATGATGCCGTCCAGGATAGCCCAAGTGAGAGTTGACATCAATTAGGTAATTAGCAAAATGGCTAAATGAAGTTTGCCCTCGCATTGCGCGCGCTCGCCAACGAACGCCGCCTGCAGATCCTGGAATGGCTGCGGGATCCGCGGCGGCATTTTCGCGAGCAGGAAGACGGCGATCTGGTCGAGGACGGCGTCTGCGGATTGCTGATCGCCGAGAAGCTCGGGGTCAGCGCGCCGACATTGAGCGAGCACATGCGGGTGCTGACGGCGGCCAAGCTGGTGCGCGCCAAGCGGATCAAGCAGTGGACGATGTACAAGCGCAACGAGCCCGCCATCGCCGCGATCAAGCGCTCGATCCAGGACGGCCTTTGAGCGTGGTGCGCAGTGAGGCCGCCGCGGACGTCGTTGCAGCCGGCGCAATGCTCCCTTTCCGAGATTTTTGTTGCGCCGCGCCGGGCTGGTCGTGGAGACTGATCGGCCCTGCGGTGTTCAATGATCGAGAAGAGCGAGAACCATGTTCCTGATCGGCCAATATGATTCCCCCTTCGTCCGCCGCGTCGCGATTGCGCTCCGGCTTTACGGGCTCGCCTTCGAGCACAGGCCATGGTCGACCTTCGGCGATGCCGACAAGATCGCGCCGTACAATCCGCTCCGCCGCGTGCCGACCCTGGTGCTCGACGACGGTGAGGCTTTGATCGAGAGCACGATCATCCTCGATTATCTCGATGACCTCGTCGGCGCGGACAAGGCCATGCTGCCGCGCGGCGGCACCGAGCGGCGCAAGCATTTGCGCATCTGCGCGCTCGCTTCCGGCCTCGGCGACAAGGCGGTGAGCCTGCTCTACGAGCGCGTGCTGCGGAAGGAGCAGCTCGCGCTGTGGGTCGAGCGTTGCCAGGCGCAGATCGCGGACGTGCTCAAGGTGCTCGAAGCCGAGCGCGCCAAGGTGACGACACCGTATTGGCTGGGTGACCGAACCGGCCACGCCGATGTCGCCGTCGCCTGTGTCGTCCGCTTCACCCGCGAAGCGCATCCGCAGCTGTTCGACGCCGCGCGCTATCCGGCGCTCGCGGCCCATAGCGAGCGTTGCGAGGCACTGGCCCCGTTCAAGGAGATCGCGCAGCCGCTATCCCCGCCGAAGGGGTGAAGGCTCTTACCCTCCCCTGGAGGGGGAGGGTCGATCGCGCGCAGCGCGAGCGGGGTGGGGTGATCTCTCCACTCGGGCAGTTTCAAGGAGGAGAGACCGTCACCCCACCTCGGTTCGCATTTCGCTTCGCTGCATGCGAACCGATCCTCCCCCTCCAGGGGAGGATGGGCACCGTGCGCGTAGAGCGAAAGGCATCCACCACTAGCTCGCTTCAGTCGCCATAGCAGCCGATGATGCCATAATACCCCTGTTTTGCCCGACGTCGCAACACGATTTCGGCAAGGCCGAAAATCTTCAAGCCTTTTCAACCCCATCGCTACTGTGCATGGGGTTGTTTTCCACGTTTGTGTTTCGGCGGCCCCTAACCCACGCCGGCGCGCTTCTTCTGCCAGACCAAGTGCACCGCGCAGGTGCAGCCCGGCGGATGCGAGGCGAGGTCTTTCGGCATCTCGTCGTTCGCCGGCGTGGCGGCGAACGGCTTGTCCTGCGAGGGGATGTAGTTCAGCACCGGCGCGAGCCAGCGCTCGGCTTCGGCCACGCTCATGCCCTTGCGCGCCGCGTAGTCCTCGACCTGGTCGCGCTCGATCTTGCCGACGCCGAAATAATAGCTTTCGGGGTTTGCAAAATAGAGGCCGGAGACGGACGAGCCCGGCCACATCGCAAAGCTCTCGGTCAGCTTCACGCCGGCGGTGGCTTCGGCGTCGAGCAGCTCGAACAGCGTTGCCTTTTCGGTATGATCAGGCTGCGCGGGATAGCCGGGCGCGGGGCGAATCCCGGAGTACTTCTCCAGGATCAGTTCCTCGTTGGAGAGCGCCTCGTCCGGTGCATAGGCCCAAAACTCGCGGCGCACGCGGGCATGCATGCGTTCGGCGAAGGCTTCGGCGAGGCGGTCGGCCAGCGCCTTGCACAGGATCGAGGAGTAATCGTCGTTCGCCATCTTGAAGCGGTCGGCAACTGCATCCTCGCCGATCCCTGCGGTGACGACGAAGCCGCCGATATAATCGGGCACGCCGGCCGGCGCGATGAAGTCGGAGAGCGCAGCGTTGAAGCGGCCCTCGCGCTTCTCCAGCTGCTGGCGCAGCGTGTGCAGCGTCGCGATGCTCTTGGTCCTGTTATCGTCGGCATAGAGCACGATGTCGTCGCCTTGCGCGTTCGCCGGCCAGAAGCCGATCGTCGCGCGCGCCCGGAACCACTTCTCCTTGACGATCGTGTCGAGCATCTTGCGCGCATCGTCATAGAGCGAACGCGCGACCTCGCCGACCTTGGCGTCGTCGAGGATGGCGGGGAATCGTCCGGCGAGCTCCCAGGTCTGGAAGAACGGCGTCCAGTCGATGCAGTCGACGAGCTCGGCGAGATCGTAATCGTCGAAGCTCCTAATACCGAGGAAGGTCGGCTTCACCGGCTTGCTCTTGGCAAAATCGACCGGCACGCGGTTGGCACGCGCGTCAGCCAGCCTCAGCCGCTTCTTGTCGGCCTGCGCGCGCAGATGCGCCTCCGAGATCTTGGCGTATTCGGCCCGCACCTCGGCCGCATAGGCCTCGCGCTTCTCCGGCGAGAGCAGCGCGGAGGCGACGCCGACCGCGCGGCTGGCGTCGTTGACATGCACGACGGGACCGGCGCGATAGCTCGGGTCGATCTTGACGGCCGTATGCACGCGGCTGGTGGTGGCGCCGCCGATCAGGAGCGGCAGCCTCAAGCCTTCGCGCTGCAATTCGCCGGCGAAGAACGCCATCTCGTCGAGCGAGGGCGTGATCAGGCCTGACAGCCCGACGATGTCGGCCTTCTCGGCCTTCACCGTCTCGACGATCTTGGCTGCGGGCACCATCACGCCGAGATCGATCACCTCGAAATTGTTGCACTGGAGCACGATGCCGACGATGTTCTTGCCGATGTCGTGGACGTCGCCCTTCACCGTCGCGAGCACGATCTTGCCGGCGGACGAGGAGCCCTCGGTGCCGATGCCGCTGGCGAGGTTGCGCGCCTTCTCCTCCTCCATGAACGGCATGAGGTAAGCGACAGCCTGCTTCATCACGCGCGCGGACTTCACCACCTGCGGCAAAAACATCTTGCCGTCGCCGAAGAGGTCGCCGACCACGTTCATCCCGGCCATCAGCGGGCCCTCGATGACGTCGAGCGGGCGCGAGGACTTCTTGCGGGCTTCTTCGGTGTCCTGCTCGATGAACTCGGTGATGCCGTGCACCAGCGAATGCGACAGCCGCTTCTCCACCGGCCATTCGCGCCAGGCGAGATCGGCTTCCTTGCCTTCGGTCTTCTTGCCGCGGAACTTCTCCGCGAGCGCGAGCAGCCGCTCGGAGGCGCCCGCGTCGCGGTTGAGGACGACGTCCTCGCACACTTGCCGCAGCTCCGGGTCGATGTCGTCATAAACGATCATCTGACCGGCATTGACGATCCCCATATCCATGCCGGCCTTGATGGCGTGATACAGGAACACCGAGTGCATCGCCTCGCGCACCGGCTCGTTGCCGCGGAACGAGAAGGAGAGATTGGAGACGCCGCCCGAGACATGCGCGCCCGGCAGGTTCTGGCGGATCCAGCGCGTCGCCTCGATGAAGTCGACGCCGTAATTGTTGTGCTCCTCGATGCCGGTCGCGATCGCGAAGATGTTCGGATCGAAGATGATGTCCTCAGGCGGGAAGCCGACCTTGTTCACCAGGATGTCGTAGGCGCGCTTGCAGATCTCGGTCTTGCGCGCGAACGTGTCGGCCTGGCCGACCTCGTCGAATGCCATGACGACGACGGCCGCGCCGTGGCGACGGGCGATCTGCGCCTCGTGGATGAACTTCTCCTCGCCTTCCTTCATCGAGATCGAGTTGACGACCGGCTTGCCCTGCACGCATTTCAGGCCGGCCTCGATCACCGAGAATTTCGAGGAATCGACCATGATAGGCACGCGCGCGATGTCGGGCTCGGCGGCGAGGAGATTGAGGAAGGTCACCATCGCCGCTTCGGAATCGAGCAGGCCCTCGTCCATGTTGACGTCGATGATCTGCGCGCCGTTCTCGACCTGGTCGCGCGCGACCTGGAGCGCGGCCGTGTAATCGCCTGATGTGATCAGCTTGCGGAAGCGCGCCGAGCCCGTGACGTTGGTGCGTTCGCCGACGTTGACGAAGGGGATCGCGTCGGTCAGCACGAACGGCTCGAGTCCGGAAAGCCGCAGGCGCGGGGTGATCTCCGGCACGATGCGCGGCTTGTGCGGGGCCACTGCCGCAGCAATCGCCGCGATATGGTCCGGCGTCGTACCGCAGCAGCCGCCGACGATGTTGACGAGCCCGTCGCGCGCGAACTCGCCGATCAGCCGCGCCATGTATTCGGGCGTCTCGTCATACTGGCCGAACTCGTTCGGCAGGCCGGCATTGGGATAGGCGCAGACCAGTGTGTCGGCGACGCGGCCGATATCGGCGATATGCGCGCGCAGGTCTTCCGCGCCGAGCGCGCAGTTGAAGCCGATGGTAACGGGCTTGGCGTGCCGCACCGAATTCCAGAACGCTTCCGGCATCTGGCCCGACAGCAGGCGGCCGGATTTGTCGGTGATGGTGCCCGACACCATCACGGGCACGTCGATGCCGAGCTCTTCGGTGATCTCGGCGATCGCATAGAGCGCTCCCTTGGCGTTGAGCGTGTCGAAGATGGTCTCGACCAGCAGGAGATCGACGCCGCCGTCGATCAGGCCGCGGATCTGCTCGCCATAGGACTTGCGCAGATCGTCGAAGGTGACGGCGCGGTAACCGGGATTGGAAACATCGGGCGAGATCGAGGCCGTGCGGTTGGTGGGGCCGATGGCGCCGGCGACGAAGCGCGGCTTGCCGTCCTCGGCCGCGACGCGCCGTGCGGCGTTGCCGGCGAGGCGGGCGCCTTCGCGCGCCATCTCGTAGACGATGTCGGTGAGGTCGTAATCGGCCTGCGCGATCGAGGTCGTCGAGAACGTGTTGGTCGCGACGATGTCGGCGCCGGCGCGCAAATAGGCGGCGTGGATGTCCTCGATCGCCTGCGGCTGCGTCAGGATCAGAAGATCGTTGTTGCCGCGCAAGTCGCGATGGAAGTTCTTGAAGCGCTCGCCGCGGAAGGCTTTCTCGTCGAGCTGCAGATTCTGGATCATCGTGCCCATGGCGCCGTCGAGCACCAGGATGCGCTCGCGCGCGGCAGCGAGGAGGGCGGTTCGCTTGGGCGAAGTGGTCACGGTCATTTTCTCTTACGCCGCCTTCTGCGCGCTCTTGGCGCGAATGCCGAGCAAATGGCTGATCGCGAACACGAGATCGGCGCGGTTCATGGTGTAGAAATGGAAGGTGTCGACGCCGTGCTTGGCGAGCTTCTGCACCTGGCCGGCCGCAACGGTCGCGGCCACCAGCTTGCGCGTTTCGGCATCGTCATCGAGGCCCTCGAACTTCGCCGCGAACCAGTCCGGCACCGTGGTGCCGGCACGCGTCACGAAATTGCGCGCCTGCTTGAAATTGTGCATGGGCATGATGCCCGGCACGATCGGAATGTCGATGCCGCGCGCACGCACGCGGTCGAGATAGCGGAAGTAGAGATCGTTGTCGAAGAACACCTGCGTGATCGCGCGCGTCGCGCCGGCATCGACCTTGGCCTTGAGCGTGTCGATATCGGCATCGAAGTCGCGTGCTTCGGGGTGCTTCTCGGGATAGGCGGACACGGAGATTTCGATATCGCCGTGCCGCTTCTTGATCCCGGCGACGAGTTCGGCCGAGCTCTGATAACCCTCGGGATGGCTCGAATAGGGCGTGCCGATGCCACCGACGGGATCGCCGCGCAAGGCCACGATGTGGCGGACGCCGACCTCGTGATAGCGGTCGACGATCTCGTCGATTTCGCCGCGCGAAGCACCGACGCAGGTCAGATGCGCCGCCGGCAGCAGCGCGGTTTCTTTCAGGATGCGCGTGATGGTCGAATGGGTGCGCTCGCGCGTCGAGCCGCCGGCGCCATAGGTCACCGAGACGAATTTCGGCTCGAGCGGGGCCAGCCGGTTGACGGTCTCCCAGAGATTGCGCTCCATCTCTTCCGTCTTCGGCGGAAAGAATTCGAAGGAGATCGCAGCCCGCTTCAGGTGCCCGTCCTGCCGGTCGGCTGTCGCAGGCGTGGTCAGGTCAGTCATGGCACCACTCACTCCAATGTAGGCCGGTGATCGGGGTCTAGCCTCGGAGAGCTAAAATACGGCAAAGGCCCCTTGATCGACAGCCCATCATGCATGGGAAGTTGCCCATTCAGGTGCAGTCTGATGGGTAATTCTTGCGAATCATGTTTTGGGTGGGAAGCGCGCTGCACGACATAATGTGTTGAATTTTCAGATATTATCTCTCGTGAACATCTTTTATGGACCATTTTCTTGGTGGGCAGACCAGAATCGTCTGCAAAGTAGCGGCGGTTGTCCCAACTCCAGTGGCTGGCGTGCCCGCCCGTCCGTACACGTCAGGCCTGCGCAGCCTGCCCATTGCCGCTGCGACCGCCTCCATTAGGTTAAGCCGCCATGATCCCGCTCTCCGTCCTCGACCTCTCCGTCGTCACAACAAGCACCAAGCCCGCCGCGGCGCTGCGCAACAGCATCGATTTGGCGCGTCACGTGGATGGCCTCGGCTATGTCCGGTACTGGCTCGCCGAGCATCACAATCTCGCCTCCGTCGCGAGCCCCGCGCCCGACCTGATGATCGGGCAGATCGCGGCGGTGACGAAGCACCTCCGCGTCGGTTCCGGCGGGGTGATGCTGCCCAACCATGCGCCGCTGGTCGTCGCCGAGCGCTTCAAGATGCTGGAAGCACTGTTTCCCGGCCGGATCGATCTCGGTCTCGGCCGCGCCCCCGGCACCGATGGCGCCACGGCGTATGCGTTGCGGAGTCGGCTCGACCGCCGCGAGGGCGACGATTTCCTGGAACGGCTGCACGAGCTGATCCTGTGGGAGACCCGCGAATTCCCCGCAGGGCACCCCTACAACAACGTCGTCGCCATGCCCGACGACACCGCCCTGCCGCCGATCTGGCTGCTCGGCTCCAGCGATTATTCCTCGGAATTGGCCGCGCAGGTCGGCATGGGCTTCGCCTTCGCCCATCATTTCGCGTCCCACGACGCGATCGATGCGATGGTGCATTACCGCAATCGCTTTCAGCCCTCGGCCTGGCGTGCGAGCCCACATGCCATTCTCGCGGTCGCCGTCATCGCGGCCGATACCGACGAGGAGGCCGAAAGGCTCGCCTCGTCCTTCGACCTCAACCGTCTTCGCCGCGACCGCGGTCAATATCTGCCGCTGCCGAGCGTCGAGGAGGCGATGGCCTATCCGTATACGGACGCCGAGCGCACCTCGATCCTGCGTAACCGTTCGCGCCTGTTCGTCGGCAGTCCCGCGACGGTGCAGAAGAAGCTGCAGCCGCTAATCTACGCAAGCAAGCCGGACGAGCTGATGGTGATCACGGCGGTGTATGACCACGAGGCGCGAAAGAAGTCGTATTCGCTGCTGGCGGAGGCGTTCGGGCTGGCGCGAAGAGAAAACGCGTAACCGCTCTCGTGCCCCGGACGCAGCGCAGCACCATGAGCGCGTTTACGCGCGTCTTCGACGCACTACGGTGATGCGCTGCTGAGCCGGGGCCCATCGCAGCCTCGAGTATTGCCGCTCTTGGGTCCCGGCTCGCGCTTCGCACGTCCGGGACACGCCACTAATCCTGCACTTCGCTGAACGTGGCGCGGAACGGATGGCCCGGATAAACGCCGACGATGCGGAATTCGCGCGAGAAGAACTTCAGCTCCTCGATGGCGAAGGCGAGGCCCTTGTCATCGGGATGGCCGTCGACGTCGGCATAGAACTGCGTGGCGAAGAAATTGCCGTCGACCATGTAGCTCTCGAGCTTGGTCATGTTGACGCCGTTAGTGGCGAAGCCGCCGAGCGCCTTGTAGAGCGCCGCCGGCAAATTGCGCACCCGGAAAACAAAAGTCGTGACGAGCGGCCCGGTGCCTTGGGGCGCCCATTTCGGCTCGCGCGCCAGCACCACGAAGCGCGTGGTGTTGTGGGCCTCGTCCTCGATGTCCTCGGCGAGGATGTCGAGACCGTAGATCTTTGCAGCAAGGCGCGAGGCGATCGCGGCCACCGTCTTGTCCTGGCGCTCCGAGATGTCGCGGGCGCTGCCGGCGGTATCGGCATGCACGATCGGCTTGATGCCGAGCTTGCGGATGATGCGCCGGCACTGGCCGAGCGCATGCACATGGCTCTCGACGCTCTTGATGTCTTCGAGCTTGGTGCCCTTCACGGCCATCAGCTGATGCCGGACCGGCAGGAACCATTCGCCGACGATGAAGAGGCCGGACGCCGGCAGGAGGTGATGGATGTCGGCGACGCGGCCGGCGACCGAATTCTCGATCGGGATCATGCCGAGATCGGCCTCGCCCGACGAGATCGCCGACAGCGCGTCTTCGAATGTGGCGCAGGGCATCGGTTCGGCGTCGGGATAGGCCTCGACGATGGCGATGTGGGAATTGGCGCCAGGCTCGCCCTGGAATGCGATCTTCATCTTGCTCATGCTCGGCCTTGTAGCAGCGGCTCAGGATTTGGAAAGGATGCTGCGCGCGGTCTCGAGGTCCGCCGGCGTATCGACCCCGCGGGGCACGGTGTCGACGATGGTGAAATCGATGCGCATTCCGGCCTCAAGCGCCCGGAGCTGCTCGAGCTTCTCCTGCAATTCCAGCGGAGACGGCGGAAGAGAGACGTAGCGCTCCAGCGCGGCGCGGCGAAAGGCATAGAGGCCGATATGGTGATAACGCGGTCCGTCGCCGGTCGGGGCGGTCGCGCGGGTGAAATAAAGTGCGCGCATCCGCCTGCCGCCAACCGAGGTTCCGATCGCCTTCACCACGCTTGGGGCGAGATCCTCTTCCTCGGTGTGGATCCGCGAGGCCAGCGTCGCGATGTCCACGGCCGGGTCTTGCAGCGGCGGCAGCACCTCGCGGATGTTGTCGATCGTGATGGTCGGGAAATCCCCCTGGACATTGACCACGATCTCGGCTTTGCCCTCGGGATCGAGCTTCTGCATGGCCTCGTGGATGCGGTCGGAGCCGGAGGGGTGGTCGCCGCGGGTCATCACGGCCTCGCCGCCATGGGCGGTCACGACCGAGGCGATCTCGTCGGTGTCGGTGGCCACCGCGACCCTGCCGATTGCGGCGGCCTCGGCACGGCGCAGCACATGCACGATCATCGGCAATCCCGCGATATCGGCGAGCGGCTTGCCGGGCAGGCGGGTGGCGGCCATGCGAGCCGGGATCAGCACCAGGATGCGGGGATCGATCATCGGGTTCAAAGGTCTGAGGTCAAGAGCCTGAAAACGGAGCGTTTTCCGCACCGGGACATGGGATGGGGACGGGCCTGAAGCCGGGTCGCTTATACGGGTTGCCAGACCCCGGGCAAACCGATATCTCAATGGCAAAACTCGGGGAAACAATAAGGAACGTTTGATTCTCCGAGGCTCGTCCTGCGGCCATCCGGGCCGCTGTTTCCTTCTTGCGGTGGGGCCTGGCCGGAAATGGACTCTTTCGAACTCAATAAGATTCTCGGCGCCGTGTTCGGCACCTGTCTCTTCCTACTGGTGACGAGCTTCACCGCGAGTGCGCTGTTCTCCCCCAAGATGCCGGAAAAGCCGGGCTTCGAGATCGCGGTCAAGCAAGATGCCGGCTCCGGCAAGGAGGGCGCCGCTGCCGCCGCACCGTCCGAACCGATCGAAAAGCTGCTCCAAACCGCCTCCGTCGAGAAGGGCTCCGCGGCCGCCAAGAAGTGTGGCGCCTGCCATACCTTCGAGAAGGGCGGCCCGAACCGGGTCGGTCCGAACCTCTACGGCGTCGTTGGCGAGCCCAAGGGCCAGGGCCGTGGTGGCTTCAACTTCTCGGCCGCCATCAAGGCCAAGGGTGGCAACTGGAGCTTCGACGACCTCAACAAGTTCCTCGCCAATCCGAAGGGCTTCATTCCGGGCACCGCGATGGGCTTTGCCGGTGTTGCCAAGGATTCCGAGCGTGCCGATATCATCGCCTATCTGAATTCGCAGTCGGAGAAACCTCAGCCGCTGCCGACGGCGTCAAAATAAGGTCCCAAGAACCGGCGCTCGAATACGGCCAGGCTGAAAAGTCTGGCCGTTTCCTTATCCGGGCCTCGCGGCGACGTTATCGGGGCGTTTGGCCGCATCCGATAGGCCGGCCGGGCTTCCAAGATGAGGAAAAAGCAACATATTCGGTCGAAACCTCGCCTATATTGGGAACTTAAAGGAGTAGCCTCCTTCAAGACAGGGATGTTGATTTGGCCATTACCCGACGCGATCTCCTGCTCACCGGCACTGCAGCCGCAGCGCTTCCAGTCCTTGGCTCCGTTGCGGGCGTTCCCGTCGGCGTGGCGCATGCGCAATCAGCAACTGAACTGACTTCCGGCGGGTTGCCTTGGCGCCACGCGCTGTCGCTGTTCGGAAAGGTCAAGTACCCCGCCGACTTCAAGCGCTTCGACTACGTCAATCCGGACGCCCCCAAAGGCGGTGTCGCGCGCCAGATCGCCGTCGGCACGTTCGACAATTTCAACATCGTCGTCTCGGGCGTGAAGGGCCAGGTCGCCGGCGCCGTCGCATTCATCTATGAATCGCTCCTGACGCAGTCGCTCGACGAGGTCTCGACCGAATACGGCGCGCTGGCCGAAGCGGTCAGCCATCCCGACGACTTTTCCTTCGTCACCTATCGCCTGCGCGCGCAGGCGAAATGGCATGACGGCAAGCCTGTTACGCCCGAGGACGTGATCTTCTCGCTCGATTCCTTCAAGAAGAACCACCCGATGTACTCGGCCTATTACAGCCATGTGGTGAAGGCCGAAAAGGTCGGCGAGCGTGACGTGAAGTTCGTGTTCGACGCACCCGGCAACCGCGAGCTGCCGCTGATCGTGGGACAGCTGATCGTCCTTCCGAAACATTGGTGGGAGGGGACGGACGCGCAGGGCCGCAAGCGCGATATCGCCACCACCACGCTGGAAGTGCCGCTCGGCTCGGGCCCCTACAAGGTCAAGGAATTCGTCGCAGGACGCTCGATCGCGCTGGAGCGCGTCAAGGACTATTGGGGCCGCGATCTTCCCATCAATGTGGGCCGCAACAATTTCGACGAGCTGCGCTACGAATATTTTCGCGATGGCACCGTTGCGATCGAGGCCTTCAAGGCCGACCAGGTCGACTGGCGCACCGAGAACAGCGCGAAGAGCTGGGCGACCGCCTACGATTTCCCGGCCGTGACCGAAAAGCGGGTGATCCTCGAGGAATTCGTCAATCGCAGCTCGGGCGTGATGCAGGCCTTCGTGCCGAACCTGCGCCGCGCCAAGTTCAGCGATCCGCGCGTGCGTCGTGCGCTCAACTACGCGTTCGACTTCGAGGAGATGAACAAGCAGATCTTCTACGGTCAGTACAAGCGCATCAGCAGCTATTTCGACGGCATCGAGGAGCTGATGGCAACGGGATTGCCGCAGGGTAAGGAGCTCGAAATTCTCGAGACCGTCCGCGCCCAGGTACCGCCCGAGGTCTTCACGACGCCCTACACCAATCCGGTCGGGGGTAGTCCGGAGGCGGTGCGCGACAATTTGCGTGAGGCGCTGCGCCTGTTCAAGGAAGCCGGCTACGAGGTGCGAGATCGCAAGCTGGTCGACGTCAAGACCGGTGCGCAGTTCTCGCTGGAATTGCTCAACTCGGATCCCAGCTTCGAACGAATTACGCTGTTCTACAAGCCGTCGCTGGAGCGGCTCGGCATTGCGGTGAGCGTTCGGACGGTCGATCCGACCCAGTATGAGAACAGGACGCGCGAGTGGGACTTCGACATCGTGACGAACTCCTGGGGCGAGTCGCAATCGCCGGGCAACGAGCAGCGCGAGTTCTGGTCCTCCAAATCGGCCGACATCGCCGGCTCGCGCAACATCGCCGGCATCAAGAATCCGGCCATCGACAAGCTGATCGAGCGTGTGATCTACGCCACTGATCGCGACGATCTCGTCGCGGCCACCAAGGCCCTCGACCGCGTGTTGCTGTGGAATCACTACGTCGTGCCGCAATGGACCTACAACAAGGTCCGCACCGCGCGCTGGGATCGCTTCGGCCGGCCGGCGGAATTGCCCAGGTATGGTCTGTCCGGCTTCCCGTTCATCTGGTGGTACGACGCAGACAAGGCGGCACGGATCGCAAAGAAATCGTGAAGGACAATCCCCGCATGACGCAGATGTCACGCCGCCATGTGCTGGTCCTGGGTGTTGGCGGCGCCCTCGGGGCGTCCGTCGGCGCGCCGCTGGCGCGCAGCGCGCGAGCATCGGAAGCGGCGACCGAGGCGCACGGCATGTCGGCATTCGGCGATCTCAAATATCCCGCCGACTTCCGTCATTTCGATTACGTCAATGTCGACGCGCCGAAAGGCGGCACGTTCTCGCTGATCCCGTCGGTGCGGGCCTACAATCAGTCCTACCAGACCTTCAACTCGCTCAACGCCTTCATCCTGAAAGGCGACGGCGCGCAAGGTATGGGTATGACGTTTTCGCCGCTGATGGTCCGGGCAGCTGACGAGCCTGACGCAATGTACGGGCTGGCGGCCAAATCCGTGCAGATATCGCCGGACAAGCTGGTCTACCGCTTCACGATGCGGCCCGAGGCGAAATTCCACGACGGGACCAGGCTCACAGCCCACGATGCGGCTTTTTCGCTGACGACGCTGAAGACTAAGGGGCATCCGTTGATCATCGTGCAGATGCGCGACATGATCAGTGCGGAAGCCCTCGACGATGCGATGCTCGTCGTCACCTTCGCCAAGGGGCGCGCGCGCGACGTGCCGCTCTATGTCGCCAGTCTGCCGATCTTCTCGAAGGCGTACTACGCCTCCCGCCCGTTCGATGAATCGTCTCTGGACATTCCGCTCGGCTCGGGTCCGTACAAGGTCGGCAGGTTCGAGGTCAATCGCTACATCGAGTTCGAACGTGTGAAGGACTGGTGGGCCGCTGATCTACCGCCCTGCCGCGGCAGCTATAATTTCGATGTCGTCCGCTACGAGTTCTATCGCGACCGCGATGTCGCCTTCGAGGGCTTTACCGGCAAGAGCTATCTCTATCGCGAGGAGTTCACTTCGCGCATCTGGGCGACGCGCTATGACTTCCCCGCGGTGAAGGAAGGTCGGGTCAAGTTGGAGGTCGTGCCCGACGATACGCCCTCCGGCGCGCAAGGCTGGTTCATCAACACGCGGCGCGACAAATTCAAAGACCCCCGCGTGCGCGAGGCCCTGATCAACGCTTTCGATTTCGAATGGACCAACAAGACCATCATGTACGGCGCCTATGCCCGCACGGTGTCGCCGTTCCAGAACTCGGACCTGATGGCCGGCAATGCGCCGCCGTCGCCGGAAGAGCTGAAGCTGCTGGAGCCGTTCCGCGGCCAAATTCCCGACGAGGTGTTCGCGGCGCCGTTCACGCCGCCGGCCTCCGACGGCTCCGGACAGGATCGCAGCCTGCTCCGCAAGGCCCAGCAATTGCTGACGGAGGCCGGCGTGCCCATCAAGGACGGCAAGCGGGTGCTGCCGAACGGCGAAACGTTCAAGATCGAGTTCCTGCTGGATGAGCCCTCGTTCCAGCCGCACCACGCGCCTTACATCAAGAATCTCGCGACGCTCGGCATCGAAGCGAGCGTGCGCCTCGTCGATGCCGTACAGCACAAGGCCCGGCAGGAAGATTTCGATTTCGACATGACCATCCAACGCTTCAGCATGTCGGCGACACCGGGCGATGCCATGCGCGCGTTCTTCTCCTCGCAGGTCGCAAACACCAAGGGCTCGTACAATCTCGCTGGGGTCGCCAGTCCGGCGATCGACGCAATGATCGAGAAGATCATGGCGGCCGACAGCCGCGAAGAGCTGACCGTCGCCTGCCGCGCCTTCGATCGCCTGTTCCGCGCCGGCCGCTACTGGGTACCGCAATGGTACAACAAGACGCACCGGCTGGCCTATTGGGATCAGTTCGGCCATCCACCGAGGCTGCCGCGCTATGCCAACGGCGTCGGGGCCCCGGATATCTGGTGGTATGAACCGGCCAAGGCGGCCAAGCTCGAGCAGGCAAAATAGCCATGAGCGCCTATATCGCCCGCCGCCTGCTCCTGATGATCCCGACCCTGCTCGGGATCCTCTTCGTGTCCTTTGTCGTCGTGCAGTTCGCGCCGGGCGGCCCAGTCGAGCGCGTGATCGCGCAGCTCTCGGGCGCCGACACCGGCGGCACCTCGCGCATATCGGGCGGCAGCGATTTTGCGCAGCGCGCCCCGGGGCAGGTCGGTGCGGGCGGCGATTCCGTCAACTCGAAATATCGCGGCGCGCAGGGCCTCGACCCCGATTTCATCAAGAAGCTGGAAGTGCAGTTCGGATTCGACAAGCCGGCGCCGGAACGCTTCCTGCTGATGGTGTGGAATTTCGCCCGCTTCGATTTCGGCAAGAGCTATTTTCGCGACGTCAGCGTGCTGCAGCTGATCAAGGAAAAGCTGCCGGTCTCGATCTCGCTTGGCCTCTGGCTGACGCTTCTGACCTACCTGATCTCGATCCCGCTCGGCATTCGCAAGGCCGTGAATGACGGTGCGCGGTTCGACACCTGGACCTCGACGGTGCTCGTGCTCGGCTATGCCATCCCCGGCTTCCTGTTCGCGATCCTGCTGATCATCCTGTTTGCCGGCGGCTCCTTCTTCAACTGGTTCCCGCTGCGCGGACTGACCTCGGATGGCTGGTCGCAATTTCCTTGGTACTGGAAGATCATCGATTATTTCTGGCACCTGACGCTGCCGCTGATCGCCATGGGGTTGGGCGCGTTCACCACGATGACGTTTCTGACCAAGAACTCGTTTCTGGACGAGATTCGCAAGCAATACGTCATGACCGCGCGCGCCAAGGGCTGTAGCGAGAACCGGGTGCTCTATGGCCACGTCTTCCGGAACGCGATGCTGATCGTGATCGCCGGCTTCCCCGGCACTTTCATCCACGCCTTCTTTTCCGGCTCGCTGCTGATCGAGACCATCTTCTCGCTGGACGGGCTCGGACTGCTCAGCTTCGAGAGCGTGCTCAATCGGGACTATCCCGTGGTGTTCGGCACGCTCTACATCTTTTCGCTGGTCGGACTCGTGATCAACTTGATCTCCGACCTGACATATATGTGGATCGACCCCCGGATCGATTTCGAGGCACGGGAGGTCTGATGACGATCACCGCGCCGACGCCGATCGAGACTACCGCGAAGTCGCCGCTTGGCGATGCCGTTCCTATCACGCGCAAAGCCTTCGTGCCTTCACCGCTCAACAAGCGGCGGTGGCAGAATTTCAAGGCCAACCGCCGCGGCTACTGGTCGTTCTGGATCTTCATCGGCCTGTTCGTGATTTCGCTGTTCGCCGAGCTGATTGCCAATGATCGGCCCTTCCTGATCAAATTCGATGGCCGTCTCTATTGGCCGGCTTTCGTCACCTATTCGGAGACGACCTTCGGCGGGGATTTCGAGACGGCGGCCGACTATCGTGACCCCTACTTGCAGAAGCTGATCAAGGAGAAGGGCGGCAGCATCGTCTGGCCGCTGATCCGTTACTCCTACGATACCCACAATCTCGATCTGCCGACGCCGGCGCCGTCGCCGCCGACCTGGATGCTGACGGAGAAGCAGTGCAAGCCGGTGGTGGAGAAGAAGGGACTGAAGAGCTGCCGCGATCTCGAATACAATTGGCTCGGCACCGACGATCAGGGGCGCGACGTGGTGGCGCGGCTGATCTACGGCTTCCGCATCTCGGTGCTGTTCGGTCTTTGCCTCACCATCGTTTCGTCCGTCATCGGCATCGCGGCGGGAGCGGTGCAGGGCTATTTCGGGGGCCGGGTCGATCTGATCTTCCAGCGCTTTATCGAGATCTGGACGGCGATTCCCTCGCTCTATCTTCTCCTGATCCTGTCCTCGGTGCTCGTGCCGGGCTTCTTCGTGCTACTCGGAATCCTTCTGCTGTTCTCCTGGGTGTCGCTGGTCGGCCTCGTGCGCGCCGAGTTCCTGCGCGGGCGTAATTTCGAATACGTCCAGGCGGCACGTGCGCTCGGCGTCTCCAATCCTCTGATCATGTTCCGCCACCTGCTGCCGAATGCGATGGTCGCGACCATGACGTTCCTGCCGTTCATCGTCTCGAGCTCGGTGATGACGCTGACGGCGCTCGATTTCCTCGGCTTCGGCCTGCCACCGGGATCGCCCTCGCTCGGCGAATTGCTCTCGCAGGCCAAGGCCAATGTGCAGGCACCGTGGCTCGGCTTCTCCGGCTTCTTCTCGGTCGCGATCATGCTCTCGCTGTTGATCTTCATCGGTGAAGCCGTGCGCGACGCCTTCGACCCGCGCAAGACGTTCAGGTAAGGCCATGGATGCGATCAACCAGCCCCTGCTCGCCGTTCGCGACCTCTCGGTGGCCTTTCACCAGGGCGGCGCCACCACGCTCGCGGTCGACAAGGTCTCGTTCCAGATCAAGCGCGGCGAATGCGTCGCGCTGGTCGGCGAGTCCGGCTCCGGCAAGTCGGTCAGCGCACTCTCGATCCTGAAGCTGCTGCCGTATCCGAATGCCTCCCATCCGTCCGGCAGCATCCGCTTCAAGGGCCAGGAGTTGATCGACCGGTCCGAGCAGCAGATGCGGGAGATCAGGGGCAGCGACATCTCCATCATCTTCCAGGAGCCGATGACCTCGCTCAATCCGCTGCACACGATCGAGGCGCAGATCGGCGAGATCATCCAGCTGCACAATCCGACCAGCAATGCGCAGGCGCGCAAGCGGACGCTGGAGCTCTTGACCCAGGTCGGCATTCCCGACCCAGAGACGCGGCTGAACAGCTATCCGCACCAGCTCTCCGGCGGCCAGCGCCAGCGCGTGATGATCGCGATGGCGCTCGCCAACGAGCCGGACCTTCTGATCGCGGACGAGCCGACCACGGCGCTCGACGTCACGGTGCAGGCGCAGATCCTGGCGCTGCTCGCCGAGATCCGCGCGCGGCTCGGCATGAGCCTGCTGTTCATCACCCACGATCTCGGCATCGTGCGCCGCATCGCCGACATCGTCTGTGTCATGAAGGGCGGCCTGATCGTCGAGCAGGGTCCGGTCGAGCAGGTCTTCAAGTCCCCAAAGCATCCCTATACGCGTGACCTGCTCGCGGCTGAGCCCAAGCCCGATCCGGCGCCGCCGCAGCCGAATGCGCCGGTGGTGATGTCGGCCAATGATCTCAAGGTCTGGTTCCCGATCAAGCGCGGCCTGATGCGCAAGACGGTCGGTCACATCAAGGCGGTCGATGGGGTCAGTGTCGCCGTACGCAAGGGCGAGACGCTCGGCGTGGTCGGCGAATCCGGCTCGGGCAAGACCACGCTGGGGCTGGCGCTGCTGCGCCTGATCTCCTCGAACGGACGCATCGTGTTCTTAGGGAACGACATCCAGGGCCTGCGATTCAAGGAGATGCGTCCCTTCCGTCGCGACATGCAGATCGTGTTCCAGGATCCGTTCGGCTCGCTCTCACCGCGCATGTCGGTGGCCGACATCATCGCCGAGGGCCTGTCCGTGCATCAGCCGGCGCTCTCGCGCGAGGAACGCGAGGCGCGCGTCGTTAAGGCACTCGAGGATGTCGGACTCAACCCGGAGACGCGCTTCCGCTATCCGCACGAATTCTCCGGCGGCCAGCGACAGCGCATCTCGATCGCGCGCGCGATCGTGCTGGAGCCTGATTTCGTCGTGCTGGACGAACCGACCAGCGCGCTCGACATGCTGTTCCAGGCGCAGATGGTCGATCTGTTGCGCGAGCTCCAGCGCAAGCGCGAGCTCACCTACATGTTCATCTCGCACGATTTGCGTGTCGTCGCCTCGCTCGCCAGCCACCTCATCGTGATGCGCGGCGGCAAGGTGGTCGAGGAAGGCCAGGCTGCCGAATTGTTCAGGAATCCGAAAACGGATTATACTCGAGCGCTGTTCGCGGCCGCGTTCCGGTTGGAGACGGCCGGGAACGGGGCGGTGGCGACGTAGCGCTCCGTCAGAGCCGCTTGATCGCGACGACCTCGCTGCCAGCCGCCTTGATCCGCGCGATCGCTGGCTCGATCGGCTCGATCACCGTTGCCATGTCATGCGCATTGGCGTGAACCATGGTGGTGGCGTCGCGCACGATGGCGACATGACCTTTCCAGAAGATCAGATCGCCCCGCTGCAAGCTGCTCCATTCATGCGGCTCCAGTGTGCGGCCGAGACCGGCGAGCTGCATGTCGCTGTCGCGCGGGCAGCCGATCCCGGCTGATGTCAGCGAGACCTGGACGAGGCCGGAGCAATCGATGCCAAAGCTGCTCTTGCCGCCCCAGAGATAGGGCGTGCCGACGAAACGCTCGGCCACCGCGACGAAATCGGGCTCGCGATGATCGAGCAGAGCGAGATGCGTTCTTGGCAGATATTTGCCGTCGTGCGTCACGGCGAAGCCGCCGTCCTCGCGCACCACGGCGAGCTTCGATCCCATCACGAGCGCATCGGCAGGCGGCAGCTTGATCGAGGGGCCGGGAAACGCAAGCGTCCGCAGCGCGCCGACCACGTGCGTTGGCGCGGCCGACGGCCTTGCGAGCGCCGCATCCGGCAGCCAGCCGACATAGCCATCGTCATTGAGCTGGCCCCATGCCCAACCCTCGCCGTTGCGGTCGTAGATGGTGACGCGTTCGCCACGCAGTGCCTCGGTCATCAGCATCGCGTTCGAGGACGGTTGCTCGCGCACGGAGGCGATCGGCTCGACCACCTCGAATTCCTCGCCCGTGACGAAACGCTCCGCCTCGACCTTGCCTTCGAGATATTTGGCGGCAAGGTCGCCCCGCGCCGGCGTCAGCCTCGGGTCGTGTCCTGGATCAGGCATAGCGCTCGCTCAGCAGTGCGTAGATGGCGCGTGCGGCCTGGCATTCGCCGCCCTCGGGCCGCGCCGGCTTCGCCGACGGCGTCCAGCCATAGATGTCGACATGGAGCCAGCTCTTGGCGTGCTCGACGAAGCGTTGCAGGAACAGCGCGCAGGTGATCGAGCCGGCGAAACCGCCCGACGGTGCATTGGTGATGGTGGCGGTCTTGGAGTCCAGCCAGGCATCGTAAGGCGGCCACAGCGGCATGCGCCACAACGGATCGTTCTCCTTCATCGCGCAGCGCGCGACGTCGGCGGCCAGCGTCTCATCATGGGTGTAGAAGGGCGGCAGATCCGGCCCCAGCGCGACGCGGGCCGCACCGGTCAGCGTGCCCAGGTCGATCAGCAGATCAGGCTTCTCCTCGTCGGCCAGGGCCAGCGCGTCGGCGAGCACGAGGCGGCCCTCGGCGTCGGTGTTGCCGATCTCGACGGTGATCCCTTTGCGCGAGGTGAAGATGTCGAGCGGGCGGAAGGCATTGCCCGCGACAGCGTTCTCCACCGCCGGGATCAGCACGCGCAGCCGCACCTTCAGCTTTGCATCCATCACCATGCGCGCCAGCGCCAGCACGTTGGCGGCGCCGCCCATGTCCTTCTTCATGATCAGCATGCCGCTCGACGGCTTGAGGTCGAGGCCGCCGGTGTCGAAACACACGCCCTTGCCGACCAGCGTCACCTTGGGATGATCGGGATTGCCCCAGACGATGTCGATCAGCCGCGGCGCGCGGCTGGAGGCCATGCCGACGGCGTGGATCAGCGGAAAGTTCTTCGCCAGCTCTTCGCCGATGGTGCAGGAAAAGCTCGCGCCGAACTCGGCGGCGAGCGCTTGCGCGGCTGCGGCGAGCTCACCCGGGCCCATGTCGTTGGACGGCGTGTTGATGAGGTCGCGCGCGAGCATTGCCGCATCGGCAATCCGCTCGATCTCGGCCGCTTCGACCCCGTCAGGCGGCACCAGCCGGATCTCGGGGCGGTCTGCCTTGCGGTAGCGGGCAAAGCGGTAGCAACCCAGTGCGAAGGCGAGCGCGGCCAGCCGCGCATCGTGCGGTGCATTGGCAAACCGATAGGTGCCGGGCGGCAAGAGGCCGGCCAGGGCGCCGGGCCGAAACAGGTCGCGCGATCTTGCATCCTCTTCCTCCAGCCCGAACAGTACCTGCGCAATGGTGCCGTCGGTCGCGGGCAGCGCCAGATAGCTGCCCGGCTTGGCGGCGAAGGCGCTGGCACGCGCGAACTGGCGTTGCGCCGGCGGCAGCGTCTCGGCGACCTGATCCCAGCTCGATTTGGTGACGAAGGTGATCGGGGTGGCGGCGGATGACGTCTCGAAGACAGAAGGCATTGGCGGGTCCGGATCGTCAGTTCAGGCGAGTCATGCGAACGGACGAGACTTCGCAGAGTTTGGCCGCCGCTGCAATCGGCTTTGCCGTCACCGTTCAGCGAGCCGCTACGCGTCGCAAGGTGGGCATGCGGTTCGATGCGCTCGACGGGATCCGCGAGCGGCTTGCCATCGAATATCGACCGGGCGCGACGAAACCGTCCGCGGACAAATCTCGTATCTCACGCCGAGAGCTGCCGTTCGCAACGCCACGGCCGCAGGGCTTTACTAGCGCTTCGGTTGTGGCATTATCAACGAACATTTTAGATTGTGTCGCTTGCTCTGCATGAACCCGAACGCAGACACGCGGCGGCATGGTGCCCGCCCAGGTTGGGTCGATACGGCTGAATCTGTTCGTCGAAGCATTTTTCTCATTGTTTAGGCGGCGCAGCATGTGCAGATGAGCGGCGCAAAATGGATAGATCGTTCGTTGTTGCGCAGATTTCCGACCTGCATCTGGACGGGTCGGGCCGGCTGCTTCCGGCCATCGAGACGCTCAGGGCCGCGATTTGCGAGAAGATGGCGGCTGCCGCGAATGTTCCCGATCGCATCCTGCTGATCACGGGCGATCTGGTGGACGACCCAACGCCGCGCGCGCTCGACGAGGCGCTCGCCGTCATCGCATCCTTCCGGCAGACAGGGCTGTTCACCGATATCCAGGCCGTGGCAGGCAATCACGACGTCAAGCGGCCGAGCCAGCGTGCGGGCCGTCACGACGCCTACGACTACCTGCACCTGCCGCGGACCGCGAAGAATGTCTATTACCCTCAGGCAGGCCTCGACCTGGTGCTGCTCGATTCCAATCGCGCCAACTTGAAGGCGCTCGCGAGCGGCAAGATCGACGAGAGCGCTTACAAGGCGATGGTCGCCGAGTCCGCCCGGCTGAGCGCCGAGGTCGCGGGAAGCATCGGTTCGACCGGGCGCGCCGACTACGCCGAGCCGGCGGAAAATCTGGTGCGTGTGCTGGCCCTGCACCATCACCCGCTGCCGCAGGCCACCGGCGAAGGAAAGCGCTTTCTAGGCATGCCGGACGAGCCGCTGATGTATCTCGCCGCACCCGCGACCTTCCTCGAGGCCGCCACCTCGCTCAACGTCGATCTGGTTCTGCACGGTCATCGCCATGTCGAGGGGCTGACCCGCTATTCCATCCCCGATCCGCGTGCGACGTCGAGCGAGAGCGGTGAGGCGTTCTGGCGCACGATCTACGTGCTCTCCTGTCCGTCCTCGACCGGGCAAGCCGGCGACGATGCCGGTTTCAACCTCGTTCATTTCGGCCCCGCGGCCGGCCGCAACGAGCACCGCTTCGCGATCACCCGCTACACGAGGCTCCGCAACGATGCGGCCTTCAGGCCGCTCGACTCCAACCTGCCGGGCGGCGTCATCAGGCTGTCGGCGGGGCGGGATTTTTCTCGCGATCCGGCCGTCCAGTCGGCGATCGAGGCGGCCTCGTCCCGCTCACTGAAACGCGACCAGGTCGCGGCGATCGTCCGCCGGCTGTTCATGCGTGGCAGCTTTTACGATGAGGCGGAGCCGAACTGGGCGATAGCGCTCTACACCTACATGGTCTCGGCCCATGCCTGGGCGGAGCTCGAGCGTAAGGCCGCGAGATCCCGGCCGGGATTCGACAGCGACGCGCTCGCCGCGGTGAAAACGCTGCTCAACCGATTGATCGAGCAATCCGCTGACGTGCTCGGCATTGATCGCGCTCGGCTCGATGAGCTCTACGGGAAAGGCCTGATCAATTGTAACGACTTCCTGCGTCAGGTGCCGCGGCTGCCTTGTGATAGTGTCGACGTTCAGCGGCGGGGGCGGCAGCGGCTGCAATTGCTGCGGGAGCTGGATCAGCAGGTGCAGGCGCTCGGCCTCGATCTCGGCCTCGGCGGCAAAGCGCCGCCGCAACCATCGCCGGCGTGAGAGAAGCGCGTCTGAGCGCTGTTAACCGGCCGTTAGGGTTAACATTCTACTGCTGACACGTTCGGCTCGATCGAGCAGCTCGAGAGTCAAAGCGTCATGCGTCAACGGATCAGGCTTACCCGGCTACTTGCTTCGACGTCGCTGGTCGCGACGGTGGCGATGAGCCTCGGCGGCTGCACGGCGATGTCGAAACTCTCGGAGGTGACGGGCTCGGTCGGCCCCCGGGCGGACGCGGCCTCCGCCGATCGCGCGCCCACCGATCCGGCGCGTGCGGTCGAAGCCTATGGCGAGCGCTACCGCGCCAATCCCAAAGATGCCGACGCCGCGCTCGCCTATGGACAGGCCTTGCGCGCCAACGGCCAGCGCGCCCAGGCCGCCGCCGTGCTCGAGCAGGCGACCATCGCCAACCCCGGCAACAAGGCGCTGCTTGCCCAGTACGGCCGCGCACTCGCCGACAACGGCAATTTCCAGCAGGCCTTCGACGTGCTGTCGAAGGCGCATTCGCCCGACAATCCGGACTGGCGCCTGCTCTCGGTGCAGGGCACCGCGCTCGACCAGATGGGCCGTCATGAGGAGGCGCGATCCTATTACGCGAGCGCGCTCAAGATCGCACCGGGTGATCCCGGCGTGCTCTCCAACCTCGGCCTGTCCTACATGCTGTCGAAAGAGCTGCCGAAGGCGGAAGAGGCGCTGCGGCAGGCGCATGCCTCGCCGCGTGCCAGCGCCCGGGTCCGGCAGAATCTCGGCCTGGTCGTCGGCCTGCAGGGCCGCTTCGCGGAGGCGGAGACCATCGTCAAGGCGGACCTGCCGCCGGACCAGGCTGCGGCCAATGTCGCCTATCTCAAGGAGATGCTGAGCCGTAGCGAGGTCCCGCGCGGCGCGCCGAAGCGGATGCCGGTCGCTTCGCTGAGCCAGCCCGGCTGATCATCTGACTTCCTGGCCTTGGTGGCGGACCGTATGGTCCAGCCCGGCTCATTGCATCTCGGTGACCTTGATGGCGGTGGGTCCGAGAATGACCACGAACAGCACAGGCAGGAAGAACAGGATCATCGGCACCGTGAGCTTCGGCGGCAGCGCGGCCGCCTTCTTCTCGGCCTCGTTCATGCGCATGTCGCGATTTTCCTGCGCCATGACGCGCAGAGAATGGCCGAGCGGGGTGCCGTATCGTTCCGCCTGTTGCAGCGCCAGACACACCGACTTGACGCCCTCCAGCCCGGTGCGCCGTGCCAGGTTCTCATAGGCGACCTTACGATCCTGCAGGTAGGACAGCTCGGCCGTGGTCAGGGTGAACTCCTCCGACAGCGCGATTGACTGGCCCACGATTTCGGTCGCAACTTTCCGGAATGCCATCTCGACCGACATGCCGGATTCGATGCAGATCAGGAGCAAATCGAGTGCGTCGGGAAACGCACGCTTGATCGAGAGCTGGCGCTTGGAGATCGCATTTCTGAGGAACAGCATCGGCGCCTGGAGGCCGAGATAGGCGGCGCCGATACAGATGCCGATCTTGATCGGCAACGCCTGTTGCATGTTTCCAATCACGAACACGTAGAGGGCCGAGCCGATCAAGAACACGATCGGGGCGACCATGCGGGCAAACAGGAAGGTGATGTAGGGCGCCTGTCCGCGGTAACCTGCCATGATGAGCTTGTCCCGCGCAGCCTCCTGCGCGAGCCATTTGGTCAGGTTGAAGTCCTCGACCACCTTGGAGACGAGTTGCTTGGGCGTCTGGCGCAGCGAAACCTTCTCGCTCTTGTTGAGACGCTCACGCTCGCGCTGCCGGATGCGTTCACGCTCGCTCGCCACCGCCTTCATGCGCTTGGAGAGGCCCTCGCCGGCGAACAACGGCATCACCAGCGTATAGACGGTGGCGCTCGCGGCGATGGCCGCGAGCAGCATGGTCATGAAACGGACGTCGTGCAGTTTCGAGACGAGGAATTCGACCATGCGACACCGTCAGAAATCGAAGTTGATCATCTTCTTCATCACCAGGATGCCGATCGACATCCAGACGACGCAGCCGACCAGCATCAGCTGGCCGGTGGGATGAGTCCAAAGCACCGAGATGTATTGCGGCGTCGTGAGATAGACCAGGAACATCACGATCGGCGGCAGCGAGCCGATGATGCCGGCCGAGGCCTTGGCTTCCATCGACATCGCCTGGATCTTTTCCTTCATCTTCTTGCGGTCGCGCAGCACCTTGGAGAGGTTACCGAGCGCTTCGGAGAGGTTGCCGCCCGATTTCTGCTGGATCGACACCACGATGCCGAAGAAATTGGCTTCCGGCAGCGGCATGCGCTCGTAGAGCCGCGCGCAGGCCTCGCCCAGCGGCATGCCGATCGCCTGCGTCTCGATGATGGCCAGAAACTCGCTGCGCAGCGGCTCGGGCGAATCGGCGGCTACGACCTTGATCGATTCGAACAAGGGCAGGCCTGCCTTGATGCCGCGGACGATCACGTCGACCGCGTCGGGCAGTGCAGCCAGGAACTTGGTTTCGCGACGCTTCTTGAGGAAGCCGAGTGCCCAGCGCGGCAGGCCGAAGCCGCCGGCAAAGGCAAGACCGGCGGCGCCGATCAGGCCGCCGCCCGCGAACATGGCGGCCGCGAAAAAAACGCCGGCCACCACGGCGGACACGGTCCAGAACTTCTGCGGCGTCCAGTCGAGCCCGGCCTGCGACAGGCGGACGCTGAGCGGGGCGCTCTTCTCCTGGGCGCGCCGCGCCTCGAGGTCCTTCAGCGTGGACTCGACCTGCTCGCGGCGCGAGCGCTGGGTTTTCTCGGCTTGCCGGGCCGTGGGCGCTTCGGCGCGTGCGACCGAGGCACGGCGGCTTTCCGCCTTTCGCTCCCCAGACAGCACCGGATAGAGGAATACCCAGGCGATGCCACCGACTGCTGCGGTGGCGAGGAAGGCGAGGGCGAGGACCTGCATGTTCATGGCGCTGCCGATCTGCTCACGTCTTCGGCGCGACTTCCGCCGCGTCGAGTGCCGCGGCGAGGCGCTTCTCCTCGCCGTAATAACGGGCGCGTTCCCAGAACTTCGGACGGCCGATGCCGGTTGAGCGGTGCCGGCCGATGATCTTGCCGTTGGCGTCCTCGCCGACCATGTCGTAGAGGAAGATGTCCTGGGTGATGATGGTGTCGCCTTCCATGCCCATCACCTCCGTGATGTGGGTGATGCGGCGGGAGCCGTCGCGCAGGCGCGCGGCCTGGATTATGACGTCGATCGAGGCGCAGATCATCTCGCGAATTGTTCGCGACGGAAGGGAAAAGCCGCCCATCGTGATCATGGATTCGCAGCGCGACAGCGCCTCGCGCGGGTTGTTGGCGTGCAGCGTGCCCATCGAGCCGTCATGGCCGGTGTTCATGGCCTGCAGCAGGTCGAAGGCTTCGGGTCCGCGGACCTCGCCGACGATGATGCGTTCGGGACGCATACGCAGGCAGTTGCGCACCAGTTCGCGCATCGTGACCTGGCCCTCGCCCTCGATGTTGGGCGGGCGGGTTTCCAGCCGCACCACGTGAGGCTGTTGCAACTGGAGCTCGGCGGCGTCCTCGCAGGTGATGACGCGCTCGTCGTGCTCGATGTAGTTGGTGAGGCAGTTGAGCAGGGTGGTCTTGCCCGAGCCGGTACCGCCGGAAATCAGCACGTTGCAGCGGACGCGGCCGATGATCTGAAGGATCTCGGCGCCTTCCGGCGTGATCGCGCCGAACTTGACGAGCTGATCCAGCGTCAGCTTGTCTTTCTTGAATTTGCGGATGGTGAGCGCGGGGCCGTCGATCGACAGCGGCGGCACGATGGCGTTGACGCGAGAGCCGTCGGCGAGGCGCGCGTCGCAGATCGGCGACGATTCGTCGACGCGCCGGCCGACCTGGCTGACGATGCGCTGGCAGATGTTGAGAAGCTGCTGGTTGTCGCGGAAGCGGATGCCGGTACGCTGGATCTTGCCGCCGACCTCGATGTAGACGGTGTTGGCGCCATTGACCATGATGTCGGCGATGTCGTCGCGCGACAATAGCGGCTCGAGCGGGCCGTAACCGAGCACGTCGTTGCAGATGTCGTCGAGCAGCTCCTCCTGCTCGGCGATCGACATCACGATGTTCTTGATCGCGATGATCTCGTTGACGATGTCGCGGATTTCCTCGCGCGCGGACTCCGAATCGAGCTTGGCGAGCTGGGCGAGGTCGATGGCCTCGATCAGCGCGCCGAAGATGGTCGCCTTGACCTCGTAGTAATTGTCCGAACGCCGGCTCTCCATGGCCGGAGGCGGCGGAGCCTTGGCGGGCGCAAGCGGCGGCGAGGCGACGGCCGGCGGAGGCGGAGCGCGCGACACCGTCGACGCCTGAGCCGGGGCAGGCTCGAGCGACACGGCGCCGGGCTTGGGCGCCCGAAGGTCGGTGTCTGTTCCGCTACGCTTACCGAACACTTAACAACTCCATGCGGCGGCTTATCTTCCCCGCAACTTCTCAATCAGAGGTGAAAGCAGGGACGACTTTTGCTTCTTGGTCTCGCTACGGCCGGTCAGGCGCTGGGCGATCTGCAGGAACATCTCGATCGACCTGTGGTTGGCGGAGATCTCCGCAATCATCTGGCCGTTGTTGGCCGCCGAGCCGAAGATCTGCGGCTCGAACGGGATCGAGACGACCGGTTGGCTCTCGATCGCCTTGGCGAACTCCGCGGCGGCGATTTCGGGCCGTTTCGGCACGCCGACCTGGTTCAGGCAGTAGAGCGGCGGCCGGTCGTTGGGGCGGGCGGCCTTCAATAGATCGAACAGGTTCTTGGTATTGCGCAGATTGGCGAGGTCCGGGGCGGCCACGATCAGGATGTCGTCCGCCCCGATCAAGGCGCGCTTGGTCCAGCCCGACCATTGATGCGGAACGTCGAGCACGATGCAGGGCATGGTGGAGCGTAGCGTGTCGAATACGGCATCGAAAGCGTCAGTGCCGAAATCATAGACCCGGTCGAGCGTCGCAGGCGCCGCCAGCAGGCTGAGATGGTCGGTGCACTTCGACAGCAGGCGGTCGATGAAGGCGGTGTCGACGCGGTCGGGCGAGAACACCGCGTCGGCGATACCCTGCGGCGGATCCTGGTTGTAGTCGAGGCCGGCGGTGCCGAAGGCAAGGTCGAGATCGGCGACGACGGCGTCCATCGCGAGGTCGCGCGCGATCGCCCAGGCGACGTTGTGCGAGATGGTCGAAGCTCCGACGCCGCCCTTGGCTCCGACCACTGCGATGATGCGGCCGACTGCCTTGGCTTCGGGGGCCGAGAACAGGTTGCAGATCGAGCGTACGACGTCGATCGCGCCAACCGGCGCGAGCACGTAATCGCTGACGCCGCGGCGCACCAGCTCGCGATAGAGCGTGACGTCGTTGATGCGGCCGATCACCACCACGCGGGTCCCGGCATCGCAGACGGTGGCGAGCTGGTCGAGTCCGCCCAGCAGGTCGTTGCGGCCGTCGCTCTCGAGCACGATCACGTTCGGCGTGGGAGCCGAGCGGTAGGCTTCGATCGCGGCCGCCATGCCGCCCATCTGGATCTTCAGGTGAGCCTTGCCGAGACGGCGATCCTCGCCGGCCGACTGCACCGCGGCGGCCGTCTCCACGGTTTCGCAGAAGGCCTGAACCGAGACGCGCGGCGCAGGCGCAATATGCTCCTCGACCGGCGGAGGAGCTGCTGCCGGCTGCTCTTCGTGTGTCTGGCGCGCGTAACTGATCATTTGCCGGTGTCGCTGAGTTTGGCCCTGTCGGCCTCGGGATAGGTGGTCGCCGTCGTCGTTCCCTTGCGATACTTCTCGAACCCGGTGATGCGCCGCGGCGTGTATGACGGAGTTTCGGGCCGCGGCTGCTCAAGATCCGACGGATTGTCGACCATGGCCGCGAGGTTGCGCTGATAAGCGCAGCCGTAATTGTAATAGTCTTTGTTCTCGAACCAGCGCTTGTTCTTCATCGAGGGTCCGATGTCTTCCGGCCACAGGCCGCAGGGACCGGCGACTGCGGCAATCCTGGAATAGGTGAGCCGGATCGGGGGGAGGAAGCGCTTGTCTTGCGGCTGGTAGGGGTGAAGGCTGACGCCGCGCGGCGGAACGCCTGCCGCCGCCAGCATCGCCTGGATCTCACGCATCGTATCGGCGACCGGGCGAGCATTGGGCGTATTGGAAGGCACGTCGATGCGAATCGCGCCGGTGCCTTCTTGCAACCACGCCGATGCCACGCCCATCACGTCAGCGCGCTGGGCAGCGGTCAATCCCCCGCGGGCATGACCCACGAAGACGACGATCGAGCGATTCTGCTCCTCGACCGCGATCGGATGGCGCTGCTTGTAGTCGTCGGGAATGGACGCCGTGAGGACTTCGTCGTGCTGGCAGCCCCCGACCGCGAGCGCGAGGCCGATGAGCGCGCCACCGAGGCTGATGGCGCGCTTGCGAAGCTGGGGTGGTCTCGTGATCATCGTGAAATCCCCGTTCCGCCTCAGTCGGTAATGAAGCCGTAGGTGCCGCGGTAGTTCTTGGCCGGTTCGGTCCGGCCCGGCACGCCATAGATCCGATTGATATTACCGATCAGCTGCGCCTGCGGATCCGCAGGCGGGGCGAAGCCGTCATCCGGCCGCGACAGGTCCTTCGGCGCCACCGCGCGGACCACATAGGGCGTCACGATCACGACCAACTCGGTTGCATTGTTGACGAAGTCGCGGCTGCGGAACAGCGTGCCGAGGATCGGGAGCTGCATCAGCCCCGGCATTCCGTTGACAGCTTGCTTGGTCTGCTGCTGGATCAGGCCGGCCATCGCCATCGCGCCGCCGGACGGAATTTCCAGCGAAGTCTCTGCGCGGCGTGTTTTGATTGAGGGGACCGTCAGCGAGTTGACCGTGTTCGAGGTCACCGCCTGCGACAGCGTGATCGCATTCTCATTGGACAGTTCGGAGACCTCGGTCATCACCCGCAAGCTGATCTTGCCTTCGCTCAGGACCACAGGCGTAAAGTTGAGTGAGATGCCGAACTTCTTGAAGCTGATCTGAGTGGTACAGACGCGCGTGACGGGATCGCACGAATAACCTGCAGGCACCGGAAATTCGCCGCCGGCGAGGAAGGTGGCGGACTCTCCGGAGATCGCGGTCAGGTTCGGCTCGGCAAGCGTCCTGATCACGCCCGCGCTCTCCATCGCACGCAGGGTCGCCTGCACCGAAGGCGTCGCGCCGAAACTCGCAGTGAGATTGTTGCCATCCACCAGATTACGGCCGAGGGCCGTGAACGGGTTGGAGTTGCTGAAGCTCACCACCGAGGTGCCGTAGTTGAGGTTGGCGGTGAGGTCGATACCGAGCTGCTTGACGATCGTGCGCGCGACTTCGGCAACGGTCACCTTGAGCATGACTTGGTCGCGGCCGCGGACCACGATCGAGTTCACCACCTTGTCGACGCCGCCGGCCAGGCGCGCAGCGAGCTCGTTGGCCTGCTGCGCCTCCATAGGGTTGGCGGCCGTGCCGGACAGGACGATACCGTCGCCCAGGCCGTCGATCTGGATGTCCGAATTGGGCAGAACCTGCTTCAGCGCAGCCCGCACGCCGTTGAGGTCGCGCTTGACCGCGATGTCGTAGGCCGCAATCTGCTGCCCGGCGGAATCGAAGAACACGATATTGGTCTGGCCGACCGCGGCGCCGATGATATAGGCGCGCTGTGCGGAGCGGACCACCGCATTGGCGATCTTGGGATCGGCGACCAGCACGTCCTTGATGTCGCGCGGCAGGTCGATCACGACCGACTTGCCGATGCCGAGCGATAGGAAACGCGCGTTGATCTGGCCGTCCGCCGCGGCCTGCGGCACGGGGCGGTAATCGGCGGCGACCGCCGGGGCGATCGTCGGGCTGAGCGCCAGCGTGAGGGCGGCCGAAAACGACAGGGCGCGGACCAGTGAGGTCCGCATCGTCGCCGAATCTGCCCTGTATTTGATGTCGACTGTCTTCATCGTGCCTTAGCCGTCTGACTTGGAATGCCGTAGCGAATGATCGAGACACCCTCGCGCTTCTGCGCGGAGTCATCGAGCGTGATCTCGCTCATCTTGACGTCGACGATGCTGCGCAGCGCCAGCGACAGCGTGCCGCTCTGACGCGCCGCGGAGAGCGTTGCGGTCTGCGCGGGATTGAGCTCGAGGGTAACGGTCTTGCCGATCACCGCGTTCTGCCCGTCCTTCTCCTTGGGTGCCTGGTCGATGGCCAAGACCCGGATATTGGCCAGGATGATCTCGGAGGTGACGATGTCGGGAGCGCCGCTGCTCTGATCCGGGTTCTTCAGCCGGCGGGTGAGCAGGACGTCGACGCGGTCGTTGGGCAGGATGAAGCCGCCCGCGCCGGTCTCCGGCGAGATCTCGGTCGAGATCGCCCGCATGCCGGTGGGCAGGATTGCCGCCATGAAGCCGGAACCTTCGGCCTTGACCAGCTTCTGGTCGCGGATCGGCTCACCCTGGATGAAGGGCGCGCGCGCGATCGAGCCGGTCACCTGGGTCGCACCGTCGGGGCGCTCGTTGCGTCGGATGAAGGTGGCGCTGGCGGTCGCGGTCGGCCAGGTCTGCCATTGCACGTCTTCGGGCTTCACGGTCTGACCGAGGCCGATGTCGTTCTTGGCCACGAGGACGTCGACGGTCGGAAGCTGCGCGACCGGAACCGGAGGCGGCGCAGAATTGTCGGAGCCGCTCGCCAGGTACGCGGCGACGCCGCCGGCGCAGATGGCGACCGTCAGGACGACAATGCGTGCCCTATTCATACGCTTCAACTTTCCAACAATACGCCGCGACGCTGCCGCCGCCGTGATCGGCAGTTGACCAGCTATTCGTCAAAGCATGGTTAATGAGGCGTATCTAAATCGCCTTAACGCCGGGTTTACCCGGAGCGTTCAGCGCAGCGCGAGGCGAGCGAGGTCGATCGCCTTCACCCATTCGGTCTCCGGGTAGACCATCAGCGCGCTCAGCGCGAGCGCGATGCCGTAGGGAATGCCGGTCTCCTTGGCGTGCAGCCGTGCGAGCCAGGCCTGTCCTGCCAGCCCGTAAGGCAGCGGCCACTGCCGGAACTGCAGCAGGAGCAGCGTCAGCGCGCCGCCGAACAGCGAGGCGTAGAGCAGGAAGTTCATCAGATGGGGGAAGCCGAACCAGAGCGCGACGGAGGCCGCGACCTTGGCGTCGCCGCCGCCCACCCAGCCCATGGCGAAGCAGGTGAAGGCCACGACCAGAACGAGCGCACCGGCGCCGACATGACTCAGCATCTCGTAAGGTGCCATGCCCCCGGCGAGGGCGAGCGCGAAGAAGCCCGCCACCAGCGCCAGCGATACGCGGTTCGAGATCGTCATCGTGAAGAGATCGCTCGCGGCGGCGAACGCCATCAGGGCCGGGAAGAGCAGAAGGCGCGCAAGGTCGAGAATCATGGGCTGCGTCTTGAGGCCTGGGTTTGTCGCGGGAGCTGCTTCGGGCGATGCTAGCGCGCGATGCTAAACAAACCGACAACGGCGGCACGGGCGCGCCCGGGCCTCGGCCGACGAACGCGCTTTCACCAGAAGCTGGCAATACGTGCGGCGAGCGCGACCGTCGCAACCAGCAGCGCAAGGCAGATCCAATAGACCGGCGAGCCGGCCTGCGCCGCTTCCGCCTCGTGCGCCGCGACTGCGGCATCGGTTCTGAACTCGTGCAACGCCACTGGAACTCGCCGTCTTCAGAAAAACAAACGCCCCGGAGGTCCGGGGCTTTTGCCGTCGTTCGTGGACCCGCTTACTTCAGCGAGGTGCTGATCGAGCTGAACTTGGCGTTCAGCGTGGTGCCGAGATTGTTGACGACGGTGATGATGGCCAGCGCGATGCCGGCGGCGATCAGGCCGTATTCGATGGCGGTGGCGCCGGATTCATCCTTCGCGAAACGCGCAATCAAGTTCTTCATGAACAAAACTCCGTCTGGGTGGGGACCGCCTCGTTCGGCGCTGTCGTTGACGCGACGACCATGAGAGCCGAGCTCTTTCGGGAGAGTTAATTCGATCGGGTAATCCCACGTCCGGCGCGATGCTTTTGCCCAGAGTGAATTTCACCTTAAGACGGCACCTGCAAATTCGCTTCTGTTCCGGATGCGCCGACAACGCGACGCGCGCTTCACCCTCCCTTAAATTTCGCGGAGTAGGCCTTAAGCTACAGCGGAATTCGCGGAGAGAGGCGACGATGTCGAGCCTGCCCATGCAAGTTGCCTTGATGCTCGGCGAGACCATCGTCAAGGTGATCCCGGTCACCTTGGTGCTCGCGGCGGTCTTCACCGTGCTGGAGCATTTCTGGGCCTGCAATCCCGGCGCGCCGTGGTGGCGCAAGCGGGAGATCGTCACCGACATCTGCTACTGGTTCTTCGTTCCGGTGTTCGCCCGCACCATGCGGATCGGGCTGCTGGTCGTCGGCGCCAGCGTCGTCTTCAACATCCACGACGCCGACGAGCTCATCGCCTTTTACGACAATGGCCACGGTCCGCTGGCGCAGCTGCCGCTGTGGCTGCAGGCCCTGCTGTTCCTGGTGCTGTCCGATTTCATGCTGTACTGGCTGCACCGGCTTTTCCACGACGGCGGCTTCTGGAAATATCACGCCATCCATCATTCGTCGGAGGAGATCGGCTGGATCTCCGCGGCGCGCTTCCATCCGGTCAATCTCTTGCTCGGGACGATCAGCGTCGACGTCGTGCTGCTGATGGCAGGCATCTCCCCGAACGTCATGGTCTGGGTCGGCCCCTTCACCACCTTCCACTCGGCCTTCGTGCACGCCAACCTGAACTGGACTTTCGGACCGTTCAAATACGTCCTGGCGACGCCGGTCTTCCATCGCTGGCACCACACCTCGCTCGAAGAGGGCGGCGACACCAATTTCGCCGGAACGTTCCCGATCTGGGACGTGCTGTTCGGCACCTTCCGCATGCCGGAGGGCAGGCTGCCGCAGGATTACGGCAAGGACGAAGCGGCCATGCCCAAGGAGATCGGGGGCCAGCTCGCCTATCCGTTCCGGCACTAAAGCATGATCCGGAAAAGTGCGAAGCGGTTTTCCGGAAAGATCATGCGTAAACAACAACCTAAATCGCGATGACGATTCATCCAAAACTCATCGCGCTTTAGGGGCGAGCCCGCAAATGTCCGTCCGTTCAAACAATACTCGGCGAGTTTGCGGAACGTTCACGAATTAAAGGCAGGTTAGCCGGGTCGGGCACCGGCTCCGCTGTATTCGGTCGCTTCTGCCGGTCTGTGACGTCCCGGGGGTAAGAGTATGCGTAAAGAAATGCTGCGCCGTCATGTGCGCGTCTGTGTACTGGTTGCCGCTGCGGTGCTGGCCTCGCCGGCCGCCGGCCTCGCCGAGCCTGCCGCCGATACCATCGCCGTCAATGTCGACCAGGCCAAGCTGGTGCGGCTGCCCGGCAAGGTGGCGACCATCGTGGTCGGCAATCCCCTGATCGCCGACGTCACGCTCCAGCCCGGCGGCATGATCGTCGTGACCGGAAAGGGCTACGGGGCCACCAACTTCATCGCGCTCGACCGCGGCGGCGAGATTCTGGTGGACCGCCAGATCCAGGTCGAAGGTCCGAGCGACCGGCTCGTCACCGTCTATCGCGGGGTCGAGCGGGAGTCCTACAGCTGCGTGCCGCTTTGCCAGCGCCGCGTGACGCTCGGCGACAGCGACACCTATTTCAACAACGCGATGAGCCAGGCCGGTACGCTGAGCAGCAGCGCCAGCGGAGGTGCGGGTGCCGGCGCGGCTGCCAAGCCAAACTAGCCGACCGGCGGGCCTCGATCCTGCCAAGCCGCTCTATTCGAGGGCGGCACCTCGTTGCATGCCGTGCTTCCTCCCGCTTGCGGGCGCGCCTGGTTAACACGGTGTTAACGGCGCGGACCGCCGGAAGCGGATCGTCTGAAACACTTAGACAATCAGTTTCCGCTATTGAACGGGCAGATGATCGCCGGTCGCTGGGGAATTTGACGAGATGCCATCGCCTGCACCTACGAGGTTCACGCTCCGGAAAGCGCTGCTCCGGTTTCGCGGCAACCGCCGCGGCTCCGCAGCCGTCGAATTTGCGCTGGTCGCACCGATGTTCTTCGCGCTGCTGTTCGCGATCCTCGAGACGGCTCTCATGTTCTTCTCCAGCCAGGTGCTCGAGACCATCGCGCAGGACTCCGCGCGTGCGATTCTAACCGGCCAGGCTCAGGCACAGGGCGGCTCGGTGGCGGCCTGCCAGTCCGCGCCCAACACCGTCGCTGCATGCGATCAGACGACGTTCAAGACCTTCGTCTGCAGCAAGATTCCGGCGCTGTTCGATTGCAGCAAGCTGTACGTCGACGTCGTCAGCACCAGCTCGTTCGGGACGCTCAGCCTCACCAATTTCGGCAATTCCTGCACCTTCAATCCCTCCGGGATGCAGTACAGTGCCGGAACCTCCGGCCAGGTCGTCGTGGTGCGCCTGTTCTATCAATGGCCGCTCATCGTCACGGGCCTCGGCTACAACGCGGGATGCAGCAACAAGCGGCTGATGGTGGCGACGGTGGCTTTCAAGAACGAACCCTTCTGAGGCAGATGGATCTGGGCGGACCGATGCGGGCGATTGCGAACATCTGGAGGAATGCACGCGGCTCCGTGCGCGGCTTCGTCGCCGACAAGCGCGCGCTGGCGGCGACCGAATTCGCGATCATCGTCCCGCTGATGCTGGTGATGTTCTTCGGCACCGTCGAATTTTCGTCCGCCGTGGCGATCGACCGCAAAATCACGTTGATCGCGCGGACATTATCCGATTTGACCTCGCAGTCGACGACGCTCAACGATGCCGGCATGAAGGATACGTTCACGGCAAGCATCTCCGTCGTCATGCCTTACGACGCTGCGCTCGTGAAGGGCACGATCTCCCAGATCTACATCGACGCCAACAGCATCGCCAAGGTCCAGTGGAGCAGGGCCGGCACGATTGCGAGCGGCGCGACGCAAGCCACGCTTGCGACCTCGGCTCGGAACGCCGGCGACACGGTCACGACGATGATTCCCCCGGCACTCTTGATTCCGTCGAGCTATCTCATCCTGAGCGAAGCCAACTACACTTACACGCCGACTATCGGCTACGTGTTGAAGTCGAGCGTAACCCTGAGCGATCTCTCCTACACGCGGCCGCGTCAGGTCACCTGCGTGCCCTACAACAACGTGCCATCGACGTGTTGAGATTCGTCAGCCGTCGGTGACATGAAAAAAAGGCCGTGCGTCTCGCACGGCCTTTTTGCTTTGGCTCGCTGATCGGGCCGGCGCCCGGCGGGCTCAGCTCGCAGCGCGCAGGTTGTCCGCCGCCGACTTGCCGGAACGGCGGTCGGCCACGATCTCATAGGAGATCTTCTGGCCCTCGCGGAGCGAGCCGAGGCCGGCGCGCTCCACGGCGCTGATGTGAACGAACACGTCCTGGCCGCCATCGTCGGGCTGAATGAAGCCATAGCCCTTGGTTGCGTTAAACCACTTCACGGTTCCCATGCTCACGGGGGTAGTCCCTCTCAGATAACACTATGTCGGAGCCCGCTCGCGCGGGCAGGGTTAGATCGAATTTCTGGAAGGGTCGTCAGCGTGTCTGAACCGGCTGTACCGGTGGATGCCAATGTCGTCCGGCCGAAAATCGATTAATTCATTTTATCGGAAGCAACGGTTCGAAACAATCCGGACACGCACGATTTTTTGATCCGCCGTGATGTCAACGGCGGATCAATCTACAGATCGGAATTCGAACCCGCGCCGCAGCCGACTAGCGGCGGCGGAATTGGCCGCCGCGCTGTCCGGGACGGGGCGGTCCGCCCGGCGTGCTGGGACGTTCGTCCTTGTGGCGGAAAATCAGCCGGCCCTTCTCGAGGTCATAGGGCGACATCTCCACCGTCACACGGTCGCCCGCGAGCGTCTTGATGCGGTTCTTCTTCATCTTGCCGGCGGTATAGGCAACGATCTCGTGTCCGGCGTCGAGCTGCACGCGGTAGCGGGCATCGGGGAGGATTTCGGTGACCAGTCCTTCGAACTGGATCAGCTCTTCCTTAGCCATTGATATCTCCAGGTCGTGGACGGCTAGTGCGAATAGGGTTTGCGGTTCGGTTGGCTGTTTGGCCGACTCTGGCGGCGCAAAAAGGCAACGCCTTGTATCCCATCAGGGGTCCCGGCGCTATGCGCGGAACGCTGTTCCGGACGGTCGACAGGCGCTGAATGCATCTTACCACCGGAGCGGCGGCGGCGAGAACCCTTGGAGGCATTCGGGCCACTGCCGGGCCGTCCGTCGGCATGCCTTGCCTCGGCGTGGCGTCCCTCACCGTGCCTGCCGTCGCCTTGCTTGCCCGCACTATGGTGGCGCCCGTCGGCATGCCGTTCGTCGGCGCGACGTCCGTCACCGTGCCGTGCGCCTTGCGGGCGCTGGCCCGGACGACCGCCCGGCCGGCCCTGTCGTTGCTGCGACGGGCCGGGACCGGGATCGCGGCGGCCGGCGTCGGTGCGGTGGTCCTCCCGCGGCAGGGCGACGCGAATCAGCCGCTCGATGTCGCGCAGATAGCCGAGCTCCTCGCCGCCCGCGACCAGCGAGATTGCGGTGCCGTCGGCTCCGGCGCGCGCGGTGCGGCCGATGCGGTGGACGTAGGTCTCCGGCACGTTCGGCAGGTCGAAATTGATGACGTGGCTGATGCCGTCGACGTCGATGCCGCGGGCGGCGATGTCGGTGGCGACCAGGGTGCGGATCTCGCCCGAGCGGAACTGGGCGAGCGTGCGCTCGCGATGATTCTGCGACTTGTTGCCGTGGATGGCGTTGGCGGCGATGCCGGCCTTGGCCAGCGTCTTCACCACCTTGTCGGCGCCGTGCTTGGTGCGGGTGAAGACCAGCGCGCGGTTGATCGCCTCGTCCTGCAGCAGCTTGGTCAGGAAGGCGGGCTTGGCCGCGAAGTCGACCTGCAGGATGCGCTGGTTGATCCGCTCGGCGGTCGAGGACACCGGGGTTACCGCGACACGGGCGGGGTCGCGCAACATGGAATCGGCGAGTTCGGCGATGTCCTTCGGCATGGTGGCCGAGAAGAACAGCGTCTGCCGCTTGATCGGCAGCTTGGCGACGATTTTGCGGATGTCGTTGATGAAGCCCATGTCGAGCATGCGATCGGCTTCGTCGAGCACGAGGAACTCGACGTTTGAAAGCTTCAAGCCGTTGCTCTGCACGAGGTCGAGCAGGCGGCCGGGGGTGGCGACCAGCACGTCGACGCCCTGCATCAGCGCACGGACCTGGCGGCCCATCGGCACGCCGCCGATCGCGAGCGTCGAGGACAGGCGGATGTGGCGGCCGTAGGCGTTGAAGCTGTCAAGGATCTGGCCGGACAGCTCGCGGGTCGGCGACAGCACCAGCACGCGGGCGGTCTTGGGCTGCGGCTTGATGCGGTTCTCAAGCAGACGATGCAGGATCGGCAGCGCGAAGGACGCGGTCTTGCCTGTACCGGTCTGGGCAATGCCGACGACGTCGCGGCCGGTCAGTGCCAGCGGGATGGTTTGGGCCTGGATCGGGGTTGGGGTGACGTAATTCTCTTCACGAAGAGCGCGCGCGATGGGTTCGGCGAGGCCGAAGTCCTGAAACGAAGTCAAAAGAGGGGTTCTTTCCATGTCAAACGCGAACGCCCGGCGCATCAGCGCGGCGCGCGCAAAAGGGTGTCGAGAAGACACCTGCGTGTTTGGGGTGTCGGATGGCTTGGATGATATGGGGCAAGCCAGAGGCCCGTAGAGGGCTTAAGAACACGCGGCTCGCTACGACCCCTTGATTCGCAAGAGGTCTCGGACGCTCATATGGAACATCGAGGGGGCGCTTTCAAGGCACTTGCCTCCGAAACAGCGGGTGCGGTGCAAAAATACTGCTGCCAGAAATTTAGCCAACATTGGCGATTTGCTTAGAAAGTAGTCTGACTGCCGCTTTCGCATACATTTATGTTGCCTATGATTTAGGCTGCAAGACTGCGGAGAAACTTCGATTTCTGCCAATTAGCTTTGCAAATTCAATCAGTTGATGGGTGCCCAGCCCATGGCATGGTTCTTGCGATTCCATTAACCGCAGGCGGCCGTGGGGCCGTTTCGCAGCGTTTTTCACGTCTGCGTCAGGGAGATGAGGCACTCATGTTTAACAAATCCACTCACGATATAGCGGCGTCATTTAGCCGCCGCGGCGTGCTCGCTGCGACCGCCGGACTGATGCTCGGTCTGGCTTCATTGACTGGCGCAAAGGCCGCCGACGACACCATCAAGGTGGGTGTACTCCACTCCCTGTCCGGCACCATGGCAATCAGCGAAACCACGCTGAAAGACACCATCCTCTTCCTGATCGACGAACAGAACAAGAAGGGCGGCGTGCTCGGCAAGAAGCTGGAAGCCGTCGTCGTCGATCCCGCATCGAACTGGCCGCTGTTCGCCGAAAAGGCGCGCGAGCTGATCACCAAGAACAAGGTCTCGGTCGTGTTCGGCTGCTGGACCTCGGTGTCGCGTAAGTCGGTGCTCCCGGTGTTCAAGGAGCTCAACAGCATCCTGTTCTACCCCGTGCAATACGAGGGTGAGGAGAGCGAGCGTAACGTGTTCTACACGGGGGCTGCGCCGAACCAGCAGGCGATCCCTGCCGTCGACTACCTCATGAAGGACGAGAAGGTGAAGCGCTGGGTGCTCGCGGGCACCGACTACGTCTATCCGCGCACCACCAACAAGATCCTCGAGGCCTATCTGAAGTCCAAGGGCGTCGCCCAGGAAGACATCATGATCAACTACACGCCGTTCGGTCATTCCGACTGGCAGACGATCGTGGCAGACATCAAGAAGTTCGGCTCGGCCGGCAAGAAGACCGCGGTGGTCTCGACCATCAACGGCGACGCCAACGTTCCCTTCTACAAGGAGCTCGGCAACCAGGGCATCAAGGCCAAGGACATCCCGGTGGTGGCGTTCTCGGTGGGTGAGGAAGAGCTCGCCGGCATCGACACCAAGCCGCTGGTCGGCCACCTCGCCGCCTGGAACTACTTCCAGTCGATCAAGTCGCCGGAGAACGAGAAGTTCATCAAGGCGTGGCAGGCCTACACCAAGAATCCGAAGCGCGTGACCAACGATCCGATGGAAGCGCACGTGATCGGCTTCGACATGTGGGTCAAGGCGGTCGAGAAGGTGAAGTCGACCGATCCCGACAAGGTCATCGACGCTCTCCCGGGCATCGAAGCCAAGAACCTGACCGGCGGCACCTCCAAGATGCTCCCGAACCACCATATCACCAAGCCGGTGTTCATCGGCGAGATCAAGGGCAACGGCCAGTTCGACGTGGTCTGGAAGACCCCGAGCCTCGTCCCCGGCGACGCCTGGTCGAAGGAGCTCGACGGCTCCAAGGACCTGATCGGCGACTGGGTCGGCAAGAAGTGCGGCAACTTCAACACCAAGTCCAACAAGTGCCTCGGCTCGGGCTCCTGATCCCGATCTGACGCTCCATTGCAAGACCGGAGAGGGCGGCGATCCCGCCGCCTTCTCCACTCATTTCTGCCGGGGTCATTCACAGTGCCAGCCCATTTGTCTGCTCGTCTCTGTTCGCTTGCACTCTCGTTGTTTCTGATTGCGTTCGCGCTGCCGGCCTTCGCCGGTCCTTTCGAGGATGCGGTCGCCAAATTCGCCAACGATGATTTTTCCGACACGGAAGAGGCGATCGGTGTGATCGCGGGCAGCGGCAGCAAGCTGGCTTTTCCGATCATCAATGCGCTTCAGGACGGTCGCCTCATGGCCGATCCCGACAGCAAGAAGGTGTACGTCACTGATGGAGACGGCAAGTCGATCGACGCTGCGACCGGCGAGGCCGTTGCCAGCGTTCCCGACAGTGCGAGCGCGGTTCGCCTCAACAACCGCCTGCGCCGCAGCGTCGATGCCGCGCTCGGCAGCCTGACGCTGCAGTCTCCGGACGTCGGCACGCGCCTGCAGGCCGCGCAGTCCGTCTTCAAGTCGCACGAGGAGACCGCGCTCGAGGCGGTCGATGCCGCGCTTGCCAAGGAAGCCAACAAATCCGTCAAGGTGGCGCTCGCTGAGGCCCGCGCCGCGATCCTACTGTTCAAGTCCGACGCCACCGAGGTCGAGAAGCTCGAAGCGGTCGCGACCCTCAAGGCGCGGGGCGACCAGGATGCGCTGGCGCTGCTCACCGGCATGGGCGACCAGCCGGCCTCGGTCACCAAGGCCGCCGCGAGCGCGATCGGCTCGATCCAGAATTCGCTCGCGGTCTGGTCGATGGTGCAGAATGCCTGGTACGGCCTCTCGCTCGGCTCGGTGCTGCTGCTCGCCGCGATCGGGCTCGCCATCACATTCGGCGTGATGGGCGTCATCAACATGGCGCACGGCGAGATGGTGATGATCGGAGCCTACACCACCTTCGTGGTGCAGGAGGTGATCCGCACCCGCTATCCCGGCCTGTTCGACTATTCGCTCTTGATCGCCGTGCCGCTTGCCTTCCTCGTCGCCGGCGCGATCGGGGTGCTGATCGAGCGCAGCATCATCCGCTTCCTCTACGGCCGCCCGCTCGAGACGCTGCTCGCGACCTGGGGCCTCTCGCTGGTGCTGCAGCAGGCGGTGCGCACCATGTTCGGCCCGACCAACCGCGAGGTCGGCAACCCCTCCTGGATGAGCGGCGCGTTCGAGCTCGGCCAGATCACCATCACCTATAACCGGCTCTGGATCCTTCTCTTCACGCTCGCCGTGTTCGCGATCCTGCTCGCGATGCTGCGCTACACCGCGCTGGGCCTCGAAATGCGCGCGGTGACGCAGAACCGCCGCATGGCGGCTTCCATGGGCATCGCCACCTCGCGCGTCGACGCGCTGACCTTCGGCCTCGGTTCGGGCATTGCCGGCATCGCCGGCGTGGCGCTGTCGCAGATCGACAATGTCAGCCCCAATCTCGGCCAGAGCTACATCATCGACAGCTTCATGGTCGTGGTGTTCGGCGGGGTCGGCAATCTCTGGGGCACGCTGGTCGGCGCCTTCACGCTCGGCATCGCCAACAAGTTCCTGGAGCCGGTCGCCGGTGCCGTGCTCGGCAAGATCGCGATCCTGGTTCTCATCATCCTGTTCATTCAAAAGCGGCCGCGCGGCCTGTTCGCGCTCAAGGGCCGTGCGGTGGAAGCATGACCCCTCACATGCTGACGCGATCGCTGGACCGCAGCGCGGCGATCTTTCTCGCAATCGTCGCCGCCTGCGGCATCCTCATCCCGCTCTCCAACCTGCTGCTGCCCGCGGGCTCGTTCCTGCAGGTGCCGACCTATCTCGTCGCGCTCTGGGGCAAGTATGTCTGCTACGCCATCCTGGCGCTGTCGATCGACCTGATCTGGGGCTATTGCGGCATCCTCTCGCTCGGCCACGGCGCCTTCTTCGCGCTCGGCGGCTACGCCATGGGCATGTACCTGATGCGGCAGATCGGCACCCGCGGCGTCTACGGCAATCCGATCCTGCCGGATTTCATGGTGTTCCTGAACTGGGAGAAGCTGCCCTGGTACTGGTACGGCTTCGACATGTTCTGGTTCGCCGCGCTGATGGTGCTGGTCGTGCCCGGCTTGCTCGCCTTCTGCTTCGGCTGGCTCGCCTTCCGCTCCCGTGTCACCGGCGTTTATCTGTCGATCATCACGCAGGCGATGACCTACGCGCTGCTGCTCGCCTTCTTCCGCAACGACTTTGGTTTTGGCGGCAATAACGGCCTGACCGACTTCAAGGATATCCTGGGCTTCAACGTGCAGGCGGAGGGGACGCGCGCCGCGCTGTTCGCGCTGAGCTGCCTGGCGCTGATCATCGGCTTCCTGATCTGCCGCGCCATCGTCTCCTCCAAGCTCGGCATGGTCTTGATTGCCGTGCGCGACGCGGAATCGCGCACGCGCTTCCTTGGCTACCGCGTCGAATCCTACAAGCTGTTCGTGTTCACGGTGTCGGCCTGCATGGCCGGCGTCGCCGGCGCGCTCTACGTGCCGCAGGTCGGCATCATCAATCCGAGCGAATTCGCACCGGGCAATTCGATCGAGGCGGTGATCTGGGTCGCGGTCGGCGGCCGCGGCACGCTGGTCGGCGCGGCGCTCGGCGCCGTCGTCGTCAACTACGCCAAGACGTTCTTCACCTCGGGCGTGCTCGCGCCGTACTGGCTGTTCATGCTGGGCGCATTGTTCATCCTGGTGACGCTGCTGCTGCCCAAGGGCATCGTCGGCACCTTCAATGCCTGGTGGGATCAGTCGAAGGAAAAACGCACCCCCGCGACCTCCGTGAGCGCTGCGGCCGAAGACGGCGTCACCGAACCCAAGATGGCGGAGTAAGCGGTCATGAACGTCATGGACACCCGCGCGACCTCCGCGATGCTCTATCTGGACGGCGTGCACGTCTCCTTCGACGGTTTCCACGCCATCAACAATCTATCGCTGACGCTCGAGCCCGGCGAGATGCGCGCCATCATCGGCCCGAACGGCGCCGGCAAGACCACGATGATGGACATCATCACCGGCAAGACCAAGCCGGATGAAGGCACCGTGCTGTTCGACGGCGTCACCGACCTGACGCGGCTCGACGAGACCCGCATCGCCGAGCTCGGCATCGGCCGCAAATTCCAGAAGCCGACCGTGTTCGAGAGCCAGACCGTGCAGGACAACCTCCTGCTGGCGCTCAATGTCGACCATTCGGTCCGCGGCACGCTGTTCTGGCGCGGCAGCAAGGCGGAGTCCGAGCGTATCGACAAGGTGCTGGAGACGATCCGCCTCACCGAGGCTCGCAATCGTCTCGCCGGCAGCCTCAGCCACGGCCAGAAGCAATGGCTGGAGATCGGCATGCTGCTGGCGCAGGATCCGAAACTGCTGCTGGTCGACGAGCCCGTCGCGGGAATGACCGACGTCGAGACGCATCTCACCGCCGAGCTGCTGAAGGAAATCAACAAGACCCACACCGTCATGGTGGTCGAGCACGACATGACCTTCGTGCGCGAGCTCGGCGTCAAAGTCACCTGCCTGCACGAAGGCACGGTGCTCGCGGAAGGGACCATCGACCAGGTCTCGTCCAACGAGAGGGTCATCGAAGTGTATTTGGGAAGGTAGCGAATGGCGAATAGGGAATGGCGAATGGACTGGCCGCTTCTCCTATTCGCTACTCGCCATTCGCTATTCGCCCGCAAAGGTGTTTCCGATGCTTGAAGTGAAAGACATCAACCTGTTTTACGGTGCTGCCCAGGCGCTGCGCGGCGTCTCGATCTCGGCCAAGCCCGGCAAGGTCACCTGCGTGCTCGGGCGCAACGGCGTCGGCAAGACCTCGCTGCTGCGCGCGATGGTCGGGCAATATCCGATCTCCTCGGGCGCAATCGTGTTCGACGGCAGCGATATCACCGGCCTCAGGCCGTACGAGCGGGCGCGCAAGGGCATCGGCTTCGTACCGCAGGGCCGCGAGATCTTCCCGCTGCTGACAGTCGAGGAGAACCTCAAGACCGGCTTCGGCCCGCTCAAGCGCGAGGACAAGCACATTCCGGACGACGTGTTCTCGCTGTTTCCGGTGCTGCAATCCATGCTCGGCCGGCGCGGCGGCGACCTCTCCGGCGGCCAGCAGCAGCAGCTCGCGATCGGCCGCGCGCTGGTGATGCGGCCAAAACTGCTTTTGCTCGACGAGCCCACCGAAGGCATCCAACCCTCGATCATCAAGGACATCGGCCGCGCCATTTCCTATTTGCGCAATCTCGGCAACATCGCCATCGTGCTGGTCGAACAATATCTCGACTTTGCCTGCGAACTCGGCGACAGTTTCGCGGTGATGGATCGCGGCGCGGTGAAGTTCACCTGCGACCGCTCCAATCTCGATCCGGCCGAGATCAGCCGCCAGATGGCGCTGTAGGCCATTCTGCCGCGACCGGCTGGGGGAGGCGGATGCGCAGCGAATTGTCGGCCACGTCCACGCTGTTCGAGGCCAACCGCGCCCGTGGCGCGGTGCGCTTCGACGTGCATGCGCGCGACGGCGTGACGCGTCGCGGCGCCTTGCATGAATCCGGTTCGCTCCGCGTCCGCTTTCCCTCGCCGGAAGATCAGGGTCTGTCCGGCGTGTTCGTCAACACGGCCGGTGGGGTCGCCGGCGGGGACAGTTTTGATATCAACATCGCGGCGGCGGATGGCGCGCGGCTGACACTGACCACAGCGGCCGCCGAAAAGGTCTATCGCACACCCGGAGCGGCAGCGCAGCTCAACATCGCCCTGAAGGTCGGCGCGGGCGCGCATCTTGCCTGGCTGCCCCAGGAGACGATTTTGTTCGACCGTGCCCGCGTCCAGCGCCGCTTCGATATCGATCTCGACGAGGCGGCCTCGCTCCTGCTGTGCGAGATCGTCGTGTTCGGCCGCACCGCCATGGGCGAGCGGATGCAGCAGGGCGAGTTCGTCGACCGCTGGCGGCTACGCCGCGGCGGGCGGCTGGTGTTCGCCGAGACGGTCCGGCTCGACGGCGATATCGGTGCCAAGCTTGCACGGCCCGCGGTCGCTAAAGGTGGCTCGGCGATCGGCACAGCCCTGATCGTGCCCGGCGACGAGGCTCTGGTCGAGCGTATCCGGGAGGCGTCGGAATCGTTCTCCGGCGAGGTCGGAATCTCGGCCTGGAATGGCTTTGCAATGGCGCGGTTCTGTGCCCAAGATGCGGCGCGCTTGCGCGCCGACATGATGACGGTGCTGGCGCGCACCGGTGCGGCCCTGCCGCGGCTCTGGCTGAACTAGACTGGTTGAATTGACGTGTTGAACGGAAGAGATGTCGCATGAATCTGTCTCCCCGCGAAAAGGACAAGCTTCTGATCTCGATGGCCGCGATCGTGGCCCGCCGCCGGCTGGACCGCGGCGTCAAGCTCAACCATCCCGAGGCGATCGCGATCATCTCCGATTTCATTCTGGAAGGCGCGCGCGACGGCCGCACCGTCGCCGAGCTGATGCAGTCAGGCGCGCAGGTGCTGACCCGCGACCAGGTGATGCCGGGCATTCCCGAGATGATCCACGACATCCAGGTCGAGGCAACTTTTCCTGACGGCACCAAGCTCGTCACCGTGCACGAGCCGATCCGTTGAAGCGCGAGATTGTATCAACATCGTCATGCCCGGGCTTGTCCCGGGCATCCACGACTATCAAACCAGACGCCAACACGTGGATGGCCGGGACAAGCCCGGCCATGACGCAGCGGAGCAAGACGAGGTAGCACATGATCCCCGGCGAACTCTTCATCCAGGACGGCGAGATCGAGCTCAACGCCGGCCGCAAGACCGTGACGCTGACGGTCGCCAATACCGGCGACCGCCCGATCCAGGTTGGCTCGCACTACCATTTCTTCGAGACCAACCCCGCGCTGAAGTTCGACCGCAAGAAGGCGCGCGGCATGCGCCTCGACATCGCCGCCGGCACCGCCGTCCGCTTCGAACCCGGCCAGACCCGCGACGTCCAGCTCGTCGCCATGGCCGGCAAGAAGACGATCTACGGCTTCCGCGGCGATGTGATGGGGAAGCTGTGACCTCCGCAGGAACGAGCACGCCGCGGCATGGTTGAGGCGGAAACGGAGGTATTTCCATGCTCTCACCAATCCGCCTCGTCTCGGAAGCTGCCGAGCTCGCCGCGCAGCGCCATAACGGCATGGCGCGCAAGGGCCGCGGCAATGAGCCCTATATTAATCATCTCGCAGAGGTCGCGAATCTGCTCGCGACTGCGACCGACGGCGCCGATGCCGAGCTGGTCGCGGCCGGCTGGCTGCACGACACGATCGAGGACACCGACACCACGCGCGAGGAACTCGCGCAGAGATTTTCCGATCGGGTCGCGTCCCTCGTTGCCGAGTGCACCGATGACATGAGCTTGCCGAAAGCGAAGCGGCGGCAGAAGCAGATCGAGGACGCGCCCCACAAGTCGCCGGGCGCCAAGCTGATCAAGATCGCCGACAAGATCAGCAATACGGGCGCGCGCATTCAAACCGATCCGAGTGCTGGGGAGCGCGAAGATCTCGCCGACTATATCGCCTGGGCCACGAAGGTCGTGGCTGGGTGCCGCGGCGGCAATGCGTGGCTCGACGAAAAATTCGATGATGCCGTGAAAGCAGCAAAGGCCTTGCTGTGACCAACCAGACATTCAATCGCAAACGGGGCTTGTGATGTCCGTCAAGATGAAGCGTTCCGTCTATGCCGACATGTTCGGTCCGACCACCGGCGACAAGGTGCGGCTGGCCGACACCGACCTCATCATCGAGGTCGAGAAGGATTTCACCACCTATGGCGAGGAGGTGAAGTTCGGCGGCGGCAAGGTGATCCGCGACGGCATGGGCCAGTCGCAGGTCACGAACAGGCAGGGCGCGGCCGATACGGTCATCACCAATGCGTTGATCGTGGACCATTGGGGCATCGTGAAGGCCGACGTCGCCATCAAGGACGGCATGATCGCTGGCATCGGCAAGGCCGGCAATCCCGATATCCAGCCGGGCGTCACCATCATCATCGGTCCCGGCACCGACGTGATCGCGGGTGAGGGCAAGATCCTCACCGCCGGCGGCTTCGACAGCCACATCCATTTCATCTGCCCGCAGCAGATCGAGCACGCGCTGATGTCAGGTGTCACCTCGATGCTGGGCGGCGGCACCGGTCCCTCGCATGGCACCTTCGCCACCACCTGCACGCCCGGTCCCTGGCACATCGCGCGGATGATCCAGTCGTTCGACGCCTTCCCGGTCAATCTCGGCATTTCCGGCAAGGGCAACGCGTCGCGCCCCGCCGCGCTGGTCGAGATGATCAGGGCCGGCGCCTGTGCGCTGAAGCTGCACGAGGACTGGGGCACCACGCCGGCCGCGATCGACAATTGCCTGTCGGTGGCCGACGATCACGACATCCAGGTGATGATCCACACCGACACGCTGAACGAATCCGGCTTCGTTGAGGACACGATCAAGGCCTTCAAGGGCCGCACCATCCACGCCTTCCACACCGAAGGCGCTGGCGGCGGCCATGCCCCTGATATCATCAAGGTGGCCGGGCTGAAGAACGTGCTGCCGTCGTCGACCAACCCGACGCGGCCCTTCACCCGCAACACCATCGACGAGCATCTGGACATGCTGATGGTGTGCCACCATCTCGATCCCTCCATCGCCGAAGATCTGGCGTTCGCCGAGAGCCGCATCCGCAAGGAGACGATCGCGGCCGAAGACATCCTGCACGACCTCGGCGCGCTCTCGATGATGTCCTCGGACTCGCAGGCCATGGGCCGCCTCGGCGAGGTCATCATCCGGACCTGGCAGACCGCCGACAAGATGAAGAAGCAGCGCGGCTCGCTGCCGCAGGACAAGGGCAAGGACAACGACAATTTCCGCGTCAAGCGCTACATCGCCAAGTACACGATCAATCCGGCGATCGCGCATGGCGTGTCGAAGCTGATCGGCTCAGTCGAGAAGGGCAAGCTTGCCGATCTCGTGCTGTGGTCGCCGGCCTTCTTCGGCGTCAAGCCGGATTGCATCGTCAAGGGCGGCACGATCGTCGCGGCGCCCATGGGCGATCCCAACGCCTCGATCCCGACGCCGCAGCCGGTGCATTACCAGCCGATGTTCGGCGCGTTCGGCAAGGCGCGTACGGCATCCTCGGTGGTGTTCACCTCCAAGGCCGCGGTCACCGGTGGCCTCGCGCGAAAGCTCGGCATCGAGAAGAAGCTCTATGCGGTCCAGAACACCCGCGGCAAGATCTCCAAGAAGAGCATGATCCACAACGACGCGACGCCCAATATCGAGGTCGATCCGGAGACCTATGAAGTGCGCGCCGATGGCGAGTTGCTCACCTGTGCGCCGGCCGAAGTGCTCCCGATGGCGCAGCGATATTTCATGTACTGAAATAGCGCCTCGACGCATGTCCCCGGCGGTGTCCGGGGACGGCTTTTGCGGTTTTGCGTTCGGTCCCGCCTGGTCTAATGTCCCGCCCGGTATCGTAACCCTCAGAAGAAAAGCCGGGAGGATTTCTCGTGATCTACGTCGTTGCCACCCTGACCATCAAGCCCGAGACGCGCGCCGAATTCATTGCAGCCGCCACCGCCTGCATCAAGGAGACGCGGAAGGAGCCCGGCAATATCGCCTATGACCTGCATGAGAGCGTCACGGACCCTGCCAAGATGGTGTTCGTCGAGCAGTGGGAGAATATGGAGGCGCTGGGGCCGCATCGCGCTGCCGAGCACATGAAGACGTTCGGCCGCGTTGCGGTGAAATGCTTCACGGCGCCGCCGAAGATCGAATACATCACGCCCGAGAAGGTCGAGACACGGTAAAGAGGTAAGACGCATGATCCGGGCGACGCAGGTCAGGGGACAGCACCGTTTCACGGAAGCACCAGTGGACACGGTTGTGCTCGATTTCGACGACCGGCACCGCCGCCGCATGACGATGACCGGAACGCGTGGTCTCGAATTCCTGCTCGACCTGGAACATGCCGTCGCGCTGCGCGGCGGCGATGCGCTGGTGCTGGAGGACGGAAGGCTGATCGAGGTGGTCGCGGCGCCCGAGCCGCTGCTCGAAATCCGCGGCCGCGATCCGCACCACCTCGTGCGCGTCGGCTGGCATCTCGGCAACCGTCATCTGCCGACCCAGATCATGGCCAAGGCCCTGCGCATTCGCCGCGATCACGTCATCGAGGCGATGGTGAAGGGCCTTGGCGCGCGTGTGATCGAGATCGAGGCGCCGTTCGATCCCGAAGGCGGCGCCTACGCCGATGCCGGCCACGCGCATGGACACGACCATGCGCATCACGATCACGGCCATCATCACCATGACCATGGTCACCACCATGATCATGGCTCGCATGACCATGGCCACGAGCACCACCATCACCACGACGAGCATTGCGATCATCCCGATCATCACCACGGCCACAAGCATGCTCATGACCACAAATGAGCCGGTCGGCGCCGGTGATCTTGCCGAGGGCGAGGCGGCGGCGCTGTACCGGCTGATGACCTGGCTGTCGCCGGCGTTCCCGGTCGGCGGCTTCTCCTATTCCAGCGGCATCGAATGGGCGGTCGAGGCGGGCGACGTCACCGACACGACGACGCTGGCGGATTGGCTCGATGCGATGCTCGGCGACGGCTCCGGCTTCTGTGACGCCACGTTTCTGGTCCACGCCTATCGCGCCACGGAATCGGGCGAGACGGCCGCATTGAACGAGATCGCCGAGCTCGCGAGCGCCTTCGTGCCGTCGCGCGAGCGGCAGCTGGAGACGACCTCGCAGGGTCGCGCCTTCATCGACATCTCGCGCGCCGCGTGGGATGCCGACGGACTGGACGCGACGGTCGCGGCATGCAGCGCGCCATTGGTCTATCCAGTCGCGGTCGGTGTGGTTGCCGCGATGCACGCCGTGCCGTTGGCGCCGACGCTGCACGCCTTCCTGCATGCGCTGGTCTCGAACTGGATTTCCGCCGCCAGCCGGCTCATTCCGCTCGGCCAGACCGATAGCCAGCGTGTGCTGGTGAAGCTGGAAGCCGCCGTCGCCGCCACCGCCAATCGCGCGCTGAATGCAACCCTGGACGATCTCGGCAGCGCGACGTTCCGCGCCGATCTCGCCAGCCTGCGGCACGAGACGCAGTATACCCGCTTGTTTCGGTCGTGAGCGGTGCGGCCGTCAAGTCATCAGGAGAGAACAAGTCACATGGCGAAATCTCACGGTCCCCTGCGTGTCGGTGTCGGCGGTCCGGTCGGATCGGGCAAGACCGCGCTGATGGACCTGCTCTGCAAGACCATGCGCGAGCGCTATGACATTGCGGCGATCACCAACGACATCTACACCAAATGGGATGCGGAGTTCCTGGTGCGTTCGGGATCGCTGACGCCGGATCGCATCGCCGGCGTCGAGACCGGCGGCTGTCCGCATACGGCGATCCGCGAGGATGCCTCGATGAATCTCGCTGCGGTCGCGGACATGCGCGCCAAGTTTCCCGGACTTGACCTCGTGCTGATCGAATCCGGCGGCGACAATCTCGCTGCCACTTTTTCCCCGGAGCTGGCCGACCTCACCATCTACGTCATCGACGTCGCCGCCGGCGACAAGATCCCGTCCAAGGGCGGCCCGGGCATCACCCGGTCCGACCTCCTGGTCATCAACAAGACCGACCTTGCGCCCCATGTCGGGGCGTCCCTGGAGAAGATGGAGACGGACGCCAGGCGCATGCGCGGCGAGCGTCCCTTCGTCATGACCAACCTCAAGAAGAGCGAGGGGCTCGACCGAATCGTCGGCTTCATTGAGGCCAAAGGCGGCCTGAAACGGACGGGCTGACCGGACGCGACCAGTTGGCGCAGGCGTTTTTCGCCGTTAACGCCTGGGCCGTGCCGCAACCGCGGAACAAATTTCGGACACGGCGATTAACTACCTCCGGCGCCCGGGGCGAATTCATCCCGGCCAGACCATCGGCCGGACGGATTAAGCTTTCCAGGCGACCCAAGTTGCGTACTGATGCCTCCTCCTTCATTATCTCCGCCACTGGGATTTACCCTGCTTCGGCCTCTGGCCGTTCGAGCGGCGTTCATGTGCTCCGTGTTCATTGCCGACTTCCTGCTTTCGCCTGAGTAATCGCGTGGTCAGGCTGGGTTTCATCATCGGCTTCATCGCTCTGCTCGGGGCCTTGCTCTCCGGGCTTGCGGCTTATCGCGTCCACGACCAGGAGCTGGCGCTGGACCGGATCGCGCTGGCGCGTGCGATCGACGTGCATGCGAGCCTGGTTCAGGACCGCCTGACCGAGCGGGAGCTGCTCGCGCGTGTCGCCTCGGGCCTGTTCCGCGCGCCGTCGGTGATCAAGCCGAACATGCTGGAGCCGCTGCGCTCGGCGATCTACGCCTTCAAGACCGACTTTGTGGTGGCCGGCTGGATCGCCCGGCTGAAGCCGAACGAGCTTGCGGCCGCGCAAGCCGCCATCGCCAGCGCCGGCTTCCCGAATCCGCAGATCCGCTCGTTTGACGACAAGCCGATCAATCCTGCCGATGTCACCCAGCCGATCGACGTGCTGTTGGATCTCGAGCCGCGCAGCAACGAGACCACGGCCTTGCCCGGCCGCAGCTACGATCAGGATCCGGTTCGCAGCGCGATGCTCACGCGGGCGCGCGCCCAAAAGAGGTCAGTTGCCTCCGACCCGGTGCCGTTGATCCGCGGAAACGGTCCGATCGGCATCATCGTGGCCGCGCCAGTCGTTCCCGAGGGTGCGACGGAGCCGGCCGGCTTCGTCACATTTTCCTACGAGCTCGCCTCGCTGATGCTGGCCAATGACGACATGTCGCTGTTCGCGGTGGCGCTCAGGGATCCGCGCAAGGATGGCGGCGAGCTGATCGCCAATGATCAGGGCGTGGTCTCGACGCGGATCGCGGCGGCGGACGGGGCGCCGTCGGCGACGCGCACGGTGAGCTTCGGTGGCCGCGATTGGCAGCTCGGCTATTACGCGAAGACCAATTCGGTGCGCCGCGCCGAGCAGACCGCCATCATCGTAGCGGCGATCGGTTTTGCCATCACCGCAATGGTGTGCGGCCTGTTCGGTTACGTCGCCTACAACAATCTGCGGCTCAGCCGGGAGATCCAGGTCAGGATCGGCTTCGAGCGGCGGTTGACCGCGGTGATCGACGAGCTCAACCACCGCGTCAAGAACATCCTGGCGGTGATCCAGTCGATCGTGACGCGCACCTTGCGTCACGGCTCGGACATCGACATCGCGCGCGAGCTCCTGATCGGGCGCATCCACGCCATGTCCAATGTGGTGTCGCTGCTCAGCGAGAGCCAGTGGCAGGGTGTCAAGTTGAAGGGCCTGTTCGAGGCGCGCGCGATTCCGCATGCCGATCGCATCGCCGTCACCGGCCCCGACATCGCGGTCAGCGCGCGTGCCGCACAAAGCCTGTCGCTGCTGTTCTTCGAGCTCGCCTCGCATTCCGACGAGGGCCTGTCGCTGGTCGGCAAGCATCCGCACATCACCGCGAACTGGACGGTGACCGGCGAGGAGGGCGATGAGGTCTTCCATTTCCGCTGGGAGGAGTTCAACACCAGCGAGGCGACGCGCCGGCCCGATTCCGATTTCGGCCTGATCTTGCTCGACCGTGTCGCGCCCGAGGCGCTGGGGGGGACCGCCAAGCGCTTCTTCACCGACGTCTCCTACGTCTATGAATTGACCGCGCCGATGGAGACGGTGGTCGACATGACCGAGCGCGACCGCACGGATAAAATCTCGGCGCCGGTCAGGCCGGTGCGAAGCTAGCCCTTCGGCCGTAACACCAGATCGACGAGGCTGCGCGCGTAGCCGGGTGTGATCGGCGCGATGCCGAAGATATAGCGGTAGAACAGGCTGCCATAGATCGCGTCGTATAGATTCTCGGGGGGACCCTCGGCCTGAATGCTGCCGTCCTTCTGGCCGGCGGCGATCATGTCCACCAGCGCGTCGCGGCGGAATTGCAGGTACCGGGCGTAGAACAGCTCGGCCGACCCGGTCTTGGAGATGCATTCGGAGACGACGGCGAGCTGGACCTTGCCGAACTTGCCCTGCAGCGCCTCGGCATAGGCAGCGGCGTGGCGCCGCGCGCGCGCCGCGGGCGTGCCGGCGCTCGCGGGCGGCAGCGGCAGCATCTGCGACGCATGGTGGAGGAAGGCGTCGATCAATAGCGCTTCCCGCGACGGCCACCATTTGTAGATCGTCATCTTGGACACGCTGGAGTGCCGTGCGATCGCATCGATGGTGGTGGCGGCAAGGCCGGTGGCCGCCATCAGCGCATAGGCACTTTCGAGGATGGCGTTGGTGGTCTCGATCGACCTTGGCCGGCCGCGCCGGGGCGCGCGCTCCGCCTCTTCACGCCCGTCTTTCGCCATCGCCACGCCCGGTCTCCTCACGCAGGGTCCCGGCATAGCGCAGGGGCGGCATTCGGCCTAGCAGAATCGCACGATTTCGTCGCGAGAAGCGATCAGCTCCGAGCCTGCTGCCGCAGGGCTGCCGGCAGATCCTGCCGTTTCGACCAGGCGATGTAGTAGGCGAGCCCGGTCATCGCCGCGAAGCCGGTGATGCTCACCGCCACCTGCATCACCACCAGGTTCGGCCCGGTGATTAGGATGAGGTGGCCAGCGAAGGATAGGAACACGGCGACGCAGAATACCGCGAGCCATTCCTCACCACATGCGATCACCGCTTGCAGCGGTTTCCATCTCAGGCCGGGGTGATCCGCCGGAATGAGATGGGTGGCAATGAACGCGAGGGCGAGGAAGTGGACCACCCGATAGGGAGCGAGGTTTTCCTTGTCGGTCGGAGCGATGCTGTTGAGGAGTAGATCGGGCAGGTAAGCGGACAGCGCCGGCGAATGGCGCATCAAGGTGACGGCCATCGCGAAGACCAGGTAGGCGCCGGCGAGGATCCGCAGCCAGGACATGCCATGCAGCGCACGGCCCGGCGCCCCCGTCACGGCGAACCAGCCGCCCAGCACCATCAGCATCTGCCAGCACAGCGGATTGAAGGTCCATTCTCCGTCGGGATAGATCCGAAAATTCCAGTCGAACCAGCGTGCGGCGAGATACAGCGCGACCGATGCTGCCAGCGTCAGGTTCGGTCCTCGCAGCAGGCCCCACAGCACCAACGGAAACAACGCCATCAGCGGGACCATCAGCTGCAGCAGGTCGAGGTTCAGCGGCTCTTCCTGGAGCACGAGACCGCGGACAAGGATGCGCAGCGGGTGCTCGAGAATTCCGGAGATGTTGTATTGGTGGATGATCTCCGGCGCCATCGATTGCCTGGCGACATAGGCGATGGCATCGATATAGATCACGAACAGCACGACATAGGCGGCATAGAGCCGCCAGACCCGGCGAAAGATGCGCGTCGCCGCGACCAGGTAGCCGCGTTCCAGCGCCATCCTGCCATGGATGATGGCAACCCCATACCCTACCACGAACACGAACAGGTCCGCCGCGCCGCTGAAGCCGAAATTGCGCAGCGTCAGCAGGTTGACGACGTTGTTGGGAATATGGTCGACGAATATGGACCAATTGGCGATGCCGAGCGTCAGATAGAGCCTGGCATCATGCTGGAATGCGGCGAGGTTCGCCTTGACGGACGGTTTCATTGAGCAAAATAGCTTTGGGAATCAGGATGATGCTTTTAACGGCAACCGCCTGCTCGTCCGAGTAGCGTTTGCGTGAGCGGGGAAGAACCGCGCCAAACGGCGTCAAATGTGCCGCTTGCTCGATGAAATGCAGATAGATGCGCTCGCAGTAATTATAATGCCGGACCTTTACTCGGCAGGTTCGGCCGACACCTCGTCGGACACGCCGGCGCGGCTCGCCAGGATGCCAAGGGCGACGCCCCCGATCGCCAGAATCGGCAGCAGCCGCTTGACGCCGATGGCACGAACGATTTGGAGCCCGGTGGCGAGGAGCATCGGGTCTGCAAGCATGCTCTGCGCGGCCGATTTCGCGGCGCGCTCGGCCGCGATCTGGGCGCGCTTCTGCACCTCGCGCTTGTAGCTCCAATAGGAGCCTGCCGCGGCCAAGGTCAACAGAAAGAAGATGCCGGCGCCGGCAAGACAAGCCTGCACCGGGCCATATTTCTGCAGCACCCAAATGAAGACGGCGGCACAGAGGAAGCCTGTGGTCACGAGCAGCGCGAAGGCAGCGCCCGCGGCAAGGGAGGTCAGCCGAACCGTCGTGCCGGTTGATGCGCTGATGCCGTCGATGATGCGCTGAAACATGGCGTTGCTCCTCAATCCCCGCCAGCCGAATGGTCACGAGCCGGCAGCGGCGGCGTGCCGCCGCCGTATCAAATGGGCGTCGACATCCTTAGCGACGCCAGGCGACGCCGATCAGGAAGCCGATGCCGAGCGCCAGCCCGACGGTCGCCAGCGGCCGCTGCGTGATCGCCTCTTCCAGCGTCTCCTCGATCGAGCCGTAGGCGTCATGTGCAGCTTCCATCATCGCGCTGCCGCGCTCGGACATGTCGTCCATCGCGGAGTCCATGTTCTCGCGCGCCTGGCGATAGCCGCGGCGAGCCTGCTTGCTGGTGGAGTTTGCGAAAGTATTGAGCGCGTCGGTGATCTGGTCGGTGAGGGCGGCGATATCGCTTTTCACGGCTGCTACATCCTTTTCGAGGCGGTCTCGGGTGGCTTTGTCGGTCCAGTCTCTCATCCCGGCTTCGGCATTGGGCGTGGACATCGGGAGCTCCGAACTGTTGACGGCTGAGATGGGCGGAGAACGTTTCGTCGCCGGGTAAGTTCCGTTCGCTGAAACCGGTCAGGCTTGCGGCAGCTGCGGCGAATTCTCCGGCAGCAGGTGGTCCTTCAGGATCAGCGCGACGATCAGGAGCGGCGACGACAGGAACGCGCCCATCGGCCCCCACAGCCAGGTCCAGAACGCGAGCGCGAGCAGCACGGCGAGCGCGTTCAGGGCGAGCCGCCGCCCGATGATCGTCGGCGTGATGAAGTGACCCTCGAGAAAGGTGAGGCCACCGAAGGCGAGCGCGGCCATCAGGCCGCCGCCGAGGGTCGGGAAGGCGATCAGCCCGACCACGACCAGCACCACGAACATCGCCACGGGCCCGATGATCGGGATGAAGTTGAGCGTGGCCGCCAGTGCGCCGAGCCCGGCCGGATTGGGCATTCCGGTGAGCGCGCAGATCAGGCCGGTGGCGACGCCGACGCCGACATTGATGAGGGTGACGGTCAGCAGATAATTGCCGAGATGGACCTCGATCTCGTTGAGGATCCGGAGCGTGCGCAGCCGCGCGTCATGATCGCTGAAGGTCATGATCATGGCCCGCCGCAGGTCGCGCCAGCTTGCGATGAACAGGATCAGGGTGACGAAGAACAGCAGGAATTCGGTAAAGGTCGGTGACAGGAATTCCAGCGTCGGCTGCACCCACTCGATCTTGGGCATGTGGAGGCTCGGCAATCCCTCCGAGCCGCCGAGCATGGCTTGCAGCTCCCGCCAGAGCGCAAGCGGCCGGTCGAATACGTGCAGCTTGTCCTTCAATTGCGCGCCGAGCTCCGGCAGGCGCGTGCTCCACGCCATGACTGGCGAAGCGATCAACGCGACGGCGAAAGCGACCACCGCGCTCACCGCGACCACGATCAGCACGGCGCCGACGCTGCGTGGGACCTTGCTTCGCTCCAGGAAGGTGGCCGCCGGAGACAGCATGGTCCCGATGACGAACGCCATCACAACCGGCAGGAAGAACGCCCGGCCGACATAGAGCACGGCGACGATGGCGATCAGCAACAGCCCGGCCAGCGCGAACGCAACGAATTCAGTGCGGCGGATAACCGGCGGCAGCTCGACATGGCTCTCGGGAAGCGGATCGCCTTCGCTGTTGCCGGAAATCAAACGTTCACTGGGTAGGACGCGCACAATCTCTCTCCCGCACGGAATCCGTGATCCGCGCGCCCATTGATGACCTGACTAATGCTTGGGCGGCGGGCTGGTTCCATCGCGGCCTCGTGAACAGGTGCTCGCTTGACTGTGACGTCGCTGCCGCACGCTGCGCCGGAACTTCGATCGACCCGGCGGAGTTTGTTGAGGCAGCGCATCACCTGATGCACATCCAACGGGGCAGCTCATGACAAAGTTGTTTGCAGTCCGTCGCAGCTTCTCGCCGCGCGCCGTCGGCGCGTTCGCCTTCGCAACCGCTCTTCTCGCAGTGCCGGTGGGCACCGCGAGCGCGCAAACCTTCGGCTATGCGCCGATGCAGCGGGTGTACCCGCAGGACCTTTACTCGCAGGGCCAATACTTGCAGGACCAAGGCTATTCGCAGGATGACATCAACGAGGCGCCGCAGGTCGCCGATGAGGATGCCCAATTGCCCGACCGGCTGCGCAGGCAGATCGTCGGCTTCGACCGGAGCGAGCCGGCCGGTACGATCGTCATCGATACCAACAGCACCTATCTCTATTACGTGCTCGGAGGCGGCCGCGCGATCCGCTACGGCGTCGGCGTCGGCCGCGAGGGTTTTACCTGGTCGGGCGTGCAAAGCGTCAGCCGCAAGGCCGAGTGGCCGGACTGGCATCCGCCGGCCGAGATGATCGCGCGCCAGCCCTATCTGCCGCGCTTCGTCGCCGGCGGGCCCGGCAACCCGCTCGGTGCGCGCGCGATGTATCTCGGCTCGAGCCAATACCGCATCCACGGTACCAACGATCCCTCCACCATCGGCAAGTTCGTCTCGTCCGGCTGCATCCGCATGACCAACGAGGACGTCATGGATCTGTACAGCCGCGTCAATGTCGGAGCCAAGGTCGTGGTGCTGCCGAAGAACGTGCCGCTAATGGCGAAGGGAGGTGATCCCGTGCGCAAGCGTCCGGCCGTGACGACGCTGCCTTCGGGTCGGCAGGCGCTGAACATGACCACGTCGGCCGTGAATTAGTCTGCGAGGTCCTATGGCGAGACGGCTGATTGACAAACTGGCGGGCGGAGCGGCGATTGTCGTCGTCGTCTCCAGCGGGCTGGCGATGGCGCCGTCGGCGCATGCGCAGGATTTCTTCTCGGGCCTGTTCGGCGGCTTTCGGATGCGGCCGCCGCCGGAAATCCGGATGCCTTTCCCCACCGGCGATATGCCGCGCTATGAGGCGCCACGCCAGCGCGCGTCCTACGGCGGCGGCACCGCCTATTGCGTGCGCAGCTGCGACGGTCGCTACTTCCCGGCACAAGGCAATGATGCGGAGAGCAAGGCGCAATCTTGCAAGAGTTTCTGCCCTGCCTCGGAAACCTCGCTGGTCTACGGCGGCAACATCGACGATGCCACGACGGAGAAGGGAAAATCCTATTCGGATCTGCCCAACGCATACCGCTATCGCAATGAGATCGTCGCGGGTTGCACCTGCAACGGCAAGGACCCGGTGGGGCTCGCATCCGTCAAGGTCGAGGACGATCCGACCCTGCGCAAGGGGGATATCGTCGCCGGCGCCAATGGTTTAGTGGTCGCCAGCCGCAATGCCAACGACCGCCGCGGCGTTGCGATGAATTTCTCGCCGCTGCCGGATTCAGTGCGCGCGAGATTCCGCCAGGTCCCCGTGGTGGCGAAAGAGTAGGGAGCGCCGCATCTGTCGGCCTCCGAACCTTGTCGGACGGCAAATGCCGGATTGGCCTGCCGCGGAGGCCTCATGAGATCGCGCGGCAGGTTTCCGAGATGGAACCGGCTTGGGTGCAGCGCGTTAGAACAGCGTAGCAATTGCCTGAAGGGGGCCTCGCGATGCTGGTCGGCGTACTCGTCACCTTTCTCGTCGTCATTCTTGTGCTTTATCTCATCAACATGCTGCCAATGGACGGCCGCGCCAAGCAGATCGCGCGCGTCATCGTCATCATCATCGGCATTGTTTCGCTGCTGAAATACCTGGCGGTGTTCTAGCAATCGCAGCCCGGACAAGCGAAGCGGTATCCGGGCCGCAACGAAGGTCCCGGATCGCACTTCACGCCATCCGGGGCTACACCTCAAATCAAAAGCCCCGGCTTTCGCCGGGGCTTCGTTCGTGCTGCTTCAGTGCAGCGACTTCAGCCAGTCGTCGACATCCTGACGGACCTGGTCCTTGGCCTTGCCGTAACGCTCCTGCAACCGGCCCTCAAGCTGCTCGCGGCGGCCCTCGATCAGTTGGAGGTCGTCGTCAGTGAGCTTGCCCCATTTCTCCTTGGCCGATCCCTTGAACTGCTTCCAGTTTCCTTCGATCCGATTCCAGTCCATGACCATCTCCCGTTGGTTGATGGCCCGACAACGCAAGGCGCACGCAGCCTGTTCCGTGACACAGCGGGACGTTTCGCCCAACAAAAAGCCCCGGGCTCGGCCGGGGCTTTCGATGTTCCCGTGACTTTGCTCAGCCGAGCGCGCTTATCCAAGCGCCTCTCTATCCAAGAGCCTCTTTATGCAAGAGCCTCTTTATGCAAGAGCTTTGGCCTCGCGGCGGCGCGCGGTGAGGATGTATTCGGTGTAGCCGTTCGGCTGCTCGCGCCCCTTGAAGATGAGGTCGCAGGCGGCCTTGAAGGCGACGCCGTCAAAGGCGGGTGCCATCGGCTTATAGATGGGATCACCCGCGTTCTGCTTGTCGACGACGACGGCCATGCGCTTGAGCGATTCCATCACTTGGGCCTCGGTGATGACGCCCTGATGCAGCCAGTTGGCAAGGTGCTGGCTGGAAATGCGCAAGGTGGCGCGGTCTTCCATCAGGCCGACATCGTGAATGTCGGGCACCTTGGAGCAGCCGACGCCCTGGTCGATCCAGCGCACGACATAGCCCAGAATGCCCTGGCAATTGTTGTCGATCTCCTGCCTGACGTCATCGGGCGCCCAGTTCGACTTCGACACCGGAATGGTGAGGATGTCGGACAGTTTTGCGCGCGGTCCGCCCTTGGCGAGCTCCTCTTGGCGCGCGATCACGTTGACCTGGTGGTAGTGCAGCGCGTGCAGCGTCGCCGCGGTCGGTGAGGGCACCCAGGCGGTGGTGGCGCCGGCCTGCGGATGGCCGAGCTTCTGCACCAGCATGTCCGCCATCTTGTCGGGGGCGGCCCACATGCCCTTGCCGATCTGGGCGTGGCCGGGCAGGCCATCGATCAGGCCCATGTCGACGTTCCAGTCCTCATAGGCCTTGATCCAGGCCTGCGCCTTCATCTCATTCTTGCGGATCATCGGGCCCGCTTCCATCGAGGTGTGGATCTCGTCGCCGGTGCGGTCGAGGAAGCCGGTGTTGATGAACATGATGCGCTTGGAGGCGCGCTGGATGCAGGCCTTGAGGTTAACGGTGGTGCGTCGCTCCTCGTCCATGATGCCGACCTTGAGCGTGTTCTCCGGCAGGCCGAGCATCTTCTCGACGCGGTCGAAGATCTCGCAGGTCAGCGAGACCTCGTCCGGGCCGTGCATCTTCGGCTTGACGATGTAGGCAGAACCGGTGCGGCTGTTCTTGACCTTGGAATGGCCCTTGAGGTCGTGGATCGCGAGCAGGCCCGAGACGGCGGCGTCCAGCAGGCCTTCTGGAACCTCTTCGCCCTTCTCGTCGAGCACGGCGTCGGTGAACATGTGGTGACCGCAATTGCGCATCAACAGCAGGCTGCGGCCGTGCAACTTGAGCTCGCCCTTGCCGTCCGGCGTCTTGTAGAGGCGGTCGGAATTGAGCGAACGCGTCAGCGTCTTGCCGCCCTTCTCGAAATCGGCCGACAACGTGCCGTTCATCAGGCCGAGCGTGTTGCGGTAGACCAGCACCTTGTCCTCGGCATCGACCGCGGCGACCGAGTCTTCCATGTCCAGAATGGTGGAGACCGCGGCCTCCATGATCATGTCGGCGACGCCGGCCGGATCGTCCTTGCCGATCGCGCTGCTGCGGTCGATCTTGACCTCGATATGCAGGCCGTTGTTGACGAGCAGCACGGCGCTCGGCGCGGCTGGATCACCCTGGAAGCCCGCGAACTGCGCGGCATTCTTCAGCGCGGTGGCGTTGCCGCTCTTCAGCTTCACCGCGAGCTGGCTCGCGACGACGCTATAGCCGGTCACGTCGGTGTGGCTGCCGGTCGCGAGCGGCACGGCGTTATCGAGGAACGCCTTGGCCTTGGCGATCACCTTGTCGCCGCGCGCCTTGTTGTAGCCCTTGCCGCTCTCGGACGGATCATGCGGAATCGCATCGGTACCGTAGAAGGCGTCATAGAGCGAACCCCAGCGCGCATTCGCCGCGTTCAGCGCGTAGCGCGCATTGGTGAGCGGCACGACGAGCTGCGGGCCGCAGATCTTGCCGATCTCCTCGTCGACATTGGCGGTCTCGACCTTCTGCGTCGCCGGCTCCGGGACGAGATAGCCGATCTCCTTTAGGAAGGCGGTATAGGCATCGAGGTCGAACGCCTTGCCTTTATTGGCGCGGTGCCAGTCGTCGATCTTGGCCTGCAGATTGTCGCGGAATGCGAGCAGCTCACGGTTCTTCGGCCCGAGCTCCTTAATGATGGCGGCGAGCCCAGCCCAGAACGCATCCGGCGCGATCCCGGTTTTCGGGGCCGCTTCCTTGGCGATGAAGTCAAACAGAACAGGGGCGATCTTCAATCCGTGGGCGTCGACGCGTTTCATGATGGGCTTTCTTGTTGGAATGGCTGTTTTTGGCTGCTTTTGACCCGACAGCAGCAAAATGCGCCCGCGCGGGGCAGCTTTCCGGACCTATTAGCCCCAAAAAAGAGGCCGTGAGAAGACCCCCGGGGGCTTGTCAAAATGTCAAGGAGAGGGGAAGGCCCCACGCACCGGTGTCATTCCCCGCGACCCGGCCACGCTAAGGCTTCGCCGAGGTTGAGGTCTAGGGGCGCCGAAGCTTTAGCGAAGGCGGCAAGCGGGGAATCCAGTACGCTGCGGCTTCTCCGTATTCCAACGCTGTCTCTGGAATACTGGGTCGCCCGGCCGAGCCGGGCGACGACTAGGGCGGCCTCAAATATTCGCGGCGAGGTCCACGAGCTCGTCGAACAGCACGCCTGATGCCTTCAGCATCTGCTCGATCTCATCGGCCGCTTCCGCAACCGTCCGCTTCGACGTATCGATCACGAGCTCGGCGGCCTCAGGCTTCTCGTAGTCGTTGCCAATGCCGGTGAACGAGGCGAGTGCGCCGGCGCGGGCTTTCTTGTAATGGCCCTTGGGATCGCGCTCCTCGCACACCTCGGCGGGCGTCGCGACATGGATCTCGCGAAACACGGTGTCGGCGATGCGACGCGCGGCGGCGCGATCTTCGCGCGCGGGCGAGACCGCCGCGACGATGGCGATGTGGCCGTTGCGGGCGAGATGCGTCGCGACCTCGGCGAGGCGGCGGATGTTCTCGCTGCGATCAGTGGCGGAGAAGCCGAGATCGCTGTTGAGCCCGGCGCGCAGCGTGTCGCCATCGAGCAGGATCGGCGAGCCGCCATTGGTGAAGAGACGCCGCTCGAGCGCCCGCGCCAGCGTCGACTTGCCGGAGGCCGGCAGGCCGGTGAGCCAGACCACGGCGCCGTTGTGGCGGTAGCGTGCCGAGCGCTCGTCGGGCCGCAGCGCCGATTCCACCGGCACGATGTCAACGGGCACGGCACGTTGGCCGGCATCGACGGACAGCACCAGGCCGCCGCCGGCGATGCGCCCGGACACCTCGATCACGAGGCGGCCGGTGCGCGGATTTTCGGTGTAGGGATCGGTCGCGATCGGATTGGACAGGGAGATGTCGATCTCGCCGACATGGTTGCGGCCGATCGCCTTGTTCTCGCTGCTCGAGAGCTCGCCGGGATCGACCGCCTTCTCGATGGCGACCACGGTGGCGCGGCTTTCCTTTGGCCCCGACCGCACCAAAAGCTGGTCGCCCTTGGCGAGCGGCTTGTCGTGCAGCCAGAAGATGCGCGCGCGGAGCCGCCGCGTCTCGCGCGGCGCAGTGCCGGCATGTGCGATGATGTCGCCGCGCTCGACGAACAATTCACGGTCGAGCGTGATGCCGACCGAGCGGCCGGCGCCCTGACGGCCCGCTACCGGCGTCGCCGGCCAGCTCTCGACCGTCTTGATCTTGGCGATCTTGCCGGCCGGCATGATCACGATCTCGTCGCCGGCAATCAGGCTGCCGGATTCAATGCGGCCGGCGACGATGCGGCGGTCGTCGAACTTGTAGATCGCCTGCACCGGGAGCCGCAGCGCCAGCGCTTCCAGCGGACGCGCCGGCTCAAGGTGATCAAGCGCCTCGACCACGGTCGGTCCCTTGTACCAAGAGATGCGGTCGGTGCGCATTGCGACGCCGTCGCCGTCACGCGCGGAAATCGGGATCACGGCCGTGGGCGTCACGCCGAGGCCGTTCAGATGCGCGGAGATCTCGTCGCTGATGTCCTTGAAGCGTGCGGCGGAGAAATCGACGCGGTCCATCTTGTTGACGACGACCGCGACCTGCTTCACCCCAAGCAGATGCAGGAGATAGCCGTGCCGCCTGGTCTGGTCGCGCACTCCCTCCAGCGCGTCGATGATCAGCACCGCACCGTCGGCCTGCGAGGCGCCGGTGATCATGTTGCGGAGGAATTCGGCGTGGCCGGGCGCATCGATCAGCACGATGTCGCGCGAATTGGTGCGGAAGCGGATTTGGGTGGTGTCGATGGTGATGCCCTGGTCGCGCTCGGTCTGCAGCGCGTCGAGCAGGAACGACCATTCGAACGGCATGCCGCGCCGCGCGCTGACGGCCTTGAGCATTTCGAGCTTGCCCTCGGGCAGGCTGCCGGTTTCATGCAGGAGGCGGCCGACCAGGGTCGACTTGCCGTGGTCGACATGGCCGACGATGACGATGCGGACCTGGGGACGCGTGGTGCCGTTCGGCGTGCCGGGCGAGGCTGACGTGACGAACATGTTCATGGCCGCGTCCTTGATCAGAGATAGCCGGCGACGCGAAGGCGCTCGAAGGCGTCCTCGGTCTCGTGGTCGAGTGCGCGGCCCGAGCGCTCCGGCACTTTGGTCTGCTCGAGCTCGATCAGGATCTCGTCGATGCTCGCAGCGTTCGAGGCAACCGGATTGGTGATGTCCTGGTCACCCAGCGAGCGATAACGCTTGCCGTCCTTGGCGAGGTACAGCGGAATGATCGGGATGTTCTCGCGCTTGGTGTAGGCCCAGATGTCGGCCTCGGTCCAATGCAGGATGGGATGGATGCGCAGATGCGCGCCTTGCGGCGGCGAGGCGTTGAAATGATCCCAGAACTCCGGCGGCTGGTCGCGCACGTCCCAATTGCCCTCCAAGCCGCGCGGCGAGAACACCCGCTCCTTGGCGCGCGTCGCTTCCTCGTCGCGGCGGATACCGGCGATCAGGCCGTCGAAGCCATACTTGGCGAGCGCCATCTTGAGGCCCTCGGTCTTGCGCGCGGCGGACCGGGCGGCCGGCGGCAACGTTGGGTCGACGGCATCGATCGGCGGGCAGGGCTCGACGCGCAGATCGAGATCCCATTCCTTGCCGTAATGATCGCGGAAGCGATACATCTCCGGAAACTTCTTGCCAGTATCGACGTGAAGGGCCGGGAACGGCATCTTGCCGAAGAAGGCTTTCCGCGCCAGCCAGATCATGACGTTGGAGTCCTTGCCGAGCGACCACAACAGGGCAATCTTCTTCAGCCGGGCAAAGGCCTCACGGAAGATGTAGATGCTCTGCGCTTCGAGCTGGTCGAGATGGTCCATGCTCGGGGCAAGTTCGGCAGAAAATTCTTGGGCGCGCACGCGCTCAGCCAGCGCCGGATTGCTCAGTCGATCAGCAGCGGAATCGTCCTTGAGAAGATGCATCTCTGCCACTTTGCGTTTGGAGGCGAAAATTCTATAGTTGCGGTGCGGAAGAGAAGAAAAAATTTTCTCTTTGCGCGCTCGAAACGAGACATATATAGAAAATAATTCCAGTCAACCCCGTTTGTGGGGAAGCGAGTATCACATGCGGTTCTTGCCGGTGTTTCTCGATCTCAAGGCCGGCCCGGTGGTCCTCATCGGGGCGGGCGAGCTTTTGCGCGCCAAGCTGCGCGTGCTCGCCGCTGCCGGCGCGCGCCTGCGCGTGCATGCGATCGATGGCAATCATGACCTCGGCTTGGGCTCCGAAGACGGAGCGCGCATCGAGATCGCGGCGGGCGATCCGCTCACGGCGGATCTTTCCGGCGTCATCGCCGTCGTCTGTGCGGGCGCAGGCGATGTCGGTGTCGCCATGTCGGCTCGCGCCAAGGCGGCTGGCCTGCCCGTCAACGTCATGGACGACCTCGAGCATTCCAGCTTCATCTTTCCGGCCATCGTCGATCGCGGCGATGTCGTGGTCGCCGTCGGCACCGGCGGCACCTCTCCAGTGGTGGCGCGGCGCGTGCGCGAGAAGATCGAGGCGCTGCTGCCGGCGCGCATTGGCGAACTCGCCGAGTTCATCGGCACCTTCCGCAAGTCGATCAACGAGCGCATCGCCGAGTTTCCGCTGCGCCGCCGCTTCTGGGAGCGCGTCATCGACGGTCCGATCGGCGCCGCCGTGCTCGCCGGCCGCAACAGCGAAGCCGATGCATCGCTCAAGGCGATTGCCGATCCCACCGCATTCGCGCGCGCCGACAAGACGGAAGGCTCCGTCGCACTGGTCGGCGCCGGCCCCGGCGATCCCGATCTGCTCACCATCAAGGCGCTGCGCGCGCTGCAGGACGCCGACATCGTCTTCCATGACGAGCTGGTCTCGCCCGAGATTCTCGACCGCATTCGCCGCGACACCACGCGCGTTGCGGTCGGCCGCCGCGTCGGCAAGCCCGGCATCGGCCAGGACGCCATCAACGAGCGCATGATCGAGGCCGCGCAATCGGGCCAACGCGTCGTGCGGCTGAAGGGCGGCGATCCCTTCGTGTTCGGCCGCGGCGGCGAAGAGGTGGAAGCGCTGCGCGCCGCCGGCATCGCCTATTCGATCATTCCCGGCATCACCGCAGGGCTCGGCGCCGCCGCCGATTTCGAGGTGCCGCTCACTTATCGTCACGAAGCGACCCGCATCACCTTCCTCACCGCACACAAGGCCCGCGATGCCGAGAACGTGGATTGGTCGACGCTGACCGACACGAGGATGACGGTCGTGGTCTACATGGGCATGACCGCAGCGCCCGCCGTGCGCGCAGGCTTGTTCGCGGCCGGCCGCTCGCCGGAGACGCCGGTCGGCGTGTTCGCCCGCGTCACGCGGCCGGATGCGCAAGGCGCAATTGGCACGCTGCGCGATCTGCCGGAACTGGTGCGGCGGATCCATGGCGGTCCCGCCATCCTCATCATCGGCGACGTCGTCCGGCATGCCGGCTCGCTTCGCCGCCAGACACCCAAACAAATCATCTCTGACCTATTGGATGCAGCCGAATGACCTCTCCGCTCGAACAAAAGAAGATTCGTATCGCCGGCCCCTCGGTCGTGACCGCCAACCGCACCTGGGACGGCATCGTGGTCTACCGCACCGCCGCCAAGAGCTGGTCCGCCGAGCTGTCGGAAGCCGCGATCGTGCGCAACTCCGACGAGGCCAAGGCGTTGCTTGCGGAAGCCGTGGCCGATGACGTCGGCGCCATCGGCCCCTATATCGCGCCGGTGCAGATCGGCGACGATGGCAAGGTCCAGCCCGGCAATCTGCGCGAGCAGATTCGCCGCACCGGCGTCACCATCGGACAGCCGGCCCAGGTTTAAGGCACCCACTTATGTATGCTTACGACGAAATCGACCGCACGCTCGTCAACGAGCGCGTCTCGGAGTTCCGCGACCAGGTGAAGCGGCGCCTGTCCGGCGAGCTCACCGAGGACGAGTTCAAAATTCTGCGGCTGCAGAACGGCGTCTATCTGCAGCTGCACGCTTATATGTTCCGCGTCGCGATCCCCTATGGCACGCTGGCGACGAACCAGATGCGGGCGCTCGCCCATGTCGCGCGCAAATACGATCGCGGCTACGGCCACTTCACCACGCGGCAGAACATCCAGTTCAACTGGATCAAGCTTGCCGAGCTGCCGGATGCACTCGAAGACCTCGCCAAGGTCGGCATCCACGCGATGCAGACCTCCGGCAACAACATGCGCAACGTCACCTCGGATCAGTGGGCCGGCGTCGCGCCGGGCGAGATCGAGGATCCGCGCATCTGGTCGGAGCTGATCCGCCAGCACACAACGCTGCATCCGGAATTCTCGTTCCTGCCGCGCAAGTTCAAGATCGCGATCACCGCCTCAGACCACGACCGCGCCGCGATCAAGATCCATGACATCGGCCTGCGCTTGATCAAGAACGAGAAGGGCGAGACCGGTTTCGAGGTGCTGGTCGGCGGCGGTCTCGGCCGCACGCCGTTCATCGCCAAGACCATCAAGCACTTCGTGCACGGCCGCGACATCCTCAGCTACATCGAGGCGATCCTACGCGTCTACAATCAGTACGGCCGCCGCGACAACATCTACAAGGCGCGCATCAAGATCCTGGTCCACGAGCTCGGCATCGAGAAATTCTCGCGCGAGGTCGAGGACGAGTGGCAGCACATTCGCAACTCCTCGCTCCAGATCGACGACGAGGTGATCGAGGACATCCGCTCGCGCTTCACCTATCCGGCCTACGAGAAGCTGCCGCATATGCCGGACGAGCTGCGCCAGGCCGCGGCCGACCCCGATTTCGAGGCATGGCGCAAGAACTCGGTGGCCCCGCACAAGGTGCAGGGTTACTCCATCGTCACGATCTCGCTGAAGCCGACCGGCGGGCCTCCGGGCGATGCCACCGCCGAGCAGATGGACGCGCTGGCAGATCTTGCCGACAAATATTCCTTCGGCGAGATCCGCGTCGGCCACGAGCAGAACCTGGCGCTGCCGCACGTCGCCAAGCGCGACCTGCCGGCGCTGTGGAAGGCGCTCGACAAGCTCGGGCTGGCGACGCCCAACGTCAACCTGATCACCGACATCATCGCTTGCCCCGGGCTCGATTATTGCTCGCTGGCGAATGCGCGCTCGATCCCGATCGCGCAGGAGCTGACGCGGCGCTTCGCCAATCATGAGCTCGCCAACCTGATCGGCCGCCTGCACATCAACATCTCCGGCTGCATCAATGCCTGCGGCCATCACCATGTCGGCCATATCGGCATTCTCGGCGTGGAGAAGAACGGCGAGGAGGTCTACCAGATCACCATCGGCGGCCGTGCCGACGAGAATGCCGCGCTCGGCACCCTGATCGGCCCCGGCGTCAAGTTCGACGAGGTCGCCGACGTGGTCGAGGACATCGTGGAAGCCTATCTGGCGCTGCGCGAGCGGCCTGAAGAGCTGTTCATGGACACGGTGAAGCGCCTCGGCGTCGAACCCTTCAAGGAGCGCGTCTATGCCACTCGTTAATGGCGGAAAGATTACGGACGACAGCTTCGTCAAGCTCGCCGTCGACACGCCGCTGCCCGAGGGCGGCGACATCCTGGTGCCCGCCGAGCGCTTCCTCGGCGAGGCCGAGGGCTTGCTCAAGCGCGCCGGAAAGGTCGGCGTGATCTGGCCCAACAATCGCGACATCGCCGAACTCGTGCCGTATCTCGGCCAGATCGCCGCCGTCGCGCTGGTGTTCCCGACCTTCCGTGACGGGCGCGCCTACAGTCAGGCGCGGCTGCTGCGCGAACGTTACAATTATCGCGGCGAATTGCGCGCGACCGGTCAGGTGCTGCGCGACCAGTTCGTGTTCATGCTGCGCGCCGGCTTCGATGCCTTCGAAGTCAAGAAGCAGGCCGACGCGGAGGCCTTCATGCAGACCGCCAAGCGCTATTCGGTGTTCTACCAGCCGACCGGCGATGGCCGCATCACCGCGCTGCACCGGCGCATGCAGCTGCGCCATTCCGAAGGGGTCGGCACGTGAACGCGATCGCGCCTCAGGTTTCGCCCGTGTCTGCGCTACCTTCGGCGGACGAGCTCGATCGCGCCTTGCGCGATGCCTCGCCCGCGGAGGTCATTGCCGCGGCGCTGAAGACGGTCGGGCGCGAGAAGCTTGCGCTGGTGTCGTCCTTCGGCACGGAATCGGCGACGCTGTTGAAGGTCATGTCGGATGTCGATCCCGCAATCCCCGTGATCTTTCTCGACACCGGCTGGTTGTTTGAGGAGACGCTGGCTTATCGCGATACGCTGATTGCGACGCTGGGCCTGAAGGACGTTCGCTCGATCAAGCCGGCCGAGGAGACGCTGTTGCGCGAAGATCCCGACCGCGACCTCTGGTTCTCCGATCCCGACGCCTGCTGCCGGATCCGCAAGGTCGAGCCGCTGGCGCGTGCGCTGAAGCCGTTCGACGCCTGGCTCAACGGCCGCAAGCGCTTTCAGGGCAATGCGCGCGCCGACATTCCGGTCGTCGAGGACGACGGCGCGCGGCTGAAGTTCAATCCCTTCGCCAACGTCTCGCGCGAGGAGATCGAGGCGATCTTCACCCGCGCCAAATTGCCGCGGCACCCTCTGGTTGTGTCAGGATTCCTGTCGGTTGGGTGCATGCCTTGCACCAGCAGAACGACTGAAGGTGAGGATGCACGCGCCGGCCGGTGGCGCGGCCGGGCCAAGACAGAATGCGGCATCCATACGATGAAGACTTCGTAGCACAGTCACGCTGCGAGCTAGCGAACAAGAAAATCGGGTTCCGTTGACACAAGAGCGTTTCGCCAGGAGTTATGCCTGCCGTCGACGACGCCGATGTCGTCGAGGTGAATGGAGATGGACATGATGCGCCGTATCGTTCCGCTCGCCGCAGGATTGCTCGCGACGGGGCTCTGGGCAGGCTCGGCTCTGGCCGCCGACATCAATCTGCTGAACGTGTCGTACGATCCGACGCGCGAGCTCTATGTCGAGTTCAACAAGGCGTTCGCGAGCGCCTACCAGAAGGAAACCGGCAAGAGCGTCGAGATTAAGCAGTCGCACGGCGGCAGCGGCTCGCAAGCACGCGCGGTGATCGACGGCTTGCAGGCCGATGTGGTGACGCTTGCGCTCGCCTATGACATCGACGCCATCGCGAACAAGCGCCTTACCGCGGCGGATTGGCAGAAGCGGCTGCCGCAGAATTCATCACCCTATACCTCGACCATCGTTTTCCTGGTGCGCAAGGGCAATCCCAAGGGCATCAAGGACTGGGACGATCTGATCAAGCCGGGCGTTGCCGTCATCACGCCGAACCCGAAAACGTCGGGCGGCGCGCGCTGGAATTATCTTGCCGCCTGGGGCTTTGCGCAAAAGAAATACGGTTCGGCCGACAAGGCCAAGGACTTCGTCGGGAAGCTCTTCCAGCAGGTGCCGGTGCTCGATACCGGCGCCCGGGGCGCCACCGTGACCTTTGTCGAGCGCGGCGTCGGTGACGTGCTGCTCGCCTGGGAGAACGAGGCGTTCCTGGCCCTGAAGGAATTCGGTGCGAACAAGTTCGAGATCGTTGCACCGCCGCAGTCGATCCTCGCCGAGCCGCCGGTCGCGATCGTGGACAAGGTTGCCGACAAAAAGGGCACCCGCAATGCGGCTGACGCCTACCTTCAATACTGGTACACCAAGGAAGGGCAGGAGATCGCCGCGCGCAATTTCTACCGTCCGCGCGATGCCGAGACCGCCAAAAAGTATGAAAATTCCTTCGCCAAGGTCGAACTGTTCACGATCGACGACGTCTTCGGCGGCTGGACCAAGGCACAGAAGGAACATTTTGCAGACGGCGGCGTTTTCGATCAGATTTACAAGAACTGATCGGGCGCTGTCGTAGGGGGCTTTAGCAGGGGGCCTGGTGAGCGCACTCGCAGCACGACGCCGGACATTGCCGGGCTTCGGTCTCACCATGGGACTGACGCTTTCCTGGCTGTCCGTGATCATCTTGATTCCACTGGCCGGCCTGTTCCTGAGATCGCTCGAGCTCAGCCCCGAGCAGTTCTGGAACATCCTCTCCAGCCGCCGCACCCTGAACGCGCTCCGAGTCTCGTTCGGCCTCGCCTTTGCGGCGGCCTGCGTCAATCTGGTGATGGGCAGCATCATCGTCTGGGCGCTGGTCCGCTACCGCTTCCCCGGTCGCCGCATCTTCGATGCCATCGTCGACGTGCCGTTTGCGCTGCCGACGGCGGTGGCCGGCGTCGCGCTGACGGCGCTGTTCGCCGAGAAGGGCTGGTTGGGAGCTCCGCTCGCCGCGCTCGGCCTCAAGGTGGCGTTCACGCCGGTCGGCATCTTCGTCGCCATGATCTTCATCGGCATTCCCTTCGTTGTCCGCACCGTGCAGCCGGTGCTGCAAGATCTCGACCCTGAAATCGAGGAGGCCGCGGGCAGCCTGGGGGCCAGCCGCTTGCAGACCATCGTTCGCGTGATCCTGCCTTCGCTCGCGCCGGCGCTGCTCACGGGCCTCGCGCTCGCCTTCGCCCGCGCGGTCGGTGAATACGGCTCGGTGATCTTCATCGCCGGCAATCTGCCCAACGTCTCCGAGATCGCGCCGCTCTTGATCGTGATACGCCTGTCCGAATTCCGTTACGCCGATGCGACCGCGATTGCGGTGGTCATGCTGGTCGTCTCCTTCGTCATCATCTTCGCGGTCAATCGGCTCCAGCGCTGGGCGCAGAGCCGGATCCCGGCGCGCTGAGGGCGGACCATGACGATGCAGATCGCAGACTCCGTGTCGCTCTCGGCCTCCGACTCGCAGGCGCACGCGGCGGCGGCGCGGAACAATTTGCGCACCGAGCCGCGCGCTGTCCGTATCATCATCATCACGCTAGCGTTGCTGTTTCTCACCGTCTTCGTCGTGCTGCCGCTGGTCGTCGTGTTCGCGCAGGCATTTTCGCGCGGCATCCTCGCCTATTTCGCCGCGCTCGCCGAGCCGGAGGCGATGGCGGCGATCAAGCTGACATTGATCGTCGCGGCGATCTCGGTCGGGCTCAATCTGGTGTTCGGCCTCGTCGCCGCCTGGGCGATTGCAAAATTCGAGTTTCCGGGCAAGACCTTCCTGATCACGCTGATCGACCTGCCGTTCTCGGTCAGCCCGGTGATCTCGGGCCTCGTCTTCGTGCTATTGTTCGGCGCGCAAGGCTATTTCGGCAGCTGGCTGCGCGAGCACGACATCCAGATCCTGTTCGCGGTCCCCGGCATCGCGCTCGCCACCACCTTCGTAACCTTCCCCTTCGTGGCGCGCGCGCTGATCCCCCTGATGCAGGAGCAGGGCACGCAGGAGGAGGAGGCCGCGATCTCGCTCGGCGCCTCCGGCCTGCAGACCTTCTTCCGCGTCACCCTGCCCAACATCAAATGGGGTGTGCTCTACGGCGTCCTGCTCTGCAACGCGCGCGCGATGGGCGAGTTCGGTGCGGTCTCCGTCGTCTCCGGCCACATCCGCGGCGAGACCAACACCATGCCGCTCTTGGTCGAGATCCTCTACAACGAATACCAGTTCGTCGCCGCTTTCGCGATCGCCTCGCTGCTCGCAATGCTGGCGCTGATCACGCTGATCGCAAAAACCGTTCTCGAACGTCATCTCGACGAAGGACAAGACAGTGACCATTGAAGTCAAGAATCTCGTCAAGAAATTCGGCAGTTTTGCAGCCCTCGACGGCGTCGATCTCAAGGTCAATGACGGTGAGCTGCTGGCGCTGCTCGGCCCGTCCGGCTCCGGCAAGACTACCTTGCTGCGGATCATCGCCGGCCTCGACTGGCCGGACTCAGGCGAAGTCTCCTTCAACGGTGAGGACGCGCTGGCGCAAGGAGCCCGCGAGCGCCACGTCGGATTTGTGTTCCAGCATTATGCGCTGTTCCGCCACATGACGGTGTTCGAGAACGTTGCCTTTGGCCTCCGCGTGCAGCCGCGCGCGGTCCGAAAGGATGAGGCTGCGATCCGCTCGCGCGTCAAGGAGCTGCTCGATCTGGTGCAGCTCGACTGGCTCGCCGACCGCTATCCGAGCCAGCTCTCCGGCGGCCAGCGTCAGCGCATCGCGCTCGCCCGTGCGCTTGCGATCGAGCCGCGCATTCTGCTGCTCGATGAACCCTTCGGCGCGCTCGACGCCAAGGTGCGCAAGGAGCTGCGCAAATGGCTGCGCTCGCTGCATCACGAGATCCACGTCACCTCGATCTTCGTCACGCACGACCAGGAGGAGGCGCTGGAAGTCGCCAACCGCGTCGTGGTGATGGACAAGGGACGGATCGAGCAGATCGGCTCGCCCGACGATGTCTACGACAATCCGGCGACGGCGTTCGTGCACGGCTTCATCGGCGAATCCATCGTGCTGCCGATCCAGATCGGCGATGGTGCGATCCGGCTCGGCGACCGGCAGCTCGATCTCGCGGCCGATGGGCTTGCGCCTGGCGCGTCGAAGCTGTTCGTGCGGCGACATGACATGCTGGTCGGCCCGCCCGGCAGCGGCGCCTTCGAGGGCGCGGTCCAGCACGTCCGTAATTTCGGCCCGGTGCAGCGGGCGGAAGTAGCCCTGTCCGGCGGCGAGACCATCGAGATCGACGCCCCCCGCGACAAGGAACTGCGTGCCGGCGACACGATCGGCCTCAATCCGCGCCGCTACCGGATTTTTGCGGGCTAGGCCCGCCGTCATTCCGCCCCCGGAATGACGGCTCAAATTCTCTTCAAAATTCACCTTTCAGCCATTGTTGGTATGCAACAACAGCCCCTCATTTGGGGGCCCCGATTCATGCGCGCTGCGGCCGCAATTCTCATCATGTTGCTGCTTGCCGGCTGTGCCGGCAACGAAGCTCCGGTCCAGCAGCCGTCGATGTATGCCGACATGGCGGTCCCGGGCTCCAAGCTCGACGTCCAGGCAGCTGCGATCATGATCTCGCAATACCGCCAGAACAACGGGCTCGGTACGGTCGTGGTGGACCCGGATTTGACTCGGCTCGCCGAATCCCAATCGGGCGCCATGGCGGCGGCCAACAAGATGGACCACGACGTCCGCGCGCCGCTCGCCAAGCGTCTGGCCTCTGGCGGTTATCCTGCCACCGTGGCGGTCGAGAACATCTCGGCCGGCTATCATACGCTGGCGGAAGCGTTTTCCGGCTGGCGCGACTCGCCTCCGCACCGCGCCAACATGCTCAAGAGCGGTGTCACAAAATTAGGCATCGCGGCGAGCTATGCTCCAGGCACCAAATACAAGGTGTTCTGGACCATGATCCTGGCCTCCACGGAGCCTCGATAAGCCAGACTTGATCCCGGGGATGCATTGACGTCGCGGCGGAGTGTCGCCACGGTGGCCAGCCTTTTGCTATTGTTCCCGCATGAGCGATCACAGTCCGGAAACCGCAACAATCCCCACGAATGCGCAACGCGTCCTGGTCCTCCAGGGCGGCGGCGCGCTCGGCTCGTACCAAGCGGGCGCCTTCCAGGCGCTGTGCGGCTACGGCTTCGATCCGGAATGGGTCGCCGGCATCTCGATCGGCGCGGTCAATGCCGCCATCATCGCCGGCAACGAGGGGCACACCCGCGTCGAGCGGCTCAAGGAATTCTGGGAAATGGTGTCGGCCCCGGTGCCGTGGAAGCCGGTCGGCAAGAGCGACCGCAGCCGCGAGCTGTTCAATTCCACCAGTGCCGCGCTGATTGCGACGTTCGGCGTGCCCGGCTTCTTCACGCCACGCATTCCGCCGGCGCCGCTGTGGCCGCCGGGGCATCCCGAGGCCGAAAGCTATTACGATACCTCGCCGCTGAAGAAGACGCTGGAACGTCTCGTCGATTTCGACCGCATCAACGATCTGAAGACACGCCTGTCGGTCGGCGCGGTCGGCGTCACCTCGGGCAATTTCAGATATTTCGACAATTACGCGTTCAAGAAGCTCGGCAAGAAGATCGGCCCCGAGCACATCATGGCCTCCGGCGCGCTGCCGCCGGGCTTTCCCTCCGTCGTCATCGACGGCGAGCATTATTGGGACGGCGGCATCGCCTCCAACACTCCGCTCGACTACGTGCTCGATGCCGAGGTCGAACGCGACATGCTGATCTTTCAGGTCGATTTGTTTTCCGCGCGGGGCGACCTGCCGAACTCGCTGCTGGAGGCGGCCGAGCGCGAGAAGGACATCCGCTATTCCAGCCGCACGCGGATGAACACCGACAAGAACAAGCAGCTGCACAACGCCCGCAGGGCCGTGCGCGATCTGATCGGCAAATTGCCGGACTATCTCAAGAATGATCCTTCCGTCGAATTCCTGGCGAAAGTGTCGCGCGAAAGCACCGTCACCGTGGTGCACCTGATCTATCGCAGCAAGAACTACGAATCCTCGTCCAAGGATTACGATTTCTCGCACATTGCCATGGTCGAGCATTGGGAAGCCGGCGTGCGCGACGTGCATCTGTCGATGCGCCACAGGGACTGGCTGGAGCGGCCGCAGTCCGGCGAGACCATGGTGACCTACGATCTCACGGGGGACGTCACCGCGCCCCCGGCAAAAAGGAGCGAATAGAATGGGTACTCTGTCAGGCAAGAACGCCGTCGTGACCGGATCGACCAGCGGCATCGGGCTCGCTTACGCGCGCGCCTTCGCCGGCGCCGGTGCCAACGTCGTCATCAACGGTTTCGGCTCGCCGGAGGACATCGAGAAGGAGCGCGCCAAGATCGAATCCGATTTCGGCGTCAAGGCGGTCTACTCGCCCGCCGACATGACCAAGCCCGCCGAGGTCGCCGGCATGATCGCGCTCGGCGAGAAGACGTTCGGCTCGGTCGACATCCTCGTCAACAATGCCGGCATCCAGTTCGTCTCGCCGATCGAGGAATTCCCGCCGGAGAAATGGGACCAGATCATCGCGATCAATCTGTCCTCGGCCTTCCACGCCATCCGCGCCGCGGTGCCCGGCATGAAGAAGAAGGGCTGGGGCCGCATCATCAACACGGCGTCGGCGCACTCGCTGGTGGCCTCGCCATTCAAGTCGGCCTACGTCTCGGCCAAGCACGGCATCGCCGGCCTCACCAAGACCGTGGCGCTGGAAGTCGCGACCCACAAGATCACCTGCAACTGCATCAGCCCCGGCTACGTCTGGACCCCGCTGGTCGAGAAGCAGATCCCCGACACGATGAAGGCGCGCAATCTGACGCGCGAGCAGGTCATCAACGACGTGCTGCTCGATGCGCAGCCGACCAAGGAGTTCGTCACCTCCGAGCAGGTCGCCGCGCTCGCCCTGTTCCTGTGCAGCGACGACGCCGCCCAGATCACCGGCACCAACCTCTCGATCGACGGCGGCTGGACCGCGGAGTAATTCGTGCCGACCTGACAACTCTCGGTCATGCCCCGCGAAGGCGGGGCATCCAGTACACCGCGGCCTCTCGGTTAATCACAGCCGCCTCGAAGTACTGGATCGCCCGGTCAAGCCGGGCGATGACAGTGAGAGTAGCGCGGCCTTTTCGATCGTCGCCTATTTACCGAACGCCAGCACGTGCAGCCCGAGCCGCTGCCGCACGATCCAGAACAGCAGCACCGTCTCGAAGGTGAGGGAGATCGAGGTCGCGGCCGCCGCGCCATGGCCGCCGTAGCGCGGGACCAGCGCGATGCAGAGCACGAGGTTCATCACGAAGGCTAGCGCATAGGCAAGCGCGCAGATCTTCTGCTGGCCAAGCATGTTGAGAAGGCGCTCCACCGGACCGATCGCGGCGCGCACGACGAGGCCGATCGCGGCCACGAACATGATGTCGTAGCCGATCACGAATTGTGGTCCGAACAGCCAGAGCAGCGGCTTGCCGAGCGCGAGCAGCACGATGGTCGCGGCCAGCGACGGCCAGAACGTCCAGGTGATGGCATGCGCGACGTAGGCCGACAGGCGCGCCTTGTCGCCGCTGGCATTGTATTCGGCGAAGCGGTGTGCCGTCGTGGCTGACATCGCGTAGTGGATGAACGAGACCAGCGCCAGCGTCTTCACCACGGCGAAATAGACGCCGACCTCGTCCGAGGGACGGAATTGCTGCAGCACCAGCACGTCGGTGTAGGACAGGAGCAGGTAGAAGCTCTCGACCAGCAGGATCGGTAGCGAGACGGCGAGCCAGCCCTTGACGTCATAGGCCTTCGGTCCCGGTGTGATGTGATCGGCGAGCTCGCGGTTCAGCACCACCATCTGCCCGGCCATTGCGATCCATACCGCGCAAAGGCTTGCCACCATCGCGGCGACCGCGCCGAGGTGATAGCCGAGCAGGAAGGCGAGCGCCGTGATGCCGATGATCAGCGCCTGACGGATGATGAATTGCGGCATCAGGCCGAGTTGCATCCAGTCGTGCGAGCGCGCGATGCCGTCCTGGGTGTTCGCGACGACGAAAGCGGGCAGCGTCATGCAGCCGATATAAAGCGGCAGCACCTCGGCCGGATCGATCCAGGGCGACAGCAATTTGACGATGCCGGCAAGGCCGAGCGACACCAGCGTGGACACGGCAAAGGTCAGCCAGCGGCTGCCGGACAGGAAGCCGCGCAGCAGGGCGTGCGCGCCGCTGGCGCGGTACTCCGGAATGATTTTTTGCGCGGAGGCCGAGATGCCGAAATCCATCATGCTGCCGAGCAGCAGCACCCAGGTCCAGACATAGACGTAGATGCCGTAATCGGACGTGCCCATCCAGCGCGCGAGCAACACCTGCGAGACATAAGCGAGGCCGGCGCTGATGACGCGAATGATGAAGATGGTGCCGGCGAGCCGCCGGGTCAGCGACGCCTCGCTCGATCCGCCCGCGAGCTTGGCGCGCAGCCGCGCGACCAGCCCGGCCGGTCGGGTCGTTGCGGGTGGTGCATCCATCACGGCCAATTCGAACAATCCCCAGCGACCTGCGGCGGCAGGCGAGGGATTAGCAACCATTCGTTAAGATTCGGTTGGGCGGACGCTAGTTCAAATTCGTGTTGAACTCGTACGCCTTCTCCGGCCCGACCAGCGTGAACTTCAGCGCGGCGCCCTCGGGCTTGGCGCCCGGCGGCAATCCGTCGAGCTCGAACGAGAAGCGCACGACTCCCGGCGCGCCGTGCTGCACCGGCGCCGGAATCGGCAGCGCCCAATCGGGTGTCGGGCCTTCCACGAACAGATTGACGTTGCTTCTGTCCGGCGCCACCACGTCGACCACCACGTTCTTGGGCCCGTCACGCTTGACGTCACGAATGGTGAGCGGATTGGGATCGCCGATATTGGCGGGCTTCGGCACGGTGTCGAGCGCGGCTCGCAGGTTCGCGTCCTCGGTCGAGGCGACGCTGTTGAAGCCGAGCTCGGCGCTGGCCTCCACGGGAATGCAGAGCTTCTCGCACACCGCGTAGTTGATCTCCGCGCGCAAGGTCACCGGCTTGTCCGCGGCCTTGGCGACGATGCGCAGGGGCAGCACGACCTGGTCGCGATAGCCGATCGAATGGCCGCCCGCGCCGTCGTCGAACTTCAGCGGGGCCGGCCACATCACCGTCACCGCCTCGACATTGTCGGACTTGGAGAAGTCGAACCGGGGTGGAACGCCGGAATCGCCGGGCGACCGCCAGTAGGTCTTCCAGCCGGGCTGCAGCTGGAAGGCGATACCGCCGAGCAAAACCGCTCCGCTGCGCGATCCCGCCAGGAGCCGCACCGCGGAATGTCCATCGCGCTGCCAAGGCGATGCGTCATCGGCACGGGCGGCGATGGCCAACGACGACGCGAGCAGGGTTGTCGCGACGCCAATCGCCGCACGCAGGGGAACAATGCTGGACATGGCACGTCTTTACAGGGTCGCCCAGGGCCAAACCATTGAATTGCTTGTGATGGATGCACTCGAATCAAGTCGCCGCAAGCCTTGATTTGACAGCCGCCCGGCCCGACATCAGGATAGGAATTGAAACCGGAGTGCTCGAGCGATGGCTCCCACAGGCAAGAGGACGGGCGAAAGCACCCGCAGCTCGGGCGCCGCGCTGCCCAGTTCCGGCGGCTATCTCGACGGCCGGCTCCTGATCGCAATGCCCGTGATGGGCGATTCCCGCTTCGAGCGCTCGGTGATCTATCTCTGCGCCCATTCGGCGGAGGGGGCGATGGGCATCATCGTGAACCATCCCGCCGGCAGCATCGACTTCCCCGAGCTCTTGCAGCAGCTCGGCATCATCAAGAAGGGCGAGCACATCAAGCTGCCGGAGAACGCCGAAAGCATGAAGGTGCTGCGGGGCGGGCCGGTCGACACCGGGCGCGGCTTCGTACTGCATTCCAGCGACTTCTACATCGAGAACGCCACGCTGCGGATCGATGACGGCGTCTGCCTGACCGCGACGGTCGACATTCTGCGCGCCATCGCCAACGGCTCCGGCCCCAAGCACGCCATCCTCGCGCTCGGCTATGCCGGCTGGGCGCCGGGCCAGCTCGAGACGGAGATCCAGAGCAACGGCTGGCTGCATTGCGACGCGGACGCGGATCTGATTTTCGGCGACGACGTCGACGACAAGTACAACCGTGCTTTGCAGAAGATCGGCATCGACCCCGGCATGCTCTCGAACGAGGCCGGGCACGCGTAGGGGGTGTGGCATCCTTCCGATGTCGTACATCCTCTCCGCTGTCATGCCCCGGCTTGACCGGGGCATCCAGTACGCCGCAGCCTATCGTTTCGATCACGACCATCACGGAATACTGGATCGCCCGGTCAAGCCGGGCGATGACACCATTTGCTGAGCGGAGCTGTGCGGCGCCTACTCCGCGGCCTGCTGCTGCACCGTCGGCTCCGTCCCCGCCACCGTCGCGCGGCGCATGTCGCGGGGCTGGGACTGGTCGTAGCGGCGGACGCGGTGCATGGTCTGGCGGTTGTCCCACATCACGAGGTCATGCAGCTTCCATTTGTGCACGTAGACGAACTCGGGTTGCGTGGCGTGCTCGTTCAGATCGCGCAGCAGCAGCCGCCCCTCGGGCACGCTCATGCCGACGACCTTGCCGGCATGCGATGACAGATACAGCGACTTGCGGCGGTGCACGGGGTGCGTGCGCACCAGCCGTTGCAGCACCGGCTTGAACATCTCCTTCTCTTCGTCGGTGTATTCGGTGAAGCCGAGCGATCCCCGCGAATACATCAGCGAATGCTCGCAGACGAGATCCTCGATCTCCGCCTTGGTCTCATCGTCGAGCGCGTCATAGGCCGCGCGCATGTCGGCGAACTCGGTGTTGCCGCCCTTCGGGTTCACCACCCGCGCCGACAGCAGCGAGAACTTTGCGGGGATAGGCCGGAACGAGCTGTCCGAGTGCCACAGGCAATTGCCGAGGTTGAACAGATTGGCACGGCTGTCCTTGGGCAGCGGCTTGCCGTCCTTGCCGAGATTGGAGACGTCGTTCAGACCCGAGGTGAGGCGGTACTCGTCCGCCTTGGTGATGTTGCCGCCGCGCACCTCCTCCCGCTGGCCGAAATTCAGCGCGAACGCCATCTGCTGCTCGTCGGTGATGTCCTGATCGTGGAAGACGAGCACCGCGTATTTGTCCATGGCAGCCTCGATCTCGCGCGCCTGATCCGGCGTGAGCGCCTTGCGCAAGTCGAGGCCGGACACCTCGCCGACGAAATGTTTCTGAAGCTGCCGGATGGCGATGGTCATTGCGTTCCTCCCGCATCTACGAGCGGTTTCCCCGCTCTGTTTGTGGAAAAAATGACTCCCGCATCCGGCGATGTCAACGCGCCGCGCGCATGCCTCTCACGCGTTCCGCGCCATCAGCCCGCCGTCGACCGGGATCACCGCGCCGGTGAGGAACGACGCCGCGGGCAGGCACAGGCTCAGCGTCATATGCGCGACCTCTTCAGGGTCGCCATAACGGCCGAGTGCGGTGCGGCGCTTGGCGTAGATGGTCTTGTGCTCCTCCGGGATGCGGTCGGTGATTCCCGTGCGGATCGGTCCGGGGCAGATGCAGTTGACGGTGATGCCCTCGCGGCCGAGCTCCACCGCCAGCGAGCGGGTGAGGCTCACGACGCCGCCCTTCGCGGCCGAATACGGGCTGTGCAATGCGGTGGCGCCGAGCGCCTCGGTCGAGGCGATGTTGACGATGCGCGGGCTCTTCGACTTGCGTAAGTAGGGCAGCGCGGCGCGGATGATGCGTGGGTGCGCCGTCAGCATCACGGCGATGCCCTTCGCCCAGGCATCCTCAAAGCCCTCATCGTCGATCGCGACGCGCAACGAGATGCCGGCATTGTTGACGACGATGTCGAGGCCGCCGAAATGCGCGGCGACGTCGCCGACCACGCGCTTGATCTCGCCGCCGTCGGCGACGTCGAGCTTCCACGCCCTTGCCGCGCCACCGCTTGCCGCAATCTCCCTGGCGACGTCCTGCGCGCCTTGCTCGTCGAAATCCGTGACGGCGACGTTCGCACCTTCGTTTCCGAACACACGCGCAGTGGCGCGCCCCATGCCGCTGGCTGCGCCAGTGACGAGTACGGTGAGCCCCTTAACGGACCGGCTGAGCTCCCTGACGTCGGACATGCTGTTCCCTCGCGCCGAGCTGGTTCTTGTTGTGATTGACAAGGCTGGCATCGATCCGCAGACAGGTCAAACAAGCAGAAAACAAAAGGGGAGGCCGACAATGGCAAACGAGCTCGATTTCTCAGGCAAGCAGGTGCTGGTGGTCGGCGGTTCCAGCGGCATCGGCAACGGCATCGCGCAGGCCTTTCGCGCCAAGGGCGCAGCTGTTGCCGTCTGCGGCACGCGTGCTCGCGCAACGGAATATTCAGCCGACGAAGGCTCCGATCTCGAAGGTCTTGCTTACGCGCAGCTCGACGTCAGCAATCCCAATGCCATCGAAGCATTCAGGCCGCCGTTCGACCGTCTCGACATCCTGGTGCTCGCGCAGGGCGCGGTGATCTACCGCCGCGGCGAATTCGAGATGGCGGGTTTCCGCAAGGTCGTCGAGGTCAATCTGATGAGCCTGATGGCCTGCGCGACGCGCTTTCATTCCATGTTGCAGGGCGCGCTGATCATCGTGTCCTCGACCGCGGCCTATCATTCCACCATGGGCAATCCGGCCTACAACGCCTCGAAGACCGGTGCGGTCGGATTGACGCGCACGCTGGGCGAGGCCTGGGCCGAGGACGGCATCCGCGTCAACGGCATCGCGCCAGGGCTCGTCGACACCAAGATGACGAAGGTGACGACCGACAATCCGAAGCGGCTCGAAGGCGCGCTCGCGCGCATCCCGCTGCGGCGATTGGGCACGCCGGCCGACATGGCGGGCGCAGCGCTGTTCCTGGCCTCGCCGCTGTCGTCCTACATCATCGGCCAGACGCTGGTCGTCGATGGCGGCCTGATTCTATAGGAGAGCCTAAGGAACCGCGCTGCGTCTGATCGGTTACTTCGGCTGACCACCGAGGAGGATCATCATGGACACGGATCGGATTGTTGGATCGGCGAAGGAATATGCCGGACGCGCGGAAGGCGCGATCGGAGACATGGCAGGCGATGCCAAGACGCAGGCGTCGGGCAAGGCGCGGGAAGCCGCGGGCACGGTGCAGAATCTCTACGGCCAGGCCAAGGATGCCGTGCGCGACGCCACGGACACCGCCGCGGGCTATGCCAAGGACGCCTACGAGAACAGTGGTGAGACTTTCCGCGACGGCTCGAAGGCCATTGCGCAGAAGGTGCAGGACAATCCGCTCGGCGCGCTGCTGGTTGCCGGCGGCATCGGCTTCGCGCTGGCGCTGCTGATGTCGCGTCCCGCCCGCCGCCCGCCGTCACGCTGGCGCTATTAGGGCTAGTTGCCGAACGCCTGTCACGCGTGCCCCGGCTCAGCGATGCAGCGTGAGACGCTGCATCGCTGAGCCGGGGCCATCTTTTCTGAATGCCGCACGAATTGGGTCTCGGCTCTGCGCCGCATCACCAGAAGGTGCTGCGTCGCGTCCGGGACACGAGATCTTACCTTACCGGAACATCTCGGCGGAACGGCCGACGTTAGCCGGCGGACGCGGGATCCCAGGATTGGGATTCGGATTGCGCGGCCCGGGCGGCGGCGCCATTTGGCGCGGCGGCGGGGGCTGCGGCGAGCCGAAGCCGAAGAAATCACGGAATGTGGGCGTTGCCTGGGCCGGCAGTTGCGGGGCGACCTGCGGCTTCTTCGGCGCGAGCTTTGGCGGCGCGATTGCAGCGGCCGCGCCCGGTGCGCCCTGAGCCGCCCCGCCGTCCGGCGTCGTTGCCGCCATCGGCGTATCGCCCTTGGCCTGCTCGCGGCCGACTTCCCGGCGCGGCCAGGCATAATCGTCGGCGCGGCCGGCAGGAGCTGCCAGCGGCTCACCCTTCACCATCGTCTTGGCGGCGAGCGCATCGACGGCGGCGGGACGCGTGCCCGGTCCGCCCAGCAATTGATCGGTCGAGATCGAGGCTGCAACCAGCGGCACGATCGGCCCGGCCAGCGGCCGCGGCGCAGGCTTGCCCGGCTCGGCGCTGGTGTCGGGCGTCGCGGGCTCGCTCGGCAGCGCGATCGGGCCGGAGCGTCCGGCAAGCAGGCGCGTGATCTCGCGCTCGACATAATGCGCGAGCTTGCGCGCGCCGGCCTTGGTGAAATAGATGCCGTCGGAGCTGCGCAGCTGGCGGATCTGGCCTTCGAAGTCCGGGCCCTTCTGCAGGAAGCGGCCGGCTTCGTCGACGAAGCCGTCCCAGACGTCGACATAGGTGATGCCGGCCTTGGCCGCGCCTTCACGGTACAGCGAATCCAGGAACAGCGTGTCCGCGGTGCCCTTCGGTCCGCGGACCGCGGGCAGGCCGACCCAGAGCACCGGCACGCCCTTGGTTTTGAGGACGGCCGCGAGCTCCTCGATCTTCTTGCCGTAGAGCTCGACCCAGCGCTCGTCACGGAATTCGTAGAGGCCGTTCGGATTGCGCGTGGTCTTTTCCGGGGCGGCCGCCGGCGTGTCGGAATTGTCGGCGTCGTCCTGCGGCAGGTCGGCATCGGCAGGCTTGTCGTCCGGCTTGGCGGCGCTGTCGCCGGGTTTGGCGTCGCCCGGCTTGCCAGGCGGCTTGGCGCGCGCACCCTTGTCGTTCTTCTTGTCCTTGTCCTTTTCCGCGGCCTGCTTGTCGGGTTTGTCGGCGGCCGGCTCGCGGATCGCGACGCGGTCGTTGAGGCCGAGCATGACGACGATCACGTCCGGCTTCTCTGTCTCGAGAATGCCCTTGGCCGCCGCGGCCCAGTCCGCGGGCTCGCCCTTGGGCTGATACCTGATCAGGCCGGACGTGGTCTTGTGCTTGCGGATCACGCCCATGTCGGGCTGCTCGGCGTAGGCGTCTTCTAGGCCATAGGCGAGCCAGTCGGCCATGGCATCGCCGATCACCAGCACGTTCTTCTCGGGAATCGTGTCGCGCTTGGCCGGTGCCGGCGCGCGCGAAAAATCCTGGCGCGGCGCCTGCGGCGGTGGCTGGAATGGTGAGAAGAAGTCGCCGCCGAACCAGCCGCCACCTCCGCCGCCCCGTGGTGGCGGTGGTGGGGCCGAACGCTGCGGCGGACCGCCGAAGCCGGGGAAGTTGAAGAACTGCGCCGAAGCGGGTGCCGCCACCGACACCAGGATCGCAAGCGCCGTCCCCAGCGCGATCAACGGGCCGGTCTCGGTTAGCGCCTTGAACAGGGACTTCTTCGACATGCGATCTCGGGCACGCGCAATGGGGGATCGAAGTTAGCTCAATATAATAACGGAATCAGGCGCCAAACGGGCAAATTCCATCTCAGATTCTTGTCCATAGACCGGGGAACACCAGTCCCGGTCAAGGCTATCAGCCAAAATCCCCCTTCAAGATTACTTCAGGCGCGATTTTACCGCCCGCGCAGCCGGTCCAGCACGTCGGAGGAGGCAAAACCGTCGGCGGGGACCCCGATCGAGGCCTGGAAATTACGCAGGGCCTCCCTGGTCAGGCCGCCGAATTGGCCGTCCGGGGTGCCCTTGTAGTAGCCGCGCTGAGCCAGCAGCTGCTGCAGCTCCAGCCGTTCGGTACGGGACAGCTCGCGCTCCTGCCGCGGCCAAGGCTGCACGAAAGGCTGTCCCCCGCGCAGCCGGTCGGGCGAAATGGCCGATCGCCAGCGCATAAGCCTCGGCCGGGTTGTACTTCATGATGACGCGGTAATTCTGCAGCATCAAAAAGCCCGGTCCCTGCGCGCCGGCGGGTGCCAGCAGGTAAGCCTTGTCCGCAGGATGCGGGAAGGCCTGGTTGTTCGGACGCTTGAGCCCGAGCTTCTCCCAATGCGCGATCGGCATCGCCTTGGCACGGTCGGCCAGCATGTAGTTGAAGCCTTGCGGCACCACGACCTCGTAGCCCCAGGTCTGGCCGGGCTGCCAGCCGTCCTTCTTGAGATTGTTGGCGGTCGACGCGATCAGGTCGGTCGGATTGTCGACGACGTCGCGCCGGCCGTCGCCGTCGCCGTCCACCGCGAAGCGCTTGAACGCGGTCGGCATGAACTGGGTCGGGCCGAAGGCGCCGGCCCAGGAGCCGCGCAGCTGCTCCGGACGCAAATCGCCGCGGTTGAGGATCTCCAGCGCGGAGAGGAATTCGTCCTTGAAATAGGCTTGGCGGCGGCCGATGCAGGCGAGCGTCGCGGTCGATTGCAGCACGCTGCGATCGCCGATCTGCGTCGAGTAATTGGACTCGATGCCCCAGATCGAGGCGATGATGTAGCGGTCGACACCGGTGGCCTTTTCGGTGGCGTCGAACTGCGTCTTGTATTTGGCGAGGACCTCGCGGCCCTTGGCGAGGCGGTTGTCGTTCACCAGGATGTCGAGATAGGCCCAGATCGACTTGGTGAATTCCGGCTGCGAATCCATGAGGTCCATGATGCGCAGGTCGGGCGAGAGTCCGGCGGTGAAGCGCTGAAAGTTCTCCTGCGTAACGCCGCGTCGTGCGGCATCGGGCCACATCGCAGCGACGCAATTGTTGAAATTGCCGGCAGCCTCGCGGATCGCGGCGGCCGTCATCAAGGGATGGCCGGAGGCGCCGTCCTCGCCACTCCACGGCAATGGACCCGTCGGCGCGCCGCCCGGGCCAGGTGTGGGTTGCGCCGGTGCCGGGTTCGATCCCGAGAAGATGCCGCCGAACAGGTTGGACAGGCCGTTCTGCGCCTGGGCGTGCGCGCCGGACGGCAGCAGCAAAGCGGCCGCAACGATTGCTCCGCCAGCCCGTCTCGCCAGTCCTGCCATTGATCGCATCATATTCCACCCGTCGGCCTAAAAACCCGCCACAGGAGGCCTGGTTAGCGTTGCCAATAGCTTAACAAAGGTGAAATTTTGGTGGCGGCCTTTTTCTTAACTCCGTCGGGGCGAGGCCCCACATCCGCCTTTGTTGGCGGCTGCAAACAGGCTAGCAAGGATGCCATTGCTCCCGTCCCATGTGCCCCCAAGGTATTCGATCGATCCCATGAAGATTCGCAAAGCCGTATTCCCCGTCGCCGGCCTCGGCACCCGCGTTCTGCCTGCCACCAAGGCGATGCCGAAGGAAATGCTGACCATCGTCGACAAGCCGCTGATCCAATACGTCTATGACGAGGCGAAGGAAGCCGGCATCGAGCACTTCGTCTTCGTCACCGGCCGCAACAAGGCTGTCATCGAGGATCATTTCGACCGGATGTTCGAGCTCGACGCGACGCTTGCCGCGCGCGGCAAGAAAGCGGAGCAGGACATCCTGGCGCAGAACCAGCCCGAAGCCGGCGCGGTCAGCTTCACCCGCCAGCAGGCGCCGCTCGGCCTCGGCCACGCGGTCTGGTGCGCGCGCGACATCGTCGGCAGCGAGCCGTTCGCCGTCGTGCTGCCGGACGAGCTCGTGCTCAACACGCCCGGCTGCCTGAAGCAGATGATTGAGATGGCGTCCTCGCTCGGCGAGAAATCCAACCTGATCGCGGTCGAGGCGGTGCCCGATCACCTGACCCATCAATACGGCATCTGCGGCGTCGGCAAGCGCAACGGCAAGATGTTCGAGGTCGATGGCATGGTCGAGAAGCCGGCCAAGGGCACCGCGCCCTCCAACCTTTCGATCACCGGCCGCTACATCCTGCAGCCCGAGATCTTCAAGATCCTGGAGACCCAGGAGCGCGGCGCCGGCGGCGAGATCCAGCTCACCGACGCCATGATCGGGCTTGCCCAGACGCAGAAATTCTACGGCGTCGAATTCGAAGGCGAGCGCCATGATTGCGGCTCCAAGCCCGGCTTCCTGCGCGCAAACATCGCCTATGGCTTGAAGCGCCCGGAATTGCGCGACGGCCTGGTCGCGGAGATGAAGAAGTATCTGGGGCTTTAGCGAGCCGCTCGTCATTGCGAGCGAAGCGAAGCAATCCAGAATCCTTCCGCTGAGGAAGTCTGGATTGTTTCGTCGCAAGAGCTCCTCGCAATGACGACGGGGAGAGACCGCCTCACGCCACCAGCGACAGCTGCGGCAGGCTCGCCACCACCGACTGGTTGCGCCCGCCGGCCTTGGCGGCGTAGAGCGCCTTGTCGGCGGCGGCAACCAGCATCGGCCAATCCATGCCGGCATCCGGGACCAGGCTGGCGATGCCGCAGGACACCGTCGACATCGCTTGCTCGTCGGACCAGCCCTGCACCTTGCGGCGGATCGTCTCCGCCACCTTGAAGGCCTCGGCGGCGGAGGTGTTCGGCAGCAGCACGGCGAATTCCTCGCCGCCATAGCGCGCCGCGCAATCGCCGGCGCGGCTCACCGAATCGGAAATGCAGATGGCGATGCCGACCAGCACCTGATCGCCGGCCTGATGGCCGAACGTGTCGTTGTAGGCCTTGAAGTGATCGGTATCGATCATGAGCAGCGCGATCGGCGCCTTCTGGCGCATGGCGCGTCGCCATTCGACGTCGATGACGGAATCGAACTTGCGGCGGTTTTTCAGGCCCGTGAGCGCGTCGGTCGTCGCCAACTCCTCGAGCTTGCGCTCGGCCTCGGCGCGCCGGCCGATCTCGCGCGCGAGCACGAGGTTCGATCCCAGCACGAACAGGATGAGCGCCAGCACCACGGTGCCGATGCGGAGCGCCTCCCTTTGCCAGAGTGCGAACACCGCGGCCAAAGGCTTGCCGGCGACCACGAACAGCGGACCATTGTTCTTGCTGCGGACATAGAGCCGCGGCGTCGCATCGACCGGGCCCTGTCCCGAATAGGCGGCGCCGACCCTGAGATTGTCGGCCTTCCAGTTCTGACGGTCGTTCAGGTTCGTGCCGATGATGTCGAGATCGAACGGTCGCCGCATGATGATGGTGCGGTCGCGCTTGAGCACGGTGATGGTGTCCTCAGGGTCGAGGGTGAGCCGATCGAACAGCTCGTGGAAATAGCTGAAGCGGATCGAGCCGGCGACGACGCCCATGAAGCCGCCGTCAGCGTCACTGATGCGCCGGCTCAGCACGATCGAGTAGGCGCCGCGAAACAGCATGGGACGGCTGATGAACAGGCCTGCGCCGGGACTGTCCCGGTGAACCCTGAAATAATCCTCCTCACTGCGGTCCTCGGGCAGGGGATCGAGCGTGGAGGCATCGATGGTCAGCCGGCCCTCGGCGTCGAACACCTGGATGGCGCCGAAATGCTTGGCGGTGGTCGCGTGGTCGAACAGGATCAGGTGACGGATCGTCTTTGAGACCGTCGCCAGCTCGGGCAGCAGCATGTTGCTGGCGACCGCCTTCAGCGACAAATCGTAGATCTCGACGTTGCGGCTGACGTCGGACTCGATCGTGGTCGCGAGGTTCTCCAGCGTCTGGCGGGCGAGTGCCTCCTCGCCGCGGCGCATGTCGAGCATGACGTTGACGCAAATGGCGGAAAAGCCGATCACCGTCACCACGGACGAGATGATCAGCAGCTTCGCCGAAATCCGCAACGGCCGGCGGGCCGCAACGTCGCGCCATCCAGAGAACATTGTTCGCTCCTGTCCATAGTGGATGCGCCCGAAAGCTTGCGTAGTGTTTAAGCCGCGACGGCGCTGCCGCAATGAGTTAAGAATCGGTTTATGCGGCTGACGGTTTTGAGCAACCTGACATCGCCCCTGACGAGAGGACGAGTGTGAACGACTACGACGCGTTGCGCGATTATCTGCTGCGGCAGAAGCAGGAGGAGCTCGTGCTGAGCTTCGAGCAGATCGAGGAGATCATCGGCGCGGCGCTGCCGCGGGCGGCCCAGCGCGCCTCATGGTGGGACAGCCTGCGCAGCCCCGACATCCAGATGCCGCAACGCGAAGCCTGCCTCGCCGCCGGCTTCGTGGCAACGCGCATGCCGGACGGCCAGAGCGTACGGTTCAGGAAGCAGAAGGGCGAGCGGCGGCGATAGTATCGTAGGGCACGCCGTCCACTCTCCCCCTCCAGGGCAGGGCGATCGCATATGACTTGTCGCGGCGCCGGTGCGCACGCCTCGTCCTTCGAGACGGCGCTTACGCGCCTCCTCAGGATGAGGCTAATCTACCGTCAGTGCTCGTTGAAACTGTTGCCGCGAACTCCGCCCTCATCCTGAGGCCCGCCAACGGCGGGCGTCTCGAAGGATGGCCACAGGCGAGTTCGCCTATATGCGATCGCCCTGCCCTCCAAGAGAGGGTAAGAGAGTCTAGCTCGCCGCTTCCAGCCGCACTTCCGTGAGCAGCCGCATCGCCGCGTCCGCGTCCATCGGCTCGCCGAAGGCAAAACCTTGCGCGTATTCGCAGCCCATCTGGTAGAGCTCGACGGCGTCCGAATCGGTCTCGGCGCCTTCGGCGACGACGTCCATGCCGAGATCGTGGGCGAGCGCGATGATCGACTTCAGGATCACGGGGCGGGTGCCGCGGCTGGTGGTGCGCACGAACGACTGGTCGATCTTGATGGTGTCGAACGGGAAGCGCTGCAGATAGGCCAGCGAGGAGTGGCCGGTGCCGAAATCGTCGAGCGACAGCCCGGTGCCGAGCTCGCGGATCCGGGTCAGCATCTGGGCCGCGTGCTCCGGATTCTCCATCACCAGCGATTCCGTCAGCTCGAGCTTGAGCGTGCCGCGCGCCACCGAGGAGCGCGACAGCACGGTACGGACATCGTGGATCAAATCGTGGCGCAGCAGCTGCCGCGAGGAGACGTTGACGGAAGCGAAGATCGGCTCGCGCGAGCGCATCGCCCGCTGCCACACCGAAAGCTGCTTGGCGGTCTGGTCGAGCACGAACATGCCGAGGTCGACGATCAACCCGGTCTCTTCGGCGATGGTGATGAACTCGGAGGGCGCCATGCGCCCGAGCTTCGGGTGGTCCCAGCGCGCCAGGGCCTCGAAGCCGGCGATGGAGCGATCCTCCAGCCGCACGATCGGCTGGTACAGGATCGTGATCTCCTGCCGCTCGATGGCGCGGCGCAATTCGCTCTCCAGCGTCAGGCGGTCGGTCTTGCGCGCCCGCATCGCCGGCTTGTAGACGTCGATGCGGTCGCCGCCGATCCGCTTGGAGTGATACATCGCCAGCTCGGCGTCCTTGATGATCTCGTCCGTGAGCTGGGTTTGCGGATCGGACAGCGCGAGGCCAATCGACGCGGTGAGGAAGATCTCGCGGTCGTTGAAGGCGATCGGCGCGCGGATGGTCTTGCGGATGGTCTCGGCGAAAGCGGTGATGCGGGCCGGGTCCTGCTCCGACAGCAGGATCAGGCCGAACTGGTCGCCGGCCATCCGCGCCAGCGTGTCCTGCGGCTTCAGGATGCGGGTGAGGCGGCGCGCCAGCGTGAGCAGGATGGAATCTCCGACCGCGATCCCGACGGAATCGTTGACCTGCTTGAAGCGGTCGAGGTCGATCACCATCAGCGTCGGCCGCAGCGTCGGCATGGTCTTGGCGAAATGCGCGACCGCGCCCAGCCGGTCCATGAACAGTTTTCGGTTGGGCAGGCCGGTGAGATTGTCATGCACGGAATCGTGCAGTAGGCGCTCCTCGGCGTTGCGCAGCTCGGTGACGTCGGTCAGCGTGCCCACCACGCGCGAGACCTCGCCGTCCGAGCCGACCACCGGGCGCGCCTTGAGCGCGAACCACATGAAGTGGCCGTCCGGCGTGCGCAGACGGAAATCCTGCACCAGGCGGCCGCGGCGCTGGTCGAGCACGCTGTCGAGCGCGGCGCGGAAACGGTCCTGGTCGAGCGGATGCAGCACCTCTAGCCAGGACGCCGCCGGGCCTTCCAGCGTGCCGCGCTTCAGCCCGAGCAGGGCTTCGGTCTCCGGGCTGGTGAACACCTTGTCGGCGGAGACGTCCCAGTCCCAGATCAGGTCGCCGGAGCCGGCCAGCGCCAAAGCGCGCCGCTCGATGTCGGAGACGACGCCCGTGCTGGCACCGCCGCCGGCAAAGGCGTGCTGCATCACCGTGAAGCCGATCAGCATCACGATCAGCACGAGGCCGCCGAGCAGGGCAGGGCCGACGATGTCGTTGGTGACCGAGCCCGCCACCGTCATGCCGGCCGCGACCACCCAGACCACCAGGAGGAACCAGGTCGGGATCAAGAGCACGGCGCGGTCGAAGCCGTGGGTGGAGAGATAGACGATCAGCGCGAAGCCGGCGAAGGCGATCAGCACCAGCGAGATGCGTGCGATGCCGGAGGCCACCGCCGGGTCGAACAGCGCGAGCGCGACCAGCGAGCCGAGGAACGCGAGCCAGCCGACCGTGATGTGCGAATAGCGCACGTGCCAGCGGCTGAGATTGAGATAGGCGAACAGGAACACCAGGAGTGTCGCCGCCAGGATCGCCTCGCCCGCCGCGCGCCAGATGCGCTCGGCGTTGTTCGACATGTCGAGCACCTTGCCCCAGAAGCCGAAATCGACGCCGATATAGACCAGCACCGCCCAGGCCAGCGCCGCCGCGGCCGGGAACATGATGCTGCCCTTCACCACGAACAGGATGGTCAGCACCAGCGCGAGCAACCCGGAGATGCCGATCACGATGCCCTGGTACAGCGTGAAGGAGTTGACCTTGTCCTTGTAGGCTTCCGGCTCCCACAGATAGAGCTGCGGCAGCTTGTCGGTGCGCAGCTCCGCAACGAAGGTGACGACGGCGCCGGGGTCGAGCGTGATGCGGAACACGTCCGCGGTGGCGCTTTCCTGCCGTTCCGGGCGGTCGCCGATCGAGGGCGTGATGGTCGCGATGCGTGACAGGCCGAGGTCGGGCCAGAGCAATCCCGAGGAGACGATGCGGTAATGCGGAGCGACGATCAGGCGGTCGAGCTGGTCGTCGGTGTTGTTGGCGAGCGCGAACACCACCCAGTTCTGTCCGCCCTCGCGGGCGCGCACCTCGATGCGGCGGACGATGCCGTCGGTGCCGGGTGCGGTGGAGACCTGGATACGATCGGCATCGCTGCGCTGATGCTCGAGCACGCCGGTGAGGTCGATCGCGGGCGCGTCGCTACGGACGCTGACGGCGTCGAGCGCGCGCGCGGGATACGCGGCGACAAGAATCATGAGGCCCAGCGCGATGGGCGCGAGGCACCTGATCAGACGCAAGGTCAGTTCTCCGCGTTCGACGCAAACTCGTCAGTGCAAGGCAAATCTAGAAGGCGATTCAGACCGGACCGATGCGGTTCGGTGCGTCGCGATAGATGCCACGAAAGCGAGGAAAATCAAAGGGTTTCCGGCTTGCCCTGTGGGCCAGCGGCCTAGGCCTCCAACACAATTTTGCCAATATGTGCGCTCGTTTCCATGCGCCGGTGGGCGTCTGCCGCCTTTTCCAGCGGGAAAGTGCTGTCCATCACCGGCTTGACGCGGCCTTCGCGCAAAAGCGGCATCACTTTCTGCTCGATCGCGGCCACCATCGCCGCCTTGTCCGCATTACTACGGGGGCGCAAGGTCGAGCCGGTATGGGTCAGGCGCTTGACCATCACCTTGGCGATGTTGACGCTGACCTTGGGGCCGTTGAGGGTCGCGATCTGGACGATGCGGCCGTCGACCGCGGCGGCATCATAGTTGCGATCGACATATTCTCCGGCGACCATGTCGAGGATCAGGTTGACGCCAACGTTGTTGGTCTCCGCCTTCACCACGGCGACGAAATCTTCGGTCTTGTAGTTGATGGCGCGGTCGGCCCCCAGTTTGAGGCAGGCGTCGATCTTGTCCTGCGATCCCACGGTGACGAACACTTTCGCACCGAAGGCTTTGGCGAGCTGAATGGCCATGGTGCCGATGCCGGACGAGCCGCCATGGATCAGCAGCGTCTCGCCGGCCTTGAGGCCGCCGCGCTCGAACACATTGTGCCAGACCGTCATCAGTGTTTCCGGCAGCGCGCCGGCTTCCTTCATCGACAGCGCCGGCGGCACACTCATCGCCTGGGCGTCCTGGGCGATGCAGTACTGCGCATAGCCGCCGCCGGCGACCAGCGACATCACCTTGTCGCCGACCTTGTGCCGCTTGGCGTTGCTGCCGACCGCGACGACTTCGCCTGATATCTCGAGGCCGGGCAGGTCGCTGGCGCCGGGCGGCGGCGGATAGGCGCCGGAGCGCTGCGCCACGTCGGGCCGGTTGACGCCGGCAGCTTCGACTTTGACCAGGATCTCGTCGGGCCCGGGCTGCGGAACACTGCGTTGCTCCGGCACCAGCACCTCCGGCCCGCCGGGCTTGGAGATGGCGACCACGGTCATTTGCGCGGGCAGCTTGTCCATGATGTGTCCTTGAGCAAAAGTGCGGGGGGAAACGAGGCCCTTGCTTAGCCAGCGCGGTGCAGGCTGGCAACCGCCTCAGCCATGTGGTCCGACCCGCGGACGGAGAGGAGGAACGACGATGCCGATCGAAGACGACGACCGCCCGCGCAAGAAGATCAGTCATGAAATTGGGCAGGACCTCTCACTTTTGTCAGTGGAGGAACTGACCGAGCGCGTGGCGCTGCTCAAGACCGAGATCGCAAGACTGGAAGAAGCCGCCGCCAAAAAGCGCGCCTCGCGCGATGCGGCGAACAGTATTTTCAAGTCGTAGCAGTCGCCACACAGCGACTGTCGTCCCGGACGCGTGGGCCGGACTTTCTCCGTCTCGTCATTCCGGGGCGGCGCGTCAGCGCCGAGCCCGGAAATCCATAATCACAGGCTCTGCAAAAGGGCGCGCTAAGAGAGCCGGGCCGTTCCATCCGCTCGTGGTTATGGATTCCGGGCTCGCGACTTCGTCGCGCCCCGGAATGACGACGGAGACGTCTGTTCCCGCAGCACACTCGGCCACTGGCTCACATGACTAATGAACTCTGAAAAAATTAGCTCGTTTACTTCAGATTAAGCTTTCGGGTTTATGACTGGAACTGTCCTCGTTTGGACACCGAGTGGCTCCTGTCCACTCTGTTTGACGCCTCCCTGTTATCAACTTTCAAAGCCGCCGGTCTCCGGCGGCTCTTTTTTGCGTTCACTTGACCGGTTTGGGCCTCTCATCCCGGTTGCATTTGAAAGGATTGACCCGCGGAAACCATATCCGCGCTTGTCACTGGACTCCGCGTCCCGCCCGCGCAATGATTTGTTCATCATAAGCCGGCGCTAAAGCCGGGCAGTCAAACAGTTGCGTAAGAGGCGTTAACCATGGAACGTTTGCAGGCCGACGGCGCGCTCGTTCAGCTCAGTGAGCGATTCACCAATTCTGCGGCGTTCGGCAATTTGTTCCGTGAGGGCATGGACCTCGTCGAGGAGACCGCCGCCTATCTCGACGGCGCCGGCCGCGTCGAGGCCAAGGCGCTCGACCGCGCCGTCAGCCTCACCTATGCGACCGAGAGCATGCGCCTCACGACGCGCCTGATGCAGCTCGCCTCCTGGCTGCTGCTGCACCGCGCGGTCAAGGAAGGCGAGATGACGCTGAGCCAGGCCAATCGCGAGAAGACCAAGGTCAAGCTCACCGCCGCCGATCCCGGTCCCGCCGACACGATCGAGAAGCTGCCCGCGCAGCTTCAGGACCTGATCCATCGCTCGATGAGCCTGCAGACGCGCGTCCGCCGCCTCGACAGCACGATCCACACCCCGCCGGCCGAGCAGGCCACGATCGGCAACCCGCTGGTGCCGCATCTCAACGCGCTGAAGGCCGCGTTCGAGCGGTAGGGTCTATCAACAGTTCAAATCGTCATTCCGGGACGCGCCTCTTGGCGCGGGCCCGGAATCCATACTCCCGATCGTGGTTATAGATTCTCAGATGCGCAATTGCGCATCGTAGCTCGCGACTTCGTCGCGCCCCGGAATGACAGCCCCAAAACAAAAACGCCCCCGGTCTCCCGGGGGCGTTTTCGTCTCCAGCCTTGCGGCCGGCTCAATCCTTCTTGAGGAAGCCCGAAAACTTCTTCTGGAAGCGCGAGACGCGGCCGCCGCGGTCCATGATCTGGGCGGAGCCGCCGGTCCAGGCCGGGTGCGACTTCGGATCGATGTCGAGGTTCAGCGTGTCGCCTTCCTTGCCCCAGGTCGAGCGGGTCAGGTACTCGGTTCCGTCGGTCATGACGACCTTAATCGTATGATAATTCGGGTGAATTTCGGCTTTCATGGCAATTCCTCGGCGCTCCGGCGCCTTCTTGGGTGGCTCGCGAATGACGGATTTGGGCGGCTCTATACCTCACGAAACCCCGCAAAACAAGCCATGCCGGCGCGCTGGACGGGGTTTGCCCCTAAGGGACTTCCCGGATTTGCCACTACTTCTGCACCGGCCTATTGGGAGCAGATCAATGCAACGGGTCGGATCTCATGAGCGCAGTGGAACGGCTGGATGACCACGATGTCGAACGGCCCGCAATGAACGCCGCAGACACTCCCTCAATCGAGGCCGAGCTGATCGAAGCGCCGGCCAAGGGCCGCGCCAAGTTGCGGCCGCTGCTCGCGCTCGCGCCTTATGTGATCCGCTATCGCGGCCGGGCGGCGCTGGCCTTCGTCGCACTCACGATCGCGGCGTTGACCACGCTGCTGGTGCCGGTCGCGGTGCGCCGGATGATCGATTTCGGCCTGACGCCCGAGGGCATCGAGCTGATCAACAGCTACTTCTCGGTCATGCTCGCGGTCGTCGCCGTGCTCGCGATCGCCAGCGCCGCGCGCTACTACCTCGTGATGACGATCGGCGAACGCATCGTCGCCGATCTCCGGCGCGACGTCTTCGCCCATCTCTTGTCGCTCTCTCCCGCCTTCTTCGATTCCGCCCGCAGCGGCGAATTGATCTCGCGCCTCACGGCCGACACCACCCAGCTGAAATCGGCCGTCGGCGCCTCCGTCTCGATCGCGCTGCGCAATCTGATGATGTTCCTCGGCGCGACGGCGATGATGGTGATCACGAGCCCGAAGCTGTCGGGCTTCGTGCTGCTGGCCATCCCTTTGATCGTGCTGCCGCTGGTGGCGTTCGGGCGCTGGGTGCGGCGCCTGTCGCGTAATGCGCAGGATACGCTCGCCGATGCCTCCGCCTATGCGGGCGAATTGGTCGGCGCGATCCGCACCGTGCAGGCCTATACCAGCGAGCAATTTGCCGAGAAGCGTTTCGGCGGCGAGGTCGAGCAGGCCTATGAAGCCGCGCGCACCTCGACCCAGGCCCGCGCCGTGCTCACGGCGATCATCATCTTCATCGTGTTCGCAAGCGTGGTCGCGATCCTCTGGATCGGCTCGCATGACGTGCTCACCGGCGCGATCACGCCGGGCCGGCTCGGCCAGTTCGTGCTGTATGCGGTGTTCGCCGCGGCGGGCCTCGGCCAGCTCAGCGAGGTCTGGGGCGAGGTCTCGGCGGCGTCAGGCGCGGCCGAGCGCCTGTTCGAGATCCTCCACGTCAAGCGCGAGATCACCGCGCCTGCGACGCCGCTTGCGCTGCCGGTGCCCGCGCGCGGCGAGGTCGGCTTCGATCGGGTCAGCTTCGCCTATCCGGCGCGGTCCGACGTCAAGGTGCTCGACGCGGTGTCGTTCACCGTGCGCCCTGGCGAGAAGGTCGCGATCGTCGGTCCCTCCGGCGCCGGCAAGAGCACCATCTTTCATCTGCTGCTGCGCTTCTACGATCCGCGCAGCGGGACGATCTCGCTCGACGGCGTGCCGGTCAAGTCCGCCGCCCCGGGCGATTTCCGCGCGCGCATCGCTCTGGTGCCGCAGGAATCCGTGGTGTTCGCCGCGAGCGCCCGCGAGAACATCCGCTTCGGCCGGCCCGATGCGACCGATGCCGAGGTCGAGCGCGCCGCCGAGCTCGCCCATGCCGCCGAATTCATCCGCCGCCTGCCCGAAGGTTTCGAGACCGCGCTCGGCGAGCGCGGCGTGACACTGTCCGGCGGCCAGCGCCAGCGCATCGCGATCGCACGCGCCATCCTGCGCGACGCGCCGTTGTTGCTGCTGGACGAAGCCACCTCGGCACTCGACGCCGAAAGCGAGACGCTGGTGCAGACCGCGCTGGAAGAGCTGATGCGCCACCGCACCACGCTCGTCATCGCCCACCGCCTCGCCACCGTGCTCTCCTGCGACCGCATCCTGGTGATGGACCAGGGCCGGATCGTCGAGCAGGGCACGCATGCCGAGCTCGTCGCGGCGAACGGGCTCTATGCGCGGCTGGCGCGGCTGCAATTCGAGGGCGCGTGAGGGGCAGAGCGGCGTGAGGTCCTCGATTGCCGTCCCAATCACGGTGTCATTCCCCGCGAAGGCGGGGAATCCAGTACGCCGCGGCGTCTCGGTTCGATCACTGCCGTCTCTGGAATACTGGATTACCCGCCTTCGCGGGTGATGACAGCTCAGTTTGCGTTTGGCGATTACGCCCGCCACACCATCTTCAACACCGGCCGCCCCGAGGTGGGGTTCACATCGTCGCCCGCATGGGCGAAGCCGTTGCGCTCGTAGAAGCGGATCGCGCGGGCATTGTCCTTGTTGACGAGCAGCGTGACGCCCGAGGGCGACAGGCGCTTGGCCTCGTCCACCAGCAGCCTTGCCGCGTCGGAGCCCCAGTGCGCGGGATCGACGACGAGCTGGTCGAGATAGCCTTCGCCGTCGATGGTGACGAAACCGACCAGCGCGCCGTCCTGCTCCGCCACCACGATCTGGGCCTTCGGCACCAGATCCCTCAGCCAGCGCTCGCGCCACCATTCGAGCCGTGCGGCGAAGTCGATCTGCGGATAGGCCTGCTGCCAGGTGCGATGCCAGAGATCGATCGCGACGGCTTCGTCTTCGGGTCGGTAAAGGCGGAGGTGGAGCGCGCTCATTTTACGAAGGTCGTCATGCCCGGGCTTGTCCCGGGCATCCACGCCTTTCTGTCGCGGCGGGCCAAAGATCGTGGATGGCCGGGACAAGCCCGGCCATGACGTTGAGGTCGTGTGTCCCTCACCACTACCGCTCCGTCAGCTTCAGCTCGATGCGGCGGTTGCGCTTGTAGGCCTCTTCCGTGTTGCCGGTATCGAGCGGCTGAAATTCGCCGAAGCCGGCCGCGACGAGGCGCTGGGCGGGCACGCCGAGCGAAACCAGATATTGCACCACCGAGATCGAGCGCGCTGCGGACAGGTCCCAGTTCGACTTGAAGTTCGCGCCGCTCACCGGCCGCAAATCGGTATGGCCGTCGACGCGCAGCACCCAGGGGATGTCGCTCGGGATCTTCTTGTCGAGCTCGATCAGCGCCGCTGCCAAGGTGTCGAGCTCGGCGCGGCCCTCGGGCAGCAGCACCGCTTGTCCCGTGTCGAAGAACACTTCGGACTGAAACACGAAGCGGTCGCCGACGATGCGGATGTCGGGGCGGTTGCCGAGGATGGCGCGCAGGCGGCCGAAGAATTCCGAGCGGTAGCGCGACAATTCCTGCACGCGCTGCGCCAGGGCGACGTTGAGGCGAGAGCCGAGGTCGGCGATGCGGTTTTGCGATTCCTTGTCGCGCTTCTCGGAGGCATCGAGCGCCTCCTCCAGCGCCGCCAATTGCCGGCGCAGCGCGCTGATCTGCTGGTTCAGCACCTCGATCTGCGCCAGCGCCCGCGCCGAGACCGCCTTCTCGGAGTCCAGCGCCTTGCCGAGCTCGGCGGTCTTGCCTTGCGCGTCGTTGCCGGCGGCAGCCAAGCCGTCATAGAGGCCCTTGATGCGGTCGCGCTCGGATTCGGCCGAGGCGAGCCCGGCTTTCAGCGACGAGACCTGGTCGTCGAGGGTGAGCTTGCCGAGCTTCTCCAGCGACAACAGCTCGTTGAGCTGGGCGATCTTGGCGTTGAGCTGCTCCAGCGCCTTGTCCTTGCCGGTGACCTCCTGCGACAGGAAGAACTGCACCACGAGGAACACCGACAGCAGGAACACGATCGACAGCACCAGCGTCGACAGCGCGTCGACGAAGCCGGGCCAGTAGTTGAGACCGCCTTCGCTGCGGCGGGCGCGGGCAAGGGCCATTTAGTTCTCCGCTTCTGCTCTCGTGTCCCGGACGCGGTGCAGCGTGCAACGCTGCTGCGCAGAGCCGGGACCCATTCCTCGTTTCTCTGGGCCCCGGCTCAGCAGCGCATCACTACGTGCTGCGCTGCGTCCGGGGCACGATGGTTCGGCGAGCCCTCAACTCTTCTCGGGCTGGCGCGCGATCCGCTCCAGCAGGCGGCGGATCTCGCGATTCTGCTCGCCCTGGCCGTCGGCCCATTCGCGGATCATCTGCTGCTCGGTGCGCATGTGCGAGACCAGCGCCTGGATGGCTTCGGCAAGGCTCGCCATCGCCGCGGTGGTGCCGCGGCCGGCGCTGCCTTCCTCGAGCACGGACCGCAGCCGTTCGACCGCGGCCTGAAGCTCGCCGCTGGCGACGCCGCCGCCGGTCGCGACAGGCGCCTCGCCGTTGCCATACTCGCGCACTGTGGTGGCGAGCCAGTCCTCGAGATCGGTGTAGAAGCGGTTCTGCGCCTGGCTCGATTGCAGATCGAGGAAGCCGAGGATCAGCGAGCCGGCAAGGCCGAACAGCGAGCTGGAGAAGGAGATGCCCATGCCGCCGAGCGGGGCGGCGAGGCCTTCCTTCAGCGTGTCGAACAGCGCCCCGGAATCGCTCCCGACCTTGAGCCCGTCGATCACCTTGCCCACCGAGCCCACCGTCTCGATCAGGCCCCAGAAGGTGCCGAGCAGGCCGAGGAAGACCAAGAGGCCGGTCATGTAGCGGGAGATGTCGCGGGCCTCGTCCAGGCGGGTCGCGATCGAATCGAGCAGGTGCCGCATCGTGGTCTGGGTGATGGTCATCCGCCCCGAACGCTCCCCGCCGAGGATCGCAGCCATCGGCGCCAGCAGCTTGGGGTGGCGGGCCGGCGCCAGGCCGGGATCGGCGACGCGGAAATTGTTGACCCAGGAGACTTCGGGATAGAGCCGGATGACCTGGCGGAAGGCCAGGATGATGCCGATGAACAGCACCCCCCCGATCAGGGCGTTGAGCCCGGGATTGGCGAAGAAGGCCTGGACGATCTGCTTGTAGAGCACCACGCTCACCAGCGTGCACAGCACCAGGAAGACCAGCATCCGCACCAGGAAGACGCTGGGCGAGGACAGTTTGGTGTACTCGATGTCCATGGTGGATCGGGAAGTGCCAGACCGCATGCCGGTATCATCCGTTACGTAAAGCTTGCTTGCGGCGCGCACTATGGCACAGCGCCGGCCCAAAAAAAGCGCCGGATGCGCCGATTTCGGGGACAGCTCGGGAACCCGGACCGGAAGCGGCGCTTTGATAGCCAAGTCTCTGCAGAAGTTCGCCATTCGGGGGGCGCATGAGCGTCGTTTCCGCGATCATCGGGACTGCCGAGCGCGTGCCGCTGCCGGACGTGGTGGTCCGCGCCGCGATCCAGCGCCTGTGCTCCCGCATGGCGACGCGCCTGTCCGGGCTCGGCCCCGGCGACGATGCCGCCTTCGCTGGGCGGATGATGCTACGGCCGATCGCCGAGGGCGCGGCAGCGGGCCATGACGAGGTGCCCGCGGCCTTCTTCGCCGACTTGCTCGGCCCCAAACGTAAATTCTCCTCCTGCTTCTACAAGACCGACGCGACCACCTTGCGGGAGGCGGAGGAGGAGGCGCTGCGCCAGACCGTCGAGCATGCCGGCCTGGCCGACGGCCAGGCCATCCTGGAGCTTGGCTGTGGCTGGGGCTCGCTGGCGCTGTGGGTGGCACGGCAGTTTCCGCACGCGACGGTGACGGCGGTCGCGGCCTCACAGGCTCAGCGTGCGTATGTCGAGGAGGAGGCGCGGCGGCGCGGACTGCTGAATCTGCGCGTGGTCACGGCCGACATGAACGTGTTCGCGCCCGAGGGCCAGTTCGACCGGATCGTCTCGGTCGAGATGTTCGAGCGGATGTGCAACTGGCGCAAGCTGATGACACGCGCGCGGTCATGGCTCGCGCCGGAGGGGCGGTTCTTCATGCACGTCGTCACCCACCGGTCCGGCTCGCATCTGCCTGACCCGGCCGATCGCGACGACTGGATCGCGCAATACGTCTACACGGGCGGGCTGATGCCGAGCCATCACCTCGTCAGGCAGTTCGACGATATCTTTGCCATCGAGAAGGAATGGTGCTGGAGCGGCACGCACTACCAGCGCACCGCCGACGACTGGCTGGCCAATTTCGATGCGCATCGCGACCCCATCGAAGTCTCCTTGCGCAGGGTCCACGACGAGGAGACCGCTCTCTGGATGCGCCGCTGGCGCTGGTTCCTGCTCGGGACCTCGGGCCTGTTCGGTCACGCCGACGGAACGGAATGGGGCGTCAGCCATTACCGGATGAAGGCCGCCGAGTAATTGCGATGTTCGGCCGCACACGCGGCGGTGGAACTTAGATTCACAATCAAGTTACACCGCAAAAGATCTCTGATTTCAACAGGATAAGCTGTGTGACAATGAGCCGCCCGCGCCATGCGTTGCATCGCAGCAGATGCATTCTATCTTGGCGGCATCAGCCGCGTGCAAAAGGTCCAGAACGGGCTTCGCGCGAGCATGATCAGTTTCAACAATCGGGGCATCCCACTTCATGTTTGGAATTCGAGCGCGATCGGCATGCGTTGCAATGATGCTCGCGGCCCTTGCGCCGCTGCTGGGTGCTTGCGAGGAATCCAGTTCCGCGGTGTCCGCCGCCCAGCCGCCTGCCCCTGACGTCAGCATCGTTATCGTCAAGCCGCAGCCGCGCGCCGTAGTGCGCGAGCTGCCGGGCCGCATCGCCCCGACCCGGGTCTCCGACGTGCGGCCGCGCGTGTCCGGCATCGTGGTCGAGCGCCTGTTCCGCCAGGGCAGCGAGGTCAGGGCCGGCGATCCGCTCTACCGCATCGATCCGCGCCCGTTCGAGGTCGAGGTCATGGCCAACGAGGCCGCGCTGGCCAAGGCCGAAGCGGCATTGGCGCAGGCCAAGCAGCAGGCGCATCGTATCGCCACCTTGACCAGGGATCGCGCCGCCCCCGAAGCCGAGAACGAGAAGGCGATTGCGGCCGAACGCCAGGCCCATGCCGAGGTCGAGGGCCGCAAGGCCGAGCTCGCGCGGGCCAGGCTTAATCTCGACTACGCCACCGTGCGTGCGCCGATCGACGGCGTGGTCGGCGCGGCCCTCGTCAGCGAGGGCGCGCTCGCCGTGCAGAACGAGACCAATCTCGCCACCATCCAGCAGCTCGATCCGATCTATGCCGACTTCACCCAGTCGGTGACCGAGCTCAACCAGCTCCGCCGCGCCTTCGAGACCGGCGACCTCGATCGCATCGCCGCCGATGCCGCCAAGGTGCGCCTCGTGCTCGACGACAACACCATCTATTCGCTCGACGGCAAGCTGCTGTTCTCCGACGCCAAGGTCGACGCCCACACCGGGCAGGTGACGTTGCGCGGCGAGTTCCCCAATCCCAAGCGCGAGCTGCTCCCGGGCATGTATGTCCGGGTCCGCATCGACCAGGGTCTCGATTCCGACGCGATCGCGGTGCCGCAGCAGGCGATCCAGCGCAATGGCGGCGGCGGCAGCGAGGTGTTCGTCGTCAAGGACGACAATCACATCGCGGTGCAGCCGGTGCGCACCGGCTCGGTGCAGGACGGCCTCTGGTTCATCACCGAAGGCCTGAAGTCCGGCGACAAGGTCGTGGTCGAAGGCTTCCAGAAATTCGCGGCCGGCGACAAGGTCAAGCCGCAATCCTGGTCGGAGGCGGAAGCGACCGCAGACAACCGGCACGCTCAGCAGCTCACGCGGTAACGCTCCGCGCAGCAAGTGTCGTCCTTAACCTGAGGAGCCCGCTGCAAGCGGGCGTCTCGAAGGATGGCCGCGGGAGAGAGCCGGGCCTTCATGGTTCTCGCGGCGATGCGCGGCATCGTCCGGAGCGCGCGTTCCGCGCTCCTCACCATGAGGGTCTAACCGAACAACGAGGATAAAACGGCCAATGCCGAGTTTCTTCATCGACAGGCCGATCTTCGCCTGGGTGGTCGCGCTGTTCATCTGCTTGATCGGCGCGATCGCGGTGCCGCTGCTGCCGATCGCGCAATATCCGATCATCGCGCCGCCCTCGATCTCGGTCTCGACCAGCTATCCCGGCGCCTCGCCGGAAAACCTCTACAACAGCGTCACGCGGCTGATCGAGGAGGAGCTCAACGGCGCCGCCAACATCCTCAATTTCGAATCGACCAGCGACTCGCTCGGCCAGGTCGAGATCATCGCCAACTTCCAGCCGGGCACCGACACCAGTGCCGCCTCGGTCGAGGTCCAGAACCGCATCAAGCGCGTCGAGGCGCGCCTGCCGCGCGCGGTGATGCAGCAGGGCATCCTGATCGAGGAGGCCTCGAGCGCAGTGCTGCAGATCATCACGCTGAACTCGACCGACGGCAGCCTGGATGAAGTCGGCCTCGGCGACTTCATGATCCGCAACGTGCTCGGCGAGATCCGCCGCATTCCCGGCGTCGGCCGCGCCACACTGTACTCGACCGAGCGCTCGCTTCGTGTCTGGGTCGATCCGGCCAAGCTGGTCGGCTATGGCCTGACCGCCGACGACGTCAACAAGGCCATCACCGCGCAGAACGCGCAGGTCGCTTCCGGCAGCATCGGCGCCGAGCCGTCGACCTCGAACCAGCGCACCTCTGCGCTGGTGCTGGTCAAGGGCCAGCTCTCCTCGCCGGACGAGTTCGGCGCCATCATCCTGCGTGCCAATGCCGACGGTTCGACCGTGCGCCTGCGCGATGTCGCGCGCGTCGAGGTCGGCGGCCTCAGCTACCAGTTCAACACGCGCCTCGACGGCAAGCCGACGGCGGGCCTGTCGGTCCTGATGTCGCCGACCGGCAATGCGCTGGCGACCGCCAGCGCGGTCGAAGCGAAGATGAAGGAGCTGTCGCGCTTCTTCCCGGCCAACATCACCTACGAGATCCCCTACAACATCACGCCTGTGGTCGAGGCCTCGATCGAGAAGGTGCTGACGACGCTGGTCGAAGCCGTGGTGCTGGTGTTCGTGGTGATGTTCTTGTTCCTGCAGAACATCCGCTACACCATCATTCCGACCATCGTGGTCCCGGTGGCGTTGCTGGGCGCCTGCTCCACGCTGCTGCTCGCCGGCTATTCCATCAACATGCTCTCGATGTTCGGCATGGTCCTCGCGGTCGGCATCCTCGTCGACGACGCCATCGTCGTGGTCGAGAACGTCGAGCGCATCATGGCCGAGGAAGGCCTGCCGCCGAAGGAAGCGACGCGGAAAGCCATGTCGCAGATCACCGGCGCCATCATCGGCATCACGCTGGTGCTGATGGCGGTGTTCGTGCCGATGGCGTTCTTCCCGGGCTCGGTCGGCATCATCTATCGCCAGTTCTCCGTCACCATGGTCGCCGCGATCGGCTTCTCCGCCTTCCTGGCGCTGTCGTTGACGCCGGCGCTGTGCGCGACGCTGTTGAAGCCTGTGGCAAAGGGGCACGGTCATTCGACCAACTTCGTGTTCGGCTGGTTCAACCGCATGCTCGAAGGCGTCAAGGAACGCTATTCGCGCACCGTCGGCTTTTCGCTGAATCGCACCGGCCGCTTGATGCTGGTCTATGCCGCGCTGCTGGTCGGCCTGTCCTGGGCCTTCGTCAACCTGCCCGGCGGCTTCCTGCCCGTCGACGACCAGGGCTTCATCACCACGGACGTGCAGACGCCGTCGGATTCGTCCTATGCCCGCACCGAGGCCGTGATCGAGAAGGTCGAAAAATATCTCGCCGCGCGGCCGGGCGTCGACAACGTCACCTTCCTCACCGGCTTCAGCTTCTCCGGCCAGGGCATGAACACCGCCCAGGCCTTCATCACGCTGAAGGACTGGTCGGAGCGCGGGCCGAAGGACTCCGCTGCCGCGATCGTCAACGACGTCAACCGCGACCTGGGCTCGTCGATCCGCGACGCAAAAATCTCGGCGCTGCAGCCGCCGCCGATCGACAATCTCGGCAACTCCTCCGGCTTCTCGTTCCGCCTCCAGGATCGCGGCCAGAAGGGCTATCAGCAATTGATGCGCGCCGCCGACCAGCTGATCGCGGAGGCCAATGCCAGCCCGGTGCTGCAGAAGGTCTATATCGAAGGCCTGCCCGAGGCGGGCGTGGTCAATCTCATGATCGACCGCGAGAAGGCCGGCGCGTTCGGCGTCACCTTCGAGGACATCAACAACACCATTTCGACCAATCTCGGCTCGAACTACATCAACGACTTCCCGAACCGCGGCCGCATGCAGCGCGTCGTGGTGCAGGCGGACGCGCGCGACCGCATGCGGGCCGAGGACATCCTCAACTACAACGTCAAGAACAGCCGCGGCCAGCTGGTGCCGCTCTCGTCCTTCACCACGATCGAATGGGCGCGCGGCCCGACGCAGATCGCCGGCTTCAACTATTATCCGGCGGTGCGCATCTCCGGCGAGGCCAGGCCCGGCTTCACCTCGGGCGATGCGATCGCCGAGATGGAGCGGCTCGCCGACCGATTGCCGCGCGGTTTCGGCTATGAATGGACCGGACAGTCGCTGCAGGAGAAGCTGTCGGGCTCGCAGGCGCCGTTCCTGCTCGCCCTGTCGGTGTTCGTGGTGTTCCTGTGCCTCGCCGCGCTCTACGAGAGCTGGACCATTCCGCTCGCGGTGCTGCTCACCGTGCCGCTCGGCATCGTCGGCGCGGTCACTGCCGCTATGCTGCGCGGCCTGCCCAACGACGTCTATTTCACCGTCGGCCTGATCACGATCATCGGCCTCGCCGCAAAGGACGCGATCCTGATCATCGAGTTCGCGAAAGATCTGCGGAAAGAAGGCAAGCCGCTGGTCGAAGCCACCATCGAAGCCTGCCGCCTGCGCTTCCGCCCGATTTTGATGACCGGCCTTGCCTTCATCTGTGGCGTGCTGCCGATGGCCATCGCCCACGGCGCCGGCGGCGCCAGCCAGCAGGCGCTCGGCAGCGTGGTGATGGGCGGCATGATCGCCGTGGTGATCCTGGCGCTCTTGATGGTGCCGGTGTTCTTCGTCTCGGTGCAGCGCGTGCTGGCGGGGGATCGCGAGCCGGCGCCGGCGCGGGACGCTGAAGCGCATGGCCGGCCGGCGCGGGCGCACACCGGCCACTGACGCTTCTCTCTGTCATTCCGGGGCGTGCGAAGCACGAGCCCGGAATCCATCGGGCCGCGTTCACGGTCGATGAATGGATTCCGAGCTCGCGCCAAGAGGCGCGCCCCGGAATGACGGGGAATGTGGAGTGCGAGCTTCCGCCTTACGCCGGTTTCCGCAAAATCTTCACCAGCTCCCCGTGCACGTACTCGTTGCCGCACACCACATGCCCGGTGATCAGCGGATCCCCCGGGGTCGCGATATCGCTCACCGTGCCGCCGGCTTCCTTCACCATGATCTGCCCGGCCGCGATGTCCCAGGGCGACAAATTCCGCTCCCAATACCCGTCAAGCCGGCCGGCCGCGACGAAGGCGAGATCGAGCGAGGCGGCGCCGAAACGGCGCAAGCCGGCGACGCGGTCCTGGATCGCGGTCATCTCGCGGCGGAATTCCTCGTGGTCGCCGCGGCCGATATGGGGCAGGCCGCAGGCCACCACGCATTCGCTCAGCTGGCGGCGGCCGGCGACGCGCAGGCGCTGGTCGTTGAGGAAGGCGCCCTTGCCGCGCTCGGCGATGTAGAGCTCGTCATTGGCGGGATTGTAGATCACGCCCGCGATCACGGTGCCCTCGCGCGCGAGCCCGATCGAGATCGCAAATTGCGGGATGCCGTGCAGGAAGTTGGTGGTGCCGTCCAAGGGATCGACGATCCAGGTGTGGCTCTTGTCGGTGCCCTCGCGGGTGCCGCCCTCTTCGCCGATGAAGCCGTAGCCGGGCCGGGCCTTGGCGAGGTCCTGGTAGAGGATCTCCTCGGCGCGCTTGTCGGCGAGCGAAACGAAATTGGCGGGCCCCTTCAGCGAGACCTGGAGATGCTCGATCTCGCCGAGATCGCGCTTGAGGCTGCGGCCGGCGCGGCGCGCCGCCTTGACCATGACGTTGATAGTGGCGGAATACAGCATATGCTTTTTGGTCTTGATCGGGGGGAGGGGCGCGGAAACGCGCCTGTTTGGGGGATTGGGTGCCCCGTGAGGGGCCCCGCGTCAAGTCATTTGGACCCGAGCCACTTCCTGGCGGCGGCCTCGGCCTTGGCGCGCTCATCCGCCGGCAGATCGGAAAGCTGCTTGTCGAGCTCGGGGTCGCCCTTGCCGGCCGTCTTGGCCACCAGGTGCCATTTGAAGCCTTCGATCTTGTCCACGGGCGTGCCGACGCCGTTGATCAGCACCCAGGCCAGCCGGTTCTGCGCGATCGCGCTGCCCTGGCGGGAGGCCTTGCGAAGCAGGGCGACGGCTGCCGGCTGGTTCTTCGGCGTGCCGGTGCCGTTGAACATCGCGATGGCATATTCGACCTCGGCATCGACATTGTCGGCGATCGCGGCGGCCTGAAGCAGCCGCACCGCGCGTTCGGGGTCCTTCGGCACACCGGTGCCTTCCTTGTAGAAGGTCGCGAGCGCGTATTGCGCTTCGGGCAGGCCTGCATCGGCGGCCTGGCGCAGCAGTTCCGCCGAACGCCGGACGTCCTGCGGCAGCGTCTGGCCGTCCAGGTAGAGCAGAGCGAGGTTATAGGCCGCCTTGGGCTCGCCGAGCTTGGCAGCCGAGGCCATCAGCCTGACCGCCTCGTTTTTGTCGACCGGGCCGCCGCGGCCGGAGATGCGCAGCATGGCGAGCGCGAACATCGCCTCGCGATCGCCGGCATCGGCGGCGCGCTTGTACCATTCGGCCGCCTTGGCGTAATCGCGCCGGATGCCCATGGCGTTGGAATAGAGCTCGCCGAGCATGGTCATCGCCTTGGCATCGCCGGCTTGCGCGCGCACGGTGGCGAGCTCGAACGCGGTCTTGTACTGGCCGCGCTGATAGGCGCCGAACACGAGGTCGACGTTGGGATCGTCGGACGGCGGCGCGGGGATCACGGTTGCCGGCTTGGGCGAAGCGGACGGCTTGGGAGATGCCGTAGGCTTCGGCGCCGGCGCCGCCTCCTTCTTCTTGGCAGGTGCGGGCGGCTTTGGCTTCTGCTTCTCTGCCGGTGCGCTCGGCGTCGTCGCCGGCGGGGTGATCTGCAGCTGCGCGGCCGCGGGCACTGTCAGCAGCAGCGTGGCCAGCATGGTGATGCACGGGAGCTTCATGTCGGGCGCTGGCCGTGCTCCTGGCCCGCAGGATCCTGGCCGGCCAGCGCCGTCGCATGGGCCTTCTTGATCGCGGCATCGACCTCGATCAGTGCGGCCTTGGGCCCGCGCGGATCGGCCCAGATGAAGTCGCCGACCAGCACGAAATCGGCGCCGCTGGCGGCGAAATCGTAGGCCTCGTCCAGCGTGGTAGCAAAGCCGACGCAAGGCGGCTCGAACAGCTCGGCCCACCAGTCGAGCCGCTCGGCGATCGCCTGCGACGACGGCCGCTGGCCTTTCGCATCGGGCTCGCCGAACAGCACGTAATCCGCGCCCATCTCGCCCGCATCCATGGAATGGTGCCGCGTCGTCAGCCCGCCGACACCGGCGATGCGATCTGGCTTGAGCGACGGCAGCGCCTCCTTCAGCGCGGCGATGCCGGGCAGGTGCGCGCCGTCGGCGCCGCCGCGCGCGACGATATCAGGATGGCCGTCGACGAGGAGTGCCGCGCCCGCCTTCTGCACCGGCGGCGCCAATGCCTTGACGCGCGAGATCATGCTGCGCTGATCGGTCTCCTTCAGCCGCAGCAGCACGGCGGCAATGTCGGCGGACGCGATCAGCCCCGGCAGCTCGGCGACCAGCGTCGCGGGATCATCGACGACGGGCGTCGCGAGATAGAGACGCGGCGCCGGGCGCGGCGGAGGCGGTTTGTTCGACAAGGTCTAGGCTGCCTTCTGTTCCAAGCTGCTTTGCCATTCGCCCTTGGAGGCGAGGCCGTTCATGCGGGCGCGATGACTGAAGGCGCGCTGGCCGGCCGCGACGTTCTCAGGCTTGCCCGACCAGGCCTTCTGCGGCGCGGCCTGCAGCGCGCGGCCGTAGGAGAAGGTCAGGCCCCAGGGCAGCGGCCCAAGCTTGTGCATGGCGTTGAGATGCGCGGTCGCCTCTTCGTCCGACTGGCCGCCGGACAGGAAGGCGATGCCGGGCACCGCCGCCGGCACGCAGGCCTTCAGCAGCCGTATCGTCTTCTCCGCGACCTCCTCGACTGAGCCCTGCTTCGGACATTTCTTGCCTGATATCGCCATGTTCGGCTTCAGCACCATGCCTTCCAGCGCCACGCGCTGCACGCGCAGTTCCTGGAAGGTCTTGTTGAGCACGCGGCTCGTCACCTCGTAGCAGCGCTCGATGTCGTGGTCGCCGTCCATCAGCACCTCCGGCTCGACGATCGGCACGATCTGCGCGGCCTGGCACAGCGCGGCGTAGCGCGCCAGCACGTGGGCATTGACGCTGATCGCCGTCATCGAGGGAATGCCGCTGCCGATGTCGATCACCGCGCGCCATTTGGCAAAGCGCGCGCCGCGCTCGTAATATTTCTTCAACCGCTCGGCGAGCCTGTCGAGCCCGACCGTGACGAGCTCTCCGGGACACATCGGCAAGGCCTGCGTGCCTTCGTCGACCTTGATGCCGGGAATGGCGCCGGCCTGCTCGATCAGCTTGACCAGCGGCGTGCCGTCCTTGGCATTCTGCCAGATCGTCTCGTCATAGAGGATCACGCCGGAGATGTACTGGCTCATGGCGTCCTTGGCGCGGAACAGCATCTCGCGATAGTCGCGGCGGTTCTCCTCGGTCGATTCCACGCCGATGGCGTCAAAACGCTTCTTGATGGTGCCGGAGGATTCATCGGCGGCAAGGATGCCCTTGCCCGGCGCGACCATGGCGGTCGCGATCTTGTTGAGCTCAGTCAGATTCATCGAGAGGTCCTCCCAAAACGATTCTGCCCTTGCCCGTGAAAATAGACCGTTCTCGGGCAATTGCCGAGTTATCGTTCGTCGCAGGGGGTCGGGGAGGTCTGTTGGGTAAAATGGCTGGCCGGGCTGGGCGGACCTTCACCTCGCCCCCGCTTGCGGGGAGAGGTCGGATTTTACGCAACGCGTAAAATCCGGGTGAGGGGGTACAAGTCTGTCGATAGGGCACAACTCGCGGAGAGAGCCCCTCACCCCGACCCTCTCCCCGTAAGAACGGGGAGAGGGAGGAGAGATCACGCAACCTCGCGATCGCTTACGCGACGCGGGGATCGCTTACGCCACCTTCGGATCCAGCTCGCCCTTGGCGTAGCGCTTGGCCATCTCGGCGGTGGTCAGCACCTTCTTGATCTTGGAGGCCTGGCCTGCGGTGTTGAACTCCTGCAGGCGCTGCTTGCACAGCTTGGTCATGGCTTCCATCGCCGGCTTCAGGTACTTGCGCGGATCGAACTCTTCCGGGTTGTCCTTGAGAACTTTCCGGATCTGGCCGGTCATCGCCATGCGGTTGTCGGTGTCGATGTTGATCTTGCGCACGCCGTTCTTGATGCCGCGTTGGATCTCGGCCACCGGCACGCCCCAGGTCGGCTTCATCTTGCCGCCATAGGCATTGATGATGTCCTGCAAATCCTGCGGCACCGAGGAGGAGCCGTGCATGACGAGATGCGTGTTCGGCAGCTTGCGGTGGATCTCCTCGATCACGTTCATGGCGAGGATGTCGCCGTCGGGCTTGCGGGTGAATTTGTAAGCGCCGTGCGACGTCCCCATCGCGATCGCGAGCGCGTCGACCTTGGTCTCCTGCACGAACTTCACGGCTTCGTCCGGATTGGTCAGCAGCTGGTCGTGGCTGAGCTTGCCTTCGGCGCCGTGGCCGTCTTCCTTGTCGCCCATGCCTGTTTCGAGCGAGCCGAGCACCCCGAGCTCGCCTTCCACCGAGATGCCGCCGAGATGGGCCATGTCGGTCACGGTCTTGGTGACGCCGACATTGTAGCCCCAGTCGCCGGGGGTCTTGCCGTCGGCCTTGAGCGAGCCGTCCATCATCACCGAGGTGAAGCCGGCCTGGATCGCGGTCATGCAGGTCGCCGGCTCGTTGCCGTGGTCGAGATGAACGCAGACCGGAATGTGCGGATAGATCTCGGTAACCGCGTCCATCATGTGCTTGAGCATGACGTCGTTGGCGTAGGAGCGCGCGCCGCGCGAGGCCTGGATGATGACGGGCGCATCGACCTGGTTGGCCGCGTCCATGATGGCCAGCGCCTGCTCCATGTTGTTGATGTTGAAGGCCGGTACGCCGTAATCGTTCTCCGCCGCGTGGTCGAGCAATTGACGTAACGTGATCCGAGCCATCTGTCTTTGTCTCCCGTTGGGGCCTCAAAGGCCGCTTGATTACTTGCTACGCAGAACTTCAACGCCGGGCAGGGGCTTGCCTTCCATCCATTCAAGGAACGCGCCACCGGCCGTCGACACATAGGTGAAGTCACCGGCCACATGGGCCTGGTTGAGCGCTGCGACGGTGTCGCCGCCGCCCGCGATCGAGATCAGCTTCTTGGCCTTGGTGCGCTCGGCGGCGTGCTTGGCGGCCGCGACCGTGCCGCGGTCGAACGGCTGCATCTCGAATGCGCCCAGGGGGCCGTTCCAGACCAGCGTCGCCGCATCGTCGATCGCGGCATGGACGCGCGCGATCGATTGCGGGCCGACGTCGAGGATCATGCCGTCGGCCGGGATCGCATCAAGCCCATAGGCATGCGACGGCGCGTTGGCGGCGAAATGGTAGGCGACGGTGGCGTCGACCGGGAGGATGATGGCGCAATTGGCGGCTTCCGCCTTCTCCATGATGCGCAGCGCGGTGGCGGCGAGATCCTTCTCGGCCAGCGACTTGCCGACCGCAACGCCCTGCGCGTGCAGGAAGGTGTTGGCCATGCCGCCGCCGATCACGAGCGCGTCGACCTTGGTGACGAGGTTTTCCAACAGGTCGATCTTGGTCGAGACCTTGGCGCCGCCGATGATGGCGATGACGGGCTTGCTCGGCGAGCCCAGCGCCTTCTCCAGCGCGTCCAGCTCGGCCTGCATGGTGCGGCCGGCATAGGCCGGCAGCTTGTGGCCGAGGCCTTCGGTCGAGGCGTGGGCGCGGTGCGCGGCCGAGAACGCGTCATTGACCCAGATGTCGCCGAGCTTAGCGATTTCCGCGACGAAAGCGGGATCGTTCTTTTCTTCCTCTTTGTGGAAGCGGGTGTTTTCCAGGCACAGGATGTCGCCGTCCTTCAAGCCGGCGACCGCCTTGGCCGCGGGCTCGCCGATGCAATCCTCGGCAAATGCCACGGGCTTCTTCACCACCTTCGCCAGCGCCTCCGCGACGGGCCTCAGCGAGTCCTTGGCATCGCGTCCCTTCGGGCGGCCGAAATGCGCGAGCAGGATGACCTTGCCGCCCTTGTCGGCGAGCTCGGTGATGGTCGGTGCAACGCGCTCGAGCCGGGTGGCGTCGGTGACGCGCCCGCTCTCCATGGGCACGTTGAGGTCGACGCGCAGCAGCACGCGCTTGCCCTTCACGTCGACGTCGTCGAGGGTGCGGAATTTGTTCGTCATCTCACGCTTCCTTGTCCCGGGCGCGCTGCGGCGCAGGGCGCCGCTGCGCTGAACCGGGACCCACGTCACGGCGAGTCCCACGGTTTAAGATGGGTCCCGGCCCTGCGGAGCAGCGCAAGCGCGCTGCACCGCGTCCGGGACACGAGACTCTGGTCAGATCACCTTCGCCATCGCAACGGCGGTGTCTGCCATGCGGTTCGAGAAGCCCCACTCGTTGTCGTACCAGGACATCACGCGCACCAGCGTGCCGTTCTGCACCTTGGTCTGGTCCTCGTGGAAGGTCGAGGAGTGCGGGTCGTGGTTGAAGTCGATCGAAACGTTGGGCGCGCTGGTGTAGCCGAGGATGCCCTTGAGCTGCTGCTCGCTGGCGCGTTTCATCGCCGCGTTGACTTCCTTGGCGTCGGTTGCGCGCTTGGCGACGATCTTGAGGTCGACGACCGAGACGTTCGGGGTCGGCACGCGGATCGCAACGCCGTCGAGCTTGCCTTTCAGCTCGGGCAGCACGAGGCCGATCGCCTTCGCAGCGCCGGTCGAGGTCGGGATCATCGACATCGCCGCGGCACGGCCGCGGTAGAGATCCTTGTGCAGCGTGTCCAGCGTCGGCTGGTCGCCGGTATAGGCGTGGATCGTGGTCATGAAGCCGGTCTCGATGCCGACGAGATCGTTCAGCACCTTGGCGACCGGCGCGAGGCAGTTAGTGGTGCAGCTGCCGTTGGAAACGACGAGGTGGTCCTTGGTCAGCGTGTCGTGGTTGACGCCGTAGACGATGGTGGCATCGGCGCCGTCGGCGGGCGCGGAGACCAGCACGCGCTTGGCGCCGGCGGTCAGGTGCGCGGAAGCCTTGTCCTTCGAGGTGAAGATGCCGGTGCATTCCAGCGCGATGTCGACGCCGAGATCCTTCCAGGGCAGCTTCGAGGGATCGCGCTCGGCGGTCACCTTGATCTTGCCGTTGCCGAGGTTGATGGAGTCGCCGTCGACGGTGACGGTGCCGGGAAAGCGGCCGTGGACGCTGTCGAAGCGGAGGAGATGGGCGTTGGTCTCGACCGGGCCGAGGTCGTTGATGCCGACGACCTCGATATCCTTGCGGCCTGACTCGGCGATAGCCCGCAGGACGTTGCGGCCGATGCGGCCAAAACCGTTAATTCCGACGCGGACTGCCATGTTTCGTCTCCTTCAATGACCGTTGTCATCCCGCACAACGCGCGGATCGCGCGCCTGCGAGGTTTTTAGGGGCGGACGCCCGGTTCAGCCGGGCGGTGCTTGATCATATGGGAGATTAGGTAGTCCTTTTTTGCGGCAAGCTCAACTCTCAGGAAACGCGCTTCAGCACAGCGTTAACCGCGGCCTCGGCGGTAATGCCGAAATGCTTGTACAGCTCCTTGGCAGGGCCGCTTTCGCCGAACGAATGCATGCCGATGAATTCGCCATCCTGGCCGATCACGGCATCCCAGCCCCAGCGCACGGCGGCCTCGATCGCGATCTTCACCGGCGCGTTGCCGATGATGGCGGCGCGCTTGGCCTCTGGTTGCGCTAGCAACAGCTCAAGCGAGGGAACGGAGACAACGCGCGAGGCGACGCCGCGTTCCGCGAGCTGCTTCTGGGCCGCGACCGCGATCTCGACCTCAGAGCCGGAGGCGAACAGCGTCGCCTTGGCTTCGCCCTGGGCGGCGACCAGTTCATAGGCACCGGCCGCGCAAGGATTGTCGTTCGGTGCCGTGGTCCGCAGCTGCGGCAGGTTCTGGCGCGTCAGCGCCAGCACGGTCGGGCCGTCGACGCGGTTGAGCGCGAGCTCCCAGCACTCGGCGACCTCGATGGCATCGCAGGGACGGAATACGCGCATGTTGGGAATGGCTCTGAGCGCGGCGAGATGCTCGACCGGCTGATGGGTCGGGCCGTCTTCGCCGAGGCCGATGGAATCGTGGGTCATCACGTAGACGACGCCGGCGCCCATCAGCGCGGCAAGGCGCATCGCCGGACGCGCATAATCGGTGAACACGAGGAAGGTCGCGCCGTTCGGCGCAAAGCCGCCGTGCAGGAAAATGCCGTTCATCGCGGCGGCCATGCCGTGCTCGCGGATGCCGTAATGGATGAAGCGGCCCTTCGGCGTCTTGGCCGAGAAGGCGGTCGCCGACTTCGCCTTGTTGTTGTTGGAGCCGGTGAGATCGGCCGAGCCTGCCAGGAATTCCATCGGCATGGCGCCGGCGATGACTTCGATCACCGCTTCCGACGACTTGCGGGTGGCCGCGGTCATCGGCTTTTCCAGCAGCTCCTTCTTATAGGCGCGCACGGCCTTGGCGAGCGAAGCGGGACGCTCATGACGCAGGCGGCGCTCGAACTCGCCGCGCTTGCGGCTGCCGAGCTCACCGAGCCGCGCTTCCCATTCCTGGCGTGCCGCGGCGCCACGGCTGCCGGCCGCGCGCCAGGCCTTCAGCACGTCGTCGGCGACCGCGAACGGCTCGAGCGAAATGCCGAGATTTTCCTTGGCGGCCTTGAGCTCGTCGGCACCGAGTGCTTCGCCGTGCACCTTCGAGGTGCCTTGCTTGTGCGGCGCGCCGAAGCCGATCGTGGTGCGGCAGGCGATCAGCGTCGGCTTATTGGATTTCTTCGCGCGCGTGATCGCGTCGGCGATCGCGGCCTGGTCGTGGCCGTCGATCTTTTCGGCGGCCCAGCCCGCCGACTTGAAGCGCTTCACCTGGTCGACGGAATCGGAGATCGAGGTCGGGCCGTCGATCGAGATGCCGTTGTCGTCGTAGAGCACGATCAGCTTGTTGAGCTTCCAGTGCCCGGCCATCGCGATCGCTTCCTGCGACACGCCTTCCATCAGATCGCCGTCGGAGGCGAGCACATAGGTGTGGTGGTCGACGATCTTCTTGCCGAATTCGGCGGCGAGCATCTTTTCGGCCAGCGCCATGCCGACCGCAGTCGAGATGCCCTGGCCGAGCGGGCCGGTGGTGGTCTCGATGCCTTTGGTGCGGAAGTTCTCGGGGTGGCCGGGGGTGAGCGAGTCGACCTGGCGGAACTGCTTGATCTGGTCCAGCGTCATTTCGGAATTGCCGGTCAAATACAGCAGCGAATAGAGCAGCATCGAGCCGTGGCCGGCCGAGAGCACGAAGCGGTCGCGGTCCGGCCAGGCGGGCGCGGCGGCATCGAATTTCAGGAACTGCGTGAACAGCACGGTGGCGATGTCGGCGGCGCCCATCGGCAGGCCGGGATGGCCCGATTTCGCCTTCTCGACAGCGTCCATCGAAAGGCCGCGGATCGCGTTGGCCATACGGGTGTGATCGACCTGCGTCATGTCTGAAATCCGTCTGAAATGAAGCGCTTGGCGATGGTTGCCCGCGCGGGGAGAAGCCTGGCGGCCACTGAAGGTTGGCGCTGGGATAGCACCTCGGTTCCGGGAGTCCAAGGCAATCGAACGCCGGTTTGGCCGCAAAAGTTGCCGGTGTGGACATCGGTTTTCCGCCGGAATCGCACCGTGCGGAAGCGACGCAGCGGCACGCCGCCCCGATTGATCGGTGCATAGTTTTGCGGCGGCGTTGCGCTTGGCTAGCTTGCTTTGTAAATTTCTGCTTCTAACCGCTTGCCGAACCGAGTCTTTTGCCGGACGGCAAGCTCCAGGGAAAGGCCACTGGGCAAAGGCCGCCAGGTTCCGCCGCTGACTGCATGAACGATCGCGTATCCAACAGTTCCGCCATGACGGAGTCGTCCGCCGTCGAGATCGAGATTGCGACCCGCAGACTCACGGCGGCGCTCGACGCGCTCGAAAGTGCGGTGGAGCGGCGGCGCGACGCCGATCGCGACGAGAACGAGCTTGCGGCGCGCATCCAGGCGCTCGGCGCGGATCGCTCGCGTCTTGCCGACGAGCTCGACGGCGCGCTGGTGAAGGCACGCAAGCTCGAGCGCACCAATCGCGAGATTTCCGACCGGCTGGATTCCGCGATCGTCACGATACGCTCGGTGCTCGATACCGGAGAGGACGGATGAGCCACATCAACGTCACCATCAACGGCCGGCAATATCGCATGGCCTGCGAGGAGGGCCAGGAGGTGCGGCTGCTCAAGCTCGCCGAGACGCTGGAGACGCGCATCCAGTCGCTGCGCGGAAAATTCGGCGAGATCGGCGATGCGCGCCTCACCGTGATGGCTGCGCTCACCGTGTGCGATGAGCTGATCGACACCAGCAACCGCGTCCGCACCCTGGAGCAGGAATTGATCGAGCTCAGGGATTTCCGCAACGCCGCCGTCGAGCGCGCCCGCATGACGCAGACCGCCGTGGTCAACGCCCTGAACGCCGCCGCCGAGCGCATCGAGAAATCAACCCAGGTCCTGAACCGCACCGTCGGCAATGGGATCGCGATCGGCTGAAGCTCGATAGTAGCCACGCGGCCAGTGCGCTCCCTCCCCCGCTTGCGGGGGAGGGTTGGGGAGAGGGTGTCTCCGCTGGGCGAGAACCCCCAAGAGGTGAGAGCCCTCTCCCCAATCCTCTCCCGCAGGCGGGAGAGGGAGTTCACCTCCGTCGTGGCTCGCCGCCCGCTTCACTACACCGAAGCTCGGCACTCTCGCCGCACTGGCGATTCGTCAGTACAGTTGTTACATTGCCTCCGCGAGGCTGCGACGTGCGTCAGGAGCCATATATCCCCGGGGCCTTATCGATCCTTTAGGGAACTGTCCCTGGCCGGGCCCGTGGGCTCGGACATATGGTGCCCACCTACTTTCGTAGGGAACTCCGGGATCGAGTGCTTCAACGGCGTTCGCGGCTTCGCACTTTTGTTTGCTTGCAGTTATGTTTGCTTGCAGTGCGTTCTTGTCGAGTGGGGTCTACGACAAACCGGCAGTGTCATGCCCCGCCTAGTGCGCAATTGCGCACGGGGGGCGGGGCATCCAGTACGCCGCGGCGTCGAGGTTTTTGCACTAGCGTCTCTGGAATACTGGATCACCCGCCCCAGTGCGCAGGGCGCACAAGGCGGGTGATGACAGCGGAGCAAAGACTTCGCCTTCGGGGGAAAACGCACATGCCCAACTCCAAAGCCGAACTCCGTGCCAAGGCCCTCGCCAAGCGCGACGCGCTGAGCGAGAAGAAACGCATCGCGGCCGCCGCAAAGCTCGCCAAGCGTGGCCTGCCGTTCAAGCTGCTGCCCGGCAGCATCGTCTCGGGTTATTCGCCGATCCGCAGCGAGATCGATCCGATGCCGCTGTTGAAGGTGCTCGCGGAGCAGGGCGCGCGGCTGGCGCTGCCTTGCGTCACCGCGCGCGGCCAGTCGCTGATCTTCCGTCTCTTCCATCCCAACGACCGCCTGATGCTCGGCCCGCTCGGCATTCCCGAACCTTCACCTGCTGCGGCCGAAGTCATTCCCGACATCATGCTGACGCCGCTCGCCGCCTTCGACCGCCTCGGCCATCGCATCGGCTATGGCGCGGGGCATTACGATTTCACCTTCGCGCATCTGCGCAAAACCAAGCAGATCGTCGGCATCGGGCTCGCATTCGCCGTGCAGGAGATCGAGGCGGTTCCGGCACTATCCCACGACGTGGCGCTGGATTATGTGCTAACGGAATCGGACGTGTTCGATTTCCGGAGTTCTGAAGTTGCGCATTCTCTTCGTGGGTGATGTCGTCGGCCGTAGCGGGCGCGAGGCCGTCTCCGAATATCTTCCCGGCATGGTCAAGGACTGGTCGCTCGATCTCGTCGTCGTCAACGGCGAGAATTCGGCCGGCGGCTTCGGCATCACGGAAGCGATCTACCAGGAATTTCTCGAGGCCGGCGCCGATGCGGTGACGCTCGGCAATCACTCCTGGGACCAGCGCGAGGCCCTCGTCTTCATCGAGCGCGCCGACCGCCTGGTGCGCCCCGCCAATTATCCGCGCGGCACGCCCGGCCGCGGCGCCGCCCTGGTCGAGACCAAGAACGGCAAGCACGCGCTCGTCGTCAACGCGCTGGGCCGCGTCTTCATGACCCCGTTCGACGATCCCTTCGCCGCGCTCGAGCGCGAGTTGGGCGCCTGTCCGCTCGGCGTTGCCGCCGACGCCATCGTGGTCGATTTCCATTGCGAGGCTTCAAGCGAGAAGCAGGGCATCGGCTTCTTCTGCGACGGCCGCGCCAGCCTCGTCGTCGGCACGCACACCCATGTGCCGACCGCCGACCACCAGATCCTGTCGGGCGGCACCGCCTACATGACCGACGCCGGCATGACCGGCGATTACGATTCCATCATCGGCATGCAGAAGGAAGAGCCGCTGCGGAGGTTTACATCGGGAATCCCGTCGGGCCGCTTCGAGCCGGCTGCAGGCGCGGCAACGCTCAGCGGCGTCGCGGTGGAAACGGATGACGCGACGGGCCTCGCGCTCCGCATCGCACCGGTGCGGATGGGCGGAAGGCTGGAGCCGACGACGCCGAAGTTCTGGTTGAGCTGAAGCGCGAAGCCAAATCACCCGGTGTCGTCCCCGGGCGATTATATCAACTTTGCCTCAGCAGCGGACATTGGCGGGCAACCAAGGGACATCCGCTTTGGGTCGATTCCGTTGAAAAAGGCCGGCAGTATTTTGTTGTAATAGCTCCGTCGCGACGTGACCGAACTGCTCCATCGACCCTATGCGAGCCTCGCGATGGGCATCGGGATGAGCTTGGCCATCTTTCGAAGGTTCTGGGCGGTGGCCGCGAGGATGAACTCATCGCGCGCGCCGTTCGGGCCTCGTAAACGCAAACGGTCGAGCTTGAGGATGCGCTTGAGGTGGGCGAACAACATCTCGATTTTCTTGCGAAGCCGGCGCGAGGTGCCTCCCTCCCACGATTTGGCGATCTGGCGCGCCATGTCGCGAGCGCCTTCGTAGATGGAGCGCGGCACCCTCCGTGATGCCTGCTTGGGGCAACACCGAGCCTTCAATGCGCATCGATCACAATCGCGCTTGCTGGCGAGGTAAAGCATGGTGGCACCATCATTCACCAACGTTCCGGTGGTGGTAAGAACTTTGCCACCAGGGCAACGATAGATGTCGCCAGCATGGTCATAGGTGAAGTCGTCGCGCGAGAAGATACCGTCTGTGCGGGCGGACTTATCGAAGACTGTAACGTGCGGTTCGATGCCGTGCTCATAGACCAGCCAAGCGAGCATCTCGGCCGAGCCATAGCCGCTGTCACCGAGTAGCCGGCTCGGATAGAGATCAAACCGCTCCAGCGATCGTTCAATCATGCGCTTGGCGGCCAATACCTCCGCCTGCCGGATCGCCGTCGTTGCCTCAACATCGACGATGATCGCGTTCTCGACGTCGACCAGGTAGTTCGTCGAATAAGCGAAAAACGCTTGGCCACCGTGCGCCCCCGTCCAGCGCGCCGCCGGGTCGGAGGGCGATACGAACTTCGGGGTAACCTCGGTCGCCGCTCCGAACGCGGCATCATCGAGGACAGCCAGATACTCATCGATTGCTCGGCCGGCAGCCTCCGGCGGAAGTCCCTTATCGCCTTCGATGCCCTTCTGCCGATTGGCATCGGCCTTGATTAGGCTCGCATCAACCGCAAATCCCTCACCGCCGACCAGTCGTTCCTCGATGCAGCGGCGCAGCACGCTCTCGAACACGCGACGGAAGAGGTCGCTCTGCCGGAAGCGGCCATGCCTGTTCTTGGAGAAGGTCGAATGATCCGGCACCGCCCCATCCAGACCGAGCCGGCAGAACCACCGGTAGGCCAAATTGAGGTGAACCTCATCGCACAGGCGCCGCTCCGACCGGATGCCGAAGCAGTAGCCGATCAGGAGCATCCGGATCATCAGCTCGGGATCGATCGAAGGTCGGCCGATGCTACTGTAGAAAGGTGCCAGCTCCCGCCTGATCTCTTGCAGGTCGACGAACCTGTCGACCGATCTCAAAAGATGGTCGGAGGGAATATGCTTCTCGAGCGAGAACTCATAGAACAACGCAGCCTGCTCGACTTGCTGATGCCCCATCATGATCTTCAGTCCTGCCAATTAGACAGACTGAATCACTGCTATCCTTGAGTCGCAACTGCCGCGTTTTTCAACAAAATCGGCCAAAAACGGAAATCACATTCTTCGCCCAATCGTCCACTGCGGTGCGCTGCACTAGTCTCGCGGCTTCTTGAAAATGAAGTCTAACGTTGACGAAGCGTCTTGCTTGCTCTTCCAGTCAGCAAGTTTTTCCTCTTCCGCGTGCAATTGACGATACAGTTTGGACATCCTACCAAATATCGAGCGAAGTGTCGTGTCGCTCGTGGTCTGCGAAATTTGAGCACACCGCTCGGCCATGTCGAGATTTTCGTTCATGAACACTGCCTCTACGCTTCCGCTAGAGCCGACCGATCGATACAGTTAGAAATGACCAACCTTGATCTGCCTGTCGAGAGCTTTGTCATCGAGCGTCTGGTCGAGGGCGGCTGGCGGGTTAGTGAGCGTCGCCCCGACCGCGAGGACATTCCTGTTGCGGACTTCGTGTCCCTTCGTGACGCCGAAGAATGGGTGAACTGGAAGCAGGGCGTTCCGAAGCTCAACCCTTATGCCGTTGAATAGGCCAAGAGGAGCGACTTCGGGTTTAGGTCAAAATGCGAAGAACTCAACCCGAGCAAATCTGGTCCGCCATGCTTCACCCTCAACGAGGGGGGCTGCTACTTCGCTGATGGGCCTTTGGACTAAACCGCTCGCGCTCTGGGTTGATTAAATGTGTGGTTGTCGCTGCACTTCATGAGTCCGGTTGTGGCCTGTGGCTGACGTTAGCCTCGTCGGCCAATGGTCAGCACACATCGCCGACTGAGATAGTGAAGTCGCGCTGGGTCACGTTGTCCGATCGCGTGGTTGAGCAGTCCCCGCGGTTGGGGTGCCCCAGCTCCAACATAGGCCCAGAGGGGCCGCCCCCAGAGGTTGGACCTTCAAGCCTTGAACAAAGTCGCAACATAGAACACGCCAGCCAAAACGATGCTGGTACCGATCACCGTGAAGGCGGCCTGTCTGGTTGAGAGCGCGCATGTCAACGCCTCCTCTAGTTGGACACGCCTAGCACCGTCAACGACCGCTTGTTGTGCCCCGGCGTTTGGAACTCAATGGTTTGGCCAACCGTCAGGCCGATCAACGCAGCTCCGACCGGCGTAAGAACTGAGACGCGCTTTAGCGTTATGTCTGCTTCGTGTGGATAAACCAATACCACGTCCCGGACCTCACCCGTCTTGTCATCGCAGTACCGGACCTTCGAGCCCATGCGGACTACGCCGGGAAGATCGGAATTGTCCGCCACCACGTTTGCACGCTCTATCTCCTGCGCAAGGAAATGGGCCACGCGCGGGAAGAGCACCGCGCTCGAACTGGCCAGAGCGTTGAGACGCCGCGCCTCATCCTCCATCACTGTGATGGGCGGCAACACGATTTCAGGTTTGCCTTTGCGATTGGTCTTGCTCATTACCTTCTCTCCTTTCCTAAGCGGCTGATGGTCCTGGATCGCCGTCATCAAAGAGCTTCTTGCCCTTGACCTCTCGATTGCTAAACAGAACCCTGACAACATCGTTCGGATCACCTCGGCTGACACGTTCGACCTTGACAACGTTGGTGCGCCCAACGGTGAAGAAGGGGATTTCGCTTCCGACCTTCAGCCCGACCAACGCTGCGCCCAACGGCGACATCACGGGGATTTGGGTTCGCTCGGACGTGTAGTCTTCGGGGTACACCAGTTGCCTTGTCTCGCGTGGGAAGCCCCAGGTGGTCCAGAACGTCACCCACGAACCCATGGTGACGATGCTGTCCAATCTGGCTGCGCGATCAGGGACGACTTCCGCACGGTTGAGTTCACTCAACAGAAAACGTGCGTCCACGTCGCCTTGATCTGCGCCCGCCTGCGCGAGCCGTTGCAAGCGATGATGATCAGACGCTGGAAGAGTGACGTTTGGGAAAAAGGGGGTGTTCACGACATGCCTCCTTGCTTGGGCTTCCCTCGCGGGAGCGCCACACACCAAATCTTTGATGAAGGAAGGGGTAATCCGGACGGCAGCAACTACCGTCCGGCTAAGCTCCTGCTTGGAGCCGTCCGGCGTGCAAGCAACGCCGCGCAATGCGCGGATCGATGTCGAGGACGTGGATCATGTCGCGACCATCATAGGATCTTCCGCTGTCCCCGTAACGCGACTAAAGAGCACACACGTAGCAAGAGAGCTAAAAGGATTGTCAACGTTCCGGATGGGGTCACGAGCGGCCCTCAGCGGGTCGAGACCGAATGTCTGCAACGGGCCAGCAACGGGCGCATGCACCACAGCAACCTACGCCGTCATTCGATCACTTCGTCGGCGCGGGCGAGCAGCGATGGCGCCATGGTCAGCCCGAGCGCCTTGGCAGCGCTGAGATTGACAATAAACTCGAACTTGGTTGGCTGTTGAACTGGAAGATCCGCAGGCTTGGTGCCCTTCAGGATCTTGTCTACGTAGGTCGCAGCGCGCCGGGACAAATCCGATAGGCTCGCGCCATAGGCGATGAGGCCTCCAGCCTCCACAAATTCCCGAACGCCGTGGATGGCAGGCAAGCGATTTCCCGCTGCGAAGTCTACAATCTGTTTTCGATAACCAACGGTGAGTGGGTCTTCGACCGTAATCAGGCCCTCTGGACGTCGGACTTTGGCAGCCTCGAATGCTGTATCAAAATCATCGAGACTGCGCACCTCAAGCGATTGGAGCGTAATTTGCAATGTCCGGGCGGCACGGTCCGTCTCTCTGAACACATCCGCCGCATAGGGATTGGCAGCATTCCACAGGATGGCCGCTCTGGAGACGTCGGGCAGAAGCTCCTTGAGTAGCTCCAACCGCTTCCCGCCCAAATCCGGAGCCATTAGGCTCAAACCTGTGACATTGCCGCCTGGGTGCGCCAAACTCCGAACAAGCCCGCTCCCGAGTGGATCGCCAGCAGGCGCCGTGACAATGGGGATCGTCGAGGTGGCTTGCTTGGCGGCGAGTGATGCCAATGTTCCGTTTGCAACGATGACATCGACCTTGAGATGCACCAGCTCTGTGGCCATGCCGGGTAGCCGATCCGAATGACCTTCTGCGAATCGGTACTCGAAGGCAATATTCGTCCCTTCCATCCAGCCCAACTCACGGAGGGCTTCAGCGAAAGCTCGTTCGAGTCCGACGCCACCCTGCGCAGCTGCGGCGCCCGCGTTGAAATAACCAATACGGTATAACTTGCCCACCGGCTGCGCTCCGGCACTGAGCGGCCAAGCAAGTGCAACGCCGCCAATGAATTTAACAAATTGCCGCCGCCGCATGGCTGTCTCCCGGACCAGGAGAACGTTAGTCCCAATTTCAATTATCGCACTGAACGGGGTTCGGGGATAGCGTCAGCCGCGGTCGGCGCGAGATGGCTGATGTCTCAAACGGGTCATTTGCAGTCGTTCCCAGCCGGGCAAGCCACGTCTGCTCGTCCCTTGGAAACGGGCAGTCCCGAATGATGAGTGTACGCCTTGGCCCGCAATTGCGAACGAGGGGCCAGAACCATGACTCCGAGCGCGAGCGCGCAGTTGTTTTGCGAAGCTTGTCACTCCGCGTTTTCGCCAAACCAATGCTGCGGCGCATGGGTCTTGGATCTGTGCTTCGCTTGTCCGTGGCAATGGCGGAGATCGGCGCGCGCAATCACGCGTCAATCTCAGGTGATCGCGCCCCGCGCCGCGACTGGCCAAAGTGCCTCCACGCGGGCATCCGGCGTGTTGAAGCCGCGCACGCCGACATACCAGTCGTAGAGATTGACGGTTGGGTCGCAATGGCCGGGGATCAGCGTCACCTTGTCGCCGATCGCCAGTCGCGACGAAGCGCTGTCGAAATCGAGCAGGCCATGCTCGTCGGAGGGCCGATGATAGCGCAGGTCGGGCCGGCCGAGCACGACCGGAAATCCGCTGTCGTTCGACAGGGCCTTGTGGCCCGCATCGATGACGGCGCGTTCGCCGGCGCCGGTGCTCATCACGGTCGCGATCACGAACAGCGCATGCTCGAACGGATTGGCGTTGCGCGTCCCGTCGGCGAGGTTCTTGGCGTAGTCGGCGTCCATGAAGATATAGGAGCCCGCCTGCAATTCGTTCCAGATGCCGCTCGCGCCTTCGAGCTCGAACGTGCCGGTTCCTGCACCTCCAATCGTCCGGCACTGAAAGCCCGCGTCCTTGAGCACGCGCAATGTTTCCGAGGTCGCATCGGCGGCGCTCGCGATGGCAGCGCGCCGCTCCTCCGGCGTGCGCAAATGCTGGGCAGAGCCGTGATAGGCCTGCAAGCCGCCGAACGACAGGAAGCGCGAACCCGCCACCTGCCGCGCCAGGGTGGCCGCCGCCGGCCCCGGCCTGACGCCGCAGCGACCGGCACCGACGTCGATTTCGACCAGGACTTCGATTTGCGATCCTGCCCGCTCCGCGGCGTGCGACAGTTGCTCGACCATGATCGCATCGTCCACGCAAACGCTGATGCGTGCGTGGCGCGCGAGGCCTGCGAGACGTTCCAGCTTCCGCGGGCCCACCACCTCATTGCTGACGAGCACGTCGCTCACCCCACCCGCAACCAGGATGTCGGCCTCGGCGACCTTCTGGCAGCACATGCCGATTGCGCCGCGCGCGATCTGCTTGGCCGCAATGATCGGCGACTTGTGGGTCTTCGCATGCGGACGCAGGCGAACGCCGAGCTTGCCGACCCGTGCCGCCATCGTATCGAGATTGCGCTCGAAGGCGTCGAGGTCGATGATCAGCGCCGGTGTGTCAATCTCGGAAAACGGCGCGCCGATTTGGGCAGGTGGACAGGACATCAAAAAACCAGCTTGCTGTGTTCGGGTTCGAATGCGCGGCGGCACTTCTACGGCAACGTCGGCCGCCGCACCAGTGCAGGCGCGGGGCGAACCGAATGCCTTCCAATTTTCGGAATATTAGCATTCTACCCCTGTTTTGCCCGACGGGTCAACGCGCGCAACGGCCTGCCGGCGCAAGCCATTGATTTCGCACACCCCGGCTACTGTGCATGGGGTTGTTTTCGAGTTTTTGTTTTGAAGATGCCGGAGCGTCCTCGTCAGCCCTGGCGAAAGCCCATCCGGAAAGCGCCCCAGTGCTTGCCGCGGATCATGATCGGCGAGGACAGGTCCTTCATCAGCACGAACTGCCCGCCGCCCATGTCGCGGCGGTAGGTCTGCAGCAGGAAGGGTTTTGTATTGGCCGCCACCTTCTTCACCGCGCGGTCGGTGAACAGGCGGCGGTTGCGGCAATTGGCGTTGTTCCAGACCGGGTCCTTGCCCTGCGGCAGGCGGTAGTTCGGATTGTGGGTCGGAAGGTAGCCGCCCCGCGCCCAGGCGACGCAGAACACGATGCGCGGATCGGAGTTCTGGATCGGGTCCTGGATCGCGGGCAGCACGCGGTCGGTGAACGCGACGTAGTTGGTCAGGTACTGCTTCGGATCGGTGCCTGATATCTCGCGGTAGGTCTCGTCCATGAGCTGGTCGAGCGTGATCTCGCCGCGGTCGATCGCGGCTTCGAACTCCGCCGAGATCCGCTTCGCGGTGTCGACGACGATGCGGATCAGCGGCGCGTCCGACGTCTCCACGCCGCTGTCGGCGATCAGCGCGATCAGGCCTTCCGAGGTGTCGAGCAGCTTCGCCACCCGATCGTCGGCGCTCCTGAGGTCGCGCGAGGAGAGGTCTACGCCCTTGGCGAGCTCGTTGAGCTCGCTGATCACGGTGTCGCAGTGGCCGAGGTTGGAGGTCGCCGCGCGGGCGACGCCGTCGATCTCGGCTTCGACCGAGGCGAAGCCCTGCTGGACCCGCGAGATGATGCCGGAGATCGCTTGCGCGCCTTCGCCGGCGGTCTTGGCGCGCTGCGAGGCGTCGCTGCTCTCGCCGATCAGGCCTTCGATCTGGCCGTCGAGATCGCGCACCGTGTCGGAGATCTCGTGCGTCGCCTGGCGGGTGGCTTCGGCGAGGCTCTTGACCTCGCTCGCGACCACCGCGAAGCCGCGGCCGGAGGTGCCGGCGCGCGCCGCCTCGATGGTGGCGTTGAGCGCGAGCAGATTGGTCTGCTTGGCGATCGCCTCGATCGAGCCGGAGACCTTCGCCACCTGCGCCAGCGCCGCGCCGACGGCGGACAGGCGCGCCTCGATCCGCTCCACCGCGGCGACGAGTTCGGAGATGTGGCTGACCGCGGTGTCGACGGCGCCGCGCGACTGCGCGATCTCGCCGACCGCGGCCGACGTCGTGGTTTGCACCGCCTGCGAGGCGTTGGCGATGTCGTGGTTGGTCGAGACCATCGTCTCGGCCGTCTTCTGCAGATGGTGAAACCGTTCCGACTGGCTCGCGACGCGGTTGGCGACGTCCTGGACGTTGCCGGCGATGTCGGCGAGCTCGACGCCGAGACCGCCGATGCGGTCGGCGAGCTGGTCGATCAGGCGTTCGGCGAGCGTCCGGTTGGATGCGGTGTCCAATACGGCAAGTTGTGCAGAGGACATGTACGGGCTCTCTCCAGTCGGAGCCGTTGATCGGCTCCTTGGCGGCATTCCGATTCCAGGTCCGACCTTAGAGGATGATTCGCGCCCGGCGTCTTGCCCAGGAGTGCAGGTGCGTGCAGGTGCGTGCAGGTGCGTGCACGCGTGGGGGCGCTACAGCTTGTAGGCCGTGCGGAAGCCGCCCCAGTGCCGGCCCTGCACGCGGATCGGGACGTCGATCTCGCGCATCATCACCGTGTTCCCGTTGCCCATGTCGCGCGCATAGCTCTGGACCAGGTACGATCGCAGGTTGCGCGCGGCAGCTAACCCCGCCGGATCGTTGAAGATGCGCCGGTTGCGGCTGTTGGCCGTGTTCCAGGCGACGTCGCCCGGCCGCTGCGGATGCGAATAGATCTTGTTGTGCACCGGCAAAAAGCCGTTGCGGTCGACCATGGCGCAGAACGCCATCCGCGACTCCCGCGCCAGGAAGGCCTCCTGGAACGGCGGCAGGGCGCGATCGGCCCAGTCGAGATATTTGGTGCGGTATTGCTGCGGATTGGTGCCGGCGATTTCCGCGTAGTCCGTGTCGAAGAGGTCGTCGAGCTTGACCTCGCCGCGCGCAACCGCCTGCTCGAATATCTGCGTCAGTGCATTGCCCGCCTCCATGGCACGGGTGACGAGCTCGGTGTTCTCCTCATGGATCGACCAGAGCTTGTCCTCGATCTTCTCGCTGAGCGCGGCGGTGGCGCCGACGAATTGCGCGCGGGCGCCGGCCTTGGATTGCTCGACCACGCGCAGGCGGCAGGCGCCGATGTCCTCCAGGCTGCCTTCGATCGTAGACTGCGCGGCGAGCCGGCTTGCGTCCGCGCCGCCGATCAGCACGCCCTCCATCGCGATTTCATAGACCGGCATCACGCCGCGCGCGGTCTCGAATTTGAGGTGGCAGGGCAGCCGCTCGGTCTTGCGGCGGTCATCGTGCTCGCTTTGGCGCAGCAGCACCGCGCAGCGCGATTTCAGCTTGCGGGCGAAGGTTGTGACGGCCTTGCCGGCGCTGGCGACGCTCTCGCCATGGGTCTCGGCGGCTTTGGTCGCCGCGTCGATCTCGGCCGCGCTCTCGCCGACCGAGATGATGAACTCCGAGGCGCTGGCGGCATTGCCGGAGACTTCGCTGGTTGTGGCATTCTGCTCGGCGACCGCGCCGTTGACGGTGTCGAACACCGGACGGATCGCCTCGATCGCCTGCGAGATGCGGTGCACCGCATCCGCCGAGCCGGCGGCGTCGCGCTGGAGCGCATCGATCTTCTTCGTGATCTCCTCGGTCGCGCTCTGGGTCTGCACCGCGAGCGCCTTGACCTCGGTGGCGACGACGGCAAAGCCTTTTCCGGCTGCGCCCGCGCGCGCGGCCTCGATCGTCGAGTTGAGCGCGAGCAGCGTGGTCTGCCGCGCGATCTGCGCGATCAGATTGACGACGTTGCCGATCGCGGCGGAGGATTCGCGCAGGCGGTCGACATTGGCGCGGGCTTCCTGGGCGGCGGCGCTGGCCTCGTCGGCGAGCTTGCCGGCCTCGCGGACCTGCGCGCCGATCCCTTGCGCGGACTGGGTGAACTTGTCGGCGGCATGGGCGAAGGTGGAGGCGGTGGATTGCGCCGCGTTGGTCCGGCCGGTCAGGGCGTCGGTGCGGTCGCGAATGGCGGCAAGGGTCGCCGCGGTCGCCTCGGCGCCGCCGGCCACCGAATTGGCGGCGCGCTCGAGCTGGCGGATCATGGCGCCGAGCTCGAGTTCCAGCAATTCCAGGATTTCCCGGGCCGAATCACTTTCGGCGGTCGGGGCGGGTGCGGCAGGGGCTGCCGGCTGCGCAGCCTCCGGGGCTGCCGCAGGCGCGGCCGTGTCCGGCAGACGCTTCCGAAATAGTCCGAACGCCATCGGGTCTCTCTTGTCGGGGAACGGTCGGGCACTATTTTCGCAGTCCGGAATGAAATCAGGGTTAACGGTGCCTGACATCTAGGCGGGCGCCATGGCGGCGGTTACCTTTACAGGGCTACCTCAGGACAAGCCGAGCCCTTTGATTCCGGTGGGTGGGCGGCCTATAAGGCCGCGCTTCCCGCATTTACCTTGACGCACGCTTCCATCAAGAGACCACGCATGGCCGGACATTCCCAATTCAAGAACATCATGCACCGCAAGGGGCGGCAGGATGCCCAGAAGTCGAAACTGTTCGGCAAGCTGGCGCGGGAAATCACCGTCGCTGCCAAGCTGGGCACCCCCGACCCCGCCATGAACCCGCGCCTGCGCGCCGCCGTGATCGCGGCGCGCCAGGAGAAAAAGAACATGCCGAAGGACAATATCGAGCGCGCCATCAAGAAGGCGCTTGGCAGCGACGGCGAGAACTATGACGAGATCCGCTACGAGGGCTACGGCCCCGGCGGCGTCGCGGTCATCGTCGAGGCGCTGACCGACAACCGCAACCGCGCCGCCTCTGACATCCGCTCCTTCTTCACCAAATCCGGCGGCAATCTCGGCGAAACCGGCTCAGTCTCCTTCATGTTCGACCGCACCGGCATCATCGAATACGACCGCAGCGTCGCCTCCGACGATGCGGTGCTGGATGCCGCGATCGAGGCCGGCGCCGACGACGTCGTCTCGGGCGAGAACGGTCACGAGATCTACGCTTCGACGGAAAGCTATCGCGATGTCGCCAAGGCGCTGGAAGCCAAGTTCGGCGAGCCGCGCAAGGCCGCGCTGATCTGGAAGCCGCAGAATACGGTTACCGTCGACGACGAGACCGGCGAGAAGCTCCTGAAGCTGATGGACTTGCTCAACGAGCACGACGACGTGCAGAACGTCTACGCCAATTTCGAGGTGTCGGACGCGCTTGTTGCGAAGATGGGCGGGTAGGGCTCGACGGCCCTACTTCCCTTGTTACTTCCGTTCTGTTTCTGTTTCCTCCAGGGCAGCCAGCCGCTATCACTGGCGCATGACTGCGCTCCCGATTCGTGGCCCCGTTCGCATCATCGGCATCGATCCCGGCCTGCGCCGCACCGGCTGGGGCGTGATCGAGGCCGAGGGCAATCGCTTGGCCTACGTCGCCTGCGGCTCGGTGGAACCGCCCGACGATTTGCCGCTGTCGAGCCGGCTGCTCGCGATCCATGAAGGGCTCGCTTCCGTCTTGTCCAATCACCAGCCGGTGGAAGCCGCGGTCGAGCAGACCTTCGTCAACAAGGACGGCGTCGCGACGCTGAAGCTCGGCCAGGCCCGCGGCGTTGCCATGCTGGCGCCCGCAATGTTCGGCATCTCTGTCGCCGAATACGCGCCGAACCAGGTCAAGAAGACCGTGGTCGGCGCCGGCCACGCCGACAAGCAACAGATCGCGATGATGCTGAAAATCTTGCTGCCGAAGGCCGAGCCGCCGTCCGCGGACGCAGCCGACGCGCTCGCCATCGCCATCACCCACGCCCATCATCGCCAGAGCACCGCTCTCAGGCTGAAGGTGGTGGGGATATGATTGGTCGTCACGCGTTCTCGCCGTCATGCCCGGGCTTGTCCCGGGCATCCACGTTCTTTCTTGTCGGCGTTGAAGGCGTGGATGGCCGGGTCAGGCCCGGCCATGACGATGGAGAAGTCTCTGCCGCGAATGAGGTCTTGATATGATCGGCAAGCTCAAGGGCTTGATCGATTCCTACGGCGAGGATTTCGTCATCCTCGACGTCGGCGGCGTCGGCTATCAGGTACATTGCTCCTCGCGCACCCTGCAGCATCTGCCTTCGCCGGGCGAGGCCGCCGTGCTGTCGATCGAGACTTATGTCCGCGAGGACCAGATCAAGCTGTTCGGCTTCCGCACCGATCAGGAGCGCGAATGGTTTCGCCTGCTCCAGACCGTGCAGGGCGTCGGCGCCAAGGTCGCGCTGGCCGTGCTCGGCACGCTGTCGCCAGCCGATCTCGCCAATGCGATTGCGCTGCGCGACAAGGCCGCGGTGGCGCGCACGCCGGGCGTCGGCCCCAAGGTCGCCGAGCGGATCGTCACCGAATTGAAGGACAAGGCGCCGGCCTTCGCCAGTGTCGATCCCGCCGTCGTGCATCTTGCCGGCGCCGTCGACGACCAGCGCGCGCCGCGCCCCGTCGCGGATGCGATCTCCGCCCTGGTCAATCTCGGCTACGGCCAGCCGCAGGCCGCCGCCGCGATTGCCTCGGCCTCGCGCAGTGCGGGTGAGGGCGCCGAGACGGCGCAGCTGATCCGGCTCGGGTTGAAGGAGCTCGCGAAGTGAGCGATCCCAAGGCCAGCCGCATGGTCTCGCCCGAGCGGCGCAGCGATGATGTCGGCGACACCGCGCTGCGGCCGCAATCGCTGTCCGACTTCGTCGGCCAGGCGCAGGCGCGCAAGAATCTCTCGATCTTCATCGAGGCGGCGCGCAAGCGCGGCGAGGCGCTGGATCACGTGCTGTTCGTCGGCCCGCCCGGCCTCGGCAAGACTACGCTGGCGCAGATCGTCGCAAAGGAGCTCGGCGTCGGCTTCCGCGCCACCTCGGGGCCTGTCATTGCCAAGGCCGGCGACCTCGCTGCGCTGCTGACCAATCTCGAAGAGCGCGACGTGCTCTTCATCGACGAGATCCATCGCCTCAGCCCCGCGGTGGAAGAGGTGCTCTATCCCGCGATGGAGGATTTTCAGCTCGACCTCATCATCGGCGAAGGACCGGCGGCGCGCTCGGTGAAGATCGAGCTGTCGAAATTCACCCTGGTGGGCGCCACCACGCGCGCCGGCCTTCTCACCAATCCCTTGCGCGACCGCTTTGGCATTCCGGTCCGGCTCAACTTCTACACGATCGAGGAGTTGGAGAGCATCGTCAGCCGCGGCGCGCGCGTGCTCAACGTCGGCATGAGCGCGGACGGCGCCAACGAGATCGCGCGCCGCGCCCGCGGCACCCCGCGCATCGCCGGCCGCCTGCTCCGCCGCGTGCGCGATTTCGCGTCCGCGGCCGATGCCGACAAGATCGACCGCAAGATTGCCGACCACGCGCTGAGCGCGCTCGAGGTCGATGCCGCGGGGCTGGACGCCATGGATCGACGCTATCTTTCGACCATCGCGCTCAACTATGGCGGCGGCCCGGTCGGCGTCGAGACCATGGCTGCGGCCTTGTCGGAGCCGCGCGATGCCATCGAGGACATCATCGAGCCCTATCTGATCCAGTGCGGCTATCTACAGCGCACGCCGCGCGGCCGCCTGCTGACCTCGCACGCCTTCCGCCATCTCGGCCTCGCCGAGCCCTCGCGCGATGCGGCGGCGCAGTTCGGCCTGTTCGGCACGGATGACAGCGACGAGTGATCTGCTGAACCGCGCCGTTCCGGCTTTGATGAATTTCCGTTAACCTCGTGCAGACGATCTGCACGAAAGCATCCCAATTCCGCTCCAATCGGATATCATCAAGACGCCGCATCATCATCGGGCTTCCATGATCACGCGTCGTCACCTCATCCGTTCCATCGGCGGCCTGTCCGCCCTCGGCGTCTCGACCGCCGCCTATGGCGTCGGTGTCGAGCCGGTGCTGCGCCTCCGCGTCACGCGCTATCATCCGATGCCGCGGCAGTGGCCGGCGGATTTTCCGCTGAAGATTGCCGCCATCGCCGACATCCATGCCTGCGACCCCTGGATGTCGCTGGAGCGCATCGAGGGCATCGTCGACCGGACCAATGCTCTCAACGCCGATCTCATCGTGCTGCTCGGCGACTACGTCGCCGGCCTTCACCACGTCACGCGCTTCATTCCGTCGAGCGAATGGGCAAGGGTGCTGGCGCGCCTGAAGGCGCCCCTCGGCGTCCATGCCGTCATGGGCAACCACGATTATTGGGACGACAGGACCGTGCAGCAGGCAGGGCAAGGGCCGACCATCGCGCATCGGGCGCTGGAGGCGGCCGGCATCCCCGTCTACGAGAATGATGCCGTCCGCCTCACCAAGGACGGACGTCCGTTCTGGCTTGCCGGCCTCGGCGATCAGCTCGCCTTCCTGCCGGCGCGGCGCTTCCGGAGCATGGCGCACTTCGGTGCCGACGATCTCAACGCCACGCTGGCCAAGATCACCGACGATGCACCGGTCATCCTGCTCGCGCACGAGCCCAATATCGCACCGCTCGTGCCCGCGCGCGTCGCACTGCAATTGTCCGGCCATACCCATGGCGGCCAGGTCCGCCTGCTCGGCTGGTCGCCGGCCGTCGCGCCCAAGAACGGCCTGCGGCTCGCCTATGGCCACTTCCGCCTGAAATGCGATCTCATCGTCTCCGGCGGCCTCGGTTGCAGCATCATGCCGCTCCGCTTCGGCGTGCCGCCTGAGATCGTCGAGGTGACGCTGGGAAGGTCCGGGGCGGTTGTGTCCTAACACGCTTGCGCGTCCGGCTGTTTTTGCGCACAACGAGCCGGTTACCGACCAGCGAAGAGGCTCCGGACGTGACAGCTCATCTCGACGGCGAGATCCGCGACGGCCGCCACCACATGCAGGTCCGCGTCTATTACGAGGACACGGATTTTTCCGGCATCGTCTATCATGCCAATTACCTGCGCTACATGGAGCGCGGACGCACCAATCATCTCAGGCTGATGGGCGCCGAGCAGCAGGTGCTGTTCGAGCAGGCCGAGACGGACGGCGCCGGCTTCGCCTTCGTGGTGCGCTCGATGCATCTGGACTTCCTGAAGCCCGCGCGAATGGACGACGTGCTCGACGTCGTGACCTGGCCGGTCGCGGTGAAGGGGGCGTCCATCATGCTGGCGCAGGAGGTGCGGCGCGGCGACGACGTGCTGGTGAAAGCCGAGGTCCGCGTTGCCTTCATCAGCGGCGGCCGCGCCCAGCCGATCCCGAAATCGATCCGCCAATTGATGAAGGCCGATCTGGTTTCGTGATCGCTCGATAGTGGATGGCCTATCGACTCCGCTGATTGCGACGATACATTCGCGGTCCCGATCAACCGATGAGGCCATCATGTCGCGCCCGCCACTTCCACCCTTCACCCGCGAGACCGCCGCGCAAAAGGCCCGCATGGCCGAGGACGCCTGGAATTCACGCGATCCGGTGCGCGTCTCGCTCGCCTATACCGAGGACAGCCGCTGGCGCAACCGTTCGGAAGTGTTTCAGGGCCGCGAGGCCATCGTCGCCTTCCTCACCCGCAAATGGGAGAAGGAGCAGGATTACCGCCTGATCAAGGACCTCTGGGCCTTCGACGGCAACCGGATCGCGGTGCGCTTCCAGTACGAATGGCACGATGCAAGCGGCCAGTGGTACCGCTCCTACGGCAACGAGCAATGGGAGTTCGACGAGCACGGCCTGATGAAGCGGCGCGAGGCCTCGATCAACGACATCGCCATTGCGGAGAAGGACCGCCGGTTTCACTGGGCGGCGCCGGGCCCGCGACCGGCCGATGTGCCGGGATTGGGAAGCGATCCGTTCTGAACCGCTTCCTCTCCCTCTCCTCGTTCTTACGGGGAGAGGGGTGGGGTGAGGGGCTGTCTCAGCAAACTCGATGGCAGACGGACTCGCGGAGAGTCCCCCTCACCCGGATTGCGCAGACGATGCTTCGCATCGCCGCGCGCAATCCGACCTCAAGCGGGGCGAGGTGAACTCACCGTTTCGTCAGGAATCTTGTAATCGCCCCGCCGAGCTTCGCATTATCCATCGGCTCCGCCAGCGACGCCCTCGCGGTGGCGACGACTTCATCAGGTGCCTTGCCGTCGCGCAGATCGCAGCACACTTGCGCGAACCCGACATCGAATTCCGGATGCGGCTGCACTGTCAGCGTCGCGCCATTGGCATAGAGCAGGCCGGCATGCGGGGTGAACTCGGAGGAGAGGATCGTCAGCGCATCGTTTGGCGGCTCGATCACCTGGTCCTGATGCGAGGCGGCGATCGCAACCGCTTCACCGTCGATGACGCCGTTTTCCGGCAGCACCTGATAGACATGCCGGCCGATGCCCCAGCCATGCTCCGATTTGCGCACGGTGCCGCCGAGCGCCTGCGCGATCAGCTGGTGGCCGAAGCAGACACCGACCATCGGTGTCTTGTTGGCGTAAGCCGTCCGCGCGAAATCTTCCAGCGGCGCGATCCAGTCGAGCCCGTCATAGACCCCGGCCGCCGCGCCGGTGATCAGGACGGCCTCGAGCTTGCTCGGATCGGGAAGTGCATCGCCGTTGGGGATGCTGACGACCTCGATCGTCGCGGCCGGCTCCTCGGCGCGGATCATGCGCGCGAACATGTCCGGAAATGAACCGTGACGCTCGCGGTATTTTTGCGGCACCTCTCCGGTCTCGATGATGGTGATGCGTGCCATGGGCCTCCCGGTCAAAAGGTTGCGAAGCTCAGCCGCTTTCTGCCCCATGTTGCTGGTGCGGCGCTGTGCGCTCGAGCAGAGCGCTCTCCTTGCGGATCTCGTTGAGAAAGGCCTTGGCCAGACGCGACAGCGGCTCGGCTTCAGACCATAACATATAGGCGACCGCCTGCGTCGTCGGCGTGAACGGACGGACGACGAGGCCGCTGCCGCCGTTCTGCCGCGGCGAGAAGGGATCGACCACCGCCGCGCCGACGCCGGCGGCGGCCAGCACGCAGGCCGTGTTGCAGTAGCGCACCTCGACCGTCGGCCGGAACGGCGCACCGGCACGGGCAAAGCTGTCGCGCACGGCTTCGCCCAGCCGCGTGCCGCGTTCGAGCCCGATGAAGGGCAGGCCGGAGAGATCAGCGGCCGAGATCACCGGTCGTTCCGCGAGCGGATGCTGTGGCGGCAGCACGCAGACCATCTCGCCGGTGTGCACCACCTCATGCGCGATGCCGGGATGATGCGTGAGGCCGAGCGCGAAGCCGAGCTCGGCGACGCGGCTCAGCACACCCTCGATGATGCCCTCATAGCGCCGTACGTCGAAGAACACCCGCGTCTCCGGGCGGCGGCGCAGGAAGCCCGACAGCGCGGACGGAATGATGCTGTAGGCGAGCGGCGGCGTCGCCACGATGGCGAGATGCCCGGCGCGGTTCTCGCGCAAATCGCGCATGCGGTTCTCGAGCTTGGCGTGCAGCGCAAAGATCGCCTCGCTCTCCTTGTAGAGCGCCATCGCTTCGGCGGTTGGAAACAGCCGGTTGTTGACGCGCTCGAACAGCGCAAAGCCCGCCTGCGCCTCCATCGTCTTCAGCGCGTTGCTGACCGCCGGCTGCGACAGCGCCAGCTCGTCCGCCGCCGCCACCGTGGTGCGGTGGCGGATCACGGCGCGAAGGATCTCGAGCTGACGCAGGTTCATATCACTGCCGATTATAGTCAGGGCCAAAACATCATAGCAACGCGAATTGATTTTGCAGCAGCGCTTGCCCGTAATGGCAGCGGATTTGCGCGTCGCATCAAAGGGTTCGTTCGCCCATTGAGGCGGCAACGCGCACAGATTGGAGGCAAACTTGGTTCGTGTCCTTCGCGCCGCCGCGGCTCAGATGGGGCCGACACAAAAAGCCGATACGCGCGAGCATACGTTGTCGCGGATGCTCGACATGCTGGAGGAGGCGGCCGGTCGGGGTGCGAGCCTCGTGGTGTTTCCGGAGCTCGCCTTCACCACCTTCTTCCCGCGCTGGCTGCTCGAAGGCGAGGCCCTCGACCGGTATTTCGAGCGCAGCATGCCGAACCCCGCGGTGGCGAAGCTGTTCGATCGCGCACGTGCGCTCCGCGTCGGCTTTTACGTCGGCTATGCCGAGCTGACGGCGGAGGGGCGGCGCTACAATTGCGCCATCCTGGTCGATCGCGACGGCGAGGTTCTCGGCCGCTATCGCAAGGTGCATCTGCCGGGCTCGGTCGAGCCGCGTCCGGGCGCGCGCTACCAGCAACTCGAGAAGCGCTACTTCGAATATGGCGACCTCGGCTTTCCCGCCTTCCGCGCCGGCTCGTCCTGGGCCCATGCCATCATGGGCATGATGATCTGCAATGATCGTCGCTGGCCGGAATCCTGGCGCGTGCTCGGTCTGCAAGGCGTCGAGCTCGTCTGCATCGGCTACAATTCGGCGGCCTACGATCCCAACGGCGGCACGACCGAAGACGGAGCCTTGCGCACCTTCCACTCGACGCTGGTGACGCAGGCCAACGCCTACATGAACGCGACCTGGGCGATTTCGGTGGCGAAGGCGGGCGAGGAGGACGGCTCCGGCCTGATCGGCGGCTCCTGCATCGTCGATCCCAACGGCCGCATCGTCGCGCAGGCGCAGACGCTGGCCGACGAGGTGATCGTCGCCGACATCGATCTCGACCTCTGCCGCCAGGGCAAGGACAAGATGTTCAACTTCGCCGCCCATCGGCGGCCCGAGCAATACAGGGTGATCACCGAGCGTGCCGGCATCATCGAGCCGGCCGTTCTCGACGCAGATTGACCAACGGCCGGTCGCGGCGTTGGCAAAAGGAGCTGACATGACACGCCTCTCGTATTTGCTTGCCTGCGCGGCGCTGGCCGCGGTGACGTCGGCGCGAGGCGCCGAGCTCCCGGCGGAGATCAAGCAGGCCGGCACGCTGAAGCTGACAGTCAACTCCACCTACGCGCCGATGGAATATCGCGATCCCGCAACCAACGAGCTGGTCGGGCTCGACATCGATCTGGCGAAAGAGCTCGCCAAGCGGCTTGGCGACCTCAAGATCGTCTGGAGCGAGACGCCGTTCGCCGAGTTGATCCCCTCGCTCCAGACCAAGCGAGCCGACTTCATTATTTCCGGCATCTCCGATCGTGCCTCGCGGCGCGAGACCGCCGACTTCGTCGATTACCTCGCAACCGGCCCGCAGTTCTTCGTGATGGCGGAGAGCGCGGCCAAGGACGCCCCCGATCTCTGCGGCAAAAAGGTCGGCACCACCCGCAGCACCAGCTTCCCGGTCGAGATCGAGAAGTGGAGCAAGCAAAATTGCGAGCCGGCCGGCAAGCCCGCGATCCAGTACGTTCCGGGCGAGAATTCCATCGACGTCCGCAACCAGCTCAAGCAGGGCCGCATCGACGCCGCCGTGCAGGGCAGCGAGACGTTGCCTTATGCGCAGCAACAGGAGCCCGGCAAGTATCGCATCGTCGGCGAGCCCTTTGCCAGGGGCTATCAGGGCATCATGTTCCGCAAGGACGATGCGGTCTTGCGCGAGGTCGTGACGGAGAAGCTCGCGGCGATGATCGCTGACGGCTCGTACAAGGCCATTCTCGACAAATGGGGCTTGGGGACCAATGCAGTCGCCCAGCCCATGCTGAACGCGGCGCCGCAATGAAGCAGGCGCCGGCACTCGCGCAAGGATTTCCCGATCTGTCGGGCATGCGGATCGCGCGCGAACCGCACTGGTTTCGCTGGATCAGCGCGGCCCTGATCGTCCTCGTGCTGGCGGCGATCGCGCGCGCCTTTGCGAACGGCCAGATCGAATGGTCCTATGTCAGCCGCTTCCTGACCGCAAAGGTCATCCTCGAAGGCATCGTCAACACCATGGTAATGGCGGTGCTGGCGATGATGCTCGGCATCTTCCTCGGCATCGTCGTCGCGATCATGCGGCTGTCGCCCAATCCGGTGCTGAAGTCGGTCGCCGCCGGCTACACCTGGCTGTTCCGCGGAACGCCACTGATCCTGCAGCTGCTGCTGTGGTTCAACCTCGCGCTGGTGTTCCCGACCATCGGTATCCCCGGCCTGTGGTCCGCGCGCGCCGTCGACGTCATGACGCCGTTCCTTGCCGCGCTGCTCGGGCTCGGCATCAACCAGGGCGCCTACACCTCCGAAGTCATGCGCGCCGGCATGCTGTCGGTCGATATCGGGCAATATGAGGCGGCGCAGGCCATCGGCATGGGACGGCTGCGCGCGCTGCGCCGGATCGTGCTGCCGCAGGCGATGCGCGTGGTGATCCCGCCGCTCGGCAACGAGTTCATCGGCATGGTGAAGGCGACCTCGCTCGCCAGCGTGATCCAGTATCCGGAGCTGCTGCACAATGCCGAGAACATCTACTACGCCAACTCCCGCGTCATCGAGCTCCTGATCGTCGCCGGGCTCTGGTACCTGCTCGCGGTTTCGATCCTGACCCCGCTCCAGATGTTGCTCGAACGCCGCTTTGCGCGCGGCACATTGCGGCTGGCGCGATGACAAAACCGCTCGTCGCGATCCGCTCCGTAGCCAAGAACTTTGGAGAGTTTCAGGCTCTCAACAACGTCTCGCTCGACGTCTGGCCCGGCGAGGTGATGTGCCTGATCGGCGCCTCCGGCTCCGGCAAGACGACGCTGCTCCGCTGCATCAATCAGCTTGCCACGATCGATGCCGGGGGCATCTGGCTCGACGGCGAGCTGCTCGGCGTGCGCGAGCAAGGCGGAAAACTCCATCGCCTCAGCGAGCGCGAGATCGGGCGGCAGCGGCTCAAGACCGGCATGGTGTTCCAGCGCTTCAACCTGTTTCCGCACAAGACCGCGCTGGAGAACATCACGGAAGGTCCGATCCAGGTTCAGGGGCGCAAGCCGGACGAGGTGCGCGCCGAGGCGATCGAACTGCTTCGTCGCGTCGGGCTGGCGGCCAAGGCGGATTCCTATCCGGCGCAGCTCTCCGGCGGCCAGCAGCAGCGTGTCGCGATCGCGCGGGCGCTCGCCATGAAGCCGATGCTGATGCTGTTCGACGAGCCCACCAGCGCGCTCGATCCCGAGCTCGTCGGCGAGGTGCTCGCGGTGATGAAGGAACTGGCGCGAAGCGGCATGTCCATGATGGTGGTGACGCACGAGCTCGGCTTCGCCCGCGAGGTCGCCGACCGCGTCGTCTACATGGATCAGGGCGCGATCGTCGAGCAGGGCCGCGCCTCCGACGTGTTGGGCGCGCCGCGCGAGGAGCGCACCAAGGCATTTCTATCGGCAGTGATCTGACATTGGGGGTATGTGATGAAGAGACTTTTGCTTGCGGCGGCGTTCCTGGGCGTCATGAGCGCGTCGGCAATGGCGGCCGAATTGCCGCCTGAAATCGCAAAGCGCGGCAGCATCAAAGTGGCGGTCGTGCCGAATTATCCGCCGATGGAGTTCCGCGATCCCGCCACCAACGCGCTCTCCGGCTTCGACGTCGATCTCGGTGAAGCCATCGGCCGCAAGCTCGGCGTCAAGATCGAATGGACCGAGACCAGTTTTGCCGAGTTCATGCCCTCGATCTCGACCGGGCGGGTGGATGCCATCCTGTCCGGCTTCACCGACTATGCGAGCCGGCACGAGGTCGCGACCTTCGTCGATTATTTGCGCAGCGGCCCGCAGTTCTTCGTGCAGGCGTCGCGCAAGCCGGAATTCAAGGGTGCGACGTCACTGTGCGGCAAGAAGGTCGGCTCCAGCCGCCGCACGATGTTCCCGGCCCAGATCACCGCGTGGAGCGAGAAGAACTGCGGCAGCAATCCGATCCAGGTCGTCGGCACCGACGGCTCGGCCGACGCGCGCACCCAGCTGAGGCAAGGCCGCATCGATGCCGCTGCCCAGGGCAACGAGACGCTGCCCTACATCATGGACCTCGAGCCCAACACCTATGCGACCGTGGGCGAGCCCATCGCACAGCAATTCACCGGCATTGCTCTGCCGGTGAAGGAGAAGGCATTGCAGCAGGCAATGCTGGAAGCCGTCGACGCACTGATCGCGGACGGCACCTACAAGACGCTGCTGGCGAAGTGGAAATTGAGCGACAACGCAATCGAGAAGGCGACCATCAATGCTGGACAGTAAGGCACTCCAGAGCATTCCGCTCGTTCCGGCCAACACCGCGGATCCCGCGCCCGAATATCCCTGGCCGAAGCCGTACACATCCGCGATGTTCCTGTCGTTCGACGTGGACGCCGAGAGTGCCTGGACCAGCAAGGACGCGGCGCATGCGCAGCGGCTCATCACCATGAGCTATGGCGGCTACGAGGCGCGCGTCGGCACGCCGAAGCTGCTGGAGCTGCTCGGCCAGCTCGATCTCAAGGCGACGTTCTTCGTCACGGGGTGGTCGGTCGACGCGCATCCGGCGATGGCGGAATCCATCTTGAAGGCCGGTCACGAGATCGGACATCACGGCTATCACCATCTGCTGCCGGATCCCGGCGATCCCTGGATCGAGGAGGAGCTGGAGCGCGGTTTCGAGGCTTTGAAGCGCCGGCTCGGCGTCAAGCCGACCGGCTATCGCGCGCCCTATGGCGAGTTCACGGAGGAACTGCGCGTCGCGCTGGTGCGGCACGGTATCGTCTATACGTCCTCGTTCCGCGACGACGTCAGGCCCTATCGCCATCGTCTCGCCGACGGCAGGCCCGGCACGATCGAGCTGCCGGTCACCGCGAGCTATGACGACTGGATGCACGGCCTGTCCGCGCGCTTCAGTCCGCGCTCGATTTTCCCGAAGGAGCACGTGCTCTCGATGTGGAAGGACGAGCTGGACGAAGTCCGCGACTGGGGCGCGATGGTGACGACCGTGCTGCATCCGCAATGCAGCGGCCGCCCGATGCGGCTGCGTCTGCTGCGCGAGTTCCTGAGCTACGCAAAGTCGTGCCCGGATGTCTGGATCACCACCGGCGAGAACATCGCGGAAAACTTCCTGCGCCACGAAGCCGGTCACCGCTGATGTCCATCTCCCGCCGTTCGCTCCTCAAGGCCGGCGCGGCGCTGCCGGCGCTGTCGCTGCCGGGCATCGTCCGCGCTGAATCGCAATCCACGCTGCGCTTCATTCCCGTCATCGATCTCGCCTTCGTCGATCCCATCTATTCGACGGCACAGGTGTCGCGAAACCACGGCTTCATGGTTTACGATACGCTGTACGGCATGAGCTCCTCGCTCCAGGTCTCGCCGCAGATGCTGTCGGGCCAGGCCATCTCCGCCGACCAGCTGCAGTGGGACCTCACGCTTCGTGATGGTCTGTTCTGGCACGACGGCGAACGCGTGCTGGCGCGCGATTGCGTCGCCAGCATCCGCCGCTGGGCCGCGCGCGACGGCTTTGGCGGCGAGCTGATGGAGGCGACCGCCGAGCTCACCGCTGCCGACGACCGCACCATCCGCTTTCGTCTGAAGCGTCCTTTTCCGCTGCTGCCGCAGGCGCTCGGCAAGGCCGCGATCAACGCTTGCTTCATGATGCCGGAGCGGCTGGCGAGCCAGGATCCGTTCAAGCCGCTCACCGATGTCATTGGCAGCGGCCCGTTCCGCTATCTCGCCGACGAGCGCGTACAGGGCGCGCGCAACGCCTATGCCAAATTCGAGCGCTACCAGCCGCGCACCGACGGCAAGCCGGATTGGACCGCGGGGCCGAAGATCGTGCACTACGATCGCGTGGTCTGGACCACTACGCCCGATGCCGGCACCGGCGTCGCCGCGCTGCAGACCGGCGAGCAGGACTGGCAGGAGACCACGCCGCACGATCTCTTGCCAGTGATCAAGGCGGCCGGCGATATCGAGACGCGCATCCTCGATCCCAGAGGCTACGCCTGCATGCTGCGCCTCAACCACCTGCAGCCGCCGTTCGACAATCCCGCCATCCGCCGCGCGCTCCTGGGTGCGATCGATCAGTCCGCGTTCATGACCGCTGTCGCCGGCACCGATCCGGCGTTCCAGGTCTCGCCGGTCGGCTATTTCGCACCCGGCACCCCGATGGCAAATGAGGTCGGCCTCGACGTGTTCCGCGGCCCGCGCGACTACGCCAAGGTCAAGGCTGACCTCAAGGCCGCCGGCTATAACGGCGAGAAGATCGTGCTGCTGGTCCCCACCAATTCGCTGGCGCAAAAGCCGCTTGGCGAGATCGCGGTGGACTCGTTGCGCAAGGCCGGCATGAACGTCGAATATGCCGGCCTCGATTTCGCCGTGGTGCTGCAGCGCCAGCTGAAGAAGGATCCGCTTCCGCAGGGCGGCTGGAGCGCCGCGGTCGGCAACTGGCAGGGCATCGACTGGCTCAACCCGGCCGGCAACACCAACATCCGCGGTGAAGGCAAGGTCGCCGGCTGGTACGCGAGCACGAAGATGGGCGAGTTGCGCAGCCAGTGGCTGGCGGCCTCCGAGCTCGCCGAACAGCAGCGCATCTGCCGCGAAGTCCAGAGGGTGGCGTTCGAGGAAATCCCCTATATTCCGATCGGCCTCTACAAGCAGCCGACGGCCTATCGCAAGGCCATCACCGGCATTCTCGACGGCACCGCCGTGTTCTGGAACGTGCGCCCCGCATGAGCACCACAGCAATCTTCGGCAGCTATGTGCTGTCACGCAAAGACGGCGCGCAGGATGTCTTGCGCGACCACTGGGTTCTCGTCCAAGGCAAGAAGATTGCAGCGATCACGCGCGACAAGCCGCGCGCCGATCAGGTCTATGATCGCCCAGGCCGCTTCGTCCTGCCGGGCCTGCTCAACCTGCACAATCATTGCTTCTCGGAAGCAGTGGCGCGCAGCCACACCGAGGACGGCAACGGCCGCAAGAACAACCAGAGCATCGTCTACACGGTGCTGCTGCCGCTGACCAAGCGCGGCGCCGATATCCTCTCCGCAGAAGAGCGGCTTGCGGTGGCGCGGCTCGGCATCCTCCAGCTGCTCAAGGGCGGCGCCACCACGGTGATGGAGCCGTTCCGCAACTCGATCCCCGAGATGTTCGACGCGGCGGAGGAGATGGGCATCCGCTTCTACGGAGCGCCCTATCTGTTCTCGACCTCCGACGCCAAGGCCGGGCCTGACGGTGTGGTCCAATATTCCGGCGATGACGGCGCTGCTGATATGGCGACGTGGGACGCGCTCTATCAGCGCTGGAATAGTCGCGGCGACGGCCGCATCAAGCTCGCCATGAGCCCGCATGCGACCGACACCTGCGGCCCCGATCTGCTGAAGGCCTGCGCCAGCCGGGCGCGCGAGCTCGGCGTTCCCATCACGACGCACATGGCGCAGAGCCGCGCCGAGGTCGAGACCATCGCCAAGCGCTATGGCGGCCGCACCCCGGCGCAATATCTCGATTGGCTCGGCCTGCTCGCGCCCGATCTGATGGCGGCGCATTGCATGTTCTCGAGCGACGACGATCTCAGGCTGATGGCCGCGCGCGGCATGACCGTCTTGAACTGCCCGCGCGTGTTCGCGCGTGCCGGCATCACCGCGCCGTTCAGCCGCTTCGCCGCGCACGGCGTGCGCACCGTGGTCGGCACCGACGGCTACAACATGGACCTGCTCGGCGAGCTCAATGCGGCGTCGCTGATCTCCAAGATCATTTCGGCGCGCCCTGACGTCGCGAACTCACCCGAGCTGATCGAGGCGAACACGAGGGTCGCCGCCGACGTCATCAAGCGGCCCGATCTCGGCCGCATCGAGCCGGGCGCGACCGCCGATCTCACTATCGTCGATCTCACCCATCCGCATCTGCAGCCGCTGTTCGACCCGCGCCGCGCGCTGATCGCACTCGCCAACCGCGCCAATATCGATCAGGTCATGGTCGACGGCCGGGTCCTGGTCGATGAGGGGCGCTATCTCGGCGCGGATGAAGCTGCGATCATTGCGGCGGGCACCGCCGCGATCGGCAAGATCTGGGATCTGCCGGAGGCGCAGGCGGCGTTCAGTGGTTGAGCGCTACTGGCGCCACGAAGACGGTGCGCTCCCTCTCCCGCTTGCGGGAGAGGTGGCAGCGAGCATGGAGCTGCACTGTTCGAACCGAAGCCCTAATCCTCGAACTCCACCAGCGCCTTGCGCATGGTCTCGACCAGGTCCAGCGCCACCGGTGATGGACTGCGCTGCGCCGGAAAGACCGCGGAGAATTCGAAGTCGATGCGCGGCAGGAAGCGGCGCACGACGACGCCGCGCGTTGCAAATTCCTGCGCCGTGAAGGGATCGCAGATCGCGACGCCAAGGCCCGACGACACCATGCCGCACATGATCTCCGACAGCGTGGTCTCGACGCGCAGCACGCGGCGGACATCGTGGCGGTGGAAGACCTGGTCGACGAGATGCCGGCTCGAGGATCCCGCCGACAGCGAGATGAAGGTCTCGCCCTCGAAATCGCGCGGCTCCAGCACTTCCTTCTCCGCGAGGCGATGACCGGTCGGCAGCACTGCGACGCGCGCTGGCGCCGGCAGTCTCTGGCTCGGCAGACCGGAATGCGCGATCGGCACCTCGGCAAAGCCGACGTCACATTGATTGTTCAGCACCCAGTCGACCACGATCGGCGAGATGACACCGAAGAAGGCCAGGTTGAGGTTGGGCCGCTCCTTCAGGAAGTGACCGGTGAGCCGCGGCAGATAGCCGTTCGACAGCGCCGGCAGTGCTGCGATGCGTAGCGAGCCCGTGCGGCGTCCGCGGATTTCTTCCGCCGCCGCCGTGATGCGTTCAAGGCCGACGAAGGAACGCTCGACCTCGGTGTAGAGCGCCATCGCCGCGGCGGTCGGCACCAGACCGGTGCCGCGCCGCTCGAACAGCTCCATTTTGAGCAGGGCCTGGAGGTCGCGCAGCAAGCGGCTGACGGCCGGCTGCGTCACCTTCATCAGCGCCGCCGCCTCGGTCACGCTGCCAGTCAGCATCGTCGCGCGGAAGGCCTCCACCTGCCGCGAATTGATCCGCGCCATCCCCAGTCCCATCCATAACATTTCGGCATGCAGAGGGTGCCATTATTCATTGGACGATGGAAGCTTGGGTCTGCGATCTTTTTCATCAGGACTGGAGACAGCCCGCTTTTTCGGCAGATTGGAGGGGTTCAAACCTCCAGATCGCGCCAAAACCCACCGAATGGGGGCCGGAGCCCTGATCGGAGAGGGATTCGCGCGGAAGGGAATGCGGCAACGCGCTTCAGCCAAGCGAGACTCGTCGGCACGTCACCTCATTCCGGTATTGGAGATCGGTCCACATGAAGACTTTTCGCCTTCTGACCGCGGTCAGCATCGCAGCGCTCATTGCCGCTCCCTCGGCCGCCTCGGCCCAGCAAAAGACGCTCTACGTCGCCGGCTATGGCGGCTCGTTCGAGAAGACCATCCGCGACGAGGTGATCCCGGCCTTCGAGAAGGAGAACGGCGTCAAGGTCGAATACGTCGCTGGCAACTCCACCGACACGCTGGCCAAGCTCCAGGCCCAGAAGGGCAACCAGCAGATCGACGTTGCCATCGTCGACGACGGCCCGATGTACCAGGCCATCCAGCTCGGCTTCTGCGGCAAGCTCGACGGCCTGCCCGCCGATCTCTACGACACCGCGCGCTTCAAGGACGATCGCGCCGTCGCGATCGGCATCGTCGCTACCGGCCTGATGTACAACACCAAGGTGTTCAAGGAGAAAGGCTGGGCGCCGCCGACCTCGTGGAACGATCTGAAGGACACGAAATACGCAAAACAGCTCGTGATCCCGCCGATCAACAACACCTATGGCCTCGAAGCGCTGGTGATGCTGTCGAAGATGAACGGCGGCGGCGAGACCAACGTCGAGTCCGGCTTCAAGATCTTCAAGGAGCAGATCAATCCGAACGTGCTGGCCTATGAGCCGTCGCCGGGCAAGATGACCGAGCTGTTCCAGTCCGGCCAGGCCGTGATCGCGGTGTGGGGCACCGGCCGCGTGCAGAGCTTCGCCAATACCGGCTTCCCTGTCGACTTCGTCTATCCCAAGGAAGGCGCAGCGACGCTGCTGACCACGGCGTGTCCGATCAACAAGCCCAATGCTTCGCCGCTCGCTGCGAGCTTCGTCAAGATGCTGCTCGATCCGAAAACCCAGCTCGTGATGCTGAAGGATTACGGCTACGGCCCGGTGCTGAAATCGCTGGTGATCCCGCCCGAGCTCGGCAAGATGGCGCCGATCGGCGAGCGCGCGGCCAAGCTCTACAATCCGGACTGGACCGTCATCAACGAGAAGCGCGAGGAGTGGACCAAGCGCTGGAATCGCGAGGTCGAACGCTGATCGGTCGCCGCGGAGACAGCGTCATGGCCTATCTCGAGCTCGATCGGGTCGCAAAGCAGTTCGGCACGCAGACCGTGGTCGATGACTTCAGCCTGTCGGTGGGAAAGGGGGAGTTCATCTCCTTCCTCGGCCCGTCCGGCTGCGGCAAGACCACGACGCTGCAGATGATCGCGGGCTTCCTCGATCCGACACGCGGCGCGATCCGGCTCGAGGGCAAGGACCTGACCGCGATCCATCCGGCCAAGCGCGGCCTCGGCATCGTGTTCCAGAGCTACGCGCTGTTTCCGCACATGACCGCGGCGGAGAACGTCGCCTTCGGCCTGGAGATGCGTGGCGTGCCGCGCGCTGAAAGGTCCGAACGCGTCCGCGCCGCACTCGCGATGGTGGGCCTCGCCGGATACGAGGACCGTCACCCCCGCCGCATGTCCGGCGGCCAGCAGCAGCGCGTGGCGCTGGCGCGTGCGCTGGTGATCAAGCCGAGCGTGCTGCTGCTCGACGAGCCGCTGTCCAACCTCGACGCCAAGCTGCGCGAGGAGATGCAGATCGAGCTGCGCCAGATCCAGCGCACCGTCGGCACCACCACGATCCTGGTCACGCACGACCAGAACGAGGCGATGTCGCTGTCCGACCGTATCGTGGTGATGAGCCAGGGCAAGATCGAGCAGATCGGCACGCCGCAGCAAACCTATGAGAAGCCGGCCTCGGCCTTCGTCTCGCAATTCCTCGGCAAGACCAACGACTTTGCCGGAATGATCGACCGGACCGTGGCGCCGACGCAACTGGTGGCCGGCTCCTGGCGCGCACCGGCGCCGGCCGGGCTTGGCGGTCCCGTGACCGTCAGCGTGCGTCCCGAAAGAATCGGCTTCGGCGATACGGGGCTCAGCGCAAAGATCATCACGCGCATCTTCCAGGGCAATCACTGGCTGTTCCAGTGCGACAGCGAATGCGGCCCGGCGATCGTGATCCGCCAGAACGACGGCAAAGCGCAGCCGGCCGAAGGCGACGCGGTTCGCCTCACCTGGCGGCCCGAGGACATGAGCGTGCGCGCGAGGGCCGGCGCATGAGCATGGCGGCCGAGGAGCGCAGCCTGCGCGCGCCGTGGGTGCTGACCGCGCCCGCTTTGATGCTATTCGTTGGCGTGCTGCTGATTCCGCTGGCGATGACGGTGATGCTGTCGTTCCACGATTGGGGCCAGTACAAGGGCATCGAGCCGGTCTTCATCCTCAAGAACTGGCACGAGATCGCGACCGATCCCTATTACGCCGAGATGTTCTGGCGGACCTTCCGCATCGCGATCCTGACCACGCTGCTCACCGCACTGCTCGGCGCGCCCGAAGCCTATATCCTCAACCGCATGAGCGGCCGCTGGAAGAGTTTTTTCCTGCTGGTCATTCTCGGGCCGCTTCTCATCTCGGTGGTGGCGCGCACGCTGGGCTGGGCCCTGCTGTTTGGCGGCAACAACGGGCTGGTCAACAAGCTCCTGATGTCACTCGGGCTAATCGGCTCCCCCATTCCCTTCATGTTCACCGAAACAGGCGTGGTGATCGCGCTCGCGCATGTGATGATGCCGTTCATGGTGCTCTCGGTGTGGGCGGCGCTGCAGCGACTCGATCCGCAGATCGAGAATGCCGCGATGTCGCTCGGCGCGGGCCCTGCGACCATCATCCGCCGCATCATCATGCCCCAGATCATGCCCGGCGTGCTGTCGGGCGCGATCATCGTGTTTTCGCTCTCGGCCAGCGCGTTCGCAACACCCGCGATCATCGGCGGGCGCCGGCTCAAGGTCGCGGCAACGCTCGCCTATGACGAATTCCTCAACACCCTGAACTGGCCACTCGGTGCCGCCGTCGCGACGCTGCTGCTGGCCGCACTGGTGCTGATCGTCGTCGGCAGCAACGCGCTGATCGAGCGCCGCTATGCGGAGGTGTTCCGATGAGCCGGAACGGACCGCTCGCGCTGATCTTCCACACCGTCTTCGTCATCGTCATGGTGGCGCCAATCTTGGTGGTCTGTCTTGTCGCCTTCACGCCCGAAGGTTTTCTGTCGCTGCCGACCAACGGGTTTTCGCTGCGCTGGTTCAGGACCATCGCGAACTACCCCGAGTTCATCCATGCGTTCTGGGTCAGCCTCGGCCTTGGCGCGCTGTCCTCGCTCGTGGCGCTCCTGTTCGCGGTGCCGGCGGCGCTCGCAATCGCGCGCTATCGTTTCCGCGGCCGTGATGCGCTGGCGGCGCTGTTCCTGTCGCCGCTGATGATCCCGCACGTCGTGCTCGGCATCGCCTTCCTGCGCTTCTTCACCTCGGTGGGACTAGGCGGAAGCTTTGCCGCGCTGATCATCGCCCATGTCATCATCGTGTTCCCGTTCGCGCTGCGGCTGACGCTGGCGGCGGCGATCGGCATGGACCGCACGGTCGAGATGGCGGCGGTCTCGCTCGGCGCCGGCGGCTGGACGCTGTTTCGCCGCGTGACCTTGCCGCTGATCCTGCCCGGCGTCATCAGCGGCTGGGCGCTCGCCTTCATCCAGTCCTTCGACGATCTCACCATGACCGTCTTCCTTGCTGCGCCAGGGACCGAGACGTTGCCGGTCCGCATGTTTCTCTACATCCAGGACAACATCGATCCGCTTGTGACGTCGGTCTCGGCCTGCGTGATCGCAATCACCATGGCCGCCCTCATTCTGCTCGACCGCTTCTACGGGCTCGACCGTGTGCTCGCCGGCAAGGGCGATACGGGACGATAGGAGAACTCATGCCAGGAGAATACGACGTCGCCGTCGTCGGCGGCGGATTGCTCGGCTCCGCCATTGCCTGGGGCCTCGGCCGGCTCGGCAAGAAGGTCGCCGTGCTCGACGAAGGCGACATCACCAAGCGCGCCTCGCGCGCGAACTTCGCGCTGGTGTGGGTGCAGAGCAAAGGGCTCGGCATGCCTGCCTATACGCGGTGGACCGTGCAGGCCTCGCAAGCGTGGGGCCGGCTGGCCTCCGAGCTGAAGCAGCAGACGGGCCTCGACGTCGCCCTGCAGCAGAACGGCGGTTTTCATCTTACGCTCGGCGAGGACGAATTCGGCCAGCGCACCGAGCTCGTCAAGCGCATGCACAACCAGGTCGGCGCGGCCGACTACAAGATGGAGATGCTGCGGCCGTCCGAGGTGAAGAAGGCACTACCGCTGATCGGCCCCGAGGTCTCCGGCGGCAGCTATTGTCCGCTCGACGGCCACGTCAATTCGCTGCGCACTTTCCGCGCCTTCCACACCGGCTTCATTGCGTTCGGCATCGACTATTTTCCGGAGCGCCCGGTATCGGCGATCAGCAAGAGCGGCGGCGAATTTCGCCTGACGACGCCGCAGGGCGAGCTGCGTGCCGCCAAGATCGTGCTTGCCGCCGGCAATGCCAACCAGACGTTGGCGCCGATGGTCGGCCTCTTTGCGCCGATGGGCCCGACTCGCGGCCAGGTCGTCGTGACCGAGCGCACCATGCCGTTCCTGCCGCATCCGCTGACCACGATCCGCCAGACCGACGAGGGTACGGTGATGATCGGCGACAGCAAGGAGGACGAGCTCGACGATCGCACGTTGAAGCCGTCGATCAGCGGCGTCATGGCCGATCGCGCGCAGCGCATGTTCCCGCATCTGGCGCGGCTCAACGTGGTCAGGAGCTGGTCCGGCATTCGCGTCATGCCGCAGGACGGCTTCCCGATCTACGACCAGTCGGAGACGCATCCCGGCGCCTTCGTCGCCTGCTGCCATTCCGGCGTGACGCTCGCCTCCAACCACGCCTTCGAGATCGCGCGCATGGTGGCACAGGGCGCGCTCGAGCCGGAGCTGGTCGGCGCGTTCTCGGCGAGCCGTTTTGGCGGCGCAGGTGCTGCCAACAGCAGCGGTTACTGAAGATTTTGAGAAGGAGCCAAGAGGCATCCCCATGTTCAAGCGATCCGAACAGGACAACCGGCCAGAGGTGCAGATCTTCGTCGACGGCGTCGCCGTCGCAGCGCGCCAGGGCGACACCGTCTCTGCCGCGCTGCTGGCCTCGGGCTGCGACGCACGGCGTTCCACCGCTGTCAGCGGCGCGCCGCGTCTGCCTTATTGCATGATGGGCGTCTGCTTCGACTGCCTCGTCACCATCGACGGCGTCGGCAACCGGCAAGGGTGCCTTGTGCCCGTCGCCGAGGGCATGCAGATCGAAATTCAGAAGGGCAAGCGGGAGATCGGAAAATGAGCGTGGCTCCCAAGCGCGAAAACTATGACGTCGTGGTGATCGGCGCCGGGCCTGCCGGCCTTGCTGCTGCCGCAACATCCGCTGAGGCTGGCCTCTCGACGCTGCTGCTCGACGAGAACATCGGCCCCGGCGGTCAGGTGTTCCGTGCGATTTCTTCGACTCCGGTCACCGAGCGCAATCAGCTCGGCGCCGATTATTGGGTCGGGGCCGAGCTCGTGCAGTCGCTGCGCGCGAGCAGCGCGGAAGTCATCCAGCGTGCGACTGTCTGGAGCCTCGACCGCAATCTCGATATTGCCGTCTCGATCGGCGGCGCCTCGGCCTTCGTCAAGGCGAAACGCGTGATTCTCGCGACCGGCGCGCTGGAGCGGCCCTTCCCAATTCCCGGCTGGACGCTGCCGGGCGTGATGACCGCGGGCGCGGCGCAGACCATGCTGAAGTCCTCGGCGCTGGTGCCCGACGGACGCACGGCGATCGCAGGGCAGGGGCCGCTGCTGTGGCTGCTCGCCGCGCAGATCCTGCGGCTTGGCGGCCGCATCGATCGTATTCTAAACACCACCGAGCGCGGCAATTATTTCGCCGCGCTGCCGTATGCCTTCGCGTTCCTGACCTCGCCCTATTTCGCCAAGGGCCTGTCGATGATGCGCGAAGTGAAGGCAAAGGTGCAGGTCGTCTCTGGCGTCACCGAGCTTGCGGCTTCCGGTGATGGCCAGCTTGCCAGCGTGAGCTATGTCGCCGGCGGCAAGCGCGAGACCATTCCCACCGATCTGTTGCTGCTGCATCAGGGTGTCGTGCCCAACGTCAATCTGGCGATGTCCGCCGGCATCGAGCATCGCTGGGATGATCTGCAGCTCTGCTGGTCGCCGGTGCTGGACGCGAGCGGCAATTCGTCGGTCGCCGGCATCGCGATCGCCGGTGACGGGGCCGGCATCGGCGGCGCGAGTGCAGCCGTGGTGCGCGGTCGCATTGCCGCGCGCGCCGCGGTCGAAGCACTGGCGCCCGCTTCTGCCGCAAAACTTCCCGCAATGGCGACGCTCCGTTCCGACCTCGCCAAGGCCGAGCGTGGCCGCCTGTTTCTCGACACGCTGTTCCGCCCCGCGCCGCACTTCCGCGTTCCCTCGGGCGATACTATCGTCTGCCGCTGCGAGGAGGTGACCGCGAAGGACGTGCTCGATTCCGTCGCGATCGGCGCGACCGGACCGAATCAGCTCAAGGCCTATCGCCGCACCGGCATGGGCCCGTGCCAGGGCCGGCTCTGCGGCCTCACCGTCACCGAGCTGATGGCGCAGGCGCGCGGCAAGACCCCGCAGGAGATCGGTTACTACCGCCTGCGCGCGCCGGTGAAGCCGATCACGCTGGCCGAGCTCGCCGCCGTTCCGAAGAGCGAGGCCGACGTCAAGGCCGTGGTGCGCGGATGAGCACAAACGTGGATGCGATCGTCATTGGCGGCGGCATCCACGGGTGCTCGACCACGCTGCATCTGTGTCTCGCCGGCCTGAAGCCGGTGTTGATCGAAAAGGACTATGCCGGCCGCCACGCCTCGGGCGTCAACGCCGGTGGCGTTCGTCAGCTCGCCCGGCACATCCCGGAGATCCCGCTGTCGATCCGCTCGATGGGAATCTGGGAGAAGATTTCGGAGCTCCTCGACGACGATTGCAGCTTTGAGAGCTACGGCCAGGTTCTCGTCGCTGAGAACGAGGACGAGCTCGCGGCCTGCCGCGCGCGGGTCGCCGAGCTCAACGCACTGGGCTTCACCCACGAAGAGCTGATCGGCGCCGCCGAACTGCGCCGGCTGGTGCCGGCGGTGGCCGAGACCTGTCCCGGCGGCGTGGTCTCGCGCCGGGATGGCGCGGCTAATCCGGCGCAGACGACGACGGCGTTCCGCCGCAAGGCCGAGCAGTTAGGTGCGACCGTGCGCGAAGGCGTCGCGGCCGGCAACATCCGCCACAACGACGGTCTCTGGCACGTCGATGCGGGTTCGGAGAGCTTTGCCGCGCCGGTGCTGGTTAATGCGGCCGGCGCCTGGGCGGGCAGGATCGCGGCTGATCTCGGCGAGCCGGTGCCGGTCGAGACCGTGGCGCCGATGCTGATGATCACTTCGCGCGTTCCGCACTTCATCGACCCCGTCGTGATCCTGCGCGGCCGGAAGCTGTCCTTCAAGCAGTTCAAGAACGGCACCGTGCTGATCGGCGGCGGCCATCTGGCTACGCCTTATCAGGACCGCAACGAAACGGTGCTGGACTGGAAGAGCCTTGCGACCAGCGCGCAGATCGTGTTCGAGCTGTTTCCGGTGATGCGTAGCGCCACCATCGTTCGCGCCTGGGCCGGCATCGAAGCCAAGATGAAGGACGACATTCCCGTGTTCGGGCCGAGCTCGCGTCACAAGGGCCTCTATCACCAGTTCGGCTTCTCGCTGCACGGTTTCCAGCTCGGCCCTGGCGCCGGCGCCGTGATGGCGGAGCTGATCGTCAACGGCGGCACCCAGACCCGCATCAGTGATCTCGGCATCGACCGCTTCCACCCTTCCGCACTCTAGCATGATCCGAATAGCCGAAAAGATCATGCTCAAACAAAGGAACAAGAGGACATCATGAGCATCACCCGCAGCATCCGCACGCCCATCATGCACCGCGCCGTCGAAGCCAATGGCTTCGTCTTCCTCGGCGGCACGATCGCCGACGACACCTCGGTCTCGATGGGTGAGCAGACCCGCAACATCCTCGGCAAGATCGCCGGCTATCTGAAGGAGGCGGGAACCGACAAGTCGCGCGTGGTCAGCGCCTCGATCTTCGTCACCGATCTCTCCAAGAAGAAGGAGATGGACGCGGCCTGGACCGAATTCTTCGGCGACAATCTGCCGACCCGCGCCACCGTCGGCGTCGCCGATCTCGGCGGCGGCGCGCTAATTGAGGTGGTGGTGACCGCGCTCAAGGGCTGATGGCGCACGGCGAGGAAGGACGACAGCGCCCATCACGCTGTTGCCTCCTCGTGCCGCGCCTTGATCTCGCCCTTTGATGGGACTAGTTAGAGAATTCCTCAATCAGGATCTTCGCAGCCATGGATTTCACCCCGACCGCAACGCCCATCCGCCTTGCTCACGGGGAACTCCATGCCCGCTTCAATCATCCTGTCGAACTTGTCGCTGTCCACGCCTGACGGCCGCTCTCTCTTCTCAAACCTCGATCTGACATTCGGCGCCGAGCGAACTGGTCTCGTCGGCCGTAACGGCGTTGGCAAGACGACGCTGCTTGCGTCGATGCTCGGAGAACATATTCCTCAGTCGGGACGCGTTCTGATCAACGGCACTATCGGCTTGTTACGCCAGGACGTGCAGGTTCTTGCCGGCGCGACCGTGGCGGATATGTTCGGTGTGCGGCCAGCGCTCGAGTTGCTGCGCCGTGCCGAGCGGGGCGACGCCTCCGCCGACGAGGTCGCTGCGGTCGACTGGACGCTCGAGACGCGGCTTGGGGCCGCGCTGGCGCGCCTCGGGTTCGATCCGTCTCCCGATACGGAGCTGTCGTGCCTGTCCGGTGGCCAGATCACGCGGGTTCGTCTCGCCGCGCTGGTGTTCGCTGCGCCTGACTTCCTGCTGCTGGACGAGCCCACCAACAATCTCGACCAGGACGGACGCAAGGCCGTCACCGATCTGCTGGCTGCCTGGCGCGGCGGCGCGATTATCGTCAGCCACGACCGGACACTGCTCGACACCATGGATGCGATCGTCGAGCTGACGTCGCTCGGCGCGACACGATATGGCGGCAATTGGAGCAGCTTTCGAACGCAGAAGGCCATCGAGCTCGCGGCTGTGAGGCACGATCTCGCGCTTGCCGAGAACCGCCTGTCCGAGATCGACGGGAGGGCGCAGGAGGCCGCGGAGAAGAAAGCGCGCAAGGACAGCGGCGGCAGAAAGAAGCACGCCAAGGGCGACATGCCGCGCATCCTGGCCGGCGCCCGCAAGGATCGCAGCGAGGACACCGGCGGCAAGAATGCGCAAATCGCCGAGCGGCAGCGCGCGGAAGCACTTCAAGCCATCGACACGGCGCGCCGGCGCATCGAGGTTCTTCAGCCGCTCTCGGTCAAATTGCCCGCAACCGACCTGCCGGCGGGGAGGGAGGTGCTTTGGCTTGACGGTGTCAGCGCTGGCTTTCGGCCGGAGCAGCCTGTCCTGCGCGACCTCTCATTTGCGGTGGTCGGGCCGGAGCGCGTCGCGCTGCTCGGGCCCAATGGCTCCGGCAAGACGACGCTGCTGAAGCTCATCGTGGGCGAGCTGCGTCCGCTTGCGGGCATCGTGCGGGTCAGGCCGGATTTCGCGTTGTTCGACCAGAAGGTCAGCCTGCTCGAACCGGCGCGCTCCATCCTGGACAATTTTCGGCGTCTCAATCCGAAGGCCGGTGCGAACGAGTGCCATGCCGCGCTGGCCCGGTTCATGTTTCGCGCCGATGCCGCCTTGCAAATCGTCGGGAGCCTGAGCGGTGGGCAAATGTTCCGCGCGGGCCTCGCTTGCGTGCTGGGCGGGCAGCCGCCGCCGTCGCTGCTGATCCTGGACGAGCCGACTAATCATCTCGACTTCGAGTCCATCGAAGCCGTCGAGGCCGGCTTGCGGGCCTATGACGGCGCTCTGCTGGTCGTCAGCCATGACGAGGCGTTCCTGCAGGCGATCGGGATCACGCGGCGGATCGAACTTGCCGCCAATTTGCCGCGCATCGATGGCGGGATCGTCTGATCCCGCCTGGCGCTCTGGATCTGGCTGTGATTATCAAAAGCCCGACGCCCTGCCCCCAGCGCGTCGGGCGGAAAAAATGAGTATAAATCCGTGATCCCAACGCCAGTGTTGTGACGCGGGCCGCATCGATTTTCTACTCCGGGAAACTACCGCATCGGAACCAGGCTTCGTCTGCTCACCGACTGCGCGGCCTACGAGGCCGCGCCTCCACTCGGCTCCAGCGCCTCGCCGATCTCCAGCGGATGCGCCATGGTCTCGTGCAGCGCGTCGCGGTCGAGCTCGCCTTCGGAGATGCTGATGACCACGCAGGCAACGCCATTTCCGATCAGGTTGGTCAGCGCGCGGCATTCGCTCATGAACTTGTCGATGCCGACCAGGATCGCGATCGACTGGATCGGGATATCAGGCACGATCGACAGCGTCGCGGCGAGCGTGATGAAGCCGGCGCCGGTCACGCCCGAGGCCCCCTTGGAGGTGATCATGGCGATGCCGAGAATGCCGAGCTCCTGCCAGATGGTCAGATGGGTGTTGGTCGCCTGCGCCAGGAACAGCGTCGCCAGCGTCATGTAGATGTTAGTGCCGTCGAGATTGAAGCTGTAGCCGGTCGGGATGACGAGGCCCACCACGGAGCGTGAGGCGCCGAGATGCTCCATCTTCTGGATCATCTGCGGCAGCACGGTCTCGGAGGACGAGGTGCCGAGAACGATCAAAAGCTCGTCCTTGATATAGGCGATGAAGCGCAGGATCGAGAAGCCGGCGAGCCGGGCGATCGAACCCAGCACGATCAGCACGAACAGGATACTGGTCAGATAGAACGTGCCGATCAGCGCGGCGAGATTGAGCAGCGAGCCGAGGCCGTAGGCGCCGACGGTGAACGCCATCGCGCCGAAGGCGCCGATCGGCGCGACGCGCACGATGATGCGGATGATGCCGAAGAACATCTTCGCCGCCTTGTCGATAGCGTCCGCAATAGGCTCGCCGGCCTTGCCGAGAAAGGCGATGGCGAAGCCGGACAGGATCGAGATCAGCAGCACCTGCAAGAGGTCGCCGCGCGCAATGGCGCCGAGATAGCTGTCGGGAATGATCGCCATCAGATGGGCGACGATGCCCTCTTCGTGGGCCTTGGTGACGTAGGTCGCCACCGATTTCGGGTCGATCGTGGTTGGATCGATGTTGAAGCCGTGTCCGGGCTGGAGAATCTCCCCGACCAGAAGGCCGACCGCGAGCGCCACGGTCGAGACCGTCTCGAAATAGATCAGCGACTTCAGCCCGACCCGGCCGACCCGCTTCAGATCGCCCATCGAGGAAATGCCGTGCACCACGGTGCAGAAGATCACGGGCGCGATCATCATCTTGATCAGCGCGATGAAGCCGTCGCCGAGTGGCTTCAAGGCCTTGCCGAGATCGGGATAGACATAGCCGATGAGCACGCCGAGTGCGATCGCGATCAGCACCTGGACGTACAGGATCTTGTACCAGGGCTGGTGCCGGCGCTGGATGGCTGACGGGATCGCAATCTGTGTCATAATGTAGGCTCGGGAACGGATTGATCGTGCATGATTTGCATCATGTGATGGGCGCCGCAGAAGCGACAATCACGTTTTTGTCTGTTGGCACGACCATCGGTCGTTGCGCCGAACTTGGGTGGAAACATGACGATCGCAACAGGCTCGGACGAGCAGAGCTATTTTCCACGTTGGAAGCTCAAGACCTCGGGCGTGATCATGCCGGAGGAGCGGCTGTCCTGGGGCCAGACCATCGTCTCGGGTCTTCAACATTGCGTCGCGATGTCCGGTGCGACGATCATCGCGCCGCTGTTGATGGGGTTCGATCCCAACGTTGCAGTTCTGTTCTCCGGCGTCGGCACGCTGATCTTCTTCGTCATCGTCGCCGGGCGCGTGCCGAGCTATCTCGGCTCGAGCTTCGCCTTCATCGCCGTCGTCATCGCCGCCACCGGCTATGCCGGGCAGGGGCCGAACCCGAACCTGTCGGTTGCGCTCGGCGGCATCGTCGGCGCCGGAGTGCTGTATGGCCTGATTTCGCTGGTCGTGATGTGGTCCGGTGTCGGCTGGATCGAGCGGCTGCTGCCGCCGGCCGTTACCGGCGCCGTCGTCGCCGCGATCGGCCTCAATCTCGCGCCGGTTGCGGTCAAGGCAGTTAGCGCCAATGCATTCGACACCTGGATCGGCCTCGCCACCGTCTTGATCATCGGCGTGGTCGCCGTTGCAGCACCAGGCCTGTGGCGCCGCCTACCGATCATCCTCGGGGCGCTCGGCGGCTATCTCTTGTACCTGCTGTTCGCGAACGGCCTCGGCTTCGGCAAGCCGATCGACTTCACGCAATTGTCGGCCGCGCCGTGGCTCGGGCTGCCGAACTTCACTGCGCCGAGCTTCCATGCCGATGCGATCTTCCTCATCGCGCCGGTTGCCGTCATTCTCGTTGCCGAGAACCTCGGGCACATCAAGGCCGTTGGCGCCATGACCGGCCGAAGCCTCGATTCTTATCTTGGCCGCGCCCTTTTCGCCGACAGCTTAGCTACCATCGTGGCGGCGTGCGGCGGTGGTACCGGCGTCACCACCTATGCCGAGAACATCGGCGTGATGGCGGCGACCAAGGTCTATTCGACACTGCTGTTTGCGTTCGCAGCCCTGGTGTCGATCCTGCTCGGCTTCTCGCCGAAATTCGGCGCGCTCATCTTGTCCATCCCGGGTCCCGTCATCGGGGGGCTTTCGATCGTGCTGTTCGGATTGATCGCGGCGATGGCCGGACGAATCTGGGTCGAGAACAAGGTCGACTTCGCCAATCCTGCGAACCTCATCACGGTCGCGGTGGCGCTGATCGCAGGGGCCGGCGACCTCACGCTCAAATTCGGTGCATTCACGATCGGCGGCATCGGCACCGCGACGTTCGGCGCGATCATCCTCTATCAGATCTTGACCTCGCCGCGCGCGCAGCGAGCCGACTAGATGCCGGCATCTGCGAGGGATGGAACAAAACGCCGGTTCCATCCATGATGATGCATCCCGGAGAAAACACATGCCGCAAACCGAACGCTCGACCCCGTTTCCCTCGCGCCTCGTCGGCCAGTACGCGCTGGTGACCGGCGCCTCACAAGGCATCGGTCGTGCCGTTGCCATCCGGCTCGCCCAGGAAGGCGCGACCGTCGCCATCAATTATTTCGGCAGTCCCGAGGGGGCGGACGAGACGCTCGCGCTCGCACGAGCCGCATCGAGCGATCGCGGCCATGGCAGGCTCGACCATATCGTCGTCAAGGCCGATGTCGGCAATGAGCAGGACATCGCCGCGATGTTCGAGACGGTCCTGGCGCGCTTCAAGCGTCTCGATTGTCTCGTCAACAATGCCGGCTTCCAGCGGGAATCGCCGAGCGAGGCGCTCGACGTCGAAACCTATCGCCGCATCATCGACGTCAACCTGAACGGCGCCGTGCTGTGTGCCCAGAAGGCGCTGGCGCATTTCGTCGCGCGCGGCGCAGGCGGCAGCATCATCAACTGCTCCAGCGTCCACCAGATCATCCCCAAACCCGGCTATCTCGCTTACTCGATCAGCAAGGGCGGCATGGCCAATCTCACGCGCACGCTGGCGCTGGAATTCGCCGGCCAGCGCATCCGCGTCAATGCGGTTGGTCCCGGCGCGATCGACACGCCGATCAATGCGGCCTGGACCGGCGATCCGGAGAAGCGCGGCGTCGTCACCTCCCACATTCCGATGGGGCGCGTCGGCACGCCGGAAGAGATCGCCGCGGTGTTCGCCTTCCTCGCCTCGGAGGACGCCAGCTACATCACCGGGCAGACCATCTATGCCTGCGGGGGCCTGACGCTGTTTCCAGAGTTTCGGGAGAACTGGGCAAGCTGAAAACCGGCTTGGGGTTGCGCGCGCCTCGCGTGGGATAGAGGGGCGCGACCGGTTGGGGGTCTGCGGCGCCGTGTGCTATCGACCGTGGATGGCGCTGCCGCTATTGGCGAGCGCCGACACGTGAAGGGCCCGTGACCACAACCATCAACATCAATGCCTATAGTGACGCGCTGGTGGTCCTCGGCACCGCCGGCGTCGTGGTGCCGATCGTCCGGCATTGGGGCATCAATCCGGTGCTGGGCTATCTCGGGGCCGGCGCCATTCTCGGTCCGCTCGGGCTCGGCTCGCTCGTCAAGGACCTCCCGTTCCTGTACTGGTTCACCGTGACGGACGCGAAGAACGTCGAGGGTATCGCCAATCTCGGCATTGTGTTCCTGCTATTCCTGATCGGGCTCGAGCTGTCTTTCAGACGGCTGATGACGATGCGGCGTCTGGTGTTCGGGCTCGGCGGCCTGCAAGTCCTCGCGACGTCGGCGATGATTTTCGGCGTGGCGCTTCTCTTCGGGCAGAGCTCCGATACGGCCGTGATCCTCGGCGCGAGCCTTGCGCTGTCCTCGACGGCGATCGTGCTCGAGCTCCTGTCCGCCGAGAGGCGGCTTTCCACCTCGGCTGGGCGCGCCAGCTTCTCGGTGCTGCTGGCTCAAGACCTCGCAGTCGTCCCCATTCTGGTTTTCGTCTCGGTGCTCGGCGCGGGAAGCGGTGGCTCGGTCGTGGCGCATATCTCCAGTGCGGTCCTGAAGGCGGTGCTAGCGGTAGCCTTCCTCACGCTGGTCGGACGGCTATTGATGCGTCCGCTCTTCCAGATGGTTGCAGGCACCCATTCGACGGAGTTGTTCGTTGCCGCGACCCTGTTCGTCATTGTCGGCGCAGGGCTTGCCGCCCACCAGGCCGGCCTGTCGATGGCGCTCGGAGCCTTCGTTGCAGGACTGATGCTGGCGGAGACCGAGTATGGCAAGGCCATCGAGGCCACCGTGGAGCCGTTCAAGGGCCTGCTGCTGGGCATCTTCTTCTTCACCGTCGGCATGGCCATCGACGTCCGCGTGTTCCTGCGCGAGCCCGTCTGGCTGCTGGCCGCCGTCGTCGGCATTCTCGTCGGCAAGGCGATCGTGCTCATCATCCTGGGGCGCCTCTTCAGGCTGTCATGGCCGGCGGCGATCGAGATCGGCTTCCTGCTGGGCCCCGTCGGCGAATTCGCCTTCGTCAGCATCGGAATGGCGGCGGCCGGAGGCATGATCGAGCCCCGCGTGTCGAGCTTTGCCGTCGCCGTGACCGCCGTGACGATGGCCCTGACGCCGCTTCTGAGCATTCTTGGACGAAAATTGGCCGCGAAACTGAGCAGCGAACGCACGCCCGATCCCGAACTCGCGGTGCGGCCGCCCGGCGACCGCGCGCACGCCATCGTGGTCGGCTATGGCCGTGTTGGGAAGGTGGTCTGCTCCCTGCTGACCAGCCATGGCCTGAACTACATCGCAGTCGATCACGCGGCCGTCGACGTGGCGCGTGATCGCCGCGACGGTCACAAGGTCTATTTTGGCGATGCGACAGAGCCGGGTTTCCTCGAAGCCTGCGGCTTGATGCAGACGACCGGCGTGATCATCACCATCCAGTCGCGGCCGGCGATCGATGCCGTCGTCGAGCGGGTCCGGGCGGTGCGGCCGGACGTGCTGATCGTCTCGCGTGCGCGGGATGCCGATCATGCCCGGCACCTCTACGCGATCGGCGCAACCGATGCGGTGCCGGAAACCATCGAGGCGAGCCTGCAGCTCTCCGAAGCCGCACTGGTCGGCCTCGGCGTTGCGGTCGGGCATGCGATCGCCTCCGTGCACGAGAAGCGGGACGAGTTCAGGCTGACGCTGCAGCAGGCCGCGCGGATCGCGGGACAAGAGAAAGCTCGTCCGCTCGATCTCACGGGACGGCGGTCGCCGCGATAACGGCTATGCGGCCGCCATGCGCCGGGATTGTCGTTATCTGGCAAAACGGGCCGGCGCGAACTACATCATGCGCCATGACGAATGCCCCTCCGGCAAAACCTCCGCTCCAGGATTTCATCGGCCGGCACGAACGCCTGTTCGTGCTGACGGGCGCCGGCTGCAGCACCAATTCGGGCATTCCCGACTATCGCGACAGCCAGGGCAACTGGAAACGGACCCAGCCGGTCAATTTTCAGGCCTTCATGTCGGAGGAGCCAACCCGCCGGCGCTATTGGGCACGCAGCCTGATCGGCTGGCGGCGGTTCGGCCAGGCGAGGCCGAACGATGCTCATCGTGCGCTGGCCCGGCTCGAGGCGAACGGCCGGTGCGGGATGCTGCTGACCCAGAACGTCGACCGGTTGCATCAGTCGGCCGGCCATCGGCAGGTGATCGACCTGCACGGCCGGCTCGATCTGGTCCGCTGCATGGGCTGCGGGGCGAAGACGCCGCGCGAGGAGTTTCAGCACGCGCTCGGCCGCGCCAATGAGGCATGGCTGACGCTCGATGCCGCCGATGCACCCGACGGCGATGCCGATCTGGAGCACGAGGATTTTTCCTCCTTCGAGGTGCCTCCTTGCGAAGCCTGCGGCGGCATCCTCAAGCCCGACGTGGTGTTCTTCGGCGAGAACGTGCCGCGTGAGGTGGTGGCCACGGCGCAGGAGCATCTGGCGCAGGCCGATGCCATGCTGATCGTTGGCTCGTCATTGATGGTCTATTCCGGCTTCCGCTTCGTGCAGGCCGCCCGCGAAACGGCAGATTCCGATCGCCGCGGTCAATCTCGGCCGCACCCGCGCCGACGATCTCCTGACGCTGAAGGTCGAGCAGCGCTGCGAGGCGGCGCTTGCATTCCTGCTCTGATCGCTCAGGCGCGAACACGCCTTGCCTATTGCATAGGTGCCGCGCAAAATAGCCGGGCACAGCGTTACAGGCATGCGTCATGGCACGGGAATTGCTGCGCTTTTGGACCCGGTCTTGACGACCAGCACGGAGAAATTGGAATGCTCGAGGGAGCCGAGGTACGGCTTGCCGTTGATATCGGTGGCACGTTCACCGACATCGTGCTGGACGTGGGACAAGACCGCAAAACCCGCAAGGTGCTGACGACGCCGCAGCGGCCTGAGCAGGCGGTGCTGGACGGCATGCGGCTCATTCTTGCCGATGCGCGCGCGCATATCAGCGATATCGACGTCTTCATCCATGGCACGACGCTCGCGACCAACGCGATCATCGAGCGGCGCGGCGCCAGGACGGCGCTGATCGCAACCGAAGGCTTTCGCGACGTGCTCGATATCGGCACGGAGAGCCGCTACGACCAGTACGACCTCAGCATCGACAAGCCGAAGCCGCTGGCGCCGCGCGGCCTCCGCTTCACCGTGCCCGAGCGCATCGACGCTCACGGCGCCGTCCGCCTCCCGCTCGACGAAGCTTCGGTGCGGGCGCTCGCGCCGAAATTGCGCGAACTCGAGGTCAAGAGCGTCGCCATCGCCTTCCTGCATTCCTATGCCAATCCCGAGCACGAGCGGCGCACAGCGGCGATCCTGGCCGAGGAGATGCCCGGCATCTCCGTCACATTGTCTTCCGCCGTCTGTCCCGAAATTCGCGAGTATGAGCGCACATCGACTGCGGTCGCGAACGCCTATGTGCAACCCCTGATCGACGGCTATCTCGCCCGCATGGCCGACGCCCTGCAGGTCGAGCAGTTCCGCGGCTCGATCTATCTCGTCACGTCAGGCGGCGGCGTCACCTCGATCGAGACGGCGCGGCGCTTTCCGGTGCGTCTCGTCGAATCCGGTCCTGCGGGCGGCGCGATCTTCGCGGCGCAGATCGCGGCGCGCCTTGGCGAGAGCAAGGTGCTCTCTTTTGACATGGGCGGCACCACGGCAAAAATCTGCCTGATCGAGAAATACCAGCCCGAGACCTCACGCGTGTTCGAGGTCGATCGCGCGGCGCGCTTCCTCAAGGGCTCCGGCCTGCCGGTGCGCATCCCCGTGATCGAGATGGTCGAGATCGGCGCCGGCGGCGGCTCGATTGCCCATGTCGACGCGATGAAGCGCGTCACCGTCGGCCCGGAGAGCGCCTCGTCGGAGCCGGGGCCGGCCTGCTATGGCCGCGGCGGCCAGCGTCCGGCAGTGACGGATGCCGACGTTGCGCTCGGCATGATCGATCCCGATACCTTTGCGGCCGGTACGATCAAGCTCGATCCGGAGCTGTCGAAAGAGGCGCTGCTGCGCGATGTCGGTGCGCCGCTCGGCCTGTCGGCGGAAACCGCGGCTTATGCCGTGCACGAGGTGGTCTGCGAGAACATGGCGAGCGCGGCGCGCGTGCACGCTGTCGAGCGCGGCGCGGTGGTCGGCCAGCACACGCTGATCGCCTTCGGCGGCGCCGCGCCGCTGCATGCGGCCCGTGTCGCCGAGAAGATCGGCGTGTCCCGCGTGATCGTGCCCTCGAATGCCGGCGTCGGCTCGGCGGTCGGATTTCTGGCGGCTCCCATCGCGTATGAATTGGTGCGCAGCCGGCACGTGCGCCTCGATGATTTCGACACCGAGGCTGTCTCCGACCTCTTGCGGGAGATGGCGACCGAAGCGCGTGCGCTGGTCGAGCCTGGCGCCGCTGGCGCGCCGGTGCGCGAGCGCCGTGCTGCCTTCATGCGCTATGTCGGCCAGGGCCACGAGATCTCGGTCGAGCTGCCGAACCGGCCGCTGACGTCGGCCGATCTCGCTGGCCTGCGGCAAAAGTTCGAGGCCGACTATTCGGCGATGTTCGAGCGACCGATCCCGGGCGCGGCGATCGAGGTGTTGAGCTGGTCGGTGCTGGCGACCACCGAGGCGCGCAATCCGCCTGCCGTTGCGGCGGTCGCGCGCAAGCCCGCGGCCAAGGCGTCCGGCAGCCGAAAGTTCTTCGACGGCCGGGCCGGCGAAGTGATCGAGATCCCGCTCTATCGGCGCGAGGACATGGCGCCAGGGGCAACCATCGCAGGCCCCGCCGTGATCGCGGAAGACGAAACCTCGACGTTCGTCTCCACCAGTTTCGACGCCCATATCGACGGTGCCGGCAGCATCGTCATGGAACGAAAGGCGGCCTAATCATGAGCAAGGCAAATGGCGCGAGCCTGATCGACCTCCAGATCATGTGGCACCGGCTGATCGCCGTGGTCGAGGAGCAGGCCCAGGTGCTGCTTCGCACCGCCTTCAGCCCGATCGTGCGCGAATGCGGCGACCTCTCGGCCGGCGTGTTCGACCTCAAGGGGCGGATGCTGGCGCAGGCGGTGACCGGCACACCCGGCCACGTCAACTCGATGGCCGAATCGGTCAAGCACTTCATCGCTCACTTCCCGATCGAGACGATGAAGGAGGGCGATGCCTACATCACCAATGATCCCTGGATGGGCACCGGTCATCTCAACGATTTCGTCGTCACCACGCCCTGCTTCAAGGACGGCAAGGTCGTCGCGCTGTTCTCCTGCACCAGTCATCTCATGGACATCGGCGGCATCGGCTTCGGGCCCGACGCCACCGACGTGTTCATGGAGGGGCTCTACATCCCCATGCTGAAGCTGATCGACCAGGGCGTCGTCAACGAGACGCTGATGGCGATGATCCGCACCAACACGCGCCTGCCGATCGACACCGAGGGCGATACCTATTCGCTCGCCGGCTGCAACGATGTCGGCTGCGAGCGCCTGGTCGAGATGATGAGCGAGTTCGGCATCGACACGCTCGACGAGCTCGGCGACTACATCTGCGACCGCTCGCGCGAGGCCGTGCTGGCCGAGATCGCAAAGCTGCCGAAGGGCAGCTGGCGCAACACCATGGTGGTCGACGGTTATGATGCGCCGGTGACGCTGGCGGCGACGCTGACGATCTCGGATACCGGCATCCACGTCGATTTCGACGGCACCTCGGCGGCCTCGAAGTTCGGCATCAACGTGCCGCTGTCCTACACCACCGCCTATACCGTGTTCGGCCTCGGCTGCGTCGTTGCCTCGCAGATCCCCAACAATGCCGGCTCGCTCTCGCCGCTGACGGTGTCTGCGCCGGCTGGTGCCATCCTCAATGCGCCAAAGCCGGCGCCTGTGGCGTCGCGCCACGTCATCGGCCAGATGCTGCCGGACGTCGTGTTCGGCTGCCTGCGCCAGATCATTCCCGAGCGCGTGCCTGCGGAAGGCACCTCCTGCCTGTGGAATCTCAACGTGCGCGGCCAGACCCGCTCCGGCGCCGGCGGCAATTACGGGTTCTCGATGGCAGTCACCTCCAACGGCGGCACCGGTGCGCGCTTCGGCAAGGACGGGCTGTCGGCGACCGCTTACCCAAGCGGCGTGCGCGGCACGCCGGTCGAGATTGCCGAAACGCAGACGCCGCTGATCTTCTGGCGCAAGGAGCTGCGTCCGGATTCCGGCGGGGCGGGGCGCACCCGCGGCGGCCTCGGCCAGATCATCGAAGTCGGCAGCGGGGTCGATGCGCCGTTCGACATCCTCGCCGCGTTCGACCGCATCGACCACCCGCCGCGCGGGCGGGACGGCGGCCAGAACGGCGAGGCCGGCTATGTCGGTCTCAAATCCGGCAAGAAGCTGCGCGGCAAGGGCTTTCAGCAGGTGCCGCCGGATGACCGGCTGGTCGTGCTGACGCCCGGCGGTGCCGGCATCGGCGATCCCAGGGAGCGCGATCGCGCGGCCGTCAACGACGACGTCGCAAGCGGTCTCGTGTCTTCGGAGAACGCAGTCAAGGTCTATGGGTACGCGCGTTGATGCATCAACACGCTCGGTAAACGGAGGGGAGCAATGATTACGCGACGGAACTTCACTGTGGGCGCAGCGACGCTGCTCGCCGCCGGCCACATCTCGACTCGCGCCCGGGCGGCAACGAGCTGGGATATGTCGACGGTCTGGCCCGACGGCAATTTCCACACCCAGAACGCGATGGCGTTTGCGGAGGAGGTGAAGAAGCAGAGCAATGGTGCGGTCGCCATCACCGTGAAGGCCGGCGGCCAGCTCGGCTTCAAGGGGCCCGAGCACTTGCGGGCCGTGCGCGACGGCCTGGTGCCGCTCGCCGACGTCCTCAACATCCAGCAGGTCGGCGACGAGCCCTTCATGGGCGTCGAGAGCATCCCCTTCCTCTGCGGCTCCGTGGACGAGCTCAAGGTGCTGCACAAATATGTGCGGCCCGAATACGAGAAGATCGCCGCGCGCAACAATCAGAAGATCCTCTACGTCGTGCCATGGCCGACGCAATATCTGCATCTGAAGACGAAGGTCGCCGACGTCGAGGGCCTCAAGAACATCAAGATCCGCGTGCCCGACAAGAACGCGGTCGAGATGCTCAATGCCGTCGGTATGGCGGCGGTGATGATCCCCTGGGGCGAAACAATCCCCGCACTCGCCTCAGGCGCCGTGGCCGGCGTCTCCACCTCGTCGGTGTCGGGCGTCGACGGCAAGTTCTGGGAGTTCCTCAAATACGTCTACCCGACCAACCATGTCTGGTCGTCGCAGATGCTCACCGTCAATCTCGATGCCTGGAAGGCGCTCGGCGCCGATCAACAGAAGCTGGTCGCTGACATCGCGGCGAAGATGGAGCCCGGCTTCTGGGCCAATTCGCTCAAGGCCGACGTTGACAGCCTCAATCGCCTCAAGGAAGGCGGCATGGAGGTGGTGCCGGTCTCGGACGCCATGATGAAGGACATCCGGGCCAAGACCGCGCCGCAGTTGGATGCCTTCCTCAAGCGCGTGCCGGCGGCGGACAAGCCGGTGCGAGCCTATCTCGCTGAAATCAAGCGCGGCTGAGGACGAGGCGTGGTGAGCCTTTCGCCCGAAGCATCGCAAAGTCTCAACGCAGCGGCGCCCGCGCCGCTGCGCATCGTCCTCGACGGCATCGATCGCCTTGGCCGGCTCGACGGCTGGATCGGCGGCTTCTGTCTCCTGATGCTGACGCTGTTGATGCTGTGCGAGGTCGCAACCCGCTTCCTCTCGAACTTCCTGCCGCTCTTCCCGCCGACCATCTCGATCGCGTGGGAATACTCCTCCTATCTGATGGCGGCGGCCTTCACTTTCGGCGCCGCCATGACGCTGCGCGTCGGCGGCCACATCCGCGTCGTGCTGCTCCTGAAGAACGCACCCGTGCCGGTGCAGCGCGCGCTCGAGATCCTCTCGGCGGCGGCCGGCTTCGCCTTCATGGCGTTCCTGACCATGGCCATGGCGAAATTCGCCTGGAGCGCCTTCGTGCGCGGCCAGGTCTCGACCTCGAGCGACACGCCGCTGTGGTTTCCGCAAGCGATCGTCACCTTCGGCATGTTGCTGCTGACGCTGCAGTTCCTGGCGCGTGCGATCCAGGCCGCGCTCGGCCTGCCGCTGGAGGATCATCGCATGAAGGCCTCGCCCGTCGAATGATCGCCTTGCCCGCATCCGGATCCAAGATCGCATGACCATCGAAGTCGTTGCCCTGTTCGCGATCCTGTTTGTGCTGCTGGCTTGCGGCGTCTGGATCGGCCTCACCCTTGCGCTGACCGCGACGCTGCTGCTCGCGATGTTCCGTTCGGTCCCGCTCGACAAGCTGCTGCCGCAATACGCCTGGAACATCCTGACCACGCAGGAGCTGCTGGCGCTGCCGCTGTTCATCCTGATGGGCGAGCTCTTGTTCCGCACCCGCCTGTCGCGCTCGCTGTTTCAGGGATTGGCGCCCTGGGCCGGGCTGCTGCCCGGCCGTCTTCTGCATGTGAACGTGATCGGCTGTACCATCTTCGCGGCGATCTCGGGCTCGTCGGCGGCGACGACGCAGGTGATCGGCCGCATGTCGCTCAACGAGCTCACGCGCCGCGGTTATTCCCGCGACATCGCGATCGGCTCGCTCGCCGGCGCCGGCACGCTCGGCTTCCTGATCCCGCCCTCCAACATCATGATCATCTACGGGGTGCTCGGCGACGTCTCGATCCTGAAGCTGTTCACCGCCGGCGTGCTGCCGGGCTTCCTGCTGGCCGCGACGTTCATGGCCTGGGTGATGCTGCACACCACCCTCAAACCCGCGATGGTGCCCGAGACCGAAGCCAAGCTCTCGCAGGTGCCTTGGAGCGAGCGCTTTGCAGCACTGAAGGATCTCGCGCCGGCGCTGTTCCTGATCGCATGCGTGCTCGGCTCGATGTATGGCGGGCTCGCAACGCCCTCGGAAGCTGCCGCGGTCGGCGTGCTCGGCGCGGCCCTGGTTGCCTGGGCGCAGGGCGCAATGTCGCAGCAGGTGATCCGCGACGTCTTGATCGGCTCGGTCGTCACTTGCTCGATGATCGCGCTGATTGTGCTGGGGGCCTCGATCCTCGGCAATGCCGCGGCCTTCCTCGGCATCCCGCAGGCGGTGGCCGCGTTCGTCAAAAGCCTCGGCCTGTCGCCGTTCATGCTGATCGTGGCGCTGATCGTCTTCTATCTCGTGCTCGGCTGTTTCCTCGACGGCTTCTCGATGATCGTGATGACGCTGCCGATCGTGCTGCCGATCGTGAAGGGTGCCGGCTTCGACGAGGTCTGGTTCGGCATCTTCCTTGTGCTCGCCGTGGAGATGGCGCAGATCACGCCGCCCGTCGGCTTCAACCTGTTCGTCATCCAGGGCCTCACCGATGACGGGCTCGGCTACATCGCGCGTGTCACCTTGCCCTATCTCTTGATCATGATCGGCTTCGTGCTGCTGCTGACGCTGTGGCCGGGCATCGTCACGATACTGCCGAAGGTGCTTTACGGATAAGACGACCTGTTCCGGGATCGGCGGATCGAAAGCAAAAACGGTCAGCGCCGCTGCCGTTTCAAGTCGCCCTGCATCGAATCGGCTTCGGTGCGCATTCCATATTTGCAGGCCCTGTGATCCGTCGTACAGTGTGACGGCAAGCAGAAGTACAACAGCAACCACTCCGGTGAACGTGGCTCCTCGGCGCGATGCGCCGAGGAGGGGAGGTCTGTTGACGATTCGGTCCGATGGAGGACGATCGACGCACACTGAACTGCAAGTACCCCTCGCAAGCCGCATTCACGAGACGCAATCAACAAACACAAGAGCGGGAGGAAGTGCAAATGAGGAAGCAATGGCTCAGCTCGGCCTTGGCTGTCGTTGTCGTTGCGACACTTGCAGCGACGGCGGCATTGGCTCAGTCCGTGGATACGGCCCGTATCGAGGCCGCCGGCCAGAACGATTGGCTCACCTATCACGGTTCGTACAAATCCCATCACTACAGCCCGCTTGCACAGATTAATACGAGCAATGTCGGCAATCTGGGCGTGGCATGGATGCACATTCCCGGGCGATCGACGCGCGGCCTGCAGTCGATGCCGCTCGTCGCCGACGGCGTGCTGTACTATTCGGGCTCTTACAGCCGGGTCTTCGCGCTGAACGGCGCCAGCGGCGAGGTCATCTGGTCGTTCTTTCCGGAGCTGGATGAGGCGCTGATCAGCCGGCAGACGCACTCTCCTTACAACCGCGGCGTCGCTCTCGGCGAAGGCAAGGTCTTCGTCGGCACCATGGACGGTCGTGTCTTCGGGCTGGATGCCAAGACCGGAAAGGTTCTCTGGGAGACCAGGCTGATCGACTCGCAGAAGCTGACTGTCGGCTTCACCGGCGCGCCGCTCTACGCCAAGGGCAGCGTGATCATAGGCGCGCAAGGCGGCGAATGGCCGGGCCGCGGCCCGATCTTCGCGCTCGATGCCGCAACCGGAAAGAAGAAGTGGGAGTTCCTCACGGTCGCAGGCACCGAAGAGGCGATGAAGACCTGGGGCAACGAGTCCTGGCGCACCGGTGGTGGTGGCGGCTGGATGCCGGGCACCTACGATTCCGAGACCAACACCATCCTGTGGGGCACTGCGAACCCGGCGCCGCTCTACGATTGGTCGGGTCCGGACTACAAGACCCAGGGGGCGCGTCCCGGCGACAACCTCTACACGAGTTCGGTGATCGGGCTCGACATCGATACCGGCAAGCTGAAATTCTACCATCAGGAACTGCCGCACGATGCCTGGGACTTCGACAGCTCGGTCGGCGAATTCGTGATGCTCGAGCGTGACGGCCAGAAATACGTCGTCCATCCGAACAAGGGCGGCTTCGTCTTCGTCTACGACCGCAATCTCAAAGTGAAGAACGTCTGGCGGCTGGTCGAGAACATCAACTTCGTCAAGGATATCGATCCCAAGACCGGCGCGCTGATCGGCCGTCGCGATTTCCCGGTCGGCAAGGTCACCGAACCACCGCTGTGTCCGTTCATCGGCGGCGGCATCAGCTGGAACGCCGGCTCCTACAGCCCCAAGACCGGTCTCTATTACAAGATCGGACAGGAATGGTGCATGACGCTGGATATCCAGAAGACGACGCCGGTCACCACGCCGCAGGTCCAGCTCAACATCGGTGCCGATTTCAAGATGGTGCCTCCTCCGGGTGGCGAGATCTACGGACATCTCGACGCGCGCGATCCCATCACGGGCGCGAAGAAATGGGAGGTTCGCTATCCCGAGCCTCCGCTCGGAAGCGTGCTGTCGACCGCGGGCAACCTCGTCTTCGTGCCTGATTCGCGTGGCGTGCTGCACGCCTATGATGCCGAAACCGGCGCCGAGCTATGGAGGCACAACAACGGCACCGGCCATCAGGGCGGCATCGTCAGCTACTCCGTCGGCGGCAAGCAATATATCGCGGTGACGGCGGGCTTCGGCGGGATGCTGGCGGACGAATATGCGCCGAACTTCGGCGGCGTCTACAAGAGCATGCCGCGTGACGACGGCGCCTTGGTCGTCTTCAGCCTGAAATAGTCTGCCGCAGATGTTCTGATCATGGAGCGGGCGCAAGCCCGCTCCTCGATCGATGTCGCGGCCGCGTGGCTCAGGAATGGAGCGTAGCTGTTGAGACTGTCTTGCAAGACGATCTTGGCGGGGCTGGGCGCCTCGTTGCTGTGGGCTGCGATGGCCCAGGCCCAATCCGCCACACCGGCGCCGGAGAACGCGGCGTTCGAGGTCGAGCAGGTGTTCGCCGGGACTTGCGGCTTCTGTCACTCCGACGGCGGCCGGGCCGCGGGCAAGGGGCCGCAATTGATGAATTCGCCGCGCGACGACGACTACATCCGCAATCGCATCAAGCACGGCAAGCAAGGGGCGATGCCGGCGTTCGACGGCGCGTTCACCGACGCCCAGATCGACCAGATGGTCAAGTACATCCGCGCGCTGAAACCGCGCGAGGGTTGAACCGCAGAGAGCGCGGAATGAAGGCATATGTTCCCGTCATCGTCGCTGCCGCCATCGCTCTGTCCGGGCAGGCGGCGGCGCGACCCCTGGAGGCGATCCGATCCAGCGGCGTGATCGGGCTCTGCGCACATCCCAATTCGCTTCCCTTCGCGCACAAGACCGGCGATCCGCCCGGCTTCCAGGTCGAACTCGGTCGGGTGCTGGCACGCGAGCTCGGTGTCTCGCTGAGGCTCGATTGGATCATCACGCAGTACCAGATGCGCAGCGCCGGCTGCGACATTCTTCTGGACGTCATCGCCGATCGCGAAGCGCAAGGCGAAACCCGCCTGAGAATCTCCAAACCGTATTATCGCACAGGCGTCGCGCTCGCCGTGCCCGCATCTAGCACGCTCACGTCCTTCGCCAGCCTCAACGAATCGACCAAGGTGGGCGTGCAGGTTGGATCGATCGCAGCCATGATCATCGCCCGGCGGCGCGTGCCGATATCGACCTTCGGCTTCGAGAGCGACAGCCTGGAGGCCGTGTCGAACCGCGAGATCGACGCCGCGGCGGTGACGCCCACTGCGGCGAGCTATTTCAATCTGACCCATCCGGACAATCCGCTCCGGATCCTGGATCGTGACGAGAGCACGGCCGATCTGAACTGGAACGTCGGCGTCGGCATGGTCCGTCCGGACGATGCGTTCCGCGAAGCCATCGACGCAGCCGTCGAACGGCTGCGCAGCGACGGCACGATCGACCGCATCTATCGCCGCTACGGCATCGCGCTGCAGCCGCCGAGATAGCGCGCAGGTCGAATCGATTGCCACGGCTCGTTCACCTCTCCCGCTTGCGGGAGAGGTCGCGCCGGAGGCGCGGGTGAGGGCTTTCTCCTCTTGGGGATTGTCCCATTGGAGAAGCACCCTCTCTCCAACCCTCTCCCGCAAGCGGGAGAGGGAGCGCACCTCCGTCGGTGCAGCGATCGAGCCTCATTTCGTCATGCCTCAGGCCGCCGCCTTCTTCCGCGCGAGCTCGGCCTTGTACAGCTCGAACTCCTCGGCGATCGCCTTGGCAATCGATGGTCGCTGACGCAGCCGCTCGTGATACGCCTTCAGGTTCGGCCATTTCGCAAGCTCGATCGGCGGCGTCGCCATGGTCCAGTTGATGACCGTGACGAGATAGGCATCGGCCACGCTGAAATGGTCGAGCAGGAACTCGCGTCCTTTCAGGTAATTGTCGAGATAGTCGAGCCGCGACAGGTTCTTCTCCAGGGCATAGGCCTTGGCTTCCTGCGGCGCCTTGCGGTCGAGCATGGGGATGAACAGACCCTTGTGCAGCTCGGTGCCGATGAAGCAGAGCCATTGATGCAGCCGGGTGCGTTCCATGCCGGCGCTCGCGCCGAGGCCGGCTTGCGGGAAACGGTCCGCGACATATTGCAGGATCGCAGCGTTCTCGGTCAGCACCATGCCGTCGTCGGTGCGCAGCGTCGGCACGAGGCCGATCGGATTCACGGTGCGGAAGTCGGAGCCGTCGCTCAGCACCTTCTTGGTCGGCGGATCGACTTCGAGGTAATTCGCCTCGGCGCCGGCTTCATACAGCGCGACGCGTGTCGCCATCGAGCAGGCAAGCGGCGAGAAATAGAGATCCATCTGTAGCCTCCTTGGGCAATTCCTCTTTGGGTGTCGCTCAACCTGGCCAGATTGATTTTTGTACCATCTTGCATAATATGGGTGAGGTCAAGGAATAACTTGCGGAATGGTACAAAAATCGAAGCCGCCAGCTGCTGCCAATCAGCCCGAACGCCACGGCGAACCCGAGGGTCGCGGTGGGCCTAAGCGCCGCGGCCGTCCGCGCGCCTACGAGCCCGATATCGCGCTCGGCAAGGCGCTCGATCTGTTCCGCAAGCAGGGTTTCGCGGCCACCTCGCTCGACGATCTCAGCGCCGCCACCGGCATGAACCGGCCGAGCCTCTACGGCGCCTTCGGCGACAAGCGCGAGCTCTACATCAGGAGCTACCAGCGCTATCGCGACGAGGCGAGCGCGGCGATGGTCGCGATCTTCCGCGAGGAGATGCCGCTGCGCCGGCGGCTGGAGCGCATCTACGCGGCCGCGCTGGACATCTATCTGTCCGGTGACACCGGGCCGCGCGGTTGCTTCACGGTCGTCACCGCGGCCTCCGAGGCGGTCGGCGATCCCGAGATCCGCGCCATGGTGCTGGACGGCCTCACCGGGCTCGACAAGGCCTTTGCCAGTTGCTTCCGCCGCGCCAAGGAGAAAGGCGAGCTGCCGGAGAGCGCCGATCCGTTCGCGCTGGCGCAGATCGCATCGGCCACCATCCACACCATCGCCATCCGCTCCCGCGCCCGCGTGCCGCGCAAGGAGCTGGAGGCGATCGTGAAGGGCGCGATCGACGTGATGGTGGGAGCTAAAAGCTAGAGCATGATCCGGAAAAGTGTGCAGCGGTTTTCCGAAAGATCATGCTCAAACAATAGCCTAAAGCGAAGCCTCAATACCCCCTTGCGCGGTCCACCACGTTCTCCAGCGCGCCGCCCGCCTCGAACCGGGCGATCTGCTCGGCGACATAGGCCGAGATCGCATCCGCGTCGGTGTCGGCGGCATTGTGCGGCGTCAACACCACCTTGGGGTGGGTCCAGAACCGGCTGTCCTTCGGCTGCGGCTCCTGCACGAAGACGTCGAGCGAGGCGGCGCCCAGCGTGCCGTCGTCGAGGCAGGCGAGAAGATCAGCCTCGTTCTGCAGGCCGCCGCGGCCGGCATTGATCAGCACCGGCGCGCCGAGCGGGCTGCTGCGATTGAGCTTCTTGAAGACCTCGCGGTTGAGGATGCCGTGCGTGTCTGATGTCAGCGGCAGCAGGCAGACCACGATATCGGTCTTGCGCAGGAACGCGTCCATGCCAGCGGCGCCATGGAAGCATTCGACGCCCTCGATCGTGCGCGGGCTGCGGCTCCAGCCGGCGACGCGAAAGCCGAGCCGCCGCAGCACGTCGGCCGCATCGGCGCCGAGCGTGCCCAGCCCCATGACGCCGACCGTGATCGCGCTCGCCGGCCACTGATATCTGGGCTCCCAGCGCTTCTCGCGCTGCGATTGCCGGAGGTAAAGCTCCTGGCGGTGATGCATCAGAACGTGCAGCACGACATATTCGGTCATGCGGTTGGTGAGATCGGGCACGGCGACGCGCACCAGCGGCACCTCGGGCAGGCTCTTGTCGGCCATCAGCGCGTCGACGCCGGCGCCGAGGTTGAAGATCGCCCGCAGATTTGGGAACGCCCCGAGATCGCCCGGCACCGGCTTCCATACCGCCGCATAATGCACCTCCGCCGGATCGAGTCCGGCGTCCGGCAGCAGCACCACGCGGCGGTCCTCGCAGACGGCTTCGAATCGGGCCTTCCACCGCTCCGGCAGCCAGTTCTGCTGCGTGCTGTTGATCAGGACGGCCAGTGTGCCCATGGTCATTCGAAGTGCCTCTTTCGGGTTCCGCTCGAGAAAGCCCTCCTTGGCACGATCTGCCGGATTTTTCTTGCAAATTTTTTCCGCAGCGCTGTCGGCGCGGGGCATATTGGCGCGTCTTCAGTACAGACGAGGGAAGTGCCGCCCATGCTTTACGCCATACTTTGCTATCACGATGAGGATTTCGTCGGCTCCTGGAGCAAGGAGCAGGACGAGGCCGTGATGAAGAAGCTCGCCGTGGTGCAGGACAAGCTCACAAGGCAGGGCCGGCTCGGGCCGGTGGCGCGGCTGTTGCCGACGACCGCGGCGGCGACGCTGCGCAAGGAGGATCCGCCGCTGGTGCTCGACGGTCCCTATGCCGAGACCAAGGAGCAGCTGCTCGGCTTCTACATCGTCGACTGCAAGAATCTCGACGACGCGCTCGACGTCGCACGCGAGCTGGGTGCCGCCAATCCCGGCGGCGCCTATGAGGTGCGTCCCGTCGGCGTGTTCCGGCCTGGAGGAAACCTGACGTGAGCGAGGCCGATACCGCCTGGATCGAGACTGCGCTGACTTCGGCGCGACCCCAGGCGGTCGGCGCGCTGCTGCGCTATTTCCGCGATCTCGACACCGCCGAGGAGGCGTTTCAGAACGCCTGCCTGCGCGCGCTCAAGACCTGGCCGCAGAATGGGCCGCCGCGCGATCCCGCGGCTTGGCTGATCATGGTCGGCCGCAACGTTGCGATCGACGAAGTGCGACGCGCGCGCAGGCAGCAGCCGCTGCCGGAGGACGACCAGGCGATCTCCGATCTCGACGACGCCGAAGGTGAGCTGGCCGAGCGGCTCGACGGCTCGCACTATCGCGACGACATCTTGCGGCTGATGTTCATCTGCTGCCATCCAGGATTGCCGGCGACGCAGCAGATCGCGCTGGCGCTGCGCATCGTCTCGGGCCTCACGGTGAAGCAGATCGCCCGCGCGTTCCTGGTTTCGGAAGCGGCGATGGAGCAGCGCATCACGCGCGCCAAGGCAAAGGTGGCCGAGGCCGGGACGCCGTTCGAGGCGCCGGGCGCGGTCGAGCGCTCTGAACGGCTCGCCGGCGTCGCGGCGATGATCTACCTGATCTTCAATGAAGGCTATTCGGCGAGCGGTGACACCGCGGAGATCAGGAAGCCGCTGTGCGAGGAGGCGATCCGGCTGGCGCGGCTGCTGCTGCGGCTGTTTCCGAGCGAGCCGGAGATCATGGGCCTGACCGCGCTGATCCTGTTGCAGCACGCGCGCAGCGCCGCGCGCTTTGCCGCGGACGGGTCGCTGATCCTGCTGGACGATCAGGATCGTTCGTTGTGGAACGGCACCATGATCGCGGAGGGCCTCGCGCTGATCGACAAGGCGATGCGCCACCGCCGCAGCGGGGCCTATCAGATTCAGGCCGCGATCGCCGCACTGCATGCGCGCGCGGCGACGCCGGAGGAGACCGACTGGACGGAGATCGACCTGCTTTACGGCGCGCTCGAAGTGGTGCAGCCCTCGCCGGTGGTGACGCTCAACCGGGCGGTCGCTGTCTCCAAGGTGCGCGGGCCGCAGGCCGCGCTCGAGCTGATCGAGCCGCTGGCGCCGAAGCTCGCCAATTATTTTCATTTCTACGGCGTGCGCGGCGCCTTCCTGATGCAGCTCGGCCGCAATGACGAAGCCCGAATCGCCTTCGATCGCGCCATCGCGCTCGCCAACACCTCGGCCGAAGCCGCCCACATCCGCATGCATCTCGATCGCCTGATCCGGGACAGCCAGCCGAAGCGCAGCGATGGCAGCGTGAAGTTGGGTACGAAGGCAAAGTAGGCCCGTCTGCCTCCACATCGTCATGCCCGGGCTTGTCCCGGGCATCCACGGTCTTTCCATCTACGCCAAGAACGTGGATGGCCGGGACAAGCCCGGCCATGACGAGCGGCGGGCAGTGCGCCAAAGAATTTCTCTCCCATTGTCGGCCCCCGCCGTTCCCCTTCGTCTTAATCCCGTACCAGGGGAGTCATCCATGCTGAAAGCCGTTGCCGTCATCGCCATCGTTCTCGCCGCCGGCGTTGCCGCCGTCCTCGTCTTTGCCCTGACGAAACCCGATACCCTCCGTGTGGAACGCTCGCTCGCCGTCAACGCACCGGCCGCTGCGATCTATCCGCTGGTTGCCGATTTCCATCGCTGGACCGCCTGGTCGCCCTATGAGACCCGCGATCCCGCCATGAAGCGGACGTTCGGCGGAACCTCGGCAGGGAAGGGTGCGACCTATGCCTGGGACGGCAACAACAAGGTCGGCGCCGGCCATATGGAGATCCTGGAGGCGACCGGGCCCTCCAAGCTCCGGATCAAGCTTGATTTCGAGCGGCCGTTCGAAGGCCACAACACCGCCGAGTTCACCTTTGTGCCGCAAGGCGATGCCACACTCGTCACATGGGCGATGTACGGTCCGGCCCCGTTCATGTCCAAGCTGATGCAGGTGTTCTTCAACATGGACAGCATGATCGGCAAGGATTTCGAGACCGGCCTCGCCGGCCTGAAGAAGCTCACCGAGAAGCGATAGGTCTCAAGGCAAACGAAGAGGAGAGAAACGATGCTCAATCCCTATCTGTTCTACCAGGACAATTGCGAAGCCGCGTTCAACTATTACGTCAAGGTTCTCGGGGGCAAGATCGATGCGATGATGCGTTCATCGGACGCGCCGCCGGAGGTGCCGGCTACGCCCGGCCGTGAGAAGATGATCATGCATGCGCGGATGTCACTGCCGGACGGCACGGTATTGATGGCCTCCGACTCGCCGGCCGAGCATTTCCAGAAGCCGCAGGGCTTTGCAATCTCGCTTACAGTCAAAGACCCCGCGGATGGCGAGCGCAAGTTCAACGCGCTGGCCGACGGTGGCAGCGTCACCATGCCCTTCAGCAAGACGTTCTGGGCCAAGGGCTTCGGCATGTGCGTCGACAAGTTCGGCATTCCCTGGATGGTGAATTGCCCGGCCGAAGGCATGTGATAGAGCATGATCCGGAAAAGTGTGAAGCGGTTTTCCGAAAAGATCATGCTCAAACAACAACCTAAAGCGCGATGACGATTTATCCTATCGCATCGCGCTTTGGGCGCGACCGTCGCGTTGCGATCCCCTCTCTCCAATGCTGAGGGAGAGGGGACGTACGTTTCGTTACGTCAGGCGCCGATCGGCCGTTTGTCCTCTCACCGGATTGATCCGGTGACGTCCTCGCGCGGCGCTGACGATTCCACGCAGCGAGGGCAGATCACGAGCTTGGCGCCGAGCGTCCTGTCGTTCTCCGCCTGTATCTCGTCCTGGACCGCCCACCACGCCTCGGAATAGGGGCGCAATGTGCCGAGCACTTTTTCGCGCTCCTGATTCGGATCACTTGCAGCCGGCGCGCCGGTCGTGACGCGCCGCTTGGCGACATGCGGACGGTTCGGATCCTTGCCGAGGCCATCCCATGCCATGGCGCGGCGTTCCTGCGCTGGCGCCTCTGCGCATCCGATCAGCGCTGTGCAAAAAGTGAGCACGATCAAGCCGTGTCGAATCATGCCGGGCTTTTGCCTCCATAATCGGCGCGCAGAATCTGCATGAGACACGCGCATCGTCGGTTCAATGGAACTCAAGGCAAAACAAGCTTGCCGGCATGGCCGAATATGAGTCGTGCTTTCGCATCACTTTGCGGACGCAGTGAGGCCGCTTCGTGAAGCGAGCTGCATCGCACAACAATTGGCGCAATATTGGGCTGTGCTCTGCACGCCAGAATCGTTATTGGTGAGTCATAAAAGCTACAAACTGGGATGGACGTCACTTGCAAGGGGAGCGACCGATGGCGGCGGCGCTACAGATCAACTTTGCTCTTTGGGGAATGCTCATTTGCGCCAGCGCGAAGCTGGCGCCAGTGATCCAGACGCTGTTTTGAAAGCGGTTGGCGGCTGCCGGCTGTATCAGCGGCAACGCGGATAGATCGCGGCGAGATCGCGCCCCTTCAACAGCAGCAACCGCGAGGTCAGGCCGCCACGGCGGCTGATCCAGTCGCGCACCGGACCGGGATAGGCGGCAAGCACCGCGACCGATGCTTCCGGCTCGGCATAGAAGCGGCCGCGCCGATCGACCGAGCGTGCGGCATGGAAGCCGAGCACGGCGCGCTTGGTGACGCAGATGCGCTCGCCCGGCACGATGCTCAGCACCAGCGTGCAGGCGGACAGGCAGGGGCCGTCGATCACCACGCGCTCGCCACTGTCGCGGACCTTTTCGAACAGATCGAGGAACGGCCCGACCTGTCCGCCCGGGGACTGGATGATGCGGATCTCGGCCGCCGCGGGCGCGGCGGCGAGCAGCGCGGATGCAAGCATCAGAGCTTTGAGGAAGGTGATGCGTTGCATGAACTCTCCACCAAACCGCTTTCGTGGGGTGGGCAAAGCGTAGCGTGCCCACCATCCGCACCGCAAACTTGCGATAGTGGTGGGCACGGCGCGTTGCGCCTTTGCCCACCCTACAAATCCTGTGCCTACCCGTTGCGCCTCTGCCCGCGCAGCGTCGGCAGGCCGATGCCCGCCGCATCGAAGCCGCCGTCCACGGCCAAAATTTGGCCGGTGATGTAGCTCGCGCGGCCCGAGCACAGGAAATAGATCGCTTCCGCGAGTTCCTCTTCCAGGCCGTAGCGGTTGAGCGGAATGGCGTCGTGATAGTCGGCTCGGATCTCCTTGGTGTGCACCTGCTTCGCCATCGCGGTGTCGACGGGTCCCGGTGCGACCGCGTTGACGCGGATGTTGAGGGAGGCGAGCTCGACCGCGAGCTGCTTGGTGAGGTGTGCAAGGCCTGCCTTGCTGGTGCCGTAGGCCGAGCGCAGCGTCGAAGCGCGCACGGCCGAGATCGAGGTGATGTTGACGATGGCGCCGCCATTGCCGTCGCGCATCAAAGGCACAGCCGCCTTGGTGCAGAGGAACGGTCCGGTGAGGTTGACCTCGAGCACGCGGCGCCAGTCGGCATCCGACGTCTCCATCAGCGGCGCGAACACCGCGATGCCGGCATTGTTGACCAGCGCGTCCAGCCGGCCGAACCGCCGCTCGATCGCCGTCATTGCGGCGCTGACTGCGGCCGCGTCGGCGATATCGCAGGTCAGCGCCAGCGTCGCCTCGCTCTGGCCGATGTCCGCGACCGCGTGGCCGAGCAGTTCGTGCTCGATGTCGAGCAGGGCCACGCGCCAGCCCTCGGCCAAGAATTTCTTCGCGGTCGCAAGCCCGATGCCGCGGGCGGCACCGGTGACGAGGGCGACTTTTTGCGGGGCTTGCGGCATTGGCTGATCTGTCCTGCGTCCGGGAGCGGCGTGCGAGAGCGCCGGCCCCTTTTACTGCGCTTTGGTTCCGGCATGAAAGGCCTCGCCGAGCCGATCGAGCCCGATGCGGCCCAGAATGCGCCAGCCGCGGCTGCGCTGCGGCCTCGAAATAATTTCTGTCCCACTGTCGGCCGGGCAGAATGCCGTTCGTCTTGGAGGTGAGCGCGGGCCAGCCGTTTCCGCCCGCAGGACATATCGGAGCGACTGAGACAGCAAGGAACTCCCATGCGATTCATGATGCTGATGATCCCGCTCGGCTACGAGAACGCGCCGCCGGAGCTTCAACTCGATCCCGAGCGCGTCGCCGCGATGATGCGCTACAACGAGGCGCTGAAGGATGCGGGCGTGCTGATCACGCTCGATGGGCTGCACCCGCCGTCGACCGGGGCGCGCGTCTCGTTCGCGACCGGCAAGCCCGTCGTCACCGACGGGCCCTTTGCCGAAGCCAAGGAAGTCCTGGGCGGCTATTGGATGATCGAGGTCGCCTCGCGCGAGGAAGCGATCGCGTGGGCCAAGAAGTGCCCGGCTTCAGCCAACGAGATCATCGAGGTCCGCCAAGTGCAGGAGATGGCCGACTACTCGCCCGAAGTGCAGGAGATCGTCGCCGGGTTTGGCGACCTGAAGACGTAGACGAGACGGCGGCTGCGCGATTCCCAATCAACCTGAAGGAGAAAACCCATGAGCGCCGAACATAAATTTCTCGCCGTCTATCTCGGCAGCATGAGCGGATCGAAAATGGCGGCGTGGCGGGCGCTGCCCGAGGCCGAGCGGAAGGCGAAGGAGCAGGCGGGCATGGCCGCTTGGCATGGCTGGGTCGAGAAGCACAAATCCGTGATCGTCGAGATGGGCGGCCCGCTCGGCAAGACCCGCAGGATCGACGGGAGCGGCATCACGGAAGTCAGCAACGCGCTGACCGGTTTCACGGTGGTGCGCGCCGCCTCGCAGGAGGACGCTGCAAAGCTGTTCGAGAACCATCCGCATTTTGCGATCTTCCCCGGCGAAGCAATCGAGGTCATGCCCGTGCTGCCGATTCCGGAGATGTAGCCCCGGTCACCCGTCATTCCGGGTTCGATACTCCGTATCGCCCCGGAATGACGTGAAAATACGGGTTAACCAGTCCGGCCGCCGCTAGTGACCTTCACGCCCGGCTCATGTAAAGGTCGTTCACATGAGCTGGCGCAAGGAGCAGCGCCGCGCCGAGCGCGGCTATCACCACGGCAATCTGAAGGAAGCCCTGTTGCAGGCGGCCCTCGGGCTGATCGCCGAGAAGGGGGCGGCCGGCTTCACCTTCGCCGATGCCGCGCGCATGGCCGGCGTCAGTGCGGCGGCGCCCTACCGGCATTTCCGCGACCGTGACGAGCTGCTGTCCTCGATCGCCCAGCGCGGTTTCGAGCAGTTCGAGGCGCGCCTGGCCGCGGTCTGGGACGACGGGCGCCCCGATACGGTCACCGCGTTCGAGCGCGTCGGCAAGGCCTATCTGGCCTTCGCCCGCGAGGAGCCCGCCTTCTACAGCGCGATGTTCGAATCGGGCGTGCCGGTGGGTGCCAATCCTGCGCTTCAGGCGGCCAGCGAGCGCGCATTCAACATCATTCGCGCCGCCGCCGAGCGGCTCGCGGCCCTGACGCCGCCGGGCACGCCGCGGCCGCCGGCCATGATGATGGCCTTGCACATCTGGTCGATGGCCCACGGCGTGGCCTCGCTGTTTTCCCGCGGCGATGCTGCGCGCCGCAAGCTGCCGATGTCGCCGGACGAGCTGCTGGAGGCCGAGGTGCTGATCTATTTGCGCGGCCTCGGCTTCCCGACCGACCGTCGTCCCTCAGGCAAGGGCGCCGAGCCGCCGCCGGTGCCACCGGAGGCTTCCTCCGGTTCGGGCCTGCCGCCCGGCAGTCCCTGGGGCAAGCCGAAATAAGATTGCTCGAAGAATCACGCGGGCGTGTCTGGCGGTCGGCTTGACAAAATCGCGGGATAGTCTAGCTATGTAAATGTTATTTACATTCACAACGGCGCTGGTGCCGTGATGGAGATGGGAAATGGCCTATACCGCTGACGTCAATCGCTGGCGCGGCCCTTCGGACCAATACCAACAGTACGAGCGTCCCCGCATGCTCGATACGCCTTGGCATCCGGGCTGGATCGCCGTGACCATCCTCGGCTTCATCATCTGGTGGCCGATCGGACTTGCCCTTCTCTTTTTCACACTCGGGAGCAGAAGAATGTCGTGCTGGAGCCATCAGGACCGCTGGCAGAACAAGATGGAAAAGATGCAGTACAAGATGGATCGCATGCGCGACCGCATGGAGCGCCGCGGCTTCGGCTTTGGCTTCGGGCCGCCGTCCTCCGGCAACCGAGCCTTCGACGAGTATCGCAGTGAGACGCTGCGCCGGCTCGAGGAAGAGCAGGTCGAGTTCAAGAACTTCCTCGACCGCCTGCGTCACGCCAAGGACAAGGAAGAGTTCGACCAGTTCATGGCGCAGCACAAGACGCGCCCGACTCCGCCGCCGACCGACCAGCAGCAGGGCTGATCTGAAGAAGTCCACCTCTCAAGCCTTCAGGCGCATGCCCCCAAAGTCCTGATGGCCTCGAGCCGCCCGTCTGCGCAACCCGCAGGCGGGCGGTTTGGTTTATGTCAAACTTCGATGGTCGTCCTGGCGATGCGAAGCGCCTGCGAGGGCTTTGCGAGGCCCATCACGCAGATGTGCAGGGTCGATAGAACCCGGACCGCGCGAGCACCGACCAAGCCTTGACTGCGCCTCCGCGGCGCCGACGGGCACGATCATGACCAATATTGAACGCAAACAAATCGGCCAGCGCCTCGGATTGTTCGAGCGCGCGGCCGTGTTGTTCGAGCGCTTCGGCCCTGTGGTGCCGGTGGCGATTGCGTTCCTCAGTGGGTGGCCCACGGAAGTTCAGCTCTACCCGGAATGGCAGCTCGGTGAGTCCTGGCGGTTGTTTCTCAGCGCCAATCTATATTGGGGCGCATCGTACGCACTCAGCCGCGCGGTGTCGTTCGCGAAGGGAAGTATCGTCCCATGATCCTGCTCCGCGATTTCGCGCTTTTCGTCCTGCCGGTGCTGATCGCCGCAGGCGGCTGGCTCTATGCGCTCAGCCTCCGCAAGCAGGCTGACCCCGGCCGCGCCCGCGATGGACGCGCCCCGGCAGCATGACCGCTGCCGGCCGGTGTCGCATGGCGTGAAGTTTCAGCGCACTGCGGCGAGTTGCGCGTGAACCGAGGCCAGGAAGTATTCGTAGGCGTGGTCGACGATCTCGTTGAGCGATCGCGTGCGCGCGAACATCGCTTTGGCCTCCGCGAGAAACTCCTCGCGGGTCGGGATCTTCGGCAGATGCAGATGCGTCAGCGCGTCGACACCTTCATGCGCGCGATTGAGAATGTCGTGCAGCGACGGCAGCTGCAACTGGGCGAGATCGGCACGGCGGCGTGCCGACGAAATCGCATGCGCCAGGGTCTGCGCATCGAACCGTCCGGCGAGCTGGCGGGCGGCCCGCTGGATGACCCGCGCGCCGAGCGGCTGCTCGTTGCGCAGCACCTGTTCGGGCGGCGCTTTCATGTTCCAGACGACGCCGATCCACGACAGCAGCGTCAGGATGTAATAGGTCACGTCGACTTCCCACCAGCGAAAGCCCTGTCGCACGCTGCTCTGATAGGCGTGGTGATTGTTGTGCCAGCCCTCACCCAGCGTGAACAACGCCAGCAGCCAGTTGTTGCGGGAATCATCGCCGGTCACGTAGCGCTTGCGCCCGTGCACATGGGCAAGCGAATTGATGCAGAAGGTCGCGTGATAGACCAGCACAGTGCTCCAGAGAAAGCCGACCACCAGACCCGACCATCCTGCGACCAGGAAGCAGAGCCCTGCCAGCACGAACGCCGGCAGCAGCTCCAGCCGATGCAGCCACATCAGCTCGGGATAGGCGGCGAGATCGCCGACCTTCACGAGGTCGGTTGCGTCGTGCTGCCGGTAAAAGATCCAGCCGAGATGGCTATAGAGGAAGCCGCGGTGACGCGGTGAATGCACGTCGTTTTCGGTGTCGGAATGCAGGTGATGGTGGCGATGTTTGGCCGCCCACCACAACACGCTCTTCTGGGCGCTGCTTTGCGCAAGGCAGGCCAGGATGAACTGAAACACCCGGCTGGTCGCAAACGCCCGATGCGAGAAATAGCGATGGTAGCCGGCTCCGATCGCGAACATCCGCAAGCAATAGAGTGAGACGCAGATCGCGACCGCCTGCCAGGTGACGCCCGACCAGATTGCCGCAAGGCAGCCGAGATGGACCAGCAGGAACGGCAGGGCGGATGGATACATGATGTCGTCGTGCTGGTCGTCGGCGGGGGCGTTGGGCGACATATTTGAGCGTGACCTCGGATGACGTGGATTCGGAACTGGATCCGGCAGCTTGACGTCCGGCGGGTACCAAAACCCGCGGATGCCACCGCGGGCTTCGGCCGAAGGGTGGCCGCAGCTCTCTGGCAAGCAAGCCCGTAGCCTTACGGGGAGCATGGCGCACAGGTGGCCGCGCGTGTTGCCGACGCCAATTGGCGCGCAGGCGGCCTGGGTCCTATATTCGACAGCGAGAAGCAAGCGTCAAAACACCGCAGGCGGCAATGCGGACGGAGACTGCGATCATGGCGAGCGACATCCTCTGGCAGGAGATACGCGGCGAGGCGCGGCGCGCCGCAGCGGCGGATCCCGTCTTCGGCAAGGCTGTCGCCGATGCCATCCTTGCCCATGACGATTTTACCGCTGCCTTGGCCGATCTGATCGGGCGTCGGCTGGGCGGCAGCGCCGCCGATCGCGAGCGCTTCACGACGTTTTCCCGCGATGCCTTTCGCGGCCAACCGGATCTGGTCGAAGCGGCCGGCCGCGACCTAACCGCCATCGTGCTCCGCGATCCCGCCATCGCCGGATTGTTGCCGCCGCTGCTGCACTTCAAGGGCTATGTCGCGCTGCAGTCCTGGCGCGTCTCGCACTGGCTATGGCGTCATGACCATCGTGATGCGGCGCTGCTGTTGCAGAACGAGGCTTCGAACGTCCTGCAGGTCAGCATTCATCCGGCCGCGAGCCTCGGCTCGTCGGTTTATCTCGACCATGCCACCGGCATCGTGATCGGTGCCAATGTCGTCATCGGCGACGAGGCGACCATCCTTCAGAATGTCAGCATCGGACGCCATGGCGACCTGCCGATGCGCTCGCCTCGCATCGGTCGCGGCGTGTTCATCGGCTCCGGCGCGACCATCCTCGGCGACATCGAGATCGGCGACTTCGCCAAGATCGGCGCCGGGACTGTCGTGACCGGTGACGTGCCTGGCGGCTGCACCGCAATCGGCAATCCCGCGCGGCTCACCAATTGCCTTGCGGCCGCTTCGTCCGCTTGACTGTCGCTCAGGCGGCGCGGCGGTGGCTTTCGCCGCCATGATGCGGGTTGACCGGCTCCGAGCTGGTCTGGCCCGGCGCGTCCAGCACCGCGACGTGGTGGCGGTAGACCATTTCCCAGCCCTTCCATCCCGTGAACAGGAGGATGCCGACCACGACCAGGGACAGCACGACGCCCCAGGGGTTGATCGCCGCCTCCGCGCCTTGGGCGTAGCGGAGATAGAAATTGACCAGGGCCAGCACCACCGCCGCGAGATTGCCGATCATGTGGTACCAGGCGTCGTTCAGGCGGCGGATGCGCGGCTCGCTGAAGAAGTCGGTAAAGCCGGCTGCGGCGGCAACCAGCGCCATGACGATGCCGGCGCCGATCAGCCACATCGCGGCGCGTGCCCAAAAACCGTCGCCGGTTCCGATGAAGGCGAGATCGGCGATGGGGGCGCCGACCAGGAACGCGACGGGGAACGGGATCAGCATGGGGTGGAGCGGGTGATCGCCGATCGCGGCGGTCGTCTTGGGGTTGATGGACATGGCAGGACCTCGCTGAGAGTGATTTTCCGGACAATTTTTGGCGCGAGAGCAGGTTCCTCCGGCCGGTGCGTCCGGAACACGGGATCCGGGGTCCATCCCCCTGCACGGACTGCCTTTCCTGCAACCAAATGCGCCGCCGGTAACCCCGCATTAACCATCGGCGGGCTCTGGTATGTGCGGACAGGCGTGCCCGGAGCCCGACGTCAAGGCCTGGGGTCGAGGCCCCTTAGTTTTGACATCTTGGCGGGGAATGCAGGCGGCCGGCTTTTGACGAGCCTTTGGACGAGCCCTGCACCCCAGAAAGACAAGGCTTTGAGCGGGCTTGCCCGCCGCGCGGGTCCAGCGCGGCTGTTGGGGAACACCGGCCGCGATTTGCTGGCCGAAGGACATTAGGTAACGATCGCCTTGAGAGGATACTGCTTATGAATCCGGCCGAATTGGCTCAGTCAGCCCTTCCGGTTGCTGCCTCCGCCGACGTGTCGCTGATCGCGCTGTTCTGGCAGGCTCACTGGATCGTGAAAGCGGTGATGCTGGGGCTTCTGGCCTGCTCGGTCTGGGTCTGGGCGATCGCCATCGACAAGATCTTTCTCTACGCGCGCACCCGCCGCTCGATGGACCGGTTCGAGCAGGCGTTCTGGTCCGGCGAGTCGATCGAGGAGCTCTATCGCACGCTGTCGGCCAAGCCGACGCATTCCATGGCGGCCTGCTTCGTGGCGGCGATGCGCGAATGGAAGCGCTCGTTCGAGAGCCATGCCCGCTCGGTCGCAGGGCTTCAGATGCGCATCGACAAGGTGATGAACGTCTCGATTGCGCGCGAGGTCGAGCGGCTGGAACGGCGCCTTTTGGTGCTGGCGACCGTCGGCTCCGCCGGCCCCTTCGTCGGCCTGTTCGGCACGGTCTGGGGCATCATGTCGAGCTTCCAGTCGATCGCGGCCTCGAAAAATACCTCTCTGGCGGTGGTCGCCCCCGGTATCGCCGAGGCGCTGTTTGCGACCGCCGTCGGCCTTATCGCCGCCATTCCTGCCACTATTTTCTACAATAAGTTCACCTCCGAGGTGAACCGGCAGGCCCAGCGGCTCGAGGGCTTTGCTGATGAATTTTCAGCCATTCTGTCTCGTCAGATCGACGAGCGGGGCTGACGGACGGCATGTATAGTGTGAAGGGCAATCTGGGCACGCGATCATGGCCATGAACGTTGCGAGTTCGTCCGGCGGCGGCGGGCGCCGCGGCCGGCGCAAGCCGGTCGTGGCCGAGATCAACGTCACGCCGATGGTCGACGTCATGCTGGTGCTGCTCATCATCTTCATGGTGTCGGCACCGATGCTGACGGTCGGCGTCCCGCTCGACCTGCCCCAGACCAGTGCCAAGAGCCTCGAAAACAACGACCAGAAGCCGATCCAGATGTCGGTCGACATCAAGGGCAAGGTGTTCATCAACGACACCGAGATTGCGCTGAACGAGCTGATCCCGAAGCTGAAGGCGATCACCGATGCGCGCGGCGGCCTCGAGGAACGCATCTATCTGCGCGCCGACAAGAAGGCGGATTACGGCACCGTGGCCAAGGTGATGGGCCAGCTCTCGGGCGCCGGATTCAAGAAGCTGGCGCTCGTCACGGAAGCGGATCAGGGGTCTTGAGGCCGTGAAGGTGAACGTCGACAAGACACTCGTTGCGTCGATTGCCCTGCATGTCCTCGTGCTGGGATGGGGGCTCGTCACCTTCAGCAGCAAGGCCTACATCGCTACGCAGGAATCGCTTCCGATCGACATCATCTCCTCCGATCAGCTCGCCAAGATGATGGCGGGGCAGAAGACCGGCAAGAAGGAGGAGCCGAAGCCGAAGGTCGAGAAGATCGCGGAGCCCAAGCCCGAGGAAGACGCCGTCGGCAAGGTCACCGAGAAGAAAGAGCTGATCAAGACCAACTCCCAGCCGGAGCCGCCGCCGAAGCCGGTCGAGAAGCCGGTGGAGAAGAAGCCGGAGCCGCCGAAGCCCGTGGCGGAGGCCAAGCCGAAGGAAGAGCCGAAGCCGCAGGAAAAGAAGCCTGATCCGGCCAAGGAAGATCCGATCGCCGAGCTGCAGAAGAAGATGGAGACCAAGAAGCCGCCGCCGAAGCCCGTGGAGCAGAAGGTCGCGGCGGTGCAGCCGCAGCAGCAGCCCAAGCCCAAGGAGCGCACGTTCGACCCCGCGCAGATCCAGCGCGACCTCGACAAGCGCGCCGCGACGCGGCACGAGCAGACCGGCGCGGCGCTGAATGCATCGGCGTCGCTGGGAGCAGCAACCGGGACGGCCGCCAACAATGTTGCGACCTGGCAGGGCGCGTTCATGTCGGCGGTCAGGCGCTGCTTCACGCCCACCTACAACGGGCAGGATGCCGACCAATACGAAGTCGACATCGATATTTTTATGAAGATCGATGGAACACTGGCATCCGAGCCGGTTGTCGTTGCAGCGCGTGGACCGTCCAGGTCGATCGCTCAGGCCGTGGCGGAGAGTGGCAAGCGTGCCATCGTCCAGTGTCAAGTCTATTCGTTCCTGCCGAAGCAGCAGTATGACACCTGGAAGACCATTCCGATGCGCTTCGGCCTGAAGGATATGTTGTGACATCCGAACAAAAGAATTTTGCGATGAATGACATTCGATCGATGAACCGCCGCCGCTTCATGACGCTGACCGGATCCGCGCTTGCGACGCTTGGGGCTGGACATGCGCTCGCCCAACCGCAAAAGCGGCTTGAAATCAATCCCACCGAATTCCAGCCGATCCCGATCGCGATCAGCAACTTCCTGCCCGGCTCGCCCTCCGACGGCGACGTCGGCAACGGCGTCACGCAGGTCATCACCAACAATCTGAAGCGCTCGGGCCTGTTCGCGCCGATCGATCAGGCCGCCTTCATCGAGCGCATCAACAACATGGATGTCGCGCCGCAATTCCAGAACTGGAAGACCATCAACGCGCAGGCGCTCGTCACCGGCCGCATGACGCGGCAGCCGGACGGGCGGCTCAAGGCCGAATTCCGTCTATGGGACGTCATCTCCGGCCAGCAGCTCGCCGGCCAGCAATATTTCACCTCGCCGGAATATTGGCGCCGCATCGCCCACATCATCTCCGACCAGATCTACGAGCGCATGACCGGCGAGAAGGGCTATTTCGACAGCCGCGTCGTGTTCGTGGACGAGACCGGGCCGAAGGAGCGCCGCGTCAAGCGCCTCGCGATCATGGATCAGGACGGCGCCAATGTGCGCTATCTGACCCGCGGCTCCGATCTCGTGCTGACGCCGCGCTTCTCGCCGAACTCGCAAGAGATCACCTACATGGAGTTCGGTCAGGGTGATCCGAAGGTCTATCTCTACAACATCGAGACCGGCCAGCGCGAGATCGTCGGCAATTTCCCGGGCATGACCTTTGCGCCGCGCTTCTCGCCGGACGGCCAGCGCGTCATCATGAGCCTGCAGCAGGGCGGCAATTCCAACCTGTTCGTGATGGATCTGCGCTCGCGCTCGACCACGCGTCTCACCGACACGCCGGCGATCGACACCTCGCCGTCCTATTCGCCCGACGGCAGCCGCATCTGCTTCGAGTCCGATCGTGGCGGCAGGTCGCAGATCTACGTGATGAGTGCGGGCGGCGGACAGGCGCAGCGCATCTCCTTCTCCAAGGACGACACCAACGCCAGCTATTCGACGCCGGTGTGGTCGCCGAAGGGCGACTACATCGCCTTCACCCGGCAGGGCGGCGGGCAGTTCGCGATCGGCGTCATGAAGCCCGACGGCTCGGGCGAGCGGCTGCTCACCTCCGGCTTTCACAACGAAGGCCCGACCTTCTCGCCGAACGGCCGCGTGCTGATGTTCTTCCGCGATCCTGGCGGCAATGGCGGACCGTCGCTGTACTCGGTCGACATCTCCGGCCGCAACGAATTGAAAGTGCCGACGCCGGGTTTTGCCTCGGACCCGGCATGGTCGCCACTGTTGTCCTCGACCTCGGGCTGACAACGGCGCAGTTGAAACATCGCGCGTTCAGACGCGCGATGTTTTCGAAAAACCGCGCCGATTTTTTCCGAGTTTGCCGTGAACGGCAACACTTCCTTCACCTTGCGCCCGGCAAGGCTTGCCTACCTGCTTGATATTCCAGCAGAAATCATTTCGCTATTGCCGAAAAACAACCCGACTTTAACGATGTTCCCTCAGAAAAGCTTCATCTCGGCTGGGTAAGACTACGCGCTGAACAGGACGCGCGTACAAACCAAAATGCAGTTCGCAAGCCAGAGCGGAGAGCAGGGGCAGCCGCCGCCGGTCAATCCGGCGGCGCAGATCGATTTGCTCTTTGAAGCGCCCGGACCGCTGCTGGCCGGTCTCATCTTCGTGTCGATCGGTGCTGCGCTGACTGCGCTGAAGACAGGTGAGCTCCTGATTTGGGCGTGCGTGGCGCTGCTCGTCTTGGCCGGAACGGTGCGGGCGATCGATTTGCGGCGCTATCAGGGACGCAAGTCGAGCGTGACCGCCGAGGCGGCCAAACGCTGGCAGGCGCGGTATCAGATCGGCGCGAAGATCCAGGCTGCAGCGATCGGCATCTGGTGCGGCACGACTCTGCTCGCCACCGACGACGCGGTCGCGCATATGATTGCCCTGTCGGTCACGACAGGCATCGCCGCAGGGGGAGCGGGAAGGGCGTACGGACGACCGTCGATCTTCCATCTGCAGGCGCTGCTCATTTTCGCCCCGGCGGTGTTGGCATTGGCGTGGCGCGGCACGCCCTACTACATCGCGATGGCCGTTGTGAGCGCGGCCTTCCTGCTGGCGATCATGCAGCTCTCGGTCAACTTGCACCGGATCTTCATGGGCGCCGTGGTGGCGCGCGAACGCGAAGCCGCACTTGCGGGCCAGTTCGATACCGCCCTCAACAACATGCCGCACGGTCTTTGCATGTTCCATCGCGATGGCCAGCTCGCGGTGATGAATCACCGCTTCGCGGCGATGATGAACCTGCCCGACCATCTGCCTCGGAGCGGCGCCAGCGCGCGCGACATCATCGCGGCGTGCGTGCAGGCAAGATCCATCTCGAGCGCGGACGGCGAGCATATCGTCGCCGGCATCGAAAGTTCGCGGGAGAAGGAGATCATCACCGCCGAGGCGAACCTGGAGCGAAATCGGTCGCTGTGCTGGACCGTTCAGCCGATGGCGGACGGAGGGGCGGTGCTGCTGCTCGAGGACATCACCGAGCGGCGCAACGCCGAGGCCAAGATCACCCATCTTGCGCGATACGACGACCTGACGGCGTTGCCGAACAGGGTCAACTTCCGCGACCAGATCGAGCACCTGCTGGCTGTCTCCCACGATGCGGCGCAGCTCTCTGCGCTGTTGTTCATCGACCTCGACCAGTTCAAGCAGGTCAACGACACGCTGGGCCATCCCTGCGGCGACCAGCTCCTGTGCGCCGTCGCCAACCGCTTGCGCGAGATGCTGCGCCCCGAGGATTTCGTCGCCCGGTTCGGCGGCGACGAGTTCGTCGTGTTCCAGCAGAACCTCACGGCGCCCGAGGACGCCGCGGCACTCGCCCGCCGCATCGTCGAGCGGTTGAGCGAGCGGTACCGCATCGACAATCATCTGGTCGAGATCGGCGCCAGCGTTGGCATCGCGCTGACCTCGCCGGAGGGCACCAGCGCCGACACGCTGCTCAAGAACGCCGATATGGCGCTGTACCGCGCCAAAGCCGACGGCCGCGGCACCTATTGTTTCTTCCGCGACGAGATGGCCGCGACCGTCGAGCAGCGCCGCATCCTCGAGCTCGACCTGCGCAAGGCGCTCGCCAACGAGGAATTCGAGCTGTTCTTCCAGCCGCTGGTCAATCTGAGGTCCGGCAAGATCACCACCTGCGAAGCGTTGCTGCGCTGGAATCATCCGGTGCGCGGCACGGTCTCCCCGGTCGACATCATCCCGGTCGCCGAGGACATGGGCCTGATCGTCGATCTCGGCCGCTGGATCCTGCGCCGCGCCTGCATGGAATGCATGAAGTGGCCGGAGGGTGTCAGCGTCGCCGTCAATTTCTCGCCGCAACAATTCCACCAGCGCGACGTCCTGAACGAAATCCGCTACGCGCTCGAAGTGTCGGGCCTGCCGGCGCATCGTCTTGAGATCGAGATCACCGAGTCCTCGCTGCTGCGCAACACCCAACTCACCCACGACATCCTGTCGCAATTGCATGCGCTCGGCGTGCGCATCTCGCTCGACGATTTCGGCACCGGCTATTCCAGCCTCAGCTACCTGCACAATTTCCCGATGCAGAAGGTGAAGATCGATCGCTCCTTCCTCGAAGGCATCGATTCCGACCGGCCGCTGACGCTGCTGCGCGGTGTCGCGCGGCTGTCCGCCGATCTCGGCATGGCCGTCGTGGTCGAAGGCATCGAGACCAATGAGCAGCTCGAGCTGATCAGCGCCGACGGCACCGTGACCGAAGGGCAGGGCTACCTGTTCAGCCGGCCCGTACCGGCGGTGCGGATCCGGCAATTGCTCAACGCCTCGCATGGTCGTCGCGTGCCCGACGACCAGCTCGCCCTCGTGTCGTCGCGATAGGCCCGATCCCTTCCCGACAGCTCCACTCCCGCACTCGGCTCCCATCTGCACCGTAGTCTTGCGGGCTCGCAAAGGTTAACCCTAACGATTCTATAGCTTTGCAATTCCGTTAAGGAACCATTAAGGTCTGGCTACTCGTGGAAGTTGCTTGGAGTCAGAGGTTGCAGATGAAGTCCGGAGCCGAACCGAACACGGCGCTCCTTCCACGAGGCGCCGCGTTGTTTGACCGCATCGATTATCGGCTCATCGAAACGCCCGAGGACAAGGACAACCTGTATCTGATGCGCTACCGCGCCTATCTGCAGGCCGGTCTGATCGAGCCATCACCTTCACTGCGCGTCAGCGATCGTTTCGACGAAACGCCCAACACCTGGAATTTCGGGGTCTACGTTGACGGAGAGCTTTGCAGCTCCGTCCGCATCCATCTGCTGACGTCGGAATGGCGGATGTCCTACACCACCGAGGTGTTCGGCGACATCCTGCATCCCCGCCTCGATCGCGGCGAGGTTTTTGTCGATCCGTGTCGGCTCGTTGCAGATCCCGACAAGCACCACCGCTTTCCCGAGCTGCCCTATTTGACCGTCCGCCTCGCCTTTGTCGCGTGCGATCATTTCAACGCCGACACCGGCCTTGCCATGATCCGGACCGATCATCAGGCGTTCTACCGCCGCATCTTCCTGCACGAGACCATTTCGCCGGAGCCGCGGGGCTTTCCGGGCTGGCCCACCAAGAAGGCGGTCCTGATGGCGACAGACGTCCGGCGGCAGCGCGACAAGGTGCTGGCGCGCTTTCCGATCATGCGCTCCAGTGCGTTCGAGCGGCGCATGCTGTTTGAACGCAGCATCCCCCGCCAGGCCGCCACGCGGCCGATTCTGCTCACCACGCCGCGGACCCTGGACGTGGCCTCTCAAGCGCTCGGTTCGGTCTAGGCGGGCGCTCCCCAGTCATTTCGGCCCAAAATTCCAGCAAGTGCCGGCTCTTTTGCCGGCCGACGCGGCTTGCCTTCACCCTCGCGCCACATTTACAACCCATTAACCATGACGTTTGCTTTTCGCTGGTTGGGGGCATTTGACCGGCTGAGGCAAGGTTCCGTCAAGGTTGACGGAACGTTCGCTTAACCAACCCCCTGTAGACCGGACAGCAGTGGACTAACGTGAGCGTGGAGGCTCCGGAATGAGACATCCTATGCGTATCCTCCAGGGATTGAAGCTGGCCGCGGTGCTCGCCGTCGCGCTGTCGATGGGCGCCTGCGCCAACAAGAATGCCGCGACGGATGCGATGGCCAATGCGGCGACGCCCGGCAGCCAGCAGGACTTCGTCGTCAACGTCGGCGACCGCGTGTTCTTCGAAAGCGACCAGACCGACCTGACCCCGCAGGCGATCGTGACCCTGGAGAAGCAGGCGCAGTGGCTGCAAACCTATCCGCGCTACGCCTTCACCATCGAAGGTCATGCCGACGAGCGCGGCACCCGCGAATACAACATCGCGCTCGGCGCCCGCCGTGCCCAGTCGGTGCGTTCGTTCCTCGCCTCGCGCGGCATCGACCCGAACCGCATGCGCACGATCTCCTACGGCAAGGAACGGCCGGTCGCCGTCTGTAACGACATCTCCTGCTGGTCGCAGAACCGCCGCGCCGTCACTGTCCTGAACGCCAGCTCCTGACGATCAGTCAGGTCCCCGGCGATCAGTCAGGCCCCGTTCAGCTTTGCAATTGGATGATGCCGGCGCCCTCTCGGGCGCCGGTTTCGTTTCAGCATTCTGTGACTGAAAACCCCTTGGTATCAGTCACATTTTTGGCGTACTCCACTTCAATGTGTGGCGCGTCGAGGGTTCCGTCGCAGGCCATTTCGCTTTCGTCGTCAGGGCAAGATGTCATCCAGATTTAAGGCTTTTACCGGTACCGCGGCGACCGCCGCGCTGCTCTCCTTGTGCTCGCCCGCGCTTGCGCAATCGGTCTACGGGCAGTCGGATGATGCCGACCCGGAGATGCGGATCGAGCGGCTGGAGAACCGGCTGCGCCAGCTCACCGGCCAGAACGAGGAGCTGCAATATCGCAACCGCCAGCTCGAAGAGCGCCTGCGGGCGCTCGAGGGCGGCGCGCAAGGGGCGCCCGGGCAGGCACCCAACGTCGCGGCGATGCCGCCCGCGCAGATCGCACCGAGCCAGATTGCACCGGGGCAGGTCGCGCCCGGATATCGCCAGCCCCCGCAACAGCAGGCCGCGCAGCCGAGCTACGAGCAGCCGCAGATCGCCGCGCCCGCACCGATCGTTCAGGAGCAGCCGGCGCCCGGTGCACCCGGCACGCGCCGCCGCGGCGATGCCTTCGACCCGAACCAGAACCCGAATGCACCCGGCGCGCCGCGCGCACTCGGCGGCGGGCAGCAGCCGATGCCGGCGGTCACGCCTGGCGGCGGCCGCAATGCGGGCGAGCCGCTCGATCTCGCCAACACCAGCCCGCGCTACCAGCAAGGTGTGCCGCCGGCCGCGCAGCCCGGCTATCCGCCGGCACAATCGGGTTATCCCGCACCGGCCGGTGGCGCTGCTTTGGCCACCCTGCCGCCGTCGGCGACGCCCCGCGACGAGTTCGACCTCGGCATTGGCTACATGCAGCGCAAGGACTACGCGCTGGCCGAGCAGACCATGAAGAACTTCACGCAGAAATTTCCGAGCGACCCGCTGGTCGGCGACGCGCAATACTGGCTCGGCGAGAGCTATTTCCAGCGCCAGCAATATCGCGATTCCGCCGAAGCGTTCCTCGCCGTCACGACCAAATACGAGAAATCGGCCAAGGCGCCGGATGCGCTGCTGCGGCTCGGCCAGTCGCTCGCCGCGCTGAAGGAGAAGGAGGCCGCCTGCGCCGCCTTCGGCGAGATCGGCCGCAAATATCCCCGCGCCTCCGCCGGCGTCAAAGCCACCGTCGATCGCGAGCAGAAGCGGGTGAAGTGCTGATCCGCTGACAAAGCGGATGGCGTTGCGCTAAACATTCGATCCATCCGCGGATGATTGCAGCGTCATGTCAGACGACGACGATTCACCGATCTCGGCGCGCGAGGCGAGGCGGCTCTTCGCGGGCCTGAGAGATGCCCCCGCGCTGGTGCTCGCGGTCTCCGGCGGGCCCGACTCGGTTGCCCTGATGTGGCTCGCGGCGCGCTGGCAGCGCAGCCTCGCGCGAGGCCCGCAAATCACGGTCGTCACGATTGATCACGGCCTGCGCCCGGAGGCCGCCCGCGAGGCGCGCGAGGTCAAGCGGCTCGCCGCAGCGCTCGGATTGCCGCACCGGACCCTGCGCTGGCGCGGTGAAAAGCCGAAGACGGGGCTGCCTGCCGCTGCGCGCGAGGCCCGCTATCGCCTGCTCGCACAGGCCGCGCGTGCCGCCGGCGCGAGCCATGTCCTGACAGCCCACACCCGCGACGATCAGGCCGAGACCCTGTTGATGCGCCTGTTCCGCGGCAGCGGACTTGCCGGACTCTCCGCCATGGCTCCATTCACCGATCGCGACGGAATCGTGCTGGCGCGTCCGTTGCTCGACGTTCCGAAATCGCAGCTGATCGCGACCTTGCGGCGGGCGAGGATCGGCTTTGCCGAGGATCCCACTAACCGCGACACCGCCTTCACACGGCCGCGGCTGCGCGCGCTGCTGCCGCTCCTCGCGGCCGAGGGCGGCGATGCCAGAAATCTGGCCCGGCTCGCGGCAAGGCTGGCGCGGGCCAATGCGGCGGTCGAGGTGCTCGCCGACGGCGCCGAGCGCTTCCTCCGCCTGCGGGCTCGCGGCGATGCGCCGCAGGCGGGCGTCAGGAGCTTCGAGGCCTCGGCCTTTGCGGCCCTGCCGGAGGAGGTGCGGCTGCGGCTCCTGCTGCGGGCCATCGACGCGCTCGGCCATGAGGGGCCGGCGGAACTCGGCAAAGTCGAAACCCTGATGTCCGTCCTTGATCGGGCGATCGCCAGCCCCCGCGCGGCCGCAAATGGCCGGCCGGTCCTGAAGCAGACCCTCGCAGGAGCCTTGATCAGCCTTGCCGGCGGGCGTATCCAGATCGCGCCGGCGCCGGCCCGGCGGCGCAAGGGCAGATGAGCGCGACGAGAGCGGATCATGACACCGGTCAATTCGCGTCCGTGCCGTCAGGCCACCTTAACCAGGCAGGAAAAACCCGGGTTCGGACGCCATGATTTCAGCGGGAATCGCGCTAAGATGGGATAAATAGTCCCATCTCGTTCCCTTGGCAGCGACCGGGGCGGCACCTAAATTGTATCCGTCTAACGATGAGGATTCCTTGGGATTTCCTCGCATTGACCAAATCAACTGCCCAAGGATCACGGCCGCGATCCGCGCGACCACGAAGGAAGATCGATGAACGCCAATCTGCGCAATTTCGCCCTCTGGGTCATCATTGTCTTGCTGCTGTTGGCGTTGTTCACGCTCTTCCAGAATCCGGGTCAGCGGGCCTCCTCGCAGGACATCGCCTTCTCGCAGCTGCTGAGCGAAGTTGACCGCGGCAATGTGCGCGACGTCGTGATCCAGGGGCCGGACATCCACGGCACCTTTACCAACGGCTCCAGCTTCCAGACTTACGCGCCGAACGACCCGACGCTGGTGAAGCGCCTCTATGACAGCAAGGTGCAGATCACCGCGAAGCCGCCCGGCGACAACGTGCCGTGGTTCGTCTCGCTCTTAGTCTCCTGGCTGCCCTTCATCGCGCTGATCGGCGTCTGGATCTTCCTGTCGCGGCAGATGCAGGGCGGCGCCGGCAAGGCGATGGGCTTCGGCAAGTCGCGTGCGAAGATGCTGACGGAGGCCCATGGCCGCGTCACCTTCGAGGACGTCGCCGGCGTCGACGAGGCCAAGCAGGACCTGCAGGAGATCGTCGAGTTCCTGCGCGACCCCGGCAAATTCCAGCGCCTCGGCGGCCGCATTCCGCGCGGCGTGCTGCTGGTCGGCCCTCCCGGCACCGGTAAGACCCTGATCGCGCGCGCGGTCGCGGGCGAAGCCAACGTGCCGTTCTTCACCATCTCCGGTTCCGACTTCGTCGAGATGTTCGTCGGCGTCGGCGCGAGCCGCGTCCGCGACATGTTCGAGCAGGCCAAGAAGAATGCGCCCTGCATCATCTTCATCGACGAAATCGATGCCGTCGGTCGTCACCGTGGCGCCGGTCTCGGCGGCGGCAATGACGAGCGCGAGCAGACGCTGAACCAGCTGCTCGTCGAGATGGACGGCTTCGAGGCCAACGAGGGCGTGATCCTGATCGCCGCCACCAACCGTCCCGACGTGCTCGATCCCGCGCTGCTGCGTCCGGGCCGCTTCGACCGTCAGGTCGTGGTGCCGAACCCCGACGTCGTCGGCCGCGAGCAGATCCTGAAGGTGCATGTTCGTAAAGTTCCGCTGGCGCCCGATATCAATCTCAAGACCATCGCGCGCGGCACCCCGGGCTTCTCCGGCGCCGACCTGATGAACCTCGTCAACGAGGCCGCTTTGACCGCCGCCCGCCGCAACAAGCGGATGGTGACGCAGGCCGAGTTCGAGGAGGCCAAGGACAAGGTGATGATGGGCGCCGAGCGCAAGTCGCTCGTCATGACCGAGGAAGAGAAGCTGCTCACGGCCTATCACGAGGGCGGCCACGCCATCGTCGGCCTCAACGTGCCCGCGACCGATCCGATCCACAAGGCGACCATCATCCCGCGCGGCCGTGCGCTCGGCATGGTCATGCAGCTGCCCGAGCGCGACAAGCTGTCGATGTCGCTGGAGCAGATGACCTCGCGCCTCGCCATCATGATGGGCGGCCGCGTCGCCGAAGAGCTGATCTTCGGCCGCGAGAAGGTGACCTCGGGTGCGGCCTCCGACATCGAGCAGGCCACGCGCTTGGCCCGCATGATGGTGACGCGCTGGGGCCTGTCGGAAGAGCTCGGCACCGTCTCCTATGGCGAGAACCAGGACGAGGTCTTCCTCGGCATGTCGGTATCGCGCACGCAGAACGCCTCCGAAGCCACCGTCCAGAAGATCGATTCCGAGATCAAGCGCCTGGTCGAGGAAGGCTACAAGGAGGCGACCCGCATCCTCACCGAGAAGCGCGCCGATCTCGAGACGCTGGCCAAGGGCCTGCTCGAGTTCGAGACGCTAACCGGCGATGAGATCGTCGACCTGCTCAAGGGCAAGAAGCCAAACCGCGAGTCGGTGCTCGAGCCGACCACCCCGCGCGCCTCCGCCGTGCCCCCGGCCGGCAAGCCGCGCCCGCGTCCCGATCCGGATCCCGGCCTCGAGCCGCAGCCGCAGGCGTAATTCTAAGCGGCAGCTGAGAATCGAAAAACGCGGCGGTAACGCCGCGTTTTTTTATTGTCCGAGCGCGTCTTCGCGAGCTGGCATTGCGCTGGCCCCTCCCACAAGGCAGGCGCCGCCGAACCAGAGCGTTCTGTTCCGGCGCATCGTTCGAGCCTGGGCCGTTTTGCCACAGCCATCCGGCTGAATCGGTTGCGGTGGGTCAAGAAGGAGCATCTCGACGGCGTTAGGTTCCGCCTCGTCAAAGGAGGCACGCATGGCTTTCAAGGATGTTCTGTTGACCCTGGCGAGCTATCCGGAGCCGACGCCGGTTTCGGTGATCGACGATGCCGTCTCGGTGGCCGCCGCCCTGGGTGCGCACCTCGCAGCCATTTCCTGCGAGGTCCATGCGGAGGTGCGCGCAAGCCTGCTCGGGGATGTCATCCTGGACATCCCCGCGCTTGTTGCGCGCGAGGCCGCCAAGAGCCGCGGGAATGCGAAAGCCCTGCTTGCCGCATTCGAAGCCTCCGCCGACAAATCCGGCGTCCGGCATGAGACCATCTTCGAGCAATGTGCAACCGCCAGCGAGGCCGCGCTGCTGGTCGACTATGCAAGGCTTCGCGATCTCACGATCATGGCGGTGCCGGACTCCCATGATCTGGGATACGCCGAGGAGGTGATCTTCGAATCCGGCAGGCCGACGCTGATCCTCCCCACCGGCCCGCGGTCGCGTCCGTTGCGGCTCGATGCCATCTGCGTGGCTTGGGACTTCAGCCGCACCGCTGCGCGAGCGGTTTCCGACGCACTTCCTTTGCTCGAAATCGCAAGAAGTGTGCGCCTCGTGACTGTCACCAATGAAAAGCCCCTGGATTCCAGACATTCCGGCCGAGAACTGGCGAAGAACCTCGCTCGTCATGGCATCGAGATTGTGCGCGACGAGATCGATGCCGAGGGCAAGCCGATCGACGAGATCCTTGCATCTTACGTGCTATCCCACGGCATCGACGTCCTCGTGATGGGCGCATACGGAACGCCGAGGTGGCGGGAATTCGTGCTCGGCGGCGCGACCAGGGGCCTGCTGTCCAAGCCGCCGGTGCCGATCCTGTTTTCGCATTGACGGCTGGTGATGCAGGAGGTGGCGCCGCTCGGGTCTACGAAACTGGTCAGATCGCTGACGCTCACGCACGCGGTCCTCTACGGGCTCGGCGTGACGATCGGCGCCGGAATCTACGTCCTGGTGGGCGCGGCCGCCGCCCGGAGCGGAATGCATGCACCTCTGGCGTTCCTCGCTGCCGCGGTCGTGATGGGCGTGACGGCCGGGAGCTTTGCCGAACTGGGCACGCGACTGCCGGTCGCGGCGAGCGAGGCCGCCTATGTCCAGGCCGCGTTTCATCGAAAATGGCTCAGCGGTGCCACAGGGTTGCTCGTGGTGGCTGCAGCGACGATTTCGGGCGCGACCATCACCGTTGGGAGCGCCGGCTACATCAGCGTGTTCCTGCCGCTGCCGGCCAGCTGGATCATCGCCGGCGTCGTGCTCGCGATGGGAGCGATCGCCTGCCTGTCCGCGGTTCAGTCCATCAGCTTCGCCGGCTTGATGACGGTCGTGGAGATCGGAGGATTGGTCCTTATTGTCGGAGCCGGGCTGTTTGAGGGCGACGCCCTGGTCTCCCGGCTGCCCGAACTGTTGGCTCCCTTGAGCGATAAAGCAGCGTGGACCGGGATCGCACAGACGTCGCTGCTCGCCGTGTTTGCGTTCATCGGGTTCGAGCACCTCGTGAACATCTCCGAGGAAATGAAGAATCCGTCCCAAACGTTGCCTTGGGCGCTCTTCATCACCCTCGGCGTGACCGCGCTCCTCTACATGATCGTCGTCTGGGTTGCGGTGGTCGCGGTGCCCCCGGCCGAGCTCGCGCACGCCTCGGCTCCGCTTGCACTTGTCTTTCAGCGGTTGACCGGTCTTCCCCTCTCGGTCTTGAGCGTCATTGCGATCGTTGCGACGGTCAACGGGATCATCGTTCACATGCTGATGATCGGACGTGTGCTGTACGGGCTTGCGAACCAAGGCAGCCTTCCGGCCTTTCTGGCCCGGGTGAACGCCAGAAGCGGCGCGCCGGTGGTTGCAACCCTCTTCGGCGTGGGCGCCATCCTGATCCTCTCCCTTGGCGTTCCCTTGACCGGATTGGCCGAATGGACCTCACGCCTGACGCTCGGGATCTTCGTCCTGGTCAACCTGGCGCTTCTTCGCATCAAGACGAGAGAATCCAAGCCTCCCGCCGGCGTGTTCCTCGTGCCCATTTGGGTGCCGATCGCAGGACTGTTCACAAGCGCCGCATTGCTCCTGATCGATCTCGTGCGATAGCGCCCGCGTGGCGTTTCGGCGGAGGACCCGGGCGTTGCGATGGCGGTTCTCTCGCTTCCGCACGCGCGTTCGGTGAAACATTAAAGAACACCTTAACAATTAAGGCCTAGCTTGGCCCGCCATGACTGATCAGGTCGTCTCCAGCGCGGTTCAACCGTTTTCGGCGCGTGCAGTGCTCCCTTGGGCTGTGGGGCTCGCCGTCTACGCTGTGTTGCTGGCTGTCGGCCCGAAGCTGCTCGGAGATCCCGACAGCTATTCTCACGTCGAGCTCGGGCGCTGGATCATGGCGCATGGGACCCTGCCGACGAGCGATCCATTTTCGTTTTCGAAGCATGGCGCGCCCTGGATCACGTTCGAATGGCTGTCGGAAGTCATCTATGCCGGAGCCTACGTCCTGTCCGGCTGGTCCGGCGTCGTCGTCGTCGCGGCCGCGGCGATCGCACTCGCCTTTGGTCTGCTCACATACTTCCTGCTGCGCGAGCTGTCGCCGACCCAGACGCTGGTCATGGTGATCGCGGCCGTCATCCTGACGGCGCCGCACATGCTGGCGAGGCCACACGTGCTCGTGATGCCCATCATGGTGATCTGGGCGGCTGCCCTGGTGCGTTGCATGGATCATGGCAGGCCGCCACCATACTGGGCCCTGCCGCTGCTGGTCGTGTGGGGCAATCTGCACGGCAGCGGAGTGTTGGCGCTTGGCTTGATTGGACCCGTGGTGCTCGAGGCGCTGCTGCGCGAGGAGCGAAGCCAATGGCCACGCGTGCTGCTGCGCTGGGTGCCATTCACACTGCTTGCCGTCGCCGCATCCTGCCTGACGCCGCATGGGCCGGAACCGCTGCTGATGCCGATCACGACACTCGGCCTCGGTCCCGCGCTCGCCTGGATCGCGGAATGGCGGCCGCAGGATTTCAGCCGCATCGGCGGCTTCGAGCTGCTGTTGCTGGGGGGCATCTTCGCGCTCTCGCGCGGCGTCACGCTGCCGGTCGTGCGGACCCTGGTGGTGATCGGCTTGCTCCATTTCGCGCTGGCGCAGATGCGCAATGCGGATCTGTTGGCCATGCTGGCGCCGCTCTACCTCGCGGCCCCGCTGGCCCGGAGGTTCGGCGGGCCGAGCGGGAACGAGACCGACCGCTCCTCGCGCGGCTTGAACCTGGCGGCATTCGGCATCTTGGCCGCGATGAGTGGCTTGGCGCTGGCGCGCGACATCCGGCCGGTTCACCTCATCACCCCCGAGGCGGCGGTCGCCCGTGCCGACCTCGCCAAGGCGGGGCCGCTGCTCAACGATTATTCCTTCGGCGGCTATTTGGTCTTTGCCGGCATTCCCACCTTCATCGACGGCCGCGCGGAACTGTTCGGCGGACCGTTCATCGACCGCTACAATCGCGCCCTGGCGCTGATTGACCTCGGAGATTTTCTCAAGCTGCTCGACGACTACAAGATCCGCGCCACGCTGCTCGCACCGAATACGCCCGCCACAGCGATGCTTGACCGGCTGCCGCACTGGCAGCGCGTGTACAGCGACGATGTGGCGGTCGTCCACAAGCGCCGGGAGATGCAGTAAAGCCCGCTCGGCAGCGGCATCGAAGACCAGGTGTTGGCCTCACGTCCGAGATGATTGCGGCGGATCACTCGTTGATTGCGTGCTTGGCGGGTACGGTCGCCGCCTCGTTGCGATCGAAGCCGGCTCGCTTCTGGACCACGTACAGTGGACGGCGCTTTACTTCGGCATGGATGCGGCCGACGTAAAGGCCCACGATCCCCGTCATCAGCATGTTCATTCCACACAACAGCGAGAGGAGGACGATGGTCGAGGACCAGCCGGTCACGAGATGAGCGTCGTTGCTCAGCCACATCACGACGACCCAGCCGCCGTAGAGCAGAGCGAATGCCGAGACGGTCAATCCGCACCAGATCGCCAGGCGCAAGGGCAGATCGGAAAAGCCGAGCGCGGCGTTCACCGCGAGTCGGATCATCTTGAACAGGGGGTACTTGGTCTCGCCCGCGGCGCGCTCGAGACGATGGAAGGCGACCTCGGCTTGGCGGAAGCCGAGCCAGGCGATCATGCCGCGTACGAAGCGATCCTGCTCCGGCATCTGCCTGAGCGCGTCCAGCACCTTGCGATCGATCAGGCGGAAGTCGCCGACGTCGGCGGGGATGCCGACGGAGGACATCTTGCCGAGCAGCCGGTAGAACAGGTGTGCGGTCGCGCGCTTGAATGGGCTCTCTCCCTCGCGCGACAGGCGGCGGGCGTGGACGACGTCATTGCCTTCGTGCCATTTCGCGATCAATTGCTCGATCACTTCGGGCGGATCCTGCAAATCGGCGTCCATGACGATGATCGCGTCACCCTGCGCGGCGTCCATGCCGGCGGTGATGGCGACTTGATGGCCGAAATTCCGCGACAGGCCGATATAGCGAAAGCGGGAGTCGCGCACAGCGAGTGCCTGTAGCACGATCGAGCTGGAATCGCTGCTGCCGTCGTCGACGAAAATCGCCTCTGCCGGCCCGTCGAGCCGGGACAGCAGCAAGTCGAGCCGGCGTAACAATATCGGCAGTACGGCTTCCTCGTTGAACACGGGAATGACGAGGCTGTAGCGGATCGGTCCGGAATTGGCCGCCATGCGAAGGAGTCCAGCTGGGTTGCAGGGGCGGAAGTCTATGGGCAGGTGGTTAAGGTCGCCTTTCTCAGGACTTGCGGCGAATCCTATAGAGGACGAACCGATCCGAGGTCTGCAATAGTTCCAGCAGATCCGGCAGCGGGTTTGCGGCCCGCGGTCCCAGCACATAGAGGTAGTCGAAATCCCGGTACCAGGTGCGGACACAGCGCGGCGAGTCCGCCGGCGGGCGGCCCGCTGCTATCGCGGTGAGAAGGCCTGAGGACACCAATCCGCCATCCGGAGTGGCAAGATGGCGCACGGCCTCGACGGCCCGAACAGGCTGCTTGCCCGCCTCCGTGAAGAGATTGGGCACGAACGCGTTGGCATAGTGCACCGCCAGCGTTGGCGCATAATACATCGGATACGCGGTGAGATCGGCGAAGGGCGGGTCGCCCGCTTCGTCCGCATTGCTGACGAGGACGCGCGAGCCGCGTTCGACCTTGCGGAACGACTCGACAATGGCCGCGTAGTCAGCGCGGTAGGGCAGCCATACCGTGAAGACAACGGCGAGATTGATCAGCGTGATGCCGCTGATCGCAGCGAGTGCAGCCATCCGCCAAGCCCGGCTTGGCAGCGACAGCGAGCAGAACGCCGGCAGGATCAGCGCCGCAGCAGGAAACACGCGGAGGTCGGCGAAAGAGGTCCCGAACAGTCTCGAGGGAATGGCCACGTACAGGAGCGCAAGACCGAGCGCGATCCAGATCCCGGCGGGCTCGAGCCTGAGCACGCCGCGCCTTGCGGCGAACAGCAACGCGGTCATGAGGGTCAGCCCGGTCACCGCCGCGGCCGTCAGGTTGTAGCCGTTCATGATGCGGAGCGGCCAGACCGGCTTGAATGCGAGGAACCAATCGTTGCCTTGGCTTCCGATCGCGCCTGCCGTGACATGCATGATCGCAAGCAGCGCAAGCGCCGGTAGGGCCAGCGCGCCCAGCCGCGCGGCCGCGACGGGATACGCGACCCGCCCTTGGCGGATGCGCGACAGCTCGAAAAGGCCGAGCGTTGCGCCATAGATGCCGAGCGAAAAGAAATGCGCCACATAGAGCGCGGCGACGAAGATCAGATTGGCCATGAAGCGCAGCGGCCAGGGGCCTTCGGCCAGCATCAGATAGACGGCGATGCCCCAGAGCGCGAGGCCGAGCCCGAACTCGAAGTTCACGAAACCCCAGCTGAACGGCAGGCAATAGAGGAAAGCGAGCGCGGCGAAACCGGCGAGATGGATGCGTCCCTTCTTGACCCATTCGAGCAGAAGCGCACCGGTGACGATCAGGCATTGGCTCAGCAACAGAAACAGCCGCGTCGCGTTCTCGACGCTCATCAACCGCGCCAGCTGCGGGACCAGCAGGTCCATTCCGAGGTTGGGATAGAAGGCCCACCTCACCTCGTAGTACGGATTTGCACCCGCGGTGCCGTTCTGGCTCAGAACAGACATGCGGGCGAGGTGATTGGGATAATCGACCATCGCCGGAATGGGCGTCAGCAGCACCGGAACAAACGAGACCACAGCCAGCATCGCAAGCACGATCATCGCCACGGCTCGGTCCGGGTCGGGACGCGCCGGATCTGACAGGATCGGCTTGCTGGAAGGAACCATCTGATGAAGTGGCTGAGGCCGAAGACGCGCGCTGGAGCGGCTCGTCACTTCGAAGGCGCCGCGGTCGCGCCGTCTGCGGCGTCGCGCACGTGGATCACGGCGATGTCGTCCGCATAGATCCGCTTCCAGCCCTTGAGCTGGTCGAGGATCTGCGGGCCCGGCGCATCCGCGCCCAGCAGTGTTGCATCGATCTTGTGCTCGTCGAGCAGGCGTGGCAGCAGCTCGGGCTTCTTGCCCTCGGTCGCCTTGAAGAAGTCCATGATGAATTTCTCGCCGTAGAGCTCGGCGCGGCCGTCGACGAAAACAGGGATATTGCGCGAGATCAGATAGCCGCCGAACTGGTAGGCGTTGAAGACGCGCTGCACCTTGCGTTGCTCGAGCAGGTCGACCGCCGCAACCGGCGTCTGCGTCATCGTGAAGGTGAAGCGGTGGTGCCCCAGATAGAGCGAGGTCGAGGTCCAGCTTGCCGCCACGATCATCAGTGCGCCGAGCGCCGTGACGTAGCGGCCCGGCCAGCTTTCGGCACCGGCGGCCTCTGGCTGTGGCTGCGGGAACATCTCGCCGAGCGGCTTTGCCAGCACCAGCGGCACCAGGAATGCAAATGCGTCGATGCTCCTGACGTGGCTCAACGCGCTCCAGGTCAGGAACAGGATCAGGAAGATCCGGGGTGCCGACAGCACCAGGCCGCGATAATAACCGAATGCGATCAGGGCGAGCAGGGCGCCTTCGAACGGGGTGAACGTGGCGAAGTTCGCCGGCATCCATTCGACGATCAGCGTCAGCAGCTCGCCGAGGCTGAGGATGTTGGTCGCGCCCTGCAGCGTTCGCCAGCCGTACGGCGTGCAGCAGCTCGCGATCAGCGCCCCGATTCCGAACAGCACCCAGCGCATGAACAGGGCGAGCCGCCGTCCCTTCTCGGCATGCTCGACCGCTTCGAGCGAGATCGGGCCGATCAGCGCGAGCCCGAGCACGAAGCCGCCGTGCAGGTTCGCCCACAGCGCCATCAGCGGCAGCCAGGTCCAGGACGGCGCGCTCCTGCGGCTCGCAGCCGCCATCAGCAAGCCGACCCACGCCACCATCACCGGCAGCGCGAGAATATGCGGGCGCGCCAGCACGTGGTGAATCGACAGCAGCAGCGCCAGCATCGCGAACAGCACCGCGCGCGGGGCTCCGATATGCACTTCGAGCAGATAGACGAGGATCGCGACGGTGAGCGCGACGGCGGCCGCGGTGAGGATGACGGGGCCTGCCCAGCCCCATTGTGCATGCGAGAAGGCGAACGCGACCTGCGACAGCCAGGACGTCGAGATCCACGGCGCGCCCGTCCGCGTGAAGGAATAGAAGTCGATCATGGGCATGGCGCGGTGATCGAGGATCCATTGCCCGATCTTGATCTGCCAGAACGAGTCGGAATCCTGAAGCAGCGTGTCGCCGAGAAAAAGGAAGAACAGATAGGCGCCGGCGCCGACGCACAACGGCACCAGGGCACGCGCGCGACCTTGCACCGCGATGCTGTTGGCGAAGGAAAGGGACATGCCGTCTCGTCGTCCTGGTTGTTCTTGCCGGCCCGAGCGGGCGGCATTGGACCACGCCGGTCATAACTTCGGGTAAACCGGCCGCGCTAGGCCGGCGTCAGATGCGTACAATTTAACGGATTGTTTCGAACTTGGATTTACCATGGGCCGATACACGCAATCCGCTCGGTGTTTACGCAGCCAAATTAACTGCGGTGCAATTCTTTGCCTCTACGTTCCGTTGCCATGGTCGGGCGGCGCTGGGAAGCCGAAGAGACCAGATCAGTTGTAGCCTCGTGTACTCATTTGGAGCACTCTATGAAGAACCTCGTTGCGCGTTTCATGAAGGATGAATCCGGCGCCACCGCCATTGAATACGGCCTGATCGCTGCCGGCATCGCGCTGGCGATCATCACCGTCGTCAACAACCTCGGCACCACGCTGAACACGAAGTTCAGCTCGATCTCGACCAGCCTCAAGTAAGGCCGGACGACCAGCGGAATAGCGAAGGGCCCCGTCATCGACGGGGCTCTTTTGCGTTGCCCGGGAATTCGGCGCGGGGCGTTCGACGATCAGGCTTAAGCCTCCTTCAAGTCACTCGGGTGTATGGCTTGGGCGCATCCGCCTCACATCATCGCGCAAGGAAGCCGCATGGCCGAAGCCTCCTCCGTCCCGTCTGCCGTCGGCCGTCACGGTGCGGTCCCCGCGATCCTCGTCAACATCTCCTTCGTGCTGGCGATCGTCACGCTGGCGTATTTTCCGACGGCCTATCTCGCCCATCTCTGGATCTTTGACGCCGACGGGCGCGGCATTCCCACCGATTTCGTCAACGTCTGGGCGGCCGGAAGACTGGCGCTCGAGGGGCATCCCGCGCAGGCCTGGGATTGGGACATTCAGAAGCAGGTCGAGCTTGCGCTGCTCAAGCAGGATTTCGTCGGCCATTTCGCCTGGCACTATCCGCCGCCCTTCCTGTTCGTCGCGTCCTTCCTCGCGCAGTTTCCCTATACGGTGGCTTTCATCGGCTGGGCCGCGTTCAGCATGGTGCCCTATCTCGCCGTGATGCGCGCGATCATCGGGCGCAATGCGGGCCTTGTGATTGCGGTTGGATTTCCGGCCGCCTTCCTCAACATCCTGGTCGGGCAGAACGGTTTCCTCACGGCCTCGCTGATCGGCGGCATGTTGTATCTGCTGCCGACGCGGCCGGTGCTGGCTGGAATCTGCGTCGGGCTGCTGAGCTACAAGCCGCAATACGGATTGTTGTTTCCGCTGGTTCTGCTCGCCGCCGCCGAATGGACCGTGCTGTTCACCGCCGCAATCGTCACCGTTGCGATCGCTGCACTATCCTGGCTCGCCTTCGGCACCGAGAGCTGGCAGGCGTTCTTCCACTGGATCCCGATGTTCTCCCAGGCCTTCCTGACCGAGGGCCGGGCGCCCTGGTTCAAGATGCAGAGCATCTTCGCGCTGGTGCGCTATGTCGGCGGCACCGAGCAGCTCGCATGGATATTCCAATGGGTGTTGACCGCTTCTGTGGCCGTCGCGCTGGTCGTGGTGTGGCGGAGCCGGCTGCCCTACGCCCTCAAGGCAGCGATGCTCGCGACGGCGACGCTGCTCACGACGCCCTATCTTTTTATGTACGATCTGGTTGTGCTGGGCGTCGCGGTGGCCTTCCTCATCCGCGCCGGGCTCGATGAAGGTTTCGCGCGCCACGAAGTGATGGCGCTGGCGCTCGTCTTCGCGCTGCTTGCGAGCTTCCTGTTTCTCGGGCAACCGGTCGGCTTCCCGGCAATCCTGATCGTGTTCGGGATGATCCTCGGACGCTGCGCAGCCTGGCGGAGTGCCGAGGCCGCATCGGCGCAGCTCGCTCTCACGCGAACGAGCTGAGAAGCGCGATCATGCTCTGATCGGGCTCCGGGTGAGACGCTGGGGCGTGTACTCGTTGACGCTCGCCGTCAGCGCGCCGGTGTTTGCTGCACTCTCGATGGCGCCGGACAAGTTGACATTTCTCAACGGCCGCGATGGTCGATGAATGGACATGGCGGAATTATTCGATCACCTCGTCGGCGCGGGCAAGCAACGCCGGGGGCAGGGTCAGGCCGAATGCCTTTGCCGTTTTCAGATTGATCAGGAATTCAAATCTGGTCGCCTGATAAATCGGAATGTCACCCGGTTTGGCACCTTTCAGGACCTTGTGCACGTCGTCGGCCAACCGCCTGAACAGCTCCGAGAGATTGAGAGCATAACCCATCAGCACGCCGGCTTCGACGTAGTCGCGGTACGGACATATCGTCGGCAGGCGTTTTTTCACGGCGAGCTCGGCGATGAATTGGCGATTGGCGTAAAGATCGCCCTCTCCGCTCACAAGCACGGCGTCCGGCCGTTGCTCGGCTATAGCATCGAAGACGCGCTCAATCTCCGAGGGTTTCCCTTCCTGTGGGAAGACAAAGGTCAGTGAGATTCCCAGGCGGGTGGCGGCATTCTGCAAGACCTGGCCCACAGACCCATCCCAACCGCCGCGCATCCCGAGGAATACGGCCTTCTGCATCGAAGGAATCGCTTCTTTCAAGAACTCCAGCCGCTTGCCCCAGATCTCGATGCCGGCATCAAGCGTGATGCCGGTGAGGTTGCCGCCGGGCTGCTGAAGGTTGGTCACCAGTCCCGCCTGCAGCGGATCCAGCATGAAAGCAACGATCGGTATCGTATCGGTTGCCGCCTTGAACATGGTTACGACGGGATTCGTTCCGGTGACGATGACATCCGGCTTGCGGCTCACGATTTCACGGATCACTTCGGCATAACGATCATGACGCCCCTCGGCCCAGTAGCGCTCGATGATCAGATTTTGTCCTTCCAAATAACCCAAATGGCGCAACTCGCCGAAAAAGGCGCGCCATGGGCTGCCTCCGCCCGTTTCAGTCAGGAGCGCCGGCGGGATTGCCGGATGGAACATCGCCAGCAGCGGCGGTCTGGCCGCTTGCTGCGCGTGCGCCGCCAGCGGCCACACCGCCGCGGCGCCTAGCAGAGTAATGAGCTCGCGTCGCCTCACAGCATTGCCTCCGCGCGCTGACCAAAACAATAGCACACCTCGGCAACGTGGGAGAGCGCTGCGCTGCGGAATTCCGGCCCGGCTCGGGACTGGGTTGGGTTATTCTCGACGGTTGGGCCTGGACTCCGTTGCGCCCGGTCTACCCCTCACAGGCGACGTCGAGGCGGCAGACGGTGTTGGCCGCGATGGGCGCCGGCTGAGAGCCGGAGATTGTCGGCCGAGCGCCGGAGATGGAACGCGGCTGGCAATTTACCGAAGCTTAGCGCTCGTTGCTGCACAACCGACAGATGTTGCGCCTTCGCACGAGGGATGTCCGCGCGTGAGAACGCTGCTCAAAATTGCCCTCGTGGCTGCCTGCGCTGCAATCCTCGCCACAGTGCTCCTGGTCATCGTCTTGGCTGGCGTCCTTGGGATGCAATGGAGCAGGACGTCGCAAATACTGAGCTCTGAGACGGGGCTCTATGTTTTGCCGACCATCATCTTCTTCGAGTTCTGTTTCCTCACGAACGACCTTTTGGCCTATCTTTGTGAGAAATACGAGCTGGACTTCGGGCTACGTTTCTCCGAGGTGCCATTCGAGTTCGACCTCGACAACCGTGGCACTCCCATTCCGCTCAGGACGAAGCTCGCTCGGCTGTATCCCCTCTCCATTCTGCTGACTCTGCTTGGGTTCGCTGTCGCGCTGATGACGCGGCAATGAGGTCGGTCCTTCAGGTCCGCAGCGGCTCAAAGGCGGCCCTGGCCAGCTTGCATTGCCTCGTTCGGATCACCATCAGGAAGCCGGCTTCGTGCATTTAGTTGCGCGCGCTCCCGCGGCACTTGAAGGCCGCCTTATCATCTTCCAGCAATTCGATGGTGCATCGGATCATCGCCAGACTAAGCGCGTCCATTCCCGGTGCCATCAACCTGCGGAACTGTTCAATCTCGTTGTCTATCTTGACGCATTTGTTGCACATGTTCATCCCGCGGCTTGGAGGCGGGAGCAACCAGCTCTCAGTCACCGATAGTAGCCCACGGATCCGAAAAGGTGATTAAGCTTAAAGCCGTTCGCCCAGCGGCGTTCCCAGAAAGCCACATGGAAATCACGATCAGCAGCAGGACGTCCCGTCAATGGCATACCAACTCGAGCAAAAACGCCGCCCGCTTAAATGAAGCGCAGGCGGCGGCTTACCAGCCCCGGGAGGGTGAGAGTAAAATCCCGATAGACGTTGGTCTCCACGTGGCATGCTGAAGTTCATCACGCCGCACAAGAGCGAGACTTAAATTCACGAGGGCGCCTGTAGTCCCGGTGAGGACAGCCAATTGTTAATCTCCCCCGCAACATCGATCTGCCGGGCTTTTCGCAGAAGCTCCGTGCGGCGGAGACCAACGGGCATCCCCTCGGCCTGTAGGCGCAGGTTGATCGCCTCTTGCGCGAGGCGGTATTCAAGTGTCGAGAATTGTCCTGGGGACCGTTGAGGCGGCATGTTTGACGCTCCGCTTGGGGTTGAGCGGGAGCGCAACTTTGCGTTCACACCACCGATAGATGCTAAGGGCCGCTCGATGGTAGTGAGACAGTGCGCCTTTATCTGCCGAATAGCGAGCGCTTTGTTCGGTTCCTGGCAGGAACTATTGCGAATTGCTGGAAGCTGACGCCGGGGTCGAGAGGCAACGTGCCGAGGACAGAGACAGCTGCAAACCGAGCGCTTCTATTGGCGTTGCTGATCTCTGAGCGATCGGCTGATCGCTCGTTCAGCTGCGCTGACGGCCTCCGCTCGATTGAAGGCAATTCCCGTTCGGGGTGACCGACCGTCTCGCTCAAACGACCATTTCCAGCCGGGCGGGTTGATCGTCTGGACCACCGTGTATCTAATCCCAAGATGTTCCATGCGTCATCATGACTCCGGGCCGAAGCAACCATGCGCGGTGACAAACCTCGATCACTCAGCATCGTTTGAAGTCTTCTTCGAACGATCGACGCGGACCGCTTTGAATTCCGCTGGCCCCTCAAGCAGGCGCTGCTTTCTGGCCGATTGGTCCTTGGAACTCGCAGAGCGGTCTGCCTTGCCATCCAAAACCGTGCCCGCCAGATGAAGAGCGCGCTTTCGTTGGCGGCCCACTCGGCGATCATTAGCATCGTTCGTCATCTTACAGGGTCTCGTAATGGGCGCGTATGTCGGAAGCGAAGCTCAGCAACCGCGGCAAATATTCTTGAGCTTCGCGGCGGTTCGGGCTTCTTCCGCAAGGAATGGATCCTTGTAGCCTGACGATGGATCGACGCCGGCTTCGGCGGGCTTCCTGGCTTTTGGAGGAAATGCCGCATCGTAACAGGAAAGGCGGGCGCTGGTGCTTTCAATCGCACGGCAATTCGGCTCCGCAGCAACAGCTGCTGGCGTGAATGTGCCCAGTGCGGATGTCAGCAAAAGCGCCGCGGTCAATATGCCGGTTCGAACCATCTTCATGCTGAGCACTCCTAGCTAATTGGTTTTACTCGCCCAGGTGGGACTCTCGCCGGTCCAGGCCGGAAGAGCATCCCATTCGGACCAACGCATCCGGCGCTCCTCACCTCCGACCCTCACGAAAACAAAGGGAGCATCGTCCCGGCCAGTCTTCGAACCAACGAAGATCGCCGGAACCCCGTAGGCATCCCTGATGATTGCCGTGTTTGCCATTTTTGGGCTCCCGTTTGGCTTGAACTGGCGCAACGCCCCGGTTTGCAGTTCTGACGCATGGTGATTGAACGGACTTACCGCTATAGAATGGCCGTGACCGCAATCAGCAGTACGAGGAAGACCGGTACCAACAAAGGTGGTACGAGCCACTCACGAATGTCGAATTTGTCGGAATTTGCCATCTGACCGCCTTCTCTTGGGTTGAGGGCGGGAGCGCAAAGCTCTCAGTCACCGATAACAGCCACGTAGCGCGCGGTGATGCGAACTCTGTAGCAGTCTTCTAAGCAATTAGCGAGATCAATCTCAGCCGGCTGGTACCCAATCGCCCAAGGCGAGCGCTTTACACAAGCTCGTCAGTCCACACCTTGAAGCTGACGAGCGTATTGGGTCCGAAAGTATGGACGATCGGAACATCCGCCGCATCGCGGCCTTGCGCGATCAGGACGCGCCCGATTCGCGGAGTGTTGTTGCGGGCATCGAACGTGTACCAGCGGCCGCCAAGATAGGCTTCGAACCAGCCTGCAAAGTCCCCGGGGGCATGGGGCGGCGGGATCCCGATGTCGCCGAGATAGCCGGTGCAATAGCGCGCTGGAATGTTCATGCAACGGCAGAATGCAATGGCAAGATGCGCATAGTCGCGGCAGACGCCCTTGCCCTCGTTGAATACGTCCCAAGCCGTCATGGTGGCCCGCGCGTGCTCGTAGCCGAACGCGATGTGATTGTGCACGAAATCGCAGATCGCCTGGACCCGTGGCCAACCCGGCGCCGCTTTCTCGAACAGCTTCCATGCGATGTCGGAAAGCCGATCGGTTTCGCAGTAGCGGCTGCCAAGCAGATAAACGATGGTATCAGGTGGAAGATCCTCGACCGCGTATTGTGTCGCGGAAGGTGCGATCACATCAGGCAAACCGTTATCGCGCACTGCACCGTTGGCGGAAAGGCGCATGCGGCCAGCAGGCGCAACGAACCGACTGCACCAGTTTCCAAAGCCGTCGCGGTATGGCGAGATCGGCACGGAAGGCTCGGTGATGAGGTAATCCGGCACAATGATGTCGGACGCGCGGGTGAAGTGCATGCCGACGACAGCAATCAATGGTGTGACTTGCTGGAAGTCGTAGGTCATTTCGAAGCCAACCTGTATTTTCATGCTTGGGGCCTGTCTCGACAAAACTCGAATTGGCCGCGGGGGTGATCGTGCTGGCAACGGCGGGCGGCGGTCCGGTGACAAGCCTAGTCGAGCGTGCCCGAGGTCTGCAACGGGCCAATAGGCCACATGGCAAGTTTGCCCGGAGAAGAGATTTGCTCGGAGAAGAGAGAAGGCGCCAGCTGAAGATGCCCCTTGGCGCCCATTGAAGAGATCGAGCCTGCCAAAGCTTCGAAAACATCATCCAGGAGCAAAGTTCGTTCGCCTTGGCTGGGCTCTCAAGTCTGCGTTCCGCGCGCGGCCCGCGCGATCACCATAGAAGCAGCCAAGGCTGCCCTTCTTCGCCTGCGGGAGGTTCCCGTGCGAACCGTTGACGTCTCGGCCGCGATCGAACGGGCACTCGATGTCTTCATCGAACTCGATGGTGTCACGCAACAGGAAATGTCGCCCCTCAAGCTAGAGCCGGCAACGTCACTGACGAGGCCTGCTTTGATTTGTCATTGGACAACCGCCACAGGAGACGAGCGGCGAACAAGGGGAGGATCAGTAAAGCGATCGGTATTTGCGCGAAGCCGAATGGAAACATCAGAATAGGCAACATCCACAACGCAAGTGAAAGAATTTGATCGGCGAACGCTTCGTTTCCGCGCTGACGCAGGAGCGCGACAATCCATCCGAATACGACCATGTCGTAGTTCATGATCCAGGGTGAAAACAAGAAGGTGGCGGTAACGAAGAGCGCTAGTGAGAGGACCGGATCGCGCTTGCGCCAGAACGTCCAAACCACCGCACCGACGGCGCATACCGACGCCGCTCCTTGCACCACCCAGGCTAGATCAGCCGGAAGACCCGCAAGGCGTGCGTTAATCAAGGCCGAGGCGACGATCGGCCAGCCCATGATACCTGCCACATCGAGCAGTTCGTTCTGTTGCGGCAAAACCTTATGCAAATACGCTGTCCAGATTTCTGGCCCAAACCATGCTGCAGTCGCGGCGACAAGAAACACCGTCGTGACGACGGCTGAACCAATGACTCGCCAGTGCCCACCCAGCACCAGCACGATCGGAAGCAGGAGTCCGAGTTGCGGCTTGATGGTCAGGATACCAAACAAAATTCCAGCGAGTATCGGCCGTCGCTCGAGGTTTGCAAGACCGCCGATCAAGAGCGCGGCGGTCAAGAAACCATTCTGGCCGAGGAAGACGTTAACCGTGACGGCAGGTGCGACGGCCAGAAACACCCAGTATTTTCGTTCGACACCGCACGATGTTGCCGTCCAAACATACAGGGCGAGCCCGGCGACGCACGACGAAATGTACGACGGCAGAAAACCAAGCAAGCCAAGGGGCCAAATGAAGAACAGCAGATGCGGCGGATACGACCAATACAGAGGTGCCAGATCGGGGATGCCGGTCACCTTCGTTATTGCAGCCATGTAGGCGCCGGAATCAAACCAGTCAGCAGGGCCGCCGGAAAAAGCCGATCGGCCGCCCATCCAGGTGTTCATGAAATCTCGACCAACCGGAAAGCCGCCTGGGTCAAGTACGAACGATGGGAACGACTGGGCTGCTGCCAGTTGGAAGTCAAATATGACGATCGCTAGCAGAATGGCCGCAGCGACCACGGTGAAGGCCGCGTAAATCCTGACTGATGTGGAATTGCCTGTGCCAAGCTCGCCATGATTCATTGTACAGCTCAAAGGGGTAAAGCCTCTGTTCAAGGAAGGGCGGTGGTTTTCAAAGTGAGCCCCGCGCGATCAGCGGGCAGCTTTCGATCACCGTGCCGGGGCGGGCGCCCTCGATGGTGACGCAGGGCCGTGAGCGATCGATGGTGAGCTCGTAGCGACCCAAGAGCGCGCTGCGGTCCGGTTCGCCGCGCATGTGCAATTCGCGGACGCCGCCGGGCAGCGGCGCCTTCAGCCCGGCGCGAATGCGCTGGTCGAAGATGCCGCCGGGGACGATTGGCACGGCGATATCGGCGAGCAGGTAGAAGCGCGACTGGGAGGGGAGCTGCGGCGCGATATAGGCGAGCGGCTTGCCGAGGATGAAATAGGTCGCGGGCTGATCGAGCTCGTAGGCGATCTTCGGCCGGTAGACGTCGGACCAGGGGCGGTGCCACCAGTCCGCCGGCTGCGACCACGCTGCGATCGCGACTGCGACCGTCAACGTCAGCGCGGCGAGCGGTCGAGGGGACGTCGTCAGCCATGTCGGCCCCACGCTTCCGGCGAGGCGCGCGAGCAACAGAACGATCAGCGGGCCGCACAGGAGCTCCAGAACCACCACATAGCGCTGGATCGAGAACAAGCCGAGCCATGCGAGGTAAGAGGCCGCAAACAGCACCACCAGCTGCAAGTCACCCCGGGTGAGGATCGCGCTCTTGCGCCTCGCGCGGACCCACAGGCCGAGCGCGAGCAGGACCATCACCACCGCGAAGCGCGCGTCGCGGAACGGATGCTCCGCGCCTCGGTGGTCGCCGATCAGCCAGTAGAAGGGGTAGGCCAGTGCGTCGAGCACGCCATGCGGCATGAACTGCGCATCCATCAGATTGACGTCGGCTACCTCGCTCGACTGAAACAGTGCATTGAACAGCGGGAAGATCGGATTGCCGGTGTCGCGCCACGTGATCAGGCACCATCCGCCGCCGGTGAGCGCCGCGCCGAAAATCCCCCCGATTCCAAGAAGCGTGATCGCCCGCAGCGGACGCGCAGAGACGAGCAGCGCCGCGGCAGCGCCGATCGCGTAGACGACATTAGTCAGCTTCAGCCCGACGGCGGCGCCGATCAGCAATCCCGCGAGCAGGAAACAGATCGTGGGTCGGCGATCCGCAGTCAGGATCAGAAGGCAGCCGACGATCACGGGCAGGGCCAGCAGCACGTCGGAAAAGCTGGTGCCGACTTCCGAGAGCGTCATCGGACCTGACGCCGCGATGACGACCACTGCTGCGACCGACGCGATGGTTGCGGCCTGGCGCAGCACCAGACGTGCGAACAGCCAGATCAGCGCAAGGTTGAGGCCGTGAACGGCGCCGATGATCATCAGCCCGTAGGGCGCCGGCAGGACATGGCGGAAATGGTAGACGGGAAAATAGACGAGCGGATTGAAGTAGGTCTGAAAGCCCGGTGGAATCACATCGACGCCATAGCGGCCGTTGAGAACGGCCCAGACATTGTATTCGTGGTAGTTCTGCCAATCCCAGTTGACGTCTTCGCCCATGGCCAGGGTGTAGAGCGCGCCTGCCAGCATCGAGCAGACGACAATGGCGATCGCTGCAAGCGCATTGCCGCGCTGCTTCGCCCTCCACGATCGCCGCAGCCTGTCGGCCGCGGATATGGACATCACCTCTCGCAGATCGCTGGAAATCGCCGCGCGTTCCAGCATCAAGGCGCCATGTGCGCCGGCAACTTCACGAGCAGAGTCGGGTCGCTGAACCGCAGGAAGCCCGCTCGTGAAACGCATTGCCGAATTCCAATTTACAACCGTATGACTACGGATAGCCAGTTAAGGTTGTATGAATCAATGCGGGAATTCCTCGGTACTACACGTAAAGGTCGCGTTCGGCCGATCAGTTTGCGGGAGAGGGCAGGGAGGGTGTTTCCACAATGGGATGATCCCAAGCCGAAGCTATTCACGCGCCCGCGCAGTCCGCTCACGCTGCGCAGCCTGGCGGGGGGCCGGCGGCCGACCTCAACTGCTTCGGCCGGCCGTCCAAATGCGCGCCCGCGGACGGTCGCTGCGCGTGCGTGATCCGCGTTTGCGTCCATCCTGACGGCTTGCAGTTATCGTCTCGGCAGAGCCGTAAGCTCTCGAGGCGGCTTGATCGGCCAGAACGAATATGCCGCCAGTTCTTTCGAATGCTGCGCGAACATTTTGACCTGTCTGCTTGTAAACTCCGTCATGACGCCGAAAAATTCAGTTGGTGACCTGATCGTCGCAAGTCTCAGGCCCAATTCAAAAGCAAATTGCGCGTTGATCCCGGCTATCTCAAGAAGCTTCGTTTGAAACGCCTGCATGTTTGCCGTCGCTAGAGCAGAGCCTTCCGTTGCATCGCTATCCGTCATTCTCTGACTGAGGTCATCTACTAAGGAATCCGGCAGAGGCTCAATGATAGTGACCTCGTGTTGAGGATCATCTTGAAGCTCAGGAAGCGGTTCGACCGAGTCTGCCGCAGCAGAGTGAAGTAAATTCTCTTTCGGGCTTCTAACAATGGCCTGCTTGTTCCGTTGGGCCCGCGAGGGCATTTTCGGATTGCGGGCGCGCTTTGGCGCTGCCGCTGGTTTGCGCTTGCTCATCTGACGCTCCAGGAAAATGGGGGGCGACCACAACGGTCATGTCTGAAATGACAACAGGCTTGGTGACGTGGCGTTCCAATTCCGTGCTGTTGGGTGCCGCATGAACTGAGACCAATCGCACATTCTACGATGTCGACCCTGATCTTTGGTAGCAAACATCGGCGTCAGTCTGAGAACAATCAGCCCTCCGCTCGTTGTTCTCTCCAGATCGCCTTAAATTGCGGCGACCATGATGGGCCATATCGCTGGAGCGAGTTGGTGCTCTAGCACTAGCAGTAGTACCAGCGGTTCTTGGTGGAGGAGAGGAAGAGTACGAGGTCATCCATGTGGCTGACGGCGCAGAGCCGTAGGCGTGGTACGCAACGGCGGGTCGCCGACCCTCATCACGGACGTCAAGCTGCCCGAAGGCATCGACGGATGGCAGATCGCCGAACGTTGCCGCGAGGATGGCCCCAACCGACCGGAGATCTATGCGATCTGTTTCTCGCCGTCGCGCCCGCGCTGGCGGATACAGGCCGGCTTCGGACGCCAAACTGATCCGGGAGCTCGGCGATGTGCTCGAGGACAACCTGAGCGCCCTGACTATCCACTGAGCGAATGCTCGAGGAAGAAGCGCAATATTTCCCTGGTCGCATCCGGCCCTTGCGGATCAGTGTAGGACCCAGCGGGGCTACCGCCTGACCACGCGTGTCCGGCGCCATCGATGTTCCAGTGTTCGGAAATCGCCCGGCCGGCCCCGTCGATCAGGATGGTGCGAGTATAGGAATGGCCGTGGGGTACGCGTCCGCGAAGCACCTTCCTAGTCGACCTCGTTGCGCTGGCGGACTGCTCGATAATCTGATCGCCATTATTTGGATGCACCGTTGTGTCGCGATCGCCATGGAAAACGATGGTCGGCACAGAAATGTCCGCAATTGCCCTGGAGCCGCCTCCCTGCCGCATGGCGATGAACGCGGAGGAAAGATCACTCGCGGCTCCGCACGCGAGGCCTGAATGAATACCGACGGCCGCATACAGGTCGCTATACGTTGCGCCCATGATGGCGGCGGCGGCCCCGCCGGCCGACAGACCCGCGACGTATACGCGCTTCGGATCGATCACATGGTCGCGCATGATCTGGCGGGTAATGCCGGCGATTATCGAGGGCTCGCCCCCGCCGCGGCGCTGGTCGCTCGTGCGAAACCAGTTCCAGCACTTCGACTGGTTGGCTCCGCTCGGCTGCTCAGGATAGGCCACCAAGCAATTCTGCTCTTCCGCCAGAAAGTTCATCCGGGTGCCGGCCGCGAAATCGTCCGGCGACTGGGTGCAGCCGTGAAGCATGACGATCAGGGGAAGCCGTTGTCCCTGATAGCGGCTTGGGATGAACAGCTTATAGGTCCGGCTTCCCGCGACGTTACTGAACTGGCCGGCGATGAACCGTGTGCCCTCCGGCACGATGTCCGATGGGGACAGAGGAGCGCGTGCGATCGGACTTCGCAGGCGGAGCCCGGAAACATCCCGCATGCCGTCGCGCAGTAAGGAGGGTCTGAGTCCCTGACCAGAGCGGGCCGGCGCAATCTGCGGAGCTTTCCGCTCCTCGACAACGTCGGCCGTGGCGTCGATGGTAAGCGGATCGCACCGCGGGAGCTGAGCCTGAGTGGCGCTGCGCCAGTCCGGTGTTGGTGCAATGCCGCCCTGGAGCATGCGCTGCAGCAGTGCGGTGGCCTCAACTAGTTGGCCGGCACGCGTGAGGCGGGTTGCTTCGCGGACTATGTCTTGATTCAGCATCATTCACCTTGTTCTGTCGGCGAGAGCGGCCTTGACCGCGGGAGTGGCGTGAAGCGCCCCCAGCACCGAGACCGACGCGATTGTGGCGCGAGCCAACGCGGGAGTGACGTCCTGGGCGATGGTGGCCAAGCCCAAAACATTGATTTGCAGCATCTCGCCGGCGCGCCGCGCCGCTTCGAGGTCCTCGCGAGTGTAATGGCGGAGCCCGAGGTCCAGGTTCTTCCGGGCCGTGGACTGTCTGACGACCTCTCTGTGTCGCTCGAGCTGGTTGCGGATTGCTGTCCGGATGAAATCGGTCCGGTTCGAATAGAACCCTTCCTGCACCATAAGATCGACATGACCGAGGTCAACGTAGCCAAGGTTGATCGTGATCTTCTCGGTGTCGGGGGCCTTGGGTCGCAGCTCGTGCACGTTAGCAGCCATAGCGAAACATCCCCTTACCATCCATCTGGATGGTGATTGGATGTTAGTTGGATGTTCGCCAGCGTTTTTCAAGGGAAGCCATTCAAATGATCCTGGACGAGCAGCTCGCGTGGGTGGGCCGTCTCACGTCGAGAGCGGTCGCCGCTTCATGGAGGCCAGACAAATTCCTGGCGAAACTAGCTTCCACGCGGCGTTGCGGGCACTCTCTGGCTTCTCCTTGCGGCTAGGAGCTTTCGATTGGGCCCCGCTTGCCTCATTCTGTTCCTCTCGAGAAATCGCCGGGCTAGGCGGATATTCTCATGTGAATGACGCGCTCCATGGCAGGCCTCCTTAGACGCGGCCACAGAATTCAAATTAGGACAGCGCTGCGCCTTTGGTCGGATATGCCGCCCAATCCTTTCCCATGCAGGCGAGTACATTGGCGGCGAGCGACAGGTCTTTGAAGTCGTCGTTCGCTGTAGAACTAACAAAGGGAGATCGCCGCGCATCAGGGTGCACGATGAAGTGCATACCGCTACGGGGTGATGATTCAGATGCAGGTTCGATCCTTGGTGGACCTTGTTTCTTCTGCCGAGAGCGTCGAGTCCTCGCATCCGCCTCGAGGGACGTCGTCGATTGCAGCACTGTCACCTTCGCGAAACACCTTGCGGTTGACCTACGGAACAACATTACATCTGGAAAATCGCGGAACGAATTGACTCATCAGTCTTTCTCTGACTTCGGGAGGTGCCCATGACTTCTCAGGCCATAGAAGGCGCATGTGCGTTTGCTTGGCGGAACTACTTGCTGCTCCATAGTGGCATCAGTGAGGACGATAACAGGCGTTCCGCCCTCTTTCGCTACGTCACCAATCTTCGTGATTCCGGCGAATATGATTTCGATCTCTTGCAAACAGCAGCGGTCGCTTACTTGAAAAAGCTGGACGAACTGCATGACGACCGACGCGCTACACTCGCGGCAGATCAGGCTTTGGCCGAACGGTTAGCATCACGTGGTGCACAACCTGGCAACTAGCTTTGGGGTTAATCACCGGACAAGGAGCAAGTCATGGCAGACAACACCTCTAACTCAGACCGTCTCGCGCGCGACGCCCAAAAGCGCACAACCGCCGCGACAGAAATCGGTATGATTGCCTTGAAGCCGATTATGCACTTTCAGGTCTCAATGCTGAGGATGTGGGCCGACAGCATCGAACGGTTTGCGGGCAATTACGAAAAGGGGTTCGAAGAAACCGCGACCGCAGTCAAGGAACAGTCCGACAAGGATCGCGCCGCGTAAATCAACCTAATCCTTCGACGGAGTTGGGTCAAAGGCTGCCCGTGAGCTCGCATCACGGTGGTCGGCTCACCTACCGGAAGCAGACGACACGGTGCTCTGAGCTATGGTCGGTGACGGGCCAAAATGCGACATTCTTTATTGGTCTGATATCCTACTCGCCAGCGGAGACCATCGATTCAAGCCCATGAACGGACATTAAGCAGGGATTGCTGATTGTGGATTTGCGCACTATGCGCGCCTGCCGCTCGGACATGAGCTCGACCCCTAGCGTCGCCAGTGCTGCCGCCTTTTCAAAGTCCATGTGTCGCCGTCCCACGGGGCTCTCGTACAGGTCGCCAGGCTCAGAGTTCAGCCAGAGCCGCGAGCAAGATTCTCTCCGAATAGGTTATAAGAAGAGCCAAGCCCGGCGCGACCACATCGATCCCAGACATTGTATTCGTGGTAGTTCTGCCAATCCCAGTTGACGTCCTCGCCCATGGCCAGGGTGTAGAGCGCGCCTGCCAGCATCGAGCAGACGACAACGGTGATGGCGGCAAGCGCATTGCCGCGCAGCTTCGCCGTCCATGATCGCCGCAGCCTCCCGGCGGCGGATATGGACAACACCTCTCGCAGATCGCTGGAAATCGCCGCGCGTTCCAGCATCAAGGCGCCATGTGCGCCTGGAACATCGCGAGCAGAGCCGGGTCGCTGAACCGCAGGAAGCCCGCTCGTGAAACGCATTTCCGAATTCCAATTTACAACCGTAGGACTACGAATAGCCAGTTAAGGTTGTATGAATCTTTGCGGGAATTATTTGACGTTGCACGCAAAAGTCGCGAATTGTCGAGAAGGTCGAATGGGTTCGTGCGGGCCCACCCGAAGCGTTCAGTGCTTGGCGTTGATACCCATGCGCTCGCGCTCGTGGCTGCCTCGACCGGGATACTGCTGACGCAGCTTGGCGCTCCCGTCCGCCCACCATGGCGCTTCACGCATTTGCATCTTGTCATTCACCCTGAATAGTTGTTCAGTCCTTGCGGGGCGATTTGCATCTATTGCGTGAGAAGCGTCGGGCCGCAGGGCGTGCGGCCGGCGTGTGGGACAGGAAGCGCGCCATGGTTTATCGGCGGACGCATCAAGTGGTGAAGCGCCTTGCGGCGCGGCGCAGCGCCATTCTGGCGGCAGCGCGGGAGGCGGCGGCGGAAGGCGGGATGGCGGCGGTGCAGATCGCGCCGGTCGCGGTCCGGGCCAATGTCGCAGCGGGCACGGTCTACCGTTATTTCCCTTCTAAGGCCGAGCTGATCTCCGAGCTCATTGCCGAGGTCTCCCGCGACGAGCTCGCGGCGATCCGAAGGGCGGCCGATGCCGCGCCGGGGCCGTCCTCGGCGCTGGCGGCCGCGGTGACCACCGTGGCGGTGCATACGCTGTCGCAGCGCAGGCTGGCCTGGGGCATCCTGGCCGAGCCTGTTGATGTCGATGTCAGCGCCTCCCGGCTTGCCAGCCGGCGCGAGATCGCCGGGGAGATCGCTGGCCGGATCGACGCAGCCGTGCGCGCCGGCCATCTGCCGGCGCAGGACACCGCGCTCGCCGCCACCGCCTTGCTCGGCGCGCTGCATGAGGCGCTGGTCGGCCCGCTCGCGCCCGACAATCTCGATGATCCCGTCAAGATGCGCGATGCGGTGCAGACCGTGACGCTGCTGGCGCTGCGCGCCGTCGGCGTCATGGACGCCCGCGCCCGCGGCCTCGTGGTCCAGCAGACGCTGCTGCCGACGACCAAGGCTTTGGTCGGGGCGTAAAGATCGCCCCGCGTGCGCGGTGGCGGCCACGCTCAGGCCATTGCCTGAGCGTGCCTTTTCGTAAAATCCCGGCAAAACCGGCCAGAGCGGCCGGCTACTGTGCATGGGGTTGTTTTTCGACTTTTTGTTTGGCCGCCCCGGGGGGCCTCACATGTTGGCGTCGCCCTCGGGGCCGACCGAGGCGATGCGCACCATGTTGGTGGTGCCGGGGATGCCGAGCGGCACGCCGGCGACGATGATGACGCGCTGGCCGGCGCGGACGAAACCGTCGCGGAATGCGATCTGCCCGGCGCGGCCCACCATGTCGTCCTGGTCGCGCGCGTCCTCGGCCACGACGCAGTGCACGCCCCAGACCACGGCGAGCCTGCGGCCGGCGGTGATGTTCGGGGTGATCGCCACGATCGGCGGCTTCGGCCGCTCGCGCGCCACGCGCACGGCGGTCGAGCCCGATGAGGTCCAGCAGATCAGGGCGGGCAGGTCGAGCGTCTCGGCGATCTGCCGCGCGGCGTCGGCGATGGCATCGCCCGCGGTGGATTCCGGCGCCGGGCGCTGGGCCATGATCACCGAACGGTAGGTCGGATCGCGTTCGACCTCCTCGCCGATGCGGTTCATGGTGGAGACCGCCTCGACCGGGAATTTGCCGGCCGCCGATTCCGCCGACAGCATGATGGCGTCGGCGCCCTCATAGACCGCGGTGGCGACGTCGGAGACCTCGGCGCGGGTCGGCACCGGCGACTGGATCATCGATTCCAGCATCTGGGTCGCGATCACCACCGGCTTGCCGGCGCGGCGCGCCATCCGCGTCATCTGCTTCTGCAGGCTCGGCACCCGCTCCAGCGGCAGCTCGACGCCGAGGTCGCCGCGCGCCACCATCAGCGCATCGGAAGCCTCGATGATGTCGGCGAGGCGGTCGATCGCCTGCGGCTTCTCGATCTTGGCCATCACGGCGGCCCGGCCGCGGATCATCTTCTTGGCCTCGATCACGTCGTCGGCGCGCTGCACGAAGGACAGCGCGATCCAGTCGACGCCGGTGACGAGGGCGGCCTCGAGGTCGGCGCGGTCCTTGGGCGTCATCGCCGAGACCGGCAAATCGGTGTCGGGCAGGCTGACGCCCTTGCGGTCGCTCATCTTGCCGCCGACCACGACACGCGTCACCGCATGCTCCTTCGAGGTCTCCTCCGCGATCAGCCGCACCTTGCCGTCGTCGAGCAGCAGCGCATGGCCGGGCCTGAGCGCCGCCAGGATCTCCGGATGCGGGAGCTGGACGCGCGTGGCATCGCCGGGCGTCTTGTCGGAATCCAGCGTGAAGGTCTGCCCGTTCTGGAGCTGGATCGCCCCTTCGGCAAAGGAGCCCAGTCTCAGCTTCGGGCCCTGCAGGTCGACCAGGATGCCGATCGGCCGGCCGTAGCTGCTCTCGACGTTGCGGATCGTCGCCACCAGCTCCCGCATCTTGTCATGCGGGGTGTGGCTCATGTTGATGCGGAACAGGTCGGCGCCGGCCTCGAACAGGCGGCGGATCATCGCGAGGTCTGAAGAGGCTGGTCCCAGGGTCGCGAGAATCTTGATACGGCGAAGGCGCCTCATGGCTTATTTCCAGACGGGGGTGGCAGGCCGGGCGAGCCCGGGGGCGTAGCACCGGGCGGGCTATTGGGCAAACCCGGAACGCCGCCCGGGCCCACCGGGCCGGGCAGGCCAGGCACGCGCTGCTGCGCCGGCTGTTCGTTGGCGTCGGTCAGCTGCACCGTCCAGGCGCGCTGCTCGCCGGTGTCGACCTCGAAATAGCCGGTGCGGTCATAGCCGCGCGCCAGGCAATCCTCGGTGCCGCGGATGGTGAACTCCTTGTCGCGGGAGCACATGAAGGCCTGGCCCGACCATTCGCCGCCGCGGTCGTAGTCGATGGCGTAGATGTAGTAGTACCGGGCGACCAGCGTGCCGCGCAGCAGCGTCTCGCAGGAGCGGGACGAGATGTTCCACCAGCCCTCGGTGGTCCAGCCCTCGGCGTCCTTGTAGCCGAGCGCGATCCCGACCCGGCTCGACGTGTTGTTGCAGAGGCGGAAATCGGCGGAGGCCGGGCCGGCGTAGAGGCACGCCAGGGCGACCACCAGCACCGGGACCAACCGGGCGAGCAGGTAAAGCGGGGAGCGGGGAGATTCGGCAGTCATTGTCGCGGAAGCTATACCAGATCATTGACGATTTGGCGTTGGGCCGGGGCAGCCGGGCAGTGGCCCCTTTGCGCCGCGATATGGCAAAATCTGTGACAAGACCCACCTGATCCCGTAACCCTGCCCCGGAACGGACCTTGAGGAAGACAGCCATGGCGATCGACGACAAAACCAGAACGGAGCTCGAGGCGGCCGCTTTTCGGCGCCTGGTCGAGCATCTGCGGAGCCGCACCGACGTCCAGAACATCGATCTGATGAATCTGGCCGGCTTCTGCCGCAATTGCCTGTCCAACTGGCTCAAGGACGCCGCGGACGCCCAGGGCGTCGCCTTGAGCAAGGACGAGAGCCGGGAGGCCGTCTACGGCATGCCCTACGAGACCTGGAAGGCGAAGCACCAAGGCACGGCCACGCCCGAGCAGCTCGAGGCGATGAAGAAGGTCCATCCCCACGGGCATTGAGTTCGCCGGCCTGAGTCGCATCACACAACAGCTTTCTTGCACCCGCCGCAGGAAGGTGTGGGCGCGCTGTGGACGAGCGTGATGCTTGCTTGAACGCTGGGAGCGCCGACCCTAAGGGTCTACCCAGCACGCGCGGTGGATGCCGGCGTCACCTCGTTTTGCCAGTTCCATTGGGAGTACCAAGATGGCCACCTCCGCCGCCGTCCGCGACGACGAGCCTGCGACGAAATTTGCCAAGGACCAGCTCAAATCCATCATCGAGCGCATCGAGCGGCTGGAGGAAGAGAAGAAGGCGATCTCCGACGACATCCGCGACGTCTATGCTGAAAGCAAGGGCAACGGCTACGACGTCAAGGCGCTGCGCACCATCGTGCGCCTGCGCAAGCAGGACCCCAACGAGCGCGCCGAGGCCGAGACCATTCTCGAGACCTACATGCAGGCGCTGGGGATGCTCTGAGGCGCCCCGCCCGGTCGGCGTTGCAGCGCACCAAGCTTGGGCAAAATCTCGGCATCTGCTAGGTTGCTCGGCGAAGGGACCGAGCGATGGATGTGCCGGGACCAGAGCGCAGGCTTGCCGCGGTTCTTGCCGCCGATATGGTCGGCTTCAGCCGGCTGATGGAGGTCGACGAGGCCGGCACCCTTGCGCGCCTCAAGACCCATCGTGTCGAACTCATCGATCCCGCCATTGCCAAGAATCGCGGCCGTATCATCAAGACGACCGGCGACGGCATGCTCGCGGAATTCCACAGCGTCGTCGATGCCGTGCTATGTGCGGCCGAGGTTCAGCGCCGCATGGCGCGGCGCAATGCCGACGTCCCGCCGCCGCGGTGGATCCAATTCCGCATCGGCATCAATCTCGGCGATGTCATCGTCGATCAGAACGACATCTTCGGCGATGGCGTCAACGTCGCGGCGCGGCTGGAGACGCTGGCCGAACCTGGAGGCATCTGCGTCTCGGGCGCGGTGCGCGATCAGGTCGGCGACCGGCTGGACGGCCTTCAGTTCGACGATCTCGGTGAACAGAGCGTCAAGAACATCGCCCGTCCGATCCGGATCTTCCGCATTCGGCTGGCGGAGGGGCCTGCAAGCCTGCCTGACGGGTCCAATCGTGCTCTGACGCCGCCGGGTGTTTCGAAGAAGCCGTCGATCGCCGTGCTGCCGTTCGCCAATATGAGCGGCGATCCGGAGCAGGAGTTCTTCGCCGACGGTCTCACCGAGGACATCATCACCGAACTTTCACGCTTCCACGACCTGCTCGTCATCTCCCGCAACTCGACGTTCGTCTACAAGGGCAAGGCCGTAAAGGTCCAGGACATCGGCCGCGAGTTCGGGGTCGACTATGTCATCGAGGGCAGCGTTCGCAAGGCCGGGGAGCGCGTCCGCGTCACTGTGCAGTTGATCGATGCAGAGACCGACCGCCATATCTGGGCGGAACGCTACGACCGCGAGCTCCGGGATATCTTCGCCATCCAGGACGAGATGACCCGCGCGATCGTGGCGACGTTGCCGGGTCGGGTAGAAGCCGCAACGCACGACCGCACCAAGCGCAAGCCGACCGACAACATGCCCGCTTACGAATGCGTGCTGGCTGCGAAGCTCCTGCATCATCGATCAACCCGCGACGACAACGGTCAGGCGCAGACCCTGCTCAATCGCGCCCTGGCCATGGATCCGAACTATGCCCACGCTCATGCCTGGAAGGCATGCGTGCTCGGCCAGTGCTGGATCTATGGCTGGTGCGCCGACCGCGACGCGACCTTCGAGCAGGTTGCTTCGGAGCTGGAAATTGCGTTGGCGCTCGACGACAACGACGCGGACGTGCACCGAATTCTCGCCGCGCTCAATCTGACGCGACACGACTACGAAAAAGCCACCTATCACCAAGAGCGTGCACTCGCCCTCAATCCAAATTACGACCTTGTCGTCGTGCAGCAGGGAGAGCTTCTGACCTGGCTGGGCCTGCCGGAGGAAGGCATCGACTGGATCAGGAAAGCGATGCGTCTCAATCCCTATCATCCCGAGCGCTTCTGGAGCCATCTGGGCCGCGCCTATTATTGCGCGGAGAAATACGCCGAGGCCGCCGAGGCGTTTTCAAGGATCACGCGCCCCGACTATACCCATCATGCGTTCCTGGCGGCGACGTTCGCGCAGATGAAGAACGCGATCGCGGCCGGCGCTCACGCCGCCGAGGTCTTGAAGCGCGAACCGGGATTCTCGGTGGCAGCTCATCTTGCGACGCTGCACTACAAGCGCGAGCCCGACCGGCAGCGTCACGAGGCCGGCCTCATCGCGGCCGGCTTGCCGGCTTGATCACCCGGGCAAGGACGAACAGAGAGAGTTTTGCGGGTACAGAGGACTCAGCGCAGCGCGGCGGTGCGCATGACGAACGACGTCGTCTCGAGCTTTGCGGTCGCGCTGCCCGAGAAATTGTCGCAGGACAGGCCCTGCATCGGGTCGTCGGAGAAGCCCATCGCGAGCACGGCCTTCGGCTTGACGAAATAGCCGCGCAGCGCCGCGGTATCGAGCTCGCCCATCAGCGTCACCGACATCGCGCGGCTGGCGCTCGGCGACAGCATCACGATCTTGAGCCAGATGCTCTCGCCCTTGGCCGCGGAGAGACGGGTCGCGGTTGCGATCTTGCCGTCGATGCTCTTGCCGACCACCGTGTCGATCTCCGTGGCCTGAGCCAGGCTGCGGGGGCGGGCGGTGCGCGGAATCGGCGCGGAGGCGGCGACGACATTGGCGCGGTCGACCGGGGAGGCCGCTGGCGCGAAAGCCAGGGCTTGGAGGGCCGCGTTGGACACGCTCGCGGTTGGCTGCGGATCGGTGGCCGCGGCCAGCGCCTGGCGCGCCTTCAGCGCGGCGACCTGCGCCGGCGTCGCTTGCTGCGGCGTGGCCGGAACGTCATCCCAAAAACCGCGCGCATTGATGATGTCGGCCGGGGTCTCCGGCTTTCCGTCAACAGGCTTGCCGGTCGCGGGCTTGTCAGCCACGGGCGCGGGCTTCGGCTTGGGCGGCGCAACGATCTGCGCATCGGCCGAGGCGAGCTGGATCGTGGCGGCGATCTGCGGCTTGGCGCGCGGCGTCGGCACCGGCTCGGCGGGCTTGGCGGCGGCTGCGACGACGGTCGGTGCCGCCGGCTTTGCGGCCGGGGCGGGCGCGCCCTCGTCATCCTCGTCGCTGGCGGCCGGAGCTGCCGGCTTGCTCCTGAACAAGGCGGCGAAGAAATTCGGCTTGCTGCCGGCATCGTCGCCGCTGCCGCGTCGCTCGATCTCGGCCTTGGCGAGCTCATAGTTCTTCAGTGGCGTGCCGTCGGTCGGCAGATGCACCGTCTTTCCATCCGGGAATACACGGGCGAGCTGGTCATGCGTCATGCGCGGCCAGTGCCGGACACTGCCGGTGTCGAGATGCACGAAGGGCGAGCCCGAGGTCGGATAGAAACCGACACCGCCGCGCTGCAGGCGCAGGCCGGCGAAGCGGATCTGCTCCAGCGGCACGCCGGGGATGTAGAAGTCCATTGCATGGCCCAGCGTGTGCTGGCTGAAGCGCGCCACGCCGGAGGAGCGTCGGCGGAGCATGGCGTTGGTGGCGGGAGAGCGGTAGGCGGAGATGATCTGGATCGGCTGCTTGCCGTCGACGTCCTTGTAGACTTCCCAGAGGATGTCGAACAGGCGACGGTCCATCACCGTCTGCTCCTGGCTGCGCCAGTCGCGCAGGAAATGGTTGAGCTGCTTCAGCGCCGCTTCGTCGTAGCGCCCGTCGCGCTTGAAGGTGACAGTGAGGTCTTCGCCGGAATGGGTGTGGTGGAACGAGAGCGTCTTGGTCTCGTTCAGCGCGGCGGCGTCATGAACCGAACCGGCCGCCGCAAGCAGCAATGCAGCGGCAAGGCCGATTCGGGACCCGGCCTTCACGCCCGCATGGGACAACGACAGCACAGCGAATTGGCGTGCGAGACAAGTCAGCACGTATGAGCCCACCCAGTCGACGAGCGTTCAAATGGACTCTCCCGCCAACCCCGTTAGCAGCGCGAAAGAGGATGAACGCTTTCTTAAAGCGAGAAGGTTAATTTGAGGTTGACCTTCTCGCCCCCAAACCAAGTCAGAATACGATCCTAAGCGGTTGACTGTGGCAAAAAAACGCCCGCTGCCCGGGTGGACGGTGGGACATGGTTAACGTCAGACGACCCCATCGGGGATGGGGTCGCTGATTTCGTTGCAGAATTTCAGGAAGTCGGAGGGCCGGGCAGGCGTCAGCGGGTAAACACCCGCTGCTGCTGTTGCGGACGGCGGCCGACCGGTGCCGGCGGCACGGCCTGGGTGGGCGCCCCGAACAGCCGCTCGAAGAAGTTCGGCCCGGACGAGCCGAAGCCGCTGCCGTTGTTGGCCACGGCCACGCCCGAGGGCAGCGTCGTCGCCGGACGCGAATAGCTCGGCTGGGAATGTGCCACGACGGCCTCGAGGTCCTTGCCGCGATTGTTCTTCAGGACGTTGATCATGACCGCGTCGCGACCATAGACGTCCTTGCGGAATTGCAGCTTGCCGGCCTCATCCACGAACGCGGTCTGATAGGTGATGTTGACCGGAATCGGCGTCGGGAATTTCAGGTCGATCTCGCTCTTGCCGTACATGCTGCGGATGCGCTCCGGCGTGTACTTCTCGTTCGGCATGACGATGTTGAGTAGAACGGAGGCGTACTGATCCGGATTCTGCACGCGCATGCAGCCATGGCTGAAGGCGCGCTCTTCCTTGGCGAACAAGTGCTTGTCCGGCGTGTCGTGTTGATAGACGAGGAACTTGTTCGGGAAGTTGAAGCGGATGCGGCCGAGCGCGTTGGCTTCGCCCGGCGGCTGCGAAATGTGCACCGAGCCGTCGCGGTTTTGCTCAAGCCTCAGGCCCATGCGTTGAAGCACGGTCGGGTCCTGCTGCAATGCCGGCAGGTACTCGTTGTAAACGATGGATGGCGGCACATTCCAGGTCGGGTTCACCGTGATGTACTTCATCGTCTCGGTGAGGAGCGGGGTGGCTTGCTTGCCCGGCTTGCCGGTGACGACGCGTGTGGTCCAGACCTGCTGGCCGCGTTGCATCACTTTCAAAGTGAAATCGGGAATGTTGAGGATGACATAGGCATCACCCAGCGACGGCGCGCCGAGCTCGCGCGGCAGCCAGCGCCAGCGTTCCATGTTCACCAGCACCACGTCGATCTGCTTGTCGCGCTTGGGGGTGTTGAGCGCCTTCACCGTTTTGTCGTCGAGGATGCCGGTCGCCTTCAACTCAGCGCCGCTCTGGAATTTGCGCACGGCTTCGGCGACCGCCGCGTCATAGCGGGTGTCGCCCGCGTTCTCGGCGAGGCCGAGCTTGGCGCGCAGCTGCGGCACGCGCGGATCTTCCACGACGATCTCGGCCTGCTTCTTGCCGGCCGGGGTGTATTTCAACGCGGGGCCGTCGGCGATCTCGATCGCCGGACCGCTGCCCTGGCCGCGCAGCTCGGCGAGCTTGGCCTTCAGCTCCTTGTAGAGCTTGTGCGGCGGGTTGTAACTCTCGAGCGCCGCGGAGGCGTCCGCCGCCGTCGTAACCTTGGCGAGCACTTCGCCGGGATCGACCGGATGCTCGGGATAGAGAATGTCGCCGCTCGCCTGCGACCAATGCATGCGGCCGCTCTGGGCATGGCGCGCATAGTCGAACATGCTGGCGGTGAGCTTGAGTTCGGCATCAGCCAGCGCATCGGGGGTCGTGGCGGCGAAATCCGGCACCGGATAGTCGGCGGGATTGAGGCCGTCGGAGGCCGCATCCTTGAGCCGCGCGATTACACCCTTGGCCGCGGCAGTCAGGTTGCCGCCTTGCGTCCAGACCGGCGTGTAGTCGCGTGCGCCGTAGAACTTCTCAATCGCTGCACGTTCGTTCTTGCGGTCGAAGTGCCGCGAGGTCTTGGCGCCGATGATGTCCTTGAGCTTGTCCGCGACCGGCTGGTCGGCGGCGGGAACGTTGCTTGCGGCTTTCACCGGCTCGGCGGCCGGAGCGGTCGCAGCAGCCGGAGCGGTCGGTGCTGTCGTAGCGGTGTCGGCCTTGGCGGGCTCGGTCTTTGCCGGTTCCGTCTTTGGCGGTTCAGTTTTGGCTGTGTCGTTCTTGGGCGCGTCAGTGGCAGGCGTAGTGGCGACGTCCGAAGGTCTGGGTGCGGCCGATGGTGCCGCGTCAGCCTTCGCAGACTCCTTGGCGCCGTCCTGAAGCGTCGCGGTGGTGTCGATCTTGATGTCTGCTGCAGTCGGGGGCGGGACGTTTGCGGGCTCGGGGCGCGGGATCGCGGCTTCGATCGCGAGTTCGGCGGCGCTGCTGCGCGGCAGATCCTGCGCCAGGGCCGAGCTGGCCGACACCGTGAGGAAGGTCGCCGCGACCGTCATCAAGACACGGTCAAAGCCCACACGGTGGTTCAAACAGTCAAGCATTGTGTCGCACCCCTCGGGTGAACTGTTCCTTCGTGGAACAGCTTCGTTATCGCTTATTGATGTTTCGGCTAAACCGCGCCGGCCTCTCGAAAGTTGCACGCCTGCACGCAACGATTCTGACGCAGACGATATACAGGCCCCGATTTTGCAGCCAGCGCTACCCGGGACAACTCACGACAAACTGACTTCAAGGGAGCCTCTTGGCAACGGATTGTACGCTTCTGCCACGCGCTTTTCCCTCTGTCTGTCACTTCCAAGTCACGGTTCAAACCGCAGACGAATTCCGTCGTCACGCGAACGGCTTAGAGCGATCTCGCACCGCCGCGCGAAGCTTCGTTCGCACTGGGCTCAATGCGTCTCCTCGCCGCTTTTGCCGCCATGCCCGGGAACCCCGGCCTCGTCGAGTTTGCGGTAGAGCGTCGAGCGGCCGATTTTGAGTCGGCGAGCCACTTCGGACATCTGGCCGCGATAATGCGAGATGGCGAAACGGATGATCTCGTTCTCCATGGCCTCCAGCGGGCGAACATCCCCGGTCGCAGTGAGCATGGACAGCGTTCCCACCGCGGGGAGCGGGGCGATTGGTATTTCATTACCCGACACCAGGGAGGGCGTCGCCGCCGGCTCGAGCAACAGCGGAGCGGTCGGAATATCCGTGACGGGATGCGCCTGCGAGGCCAGCAGGGGGAAGTCGCCGAGACCGAGCTGGTCCCCATCGCTCATCACCACGGCGCGATAGACCGCGTTCTCGAGCTGGCGGATGTTGCCGGGCCAGTCGAGCTGGGCAAGATGGGCCACCACCTCGCCGCTGATCCCCGTGATCGGGCGGTTCTCCTCGGCGGCAAAGCGCGTGATGAAATGCCTGAGCAGGTGCGGGATGTCCTCACGCCGCGCGCGGAGCGAGGGGATCGTCAGTGGCAGCACGTGCAGCCGGTAGAACAGGTCTTCCCGGAAATGTCCCTGCTTCACCCGCTCCAGCAGCTTGCGATTGGTGGCCGAGATGATGCGGACATCGACCTTGACCGGTTTGCGGCCGCCGACCGATTCCACGGCGCCTTCCTGGAGCGCGCGCAGCAGCTTCACCTGCGCCGTCAGCGGCAGCTCGCTGACCTCGTCCAGAAACAGCGTGCCGCCATGAGCCTCGACGAACTTGCCCGTGTGCCGCTCGGTGGCGCCGGTGAAGGCGCCCCTCTCATGGCCGAACAGGATGGACTCGACGAGGTTATCGGGAATTGCGCCGCAATTGACCGCAACGAACGGCTTGGCCTTGCGCTCGCCGCTGCCATGGATGGCGCGCGCGAACATCTCCTTGCCGACGCCGGACTCGCCCTCAATCAGCACGGGGATCGCGGAGTTTGCCGCCTTCTGGGCGGCGCGCATCACGCCCGTCATCGCTTCGGAGCGGGTGATGATGTCGGAGAAGGTGAGCCGTCCTTCGCGGCTGTGACGGATGCGCTGCAATTCGCCCTTGAGCGCGGACGTGTTGAGCGCGTTGCGAAGCGAGACCTGGAGCCGCTCGACGCCGACCGGCTTGACGACGAAATCGGCCGCGCCCGCGCGCATCGCGGAGATCACGTTGTCGATGCCGCCATGGGCGGTCTGCACGATGACGGGGACGCTCAGCCCCGCTTCGCGGATCTTCGCCAATACGCCCATGCCGTCGAGGCCGGGCATCACGAGATCGAGGATGACGGCGTCGATGGTTGGTCCGTCGGGGGCAGTGAGGGCGGCAATTGCGGCGTCACCGGAGTCCACGACGACCGTCTCATAGCCGCATTTCTGCACCATGTTCTCGACCAGCCGGCGGGCTACAGCGTCGTCGTCGGCGATCAAAATACTGGCAGCCATGGTGTTCCCCGCACGCTACTACTATCTGTCTCGAATCGGGGCACTCTGGCCGAAGCCGATTAACGCACGCTTAAACCTTGATGTCCCCGCCTGCCGCCGCGATTGTTGAACACAGGTTTCCCACACAATGAATTCGCGCTCCAAGTCCGCCTTGAACAAGTCCGCCTTGAACAAGTCTGCCTTGAACAAGACCGCTCTCAAGAAGTCTGCTCCCGGCAAGCCCGCTCCCCGCAAGCCAAGCACCAAAAAATCCGCCGCCAAGGCAAGACCCTCCAAAGCTGCACCCTCCAAAGCTGCGAGCAAGACCGGCAAGCTTCCGGAGTGGAACCTGGCCGACCTCTATTCCGGGATCGCGGCGCCGGAGGTGGCGCGCGATCTCGAAAAGCTGGATGCCAACTGCATCGCCTTCGAGACGGACTACAGGGGCAAGCTGGCGACAGGGACAGCAAACGAAGATGGCGGAAAGTGGCTCGCCGAGGCGGTGCGACGCTATGAGGCGATCGACGATCTCGCCGGCCGTCTTGGCTCCTATGCCGGGCTTGTCCATGCCGGCGACAGTGTGGACCCTGCGATTTCAAAGTTTTACGGCGACGTGTCCGAGCGATTGACGGCGGCGTCCACGCATCTGTTGTTCTTCGCGCTCGAGCTCAACCGGATCGATGACGATATTTTGAATCGCGCGATGCAGGCCGCCGAGCTCGCGCACTACCGTCCCTGGATCGAGGATCTGCGCAAGGAGAAGCCGTACCAGCTCGATGACAAGCTGGAGCAGCTTTTCCTGGAGAAGGCGCAGACCGGCTATTCAGCCTTCAACCGGCTGTTCGACCAGACCATCTCCGGCCTGCGCTTCAAGGTCGGCACCAAGGAGCTCGCGATCGAGCCGACGCTCAACCTGTTGCAGGACCGTGACGGCTCCAAGCGCAGAAGCGCGGCGGAGGCGCTGGCGAAGACCTTCAAGGCCAATGAGCGCACCTTTGCGCTGATCACCAACACGCTGGCCAAGGACAAGGACATCTCCGACCGCTGGCGCGGCTTCAAGGACGTTGCCGATTCCCGCCATCTGAACAACCGCGTCGAGCGCGAGGTCGTCGACGCGCTGGTCGCCTCGGTTCGGGCGGCCTATCCGAAGCTGTCGCATCGCTATTATGCGCTGAAGGCGAAATGGTTCGGCAAGAAGCGGCTGGCCTATTGGGACCGCAACGCGCCGCTGCCTTTTGCGGCGACCGATGTCATCGCCTGGCCGGAGGCGCGCAGCATGGTGCTGACGGCCTATCGCGGCTTCTCGCCTAAAATGGCCGATATCGCCGAGCGCTTCTTCACCGACCGCTGGATCGACGCGCCGGTGCGGCCGGGCAAGGCGCCCGGTGCGTTCTCGCATCCGACCACGCCGTCGGCGCACCCTTACGTGCTCATGAACTACCAGGGCAAGCCGCGCGACGTGATGACGCTCGCGCATGAGCTCGGCCATGGCGTCCATCAGGTGCTCGCGGCAAAGAACGGCGCGCTGATGGCGCCGACGCCGCTGACCCTGGCGGAGACCGCGAGCGTGTTCGGCGAAATGCTCACCTTCAAGCGGCTGCTGGCCCAGACCAAGAGCGCGAAGCAGCGCCAGGCGCTGCTCGCCGGCAAGGTCGAGGACATGATCAACACCGTGGTGCGGCAGATAGCATTCTATTCCTTCGAGCGTGCGGTCCACACCGAGCGCAAGAACGGCGAGCTCACCGCGACGCGGCTCGGCGAGATCTGGCTGTCGGTGCAGGGCGAGAGCCTCGGGCCGGCGATCGAGATCAAGGCGGGTTACGAGAACTACTGGATGTACATCCCGCACTTCATCCATTCGCCGTTCTACGTCTACGCCTACGCGTTCGGCGACTGTCTCGTGAACTCGCTCTATGCCGTCTACGAGAACGCGGCCGAGGGTTTCGCCGAGCGCTATCTCGACATGCTCGCCGCCGGCGGCACCAAGCACTATTCCGAGCTGCTGCGGCCGTTCGGGCTCGATGCGAAGGACCCGAAATTCTGGGACGGCGGGCTCAGCGTCATCGCCGGGATGATCGACGAGCTGGAGGCGATGGGCTGACGCATTCGCCATCCGTAAAACATCCGTTGAACCGACTCTGTTGGTTGTGTTATACAAGTGTATAACGCGCCGGAGGTCAGCCATGAAAATTGAGATCAAGAAGATCGGCAATTCGGATGGTTTGCTGTTGCCACGCGAGCTGATGCAGCGCCTCGATCTCAAGCGCGGCCAGCAATTGCATGTGGTGGAATTGCCTGGTGGTGGTTTTCAGCTGCTGCCCTACGACCCCGATTTCGAGCGGACGATGGAGATCGCCGACGAGATCATGGATAAGTATCGCGACACGCTCGCTGCGCTCGCAAAATAGCTGGCGATGCGCATGAGCGATCCTCAGGAGCCGCTCTGGGTCACCTACGAGCAGGCTGTCGCAATTCATGGTCGACAGCTCCGGCGCTTCGGCGGTGCGCCGCGATTGCGCGACGAAGGCATGCTGCGCTCGGCGCTGGAGCGCCCGATCAACAAATGGCGCTATGGACAGGCGCCGTTGGACGAACTCGCTGCAGCCTATGCATTCGACCTCGCGAAAAATCATGCATTCGTCGACGGAAACAAGCGCATCGCCTTCATGACCATGATGGCTTTTCTTCGCAAGAACGGCGTAGCTTTCAGCCCCGATCCCGCAGAAGCGACAACGATCATCCTCTCTCTCGCTGCCGGCGAAGTCAGCGAGGAGAGCCTCGCGCGCTGGATCCGGGACAATTGGAATTCCAAATGACCCGATTTGCGGGAAAACCCCGCCTCGGTGCCGTTGCCCTGTCTAAATCTTTCAGGTATCCCAGCCCGAGAATTCGACGTTCGACTGGGGACATTCCATGGCTGACCATAGCGAAGTGGCATACACCACCGCCGACGGCAACGACTACGTTGCCCACGAGCAGACCTATGAGGGCTTCATCAAGCTGGTGAAGTACGGCACGGTCTCGGTCGCGCTCATCGTGATCCTGATGGCGGTCTTTCTGACCTGATCCATCGTCGGCTGCATCCGCCAACGCCGGCGGCTGCTCATTAATTTTGCATACAAGCCGGTTTCAAAACCGGTATCCAAACGTTGCGGGAGTAACGCTAAGTTCGCGTGCGCGCTTTTGTCCGCGTCGCTGGAGGGCCTATGAAGATCGCCGTTGCCAAAGAAATAGATCCGTCGGAGCCGCGGGTCGCCGCTTCGCCTGATACGGTGAAGAAGTTCAAGGCGTTGGGCGCCGAGATCGCCGTCGAGCCGGGTGCCGGCATCAAGTCGGGGCTTCCGGATTCCGAATTCACCGCGGCCGGCGCCACCGTCAGCGCTGACGCGCTCAAGGACGCCGACATCATCATCAAGGTGAAGCGCCCTGAGGCATCCGAGCTGGCGCAGTACAAGCGCGGCACCCTCGTCATCGCCATCATGGACCCCTACGGCAACGATGCCGCGCTGAAGACGATGGCCGATGCCGGCATCGCCGCCTTCGCGATGGAATTGATGCCGCGCATCACCCGAGCGCAGGTGATGGACGTGCTGTCCTCGCAGGCCAACCTCGCCGGCTACCGCGCCGTGATCGAGGGCGCCGAAGCCTTCGGCCGCGCCTTTCCGATGATGATGACCGCAGCCGGCACCGTGCCTGCCGCAAAGGTGTTCGTGATGGGCGTCGGCGTCGCCGGCCTCCAGGCGATCGCGACCGCGCGCCGTCTCGGCGCCGTCGTGACCGCGACCGACGTGCGGCCCGCCACCAAGGAGCAGGTGGAATCCCTCGGCGCGAAATTCCTCGCCGTCGAGGACGAGGAGTTCAAGAACGCGCAGACCGCCGGCGGCTACGCCAAGGAAATGTCGAAAGAATACCAGGCTAAGCAGGCCGCGCTCACCGCCGAGCACATCAAGAAGCAGGACATCGTCATCACCACTGCGCTGATTCCGGGCCGCCCGGCGCCGAAACTTGTCAGTGCCGACATGGTCAAGTCGATGAAGCCCGGCTCGGTGCTCGTCGACCTCGCCGTCGAGCGCGGCGGCAATGTCGAGGGTGCGAAGCCGGGCGAGGTCGTCGATGTCGATGGCATCAAGATCGTCGGCTACACCAACGTCGCCGGCCGCGTCGCAGCCTCGGCCTCCAGCCTCTATGCCCGCAATCTGTTCTCCTTCATCGAGACCATGGTCGACAAGAAGGAGAAGAAGCTCGCCGTGAATTGGGACGACGAGCTCGTCAAGGCCACTGCGCTGACGAAGGACGGCGCCGTGATCCACCCGAACTTCCAGCCGAAGGTTTAAGGAGAGCCGCCATGGAGCACGCTGCACAGGTCGTCGACCCCTTCATCTTCCGGCTGTCGATCTTCGTTCTCGCCGTCTTCGTCGGTTATTTCGTGGTGTGGTCGGTGACGCCCGCGCTGCACACGCCGCTGATGAGCGTGACCAACGCGATCTCCTCGGTGATCGTGGTCGGCGCGCTGCTCGCCGTCGGCGTCGGCATGGTTTCGAGCGGCTCGGGCTGGGCGCGCGGCTTCGGCTTCGTCGCGCTCGTCTTCGCCTGCGTGAACATCTTCGGCGGCTTCCTTGTCACCCAGCGCATGCTGGCGATGTACAAGAAGAAGTCGAAGTAAGCGGCCACCTCGGGCTGAAGGGATCAATGGGGACCTGAGATGAGCGCCAATCTCTCTGCATTCTTGTATCTCGTGGCGGGGGTGCTGTTCATCCTGTCGCTGCGCGGGCTGTCGAGCCCGGCAACCTCGCGCCAGGGCAATCTGTTCGGCATGATCGGCATGGCGATCGCGGTCGCCACCACGCTGGCGAGCCATCCGCCGGCCGATGGCGTGGCCTGGGTCCTCGTGATCCTCGCGGTCGCGATCGGCGGCGGCATCGGCGCGGTGATCGCCCGTCGCGTGCCGATGACCTCGATGCCGGAACTGGTCGCCGCCTTCCACTCGCTGGTCGGCATGGCCGCGGTGCTGGTCGCCGCCGGCGCGTTCTACGCGCCGGAGGCCTTCGACATCGGCAAGCCTGGCGCCATTCATGCATCAAGTCTGGTCGAAATGTCGCTCGGCGTCGCCATCGGCGCGCTGACCTTCACCGGCTCGGTGATCGCGTTCCTGAAGCTGTCCGCGCGCATGAGCGGCGCGCCGATCATCCTGCCGGCCCGTCACATCATCAACATCGCGCTCGCCGTGGCGCTGGTGTTCTTCATCGTCCGTCTCGTCCTCACCGGCGGCGCGTTCGACTTCTGGATGATCACCATCATCGCGCTGGCGCTCGGCGTGCTCATGATCATCCCGATCGGCGGCGCCGACATGCCGGTCGTGATCTCGATGCTGAACTCCTATTCCGGCTGGGCGGCCGCCGGCATCGGCTTCACGCTGGGCAATTCCGCGCTGATCATCACCGGCGCGCTGGTCGGCTCCTCCGGCGCGATCCTGTCCTACATCATGTGCCACGCGATGAACCGGTCCTTCATCTCGGTCATCCTCGGCGGCTTCGGCGGCGAGACCGCGGCGGCCGGCGGCGCCACGGGCGAGCAGAAGCCCGCCAAGCTCGGCTCGGCGGACGATGCCGCCTTCATCATGAAGAATGCCTCCAAGGTCATCATCGTGCCCGGCTACGGCATGGCGGTGGCGCAGGCGCAGCACGCGCTGCGCGAGATGGCGGACATGCTCAAGAAGGAAGGCGTCGAGGTGAAATACGCCATTCACCCGGTCGCCGGCCGCATGCCTGGCCACATGAACGTTCTGCTCGCGGAAGCCAATGTGCCCTATGACGAGGTGTTCGAGCTCGAGGACATCAACAGCGAATTCGCGCAGGCCGACATCGCCTTCGTGATCGGCGCCAACGACGTCACCAACCCGGCGGCCGAAGAGGACAAGACTTCGCCGATCTACGGCATGCCGGTGCTCCAGGTCTGGAAGGCCGGCACGGTGATGTTCATCAAGCGCTCGCTGGCCTCTGGCTATGCTGGCATCGACAATCCGCTGTTCTACCGCGACAATACCATGATGCTGCTCGGCGACGCCAAGAAGGTCACCGAGAACATCGTCAAGGCGATGTAGCGCCAGGCGCGCGGACCGTGGCCATCAATTAGGAATGGCACCAGTCCCATCGCATGCCGCCCAAAGCGACGCGCGAGCAGCGCATCGCCTGGCACGCTGCCCACAAGGCGGCGTGCGGCTGCCGCGACGTTCCGGCGAGCCTGCGGCCCGACGTCATGAAATTGCTGTGGAGCCGTCGCAAGCCCTAGTCTCAACCGAGGGGCCGGCCGCGCAAATGATGACAATCGTCAAGTGGATCGCCATCCTGCTCGTGACCGTCTATCTCGTCGGTCTCGTCGTGCTGTACGTCCGCCAGCGCGAGATGCTGTTTCCGATCCCGCCCGTTGGCCGCACCGCACCCGATGCTGCGGGCCTTCCCGAGGCACAAGAGCATGTCCTGACCACGTCTGATGGCGAGCAGGTCATCGTCTGGCACGTGCCGGCCAAGCCCGGTCGTTCCGTGATCCTCTACTTCCACGGCAATGGCGATTTTCTCGCCGGCCGCGTCGGCCGTTTCAAGGCGATGACCGCCGACGGCACCGGCCTCGTTGCGTTGTCCTATCGCGGCTATGGCGGCTCGAGCGGGGTGCCGAGCGAGCAGGGCCTGCTGCGCGACGCTGCCGCCGCCTACGCGTTCACCACCGCGCGTTATGCGGCGGAACGAATCGTCGCCTGGGGCTTTTCGCTCGGGACGGGCGTCGCAGTCGCGCTCGCCTCGGAGCATCGCGTTGGAAAACTCATCCTGGAGGCGCCCTATACCTCGACGGCCGACATTGCGGGGGCATCGTTCTGGTTCGTTCCGGTCCGCCTTCTGATGCGTGACCCCTTCCATTCGGACCAGCGCATGTCGCGCGTCACGGTGCCGCTGCTCGTCATGCATGGCACCAATGACCATGTCATTTCGATCGTCTTCGGAGAGCGTCTGTTCGCACTCGCCCGCGAGCCCAAGCGGTTCGTTCGCATGGAGGGCGGCGGGCACGACGATCTCGATCAATATGGCGCGATCGAAACCGCGAGAGGCTTCATTGGCGGCTGACGGCTTGGCTCAACGTTACATCCCTGCGCTCGCCGTCTCCTGTTTGACGCTTCTGCCGCAGAATGCGCTTGCCGCGACCGGCCTCGATGGTGCGGCGATGCGCTGGCCCTATGCGCTGCCCTTTGCCGGCTTGTTGCTGTCGATTGCAATGGGGCCGCTGCTGTTGCCGAAGATCTGGCATCACCATTACGGCAAGATCACCGCTGCCTGGTCGCTGCTGGCGCTCGCCGCGCTCGTGGTCTTCGCCGGCGGCATGGCGACACTGGCGGCGCTGGTCCATGCCATGCTCGCCGAATATCTCGGCTTCATCGTGCTGCTGTTCGCGCTCTATGTCGTGGCCGGCGGCATCCTCATCACGGGCGACATCAAGGGCACGCCGGCGGCGAATGTCGGCATCCTCGCGCTCGGCACGCTGGGGGCGAGCATCGTCGGCACCACGGGTGCCGCGATGATCCTGATCCGCCCCTTGATCCGCGCCAACCGGCAGCGGCGCCACAACACCCATGTCGTCATCTTCTTTATCATCCTGGTGGCCAATGTCGGCGGCGCGCTGAGCCCGCTCGGCGATCCCCCGCTGTTCGTCGGCTTCCTGCATGGCGTTGACTTCTTCTGGACCACGCGGACCATCTGGTTGCAGACCGCACTCGTCGCCGTCCTGCTGCTCGCGATCTTCGCCGTCGTCGACGTCTGGCGCTTTCGCAGTGAGCCGCCGCCCGCCGTCACAGGCCGGGGAGAGCCGTTGCGCATCCGCGGCCTCGTCAATCTGGTGCTGATCGCAGCCGTTGTCGCCAGCCTTCTCGCCTCGGCGATGTGGAGGCCCGACATCGCTTTCGACATTTTCGGCACCAAGCTGGAGCTGGAGGACGTCGCGCGCAACCTGGCGCTGCTGGCCATCGCGGCGCTGTCGGTGTGGCTGACGCCCGACGAGCACAGGCAGGCCAACGGCTTCACCTGGGAGCCGATCCGCGAGGTCGCAAAACTGTTCGCGGGCATCTTCGTCGCCATCATCCCGGTCATTGCCATGCTGAATGCCGGCCATCACGGCGCGTTCGCCTGGCTGCTGTCGGCGGTGACGGCGCCGGATGGCGCACCGCGCGAGGTCGTCTATTTCTGGTTCACCGGCCTGATGTCCGCGTTCCTCGACAATGCGCCGACCTATCTGCTGTTCTTCGAGCTCGCCGGCGGCAATCCGCAGGTGCTGATGCATCAGCTCTCGGGCACGCTCGCCTCGATCTCCATGGGAGCGGTCTACATGGGAGCGCTCACCTATATCGGCAACGCGCCGAACTTCATGGTGAGCAGCATCGCCCGCGAGAACGGCATCGCGATGCCGAGCTTCTTCGGTTATCTCCTGCGCGCCGGCGCCGTGCTGATCCCGCTGTTCCTGTTGCTGACGTTCCTGCCGGTCGCACCGATCCTGCACTGGCATTGAATCTGCCGGCCGATTTGCTATTGCTCGCTTTCGTAGTTGGAGCCGATGGATGAGCGCGCATGATCCGATGCCCCGGTCGGCCTGGGTCTTTCCGGCGCTGTCCCTGCTGTTGTTCGCAGCCGTCAGCGCCACGGATTACGTCTTCACGCTGTCGTTTGGCGGTCTTCTCTTCACCGTCGTCCTTCTGGTCATCCTGTTCGGCACGGTGTTCGCGGCGGTTCATCATGCCGAGGTGATCGCGGAGCGGGTCGGCGAACCCTATGGCACGCTGGTGCTGACGCTCTCGGTGACCATCATCGAGGTCGCGCTGATCACCACGATCATGCTGGGCGAAAAGCCCGCCCCGGCACTGGCCCGCGACACCGTGTTCGCCGTGGTCATGATCGTCTGCAACGGCCTCGTCGGGCTCTGCATCTTCATCGGCGGCCTGCGCTATCGCGAGCAGGGTTTTCAGCTCTCCGGCGCCAACGTCTATCTCAGCGTCCTGTTCGCGCTCGCGACCATCACGCTGATCCTGCCGAACTACACCACCACCACGCCGGGGCCGGTCTATTCGGCGGTCCAGCTCGGCTTCGTCGACGTGGTCACGCTGGCGCTCTATGCGGTGTTTCTCTACACCCAGACGGTCCTGCACAAGGATTACTTCGTCCACGAGCGGGCGTACGGCGGCAGCGGCGAGGTGCATCTGTCGGGCAGGATGCTGGTGCTCAGCGTCGTGCTGCTGCTGATCGCGCTGCTAGCGGTCGTGCTGCTCTCCAAGAAGTTCTCGCTGGTGGTCGACGCCGTCGCGGCCAAGATCGGCGCGCCGCCGGCCTTTGCCGGGCTTCTGGTCGCGCTTCTGATCCTGATGCCGGAAGGCGTCGCGGCCGTCTCGGCGGCCCGCCAGAACGACCTCCAGAAGAGCATCAACCTCGCTCTGGGATCGTCGCTCGCGACCATCGGCCTGACCATTCCTGCCGTCGGCGTCGCCACTTACGCGCTCGACAAGGAGCTCGAGCTCGGCCTCGGCGCCCAGGGCAGCGTGCTCCTGCTGCTGACCTTCTTCCTGAGCATGCTGACCTTCGGCACGGGCAGGACCAATGTCCTGTTCGGCCTGGTGCATATGGTGGTATTTGCCGTCTACGTCTTCATGGTTTTCGTACCCTAGAAGGAGCTCCCAGTGCTTGCCGCCCAGTCCGAGGTTCAGGTCGACAACGAAGAGGTCCGGGTGACGGAATGGCGGCTTGCCCCCGGCAGCGCCACCGGTCATCACACCCATGGCATGGACTATGTGATCGTTCCGGTCGCCGCCGGCGAGATGACCATCGTCGCGCCCAATGGCGAAAGGTCCAAGGCTCAGCTTGCCGCCGGGAAATCCTATTTTCGCAAGGCCGGCGTCCAGCATGACGTACTTAACGAAACCTCAACTGAGATCGTGTTCCTTGAAATTGAGCTGAAACGCTAGGGTCGCGCCCCTGTTTGCCATCGATCCGTCGCAGTTGATCCCTCACAATGCCCTAAAGTTCCCGCATCAGGTCGCGCGGGGAGTGTGGTCGGAATGCTGAAATACCTCGCAAAAATTTCGATGGATATTTTCCCCTCGGTGCTCGCGACGATCATCGGGGCCTACATCGTCAATCATTACATCAACGCCAAGCCCGCCGCCGACACCCCAGCCGCCGTAACCGCGCCTGCCCAGACCGGCAGCGACGGCAAGCCCACCGATACCGCCAACCTTCCCGCTCCCGGCGTCAAGGCCAAGGGCATCCCCGAGAAGAGCGTGACGGACAAGGCGGCGGTCGAGAAGCCGGTCGATCATCCGCCGGCCGCCGAGACCAAGGCCGCAGACGTGGCTCCCGCTGAGACCGGCCCGCGCGGCCGTCCCTCTGCCCGCGACAAGGCCGCGGCGAAATCCGCACCGGCTGCCTCTGCTCCCGTGGTTGAGGCCAATTCGGCCCCGACGGCGGCTTCCCCGGCCCCCGATGCCAACGATCTGGCGCGTGCTGCGATCGAGCGTCTGCGCAAGTCGCCCGAGGGCAAGGCTGCCGAGGCCAGAGCGTCCGAGACCAAGCCGTCCGAGGCTCGCGCGTCGGAGACCAAGCCGGCTGAGCCTGCGGTGCGGGACGCCGCCCGCACGCCGGAGGCCCCGCGGGTCGTGAATGTGGAGCCGTCTCCAGTCCGTCCGCTGCCGCCGCCGATCAATGTCTCGACGCCCTCACCCGAGGCCTATGGCAATGGGGGCTCCAATCCGCCCTACACGGCCTCGATCGGCAACGATGATCCGAATCGGGTGACGCCGCCGGCCGACATTCCCGTGCCGGTCATCGCACCGCCGCTCGACCTGCGTGCCGATGCGGGCGCCGCCCTGCCGCGGCCGAAGAAGACCAATGTCGCCGACGAGATGCTGTCGGGCATGAAGTCGATGTTCAACGCCGTTCTGCCCAAGAGCGCCACGCCCGACTAGAACTCCGCTCAGCCTGCGCCAAACCGTCAGCCGCCGACGCGGGCGAGACCACTGCGGGCGGGTTCGTCGCGTGGACGAAGCGCGACCGCCTTGGTGTAGGACGCCGCCGCCTTGGCTTTGTCGCCCAGGCGCTCATAGACCTGACCGCGCGCGGTCCAGACCTGGGCATTGTTCGGATCGGCCTCGGAGGCTTCATCGAGATCGGCTGCGGCCTCCTTGACCTTGCCGAGCGCGAGATAGCTGTTGGCGCGGCCCAGCAGCGGCTCGGCCTTTTGCGGGTTGAGTCCGCTGGCGGCGCTGAAATCGGCGATCGCGAAGTCGTGCTGGTTGTTGCCTTGGTAGATCAGGGCGCGGCCATAGAGCGCCTGCGCATTGTAGGGATCGAGGCCGATCGCGCGATTGAACTCGTCGAGCGCTGCCTCGGTCTCGCCTGACTTCGCCAGGGACTGGGCCTTCGCGGTATGGGCCTGGGCTTCGGTGACGTTGCCGGCGCTCACGGCGCTCTCGGCCGGCGCGGCGGCCTTGGGGGCCTCCTGCGGCTTATCCTTCTCCGGCATCAGCGATCCCAGATCGAACGAGCAGCCGCCCAGCACGATCCCCGTCAGGGCCGCCGCGAGCGGCGGCTGCCAGATCCGGCGCCGTCGCGGAAGGCCGCGCTGGGAGAAAGGAGAGGCCATCTACGGTTGGCTCGCGCTAGAGCTTGATCCGACAAGTCCTCAAAACAATAACGCGGGCCTGGGGCCCGCGTCATCGAAAACTAGAGTCTTGCTGAATCGGCTCAGCGCGGTCCGCGCGGACCTGCGCCGGGGCCGCCACGACCGCCGCGATCACCGCCCGGGCCGGCGCCGAACACCGGCTTCGGCTTCATCGGCAGCAGGCCTTCGCGCTGCAGCTTCTTGCGGGCCAGCTTGCGCGCGCGGCGCACGGCTTCGGCCTTTTCGCGGGCCTTCTTCTCGGAGGGCTTCTCGTAATGACCGCGGAGCTTCATCTCGCGGAAAATTCCCTCGCGCTGCATCTTCTTCTTCAGCGCCTTGAGGGCTTGATCAACATTGTTATCGCGAACGAGAACCTGCACGCGGCATCCTCTTCAGGTGGATCGGATTTGAATTCTGGTAAGTCAAAGGGGATGGCGAAACGCGCAAGCCCTTAACCTTGAGCGCGCCGATGTATCAGACAAAACCGCAGATGTCCACCGGCCAAGCGGGTTTTCGGGCCAAGTTCGGCCATTAAATGCGGCGAAAATACCTCCATGCGGCCCCGATTTGGGCGATTTGGCGCCGAGGACGGGGCCGCGCCGGAGCTTGTTCCGGAATCTTTGCAATGAGGGGACTACAATGGACATCAAAAAATACGCTGCCGAAGCCATCGGCACCTTCTGGCTGACATTCGCAGGCTGCGGAAGCGCAGTGATCGCGGCCGGTTTCCCGCAGGTCGGCATTGGCCTTGTCGGCGTCTCCCTCGCCTTTGGATTGAGCGTGGTCACGATGGCCTATGCGATCGGTCACATCTCGGGCTGCCATCTGAATCCGGCCGTCACGGTCGGTCTCGCCGCCGGCGGCCGCTTTCCGGCCGGCCAGATCCTGCCTTATGTGATCGCCCAGGTGGCGGGCGCGATTGTCGCCGCATCGCTGCTCTATGTTATTGCCAGCGGGGCGCCCGGCTTCGACGTCAGCAAGGGCTTCGCATCGAACGGATACGGCGCGCATTCGCCCGGCCAGTACAGCCTGATGGCCGGCTTCCTCACCGAGGTGGTGATGACCATGATGTTCCTGTTCATCATCATGGGGGCAACCCATGGCCGCGCGCCGGTGGGTTTCGCACCGCTGGCGATCGGGCTCGCGCTGGTGATGATCCACCTCGTCAGCATTCCCGTCACCAACACTTCGGTGAACCCGGCACGCAGCACCGGCCCGGCACTGTTCGTCGGCGGCTGGGCGCTGGCGCAGCTCTGGCTGTTCTGGGTCGCGCCGCTGATCGGCGGCGCGCTCGGTGGGGTGATCTATCGCTGGCTCAGCGAGGAGCCCACCGGCATCGTTGCGGGTGTGAAGACGGCGTAAGTAATCACAATCACCCGGCGGGATTGCAGCTCTTGCTGCGATCCCGTCACTTGTCCCGGGGCGGCCTGACTTCGGTCACGTGGCCCATCTTGCGCCCGGGGCGCGGCGCGCCCTTGCCGTAGATGTGCACGGTCGCGCCCGGCACGCTCAGCCACTTTTCGTAATCGTTGATCTCGTCGCCGATCAGATTGGTCATGGTGACGACCTCGCCGTGGCGCACCGGCTTGCCGAGCGGCCAGCCGGCGATGGCACGGATGTGCTGCTCGAATTGCGAGACGGAGGCGCCGTCGAGCGTCCAGTGCCCGGAATTGTGCACGCGCGGCGCAATCTCGTTGACCAGCACCTTCGGTCCGGTGCCGCCTGCCAGCACGAACATTTCGACCGCGAGCACGCCGACGTAGTCGAGCGCGGTTGCGATTTTGCTCGCGATGCTGCGCGCCTCCTCGGCGAGCGCGTCAGGGATCGGCGCGGGCGCACGCGATATCTTCAGGATGTGGTCGCGGTGCTCGTTCTCGGTGACGTCGAAGCACTCGACCTCGCCCGTGGCCGCGCGCGCGGCGATCACGGAGATCTCGCGCTCGTAGGGCACGAAGGCCTCTAGGATCGCCGATTTGGTGGCGAGGCTGGTCCACACCTTCGCGATGTCGTCGCCCTCGCGGATGATGGCCTGGCCCTTGCCGTCATAGCCGAAGCGGCGGGTTTTCAGCACCGCTGGAAGGCCGATCCTGGCGATCGCCTCGCGCAGCGAGGAGACGGAGGTGACGTCGGCGTAGGCGGCAGTGCCGATCCCGAGCTTGGTCACGAAATCCTTCTCGGCGAGCCGGTCCTGGGTCGTCTCGAGGATCTTGCGGTTGGGCAGCACCGGGCGGCGCGCGTCCAATACCAGCGCGGCTGCCGCCGGCACGTTCTCGAATTCGTAGGTGATGACGTCGACATCATGTGCGAACAATTCGAGCGCCTCGACGTCGGCATATTCGGCGCAGGTCGCGTTCAGCACGACGTCGAAGGCCGGTGAATCGGGATCGGGCGAGAACACCTGGCAGCGCAGGCCGAGTCGCGCCGCGGCCATGGCAAGCATCCGGCCCAACTGTCCGCCGCCGAGGATTCCGATGGTGTCACCGGGCTTCAGCTTCACGTGCCTGGTGCCCATCACGCCTTGTCCTCCGGCCGCTCGGCGACCGCCTCGGTCTGGGCCTTGCGCCAGGCGGCGAGGCGATCCGACAGGGCCGGGTCGGACAATGCCAGCACGGCGGCTGCCAGCAGCGCAGCATTGATCGCGCCGGCCTTGCCGATGGCGAGGGTGCCGACCGGAATGCCCGCGGGCATCTGGACGATTGAATAGAGCGAATCGACGCCCTTGAGCGTCTTGGATTCGACGGGAACGCCAAACACCGGGAGTTCCGTCAGCGCCGCCGCCATGCCGGGCAGATGGGCCGCGCCACCGGCGCCGGCGATGATGACCTTGTAACCCGCGGCCTTGGCGCCCTTGGCGAATGTGAACAGCCGGTCGGGCGTGCGGTGGGCCGAGACGATGCGGCTGTCGGCAGCAATGCCGAGCGCGTCAAGCGTGTCGGCGGCGTGCCGCATCGTATCCCAGTCCGACTGGCTTCCCATGATGATGGCGATCGGCGCGGTCATGACGTCAATTGTGCCCAGAAAAACAGAGAGATAGGCCAGATTAATGATTCCGGCCGGCGGCTCGCAAGGCGGTGGCAAGGAGAAGGGAATCCACTATCCTGTCTTGGTGAATCCCCGCAAGCCTTCATTGAGCAGGATGCCCATGAAGAAACCGAAAAGGGCGAGCCCTGCGAAGGTCAGAAAGGGCCGGAACATCAGCGCCGCCCGACCCAAAGCCGTTTCGAGCCGCGCGGCCAAACCGGCCTTGCGCAGAGCGCCGGCTGCTGATGACGGCAAGGCGATCATCCGCGGCCTCAGGAGCAAGCTCAAGGCGGCCCTGCTGCGGATCTCGGAGCTCGAGGCGGCCGCCGATACCGATTTCCTGCTCGGGATTCCCAACCGGCGCGGTTTCGAGCGCGAGCTCGCGCGCGCCATCGCCTATATGAAGCGCTACCGCGCCAGCGGGGCGCTGATCGTGCTCGACGTCGATAGGTTGAAGCCGATCAACGATTCCTTCGGTCATGCCGCCGGCGATGAGGTGCTCAAGGCGATCGTCGCCACGTTGATGCGACAGGTCCGCGCCTCGGACGTGGTCGGCCGGCTCGGGGGCGACGAGTTCGCGCTGCTGCTCTGGAATCTCAGCGAGACCGATGCCAAGGCGAAGGCCGCGGCCCTGGAGCAGGCGATCGACGAATTGTCATTCGTTTTTCGCGGCCAGCACGTGACCGCGGGCGCCTCGGCCGGCGTCGCGCTGCTCGGTCCGCAATCCGCTGCAGGCCGCGCCCTGGAGGAGGCGGATGCCGCCATGTATGTGCGCAAGGCGAGCCGCCGGCACGAGCCGCGGATCAAGCTGGTCGGCAGCGAGCGCTAGTCTACAGGGAGGCAAGATCGTCCGGCACGTTGCCGAACTTGCGCAGCAGCGTCGCGTCGCCAAATTCGCCCGTCATGGGATCGCCGCTGCGGCTGAACGCGATTGCGCCGATATGGCCGGCGCCGCGCGCCAGCATCTCGGCGCGTCGCAGCGCCGCCGTCGAGGACTGGCACTCCTCTGCAGCGCCTGCGACGGGTGATCCGTCGTCATCAATCAAGAAGGGCATTGCAACGTAATAGGTCACATCCGACATGGCGTTGCTCCAAGGTTGAAGATTATGCGGCGCTGCTCTTGCTCCGCATCTTGCTGCGCGAGATCTCCGGAATGCAGCCGGCGGAAATCGCCGCCTGCAATTCCTCCAGCTCGGCTTCCAGATATTCGTTGGCCATGATCAGCGCCTTGATGGTGCTGCGCAGATTGCCGTCGCACATCGCGATCGCCTGATCGCAGGCCTGTTCGTAATGGCTGTTGTCGAAAAGGGCGGTTGCCGACATCTGCGTTGTCCTCGTGTGTTGTCCTTGAGCGTTCTCTGAGGTGTTGGGGCGCCCGCGAATGTTCCTATTTTGTTCTTATTGAGTCAAGCGGATTCGGAAGCGGCGGGGCGCCGCGCAAGACCGGCTCACGGTCAGGCGATGATGTCGGGGGTGATCTGGTCTTCGATGAACGCGATACGGTCGCGCAACAACAGCTTGCGCTTCTTCAGGCGCTGTAACCGCAACAGGTCGGGGGCGGGCGATTGATGCAACGCATCGATCGCCGCATCAAGATCTCGGTGTTCCTGCTGCAACCGGGTGAGCTCGGCTTCGAGCTCACGCTCATCTTCATTGGTCATGTCTGCGGTGGCCGAAAACCGATAGGCGTGAGATCTGGGCTGTGGATGCCCTGTGGAAATTATCGTCCTTGCGCCGCGTGATCGCAAGCGATCTGCGATCCCTCCTCGCCGATCTCCCGCAACATATTTCTGCAAGGGGCTGCGACGGTGCGCCGGCGCATTGATATCATGGATTTTTCCGGCGTGGTTCCCATAGTCACGCTTCGTTACATATGAACTTTCAAAAATGACGCTGCAACGACGGATACCCATCGACAGGACGAATCGGTGATGTAGACTTGGTTGTCCGGATCGAATCCTAAAGGTTCAACCCTACCGAGGAGGTTTCGAATGACAATTCAGGCACATCTCGTTGAATTGGAACGGAAGCACAAACTTCTCGAAAACGAATTGCACGAAGCTCTCGTGCACCTTTCAACAGACGACCTGCAAATTGTTGAGTTGAAGCGCCGGAAGTTGATGGTCAAGGACCAGATCGAGCGTCTGAAGCAATCTGGCGACACGCTCCACTAGTAACCCCCGTGACAGTGTAGAGTTGATCACGTCCTTCACGCAGGGATGAGAGCATTCGTGCTCATCCCTGCTGCAAGGTGTGTACCGTGCACGCGGTTGTGCGGCGCTCACTCTTGCTTGGACCCGTGGTTCTCGACGCGCACACTTATCCGCTTCTCGAAACGCTCTCGATGTCTGCGAGTTCGGCGACGTGATCGGCGATCGCGAGCGAGGACGTCAGTCCCGGCGATTCGATGCCGAACAGATTGATCAGGCCTGCAACGCCGTGATCGCGCGGGCCCTGCATCAAGAAATCCTGCGTGGCCACGGCCGGAGGCACGATCTTCGGGCGGATGCCCGAATAGCTCGGCATCAGCGCGCCGTCAGGCAGCGTCGGCCAGTATTTGCGGATCGCGGGATAGAAGCGCTCGGCGCGTGACGGATCGACCTCGTAGTCGATCGTCTCGATCCATTCGACGTCAGGCCCGAAGCGCGCCTGTCCTGCCATGTCCAGCGTCAGGTGCACGCCCAGGCCGCCGGGCTCTGGCACCGGATAGATCAGGCGCGAGAACGGCGCCCTGGCGTTGCAGCTGAAGTAGTTTCCCTTGGCGAGATAGGCCGGCGGAATCCGGTCCAGCGGCATGCCGTCGATGCAGCGCGCCACATGCGTCGCCGACAGCCCCGCGGCGTTGACGAGGAGGCTGCATTGCAGCGTCATCGGTGCCTCGCCGCCGGCATCGATCTCGATGAGGCCGGCCGCCGCCTTGGCACGGATCAGCGGGGTGTGAAACGCGAAAGCTGCGCCGGCGTCCTCGGCTTCGCCGCGCAGCGAGAGCATGTAGGCGTGGCTGTCGATGATGCCCGTCGACGGTGACAGCAGCGCGGCGTCGCAGGCGAGCGCCGGCTCCAGCGCGCGTGCGGCCTCGCCCGAGAGCAGCTGCATGTCGAGCACGCCGTTGGCCTCGGCGTGCGCCTTGATCGATTGGAGCTTCTCGGTCTCCTTCGGGCTGGTCGCGACGATCAGCTTGCCGCAATTCTTGTGCGGGATGCCGCGCTCGGCGCAGTAGCGGTACAGCGCGTGCTTGCCTGCCACGCACATGCGCGCCATCCAGCTCCCGGCCCGGTAGTAGATGCCGGCATGGATCACCTCGCTGTTGCGCGAGGAGGTGACGGTGCCGATCGCCTCGGCTTCCTCGAGCACGATCACCTCGCGCCCGGCCTGGGCGAGCTTCCGGGCCACCGCGAGCCCGACCACGCCGGCTCCGATGACGACGCAATCGACCCTATCCATGGTTGTGCAGGAAACCAGTTGGAAGCACCGGTGGCGCACGGTCCGGATGCGGCGGCGCAAGCGGGGCTTCCGTTAAGAAGTCGTTTATCATGTCAGGGCAATTGCCGCATTTTATGTCACATTATTCTGTTGTGCCCACAGGCGTTTACCCGATCCAAACCCGCGAGGCCAGACAATCCGACGTTGAAATCGCGGGTGGCTGATGGCTGAGAAGAACTGGCACGTGGGCAGCACGCTTTCGATTGCTGTGCACGCCCTCCTATGCCTGGCCGTTACGGGCGCGCCTGCGCGCGCCTTTGCGGCATCGGACAGACTTGCCGTTCCGGGCGATCTCACCAGGCTTGATCCCGGCGTGATCTGGGAAGCCCTCATCGCGGGCATCGTGGTCTGCTCGTTCCTCGCCGCGATCGGGCTGTGGATCCATTCCTCGCTGCGCCGGTCCAGCCGTTTGCAGCTGCGTCGCAACGCCTTCATCTCCTCCGCCATGAACAACCTCAACCAGGGCGTGGTGATGACGGATGCGCAGCGCCGCGTCATCTTCTGCAATGACCGCTATCTCGAGATCTATGGCCTGACGCGATCCGACCTCCGGCCCAACATGACCGGTTGCGACATCCTGAGGCTGCGCCGCGAGCGCGGAGTGCTCGGCGTCACCGATGACGAATTTTACGAGAAGGCATCGAGCGCCAATGGCCTGACCACGGAACTGCCGGACGGACGGGCCATCCTGGTGAAGTATTTCGTGTTGCCGAACGGCGGCTCGGTGGCGACCCACCTCGACGTCACCGAGCAGCGCAACCTGTCGCGGCAGCTCGCCTCCACCAAGCAGTTCCTGGAATCGGTGCTCGATCATGTGCCGGCCTGCGTGGCGGCCAAGAACATCGAGGACGGCTGCTACATTTTCGCCAACAGCGCCTATGAGAAGTTCTGGGGATTGTCGCGGGACTTCGCCGTCGGCAGGAATGCACGGGAGCTGTTTGCGTCGGCCTCGGCGGCCAGCATCGAGGCCGCTGACCAGGCGGCGCTCAATTCACCGGATGGCCAGCACCGCAATGAGTTCGAGGTGGATCGTGCCGGCGCGCGGCGCATGGTCGCCTCGATCCGGATCGTGGTCCGCAACGAGAGCAACAAGCCCGAATTTCTGCTCATCCTATTCGAGGACATCACCGACCGCCGCTCGCTGTCGCAGGAGCTGGAGAGCACCAAGAAGTTCCTCGAGCTCGTGGTCGACAACATCCCGGTCGCGTTGATCGTGGAGCAGGTCAAGGATGGCCGCTATCTGCTCGCCAACCGCAGCGCGGAGACGATCCTCAACCGCAGGCGCGAGGAAGCCACCGGCCTGACCGCGTCCGACATCTTCAACGCCAAGGAAGCCAAGCTGATCGTCGCGCGCGACGAGGCCGCGATCAGGAAGCGCGGGATGATCACCGAGGAGCATCCGATCTCCACCAAGAACGGCCTGCGGCTGTTCCTCACCCGCCGCGCCACCGTGCTCAATGACGCCGGCGAGCCGCAATATCTGATCAAGACCCACGAGGACGTCACCGACCGCCGGCAGACCGAGTCGCGCATGGCGCACATGGCCTATCACGACGGCCTCACCGATCTGCCGAATCGCGCCGCCTTCCTGCAGGCTCTGACCCAGATGATCGAGGCTTGCGAGGGCACCCGCGAGGAATTCGCCGTGCTCTGCGTCGACCTCGACGGCCTTAAGGAGGTCAACGACGTCTTCGGCCATGCGCTCGGCGACAAGCTCCTGATCGAGGTCGCCCATCGGCTCCAGGATTCCGCACGCGGCGGCGTGGTGGCGCGCCTGTCCGGGGACGAGTTCGGCCTGATCATCGACGGCAAGCAGCCCGAGGCCGGCCTCGCGCTGGCGCGGCAGATCGGCGAAGCCGTCGCGAAGGATTTTCAGATCGACGGCCGGCCGGTCCGCGCCGGCATCACCACGGGCATGTCGGTCTTCCCCCACAATGGCACCGATGGCGCCTCGCTGCTCGCCAATGCCGGCGCGGCGCTGTTCCGCGCCAAGCAGAAGTCGCGCGGCACGATCAGCCTCTACCAGCCCGAGATGGACCAGCAGATCCGCGACCGCCGCGTGCTGCACCAGGACCTCTCCATGGCGGTCAAGAACGGCGAGCTCTCGCTCGCCTTCCAGCCGCAGGGGGCCGCGGGCCACAGCGTCGCCGAGAGCGAGATCATCGGCTTCGAGGCGCTGGCGCGCTGGCAGCATCCCGTGCGCGGCCAGGTTTCGCCGGCCGAATTCATTCCCATCGCCGAGGAGAGCGGCCTCATCGTCGAAATGGGCGAGTGGATCCTGCGCGAGGCCTGCCGCGAGGCGGCGTCCTGGCCGAAGCCGCTGCAGGTCGCGGTCAATCTGTCGCCGGCGCAGTTCATGCACGGCGACGTGGTCGGCCTCGTCCATTCGATCCTGATCGAGACGGGCCTTGCACCCGGCCGGCTCGAGCTCGAGATCACCGAAGGCGTTCTGATCGAGGATTTCGATCGCGGCCTTGCGCTGCTGCGCCGCCTGAAGGCGCTCGGCGTGCGCATCTCCATGGACGATTTCGGCAGCGGCTATTCCTCGCTGAGCTATCTCCAGGCGTTTCCGTTCGACAAGATCAAGATCGACCGCGCTTTCATCATCAATCTCGGCCGCAACCCGCAATCGGCGGCGATCGTGCGCGCCGTCATCGACCTCGGCCACGGCCTCGAAATGTCGATCATCGCCGAGGGCGTCGAGACGCTCGACCAGCTCGCCTTCCTCGCCAAGGAAGGCTGTGACGGGGTACAGGGCTATCTGCTCGGCAAGCCTTTGCCGATCGGCAAATATGCCGGGCTCATCGGCCGCGCCGAAGCCATGGAGCTTGCGCTGAAGACCGGTTAGAGCGTTTTCGAGCGAAGTGGACATCGGCTCGCGTCGAGAAAACGCGTCAGAATATGAATCTAGAGCCACCGTTCCGATTTCATCGGAACGGAAATCGCTCTAGTGATGGGAGTGCTTCGCTCCCATTCGACGGCTTCATGGCGGACTACGACCTCGCGATCATCGGCGGCGGCCTGAACGGCGTCAGCCTCGCCCGCGATGCGGCGGGCCGTGGCCTGCGGGTGATCCTGTTCGAGCAGGGCGATCTCGGCGGCGCGGCGTCGTCGGCCACACCGCGGCTGATCCACGGCGATCTCTCGGTGCTGGAGCGCCGCGGCTTTTGGCGGGTGCGCCGGGCACTGGCCGAGCGCCGGACCTGGCTCGCCATCGCGCCGCATCTGGTGCGGCCGGTGCGTTTCGTGATTCCTGCACATGTGGACGAGCGTCCGCCGTGGCTGCTGCGGGCCGGCCTGTTTCTTTATGACGTCCTCGCCGGCCGGAGCGGCCTGCCCGGATCGAAGACCCTCGACATCACCCATCACCCGGTCGGCAACGCGCTGAAACGCCCGTTCGGCACGGCGTTCGAATATTCGGACTGTATCGTCGACGATTCCCGCCTTGTCGTGCTCACTGCGCTGGACGCCGCCGAGCGCGGTGCGACGATCCGGACCGGGGCGCGCTGCGTGCGTGCCGACCGAACCGACATCTGGCGGCTCGCCGTGGTCGATCGCGGCCACCGCCGCTCCGTTACAGCAAGGGCGCTGGCCAATACCAGTGGCGGCTGGACCTCGATCGTCGCGGAGACGGTCCTGCGCCAGCCGCAGCCCGCCGCGACGGCCATGCAGATGAGCCAGATCATCGTGCCCAGGCTGTTCGATTCAGACAATGTCTACGTCTTCCAGAACAACGACGGGCGGCTGATCTTCGCAAGCCCGTTCGAGCGCGCGTTCACGCTGATCGGCACGGTCACGCACGATTTCACCGGCGACCCCGCCATCGTGGCGGTGCGAGGGGCCGATGTCGGTTATCTCTGCGAAGCGGCGAGCCGCTACTTCCGCGAGCGCGTCGCCCCGACCGACGTGGTCCGGGCGGTCTGCGGCGTCAATCTGAGGCCGGCGTCGGCGCCGCAACGCGAGGGCACAACCCGTTCCACGCGCGCCGGCGCAAGGCACCGCTGATCACGATGTTCGGCGGCGACCTCACCACCGCGCGCCGGCGCGCCGAGCGGGCGATGACGAAGCTGACGCCGTTCTATCCGATGTCGCCGCCCTGGACCGCCGGTGCAGCGCTGCCCGGTGGAGATTTCGCCTGGGATCGTTTCGACACCGAGGTCGACCTGGCACGCGAGCGCTGGCGCTTTCTGTCCGAGCCGGAAGCCCAGCGCCTGGTCGCGGCCTACGGCTCGCGATTGGCGGCCGTGCTCGGTGAAGCAACGACACGCGAAGAGCTTGGCCCTGCCTTCGGCCCCGAGTTGACCGGCGCCGAGGTGCGCTATCTCATGGCCCACGAATGGGCGCGGTTTCCGGATGACGTTCTGTGGCGCCGTTCCAAGCTGGGCCTGACAATGCCTGCGGCGGACCGTGAGGCGCTGGCGGCGTTCATGGCGGATGTGAACGATTCACCCCGAACCGGTTGAGCTAAACACGATCGGCCGCTAGCGTGCGGCGGAATCGGGGTTGGCAGGGACCATGGCGGAAGAATTGCCCGGAACGAACGTTGCGGCTGAAACGGCTGGCGGAGACGCATGTCCCGCGGCCGGCCAGCCGTTGCTGCGCATCGAGGGCGTCGCCAAGACCTTTGGCACGTTCCGCGCCGTCGACGGCGTGTCGCTCGATATCAAGGCCGGCGAGTTCTTCGCGCTGCTCGGCCCGAGCGGCTGCGGCAAGACCACGCTCTTGCGCATGCTCGCGGGCTTCGAGGCGCCGGACGAGGGGCGTATCCTGCTCGGCGGCCAGGATATCGCGCAGGCGCTGCCGCACGAGCGCCCGATCAACATGATGTTCCAGAACTATGCGCTGTTCCCGCATCTGTCGGTGCGCGACAACATCGCCTTCGGCCTGAAGCGCGCCGGCATGCCGCGGGCCGACATCGCCACGCGCGTGGCGGAGATGGTGGCGCTGGTCAAGCTCCAAGGATTGGAAAAGCGCAAGCCGGACCAACTGTCCGGCGGTCAGCGCCAGCGCGTAGCGCTCGCCCGCGCATTGGCGCGCCGCCCGCAGCTCCTGCTGCTCGACGAGCCGCTCGCAGCGCTCGACAAGAAGCTGCGCGAAAACACACAAGCCGAGCTGATGGAGCTGCAGCGGCGGCTCGGCATGACCTTCATCATCGTCACCCACGACCAGGAGGAGGCGATGACGATGGCTGATAGAATCGGCGTGATGAACGCCGGAAAGCTCGCCCAGGTCGCGAGCCCCCGCGAGCTCTACGAGGCGCCGCGCTCGCGCTGGATCGCCGAGTTCGTCGGCGACATCAACCTGTTCGACGGCGAGTCCAAATTGCGCGACGGCCATCGTCTCGTCATCGGCACGCCTGATGCGGGGGCGCTGGTGGTGGCCGAGCCGCGCGAGGCGGTCGGCACCGGAAAACTGGCGGTCGCGATCCGCCCCGAGAAGGTCAAGCTGTCGCGCCGCGGCCCGGTCAACGAGGCCGGTCGCGAGACCGCGATCAACACCCTCGACGGCGTGATCGCCGACATCTGCTATCTCGGCGGCACCACCACCTACAAGGTGAAGCTCGACACCGGCGGGATGCTGCAGGCGTCGGTCGCCAACAGCGCGCGGCTCGACGTCGATGCCTACAGCCTGAACCAGCATGTCGTCGCCTGGTTCACGCCTGACGATTGCGTGGTGCTGCAATCATGAGCTCGCGCCGCATCTTCGCAAAGCCGGCGCGCTTCGCGGCCATCGCGCCCTATGTCTGGATGATGCTGTTCTTCCTGGTGCCGTTCGGCTTCGTGCTCAAGATCAGCCTGTCGCAGACCGCGATCGCGCAGCCGCCTTATGAACCGGTGTTCGACCTGACGGCCGGATGGCACGCGCTGAGGACGGCGTTCGCTGCGCTCTCGGTCGATAATTTCAAGCTGCTCGTCTCCGACGACATCTACGTCTTCGCCTATGTGCGCAGCCTCACCGTCGCGGTCACCGCGACCGCCCTGCTGCTCCTGATCGGCTATCCCATCGCCTATGGCATGGCGCGGCTGCCCAAGCGCTGGCAGGCCGTGGCGATGGTGCTGGTGATCGTGCCGTTCTGGACCTCGTTCCTGATCCGCATCTACGCCTGGATCAACATCCTCCAGCACGACGGCCTGCTGAACCAGGTCCTGCTGGCGCTGCATCTGGTCAGCCAGCCCGTGGTGTGGCTCTCCACCGACACCGCGATGTATATCGGCATCGTCTATTCCTATCTGCCGTTCATGATCCTGCCGCTCTACGCGACGCTCGCCAAGATGGAGCCGGCGCTGGAGGAGGCGGCCGCCGATCTCGGCGCGCCGCCCTGGCAGGTGTTCTGGCTCGTCACCTTCCCGCTGTCGCTGCCCGGCGTCGGCGCCGGCGTGCTCTTGTGCTTCATCCCGATCGTCGGCGAGTTCGTGATTCCGGATCTCCTGGCCGGCTCCAACTCGCTGATGATCGGCCAGACCCTGTGGCTCGAATTCTTCACCAACAAGGACTGGCCGGTTGCCCTCCGCTGCGGCGATCGTGTTGCTGGTCGTGCTGCTGGTGCCGCTCTTGGCGTACGAGCGGCTGCAGAAGCGGCAGCTGGAACAGGGAAGGTAGCGCGATGCGCAAGGTCTCCCGCCTGTCCCGCTTCAACATCGCCTCGCTCGCACTGGGGCTGGCGTTCCTCTATTTGCCGATCCTGATCCTCGTTCTCTACTCCTTCAACGCCTCGCGCCTGGTGACGGTGTGGGGCGGCTGGTCGCTGCGCTGGTATCATGAGTTCTTCAACGACCGCGCCATGATCGAGGCGGCCTGGATGAGCCTGCGGGTTGCGGTCGCCTCCGCGACCATTGCGACGCTGCTCGGCACGCTCGCGGCGGTGGCGCTGTCGCGCGGTGAGCGCTTTCGCGGACGCACCCTGTTCTCCGGCATGCTCTACGCCCCACTGGTGATGCCGGAGGTGATCACCGGGTTGTCGCTGCTCTTGCTGTTCGTCGCGCTGAACGCCGAGCGCGGTTTCTGGACGGTGACCATCGCCCACACCACGCTGACCATGTGCTTCGTCGCGGTGGTCGTGCAGTCGCGCCTCGGCTCGCTCGATCGCTCGCTGGAGGAGGCGGCGATGGATCTCGGCTGCAATCCCGTCGGTGCGTTCGTGGCCGTGACGCTGCCGCTGATTGCGCCGGCGATCGTCGCGGGCTGGATGCTGGCGTTCACGCTGTCGCTCGACGATCTCGTGATCGCGAGCTTCACCACCGGCCCCGGCTCGGCGACGCTGCCGATCCGCATCTATTCGGAGGTGCGGCTCGGCGTGAAGCCCGAGATCAACGCGATCTGCACGCTGGTGATCGCGCTGATCGCGGTCGTCATCGTCATCGCCTCGCTCGCTTCGAAGCTGTCGAGCTCGCAGGGCGAGAGCGCTGCGCCGCTGTGAGGCCCTGCTGTCATTGCGAGGAGTTCTTGCGACGAAGCAATCCAGTCTGTCTCTGCAGAGGTAGTCTGGATTGCTTCGCGGAGCCTGTCATCGGGCCGCGCTCCGCGCGGACCCGGTGGCTCGCAATGACGAAAGAAGAGCTTACGACTTCACCGCACCCGCCGTGAGCCCGCCCACCATGTAGCGGCGGAAGGCGTAATAGACCGCGGCCGGCGGCAGCGCGTAGATGAAGCCGGTGGTCATCAGCAGCTCCCAGGGCGAGTCGTCGGCGGCGAGGAAGTTGCCGAGCGCGACGGGGAGCGTGATATCGCGGTCGTTCGACAGCAGCAGGAACGCGTAGAGATATTCGTTCCAGGCCAGCAGCACCGCATAGGTGCCGATCGCGACCAGCGAGGGCATCATCAGCGGCAGGTAGACCAGGCGGAAGATCTGCAGCGTGGTGGCGCCGTCCATCACCGCGGCCTCGTCCAGCTCCACCGGCAGCTTGTCGGAGGCCTGCTTCAGCACCCAGATCGCGTAAGGCGAGGCGATCGTCACCATGGCCAGAATCAACGACCAGTGATTGTTGAGCAGGCCGTAATTGCCCATGGTGCGATACATCGGCACCGCGAGGAACGCCGCAGGAATGAAATAGGTGAACAGCGCGAGGTTCAGCACCGCGCGTCCGCCCGGCACCTTCAGCCGCGAGATCGAGAACGCGGCGGCGGTGGCGATGAACAGCGTCAGCACGCCCACGGAGACTGCGATCAGCGTCGAATTCCAGAACTGGGCGTAGAAGTCGCGCAGGAAATAGTGCTGCTGCTTGAACACGATCTCGAAGTTGTGCAGCGTCGGATGGTCCGGCCACAGCTTGCCCGAGAACGCGTCCTCCTTCGGAGAGATCGCGAACAGGAACATGTGGTAGATCGGGATCATCGTCCACAGGAAGACGGGAATGCCGATCAGCAGCAGCCGCGCTTCCGTCGCGACGTCACGGAGAGAGGGGAGCTTCATCGCGACAACCGTTTCATCATGAAGTAAACGAGCGGCAGCACGAACGGCATCGCGCAGACGATGGATGCCATCGCAAGCGAGAGCTGGTCGAGCCGGAGATAGCGGATGCCGAGCGTCGCCAGCACGTGCGTGAGGTCGGCAGGTCCGCCGCCGGTGAGCAGGTAGACGCTGTTGAAATCGCCCAGCGTCCAGATCATCGAGAGCAGCGTGCAAGTGACGTAGAGCGTCTGCATCGAGGGCCAGGTGATGTAGCGGAATTTCTGCCACCAGCTGGCGCCGTCGACCTCCGCGGCTTCGAACAGATCGTGCGAGATCGCAAGGCGCCCGGTGATCAGGATCAGCGTCCAGAACGGCAGCGACTTCCAGATGTGCACGGCGATCGCCATGCACAGCGCGACGGTCGGGTCGTTCAGCCAGTTCGGGCCGTCATCGCCGGTCAGGGAGAAGATGAATTGGTTGACCATGCCCCATTCGGGATTGAGCATGAAGCGCACCGACAGGATGGTCGGGATCGACGGCACCGCCCAGGGCAGGATGAAGATCACCGAGAGCCATCTGATCCAGGTGCGCTGCTGCGCGAAAAAGCCGGACAGGAACAGCGCGATCATCATCTTGATGTTGATGCCGACGACCAGGAAGATCAGCGTGTTGACGGCAGCACGCGCGAAGATCGGGTCGTGATACAGCGCCACATAGTTCGCCGGATCGCGTGCCAGCCAGAGCCCGTAGCAGACGGGATAGACGACAAAGGCAAGGAAGACGAGCAGATAGGGTGTTAGCAGGATGATGCCCCAGACCTGCGCTGGGGTCAGCCGCGACGACAGGGGCGGGCCGGGTATTGCCTGATCGCCAGAGAGGGTGATCGCCATTCTTTCGGACTCTTCAAAGAGAAGCCGGCCGCGAAACGCGGCCGGTGTGTTGTTGCACTCTCCGCCGTGATGCGGAGAGAAGGGGCGGACGACTTAGCCCGCGACCTGCTTGATGCGGGCGATCAGCTCGTCGACGGCCTTGTCGACCGGAACCTTTTCGCTGACGACGCGGTTCATCGCCTTCGCCCACACGTTCTCGTTGTTCAGAATGGTGAACTTCCAGTTCTTGGTGAAGTCGAACTGAGAGGTGCCGCCCTTGAACTGCGTGTAGACGGCCTTGCGGTGCTTGTCAGCCTGCCAGAACGGGCTTTCCTGGCTTTCCTTCGTCACCGGGAACCAGCGGCCGAGCGCGCCCTCGATGTAGGGACGGATGTTCTCTTCCTGGAGCAGGAAGTTGAGGAACTGCTTGCCCTCGGCCTTGTTCTTGGCCGCGGTGAAGATCAGACCCGTCTTGACGTCCGAGCGATACTGGATGGTCGAGCCATCGGGAGCCTTGGGGAAAGATGCCGTGACGATGTCCTGCTCATAGGCCTTCTTGCCGGCCTCGCGCTGTTCCGGCGTGACGTTCTGATTCTGTGATTCCTCGTACCATTTCGCCGCGATCGAGATCGTGAAGTTGTGGGTCATCACGATGGTCTTGTTGTGGAAGGCGACGTTGTTGTCCGGGTCCTTCCAGGTGGTCGCGGAGGGCGGGGCGCAGCCCTTGACGTAGGTGTCGGTGTAGTCCTTCAGCGCCTTGATCAGGCCGTCGCGGACCTTGGGGTCGTCGACCAGCAGCTTGCCGTCGTCGTCGACGAGCTTGACGTGGTAGGCGTCCATGAAGGTGTAGAACGATTGGAACGAGTCGGTGGATTCCACGCCCATCGGCTGGCCGACGGCATAGATGCGCTGGCCTGTGGCCTTACGGATCGCCGGCTGCACCTTGTCGCACCAGAAGCTCCAGTAGCCGGTCCAGTCGTTCGGGATGTCACTCTGCTTGAAGCCGGCTTTCTCCAGCATGTCGCCCCAGATTTGGACGTGCATGCTCTGCTGCTTCAGCGGGAAGCCGTAATAGGCCTTCTTCTTGGCGACGTCGTTGTAGAGGATCGAGGCGTCCAGCGTGTTCTGCACGAACCGGCCCTTGATCGGGTCCATGACATCGGTGAGGTCCTCGAGCTTGCCCTCATAGGCCCACTTGCCCTGCACCTGCACGTCGTAGCTGTCGGAATAGGCGACGTCGGGCACGGTGCCGGCATCGAGCGCTGCGACGGTCTTCGGAATCATGTCCTGGATCGCGTACTGCGACAATTCGACTTTGATGCCGGTCTTGGCTTCAAACTTCTTGATCGTCTCGGCGAGCGCTTCGTCCTCGGACTTGTAAAAGCCTTTGACCCACCAGACCGTGATCGTCTTTTGTTGCGCAAATGCGGGCGCAGTGGCGGCAAACAGCCCGACCGCAGCGACCGCCAATGAAACTGCGCCAATAACCTTGGATTTCACGTTTTTCTCCCTCAAACGGCCGGTGTTTTAACCGGTCGTATAAAACACTAGCGCATGGTGGTAGCGCAATCAACGCATCTTGTCGGACCAAGGTCGTAGCGTTTCAACTGCGGAGATGCATCATGCGCGCATCGATCCAATCGCCGCATCAATTCACCACGATCAATTCGCGATCATCGGGCAGCGGCAGAGGAACGCGATCCTCAGTTGGACTTCGCATTCTCCTTGGCGTTCTCGGCTGTCGGCGATCCGTCCTGCGCCGGGCGCTTTCCGCTGCCGGTGATGCGCTGCTTGAGGAGGTCGAGGAACGGAGACGCCGCAGGCGATTGCCGGATCAGGCTTTCGGGATCGGGGAAGATCAGGGGATCGTCCCAGGGGCCCTGCACCATGAAGGGCAATTGAAAGCCGGACGTCGTGTTGAGGCTCGCCACGCCCTTCATGTCGTATTCGCGGGTCGGCACGGAGGCGGTGCCGGTCAGCGTGATCTTGGCCGCCGGGCCCTCGATGCGGATGTCTTCGGCGGTTGCGATGCCGTCGGAGAATTTCACCGAGATCGTGAGCTTGTCGTATGGCGTCGAGCCGTTGCGGAAATTGCCGCCGCCCGACAGCGGCCGCCGCTCCAGCCGCTTCAGCAACTGCTCGGCATTGAAGCCCGCGATCGCGCCGTTATGCCCGGTCACGGTGGCGCTGCCGTCGAGCGACTGCACGAGGCCGAACGGGCTCGAGCCCGAGGCGAAGAGCGAGACGTTGATATTGCCGCGGCCGGACAGCTTGTTGAGGCCGAACAGCTCGGTGGCGCAGGCCTGCAGATCCACGTCGGTGAACTGGAATTGCGCCTTGATGTCGGCGACCGTATCGGACCGCGCGATGCCGAACGAGCCTTTCGCGATACCGCCATAGACCTGCGCCTCGCCGACCGAGAGCGCCAGCGTGCCGTTGCGCAAATTGGCGCCGATCGCGGTGCGGCCGAGCTTGGTGGGCCCGACTGTCAGCTTGGCCGCCGACAGGCGCATGTCGAGGTCGGTGGTCGACAATCCCTGGAGGTCGAACAGCTGCCTGTTCCAGTCGCGCGCGCCGCTCGCGAGCAGGCGGAACGTCGAGATATAAGGTGTGAAGTCGAGCGCGTCGGCGGCGAGCGTGGCCTGCAGCGTCTGCCGGCCGTTATTGGCGTAGGTCATGACGCCTTCGGCGGCATTGCCGTCGAGCTCGACATTGACATTGGTGAGCGCGATCGAGGCGCCGACGACGTTGGCGCGCGCCTTCAGCACGAAGCGGCCGAAGCCGCCGCTGCCGGGCTGCGGCTGCCCGGTCCAGCGCAGCGCATTGCGCAAGGACGGGCTGTCCACCGTGAGCGTGCCCTCCATCATCGGGCTGGTGCGGTTGGCGACGCTGCCGTCGAAGGCGAGCTTGAGCGGCGCGCTGGCGATGCGTGCCTTCAGGCCGGAGCGGTCGCCGGAGAGGGCGGCGACGAAATCGGAAAAGCTGATCGAGCCGTCGACGCGCTCGCCGCGCCAGTCGAACTGCCCGGTCGCGGCAAAGGAGCGGGAGATCGAAGGCCAGGCCAGCGACAGGTCGATGTCGTCCAGCTTCTCGGTGGCACGCGTGGCAACGTCCTCGTAATCGAGCACGCCGTCCTGGATGCGGATTTCGGAGAACGAGACCTGGTTCTCGGCCCCGGGCTTCATGGTCCGTGCGATGGTCTGGATGAAGGGCGTCCAGTTGCTCTCGCCATCCGGCTTCAGGCTGACGTGGATGCGCGGCCGCAGCAGCGTCAGGTCGGCGATCTCGAAACGCTGCAGCAGGAGCGGCAGCAGCCGCAAATTCGCGGTGAGCACGTCGACCTGGAGCGCGGGAGCGCTGGTGCCGCCGCCCTTGAGGCCGACGTCGCGGAAGGAGATATAGCTCGCCGGAAGCACCGAGATCTCGATGCTGCCCGCGACATTGAGCTCGAGCCCGGTGACGTCGCGAATCTGCGCTTCGACCGCCTTGCGCAGCGCGTCGCGGTTGATGAGCCAGGAGGTCGCGATCAGGGCGATCAGCGCGACGCCGAGCAGCGCCGCGATCGGCGTCCCGAGGCGCTTCATTCCTTGGGCCATGGTCAATGGCATGTCCTGATCGGGTTGGTCGTTGGAGCCAGAAGGGCGGGTCGCGAAACGTGTGTGCCGAACGCCCAGATCCTATGGTGTTAAGTACCGCAACTTGATGGGTTTTCTTGACGCTTTCAAGGCCGCTGCTCGGTTATGCCCACGGCATGGGCAGCTTCTATCACCCGGGGGCGGAGCGGAGAACCCCGTATCATTGACGGCTTCGGACGATTTCGCCTAATAATCGCCGCCAATGAGGCGCGACGCCCGCCAGCCGAAGGTTCAGTCGAGGTTTTTTTCATGAACAAGGTCTATCCCGACGCCAAGTCGGCGCTGTCAGGCATTCTAAAAGACAACATGATGATCATGTCGGGCGGCTTCGGCCTCTGCGGCATTGCCGAGGAGCTGTCGGACGCGATCCGGGATTCCGGCGTCAAGGGCCTGACCGTGGTCTCCAACAATGCCGGCGTCGACGGCATCGGCCTCAGCCGCCTGCTCGAAACCCGCCAGATCAAGAAGATGATCTCGTCCTATGTCGGCGAGAACAAGCTGTTCGCCCAGCAATATCTCGCCGGCGAGCTGGAACTCGAGTTCAATCCGCAGGGCACGCTGGCCGAGCGCATCCGCGCCGGCGGCGCCGGCATCCCGGCCTTCTACACCAAGACCGGCGTCGGCACGCTGATCGCCGAAGGCAAGGAAGTGAAGGAATTCGACGGCGAGAAGTACCTGATGGAGCGCGGCCTGTTCGCCGACCTCGCCATCGTGCACGCCTGGAAGGGCGACACCGCCGGAAACCTGATCTACCGCAAGACCGCGCGCAACTTTAACCCGATGATGGCGACCGCCGCGAAGATCACGGTGGCCGAGGTCGAGCATCTGGTTCCCGCCGGTGAACTCAATCCCGACCACATCCACACGCCCGGCATCTTCGTGAAGCGCATCGTCGAGGTCGGCACGGCCAAGAAGCGCATCGAATTCCGCAACACCCGCCCGCGTACCGCCGCTTAAGCGCAACAGGAGACTCACATGGCCTGGACCCGTGAACAGATGGCCGCGCGCGCCGCGAAGGAATTGCGCGACGGCTACTACGTCAATCTCGGCATCGGCATCCCGACGCTGGTCTCGAACTACATCCCCGATGGCATGGACGTCTCCTTGCAGAGCGAGAACGGCATGCTCGGCATGGGGCCGTTCCCCTATGAGGGCGAGGAAGACGCCGATCTCATCAACGCCGGCAAGCAGACGGTGAGCGAGCTGCCGTCGACCTCGTATTTCTCGAGCGCGGATTCCTTCGGCATGATCCGCGGCGGCCACATGGATCTCTCGATCCTCGGCGCCATGCAGGTGGCCCAGAACGGCGATCTCGCCAACTGGATGATCCCCGGCAAGATGGTCAAGGGCATGGGCGGCGCGATGGATCTCGTCGCCGGCGTCAAGCGCGTCGTCGTGGTGATGGAGCATTCGGCCAAGGACGGCCCGAAGCTCCTGAAGAGGTGCAATCTGCCGCTGACCGGCGAGCGCGTCGTCGACATGGTCGTCACTGATCTTGCCGTCTTCACCATCGACAAGCACGGCGATGGCGGCATGGCGCTGATCGAGCTCGCCGACGGCGTCACGCTCGACGAGATCAAGTCCAAGACCGAAGCCGAATTCCGCGTCGCGCTGAAGAACACGTAAGGTCGTCTAAAGGGGCGCGCATGACGATACGGTCCGCGCGTCCCGAAGATGCCGAATTCATCGCACAAACCATCCTGAATTCGATGCGCGGCCACCGGCCGCGCGGCTGGTTCGACGTGGCGCTCGGCTGGCCGGAAGCGGAGTGCCTCGCTTTCGTCACGCGCGTCGCCGTCGCACGGGCGGTGTCGATGTGGCATTTTTCGCAGTTCCTGGTCGCCGAGATTGATGGCAAGCCCGCTGCTGCACTTTGCGCCGTGCCGGCAGCCGGCACCGGACCGGCGGCATGGCGCGCGGTCGAAGAGGTCGGTCTCTCAATTGGGCTGACGGCGTCAGAGCTCGACGCCATCCGCCAGCGCGGTGCCTATTCGCGAGTTTGCTGGGTCCAGGGCGGCGAGGGCGATTGGATGATCGAGCATGTCGCGACCGACCTTGCCTATCGTGGTCGCGGCTTGATGCAGGCGTTGATCGCGCATGCGCTGGACAACGGGCGGGCAGCTGGGTTTGCCCGGGCGACGATATCGTTCCTGATCGGCAACGAGCCGGCCGAGCGCGCCTACGCGAAGGCGGGTTTTGTCTTCGCGGAAGAGAAGCGCGATCCGAATTTCGAGGCAATCATCGGCGCGCCCGGTTTTCGCATGTTCGCGCGGAAGATTTGAGCAGGTTGCAGGCGCCGGCGACAACCAAGCGTTTGCTATCAATTCGTCGAAGCGCCATGAATGTGCGGACGATGTGCCCCTTCAAGCGGGGCCGCTCGGCACCTCGGAGAACCGGGTCAGCCAGGCAACCGGGCCGATGCTCGCGGCGATGATCAGGAGCGCCGCGAGCGCGCCGTCCTCGAAATTGCCGCGGCTTGCGTACTGGTAGATCGACGTGGACAGCGTTTCGACGTTGAGGGGCCGCAGGAGCAGCGTTGCCGGCAGCTCCTTCAGGCAGTCGACGAACATGATGATAACGGCGCCAATCATCGCGGGCCGGAGCAACGGCAGATAGATCTGCCTCAACATGACCCCCTGGCCTGCGCCGACCGCGCGCGCGCTCTCGTCATAGTCGCTCGGAATGCTGTCGAACCCGGCCTTGATCATGCCGACCGGCACAGCCAGAAAACGAATCGTGTAGGCGATCACGACGGCCATCCCGGAGCCAACCAGGACCAGCCCGGGAAGCGAACGTCCGGTCCAGGTCGCGACCGCGCTCAGCGCATTGTCGACCGCCAGGACCGGGGTGAGCAGGCCGAGAGCGATGACGAGGCCCGGCAGCGCGTATCCGGCCTGCGCGATGCTCAGCGCGACATAGCGCACAGGATCCGGCCGTAAGCGATGCGCGATCGTGGTGGCGAGCGCAAGCATCAAGGCCATGAGCGTTGCGAGCCCTGCAAAGGCAAACGAATGGAAGGTGTGGCGCCACAGCAGCGGGTCGAAATTTGCAAGCAGGCCGCGGCCGAGAGCCTGATGCGCCAGATAGAACAGCGGGACCACGAAGCCGATCAGCACCGGCAGCACGCAGACCGCGAACGCGATCGACGCTCTTGCGCCCGACAGCGGGGTTCGCCGCCTCACATGCGGGCTTTCGGCCGAGAATTCGATGCTGGCGTTGCGACGGCCGTAACGCTCCATCGCGATCAGGCCGGCGACGATCGCAAGCATCAGGCATGCGAGCTGCGCTGCACCGGCGAGGCTGCCGCGGTTGAGCCAGGTGGTGAAGATCGAGACCGTCAGCGTGCGGATGCCGAGATATTCGCTGGCTCCGATGTCGTTGAGCGTTTCCAGCGCGACCAGCGCCACGCCGACCGCGAGCGCCGGCCGCGCCATCGGCAGTGAAACGCGCCACAAGATGGTCCATCGGCCGGCGCCCAGCGTCGTGGCCGCTTCCGCAAATTCGGCTGACTGAACCTGGAACGTCGCACGCGCCGAGAGATAGACGTAAGGATAGAGCACGAGCCCGATCACGAAGATGGCGCCCGGCAGCGAGCGGAGGTTGGGCAGAAGGCCGAGAGCATCGCCGAGCGGCAGCCAGGTCGCCAGGGTGCGATGCACCAGGCCCAGCGGTTCGAACAGATCGGCATAGACGTACGCCGCAAGATAGGTCGGAATCGCCAGCGGCAGCGGCATCAGCCACAGCAGCATGCCCCGGCCGGCAAAATCGTGGCGCGACATCACCCACGCAGTGCCGGCGCCGATCAGCAGTGTGACCGCGCCGACCCCGACGAGCAGAAGGGCAGTGTCGAGAAGGGCGGCCGGCAACACGTAGTTGATCAGGTCGTGCCACACATCGGACGCCGGCTGCAGAGCCAGCGCAACGATCGAGATCACGGGCGCCGCGACCAGGATCGCGGTTGCGATCGCGATGGCGGTTGCGGCGCGACCGGCGCGCACACGGCCCCTCGATCGAGGCCGTGTGCTCGTAGCTTCCAGCAGTTCGATAGACGTGGGCCGCCAGAGATCAGTTGTCAAAGCCGACCTTATCCACCAGCGAGGCCGCAGCCTTGCGGTTGGCGGCGATCTTTGCGATCGGCAACGGATCCGGGACGAGCTTGCCGTAGCCGGCGATGGTCGCATTGACGGCGACACCGCTCCGAACCGGATATTCGTAGTTCTGGTCGGCATACATCTGCTGCGCCTGCTCGCTGACGAGCCACTCGATCAGCTTGGTACCGTTGGCCTTGTTGGGCGCGTTCTTGGCGAGCAGCACGCCGGAGAGGTTGACGTGGGTGCCGCCACCCTCGAAGGTCGGCAGGATAACGCGGGTCGCCTCCGCCCACGGCTTCTTCTCGGGATCGTTGTTCATCATCAGCGCCCAGTAATAGGTGTTGCCGATGCCGATATCGCATTTGCCGGCGGCGACGTCACGCGCGGCTTCGCGATCGCCGCCCGACGGCTTCTGTGCGAGATTGGCCTTCAGGCCGCGCAGCCATTCCTCGGCCTTGGCCTCGCCGTACTTGGCCGCGTAGGCCGCGAACAGCGCGTTGTTATAGATGTGCTGGCCCGAGCGAATGCAGATCTTGCCCTTCCACTTGGGATCGGCGAGCTCCTCATAGGTGATCTTGTCCTGCTTGACGCGATCATTCGAGACATAGATCACGCGCGCGCGCATGGAGATGCCGGCCCAGTGTCCGTCCGGATCGCGATATTGCGCCGGCACGACCTTGTCGACCGCCTCCGACTTGATCGGCTGGGTGACGCCGGCCTGCACGGCCTCGTCGATGCGGCCGATGTCCACCGTCAGCAGCACGTCGGCCGGACTGTTGGCCCCTTCCGCCTTCATGCGCTGCTCCAGACCGGAGCTTGCGGAGACGACGTTGACCTTGATGCCCGTGTCCTTGGTGAACGCATCGAACAGCGGCTGGATCAGCTTGGTCTCGCGGTAGGTATAGACGTTGACCTCGCCATTGGCGGCTGCCTCCGACACGAAAGACGTGGTTAGGCTCAACACCGCCGCAGACGCGGCGAGGACGCGAAGATAGATCATAAGGGCTGCTCCCAGGCGCGAGATTGAACGCCGATTGAGTAGCGCAGGCGGTGAGACAACGTTAGCGACGCGATGTCGCGAGGGCATGAGCTTAGAGCAATTCCAAAGTATCTTTTAGACTCATTCTAATACTGAAGCGACGGTCATGGGAAATGATTGGCGCCCTATGATCCTGCCGGCCACGCTTTGCTCAAGCGCTGCGAGACGCTGGCCAGCCACCACGTCTCCTCGCGCACCAGGCGGAAGCCGAGATTGGCGGGCGGCACGCCCTCGGCGCAGCCGCCGGCACGGGCGTCGCGGATGAAGTCGGTGACATAGGCGCGGTGCGCGCCCTCGGCGACCCTTACACCGCAATTCATGGTCGCGCGGCCGGGATTGCCGGAATCATCGACTCGCGAGCGCACGAAGCACGTCGCGGTCCACTCCCAGACATTGCCGGCGAGGTCTTCGACGCTATGCTCGTTCGGGCCGAACTTGCCGAAGCGATGAGCCGTGGTGTCGGAGAGGTCGCGTTCGGATTCGCGCTCGTAGCGGCTGATCCAGCGCTTCGAAGGGTCGCTTGCATCAACCGGTACCCCGTCATCCCGGAATCTGGAGCCGGCGGCAAAGGCCCATTCCTCGTCGCTCGGCAGGCGGTATTGATGGCCGGTCTTGCGCGACAGCCAGCCTGCATAGGCCTCAGCGTCGTGCCAGCTCACCTGCACTGCGGGACGATCGGGGGCGATTGCGACGTCGCGATCGAGTGCGCGGCAGGCGCCATCCTGCACGCAATGCTGATAGTCGGATGAAGCGACCTGATTCCGCATGATGCGCAGCGGCCGGTTCATCCGGATGGTGCGCATCGGCGCTTCCGCGTGCTGTCCGCCGCGGGTGAAATCGCCGGCCTCGCGATAGGCGAAGCTGCCCGGGGCGACCTCGACCAAGGCCGGCTCGCCGACGGCATGGCGCATCGTCAGCTCCGAGACCAGAGGCGCAACGCCCAGCGGCCCCGCAAGCCCGGCCGCGCAGGCAAGTGCCAGCTTGAGCTTGAATGCGATCAGGACAATCATTCCTCCGCAGAAGGAAAAAAGGGGCCGGCGATGACCGGCCCCTTCATCGCGTCTAGTTGGTGCTGGCAGGAGGTATTTCGGCAGGCGCCTTCACTTGCATCATCAGATCGTCGTTCCACTTGCCTTCGACCTTGAAGTGCGCGGTGGCGCCGAGACTGGCCGTCTCGATCAGATTATGCGTGACATAGGCGTAGATGCCGGGCTGCTGGAACTTGTATAGCGCAGCTCCCGCCGAGCCGCCGCGGATGAACCAGGTCTCGAGCCCGACCTCGGGCGCGTTGCCGAACTTGCCGGTCTCCCAGACATAGTCGCCGTGGCCACCGATCAGATGCGGACGGCTGTCGCGATTGGCCTGCGAGTGCACGATCAGCACGTTCTCGCCGACCTTCGCGGTGAGCGCGTTCTTGCCGGTGAGCGCGCCAACCTTGCCGTTGAACACGACATGGGTCGGGGTCAGCTTCTTCATCACCTCTTCGGTCTCGGTGAAGGCTTCGCCCGGCGATTCGTAGGACTTGAAATTGCCCTTCTCGTCGCGCGGCACGTACATGTCCTGCTCGCCGATATAGTAGACCTTGTCGTATTTCAGCGCGCGGCCCTTGCCGTCGTTCAGCCCCTCGCGCGGCAGCACCAACACGGCACCGTTCATGCCCGAGACGACGTGCCAGGGGGTCATCGGGCCGCCCGGTGCGCAGTGATACACGAACACGCCGGTCTTGGTCGCCTTCCAGCGCAGCACGACCTGCTCCCCGGGATTGATGAGCGTGAGCTCGCCGCCGCCGAGCGCGCCGGTCGCGGAATGGAAGTCGATGTTGTGCGGCATGGTGTTGGTCGCGGGATTGACCAGCGTCAGCTCGACATAGTCACCCTCGTGCACGACCATGAGCGGGCCCGGCATCGAGCCGTTGAACGTCATCGCCTGGAAGGTGGTACCCTTGTCGTCGACGACGACTTTCTTCTCCTCGACCGTCATCCTGAACTCGACGATCTTGGGGCCTTGTGTCGTGGCCTGCTCGTGCGCGTGCACGAAGGGCGGAGCGACCAGCTCCACCTTCTGACGCGGCAGCTTGAGATCGCCGGCGGCGCAAGCCGGGGTCGCCAACATCAGGGCGGTCGCGGCGGCGCTGATCAATGCGGCTCTGCGGGTGAACATCGGAAGCATCCTTCATCTGAAATGGTTTTGATGACGGAGTGCAGTGTGCGCCTGTTACGGAAAGCGTGTTTGTGCTGCGACAAGCTTCCGCCGGATTCACCTCCGCAACAGGACTTGGGTTCTCGAAAGAGAGGGATCGGGCGAGGCCGACTCACCGCGTCCGCAGGCGCGATGCCGATCGGGGCCGCGCGTCAATTCAGCAGCAACTCGTTTGCATGTTCAGACTGCATTGCGATCTCGATCGCCACGGCTCATGCGCGGGGATGAGATCGCAATGCAAGCCTTGACGAAGGTGCGGCCGGTCAGAGCAGGTTCACGGTAAGCCAGACCAATCCCCAGACCGCCAGCGACAGCGCGGTGAAGACGGCGATCGCGGCGGCCAGGGCGCGCACCACGCCGACGGGGGCCGGCGCGGCCGGGACCGGCCGGAAGTCGTCGAAACGCGGGATATGGCCGCGGACGTCGAGCAGGGAGAGAATGAGTTCGAGTGCGAAAAGCCTCATGGCAAACGCTCCGGATGGCCGCGATTTTTCTCACAATGGCCGGGAACCGGCGCCTCCGCTTTGCGCGAGCGCAAAGTCGGGTCCGCCGATCCTGGTTATTTGAGTTCATTCCGTGATTTGCCGCGATGTCTCGCGCGCGGCGGGGATTTACGAATGGGTAACTTATGAGAGCTGATCTTGCGGCGATCTACGGCGAGGAGCGCCTGCCTCGCTACACCAGCTATCCGACCGCACCGCATTTCACACCCGCGATCGGTCCGGACGCCTATGCCCGCTGGCTGGCGGAGCTGCCGGTGGCCGCCAGCGCATCGCTCTATCTGCACGTGCCGTTCTGCCGCGAGATGTGCTGGTACTGCGGCTGCCATACCCAGATCGTCCGCCGCGACGATCTCGTCGCCGGCTACCAGCGGACGCTGCGCGGCGAAATCGCGCTGACCGCCGAAGCCATCGGCCACCGCATCAAGGTCGAGCACATCCATTTCGGCGGCGGTACGCCGACGATCATGGCGCCGGACGCCTTTGCCGAATTGATGGCGACGATGCGCCAGGAATTCTTTGTGCTGCCTTCGGCCGAAATCGCGGTCGAGATCGATCCCCGCACGTTGACCGCGGACATGGTCGAGGCGATGCGGCTCTCCGGCGTCAACCGCGCGAGCCTCGGCGTGCAGAGCTTCGATCCCGTGGTGCAGCGGGCGATCAACCGCGTGCAAAGCTTCGCGCAGACGGCGTCCGTGGTCGAGATGCTCCGCGGCGCCGGAATCGAGGGCATCAATTTCGATTTGATCTACGGGCTGCCGCACCAGACCGTGGCCTCGTGCCTGGAGACGGTGCGGCGCAGCCTCGCGCTCGCGCCCAGCCGCTTCTCGGTGTTCGGCTATGCTCACGTGCCGGACTTCAAGAAGCACCAGCGCATGATCAACGAAGGCGTGTTGCCCGACGGCCTTGCGCGCCACGACCAAGCCTGCGCCATCGCCAATGCCTTGAAAGAGGCCGGCTACGTGCAGATCGGGCTCGATCATTTCGCGCGGCCCGACGATGCCATGGCCGTGGCGTTCGAGCAGGGCACGCTGCGGCGCAACTTCCAGGGTTACACCACCGACCGGAGCGAAGTCCTGCTCGGCTTCGGCGCCAGCGCGATCGGACATCTGCCGCAGGGCTATGTCCAGAACGAGGTACAGATCGGCGCCTATGCGCAGAGCATCGCTGCCGGCCGCCTCGCCACCGCGAAGGGCTATGGCCTCACCGATGACGACCGGCTGCGTGCCGACATCATCGAACGCATCATGTGCGAGTTCGGTGCCGATCTCGGCGACATCTGCGCGCGCCACGGGGCGGAGGCCGACGTCATGCTGAAATCGGCATCGCGTCTGAAGCCGCTGATCTCCGACGGCGTCGTGAGATTGGACGGCGAGCGGCTCGCCGTCGCCGGAGATTCGCGCTTCCTGGTCCGCAGCGTCGCCGCCGCGTTCGATGCGCATCTGGATCCAGGCAAGCGGTTGCACAGTCGGGCGGTGTAGCTCCCTGTCATTCCGGGGCGCGCGAAGCGCGAGCCCGGAATCCATCCTTCCACGCAATCCGTTGCACAATGGATTCCGGGCTCGCGCCAAGCGGCGCGCCCCGGAATGACAAGGCAGCTTGCGCTCCAGCAAAGAAACTCGGTCCCGCGCCGCTATCGTCGATCGGAATGGAGTTGTCCATGCCCTTCCGATCCGACGATCTGGTCGATGACATCATGCATTCGGCGCCGCATACGATCCGCGTGTTTCTCGCCTTCAGGATGGCTTGCGTCGGCTGTCCGATCGCAACCTTCCACACGGTCGATGACGCCTGCCGCGAGCATGGCATCGACCGCGAGAAGTTCCTCGCCGCATTGAGCGAGTGCGTGCCGGCGTGAAACGGTCAGGAAGCGCGCAGGTGTGCGCGGATTCCCGGATGAGGGCGCGCTTGCGTCGTAAGCGCAAGCGCCCCTCACCCTACTATCTTGAGGAGGGATGCTTCGGCTTTCATGCCGCGCCGCTGTCGGCGCTCCGCTCCGCCAGAACCACGATCTTGTGCGGCTCGCGCAGAACGATGCGCTGGCGGCCACTCTCGACGAGGCCCTGGCTCTCCCAGCCACTCAGGATGCGGCTGACGGTGTGCAGCGTGGTGCCCGTCATCTGCGCGATGTCCTGGCGGCTGATCGGGAAGTCGATTTCGATGCCGTGGTCGCGCTTCCTGCCGGACTGCTTGGCGAGGCGCAGCAGCGCGTGCGCGATGCGTTGCTCGACCTGCTGGGTCGACATTTCCAGGATGCGGGTGTGACTTTCCTGCAGCCGCGTGCCGACGGTCTGGAGCGTGTTGGCGGCGAGCGCCGGAAACCGCTCGACCAGCCGCGGCCAGGCCGAGGTTGGCCAGATCAGCACGACGCTGTCGTCGACGGCCATGGCCGTCGCCGGATACCGCGCGGCTCCGATCGCCATCGCGAGACCGAACGTCTCGCCGGGCGCGACATAGCGCACCACGATCTGCTCGCCGGCCGGCGTGGTCTTGGCCGCGCGGACATGGCCGTGCAGCAGCAGGAAGAAGGACTGCGCGTCCGCGCCCTGCTCGAAGATTGCACTGTTCTTGGGATAGCGCGCCGAGCGGGCCTCACGCAGGATCTCGTCGAGAGCTTCCGGCGTCATCCCCGCAAACAGCGGCAGATGCGCAACCAGCGATGTGTCGACCTTGGCCATTCTGCCTCCCTGGCATCGGGGAGTGTGATGGCACCTGCAATCGCCAGGTAGTTTGCGTTAGCGCAAAACGAGGCGGCCCGGCGGCAGTATTTTTCCAAATAACGATCTGAGTAACGGTCTGAATTGATTGGAGTTGACCCATGGCTGGCGCCCGATCCCGCAACTTTGCGGGCTGGCCGCTGTTTGCGAACAGCTTTCGCCCCTTTTTCCTGCTCGCCGCAATCCAGGCGGCGCTGTCGATCCTGGTCTGGCTGCCGATGTTCTACGGCGAATTGTCGGTGAGCTCCGCGTTCGCGCCGCGCGACTGGCACATCCATGAGATGCTCTATGGCTTCCTGCCGGCGGTCATCACCGGCTTCCTCTTCACCGCCATCCCGAACTGGACGGGGCGCCTGCCGATCCAGAGCGCGCCGCTCGCGGGCCTGGTGACGGTCTGGCTTGCCGGACGCGTCGCGGTGACGCTGTCGGCGAATACCGGTTGGGCGTTTGCACTGGTCGTCGATGCCGCATTCCTGGCATTGGTCGTTGCCGCCGCGACGCGCGAGATCATCGCAGGCGGCAATTGGCGCAACCTGCCCGTGGTGGGGCTGGTGCTGGTTCTGCTCGCCGGCAACATCGCCTTCCATGTCGAGACGTATTACGCAGGCGCGGCCGACGTCAGCATCCGCATCGGCATCGGCGTGGTCATTCTGCTGATCAGCTTGATCGGCGGCCGCATCATTCCGAGCTTCACCCGCAACTGGCTGGTCAAGTTCAATCCCGGCCGTCTTCCGGTGCCGTTCGGACGATTTGACGGCGCGGTGATCGGCTTGAGCGCGCTGGCGCTGATCGCATGGATCACGGCACCGCTGAACATGATCACCGGCGTCGCGATGGCAGCAGTGGGCGTGCTGCATCTGGTTCGGCTTGCACGCTGGGCCGGCGACCGCACCACGCGGGAGCGGCTGCTGCTGATCCTTCATGTCGGTTATGTCTTCGTGCCGCTCGGCTTCATCCTGAATGCCGTCGCCGCCTTCGGCGAGCTGCCGCTGAGCGCCGGCATCCATGCCTGGATGGCAGGTGCGGCGGGAACGATGACGCTCGCGGTGATGACCCGCGCCAGCCTCGGCCATACCGGACAGGCGCTGACGGCTTCGCCGGCGATCCAGGGAATCTATGCTGCAATCATCATTGCGGCTCTGGCCCGGGTCGGTGCCGTCGTGTTGCCCGCGTATGGCGACGTGCTGCTGCACATCGCCGCCTGCGGCTGGATTCTCGCCTTCCTGGGATTTGCCCTCGCGTTTGGTCCGCTGCTCGCCGGCAGCGGGCGGCGGGCGCTCGCCACGATGGGCGTGCCCGCTCCGGCACGCTGAGGTCAGGCGGCACTCGCCGAGGGTGGCGCCGAGGAAGGCCGCACGCCCTTGCGCCACTCGGTGATGGTGCAGCCGAAGCGGCCGCGAAACCAGCGCGCCATTGCGCTCTGTGCGGAGAAGCCGAGCTGCACCGCGATGTCGGCCAGCGGCCGGGCGGGATCCTCGATCAGCTGGATCACGAGATCGGCGCGTTGCGCGTCCAGGATGGCCGAGAAGCTGGTGCCCGATGCGGCGAGGCGGCGGTGGATGGTGCGGCGGGTACAGGCCAGATGCTCGGCGACGCGCTCGACCGTGCAATCGCCGCTGGCGAGAAGGCTGCGCACCACCTCGTCGACCTTCGCCTCCCAGCTTGCCGGCCTGCTCTCGATCGCCTCGATCCGCTTGCGCAGGTAGTTCGCGATCAAGGGATGCGCGCTCGGGATCCGGCGCTCCATGTCGTGCGCCGACAGCAGGATCGCATCGTCATCAGCATTGAAAGTCACCCGGCAGCCGAAGAAGTCGCGGTAGCGCTTGCGGTCGAGCGGCGGCGGGTAGTGCAGATGCACCTCGAGCGGCCGCCAATCGCCGCCGAACAGCGACTGGATGATGCGGTGGACGCTGCCGAGGGCCATGTCGATCGACTGCCGCGGCGCGCGCGGCCGCCGGCCGCGCAAATGCAGCGTGATGGTCACGGTCCGCTCGTCACGCCTGACCTCGAGCCGCATGCCGTCGTGATGGATATGGATGAAGCGCGAAAACGCCTCGATCGCTTCGCCGACGGTCGCCTGTTCGCGCACGATCAGGCCGACCGCGCCGAAATTGGTGAGGCCGCCGCGCTCGGCGAGACGCAGGCCGAAATCCTCTGCACCGGAGGCCTTTGCCGATAGTTCGAGCAGGCGGCGCATGCCGGTGACGGCGATAGGGATGTTCGGCTGGTCGAGGCAGGCCAGCGGCAGCCTGACCTTGCGCATCATCTGGCTGGGGTCGAGCCCGGCCGACCGGGCGACCTCGGGGTAACAGCTCAAGCCTGCGCTGCGAATGAGGTCGGTCATGCAAACCGTTCCTGTCAGCCATTCCCGCAGATGTCCCGAAATGTAAAGTTTCTGTCCCGATCCGTCAAATCCAGGAACCGGATGGAACATACATAAGGGGGAAACCGAAGCACTGGCGTGAATGCCGTGCGCATGACGGCGGGCGCGACGGGGCCCCGGCCGTCTCGGGCCATTTGACCAAGACATTGCTGGATCGGGACTATGCCGGGGAACATGCTTTCCAAGGGCGAGGTATTCGTCATCGACACCGACGCCGCCTCCCGCGAACAACTTTCCGCCGCGCTCGAACAGAGCGCCTATGACGTGATCTGCTTTGCCGATGGTGCCTCTCTGCTCTCGGAAGCCAAGGCGCGGATGCCAGCCTGTGTGCTGCTGGAGATGCCGCCGGATCGCTCCGCTCTCGAGGTGCTCAGGCAGCTGCGCGAGGAGAATTGCATGGCGCCGGTGCTCGTGACGTCGGCGAATGGCAGCATCGCCATGGCGGTCGACGCCATCAAGAGCGGCGCGACCGACTTCATCGAAAAGCCGTTCCGCACCCACGACATCGTCAACCGGATCGATGCCGCCATCGATCAATTCGCGCAACCCGGGGCGATCCGGCAACGCTGGCTGCCGGGCTGTGAGCCTCTGACCGCGCGCGAAGCCGACGTGCTCGAGCATCTTGCCGCCGGCCTTACCAACAAGGAGATCGCCCGGCGGATGCATCTGAGCGCGCGGACCGTCGAAGGTTACCGCGCCGGCGTTCTGAAGAAGGCCGGCGCCAAGAACGTGACCGATCTGCTCCGGCGCATTTTCGGCCAGGGCTCTTAGGCCCAGGCCTGAAGCCGCCCGGACCACCGAGCGTTCCACAGACATGGTGCCGCCGCGGCGGCGCCCCACGGAAGTCTCAATCGAACCGGTTCCTTCCCTGCCGCGTCCAACCACAATGGCGAGGCATCTCATCGCGCGCGTCCGGCTGGCGGCGCGGCGATACCGGCAGGAGGGACTTCATGCGCATCACCGCAAGATATTTGGCAACCACGGGGCTGGTCTTGGTGACCACGGCGCTCGCATCGCCGTCATGGGCGGCCAACGTGGACGCCAATTCGACGATCGACACGGTCACCGTCTATCCCGATGGCGCCACCGTCACCCGCGTCATTTCGCTGGATCTCGCCTCCGGCGACTCGACGCTGGTGGCCAAGGATTTTCCGCTCTCGCTCGACCCGTCTTCCCTCCGCGTCGAAGGGGAGGCGGGCGCCAAGCTCACCATCGGCACGATCGATGCACGCCCGCCGAAGGCCGCGCCGCCGGTCAACCTGCCCGACCTCGACAAGCGCATCGAAGCGCTGAGGGATCAACGGGCCGATCTGCAGGGCGCGATCGATTCCGCCAATGCCCGGCGCAAGTTTGCGCAGCGTTTTGCTGAAGCTTCGCCGGCCGGCCTCGGCGAGAAGGGCGAGGCACGTCCGATCGCCGAATGGCGCACGGCCTTTGCGGCTGTCGCCGAGGAGGTCGCGACTGCGGACACCGCCATTCGTGAAGCCACCCGAAAACAGCGCGAGCTTGACCGCCAGATCGCGGAATTGGAAGCCGAGCGCTCGGCCAAGCCGCCGAGCAAGCTGGAAGTGCGGATCGACGTCGCCTCGGCCGCCGCGACCAAGGCGACGCTGCGCGTGACCTATACCGTGCGCAACGCGCGCTGGGTGCCGCTCTACGACGCCCGGCTCGACACCGGCGCCAAGGACCGCAAGCCGCAGCTCGAGCTGGTTCGTCGCGCCGAGGTCACGCAGTCGACCGGCGAGGACTGGTCGAACGTGACGCTCGGCGTCTCCACGGTCCGCATCAGCCGCGGCGGCAGTGCCCCTGAGTTGAACTCGCTGGTAGCGCAGTATCCGCAAGTGCCGAAGCCGCCGGCGCTCGGCACGACTTCGGATCTGGCCCGCCCCGCGCCAACCGTCCGCCAGCGTTCGGCGCAGTACGAGCCCATGTCCAAGGTCGCAGAAACGACCGAGCGGACCGACGAGCAACAGGCCGTCGCCGAGATGGGCGACTTCCAGGCCACCTTCAAAATTCCGGGCCGTGTCAGCCTCGGCGCGGCCGAAGGCGCCAAGAGTCTCCGCATCGCTTCCGTCAATGTTCCCGCCGACCTCGCGGTGCGCGCCGCGCCGGTGCTGGATCCGACCGCGTTTCTCGAAGCCAGCTTCAAGCAGGCGGACGACGCCATTCTGCTGCCCGGCAAGGTCGCGATCTACCGCGGCGGCGTCTACGTCGGCCGCGGCAACATCACCGCGTCCGCCAAGGACGACATCGTGCGGCTCGGCTTCGGCGCCGACGACAAGGTGAAAATCGAGCGCGCCGTGCTCAAGCGCAACGAAGGTTCGGCCGGCTTGCTCCTGACGACGTCGAAGACCGACGAGCGCGCGTTCAAGACCACGATCCGCAACGGCCACGACTTCCCGATCAAGGTCTCCATCGAAGACCAGCTGCCGGTCAGCGAGAACGAGGACATCGTCGTCGAGATGCTGCCCTCGAGCACCCAGCCCACCGCAAGCAACATCCGCGACAAGCGCGGGGTGCTGCAATGGTCGTTCGACGCCAAGCCCGGCGAGGTCCGCGACATCAACTTCGCCTGGCGCGTCCGCTGGCCGAAGGACAGGAACATGGTGATCGTGCCGGCGGGCTGATTTCCTGCACAGGTGGCGCAGCTTCACCTCGCCCCGCTTGCGGGGAGAGGTCGGATTGCATCGAAGATGCAATCCGGGTGAGGGGGTACAGGTCTCTCGACCATCTCGCGTGTGGAGAGAGGCCCCTCACCCCAACCCTCTCCCCGTAAGAACGGGGCGAGGGAGCGCACCTTCACCGTGGCGGCAGTTCAGCTTGCCCCGCAGCCCGCATCGACTGCGGCAGCACATAAGGCACGCCGTCAACCTGATGCACGTCCGCGTCGATCTCGAAAATATCCCGGATCCTCTCCCGCGTGACGACATCGGCACGCGGACCGTCCGCGGCGAGCCTGCCGCCGGCCAGCACGACGAGCCGGTCGGCAAAGCGGATCGCGAGGTTGAGATCGTGCAGGATCGCGATCACGGCGGTGCCGGCTGCCGCGCGGCGGCGCGCCGCTTCGACGAGGTCGATCTGGTGGCGCAGATCGAGGCTCGATGTCGGCTCGTCCAGTAGCAAGAGCCCGGGGCCGTGCTTGGCCTCGCCGCAGGCGAGCTGCACCAGCACGCGGGCGAAATGGGCGCGCTGCTGCTCGCCGCCTGACAGCGTCGGCAATTGCCGTTCGCGGAAATGAGAAAGCCCGACCTCGTCCAGCGCGGCGTCGACGAGCGGGCCGGCCTCGCGCAAGCTGCGCTCGCCCGCGCCCATCAGCACGATCTCCTCGACGGTGAAGGGGAAGGTGACGTTGATGTGCTGAGACAGCATCGCGCGGCGCGCGGCGAGCTCGCGCGGCGCGAAGCTGCCGATGTCGCGCTGCTTGAGCCGTACCTCTCCGGCGCTCGGGCGGAGATCGCCGGAGAGCAGCCGCAGCAGCGTCGACTTGCCGGCGCCGTTCGGGCCGATGATGGCGATCATCTCGCCGGCCGCAACCGTTAGGCTGACGCCGTCAAGCAATGTCGCGCGGCCGGCGCGCTTGCCTAAGTGTCGTGCTTCGAGCACTGCGGTCATAGCGCGGCGAGCCCGCGCTGCCGCAGCAACATGAAGAGAAAGACGGGTGCGCCGACGGCCGCCGTCAGGATGCCGATCGGCATCTCCGCGGGCGCCACGATGGTGCGCGCCAGCGTGTCGGCCCCGACCATCAGGATCGCGCCTGACAGCACCGAGGCCGGCAGCAGCAGGCGATGCGCCGGGCCGATCACGAGACGGAGCAGATGCGGCACGACGATGCCGACGAAGCCGATCACGCCGCTGATCGACACAGCGACGCCGGTCATGGCCGAGACCATCACGATCGAGATCCGCTTCAGGCGCTCGACGTCGACGCCGCCGTGAAAGGCGTCGGCCTCGCCGAGCACCAGCAGGTCGAGGCCGCGCGCGATGAAGACGCAGCCTGCGAGTCCGGCAATGAGCACCGGCGCGAGCACGGCGGCCTTGGTCCAGGTCGCGCCGCTCATCGAGCCCAGCATCCAGAACGTGATGTCGCGCAGCTGACGGTCGTCGGCGATGAATACCAGGAGGCCGATGCCCGCATTGGCGATCGCGGTGATGGCGACGCCGGCGAGCAGGAAGATCGCGATCGAGGTGCGCCCCGAGCGGCTGGAGATGCCGTAGAGGATTGCGGTGGTCGCCAGCGACCCCGCGAAGGCCGCCAGCGGCAACAGCTCGGTCTGGAGAAAGCGCAGCGCCTCGCCGAAGCGGGAATCGGTGAAGACGATCGCGCTCGCGGCTGCGAGCGCGCCGCCGCTGGAGACGCCGACCAGGGCGGGATCGGCGAGCGGGTTGCGAAACAGCCCCTGCATGATCGCGCCGGCCGCGGCAAGCAGGCCGCCGATCATCGCCGCCGCCGCGATCCGGGGAATGCGGATCGACCACAGCACGAGCTGGTCGCGGGCCGTCATGGCCGTGCTTTCGCCGGCCAAGCCCAGCGCGGATGGCAGCCGGGAGAGTGGGATGCCGGCGGCGCCGACCGTCAGAGCGGCGATCGCGGTGACCAGGAGCACCGCGAGCAGAAGGGGAATCGCGAACGATGCGGCCCGCCGTCCCGCGCTGTGTCGCGGGCTCCGTGCTTTGATCCCGACCGCTACGCTCATTGCCGGCAATTCGCCGTCGACAGCGCCGACGCGAACGCGCCGCCCTCGGCCAAGGCCGGGTAGAGCTTGACCGAGAGATCGCGCGCCGCCGCCGCGGTGCGCGGCCCGAAACCGAGCAGATAAAGCCCGTCCATGGCAATGAAACTTTTGTTGGCCGCGACCGGCGTCAGCGCAAAGCCGGGATGCGTGTAGACTGCATCGGCCTGCAGCGAATCCTTGCCGCGCTCGATCGACAGCACGACATCGGGCTTTGCGGCCACGATCGCCTCGTCGCTGATGACCTTGTAGCCGTCGTAATCCTCGACCGCGTTGGCAGCGCCCGCGAGCTGGATGATTTCATCCGCCGCGGTCTTGTGGCCCGCCACCATCGCCCGCCCGTTCTGGAGCGACATCACGAACATCACCCGCACCGGCTTCGTTACCTTGGCGCGCAGGGCACGGAGCTGTGCAAGATCGGCGCCGACCGCGGCGCTGAGACATTCGGCACGCGCATCAACGCCCATGGCATGGCCGACCAGCTTGATCTTCTCGATCAGGCCTTCCTCGGAAAAGGTCTCGGGCACCAGCACCAGCGGCACCTTCGCCGTCTCCAGGATGTCCATGGTCTCGCGCGGGCCCGAGCCCTGGATCGCCAGGATCAGCGTCGGGTTGAGACCGAGCACGCCTTCGGCCGAGATCTGGCGCACATAGCCGACATTCGGCTTGTCTTGCAGTGCCGCCGCCGGATAGAGGCTCGTTGTGTCGACGCCGACCAGCCGGCTTTCCAATCCCAGCGCATAGAGGATCTCGGTGATGGCGCCGCCGATCGACACCGTGCGGGCAAAATCGGTAACAGTGACGTCGCGATTGCGCGCGTCATGCACGGTGATGCCCGCGGCGTGCGCAGCAGACGCGAACGCGAGTCCGCCGGAGAGCAGGAGACGGGCGAGGGTGCGGCAACATGTCATTGCAGTTACTTCGTCAGGATCAGCTTGTTCTGCGAGGTCAGGCGGAGACGATAGCTGTCCTCGCCATGCGCAATGATGATCTCGCGCTCGGCGGCAAACAGCTCGCGGCTGTCGATGCGGCTGCCGCGCATGGTGAGAGTTCGCGTTGCTGCAGAAGGCCTTTGTGCCGGTCCTGCCGCGCTGCCGCTGCTGTCTCCTGATGTTGCTGACATTGTCGGTGTGATGCGCTTTCGAAAGCTGGGGTACCGCCCGTTTGTACAGGTGGCGCCAAGCGCATTCCAACCGTCGCAGTTTACAATCGATATAAACTGTAACCCGATGTCATTGACCGTCAGAGTGTTGCCACGTAACCATTTCCGACAGCGGGGAACTCGCCCGCCTCTTGAGACAATCAGCCAGCCAGTCGCTCGCGTTGCGAGCGCGCGCCAGCCAGACGACATCAAAAACTAAAGTGAAGTGCAGGCTGGGGCTGGTATGGCTGACGGGGCTAGGTATTCGCGCGCCCTGATTTTGGGCGCGTCGGTGGTTTCAATTGCGGCAATGACGGCGGAGGGCAGTCTCGCGCAGACCGCATCGCCGCAGAGTGAAAACGCGTCGTCGGAAAAGCCAAAGCAGACCAAGCGCAAGCAGGCGCCCCAAGTTGCGCAGCAGGCCGCGCCCGAGGTGATGAACGCCCGCGCGCAGGCGGGCGGCGCCTCGCCGGTTCAAGTGCTCGACACCATCACGGTTGCGGCGACCAAGACAGAAGAGCGAGCCGTCGACGCACTTGCGCCGGTCAGTGTCGTGACGTCCGAGCAGATCGAAGCCCGTCAGGCCAGCACCGTCGGCGATCTTATCTACAACGTTCCCGGCGTATGGGTTCAGCACCGCGGCGACGAGCCGTCGACCTCGATCAACATCCGCGGCCTTCAGGATTTCGGCCGTGTTGCCGTCGTGGTCGACGGCGCGCGGCAGAACTACCAGCGCACCGGTCATTTCGCCAATGGTTCGTTCTTCCTCAATCCGGAACTGATCAGCGGCATCGACATCGTGCGCGGCCCGACCGCGAACATCTACGGCTCCGGGGCGATCGGCGGCGTGGCCTCGTTCCGCACCAAGGACATCGAGGACGTTGTCCGCGTGGGAGAGCGCTGGGGCGTCGACGTGAAAACCATCCTCGGCAGCAATTATGGACGTGCGCTCGGCTCGGCCTTCGGCGGCGTGCACGTCAATCCGAATGTCGACGTGTTCGCAGGCGGCACCTATTCGACGCAGGAGAGCTACAAGGACGGTACCGGCTACGAAGTCGCAAACACCGGCAACCGTCTGAGCAGCGGCATCGCCAAGCTGACGGTGCGGCCGGCGGACGGTCACGAGGTCAAGCTCGGCGCCATCTTCCAGGAAGACATCTACAGCCTTGGCCAGCCGCCGCGACGCGCGGGCGATCCCAATTCGACCAATGCGAACGGTACGAACAATCTCAACGGCACGTCGATCTACGCCTCCAACGTGAAGAATTACACCACGACGCTCGGCTGGAAATACTCGCAGCCGGATGATCAATGGTTCGACTGGGATGCGAAGATCTACTGGAATCGCACCGAGAACGATCAGGTCAAGACGAGACATACCAGCACGACCCCGTCCGTTTATTGCGGCGGCGTGCCGGGCAATGCCGTTTCGGGGTGCATCGGGAGCAACCGCGGCTATCTGCTCGATACAATCGGTGTCGACGTGCACAATACGACGCGGTTCGACACTGGAAGCTGGCGTCACGCGGTGACATACGGCCTGGACGCCTTTCAGGACAAAGTATCTACGCAGGATAGGACGGGTACCGCCGAAGTGACGACGCCCGGCGGCCAGCGCACGGTGTCTGGCGGCTTCGTGCAGTGGCGGGCGAACTACACTTCGATGCTCGAGGTGATCGGTGCGCTCCGTTACGACAATTATCAGCTTTCCTCGGCGTCCTCGTCGTCGGGCGGCGATCGCCTCTCGCCGAAGATCACGGTTGCTCTCGTTCCGACCGCGGTCGTGACCCCCTATGCCAGCTACGCAGAAGGCTACCGGGCGCCCTCGATCACGGAGACGCTGGTGAGCGGGCCGCATGCCGGCGCGACGGTCAACGACTCGTTCTTCCGCTGTCCGTCGGGCACGCCGGGACCGGGCGCGGATTCGACCTTCTGCTTCGTGCCCAATCCAAACCTGCGCCCCGAGGTCGGCAAGAACAAGGAGATCGGCTTCAACATCAAGAAGAACGATCTGTTCACGGCAGGCGACACGCTGCGCGGCAAGATCAACGTGTTCCGCAACGACATCAGCGACTTCATCGACCAGGTCGCGTACGGAAACCCGCTCGTGGTCCCGACCGGGCCGCCACCGGCACCATCGATCACGGTGCTCCCGTTCCTACAGTATCAGAACGTGGCGTCCGCGCTCATTCAAGGCGTCGAGGCCGAGGCGATGTATGACGCGAACCTGTGGTTCTTCGGCCTCTCCGGGACCTATCAGACTGGAAAAAATCTCCAGACCGGATTCGGTCTCTACAGCATTCCGCCGCAGAAGATCACGACGACGGCCGGCGTGCGTCTGCTCGACCGTACCCTCATCCTTTCGATGATGTGGACGCCGGCACTCGCCAATTACGACATCCCCCGGACCTACACGCCGGCAACGTCGTACGACCTCGTCAATCTCTACGCGCAGTATCATCCGACGCCGGATCTCACGCTCAACTTCTCCGTCGAGAACCTCTTCAACCGCTACTATCGCCCGTACGCCATTCCGGTCGGCAGCACGGGCGACACGCAAAACGACGTGAAGTGGGCGAGCGCCGGTGCTGGGCTCGTGATCAAGGGTGGTCTCAAGTTCCACTTTGGCGGCACCTGAGGGAGACACCGGAGGTTATGCCTTGCCGATCTCGAAAGCCACGCTGATGCGTCAGCGTGGCTTTCGACCCGTTCTGAAATATCCGATCGGCAACTGCCGATTTACAAGTCACAGGAGAAAAGTCGAATGTTCATCGCCATGAATCGCTTCCAGGTGAAGCCCGGCTCGGAAGCCGCGTTCGAAACCGTCTGGCGGACCCGCGAGTCTTATCTCGGCAGCATGGCGGGGTTCGTCGAATTCCATCTGCTCAAGGGGCCGGTCGCCGAGGACCACACGCTGTACTCCTCGCATACGGTGTGGGTCGACAAGGCGGCTTTCGAGGCCTGGACACGATCGAAGGAATTCCGCCGCGCTCATGCGCGCGCCGACAACAAGACCGGCGAGAGCCTCTATCTTGGTCACCCCAAGTTCGAAGGCTTCGAGGTCATCATGACCGAGCGCAAGGCGAGCGCGGCGGCCTGATCGCGGCCGATGACGAAAGGAAGCCGGACATGCTGAGCACCGATCTCGCCGATCTCAAGGCGCATATGGCGGACAATCCGGGTGCCGTGATCGAGGACGTCGCGCGCGAGCGCAGCGTCACGCCGCGCGCGGTGATCGAGGCGTTGCCGCCGTCAATGGTGCGCATCGGGAGCGGCGAACATTTTGCCGCCGCCATGCAGGACATCGCGGAATGGGGCGAGGTCACGCTGATCGTCCACACCGATGATGCGATCTTCGAGTTCACCGGGACCGTTCCCGCGGGCGAGATCGGCCGCGGCTATTTCAACCTGATGCAGCCAAAGGGCCTGCACGGCCATCTCCGTCACGAGCGCTGCGCGGGAATTGCCTTCGTCGAGCGGCCCTTCATGGGCAAGTCCTCGGCCTTCGTCGCCTTCGTGAACGCCGACGGCGGCATCATGTTCAAGGTCTTCGTCGGCCGCGACGAGACGAGGGCGCTGCGGGCGGATCAGCTGACGCGATTCCGGCAGCTTGCGGACCGGATAGCGGCGAAGCCTCCGGCGTAACTTCCATTTGTCGGGAGATCAGGATGCAGAGCAATTCCACGCTTCGCCATGTGATCCTTGCAAGCGCACTGGCGCTCGTGCCGGCACCGGCGCTTGCGATCGACGCTGCGCTGTTGCCGCGCAATCTGTCGCCCTGGGGCATGTTCCTGGGTGCCGACATCGTCGTGAAGATCGTGATGGTCGGCCTCGCCATCGCCTCGCTGGTCACCTGGACCGTGTGGCTCGCCAAGACCATCGAGCTGCGTCGCAAGGCATCGCTTGCTCTCGAGCGGACGCGTGCGCTCGAGGGCAACATGACTCTGGCCGAGGCATCCGCGCGGGCCGGCGACGCGCGCGACGCGGTCGCGCAGCTGATCCAGTCCTGCGCCAGGGAGGCCGAGCTCTCCGGCGGCATTCTCGACGACCGCCTGCAGGAACGCGTCGCGTTACGGCTGGAGCGGGTCGAAGCGGCGATGTCCAGGCAGATCGCGCGCGGCACCGGCGTGCTCGCGACCATCGGCGCCATCGCGCCGTTCGTCGGTCTGTTCGGTACCGTCTGGGGCATCATGAATTCGTTCATCGGCATCTCCGAGAGCCATACCACCAGCCTTGCGGTGGTCGCGCCCGGCATTGCAGAGGCACTGCTAGCGACGGCGCTCGGTCTCGTCGCCGCGATCCCGGCGGTCGTGATCTACAATCATCTCGTCCGTGGCATCGCCAATTACCGCGCTTTGCTCGGCGACGCCTCGGCGCAGCTGATGCTGCTGGTGAGCCGCCAGCGCGACCACGGCCATTTCCGTCTGGCCCGGGCGGCGGAGTAGGCCATGGCCGCCAGGCTCGGGACATCGAAGCTCGGCTCGCGCGGCGAGGCGAGCGAACTCGAGGTCACCCACGAGATCAACGTCACCCCGTTCATCGACGTCATGCTGGTGCTGCTGATCATCTTCATGGTGGCGGCGCCGCTTGCCACGGTCGACATCGGCGTCGATCTGCCGGCAACGGCGGCCGAGCCGGCACCGCGGCCCGACAAGCCGGTCTTCGTCACCGTCAAGCCGGACCTTTCGATCGCTGTGGGCGAGGATATCGTCGCTCGCGACGCGCTTAGCACCTCGCTCGTCGCCGCCACCAAGGGCCGCAAGGACGAGCGCATCTATCTGCGCGCCGACAAGGCCGTGTCCTATGGCGACCTGATGGAGGTGATGAACACCTTGCGCAACGCCGGCTATCTCAAGGTCGCCCTCGTCGGGCTCGACGGACGCAGCTGATGGCCGCGAACGCCTTTGCCTTGCATCAGCCGCTTGACGAGCGGGAGGGCGCGCCCTGGGGCGCCTCGGCGACGATGATCGTGGCGTTGCATCTCGGCGCCGCGCTGCTTGCGATGAACTTGCTGAAGCAGGTGCCGGACGAGGGCGTCAACCTGCCGGCCATCCTGATCGACATGACGCCGGAGACGTCGGCACCGCGGTCGATGCCGCTGGACATCGCGCCGGGACCGACGATGCAGCAGGCGGATGCGTCACCGCCCGAGCCGGTGCAGCAGCAGGCTGTCGAGGAAATGATCCCGCCGACACCGCCGCAGGAGCAGCCGGATGTGGTGGCTCCACCGGAACAGAAGCTCGAGCCGAGCCCGCCGAAGCCCGAGCCTGCGAAAGTGACTCCCGTGGAGAAGTCCGCCCCGGCGAAGCCCAAGGCGGTGCGCCCCGACGCCCGGAAGCCGTCGGATGCGCTTCCGGCACCGCGCACCAGCGCACCGCCGCGCGCGGAGCGTGAAGCCCCGCTGGCGTCCGCAGTGAATGCAGGTTCAGTAGCATCGATGATGGCGACTTATAACCAGCGGGTCCGCGCGCATCTCATGCGGTTCCACCAATACCCGAAGAGCGCAAACGGACAAAATGGGATCGTGACGCTGAACCTTGCCCTCGGTCGCGGTGGGCAAGTGTTGTCAAGTCGCGTGGGCGGCTCATCGGGAGTCGCAGTGCTCGATGCTCAGGCCATGGCCATGGTGCGTCAGGCCCAGCCATTTCCGCCGGTGCCGCCCGAGATCACCTATGCGACCATGCACATTAAGATCGGCGTGAAGTTCGATGGCCGATGATGGCACGACTTCCTCTCCCGCGAAATGCGGGAGAGGAAGGAATGGCGGAGTGCTCACTTCGCCTTCAGGAAATCCGCAACCTCGAGCAGCACGAATTCGTTGTCGTCGGCCTTGTTGGGATCGCGGCTGGAGGAGAACGGCAGGTTGTTGTCGTTGCCGACGATGATGTGGGTGTCGTCGACGCGATCGACGTTCTCGATGGTGAAGAACGGGAAAGTGTAGACGCCGTCGTTGAGCGGCTTCTTCGCCTTCTTGTCGGGATCCCTGATCTTCATCAGGTCGATATAGCCGATCTTGCGCACGGGCTTGCCGACATTGGCGTCGGTCAGCTCGATCTTGTAGACGCGCTTGAACTTGGCGAGGTCGGGGAAGCAGTTCTCGCCGCGCTGGCCCTGCGGGCAGGCCTTGTCGGCGGTGCCTTCGCCATTGTCGCGCTCGATGACGAGGCCGGAGGCCTGGTCGATCATGTTGAAGTCGCCGATGGCGTTGCCGTTCTGCTCGAACACATAGTGCCAGTAGCGGCCGGTGAATTTCTCCGCAGCGACGTCGAATTCGAGGATGCGCGAGGCCTCCTTGCCGTCGACCTTCTCCCAGTCCTTCTTGTCGGCATCCCACAGCGGTCCCTCGAGCAGGCCGTAGAGGAACTTGCCGTCCTTCGACGCGGCGAAGCCCTCATAGCCCCGGGAGCGGCGGAGATTGACATTGGTGTAGGTCGCGCCCGGCGCGGCCGGCGTCCCCACCGCCCAATTGTCGGGCGAGCGCACCGGCTTGCCGTCGGCGACCGTATCGAACACGCCGAGGATTTTGCCTGACTTGTCCGCCTTCAGGACGTAGGGGCCGAACTCGTCGCCGATCCAGAAGGTGTCGCCGACGATCTGGAAACCTTCGGTGTCGAAATCGGAGCCGGTGAGATAGCGCTTCTGGGTGTCCTCATGCACGATGCGGAAGGGGACGCGTCTGTCGGGGTCGTGCAGGAAGATGGTCTCCAGCCGCTCCATCTTGCCGCTGGCCCAGTCCATCTTGTAGCGGTTGAGGTACAGCATCGAATCCGGCGAGTTGGCGCGCGCGCCCATGCCGTTGTCGGTGAGGACCCAGAACGTGCCGTCGGGCAGGGTCTTGATGCCGGAATGGCCCTGCAGCGGCTGGCCCTTGAACGGCAGCGACACGCCGGTCGGACGCTCGAAGGACTTACCCATCACGGTGCCGAGCGCGTCGACCCGCTTGCCGGTGGTATATTTGCCCGCCGCCTTGAGATCGGCGGGGGCATCAGCCGGCGCCTCGATGAAGGTTTCGGCCGGCATCACCGCGTGGCCGGCGAGCTTGGCGGGAAATTCGCCCTCGCTCTGCGCGAGCGCTGTGCTCGCGGTGAGGATGATCGTGGCGACGGTGCAAAGAAAGGTCGCGCGCATGTGCGTCTCCTGTTGGCGGACGCAACGCTTATGCGGATCGCATGTTGCAGTATTGTGAAGCCGGGCCAAAGGCCGCAGCGCTCTTCGCCTCTCCCCGCCTGCAGACCGTGAGAACGGGGAGAGGGGGACGAGAGAGCGGGGCTACTCCTTCACCGCACCCGTCAGCGAGGACACGTAGTAATCCACGAACAGCGAGTAGAAGATCGCGACCGGGAGCGAGCCAAGCAGCGATCCCGCCATCAGCGCACCCCATTGATAGACGTCGCCGGTGACGAGCTCGGTCAGGATCGCGACCGGCACGGTCTTGTTGGCGCCGCTCTGGATGAAGGCGAGGGCGTAGATGAACTCGTTCCAGGACAGCGTGAAGGAGAAGATGCCGGCCGAGATCAGCCCGGGCACGGCGAGCGGCAGCGTGATCCGGCGCAGGATCTGCAGGCGCGTGGCGCCGTCGACCAGCGCGCATTCCTCGAGCTCGTAGGGAATCGACTTGAAATAGCCGATCAGGAGCCAGGTGCAGAACGGCACCAGGAAGGTCGGATAGACCAGGATCAGGGCCAGCGGCGAGTCGAACAGGCCGAACTGCACCACCACGGTGGCGAGCGGAATGAACAGGATCGACGGCGGCACCAGATAGGCGAGATAGATGCCGAGGCCGACATAGGGGCTGCCGCGGAAGCGCAGGCGCTCGATCGCGTAGGCCGCCAGCGTGCTCGCGATCAGCGACAGCGTGGTCGAGCCGATCGCGACCAGCATCGTCGTCTTCAGCCATTGCGGATAGGCGGTGTTGAACAACAGATGCTTGATGTGCGCCAGGGTCGGCGAGGAGATCCAGAACGGGTTGTTGTCCCGGTAGTTCATCAGCTCCGCGTTCGGCTTGAACGAGGTGATCGCCATCCAATAGAACGGAAACAGCAGGATCAGAACGAAGCAGCCGAGCGGCAGATAGATCATCATCAGCCGCCGCAGCCCGGAATCCCAGGCCATGGTGTCGGGCGGCGCTTTTGCGTCCGCGACGGTCGATTGCGCGGCGGTTTCAGTCATTGGCCTCTCCCTGCTGCCATTTGCGGCGCGCCAGGCCGAAATAGGAGAACAGTGTCGCGAACACCAGGAACGGGATCATCGACACCGCGATCGCCGCGCCTTCGCCGAGCTCGCCGCCGGCGATGCCGCGCTGGAACGCCAGCGTCGCCAAGAGGTGGGTCGAGTTCACCGGACCGCCGCGGGTAATGGCGTAGACCAGCTGGAAGTCGGTGAAGGTGAAGATGATCGAGAATGTCATGACGATGGCGAGGATCGGCAGCATCATCGGGAAGGTGATGTAGCGGAAGCGCTGCCAGGCGCTGGCGCCGTCCAGCATCGCGGCCTCGTAGAGCGAGGGCGAGATGGTCTGCAAGCCGGCCAGCAGCGAGATCGCGACGAAGGGAATGCCGCGCCAGATGTTGGCGGCGATCAGCGAGAACCGCGCCGGCCAGGGCGAGCCGAGGAAGTCGATATTGCTGTCCCGCCAATGCAGCACGTCGACCAGGAGGTAGGAGATGATCGAGAACTGCGGATCGTAGATCCACCAGAATGCCAGCGCCGACAGCACGGTCGGCACGATCCAGGGCAGCAGCACGATGGCGCGCAGCAGGCTCTTGAACGGGAAATGGTTGTTGAGCAGCAGGGCGAGCCAGAAGCCGAGCGCGAATTTTCCGAAGGTCGCCACGGCCGTGTAGAACACGCTGTAGAACACCGCGTTCCACCACAAGGGGTCCGTGAGCAGGTACTGGAAATTCTCGATCCCGACATAGATGCCGCGGCGGCCGATCGTGGTGTCGGTGAAGGCGAGCCAGACGCCGAGGCCGAGCGGATAGGTCAGGAATACCGTGAGCAGCCCGAGCGCGGGCGCGAGGCACATCACGATCAGGAACGGCTTGTAGTCGAACAGGCGCACGATCCAGTTCGGCTGCCGTTGCGCCAGTGCGTGGGAGGAAAGGGTGGTCACGGACATTAGTGTGTTGTCCTGTTCTAGGCTTTCACGTCGTCATTGCGAGGGAGCGAAGCGACGAAGCAATCCAGACTGTATCTGCGGAGAGTCTCTGGATTGCTTCGCTTCGCTCGCAATGACGGTCTCTACCGCTGTCGCCGGAAGTAGCGTTTGCAGCGTTGCTCGGCTTCCGCAGCTGCGGCTTCCGGCGTGGCGGCGCCGGTGGCGACGGACGCGCACATCTGAATCAGCACGTAATCGGCGCTGACCGCGCCGGTCGCCGTCGAGATCGGCCCCTTGTAGCCGTCATAGTAAGTGCTGTTCATCGTGTTCTTGAACAGGCTCACCTTCGGATCCTGCGACCACACGGCGGCCTCGGCATAGGCGGCCAGCGGCTGCGACCAATAGCCGGAATTGGCGTTGAGCCACGGCTCGTATTGGTCCTTCTCCAGCATGTATTGCAGGAAGGCCTTGGCGGCATTGGGGTACGGGCTGTGCTTGAACACCATGGCGTTCAGCGTCAGGCCCGCCATCGGCGAGACCTTGGCCAGGCCCTTGGGCAGCAGCTGATGCTCGCTGTCCTCGGCGATGGCCTTGGTGGCCGGGTCGTTCTTCAGCGAGAAGTACAGTGAGACGCCGTTGGCGGTCAGCGCGATCTCCTGCGAGGAATAGGCCCGGTTGTTGCTGACGTCATTCCAGGACGGCGTGCCGGCGATGAAGGTCGGATACAGCTCCTTGACCCAGTTGAGCGCGGCGATCGTCTCCTTGCTGTTGATGGTGACGTTGCCCTCCTCGTCGAGCAGCGAGGCGTTGTGCGACCACAGCGCCCAGTTGGCGAAGCCGTTGCCGTCGCCCTTGGCGTTGCCGAGCGCGAAGCCGGCCGGCTTGCCGGCCTTTTGCAGCTTGCGGCAGAGGTCGAGCACGCCGGCATGATCTTCCGGAACCTTGTCGAAGCCGACCGATTGCAGGACCGACTTGCGGTAGATCAGGGGACCTGCGGTGGCGCCGAACGGCAGTCCGATCCAGGACTCGCTCTTGTTCTTCTTGCCGTAGCGTTGCGCCAGCGGCAGCCAGCCGCCGTACTTCTTGCCGAGATAGTCGGCGACGTCGGTGAGCTCGATCAGCTTGTCGATGTAGATGTGAGGCGCGTCGGAGAAGCCGATGATGATGTCGGGGCCGGCGCCGGAATTCGAGGTCACCGCGGTCTGCTGGTTGATGTCCTCCCAGCCGACGAAGTCGACCTTGACCTCGACCCCGGTGTCCTTGGTGAACTTTGCCGCATTGGCGCGGAACACGTCCTCGTCCGCCTGGACAAAGCGCACCGGGCGCAGCATGCGCAAGGACGCGCCCTTTTCGATCTCGCGCTTGGGTGCCGGGACGTCGGCAGCCTTGATAGCGGATGTTTGCGCTGCAGCACCGGTGGCCGCGAGCGTTGCAGCGGACAGGCCCAGCGCCAAGGCATCACGACGTGTGATGTCGTTCCTCATCAGTACCTCCCTATGATGTCTCCCTTCCCGGCGTTGATCGCCGGTGAAGGGCCGTTTCGGTCGTGGGCGCTTGCTGCGCCGCCCGCCTAGCTGTTCGGCCCGCGGTCCATGCTGACGGGCTGCCAGCGGCGGAGCGCGGTGTTCTGCAGCACCGACGGATTGACGCAGCTTACCGGCCACATGCCCTGGAGCACCAGTGACAATTCGTAGCCCACCCGGCGCTTGCGCGCCTCGTCGAACCGTGCCGAGGCCGAGGCGACATGGGCGGTCAGGGTCACGTTCTCCATGCCGAGCAGGGGATTGTTGTGCGAGGGCGGCTCCTTTTCCAGCACGTCGAGGGCGGCGTGCGCGATCCAGCCCTCCTGCAGCGCCTTGATCAGGCTCTCCTCGTCCACGGTGGCACCGCGGCCGGTGTTGATGAAGATCGAGCCCTTCTTCATCTGCCGGAAGTGCTTCTCGGTCAGCATGTGGTGCACCTCGGGCCGCGCAGGGGCATGCATCGAGACGAAGTCGGATTGCGACAGCACCTCGTTCAGTGTCGCCGGGATCACGCCGTGCTCGTACATCAGCGTTTCCTGGATGAAGGGGTCGTAGGCCATCATGCGCAGGCCGAAGGGCGCGGCGCGTTTGGCGACCGCACGCGCAACCCGGCCGAACGAGATGAAGCCGAGCGTCTGGCCCATCAGTCTCGGGATCTTCAAAAGGGCCGGCCGGCCCTCGGCCCAGCGGCCATCGCGCACCATGCGGTCCTGCTCGACCAAGCGGCGGAAGCCCGCGAGCAGCAGCATCATGGCGTGGTCGGCGACCTCCTCGATGAAAGTGTCGGGGATGTTGGTGACGGGAATGCCGCGGGCCGTGGCGGCCTTGACGTCGACGCTGTCGACGCCGACCGAGCCGAGCGTGATGACCTTGCAGCTCTCGAGCGCGTCGATGATCGACTTGGTGATCGGGATGCCCTTGGCGTAGATCGCGTCGGCGTTCTTCGCGGCGGCGATGAACCCGGCCTCGTCGGCGGGCGCCTCGATGATCTCGGCATCGATCGGATCGAGCGCCTCGCGCTCATAGGAATAATCGCTGCCGGCGACCGTGAAGCTCGCACCCTTCGGCGTCACCACCCTGTATTTCGGCATTCTCCGCTCCCGATTTGGTTTCTTGTCGTGGTCCGCCTCGACGAGCGGGCCTTTGCGTCTTTTACGCGAAATTCGGGCAAGTGCGTACAATTCACGGTTGTTGCGGGCGACGTATATTTCCGTTTTTCCGTGCAAGCCCCGGGCTTCTACGGAGGTGCGTAAGTAACTTGCTAAGGGCTCCGCCACTAAGACTTGATTCGAATTTGATCGATCTCGTCGTGCGCCCGTACCCCAATATTGCCGGAGCTAACCCCGTGAAGTTGAGCAATCTGAAGATCGCCTCGAAGCTTGGCATTCTCGTTGGAGTCACGCTGTTCGGCCTCTGCATCTCCGGAGTTCTCGCCGGCTATCTGATGAAGCGCGAGATGGTGAATGCGCGCATCGACCAGGCCAAGGCGATCGTCGAGCTGGCGCGCAACTATGCCGCCGCGTTGAAGAAGCGCGTCGATGCCGGCGAGATGACGAAGGACGCCGCGATGGCCGAGCTTCGCCGCTACGGCAACGCGATGACCTATGACAAGGGTGCCGGCTACCTGTTCGGCACGTCCTATGACGGTCTCACCCAGCTTGCGCCCGATCCGAAGGTGATCGGCACCAACCGAATGGACGTCGTGACCAACGGCCGCAAGCTGTCGCTGGAATTGATGAACGGCGTCAAAGCCAACGGCGAGATCCTGCTTCACTATGAATATATGAAGCCCGGCCAGGAAACGCCGATCCGCAAGGTCGGTTACGCCGTCGCGATCCCCGGCTTCGATATGTATCTCGGCACCGGCGCCTATCTGGATGATATCGACGCCAAGATGGGTCCGGTCTACTGGCTGCTCGGCCTCGCCGTGCTCGGCATCGTCATCGTTGCCGGCAGCGTCGCCTGGATGATCGGCCGCAGCATCAGTGCTCCGCTCGGCCTGCTCGGCACCCGGATGCGGGAGCTGGCTGACGGCAAGCTCGAAGGCGACATCCCCGGCGTCGGTCGCGGTGACGAGGTCGGCGCGATGGCTTCGACCGTGCAGATCTTCAAGGACAACGCGGTCCGCATCCGCGACCTCGAGAAGACAGATGCGGACGCCAAGGAACGCGCCGCGACCGAACGCCGCAGCACCATGGAGGAGATCGCCAACGATTTCGAACGCAGCGTCAACGGCATCGTCCGCTCGGTCTCCTCGGCCGCAGCCGGCATGCAGACCACGGCGCAATCGATGACCGCGACCGCCAGCGATGCCTCCTCGCGCGCGGCGACCGTCGGTGCCGCCTCGCAGAAGGCGTCGGGCAATGTTGGCACCGTTGCGGCCGCCGCCGAAGAGCTGTCGAGCTCGGTTGCGGAAATCTCCCGCCAGGTGACGCGCTCGACTGAAGTTGCGAGCCGTGCCGTTAGCGATGCCGAGCGCACCAACGCCACGGTGCAGGAGCTCTCCACCGGTGCCGAGAAGATCGGCGAGGTGGTCAAGCTCATTCACTCGATCGCGGCGCAGACCAACCTGCTCGCGCTCAACGCCACCATCGAGGCGGCGCGTGCCGGCGAGTCCGGCCGCGGCTTCGCCGTGGTCGCCTCCGAGGTCAAGGCGCTCGCCAACCAGACCGCGAAGGCGACCGAGGAGATCTCCGCCCAGGTCGCGGCGATGCAGACCTCGACCAGCGACGCGGTGTCGGCCATCTCCGGCATCACCCAGACGATCGCCGAGATGAGCGAGATCACCGCCGGCATTTCCGTATCGATCGAGCAGCAGGGCGAGGCGACGCGCGAGATCGCCCGCAACATCCAGTCGGTCGCGGCCGGCTCGAGCGAGATCAACGCCCATATCGGCAGCGTCACCTCGGCCGCCGAAGCGACCGGCAGCGCGGCCAGCGATGTGCTCACCAACGCCCGCGAGCTGGACACCCAGTCCGGCGCGCTGCGCGATGCCGTCGATGGCTTCCTCGCCAAGGTGCGCGCGGCGTAACTCGTCGCGCAAAAACTCTACGCCGTCGTCATGCCCGGGCTTGTCCCGGGCATCCACGTTCTTGGGCGCGGCATGTGCGGCTGCGTGGATGGCCGGGACAAGCCCGGCCATGACGGAGAATGCGCGAGCACACGATCTCGTGCCCCGGACGCAGCGCAGCGCTTCCCCGGCGATGCGAAGCATCGTCCCGTGCAGCGGTGCGCTGCAGAGCCGGGGCCCATGCTAGCGGCAATCTGGGTCCCGGTTCTGCGCAGCAGCGTTTCACGCTGCAGCGCGTCCAGGACACAAGACCGCGTCACTGCTTCTCGATCTTCGCGTTGGCGATCAGCTTTTCCCACAGCACCAGCTGCTCGTTCACGAAGGTGCCGAGCTGCTCCGGCGTGCCGGAAAAAGCGTCCATGCCGAGCGTGGCGAGCTTGGCCTTGATCTCCGGGTTCTCGATGATCTTGCGGATCTCGGTGTTGAGCCGGGTCACGATCTCCTTCGGCATGCCGGCCGGGCCGAAATAGCCCTGCCAGGACGTGATGTCGAAGTCCGGCACGCCGGCCTCCTGCATCGAGGGCAGGTGTGGCACCAGCGGCGTGCGGTTCTTGGTGGTGACGGCGAGCGCGCGCAGGGCGTTGCCGTTGACATGGGGCAGGCCGGTCAGGATGTCGACGAACATCATCGACACGCGGCCGCCCATGACGTCGTTGAGCGCCGGCGGCGAACTCTTGTAGGGCACGTGCAAAAGGTCGAGCCCGGCATTGTGCGCGAAGGTCGCGCCCGACACGATCGCCGCCGACGAGCCCGAGGCGTAGCTCAGCTTGCCCGGATTGGCCTTGCCATAGGCCACCAGCTCTCCGACCGTCTTGGCCGGCACCTCGGGATTGATGACCAACATGAAGGGCAGATCGCCGGTGCGGGCAATCGGGGTGAAATCCTTGACCGGATCGTAAGTGAGGCTCTTGAGCAGATAGGGATTGGCCGAATGCGTAGTGTTGGTCGTCACCAGCAGCGTGTAGCCGTCGGGAGCAGCCTTCGCGACATAGGTCGCGGCAAGCATGCCGTTGGCCCCCGCCTTGTTCTCGATCACGATGGGAACGCCGAGCGCCTGCGACAGATGCTGCGAAATCAGCCGCGTCGTGGTGTCGGTGCCGCTGCCGGCCGCGAAGGGCAGTACCAGCGTGATGTTGCGGCTGGGATAGGTGTCGGCGTGAGCGGTGGAGGCTCCCGTGAGGCATAGCGCGGCCGCGGCGACGGTCCGCAGGTTTCGAATCAGCCCTGAAATCATGTCGGTCGTTCCCTCTTTTTGGTTTGGCGGGGAACCTAGCTTGTCCAAAGGGGAATCGGAAGATGGCTATAGGTCGTGACCGCGTCCGTCGCGCGGAATTATGTCATCGCCGAGCCCCGCCGCGATGCAAGCACGACTCCGGCGAGCACCAGCGCGTAACCGATTAGGTGGAACGGCTGGAGCTTCTCGCCCAGCAGCACGATCGCCAGCGCCGAGCCGAACACCGGCACCAGATGGAAGAACGGCGCCGCCCGGTTCGGCCCGATCAGCGCCACGCCGCGGTTGAAGAAGAGATAGGCGAGGGTGGAGGGGAAGATCAGGATGTAGCCCAGCGTCGCCAGCGTGATCGCGTCGAATTGCAGCACGCGGCCGCTCGCCGCCTCCCAGATTGCCGTCGGCAGCAGCATCGTCGCGCCGCAGCAGGTGGTGAAGGACAGGAAGGAGAGCTGGTGGATCTTCGGTCGCCGCGGGATGAAGGCCGAATAGAGCCCGAACGCCACCAGCGAGGAGGCGAACATGATGTCGCCCCTGTTGAAGCTGATGCTTGCCAGCGCGGCGAGGTCGCCGCGCAGGATGATGATCAGCACGCCGAGCAGCGAGATCGCGATGCCGCCGAGCTGCGCGCCGGTCAGCCGCACGCCGAACAGCACCAGCGACCACAGCGCCACGAACAGCGGACCCGCCGACTGGATCAGCAGCGCGTTCAGCGCCTCGGTGTATTGCAGCGCCCAGTACGAGATCGCGTTGTTGAAGGCAAAGCCGACCAGCGACAGGAACAGCATCAATGGCATGCTCTGGCGCAAGGCAGGCCAGTCGCGCTTCAGATGTGGCCAGGCGAACGGCAACAGGATCAGGAACACGCCGAACCAGCGGATCGTGGTGATCGTCAGCGGCGGCACATGCGCCCCGACATGGCGCGCGAGCACGATGTTGCCGGCCCAGAACAGCGAGGTCAGGCTGAGCAGCAGATAAGGCTGGTTGTTGAGCCAGCTGGCCGGATTGGCGGCCGGTGGCGCGGGCGAAGCGGTCGTCATGGGCGTTGGATGCAACTTGCGCCCGATTGCCGCGATGGCACAAGTCATAGCGCCGCAATGCTACAATGCAGCCGAGCCTTAAGGAGGTGCCATTGGCGGTCAATATGTTGAACATCGAGGGCCTGGAGCGGCTCGATCCGAATGCGCCGGTGGTGATGCTGAACCTGATGCGCTTCCACGCGCGCTCGCGCGATGGCGACGGGTCGGGCTGGGACGCATACTTGCGCTACAGTGCGATCACGGTGCCGATGATCAAGGCGCGCGGCGGCACGCTGCTCTGGACCGGTGAAGGCAAGGCGGTCGCACTCGGTCCGCACGCGGGCAACGATTGGGACTTCGTCGCGCTGGTCCGTTACCCGTCCGTCTCGGCCTTTCTCGACATGATGACCTCGCAAGCCTACGAGCGCGAAGCCGATCCGCATCGCGTCAACGCCTGCGCCGAGCACCTGATCATCGCGACGAGCGAGGCCTACAGCAAGTTCAAGACGAAGTAGCGGGGCAGGCTTGCTCACCCTCCCCTGGAGGGGGAGGGTCGATCGCGCGTAGCGCGAGCGGGGTGGGGTGGTCTCTCAACTCGGGCAGTGTCGAACGTGGAGAGACCGTCACCCCACCCCGTCTCACATTTCGCTGCGCTCCATGTGAGCCGACCCTCCCCCTCCAGGGGAGGGTAAGAGGCACCTGCGTATTTGGATGAATGCTGCGCCTAACTTGCCTGCTTTCGCGACGCCGCGAACACGCCCGCCAGCACCAATGCGAAACCGATGAAGTGGAACGCCTGCGGGTGCTCGCCCAGAAACGCCATCGCCATGATCGAGCCGAACACCGGCACGACGTGGAAGAACGGTGCGGCGCGGTTGGCGCCGATCAGGCGCACGCCGCGATTGAAGCAGAGATAGGCGAGCGTCGAGGGGAAGACGGCGACGTAGAACAGGGTCAGGAGATTCGGCCCGTCGAGCTTCATCACCGGGCGCGCGGACAGTTCCCAGATCTCGAGCGGAATTAGACAGGCCGCGCCGCAGCCGAAGGTGAAGGCGAGGAACGAGAGGCCGTGCATCGGCGGCCGCCTCAGTGACAGCACCGAATAGAGCGCGAAGATCAGGAGCGCGAGCAGGAAGATCAGGTCGCCCTTGTTGAAGTCGATGCTCGACAGCGTGGTGAAATCGCCGTGCAGCAGGATGGTCAGCACGCCGCACATCGACAGCAGTACGCCGAAGGCCTGCGCGGCGGTGAGACGAATGCCGAGGATGACCAGCGACCACAGCGCCACCAGCAGCGGCGCGGCCGACTGCAGCAGCAGCGTGTTGAGCGCCTGGGTGTGCTCCAGCGCCCAATATTGCAACGTGTTGAAGGCGCCGATGCCGGTGACCGAGAGCGTGACCATCAGGCCGAGCTTGCCGCGGATCGCCGGCCAGTCCTGCACGAGGTGCTTGAAGGCGAACGGCAGCACCAGCAGGAAGGCAAAGAACCAGCGCAGGAACGACAGCGTCACCGGCGGAATGTGGCCGGCCGCGAGCCGCCCGACGATGGCGTTGCCGGCCCAGCACAGCGCGGTGATGCTGAGCAGCAGGTAAGGCTGGTTGGCGATCCAGCTGTGGCCGGATGTTTCCGCGGGCGTGGTCTGGCCGGTGGCGGACATTGTGATGGTTGAGCCCCGCGTCGAGTACGCCGAGCCCTCCGACCCGGCGAGGTCCGGGCCGGCTGATCACCCGGCAGGTCCAAAGACACGGAAAACGAGGTTGCATCAACGGGGACGGGCGCATCGCGACCATGCTGGCGGCGAAGGCGGCCTCTCCCGCTTTGGTCGAAGCTGTTGCGCCGGCCTGCCAGGGTTCGGGATTTTCCGCGGATATCAAGGGCTTGGACCGGACGTTGGACCCCGAAAAAGCCCCGTTCTTGCTTGCCTAGAGAGGCTGCTTCCTTTATCCGGTTGGCTGCCTTGCGTGCGGGCGGCTCCGGCTGCCGATTGGGCTGGGCGCAGGCGTGATCCCGGAAAAGTGGGCACCGGTTTTCCGCGAGGATCATGCCTTCTAGAGACAGATTGAACAGGATTACCCGCGAATGGCCAATGTTGTCGTCGTCGGCGCCCAATGGGGCGACGAAGGGAAGGGCAAGATCGTCGACTGGTTGTCGGAGCAGGCGGATATCGTCGTCCGCTTCCAGGGCGGCCACAACGCCGGCCACACGCTGGTAATCAACGGCAAGACCTACAAGCTCGCGCTCCTGCCCTCCGGCGTGCTGCGCGAGGGCAAGCTGTCGGTGATCGGCAACGGCGTCGTGTTCGACCCCGCCGCCTTCCTCGACGAGGTCGCCAGGCTCAGGTCGCAGGGCGTCGATGTCGGCCCCGACAACCTGCGTGTCGCGGAAAACGTCACGTTGATCCTGCCGCTGCACCGCGAGCTCGACGCGCACCGCGAATCCGCCAGCGCCGCCACCGCGATCGGCACCACCCGCCGCGGCATCGGCCCGGCCTATGAAGACAAGGTCGGCCGCCGCGCCATCCGCCTGATGGATCTTGCCGATCATCAGACGCTGCCGCACAAGATCGACCGCCTGCTGGCGCACCACAACGCGCTGCGCCGCGGCCTCAACCTGCCGGAATTCGACGGCGCGGTGATCCTGAAGGAGCTGATGGCGATGGCGCCGCAGCTCCTGCCCTATGCCGAGACGGTCTGGCGGCTGCTCGATATCGAGCGGCGCGCCGGCAAGCGCATGTTGTTCGAGGGCGCGCAAGGCGCGCTGCTCGACGTCGACCACGGCACCTATCCCTACGTCACCTCGTCCAACACGGTGGCGGCCCAGGCCGCGACCGGCGCCGGCCTCGGGCCGGGCGCGGTCGGCTACGTGCTCGGCCTGTGCAAGGCCTACACGACCCGCGTCGGCCAGGGCCCGTTCCCGACCGAGCAGGACAACGAGATCGGCCGCAAGATCGGCGAGCGCGGCCGCGAGTTCGGCACCAATACCGGCCGTCCGCGCCGCTGCGGCTGGTTCGACGCCGTGCTGGTCCGCCAGGCGGTCCGGACCTGCGGCATCAATGGCCTGGCGCTGACCAAGCTCGACATCCTCGACGGCTTCGATTCGATCGAGGTCTGCACCGGCTACAAGCTCGACGGCAAGGAGATCGACCATTTCCCGGCCGGCGAGGGCGCGCAAAGCCGGGTCGAGCCGATCTACGAGACCATCGAGGGCTGGAAGGAGCCGACCGCCAATGCGCGGTCCTGGGCCGACCTGCCGGCGCAGGCCATCAAATATGTCCGGCGGATCGAGGAATTGGTGGGATGTCCGGTCGCGCTGCTTTCCACCAGCCCGGAACGCGAAGATACTATCCTGGTGCAAAATCCGTTTGAGGCTTAACGATATCTTACCGGGACGCGCGTATAGTTGAGTAGAAATGGCTGATTACTATCCGCTGATCGCCCGCGCTATTGCCGCCCTGGACCCCAACGCTCCCGGCGAAAGCCGTCGCGCGCTCTATGAGCGGGCGCGCACGGCCCTGATCGCGCAACTGCGCAGTGTGCAGCCGCCGCTCTCCGAATCCGAGATCACCCGGGAACGGCTGTCGCTCGAGGAGGCGGTCCGCAAGGTCGAATCGGAGGCCGCCCAGCGAGCCCGCGAGGCCTCGCGTCCCGGTGGCGGCGCCCGCTCCGGCTCGAGCGGCGATGCCTTCCGCCGCGCCAGCACCCGTGCCACCGAGGGTAACCCGGCAGCAGTGCCGCCGCGCACGCGTCCGGCCCCGACTCCGCCGCGCGCCGACCGCCCGTCCTTCAATGTCGATGACCAGGGCGAGGCCCCGCGGCCGCCACGCGCACCCCGTTTCGACGCCCCGCGCCCACCTAGCCCCTCCGCCCCGCCGCCGCCGGAGCCGCCGGCCGGCCGCGATCGCCAGGGTGGGCGGCGTCCGCCCGAGGTCGGCCCCCCGCCGCCGCTGCCGTCCTCACCCGGCGTGCGCGGCTTCCGCGACATCACGGCCGACGCCAACGATCTCGGCGGTGCCGCCGCGCAGGCCAGCCGCGCCGCGCGCCGCACCTACGCCAACGTGCCCTCGCCCTCGCCGGAATTCGACCGGCTGGAGCCGAGCCTGGAAAACCGCGCCGGTGAGACCGAAGCGCCCTATTCCTATGACGAGTCGATCGAGGAGGCCGAGCGCTACACGCCGCAGCCGCCGTCGCCGCGTCCGCGCATCGCCCCCGATCGCGACGTCAAGAAGCGCGCCCGCACCGGCTCCGCCTTTCCGTTCAAGAGCGCGATTGCCGTCGGCATCGTGCTCATCCTGGTTGGTGCCGGCATCCTCTGGGGCAAGCAGCTGGTCCAGATCGTCAACGGCTTTCTCAAGCCGTCCGCGACGCAAGTTGCGGATACGCCGACGACCCCGGCGCAGCCGCAGAGCAAGCCCAAGATTCCCGATCGCGTCGGTCAGCCCTCGGCGGACCAGCCGGTCGCGCCGGTGGCGCAGAAGGTCGTGCTCTACGACGAGGATCCGTCCGATCCGAAGGGCAAGCAATATGTCGGCTCGGTGGTGTGGCGGCTCGAGCCGATCAAGGCCTCGGGCAACCAGAAGGCCGACGTCGCCGTGCGCGCCGACATCGAGATTCCCGACCGCAAGTTCAAGATGACGATGTCGTTCCGCCGCAACACCGATTCCTCGTTGCCGGCGAGCCACACGGCGGAACTGACCTTCATCCTGCCGCAGGATTTCCCCGGCGGCAGCGTCTCCAACGTGCCGGGCATCTTGATGAAGTCGAACGAGCAGGCCCGCGGCACGCCGCTCGCCGGCCTCGCGGTCAAGGTCACCGACGGGTTCTTCCTGGTCGGCCTCTCCAATGTCGACGCCGACCGCGCCCGCAACGTCCAGCTCCTGAAGGAGCGCTCCTGGTTCGACGTGCCGCTGGTCTACGCCAACCAGCGCCGCGCCATCATCGCCATCGAGAAGGGCGCCCCCGGCGAGCGCGCCTTCAACGACGCCTTCGCGCAGTGGGGCGACTGAGGTTCTTCTGTCATTCCGGGGCGCGGGTAGCGCGAACCCGGAATCCATTTCACCGCGTCACATGCCGCGCGATCGATTCCGGGCTCGTGCTTCGCACCCCCGGAATGACGTCCGAGAGGACTACTGCGCCGCGGCTTCCCGCTTGCGCGATGCCGCGGCGGCGGCGTGCTGGCGGTCCATCACGGCGCGGCAGCCGGGGCTGACCTGCGCCTTGTTCCGCACCATGCAGGCGGTGATCCGCGGGATGTCGGGAATCTCGCTGGAGCACAGCCGCATGGCGTCACCCGAGCACATCTGCTGTGCTTCTTGCGTGAAGGCGAGACTGGGCGAGGTCTGGAGAGCGAAGGTGGTGGCGACTGCGAAGAGCGAAGCGATGGTCTGAAGGCGTGTCATGTGGAATGGATCCCCGAGTTCCCTTAAGGCTTGAGCCGCTTGGTTTTGGGGCGCCGCACGCGGCTTGATCTGCCGCATGTCGCAGCCTTCACGTCGGGAGCTTCGATCCCGCGTGTGGTCGCTCGACTTCTTGATGCTCGAATCGAAAGTGCTGCGCCGCCCGAGCGAAGTATGCGCCATTGTCACGCGCCCGCAATGGCCGGCACAAAGGAATTCGCAATTGTTGCACGCCAGTCACGTCGCGCGATCAGATCAGCCGATCGGAGACGCTTGTTCCGCGTCGCTCGCGCCGAGAGCGGCGGCGTGCTCCTCGACAGCGGTCACGCCCTTGGGCGTCAGCTCGAACAGATCGCCGTCCTTCATCACGTAGCCGTCGGCGATCAATTGCCCCATCTTGCCCTGCCGGTCGTCGGCAAAGGCAACGGACTGGCTGATGTCCCGCAGGATCGAGAGTTCTTCGTCGTGCAACATGGCGTCACTCTCCGTTCGCGGGGTATGGGTTCGTCCTCACATGCCGTGGCTCTGAAACACCTTGCTGCAGGACTTCGACAGCTTGCCCCGGTTGGCTTGCAAGCAGCTCTGCACTGCCCCGTCATTGCCGAGGTCCTTGCGGCAGAAGCGCTGCGCATCGCGCGTGCAAGCCTGCCGCTCCTGTGGCGTGCCCATATGACCTTGGGCCAGCGCGGGTGCCGTCGGCAGGCTGCTCAGGGCCGCCAGCGCGATCGTCGCCAGAAAGAATTTGCGGGCCATCGGCGGCTCCAGTCTGCCAGGGGTTGAACTGCCAGGGTTGAATTCAGTCCAGCATGAACTCATCGCCTTGCCACTTGTTCCCCTTGAGGAGCCCGGCGCCCGCTGTTCAAGGTTCCCGCTGCGCTGCTATAACGCCTGCAGAGTGTGAGGTGCTTGATGAAACGCTATCTGGTATTTGCGCTGGTCGTCCCATTCATCGGCGGGTTCCTGCTGCTGCTGACGACGACCTACCAGTCCGGCTATTGGGCCCAGACCAACCTCGGCGAGGTCGGCAAGCTGTTCGCGGTGTTCTTCAAGACGCTCCAATACAGCTACCTGTTCGGGTTCTTGCCTGCGCTGATGATCGGCGCAGTCGATGACATCCTGATCCACATCCGCCGGATCGGGCCGGTCTTGCGGATGCTCCTGGTCGGCCTGTTCGCCTTCGCTCTGGCCTCGCTCACTCACAGCTCGCGCGGGCCGGATTCGGGCGCGGTGCAGATCATCCTGTACGGGCTCGTCGGTTTCGTGCCGGCGGTGATTTCATCCTGGCTGGTGCATCGCTACGTCGAGGAGCCGCAAGCCGTGCCGGTGCCGACCTGACGCGCGGCGTTCGGGCGCGGCCGCAACCTCCGCCGCGCTGGCGCGTTCACTGAAGGCCATGGCCATGCAAGACGACGACATCCTCGCTCCGCGCAAATCCCGTTCCGGGAGCGGCTCGCATGCGCGCTTCTCGCGCGACGAGGCGCGCGGCCCGATCATCGACCAGGACGGCCACGAGATCAGGCCGGAAAGCCTGGAGCACGGATTTCGCGAGTTTCGTTTCGAGTTCGGTCAAGGCAGCCCGTTCGGCAATCTGACGCGCGAGCAGCGGATCGCGCGGCTCGAGGCGATCGCCAAGCTGCTCGACGTCGCCTTCATCCTGCCCGGCACCAACATCCGCTACGGCATCGACGGGCTGATCGGATTGATTCCCGTCGTCGGCGACATCATCACCACCGCGATCTCGCTGTGGCTGGTGCGCGAAGCCCGCGCGCTGGGCGCGCCCTGGCACATCACGGCGCGCATGCTCGGCAATGTCGCGGTCGACGGCGTGGTTGGCCTGGTCCCGTTCGCGGGCGACGCCTTCGACGTCATGTTCCGCGCCAACACGCGCAACGTCCGCCTGCTCCAGCGCTGGCTGGAAAAGCAGCCGCGGATGTAGCCTGGCTGAGAGCGCTCGCCGCGAGTCCGACTGGTCGACAATGCGCTCCATCTCCCAGAGTCGTCATTGCGAGCGCAGCGAAGCAATCCAGAATCTTGCCGCGGAGGGACGCTGGATTGCTTCGCTGCGCTCGCAATGACGGATGAGAGATAGCGGGTGAGAAAGCCCCCAAAACACAAAAGGCGCGACGACCTTTCGGCCATCGCGCCTTCTGCGCACATCGAACTTGTTGCGAAAGCTTACGCCGCGTCGGCGTCGGTCTCCGCGGCCGGGGCCGGCTTGGGCCGGCGGGGCAGCGGGAAGGCATCGCTCTCGTACAGCGAGCGGATGCCGTTCTGGTCGAAGCGCGCTTCCTCGACCTGGAGATAGGCGCCGTTCAGCGAGTCCGTCGGCAACTGCTCCATCGCGAACTGCACGGCCTCGGCCGCAGTGCCGAACCGCCGATAGGTGAAGCCCGCGCGCTTCTTCTTGCGGATGGCGGCGGGGAAGAGCTCGGCGGAGGTGTTGAAGTTGAACGGACGCAGTGGACGCATGGTCAAAGACCTCGTGATCTTCTCTGGGGCTTTAAGCGCGTGGGGTTGGGGAGGGCAGGGGCCGCAATCGAGCGGGCCCGCCGCATGTCATTGTCGCTCTCTAATATAGGCCGATTTGACAAAAATGCGACCCCCGCGATGCGAGATGATGAATCAGCGCATGGCAGCCCCGCGGAGACGAAACTTATCGATATTTCAAAGGCTTATATGACTTAAACTTTGTCGAGAAGCAGCAGCACGACCAGGATCACCAGCACGACCCCGCCGATCCCGATACCGGAATGGCCAAGGCCATAGCCGTAGCCGCCGAACCGGCCGGACAGGCCGCCGACGAGATAGATGATCACCAGGATGATCAGGATGGTCCCAAGCGCCATGGCATCCTCCCTGGCGGCCACCGAAATGCGATGATCGGCGCACCGCCAGAGCAGAAAAGCACATCACGCCGCCGGGTTCCACGGGGGAACCCGGCGGCGGGCTTGGGTTATTTGGGCTCGAGCTTCAGGGCCGCGGAATTGATGCAGTAGCGCAGGCCGGTCGGCCCGGGGCCGTCGGGGAAGACGTGGCCGAGATGGCCGCTGCATTTGGAGCAGAGCACCTCGGTGCGGATCATGCCGTGGCTGGTGTCCCGCTCCTCGTCGATGTGGCTCTCGACTGCGGGTTGGGTGAAGCTCGGCCAGCCGCAGCCGGAATCGAACTTGGCATCCGACTCGAACAGCACATTGCCGCAGCCGGCGCAGACGTAGGTGCCGGCACGGTGGTCGTGCTCATATTCGCCCGAGAAGGGACGCTCGGTCGCCTTCTCGCGCAGCACGGCGTATTGCATTGGCGTCAGCTCGCGCCGCCACTGCTCTTCACTCTTGATGACCTTGTCGTCGGTCGTTTTCGTCTTGGTGTCGGGCATGGGTCTCCCGTTGCTTTGGTGATCTCGCGATCAGTTGGTCGCCTTGCCGGCATTAACCAGCGTCGGCTTCTCGATGTAATTATCCGCGAACAGCTTTTTCAGGTTCTCGACCTTCGGAATGTCGTTGAAGGCGATGTAGGGCTGGTTCGGGTGCAACGTCATATAGTCCTGGTGATAGGCCTCCGCCGGATAGAACGCCTCCAGCGCGCCGATCTTGGTCACGATCGGCTTGTTGAACACCTTGGCGCCGTTGAGCTGGGCGATATAGGCCTCCGCGACCTTCTTCTGCTCATCCGACGTGGTGAAGATGGCCGAGCGATATTGCGGGCCGACGTCGGGACCCTGGCGGTTGAGCTGGGTCGGGTCGTGCACCACCGAGAAGTAGATCTGGAGGATCTTGCCGTAGGAGATCTTCTTCGGGTCGTACTTGATCTCGACCACCTCGGCATGGCCGGAGCGGCCGCTCGACACGGTCTTGTAGTCGGCGGTCGCCTTGGTGCCGCCGGCATAGCCGGAGACCGCGTTGACCACGCCTGCGGTGTGCTGGAAGACGCCTTGCACGCCCCAGAAGCAGCCGCCGGCGAGCACGGCGGTCTGGACGCCGCTCGCGGGTGCCGCGTCCAATGTAGGGGCTGGGATCACGACCGCCTCCTCCGCGGCCCGCGACGGCATCACGAAAGCCAGCGTCAGGGCGGTGGTTGCGGCGAGCAGGGTGGCGAGGGCGGTTCGGCGCATGGCATCCTCTTTCGGAAGGGCTGACAGTCTAGGGCGTTCGGGACCGGGCGAACAGCCTGCCCGGCCGCGTTTTCGCATCATCCGAGATACGGGCCGTACCGCAGATTGTTACGCCGGGGCGGACACGAGACCGTGAGGACGCGGTCGGCGCGGCGACCGGCCGGCTTGGCGGGATGCGGAGACGCTGTCCATGGCCATCGACCTCGATCCCGGCAACGTCGTCGCGCTCAACCTGCGCGGCCTCGCCTATGAGCGGAGCGGGCAGGAGGATCTCGCGATGGCCGACTACAACCTCGCGCTCCGGAAACGCCCGGCCTATGGCGTTCCCTACAACAACCGCGGCGTCATCCACGCGCGCCGCGGCGCGCTGCAGAGCGCGATCGACGATTTCAGCCTGTCGATCAAGTACACGCCGAAATTCCTGCTCGCCTGGACCAATCGCGCCCGCGCGCGCACGCTGATGAAGGATTTCGACGGCGCCATCGCCGATTTCGCCGAGGCCGAGAAGATTGATGCGGCTGCGCCGCAGATCGCCGGCAACCGCTGCATCACCTACGGCATGACGGGCAAGTTCGACCGCGCCCTGGCCGATTGCAATGGCCTGATCGAGAAGCAGCCCAGGAACGCGCGTTCGTGATCAACAACCGCGCCGACGTCAACATGATGAAGGGCGATCTCGACGCGGCGCTGAAGGATTACAACACGGTCATCCAGATCAACCCGAACAATGTCCGCGCCCATTCCGGCCGCGGCCAGATCTACGAGCGCAGGAAGGATCTCGCGCAGGCCCGCGCCGATTATCGCGCCGCCGCCTATTCGCTGACGAGGTTCGACGAGACCGAGGTTGCGCGCGCCCGCGCCATCGCGCAGGAGCGGCTCGCCGCCCTGACGCCGAAGGAGGCGGCGAGCGCGACGACCGACCGTCGCGTCGCGCTGGTGGTCGGCAACGGGGCCTACAAGAACGTCCATGCGTTGCCCAATCCGCCGCGCGACTCGAAGCTGATCGCGGGCGTGCTGCGCGACCTCGGCTTCCAGACCGTGATGGACACCAGGGACCTCACCCGCGATGCGTTCTTCCAGACGCTGAAGGCCTTCGCCGAGGAAGCGGAAAAGGCCGATTGGGCCATGGTCTATTATGCCGGCCATGGTTTCGAGATCGGCGGGGTGAACTATCTCGTTCCGGTCGACGCCAAGCTCACCGCCGACAAGGACGCCGAGACCGAGGCCGTCGCGCTCGAGCAGGTGATCGCCGCGGTCGGGGCGGCGCGAAAAGTGCGTCTCGTCGTCCTCGATGCCTGCCGCGACAATCCGTTCGCGCCGGCCATGCAGCGCACGCTGTCGCTGAAGCTGGTCGAGAAGGGCTTTTCCAACATCGAGCCCGGTGCCGGCTTCATGGTCGTCTACGCCGCCAAGCACGGCCAGACCGCGATGGATGGCGATGGTAGCCCCAACAGCCCGTTCGCCACCGCGCTCGCGCGCGAGATCAAGCAGCCGCGCGTCGAGATCCGAAAATTGTTCGACATCGTCCGCGACGACGTCTGGGCCGCGACCCAGCACGCGCAGCAGCCGTTCACCTACGGCTCGCCGCCGGGGCGGGAAGATTTTTACTTCGTTGCGGGGAGGTGAGGAGGCTCGGGTTGTAGGGTGGGTTAGCCGAGTGATTGCGCGAAGCGCAATCACTCGGCGTAACCCACCACTTCTGTCGCCGCCGAAACTAAGGAGGTGGGTTACGCCTTCGGCTAACCCACCCTACGGCAGCGGCGCTCTAGACGACGATACTCAGCCGTTTAGCCGCCCGCGTGATGCCGGTATAGAGCCACCGTGCTCGCGAATCCTGAAACGCAAAACTCTCGTCGAACAGCACGACGTCGTCCCATTGCGAGCCCTGCGATTTGTGCACGGTCAGGACGTAGCCGTAGTCGAATTCGTCATAGGGCTTGCGCTGCTCCCAGGCGATCTGCTCGACCCCGCCCTCGAAGCAGTCCGCACGCACCGAGACCTTGGTCACCTTGTGGCCGAAATCCTCGTCCGGCGATAGCCGCATCGAGAGGATGCGCGATTTCGAGCGCGAGGTGTTGCGCGACTTGACGCGCCACAGGCCGCCATTGAACAGGCCCTTCTTGCGGTTGTTGCGCAGGCACACCAGCTTGTCGCCGGCGACCGGGAACTGGTCCTCGATATTCTGGCGCTGGCGTACCCGCATGTTGTAGGCGCGGCGGGTGTTGTTGCGGCCGACCAGGATCTGGTCGGCGCCCATGACGCGATCGGGATCGAGCTCCTTGCGCGAGACGACCTCGCTCTCGCCATAGCGACCGATGTCGAGCTCGCGGCCCTCGCGCACGTCCATCGACATCCGCACGATCGGATCGTCCTGGGCTTGGCGATGCACCTCGGTCAGCATCGCATCCGGCTCGGAATTGGTGAAGAAGCCGCCGCCCTGGATCGGGGGCAACTGCGCGGGATCGCCGAGCACCAGCAGCGGGCAGTCGAACGACATCAGGTCGCGCCCCAATTCGGCATCGACCATCGAGCATTCGTCGATCACGATCAGCTTCGCCTTCGAGGCCGGCGCATCGTCCCACAATTCGAAGCTCGGCTGCTCCTCGCCGGATTCGCGGGCGCGGTAGATCAGCGAATGGATGGTGGAGGCGCCGTCGCAGCCCTTGTTGCGCATGACGAGGGCCGCCTTGCCGGTGAAGGCGGCGAACTTCACCTCGCCGTCGACGCCCTCGGCGATGTGCCGCGCCAACGTGGTCTTGCCGGTGCCGGCAAAGCCGAACAGGCGGAACACCGGCGGCGTGCCGCCCCGTCCCGGCTTGGCCTTGAGCCAGTCGCCGACGGCCTTGAGCGCAGCATCCTGATGCGGGGTGAAAGTGGCCATGTCTGTCTTGAGGGAGCGGCGAATGAGGCGATTCGCCTTCCCTCAAACTAACCATTCGCCCCAACGGTTCAAGCGCAGGGCGATCGCATTTCAAGGCCGTTCTCGCGGCCATCCTTCGAGACGCCCGCCTTGGCGGGCCCTCAGGATGAGGACAGAGTGCGCGGCGGCAGTTTCGGCGGGCGCGATGCCGCTCAGCCTCATCCTGAGGAGGCTGCGAAGCAGCCGTCTCGAAGGACGAGGCGTTCACTCAGGCGTCGCCAAACCCTACTGCCAGCCGGGAACGCCGCGCATGTCGGGCAGCTGGTGAGCGATGCCCTTGTGGCAGTCGATGCAGGTCTTTTCCTTGGTGAAGAGGAAGCGCTGGTGCGCCACCGAGGCCCGCGGCGACTGCTTGGTGATGTCCATGGAATCGGCGCTATGGCAGTTGCGGCATTCCAGGGAATCATTGGCCTTGAAGCGCGCCCATTCGTGCGCGGCGAGCTCGAGCCGGTGGTCCTGGAATTTCTCGCGAGTGTCGATCGTGCCGAAGATCTTGCCCCAGACCTCCTTGGAGGCCTGCATCTTGCGCGCGATCTTGTCGGTCCAGTTGTGCGGCACGTGGCAGTCCGGGCAGGTCGCGCGCACGCCGGAGCGGTTGGTGAAGTGGACGGTCGACTTCAGCTCGGCGTAGACATTGTCCTTCATCTCGTGACAGCCGATGCAGAACTTCTCGGTGTTGGTGATTTCCAGCGCGGTGTTGAAGCCGCCCCAGAAGATCACGCCGGCAACGAAGCCGGCCAGCACCAGGGTGCCGAGCGCGAACACCGAGCTCGGGCGGGTCAGCACCTGCCAGAGCTCGAGCAGAAACGCCCAGCTGCGCGCGATGAATCCGCGCTTGGCGTTCAGCTCCGCGTTGGGATCGTCGGCAGTCGTCATCATCTGCGGCCACCCGGGCTTGCGCGCGACAGCAGCGTGTCGATGTCGGTGAAATCGTTGCTGACCGGCGGATTGGCGGTGTTCTGCGGCACGTGGCATTCGGTGCAGAAGAAGCGGCGCGGCGAGACCGAGGCCAGGAACTGGCCGTCGCGATCCATGAAATGCGTGATCGAGACCATCGGCGCCTGCGACTCGGCGGTGCGCGCCCGCGCATGGCAGGACAGGCACTTGTTGCCGTTGAGGTCGACCTGGTAGCCGTCGATATTGTGCGGGATGACGGGCGGCTGCTCCGGATAGTTGCGCACCTCCTTCTCGGAGGTGTTGCGGTTCGGCAGCATCGGCGGCGCCGGGCCCTCGTCGTTGAGCGGGGTCGGGCCGCGCAGGCCGGAGCTCACGGTCTGCGCCGTCAGCGAGCTCGTGCCCGCTGCGATCGCGAAGGCAAGCAGGATGATTGCGGATCGTTTCATCATGACATGTTCACCCGCTCGATGCGCACGGCGCATTTCTTGAAGTCGGTCTGCAGCGAGATCGGATCGGTGGCGTCGAGCGTCACCTTGTTGATCAGCTTCGATTCGTCGAACCACGGCACGAAGACGAGGCCGCGCGGCGGCCGGTCGCGGCCGCGCGTCTCGACGCGGGCGCGGATGAAGCCGCGGCGAGAGACCACCTTCACCTCGTCGCCGCGCCGGAGCTTCGCCTCCTGCGCATCGTCCGGATGCATGAAGCAGACCGCTTCGGGAAAGGCCTTGAACAGCTCGGGGACGCGGCGCGTCATGGTGCCGGAATGCCAGTGCTCCAGCACGCGGCCGGTCGAGAGCCAGTAGGGATATTCGTTGTCGGGTGATTCCGCCGGCGGCTCGTAGGGCAGCGCGAAGATGCGGGCCTTGCCGTCGGCATGGCCGTAGAACTGCACGTTGGTGCCCTGCTTGACGTAGGGATCGCTGCCTTCGCGGAAGCGCCACTTGGTCTCCTGGCCGTTGACGACGGGCCAGCGCAGGCCGCGCTCCCGGTGATAGGTGTCGAACGGCGCGAGGTCGTGGCCATGGCCGCGGCCGAATTGGGCGTACTCCTCGAACAGGCCCTTGTGGACGTAGAAGCCGAACGCCTTGGATTCGTCGTTGGCATAGCCCGGCTCGATATCGGTGACCGGGAATTTGTCGACCTGGCCATTCTTGTAGAGCACGTCGAACAGGGTCTTGCCGCGATATTCCGGCTTCTTGGCGATCAGCTCGGCGGGCCAGACCTCCTCGATTCTAAAGCGTTTGGAGAACTCCATGAGTTGCCAGAGATCCGACTTCGACTCGCCCGGCGCGGAGACGAGCTGGTGCCAGAACTGGGTGCGCCGCTCGGCATTGCCGTAGGCGCCTTCCTTCTCCACCCACATCGCAGTGGGCAGGATCAGATCGGCGGCGAGCGCCGTCACGGTTGGATACGCATCCGAGACCACGATGAAATTGTCGGGATTGCGGAAGCCTGGATAGATCTCCTCGTTGACATTGGGACCGGCCTGGAGATTGTTGTTGACCTGCACCCAATAGGCGTTGATCAGGCCGTCCTTCAGCATCCGGCTTTGCAGCACGGCGTGCGCGCCGGGCTTGTCGGGAATGGTGCCCTCGGGCAGCTGCCAGATCTGCTCGGTGTGGTCGCGATGCTTCTTGTTGGTCACCACCATGTCGGCGGGCAGGCGGTGCGAGAAGGTGCCGACCTCGCGCGCGGTGCCGCAGGCCGAAGGCTGGCCGGTCAGCGAGAACGGGCTGTTGCCGGGCGCGGAGATCTTCCCGGTCAAAAGGTGGATGTTGTAGACGAGGTTGTTGCACCAGACGCCGCGGGTGTGCTGGTTGAAGCCCATGGTCCAGAACGAGACCACCTTCGTGTTCGGGTCGGCGTAGAGTTCGGCGAGCGCCTCGAGACGGTTGAGCGGCACGCCCGACATTTGGGCGGCTTTCTCCAGCGTGTACTCCGACACGAACTTGGCGAATTCGTCATAGCTCATGTCGGTGGCGTCGTTGGGTTTCGCCGCGCCCGTCGCCTTCTTCTGCAGCGGATGCTCGGGCCGCAGGCCGTAGCCGATGTCGGTCTGGCCGCGCTTGAACACGGTATGCGCGGCAACGAAGTCCTTGTTGACGCGACCGGTCTTGATGATGTGGTTGGCGATGGCGTTGAGGATGTACAGGTCGGTGTGCGGCTTGAACACCATGCCGATATCGGCGAGGTCGAACGAGCGGTGCTCGAAGGTGGAGAGCACGGCGACGCGGACATGCGGTGCGGACAGCCGGCGGTCGGCGATGCGCGTCCACAGGATCGGATGCATCTCCGCCATGTTGGAGCCCCACAGCACGAAGGCATCGGTGGCCTCGATGTCGTCATAGCAGCCGGCCGGCTCGTCGATGCCGAAGGTGCGCATCATGCCGGCGACAGCCGAGGCCATGCAGTGCCGCGCATTGGGGTCGATGTTGTTGGTGCGGAAGCCGGCCTTGAACAGTTTTGAGGCCGCATAGCCTTCCCAGATCGTCCACTGGCCGGAGCCGAACATGGCGACGCCGTTGGGCCCGCGCTTTTTGATCGCCTCCTTCCACTTCAGCTCCATGATGTCGAAGGCTTCGGTCCAGGTGACGGGCGTGAACTCGCCGTTCTTGTCGTACTTGCCGCCCGTCTTGCGCAGCATCGGCTGCGTCAGGCGGTCGTGGCCGTACATGATCTTGGAGAGGAAGTAGCCCTTGACGCAGTTGAGGCCGCGATTGACCTCCGCCTTGATGTCGCCGTGGGTGGCGACGACGCGGTTGTCCTTGGTCGCGACCATCACCGAGCAGCCGGTGCCGCAGAAGCGGCAGGCGGCCTTGTCCCATTTCAATTCGCTCTCCTTCCGCTCGGCGGCGAGGTTCGCGGCGAGCGCTGGTGCCGGCAGGCCCGCGGCGGCCGCGGCGATCGCGGCAGCCTCGAGCTTGAGCATCTGGCGGCGGTCGAGCTTCGGCGATGTCATGATGGCTCTTCCTGACTCAGGCGGTTTCAATGGCGTGGAAGACGAGCGCTGCGGAATAGACGTTCGGCAGCGACTGGATGGTGTTGAGCATGGTGCCAAGGCTGCCGGCATCCGCCGCTTCAGCCACGACGACGAGCTTTCCGCGCGCGTCGCGGGCATGAATCTCGCAGCCGGGAAGCGCTGCGATCTCCGCTTCCAGTTCGGCAAGGCGCTCGGGCCGCGCCTGCACGATGATGCTGGCGATCTCGGCGCCCGGCGGCGCGATGACGCGGTCGGCGCTGAGCACCCGGCCGGTGATCAAGGCGCGGCGGTTGAGTGTGGCGTGAGCCATGATGCCTGTCTTTCGCTGGTTGCTGATCAATGCGGGGAGCGCGGCGGGCCGGGAGGGCCGGCGAACATCTGGTAGATCCAGACGCCGAGGCCGTAACTGCCGACGGTCCCGACCGCGAGCACGGGCATCACGATCGCGGTCAGGAACAGGAAGGCGAAGATCTCCATGCGCTTACGGCGCACGCGCGACGTCGTGTCGTCAGGGGCCGACATATTCGGTCTCTTGAATGCTGTGGGGAATCGTGACGGCATCCGGGCCGTCGCCTTGCTGCACTTTAGATACGTTCCACCCGACAACGCGTTGATTTGGATCAATGTCGGTTGGCTGCTTCTCGCTGCGCCGGAGGATGGATCGTCTCCCACGTGGCGGAATTGCGCATCCGTAGACAGCGTCGCCTCGCGCACTAAGATGCCGTTAACAACAATAAGCGGGAGAGCGACGCCTATGAAGTTCGGCATCTTCTACGAGCTACAGCTGCCGCGGCCCTGGGCGGCCGGTGACGAGCTCGCCCTCTATCAGAATGCGCTCTCGCAGATGGAGCTCGCCGACAAGCTCGGCTACGACCATGCCTGGGTGGTCGAGCATCACTTCCTCGAGGAATATTCGCACTCGCCCTCGCCGGAATCGTTCCTGGCTGCCGCAAGCCAGCGCACGAAGAACATCCGGCTCGGCCACGGCATCCTCCAGCTCACCACCAACCATCCGGCGCGCGTCGCCGAGCGTGTCGCGGTGCTGGATCTGCTCTCGAACGGCCGCTGCGAGTTCGGTATGGGCGAGAGCGCCTCGATCACCGAGCTCGAGCCGTTCGGCCGCGACATGGAGACCAAGAAGGAGGTGTTCGAGGAGGCGGTCGCGGCGATCTTCCCGATGTTTCGGGACGCCGGCTCAGAGCATCACGGCAAGTATTTCGACATCCCCTTGCGCAATGTCGTGCCGAAGCCGGTGCAGAAGCCGCACCCGCCGTTGTGGATGGCCTGCTCGCAGCTGCCGACCATCGAGCGCGCCGGCCGCCATGGCTTCGGCGCGCTCGGCTTCCAGTTCGTCAGCGCCGACGCCGCGCACGCCTGGGTGCACGCCTATTACAACGCCATCACCAAGCGCCTGCACAAGCTCGCCGACTACGAGATCAATCCGAACATGGCGCTGGTCTCGTTCTTCATGTGCGCCAAGACGGACGAGGAGGCGCGTGCCCGCGCCGACGGCGCCACCTTCTTCCAGTTCGCGCTGCGCTTCTACGGCGCTTCGCAGAGCCGCCAGCGCCCCGCGCCCTACACCGTCAACATGTGGGACGAGTACAACAAGTGGAAGCGCGACAATCCGCAAGCCCAGGAGGCGGCGCTGCGTGGCGGCCTGATCGGCTCACCCGAGACGATCCGCAAGAAGCTGAAGCGCTTCCAGTCCTCGCACATCGACCAGGTCATCCTGCTAAACCAGGCCGGCAAGAACAGCCACGAGCATATCTGCGAGTCGCTGGAGCTGTTCGGTCGCGAGGTGATGCCGGAGTTCCAGAACGATCCGGCGCAGGCGGCCTGGAAGCAGGGCGTGATGAGCGGCGAGATCGAGCTGGAAGAGATCGATACCGAGGCCTTCACCGATCGCTACGGCAAGCTGGCGATCAACGTGGCCCCCGCGAAGGCGGCGGCGGGGTAGCGTGTAAGCAACGACAGGTCCTGCTTCCTGGCGCTGAAGCCGGTGCGGTGAGCCGCGCAGGAGTGCGGCGTTTTGACCCGGAGCAGACCTTTCGAACCCTCTGCATCCAGCAATGGCTGGGCGCTCGACGTCGCTCTCCCTTGCGCTGCTTCACGCATATCGTCGTCCCAGCAAGCGCCCAAGCGGCGCGAGGAACGATTCAACACAGCGTGAGTTCGACCTCAAATCCAAGAAACAAAGCAAGAGGGTAACGCGATGACACGATCCGTGGAGGAGTTGAGACGGGAGTCCGAGCGTAGCCGCGCCGAGCTGGCGGCGACGGTCGGACGGTTGAAGGAGCAGATATCGGACACCGCCGAGGACATTCGCCACAAAGTCTCGCCGCAGCACATCAAATCCGAAGTCACCGAATACGTCAGCCATAAGACCCAGAGCTGGGTCGAAGGGCTCAAGCAACAGATCATGGACAACCCGATGCGCGCAGTCGCAGCGGGCGCCGCAGTGGGCGTTCCGTTGCTTCGGTTGGTGCGAGGTACGCCGTTGCCACTTCTCATGATCGGCGCAGGACTCGCCCTGACCTCGAAGACGGTGCGCGATCGTGCTGCAGACGTCACCGGCCCGGTCTTGGACAAAGCCGGGCACATGCTTGAGGGGGTGGCCGAGGGCGCACGGGCGATGCAGGGTGATGCCAAGGAGACGCTGTCCTCCGCGCAAAGCCGAACCGCTGGCATGGCTGATGACGCGCAGGAGAAGGCCGCCGGCATTGCCGCTGATCTGCGGGAGAGCGCGGCGCGTGCTGCCAGTTTTGCGAGTGAAAAGCTCAAGAGTGGCATGAATGCAACCAGGGATGCCGCCGCGAGCGCGCCTGACCAGGCCCGGCAGACCATTGGTGACAATGCTGCGCTCATCGGCGGCCTGGGCCTCGCGATCGGCGCCATCATTGCGGCTGCTCTTCCCGAGACCAAGGTCGAAGCTAAGGTTATGGGCCGGACGAGCGACGGGGTGAAGCAGGCTGCTGCCGCCGCGGCGCAATCCGGGTTCGAGGCCGCGAGAGACGCCACCACGTCGGCGGCCGATGCTGCGGCGCAAAGGGTCGCCGATGCTGATCTCGGCACCCATGCCAGCCGCATGACGCAGAACATGGCGGACACTCTGAAGGAGGCTGCGGACGACTTGGTCAAAGCTGCCTTTAGCCCCTCTCCATCCAACACCTGAAGGAAACCATCATGAGCGATTTGGACCCGCGCAACGTGACGCAGTTCGCAAAGAACCAGGACAAGGGCACCGCGAAGGACATGAAAGAGCAGATCGGCGATGCCGGAGCGGAGATGAAGCAGCGCGCCGGCGATGCGTTCCGGGCATCGGCCGACGTCGCGCGAGACAAGTTCGGCGAGGCCGCGGATGCAGCAAAGGGCGTTGCGGACGGAACCATGGACCAGATCCAGAGCCAGGCGCGCGAACAGCAGCGATCGGGCGCCGATTTCGTCGAGCGCCTCGCGGGCAACATCCGCGAGGCCGGCCGGGCTTTCGAGAGCGACGTACCGTTCGCCGCACGCGGCATCGGTTCGGCGGCGGACTATGTCGAGGATGCCGCCCGGAAGATCCGGGACGGAAGTTTCCGAGATCTTGTCGCAGGCGCGACCGATTTCGCCAAACGTCAGCCGGCCGCCTTTCTTGGCATATCGGTGCTGGCTGGCTTCGCGGCCGTTCGCTTCCTGAAGGCATCGGGCGGACAATCGTCATCCCAAGGGCAGCGCAACACCCCCGGCAGCACGTCGGGGAGCGGGCAAATGTCGGGTGGGAGCTCTTTTTCGGCGGGAGAGCAAAACTGGAATCGGGAGTCCGGGACCCGTAACCCCCATACGCAACAATCCTCATCCTTCCAGGGCAGCACGTTACCATGAGCATCGAGCGCGATATCAAAACCAGCAAAAGCGAGTTCAGGGAAATCTCGACGCTGCTCGGCGATGCCATGTCGCAGTTCGCCAAGCTGTTCCAGAACGAGATCGACCTGGCAAAGGCAGAACTTGGCGAGAAGCTCCAGAAGATCGGCGGCGCCGTCGGCTTGATCGTAGCCGGCGCCGTTCTGGTGATCCCGGCCATCGTCATGGCCTTATTCGCTCTATCCGCCGCATTGATCTCCGCAGGATGGTCGCAACCGCTGTCATATCTGACATCGGCGGTCATCGCTGCGGCCGTCGCCGCCGCGCTGGTCGCCATGGGCATGAACCGGCTTGATATGCGTCAGCTGGCTCCCCGCGAAACGATCGGCCAGCTGGAAAAAGACAAGGACACCGTGAAGGGAATGGTGCGATGAGCAGCACAAAGATCAGCTTTATCGACAATCTAGTAACGGCTGCCAGGGACAACCCGCTCGCCGCGGCGCTCATCGGAGGCGGCGCGCTTTGGCTGTTGGCCGGAGACCAGAGGCTGAAGACTGTGGCGCGTTCCGCCGCCGAGGCCGTCGAACCTGTTGCCGATATCGGGACGAGTGGTTTCAGGTCGGCAGCATCCGCGATCAAGCAGACCGTGGCGCCGCCGACCGCCCCCGAAATGGACAACGACGGCTCGCAACGGTTCGGGGAGACCCTGCGTGGCGCGACCGCCGCCGCTTCCGATACTGTGTCGCAGGCCGCCGAGGGCGTCCGGGATCGTTTCGACGAGGGCGTCGCCTTCGCGCAGGAGCAATTCAGCAAGCTGGGCAATGCGCTTCCGAACAAGGACACCATGACGAGTGCGAAGTCGTCACTGGCGGACATGCTGGAGCGGCAACCCCTCGTGCTGGGGGTCGTGGGCATCGCAATTGGTGCGGCCGTGGCGGGCGCGTTCCGCGCCTCCGAGATCGAGAACCAGTATATCGGAGACGTCAGCGACGACGTGAAGGCTGACCTGAACCGGCGCGCCGGTGCGGTCTCGCAGGCCCTGCGTGAAGCCTCGGACACGGTTGTCTCGGAAATCAGCGATACCGGCGCCGAAATTGTGGACCGAGTCAAGCAGGCCGGGATGGACGCCGCGGCAGCTGCCCGGGCCGAGGTGAAGGCTCCGTAATGAGGCGAGGGAGAGCGGGGTGCGTTGGCCACACCCCGCTCTGGTTGGGTGATCAGGCAGGTGGGTTGTCCTGAAGGCGAACCTAATCCCAGTATGGAATGGCCGGACGGGCGATCATCAGCCAGAAGATCATCAGCACGGCCGCGAAAGCCGGAAAGCCGAAGGCGAACCACCACCAGAAGAGACGGTGATAGCGGGCGGGCAGCTTGCCGTTGGTCGCGACCGCCGCGACGGCGAGATCGCGCATCTGCATCTGCATCCACACCACCGGCAGCCAGAAGGCGCCGATCACGAGATACAATGCAATCGACGCCGCCACCCAGCCGTCGCCGAGGGAATACCCGCTCGACCAGGTGAGCCATGTCCCGGTGATCGGCTGCAGGATCACGGCACTCGCCGTGAACAGGAAGTCGGCCAGCACCACCGTCCGCGCGACGCCCGCGATTTCGCGCGGGTCGCCGCGCAGATGCGCCACCAGCATGAAGAAGGCGATGCCGGCCCCGGTGCCGAGCAGCACGGCAGCACCGATGATGTGCGCCATCTTCACGAGGAAGTAGAGCATCAGCGATCCTCCCGGATCGCCATGGCGACCAGATTGAGCATGATCACCGGCCAGATCTTCAGCATCGGTCCCAGCGGATCGGCCCACAGCCGCGGCACCAGGACGGTGCCGATCACGGCATAGGTGAGCGAGATGATCAGTGCGGCCCAGAGTCCGTAGCGGCTCAGGGGTCGCCAGAGAATGGCGATGCCGATGACGATGTCGGCGAGCGCGCCCGCGGTGACGACGAGCGCCGCGACGTTCCCTTGCAGCCCGCCTTCAAGCAGCAACGACATGCCGATGTTCCAGCCCGCGCTCAGCGAGATGATGCCGGTGGCGATCCAGAACGCGCCGAAGACGCCAAAGATCAGCGGCTTGAGCGCATACAGCTGAGCAAACCAGCGTTCCTGCACCGACGCAGGCTCGCGTGCGAGCGCGACTTCGAGATGGCGCGATGGAGTGCCGGTCAATCGACGCCAGGGCTCGGGATCGCCGGTCGCACCGCGGCGCATTTCCGCCTGTGCCGTCGTGTTGATGGGCGTTGGCCATCCCAGCATCTGCGCAACGTCGCCCGCACGATAGGCAATTGAAGCCGCCCAGCGCGGCAGCTGCAGGCGATAGGCCGGGCGCCAGCGCAGCCAGGCGCGAAACAGCGCGACCGCATCGCTGAAGGCGATCCGCCGCGGGCCGGCCAGATCGACCGCGACCCGTGAAGGCGCGCCGGGCTGCAGGAAGAACAGCACGGTCTCAACGACGTCGTCGAGATGCACCGGTTGAATCGCCGCCGTGTCCGGCATGACCGGTAGAACCGGCAGCGCCGCCAGCCCGCGCAGCAGCGCGCTGCCGCCGTAGGCGGGCCGGCCGATTACGACGGAGGGTCGCAGGATGACCCAATCGAGGTCGCGTGCCATCAAGGCGGCTTCGCCCTCGCGCTTGGTGCGGGAAAAATCGCTGAGCGCATCATTGCTGCCGATTGCCGAGAACAGGATGACCCTGCGGACCCCGGCGGTCTCGCAGGCCGCATAGAGCGCCGCGCTGCCGGCGACATGAACGCCTTGCATGTCCTGTCCCTGCAGCGCACCCGCTGCATTGATCACGGCATCGACGCCGGCGAGAAGGCCCTTCCATTTCGACGCATCGGTGGTTCGGGCGACATCGAGCGTGATGTGGCGAGGATCGTGCGTCGCCGCGGGATGGCGCGACACCAAGATGCAGTCATGTCCTTCGGCGGACAGCCTGGCGTGGATCGCCGATCCGATAAGTCCTGTAGCCCCGACGAGAAGGATGCGCATCGACTGATCCTTCGATGGGCGGCCTGGGCAACGCCTTGATCAAGCCTTGAAGATACGGACCAATAAAGCGGGGCTGCAATCGTTCCTCGCGGGGGAACTGATGGGTTTGGCTGCAGGCAGAGAATCGGACACCTCGCCCCGCGCAGCTCCCTTGAAACTACTGGCGGATGATCGAAAGGGTACGGAGCGACGCAGCGGCGTGATCCGCGAATGCCCTCACAGCCGGTGTGGTGCGCCGGGAACCGGGAATGACGACTTGAACCGGTACGGCCGGCGGCTCATAGGCCGGAAGAAGACGCACGAGCTTGCCCGACGAAATCTCGGCTTCGACCTGATAGGATAAAAGTCGAGCGATGCCTTGGCCCGATGTCACGGCGGCAATGACCGTGTCGAGATCTGTCGTCATGAGGCGCGGCATCATGCGAACCGTGTGCAAGCGACCTCGATTCTGAAAACGCAGTTCGGTCGGCCCCGCAAATCCGGAAAAGAACACGACATCGTGCTTCGGTATGTCTCGCGGATGTCGAAGCTCAGGTTGCTTGCGCAAGTAGGAAGGGCTGGCCACCAGGACGCGACGGACCGACCCCACTGATCTGACGACGAGGCGCGAGTCGCGCGGCTGACCTATCCTGACCGCAACATCGATGCCTTCACTGATCAGGTCGAGCGATCTTTCACCCATGACGAGCTCGATACGGATCGCCGGATGAGCGTCAAGGAAGCTCGATACGATCGGAGCGACATGACGGCGTCCGAAGATGGTGGGAGCGGCTATTCGCAGGATACCGTGCAGCGGAGCCCCCTCCGTCTCGACAAGCCTGCTCATGACGGTCGAGTAGCCGTTGACCAGCTCGCGGGCGCGCTCAGCAAAGTGGCGTCCGGCATCCGTCGGTGCAAGACGGCGGGTTGTTCGCTCCACCAATCGTCTTCCGACCCTTTCCTCGAGGGCCGCAAGCGCGCGAGTGACCGCGGGAGGCGAACGCTTCAATCGCTTTGCTGCGCCTACCAGACTTCCAACTTCAACTATCGCGACGAATGTCGCAAGTTCATCGAGCCTGTCCATCGGATCATTCCCCGAAATGGAATTGTGACTTTCAGCATTAATTCTAGTGCAATTCAGGAGGTCGTAATAGGCTTCGAATGCGGTCGGCCGCGGAGGCGATCATGATCGCGGCAGCGCGAGAGGCCATAAAGGCTGATAACGCAGACGCGGCGCTCGCGTTCTTCAACGAGCATTAGTGCCCCGCCTTTGTTTCGCAACACGTTTCGAAAGGTGCCCTCATGCCCGCAGCATTGGAATTTCTGTTGTGGTGTGTCGCGCTCGCAACGTGGCTGATGCTTCTTTGCGCGGTGGTCAGTGAGCGCTTGAAGCGGCTCTCAAAGCTTTTCAGTCGTCTGCGCGAGATTGCTTTCAGGCACAGGGTGAAGTGACTCGGTGGGGCCATCGGATCAGCCTCATCTGAGAAAATCGCGACGATGCCGTCTCGAAGGGCGAGGCGCAGCGTGAGACCCGCCAATGGCGTCTGCAACAGCCGAGCGGCCCTGGGCGGCGGTGCTCGTGAGCGCTTCCGGTAAGATTCCGTTGCTGCTATCCTCTCGCAAAAGAACGTCTTGCGGAGGAATACGGTGCGCCCCAACGGGATAACCCTTGATCCGTCGGCCGGCGATATCACGCCCGCGGTGCTCGCCATCGGCCGCTCCGATTTTCCCGATGTGCTCATCGACACGCTGCGCCGGCAGGCCGATGTCGGCCATTGCATGGTGTTCGCGCTGAGCCGGGCCGGCGCGGCAAGCTGCCTGCTCGATGCCGGCAACATCCCGATCGGCGCCGATCTCGGCGCCGCCTATGCCGGCCAGTTTCACGAAACGGATCCCAACCGCGATGCGCTGTTCGAAGGCGAGGGCGGCGCGCCGATCATGCTGTCTCACTTCGCGCCGCGCATGTACGGCGCGCGCTACCGCAAGATCTTCTTCCAGGATTCCGGCATCGTCGACAAATGTGCGACCGCGATCTGGACCGGTGACACCTGCTTCTACGTCAACTTCTATCGGATCGCCGCGCAGGGCCGCTTCAGCGCCGCCCAGCGCGAGCGGCTCGGGGCGATCGCACCGGCGATCGCAGCCAGCGTCGCGCGCCATTTCCAGGAGAAGCCGACGTCCGATCTTGCGACCCTGTTCGCGACGCGCAAGCCGCTCTCCGCGCTCACCCCGCGCGAGCAGGAGGTCTGTCGCCGCATCCTCGCAGGCTTCAGCTCCGAGGCGATCTCGCAAGGACTCGGCATCAGCCTGCATTCGACCCTGACCTACCGCAAGCGCGCCTATGAGCGGCTGGGCATCTCCTCGCAGAGCGAGCTGTTTGCGATCGTGCTGCGCCTGCTGACGCGCCAGCTGAACTAAGGCGTCGGCACCCCTGCAGCGCTCGACGAGCGGCTTGCTATGCGGAAAGTCGGGAACGATAGGGCGCGGTGAGCAGCAGCATGAACAGCGCTCTCTCGGCCTGGTACTTTGCTGCGGGTCGACTGGCTTCCCGGCCCTGCATCACCACCGCGCCTTGAATGGTGCAGACGCTCCAGCTCCATCTCCTGCGCCTGCGCTGCGCCAGGGTCACTTCGAAAATCGGAAATTCCGGTCCCGCCATTGCCGCCGCTTCTCGCCAGACATCCAATTTGGGCGGAGTTGAACCCGGCGGGCCGGCCTGTGTCTTCACCCATTTGGGTGAAGCGAAGTTTGCCCCTGCCGGGGCAGGCCACCGCACAAGTCCGGCGTCAATCTCTCAGCGGCAATTTGGGGATCGCACCGAAGAGGGCAGCTGCGCTCTTCTGGTTCCGCGTTCCCGTCTTGGCGAGGACGGCCTTGACCTGCGTGCGGATGGTTTCGCGGCTGAGCCCGTGATGCGCGGCGATATCGCCGATCGTCTGTCCTTGCGCAATTCCGCGCGCAACGCGCGCCTCGCTCGGGGTGAGATCGAATAGGCCACGAATGAGGGCAAGGCTCGGTGCCTGCGAGGCGGCGACCGGCGTTGCGATGAGGAGGCCAACCGCCCCATCGAAGAGATCGCGGGCTTCGCCCGGCATCGACACGAGATGAAGCACTACCCGATCGAGATCGCTGCTGCGACGCGCCGCAAAGGAGCACACGGCCTTGTCCGGCGCATCGAGTTGAGCGAGGCCAGCGCGCAGCAGGGTGTCGGCCGCGCGGTCCTTGATGGCGATCCGGTCCTTCGGCAGCCATTGCAGAACGTCGGTCATGCCTTCGATCAAGGCGTTGGCGGCCAGAACCCGCCCGGAGCGCGTGATCGCAAGGGCCGGCAAGCCGACCAGAGACAACGCCTCGGTTGCCGCCCGCATCCGGGTGAGGCGCCAGCGCGTCGACAGCAAAGCTGCCCGCGCGAGATGGGGGCGAAAGCGGTCGAGAAATTCGAGGTCCTGCCGCGAAAAGGCGGGGCGGCCGGCCAATCTTTCCATATGGAAGACGATGATCTCGCCGGACGGGCTGCGGACCGCCGTCGCGCAGGCATGCTCGAAGCCCCATTTCTTGTTCCATTCCACCCGATATGGATCGCGCTCCCATTCCTCCGGCGAAAACGCCTCGTGCTCGCCGACGAAGCCGGGATGATCAAGCGCAAGGAGTCGCGGGGTCGTCTCCGTCCGGCTGGAGAGGTCGCCACTCAGGAACGCCGAGAAGGCCTCGCGAATCGACGGCGACGCCACGGCGCCGTTCCAGACACCGGACCATTGATCGGAGTCCGAGGTGATCATGACCATGCCATGCGCGCCCGCGGCATGAGCGATTTGCTCCAGGACATCAGGCCAGAGCTCTGGAACGGTCGCTGCCTCGTGGATGCGGTCCACGATCTGCTCGAAATCGATGCCCGTCATTGCTGCGCTGGACCCATCAGATTCGACCGATCTTTCAGACGCGCGGCGTGCACTTCGGCAGCAGCCTTCGTGCTTCGCCCGCCCAAGGCCCTTGATACCAATCCGCTTCGGCGGAACCAATTGCTACTTTTTCCCAAGCTGGCCCGGATGGACGGCTAGCAGAAATCATGTCCATATATCAACTATTTGACAGGTCAGAGGTTGTCCCGGCGGCTTTCAAGGTCGGTCTGATTCCGTAAGCCGGGGGCAGCGCTGAATGGACCACGGTTCTCGGCGCATCAACCTATCGGCGTTCGCGGGTAGAGGAGGTGAGCATGATCCTCATATGGCTTGGAGTGCTCCTTGTTTTCGGCGGCCTATTCCAAATGGCGTTTCAGCCCATTTGGCGAGGTCGATTCAGTGGTGGGAAGTGGCTTCGCTCCGGACGTGACACGCTGGAGCCCGAAAGGCCCGGTAGCGGCTTCGGCGTCAAATCGAACTGGCCTGGACTTGTGATGGTCGCGCTTGGCGGCGCTTTCTTGCTGGCCGGAGCTGCCATCTGAGTTGAAAGCAGACAAAGGCCTGAGAAGATACAGGATGGCCGAACCCGTCGAGCTGCGCCAGTTCAGAAGGCAGGCCCTGGATATCGTGCTGAGCTGGAATTTTCTTCCAGAGGTGAATGATGCGCAACCCCGTCGCACCTTTGCCGAGTTGACCTCGCAGCAGTTCGACGCTGGCATGGTTGACGCGAGCGGCAGCTTGTGGCCCGCCTGTCCCAATCCATGGGGACAGACGGCGGCAACTGAAAGGCGCTAGCCTCGGCATCGAGGAGACCACAAGGGAGCGAAGCTTGAGCACCGCGCCGCGCATCGAGATCGACCCGGCTGCCTTCTGGGCCGACCCCTATCCGATGCTCGCCAAGATGCGGAAGGAGGCGCCGATCGCCTTCGTGCCGCAGCTCGGCTCGACGCTGCTGACGAGCCGCGACGACATCTCGATCTCCGAGAAGCAGATCGACGTGTTCTCGTCGCACCAGCCCGCCGGCCTGATGAACCGGCTGATGGGCCACAACATGATGCGCAAGGATGGCGAAGCGCATCTCGTCGAGCGCCGCGCCATGTTTCCGACGGTCTCGCCGAAGACGGTGAAGGGCTACTGGACCGCCCAGTTCCAGGCCCATGCGGATCGCATCATCGCTTCGCTCGAACCGGGCCGGATCGATCTCATGCGCGACTTCGCGCTGCCGTTCTCCGGCGAATGCCTGAAGTCGATCACCGGCCTTACCAATATCGGCTTTCAGGACATGGATTCGTGGTCGCAGGGCATGATCGAAGGCATCGCCAATTATGCCGGCGACCCTGAGGTCGAGGCGCGCTGTCATGCGGCAACCGCGGGCATCGACGCCGCGATCGACGACATCCTGCCGGTGATGCGCAAGCATCCCGACCAGAGCATTTTGGGCGTGCTGCTCGCCTCGGACATGCCGATGGAGAGCGTGCGCGCCAACGTCAAGCTCGCCATCTCCGGCGGCCAGAACGAGCCGCGCAAGGCGATTGCCGGCACGGTCTGGGCGCTGCTGACCCATCCCGACCAGCTCGATCTGGTCCTGCGCGGCGAGGTGTCGTGGCTGCAAGCCTTCGAGGAATATGCCCGCTGGATCTCGCCGATCGGCATGTCGCCGCGCCGCATCGCAAAACCCTGGACCATTCGCGATGTAGCGTTCGAGCTCGACGAGCGCGTGTTCCTGATGTTCGGCTCCGCCAACCGCGACGAGAAGCATTTCGAGCGCGCCGATCAGTTCGACGTGCGGCGCGACACCTCCAAGAGCGTCGCCTTCGGCGCCGGCCCGCATTTCTGCGCCGGCGCCTTCGCCTCGCGCGCCATGATCGCCGACGTCGCACTGCCGACATTGTTCGCGCGCGCCTCGCGCATCGAGCTTGCCGAGGACGAAGAGGTGCGGATCGGCGGCTGGGCCTTCCGCGGGCTGCAGAATCTACCGGTGAGGTGGGAGCAATAGGCCGGTAGGTGCTCGTGGCACGTCGCCCGTCACACGTTCGGTGTCATCGCCCGGCCTGACCGGGCGATCCAGTACTCCGAGACAGTTGTGGTTGAATCGCCGGGCCGCGGCGTACTGGATTCCCCGCCTTCGCGGGGAATGACGGCGAGAGGGTGGAGGGAGCTCCGCGCCTCAGCACCCACTACGAAATCATGCCATTCTGCCGCTGTTTTGCCCGACGAGTCAAACGCACTTCGGATAATACGTAAGTCGTTGTTCTCGCACGCCCGGCTACTGTGCATGGGGTTGTTTTGCGACTTTTTATGTTCCGCCGGTCCGGGCCCGACCCAATCCGTGCATCTCTCACATTCGCGTGCAGAAAAATTCCATCCTCATTCGCTTCGCCGCTTGAAAGATTAATCACGCGCGCGGCATGCAGCGCAGTGCTCGCATCGCTATTTTCCCGGACGTCTCGACACTTCCGATGACGCGCACCATCATTCGGCAAACGTGAATGATGACGGCCGCACGCGGCCCGGAGTGTGGAATGCAGCGTCGAGACTTTCTGAAACTTTCGGTTGGAACTGCGGCCGCCGCTGCGTTCGCATCGCCTGCGATCGCGCAAGGCGCGGTGAAGGAAATTCGCATCGGCTATCAGAAGACCGGCGTGCTGGTCATCACGCGCCAGCAGGCTGCCCTGGAAAGACATTTCGCAGCCTCAGGCATCGAGGTGAAGTGGATCGAGTTCTCCTCGGGCCCGCCGATGATGGAGGCGATGAACGTCGGCAGCGTCGATTTCGGCGCGGTCGGAGATTCCCCGCCGGTGTTTGCCCAGGCCGCGGGCGCGGCGATCGTCTACGCCGCCGGTCAGCCCATCACCAACGGCCAGGGCATCCTGGTGCCGAAGGATTCGCCGATCCGCGACATCGCCGATCTCAAGGGCAAGCGCATCGGCTTCACCAAGGGCTCCAGCGCCCACAACGTCGTAGTGCAGACGCTGGAGAAGGCCGGCCTCACCTATGCCGACATCACACCGGTCTACCTGACGCCGCCGGATGCCGGCCCCGCCTTCGCCAATGGCAGCATCGAGGCCTGGGCGATCTGGGATCCCTATTTTGCGATCGGCGAGACCAAGCAGAACGGCCGCATCCTGATCAATGCGCGCGAGGTCACCAAGACCAATTCCTTCTACATCGCCAACCGCGAGTTCGCGAAGAACCATGGGGCGATCCTGCAGCAGATCGTCGACGTGACGACCGCGGCAGGCCAATGGGCCGAGCAGCACCGCGACGAGGTCGCCAGATCGCTCGCCGCGATCACCGGCGTTCCCTTGGATATCCAGACCGTCGCCGCCAACCGCGCGAACTTCGTGATCGGTCCCGTCACCGATGACATCGTCGCGACCCAGCAGGGCGTCGCCGACCGCTTCTACAAGCTCGGCCTGATCCCGAAGCCGATTCAGATCCGCGACATCGTCTGGCGCAACCCGGCAGCCTGACCGTGCCGACAACTCTTCCCGTTCAAAAAGGTCTGAACATGAAGCGCATCGTTCAACGCGTGATCGCAGCCATCGTGCTGTCGATCGGCATCGTCGCGGCCGCCGTCGGCACGACTTACGGCTAGGGGCAATTCATGAGCCAATCCAACGCCAACATTCTCTGGTTCCTGCCGACCCACGGCGACGGCCGCTATCTCGGCACCGGCATCGGCGGCCGCGAGGTCAACTTCAACTATCTGCGCCAGATCGCGCAGGCCGCCGATCAACTCGGCTATTTCGGCGTGCTGTTGCCGACCGGGCGGTCCTGCGAGGATTCCTGGATCGTTGCGTCCTCGGTCGCGCCGTTCACCGAGCGGTTGCGCTATCTCGTCGCCGTTCGTCCCGGCCTGCAATCGCCGAGCGTAGCCGCGCGCATGACCGCGACGCTTGATCGCGTCTCGAACGGCCGGCTCCTCGTCAACGTCGTCACCGGCGGCGATCCCGTCGAGAACAAGGGCGACGGCATCTTCCTCGGCCATGACGAGCGCTACGAGGTCACCCGCGAGTTCCTCAACGTCTACAGCGACCTGCTCGCCGGCAAGACGGTGAACGTCGAGGGCAAGCACATCCGCATCGAGGGCGGCAAGCTGCTGTTTCCCCCCGTGCAGTCGCCGCGGCCGCCGCTCTATTTCGGCGGCTCGTCCGATGCCGGCATCGACGTCGCGGCGGACACCGTCGACAAATATCTCACCTGGGGCGAGCCGCCGGCGCTGGTCGCCGAGAAGATCGCGAAGGTGAGGGAGGTTGCCGCCGCTCGTGGCCGCAAACTCTCCTTCGGCATCCGTCTACACGTCATTGTCCGCGAGTCCAACGAAGAAGCCTGGGACGCCGCGAACGAGCTGATCAGGCATGTCAGCGACGACACCATCGCGCTGGCGCAGAAGAACTTTGCCCGCATGGATTCCGTCGGCCAGCACCGCATGGCGCAGCTCCACGGCGGCAATCGCGACAAGCTCGAGATCGCGCCGAACCTGTGGGCCGGTGTCGGCCTCGTCCGCGGCGGCGCCGGCACGGCGCTGGTCGGCGACGCCCAGACCGTGGCGGCCCGCATCAAGGAGTACCAGGATCTCGGCATCGATACCTTCATCATGTCGGGCTATCCGCATCTCGAGGAAGCCTATCGCTTCGCCGAGCTGGTGTTCCCGCTGCTCGCGCTGGAGCAGCCGAGCAACGTGACAAAGCTGCATTTCAACGGCGGTCCGTTCGGGGAGACGGTCGGCAGCGATTTCCGTCCGCAGCACCGGGTGTCGCAGTCATGAGCCTGATCGACAGCATTTCGCTTCCGCGCAGCATCCGCCTGCCGCGGGCCGACGGCCTGATCCAGTGGATCGTGCCGCTCGCCATCATCGCGATCTGGCAGGTCGCGAGCGTCACCGGCTTCGTGCCGACGCGGGTGCTGCCGGCGCCGAGCGACGTCGTGCTCGCGGGCTGGAAGCTGCTGGTGTCCGGTGAGCTCGTCCGCAACATCTGGGTGTCGTTCTGGCGCGCCTCGACCGGCTTTCTGATCGGCGGCAGCATCGGCTTCGCTTTCGGACTCGCCAACGGCCTGTCGCAGCTCTCGGCCAGGCTCACCGATACCACCCTGCAGATGGTGCGCAACGTGCCGCATCTGGCGCTGATCCCGCTGGTCATCCTCTGGTTCGGCATCGACGAAAGCGCAAAGCTCTTCCTGGTGGCGCTCGGGGTGTTCTTCCCGATCTATCTTAACACGCTGCACGGCATCCGCACCGTCGATCCGCAGCTGATCGAGATGGGCCGCATCTACGGCATGACCGATAGCGAACTGTTCCGCCGCGTCATCTTCCCGGGCGCGCTGCCTTCGATCTTCGTCGGCATCCGCTTTGCTCTTGGTATCATGTGGCTGACGCTGATCGTCGCTGAGACCATCGCGGCCTCTTCCGGCCTCGGCTACATGGCGATGCAGGCGCGCGAGTTCATGCTGATCGACGTCGTCGTGCTCTCGATCCTGATCTACGCCCTGCTCGGCAAGCTCGCCGACAGCGCCTCCCGCGTGCTGGAGCGTCTGACGCTCTCCTGGCACCCCGCCTTTCAAAAACGTTGAGCAGAGATATTGGCAATCACATGCAGACAGCGCTTCGTACTTCCCTTCCCGAGACCGAGCTCGCCAGCCGCGCCAATTTCGCCCCACACGCGCGCGTGGTGCGCGAGGAGCGGCCAATTCAGGCCAGCGGCCTGCCGCTCAGCATCCGCGGCCTGCGAAAGTCCTTCGGCGACAACGAGGTGCTGCGCGGCATCGATCTGCACATTCCCGCCGGCCAGTTCGTCGCGATTGTCGGCAAGAGCGGCTGCGGCAAGAGCACCCTGCTGCGCCTGATCGCCGGCCTCGACAAGATCGATGCCGGCAGCATCAGCTTCGGGCAGGATATTCAGCCCGAGGACATCCGCGTGATGTTCCAGGAGCCGCGGCTGCTGCCCTGGGCCCGCGTGCTCGCCAATGTCGAGGTCGGCCTCGGCCGCGATCGTGCCTCAAGCGATGCGCATGCCCGCGCCGAGAAGGCGCTGATCGAGGTCGGCCTCGCCGACAAGCGCGACCAATGGCCCGCGGTGCTCTCGGGCGGCCAGAAGCAGCGGGTCGCGCTCGGCCGTGCGCTGGTCTCGCGCCCGCGCGTGCTCGCCTTCGACGAGCCGCTCGGCGCGCTGGATGCGCTGACCCGCATCTCGATGCAGCGGCTCCTCGAGCGGGTCTGGCGCGATCAGGGCTTTACCGCGATCCTGGTGACCCACGACGTCTCCGAAGCCGTGGCGCTGGCCGACCGCGTGCTCGTCATCGAGGAGGGCCGTATCGTCCATGACGTCACGGTTAACGCCGCCCGGCCGCGCCAGCGCGGCTCGGCCGAGCTTGCCGGCCTTGAAGGCTCGATCCTGAGCCACCTGTTGTCGGCGGACGATCGTACCTAAATAGAGGGAACCCCGCTTTCGGGGAGCAACGCCATGAATGTAGTGCCCCGCGAGCTCATGACCGAAATTCCCGTCTCGTCCGCCGATTTCCGCGGCGCCATGCGCCATCTCACCGGCGGCGTCAGCGTCATCACCGCCGGGCGGGGCAAGGACATCACCGGCATGACGGTGACCTCGGTCACCTCGCTGTCGGTCGAGCCGCCGACGCTGCTGGTCAGCATCAACCGCGACGCCTCGTCGTTTCCGCTGATCCGCCGCATTGGCGCTTTCGGCGTGAACATCCTCAATGCCGACCAGCTCGAGGTCGCCGAACGCTTTGCCGGCAAGGGCGGGCTGAAGGGCGCGGATCGGTTTGCAGGCAGCCAATGGGTGACGGCAGTCTCGGGTGTTCCGCTGCTGGTCGGCGCGCTCTCGGCCTTTGATTGCGAGGTCGAGGAGATAGTCGAGCGCCACTCGCACGGCATCGTCATCGGCCGCGTCAGGGACATCAGGAGCTCGACCCGCAATGCCGCGTTGGCCTATTGGCACGGCCAATATGTTGCGGTCGACCAGGACGAAGACGCGGCCCGGCTCGCCGATGTCAGCCTTCCCGCGCGCGGCCGGCGCGGCATTTGATCGCCGTCGGCGAGCCTCGCGCAAGGCTGGCCTTTTCCGCCTCGTCGCTCTAGAAGCGCTCCTGAGCTGTCCCGCCGTACGCATGGAGCGGAACGATGAAGCGCGTGGCTACCTTGATCTTCTACGCCATCGGCGCGCTCGCGATCGCCTATCTCGCGCTCTACGCCTATGCGATGTTCTCCGGCTCTCCGATCGTGCCGGGCGATCCCATCCACATCTTCCGCAAGCCGGATGCGCCGAGCTATTCGTAGAACTTGGTCGGTCTCGTAGGGTGGGCAAAAGGCGCCCTTGCGCCGTGCCCACCATCTCTCCAAGGCAGCAACGGAACGGTGGGCACGCTTCGCTTTGCCCACCCTACGGCACCTCCGTTCACCCCCGCAGAATCGCCAGCGCCAGCGCCTGTGCGCGCGGCACGATGCTGTCGATCTCCAAATATTCCTCCGGCGTGTGCGCGAGCCCGCCGACCGGACCGAGACCGCAAATGGTCGGCGTGCCGACCGCGGCGGTGAAGCCGGAATCGGCGCAGCCGCCGGAGAACTCGCCCTGCAGCGTGGTGAGGCCCACCTGCCTTGCGGCCGCCTGATAGCCTTCGAACAGCGCCTTCGAGTCCGCGCTCTGCACCACCGGCACGAACTCGCCCTTGATCGACAGCGTCGCGCTGGTGCCCGGCACGTAGGAGGTCGCGACGATCTTTTCGATCGCACTCATGATCCGCGCGCGATCGGCCGGATCGACATAGCGCAGGTCGATCTGCCCTTCCGCGTAAGGCGCCGTCGTATTGACGGACTGCCCACCCGAGACGAGGCCCACATTGAGCGTGATGCCCTTGTCGAGGTCGGTGAGCGCGTGGATTTGGACGATCTTGTGCGCGAGCTCGCCAATGGCGCTGACGCCGGCGGCGAAGTTGGCGCCGGAATGCGCGGCCTTGCCGGTGATGGCCATGTGCATGAAGATGCCGCCCTTGCGCCCGGTGACGACGTTGCCCGTGGGCCGGCCCGGCTCGGAATTGAACACCGCGCGGGCCGCGCGTCCCTCGCGCTCGATCACAGGGCGCGAGGAGGGCGAGCCGATCTCCTCGTCGGAGGTGATCAGCACCTTGATCGGATGCGGTGAGCCGCCGAACTTGTGGAAGGCGGCGGCCACGAACACGTTCATGACAAGGCCGGACTTCATGTCGGCGACACCGGGTCCATAGGCGCGGCCATCCCGGATCGTGAACGGCCGCCGCCCGGCCTCGCCCTTGCCGAAAACGGTGTCGCGGTGCCCCATCAACAGCACCGGCTTCTCGTTGCTGCCGGGCTTTGCCACCTCGGCATGGATCGCGTCGCCGAACGTGCCGTGGCCTTCGCGCCGGAACGGAATGCCGTGCTCGGCAAAATGCCGCTCGAACCGCGCACCGACCGCATCGACGCCTTCCTTGTCGTAGGAGCCGGAATCGATGTTCACGACGTCGCGCAGCAGGTCGATCATCGCCTGCTTCTGCGACGCCAGCCAATCCGTGATTTGAGCTTCAGACATGTTGTCCCTCGCGTGGTTTTCGGGCGAGGTTATAGGGCGTGCCGCGCGGATGGCATAGTCACGTGGCGCGGTTCGGTCATGCGAAGGACGCTCTTGAGGTTCGTCATTGCGAGCGCAGCGAAGCAATCCAGTCTGTCGCCGCCGAGGGATTCTGGATTGCTTCGCTGCGCTCGCAATGACGGGGTGGCGGCCTGCGCCAAACGAAAAATGCCCGGAGTTGGCCCGGGCATTCGCGTCCGCTCGATGGTCGCGGGCGTCTACGCGCCCATCATCGGCATCCGCGGATATTCCCCGGGCGTGCCTGCGGGCGGGATCGGGATGCCGCCGTCGGCATATTCGTTGAGCTTGTTGCGCAGCGTGCGGATCGAGATGCCGAGGATGTTGGCGGCATGGGTGCGGTTGCCGAGGCAGTGCTTCAGCGTCTCCAGAATCAGATCGCGTTCGACGTCGGCGACGGTGCGCCCCACCAGTGCGCGCGTCACCTGCTCGGCGGCCATAGTGGCATGCGCCACGGCCGGGGCGGTCTTGGCGAGGTCGAGGCGGTCGCCGTCCGGCGTGATGATGGCGTCGGGCCCGATCTCGTCGCCCTGGGCCATCAGCACCGCGCGGTGCATGGTGTTTTCGAGCTCGCGGACGTTGCCCTGCCAGCGGTTGGCGGAGAGCACGCGGCGCGCCTCGGCCGAGAGCGGTCGCAGCGGCACGCCGTTGGCCTCGGCATATTTCTTCACGAAGTGCTGGGCGAGCTCGAGGATGTCGGCGGGACGCTCGCGCAGCGGCGGGATCTTCAAATTCACGACGTTGAGGCGGAACAGCAAGTCCTCGCGGAACGTGCCCTCTCGCACAGCCTCGGCGAGATTGCGGTTCGAGGTCGCGATGATGCGGATGTCGACCGGAACCGGCTTGGTGCCGCCGACGCGGTCGATCACACGCTCCTGGATGGCGCGCAGTAGTTTCGATTGCAGGCGGACGTCCATCTCCGAGATTTCGTCGAGCAGCAGCGTGCCGCCGGTCGCCTCCTCGAACTTGCCGATGCGGCGGGCGACCGCGCCGGTGAAGGCGCCCTTCTCGTGGCCGAACAGCTCGGATTCCAGCAGGTGCTCCGGGATGGCGGCGCAGTTGATCGAGATGAACGGGCGCTTGGCACGGGCCGAACGGGAGTGAACGTAGCGCGCCAGCACTTCCTTGCCCGTGCCGGATTCGCCGGTGATCATCACCGAGGCGTCCGAGCCGGCGATCTGCTGGGCGAGCTTGATCACTTTTGCCATCGCGTCGTCACGGTAGACCAGCTCGCGGGAATCGTTGGCGACGGCAGCCAGCACCGCGGCGATCAGCTCCGGATCCGGCGGCAGCGGGATGTATTCCTTGGCCCCGGCATGGATCGCGGCGACCGCGGCGCGGGCGTCGTTGGTGATGCCGCAGGCGACGATCGGGGCGTGGATGTGCTCGGCTTCCAGCCGCAGCACGAGGTCGCGGATGTCGAGCGCGACGTCGACCAGCAGGAGGTCGGCGCCCTTGCCCCCGCGCAGCACGCGCATCGCCTGCTCGTGATCCTCGGCATGGGTCACGGTGGCGCCGTTCTCCATCGCGATCTTGGTGGCGGTGGTGAGCTGGCCCTTCAATGTGCCAACGATGAGAAGCCGCATGTCAGTCTCCTGTCCGTCTGCTCGCGCCGTCGCGCGTCATGTCCTTGCGTGTCAGCCGCGTTCGGCCTTGATGATTTCCGTCATGGTCACGCCGAGCTTGTCCTCGACCAGGACGACCTCGCCGCGGGCGACCAGCTTGTTGTTGACGTAGATGTCGATGGCCTCGCCGACGCGCCGGTCGAGCTCGAGCACGGTGCCCGGTCCGAGCTTCAGGAGCTCGCCGACGTCCATCTTGGAGCGGCCGAGCACGGCCGAGACCTGCACCGGCACGTCGAACACCGCCTCGAGGTCGGCGGCGGCACGCGCCGCATATTCGTCCTCGTTGTAGCCGACGTCGGTGCCGGCAGGCGGCATCGGGCCATTGAGATCGGGCAGCGGGACCTGTCCGTCGGTGTCGCTCATGGTTTAGCTCCCCCTGCGGGACGCGATGTAGCGTCCGACCATTTCGTCGATCTTGGCCGCGATGGCGCCGCGCTCCAGCACGACGCCGCCATCGGCCCATTCGATCCGGCAGTCGCCGGTGGCAATTTCCGGCTCGGCCAGGATCACCAGCCGGCCCTCGAAGCCGCTCTGCTTGGCGAGCCGCTCGATCTTCTCGCGCGCGCTGTCGTAGAGCGCATCGTTGATGCGGACGACGAGATGCGGCGTCGCGACCAGATGCGAGAAACAGTCCTTGACCAGCGCGATGACCTCGCCGAGCGGCTCGGCGGCGACGAGGTCGGCGCACAGCTTGCGCGCCACCGCGACCGCGACCTCGACCGCCTCGGTCTCCATCCTGGTCTCGATGTTGCCGATGCCGGCGGCGACACCGCGGATGGCGATGTTGATCTCTTCCATCGCGAGTGCGACGCGGCGGTCGCTCTCGGCCTTGGCCTCGCGCTGGCCGGCGGCAAAGCCGTCCTGATAGGCGCGGGCCTCGGCTTCTGCGACCTTCTGCGCGATCTCGGCCGCGGTCGCGGCCTTCTCGCGCGTCGCGCGCTCGGGCGCCGCGAAGTCGGTATCGAACAGGAATTTTGCCGGAGCGGCCATCAGTACACCAGCTCGTCGTCGGCGCGGTTCTTGGTCAGCATGATCTCACCCTTGGCGGCGAGGTCCTTGGCGAGATTGACCAGCAGCGCCTGGGCTTCGTCGACGTCGCGCAGGCGCACGGGGCCCATCGCCGCCATGTCGTCCTGGAGCATCTTGGCCGCGCGCGAGGACATGTTGCCGAAGAAGAAGTTGCGGACGTCCTCGTTGGCGCTCTTGAGCGCGACGCCGAGCTTGTCCTTGTCGACGTTGCGCATCAAGGTCTGGGCGGAGCCGGAATCGAGCTTCACCAGGTCGTCGAAGGTGAACATCAGCGCCTTGATGCGCTCGGCGGATTCGCGGTTGTCCTCTTCCAGCGAGGTGATGAAGCGGGTTTCGGTCTGGCGGTCGAAATTGTTGAAGATTTCCGCCATCACCTCGTGGGCGTCGCGGCGACGGGTCTGCGACAGGTTGGACATGAACTCGACGCGCAGCGTCTTCTCCACGCTCTCGATCACCTCCTTCTGCACCGCCTCCATCTTCAGCATGCGGTTGATGACGTCGAGCGCGAGCTCCTCGGGCAGGATGGCGAGCACCCGGGCGGCATGCTCCGGCTTCAGCTTCGACAGCACCACGGCGATGGTCTGCGGATATTCGTTCTTGAGGTAGTTGGCGAGGACCTCTTCCTGCACGTTGGAGAGCTTCTCCCACATGTTGCGCCCGGCGGGCCCACGGATCTCGTCCATGATGCCGTTGACGCGTTCCGGCGGCAGGTATTGCTGGAGCAGCCGCTCGGTGGCGTCGAAATTGCCCATCAGCGCGCCCGAGGCCGACATGCGCGAGACGAATTCGAGCAGCATGTCCTCGACGGTGTCGACCTCGACGGTGCCGAGCGTCGACATCTCCAGCGAGAGCTGACGCACCTCGTCGTCGTCGAGCAGGCCCCAGATCTTGCCGCCATATTGCTCGCCGAGCGCCAGCATCAGGATCGCGGCGCGCTTCGGCCCCGCTAGGCCCTGGGTTTTGGGACCGCCCTCACGGCTGCCGGCGCGCTGACCGAGCGTGGAGATCACGCTGGTGATGTCGTTCGAGTTGGCGTTTTGCAAGGTGGCGGCCATGTCAGATCACTTCTTGATGCGCTTGGCTTCGGTTATTTCGCCGGCTCAGTCAGCCATTGGCGGATGATTGCGACGGTTTCGTTGGGATTGCGTTCGGCGAGTTCGCCGACGCGGTGAACGGACTGGGCGTGGACCTGGCCCTGAATGGTGGCGACGTCGATGGCGCTGGTGCCGCCGCTCGGCAGCAGCGGCTGGCCGGCCGGCGCGGCCTCTTCCGAGGCAGCTGGGCCCGTCAGCACGCCGGAGATGGCGGCGGCGACCTCGTCGGAGGCGAGAATGCGCTTGACCAGCGGGCGGATCACCAGGAACAGCACGACGAGGCCGAGCAGCATCATCACGCCGAGCTCGACGAAGTACATGACGTCGTCCTTGGTGAACTGCAGCATGCCGAGGAAGCCGCCGGGTTCGCCGATCGGGGCGGTGGAGGGCGCGTCGGCGAAGCGCAGGTTGACGACCTCGACCTGGTCGCCGCGCTTCTGGTCGAAGCCGATCGCCGAGCGCACCAGCGTGGCGATGCGGTCGAGCTGCTCCTTGGTGCGGTCCTGATACGCCAGCTCGCCCTTGTCGTTCTTGCTGTAGATGCCGTCGACCAGCACCGCGACCGAGATGCGGTTAACCCGGCCGGCCTCGGTCACCTCGGTCTTGGTGGTGCGGGAGATCTCGTAATTGTTGGTCTCCTCGGTCTTCTTGCTCTGGTCCTTGGGCGCGACGCCGTTGTTCTGCTGGTTGCCGGGCAGCTCGTTGTTGACGGTGACCTGGCCGTTGTTGTCGGCGGTCATGCTCTGCTCTTCGCGGGTCTGGCTCGAGCGCAGCACGCGGCCCTCGGGGTCGAATTTGTCCGAGGTCTGGGTGACCTTGTTGAAATCGAAATCGGCAGAGAGCTGCACGCGGGCGCGGCCCGAGCCGACCACGGAGGAGACGATGTCCTCGACCTGCTTGCGCATCCGCTTCTCGAAGGCGATGCGGCGCTCCTCGCCGATGGCCTGCTCCGGATCGGTCTGGGCGCCGTCGGCGAGCAGCTGGCCGGCCTCGTCGACGATGGAGACCCGCTGCGGCTTCAGCCCGTTGACCGCGGAGGCGACGAGATGGCGGATGGCGCGGATCTGCTGGGCTTCCAGTGCGCCGCGGACGCGCACCACGATCGAGGCCGACGGTTCCGGCGCCTCGCGGGCGAACAGCGGCCGCTCGGGCAGCACCAGATGGACGCGGGCGGCCTGGATGCGGTCGATGGCCCGGATGGTGCGGGCGAGTTCGCCCTCCAACGCGCGCAGGTGGTTGATATTCTGGACGAAGGAGGTGGTGCCGAGCGCGTCCGACTTGTCGAACACTTCGTAGCCGACGCCGCCGCCCTTAGGCAGGCCGCCCTCGGCGAGCTTCATCCTGAGACGCGTGACCTTGTCCTTGGGCACCATGATGATGGAGCCCTCATTGCGGATCTCGAACTGGATGCCCTGGCGTTCCAGGTCCTTGATGATGCTGGAGGAGTCTTCGACGGACAGGTCCGTGAACAGCGTCGTCATCTGCGGCGTGGTGACGCGCATGATGACGAACGCAAAGAAGCCGATGAGCGCGGCGGTGACCGCGATCATTGCCCCGAACCGGGCGGCACCGATACTCTTCAGAAAGTCCGCAAGCCCTTGCAAGCAACCGCCCCACAGCTCCGGCCGCTTCACTGGAAAGGCCGACTGGGCAATTATTGCCTAGGTGATGGTTTCGATATGGTTAACGAAGGTTAAGAGGTCGGACAAAAGTGCATCATGAAAAAAATCGGCCTCGCAGAGCGAGGCCGATTTTCGTCAAAAACCGCAGAATTCCGGATCGCCTACTGGCGATATTGCTGGATGCGGGTGGTGCGAAGACCCGCCAGACCGTGCTGGTCGATGGAAAACTGCCAGGAGAGGAATTCGTCGACCGTCAGGGTATAACGGCTGCAGGCCTCCTCGAGGGAGAGAAGTCCGCCACGGACAGCGGCGACGACTTCGGCCTTGCGGCGGATGACCCAGCGTTTGGTGCCGGGTGCAGGCAGATCCGCGATCGTCAACGGACTGCCGTCCGGCCCGATGACGTATTTTACCCTCGGGCGATGGGGTTCTGTCATGGCGTACTCACAAACTCTCAACCACTGAACTCACGCCGTAACCGTAACCCCCGCGGCTTAAAAATCCGCTAAGCCTAAGGGTTCAATACAATTCTCGTTGAAACTTGCGGGAACGCGGCCGACTCGGCGGGCGGAAGACGCAATCTCGGCCGGCTGAGCGGGGCAGAAGGTAAATACTTTACTAACAAAGAGGGTCTGCCGAGGTGCCGCGGAGTCCCTCTCTTGTCATCCCGGGGCGCGCGGAGCGCGAGCTATGATGCGCAATTGCGCATCTGAGGATCCATAACCCCAGGAAGGGGTTTGACGAAGACTTGGGAAACCAGCTATGCGCTCCAACCACACCCTGTGGCTATGGATCCCCGCCCCCCGTGCGCAATTGCGCACTAGGCGGGGATGACACCGAACTTGTCGCTGCAGCGCTCCCTCAATTGCCCGTCGCAATGATGCTCTTGACCTGGCTCAGCGTGTAGCTGGCGCCGTCGATGGTGAGCAGCGGCGGCGACTGGGTCAGATCGACCGACGACACCACGCCCTGCACCTGCGCGGCGATGCCGACATTGTTGTTCGCGACGTCCTTGCCCGTGGCCGAGATCGTGTACTTGCCGTCGGGCCATTGCGTGCCGTCATTGCCCATGCCGTTCCAGGTGAAGGGGATGTCGTTGCCGGCGGCGGCGGTATATTTGCCGTTGAACACGGTCTGGCCGCTGGAATTGGCGATCGAGATCTCGACCGTGGAGTCGGTCGGCACGTTGAGATGCCAGGTCGCCGACGAATTCTTCATCGTCGCGGTCGAGCCGTCGACCAGCGCGGTCTTGCCGACGAAGCCCAGCGCCTGGGTCGCCTGCGTGGTCTGCTGCAGGGTGACGAGCTGAGCCAGCGATTCGTTGGTCTTGAGCTGCTGCTCGACGCCGGCGAACTGCACCAGCTGCTGGGTGAACTGGTTGGTATCGAGCGGATCGAGCGGGTTCTGGTTCTGCAGCTGCGTCGTCAGCAGGGTCAGGAAGGTCTGGAAATTGCCGGCGAGCGTCGACCCCGTGGTCGAGCTCATCGACGAATTCGACGAGGATTTCGGCAGGTCGGTCGTTCCGGAGACGACCGCGGGCGAAGTGGCGGCATTCGTGGTGGTCATTGCCAGATACTCCTCACACTCTGATGTCGACGCCGCTGCTCGATCCGAGCATGCGGCCATAGCCGCGCCCGATGGGCGCTGCGGGAACGCTGTCGTCCTCGCTGACGATCAGGCGGCGGGCATTGCCGCCATTGTCGTTGTTCTGGCCTGAGTGCTGACCCGATGAATTCTGGTCGCGCAGGCTGAAGGACAGACCGTTGCTGCCGGTCTTGAAGCCGGCATCGTCGAGCGCGCGCTGCAATTGCGGCGCGTCCTGACGCAGCATCTGCAGCGTCTCCGGCTTTTCCACCGTCAGATGCGAGGTGACGTTGCCGGCGCGGTCGATATTGATGCGGACGTCGATCTTGCCGAGCTCGGCCGGATCGAGGCTGATGTCGAACCGCGACTTGCCGGAGCGAATGGCGGCCGCGATCTCGATCGGGATGCCGCTGATCGGCACCGCCGTAGTGTGGGTCGCCGCGGTCGCGGTCAGCGTCGCGGTGGAGGCGGTGGCGGCCGAGGTCGCATTGGTCAGCGGCGCCTGCACGGCGGAAGCGGCCTGCGCGCTGGCTTCGGTCGGAGCGATCGTGGCTTGCGGGCCGGCATGCGCCGGCGCGGCCGGCGTGCCCTGGACCGGCTCGGCGGTGCGGTCGGCGGGGCCCGCCTTGGCGTCGGTCGCGAAATTATCGGCCTGCGGCTTCAAGCCTTGCGCATGGGCGGCGTTGGCGGCGGGTGCCTGCGCGGCGACGTTCGCCTTGCCGGTGTCCTGGCCGATATTCGAGATGTCGGTCTGGGCCTGCGCCGTGGCGGCATCCTTGAACGCGGTCTTGGGCGTGCCCTGGCTGACCGCGGCGATCAGTCCGCCACCAGCTTTTCCATCGGTCGAGGCGGTCTCGGTCGTGCCGGCCGCGGCCTCGCCGAGCGTTGTCGTAGTCTCGGCGTCGACCTCGGCGCCTGCGGCCTTGGCGCTCGCCGTGGCGGTATCGGTCTTGGTGCCGGCGATCTGGGCCGCGATGGAGGCGCTGGCGGCAAGACCTGCCGCGGCGATCGCGAGCGGCGCGGCGGCGGCATCGCCAGCCTGGTTCGCAGCTGCATTCGGATCGACCGGCACGACCGGCGCGGCAACGATGATTCCGGGGTCGGGCAGGGCGGTCTGCGCCGTAGCGGGCGGCGCGGCAACAGCCGCCTCGGCGGCGGCGGTGAGGACCTCGGTGCCATCAGTCGCGGCGCTCGCGGTCTCGTCGGGTTTCTCCTCCGATTTGGCGTCCGCCGTTTCGGACTTGTCCTTGACCTTGCCGGCGTCCTTGGCCGGATTGCCGGGCGCCTCGCTGTCATGCTCCGCCGGCGCAGACGCGTCGGTGTCGTCGCTCGCCTTGCTCTGCGAAGTCTGGTCCGTGGACGAGGTGTCGCGCGACGGCCGCTCGGTCGCCGGGGAGGACGAGGTCTGCTCGCTCCGGCGCGGTGCGCTGTCCTGCGCCGGCGCGTTGTTGCCGCTGGCCTGCGTGTTGCTGTCGACCAGCGAGCCGAAAGCCTCGCTCGCCGGCGTGTCCTTCGGGGCTTGCGACCGGGCAGGCTTCTGCTGCGCGCTCTGGATTTGCACGCTTGCCACGACATCTGACATCCGACCGACCACAGGCAACCCCTTGCAAGCAACTTCGCATCAAGAGGGAGCAAGGAGCGGGCCAGCGCCCCAACTCGAAGATTTCAGTAATATAATCAACGTTTTGGCGACGTGGATGCATTGCCGGGCCGCCGGCCCCGACCCCGCCATTTCTGCCGCCCCGGCAAGAATTGCCCTAAGCGGGGGCCCGCGTGATTGCTTCACCGGAATGCCGCCTATATTAAAGAGGTTACTCTCAGCCGCCTTCGACTTGGGCAGTCGTGCTCTTCGGGAACCAAGGTTCCGGGAGATCGCCGCCGTCCCCGGAGAAAGCACAGCAATCGCGGATCGCGCGTCGCCGCCGTCACAACGCTTTAGGGCCCATGCTCAACAGTCTGGATCTCGAAGGCCGTCCCGAGGACACCAGGGTCGTCGTCGCCATGTCGGGCGGCGTCGATTCCTCGACGACGGCTGCGCTCTTGAAGGCTGAGGGCTACGACGTCGTCGGCATCACGCTGCAGCTCTACGACCATGGCGCGGCCACCCATCGCAAGGGTGCCTGCTGCGCCGGCCAGGACATCCACGACGCCCGCGACGTCGCCGCCAAGCTCGGCATTCCCCATTACGTGCTCGATTACGAGGACCGCTTCCGCGAGTCCGTCATCGACAATTTCGCCGACTCCTACGCGCTCGGCGAGACGCCGGTGCCCTGCATCGAGTGTAACCGCAGCGTCAAGTTTCGCGACCTCTTGAAGACCGCGCGGGAGCTCGGCGCGCAGGCGCTCGCCACCGGCCATTACGTCGCCTCGCGCCGCCGGGGCGACGGCTCGCGCGCGCTGGTCTGCGCGGCCGACGCCGACCGCGACCAGAGTTACTTCCTGTTCGCGACCACGCAGGAGCAGCTCGACTTCCTGCGCTTTCCGCTCGGCGACATGACCAAGCCCGAGACGCGCGAACTCGCCCGCCGCTTCGGGCTTGCGGTCGCCGACAAGCACGACAGCCAGGACATCTGCTTCGTGCCTACGGGGCGCTACACCGACGTCATCACGCGGTTGCGTCCCAATGCGATGGACCCCGGCGACATCGTCGATCTCGAGGGCCGCGTGCTCGGCCGGCACAACGGCATCGCCAATTTCACCGTCGGCCAGCGCCGCGGCCTCGGCATCGCAGCCCATGCGCCGCTGTTCGTGGTGCGGCTGGACGCGGTGACCCGCCGCGTCGTGGTCGGCCCGCGCGAGGCGCTGAAGATGCACCGCATCAGCTTGCGCGACGTCAACTGGATCGGCGACGGCGACATCGACCGCGCCATCGGAAGCGGCCTTGAAATGTTCGTGCGCGTGCGCTCCACCCGCAGCCCGCAGCCGGCCTGGCTGCGCGGCAGCAATGGCCGTTACGAGGTCGAGCTCGTCGCCGGCGAGGAGGGCGTCTCGCCGGGACAGGCCTGCGTGTTCTACGACGCGGCGAGCGGCCAGGCCCGCGTGCTCGGCGGCGGCTTCATCCAGAGCGCCGCGGCCAAGGCCAGCACGGGCACATCGCGCCCGCTCGCGGAAGCCGTGCGCGGCTGAGCGCGATGAGATTGAGCCCAACTGTCACCGCAGCCACGGTGCGCCCCCTCTCCCGCTTGCGGGAGAGGGTTGGGGAGAGGGTGCTTCCGCGATGGGATACTCCCGATGCGGAGAGAACCCTCACCCGCGCCTTCGGCGCGACCTCTCCCGCACGCGGGAGAGGCACTAGACCTCCCGCGGGGCGGGATCCGTTCTCACCAACAAACACACCTTAGAGAATCTTCGCGCAAGGGCAGGGGGCATGGCAGCAGACATCTCGCGGGCCGGGGTCGAGAAGGCCTATGGCCGCTGGGCGCCGGTCTATGATCTCGTGTTCGGCAAGGTGTTCGACGCCGGCCGGCAGTCGACCATCGCGGAGGCCGACCGCATCGGCGGCCGCGTCCTCGACGTCGGCGTCGGCACCGGTCTTTCGCTCTCCGAATACGCGCGCACCACCAAGGTCTGCGGCGTCGACATCTCCGAGCCGATGCTGCGCAAGGCGCAGGCGCGCGTGCGTTCGCTCCGTCTCTCCAACGTCGAAGTGCTCTCGGTGATGGATGCGAAGAACCTCGCCTTCCCCGATGATTTCTTCGACGCGGTGGTGGCGCAATATGTCATCACCGCCGTGCCCGATCCCGAAGGCACGCTCGACGAGTTCATGCGCGTGCTGAGGCCTGGCGGCGAGCTGATCCTGGTCAATCACATCGGTGCGGAAAGCGGCCCTCGCAAGCTGTTCGAGCTCGCCTTCGCGCCCATCGCCCGCCGCCTCGGCTGGCGCCCGGAATTCCCGTGGGCCCGCCTCGAGGGCTGGGCCAAAAAGCACGGCGGCGTCGCGCTCACCGAGCGCCGGCCCATGCCGCCGATGGGTCATTTTTCGCTGATCCGCTACCGCAAATCGTGATTGCCACCTGCGGGAACAGGGGGCCTCGCGCGCGCGTTTCCTACCCATGCGCACGAGAAACCTCATTGTTGCGGGCCTCCTGATCGCCGCCTCTGCACCAGCGATCGCGCAGGCCCCGCCCGCCCCGGCGACGCCGCCGCAAGCGACCGCGCCGCCATCCCCGCAACGCGCCGCCGGCTGTGCCCCATCCGATCGGCTGGCGACCACCCCCGACGGCACCACCACCGGCCAGTCCCGGGAACCGCTCGGCGACAAGCTCGCCAAGACCGACGGCGTGCTCTGCCCGCCCGCGGGCATCGATCCTGACATGCACGCCCCCGCGCCCAGCACTGGCGGCAACACCCCGGTGATCCCGCCCCCCGGCAGCCCCGGCGGCGACCCCAATGTGAGGCCGAAATAAGGACGCTTCCCTTCGCCTCTCCCCGCCGGGGAGAGGCCGGAATCCGCGCGACGCGCGGATTCCGGGTGAGGGGGACCATCCACGAGTCTGGCGCTCCAAAAAATCGCAAATTCTGGTGAGAAATCGGGCCGAAGCGGGCTTGTCGCGCCGAAGCTTTAGCGAAGGCGGATTGACTTACCCCCGCCCCCTTCCTTATATGCCGCGCGTTCGCGAGATCGGCCTTGTTCGCCGCCGCGATCCCTGTGGCGGGGTAGCTCAGCTGGTTAGAGCACGGGAATCATAATCCTGGGGTCGGGGGTTCGAGTCCCTCCCCCGCTACCACCTTTCCCCACACTCCTTTCACGCGGTTTGGGTAGGCCTTTTCCCCGAGCAGGGCGTTCAGCCGGCCTGCTATCTCCACGACTACACCGCCTAGGCGTTCTCGATCACGGAACACAGTGACCGTCTCGACCAGGTCTCTGATCGCTTCTGCGGCCTCTCCGTCACCCGCATTGATACCTTTACCCAGTGCTTCTTCAAGTTGACCGAGTTGCTCTTCATATCGTTTGAGTATGGCCGGATGCAGCGCCACTTCCTTCGGTGCGGGTGGTTCGCTCTGTAAGTCCTCAAATATCCGGTTCCTTTCGGCATCTAAGGCAGTTGATCTCGGGCCGAGAACGGATGGATCGCCATGCCCCTTCGCAATCGCATCCACCAGTCGTTCGATTTCCCGGTTTAGTTGGCCAAGCTGCTGCTTAAGGCGCTGCCGTTTTGCATGTGATGTGGCTGCGAGGCGCTTCCGCTCCTCAAGATACGTTCGCACGTATTCCGAGATAGCTTTCGGCGCGCGCAATTCGGCCTTTAGACCGTTGAGGACCGCGCTCTCGACAGTATCTAAATAAAAAGTCTTGGCGTCCGGACACGTGGCGCTTTCGGTCGCGGCCGAGCAGCGAATGCGAACGCGACCTGATTTGTCCCGCCCATTGGTTGCCATGCCGGAGCCGCACGAGCCGCAACGGAGCAGCCCAGATAGCATCCGGCGAGGCCGTCGTTGATGGCTGGGGTGGATATGCCTGCGCTTTTCTTTGCGTTGCTGAGCAGCTGTGAATAGCTCTAGATCGACAATCGCAAGATGCGGCACATCAGCAATTTGCCAGTCACTCTTAGGATTTGGCCGTGAAAGGCGCTTTCCCGAGTCGGGATCTTTCACCATCCTGACTTTGTTCCAGACGAGGCGCCCTAAATAAAGCTCGTTCTGCAGAATGCCTGCACCCCTCTCGAGATTGCCATTGATGGTGGAGGCATTCCATGTCCGACCTCGCGGAGGTGATACCCGCTCCCTGTTGAGATCATGCGCGATTTCGCGAGGCGTCCGACCGTCAACGTATTCCTGGAAGATGCGCCGGATCACTTGCGCCTCGGCCTCTACGATGACTCGTTCGCCGCTCTTTCCGGCGACCGCAGCATATCCGTATGTTAGGCCACCTCCGGCCAAACCTTGCTTGACTCGACCGGCTTGACCACGCCGAACCTTGTGCGCGTTGTCCTCGCGATAGAGTTGTCCGACGAGGCCGCGCAGACCAACCAGAACTGTGTTAACGACGCCCTCGTGGACCGCACGGATCTCGATGCCAAGAAATGATAATCGCTTGTGGATTCCTGCCAGATCTTCCATGTCACGAGAGAGGCGATCGAGCGCTTCGACAATCACTACGTCAAAAGATCTCTCACGCGCGTGGTCCAACATGCGCAGAAGGCCTTCGCGCCCCATAACCGAGCCGCCTGAACGAGCTCGATCTTCATAAGTGCTGATGACGCTTAAGCCTTCGCGCTCGGCATAGCTTTGGCAAAGTGAAAGCTGATCTTCAATTGATCGCTCATTCTGAAGATCCGTTGAGAATCGAGCATAGATCGTCGCTCTTTTCCCTGTCGCTTCGATTTGCGAGCTCTCTTTCATGATCTTCCCTCGCGGCCAGACGAGCAAGTACGCGTGCGAGCCCTAAGATCGCCTTGTCTGGATTCGTCTGCAAGGACAATTTGCGATGTGCGTCCTGCACGATCGAACCTCTAGGTCATGTCGCAACTCAACGAGGTGCACGCACCTGCGCTGAGGCCTGGCCAGGAAATGTCCGCCTTGGTGATCATGCCGAGCATCATGCTCCGGCGGCGCCCAAGCGGAACGGCCGCTATGAGCTCGTCGAGCAATCGGACATCGTGGCGAAGAAAAAGGATGGACCATGGAACGGCTGCGCCCGCCGACGTGCTCAATGCTGGGAAGCGGTATGCTCGGCTCCTTGCGACCTAGGTCATAGTAGAGCGACTCCGGCCTCGTCATGTGCAAGGGCGCGCAACAAGGGAACGGGCATTAACCGCTTGAACATCCGGCGCGACGCGTTGGAGGCGTCCGTACTGAGCGGTCTACGCACGCATCTCATGGAACCCGAGCTGTGCAAGGAATTCTGCCAAGAGTTTACCCGGGAGGTGAATCGGCTGAGGATCGAGCGCGGGGCCGATATCGAGGCGCAAAGGCGTGAACTTGAACGTACTGTCCGCGAGCTGATGCAGCGTTCAGCCGGCACTCAACCAATTTCGCGTTTTCAGCTCAGTCACCGCTCGGCGGAAGCACTAATGAACTAGTTCTCAAAAAGGCGCAAAGTCTTGTTCAGCGAGAAGGATGTTGGCGTACCGTTGCTGCGCGCCGCGGCCACGCCGGAAGCCACCGTCATATCCACACCCGAGAGCGTCATCAGCCGCCGAATGACCGGATTGGACATCGCTTCACGCACGATACCCGCCTCGACCTCCCTCAACGGAACCCTAGATTAGATCGATCTGCGCCAGGTGCCGCTCGATTGCGGCACGCTCGTCGGCAGGGACTATCTGGGCGGCGATCCACCCGCGGCCGCTGATCCCTACAAGGTTGAGGTGTGGACAGGGCGGAATGAGGTGGGCGTGAAGGATCGACTGAATGAGGTTCTTCAAGCGTACCCGCTGACGCACGAGCTGCGTACGGCGCGCCACTTGGCGTCGCAGGGCCATAGTGCGCTGATCGGGTACCCAAACCTCCGGAATCCGGTGGCGTACAACTTCGCGAGCACACGGCATCAATCGCATCCGTCTTGATCTTTGCGTGCGCGATCAACCGCACCTGCTTCGGGTTGGCGATGACAACACGGTCGACATACGGTGCCAGAACTTCGACAACGGCCGCGGCATTGCCGGTCGCCTCGACAACCACATGATCGTCATGGGTGAGTTCCTTCCTGGCGAAAGCCCCCCAAGCTGTCACGGGTCATGGGAATGCGGCCGAGCTTCGTTAGGTGTCCCTCGAGCAGCGCCACGGCCTCGGCCGCCGCTCGCAGATCAGGCCGGCGAACACAAGGATCGGAAGCGAGGCCCGGCCAACGGAGGCTAACCAGCCGGACCTCGCTGCCGCTGATCCCGGAGAGGAACGAGGTGAAACATCGCATAGAATGCGTGCCGTTTTTCGTCTTAGTTACGGATCATTTCGCCGGAAAGCATCGCTTGAGGTCGGCTAGGCTACGGCGGTGTGCGCCTCAACACGCACCACTCATCCGAAGCCCCAGCCGCGCCAGCCTCGGCTGGGGCTTGAGCGCACACGGCGGCGGAGCTACGCGTCCACGGCGACGAGCTATGATCGGCAAGTCCGATCATGATCGAGCTGATTCTGATAATGGCGGCAATCGGCATCGCGCTGGTCGAAACAATCGCCGCCTGGTTCGAGACCAAGGCCGTGCTTGAGCAAGGGCAACTCTCAGGCCAGTCAGCACGGCCTGACTCGCCACCGGACAGCGGATCATAATTTCTGACCCATCGAACTCGGCTGCAACTAAGCCTTGCTATATATTCATGACAGCGCGCAGTGTGAGGCTCAGAGATGAGAAAGAGCGACGTAATATGTTCCTGCTGCGGCGCCGGTTTTCGTCGCCTCGAATTATCATCACAGCCCGGGAAGAAAGGCGAGTATCGCAGCCCGGCCTGTGATAGCTCGCTAGAGATTCTCAACGGTAGCAAGCTGGTCTGCTACCGGCTCACCATTGAGCCGTCCACCAGGGCTATGCGCGATTAAGACAAGGCGCATGCTTGCGTTGTGCTCGCTCGAGCCCTGCTATCCTGCTCGCACTTATCGGCGTCCCTAGACTAGAGAGTTGTTAACAGAAGCCGCTTCAGCTGGTGCGCTGAGGCCGCTTGCCCACCGTTCGCCCGGCTCGCGGACAAAGCTCGTGGCTCGGCATTCGCGGTTCCGGCACTTGCGCACGCGACCCTCACACCTCGGATTCCCTTTTTTGGCTGCGTCCGCCGCTCGGTCGCAGGTGCGATATCAGGCAGTGCAATCACTATGATCGGGCGACGAATGCCCACTTTCGGTCGGGTAAGCCAGTGGTGCGACCAGTAAGTCATGATTGTTCTCAACCCGGGGCCGACTCTTAATCAGCGGCCCGGTCGGAGTTCGCTTATGGAACAAGCTTAGAAATCTCCTGTTCAATTAATCGCAATAATCGGGTGTTGCGCCTCCTCGATTTCACCTTACAGCTCCGCCTGTTCAAAGGGCAGTCCCTGAGCTTTCGAGTGGATGCCGGAGAGATCAGGATGAAAGGGCTCGGTGCCTACAATTACAGGGTCGGCACGTCCCGGCTTTTGGACTGGCAAGGCTGCGACGTGCTGTGCCCAGCGTTCGAGCGCCTCGCGCATCTCGGCCGCATACCGAGCGCGGTTATATACCCCGGCAACGCCGGCCCGGTGGCCGCTGACATGGTTTAAGATCGCCTCCACAATGTGCGGCAACACGCCAAGCCGGTCGGCCATAACCGTAGCCGCTGATCTCCTAAGATCGTGAACTGTCCAATGGGGCAGGGGCTCGCCCATGGCTTTCGCAATCCGAGCATCGAGTGCCGTCTTCGACTTTGACCAGCCGGAGAACCCACGATGGGGGTCACCGCTGCGTTGGGGTCCGTCACCAAAGAGGAAGTCTCGGCCGTTTCGGCGGTGCGGGAGCAGGGCTAAGGCAGCGGGTGCCAATGGCACCGAGTGCTCGCGATGGTTCTTCGTTCGGGCGCTTGGCAGCGTCCAGAAGCGCCGGAACGAGTCGCGCGGCGCGAGTTTGTCGAGGAGCTCGGCCCGAGTGCTTCGCTTGGTCCGCTCCGGCCGCTGGGCGAGGTCCGACAGCGAGGAGGCAAGCGCGTCATCGCACTTGCCGGAGAAGGCCATTTTGACCCGGCGGCGCTGACCAGCAATACCTTCGATATCGAATGGCCGCCACGAAGCGGCCGACGGCAAAGCTTTCCCGAAGTCGACCGCGCGGAATGGTTCGATATCGAGTTCGCGCGGACGAAGATGCTGTCTGCTCAGGTAGAACTTCTCGATCGTCTTTTGGCGATCACGGCTGAGAGCGACGGGAAATGATGTTCAGGATTGGAATCATTTCCGACACGCACGGCCTGTTGAGGCCCGAGGCGGAACGAGGCCTGGCGAGTGTCGATCACATCATCCATGCCGGCGATATCGGGCGCCCCGAGATCGTCGACGCGCTTCGCCGGATCGCGCCCGTCACGGCCATCCGCGGAAACGTGGACAGCGGCGAGTGGGCCCACCAATATCCCGACACGAAACTCGTGTGTCTGGCCTCACTGTCCAGTCCCGTGTCACGCTCAGTGCGTCGAAGCGCTTCGACGATCGATCCGAGGCACGGTTGCGAGGTGCCGCCCGAAAAGGCATCCATGGCGGCATCGACTGCATCGACGCCGGCTTCGCAAGCGGCGAGGACGGTCGCCGCTGATATTCCCGAAGTGTCGTGCGTGTGGAAGTGAATCGGAAGTCCCACGCCCTCCTTGAGCGCCTTGACGAGGATTCGAGCCTGTTGGGGTTTCAGGAGTCCCGCCATATCCTTCAAGCCGAGGATGTGGGCACCTGCCGCCTTCAGCTCTCTCGCCCGGTCGACATAGTATTTCAGGTCGTATTTCGGTCGCGCGGGATCCAGCAGGTCGCCCGTATAGCAGATTGTGCCTTCGCACACCTTGTTCGCCTCGATCACGGCGTCCATGGCCACCCGCATGTTCTCAACCCAGTTGAGCGAGTCGAACACGCGAAAGACGTCGACTCCGGACTTTGCTGCCCGCAAGACAAAGCTGCGAACCACATTGTCGGGATAGTTGGTGTGCAGGAGCATTTGGGTGAGGATATTCGGGATCGCGGCCCGAAGGTCGCGCAACCGTTGCCATGGACATTCCTGAAGGAAGCGATACGCCACATCGAAGGTCGCGCCGCCCCAGCATTCGATGCTGAAGAGTTGAGGGAGGTTTGCGGCATAGGCGGGCGCGATCCGGAGCATGTCGATCGAACGCATTCGCGTGGCAAGCAGCGATTGATGCCCGTCGCGCATCGTCGTGTCGGTGATCAGCACCCGCTCCTGAGCGGATAGCCAGTCCGCCAGGGCCTGCGGTCCGTCCTTTTCGAGAATGTCGCAGGTGCCGGGAGCGATAACGCCTCGTGGCGGGGGCGGCCTGGGCTCGGATATCCCTGTCGTCGGCTTTGGGCGCTTCTTGGTCTCGGGATGTCCGTTGACCGTGACGTCCGCGATATAAGTCAGGAGCTTGGTCGCTCTGTCGCGCCGTTTTGTGAACCTCAGCAACCCAGGTGTAGTGTCAATGAACTGAGTCGTATACCCGTTGCTCCGGAATTGCGCGTCGTTGAGAAGGTTCACGAGAAACTCGATGTTGGTGCTGACACCCCTGATACGAAACTCGCGGAGCGCGCGAAGCATCCGGTTGGTCGCAAGGTCTTCTGTCGGAGCCCAGGCTATCACCTTGACTAGCAACGAGTCGAAATGTCGTGTGATGACGGCGCCGGAATAGGCGGTGCCGCTGTCCAAGCGGATGCCCATTCCCGTAGCCGAGCGGTAGGCCGCGATACGACCGTAATCGGGGATAAAGTTGTTCTGTGGATCCTCCGTGGTTACACGGCACTGCAAGGCATGCCCAGTGAGCCGAATGTCCTCCTGTCTGGCGACACCTGTTGCTTCGGCAAGCGTAGCGCCTTCCGTCAGCAACATCTGCGCCTGCACGATGTCGATACCGGTGACTTGCTCCGTTATCGTGTGTTCGACTTGGATGCGCGGATTGACTTCGATGAAATAAAATCTCTCGGAGTCCACGTCCATCAAAAATTCGACCGTTCCGGCACATCGATAACCGACGTGCAGGCATATGCGCCTCGCAAGCTCGCATACTTCGGTACGTTGTTCCGCTGAGAGATAAGGTGCAGGGGCGCGCTCGACCACTTTTTGGTTCCGGCGCGCTGAACGCTGCAGTCGCGCTCGAAGAGATGAAAGATGTTGCCGTAGCTGTCGCCGAGGATCTGGACCTCGACATGGCGCGCCCGCTCGATCAGCTTTTCCAGATGTCCTTCTCCGTTTCCGAAGGCGGGTTCGGCTTCGCGGCGGCCTTCGAGAACTTTGGACTGAAGTTCTTCGGGGCTATAGACTGTACGCATTCCCCGACCACCGCCGCCCCAGGACGCCTTCAGCATCAGCGGATATCCGATGTCGGATGCCTCCTTGCGGATAGCGTCGAAATCGTCGCCTAAGACACCAGTTGCCGGCACGACGGGTACGCCGGCTTCGATCGCAACGCGACGAGCGGAGGCCTTGTCGCCGAGAAGACGCATCGTTGCGGCCGTTGGCCCGATGAAGGCGATGCCGGCAGCCTCGCACGCCTCCACGAGTTCGGGACTCTCAGAGAGAAGTCCATAGCCGGGGTGGATTGCGTCCGCACCCGACGATCGCGCAACGCGGATGATCTCGGGGATCGAGAGATAGGCGCCCACGGGCGACATCCCCCGACCGATCAGATAAGCCTCGTCGGCCTTGAACCGATGCAATGAAAGCCTGTCTTCTTCGGCATAAATCGCAACCGTCGTCTTGCTCAACTCGGTCGCCGCGCGCATGACGCGAATTGCGATTTCGCTTCGGTTTGCGACCAGGATCTTGTTGAACTTGCGCACGTTCAAGCATCCTCTTGCTCAAGGTTGTTGGAAAGGAAAACGGGCACGACAACTGACGCCGTCGTGCCCGTCACTATGCTTTTCCTGCTAGACGGATGGCGTCGCGAAAGTTCGTAACGTCCGATGCTATGGCAAATTACATCGTGATAGCTATTTTTCCGAAGTGTGCGCCACTCTTCATGTAGTTAAAGGCGCTTGCGGCCTCGGACAGATCGAACGTCTTGTCGACGACCGGTTTGATGCCAGCCGTCGCGATCGCGCGATTCATGTCGACGAAACCACGCCTCGAACCAACAGCGATCCCATTGATATTCACCAAAGGGCCGATCAGCTGTCGGATGTTCAATTCCGTCGAATAGCCAGCGACAAACCCGACGACACTGATCGTCCCCCCAAAAGCAACGGCGCTCAACGACTTGCCCAAGGATGATCCAATGGTCTCGACCACGATGTCTGCACCGCGGCCGTTGGTGAGCCGTTTCACTTCGACATCCCATTCCGGACTGGTGCGATAGTTGACGCCAAAGTCGGCCCCAAGCGCTTTCGCTCGCGCCAGCTTTTCGTCGGACGACGACAGAATGGTAACTCTGGCTCCGGCCAGCTTCGCAAACTGAAGCGCGAAGAGCGAAACACCCCCAGTTCCTTGGAGGAGAACGTCGTCGCCGGATTTGATGTTTGCTTCGTTCAGAGCTGACCACGCTGTAAGACCAGCGATGGGAAGCGTGGCGGCCTCCACGTCGGTCAAGTGCGAAGGAGGCGTCACCGCGTCCTCTTCCGGGATGACGATGTAATCCTGAAGAACGCCGGCCAGAGGTGCGCCAAGTGTACGCTTCGCGCGTTGCTCCGGAGTAGGTTTGCCGTCGTGCCAGCCCTGGGTGTAGATGGGGACGATTCGATCTCCCTTCTTGAACCGGCTGACGCCAGGCCCGATCTCGGCCACGGTGCCGCACGCATCGGAGGCGGGGACATAGGGTAACGGAAGGCCCTTGATGTAGTCACCGCCCAGTACGGCCAAGTCGCGATAGTTCAGCGTCGCCGCCCCTACCTTGACCAACACCTCTCCCTTTCCGGGCGTTGGAATAGGGACCTCGGTCAATTTAAGGCCTGAGATCTCGAACTGGTGAGCTTGCATAGCCCGCATTGTCGCCGACATGATTGTTCCTCGTCTTCTTGCGGCTCCGAGCTATTGGATCAGAGCCGCCCGGTTAACGATCAAGCGTGCTTGATCACGAGTGTCTTGAGGTTCGAATAGTCGTCCATCGCCACAAGTCCCTTTTCGCGTCCATGACCGCTCTTGCCAGTGCCTCCGAAGGGCAACTCGATGCCCGCACCCGCCCCGTAACAGTTCACGAATACCTGGCCGGAGCGCAGCCGCTTCGCAAGATGCATTTGTCGGCCGCCATCCCTCGTCCAAACCGCTGCAACAAGGCCGAATTCAGTTCCGTTGGCGATGCGGACCGCATCATCTTCGTCATCGAACGGAATGGCGGCTAGCACGGGACCGAACACCTCCTGTTGCGCCAGCTCGTGATCCGTCGGCACGGGCCCGAATAGCGCGGGCTTGACGAAGAACCCGCCCGGCTCGACTCCTTCTGCAATCTGGCCTTCGGCGAGGAGGGGGAGACCGCTGGCGGTGGCGCGATCAATGAAGCCAAGGACGGTCTTCCTCTGTCCGGCGGTGATGATCGGACCGCAGTCGAGATCCATCTCCGGGCTGCCGACCCGCACGGCCTTGAAACGGTCGCTAAGCCTTGCGATGAACTGGTCGAAGATACGCTTTTGAACAAGCACACGGCTTCCGGCGGAGCAGGTTTGGCCGCTATTCTGAATGATCGCGGCACAGATGGTTTTGCTAGCCGCATCGAAATCGGCATCCTCGAACACGAGCTGAGGCGACTTGCCGCCGAGTTCGAGCGTGCAATTGATGTAGTTGTCCGCAGCCAGCTTCTGGATCTTCTGCCCAACCTCAGGGGAGCCCGTGAACGAGACGAAGTTCACACCGGGATGGGTCGTAAGCGCCACCCCAACTTTGCTTCCAAATCCGGTCACGATATTGATCGCGCCATCGGGAAGCCCAGCTTCCGTCGCGAGCTCCGCGAGGCGTAGAATGGAGGCGGATGCGGCCTCGGCCGGCTTGAGGACCGTTGCGTTGCCGACGGCCAGCGATGGAGCAAGTGTCCGGCCGAACATCTGGGCGGGGTAGTTCCAGGGAAGGATGTGACCGGTCACACCTTTCGGCTCGCGCACGACGGCAACGAAATGGTCGTTGAGGTAGGGAATCGTGTGTCCATAGACCTTGTCGGTTGCGCCGCCATAGTACTCAAAATACCGTGCAACCGCGTTGATGTCATTTCTCGCCACCGTCATTGGCTTTCCGGTGTCGCGCGCTTCGATGGCGGCAAGCTCCTCCCTTTTTTCGAGGATGCGCTGCGAAATGGCGATCAGAATGCGGCCCCGCTCCGCCGCGGTCAATTTGCCCCATGCGCCGGTTTCGAAGGCGCTGCGGGCTGCCTTGACGGCCAGATCGACATCCTCAACAGTGCCCGCCGCGATCTTGCCGTAGGCCTTTCCTGTGCTGGGATCGATCATATCGGTCGTCTCGCCATTGGATGCGCCGACCCATTTGCCACCAATGAAGTGCTTCGACATGATGTCAACTCCTGTCTGTTGCCGCCACGGTCTAGAAGCACGGGCAGGAGAACGCACTCAATGGTGTCTATCATCTACCTGCTATTACGTTGCCCTATGGGGCGCCATCATATGGTGCACGCCCTTTGATCCACGCCCATTTGATCGCGTCTGACGGAGATCGATCCGAACTCACTCTCGCCGTTAGTTTCCAACTTGCGGGTCGGACGCGAGTTCTCCGGCGTTCTCCTTAGTAAGGACCTTGGTTTCGAGGTCGATCCGGGCTTTGGGCTTGCCGCCAGTCAGGGTGGTAACCATGGCATTCATGCCCCCATAACCCATCCTGAAGGGATCCTGCACGATGACGCCCAAAAGCTTTCCCTCCGTTATCAGGTCGTACGCGCGTGCACTCAAGTCGAAAGGTCACGAGCTTGACATCCTGACGCTTCGCTGCCTCTAGGGTCGCGGCGGCCCCTTGCGCTACGATTTCATTTTCGAAGAAGACCCCGGCGATGTCGGGGCTCTCGACCAGAACATCCTCCATCGTGCGCCGGCCTTCTTCGAGGCTCAGCTTGATCACCTTGCGCGGAAGCACCATAAGACCAAGCGCCTTGGCCTCTGTCTCGAAGCCTCGTACACGAGCTTGCACGTTGTCGTTCGCCAGTCCAAAGTCGAAGACGATGACCTTCGCACCCGGCTTGACATTCTTCGCCATCAGCTGCGCGGCTTGTCTGCCGCCCGTCACGTTGTCGGTGATGATGAAGGACTCCCATGATCCCGATTGCAGACCGATATCGGTGACCATTACAGGGATGTGGTTCGCATTGAACACTGTCTTGACCGGCTCGGCGAGAACAATGCCGTCGCCGGGAAAGAGCAGGAGATCGTTGATTCCTTGTGTATGGAGGTCTTCGAGGTCGGCCACTTGGCGGGTGGTATCGGTATTGCCGCCATTGGTGACGATGAGGTCGATGTCCACCCCCTTGGCCTTCCATTCCTCCATGGCCTTCCGCGCTCCGGCGACCTGTGTTCGCGAGAACGGAATGGTCCCCCAGAATTGCGAGTAGCCGACGGACAATTTATCCGCGGCATCAGACGGGCCGGTGGATATGCCAAGGGCACATATGGCGGCCAGCAGCCGGGCGCGGCGAACCGCCGTCGGTTTGATCATCAATTCCTCCAACAATTTGTATTGCGAAGCTATGGGCGAGAAGGTCGCCGTTGCTCGCGCGACATCGCTTCGCATCTAACGATTGAAGTCCTGAAGGAGGCTACCGTGTTGTACTTCTGGCCGTGATTGGCCTGCGCACTAGCTCGTGTTCCGATGCCCTGCATCGATGCTTATCCAAGGCGTCGCTTTGACGACTACTTCGCGGCCTGCGCCAGCGAGAGTTCTTTATTCACCTGGACGAGTCTCGGAGACAATCTCGTGAGGCTGTCATCCGCAGCGCTTATCCGGGACCGCTTCACGCGCGTGGCAAGCCAATCACCCCGGCCGATGAGATCCCACGCGATGTTTGTCAGTGTTTCGGCGGCCTTAACTGACGCGCGCGTGACGAATTGGGCCGGATTGCGCGCCAGGAATATCCCGCGCCGGAAGACGGGCTTAACGATCCGCGCCGCAGACAACTCGCCTCGCTTTAGTTCGTCGGAGATGGCTGCGTGCGCAAGCAAGGTGTAGCCATGGCCGCCCTGCACCAGCTGCTTGATGACGGTGAGGGAGTTGATCTCGTGTTGGACCTTGAGTTTCAGCTGGGATGAGCGCGCTCGCTCGTCGACGAAGCGCCGAAGGCCATGTTGTCCTGTCGGCAAGACAAGGGGGAAAGTGTCGACTGCACTGAGATCAATAGCCTCATCTGCAAAACCGTGGCGGTCGCAGTGCCTGAATGCGCTCGGCGGGCCCACCAGAAAGAGCTCCTCGACGGCGATTTGCTCCAGTAACAGATGCCGGCTGTCTTGAATTCCGTAAAGAACGCCGACGTCGAGGTCACCCTTTGTCAGCCACTCGCGGATATGCCCTGACATCGCCTCGAATAGTCGCAGCTGCACGCGGGGCGTTTCATGTGCAGCCGCAGCAATGAGGGGGGCGCCGATCAATGTGGCAAAAGAGCTCGGCAGGCCTATCGTGACCTCCGATCGGACATAGCTATCCTCGGCCTTGATCTCATCCCGAGCACGATCGATGTCCGCGATGATGTTGCGGGCATGCTCGCGGAAAACCTGTCCGGCCTCGGTGAGCACGACCCCGCGTGACGTTCGCTGAAAGAGCTTCGAGCCCAATTCCTCCTCGAGCCGGAGAAGCATCTGGCTCAACGAGGGTTGGGCAATATCCAGGCGCTCGGCGGCTCCGGTCACCGAGCCCGTCTCTGAGATAACCAGGAAGCATTTAAGTTGGCGCTCGTCCATTGCGCCGCCCTCTGAATTAACGATCCGAGTCTAACGCGCCTTGCCGCCTAGCCCATCGTCGGCCGGCCAAATGAATCGCTCCTCATAGGCGATGACTCCGCATATCGTAGAGGTGAAGTTGGGGAGATCGGCCAACAATGTCTTCCCTTCGGGGCTCGACAGGGACGCGTCATGGGCCTCCTTGCTTTCGAACCAGAGCTCCGAAAAGCCGTCATAGGCCGCGCTAGGATAGATATCGCGATCAATGAAGTTGATGGCGTAGCGTTTGAGCCCGGGAATCTTCTGGCACAGCTCCGCATGAACGGTTCGCCAATGCTGGACGAACTGCTCCTTCGTCATGTCTTCGCGCTTTGTGAGAAAACCTACACGTTTCGCGTACTTCGCGGTCACGTTGTTAACCTCCCGATGCTGATTTTTGTCGCCAACTACAGACGTCTTGTCCGAAGCCGTTACGATAGTTGGCGACTGATGGTTATTGGAAATTCTTCTAGGTTGGAATTGAAGCTAGGCCATTTTCCAGACGAACGAGAAGCGGTATGTTCCGAATGAAGCGTTCGTCAGAGCCGAACGCGGTACAAACCGATGGCGGAATATGCGTTACGATCTGGTCGATTTGAGAGTGTTTCTCGCGGTGCTCGACGAAGGAAATCTGTCGCGCGGTGCTCAGCGATGTAACCTGGCGCCATCCTCTGTCAGCCAACGCATTAGGCAGCTTGAGGATACTCTCGGTACCGTCCTTCTCGAGCGAAACCGCGAGGGGGTCAGCCCCACGCCTGCCGGTACAGTTCTAGCTGACTACGCTCGTAAGTCGTTCGAGCTGCTTGAGCAGATGCATGCCGATATGCTGCCCTTCTCTGCCGGTATGCCCGGAAGGATCACACTGTTTGCGAATACCAACGCCGTTAATTCGTTTGTCCCGGATGATCTTGCAGTCTTCTTCAAGCATCATCCATCGGTTCGCATCGCACTCGAAGAGAAGAACAGCCACGACATACTTGCGGCGGTCGCAGACCGTCGAGCCGATGTCGGGATCGTCGCGCTTCAAGCCAACCATAAGGAATTAACGTTCTTTCCGTATCGTGATGACGATCTGGTTGTCCTCGTGCCGCTAAGCAGCCCGATCAATAGAGGCAGGCCGGTTCGTTTTGAGGAATGTCTTCGCGAGCCATTCGTTGAACTGCAGCGAGGCGCCGCGATAAACACGTTCCTATTGAGCCATGCTGCAGCTCTTGGCGCCACGCTCGATATCCGCGTGCAGGTTCCCGGCTATCAGGCCGTCGTTCATCTTGTCGCATCAGGGGCTGGCGTCAGCGTTGTGCCTCGCTCGGCTGTTGAGAAGGAAGACGAGAAGCGGCTGGCGGTGTTGCCTCTGGCGGAGCCGTGGGCGCAGCGAAACCTGCGAATTTGCGTCCGGCAAGATGCACCGGCCAACCATCACCGCGACGAGCTCGTGAGGATCCTTGTCGATTGCGCTGCGGCAGCAGCGACTCCAGCCTAGTCGCAATATGCTCGTCTTTTTTCGTGGGCGAAGGCATAGAACTGCGGCCGTCACGGTCTACCTAGTGCACATCGAGTCGCTTTGCGACCTGGCGCAAGGGGACACGCGTTCGGCGCCGATTGGCTGAGTGATCGGCGAGGCAGGTTCGGGATTTCTAGCTGAGGGTTCCCCACCCCCATGAACGGGGATGGGGGTGGCTCCTGTCGTGGTGCGTCCCAGGGACTACCACAGATGCTTACCAATGCGCAGTGCGCCGACGGTCGCGCGACACGATTTCAAAGCCGATAGACACGCAGGGCGTTATCATGAAAGAGCTTCTTCTTGTCGGTGTCGGACAGGTCCTTCACGATCTCGAAGAAAGCCTCGTAGATCCGGTCGAAGCTGGCGTAGATCTTGTCGACCGGGAAGTTGCTTGCAAACATGCACCGATCGACCCCAAAGTAGTCGATCGTCTTGAGGACGAACGGCCGGATGCTTGCGACCGTCCAGTCAGGGTCGACCATTCCGAGGCCTGAGATCTTGGCGTGGACGCTCGGAATGGACGCCAGAGCCCGCATGCCGTCTTGCCAGCTCTGAACGCCCTCAGCATCCCGTTGAAGGGGCATTCCGGTATGGTTCAGGATGATAGTCGTGTCCTCGTGGTCACGGGCAACGCGGGCTGCGTCCATCATCTGGTGAGGATAGAGTTGAAGGTCGAAAGAGAAGTCGTGCTTCTTGAGCAGGCCAAAGCCCTTCAGCCACCTCGGGTCTCGCAGCAGGTCTGAACGGTCGATGAAGCTGTAACGAGGGTCGGGATGCCAGTTCAGGATCTGGCGGATACCGCGGACCGCCTTGCTTTCCGCGTGGCTTTCAAGAACGCTATCGGCATTGTCGGCCTCCAGATCCGCGTGGGCTATGATGGCCGTCGGGAAGCCCGTCTTGTTTTTCATATCCTGAAGCCAACGTGTCTCGGCGAGAATATCGGCCGAGAGCGCGTCGAGATGGACGTCCTTCACGACATTCCATCGCTTGGAGTCCTCGCGGTAGTCCGCGAGTGAGTAAGACTTCATGATGGATCGGAGGCTACCTGCGATCGGAGCCACCGGCTCGCCGGCTTGGCAAAGCCAGGGATAGGAATAGTTTTCGAGATCCCAGAGGTGATGATGGGGGTCGATGATGGCGCTGACGGACATGACGTCTCTCCAATCGAAATGAATCTATCTATGGGTCAGCCCGCAACGTACCCGCCATCGACCATCAGGATATGGCCGGTAATGAAGGCGGCATCGTCGCTTGCGAGGAAAACCAGGGCCTTTGCGACTTCGTCGGGTTCGGCCCATCGCTTCATCGGATGAGCGGCTTTCACTGCATCGGCGCCTGCCTTCGGGTCGGGAAGACCATTCAGATAACGCGTGAGGAACGGCGTATTGATGGCTCCCGGGCCAACTGCATTTACGCGCACACCCGATCCGGCATACTCAACGGCCAGTTGCCGTACCAGCTGCAGAACGGCGCCTTTTGAAGCACAGTAAGCCGCCTGGGAAGGTAGTCCAACGACGCTGGAGATGGAGCCGGTCGCCGTAATCGATCCCTTCTTGGCGGCGAGCATGTTCGGAAGGGCCCGCTTTGCGGTCAGGAAGAATGACTTCGCGTTCCCCGCGAGGACCGCATCCCAGTCTTCCTCGGCGGTTTCGTGCAGCGCCTTCGCAATCATGTAGCCAGCGTTGCTGATGAGGGCTTGAACGGCACCGAACTTGTCCTCACCAGCACTGAAAATCTTCTCGACATCGGCGCTCTTCGACACGTCGCCGGTGATCGTCGTGATCCGTGCGCCGGAGAAGTCCTTCTTCAGGTCATGAACCTGATCGGCAATGTCCGTCGCGATGATCTTGGCATCGTTCTCAGCAAGCTGACGGATGACTTCCATGCCGACGCCTCCGGCAGCTCCCGTCACGAGCACGACGCAATCCTTCATACCATTCCCTTTTACCTGCATGAGCTAGTCCTCCCAAAGGTTAATGTGAGGATGCGACGTAATCCCAGGTGGTGCGCAGGCAGCTAGGCAGCATTCATTCTGATGGCAATTGGTGCTGGCTATGGCCGGCTGCCATCGGCTGGCGCCAGCGATATCAAATTCTAATCGGTGCCAGAACGTAGGGATAATTGCCGATCGGGGGATCCAATCGCCATGCTCTGACCGTGCCGGCCTTGAGTCAGGAAGCCGGCGTCTTTGCCGTGTGGCATGGCGCCGCCGTTTCCTAAGCAGAGCGATCGGGCCGGCTCGAGAACAAATATTCCTTTGCATAGGGAGGTGGGAATGACTGTTAGCAAGCGCGATCTATTGAAGTTTTCGACTCTACTTGGCGCATCCGTACTTGGGGCATCCGTCTTGACATTGCCGTTCGCCGGCAGCGCGATGGCTGCGGACAAGAAATTCAAGCTTGGATATTCCCAATTCTGGGGCACGAATACCTTCCTCCGCACACAGATCGCCGGTGCCCGCAAGGCGATGGCCGAATGGGAAAGGAAGGGCGTGAAGGTTGAGCTGTTGGTCACCAATGGCGGCGACACCGATACCACCAAGCAGGTCGGGGATCTCGAAGATCTCTACACGCAGAACATTGATGGTCTGCTGATCTTCCCGGGCGATTCCGTCGTTCTCGCCGATCCGGTTAAAAATATCTACAACAAGAACAAAATTCCGGTCGTCGTCACCGACATCGGCTTGAATTCGGGCGACTGGGTGACCTACGTCGTGACGGCCAACGAAATGGGCGGCCGCATGGCGGCGGATCACATGGCCACGCTGGTGCCGAAGGGAGCCAAGGTCATCGTGTTCGACCACGGTCCGGCTGTGCAGTGCATCATCGACCGCAATCGCGGCTTCGAGCAGCGTGCCAAGGAGCTCGGCCTAACCGTGCTCCCCCGCAAGGTGATGAAGCTTTCCCTCGAGGACGGCCGGCGCACGATGGAAGATACCCTGACTGAGATCCCGGATATCGCTGGTGTCTTCTTCCAGAACCACGCGCCGACGATCGGTGCTGAGGCAACGCTCGAGGCAGCCAAGCGCCTAGACGTGAAGCTTGTCAACTTCGATACCGATCCCACGGCCTACCGCCTCGTCAAGGAAGGCAAGATCGCGGGCACGATCGTCCAGAACCCCTTCGAGATGGGATATGTCGGCATGAACTCGATGCTGTCGGCTTTGACCGGTGGAAAGACCGAGAAGCTGGTCGAATTGCCCCCAAAACTGATGACCAAGGACAACGCTGCCGAGTTCGTCAATGAACCGCAGGTTCTCGACGCCAAGGTCAACTGAAGCACCAACAGATCATGGAGTGTCCGGCGAATGCCGGACAATCCGGACGGGGGAAACAATGGGTGACTTGGCACTCGTCTGCAAGGACGTCAAGAAAACCTTCGGCAGCATCAAAGCTCTTCGAAGCGCGAGTTTCACGCTGGAAAAGGGGCAAGTGGTCGGACTCGTCGGAGAGAACGGAGCCGGCAAGAGCACCCTTCTCAAGATTCTAGCCGGCGTGTACCAGGCGGACTCCGCCGAGAGCATCAAGTTACTCGGGAAAGATTATAGCCCACATAATGCGATCGACGCGCTCACGCGCGGCATCGTGACCATCCACCAGGACATCAATCTTGTGGAAGGAATGACCGTCGCGGAAAACATCTTCCTGAACAATGAGCCGACGGGTCGCCTTGGCATTCTTACGGCTGGCGGCCTTAACGCCAAAGCGCAGGAGCTTCTCGACCACTACGGAATCGAGGTCGACGCCAGTCAGCAGGTCAGCCGGCTGCCAAACGACCTGAAAAAGATGGTGCAGATCATTAAGGCGATGACTTGGAAGCCGACCATCCTGCTGATGGATGAGCCCACGTCCTCGCTGACTGCAACCGAGGTCGATGTCGTTCTCCAGCTCATTACTGAGCTGTCTCGCAGAGGCGTAGCGATCGTCTTCGTTTCCCATTACTTGTCCGAAGTATTTCGGATCTGCGACACGATTACGATCCTGCGCGACGGCCAGACCATCGCCAATCTGCAGAAGGAGTCGACCTCCATTCCGGAGGTCGTGCAGCATATGCTCGGGCGCAAGCTGGCCGAAGTCGACGCCAGGAGCAAGCGAGGTGCGGTCGCGAGCAATGAAGTGCTTCTGTCCGTGCGCGGGCTGAGTGTATCCGGGATGCTTCACGACGTTTCGTTCGATCTTCATCGCGGGGAAATCCTGGGCTTCACCGGATTGACCGGTTCGGGTCTGACTGAGCTCGCAAAAACCTTATTCGGCGTCGAGGGATATCAGCCATCCAAGGGGGCGATCGCGATAAGTGGTGCCACAAAGAGCAATTGGAATCCCAGCAAGGCCATTAAGGAAGGGGTTGCCCTGTTGACCGGTGACCGCCTGCGCGAGGGGATTCTTCCGGATTTTACCATCGCGGAGAATGTTGGGCTACCCATCATCGGCAAGTTACGCAATGCACTGGGCTTGCTGTCGAGGAGCAAGATCGATGCAATGGGAACACGGTGCGTTCGTGAGCTCAACGTTAAGGCGCCGAGCGCGCATGTTCCGATCAGGACTCTAAGTGGTGGAAACCAGCAGAAGGTGCTCATTGCGAAGTGGCTGGAAACCCGTCCCAAGATCTTCATTCTGGATGATCCGACCGTCGGCATCGACGTCGGCTCCAAGGACGAGATCAGAAAGATCATCGAACGCATTGCCTCCGAAGGTGTCGGAGTCATCATAATCAGCACCGAGATGCCGGACATCGAGAAGCTCTGTGACCGGGCTATCGTGATGTTCCGCGGCTCCATCGTTGGAGAGTTTGCCGGCGCGCAGCTGGAGCACAATCGAATTCTCGAAACTTCGGTCAGTGGGAGGAAAGCGGCATGAGCACATATACCCTAGAGGCTGGGCGCTCGAATTTGCAGGAGAGTATTCGACGCTCGTACGGTCTCATCCAGTCCGTGGCTGTCCTGCTCGTTCTGGTCGTGGTGATGTCGATCGTCTCACCGCGATTTGCGTCCGTGATAAACATTCAGAACCTGATGGCTCAGATGTCGGCAGCGCTAATCGTGGCTGCAGGCATGACCATCGTGATGATAAACGGCGAGTTCGATATCAGCGTGGGTGCCGTCCTGGCCCTGACGGCATCCATTGCCGGCAAGCTGATGCCCGAGATCGGAATCACGGCAACGTTTGCGCTTGCGCTGGTGGTGGGGCCGCTATTCGGCCTTTTCGCCGGCGTTGTCGTGACAAAGTTCGGCATCCCGTCGTTCATAACCACGCTCGGAACGATGATGATCGCCCGAAGCCTAGCGTTCGTGACAACTCAAGGACAGGTGGTGTCCAACGTCCCGGAGTCATTCAGGATTATCGGCCTTGGGCGACCCCTTGGCATTCCGATGCCCTTCATCATCGCAATCCTGACGATTCTGGCGGGTTACGTCCTCCTCAACCACACGGCTTTCGGAAAGAAGGTGTATGCCATCGGTGCGAATCGAAATGTGGCTGCGCTGTCCGGAATCAACGTCGATCGCATCAAAATCGTTTGTCTGATGATTTGTGGTCTTTGCGCGTCCTTCGCCGGGATGGTCTTGCTCGCGCGCATCGGGTCGATCCAAGCCGACACCGCCCGCGGATTGGAATTCGAAGTGATTGCCGGCGTTGTTATCGGAGGTGTCAGCCTCAGCGGCGGCCAGGGCAATATCCTGCGGGTGATCATCGGTGTCGTGGTCATCGCGCTGATCAGGAACTTCCTCAATCTCGCGCGCATCGACATCTTCTGGCAGGACTTCGCGACCGGTTCGATCATTCTTGCCGCGGTCCTCCTGGACGCTCTCCAGAAGCGTATTGCGGGATCGCGTTGAGTCATAGGCAGCCCTGCGCGGAAGTCGGCGGCAGTACGCGCAGGGCCCCATGAAAAGGTGCCTGCGGGCGACACCGCCATCAGTTCGGCCGTTTGAAAAAGTCGTCGATGCACAAGCGTCGAGTTAGAACGAGGAGGATGCCATGAATACAGGCACAAAAGATGTAGTGGACGCCGTTGTCGTGGGCTCAGGGCCAAGTGGCGCGATCGCGGCTCGCCGGCTTGCGGAGGCGGGATTGTCCGTCGTTTGCCTCGAGCAGGGTGAGTACCCGAACTACACGTCGATCAATTTCGATGAGCCGACATTTGAGCTCAAGCGGGACCAGGTGTTCAGTTGGTACCCGAACAGGCGCATGAATGGGGCCGATTATCCGATCAACGACCAGGAATCCGACGTTGCGCCGTTCATGTGGAACGGCGTTGGGGGAAGCTCGGTCATCTATGCCGCGGCGTGGCACCGGTTTCAGCCGAGCAATTTCCGCGTGAAGACTTTGGATGGGGTCGGGGCGGACTGGCCGCTGACCTATGATGACCTAGCTCCATACTATGCGCGGGCAGAGGAGCAGATGTCCGTATCGGGCGTGGGTGGAGATCCATCCTATCCGCCGTTCGATCCGCCGCTTCCGCCCATGCCGATGGGAGTGATCGACAAGAAATTGTTCGCTGCTCACAAGCGTCTGGGGTGGCATATTTGGCCTGGCACCAACGCTATTGCAACGGTGAAGCACAACGGCATGAACCCATGCGTGCGGCGCGGTGCATGCATGGCCCCTGCTTGTTTCGACGGGGCGAAGGGGTCCGTAGATCGGACGCATTGGCCCACCAACATCAAGCTCGGTGTGAAGCTTGTGCAGCGGGCGCGCGTGTCACGGGTCGAGACAGACGCTTCGGGTCTCGCGACTGGCGTCACCTATATCGATCGTGAGACTGGCAAGACGCATTTTCAGGCCGGGCGAATCGTCATCATCAGCGCGAACGGCATCGGCAGCCCGCGGATCCTGCTGAACTCGCACAGCGCGAAATTTCCCAAAGGGCTCGCCAACAGCTCCGACATGGTCGGACGTCACCTGATGATGCATCCGCACGGCATGGTCATGGGCCTGTTTGATGATCACTTCGACAGTTGGCAGGGACCAACGGGTCAGAGAGCTTACTCGCAGCAATTCACCGAGACGCAGGCAGGTGTTGGCTTCGTGCGTGGCGCAAAGTGGCAGCTCATGGGCACCGGCGGTCCGCTAGGGACGATCGGCGTCTGGCCTTGGGGCAAGCGGGCGGGCTGGGGAGCGGAATTCCACAAGACGGTTTACAAACGGTTCGGTCGCTCCGCCATGTGGTCGATTATCGGCGAGGATCTGCCAAATCCGGAGAACAGGGTCGTGATCGATCCCGACTTGAAGGACGCAGACGGCATTCCGGCTCCCAAGGTCATCTACCGGTGCGATGAAAACTCCCGAAAGCTGGTCAAGTGGCACGAGGAGCACGCCTCGATCTCGATGCGTGAGGCAGGGGCGTACGAGACCGTTGTCGCACCGGACTCGCGTGAAACAGGCTGGCATATTCTCGGGTCGGTTCGCATGGGGACAGATCCCACAACATCGGTGGTCGATGGATTCGGACGTGCCCACGATGTCCCGAATTTGTTCGTGATGGACGGCAGCGTGATGCCGACATCGGGGCCGGTGAATCCAACCGGAACCGTGGCCGCACTCGCCCTACGCAATGCCGAAGCGATCGTGAACAGCCGTCGCGATCAGAAAGTCTCATCGAAAGTAGCCTGAGGAGCATTTCTCATGTCCACAACATACGAAGACGTTAGCGCCCAGCTGGGCTGGCTGTGTGATGCCATGATCCCCGGGGACCGCGAGCTCGGCATGCCCTCCGCGACGGGCGCCGGCGTTCTGGAGACGCTGCTGCCGCGCGCGCTGAAAGCACGCCCGGATTTGGCGCCACGGTTCTATGAAATCGTCTCCAAGCTGCCAGTAGAGAAGCCTCGCGATCCGCTCGCGTTCGTCAATGCTATCCCGGTGGAAGAAATGGACGTCGTCGGTCGGTTCGTCGCGGGAGCGTATTTTTCGGGAGAAGAGGTATCCAAGAATCTCGGATTTACCGGCTTCCAGGCCCTTCCCATGAATCCCGACTACGATGAGATCATTGAGACGGTCGAGCCCATCATTGCCCGCGGACCTTGCTACGTTAAGGTCTAGGTCAAGTCGCTCCGGAGTTTGAAAGGGGCAGGTCGTTGTCGTGTGCAACTGGCCTGCCTGCCGCTACAAGCCGGACCTGTCGCGGCAGCCAAGTTCCGTCGCCAAGTTCATCGAGAGCCGGCGATCGAAAAGCAGTTCCGTCGCATATCTCAGTCCATACTGTTGGTAAAGGATCGGGAGAATTCTATCGATGAAGATTCTCGTCGCGGTGAAACGCGTCGTCGATTTCAATGTCGCTATCCGTGTTAAGCCGGACGGCTCGGGCGTGGACATTGGCAACGCGAAGATGTCGATGAACCCGTTCGATGAAATCGGCGTGGAGGAGGCGGTGCGTCTTAAGGAGGCCGGAAAGGCCACTGAAGTGGTGGTCGTTTCAATGGGCCCCGCCCAAGTCCAGGAGACGCTACGCACTGCGCTGGCCATGGGCGCCGATCGGGCCATTCTCGTCAAGCACGAGGACTACGTGGAGCCGCTCGGGGTGGCGAAGGTGCTCAGGGAAGTCGTCGCGGCTGAAAAGCCCGACCTCGTGATTTTGGGTAAGCAGGCCATTGACGATGACTGCAATCAAACCGGCCAAATGCTTGCCGCGTTGCTCGGCTGGCCACAAGGTACGTTCGCCTCGAAGATCGACATAGAGGATTCAGCATTGACCGTCGTGCGCGAGGTGGATGGCGGCCTGCAGACCGTCAGGCTCACGATGCCGGCCATCGTTACGACGGATCTCCGGCTCAACGAGCCGCGCTACGCATCGCTGCCCAACATCATGAAGGCGAAGAAGAAGCCATGCGGCGAAGTGACCGCGGCAGATTACGGCGTGGATGTTAGACCGCGACTTAAACTGATCAAGACGGAGGAACCCTTAAGACGGCAGGCCGGCATAAAGGTGCATTCGGCGAGCGAGCTCGCGGCCAAGCTTAAGGAAACGGGTGCGATCCAATGACCGTTCTACTCATCGCTGAGCACGACAACACCTCCCTGAAACAAGCAACCCACAAGGCGCTGTCTGCCGCCGCAAAGGTCGGCGGTGATATTCACGTGCTCGTGGCGGGCTACCGCGCGGGCGCAGCGGCGGAGCATGCGGCAAAGTTGAGCGGCGTGACGAGGGTTCTGCATATCGACAGTGCGGAGCTCGAGCGTCCGCTGGCTGAGCCGATGGCGGCGAATATTGTCAAGCTTGCGGCCGATTACGATCACATCGTCGCGCCGGCCACCAATAGCGGCAAGAACTACATGCCGCGCGTGGCCGCGATGCTGGATGTGATGCAAGTGTCTGAAGTGTCGGAGGTGAAGGCTGCCGACATATTCGTCCGGCTGATTTATGCGGGCAACGCCGTCCAGACGGTCCAAGCGACCGACGCGAAGAAGGTGATCACGGTGCGTATCGCCTCGTTTCCGCCGGCAAGCGAGAGCGGGAACGCCGCAATTGAGCGTAGAGAGGCCGTTGCCGATCCAGGCCTGTCCTCCCACGTGGGTGAAAGCATCTCTCGATCTGACCTACCTGAACTCACTTCGGCCAAGGTTGTCATCTCGGGCGGACGGGGCATGCAGTCCGGTGAAAATTTCAAACTGCTCGAAGCGGTGGCGCGGAAGTTGAACGCCGCGGTGGGGGCGTCTCGTGCGGCCGTCGATGCGGGCTTCGTGCCGAACGATTATCAAGTGGGTCAAACCGGCAAAGTGGTGGCACCTGAGCTTTATGTTGCGGTCGGTATTTCGGGCGCCATACAGCACCTTGCTGGAATGAAGGATTCCAAGATCATCGCCGCGATCAACAATGATCAGGATGCGCCCATTTTCCAGGTGGCGGACTTCGGTTTGGTTGCCGATCTATTCGACGCCTTGCCGGAGCTGGAAAAGGCGCTGTAAGGATGATGGAGTTCTGCCGTGAAGAAGGGACCGATAAGTCCCTTCTTTCAGGCAGGCGATGAGCTTCGGCCTAATTCATGTTATGACATGCTTCTGAAGCAGAGTGGCCTGCTGGGGCATGTATGCGTTTCCTTCGCCACAGCGAACCAGACCATCGAGCGTGTGATAGATACTAGCGGCGATCAAATGCGAGGCACCGAGTTCATCAGCCATCTGATTGTAGTACGAAAAATCCTTGCAAGCATTTGCCACCGTGAAGCGAAGTTGTTCCGTTTGTTCCTTTTGAATGTAAGGAATGAGCCGATCGAGGGCGACCCCGGCGCCGCCACCGCGGCTCAAGCAGTCCACAAGTGCCCCCATCGAGACACCTCCTTTGGCGGCGCAGGCCACGGCTTCCGTGATCAATGTGACGGTGCCGAGCGACACAAAATTGTGCAGCAACTTGAGCCGGTGCCCTGACCCGACGCCGCCGGCATAAAAGATGTTTTCCGCGAATGACGAAAGTAGAGGGTGTAAGGACTCGACCACAGCGGCGTCCCCGCCAACCAGGAGGTTGAGCCGGCCCTCTTCGGCCTCTTTGGGAGTGCGCGTCATTGGAGCGTCGACAAAATGGCAGCGTCTTGCGGAGACCAACTGCGCCAGCCTGGCTGTCGAACTCGGAATCGCTGTCGAGCAGTCGATCACAATTGTACCGGGGCCGAGGGCATCAAGTACGGCGCCGCTGCCCGTCAGGACGTCCTCAACTTGAGGAGTGCCCGTAACGCATAGGATGAGAACGTCCGCTGTTCTCGTGAGGTCTGACGCCGAAGACCAGCCCACCGCCCCCTTTGCATCGAGATCGTCTGTCGGTTGGTTCCCCGCGTGTCTAAGATAGCTGATCTTCCACCCTCGGAGGAGGAGATTTTTGGCAATGCCGTGCCCCATCAGGCCGATCCCGATAATACCGATCTGTTTCTCCATATCTGCTCCTCTCTGGCGGCAGAACTCGCCGCAACCTTTCCTGGCGTTCTTTAGTTCACAGGTTTGGGCAGGCTTGCGGATCAGCTACGATGGCAAGGCGGATCTGCGCGCAATGGCGTCGATCCGGCGATGTATTCGGTCGTAGTCCTCAGCAATGCGTTTTGCGGCCTCGATAACCGGTGCATCCACCATCTTCCCGTCGACCCCGTGGGCGGAATCGTGGCCTGCCGCGATAACCGCGCAGGCATGCGCGAAATCGGTTGCCGCAGGGGCCATGCCACGTAGCGCCGGCACGACGTGCTTCGGGTGGATCAGCAATTTTCCCGTAAAGCCGAGCTCTCGCGCTGCGAAGGCGTCGGACTCGATTTCAGACTCGTCTGCTAGCGACGTTGTCACACCATCCAGCGGTCCGGCCGCACCCGAAAGTGCCGAGGCGAAAACCAGTTCCGACCGGGCCGCCAACAGGGCGCGCGCCGAATGAGCGGCTCCGATCGAGTTCGCGTAGTCGATCGATCCGAATGCCACTCGGGTGCATAGTGGTGCGAGATAGCGGGCATTGACGATGCCTGTAGCCGTTTCAACCAGACCTATTGTCAAGCGACCAGGAAGCCGGTCGGTGAGGCGTGAGACGTCCTCGCATTGCTCCGTTTTGGCCAGCATGAGGCCGACCCAGCTCGGCAGATCCAAAAGGAGACGAACATCTTCATCGTGATCCGCCGTTCGAGGTCCGTTCATGCGGATGATGACCTCGCCGGGAAATGCCTGCGTTGGAAGAACGGCGCGCAGCGTTCTCCGGGCGGAGGCGCGCTCATGTGCCGCAATTGCATCCTCCAGATCAATGACGATCGCATCGGCACCGGATGCAGCCGCCTTGTAGAAGCGTTCAGGTCTCGTGGCGGGAACGAACAAGGCAAGAAACGGATCGCTCATCGTCATGTCCAACCGAAAGGCATCGTGGTTAGGTTCGGGCAGCGTTAAGCATCCGCCTCCGTGACCGCAACACGAAATCGATGACCACCAATATTGCGAAAACCAATGGCTGACAGTGGCGGGACTCTCGATTGGGTAAGCCAATAGCACCCATCGGCACAACGCGGTTGCAGAGAAGGCAGGTTGCGCCTCAATCTCCAGGGGCAGCAATGGAGGCAACATACGATGACAGATCTCTCAAACATCATTGTTGTTGCCGTGGAACACGCTGTCGCCGCACCCTACGCATCAGGCAAGCTTGCTGACGCCGGCGCAAGGGTGATCAAAGTGGAGCGGCCCGAGGGAGACTTTTCCCGGGCGTATGATGCACTCGTTAACGGACAGAGCGCCTATTTCGTCTGGCTCAACCGCGGAAAGGAATCGATCGCTCTGGACCTGAAAGCGACCGAGGATAAGGCTCTTCTCAAGAACATGTTGAGGCGAGCCGATGTCTTCATTCAAAACCTCGGTCCCGGCGTGATCGAATCCCTCGGCTTCAGCTCCGATGAGCTCATGGCGCTCAATCCGCGGCTGATCGTGTGCAATATCAGCGGCTATGGGCGCGAGGGGCCAAGAAGCGAGCAGAAGGCGTATGACCTGCTGATTCAGGCAGAAACGGGCCTTTGCGCCATCAATGGCATCGGCGAAGAACCCGCGCGGGTCGGCGTCTCTGTCTGCGACATCGCGGCTGGCATGACCGCGTATCAGGCCATTCTTGAAGCATTGCTCGGGCGCGAGAGGTGCGGCCAGGGTCGCGTGATCGACGTCTCTCTCTATCATGCGATGGCCGATTGGATGAATGTGCCCTTTCTTCAGCACAAGTACGGGCAGTTCACGCCGCAGCGACTTGGACTGCGCCATCCCTCCATCGTGCCGTACGGGAAGTTTGCGTGCCGCGATGGGAAGACCGTCCTGATATCGGTGCAAAACGAGCGTGAGTGGAAGTCCTTGTGCACTGACGTCTTCGGAACGCCGGCACAGGCCCGTGAGCCAGGGTTCGAGACCAATCAGGCACGCATAGAGAACCGGAGTCAGGTCGAGACGTGGTGCGCCGAGCAAATAGCAAAGCTCGATTCCGAAGAGTTTGTCGCCCGTCTGTCACGCGCCCGCATCGCGTTCGGACACTTTTCAGAACTCAAGGATCTGCTCGATCATCCGCAAAACAAGTATATTTCCGTGTCGACCGATGGTGGCGATATAGAGCTCTTGGCACCGGGCAGTTTGGTGCGCGGCGAGTCGAAGCGGTATGGTAGGGTTCCCGGCTTGGATCGCGATGGAAACAGCATACGAGCGGAGTTTTCGACGGAGCGTGTCCGGGCCGCAAGGAATGTGTAACTCCAGCAATTGGGACCAATGGCTCTTTGGGCGATGGGTTCCAGGGACGTTGCAGGCTTCGTGTGATACCAGAGGGTCGGAGAATCGGATCGTCTTATTGCCGTCGACAGCATCGGCATTATCGGCTCGTCTGGATATTACCGGCAGCACTAAAGGTAGGCAGCCGAGCCTTGAAGATGCTTTCGTCGGAAGTGCCCTGATTGCGGCGCTTGCATGTCTATCGTGCTAACACGAACGCCGTATCGAGCGCGCCCGAGCAAGTGAGGTCGGCGCGAGTAAATTGGCCGGGTACAAGAGCAATAAAGAAGCCCAGCGCGACTGTGCCGGGCTCAAGTCAGTGGCACCCAGGAGGATGCGCGGGAGAAACGTCGTGAAGATGGCAGCCCAACGGCTCCAGACCAATTAGCAAATCGTTCTCGTTGCCATTGCGCTTTGCAATACGTCCTCGTGAAAGGGGTGCGCAGGGCTGTGAAGGAGAATCGAGCCGATGGATGACGATTCCTTTCGGAGCGCGCCGTCAGCTCAGGCAGATGCCGCGGGACACTGGTCCCTTCACCCAGCTGCGGCTGGATATGAACCAAACGCTCGCTCGAGTGACTGATGGCCGAATGATCAAGTGCTTGCGGAAAGCGCCAATAGGGCAGCGCCGGACGCGGGGTTACGGGTCGCGCATCATCGCGGTTTGCGTGTGCCCTGCGGTGCCCGCTTCCATGTTCGAGAAACGAGGACCTCAATTTACATCTTGGATCGAAATCTGCGCCACCTCGCCGGGCCGATTTCGTGGATCGAATTGCCATTGACATCGACGTCCTTGGCCGCCGGGCTCTTTTCGGTTTCATAGGCGTAGTTCAGGTGACGAATGTAGTCTGGCGGATGGTAGTAGGAAATGTACTGGAGAGCGTCCGCGACGCTGCTAATGTATCATCGTCGCTAATGAACGCGGTCATTATTGATCTTCTCCTCGAGGAAGCGCTAATGCTGGGCGACAGAAAATGCTTGGCCAAAAATCCGGCCTAGCCGCGGTCTGGGCTTTCATCCCCTCTCCAGGTCTTTGCCGTCGACATCGTCGATACGGCTCTAACAACGTCAATGACGGTGCCATCTCTGTATTCGACCACGGCGACGATCCTATTGTTTTCGACGGCACGCGCCTGCACCGGCCCTGCCTTCCGTATTGCGTCCTCCTTCAGTCGCTCGATTGAGACCAGAGGTATGTTTGCGCATTTCAGACGATCGAGCAGATCGGTACGCTGAGGATTGACCGCGACACCGGATTCCGTGATGACGACGTCGACGGTTTCCCCCGGTGTGGTCAACGTTTTGACGCGATCCACTATCTTAGGCAGGTTGCCAGCCGTCAGTTGCGTGGTGATCACGGTGAGCTTGGCCCCAGCGGCGGTGTCCGCATGACCTCCTGATCCTCCGAGGATCATGCCTTCATTTCCGGTTGTTACGTTGACATTGAACGCGAGATCGACTTCGGCGGCCCCAAGGATGACTGCGTCCAACTCGTTCACGACACATCCGCGATTGTGCGGATTGGCATACATTGAAGCTGACATACCGTGATGAGCCGGGCTGCGGCGGTAGGATGCCACGGCTTCGAGATCGAAGGCCTGAACATCGAGCAACGCACGAAACAACCCCTCGTCGAACATTTGGACGATCCCGCCAGTGATACCTCCGGAAGCGAAACTGCCTTGCACCTTGCGTCGGATCATGATGTCTCGAAGGTAAGCCGCTGCGGCTAGCGACACGCCGCCGGCACCGGTCTGAAACGAGAAGCCCTCGTTCAACAATCCCGATGCGTCGATTATCTTGGCTGCCGTTTCGGCAATCTGCAAACCAATGGGATTTGTCGTCAGGCGCGTGGTTCCCGAGACGATGTGCTCCGGGTCGCCGATGGAATCGATGGAGACGACGAAGTCGACGCTGTCTTGTGAAATCTCTATAGGCGTTGTCGGATATTCGACCAGATTGTCTGTGATCGCGACGACACGGTCCGCGTACTGAACGTCAGAAATTGCGTAGCCAAGCGGACCGCAGGAGGCCCTGCCCTGGACGCCGTTGAGATTCCCGCACTTGTCGGCGGTCGGCGCTGCAACGAAGGCGACGTCGATGTGAAGTTCACCGGACTCGATGCAGCGCGCACGGCCCCCGTGCGTAAACATCAGTACGGGCTTGGCCAGTACGCCCCTCGAAACCGCATCGGCAAGTGGTCCGTAGATGGTGCTCGCCGCCAGTCGAGTGACAACCCCGCGATGTATGTGCTGGACCAGAGGAGCATGGACGGGAAACAGCGCGCTTGCCGCTACCGTGATGTCTTTCAGACCCTTCGCAGCAACCTCTGACAGCACCAGATTCAGGACGCGATCGCCATTGCGGAGATGGTGGTGGAATGAAATGGTCGCACCATCTCGAAGTTCACATGCGTCGAGCGCCGCCCTAATGCTTGGCAGTGTCTTGGGAACTCCGCGCGTGGCGCTGCGGAGCATGGTCGCGGCGCGCGATATGAGCCCCGGCACCTCCAATGCCCCAGCGAAGGGGTTCACGTTGCCGTAGCCTTCTATGGAGCTGGGTAACCCTCGTCCAAGGATGTCCGGCATCTGCAACTTTCCTCAATCAGTCGGAGGTCTGCCATGCAGCGTCGTTTGGCTTGAGAACGAGGACTAATACCCGCGTGCCAAGATCAGGAGGTCAATTGCCATATGTGATGGTGCGGAGAAATAGCGAAATCGTTTCAAGAGCTAGAGCAAATTCCAATGGCGGCAGCTCGCTGCTCGCCTAGCAACGCGCTTGCAAGATGAGCGACGCAGTATGCAGGGGCTCTGTCGAGCTGCGAGGCCAAGGGGCGGATGGTCCCGGCAATACAGGCAGGGAGCTCAAGTCCGTTAAGGACTTCTAGGGCCAGAAGATCAGGGTAATCTCGCCCGATCAAGGCTACTAACGAGGGACTCGCGACCGCGCTGGACGACAACCCAAATTGATCTCCTGGTGATCGACCGCTTCACGGCACCTACCGCGCTTTACGAAGTCGTGGCGAATTGGCGCTCATTCCATCCCTGGAGGGGCCGAGAGATTCGGATAGCGCTCGCGAAGCAGCCCGAGTAAACCTACGTAGCGAAACGTAGCGAGGGATTACATTCTAAATCAACGGCTTAGAGGGCTTTGGGACGCAGAATCGCCGGTTATAGTCAATTATGCAGCGAGCCTGGGAATTTCCTGTTCTACCAATCGCAACAATCGGGTGTTGCGTGTCCTCGATCTGAACCTTCCATATCCTCCGAGGGCCTAGCCGGTTCCTTTCTAGGAGTCGAACCGGGACTGCCTTATGGCCTCACTGTCAGAAGGGCGGAGACCCTCACTCGCCCTGTCCTGCTGATAGGGCTCTCGGCGGGGCGGCTCGATCCTTGCTGCCGTCGGCGGACCATCCTGGCTGGTCGCCACGTGAAGATGACTTGCTTTGAGATTTCGATGTGGGAGGGTCTTAAGGTTTTCTGCCCAGCGTTCGAGCGCCTCGCGCATCTCGGCCGCATACCGAGCACGATTGTACACCCCGGCAACGCCAGCCCGATGGCCGCTGACGTGGTTTAGGATCGCCTCCACGATGTGCGGCAATACGCCAAGCTGGTCGGCCATCACCGTGGACGCCGATCTCCGAAGATCGTGAACTGTCCAATGGGGCAGGGGTTCGCCCAGGGCTTCCGTGATCCGTGCATCAAGTGCTGTCTTAGACTTGGACCAGCCCGAGAAACCACGATGCGGATCACCACTGCGTCGGGGTCCGTCACCAAAAAGGAAGTCTCGGTCGTTACGGCGGTGCGGAAGTAGAGCTAAGGCGGCGGGAACCAATGGCACCGAGTGCTCGCGATGGTTTTTGGTCCGGCCGCTTGGGAGCGTCCAGAGTCCCGAAATAGTGTCAAGTTCGGCCCACTGCATGCTCCCGACTTCATCACGGCGTTGGGCTGTGAGCAGCAACAAACGCACAATGCGTCCATAATCGTCATCGCCACAGGCCTGCCAGATAGCTGATAGCTCGCTCTCCTTAAGGACCCGTGCGCGACCTCCCGGCTGCGCGGGTCGGTTAGTGCCGAGAACCGGGTTCGAAGCAATGTCGAGACCCTCCCGTATTGCCCAGTTGAACATTGAGGACAGGGCTGTACGGGCTCGGGCTGCTGAGACCGCTCCATGAACTGATGCGAGATCAGCGATACGAGCCGAGATATGGCGGCGGGTGATCTGGAAAACTGAGACGGGATGCAGGGGTTTCCAACTGACCAACAGGTAACGTTCTATTTCCGAATAGCTCCGGGGCTTCAGCCTTAGTTTGGCGCTCGGGAGATATTGATCCGCGACTGCTCGGAGTGTATCGGCGGCCTGCAGGCGCGCCTTGGCCTTCTCGTCCGCCGGGTCTTTGCCATTGGCAACCAGGCCCAAAAGCCGCTTGGCTTCCTTGCGTGCAAGCTCTGGTGTCCAGGGGGCACCGTGAGGGCCGATGGTGAAGAAGCGCTGCCGACCGAACACTCGGTACTTGAGGACGTAAGTCGCTTGGTCGCGTTGACGCCGAACGCCAAATCCCCGCACCGCTTCGCGGTGGTCTGAATCCCAAATAGTCTCGCCCGGCTTGAGTGCTTGCACTGCGCGGATCGTTATACTGGAAACGGCCATCCGTTACCCCTGTAGCTACCACGTAGCTACCACCGTAGCGCCAATTGCAGCGCAGATAAGGCGGGGAGCGGCGAGCTTATACATTGATAATGTTGCGATTTTCGTATGAAAGGCGGGGCCAGCGTGGTCCCGGCGGAGCCCTGGCGGTGTCTGTGGAACAGGAGGTCGGTGGTTCGAGCCCACCCAACTGTACCAATGATCGCAATGATTGGCGCGCGATGCAGCATTTCTCCGATCGCTGAGTTTCGACGCATTGTTAGACTGTCCACAGTGTGGGCGGGGAGCATTGCTGACCGCGCGACTTGGCGATCGCCGGTGGGATTGTGGGGCTGAGCCCAACTGCGACGAGGCTTGAATCCATCGCTGCCTGTGCTTAGATGCCAATTGGCCGAGTTCTTAAGGCATTTGGCACAGGGCTTGCCGAGGCAGAAACCATGGGTAAGAACGAGCGCAGTGGCAAAGGCGTCGCTCGAGTTTCTTCGCGAGGCGTTCGCGCCCCCGGCTCCCTGACTAGCAAGCAGATCAAGGCGATTGCAGTGTCGGCCCTTACTCAGCGGCCTGACCATAAGAGGGGGTCTAGTAAATCTCCTTACAAGTCTCGCAAGTCGGCACAGCCTGAACGCCTCTCCGCGGCCGAGCCGGACCCGACCTATCAACCGCAACCCGGCGCCGTTGTCGTGCGAGGGCATTTCGATGCGGTCACGGGGCTCTCGACAATCACCGATGCGCCGTCGCTCGGGCTCGCCAGAACCGCGGATGAAGCGCACTCCTCGGCCGAGCTGTTCGACGTCGTCATCGATGCCAACAGCCTCTTCCGCATCGAGCCCGCTGCGCTCAAACGCCTTGCCAATTACAGCGATGACGAAATCCACGCGCTCGTCGTGCCCAAGCGCACGCTCGCGCGGCGGCTGTCGGACGGCGAGCCGTTGACGGTCGAGGAGACCGACAAGGCCGTTCGGCTCGCGCGGGTCGACCGGCTCGCCGCAAACGTGTTTGGCGAGGTCGCAAAGGCGCACCGCTGGCTGCGCAAGCCGAAGAAGGCACTCGGCGGGGAGACGCCACTTGCCTATCTCGCGACGGAAGCGGGCGCGCGCGTGGTCGAGGAGATGTTGCATCGGATCGACCACGGCATCCTCGCTTGAGGATTCGGCGTGCGGATCTGGCGGATCTCTAATTTCGATGATCTTTCCGGTATTGGCGGCCTGAAGGCCGACGGCCGCTGGCACGATCGCGGCCGGCACGTTGTCTACGCCGCGGATCATCCGGCTTCGGCGCTACTCGAAGTGATGGTGCATCTGGAAATCGATGTGGAGGACTTGCCGACCAGCTACCAACTGCTTCGTATTGACGTGCCTGATAACCTGGCTGTCGAAAAGGTGAGCTTGGGCGATATTGAGAGAGTATCGCCGAATTGGGCCGGGGATCCCAGGGTGACACGCGATGTGTTGAGGCCGTGGTTCGACGAGATGCGCACGGCCGTGGTGTCGGTGCCGTCGGTCATCGTACCGTTTGCGCAGAACTATCTCCTCAATCCGAGACACGTGGATGCGGCGCGCATCCGCGTGTCTCATGTCGGGCGCTATCCTCACGACGAGCGGCTGTTTGGGCTGCGAACGGGCAAAGTCTGAGGTTGATGGTTTCCTGCTTTGCGCACGTCTGGGCAAACATCCCGAGATCAGCCAACATCGCCAATCTTGGAGCTCGAGAAAATGATCTCAGCCGACTATTGCCGCCTTATGGCCCGCTACAACACTTGGCAGAACGCCTCTTTGGTAACGACCGCCGACGGGCTGACCCACGAGGATCGCTGGAAGGATCGAGGGGCGTTCTTCCGGTCGATCGCAGCGACGTTGAACCATCTCTATTGGGCTGATGCCCTGATTCTGGAGCGGCTGAAGGGAAACGCGCGTCCAGAGGAAACGATCAAGCATTCCCTCACAAGTCCTTCGGATTGGGATGCCTTCAAGGCGCTCCGCTTGCAACGGAACGAGGAAATCGAAGCGTGGTCAGCGCGATTGCGCGACGCGGACCTGAACGGGATGCTTGTTTGGTATCCCGGGGACGGCTCAACTCGAATCGAGAAGCCAAAGACGCTCGTTGCTATTCAACTCTTCAATCACCAGACCCACCATCGAGGTCAGGTCCACGCGATGTTGACGGCCGCGGGTGCAGACCCGGAGCCGACTGACATTCATCTTCTGGCGTAGCGCGAGGACGCTTCGATCCATCTCATCGCGTGTCAGGAGATCATCGCCTTTACCTGCGCCGTATCCGCAAACTCGATCAGCTCAACGATCTTGCCGTCTTGAAGCCTGAATAGGTCCAGAATCTCGGTGCTGGAAACCTGGCCGGTTGGACGGTATCGAACGTCGACGCGGGAATGGATGGCGACACGGTCGCCGTCGACCAGCTCAGCCAGGATCTCGCGGCCTTCGAAGCCGAAGTCTTCGATCAATTTGCTGAAGGCACCACGCAGGTTCGGGTGTCCCTCCACGCTTCCCGTCAATTCGAGCGCATTCTTGTCGCCCATCAAGGTGAACAGACCCTTGGGATCAAACTCTGATACCAAACCCTCAGCGTCATCGTTGTCGCGTGCAGCGTAAGCGCGCCTGACGGTTGCAAGCATCTCTTCGCGTTGTGCCATGTTACCCTCCCTGACGTATCAGCGGAGCCTAGCGACCTTTGCGTGCAAAGGCAAAATGATTGAACTGTGCTGCACGACCTTCCACCCGCCACCATCCGCACCGCCACCGGCAGCGTCATCGCCGCCCCTAGGACCACCAGAGACGGGGTCACCAGCCGGTATTTCGGTGAAAGTGCACGAAGCTCCACAACGGGCGACGCTCTCCCGAACGCTTATATCCAAGCCGTGCGAGCGAATTGGGACTTGGCTCGGCTGGACAAATTGGCCATTTGGAGTAGCCTTTCTCAGACACGGCAACATGTTAGCGGAGGTTCTCCGTGGAACATCGCGGCGTAAGCTTCTCGATTGTTCAAATGAGCTACCCGGCTGGTTAGAAGTGGACTGTCGGAAAGGGCCGAACAGTGTCGGTCGGTGTCTGTGCGACGAGGCTCGACGCGATCCGCCAGGCTCGGACCTTCATCGACGCGATCTTGGACTGGGCTGCCTAGCCTCAAGTCAAATTGCCCGCCTTCGATTGGTCATGCCGAGCAGCGTAAACCCGGCAGCTGAATTTCTGTCGGTGCGCAGCTCTCTCCCTCCCGCCAGCACCCACACCACCACCGGCAGCGTCGCCGCAGCGTCCCCAGCGCCACTGCGCCCGAGACAGGGTTCACCAGCCGCTGATACTGCACAGCAAGAATGTACACATTCGCCCCTGTCGGCATCGCCGCGAACAGCACGATGACGCCGGCGGCAGGTCGAGCAATCTTCCCAGCACGAACGTAGCCGGCATTGCCGCAAGCCGGAGCGGCACACATCACCAAAATGCTCGGCCGCTCGCTCTTCATCTCTCGCGAAACGAATAGATGCCGAGCTTGATCAGCGCCGTCGGCGAGCCCGATGCGCAAAGGATGTAATGATTGTTCGGAAGACTGCCGAGATTGCAGGTCGTGCATCAGGTAAGCCAGTCGATCTTACTCTTTGGGCGCGCCTCAAAGTCTTTTCGAGGAAAGCGACGACGGGTGTAAACTGTTTCACAGCAGCCGGGTTGCTGCACTCTTAAGATCGTTCTGCACTTCCACGTTCTTGCGCGGCTCGTCCGTACAAGATGTCGCTCTCTGTTGAAACAACGAGGAGCATGAAGATGAAGACGTTTCTTGCAACGAAATCTCCATTTCTGATCGTCGTCACTCTTGCAGTCTGCATCGGCACTGCGCGTGCCGATGTCATCATGGACTGGAATGCGAAAGCAGATGCGATTGCCGCTGAAAAGAAGGTCCTGCCTGTGCCACAGGCCCGGACGATGTCGATGCTGCACGTTGCCATGTTCGAGGCCGTCAACGCGATCGACAGGCGATACACTCCATACAAGCTGGATCTGGTGTCAGACCGCTCCACGTCCAAGGAAGCGGCGGCGGCTGCTGCGGCCTACAACATTCTTCTGACGATCTATCCGGACCAGAAATCTGCCCTTGATACCGCCCTCCATGCATCGCTTTCCGGCATTCCGGACACGGAGGGAAAGGCGAATGGAATCGAGCTTGGAACGATGGCCGCTTCCGGCGTGATAGCGTTGCGCAGGAATGACGGCAGTGACGTTCAGGAGACTTATCGTCCCTATACAGCCCCGGGGGCCTATGTGCCGACCGTGGTGCCGATCGGCACGACGGCTGGAAGAATGACCCCTTGGGTCATGACATCGGTCTCACAATTCCGTCCAGCGCCACCACCGGCGCTCGATTCCGAGACCTGGACCAGAGACGTCAACGAAATTCGGGAGCTCGGCGCTCGCAACAGCACCACCCGAACGGCAGAGCAGACCGCGATCGGGCGAGCCTGGTTTCTGGTCGGGCCTCCCAGCTTCAATCCAATCGTCCGGCAAGTCGCATTGGCCAAGAATATGGACGTCGTGGACTGCGCTCGTCTCTTCGCCCTCGCCGAGATCGCGGGGAACGACGCAATCCTTGCCGTCCTTGATGCGAAGTATCACTACAATTTTTGGCGGCCAATGACGGCCATACGCAACGCGGACATCACGCACAATCCGAAGACGCCACGCGAACCGTCCTGGTTGCCGCTGGGCGAAACGCCGATGCATCCCGAATACCCCTGTGCCCACTGTATCGTATCGGCGGCGGTTTCCACGGTTCTCCAGTCCATCGCGGGCGACGAGGTCGGAGAGCTAACGATGACCAGCCCCACTGCGCCAGGGGTGACTCGCAAATGGATCAAGCTCCAGGATTATAGCGATGAGGTCGCCAATGCCCGCATCTATGCCGGCTTCCATTACCGTTTCTCGACGGAGGTCGGAAAGGAAATGGGCCGTAAGATCGGTGACTTGGTTGTCGGGACACAGCTTCGCGGGCTGGAAGCGCGAGCTGAACCGAAGCAGTAGGCCGACGTGCAGGTAAATTGCGAACCACACAGAAGTGGGGAAGCGCTTGAAGGGAGCAGGCTTGAGATAGCAGGACAAGGCGACGTTCGAACATGGTGGGCAGGGCCGCCAGTGCTCTGCCCACCTATATGGCGGCTTGCTGCCCGCTCTGAAGCAAATCGAACCTCATCGTCCGTCAGAGATCATCGCCTTGATCTGCGCCGTATCCGCAAACTCGACCAGCTCCGCGATTTTGCCGTCCTGAAATGTGAACAGGTCCACGATCTCGGTGCTGACCGCTTTGCCGGTCGGGTGGTATCGCACGGTGACGCGGGAGTGGACGGCGACGCGGTCGCCGTCGACCAGTTCGGCGAGGATCTCGCGGCCTTCGAAGCCGAAGCCTTCGGTGAATTGATGGAAAGCTTCGCGCAGGGTCGGGTGGCCCTGCATGCGTCCTGTCAATTCGAGCGCGCTCTTGTCACCCATCAGGGTGAATGCGCCCTCGGGATGAAAGGCCGTCACCAGACTATCAGTGTCGCCGCCGTCGCGCGCGGCGTAGCCGGCCCTGATCAATGCGAGCATGTCTTCGCGGTTCGCCATGTGCCCCTCCCTGCAATATGTATCGGGGCAGCCTAGCGACCTTTGCGTGCAAAGGCAAAAAGATCGCGCGGCTCCAGCGCGACGAAGCAGGACGGTTCGTCTTCGTTCCCCGATTGTGGAAGAAAACGGTGGCCAGCACCGGCGAACCTTTTCATAGCCCCAGGTGTTTGTAGCTGCGGCAGGACAGACAACGCTGAGGGAGCTTAGCTATGAACGGTATCATCTATATCATCGGGCTGATCGTCGTGATTGCTGCGGTGCTCTCGTTCTTCGGCCTGCGCTGATTGGCAATTCGGCGCGAAGCCGTGCGGCGTCGCCCGCCAAGCTTCCGACCCCTAGCTCGCCACCACCCACACCACCACCGGCAACGTCGCCGCCGCCAGCAGCGTCCCCAGTGCCACTGCGCCCGAGACCGGGTTCACCAGCCGCTGATACTGCACGGCAAAAATGTACGCATTCGCCCTGGTCGGCATCACCGCGAGCAGCACGATGACCCCGGCAGCCACCGGCGGCAGGTCGAGCAGCTTGGCCAGCCCGAACGCGGCTGCCGGCATCGCCGCCAGCTTCAGCGCGCACATCACCAGGATGCTCAGCTTCTCGCCCTTCACCTCGAAAGCGGGGCCGGTTGATGCCAAGCGATCAGTGCGGCTCGAAGGGGGGCATCCGCAACGTTGCTCAAAGCCGGCTTTGTCCGCGGCCACCGTAGCTCCTCCATTCGCAATGCGCTATCGGTAGCGAGCCAATGACGTTTGATGGACAAGCAAGCAGGCGGAAAAGATCGTGAGTTTTTTCGAGCGTCTCAAGACGGCCGCGTCCACTGAGTGGCGGGCCTATACGGAGCATCCCTTCACGAACGGATTGGCGGACGGCTCGCTCCCCGAAGCGGCGTTTCGTCACTACCTCGTTCAGGACTATTTGTTCCTCATCGAGTTTGCTCGCGCCTACGCGCTCGCGGTCTACAAGTCGCCCAGGCTTGCCGACATGCGTGAAGCCACGGCCGGCCTGTCGGCCATCCTCGATGTCGAGATGAACCTGCATGTGAAGCTCTGTGCCGAATGGGGCCTGTCCCCGAGCGACCTTGAAGAAGCCCCTCCGGCGGCCGAGATGCTGGCCTATACGCGCTATGTGTTAGATGCGGGAATGCGCGGCGATCTGCTGGCGCTCAAGGTCGCGCTTGCTCCTTGCGTGATCGGGTACGCGGAGATCGCAACGCGGCTCGCCTCGCGGCCCGGTGCGGATGCTGCGACGAACGCCTATCGCGTCTGGATCGACGAATATGCCGGCGCGCCCTACCAGGAGGTCGCTGCCAGGGCGCAGGCGCATATGGAGCATCTCGCCGATCGCTACGCCACGCCGGCCCGCGAGGCCGAGCTGATTGCGATCTTCAAGGAAGCCACCCGCCTGGAGGCAGACTTCTGGGAGATGGCCTGGCGCGCCGGCCAGGCTGGTGCATAGCGGTGTCGGCAATCGACGGGCCGCCCTACTTGCCTCCCGCCACCACCCACACCACCACCGGCGACGTCACCGCCGCCAGCAGGGTGCCGAGCGCCACCGCGCCCGACACCGGGTTTACCAGGCGCTGATACTGCACCGCGAAGATGTAGGCGTTCGCGCCGGTCGGCATCGCCGCGAACAGCACGACGACGCCGGCGGCGATGGGTGGCAGGTCGAGCAGTCTGGCCAGCACGAACGCCGCGGCCGGCATGGAGAGCAGCTTGAGCGCGCACATCACCAGGATGCTCAGCTTCTCGCCCTTCACCTCGAAGCGGAACAGGTTGATGCCGAGCGCGATCAGCGCCGCCGGCGAGCCCGCCTGCGCCAGCAGCTCGATCGTCTTGTCGACGACGGGGGTGAGGCCGAGTCCGGCAAGGCGCCAGACCACGCCGAAGCCGATCGCCAGCATCAACGGGTTGCGTGCTAGGTCGGCGATCACGGGCCAGATGATCGCGAACGGTGAGCCCGTCTGCTTGCGGCTGACCAGCTCCATCTGCAGGATGCCGCAGAGCCAGAGCAGCGGCGTGTTCACCGACAGAATCAGCGCCATGGGTCCCGCCGCCTCGTTGCCGAGCGCGGAGAGCACGAGGGGAATGCCGAGCATCACGATGTTGCCGTAGACCGAGCCGATCGCGAACACGACGCCGTCCTCGCTGCTGCCGCGCCGCCCGCGCAGGAGTGCGGAGATCATGAGCGCCGCGATCCAGGTCAGCGCCAGCGCGCCGTAATAGGCGCCCCACATTCGCCAGGGGCTGACGTCGGGGAATTCCGAGACGACGATGGTGCGGAAGAGGAGGGCAGGGATCGCGATGCTGAAGGCGAACTCGCTGATGCCCTTGTGAGCGCCCTCCGAGACGAAGCGAAACAGCACAGCGGCATAGCCGGCCGCGATCAGCGCAAACACCGGCGCGACGATCAGCAAGGTGGCCATGCGCCTCTACGACCCCAGCCCAATGATCCTCCGCGCCATCCGCACATTGGCATAGTCGATCATCTTGCCGTCCAGCGTCACCGCGCCCTGGCCTTGCGCTTCGGCTTGCTCCATCGCCTCGACCACCCGCCGCGCCTGGGCCAGCTCCCCGTCCGAGGGCGTAAACGCGCGCAGCGTCGGCTCGATCTGGTCGGGGTGGATCACCTGCTTGCCGTCAAAGCCCATCGCGGCGGCCTTTTGCGCGCTGGCCTCGGTCAGCCCAGCATCGCGGAACGCGCCGCAGGGGCCATCGATCGCTCGCAGGCCGTGCGCGCGGGCGGCGACCAGCAGGCGCATCATGGGATAGGCGAACAGGTCGAGCGGCGCTGTGGCGTAGCCGCTTTGCGCTGAGCCGACGTGGCGATAGCCATCCGGCGAGATGCCGATGTCGGAGGTGCGGGCGCCGAGCGAGGCCGCGAGGTCGCCGACACCGAGATGCAGCGCGGCCACGCTGTCGTGGCACGCGGCGAGGGCGTCGACATTGACGAGGCCAAGCGCCGTCTCGATCAGCAGCTCGAGCGTAACAGGCGCGGCGCGATCGGACGCGGCTGCGCGCAGCTGATCGGCCATGGCGACGATGTCGCTCACCCGCTCCGCCTTCGGCACGATCACAGCATCCAGCCGGGGCAGGGCCGCCAGAGCGCGGATCTCCTCTGCGATGAATGGGCTGTCGACGGCATTGAGCCTGACCGCGACATGCTTGCTGCCCCAGTCGAGCGAGGATAGCGCGCGGGCGGCCTCCGCCAGCGCAACGCCCTTCTCGGCGGGCGGCACGGCGTCCTCGAGGTCCATGAACACCGCGTCCGCCAATGATGCCGCAGCCTTGGCGACGAGACGGGCGCGATGCGCGGGAACGGCGAGATAGGCCCGCGTCGGCCGGAGCGAGACCATTGTCACGCCTCCTTGCTGAGGCCGAGTTCGCCGAGGATCGACGCGTTGTGCTCGCCGACATCAGGCACCGGGTCCATGCGCGGCGTCACGCCGGGAATGGTGAGCGCGGGCAGGAAGCTCATCACCGGACCGCACGGCGATCCCACGCTTCTCACCCGCGCGCGGGCATGCAGCTGCTCATGCTGGAGGAAGGCCTCGACCGAGTTCAGGTGCGCGTTGGCAATCGCGGCTTCGTCCAGCAGGCGCAACACCTCCGCGCTGGTCATGGCTGCAAAGCGCCGCTCGATATGCGCTTGCAGCTCGTCGCGGTTCTGCATGCGCAGCGGATTGGTGCGGAAGCGCGGGTCGTCGGCAAAGTCGGCATCATCAAGCACGATCCGGCACAGCGAGCGCCATTCCCGATCGTTCTGGATGCCGAAGAAGATCGTGTTGCCGTCGCCGACGCGGAACGGGCCGTAAGGCGCGATCGTCGCATGCTTGGCGCCGGTGCGCGGCAGCGGCCGGCCCGTGCTCTCAGTGTAGAACGCCGGATAGCTCATCCAGTCCGTGATGGAATCGAACAGCGAGGCCTGGAACGCCGTGCCCTTGCCCGTCCGCTCGCGGGCGTACAGCGCCATCAGCACGCCGTTCAGGATGTACATGCCGGTGGCGATATCGACGACTGATAGCCCGACCTTGGCCGGCTCGGCCTCGGTGCCGTTGATGGCGAGCACGCCGGCCTCGCACTGCACCAGGAGATCATAGGCCTTCTTGTCGCTGTAGGGCCCGCCAGAGCCATAGCCCGAGACATCGCAAGCGATGAGGCGCGGAAACCTGCGCAGCAGCGAAGCCGCATCGAGGCCGAGCCGCTCCGCCGCGCCGGGCGCGAGGTTCTGGATGAATACATCCGCCCGCGGCAGCATGGCGTCGAGCACCTTGCGCCCCTCGGGGCTCTTGATGTCGATGGCGAGGCTTTCCTTGGAGCGGTTGGTCCAGACGAACTGGCTCGACATGCCGTTCATGACATGATCGTAGTCGCGGCAGAAATCGCCGCTGCCCGGCCGCTCGATCTTGATCACCCGCGCGCCCCAATCGGCGAGGTGCCGGCTCGCCAGCGGCGCCGCGATCGCCTGCTCCAGCGAAACCACCGTCACATCCGACAGCGGCAGCTCCGCTTCATTTCCCGTCATGTGATTGTCCTCCTCGTGTGCGCTTTTCGACCAGCGCAGGAGACAGGCCGGCCACCCCACGCGCATCTTTTTGAGGGTGACATGATGCCCCTGTTTTGCCCGACAAGTCAAATCTGGCTTCGAAAAATCCTAAAATTCGGCGACGTGAGCGTTTGCAATGACTTGGCTACTGTGCATGGGGTTGTTTTCGCACTTTTGTTTTGGAGGGCCAGACTCTCCCGCCCACAGCTGTCATCCCCCGCGCAGGCGGGGGATCCAGTACGCCGCGGCCTCTCGGGAACGTTGAGCGTCTCTGGAACACTGGATCCCCGCCTTCGCGGGGATGACAAGGTGGAGATGGGGCCCACCCCACCCTGTTGCCGAGAGCGCACACGTGCCGGCTTTCGCACTTGCCCTCGGTTGCCAACGAACCGCCATTCACCCACTATTCGCGCTGACTCGTGATGTGGGGGGATCGATGCCGGCGTTTCGCTTCAAGTCCTTTGCAAAGCCCTTGGCCGTTGCAAGCCTCGCGCTTGCCCTGGCCATCCTGGCGCTGCCGCGCGCCGGCTTCGCCTACACCCAGGAGGAGCAGCAGGCCTGCACGCCGGATGCGATGCGGCTGTGCGGCGAGTTCGTCCCGAACGTCGACGCCATCACCGCCTGCATGATCAAGAAGAAGGCGCAGCTCTCGCCGCAATGCGCGGTGTTCTTCCGCCGCGGACCGGCGCCGCGCGAGCAGCGCGCCGGCAAGCCGACCCAGATCGCGCCCAAGGCTGCGAAGAAGACCGCCAAGCCGGCGCCGAAGAAGAAATCCAGCCAAGGCTGAGCGCCCAGCGACCAAAAAGGCTGAGCGCCCAGCGACCAAAAAGGCTGAGCGCCCAGCGACCAAGGCTGAGCGCCCGGCAGCGCGTTCCCGGTTTGAAACTCCGCCGAAGGCGCGCAACCGCGCGCCTTCCTCGTTCCGGCCCTGACATCGGCTTCGCGGGCAGCCAGCGGACTCGTTTTGTTCGCACGACGCGCGGGGTTGCGTCGATCGACGGGGCCGCCTGAAAAGATGCGCGGGCAGATTTGCGCGGCAAGGTTGCATTCCACTTTATCCCGCGCGTTGCTCAAAAAGCGCACAGACGCGCGCACGAGCGGCATTTCGATGCGGCCCGTGTCTCCGTCCTGCGAAGCAGTGTGACTCAAAAGCCAACACGTCTTGTTATTTCGTGGCTGTCGCGCAGCTCCCGACAAATTTTTCTTTCACGAATCAGCGCACTGATTCATTTTCGCGGCCTGGGGTCAATCTGGAGGCGGAAGGTATGAACGTCATTGTTTTTGCATCACGTAAAGGCGGTTCGGGCAAGAGTACCCTCGCCGCGCATCTCGCCGCGCAGATCAAGGCGAGCAAGCAGGTCATGCTGGTTGACGCCGATCCGCAGGGCTCCCTGACGCTGTGGCACAAGCTCCGCGGCACCAACGAGCCCCCGATCAAGGCTGCCGTCAACTCCGTCAGCGGCATCGTCTCCGCAGCCAAGCGCGACGGTTATGAATGGGTGTTGATCGACACGCCGCCGAACCTGTCGGCCGTCGTCGACGACGCGATCAAGAATGCCACCATGGTGGTCATCCCGGCGCGTCCCGGCGTGTTCGACGTCAACGCCGTGCAGGAAACCATCCAGATGTGTCGCGCCGCGCGCAAGCCCTACGCGGTCGTGCTCAACGGCGCCCCGGCCAAGCGCGACGAAGCCGAAAGCCCGATCGTCACCATCGCCCGCGAAGCCCTAGCGAAATTCCGCGCTCCGGTGTGGGGCGGCCAGATCACCAATCGTTCGGATCTGCTGATGGCGCTCAGCCACGGCGAAGGCGCGCGCGAGTATCAGGCCGAGAGCCGTGCGGCTCAGGAAATCGCCAGGCTCTGGGCGGCGATCGAGCGTTCGGTGAAGGCTATCCGCGGCACCGCGTCGGCCTCCGGCGCAATGCACAAGCAGGCAGCTTAATTTTCATTGGTCATTCCGAACGGCGAAAAACGCGCGGGAATGTCCGCGCGTTTTGCGTTTCTGCTTTCGCTCACGCCACCATCAGCATGTAGAACACGATGACCGGCGACAGGGTCAGGATCACCGACCAGATGCCGACGGCCCAGAGAATGTCCTCGGTGCTGAAGCCCTGCTGTTCGGCGTCGAAATGCGACGCCATTTCATTCTGACTATTCACAAACGCCCCCGCGATTTCTTCGCTTATGGGCGTCGGTGATAGCAGCGATGTTTTAAGATCCGGATCGCATCTGCCCGTGCATTTCGAACACAGGTGCTACCACGGATTAACCATCCCGCGCGCAGCTTCAGCCGACCAGCCACACGCGAAACAGCAGCACCGGCATCAGGCCGAGCATCACGGCCCAGAACCCGAACGACGAGACGACGAGAATTCCCTTCAAGAGATCGGCGGGCGCGAACTGGCTCGCGGCCGTTGGCCGGGTGCGATACCCCATGGTCATTTCCCCTTCGGTAACTTTGGACAGAACGATAGGCGCACTCACGTAAACGAGACGTGGATACGGATTGCGGCAGCTGCGAAGGCCGTTGGGGCGCGGTTAACCACGCGCCGCGCTCTCTCGCACCCTCTCCCCGTTCTTACGGGGAGAGGGTGGGGTGAGGGGCTGTCTCCGCAAATGCTTTGGCGGCTGGACTCGCAGAGGCTCCCCCTCACCCGGAATTTGCGCAGGCGCAAATTCCGGCCTCTCCCCGCAAGCGGGGAGAGGCGAAAGAAGCACTACGCCGCGATCGTCATCCGTCGCTCGATCTCGCGATCGATCGTTGCCGCGAGCTCGCTGCTCACTTCCACCATCGGCAGGCGCACCTCCGGGCTGTCGATCAGGCCGGACCGCCACAGCCAATACTTCGCCGGCGCGGGGCTCGGCTCGGCGAACAACAGCCGCGTCAGCTCGGCGACCTCGTCCCAGCGCGCCTGCGCCGCATCGTGGTTGCCGCGCTTGTGCTCGCTATAAATTGCCGCGAAGGTCGCGGTCTCGACATGGGCTGAGAGCACGATGCCGCCGTCAGCGCCGTCACCGAGCGCCTCGAAATAATTGGCGTCCTCGCCGGTGAGCACGCGAAAGCCCTTCGGCCGGTCGCGCAAGAGCGCGATCGATTGCTCCCGGCTCGCGCCGCAATCCTTCAGGCCGACGATGTTCTTGTGCTCGGCAAGGCGCAGCATGGTCTGGTTGGTGATGTGGACGGCGCAGCGATAGGGAATGTTGTAGAGCGCGATCGGCCATGCGGCGTGGTCGGCGAGCGCCTCGAAATGCGCCAGCAGGCCACGCTGCGACGGCCGCACATAATAGGGGCTGGCGATCAGGTAACCGTCGATCGGCCAGTCCGCGGTCTCGTCGAGGCGCTCCTGCAGACGCGAGGTGTCCGCGCCCGACAGTCCGAGGCAGATCGGCAGGTTGCGGCCGGCGGCCGCCATCTCCTCCCGCACCACGGCGACGAGACGTTCGAGCTCGGCTGCGCGCAGCGTCATGCCTTCACCGGAGGTCGCGCCCAGGATGAGGCCGTCGATGCCGTGCGCGCAATAGTGCCGGGTCAGCCGCCGCAGCGACCTCTCGTCCAGCGCGCCGTCCTGGAACGGCGTCACCAGCGGCAACCACAGCCCGTGCAAGTGATCTCGTAGTCCGGTCATGTTTCCATCTCCTTCTCGGGAAAAATGCCTGAGACGGAGGGCACATGAAAAAACCCCGTCCAGGCGGCGGGGTTTTCGAAGATTTGCAGCGATGACGAAGTCGGCTAGCGCGCGCAAAAATCCGAGGCCCCGGGATGGGGCCCTTTTTTCGAGACGATGGCCTCGAACGAGATTGCGCACGACTTCGTGATCATAGGCCAATGATGCGGGGTAGGCGTGGAACTGTCAATACACGCGCAGGGCGAAGCAATATTTTGACGAAAAAAAGCCGGACCCGAGGGCCCGGCTTAGGTATTGGCCACGTGAGGCCGACACAATCACCTTCCAAGAGGGATTACTGAACTCCCGCGCCACTGGAGGAGGGGGACAAATGCGCAACGCGAAGGCTCAGCGTGCAAACATTATGAGCTTGCCGAGTGCCTTGCAGCAACAGCCGAGGCCGCATGTCAGTCATGCGGAAATCAGGACGGCCAGCGTTGCGCCTTGCTCACCACGAAGTCACGGAACACCTGTACGCGCGCGACCGTCTTCAACTCCTCGGGATAGACGAAGTAGGTGTCGAGCTGGATCGAATCCGACTCGCCGAACAGCTGCACGAGCTTGCTCTGCTCCTCGACGAGGTAATCGGGCAGGGCGGCAATGCCGAGGCCCTGCGCGCAGGCGCGCACGAGACCGAGGATGTTGTTGACCTTGAAATAGGCCTCGCGCGGACCCGAGCCGTTGCGCCCGGCTTCGATCAGCCAGTTGCGGTTCTGCAGGTGCGGCGCGAAGTTGCCGTCCGAGAGCGTGATGATGCGGTGGGAGTCGAGCTCCTCCAGCGTGCGCGGCGTGCCGAAGCGCTTGATGTATTCCGGCGAGCAATAGGCGTGGAAGCCCATCGCGAACAGCTTGCGCTGGATGAGATCCGGCTGCGTCGGCTTGCGGGTGCGGATCGCGACGTCAGCCTCGCGCATCGACAGATCGAGCTCCTCGTCGGTGACGATCAGCGAGATGCGGATCTCCGGATAGAGCGCGGTGAACTCGCCGAGCCGCGGGATCAGCCAGTTGATGCCGACGCCGGGCGTGGTGGTGATCTTGAGATCGCCGCTCGGCCGCTCGCGGCTGTCGGTCAGCTTGGCGCGCGCCGCCTGCAGCTGCATGAACACGTCATGCGCGGTGCGGAACAACAGGTCGCCCTGCTCGGTGAGGATCAGCCCGCGGGCGTGGCGGTGGAACAGCGAGACCGAGAGCTCCTGCTCCAGCGCCGAGACCTGGCGCGACACCGCCGATTGCGACAGGCCGAGCTGCTCGCCCGCATGCGTGAAGCTGCCCGCTTCCGCCGCGGCGTGAAACACCTTCAGCTTGTCCCAGTCCATATCCGTAAATCCGTCGCGTGTTCGGGGCATGATTCTATTCCGCTGCCGCGCGCTCGCTGGCGCGAAGGGCCAAGAAACGTTCGGCTTCGAGTGCGGCCATGCAGCCGAGGCCGGCGGCCGTCACGGCCTGGCGATAGGTTTCGTCGGCGACGTCGCCGGCGGCGAACAGGCCGGGCACCGAGGTCGCGGTCGAGTTCGGAGCGACCTCGATATAGCCGGAGGGTTTCAGCTTGACCTGATCCTTGACAAGCTCGGTCGCCGGCGCATGCCCGATGGCGATGAAGATGCCGTCGGCCTTGACGTCCGTCAGCGCGCCGGTCTTGACGTTCTTGAGCCGGACATGGGTGACCTTATTGGGGTTCTCGGTGCCGCAGATCTCGTCGACCGCGGCGTCCCAGATCACCTTGATCTTCGGATGCTTGAACAGGCGCTCCTGCAGGATACGCTCGGCCCGGAAATGATCGCGACGATGCACGATCGTGACCTGCGAGGCATGGTTGGTGAGGTACAGTGCTTCCTCGACCGCGGTGTTACCGCCGCCGACCACGATCACCTCCTTGCCACGGTAGAAGAAGCCGTCGCAGGTGGCGCAGGCCGACACGCCGCCGCCCTGGAACTTGGCTTCCGACGGCAGCCCGAGCCAGCGCGCCTGCGCGCCGGTGGCCAGGATCACGGTCTCGGCGAGATAGACGTCGCCGCTGTCGCAGGTGAGGCGGAACGGCCGCTGGGCCGTCTCCAGCTTGGTCACCAGGTCGGAGACGATCTTGGTGCCGACATGGACCGCCTGCTTCTCCATCTGCTCCATCAGCCAGGGGCCCTGGATCACGTCGGCGAAGCCTGGATAGTTCTCGACGTCGGTTGTGATGGTGAGCTGGCCGCCGGGCTGGATGCCCTGGATCAGGATCGGCTCAAGCATCGCGCGCGCGGCGTAGATCGCGGCGGTGTAGCCAGCCGGGCCGGAGCCGATGATGACGACCTTTGCATGAACAGGAGCGGACATTTCGATGGACGCCTTTCACGGGGGATTTGCAGCGCGGGCGCGGAATGTGCCGGGAGGCCTAGCGGAGGCGCTGAAATATCAGAGCTAATCTAAGCAATCTGGCGAGCCATGCAAGAATTGCATTCCCTATCGGCGGATTTTTCCAACAGGGAACAAAAGTCGATTGCGCTGCACGCGCAATAAAATTGCGCCGGCGGTGCGGATTGGGCTATGAGGATTTCGACAAATCACCCAATACCGCCGCAAAGGCCAGGAGTTCCAATCACGTGTCGCGGAACCTAGACGAGATCGACCTGAAAATTCTCACCGAGATTCAGGCCGACGGTCGAATCACCAATGTCGAGCTGGCCAAGCGCGTCGGCATCTCGCCGCCGCCCTGTCTGCGCCGCGTCCGGGCGCTGGAGGAGGAGGGTTACATCCACGGCTATCGCGGCCTCCTGGACGCACGCAAGCTGGGCTTCGACGTCACCGTTTTCGCCGCCGTGCACCTGTCCAGCCAGGCCGAAGGAGATTTGCGCGCGTTCGAGGAGTTCGTCCGCGCCGAGCCCCTGGTGCGGGAATGCTGGATGCTGTCCGGCGAGGTCGATTTCATCCTGAAATGCGTCGCCCCCGACATGGCGACCTTCCAGGATTTCGTCACGCACCTCACCGCGGCGCCGCATGTCCGCAACGTGCGCACGTCATTGGTGCTGCACAATTCGAAGTACGAGGCGGCCGTGCCGCTCGAGGTGAAGGGACGGCGGTAGGTCGCGCGAACTCGTGCCCCGGACGCAGCGCAGCGCTTCTTCAGTGGTCCGCTGCAGAACCGGGGCCCCTCTCACCGCGTGCCGTGCTGCCTTCTGGGTCCCGGCTCTGCGCAGCAACGCTAAGGGCGTTGCAGCGCGTCCGGGACACCAGACGCAGAAACAAAAAGGCCGCGCACTGCGCGGCCTTTTCGAAACGTCAGCAGACGCAGCGGCAAGTCCTTACCGCCACTCCACCTTGGTGATCTCGTACGCCTTGGCGCCGCCCGGCGTGTTGACCTCGACCGTGGCGCCCTTCTTCTTGCCGATCAATGCGCGTGCGAGCGGCGAGGTGATCGAGATCCGGCCCTTCTTGGCGTCCGCCTCGACCTCGCCGACGATCTGCCACACCGTCTTCTTCTCGGTGTCCTCATCGACCAGCGTCACGGTGGCGCCGAACTTGATGGTATCGCCGGAGAGCTTGGAGATGTCGATGATGTCGGCGCGCGCGAGCTTGTCCTCGAGCTCGGCGATGCGGCCCTCATTGTGCGACTGCTCTTCCTTCGCGGCATGATATTCCGCGTTCTCCGACAGGTCTCCGTGCGAGCGCGCCTCGGCGATATGCTCGATGATCCGCGGACGGTCCACGGACTGGCGCTGCTTCAATTCTTCCCCGAGCGCGACAAAGCCGGCCTGGGTCATCGGAACCTTTTCCATCGTCTCTCTCGTCCTTCGATCGTGCGCCCCAGAATGCGGATGGGCGCCGCAACCTTGATTCGTCAGTCCTCCAGAGCCCAAAGAGGGGCTGCCGGACCTTGACAGATATGGGCTTTAGCGCCGGAACAGAACTACCACCTGGCCGGACAGTTCCTCCGGCCATTGTGGCTTCATTGCCAATCAGTTAGCGGAAGCTTCGCTGCCGCTAGCGATCAGGTTTCCGAAAAGTAGCTCTGCAGGGTACGAACCTCAAGGTCCCCGCCCAAATAGGCGCGGATGCCCTGCGCGGCCGCCACGGCCCCGGAAAGAGTGGTGTAATATGGCACTTTATGCAAGAGGGCCGCGCGCCGCAGCGAGCGGCTGTCGGCCAGCGCCTGCGGGCCTTCGGTGGTGTTGAAGACGAGCTGGACGTCGCCATTGGTGATGGCATCGACGATGTGCGGCCGCCCTTCCAGCACCTTGTTCACCTTCTCGGTCGGGATGCCTTGGTCGGTCAGGAAGCGCGCCGTGCCCGAGGTCGCCAGCACCTTGAAGCCGAGCGAATGCAATTCGCGCACGGCATCCGCGATGCGCGTCTTGTCGCTTTCGCGCACCGAGACGAACACAGTGCCCTTGCGCGGCACCCGCGTGCCGCCGCCGAGCTGACTCTTGGCGAAGGCGACCGCAAACGAGCGGTCGATCCCCATGACCTCGCCGGTCGAGCGCATCTCGGGGCCGAGCACGGTGTCGACGCCAGGGAAGCGCGCGAACGGGAAGACCGATTCCTTGACGCCGACGTGCTTGAGCGCCGCCTTCTTCAGCTTGAAATCGGCAAGTTTCTCGCCGGCCATGATGCGCGCGGCGATCTTGGCGACCGGCGTGCCGATCACCTTGGCGACGAACGGCACGGTGCGCGAGGCGCGCGGATTGACCTCGAGCACGTAGATCTCGCCGTCCTTGATGGCGTATTGCACGTTCATCAGGCCGATGACGTCGAGGCCGAGCGCGAGCTCGCGGGTCTGCCGCTCCAGCTCCTCGATCATTTCCGCATCGAGCGAGTGCGGCGGCAGCGAGCAGGCGCTGTCGCCGGAATGGATGCCGGCTTCCTCGATGTGCTCCATGATGCCGACGATGAAGGTGTCCTTGCCGTCGCACAGGCAGTCGACGTCGATTTCCGTGGCGTCCGACAAATAGCGGTCGAACAGCAGCGGGTTCTTGCCGAGCACGGTGTTGATCTGCCCGGTCTTGTCGTTCGGATAGCGTGCCTTGACGTCGGCCGGCACCAGCTCCGGCAGCGTGCCGAGCAGATAATCGTTGAGCTGGTTCTCCTCGCGGATGATCTGCATCGCGCGGCCGCCGAGCACGTAGGACGGGCGCACCACCAGCGGCAGGCCGAGATCGGCGGAGACGAGGCGGGCCTGCTCGACCGAATAGGCGATGCCGTTCTTCGGTTGCTTGAGGCGCAGCTTGTCGAGCACGCGCTTGAAGCGGTCGCGGTCCTCGGCGAGGTCGATGGCGTCGGGCGAGGTGCCGAGGATCGGCACTTCGGCGGCTTCCAGCGCACGCGCCAGCTTCAGTGGGGTCTGGCCGCCGAACTGCACGATCACGCCGTGCAGCGTGCCCTTGCTGCGCTCCTTGGCGATGATCTCCAGCACGTCCTCGGCGGTGAGCGGCTCGAAATAGAGCCGGTCGGCGGTGTCGTAGTCGGTCGACACCGTCTCCGGATTGCAGTTGACCATGATGGATTCGTAGCCGGCGTCATGCAGCGCGAAGCAGGCGTGACAGCAGCAATAGTCGAACTCGATGCCCTGGCCGATGCGATTGGGACCGCCGCCGAGAATGATGACCTTCTTCTTGTCGGACGGCGCGCTCTCGTCCGCGGGCAGGCCGGCGAACGGCGCCTCATAGGTCGAGTACATGTAGGCGGTCGGCGAGGCGAACTCGGCCGCGCAGGTGTCGATGCGCTTGTATACCGGGTGAACGCCGAGCGCGTGGCGCTTCGCCTTGACTTCGGCCTCCGTCGTCTCGGCCAGCACGGCGAGCCGCGCGTCGGAGAAGCCCATGGCTTTCAGCGTGCGCATGCCGAAGGCGTTGCCAGGCAGGCCGTTCTTCCTGACCTTGTCCTCCATCTCGACGATGCCGCGCATCTCGGCGAGGAACCACGGATCGATCTTGCAGGAGTTGAAGATGTCCTCGTTCGACCAGCCGAGCCGCATGGCCTGGGCGACCTGGAGGATGCGGTTCGGCGTCGGAGTGCCGAGCGCGGCGCGGATCGCGTTCTTGTCGTCGTCGCGGCCGAGGCCCTCGATCTCGATCTCGTCGAGGCCGGTCAATCCCGTCTCGAGCCCGCGCAGCGCCTTTTGCAGGCTTTCCTGGAAGGTGCGGCCGATCGCCATGACTTCGCCGACCGATTTCATCGAGGTGGTCAGCGTGGTCGAGGCGCCCGGGAATTTCTCGAAGGCAAAACGCGGCACCTTGGTGACGACGTAGTCGATGGTCGGCTCGAACGAGGCCGGCGTCGCGCCGCCGGTAATGTCGTTGGCGATCTCGTCGAGCGTGTAGCCGACCGCGAGCTTGGCGGCGACCTTGGCGATCGGAAAACCGGTGGCTTTCGAGGCCAGCGCGGAGGAGCGCGACACGCGCGGATTCATCTCGATGACGACCATGCGGCCGTCTTCGGGATTGACGCCGAACTGAACGTTAGAGCCGCCGGTCTCGACCCCGATCTCGCGCAGCACCGCCAGCGAGGCGTCGCGCATGATCTGGTATTCCTTGTCGGTCAGCGTCAGCGCCGGCGCCACCGTGATGGAATCGCCGGTGTGCACGCCCATCGGATCGAGGTTCTCGATCGAGCAGACGATGATGCAATTGTCTTTCTTGTCGCGCACCACCTCCATCTCGTACTCTTTCCAGCCGAGCACGGACTCCTCGATCAGCACTTCGTTGGTGGGAGACGCGTCAAGGCCGCGCTCGATGATGTCGAGGAACTCTTCCTTGTTGTAGGCGATGCCGCCGCCGGTGCCGCCCATCGTGAAGGAGGGGCGGATGATCGCAGGGAGGCCGATCTCGGACAGCGCCATCATGGCCTGGCCGAAGGCGTATTCCTGGTAGCGCTTGCGACGCTCGCTCTCGCCGAGCGTCCATTGCCGGTCGAGCTCTTCGAGCTCGGCGCCCGAAGCTTTTGCGCGCGCGGCCTGATACTTCTCGCGGAACGACTTCTTCAGCTCGGAGGCGTTGGCGAGCCGGGACTTCGGCGTCTCGAGCCCGATCTTGGTCATGGCCTCGCGGAACAGCTGGCGGTCTTCGGCCTTGTCGATGGCGTCGGCGGTGGCGCCGATCATCTCGACGTCGAACTTCTCCAGCGTGCCCTGCCGGCGCAGCGACAGCGCGCAGTTCAGCGCGGTCTGGCCACCCATGGTCGGCAGCAGCGCGAAGCCGCCGGGGACGACGTGACGTTCCTTCTCGATGATCTTGGCGACGATCTCGGGCGTGATCGGCTCGATATAGGTCGCATCGGCCAATTCCGGGTCGGTCATGATGGTGGCCGGGTTGGAATTGACGAGGACGATGCGATAGCCCTCCTCCTTCAGCGTCTTCACCGCCTGGGTGCCCGAATAGTCGAACTCGCAGGCCTGGCCGATCACGATGGGACCGGCGCCGATGATCAGGATGGTCGAGATGTCGGTTCGTTTGGGCATCACCGCTCACGGGCTGGGATCTGGGCACAAAAAAAGGGCGCGCTTGCCGCGCGTCCCCATTTGGCGAGAGCGCGGGGGTCTCCCTCGCGCGCGGGTGGGTCTTAAACCAGTTTTTGGAGCGGCGAAACCCCGAAAAACGCCCATCAACCGCCAATTTTCAGGCGTTTGGGACTCTGCCGAGCGCGCCCGGCTTCGCCCGTTGGGCTTCGCCGCGGCAGCCTTCGCTACGAAGGGCTTGCCGAGCCGAAGCTGGCGAAGCCAGCGAAGCGTGGAGACCCGGCCTGGATTTGAACCAGGATGAAGAGCGATGCACCGCCCCCGCGTAGACATTTCCGCCACCGGGCCATCAGGATTATTCCCGATCGGCGTGCGCCAGGCCACCTCAGCTGATCGTTATGCTTAACGGATCAGAGGCGGCCTCGCGATGAAGGTCATGCGCCAGCGGTTGTGCCCGATATTGCTGTGGGCGCGCTGGACCGCGAAGCCCGCCGCCTTCAGCTTGGCCGTGATCTCGTCCTCGCTGTAGCGCTGCAGTCCGATCTTCGAGCGCAGCTGGCGATAATCCGACAGCGCGGTGCTGATCAGCCCGATCAGCGCGTCCTTCAGAAATCCGTGACGCAGGCCGAACCCGAGCAGCGCCATCACATCCCTGACCATGCCGACATTGGGCTGTAGAACGTCCCCCAGCACCAGCTTGCCGGAGGGTTTCAGGATGCGGCGGATGTTCAATAGCGCCGCATCGAGCTCGTCCGGCGTCATGTATTGTGCGACCGAGTTCATCACGACGAGATCGATCGACTGATCCTGCATCTTGCGGACGTCCTCGAGCGAGCGGACGCGGATCTTGGTGTTTGGGGCAAACCGCGCGATCAGCCGGCCGCGCACGCCCGGCGCGGGCTCGGCCAGGATCAGCATGCCGCAGGCGGCCGCCACCTGGCTCGCCGACAGCGCTTCGCCGCAGGCATAGTCCAGCACCGTCGCATCGGGCGAGGGGATGTAGCCGATGATGTCCCGCGCAATGATCTGGAAGTGCAAGTCGCGATGCAGCTTGCTGACATAGATCGTATGCGTCGAGTCGTAATAATCGATCCAATCGTCCATTGGTATCCCGCCCAGGGGTTCCTATCTAGGAACCGCGCTGCCCACCTTGCGTTAGGGGTGCGGCGGCGCGCCGTCAATGTCCGCGTCCTAACAGGAAGGTCTCCCGTGAGCAAAACCAACAACAAGGTCTCGCCCGAACTCGATACCCCCACGGATTTGTCGCCCGACGGGGTCAAGAAAGTCTCTGAGGCGCTCAACGTGCTTCTGGCCGACGCGTTCGCGCTTTATCTGAAGACCAAGAATTTCCACTGGCACATCAGCGGGCGCCACTTCCGCGATTACCATCTGCTGCTCGACGAGCAGTCCGACCAGATCTTCGCCACCACCGACCAGCTCGCCGAGCGCGTCCGCAAGATCGGCGGCACCACGCTGAGGTCGATCGGCCAGGTCGCAAAGCTCCAGACCATCAAGGACAACAACGAGGACTACGTCCCGCCGCGCGAGATGCTGCGCGAACTGATGCAGGACAACAAGCACGTCGCAGCCGCGATGCGCAAGGCGCACGACGTCTGCGACGAGGCCGGCGACGTTGCCAGCGCCAGCATTTTGGAGAATTTCATCGACGAGACCGAGCGCCGCACCTGGTTCCTGTTTGAAGCGACGAGGCAGGAAGGCGGCAACGAGGCGTAGGCCGAGCTTTCGTAGGGTGGGCAAAGCGAAACGTGCCCACCAACAGGAGTGTGCGGATGGAGTGGCGGGCACGGCGCGCAGGGGCGCGCCTTTGCCCACCCTACCGCACCGCGCTCGTAGTTACCGCCACAGCCGCATCAGCGCGCCGTCCTTCCCGGTCACGGGATCAGCCGGCGGCAGCGCCACTTGCGGAATCGTCTTCAGCGCTTTCACATGGTTCTCCGGCGTTGCGCGCGTGATCTCCATTTTTGCGCCTGGCGGATAGGCGCCGATCACGCAAAAATCATCGCTCGCCTTGATGCATTGATGTCCGGTGCCGGCGGGCAGGATCGCGACGTCGCCGGCCTTGATGTCCAGCTCCTGGCCGTGATCGCCGCCGAAACGCACGCGGGCGCTGCCGCGCGCGACGCCGAGCACCTCATGCACCGTCGCATGATAATGCAGATAATCGTAGACGCCGTTGCGCCACGTCCCGCCCCAGCCGTTCGCTTCGAACAGATTCTCGATAGTCTCTTCCGGGCGCTTTGGGTCGAGCTTCACCGCGCCCTGGTAGACCAGGAACGGAAGGATGTTGTTCGGCACGAGCCCGTCATCCTCGAAAACAATGGCGAGCGTCTCGGCCTTGTCGCGGACGACGGACATGGCTGTGCTCCTGCGCAAGAATAGCAGGGATCAACTAAACGCGTACGGCGACGTTCCTCGTTCCACCGTCATTCCGGGGCGACGCGCAGCGTCGAGCCCGGAATCCATGGCGCTGCAGAGTCTGTTGCCAGATGGATTCCGGGCTCGCGCTACGCGCGCCCCGGGATGAAAAAGTCCGGGCGAGCCCGGACTTTTGTGGTGAAGTATTCCGGGAGAACGCGCCTTACGCCCTCTTCCTCTGCCGCATCAGATCGGCGAAGCGCTGGAACAAATAATGCGAGTCGCGCGGGCCGGGTGAGGCCTCGGGATGGTATTGCACGGAGAATACCGGCTTGCCGTCGAGCTGGATGCCGCAGTTGGACCCATCAAACAAGGAAATGTGGGTCTGCGTCGCGCCCTTCGGCAGCGTCGTCTCGTCGACGGCAAAGCCGTGGTTCATCGAGGTGATCTCGACCTTGCCGGTGGTCTCGTCCTTGACGGGGTGATTGGCCCCGTGATGGCCCTGATGCATCTTCTTGGTCTTGGCGCCGACGGCAAGGCCCAGCATCTGGTGGCCGAGGCAGATGCCGAAGGTCGGCGTGCCCGATTTGATCACGTCGCGGATCACGGGCACGGCATATTTGCCGGTCGCGGCCGGATCGCCCGGACCGTTGGACAGGAACACGCCGTCCGGCTTCAACGCCAGGATGTCTTCGGCCGGGGTCGTCGCCGGCACCACCGTCACCTTGCAGCCGACGCCGGCGAGCAGGCGCAGGATGTTGCGCTTGATGCCGTAGTCGATGGCGACGACGTTGAACTTGGGCTTGTCCTGCCTGCCAAACCCATTGTCCCAGGCCCAGGGCGTCTCGTCCCAGGTGAAGCGCTGGCCGCTCGTCACCATCGGCACGAGGTCCATGCCCTCGAGGCCCGGCCACTCGCGCGCTTCTTCCTTGAGGCCGTGCAGGTCGAACTCGCCGGTTCTGGAATGCGCGATCACGGCATTTGGCATGCCCTTGGAGCGGATCAGCGCGGTCAGCGCGCGGGTGTCGATGCCGGAAAGGCCGATGATGCCGCGGGCCTTGAGCCAGGCATCGAGATGCTTGGTGGCGCGGTAGTTCGAGGGATTGGTGATCGCGGTGCGCAGGATCACACCGCGCGCGCCGGGCGTCGCGGCCATGTTCACCGTCTCGATGTCGTCCTCATTGGTACCGACATTGCCGATATGCGGGAAGGTGAAGGTGATGAGCTGGCCGGCATAGGAGGGATCGGTCAGGATCTCCTCATAGCCGGTCATTGCGGTGTTGAAGCAGACCTCGCCGACGGCGTGGCCCTCGGCGCCGAGACCAAAGCCCTCCAGCACCGTGCCGTCGGCAAGCACGAGGAGCGCGGTCGGTTTGTGGTCCGGCCAGGCGGGATCGTTGTCATGTTGTGTCATGAGCCCGCTTCATAAGCCCCCCGCGTGTGCACGTCAAAGCGAGAGAAGGCCGATTCACATGCGTTTTTGCATATTTGACAGGCCTCCTCCCACCCTTAAGCTCGGCCGCACAATTTCCGGCAATTTCCTGGGCTTGCGAGGCAATAATGGACCAGACCACCCCCATTGTGCTGGTTCCGGGGCTGGCGTCCTCGGCCCGGATCTATGCGTCCGTGATCCCTGCGCTCTGGCGTTTCGGGCCGGTGACGGTCGCCAACCACATCCGCGACGACAGCATGGCGGCGATCGCCCGCCGCATCCTCGCCGAGGCGCCGCCGCGCTTCGCCCTCGCCGGCCATTCCATGGGTGGCTACATCGCCTTCGAGATCATGCGCCAGGCCAGCGAGCGCGTGACAAAGCTCGCGCTGATCAACACGCACGCGCGGCCCGACACGCCGGAAGCCACCGCACGCCGCCGTGCCCAGATGGAGCGCGCCAGACGCGGCGAGCTGCGCGCCGTGCGCGAGGAGAGTTTTCCGGAGCTCGTGCATCCGTCGCGGCGTGACGATGCCGGGATTCTCGCGCTCGTGCATGCGCAGGACGAGGACGTCGGCGTCGAAGGCTATCTGCGGCAGCAGACCGCGATCATCGCACGGGTGGATTCGCGCTCCTTGCTGGCGACGATCACATGCCCGACGCTGGTGCTGACGGGCGATGCCGACAACACCATCCCCAACGCCTTCTCCAAGGAGATGGCCGAGGGGATCACCGGCGCCAGGCTCGTGATCCTCGATCGCTGTGGGCACCTGCCGCAAGCCGAACAGCCGGAGGCGACCGTTCAAGCGCTGACCGAATGGCTCCGAACCGAGGTTGTCTGAAGGCCACGAACGGCCTAGATCAAGCGTTGGATATTCGAAGGGATCACGATCATGCTGCGCGACGACATCAACAATGCGGTCAAGGAGGCCATGAAGGCCAAGGACGAGCGCAAGCTGTCCACGCTGCGCATGGTCAACTCGACCATCAAGAACGCCGACATCGACGCGCGCGGCAGCGGCAAGCCGCCGCTGTCGGATGCCGACATCCTGGCGGTGCTGCAGAAGATGATCAAGCAGCGTCAGGAGGCGGTCGAGCTCTACGACAAGGGGGGGCGCGCCGAGCTTGCCGCGCAGGAGCGCGAGGAGATCGCGGTGATCTCGGCGTATCTGCCGAAGCAGATGTCCGACGACGACGTGAAGAAGGCGATCGCGGATGCGATCGCCGAGACCGGCGCGGGCGGCATGAAGGACATGGGCAAGGTGATCGCCGCGCTGCGCGCGAAATACGCGGGACAGATGGATTTCGGCAAGGCGTCCGGTCTCGTGAAGGCAGCGCTGTCGGGCTAAGTCGTCATTCCGGGGCGTGCGGAGCACGAACCCGGAATCCATCGGGCTTCCGACTCCGTTGCGAAATGGATTCCGGGCTCGCGCTACGCGCGCCCCGGAATGACAACAAGAACAAGGGGAGGCACGATGACCACCGTCAAGCCATTTCGCATCGCCATCGGCGACGACATCCTCGCCGACCTGAAGTCACGCCTCGCCCGCACGCGCTGGCCGGATGCGGAGCTGGTCGACGACTGGAGCCAGGGCGCGCCGCTGAAATGGATCCAGGAGATCTGCACCTATTGGGCCAACGAGTATGACTGGCGCTCGCGCGAGGCAAAGCTCAATCGCTTCGCGCAGTTCACCACCGAGATCGACGGGCTGGACATCCACTTCATTCATGCGCGCTCGAAGGAGCCTTCGGCGCTTCCGTTGATCATCACCCACGGCTGGCCCGGCTCCATCGTCGAGTTCCAGAAGGTGATCGCGCCGCTCACCGATCCTGCCGCGCATGGCGGCAATCCCGCCGACGCCTTTCACGTGATCTGTCCCTCGCTGCCGGGCTTCGGCTTCTCGGGTAAGCCAAGGACCACGGGCTGGGGCGTCGATCGCATTGCCGCGACCTGGGCCAAGCTGATGGATCGCCTGGGCTACGCGCGTTATGGCGCCCAAGGCGGCGACTGGGGCTCGGCGGTGACGACCTCGCTCGGCGCGCAGGACCCCATTCATTGCGCCGGCATCCACATCACGCTCGCATTCAACGCGGCGCCGAAGGTCGAGGGCGAGCCGACGCCAGAAGAGAAACGGGCGCTGGTGGGCCTCAAGCATTATGTCGATCTCGATTCCGGCTACTCCAAGCAGCAATCGACGCGGCCGCAGACGCTCGGTTATGGCCTGACGGATTCGCCGAGCGGACAGGCGGCCTGGATCCTGGAAAAGTTCTGGGCCTGGACCGATTGCAATGGCCACCCCGAAAACATCTTCAGCAAGGACGAGCTGCTCGACAACGTCACGCTCTATTGGGCGACGCAGACGGCGACCTCGTCGGCGCGGCTCTATTGGGAGAGCTTTGGCAAGCGCCGCACCACGCCGGTGGTGAAGGTCCCGACGGGCGTCGCGGTGTTTCCAAAGGAGATCATCACGCCGGTGCGGCGCTGGATGGAGCCGAACTTCCATGCCATCACGCATTGGAGCGAGATGGAGAAGGGCGGTCACTTCGCGGCATTCGAGCAGCCGGAGCTGTTCGTGCGCGATGTCCGGAAGTTCTTCGCAACGGTGCGGTAGCCTCCGCTGTCATTCCGGGGCGACGCGCTAGCGTCGAACCCGGAATCCATCAAGCGGCGTTTCCTGTGGCCCGATGGATTCCGGGCTCGCCCTTCGGGCGCCCCGGAATGACGGCGAGGGACTTGTCCCGTGCGCCCGCGGCCCTAGACTGAACGATAATAACAAGACACTGGAAACGACCATACCATGCTGACCGAAGCCGCAACCTACGACGAACTCGTCCGCAACTTCCGTTGGGATGTCCCCGCGCGCTTCAACATCGCGGAAGCGTGCTGCGATCGCCATGCCGACGGCACCGGCCGACTTGCGCTGATCTATGTCGACGACACCGGCGCCACCAGCCGCACGACCTTCGACGAGATCGCGGAGATGTCGCGCCGCTTCGCCAATGTGCTGAAGACGGACGGGCTTGTCCGCGGCGACCGCGTCGCGGTGTTCCTGTCGCAGTCGCTGGAACTGCTGATCGTGCACATGGCGGCGTTTCGCTCCGGCCTGATCTCGATCCCGCTGTTCGCCCTGTTCGGCGAGGACGCGCTGGAATTCCGTCTGTCGAATTCGCAGGCCAAGGCGATCGTCACCGACGAAGCCGGCTGGGAAAAGCTGTCCAAGATCCGCGACCGCCTGCCGGAGCTGAGCAACGTTTACATCGTCGGCGCACGCGTGCCCGCCCGCACGACATCGTTCTGGGATGCGGTGAAGGCCGCTTCGCCCGACTTCACGCGCGCGGACACCTCGGCCGACGATCCCGCCCTGATCATCTACACGTCGGGCACGACGGGTAACCCGAAGGGCGCGCTGCATGCGCATCGTGTCGTGCTCGGCCATCTGCCGAACGTGGAGATGTGCCACAACTTCTTGCCCAGGCCCGGCGATCTCATGTGGACGCCGGCGGATTGGGCCTGGATCGGCGGGCTCATCAACGGTCTGCTCGCGTTCTGGTACCACGGCATTCCCCTGGTCGGCCATCGCGCGCGGAAATTCGAGCCGCAGGCGGCGATGCAGATGATGGCCGATCTTGCCGTCCGCAACGTATTCCTGCCGCCGACGGCGCTGAAGCTGATGCGGCAGGCCGGCGTCAAGCATTCCGGCGTCAAGCTGCGCAGCATCTTCACCGGCGGCGAATCGCTCGGGGGTGAATTGCTCGGCTGGGTGCGCGAGACGTTTGGTGTCGACGCGCATGAGGTGTTCGGCCAGACCGAGTGCAACCTCGTGATCGGCAGCAACGCGAACTTGTTTCCGATCCGCCCGGGTTCGATGGGCAAGGCAACGCCCGGCTTCGATGTCCGCATCGTCAACGACAAGGGCGAGGAATTGCCGCGGGGTCAGCGCGGCATCATCGGCGTGCGCCAGCCGTGCCCCGTCACCATGCTTGGCTATTGGCGCAATCCGGAGGCGACCGCGAAGAAATATGCCGGCGACTTCCTGCTCACCGGCGATCTCGGCGTGCAGGACGAGGACGGCTATTTCTGGTACGTCAGTCGCGAGGACGACGTCATCACCACCGCCGGCTACCGCGTCGGCCCTTCCGAGATCGAGCACACGCTGATGAAACATCCGTCGGTGGCCATGGCTGCGGTGGTCGGCATTCCCGATCCGATCCGTACCGAATCGATCAAGGCCTGGATCGTGCTGCGTCCGGGCTTTGCCGGCAGCGACGCGCTCGCGCGCGAGATTCAGGACTTCGTCAAGGTGCAGCTTGCCGCGCACGAATATCCGCGCTTCGTCGAATTCACGGCGACGCTGCCGATGACGGCGACCGGCAAGGTGCTGCGCCGCGAGCTGCGGGCGAGAGGCTAGCTTCCAATCATGGCAAAGACGGTTCAAGCCGCGGGGCTTCACCGCGCCTCGCTTGCAAAGCTGCACGAGCTCGATACGGCGCTGGAGCTCATGTATTACGGCTGGCGCGGCATGACGCTTGAGGCCGACGCATATCTGGCCAAGCAGGGCCTGTCGCGTCCGCACCATCGCATCCTCTACGTTGTGGCGCGCCGGCCCGATATCGCCATCGGCGCGCTGATCGAGATCCTCGGCATTTCCAAGCAGGCCCTCAACCGGCCGCTCAATCTGCTCCTCGAGCGCAAGCTCTTGACGTCGAAGCGCGCGCCGGAACAGCACCGCTCGAAATTGCTGCGCCTGACGGAAGCGGGGCGGCGCATCGAGCAACGCGCCTCGGATCACGAGCGCCAGGTCCTGCGCGAGGCGTTCGCGCGCGCCGGGGCGAGCGGTGCGGCGGGATGGATCGGCGTGATGGAGGCGATCGCCGACAACAACTGACCGAAATCTCAAGTCAACATAGTTGACATGAGGCGCGCGTTTTGCCACCTTCCTGGCCACAAGGCGAAGGGAGGATCCGTGTCGTGAGCGGACAGGCAATGGACCGCGCGGCCGCCGCAAGCTTCGTCGCGGCATGGTGCGCGAACTGGTGCAAAGTGGACATCGACGCTGTCGTCGCCCATTTCGCCGACGATGCGCAGATGCGCAGCCCTCTCGCGCTCACCCTGACGGGGTCTCCGACCGTCACCGGCGCCGAGAACATTCGCGCCTACTGGCGGAAAGCCTACGGCCACATCGAAAGCGCCGACCTGAAGATCCTGGACTGGAGCTGGGACGAGGCGATCGCGCGACTGACGGTGTGGTGGCAATTGGGCGATACGCGCGCCAGCGAATTCATGGACTTCGACGATGCGGGCCGTGTGGTGCGCAGCGAAGCCTTCTACGGGAAATGACCATGCGATTTTCGGATATCGTCCTGCTCCTCAACACGCTCTGGTTCGTGGGCGCGTTCATCCAGTTCAGCATCGCGCAAACCAACACGTTGAAGATCCTGCTGCCGCGGGAGGAGCGCAGCAATCCGATCGCGCCGACCCTTGCAGCAAGCGTCGCGTTCCTCGGCGGCATGAATCTGCCGATCGGGCTCTTGTCGCTCTATCTCCTGGCCGCCCGTCCGTCCTTCTTCCAGCCGGTCGAAGCGCAGCTCGCGCTCTTCCTGTTCTTTGCCGCCTGCCATTTCAGCCAGTTCGCCTATAACGTGCCGGTGCTGATGCGCGGTGGCCGCGTCGGGGTGGCCTATTGGCCGGTGTTGAAGGGCCCGATGCTCCGGATCTTCGTCATCGACGCGGCTCTGTTCGCGGCCAATATCGCAGTGGCGCTGCAGCTCACGATCGCGTCAGTGTGAAGCGGTTTTCCGAACAGATCATGCTCAAACAACAATCTAAAGCGCGATGACGATTCATCCTAACCGCATCGCGCTTTAGCGCGGCGGCTCCGCAAGGGCCGCGCGCAGCATCGCGGCGAGCTCCTTGCGCCGGAACGGCTTGGTCAGAATGCGTGCGTCGATCCCGTCGGGCGTCTTGACCGGATTCTGGCTGTAGCCGGACGTGAAGAGCACCTTGAGGCCGGGCCGCAATTGAACGGCCTGCCTCGCCAGCTCCGGCCCGAACATGCCGCCGGGCATCACGACGTCGGTGAACAACAACTGGATGTCCCCCGACCGGCGCAGCACGTCCAGCGCCGCGGGACCGTTCGACGTCGTGATGACGCGGTAGCCGAGCGCCTTCAGCTCGTTCTCGACATAGGCGCGCACCATGTCGTCGTCCTCGACGACGAGGATCGTCTCGTATCCCTCGGGTGCGGCGACACGCGATGCCGCTGACGGCTCCTCGCTCGATGACGTCGGCAGGCGAGGAAAGAACAGCCTGACCACGCTGCCTTGACCCGGTTCGGACTGCATCTGCACGAGTCCGCCAGATTGCCGCGCAAATCCGTAGACCATGCTGAGGCCAAGGCCGGTCCCCTTGCCGACCTCCTTGGTGGTGAAGAACGGCTCGAACGCGCGCTGCAACACCTCGCTGCTCATGCCGGACCCGGTATCCCTCACGGCCAGCATGACGTAGTCGCCGGGCCGCGGCTCGCCGTTGACGTCGAGGTCGGATTCACGGAGCGATGCATTCCGCACCTCGACCATCAGCTTGCCGCCGTCAGGCATCGCGTCGCGCGCGTTGAGCACGAGGTTGAGCACGGCCGTCGCCAATTGGCCGGGATCGACGCTGGCGAGCCAGAGATCCGGTGCGAACGTGAAGCTGGATTCGATATGCTCGCCCAGGGTCCGCTGCAGAAGCTGCTCCATGCCGGTCACCTGCTCGGCGATGTCGATCTCGCGCGGCCGCAGCGGCTGCTTGCGCGCGAAGGCGAGCAGGCTCCGCGTCAGGTCGGAACCCCGTTCGGCGGCGGTCGCAATGTCGTCGGCGATCCGGCGCAATTCCTCGTTGCCCGCAAGCCTGTCGGCGAGGTGCTCGGAATTGCCGAGAATGACGGTCAGGAGATTGTTGAAATCGTGCGCCACGCCGCCCGTGAGCTGGCCCATGGCTTCCATCTTCTGTGACTGGCTGAGCTTGTGGCTGAGATCGGCAATGGCGGCGCGCTGCTGCTCGAGCGATTCGGCCGTGCTGTTGAGCAGCGTCATCAACCCGCCGAGCTCGCCCCCCGGGTGGGGCTCCGGAATGCGCGCGCTGAGATCGCCGTGCCCGAGACTCTTTGCCATGGCGGCGAGCCGTCCGACCTGCCGTCCGATGCTCACCGTCGTAAGGATCCAGAGGCCGGCGAGGAGCAGCAGCGAGGCGACCGCCAGGATCGCCATGTCCTCGTAAAGCCGGCGGTTCGCTGCCGCGATCAGTCCGTCCTTGGACCGCCCCACCAAGATATAGAGTCCGGCCTTGCGGATCGCGGGCGAGCGGGCAACGCCCCAGATCTGCGTGCGGCCGTCGCGATCGGCGATCTCCCGGAATGGTTCGCCGTCGGGATCTGCCGCGAAGCGGAACAGGTCGGAGCCCGCAATGGAGCCGCCGATGGGTACGCTCCAGCCGCCGCGCTTGGGGGCGGCCAGGACCGTGCCCTTGGCGTCGACGAGCAGGATGTCCTTCTCGGCGAGCAGCCGCTTGTCGTGAAACTCCGCGAATTTGTTCAGGTTGAAGGACGCCAGCAGCACGAATTTCAGCGCGCCTGTATCCGATCGCACCGGATAGGCGATCTGCAGCACCGACAGTCCGGTGAGGCGGCCGAACACCGGTTCCACCGCGACGAGGCCGTGAAGAGTCTTGACCTCTTTGAAATAGCCGCGGTCGTTCAGGTCGAGCGTGCGGTTGGTCCGCAGCGAGTCGCAGAACAGCCTGCCGTCGGGATCGATGGTCAGGATACCCGTGAACTGCGGATATTCCTCGCGGACATCCGACAGAAACGCCGAGCATGCCGCCTTGTCGCGCGTGTCGAGGTCGCGGGCACGGGCGAGCCCGTAATGAAGCTGGGCAGTCCCCTGGATCTTCTCGCCGAGATCGCTGGCGATGTCGTCGGCGGATGCGGCGAGATTTGCCAGCGCCGCGTCGATCTCGCTCGTCCGGTTCTGCACGAAGCGCAGCCCGACCAGAATCGCCGGCACGAGCATGGCCGCGATGACGAGGATAAGTAACCGGGTACGCAGGCTCATCGGTGGGCGATCGGCTCTCGGGCGACGGTATTCTGAGGTGCAATTTGCGGCACGATCATCTGCCCCGTCCATAGCGGTCGGTGCAAAATCGCGCGAAAGGCTAACGATTTCGCCGTGCGAGCATCGTCTTTTCGCTGCCACCCTTCGCGCCGGCCGGCATCAAGTTGCGCCGCCGCGCGGCGGCGCTAATATCGCGGTATGCGCGCGACGAAGATCGCGCCGATCTGCGGAGGAAGCTGATGTCCATCTCGGGCAAGGTCGATCCGGTGGTGCGTCCCGTGGCGGCGGTCGACATCGCCGAGGCGCTGGCCCTGGGCCTGCGCGATTTCCAGGCGCTGCCGCTCTACGGTCTCTGCTTCGGCGCGCTCTATGCCGCCGGCGGCATCGTCATCATGCTCTGTCTCACCGCCCTCGGCATGGTCTACCTGGTCTATCCCCTCGCTGCCGGTTTTGCGCTGATCGGACCGTTCGTTGCGATCGGCCTCTACGAGGTCAGCCGGCGCCGCGAGCGCGGCAAGCCGGTCTCGTTCGCTGCGATCTGGTCCGCGATCCGCTCGCGCAGCGAGATCGGCTGGATGGCCTTCGTGACGTTGTTCGTGTTCGTGGTCTGGATGTACCAGGTGCGGCTCCTGATCGCGCTGCTGCTCGGCCTCAACGCCTCGTTCTCGAGCTTGCAGGAGTTCATGACGGTGGTGCTGACGACCAGCGAGGGCCTCTTGTTCCTGGCCATCGGCAACGCGGTCGGGGCCGTGCTGTCGCTGATCCTGTTCTCGCTGACCGTGGTGTCGTTCCCGCTGCTGCTCGATCGCGAGGTCGATTTCGTCACGGCCATGGTGACGAGCGTGCGCGCGGTGGTGACGAGCCCGCTGCCGATGATCTCGTGGGCCGCATTGATCGTGATGCTGTTGATCGTCTCGGCGCTGCCCTATTTTCTCGGGCTGGTGGTCACGCTGCCGGTGCTCGGGCATGCGACATGGCACCTGTACCGCCGGTTGGTGGCGCCGGTGTAGGCCGTCGCCCCCGCGAAGGCGGGGGGCCCATAACCCCAGGGAGAAGTTGGGGCGCGAAGTCGTAACCACGAGTCTTCGCCAAACTTCATCCTGTGGTTATGGGTCCGGGGCTCGCGCTTCGCGCGCCCCGGGACGACAGCGGAGATTGCCTCGCTCAAGGCACCTTGATCCCCATCGCCTTCAGCGCCTCCAGCAACCGCACCGGCGGGGACATCTCGATATGCGGCGCCTTGCCGGTCTCCAGCAGGCTCTTCAATCCGGAGAGGATCGCGGGCCAGCCGGTGCGGCCGCCGGAAAGGATGTCGTCGCTGAGCTCGCGATCATGGCGCTGGCTCAGGGTGAGGCGCACGGCTTCGCCGGCCTGCTCGATCTCGTAGGTGACAATGGTGGTGCCGAGCTTTTCCACGAGGTCCGGCCAATTGACGTTCCAGCTCACCGTCAGCCTCCTCGGCGGATCGTATTCGAACACTTCACCGCGGATGTGCTCGGAGCCGTCGGGCGCATGCACGACGAAACTGCCGCCGAGCTTCGGCTCCATCTCCACCGCAAAGCCGGAAAAATATTTGCGGCTGAACTCGGCGGACGTCAGCGCCTCCCACACCTTCTCCGGCGTCGAGGCGATGTAGATGGTGTAGACGATCAGCGGCTTGAATTGATCGAGGTTCATCGTTCATCAAATCCTTCGTTGAGCGGACTCACTCGTTGCCGTTCTCCAACTGACGTTTCAGCTCGTTGAGCGCGGCGAGCCTGCTGCGTTCGAACTTCCTGATCCAACGTTCGCCGATCTGATGGATCGGCACCGGGTTGAGGTAGTGCAGCTTCTCGCGTCCATGCCTGATGGTGGTGATGAGGTTCGCTTCCTCCAGGATGGAAAGGTGCTTGGTGACGGCCTGTCGCGTCATCGCAAGCCCCTCGCAGAGCTCGTTCAGTGTCTGGCCGTTCCTGGCGTGAAGCCTGTCGAGCAGTGAACGTCGCGAGCTATCCGCGAGCGCCTTGAAGACCTCATCCATGGCGGTGAGAATAGGCAACTAAATGGTTGCGTGTCAAGATGGAACGGCTCACGCGACTTCCGTTCCAGCTTCGGCCATGCATTAATGCGTCCGAACCGCAGCGAGTCCTCCCATGATGTCCATGCAAGCCTACCTCGCCTTCGTCGCCGCCTGCATTGCGCTGGCGCTGCTGCCGGGGCCGATCGTCACCCTCGTCATCGCCAATGGCCTGCGCCACGGCACGCGTGCGGCGCTCATCAACGTGGCCGGCGCGCAGGCCGGGCTTGCCATCGTCATCGGCATCGTTGCGATCGGCCTGACCTCGCTGATGGCGACCATGGGCTACTGGTTCGACTGGGTGCGCTTTGCCGGCGCCGCATATCTGATCTGGCTCGGCATCAAGCTGATCTGGGAGCCGGTCGAAGGCGTCGATGTCGACGCGCCGCCTCCGCCGCCGCGCGGCGGCTTCTTCCTGCAGGGATTCCTGGTGCTGCTGTCGAACCCCAAGGTGCTGGTGTTCTTCGGCGCTTTCATCCCGCAATTCATGGACATGAGCCAGCCGCATTTCCCGCAGGTCGCGCTGCTGGGTGCCACCTTCATGGTGACGGCGGTGATGACCGACGCGCTCTACGCGATTGCCGCCGGGCGCGCCCGAAAATTCTTCTCGGCGCGGCGCACGCGGATGGTGTCGCGCATCTCAGGCGGCTTCATGATCGGCGGCGGCATCTGGCTGGCACTGACGCGGGCGAAGTGACCGCTTAACTCATTCCCTGCTCGCGCAGCGTGGCCTCGATCTCGCGCAGGATCCGCGCCAGCCGCTCTGCCCATTGCTGCTGGCCGCTCTCCTCGGCGATCAGGTCCTGGCGGATCTCGATGCCGGTGTTGACGAGGCCGCGCGCCTCGCCGTGGATTGGAATCGTGTAGTCGGTGATGTCGCTCACCGCATAAGGCTGGTTGTCGCCGACGACGAGCGCGCTCTCGCCCCGCAAATGCTGCAGCATCAGCCGCGGCAGCACGGTGTCGCGGTGATAGAGCGTGCCGATGTGCCAGGGCCGCGGCTCGCCGTAAAAGACCGGCGTGAAGCTGTGCAGCGCCACCAGCACGGTCGGCCTGCCCGCCTTGATGCGCGCATCGATCGCCGCGCCAATCCGGCGGTGATAGGGATCGAAGATCTCGCGCCGGCGCATCTCCTTGGCCGCGGCCGACAGATCCTCATTGCCGGGAATGGCGGTCGCCTCGGAGATCACGGGAATCGAGCTTGCGACGCCCGGCGGGCGGTTGCAGTCGATCACCAGGCGCGAATAGCGCTGCGCGATCAGATGCGCATCGAGCATCGCGGCGAGCCGCTCGGCGACGCCGGCGATGCCGATATCCCAGGCGATGTGCCTGACGAGATCGGTGTCCGCGACGCCGAGATCGCCGAGCGCGCGCGGCAGCACCCGTCCGTAATGGTCCGCGGTGAGCAGGAACGGCGATGTCCCTGCCGTATTCACCTCATGCACAGGCGGAATGTCGCCCTCGCCGAGCAGCTGGTCAGTTGCGTCGGCTATGTCCAAAGCCATCCTGATTTGCCTATGGAATGACAAACTGTGTAAACGGAGTAGCGGTATCGCACCGATGCCGCAACGTTGGAACGGCATGAGCTCGGATAGACTTTTCGTTTACGGCACCCTGATGCGCGGCTTCGACCACCCCATGGCGCGGCTGCTCGCGGGCCATGCGGAATTCATCAGTGAAGCCACCTGCCGCGGCCGGCTCGTTCTGGTGAAGCACTATCCGGGATTGCTGCTCTCCGAGACGCCGACCGACATCGTCCATGGCGAGTTGTTTCAGCTGCGCGTGCCGGACGAGCTCCTGCGTGAGCTCGACATGTACGAGGCCTGCGGCGAGGGCTTTCCCGAGCCGACGGAATATCTGCGGCAGATGATCGAGGTGACGCTGCCCGACGGCGCCACCGGGAAGGCCTGGACCTACGTCTACAATTGGCCCGTCACCGATCTGCCGCGCATCGCATCCGGGCGCTTCCTGGAGCATTAAAGGCTTGATGAAATTAGGTTCGATTGTTGCAACGACGGAGGTGGGCTCCCTCTCACGCTTGCGGGAGAGGGCTGGGGAGAGGGTGCTTCCGCAATGGGACAATCCCCAAGAGGAGAAAGCCCTCACCCGGCGCTTCGCGCCGACCTCTCCCGCTTGCGGGAGAGGTGAGCGAGCCGCGGCAATCGATCCAGCCTAAAGCCATCCCGCTTTCAAGCCGACAGCACTTCCTTCACCACGCGCACGTCGACCTCGCGCTCGACATAGGTCCATTCCTCGGTCCGCCGCAGCATCGCCACCAGCTCCTCGAACAGCGAGGCGTTCGCGGGCGCGAATTCGAACCAAGTCAGGAAATCGAAGGGGCCGCCGAGATCACGGCAATGATAGAGCTGGCGCGCGATCGCGGGCAGAAAACGAAGACTGCTGGCAATGTGGTGCGACTTGTCCTCGAAAATCTTGCGGCGCTCTTCCTGGGTCAGCTCCCACCAGGCCTGCGACTTGCGGATCGGGATCAGCGCCGCGCTGGTGGCCTCCAGCCGGCCGAGGCCGGCCTGCACGGCGACGAGTTGCTGCTTCTCAGGCCTTTCGGTGTAGCGCAGGCTGCTGGCGACGCCGACCAGCCGCCAGGCATTGCGCGAGGGCACCAGCGGCAACGAGACGGCCTCGCTGTCGGTCACCGACAGCGCCGGCACGAAGGGCAGGGACTCGCCCGTCACAGGCGAGAGCGAGGTCACCCGCCAACCCCCGGTCTGGCCGCCCCGAAAGGTCCTGAACATGGCAGTATGGAAGCGTGGAACCGGGCGCGGTTCAAGCTTTCTGTCATTCCGGGGCGCGCGCAGCGCGAGCCCGGAGTCCATTTCTCCCCGCATTCCGGCGGCGCAATGGATTCCGGGCTCGCCCCTTGCGGGGGGCGCCCCGGAATGACGGCCCTGTGCATAGGTCGAATAAGCCGGATAAGCCCGACAAACCTGGCCCTTGACCGGGTCGTCCCTATATCCCTGATCCTTCGCCCGACTCAAACGCTCGGCTAAACTCGCCCCATGCGCTTCACACCCCAGTTCCTCGACGAGCTTCGTGCCCGGCTTTCGGTCTCCGAGGTCGTGGGCAAGCGCGTCAAGCTGAAGAAGGCCGGGCGCGAGTGGAAGGGGCTGTCGCCGTTCCAGCAGGAGAAGACGCCGTCCTTCTACGTCAACGACCAGAAGGGTTTTTATCACGACTTCTCCTCGGGCAAGCACGGCGACATCATCAGCTTCGTGATGGAGACCGACGGCCTGCCGTTCGCGGAAGCCGTGGAGCGGCTCGCCAACATGGCGGGCCTGCCGCTGCCGGCGGTGACGCCCAACGCCGCGCGCGAGGAGCAGCGGCGGCGCTCGCTGCATGACGTGATGGATCTCGCGGCGAAATTCTTCGCCGAGACGCTGGCCTCGCGCGTGGGCGCGAAAGCGCGCGGCTATCTCGCCGATCGCGCCATTTCGCCAGCGACGCAATTGCAGTTCCGCCTCGGCTATGCCCCGCCCGATCGCTTCGCGCTGAAGGAGCATCTCGGCAAGCTCGGCGTCTCCGTCGAGGACATGATCGAGACCGGCCTGTTGATCGGCGGCGACGACATCCCCGTTCCCTACGATCGCTTCCGCGATCGCGTGATGTTTCCGATCACCGATCTGCGCGGCCGTGTCATCGCCTTCGGCGGGCGTGCGCTGGAGAAGGACGTTCCGGCCAAGTACCTGAACTCGCCGGAGACGCCGCTCTTCCATAAGGGCGACAATCTCTACAATCACCAGACTGCGCGCAAAGCCACCCATGACGGCAGCCCGCTGATCGTGGTCGAAGGCTATGTCGACGTCATCGCCATGGTCACCGCCGGCTTTGCCGGCAGCGTCGCGCCGCTCGGCACCGCACTCACCGAGAGCCAGCTCGCGCTGCTCTGGAAGATGGCGGACGAGCCGATCCTCTGCTTCGACGGCGACCGCGCCGGACAGAAGGCGGCGTATCGTGCTGCGGACCTTGCCTTGCCGTTCCTCGCGCCCGGCAAGAGTCTTCGCTTTGCGCTGCTGCCGGAAGGGCAGGACCCCGACGATCTCGTGCGCTCCGGCGGGCGCGGTGCGATCGAGGAGGTGATCGGCGCTGCCCGTCCGCTCGCCGACATGATCTGGTCGCGCGAGCTCGAGGGCGGCAATTTCGCAACGCCCGAGCGGCGCGCCGCGCTTGAAGCCCGCATCAGGGAGCTCACGGGCGGCATCCGCGACGAGGTGGTGCGGCGCTATTATCGCGACGAATTCGTCGAGCGGCTGCAGCGCACCTTCGCGCCCGAAGGCGGGCGCGGCTTTGGCGGCCGGGGCAATTTCCGCCCCGGTGGCGGCCGCCCGTTCCAGCCGCGGGGCGGGGCGAATCGATTCGGCGGACAAGGGTTCGGCGGCCGTCGCGGCGCCCCGGGTCCGACCCCGCTGCCCTCCGGCCCCTACCAGGCAGCGAGCCCGCAGCTGGCGGCAAGCCCGATCCTGCGGGGCCAGCGCAGCGCCATCTCCCGCCGGGAGGCGCTGATCCTGCAATCCCTGATCAACCACCCCTGGCTGCTGCACGAGCATTTGGAGGAGGTCGCCGCCCTGGAGCTGGCCCATCCGGAGGCCCACAAGCTCCGGGCCGCCATCATCGCCGCCTTCGCCAACGACCATCACCATTCGCCGGACCCCGGCGAGCAGGCCGAAAAGATGCGCGGCGACCTCGCAAAGGGCGGATTTTCTCAAACTCTTCAAAGGGTTGAGAATGTCATCACGACCCAGGCGGTGTGGGCCGCCCGCGAGGGCGCGGCGCGGGACGACGTTCTTGCCACTTGGCACCAGCTGGTTGCCTTGCATCGGCAATGGCATTCACTACTTAGAGAGCTGAAAGACGCCGAGCTGGCCTTGGGGGAGGATCCCAGCGAGGCCAATTTGGCGTGGCTGCGTGACGTCAAGGCTCGGATAGGGGAAGTCGACGGTACCGAGGCCCTGATCGAGGGTTTTGGCGAGCTGTCGGGCCGGCTCCAGAAGAGCATGTGATGAAAGAATCATGCGGACGGCCACGGCTGGAACCGCTAAAAGACTCGCCAAATCCTAGGTTTGGCGGCAAAAACAGGGTTAATCGAGGCTTAACGGTCTTGTAGCACTTTGGCCCAGAGGCGGCCGCAGGCATAACAGACGCGTCAGGAATGAATCCGCGCAATCGCTGTTGGCACTACACCTGCATCCGCCGCGACAAAGAGGCTGACGAAGCGTTAGGCAATTCCGGCGAGAGAGAGTTGGGGGTGGCGAGAGGTTTGTGCGCCGCCCTTTCCGTGTCGAGAGCTGCCGAAGCGAGAGCGTCGAGCAACAGGTTCATGTGAATTCACGCGAAGGCGCGGGCATGCGTCTCGCATGAAGCGCGTTTAGGAGCAATGGATGGCCACCAAGGCAAAGACGCTGCAGGCGAAGGACAAGGAAAAAGACGACAAGGCAGCGGATGCGCCGGAGAAGGATTCCCAGGACGCGCCCTCGCCCTTGCTCGACCTGTCCGATGCGGCCGTGAAGAAGATGATCAAGCAGGCCAAGAAGCGCGGCTTCGTGACCTTCGATCAGCTCAACGAAGTCTTGCCGTCCGACCAGACCTCGCCCGAACAGATCGAGGACATCATGTCGATGCTCTCGGACATGGGCATCAACGTCACCGAAGCCGACGACACCGAAGGCGAGGAAGAGAAGGACGAGGGCGACGACGAGACCGATAACGAGCTCGTCGAGGTCACCCAGAAGGCCGTCACCGAGGTCAAGAAGAGCGAGCCGGGCGAGCGCACCGACGATCCCGTGCGCATGTATCTGCGCGAGATGGGCACGGTCGAGCTGCTCTCCCGCGAAGGCGAAATCGCGATCGCGAAGCGCATCGAGGCCGGCCGCGAGGCGATGATCGCGGGCCTCTGCGAAAGCCCACTGACATTCCAGGCCATCATCATCTGGCGCGACGAGCTCAACGAGGGCAAGATCTTCCTCCGCGACATCATCGATCTCGAAGCGACCTATGCCGGCCCGGACGCCAAGGGCGGCATGAACGCCGCAATGATTGCAGGTCCCAATGGCGAGGGCGGCGAAGCGCCCGCCGAGGGCGGCGAAGCCACGGCGTCTGCAGCCGCACCCGCCCATGTCGCGCCGCCCGCCGCGCCTCCGTCGCCGACCCCGTTCCGCGCCGCGCCGGCCGGCGGCGGTGCTGATGCCGGCGAGGAGAAGGATCCGGGCGAGGCCGCGGCCGAATCCGACATGGACGACGACGAGTTCGAGAACCAGATGTCGCTCGCGGCGATCGAGGCCGAGCTCAAGCCGAAGGTGGTCGAGATCTTCGACCGCATCGCCGACAGCTACAAGAAGCTGCGCAAGCTTCAGGAGCAGGACATCCAGAACCAGCTTCAGAACGAGTCGCTCTCGCCGCACCAGGAGCGCAAGTACAAGAAGCTGAAGGACGAGATCATCGTCGAGGTGAAGTCGCTGCGCCTCAACCAGGCGCGTATCGATTCGCTCGTCGAGCAGCTCTACGACATCAACAAGCGCCTCGTCTCGCACGAGGGCCGCCTGATGCGCCTTGCCGACAGCCACGGCGTCGCGCGCGAGGACTTTCTGCGCAACTACACCGGCTCTGAGCTAGACCCGCGCTGGCTCAACCGCGTCTCGAAGCTCTCGGCCAAGGGCTGGAAGAACTTCGTCCACCACGAGAAGGACCGCATCAAGGACCTCCGCCACGAGGTGCATCAGCTCGCCGCGCTGACCGGCCTCGAGATCGTCGAGTTCCGCAAGATCGTGCACTCCGTGCAGAAGGGCGAGCGCGAGGCCCGCCAGGCCAAGAAGGAGATGGTGGAAGCCAACCTCCGTCTCGTGATCTCGATCGCCAAGAAGTACACCAACCGCGGCCTGCAGTTCCTCGATCTGATCCAGGAAGGCAACATCGGCCTGATGAAGGCGGTCGACAAGTTCGAGTACCGCCGCGGCTACAAGTTCTCGACCTACGCCACGTGGTGGATTCGGCAGGCGATCACCCGCAGCATCGCGGACCAGGCCCGCACCATCCGCATCCCCGTGCACATGATCGAGACGATCAACAAGATCGTGCGCACGAGCCGGCAGATGCTCAACGAGATCGGCCGCGAGCCGACCCCGGAAGAGCTCGCCGAAAAGCTCGGCATGCCCCTGGAGAAGGTCCGCAAGGTCCTCAAGATCGCCAAGGAGCCGCTGTCGCTGGAGACGCCGGTCGGTGACGAAGAGGATTCACATCTCGGCGATTTCATCGAGGACAAGAACGCGATCCTGCCCATCGACGCGGCGATCCAGTCCAACCTGCGCGAGACCACCACGCGCGTCCTCGCCTCGCTCACCCCGCGCGAAGAGCGCGTGCTCCGCATGCGCTTCGGCATCGGTATGAACACGGATCATACGCTGGAAGAGGTGGGACAGCAGTTCAGCGTGACGCGCGAGCGTATCCGCCAGATCGAAGCGAAGGCGCTGAGGAAGCTGAAGCATCCGAGCAGGTCGCGGAAGCTGCGGAGCTTCTTGGATAATTGATCCGAATTTCAATCGGAACGAAAACGGCGGGCCAACAGCCCGCCGTTTTTCTTTGACCCGGCTCTCGCCCCGTCATTGCGAGGAGCGCTTGCGACGAAGCAATCCAGGCTGCAGTTTGTACTCACCAGGGCGATTGCCCGACCCATGTCCGCTTCCAACAGCAACGAAAGAGCGGACGGTGCCCGACTTCCGAGATGGGCCAAAAGCGGTCAATGAACACTTCTCATTCGATCACTTCGTCGGCCCGTGCAAGTAGCTGCTCAGAGAACACTACTCCGATTTCCTTTCCAGCCGCGCGATTGATGATGAGCTCGAACTTTGTCGGCTGATAAAACGGAATGTCGGCCGGCTTTGAGCCCCTAAGAACTTGGTCAATGGCACCGGCGGCACGCCGAAAAATCTCAACCAGATCGATCCCATAAGCTACCAGCCCGCCGGCTTCCACAAACGAACGAAACGGGTAAATGGTCGGCAATCGGGACTTTGCCGCCAGCTCGACGATTAGTTTTCGCATTGTAATGTGCTCCGGACTGCCGTCGACGAAGAGCGCATCGGCACCTGTCAGCGACATTGTCGCAATGAGATTTCGGTATTCTTCCTCACTCCCATTATCTACATAAGAGGGGCCCACAACGGTGATCCCGGCGTTATCGGCCGCGTCACGCATTGCGGCTGCCTCCGGATTTGCTCTTGTAGCTAAAATGCCGAGTTTTGATATCTTAGGAGCAATCTCCCTCAGAATCTCGATGCGTTTTGCCCAAAGCTCTAAGCCGGGATCGACGGTAACGCCAGTAATGTTTCCGCCCGGCCGAGCGATGCTGGCCGCAATGCCGTGACCCACGGGGTCGCTGGTCATGGCAACGATGGGGACTGTTGGCGTTGCGTGCTTCATGGCAAGGACCAGAGAAACGCTAATCGCAAAAACAACGTCTGGATTGAGAGCTGCGGCATCGCCCGCAAGCTTAGGATAACCATCAACGCGACCTTCTCCGGAGAAGCGTTCAATAAATAGATTGCTCCCTTCCACATATCCAAGACGACGAAGTTCCCTGAAGAACTCCCGGTAATAGCGAAAGCGGCTAAGTTCGTTTAGCTCTGTTACGGGGTGCGATGGATGCAATATCGCCATCCGGTGCACTTTACTAGGTTGCCCGTGTGCCACAGCAGGCAGCATGGATGCTACACCAACAAACGCAATGAAATCGCGTCGTCGCATGTGTCCCTCCCAGTGCCAGGGCTGCACTGAGACAATGTAGCAGATCCCAGTCCGGATGTCCCTTTTGGGTCAAAATCGGCTGCGGAGCGGCCCTACCGTTTGTCTGGCCTACCCCCAAGAGCAGACGCGACGGCAATCAGGCTCAAGGCCAGCAACGGGCCAACGGCGGTCATGGCGCCTGACTGCATGGCAGGCTAGTTGTTATAGAGTCCTCGCCTTAGGGGCAGCTTGGAGAATTGCACGTTGACACGATCCAGAAGGTTGATAGTCGCTCTAGGTATCTTTCTGGCGTCAGTGGGCGCCGTGGTGCTCGGGCGTATGGCCTATGTCGAGGCGTTCGGCAGCGATGAGATGGATTACCGTGGCGAGAAGATCCGGCTGTCAAAGAAGTATGTCGATTACGACGACTACAAGAACGATCCGGCCAACCTTGCAGCATCGGAAATTCCGCGCGTCGAGAAGCTGATGACAGATGCGAAGGTTGGCCCGGATTTCGCGGACTGGCACGACGTCGCGCGTCAGCTCAGCAATATCAAGTTTCCGGGCTACGGCATGGGAAGCGATGACGACGTTGTCGCCGTTGGACGAGAGTTTGCCGTCCGCTTCATGGAAATCCCGCAAGTCGCCAAGGAACGCTATTTCGTTCTGGAAAAGCTGGAAGGGGGAAGGTTTCGTCTGGCTGATGATTTTGTGGCGCCGCGCGACCCTGGGTCGGCCTTCGCGCGGATATCCTCCATTCGCCTCGCTGACGACAGACTGATTTATGCCGACCGCAATGGCAGGGTTGTCCGCGCGACGCCCGTAGCACGCTAAGGCGCCGACTTACATTCCATCTGCCCCTCACCAGGAATAGAATTCGCTTTGGGTCAAAAGCGGTCGGCTATGGAATGAAGAGGCTCGCCACGCCGGGTGACTGAGGAGTCCTCGGATGACGGCCCGCCTACTTCTTCTTCGCCCCCACCCGTTCGATCCGCTTGATCTCCAGCGCCGGCTTGCCGCTCTTCTCCGCGATCTCGCGGTCCTGCTCCATGATGAAGGCGCGGGCGGGTTCGTCGCCGTCGAGGCCGCCGAGCAGCTCGGCCGGCACGCGGCGGTTGGAGCGTTGGGACTCGTCGGCGTAGACGACGTTGAAGAAGGCGAATTCGCCTTTGGGGTTGGTTCCGGGTTTTTTGGCCATGGCGGCTTGTCCTCGATCAGGACGCCGCAGTCAAATGACTTTAGGGCAATGACTTTCGGGCAAATGACTTTCGAGATCGTCGCCAGCCCCTTCAATACATGCCCTTGAATAAACGGCGGGCCGAAGCCCGCCGTTTATCGCTTCAGCGTCGCCCGGGGCTGGCAGGGGCGACAACCTGAGATAGAAGGCTATCGCCTGCGCTCTGCGATGGCAAGGCCAATCGTCGCGTGACGATGTCGCAGCACGCGCATCAGATATGCAGCTGACGGCCATCGTGAATTTCCCACAATCTCGAAAAGCAGATGCGGCGGATCGTCGAAGTACTTTGTTCATCTTGCCGCGCCCTCGAAAGCGCGGCGAGAGCCCCTAGGCGTCAACGGCTGCAATCTGCGATGTTGCCACAATAGCACTGTTTTGCCCGACGGTCAAGGTCGTTTCGGAAAAATAGCAAACGCCATCGCTTGACGTCTACTGTGCATGGGGTTGTTTTGCAGTTTTTGTTTCGGCGCCGGGTAGCGGACACCGCTATGATCGATCCGGTCGCTTTGACGCGAATCCCGTTCCCGGGCATGATCCTCAGCGCTGCTTCGCTGGGATTCCTGGGGGATTGCTCCACATGCTGAGACTGCTTCTCGCCGCTGCCTTCGTCGTGCTTCTCTCCGGCGGGGCGGCGCAGGCCGCCCGCTGCGGCGGCGATTTCAACGGCTTCATCGCCAGCATGGCGCAGGAGGCGCAGGCCGCCGGCGTCTCGGGGAGTGTGACCAATGCGGCGCTCGGTGGCGTGACACCCGACCCTGCGGTTCTCGCCTTTGACCGGCGCCAGCGCTACACCTTCAACAAGACCTTCGAGCAGTACGTCGCGACCCGCGTCGGCCCGGGCCGCATCAATGGCGGGCGCGCGATGCTGCAGCGGCATGCCGCGCTGCTGTCGCGCGTCGAGCAGAAGTTCGGCGTGCCCCGTTATATCCTCGTCGCGATCTGGGGGCTCGAGAGCGATTTCGGCAAGGGCGACACCGGCAAGCTGCCGGTGGTCCGCACGCTGGCGACGCTCGCGCATGATTGCCGCCGCACCGATCTGTTCCAGGGCGAGCTGCTGGCCGCGCTCAAGATCGTACAACGCGGCGACCTGCAGCTGCGCGACATGATCGGCGCCTATGCAGGCGAGATCGGCCAGACCCAGTTCTTGCCGTCGTCCTACATCAAGTACGGCGTCGATTTCGACGGCGACGGCCATGTCGACCTCCGCCACAGCATCCCCGACGTGCTCGCCTCGACCGCGAACCTGTTGCACACGAGCGGCTTCAAGATGGGCCAGCCCTATGGCGAGGGAACGTCGAACTTCGAGGCGATGCGTGAGTGGAACAGGGCGGTGGTCTATCGCAAGACGATCGGCTATTTCGCGGACCGGCTGATGGGGCAGTGACGGCGGCACTCCGCCGGCCACATCCGTCATTGCGAGCGCAGCGAAGCAATCCAGAATCGCAGAGACAGTCTGGATTGCTTCGTCGCAAGGGCTCCTCGCAATGACGGCGGAGAGACACGTCTCTCCCAGCCTACGTCCCCTTCGCCATCTTCTCCAGCTTCCGCTGCAAGGGCGCCCAATAGGTTCCCGGGCGGAAACGCTGCAGCAGGTCCATGAAGCGGGCGTCGTTGCCGATCAGGATGCGCGGCTCGTTCCGCTCGATGCCCCTGATGATGCGCAGTGCCGCGTCCTTCGGCGAGGTCTTCGCCGCGTTCTCGAACCGTTCGATCGATTGCGCGCGGCGGGCATTGTCGGTGATGCCGACGCCGGTGCGGGCGTTGCGCGCGATCGCGGTGGCGATGCCGCCGGGATGCACGACCGACAGCTTCACCGGGCTGCCCGCGACGCTGAGCTCGTGCCGCACGCTCTCGGAGAAGCCGCGCACCGCGAACTTCGCCGCGGCATAGGCCGATTGGCCCGGCGGGGCGATGATGCCGAAGATCGAGGAAAGGTTGACGATGTGGGCCTCGCTCATCGTCTTCAGGTGCGGCAGGAAGGCGCGCGTGCCGTGCACCACGCCCCAGAAATTGATGTCGAACAGCCAGTCCATCTGGGCCTGGTCGATCTCCTCGAACGTGCCCATCAGCGCAACGCCGGCATTGTTGACGACGATGCCGAGGGCGGGATGCGCGGCGATGGCCTCGCGCGCGAACTGCACGACGTCGTCGGGCTCGCCGACGTCGACGTGATGCAGGCTGACCTTGCGCGCTGTTCCGATCTCTGCTCCGAGCGCCTTCAATCCGCCCTCGTCGCGATCGGCCAGCGCGAGGTCGCAGCCGCGCTGCGCGAGCTCGATGGCCAGCGCCCGGCCGATGCCGCTCGCCGCTCCCGTGATGGCGGCGGCGCCCCGAATCGTCGTCATGATGTTCCCCGTCAAGCCCCTGATGCGGGAACTATGCTTTACATTTTTTCAGAATGGAACCGAACCGTATCCGGCCTCCGTTTTTAACATTCGTTATGGAGGCATGCATGAGGAGCCGCCGATGGGACAAGCGACGCCATTTCGCGCGACTGCGCTGATTGTTGAAGACGACGCCATGCAGCGGGAGATGCTTTGCGTCCTGCTGGAGGAGAGCGGTTACCAGGTCATCCAGTGCGAAAGCGCCGAGGCCGCCGAGCGCGTGCTCGACAGGAACGCCGGCGCGCTCTGCCTGATGCTGACCGACGTCCAGCTTGCCGGCCGCATGAACGGCGTCGAGCTCGCACATGTCGCCAAGCACCGCAATCCCAAGCTCGACGTCGTCGTCACGTCGGGACGCCCGTTGAAGCAGCCCTTGCCCGACGGCGCCAAGTTCTGGGCCAAGCCCTGGGCGCCGCTCGACGTGCTGCGCGAGGCCGAGATCGCTCAGCTGTCCTGACGCGCCCGCTTTCTCGCAGCGCCCTGCGGTGATAAGGTCGGACCATGACCTGGTCCTTCCTGCTCACCTCGCTCATCGTCATCGCTTCCCCCGGCACCGGCGTGCTCTACACGCTCGCCGCAGCGCTGACCCGCGGTTCGCGCGCCAGCGTGGCGGCCGCCTTCGGCTGCACGCTCGGCATCGTGCCGCACATGGCGGCGGCGATGCTCGGTCTTGCCGCCGTGCTCCACACCAGCGCGCTCGCCTTCGCCGCGCTGAAATGGTGCGGCGTCGCCTATCTGCTCTATATGTCCTGGCAGGCGCTGCGCGAGACCGGGGCGCTGGCGGTTGGCGGCGACATCCGCGAGCGGTCGAGCAGCCGCGTCATCGTCACCGGCTTCCTGATCAACATCCTCAATCCAAAACTGTCGATCTTCTTTCTCGCCTTCCTGCCGCAATTCATTGCGGCAGACGAGGCCCATGTGCTGGCGCGCATGCTGGAATTGAGCGGCGCCTTCATGGCGATGACCTTTGCGGTGTTCGTCCTCTACGGCTTCTGCGCCGCCGCGGTGCGCGAGCGCGTCATCTCCCGCCCGGCCGTCATGGCCTGGCTGCGCCGCTCCTTTGCCGCCGGCTTCGCCGCGCTCGGCGCCAAGCTGGCCTTGTCGGAGCGGTAGGTCTTCGTCACCTCTCGAAAGGTCTCGTCATGCCCGGGCTTGTCCCGGGCATCCACGTTCTTCGGACCGTGCGGCAAGGCGTGGATGGCCGGGACAAGCCCGGCCATGACGCTGTTAGAGCGGGTACACTTCGAACTCTCGCACAATAAAAAAGCGGGCCTTGCGCCCGCCGCCTGCGATCGATCCGACGCCCGGGCGGAGCTCGCTCCACCCGGGCAAAGAAACAGAAGCCTCGTTACTTCTTCTTCGCCTTCTTGGCCTTTTTCGCCTTCTTCTTCGTCGCCTTCTTCGCTTTCTTAGCCATAGTATCCTCTCAAGGGTTAAATGGTGGAACGCGACACGAGGGTGCTCGGCGGAGGGCCAGCCTCGCAACATCCTCGACGACAAACTCAGCAGATTCGGAGCCGGCTGCCCCGCGTCGTCACATCCGTGTCATCCTGTTATCCACAGCTCAGATGCATTTTCGGGTGATTTTTGGCGCGAATCCGCTCCACGCGTCAGCACGGCCATCGGCCGCGACAGCCTTAACGATCCGGCAATAGCCGCGTGCCGTTCATGAATCCAAAACCAAGGGCGCGTTTTCGCGAGCCGCAGTGAGACTCCATTAAGCGCAACCATCGCATTGTCTTCCGCAAGAAAACGGGGATGGGTCATGGACGGACGGCTGCCGGGATCGGGGGGCGGGACGCTGCGCGTGCTGTACGCGTCATGCTGAACGTACCGACATTGTGGACGGTCTTCGTCGTCAACTTCCTGGCGCTCGGCGTGATCTGGGCCTACGTGACGCGTTCCTATCCGAATTTCGTGGCTGCGCGGTTCTGGATGGCATCGGCCTTCGTCGGTGCCGCCGGCGCGATGACGGCCTTGATCCGTCTGTTCGTCGCCTCTCCCCTGCCGCTGCTGCTCGGCGCCGGCGGCGTCATCGCTGCGAGCTGCCTTGCCGCCATGGGCATTCAGCGCTTCTACGACCGTCCGGTCTCGTGGCGCCTGATGACCGCGACGGGGTGCTTGAGCCTTGTCGGCGTCGTGCTCTTCATGGTCGGCTTCGAGCACATGCAGCTGCGCATGCTGAGCTACACGTTCGGTCAGGCCCTGCCGCTGATGCTGGCGCTGCGTCTGTTGTTGTCGCCGGAAGGCCGCGTCAGCCCGGGCGCCAAGCTGTCCGGCATCGTCATCCTCAGCATCATCGCGATTCTGCTCGCGCGCACCGTGGGCAATATGCTTGGCTATGATCTCTCGGCGCGCGCCGGCGGCCAGGCCCATGCGATCATGGTGCTCGGGCTGCTGTTCCTGTCGATGACCCTTAATTTCGGCTTCCTGTTGATGGCGATGGACAGCTTGCGAGGCGAGGTCGCCGACCTCGCGCTGCTCGACGATCTCACCGGCGTGGCCAACCGGCGGCATCTGCTGAAGCGTCTGTCGGAGGAATGCGCACGGTCGGAGCGCAGCGGTGAGCCGTTCTCGCTGCTGCTGATCGACCTCGACGGCTTCAAGACCATCAACGACACCCACGGCCATGCCGCCGGCGATGCCTGCCTCAGGCACTTCACCCTGACGGCGCAGACGCGACTGCGGCCCGGCGACATGCTCGCCCGCACCGGTGGCGACGAGTTCTGCATCGTGCTGCCGTCCTCGTCGCTGCGCGAGGCTGCCGCGATCGCCCGCCGCGTGCTCGAAGTCTGCCGTCAGGACGCCGCCAGCTGCAGCGGCCGCGACATTCAGATTGCGATCTCGATCGGTGTTGCGGAGTGGGACCGCGGCATCGGGCAATTCCCGGACCGCCTGATGGCCAATGCCGACCACGCCCTCTATGCCGCCAAGAAGAACGGCAAGAACGATTTTGCGGTCTATGACCCCGCCCCGCGGCTGTCGCCCGAGTCTGTCGGGACGGTGAGGACATTCGCGTAAAGCCTGTTAGGCTCGAGGTCGCATGGGACCTTGCATGATGACGTTTCGCCTGCTCGTGGCCGTCCTGGTCGCTCTCCTTCCGATCGTCCCCGCCGCTGCTGCGGATGCCGAACTCGCCAGGCTCGCGCGCGCCTCCGGCACGCCCGACATCCCCGGCTTGAAGATCGTCTGGCTGGCGCCGTGGGGCGACGTCGCTAGCGCAAGATCCTGGCGCAACATCATCGTGCACCAGACCGAGGGACCTGCGGGCTCGGCCCGCGGCGGCGCGCAGGCGCAGGCGAAGAACCCGACGCGGCGCGGCGTCACGGTCTGGGTCGAGACCGACGGCACGGTCTATTGGGCGGTCGCCGAGAACCTCGTGCCGACCCACGGCGATGGCGCCAACCGCAACGACAACAAGTACATCGACAATCGTCCGACCTATCGCCAGGTCCTGCGCGACAATTCGATCGGCGTCGAGTTCGCCGGCAATTATCCCGACGTGACGACGGGGCCGACGGCGGCACAGGTCGCGGCGTGGAAGATCCTCGTCAAGGTGCTGCGCGCGCGCTACGACATCCCGCTCGAGCGGGTCTACGCGCACAACTGGATCGACTACAAGGACGCCCGCTATTGCGAAGGCTGCACGCTCGCGACGATGGCAAGGCAATGGGGGGAATAGGCGGTGTGCCCACACGCACCGCTATCGGGCGCAGTTCGCATCACACCAACAAAAAAGCCGGCGTTGCCGCCGGCTTTTCGTCTCTCTCGATCCGCCAATCTGGGGCGCTGAACCGCCGCGCTTAGTGCGCGGCTTCCAGCGCGGCCTGTTCGGCCTTTGCGATCGTGCCCTTGACCGCGGACTGCACCTTCTCGAAGGCGCGGACCTCGATCTGGCGGACGCGCTCGCGCGACACGCCGAACTCGGCAGCAAGGTCTTCCAGCGTCATCGGCTCATCGGCGAGGCGGCGGGCCTCGAAGATGCGGCGTTCGCGCGGGTTGAGCACGCCCATGGCGCCGTTCAGCGCGTCACGGCGGTGATCATACTCCTCGTGCTCCGCCATCATGGCTTCCTGGTTGGGCGTGTTGTCGACCAGCCAGTCCTGCCATTCGCCGGCTTCGCCGTCGTCGCGGATCGGTGCGTTGAGCGACGCATCGCCACCGAGTCGGCGGTTCATGTCGATCACGTCCTGATCGGTGACGCCGAGGCGCTTGGCGATCATCTTGACCTGGTCGGGGCGGAGATCGCCTTCGTCCAGCGCGTTGATCTTGCTCTTCGCCTTGCGAAGGTTGAAGAACAGCTTCTTCTGGTTCGCGGTGGTGCCCATCTTCACGAGCGACCACGAACGCAGGATGTACTCTTGAATCGACGCCTTGATCCACCACATGGCGTAGGTGGCGAGACGGAATCCCTTCTCGGGTTCGAATCGCTTCACCGCCTGCATCAGCCCGACATTGCCTTCCGAGACGACCTCGGAGATCGGCAGGCCGTAGCCGCGATAACCCATGGCGATCTTGGCCACGAGGCGCAGATGGCTGGTGACGAGTTGGTGTGCCGCGTCGCGATCGTCATGCTCGCGCCAACGCTTGGCGAGCATGTACTCCTCCTGCGGTTCCAGCATCGGGAATTTGCGGATCTCGGCGAGGTAGCGAGAAAGGCCGGATTCTCCATTGAGGACCGGCAAAGCAGCGGTACGGGCCATAGTGCGCCCTCCAAAAGGTTCAGGCCCCCGATAGCGGCGGGCCAGGCAGACGACCGCTGTGTTAAAGCCGGCCGTAGCTGCGATGTTCCGCGTTGGTCATTTCAACGCAGACGCAATATACCCCATCGGGAGTCAAAAAGGGAAGGATTGCTGACGTCACGTCCCCGTGTGGCAGCTATAACTTTTTGTAATGTAAAGGCTTTCTGAAGCGGCCTGCGTCATAGCGCCGCCTGGAGCGCCCGTTCCAGGAGAAGCAAATCCTCCGGCAAAGGCGCCTCCCAGTGCAGTAATTCTCCCGTCCTCGGGTGCTCCAACACCAGCAGGTAAGCGTGCAAGGCCTGACGCCCCAGCGCCGCCAAAGCCGCCTGCGAGTCGGGGCCGAGCTGGTTGGCCTTGGTCTTGAAATGCGGGCCATAGACGGCATCGCCCATCAGGGGGTGGCCGATATGGGCGAGATGGACGCGGATCTGATGGGTGCGGCCGGTCTCGAGCTCGCAGGCGAGCAGGGCGGCGACGCCCTTGCCGTCGCGTCCATGAAAGCTCTCCAGGATTTCCCAATGCGTCACCGCCTCGCGGCCACCCTGGCGCACGGCCATCTTCTCGCGTGCATGCGGATGCCGGTCGATCGGCGCATCGACGGTGCCGCGGTGCCGGTTCGGCACGCCCCAGGCGAATGCCATGTAGCCGCGCCGCATCGCGCCGGTGCGGCCGTGATCGGCGAATTGCGCCGTCAATGAAGCGTGGGCGAGATCGTTCTTGGCAACCACCATCAGCCCGGTCGTGTCCTTGTCGAGCCGGTGCACGATCCCGGGCCGGCGCACGCCGCCGATGCCGGAGAGCGAGGCGCCGCAATGGGCGATCAGCGCATTCACCAGGGTGCCGGTCTCGTGACCGGCCGCGGGGTGCACGACGAGGCCCTTGGGCTTGTTGAGGACGACGATGTCGTCGTCCTCGAACACGATATCGAGGGCGATGTCCTCCCCCTTGGGCTCGGCGGGCGCCGCTTCCGGCACGTCGATTATGATCGTATCGCCGGATGCGACGTGATAAGCGGGGTCGCGGACCGCGGAGGCCTTCAGGTGCACTGCGCCCGCCAGGATCAGGGCTTTCAGCCTCGATCGCGACAGCTCCGGCAGGCGCGCCGCCAGCACGCGGTCGAGCCGGGCCGAGCCCTCGGAGCCTTCGACCACAACCTCCAACCTTTGCGCTGACCCAGGGCTTTCCATGACGACGTCTGATACCGCTGTTCCCGAACCGACCCCCGAGCAGGCCGCGCTGTTCGCGCGGGTGCGGCGGATGATGCTGATCGCGGGGTTGACCACGGCGCTGGCGTTCTGCGCCGTGCTGATCGCGGTGGGCTACCGCCTTTTCAAGTCGGAGGGAAGGGCGGTCGAAGCGGCAAGCGATGTCACTGCCACCCTGCCCAAGGGCGCGAAAATCGTCTCGACCGGGGTCGCCGGCGACCGCCTCGTAGTGACGCTGGATCTCGGCGGGGTCATCGAGATCCGCACCTTCGATGCCCTTACCCTGAAGTCGGCCGGACGGCTGAAATTCGCCAATGAGCCGTAAAAGGCCCCTCGGGGTCCTTGCGGCGGACAAATTTCGAGGCTATTGGCTAGCCCTCACGCTCCCTTCGTCTAGCGGTTAGGACGCGGCCCTCTCAAGGCTGAAACAGGGGTTCGATTCCCCTAGGGAGCGCCAGCCAAATCCTAAGCCATTGAAAACCTGCACATTCTAGGCAACCATGTGAGCCTGGAGCGGCCGCTCTGTTGCACGTAGCTCACGAGGCGGTCCGCAAATGGTGCTCGCGGCCGTGACATGGCTATCTTGATCCCGAGTCTCGGCTTCGCACGCTTCGACAGCCGTGGGGAGCTACGACTGGCGGAACGATTGAAGGACTTCCTCGAGGAGAACGCCGTCGTTTGGCACAACCTGCCCGTCGGCCCTCGCAACCGGCATCCGGATTTCATCATCATTCATCCCGCGAACGGCCTGCTCGTGCTCGAGGTGAAAGACTGGCGCCTGGAGACGATCGTTTCGGCGGACAAGACGAAGGTCGAGCTGCTGACGAGCCGTGGTGCGGTGCGGGAAAGCAATCCGCTCGAGCAGGCTCGCAAATATACGTTCGAGGTCGTGCGAACGCTGGAGCGCGACGGGCAATTGTTGTTTCCGCCGGGGCATCGCCTCGCGGGCCGGTCCATTGTTCCGTTCGGCTTCGGGGCCGTGTTCACGAACATCACCCGCAAGCAGTTCGATCAGACCGATCTCAAGGAGGTGTTCTCCGAGCATCTCTGTCTGTTCAAGGACGAGATGACCGAGGGCGCGGACCCCGAGGAATTCCGTTCGAAATTGTGGCGCATGGTTCATCCGCGTGTCGAAGAGCCGCTGTCCATGCCGCAATTCGACCGCCTGCGCGCGCTGCTGTTTCCGGAGGTTCGGATACGACAGATTGCCCTGCCTTTGGACGATGCGCCTCGCGCCGATTCTTCGGATCGGACGCTCGCGGTCATGGACCTTCATCAGGAGCAGTTCGCGCGCAGCCTGGGCGAGGGGCATCGCATCATTCGCGGCGTCGCCGGATCGGGCAAGACCCTGATCCTCGCTTTTCGCGCCGAGTATCTGGCACGTGCGGCGGCAAAGCCGGTGCTGATCCTGTGTTACGCCAACGGCATCGCCGGCCGGCTCGAAGATGCCATGCAGAGCAGAGGCGTCGAGGACCGCGTTCAGGTTCTCACCTTCCACTCGTGGTGCTACCGGATGCTGCGGACGTACGGGATTGTCGCCCCATCCGAGCGAGACTATCCGGACTACGCGGAGCGCCTGGCTGCGAGCGTTTCAGAGGTCGTGAAGGCGGTCGATCACGGCCATATCCCGGCGGAGCAGTACGACGCGGTCCTGATCGACGAGGCGCACGACTTCGAACCGCAATGGCTCGCGCTTGCGGCCAAGATGGTGAACCCGCGCACCAAGGCGCTGATGGTCGTCTACGACGATATCCAGGCTATCTATAAGGGGCGTGAACGGCCGGTCTGGAGCCAGCTCGGCATTGAAGCAAAGGGCAGAACGACCGTACTGAAGGTGAACTATCGCAACACCGCCCAAATCGTTGCCTTCGCGAGACGCTTCGCCGCGGACGTTATCGGCGCTCCCGGCATCACGGCCGACGACGAACACGCCATCCTGCTGCCCGAAGATGCGGGTCGGCAGGGACTGGAGCCGGATGTGCGGCGGTGCGTGAGCATCGACGCAGAAGCTCACTGCGTTGCCGAGTGGTTTCTCGACCGTAAGAAAGCCGGCTACGAGTGGTCGCAGATGGCGTGTCTCTACCCGGAGCACTGGATCGGCGGACGGGTCGCGCAGATTCTCTCTGGGCATGGTGCGCCGATCGACATCGCCAAGGACAATCGCAACCGCGTTTCGGTCAAGCGGGTCGCCGTGCGATTCCTGAGCATGCACAGCGCGAAAGGGCTGGAGTTTCCCTGCGTCGCCATCACCGGCTTGGGCCTGCTCGGCCGCCACGGCGAGACCGTCGAGGAATGTGTCCGGCTGACCTATGTCGGGGTGACCCGTGCAACTCACGAGGCGCTCCTGACGTATTCGAGCGAGTCGGCATTGGTGCAGCGCTTGATCGCGTAGCCCGACGCTGTGCAGGCGCTCTTTCACGCGGCAGTGCAGTCAATCGAGCGGCGGATCGCCCGCTGCAGGCCCGCATTTGAAAGAACACATCGTGGTAGGTTGCGCGTCGCAGCGTCATCGATGATGACGTGATCGAGTGAACGGGCCCTGCATCCATTCCGGCGCAACTTGCATTCACTCCGGCGCAAAATGAGCCGCATCGCGTCGTCGCTTCTGCGCCGCGCGACGGTTGCACCACGAGCGCATGCCTCGGGCTCCCCCCCAACCCTATTCGGGGGGATCGCGAGAGGAGCCGTGGCCATACGTTTTGGCGGTAACTTCAGTGATGCGCCGAAACGCTTCTGACGGTCTCGGTGAGCATGTCACCCGATGAGGAATGGCTGATGTCACCCAGGCTGATGATGCCAACCATCCGCTTGCTCTTGTTGATCACCGGCAGCCTGCGGACCTGCAGCTTCTCCATATGATGCATCGCCTTGGCGAGGTCATCGTCCTCGCGGCAGCAATGGATGCCCTCGGTCATCACGTCACGTGCCGTCGCGCGGCCGGCATCGAAGCTGTGGCTCGCGAGTCCTTTGCAGACGATGTCGCGGTCGGTCACCATTCCGACCAGCTTGTCATCCTCGCCAATCGGAATGCAGCCGATGTCATGCGCCCGCATCAGTTTGGCAATCTCGGTGATTGGCGTGTCGGGGCTGACCCAGTCGACACCCTTGTGCATCACGTCTTTGACTTTCATGGTGAGCCTCCGTTCGTGGGTTTCAAGTGCGTTGATGCAATGCAGCGGCACCCCCATCCTCCGAACTCCGACCAGAAGACAAAGCGCAGACACTCTCGCCGCCACCCTGCGGAACGGTATGACGGCGATCTTGCGGCTAGAGTTCCCGCCCAGGGCCGCAAGGACAATGGGCGGCGCACAGGATCCTCAGTCATGCGCGCTGAAGCGGCCGTGCGGTGCGTTGGCCGTCAGGCGCGCAAACTGCGCGTGACCCATGTGAAGCAGCGTCTCATGATCGCCGGCTTCCATATAGATGTCCGGCTGTGCCTCGAGGCTGTCGTCGACGATGATATCCAATCCGTAGCATTTGCCGACGGCAGGAACTGCACCGTGAGCACAGTCGCTGAACAGCCGATTGATCTCGGTTTCATTGGCCATGTGGACATTGTCGCCGAGGCTTGTCCTCAGGTCCGACAGGCGGAGGTGATGCGATGCAGGCAAGACGGCCAGCATGTATCCGCCGTCGCGCCGCAACACGATACCCTTGGCGAGGCGGTCGCCGGAGATATGGCATGCCTGCGCCGTTCGGGCGGACGTCATGCTGAGTTCGTGCGGGATCACCTCGTACTGGATGTTCTCGGCGGCGAGGTATTTCTGGAGGGTGGGAGCAATGGCCATGGCATCACCTCCGATGCTGAATGGAAACCATCCACCGTGAGGCCGATCCTGCAGTCTCTCGCCATACGATGGGCGGCTGCCTGACTAGAAACTCAGCATAGGTCTTCCATCCGCAAGCTGCAATGCAATTCCCCTGGGAGCCGCAACGGATGTGGGCAGGAGCAGGCTTTTCGCGTGGCCGGCGCAGGCGCTCTCCTACGCGGCCGTGCCGTCGATCGAGCGACGGATCACCCGCTGCACTTCCGTATTCGACAGGAACAGATCGTGGTTGATGATGCCCCAGCCTTCCGCCGACGCATCGACCACGCGCACGCCGAGCCCAGCGATGGCGGCCTTCTCGGCCGCGCCGACCCGGGTCATGCCGCCGGCGAGCTGTCCCGACAGCGCCAGTGCACGATCGTTGGTCGAGGCGATCACCGTGATCTTGCCGGCGAGTGGGCCGATGCGCTGGATCGTCGACGAGAACACGTCCATGTCGATGTCGGGGGCGGCAAACACCACCGCGCCGATCTTGCTCGTCACCGTGTCGCCGTATCGCCCATGGAGCTGGCGCAGGCTTTCGAGTGTCAGCATGGTTCCCATGCTGTGAGCGACGATGTGCACGCGCCCCGCCCCCGGTGCCGACACCAGCGCCGAGAGCACGCGCTCGAAATTATCGCGCGACCACATCGCGCTGTCGCGGTCATAGGCGTAGTCGAACAGTCCTGCCTTGGAAGGCCAGGAGAACGCCATGGTCCGGCCGCGGAACTTGATCCCATTGGAGAGGTGGGCTGCATCCAGCACCGCCGTCTCGAATGTCTGCTTGAAGCCGTGCACATAGATCAGCACGTCCCCGCCGCCGGCCTGCGCAGCGAGATCGCCCGCCTCGGCGGGCACCGGCTCGATCCGGTCGAGACGCCAATCCTCGAGGCCAACCGAGGCGAGGGAAAGTCGGCTCTCATCCGGCGCTGTCAGCTTCGCCCGTGCGATTGTCATGCTCGCGGCGCGCTCCGGCCCGAACCAGGGTTTCGCGCGGGCGCCGTTGACGGGCTTGCGCGTGGTGACGACAAGCAACGTGGGGTCAACGGAGAGCGACGAGGCGTCGTAGCGCGCGCCGGTCGCACCGAGGCCCGCGCATCCGCCGAGCGCGAGCGCGCTGCCTGCCGACAGGAGTCCGCCAAGGACGGCGCGGCGCGAAACGGAAGGACGGCAGTCGCGTTGCAGAAGACGTCGGACGATCACACGGAACCTCAGGGAACTTTGCCCACCGTAACGCCGCCCCGCTAGCTCCCTGAAGGAGAATGGGGGCGAGAAGACGGCAGAGTCGCATCCCGGCGGGTTGTCTTTGCGTCCGAACGAAGGCCAATCGGCTCGCAGAATGGGTGGAGCTCTGCGAGTTACCGCAATCAATCTCAGAGAGCGTCATTTCCGGCTCACAGCAACTCAAGCGCCGTGCGCGACGGCGCGACCGGCAGCCATTGCGGGATGCGCCGCTTGGCAAGCCAGTACGGCCGCCAAAGCAATGTCCAACTTTCGCGGTCGATCGGTGCCGTACCCCAGTCAAATTGCCTCATGTCGATCTGCGATAGATCGTGTTTGTGCAGCCATTGGCGAGCGACCCACCACAATTCGCGCGATACTTCAGCATTGCCGGGGCCTTGGAGCTCGACGAGGTTCGGCAGCGGATCACGGTAGCGGCGGGAGATCCGTAACGTCGCGATCCGCTCGCCGTCTTTCCGGATGCTCCAGAGTCGCGAATGATTGTGTGCGAGGCTGCTGCCAAGGGTTCTGAGGCAATTCCGCATCGCCTTTGCCTCTTCGGTGATGGCGGCAATGCAATCCAGCGGCACGAATTCGTAGCCTGCCATCCGGCCGGGCCGCAGCCACATGTCGGCGATCGGCAGGCGGCCGAGGTTGGTGTGCAAGGCAACGACCGTTCGCCAATCCTCTGCGGCCGAACGTGCGGCATCGATCCCCAGGTCCGGTGTCCACGGCCTCTCGATCAGATCGTGCCCCAATGTCGTCGGTTGAGACGAAAACCACGCCCAGAGACAGATGAACCGCAACCGCGCAGTCCTCACACGCTGCGGCTCGCGGACGAACTCGCGCGCGATCCACACAGTCATCGGCGCATGCGCGAGCTCGGCGGCCTCGGCGATGAGCTGAAGCCAGCACGGCGCGAGCTTGAGTGAGCGCGGAAGGTGGTTCGCGATCTGCCGGCGGAACAGCTCACCGTCAGGCAGGCGCGGGACCGGGCGCGCGAATGCCTCCGGCGGCAGCTTGCGCAGCCACAGGGGCAGATCGGCAGCTGCGGCGGCTTGCGCGAGGGGAGCGCCCTCGACCACGCGTGCGATCGCACGCGCGGGATCGAGCCGTGTCCGCGGAACAGCCAGCGCGAAGAGCAGCGCGGGAAAGCTCGCGGCAAGGTCGGCCAAGCGCGGGTGCTGCAGGGCCAGAGTGCGTACGGCACCCTGGAAATGCGGATGATACCGCCGAAGCCTGCGTTCGAGCAGGTCGGAGCGAGCGGTCACCCGACAAGGGGCCGGCAGGAGATTGGATGTCATGACAACAGGTTCGCGATCGCGGCCCAAGAGGCACCGCGGCACATTCGATTTGATACGGAGCGTTGTGATCTCATCCGGGACTCAATCCCGGGAGGGGCGCGTCAAATATCGCGCGTCGAACCCGGGAAGCGTGCAGTCGTAGACATGGTCGCCTCCAAGAAAGAAAGATTGCGTGCATCCAATAGCGTGGCCTTTGCCGGGATGCAACCCGAGACTGCATCCGCCAGCGCGATCCGGGCATTGGCTGAGCGGCGATATGCATGCTGCGTCGGCTTCAGTGGAGGTGGTCGTCGATCTCAAAATCTGCACTATGCGCGCCGATGCGCCTCCGAAGCTGCTGCCGGGCCTTCGGAGATTTTGGCAATTTGCTTTTCGGAGTGACGAGATGAGCGGTTTGGTGATCTCTGGCGGCCGGGTGGTGGATCCCGCGAGCGGGATGGACGCCGTTGGCGACGTGGCGGTGGTGGACGGCAAGGTTGCCGCCGTCGGCACCGGTCTCGGCGACGCCGAGCGGGTGATCGACGCCACCGGCCTCGTGGTGGCGCCCGGCTTCATCGATCTGCACGCCCATGGCCAGTCGATCCCGGCCGACCGCATGCAGGCGTTCGACGGCGTCACGACGACGCTCGATCTCGAGGCCGGCGTGCTGCCGGTCGCGTCCTGGTATGAGCGCCAGGCACGGAAGGGACGTGTGCTGAACTATGGTGCCGCCACCAACTGGGCCTTCGCCCGCATCGGCGCGATGACGGGCTCCAACGCGGAGAGCTCGCTGGAGGCGTTCGGCAACGCCATGCGCGATCGCCGCTGGATGGACAACGTCGCAACCGATGCGGAGGTCTCGGGCATCCTCGAGCGTCTCGGGCGCGGTCTCAACGAGGGCGGCATCGGCATCGGCATCCTCAACGCCTATGCGCCCGGCGCCGGCGTGCAGGAGCTGACCGCAGTGTGCCAGCTCGCCGCGAAGCAGGACGTGCCCACCTTCACCCATGTCGCCTTCATGTCGCGCATCGACCCAGAGAGCGCGGTGGAAGCCTATATCCGCCTGATCGGCTATGCCGGCGCTACCGGCGCGCATATGCACATCTGCCATTTCAACTCGTCGAGCAAGACCGATGTCGAGCGTTGCCGCGTGCTGATCGAGAAGGCGCAAGGACAGGGCCTGCCGATCACGGTCGAGGCTTATCCTTACGGCACCGGCTCGACCGTGCTGGCCGCCGCCTTCTTCAGTGATCCGGAGTTCGTCGAGCGCAACGGCACCGGTTACGATTCCGTGCAGCGCGTGACCGACGGCTACCGCTTCCACGACCGCGAGGAGCTCTTGAAGGCGCAGGCCGAGGAGCCGTCCTCGCTGGTGCTCTGGCACATCCTCGACACCGACAACAACGCGCATCACCGCGACCTGCTCGACATGTCGGTGCTGTATCCCGGCGGCGCGATCGCCTCCGACGCGATGCCGTGGACGCTGTCGGACGGCTCAACCTACACCGGCGATGCCTGGCCGCTGCCGGATGACGCGACCTCGCATCCGCGCTCGGCCGGCTGCTTCACGAAGTTCATCCGCGAATGGGTCCGCGAGCGCAAGGCCGTGTCGCTGCTGGAAGGCGTGCGCAAATGCGCGCTGATCCCGGCGGAGATCCTCTCGCAGAGCACGCCGGCGATGCGCGCCAAGGGCCGGCTGGCGAAGGACGCGGATGCCGATATCGTCGTGTTCGACTACGAGAAGCTTTCGGACCGAGCGACTTTCACGGCGATGAACCGGCCCTCTGAGGGCGTGCGGCATCTGGTCGTCAGCGGCCAGGTGCTGATCAGCGACGGTATTCTCGATGTGGCTGCGCGGCCGGGCCGGCCGGTGCGGCGCCCAATCGTCGAGAGCTGAGCCATGCCGGTCCCCATTCTCCTGGTGACCGGCTTTCTGGGGGCCGGCAAGACCACGGTCGTCAATCATCTGTTGGCGCATGCGGAGGGGCGGCGGATCGCCGCCGTCGTCAACGATTTCGGTGCGATCAACATCGATGCGGAGCTGATCGCGGGTGCGAGCGACGGCGTGGTCAGCCTTGCCAATGGCTGCATCTGCTGCTCGCTCGAGGGCGATCTGCTCCGCACGCTTTCGACGCTGCTGCGGCGTGATCCCAAGCCCGATTGTATCGTCATCGAGACCAGCGGCGTCGCCGATCCCGCCGATATCGTGCGCAACCTGATGGACCCGGTGATTCTGCGCGAGGCGCAGCTGGAGACGGTGCTTTGCGTGTTGGACGCAGGGACACCGCCTTCGGCTCTGGACGACGCGCTGATGCGGTCGCAGCTGCGCGTCGCCGATATCGTGGCATTGAGCAAGCTGGATCTGGCGGGCGCGGGCGCGGGGGTGCGGATGCGTGACGCCATCCGCGCCCAGCGCGTGCCCGCGGTGGTGGTCGATGCACACCACGGCGAGATTCCGCCCGCGCTGCTGTTTCCCGCCGACGCCGACCGCTCTCCGGCGTCGCGCGAGGTGGGACCGAAACGGCCGGCGGAGGAGCGCTTCGAGGCACTGAGCTGGACCTCGGATAAGCCGGTCTCGCTGCCGCGCCTGCAGCAGGCCATCAACCGCCTTGCGCCGAAGCTGGCGCGCGCCAAGGGCCTGTTCGAAACCATCGAGCAGCCCGGCCGCACGATGGTGTTTCAGTTCGCCGCCGGGCCGCGCGACGCTCGCGCCAGGCGATGCGCCGGCACCGGGCGCGGCGCGGTCGCGGATCGTCTTCATTGCCGAGCTTGGCGTTCTCTCGAAGGCGGAGCTCGATGAAGTCATGGAGGCGTGCGTTGCCGGCGGCTGAGCTGAGGGGGTAGGGTCAACCGCTTCCGCCATTAGCCACCACCTCTCCTCTTGCCGAGTCGATCCGAGGCCGAACTATGCCGCCAAATATCCCACTCGCCCCCGCTGATGCTGCCTCGCGCCGCGCTGCCAAGCCGGCCATCGTCTATCCGGTCGGGACGATGCCCGGGCCGGACATGGCCGCGCTCGAAATAGTCCGCCGTGCTGCGGTCAAGACGCACGAGCTTATCGTGCCCCCACGCGATGCCCGTGCCTTTCGCGTGGCGCGCGGCCAGTTCTTCCGCATCGTCAGCATCGAAGGCCCGCAGGTCGGCGACCTCAATCTCTGGAATGCAGACGATCTCTCCGAGCGCTTCTTCAGCGGCAAGACGCGGGCGCTCCATGGCACGCATGTCGGCATCGGTGACCGGCTCTGGAGCAATATGCCCTATCTTCGGCCGATGGCGACCATCAGCCACGATACGCTTGGCTGGTACGGCTTCGACGCGGACGGTGCCGGCATTCACGATGTGATCGGCACGCGCTGCGATCCCTACACAAATCTCCTGCTGAACGGCACGGCTTACGATTTTTGCTGCCACTCCAACCTGTCCCGCGCCCTCGCCACCGAATTGAAGGCGGATCCGGCCGCAGTGGAGCATGATGTCCACGACGTGCTCAACGTCTTCATGTGCACCGGCTTCACTGGGGACACGCACCAATATTTCATGAAGGCAAGTCCAGTCCGCCCCGGCGACTTCATCGAGTTCTTCGCGGAGATCGACCTGCTCGGCGCGCTGTCGGCCTGTCCGGGTGGAGACTGCAGCGCAACCCATTCCAGCGATGCCGCGGCATGCCATCCGCTCAAGATCGAAATCTTCGAGCCGGATCGAACGGCCCTGAAGGGCTGGACCTGGCCCTCGCCGAGCGCTTATCACCGTCACCACGGTGCGCATGCAGGACGCTGAATCTCAGTCCTCGACTGGCCATCCGTCGCCGTGCACCTCACGCGAACTGCGCGATGCCGTGACCGACGGACCAGTTCTCCTTGGGCGCGTCGAGCACGTTGACGAACACGTCCTCGGGCCTGATCCCCGGGTTCTCGCCGAGCAGGTCGGCGATCCGGCGATACAGCGCTTTCTTCTGCTCGGCCGTGCGCGAGGCGAACACGGTGATCTGGATCAGCAGGGCGTCTTCGCTGCGCTCGACGCCGTAAGCATTGCCGCAGCGGAAGTTGGCCGGCTCATGCTCGGTGATGGCCATGAACGCATCGCCTTCGGGCACGTTCAGGGCCTCGCGCATCGCGCGGTAAAGTCCGTCCAGAATCGCCTGCCGGTAGCTTTGCGGCTTACCAGCGCGCATCGAAATGTGGAGGAGAGGCATCACGCGGCCCTTTGCATGCGGCTCCGGCCGACACGGCGATGTGAACGCCGCCGGCTCGGCCAATTGAGAAAAAACGGACTATCAATCTCGATCGGTTTTTGACACGATGTCGAGAAAGCATGTTCTTGACGGCATGTCAAATATTTTGCGGAGCCAAGCTTGAGACCGCGCGAGTTCGATCATGACGAGGTTCTGCGCATCGCGTTCGACCAGTTCTGGCGCAAGGGCGTGCGCGGCACCTCGCTGTCCGACATTGCGCGCGATGCGGCGGTCCAGCGCGGGAGTCTCTACAATGCCTTCGGCAGCAAGGAGGCGCTATTCCTGCAGGCCTATGAACGCTACGCGGGGGATTATCTCGCCAAGGTGCAAAAGGCGCTCGGGGCAGGTTCCTTGCGCAAGCGCCTCACCGCGTTCTTCGATCTGACCATCACCAATTTCCGCTCGGGCACGCCGCCGCGCGGCTGTCCGACGACGCGCGGGCTGATGGAACTCGGCGGCGCCGAAGGCGAGGGGCTCGACGACAACGCGCGCCAGGCTTTTGCGAACCTGATCTCGCGCATCACCGCACTGCTTCAGGACACGTTGGCCGCTGGCGCGGCGCGGGGCGAGTTCGACGGCAATCCCGCGGCTGCGGCGCTGCACATCGTCACCGTGACGCGCGGCCTCGCCGTGCTCGAGCGTGCCTTCGGGGACGAGCCCCAATTGCGCAAGATCGCCGCGCACACGATCGATCTCGTGCTCGGCAGGAATGGCGGATAGGTGTCAGCACAGCGCGAGCGCGTTGACCGCGCGTGTCGCAGCATCCTCGCCGAAGTCAACGACCTGGCCAACGGTGGATTCGAGCTCGCCCGGCTGCTTGCGGCGCGCGACCGCCAGCAGTCGCATCAATTCCGCCTCGTCCTTGGAAAGGCGCCTGCAGGACGGCGGCATGAAGCACAGCTCGCAGGGCCGCTCCTTGCGCAGGATCCTGACGAGCGCGGCCGCGCGCGCGACCAGCAGCGGACTGTCGGCAATGCCGGGCGCTTCCTCGGCAAAGCGATAGGCCGCTTCCCAGCAATCCGATGCGCCGGTCGCATAGGCCGCTCCGATGAAGCGGAGCAGCGCCAGCGCGAGGCGGGAAAAATCATCGTAGCTGTCGATGTCCGGACGGGTCGCAAGCGCGGCTTGGAGTGGACAGAGCAGCCGCTCACCCGCGTCCGACGTCGCCGCAGAATCGCAACTGGCCCGCATCTTGAACGATCGCGTCAATGCAACGTGGCGCTGCCGACGAACCAGCTCTTCATCGCCGAAATTCCGTCATGCGCGACAGGCGGCTCGTGCCGGTCGGGCAGGACGAGGCCGGCCATGCGGAAGATCGTCGCAAGCCCCAGGACCGGCGCGAGCGCCCAATCGGCGCCGATCGGCGGCAGCCAGCGCTCGAACTGCTCGCGCGCGACATCGACGCGGTCCTGCTGGGCCGCGGCAATCGCGCGCAAGATTCCGCGCTCGCTGTCGGACATGCGCGGACAGGTGGGGCAGTGCACTTCGATCGCGGTATGCGCGGTGCAGGCAAAGATCTCGATGATGGAATCCAGCGACAGCACGGCATCGCCGACGCGAAAATGGTCGTACACCTGCTGGATATCGGCCGCCGTCGGGACGGCGCTTCCGCTACGCGCCTTCGCCCGAAATCCCCAGATGAAGAGCCGCTCCGCCGCACTCAGCGCAGGAAGGTCGACGGGCCTCGTGTATGTCGATCGATGCATTGTGCCTCTGGCCTCCGGCTGCGCTCACGCCAGCGCTGGCGCGGATGATCTGCGCCGATCGTTCTGCCAGAGAGCTCTCCAAGTCAACGCGCGGAGAGACGATGTCGAGGTGTTCTAGATTGGAAGAATTCGTATCTCGGGTGAGGTCGGTCTCGCTTTGTCTCGTGGCCATACGAGCGTGCCGGTCACGTTCCCCGCAAAATTTCGGAGTGTCGGAACCCGAATGCTTAAAGCTTTGCTAAGAGACGCGGGATAATCTGGCATATCAGCCCTTCCAATTCCTGTGAGCACCGATGATTTTCTCCCGCATCAGTTTCAAGCTGGTCCTGATTGTCGGCATCAGCCTCCTCGGCATGATCGCGTTGGCGCCGGTCGCCCTCTCGACCCTGCGCACGCAGATGGTCGCCGACCGTCAGGCCAAGACGCAGCAGATGGTCGATGTTGGCTACGGCATCCTGGCGCACTACCAGAAACTCGAGAGCGAAGGAAAGCTCTCGCGCGAGCAGGCGCAGGCCGGCGCGATGGCCGAGATCAAGAGTCTGCGCTACGACAAGGTCGAGTATTTCTGGATCAACGACATGACCCCCAAGATGGTCATGCATCCGATCAGGCCCGAGCTCGACGGCAAGGATCTCTCCGGGATGAAGGATCCCGCCGGCAATGCGCTCTTCATGGGCTTCGTTGACGTCGTCACCAAGCAGGGTGCGGGCTTCTACGGCTACCTCTGGCCGAAGCCCGGCTTCGACCAGCCGGTCGGGAAAATCTCCTATGTGAAGGGCTTTGCGCCCTGGGGCTGGATCATCGGCACTGGCATCTATCTGGACGACGTCGATGCCGCCTTCCGCCAGAACGCGATGACCTTCGCCTATATTTGTCTCGCTGTGCTGGTCGTGGTGCTCGGCGCCTCCTTCCTGATCGGCCGCAGCGTCACCCGGCCGCTGGCCCGGATCACCGCGCTGACCGAGCGCCTTGCCGCCGGCGACAGCGCCTTCGACGTGCCCTACACCGACCGCCGCGACGAGGTCGGCGGCCTCGCCAAGGCGCTCGCCGTGTTCAAGGACAATGCATCGGCGGTGAGCCGGATGCATGCCGAGCAGCAGGAGTTGAAGCAGAAGGCCGACGAGGAGAAGCGCAAGACCATGACCGATCTCGCCGGCAAGTTCGAGGCGAGCGTGCAGGCCGTCGTCCGCGACGTCTTCGACGAGGCCCGCGCGATGCAGCAGGCCGCGCAGGGCATGTCGGAAACCGCCAACAAGGCGAGCGACCGTGCGAGCTTCGTCGCCACCGCGTGCCAGCAGGCCTCGAGCAACGTGCAGACGGTGGCCTCCGCCGCGGGCGAATTGTCGGCCTCGATCGCCGAGATCAGCCAGCGCGTCGCGCAGGCCGCGACAGTGGCCGACAAGGCCGCCGCCGACGGCCAGCGCACCAACGACACCGTGCAGGGCCTTGCCGCCGCCGCGCACAAGATCGGCGAGGTCATCGACCTCATCAACCAGATCGCCTCGCAGACCAATCTGCTCGCGCTCAACGCCACCATCGAGGCGGCGCGCGCGGGCGAGGCCGGCAAGGGCTTTGCGGTGGTCGCGAGCGAAGTGAAGTCGCTGGCGAGCCAGACCGCGAAGGCGACCGACGAGATCGGCGCGCAGATCACCGCGATCCAGGCCGAGACCAATCAGGTCGTCGGCAACATCGAGAGCATCCGCGCCACCATCATGGAGGTCAACGAGATCTCCTCGTCGATCGCCGCGGCGGTCGAGGAGCAGGGCGCCGCGACGAAGGCGATCGCGCACAGCGTGCAGGAGGCGGCCTCCGGCACCGACCAGGTCTCGCACAACATCTCCGGCGTCACCGATGCGACGGCCGAGACCGGACAGGCCGCCGGCCTTGTACTGCAATCGAGCGGCCGGCTGACGCACAAGCTGCAATCGCTGCAGGACGAGGTCAGCGCCTTCGTTGCGGGCGTGCGGGCGGCTTAGTATAGCGGGAGGATGGGCCAAAACTCCGATCGACGCGCGCGCATCCTCCTGATCAATCCGAACAGCAACGAGGCGACCACCACGATGATGGTGGCGATCGCAAGGTCCGCTGCCGCCGATGGTTTCGATATCGTCGGCGCCACGGCAACGCGTGCGCCCACGATGATCGTCTCGGCGGACGCGCTGGAAGTGGCTGCGCTGGAGGTCGAGGAGATCGCGCGTCTCCGTGGCGGCGAGTGCGACGGCGTCATCGTGTCGGCATTCGGTGATCCCGGTCTCACCGGGATCAAGGCGGCGATGAAGCTGCCCGCCGTCGGCATCGGCGAATCCGCGATGCTGGAAGCCGCCGGGAACGGTCGCCGGTTCGGCGTGGCGACCACGACGCCGTTGCTGAAAGCGAAGATCGATGCATTGCCTGATACGCTGGGCTTGCGCGCAAGCTACACCGGCACGCGCTTCGCCGACGGTGATCCGCAAGAGCTGATGCGCGATCCGGCGCAGCTGCGCGCAGCGCTCGCCGGCGCGGTTGAGGCCTGCATTGTGCGAGACAGAGCGGAAGCGGTCATCATCGGCGGCGGGCCGCTGGGTGAAGCGGCCCACGAGCTTCAGCCGATGTTCGCGGCGCCAATCATCGCCCCGATCCCATCTGCCGTGCGACGGATCACTCGTCTCGTCGCGGCGTAACCTCTGGTTTTTCCGCGCCGCGGCATCGGCCGTGCTGCGGAAAACTGTTTTCCTTGACATCAACTCTGCGGTGCTCGACGTGTAACGAGGTCGAGCGATGCTGCCTTGCGTCCCTCGCGAAAAGAAAAGCAACACGGGAAGGACGTCATGAACACGGGCCTGGACGAGAATGACTACCTCGCCACCTTGCGCGGCCTGTGGGACAAGGCCTGGCCGAAGGGCCTGCCGCGCTCGCCGAACTATCTGCACGGCGAAGTTCCCTTGACGGAATATCTGCGCACCTGGGCGAAGCGGAGTCCGGAGCGGCCCGCGGTGATCTTCTACGGGCATGTGACCACTTATGCCGATCTCGATCGGCAGAGCGATCGCTTTGCGGCGCTGTTGCAGGCAAAGGGCGTGCGCAAGGGCGATCGCGTCGCCGTCTTCCTGCCGAACTGTCCGCAATTCCACGTCGTGTTCTTCGGTATCCTGAAGCTCGGCGCGGTCCATGCCCCCGTCAGCCCGCTGTCGCGCGCGTTCGAATTGTCCTACCAGCTCAATGACACCCAGGCCGAGGTGATCGTCGCGCTCGACCAGCTCATGCCTATCGTTGATCAGGTCCGCGGCGACGTGCGCCTGCGCGAGATCATCGTCACCAGCTTCGCCGATGTCGTGCCGGCGGCGCCTGCCTTTCCGGCACCGGACTCGATCCGCACGCCGCGCGTTGCGGTCTCCGGCGCAACTGATCTCCTGCCGGCGCTCGCGGCACTGCCCGCACCGACCCCGCTGCCGCCGCCTCACCTCGATGATGTCGCTGCGCTCAACTACACCGGCGGCACCACCGGCATGCCCAAAGGGTGCGTGCATACCCATCGCGACATGGTCTACACGGCTGCCGCCAATTACGGCATCTCGATTCCTTCGGACGAGAGCAGCGTGTTCCTGTCGTTCTTTCCGGAGTTCTGGATTGCGGGCGAGAATTCCGGTCTGATCTTCCCGCTGTTCTCGGGCGGCACGCTGGTTCTGCTCGCGCGCTGGGACGCTGTCGGCGCGATGGCGGCGATCGACAAGTACAAGGTCACGATGACGGCGATGCCGGTCGACAGCGCGGTCGAGATGATGGACCATCCGCGCTGGAGCGAGTTCGACCTGTCGTCGCTGCAACAAGTGCGCGTGGTCTCCTTCGTCAAGAAGCTCAACGCCGGCTATCGCAGGCGCTGGAAGGACCTCACCGGCACGATCCTGATGGAGGCGGCCTGGGGCATGACCGAAACCCACACTTCCAATACTTTCACCGCTGGCTTTCAGGACGGGGATTTCGACCTCAACAGCCAGCCGATCTTCGTCGGCCTGCCGGTCCCCGGCGCCGAGTTCAAGATCACCGATTTCGAGACCGGTGCGCTGCTGCCGCTGGGAGCCGAAGGCGAGATCCGCGTGCGTACGCCGTCGCTGCTCAAGAGTTACTGGAACAAGCCCGAGGCGACGGCGGAATCGCTCGTCGACGGCTGGTTGCGCACCGGGGATATCGGCACCATCGACGAGGACGGTTTTCTGCACTTCCTCGGCCGGCGCAAGGAGATGCTGAAGGTCAAGGGCATGAGCGTGTTTCCGCCGGAGATCGAGGCGTTGCTGGGGCAGCATCCGAAGGTGCTGGGCTCGGGCGTGGTCGGCCGTGATGATCCGGACAAGGGCCAGGTGCCGGTCGCTTACATCCAGCTCAAGCCGGAAGCGATCGGCACGGTCTCAGAACAAGAACTGCGCGCCTGGTGCGCCGAGCGCATGGCCGTCTACAAGGTTCCGGAAGTCTGCATTATCGATGGGCTGCCGTTGACGGCAACGGGCAAGGTCAGGAAGCAGGACCTCAATCCAAATCCTCCTGCCGTCCAGTGAGAGAGACGATGTCGTTCAAGAAGCTCCTGATCGCCAATCGCGGCGAGATCGCCATCCGCATCGCACGCGCGGCGGCCGATGCCGGCATTGCGACGGTCGCGATCCATCCTGCCGACGATGCGTTGTCGCTGCACGTGCGCGTTGCGGACGAGGCGATCGAGATCCCCGGCCGCGGCGCACGGGCCTATCTCGACGTCGACGCCGTGGTGATGGCGGCGAAGAGCGCGGCGTGCGATGCCGTGCATCCCGGCTACGGTTTCCTCAGCGAGAACGCGGCCTTCGCGAAAGCCTGCGCCGACGCCGGAATCACCTTCGTCGGGCCGAAACCCGCTGCGCTCGAGCTGTTCGGCGACAAGGTTGCGGCACGTCAGCTGGCGAAACGCTGCGGCGTGCCGATCATTGCCGGCACCAGCGGGCCGTCGAGCCTCGAGGAGATCACGGCATTCTTTACCTCGCTCGGCAGCAGCGCTGCGATCGTGATCAAGGCGATGGCGGGCGGTGGCGGCCGTGGCATGCGCGTGGTGGAGAACGCGTCCGATCTTTCGGAAGCCTATGCGCGCTGCCAATCCGAGGCCAAGGCGGCGTTCGGCTTCGAGGGCGTCTATGCCGAGCGGCTGATCCGGCAGGCGCGCCACATCGAGGTCCAGATCATCGGCGACCGCCATGGTGCGATCTCCCATCTCTGGGAACGCGAATGCACCATCCAGCGCCGGCACCAGAAGCTGATCGAGGTGGCGCCGAGCCCGTCATTGAGCGATGCCCTGCGCGGCCGCATCATTGAGGCGGCAAAGCAGCTGGCGGGTGCTGCGTCTTACGACAATCTCGGCACGTTCGAGTTTCTGGTCGACGGAACCGCCGAGGACAGCTTCGCCTTCATCGAGGCCAACCCGCGGCTCCAGGTCGAGCACACCGTCACGGAAGAGGTGCTCGGCGTCGATCTCGTCCGCGCCCAGCTCGTGGTCGCCGCAGGCAGCACATTAAGCTCGCTCGGTCTTGCGCAGGCATCGATCCCGAAGCCGCGCGGCCATGCCATGCAGCTTCGCGTCAACATGGAGACGCTGGACGTGTCAGGCGCCACGCATCCGACCGGTGGCGTCCTAGCCGTGTTCGAGCCGCCGTCGGGGCCCGGCGTCCGCGTCGATAGCTTTGGCTATGCCGGCTACAAGACCAGCGCCTCCTTCGACTCACTGCTGGCGAAGGTGATCGTGCACACGCGGAGCGAGGCTTGGCATGATGTGGTCGCGAAAGCCTCGCGCAGCTTGCGCGAGTTCCGGATCGACGGTGTCGTCACCAACATTGCTTTCCTTCAGGCGGTGCTCGCGCATCCCGATTTCAGGACCAACCGTATCGCGACTGATTTCATCGACCGCAACATCGCCAGGCTCGTGGAAGCATCGGATGGCGCCGCCAAGCCGCTTTACTTCGCCGCGTCCGAGTGCGGCGCCGGTCACGGCGCGGAGGTGCACGTCGCGCCAGCCGTACCCGAAGGCACGGTGATGGTCGCGGCGCCGCTGCAAGGAACCATCGTCACCATCCAGGTGACGGAGGGCGAGATCGTCCGCCCGGGCCAGCAGCTCGCCGTGATCGAGTCCATGAAGATGGAGCACCTCGTCATGGCCGAGCAGGGCGGCCGGGTGATGAAGCTCATCGCCGGCGACGGCGTCACGCTGATGCATGGCGAGCCGATCCTCTATCTCGAGCCGCTCGACGTCGCCGCCGACAGCACGACGGCGGAAGCCGATGTCGATCTCGACCATATCCGCCCCGATCTCGCCGAGCTGATTGCGCGCCAGGCGAACACGCTCGACGAGAACCGCCCCGCTGCAGTCGAGCGGCGGCGCAACACCAACCAGCGCACCGCGCGCGAGAACGTCGCCCAGCTCGTCGACGACGGCTCGTTCATGGAGTACGGCAGTCTCGCGATCGCGGCGCAGCGCCGCCGTCGCAAGCTCGACGATCTCATCAAGAACACGCCGGCCGACGGCCTCGTCATGGGCGTCGCCACGGTCAATGCCGAGAAGTTCGGGCCTGAAGGCGCGCGTTGCATCGTCGTCGCCTATGACTACACCGTGCTCGCGGGCACGCAGGGCCACATGAACCACAAGAAGATAGACCGCATGCTGACGCTGGCGGAAGACTGGCGCGTGCCGCTGGTGTTCTACGCCGAAGGCGGTGGCGGCCGGCCCGGCGATACCGACCGGCTCGGCATGACCGGCCTCGACGGCCCGTCCTTCGTGCAGTTCGCGCGGCTCTCGGGCCTCGTGCCTGTCGTCGGCGTCGTTTCCGGCTATTGCTTCGCCGGCAACGCCGCGATGCTCGGCTGCTGCGACGTCATCATCGCCACCAAGAACGCTTCGATCGGCATGGGCGGTCCTGCCATGATCGAGGGCGGTGGCCTCGGTGTCTATCATCCGGCCGAGGTCGGCCCCGTATCATTCCAGTCGCCGAACGGCGTCATCGACATCCTGGTCGAGGACGAGGAGGAAGCGACCCGCGTCGCGCAAAAGTATCTGTCCTATTTCCAGGGCGCAGTGACGGCGTGGGAGGCCGCCGACCAGCGCCTGCTCCGCCGCGCCATCCCCGAGAACCGCCTGCGTGTCTACGACATCCGCAGCGTGATCGACCTCGTCGCCGACAGGGATTCCGTTCTGGAGCTGCGCCGCGACTACGGCGTCGGCATGATCACGGCGCTGGTCCGAATCGAAGGCAAGCCGTTCGGCCTGATTGCCAACAATCCGCGCCATCTCGGCGGCGCCATCGATGCCGACGCCGGCGACAAGGCCGCGCGTTTCCTCCAGCTCTGCGACGCCTTCGATCTGCCTGTTGTCTCGCTGTGCGACACACCTGGCTTCATGGTCGGCCCGGAGGCGGAGAAGACCGCGATCGTGCGCCACGTCTCGCGCATGTTCGTGACCGGCGCCAGCCTCACCGTGCCGCTGTTCGGCATCGTGCTGCGCAAGGGCTACGGTCTCGGCGCGCAATCGATGATCGGCGGCGGCTTCCATGCCTCCTTCTTCACCGCGGCCTGGCCGACCGGCGAGTTCGGCGGCATGGGCCTGGAAGGCTACGTCCGCCTCGGCTTCCGCAAGGAGATGGAGGCGATCGCCGACCCCGAGCAACGCGAGACCTATTACCGCAACAAGGTCGCCGAGCTCTATGCCAACGGCAAAGCGGTCTCGATCGCCTCCGTGTTCGAGATCGACAACGTCATCGACCCGGCCGAGACGCGGCGCTGGATCATGGCGGGCTTGCGCACGGTGCCGAAGCCCGAGCCGAGGACGAAGAAGAAGCGGCCGTGCATCGACACGTGGTGAGGGCGGTGCAGCAACCCGATGCTTGAGGCAAATCCATATCAACGCCGTCATGCCCGGGCTCGTCCCGGGCATCCACGTTCTTTCGCGCGCGCTGCACTACGTGGATGGCCGGGACGAAGCCCGGCCATGACGGCGCCGAGATATCGCGACCTACAACTGCGTCCCGGTTCCCGATTGACATCCCCGCCTGTGGTGCCAGACTTTGCACAATAATACAGGGTGGAGACGTCCGCGATGGCCAGCCTCTCGGCCTCGAACCATGTCGCCCGTGTCTTGTCCGTCGCCAATCATGTGGCCGACGTCGATGCCTCTTCGCGGATTGCCGATTCCTGGCGGCGCTCCCTGATCAGCCACAAACTCGATCCGGCCCGTCGGGGCCCGCCGCAGACGCTGACCGCAGCCGAGATCCGCCGCGTCGCCCAGCCCATGGAGGCGACGATCCGGCTGGCCACGTCCGAGCTCGAGGATCTCGCCCGTGTGCTGCGCGAGGCCGGCTATTGCGTCAATCTTGCTGATGCCAACGCGACCATGCTGTTCAGCCGCTTGCCGGGCGAGGCCGACACGGAGATCTTCCTGCGCTGGAAAGTCTATACCGGCTCGAATTTTTCCGAGGCCCATGAAGGCACCAACGGGCTTGGCACCTGCCTTGCGGAGCAAAAGCCGATCTTGGTTCATCGCGACGAGCATTTTCGCGAGCAATGGGGCATCTTCTCCTGTGCGGTCGCGCCGCTATTCGATCCCGTCGGCCGCATCGCGGGCGCCGTCAACATCACGTCTTGCCGGGATGATCTCAGCCGCGCCGCGCATCAGCTCGCGCTCGCGGTCACGATGCAGGCGACGCGCCGCATCGAGGGCGCGATCTTCCGCGACCATTTCCGCAATGCCTGGATCGCGACCGTGCCAGGCGACGGCGGTAGCGGCCTGCTCGCCTATGACGACGATCGCCGCGTCGTCGGCGCATGCCGATCCGCGCGTGCATTGCTGGGCCTCACCGACGGCCTGATCGCGTCCGGCATCGACCTGTCGCGCTACATCAAGTTCGATCATCACGCCGCGCGCGACGCAGAAGACATAGTCCAGCTGCGCCGCGCCGATGGCAGCCCATTGGGGCAGGGGCAGATCGCGCCGCCGCAGCGCGCGCGGCCGCTCACCAAGCGTCGCGATCCGCCCGTCGATCGCTTCGACGCCTTGCACCGGCTCGCCGGCGGCGATCCCGGCCTGATCGGAAGCGTGAAACGGCTGATGCGCATCGGCGACCACAATCTGCCGGTGCTGCTGCATGGCGAGACCGGCGTCGGCAAGGACGTGTTCGCGCGGGCTATTCACGGTGCGAGCAACCGCGCGCGCAACAATTATGTCGCGCTCAATTGCGCGGCGATGCCCGAGAGCCTGATCGACGCCGAGCTGTTCGGCTACGAGGCCGGCGCCTTCACCGGCGCGCGGCGCGAGGGCTCGAAGGGCCTGATCGTGCAGGCCGACGGCGGCACGCTGTTCCTCGACGAGATCGGCGACATGCCGATCGGCTTGCAGACGCGCCTGTTGCGCGTTCTGGAAAACCGCGAGGTCTGGCCGCTCGGCGCGCTCAAGCCTGTCGCGGTCGACATCCGCCTGATCAGCGCCACGCATCGCGATCTCGGCCGCATGGCGGAAGCGGGAGCCTTCCGCGCCGACCTCTATTTTCGCCTGCGCGGCATCGAAGTGCGCCTGCCCGCCTTGCGCGAGCGTGCCGACCGCGGAGACATCATCCGCCAGATCGCGCACGAGGAGGCGCCGAACTGCCGGCTCTCGGAAGAAGCCTGGTCGCAGCTCGCGGCCTACCCGTTTCCCGGCAACATGCGCCAGCTCCGCCACGTGCTGCGGCTCGCCGGCCGCACGGCGGAAGATGGCGTCATCACCGATGCAGATCTCGATCTGCCGCCGTTTGCTGGACGGACGGAGCCTGATCTCGAAGCAGCCGAGCGTGCGACGATTGTCGCGGCGCTACGTGAGCATGGTGGACGCGTGACGGAAGCCGCACGCGCATTGAAGCTCAGCCGCGCCACGCTGTATCGCAAGATCAAGCAGCTGAAGATCGAAACGGCACAGTAGCGCTCGATCCGCGTGCGGCAAGAAAGTTGAGAGGTCTCTGCCGCGAACGCAGATGTCGTAGGGTGGGCAAAGCGAAGAGTGCCCACCGCTCTTGTCGTGATGTTTGATCGGAGGTGGGCACGGCGCAAGTGCGCCTTTGCCCACCCTACAATGTCGGCGCAAGGCCTACGAAAAATCCGTCCAGCTCAGATGGCGTGAATCGAGGTCGCCGACTGTCACGATCTCGCGCATCTCTTGTGGCGTGTGAAAACTGCTGCGCAGGTACACCAGCGGCCGCGCCGTATCCGCATGCGACACGCTGCGGACCTCGCCGACGAAGATCGAATGCGTCGTCGTCTCGAACTCCTGCGCCAGCACGCAGTCGAACGCGGCCACCGCATCCGTCAGCACCGGCGCGCCGGTCACGCCACGCGTCCATTGCCCGAAGGCGAAGCGATCGTCGCCGTTGACGCCCTTCTGGCCGCTGAAGGTGAGGGCGAGCATCGCGTGATCCTCGTGCAGGAAGTTGATGGCGAAAGCACCTTCCTCGCGGATGCGCGCATGTGCGCTGGCGTTGCGGTTGACGCAGACGATCAGCGAGGGCGGCTTGTCAGACAACGAGCAGGCCGAGGTCACTGTCAACCCGGTGCGCTTGCCGTGTTCGGCACCGACCGTTACCAGCGCCACGGCGCCGGCGCATTGACGCATCGCCTGCTTGAAGTCCTTCGCGTCCACCGTCACGCGGAAATCTCCCAGAATTGAAGCGGGTGCGACACGATCGCGCCGCACCCGCTGAGCGTCAAGCCGCCTTCTTCGCGGAGCCGAGATGCGCAAGGCGCGGCATCACCTCGTTCTTCAGCAGCGAGAGCGAGTGGTGCCAGGCCTCGGCCTTGTGCTTGTAGTCGAAGCCGAACACGAGCAGCACGCCGAAGCCGCCGACCTCGTCGTAGATCTTCTCGATCTTCTCGGCGACCGTCGCGGGCGAGCCGACGATCCAGTTCCGCTTGGCGCAATATTCGACCGTGACGTCGCTGTCTGGCACATCGGGCGCGTGCTTCAGATAATCCTTGAAGCCGAAATGCCCGAGCAGCGGCAGGAAGTACTCGCTCATCATCCGGCCCATCATGTCGCCGGTCGAGAGCTTCCAGGCCTCCTCGTCGGTGTCGGCGACGAATACCTCGCGCACCAGGCGCCAGTCCTGGCGGTTCGGCTTGCGACCGGTCTTGGCCGCCCCGATCTCGACCGAGTCCCAGTGGCTGGAAACATAGGCCGGGTTGAGGTTGAGGCTCATCGGGATGAAGCCGCGCTCGCCAGCGAGCTTGAGCGTGTCCGAGTTCTTGGAAAGGCCCGCAACGCCGATCGGCGGATGCGGCGCCTGCAGCGGCTTGATATGAGGCTTGAGGAAGTCGAACATCGTGTCCGGCTTGGTCACCGTCCAGTACTTCCCCTTGTGGGTGAAGGGCGCCGGCTCGGTCCACAGCTTCAGGATGATCTCCAGCGCCTCGCGCGTCATGTCGCGGTTCTGCCCGCTCATGCCGTCGACGTTGAACATCGCCCAGTCGCTCGGCAGCCCGCTCGCCGCCACGCCGAAATTGAGCCGGCCCTCGGAGAGATGATCGAGCATGGCGACGCGGTTGGCGAGCTCGGCCGGGTGATGATAGGGCAGCAGGAAGCCGCCCGGCCCGATGCGCAAGCGCTTGGTCTGCATCAAGGCCTGCGCGATCAGGAGGTCCGGCGTGGGATTGGGTTCCCAGGGCGCGGTGTGGTGCTCGCCGACCCAGGCCTCCTGATAGCCGAGCTCGTCGAGCCAGCGCATGACCTGCAGATCCCAGTCGTTCCCTTCCTTGAGGCCGCACTCCGGCGGATGCGAAGGCATCGTGAAATAGCCGATCTCCATGGATTTCCTCATCTGATGTTGACGCGTCTTGTCGCGCGTTGACGGAGTTGGGTGATGAACCTTGTCGAGTGATGAACCTTGAGCAAGCGGTGTGCCAGCGCGGCGGAGCCTCAAAATGAAGAGAAAGGGCTGGTTTGCCCGCGCAATAGCCGGTATCTCGACGGAAGCCTGCTGGACATCGTCTCATGTGTCGCGAGACGGCGTCTTGACCATGAGACGAGGACGAGACCTGAAAATGACCGAACCCGCCTATGTCGCGGTGGACTGGGGCACCAGCAGCTTCCGGCTCTGGCTGGTCGACCGCGCCGGTCAGGTGCTGGCCGAGCGCCGCAGCGGTGAGGGCATGCTGGCGGCGGCGAAGACCGGCTTTCCCGCCGTGCTGCAAGCGCATCTGGCCGCGGTCGAAGCGCCCGCGCATCTACCGGTTCTGGTCTGCGGCATGGCCGGCGCCAAGACCGGCTGGGTCGAGGCCGGCTACGTCGACACGCCGGCAAAGCTCTCAGCCGTCCTGAAACAGGCAGTGCGCGTGCCGGGCGAGGCGCGCGACATTCGCATCCTGCCGGGCATCGCCCAGCGCGATGCCAAGGCGCCGGACGTCATGCGCGGCGAGGAGACGCAATTGCTCGGCGCGCTCGGCCTCGATGCCGCGGGCGAGGCGCTGGTCTGCATGCCCGGCACGCATTCGAAATGGGTGCGGTTGAAAGACGGCACGGTCGAGCGCTTCTCCACCTTCATGACCGGCGAGCTGTTCAGCGCCGTCTCGCGCGAGACGATCCTGTCGCTCGCGGTCGCCGGCGCTGATGACGCCGAAGATATCGCGAGCTTCAAGGCAGCCGTGAAGGCCGCATTCGATGCTCCGGCCTTCGCCGCCAACTTGCTGTTCACTGCACGGTCGCGACAGCTTCTGTTCGGCGGCACGCCGGCCGCGGCGCGCGAGACGCTGTCGGGCACGTTGATCGGTGTGGAGCTCGCGGCAGGGCTCTCCGGCACGGTGCCGCAAGCGGGCGTCCAGCTGATTGCCGCAGGGCGGCTTGCGGTGCTGTATCGGCTGGCATTCGAGGCGCTCTCGGTAACCGCAAAGCCGGTCGATGCGGATGAAGCCGTCCGCCGCGGCCTGTCGATGGCGGCAGCCGCGATCTGGACGAAGTAGAAGGACTGCGAGAGATGAGCGTTCCCTTTCCGCCGATGCAGCGGCCGCTGGTCGCGATCCTGCGCGGCATCAAGCCTGAGGAGACCGAAGCGATCGTCGGCGTCTTGGTCGAGGCCGGCATGACCGCGATCGAGATCCCCCTGAATTCACCCGATCCGTTCCGCTCGATCGCGCTTGCCGTGAAGCTCGCGCCATCAGACGTGTTGATCGGCGCCGGCACGGTGCTGACGACGGCAGATGTCGATCGTCTCAACGATGTCGGCGGCAGGCTGATGGTCTCGCCCAATGTCGACACCGAAGTGCTGGCGCGCGCGCATCAGCATCGCATGGTGACCATGCCCGGCGTGTTCTCGCCGACCGAGGCGCTGCTGGCGGCGCGCTCGAGAGCCTCGAGCCTCAAATTCTTTCCGGCGAGCGTGCTCGGCGCTGCCGGTATCGCCGCGATCCGCGCCGTGTTGCCGGCAGGCGTGATGATCGCCGCCGTCGGCGGCGTCTCCGATCAGAATTTTGCCGAGTACATCAAGGGCGGGGTGACCGCATTCGGGCTCGGCTCCAGCCTCTACAAGCCAGGCATGACAGCAGCAGATGTCGCAGCCCGCGCAGAGGTGACAATTGCTGCATACGATCGGGCAATTGAGAAAGATTGAGCCGGCAATAAACTAGCCGTAATCCTGACATGGTCTATTCTGCCATATGGTGGCGCGATGCCGACATGCGCGCATCGTGGTACGCGATTGGCTGAATCAGGAGACCGACATGGCGATCAACAACGTGGCCGATCTGTTCGTGGCAACGCTCGAACAGGCCGGGGTCAAGCGCATCTACGGCATCGTCGGCGACAGCCTGAACGCGCTCACCGAGGCGCTGCGCCGCCGCGGCACGATCGAATGGATTCATGTCCGGCACGAGGAGGTCGCGGCCTTCGCGGCGGCCGGCGAAGCCGAGATGACCGGGAGCCTCGCGGTCTGCGCGGGCTCCTGCGGCCCCGGCAATCTGCATCTGATCAACGGCCTGTTCGACGCGCATCGAAGCCGCGTTCCCGTGCTGGCGATCGCGGCGCAGATCCCGACCGCCGAGATCGGCGGCGGCTATTTCCAGGAGACGCATCCGCAAAATCTGTTTCGCGAATGCAGCCATTATTGCGAGCTGGTGTCGGACCCGAGCCAGCTGCCTTACGTGCTGGAGAACGCGATTCGCGCGGCGGTGGGCTTGCGCGGCGTCGCCGTCGTCGCCATGCCCGGCGATGTTGCGTTCCGGAGTCCTCCGAAGCGCGCGTTGTCGACGACGCGCGGCCTTGCACTGGCTCCGCCGAAGGTCGTGCCGCAGCCGGACGAGCTGAAGGCGCTCGCCGATCTTCTCAACGGCGCCGAACGCATCACGCTGTTCTGCGGCCGCGGCTGCGCCGGCGCGCATGCGCCTTTGATGCAACTCGCTGAAGCGCTGAAGAGCCCGATGGTGCACGCGCTCGGCGGCAAGGAGCATGTCGAATACGACAACCCCTATGACGTCGGCATGACCGGCTTCATCGGCTTCTCCTCGGGCTACGCCGCGATGCACGGCTGCGACGCGCTGGTGATGCTCGGCACCGACTTCCCCTACAAGCAGTTCTTCCCTGATGATGCCAAGATCGCGCAGATCGACATCCGCCCGGAAAATCTGGGGCGGCGCTGCAGGATCGATCTCGGCCTCGTCGGCGACGTCAAGCTCACCATCGAGGCGCTGCTGCCGCTGCTCAAGACGAAGACGCAGCGCAAGCATCTCGACGACTCCGTCGCGCATTACAAGAGAGCCCGCGAAGGCCTCGATTCGCTAGCCAAGGGCACGCCCGGAGCCAAGCCGATCCATCCGCAATATCTCGCCAAGGTCATCAGCGACCACGCCTCCGACGATGCCGTCTTCACTGCCGATGTCGGCACCCCGACGGTGTGGGCGGCGCGCTATCTCGACATGAACGGCCGCCGCCGGCTGATCGGCTCCTTCGTGCACGGCTCGATGGCCAATGCCATGCCGCAGGCGATCGGGGCGCAGGCTGCGCAGCCCGGGCGCCAGGTGATCTCGCTCTCCGGCGACGGCGGCTTCACCATGCTGATGGGCGACCTGATCACGCTAACGCAAGAGAAGCTGCCGGTGAAGGTGGTCGTCTTCAACAACGGCGTGCTCGGCTTCGTCGCGCTGGAGATGAAGGCGGCTGGCTTCGTCGACACCAATGTCGACCTGGAGAACCCGGATTTCGCCGCGATGGCGCGCGCGATGGGCATCTTTGCCAAGCGCGTCGAGGATCCCGGCGAGCTTCCGGGCGCGATTAAAGAGATGCTGGCGCACAATGGGCCGGCGCTGCTCGACGTCGTCACCGCCAAGCAGGAGCTGTCGATGCCGCCGACCATCACGGCCGAGCAGATCAAGGGCTTCAGCCTCTGGGTGCTCCGCGCGGTGATGAACGGCCGCGGCGACGAGGTGCTGGACCTCGCGAAGACGAATCTTTTGCCGCGGTGATATCAGCCGGCGCGGTGGTTCACCTCTCCTCGTCGAGGAGAGGTGAAAGTCTGCCAGTGCAGCACGATGCCGATCAGCAGCGCCGGCAGAAAGCCGAGCGCGATCAGGAAATGCGGCAGCTGCTTTGGCGAGATGAGGGCGATGGCGATATCGGAGATCAGCCACAGCGCTGCGAACATCACCGCAAAATCCGTTCGCGGGCAGCGCAGGTAATAGAACACGGCGGTGATGACGATGGCCGGGCCAATCGCGATGCCGATCATGACCGCGGTCAGCTCCTTCGGCGTCAGCGTGTCGAGCACCATCGATGCCAGCAGCCAGAGTGCGGCGAACATGGCAACGATGTCGAGCGGATGCCGCAATCCAATTCCTCTGGCGAAAAGGCGCGCTATCGTTGGGGCCGGAGCTGCGGCCGTCAAGTCAAAATGGGCTTATTCCTCGTCACTTCCAGGCGTCGGGCGCAGCATGAAGTGACCGAAAGCGGTGGCGATCGGCTTCAAAGCATCGTCCTGCCAGGCCCGCGCCTCGAAGGCGACGATACGTCGGCCCTGCTTCACGATCGAGACGTCGGCAAACGTGTCGAGCGCGCGTCCGGAGCGCAAGTAGTTGACGGTGAGGCCGATCGGCTTGGGCGGTGCGGCAGCGCCGAGCTCCCGCGCCACCCCGATGATGGCGGTGGTTTCGAGGAACGCGCCCGTCATGCCGCCGTGAATCGCGGGCAGGATCGGATTGCCGATGATCTGCGGCGAGAACGGCATCGTCAGCGTGCCGTCATCGTTGACGCGGATGCCGAGCGCGCGCGCGAACGGGCTGCGCGCAAAGGGACCGTCCGGATCCGCCGGCGCCTCCAGCGTCGGGATGCTGCGTGCATCCATCCGGCGGTCGGCGAGCATGTTGGTGCGGTTGGCGCCGATCATGAAGCAGGCGGTTGCAGTCGCGACCGGATCTTCTTCGGACTCCTGGTAGGCGGTGGAGCGCACGAAGGCGATCGAGCGCGTGGTGCGGTAGCACACCGAATGCGCCTTGATGTCGAGGCCGGGCGTCGCCGGCTTCTGATAGTCGATGCGCAGATCGAGAGTCGCGATCGCGCGGGTGCCGTCGAGCGCAAGTTGCACCGCCATGCCGCAGCTCTCGTCCAGCATCGCGGTGACGACGCCGCCATGCAGCACGCCGGTCTCGGTGTCGCCGACGAAGACCGGTCGATAGGGCAGGCTGGACCACGCCTCGCCAGGTGCGAAGCGGTCGAGCTGGAGCCCGCTGATATGGCCGTAATCGGAGCGGCGGCCCTTGATGGCCTCGGCGAGTTCCTCGAAGGCAAGCGTGGTCGGCGTGGTGCTCATGGGGACCTTCTAGACCAGTGTCGGCCCTCGCGCAAAACCCCGAATGAGCCCCGCACCGGGCGGTTAGGTCTCGACAGGGCGCGCCGAAGCGCCGATGGTGGGCGCTTCGTTCGTCGATGAACTGCAAGGAGCGCCCATGGCCGACCCCGAAACGCCCTCGACCGCCCAGGGGCCCGTCACCATTTCCACCTCCAGCGCCGAGCGGGCGCCGATCATCTATTTCGACGGCGCATCCTGCTTCGGCCACCACAACGGCGCGATCCAGATCGAGCTTGCCGCAAACCTGTTGATGCCGGTCGGCGCCGCCGTCAGGGTCGACGTGGTCCAGACCGCGCACTTACGTTGCAGTGTCGCCGCGGCGCTGGCGTTGCGCGAAGCCCTCGACAAGGCGCTCGCAATGTATCAGCAAGGTCAGAAGCAGCCGGTGGCGGAGGAGATACCGGCGGTGAAGAACTGAGATCGCACGCCCGATGATTTTGATTGACTCGGTCTGACGGCGAAACGCGATCACCTTCCCGCATTGACCTGTTATCTCACGCCTTCGTCACATGCACCTTCGCGGTCTTGCCGCCGTTCCACTTGCCGTCGAGCGCGCGCTCGATCTGGGCGGCGAGCTGCAGCAACAGACCGTCATTGGCCTGCTTGGCGATCGCCTGGATGCCGAGTGGCAGGCCGTGGTCTTGCGCTGCCATCGGCAGCGAGATCGCCGGCATGCCGCAGAGATTGGCGAGCGGCGTGAAGGCGAAGAAGCGCCACAGATTGTCGAACCAGTCGCGCACATCAGGGTTGTCGGAGATGGTGAGATATTCCCTGGTGCCGACCTTCGGCGTCGGCAGCGCCGTGATCGGCGTCAGGATCACGTCCCATTGCTCGAAGAAGCTGCCGAAGCCGCGCGAGGTCGTGTTGAACACGGCCTGCATCTTCGCCCGCTCGGCAAAGCTGGTGTGGCGCCCGGCTTCCCAGATGCGGATGTTCATGGGCTCGATCAGATCCTCCGGCGGCTTTTCCAGTCCGCGCGCAGCGAGCATGTTGGAGATCACCACCGCGAAGTTCGAGATGTAGCAGGTGGTCTGCGCCTCGAAGGCGGCGGGAAGGTCGATCTCCGGCAGTGCATAGTCGACGTGATGGCCGAGGCCTTCGAGGAAGCGTCCGGCCTTCTCCAGCTCGGCAGCGAGCTCGGGCGTCGCGGTGTAATTGCCCCATGTGTGCGACAGCGCGATGCGAAGCTTGCCGGGATCGCGCTTGATCATCTCGGTGTAAGGCTGCGCCGTGGTCCAGAACGGCATGAACTCGCCGGGCGCAGGCCCGCGCGCATGATCGACGAAGGCGGCGGTGTCGCGCACCGAGCGCGACTGGCAGCCCTGGATCGAGACGAGGCCGGTCAGGTCCGACATGTGCGGCGCCAGCGAGAACACGCCGCGCGACACCTTCAGGCCGATATTGCCGTTGACGCCGGCGGGAATGCGGATCGAGCCGCCGCCGTCGGTTGCATGCGCGATCGGCACCACGCCTGCGGCGACCATCGCGGCGCTGCCCGCCGACGAGCCGCAGGTGGTGTAGTCGGTATTCCAGGGATTACGCGTGACGTAGACGGCAGGATTATCGGCCGACGAGCACACGCCGAATTCCGGCGTCGTGGTGCGTCCGATCAGGTTGAGCCCGGCCTGCCGGAATTTACCGGTCAGGAACGTGTCGGCGCCGGCGCGATTGCCGCGCATCAAGAGCGAGCCCATCTCCTGCAGCCGACCCTTCATGGTCGGCCCGAGGTCCTTCATCAGGAACGGCAGGCCGGCGAACGGACCTGCCAGATTGGCGCCGTCCTTGGCGGGGTCGGCGATCACGTCCTCGAACAGCTCGACCACGCCGGACAGCACCGGATTGACCTTGGCAACGCCCGCGGCGGCCTGCCGCGCCAGCTCCTTCGCCGTCAGCTCGCCCTTGCGGACGCGCCCCGCCAGCGCGACGCCATCGTGCTGCGTCCATTCATTCCAGCTCATCGGCAAAGTCATGAAGTCAAATCCCCTCAAGATCGCGGCGTCACCTTTTTCGCAACGGCCCGCGTGAATCAACCGAGGCGCCACGAGGGGCAGGGTTGCGCCCGGCGGAGAGGTCGGGCTGTCGGCTATCAATCCGACAGTCGTGCGATCGCTGCAACCGGGCCGCCGCCGGCCGGCCCCTGATGCTCGGCGCCGCCGGACACGTAGACCGCGCCAGTGCCGGCAAGGCCCGCGATCAGGCCGCCGACCGCTGCGCGGGCGTGGCGTGTCGAGCTGATGTCGGTGTCTTCAAGCATGGTGTGGCGGAAGCCGCGCACGGCGCCATCAGGCGAGGCCTCCGCCTTGGCGAAGATGTTGACGAGCGTGCGGCCCGCGGTGGTTTGCGGCCCAGCGCCAAGCCCGACGCTGTTCAACGCCAATAGCACCGCCGAGGCGTCGATGGCATCCTCCATCACGGCATGCCCGATCACACACGCGCTTACCGATGACGCCGAATTGCCGAGCACGATGACGACGTTATGCATCAGCTCGATCCCCGACGAGGTCGAGGCCACCTTGGAGAAGAGATCATAGCGCCGCAGCACGTCCTCATCGCCGAGGTCGGAGCCGATCTCGCCGAGCGCGACCGCAACGCCAAGCGCGGACGCGCCGCGCGAATAGGCCATCGAGCTGTAAGCGCTTGTCGTTGCCGTTGTGTTGCCGCGGGCGTTTGCCGCCGCAACGCGCTCGCTGGTCAGCAGCGGGCACTTGATCTGCACGAAATGAACGTCCGTGGGATCGTTGATGCCGGCATCGGCCATGGCGGCTTGCACGGCCTTCGCTGTCTCGGCGATTTGCGCGGCGCGGCCGAGCTCCTCAGGCAAGAAGTCCCGCGTGTGCGCCATGCCGATGCTGAGGCGCTTGCTGGACAGACCTGCCGGGCGCTCGGCCTCGCTCCGTGTGAACACCGTAAGATGCGGACTGAGCACGCCCTCGGTGCCGCCGGACATCACGAATGCGATACGCTGCTCGACCGCCTCCGCCGACAGGCCGAGCTTGGGCGCCAGCGCCATGCAGAGCGCGGCCACCGCGTACTCCCGGGTAAAATCGTTGACGCCGCCATTGCCTTCCGTCTTACCGAGAATGGCGAGAATCGAGTTGGGATCGATCGCGCCTGAAACGATCAAGTCCATCAGGCCGGAGACGTCGCCGGGTCCCGTGGTGGCGATCCTGAAGACGCCGACCGATGTGGTACGCATGATTGGTCCTCGTGCGGAGAGTTCATTGGCCCGGCGGGAGCAAGCAGGCGCGGAACGCGGGGCCGATGTCAAGTCGCCGCGCCCCCACGAATGTGGCGAGATCGCATCGGTCGGGCAAAAAATCCTCTGTCGACGGTTGCGTACCGCACCTTGATGAATCAACCTTGGTTGGTCCATAAGCGGCGTCCCGCGGCCGGTGGTTCGCCCCTGCGCCCGCGTGCTTGGATTAGAGGGAATCTCGCGTGGCCAACATCAACCAGAAAATTGCGCAGGAGCTTGGGGTTCGCGCCGAGCAGGTCGAGGCGGCGGTAACGCTGCTCGACGGCGGCGCCACGGTTCCCTTCATCGCCCGCTACCGCAAGGAAGCGACCGGTGCGCTCGACGACGCGCAATTGCGCACTCTGGAGGAGCGCCTGGTTTACCTGCGCGAACTCGAGGATCGCCGCAAGGCGATTCTCGAATCGGTCCGCGAGCAGGGCAAGCTCGATGCGGCGCTCGAGGCCTCGATCATGGCCGCTGACAGCAAGGCCCGCCTGGAGGACATCTATCTGCCGTTCAAGCCGAAGCGCCGCACCAAGGCGGAGATCGCCAAGGAAGCCGGCCTCGAGCCGCTCGCCAATCAGCTTATGGCTGAACCCGGCAATGATCCGAAGGTCGTGGCGGAAGGCTTCATCAACGCCGAGAAGGGCGTCGCTGACGCCGCTGCCGCGCTCGACGGCGCCCGCGCCATCCTGGTCGAGCGCTTCGACGAGGACGCCGATCTGATCGGCGCCCTGCGCGAAGAGATGTGGACCAATGCGCGCATGGCCTCCAAGGTGCGCGACGGCAAGAAGACCGAGGGCGAGAAGTTCGCCGACTATTTCGATTTCTCCGAGCCGCTGACAAAACTGCCCTCGCACCGCATCCTCGCGATGTTCCGCGGCGAGAAAGAAGAAATTCTCGACCTGCAAATTCAGCCCGAGGCCGAGGCGCCGCCGCCGGGCGTGCCGAGCGCCTATGAATTGAAGATCATGAAGCGGTTCGGCATCGCCGACCTGAAGCGCCCCGGCGACCGCTGGCTGATCGACACCGTGCGCTGGGCCTGGCGCACCAAGATCCAGGTGCATCTCAATATCGATCTGCGCATGCGGCTGTGGAACTCGGCCGAGACCGAGGCCGTGCGCGTGTTCGCCTCGAACCTGCGCGACCTCCTGCTCGCCGCGCCCGCCGGCACCCGCGTCACCATGGGGCTCGATCCCGGCTACCGCACCGGCGTGAAGGTTGCCGTCGTCGATGCCACCGGCAAGGTGGTCGACACCACCGCGATCTATCCGCACGAGCCGCAGCGGCAATGGAACGAGTCGCTGGCGACCCTCGGCCGGCTCGCGATCAAGCACCGCGTCGAGCTGATCGCGATCGGCAACGGCACCGCCTCGCGCGAGACCGACAAGCTCGCCACGGAGCTGGTCAAGGGTCTGCCCGAGCTGAAGATGAACAAGATCGTGGTGTCGGAAGCTGGTGCGTCGGTCTATTCGGCTTCGGCCTTCGCCTCGGAGGAGCTGCCCGGCCTCGACGTCACCCTGCGCGGCGCGGTCTCGATCGCGCGGCGCCTGCAGGACCCGCTTGCCGAGCTCGTCAAGATCGAGCCGAAGGCGATCGGCGTCGGCCAGTATCAGCACGACCTCGGTCAGGCCAAGCTCGCCAAATCGCTCGACGCCGTGGTCGAGGATTGCGTGAACGCGGTCGGCGTCGACGTCAACACCGCCTCCGCGCCGCTGCTGGCGCGCGTCTCGGGCGTCGGCTCCGGCCTCGCCCAGAGCATCGTGGCGCATCGCGATGCCAACGGCCCGTTCAAGTCGCGCAAGGCGCTCAAGGACGTGCCGCGGCTCGGGCCGAAGGCGTTCGAGCAGTGCGCGGGCTTCTTGCGCATCCTCGGCGGCGAGGATCCGCTCGATGCCTCCGGCGTCCATCCCGAAGCCTATCCCGTGGTGCGCCGGATTCTCGAAGCGACCAAGAGCGACATCAAGGCGCTGATCGGCAACAGCGACGTCGTGCGCACGCTGAAGCCGAAGGATTTCGTCGACGAGACCTTCGGTCTGCCGACCGTCACCGACATCCTGCGCGAGCTCGAAAAGCCGGGCCGCGACCCGCGTCCGGCGTTCAAGGCGGCAGTGTTCAAGGAGGGCGTCGAGGAGATCAAGGATCTCAAGAAGGGCATGATCCTCGAGGGGACCGTGACCAACGTCGCCGCCTTCGGCGCCTTCGTCGACATCGGCGTGCACCAGGATGGTCTCGTGCACATCTCGGCGATGTCCAAGACCTACATCAAGGACCCGCGCGAGGTGGTGAAGCCCGGCGACATCGTCAAGGTGAAGGTGCTGGACTTCGAGGTCGCCCGCAAGCGCATCTCGCTCACGCTGCGCCTCGACGACGAGGTCGGGCCTAAGAAGGACGCGCCGGGCATGCAGCGCGACAACAATCAGCGCAACGCAAGCCGCATGACGTCGGCGGCGCCGCGCAAGCAGGAATCTTCGGGCGGCGGCGCACTCGCCGAGGCGCTGCGCCGCGCGGCGGAGAAGAACGGCGGCAAGCGGGCGTGACCTCTTAACCTCTCCCCGCTCTTTGCGGGGAGAGGTCGGAATTCGCTCCATCCACGTCGTCATTGCGAGCGCAGCGAAGCAATCCAGAGTGCTTCCGCGGAGGGATTCTGGATTGCTTCGTCGCAAGGGCTCCTCGCAATGACGGGGAGAGAGCTGGGACTACCCTCCCTAACTCCCGCGTCAGAATCTGGCGCATTTGTAAGTTGAAGCAACGCTCCCGTTCTCCTCATCTGATCCTCCTCGTGCGGCGCCGAGACCGCCGCACTGCAAGGAGGACGCTTCGATGAACAACAGGTTTCTTAAGGGCCTCACGGCGAGCGTGATCGCGGCCATGATGGCGGTCGCGTCACCGGCGCTCGCGCGCGGCGGCTTTGGCGGTGGCGGCCATTTCGGCGGCGGCATGCACGCCGGCAGCTTTGGCGGCATGCGGGCCGACGGCATGGGCGGTGCACGCTTCGCTCATGTCGGCAGACCCGGCTTCGGCGGGGCGCGGTTCGCGCACGCGCCGATCGGGCCGCGTTTCGCCGGCGCGGGCTGGCATGGCCGTCACGGCTTCCACCATCACCATCATTTCCGTCGCTTCGCTGTCTTCGGCGCGCCCTATTTCTACACCGGCTACAACGACGGCTGCTGGCGCAGGAGCTGGACGCCCTATGGGTGGCAATGGGTCAATGTGTGCGGGGGCGGTTGGTACTAGCATCGCCGTACCGCACCATTGTCGCGATCGCCACCGGGCGGTTCCGTCCAGCCCCGGAACGGGATAGTCTGGTGGCGATTGTCGCGCGGAGTGTTTCATGACCGGAGGTCACCGTCGCATCCTGGTCGTCGAAGACGATCCGGAAACCGCAGGCCAGCTCGTCGAGGAGCTGACGGTTTCGGGCTACGACGTCGACCTCGCCGCCAATGGCCGCGAAGCCCTCAATCAGGGCGCCGCGCGCGACTATGCGGTGATCACCATCGACCGCATGCTGCCCGATATCGACGGCATCAGCGTGATGCGCCAGCTGCGCGACGACGGCATTGCCGCCCCCTTCCTGATCATCTCCGCGCTCGGCGAAGTCGACGACCGCGTGCGCGGCCTGCGAGCCGGCGGCGACGACTACCTCGTCAAGCCGTTCTCCTTCACGGAATTGCTGGCGCGGCTCGAGGCGCTCGGTCGCCGCAGCGAGACCATCGCCAAGGAAACGCTGCTGCGCGTCGGCGATCTCGCCGTCGACCTGATCGCGCGCAGCGCCTCGCGCCGCGGCCGCAAGATCCCGCTGCTGCCGCGGGAGTTCCAGCTGCTCGAATATCTCGTCCGCAACGAGGGCCGGGTCGTCTCCCGCGCGATGCTGCTGCAGCACGTCTGGGACCTGCATTTCGATCCCTCCACCAACATCATCGATGTCTATGTCGGCCGGGTCCGCCGCAAGGTCGACGATGCCCAGGCCTATCCGCTGATCCACACCATTCGCGGCATCGGATATTGCCTCCGTGCTCCTGGTTAAGACGCTCCGGTCCTCGACCTTCCGCCTGGCGCTGATCGCGATCGCAGCGTTCGGGCTGATCGTCGCAGCGATCATGGCTTACGTCTATTTCGGTACCTTGGCCTATGTGGAGAGCCGGCTCGGTACGGTCGGCGATCATGACGGCTTCACCGGCATGATCGAGCTCGCGATGGCCGCCGTCGCCGCGCTGCTGCTGGTGCTCGCCGGGCTCGCGGCTGTGCTGGTGACGCGTCGCACTGTGGGGCGGATCGAGCAGATCAACGCCACGAGCCGCGCCATCATGCTCGCAGGCCTCGACCAGCGGATTCCCTTGCGCGGCAGCAATGACGAGTGGGATCGCGTCGCCGAAAACCTCAACCAGATGCTCGACCGCATCGAGACGCTGATGGGCGAGGTCAAGCAGGTCAGCGACAATGTCGCGCACGATTTGCGCACGCCGCTGACGCGCATGCGCGGCCGGCTGGAGAAGGCCTATCACGCGCCGCGCAACAGCGAGACGGATGCCGCGCTGATCGGCGACACCATCGCCGATCTCGATGCCGTGCTCGGCATGTTCGCCTCCATCACCCGGATCTCGGAGATCGAGACCCGCGCCCGCACCGGCGCCTTCCGCGTGCTTGATCTTTCCGAGATCGCCGCCGAGGTGGTCGAGCTCTACGATGCCGCTGCCGAGCAAGTTGCCACGCACCTCAGCCTCGATGGTGACCACGAGGTCGCGATCACCGGCGACCGCGACCTCTTGTTCGACGCCATCGCCAATCTCGTCGACAACGCGATCAAGCATGGCCGGAAGGGCGGGCAGGTGATTGTGAGCTGCCGCAGGGCCGACGGCGGTGGGGTGATCTCGATTATCGACGACGGTCCTGGCATTCCCGCCGAGCAGCGCGAGCATGTCTTCAAGCGCTTCTACCGGCTCGAGCAGAGCCGCTACACGCCGGGCAATGGTCTCGGCCTCAGCCTCGTCGCCGCGGTCGCGCGGCTTCATGGCGCCGAGATCGCGTTGCGCGACAATTCCCCGGGCCTGAAGGTCGAGCTCCGGTTTCCGCCTACCAACGGCCAGGTGGCGCTCGCGAGAAGGTTCGTTGCTGCGGAATAAGATGCTCTTGTCTAAGTCAGGAAAAGCAACTAAAAGTAGATTTTGTTTTGTGTGTCGCGCTGAATTGCGGCTCTTTGCCTAGCTCATTTGGAGGCAGAAATGTTTCACCTTGAGCCTATATCGACGACTAACATTATAAGCATCGTTCAACTGTTTGCAGTTGTCGCTGGTTTCTATTTTTCCTGGAGGACACTGGCTCTGGGGCTTCAGAACGCTCAAGCCCAGCTCTACAATAATATGTTGGTTCAGGGGCGAGATTTGCAGCGCAAGTTCATGGATGATTTGGTTCCGGAAGATCAAAAGACCAAATTTTTTATGGGTGTTATTATTGCATACTATGCGAGTTGCTTCGAGCTTAGAAGGGTCCTCCACTTGCCTGAATCTGCCGTGAAGCTGCTGGACAATGATGTCCGGGAGTCGATGCGCGAACCCCCATTTAGGCAGAGATTTGAGGAGCTCAGGAATCTGCATAGTCGCGAGTTCGGTGAATATGTTGATCGCCTTCGGGGGGTGTCATGACATTCTTCGCGAACGCCGGGGTCAAGTGGCCGTCAGTTGAGTCTCAGCTTCGTCAAGCCGGCACAAATGCTCTGTCTGGAGGTGCGGAACTTTGGCAATTGTTTTCTAGAATTGAGAGTTGGGAGTTCGATCGAGTTGATACCGTAAACGACGAAGACGAGATCAAGCATCGTTGTGTGAATGCCTTGGGAAAAGCGGCCGACGCATACTCGAAAAGCCTCGATGGTATAAGTCCGCTCTTGGTCGATGGCTTGACTCCCGCGGAGCTTGATTTGGCCTCGATTCCTCGACGATACTACGATGGGTATGACTATCCTTATCTAGGAGGGAGCATTAATATCCCTGATCTTTATGCTGAGCTGGTTACACGGATTAGGAATCTTGCATCGTTAGTTAGGACCTTTGACTTGAGAAACGACCGGAATGATCTAGCCCTTCAGGTCTTTCGTGCAATGCAACAGTGGGAGCTGATCTCGTTGCTCGCTCGGCTCATCGCCGTAGTGAATCGCCGCCCGAACGCGCTACGCAGTTCCGAGTAAAGCGTCTTTTGGGACCTGATACAGTGGTAGTCTTGAATAGTATGAATCGGCAGTGAAAGCCGTCGTCGACGCAGTAGCGTGAAGCTGATTCTTTTGACATTAAAGCGCGATTCCTGATGCCGCCGCGCTCCTTTTACGCCGCGGGTTGTATAGCTTGGAGAGCGCTCAAAGCTCGATCACGCCGCGGCGTGCCGCATGCGCGACTGCATCGGTTCGCCCGGTGGCGTCGAGCTTGTCGAGCAGCGAGCCGACATGGAATTTCACTGTGTGCACGGAGATGCCGAGCTGACGCGCGATCATCTTGTTGGAGGCGCCTTCGGCCATCAGCGCCAGCACATCTAGCTCCCGCTGGGTCAGCGCGATGTCCGCAGGGCTGATGCGCGGATCGCGGGCGATGATTGTCGCGGCGGCCTGCTCGCCGGGCGCGGCAAGGCGAAGCCCGGCGACATTGCCGAGCAGGGCCGCCAGGCGATCGGCGAGGGTGGGATCGTCGATCTCGAGCGACAGTACGATCTCGGCCGTCCTGTCCTCGCTCACGCCTCCGGCCTTTCGCCGACCGTGACCTTGAAGCTGACCGGCTCGCCGCCACGGTGCACGGCGACGTCGACCACCGCGCCGACGCTCGCCGGTCCCAGCGTTCGCGACAGTGCGCGCACGCCCGAGAGCTTCTGGCCGTTGACCGCCACGATCACGTCGCCCTGGCGGATGCCGGCCGCGGCCGAAGGCCCGGTCTTGTCGACATTCATCACCATGGCGCCGATGCCGTCGTCGAGCCGCACCGGCTGCAGCCCGAGGCCGAGATAACCGCGCGCGATGCGGCCGCGCGCCTCCAGCTGGGGCGCGACACGCTCGATCGTCGCCGTCGGGATCACCAGCACGCGCCGCGGCCCGAGCACGGCCATGCCGAAGGCTTCGCCCGATGCATCGAGCGCGAGCCCGCCCTGCTGGCTGCCGCGCAGGCGGACGTCGAGCTCGATCCGCGCGTCGATGTCGCCGCCCCGCAAGGAACGCCAGCTCTTTCCGGATGCCGACACCATCCCGAGCGCCGCACTCGGTGTCTCCCGGTTGGTCGCGACCACGACCGACAATACGCCCAGCGGCGGGACGGTTGCGGCGAGCTTGACCGGCGCGACCGCGGCCTCAGTGCGCAGCAGCGCGATGTCGGTGGTGTGGTCGCGGCCGGCGATCGTGGCAGTGACCCGACTACCGTCGGCGAGGCCGATCTCGACCTCGCCCTCGTCGGCGAGGGCCTCATCGGCGGTGATGATCAGGCCGCTCTTCCAGGCAAAGCCGGTCGCGCGAGCGCGATGCGAATGCACGGAGACGACGGACGGCGCGGTGCGCGCCACAATGTCCGCGAGCGCGGACGACAGTGAGGACAGGGGACTAAGATCAGTCATGGCGGGCTCCCGTAAGTTGTCCTCAATCTGGGATGCCGCGGGCGATTGCGAAACTGGCCGGGTGGCCAGGACCAGTACGGCCTCCGCAAGACCACGGCCGACGAACATGTGATTGGGAGCGCCTCACGGGAACGTGTAGCAATCCCAAAATTGGGCCATATGGCCTCAAGATTTCCAGCGAGCCCTGACTGATGACCATCGACTTGACCCGCCGTACCCTGCTGCAGCTCGCCGGCGCCACCTCGCTCGCCATGGCCGCCGCAGCCGCGGCCCGTGCCGAGGGCACAGCGCAGGGCGGCGGCCCGACCTTTGCCAGCCGTACGCCGATGCGGGTCGGCATGGTGACGCTGCGGGTGAAGAATCTCGACAAGGTCGCAGACTATTACCGCGACGTGATCGGGCTCACCGTGATGGAGCGCTCGGCGGTAGCCGCAAAGCTCGGCACAGGTGGCATCACGCTGCTGGTGCTGGAGGCCCGGCCCGATGCCGCAATCGAGCCGCGCAACGCCGCCGGCCTCTACCACACCGCCTTCCTGATGCCGACGCGCAAGGATCTGGCGCGCTGGCTGGTTCATGCCGCCTCGCACCGCGTGCCGTTGTCGGGTTTCGCCGATCACCTCGTCTCCGAATCCGTCTATCTCGACGACCCCGAAGGCAACGGCATCGAGGTCTATGCCGACCGCGACCCCTCGCAATGGCAATGGAGCGAGGGCAGCGTGAAGATGGCGACCGACGAGCTCAACATCCCCGACCTGCTGTCGCTCACCAATACGCGCGTTCCCGATTATGCCAAGGCGCCGGATGGAATGCGCATCGGCCACATGCATCTGCGCGTCGGCGATCTCGCCCAGGCCGAGAGCTTCTATCACGGCACGGTCGGCCTCGACCCGACCCGCCGCCGCAGCGGCGCCGCGTTCCTGGCATCGGGCCGCTATCACCATCACCTCGGCATGAACGTCTGGCAGAGCCAGGGCGCCGGCCAGCGCGACGATTCCACGACCGGTCTTGCCTGGTTCTCGCTGGTGATGGCGAAGCCGGAGCTGCTCGCCGCGCAGGAAGAACGGCTGCGCAAAGGCGGTGTGAAGGTCACGGCGCTTGCGGATGGGGTGGAGGCGATCGATCCCTGGGGCACGCGGGTGCGTCTGCTCAGGGTTTGATCGCCGGCGCTGGCATTGGTAATAGCGGTCAGCCGCAAACCAATCGACCGGGATCAGCGCCGCATGTCCGAATTCCACGGTGTCTTTCCGTATCTCGTCTCGCCCATCGATGCCGACGGCACGGTGCGAACCAACGTGCTGGCAAAACTCTGCGACGACCTGATCGGCGCCGGCGTGCACGGGCTGACGCCGCTGGGCTCGACCGGCGAATTCGCTTACCTCAACGCCGCGCAACGCACAGCGGTCGTGCAGACCACGATTGAGGCCGCGCAGGGGCGCGTGCCTGTTATCGCCGGCGTCGCTTCGACCGCGACGGCGGATGCGGTGGCGCAGGCGAAAGCCTGCCAGAAGTGTGGGGCCGACGGCATCCTTGCGATTTTGGAGGCGTATTTTCCGCTGGCCGATGCGCAGGTCGAATCCTACTTCCGCGCCATCGCCGATGCCGTGGACATTCCCGTCGTCATCTACACCAATCCGCAATTCCAGCGCTCCGATCTCACCCTCGACGTCATCGCGCGCCTCGCCGAGCATCCGCGCATCGGCTACATCAAGGATGCCTCGACCAACACGGGCCGGCTGCTCTCGATCATGAACCGCTGCGGCGACGCCTTGCGCGTGTTCTCCGCCTCCGCCCACATTCCGGCCGCGGTGATGCTGATCGGCGGCCGCGGCTGGATGGCGGGACCCGCCTGCATCATCCCGCGCCAGAGCGTGATGCTCTACGACCTCTGCACCGCCGGCCGCTGGGACGAGGCCATGGCGCTGCAGCGGCGGCTGTGGCGGATCAACGAAGCCTTCGCCCGTTTCAATCTCGCGGCGTGCATCAAGGCCGGCCTTGCGATCCAGGGCTATGACGTCGGCGGCCCCATCCCGCCGCAGGCGCCACTGACGGCCGATGCGCGCAAAATCGTGGAAACGGCGCTGCGCGAGCTGGAATAGCTCGCCACGCGGCAATATGCCCCGGCACCCGTGCCAGGCGGAGAATGGTCCTTACCTGAGCGAGAAACTTCCGCTCGTTTGCGACGTTGCTGCGTAAGCGAGATCCTGCCACTTCATGCATGTGCATCTCACAGCCCGCATTCAGCACAAGACACGGTGATCACCCAATGAATCGTCGCTATGCGATTGCCGCTGCAGCCTTCGCCGCCCTGCTGCTCGCCGTCACGGCCGCGAAGATCCTGCATGTACCCGTCTCGTATGTCCCATGGGCGGCGCCCTCCGCACGTGCCGTAGAGCCGCGCGGCCCTCTGTCGGACGGCGAGAAGGCGACCATCGACATCTTCGAGCGCGTATCGCCGTCGGTCGTTCAGGTTGCGGCCAGGTCGGCGGCAAGTCCCCTGGCAAGTCCCCTCATGGGCGAGGAGAGCCAGGGCGGTGGCGGCGCCTCCGGCACGGGCTTCGTCTGGGACCGCGACGGTCATCTCGTGACGAACAATCATGTCGTCGCCAATGGCGGCGAGATCGCGGTGCGGTTTGCATCGGGAGAAGTGGCCCAGGTCGACCTCGTCGGCACGGCTCCCAATTACGATCTCGCCGTGCTGCGAATCCGCAGCGTGCGCCAGCTTCCGGCTCCGATCGCGCTGGGCAGTTCGAGTGACCTGAAGGTCGGGCAATTCGCCTTCGCGATCGGCAATCCCTTCGGGCTGGATCAGTCGATGACCTCTGGCATCATCAGCGCTCTCAAGCGCCGGCTCCCCACCCATGCCGGCCGCGAGATCGCCAACGTCATCCAGACCGATGCCGCGATCAATCCCGGCAATTCGGGCGGGCCGCTGCTGGATTCCGCCGGCCGGCTGATCGGCGTCACCACGGCGATCATCTCGCCGTCCGGCTCGAACGCCGGCATCGGCTTCGCGGTGCCGGTCGACGTCGTGAACCGGATCGTGCCCGAGCTGATCCGCAATGGCCGGGTGCCGACACCAGGCATCGGCATCGTGGCCGCCGGCGAGGATGTGTCGACCCGGCTAGCTGTCGAAGGGGTGATCGTGGTGCGGACGGCCCCCGGCAGTCCTGCCGAGCGGGCAGGGATTCGCGGTGTCAACTTTTCCACGGGAGCGGTCGGAGACATCATCACCGCGGTGGAAGGCAAGCCGGTGCGGCGCCTTGCCGACCTGACCGATGCGCTGGAGCAGGCCGGGGCCGGAAAGACCGTTCGGCTCACGGTCAAGCGCGGATCGGACACCCGTGACGTGAATGTAGGCATCGTCGATATCGACCGGTCCTAGCCGCTCGATCCGCGCGTGCAAGGGGCTCCGACGCGCATTGCAGATGCGCCGGGGCTCGGTTGTCTGGCGCGCAAAATCGGTTAAAACCGCCGCCGTCGTTTTTCCCGATCTCGAGGATACAGCGGAATGAACATTCTTCCCAGCAATTTGCGTTTCGGAGCGGGGCAGCCCGTCAAGCGTTTGGAAGACCAGAGGCTGCTCACCGGGAAGGGACAGTTCATCGACGACAGCCCTGCAGACGGCGCGCTGTGGTTGCACGTGCTGCGCTCGCCGCACGCCCACGCCAAGATCGTCTCGATCGACACCAGCGCCGCGGCTTCGATGCCGGGCGTTGCAGCGATCTACACCGGCGCGGACCTCGTCAAGGACGACATCGGCACCATCCCGACGCTGAACATCTTCAAGCGCCCGGACGGCAAGCCGATGACGGTGCCGCCGCGCCGGCTGCTCGCCCACGAGGTCGTCCGCTACGCCGGCGAGGCCGTGGCCGCAGTGGTGGCCTCCTCGCGCGTGGAGGCGCAGAGCGCGGCGGAGGCGATCGCGGTCGAATACGATGTGCAGCCCGCGGTGGTCGATCCCGTCGAGGCGGTGAAATCAGGTGCGCCCGTGGTGTGGCCGGAGGCGCCCGACAACATCGTCGGCGCGATGTCTTACGGCGACGCCGCGAAGGTGGACGAGGCCTTTGCCAAGGCCGCGCATACGGTCGAACTCGATATCGTCAGCCAGCGTCTCGTTCCGTCCGCGATGGAGCCGCGCTCGACCATTGCCGAGATCGACAAGAAGTCCGGCCGTCTCCTGCTGCACGTGCAATCGCAGACGCCGGCCTCGACCCGCGACGTGCTGGCGGAAGCCGTGCTCAAGCGCCCGAAGGACAGCGTCCGCGTGCTGGTCGGCGACATCGGCGGCGGCTTCGGCCAGAAGACCAACCTCTATCCCGAGGACGGGATCGTCGCCTATGCCGCGACCAAGCTGAACAAGAAGATCCGCTGGCGCGGCGACCGCACCGACGAGTTCGTCGGCGGCACCCACGGCCGCGATCTCACGTCCACGGCGTCCTTCGCGCTGGACGAGAAGGGCAAGGTGTTGGCCTATCGCGTCAAGTCGATCGGCTGCACCGGGGCCTATTCCTCGGGCGCGGCCAACATCATCCCGCTGGTGCTCGGGCCGTTCGTACAGACCGGTGTCTACGACCTGCCGCTGGTGCATTTCGAGGTGAAGTCGGTGATGACCCACACCGCGCCGGTCGGAGCCTATCGTGGCGCCGGCCGCCCCGAAGCCGTGTTCATCGTCGAGCGCCTGTTCGACGCCGCTGCGCGAAAAATCGGCATGGACCCGCGCGCGATCCGCAAGGCCAATTACATCAAGCCGGCGCAGCTGCCCTACACCAATGCGGCCGGGCAGGTCTACGATTCCGGTGCCTTCGCGCACATGCTCGACCGGGCCGTGAAGCTTGCCGACTGGGACGGCTTCGCCGCGCGCAAGAAGGCGGCGAAGAAGAAGGGCCTGCTCTACGGCCGTGGCCTCACCTCCTACATTGAGTGGACCGGCGGCCGCGCCCACACCGAAAAGGTCACGCTTCAAGCGACCTCGCAAGGGCGCGTCGTGCTGCATTCCGGCACCATGGCGATGGGGCAGGGCTTGCAGACTACCTACACCCAGATGATCTCCGACACGCTCGGCATTCCCATGGACAAGATCGACGTGGTGCAGGGCGACACTGATCTCGCCATGGGCTTCGGCAGCGTTGGTTCGCGCTCGCTGTTCGTCGGTGGCACGGCGGTCGCGGTCTCCTCCAACGATCTGATCCAGAAGGCGCGCGAGAAGGCGGCGAACGTGCTGGAGACCTCGGTCGAGGACATCGAATATCAGGGCGGCATGCTCACCGTGGTCGGCACCGACCGCCGCATCAGCCTGTTCGATCTCGCCGAGAAGGAGAGCGGCGCCAAGCTCAGCGTCGATTCCGAAGGCGAGGTCGATGGTCCCAGCTGGCCGAACGGCACGCATATCTGCGAGGTCGAGATCGACCCGGAGACCGGCGTCTCCAAGGTCGTGCGCTACACCACGGTCGACGACGTCGGCGTCGCCGTGAACCCGATGCTGGTCACGGGGCAGATCCATGGCGGCGTCGCTCAAGGCATCGGCCAGGCGCTGTATGAAGGCGTGTCGTATGATGCCGACGGCCAGCTGCTGACCGCGAGCTATCAGGATTACTGCATCCCGCGCGCCGACGACGTGCCGCCGATCGTGGTGACGCTGGACGATTCCGCACCCTGCCGCACCAATCCGCTCGGCGCCAAGGGCTGCGGCGAATCCGGCGCCATCGGCGGCCCGCCCTGCGTCACCAACGGCGTGATGGACGCGCTCGCCGAGCTCGGCATCACCCAGCTCAACACGCCCCTGACGCCGCAGAAGATCTGGCAGGCGATCCGGGACGCGAAGGCGGCGGGGTAAGTGCGCTAGCTGTTGCGCAGGCTATTGCACCAAACTCAGCTCGTCGTCCCGGGGCGCGCAAAGAGCGAGCCCGGGACCCATAACCACAGGGCGGAGTTTGGAGAAGACTCGTAGTGACCAGCTCACCCCATAACCTCTCCCTGGGGTTATGGGTCCCCGCCTTCGCGGGGACGACAGCGCAGATCGGAGCACGGGCGCTCGCCATATCCCGGATCGCGCTGCGCTCCATCCGGGCTACGAGTCCTAAATCCCCAGCATCATCTTCGCGATAATATCCCGTTGGATTTCCGAGGTGCCGCCGAAGATGGTGTAGGCGCGGCCGTTGAGATATTCCGGCATCACCGTCAGCATCTCGTCAGGCGTCGCCGGCTCGTGGTTGAGCCTGTAGAGCGGGCGCATCGGCTCGACGGCGAGCGCATCGTGGCCGATCACGTCGGCCCCTAGCCGCGTCACGGCCTGGCGGATCTCGCTGTTGCGCAGCTTCAGGATCGACGACACCGCGCCGGGGTTTTGCCCTGTCTGCAGCGCCGAGAGCACGCGCAGCTCCGTCATCTCGAGCGCGTCGATGTCGACCTCGACCTCGGCAATCCGCGTTGCGATATCGGGAGTGTCGATGGCGCGGCCCGTCAAATCGGACTCGGCGAGATCCGCGATCGCCTTCAATCCTTCGCGTAGCTTGGCCGAGGCGATGCCCGCGCCGCGCTCGAACTCCAGCAGATATTTGCCGTAGGTCCAGCCCTTGCCTTCCTCGCCGACGCGATTGGCGACGGGCACGCGGACGTCGTCGAAGAACACCTGGTTGACCTCGTGATCGCCGCCGATGGTGAGGATGGGACGGATGGTGATGCCCGGCGTCTTCATGTCGATCAGGATGAAGCTGATGCCGTCCTGCTGCCGCGGCCCGTCGCTGGTACGCACCAGCGCGAACATGCGGTTGGCGTGATGCGCGTGGGTGGTCCAGATCTTGGTGCCGTTGATGATGTAATCGTCGCCGTCACGCACCGCGCGCGTCTTGAGGGATGACAGATCGGAACCGGATCCGGGCTCGGAATAGCCCTGGCACCAATAATCCTCACCCGAGAGAATTCGCGGCAAGTAGAAATTCTTCTGCTCGGGGCTGCCGAAGCCGATGATGACAGGCCCGACCATCTTCACGCCCATCACGTTGACGTTGGGCACGCCGGCGCGGGCGCATTCAGTCTCGAAGATCCAGCGCTGCGCCGGCGTCCAGTCGGGGCCGCCATATTCGACCGGCCAGCCCGGCGCACCCCAGCCTTGGCGGTGCAGCGCGCGCTGCCACGCCATCCCGATATCAGGATCGGAGAACACCGATGGCGTCAGCGCGGTCGCGCGCTTCATCTCCTCGGTGAGATTCTTGGCGATGAAGCCGCGCACCTCGCTCTGGAAGGCGCGCTCCTCGGCATTGAACGACAGGTCCATGAGGCGCTCCTTGTTAAGCAGAGATGGCCCTGCGGCTGAGCTCGGCGTGGCGGGCATAGTGATGCGCGCTGCCGCCGAACAGCGTGTCGAACGCGACGAGCCGCTTGAAATAGGCGCCGACCTCGAGCTCCTCGGTGACACCCATGCCGCCATGGAGCTGGATCGACTGCTCGCCGACGAAGCGCGCGCATTTGCCGATCTTCGCCTTCGCGCCCGAGGCTGCCCGGGCACGCTCGATCGGCGCGCTATCGGCCTTCAACGCAGCCCGCAGCGCCATCGAGCGCGCCTCATCCACCTGCATTGCCATGTCGGCGAGGCGGTGGCGGATCACCTGGTTGGCGGAGAGCGGCCGGCCGAATTGTTTTCGGATCTTGGTGTATTCGAGCGTGGTGTCGAGCAGCGTCTGCATGATGCCGACAGCTTCCGCACCGAGCGCGGCCATGGCGCGATCAATCGCCCATTCGATCGCGGGCACGGCGTCGCTACCGTCGCCGAGCAGGGCGTCTTCCGGCAGATGCGCGTCGAACAGCTCGATGTTGCAGGCGCGTCCGCCGCCGAGGCGCGGATAATCGCTGACGACGAGGCCTGACGTCGTCGCCTGCACGAGGAACAGGCCGATCCGCCCCGAGGGGCCCCGATGATCGTGGATATGGGCGGAGACGATGATCTCGTCGGCGGCATGTCCGTCGAGCACGGCGATCTTGCTGCCGGAAAGGCGCCAGCCTTGTCCGGTCTTGTTGGCGCTGGTCGTGACCTTGGCAAGATCGAACCGGGCGGCGCGCTCCGAATGCGCCAGCGCAAGCTTCAGTGATCCGTCCGCCACCTTGGGCAGGCTCGCCTGCTTCTGCTCGCTGGTGCCGCATCTGGCGATCAGCGCGGCCCCGAGCACGACGGTTGCGACATAAGGCTCAGAAACCAGGCCCCGGCCGAAGGCCTCCATCAAGATGCCGATATCGACCGCGCCGCCGCCGAGCCCGCCGAACTCTTCCGGAAGCGGCAGCGCCAGCCAGCCGAGCTCGGCGAATTGCTTCCAAACGGCCGGGCTGAAGCCGAGCGGATCGTTCGCGATTCTGCGGCGGTGTTCGGCATCGTAGCTTTCGGCCACGAATCGTTCCGCGCTCTCGCGCAGCAACTTTTGCTCGTCACTGAGATTGAGATCCATCGCGTCTACTCCGCGGCGGCCGGCGGCTTGCGCACGGAGGGATGCAGGCCGGATGGATCGACGATCATGCCGAACTCCTGGAGATTGTGCGCGTGGCAGAGCTGATGCAGCGCGAAGGCCTGGTCGATCGCGGCCGGCTGGCCCATGACGTCGACCGAGCGGTTGACCGCCTCCTTGGTCAGCTTCAGCGCGAAGGACGGTTTTGTCGCGATCCTGCGCGCCAGCTCCAGCACGCGCGACGAGAGCTCGGCGGGCGGCACGATCTGGTTGACCATGCCGAGCTGGTGCGCCTCCTGCGCGCTCCAGCTGTCGGCGGTGAACAGGAACTCCTTGGCCTTGCGTGGCCCCAGCTCCCAGGGATGCACGAACCATTCGACGCCGCACACGCCCATGGTGACGACGGGATCGCAGAACTGCGCATCGTCGCTGGCGACGATGAGGTCACAGGCCCAGGCCAGCATCAAGCCGCCGGCGATGCACTTGCCGTGGACCTCGGCAATGGTGGGTTTTGCCAGATTGCGCCAGCGCCGGGTGATCTGGAGATAAATTTCCTGCTCGCGCGCGAAGCGTCCGTGGGCGTTCGGCTCGGCAAAACCGCCCCAATTTCCGATCGGCGGGAAATCGACCCCAGCGGTATTCTTGTCTCCGGGGCGCAGGTCGTGGCCGGAGGAGAAGTGCGGCCCGTTCCCGGCGAGAATGATCACCTTGACCGCATCGTCCTGCACCGCCGCGTCGAAGGCGGCGTTGAGGTCGTAGGTCATTTGCAGGTTCTGCGCGTTGCGCGCCTCGGGCCGGTTCATCACGACACGGGCGATCGCCGGCTCAGGCCGTTCCACGAGGATGGTCTCGAACGAGGACATCGCGTTCCCCCTGGTGTTTCCGCTCTTGTTTTGCCGGAGTTGACTATGTCGGCCGGTGCGAGGCAAGAGGCTTGCGTCAGCCGGCTGCTTTTCTCAGGCGCGCAATCTGATAGTTTGCGCCGGATTCCACCGGGAGAAATTTAATGCGCAAGATCCTGACCGTGCTGGCCGCCCTGGCCTCGCTGAGCCTGACCAATTGCGGCTACAACGCGATCCAGAGCGAGGACGAGCAGATCAAGGGCAATTGGTCCGAGGTCGTGAACCAGTATCAGCGCCGCGCCGATCTCGTGCCCAATCTCGTCAACTCGGTGAAAGGCTTTGCCCAGCAGGAGAAGGACGTGCTGCTCGGCGTCACCAATGCACGCGCCAAGGTCGGCAGCATCCAGGCGACGCCGGAGGTGCTGAACGATCCCGCCGCGTTCCAGAAATTCCAGGCCGCCCAAGGCGAGCTTTCCAGCGCGCTGTCGCGCCTCCTGGTCGTCACCGAGAACTATCCGCAGCTGAAGTCCGACGCCCTGTTCAAGGATCTGATGTCGCAGCTCGAGGGCACCGAGAACCGCATCACGGTGGCGCGCAACCGCTACATCAAGGCGGTGCAGGATTATAACGTCACCGTCCGCTCGTTTCCGACCAACCTCACCGCAATGGCGTTCGGTTACAAGGAGAAGCCGAACTTCACGGTCGAGAACGAGAAGGCGATCTCGACCGCACCGAAGGTGGACTTCAATCCGGCACCGTCGCCGTCGAAGTAGTCGCGTTCGGCCCCGATGCGCGTCCCACCCACCACGGTCATTCCCCGCGAAAGCGGGGAATCCAATATGCCGCGGCCTCTCCGTATCCCGCCGGCGTCTCTGGAATACTGGATCGCCCGGTCCCGGCTTCGCCAAGGCTACGCCGAGGCTCGCACGGGTGCTCGGCGCGCCGAAGCTTCAGCGAAGGCGGCAAGCCGGGGGATGACAGCGAGGGTGTGGTGCGCGGTGATCGTTGCAGCCCTCCTCCTCACCTTTGCCTTCCCCGCCCGCGCCGACGTCGCCGTCCCCCAGCTCAGCGGCCGTGTCGTCGATCAGACCGGCACGCTCTCCAGCAGCGACATCGCCACGCTGACGCAAAAGCTGCGCGAGTTCGAGAACCGCAAGGGCAGCCAGATCGCTGTCCTGATCGTCGCGACAACGCAGCCGGAGACGATCGAGCAATTCTCGATTCGGGTCGCTGAGGCCTGGAAGATCGGCCGCAAGAAGGTCGACGACGGCGCGATTCTCGTCGTCGCCAAGAACGACCGGCATTTGCGCATCGAGGTCGGCTACGGTCTCGAAGGCGTGCTCACCGACGTCACCTCCCGGCGCATCATCGACGAGGCTATCACCCCGAAATTCAGGAGCGGCGATTTCGCCGCGGGCATCGGCGCAGGCGTCGACCGCATGATGCGGGTGATCGACGGCGAGCCGTTGCCGGTACCCTCGCGCAGCGTCAACTTCGCCCACAATAATCTGGATGATCTGGTGCCGGTGTTTGCAGTGGCGCTGTTCGCCTCGATCGGCGTTGGCGGGTTCTTCCGCGCGGTCCTGGGGCGGCTGCTCGGCTCATTTGTGACGGGCGGCATCATCGCAGCCGTGACCTGGCTCATCCTGGGCTCCGCCGCGCTCGCGGCGGCTGTCGGCATCCTTGGCTTTATCGTCGGGTTTGTCGCCGATCTGTTTTCGGCGATCACGCCGGGCACGGGCCGTTCGCGCGGCGGTTCGTGGTCGAGCGGCTCCTCCGGCGGATGGAGCAGCGGATCGTCAAGCAGCGACAGCGGCGGCTTCAGCGGCGGCGGGGGTAGTTTCGGCGGCGGCGGCGCCTCGGGGAGCTGGTAGCGGTCATGAGCATCAAGCGCATTGCCAGACATCTCGTGCAGCATCATTGGCGCGCGAAGCAGATCTTTCCGCAAGCGGTGCTCGACCGCATCGAGCAGGCGATCAAGCGCGGCGAAGCCACCCATTCCGGCCAGGTCCGCTTCGTCGTCGAAGGGGCGCTCGACGGCCGTCCGCTGTTCCGCAACCAGCCGGCCCGCGAGCGCGCGCTCGACGTGTTCTCGCATCTGCGCGTCTGGGACACCGCCCACAACAATGGCGTTCTGATCTATCTCCTGCTCGCCGACCGCGACGTCGAGATCATCGCCGATCGCGGCATCGACGCGAAGGTCGGCGCGGAGGGTTGGGAGACGATCTGCCGCGCGATGGAGGCCGAGTTCAGATCGGGCCGGTTCGAACGCGGCGTGATCCATGGCATCGAGGCCGTCTCGCGCGAAATGGCAAAGCATTTTCCCAAGCAAGGGCCGCATGCGAACGAGCTGCCGGATGCTCCCGTCGTGATGTGACGGATAGTGATGTGGTCGGAGCGCGTGCGGCGCGCTCCGTCATTGCGAGGAGCCCTTGCGACGAAGCAATCCAGACTGCCTCCGCGGAGCTGCGCTCGCAATGACGCCATGGGGGGCCATTCCGCCCCCGTTCATCTTCCCCCGATTACGAACTGTTTCACGCCCGCCACACCGGTTCCACTTTCCCGGCCCAATTCGGCCCCGGATGAATTCCTAAAATTTCGGTAAGCGGGTCCCGAGGTAAGGATTTCGCAAGCAATGAAAGTTACCAAAAGGTCAACCGAGACTGGAGTATTTGAGCCGTGAGCGAACCAATGCCCGAGCAGGCTGCCCAGGATTCCGCTGCCGTCGACGCGGCAGCGCCGCAGGCCATCGAGGCTGCCGCGGGTATCGAGGCCCCCTCGATCGCCCCCGATCACGAAGCGCCGCCCAAGCCCGATCCGGTCAAGGCGGACGCCCCGAAGATTGAGCCGCCGCGGATCGAAGTGTCGAAGTTCGAAGCCACTGAGGCCAGGACCGAGGCAAAGGCTGAGCCGAAGCACGGCAAGCTCATCGTCATGCCCCCCGCCGACCGCGCCTGGGAGCGCGAGGAGTTCGCCCCGCATGGGAAGGCGGACGAGCCGCGCGAAGCCGGCAGCAAGCGCCGGCTGTCGGCGATGGCCGCGGTGGTGGCGATTGCCGCCAGCGTCGGCGCGATCAGCGGTGCGCTTGCGACCGCCGGCATGATGCGTTTCGCCGCACCCGCCCCGGCTCCTGTCCAGGTCGCCGACACCAGCGCGCTGGATGCGTCCGTCGCGCGGATCGATGCCGACCTCGTCGCACTCAAGGCCTCTGTCGAGCAGAGCTCGAAGACCGGCCTCACCCAGTTCAACCGGGCCAACGACCGCCTGGACAAGCTCGAGAAGGCGCAGGCCGAGCCGCTGGCCAGGATCGCAAAGCTGTCCGAGACCGTCGACAAGCTCCGCGCCACGCCGCCCGCCGCGCCCGCGCAGGCCGCAGCAGCGGTGCCCAAGGAGACCACCGGCTCGATCGCGCCGACCCAGCCCCAGACTCAGGTCGCGACCGCGGCGGCCGCACCGGCCCCGGTCGGCGCAGCGCCCAAGACCGAAGTCGGACGTCTGCCGACGATTGAAGGCTGGCGGCTGCGCAACGCCAGCAACGGCGGCGCGCTGATCGAGGGCCGCGACGGCCTGTACGAGGTCTATCCCGGCGATCCCATCCCCGGCGTCGGCCGTGTCGATGCGATCCGCCGCCAGGATGGCCGCTGGGTGGTCGTCACCTCAAGGGGGCTGATCGTCGGACGCTGAGCCTCCGATATCCGACTTTCGAAGAGGCGCTTCACCGCGATGTGAAGCGCCTTTTCGCTTGAATAGGCATGCTTGCGCGGTGTTACCTCAGGCATGGGCCGCGCCTTGCGAATTCTCGTTGCTGTTGCCGCATTGCTGGGCGGTGTCGTTTCGCTCCTAGCAGCGGAGAGCACTGCGCTGACGCGCGGTACCGCGATCACCGATCCCGCTCTCCTGCGCAAGCTCGACCAGAACAACACGCTGACGATCTCGCGTCTTTTGTCGCCGCAGCAGAGTTCGGACGTCCCGCTCACGACCGAGCGGATGTTCGCCGCGCTGCCGCAGCTGAAAGCGATTCTGCCCGCGATCGATGCGGAACTCGAACGCTACATCGCCTGGTACAAGACGACCTATCCGGGTGAGACCATCGGCGTCGGCGAGGGCTTCGACGCGCAATTGTTCGATCGGGCCAATCTGAAATCGCGCGAGGCGCGCTTCGTGCTGGCCGGCATCGTCAATCGCATGGACCGTGCCTATGTCTCGGAAGAGTCCTGTGGCGAGATCCGGCTGATCTATCGTCTCGCGCGGTTCGATGGCGGGCCGGATGGCGGCAAAACCGCAACGCGCCTGCCGATGACGTTCAACCTCGTGCTGAAGGCGCGCGACGCGCGCCAGACGGATGCGAGCGGCAAGCCGATCAACTGCGCCGAGATCGCGCGGCGCTGGCTCGACAACGGCGACTGGCAGGGCTTGATCGGCAGTCGCTTCCCGCCTGACGACGCCATGCTCGACAGCATCGAGACCAACATCCAGGTCTCGGTCGCGCCGAAATCGGCGCTGCACGATTTCCGCTCCGACTATCTTCTCAAGGTGTTCAAGTACGACGCCGCCACCAGGACGTTCGAGGAATCGACGCTGGAGAACCAGATCGACCGCGACCGCATTCTTGCCGACGATGCGCTGCGGCGCGACTTCAAGGCTTGGCTGCTCGCGCCGGAGAATTTGCGCGAGTTCGATCGCGGCACCGTGCTGATCCCGGAGAAATTCCTGGCCAAGGTCGCAATTGTGCCGACCCCCGCCGGCCTCGACGCTTCAGCCTTGCAGCCGGAGTTCGGCTTGATGCAGGGGGAGGGCAAAGGCGATCCCGTCTTCACCGACAATGACGTGGTCGGCGCGCTGAAGCAGGCGGCGGCACGCGGCCTCGACATGCAGAACGTCCGTTCGGTCGCAGGCTTCCAGCGCCGTCTCAACGACATCACCTGCGCCGGCTGTCACCAGGCCCGTGGCATCGGCGGCTTCCATTTTCCGGGCGTCGATTGGCTTGCGGACAGACCGTCGAATGTCGCCATCGTGGCCGCCTCGCCGCACTTCTTCGGCGACCAGCTCCGCCGCCGCGACATCCTGACCGCGTTCGCGGCCGGAAAAACCCCTGATTTCTCACGCGGATTTGCCAGTCGGCCACAGACCCGCGGCAGCAGCGAACTGGCCGGCAGCGAATATCAGGACGGCTGGGGCGCGCATTGTTCCCTGCAAGATGCGGGATCGGGAGCGCCGGACAGGAGTTTTACGTCATGGAGCTGTGCTAACGGTCTGACCTGTCAGGCTGCCGCGGCCTCGCGCCGCATCGGCATGTGCTTCATCAAGACACGTTAGCGCGTGATCCAGGAAAAGTGTGGAGCGGTTCTCCGAAGGATCACGCGCAAGATAAAGTCTCAAGCGATTTGGATGACCCATGACGGATACCGGCGAAGCCAACAAGGCGCGCAATCGCGAGATCGCGCGGAACGAGGAAGCCAAGCAGGTTATCGGCAGCGCCCGCGTGAGCATCTGGGCCGTCGCGGTGGCCGTCATCGTCGGCGGAATTCTGTTCACGCTGGGCTGGCTGTCGCTGAGATAGCTCCGCAAACTCTTCGACCGAAGGCCCGGAGCGAGCCGCGGGTTTACCTCTCCCCGCTTGCGGGGAGAGGTCGAATTCGATCGCCGATCGAATTCGGGTGAGGGGGTACAGATCCCTCGACGAACTCACATGTGGAGAGAGGCCCCTCACCCCAACCCTCTCCCCGTAAGAACGGGGCGAGGGAGAAGAGAGAGTCCTCACGTCGCGTAATTCGTCATCCGTTTTCCCGGCAGCAGCTCGTAGGCCGGCTTCCAGCCGGGTAGCGCGGCCATGCGGCCGAGCCAGGCGTGGATGGCGGGATAGCTCGCCGCAAAATCGAAGCCGTGCTCGTCGCTGGGATAATGCAGATAGGCCATCATCGAGATGTCCGCGACCGTCGGCCTTGCGCCGATCGCGAAAGCATTGTGCTGGAGATGGCCGTCGAGGATGCCGAGAAAGTCCTCGAGCCGCCGGCGGAAATGCTTCAACACCTGCGGGTCGTTCTTCTCGGTGAAGGCGCGCATGAAGCGGTAGGTCGCCATATAGCCGGTGAGCTTGTGGTTGTCCCAGAACAGCCAGCGCAGCAGCTCGAACTTCTCGTCCTCCGTCTCGGCGCCGAAGCGGCCGTATTGCTCGGCCAGCTTCAGCAGCAGCGGTGCGGTCTGCGTCATCTTCACGCCGTCGATCTCGAGCACGGGAATCTCGCCCATCTCGTTGACGGCCTTGCGCCACTCCGCCGTGCGCGTGACGCCGCCGGCGAAATCGGTCCACACCGGCTCGAACGTCTCGCCGCAGAGCGTCAACATTAGCGCCAGCTTGTAGCTGTTGCCGGATTCGGGGAAGTAGTGCAGGCGGTAGCTGGGCATGGGACCTCGCGAAGCGTGTTGTTGCTGCGATTATAAGCGAGATCGCCCACGCCGTCATTGCGAGCGCAGCGAAGCAATCCAGCAATGCGTCCGCGGAGACACTCTGGATTGCTTCGCTGCGCTCGCAATGACGGGGTTAGAGCGCGCGCTCTTAACCGACCGCCCCCGAGCCCCGCAGCTGCTTGATCGCCGCCTCGTCAAATCCCGCCCCGCGCAGAATCTCGTCACTGTGCTCGCCCACCGCGGGCGGCTTGCGCGGCTGCACCTTCTTGGCGCCGTCGATCCAGATCGGACTGTTGATGGTGAGCATGGTGTCGTTCTCGAACGGCACCAGCACCTCGTTGTCGAGCATCTGCTTGTCGTTGGGGATGTCGTCCAGGATGGCGACGACGCCGAACACGAGGCCATTGCCGTCGAGGATTCTTCGCCATTCGGCGAGATCCCTGGTAGCGAAGGTCTCGTCCAGGATCTTGATCAGGTCGACCGAGCGGGCGTGACGGTCGGCCTTGGTGACGAAGCGGGGATCGTTGATCAGATCCTCCCGGCCCAGGCATTTGGCCAGTGTCGGAAACTGCTTCTCCTCGTTGAGCAGCGACAGGATTAGCCAGCGGCCGTCCTTGCATTGGTAGTGGTTAGCGACTGCGTTCAGCGCGCGCTCCCGCGGGCGCCGCTCGCCGAACTTGGCGCCGCAGAGTTTTGCTTGCGCCAGCACGCTCGCCGCCCACACCCCGTTCGCCATCAGGTTGGACGAAACATGCGAGCCCTTGCCGGTCTTCTCGCGCTGATACAGCGCGGTGACGATCGCGCCGTAGAACGCCATGGCGCAAGGGTGGTCGCCCATGCCCGCGACCGAGCGGGCCGGCGTGGTGTCGGTGTCGGCGCGGACGAGATCCATCAGGCCGGAGCGCGCCCAATAGGCATTGCTGTCGAAGCCAGGCTTGTTGGCTTCCTCGCCCTTTTCGCCATAGCCGGTGAAGGAGGCGTAGATCAGCCGGTCGTTGAGATGGGCGAGGTGGTCATAGGTGATGCCGAGCTTGGCGCGCACCGGCGGCGGCATGTTGGTGATGAAGACGTCGGCCTCCGCCACCAGTCTATAGAGCACGGCCTGCGCTTCCGGCTTCGACAGGTCGAGCCCGATGCTCTTCTTGTTGCGTGCCTCCAAGAGCCAGGCGAAATTGTGCTCGCCTGAGGGATAGCCCGGCAGGTTCGGCAGGTTGCGATAGGGGTCGCCAGTGCCGGGCGGCTCGACCTTGATGACGTCGGCGCCGAAATCCGACAGCACGGTCGCGGCCGCGGGCGCTGCGATGAAGCTCGCGCAGTCCAGAACCTTCAGGCCTGCAAAAATGCCCTTCTCCATCGCGGCGTCGCTCCCTTGCTTCAGTCGTTTCCCGCACGCTGGAATTGGCGCGGGCAGGTAGTGGGAGCATTAGACCGATGTTTTGCCGGGATGCAACGGCGCCTGGCGCAGGGCCTCACTCCTCCCCCGCAAGCAATGCGGCATTGCCGCCGGCCGCAGCCGTGTTGATCGTCACGGTCTGCTCGGTGGCAAAGCGCGCGAGGTAGTGCGGGCCGCCGGCCTTGGGGCCGGTTCCGGACACGCCGCTGCCGCCGAACGGCTGCACGCCGACCACGGCGCCGATCATGTTGCGGTTGACGTAGATGTTGCCGACCTGGACGCGGTCGACGATGGCCTCGATGGTGTCGTCGATGCGCGAATGGATGCCGAGGGTGAGCCCGTAGCCGGTGCGCGCAATCGATTGCAACACACGTTCGAGGTTCTCCGCGCGATAGCGCACGACATGCAGGATCGGGCCGAACACCTCTTCGGTGAGCTGACCGGCCTCCTTGAGCTCGAAGATATGCGGGGCGACGAAGCAGCCATCCGGCGCGGCGCCTGCAAAGTGCAGCCGCGCCTCGCGCTTCATCCGCGCGATATGCGCATCGAGGCGCTGCTTGGCCTCGTCATCGATCACTGGACCGACATGAGTCGCGACATCCGCGGGATCGCCGATCTTCAGTTCGCGCGCGGCGCCCGCGATCATCTCGATCATGCGGTCGGCGACATCCTCCTGCGCGAACAGGAGCCGCAAGGCCGAGCAGCGCTGGCCTGCGGAGCGGAACGCAGAGGTCACGACATCGTCGGCGACCTGCTCGGGCAGTGCGGTCGCATCCGCGATCATGGCATTGATGCCGCCGGTCTCCGCGATCAGCGGCACGATCGGCCCGTCCTTGGCGGCCAGCGTCCGGTTGATCTGGCGCGCGACTTCGGTCGAGCCGGTGAAGACTACTCCGGCGACATCAGGATGCGCGGTGAGGACGCCGCCGATGCGGCCGTCGCCGGTGACGAGATGCAGCGCGCTTCTGGGGATGCCGGCCTCGTGCAGCAGGGCAACGGCGTCGCGCGCGATGCGCGGCGTTTGCTCGGCGGGTTTCGCCACCACGCTGTTGCCGGCCATCAGCGCCGCGGTCACCTGGCCAAGGAAGATTGCGAGCGGAAAATTCCACGGCGAGATCGCGACGAACACGCCGCGGCCGCGCATGGCGAGCACATTGCTCTCGCCGGTCGGGCCGGGCATGGCGGCATCGTTTCCGAACAGCTTGCGGCCCTGCGCGGCATAGTAGCGGCAGAAGTCGGCGGCTTCGCGCAGCTCGGACAGAGCGTCGTCGAGCGTCTTGCCGCCCTCGGCTTGCAGCAGCGCGATGAAACGGGCGCCGCGGCTTTCCAGGAGATGCGCGGCCTGCTCCAGCGCCGCGGCGCGCGTGCCTGCAGGCGTCCGGCTCCAGCTGCGAAAGCCGGCGCGCGCAGCCGTCACCGCCGCGTTGGCCTGATCCGGTGTTGCGTCAGCGACAGGCTTAAGCTCGGCCGCCGCGGCCTTCACGTCCGTCAGCAGCCGGTCGAGTGCGGCACGCTCACCGAATTCGACGCCACGCGAATTGCGCCGTTCCGGCGCGAACAGATCTGCCGGCAACGGTATTTTGGCATGAGGCGCCTGTTGCGGCCGGCCAATGGCATCCGCCGGCCGCTGCAGCAGCGCCGTGACAGGCACGCGATAATCGGCCGCCTGCGCCACGAACGAGGAATTGGCGCCGTTCTCCAAAAGCCGCCGCACCAGATAAGCGAGCAGGTCGCGATGGCTGCCGACCGGCGCATAGGTGCGGTAGGCGATGTCAGGATGATCCTTTGCGAGTTGCTCGTAGAGCGCTTCGCCCATGCCGTGCAGGCGCTGGAACTCGAAGCCGCCGCCATCAGTTGCGAGCTCCAGCACGGTCGCGACCGTCAGCGCGTTGTGGGTGGCGAATTGCGGGAAGATGCGCGGCCGCAAGGCGAGAAGCTTCGTCGCGCAGGCGACGAAGTTCAGATCGGTCATCGCCTTGCGCGTGAACACGGGATAGCCGTCGAGCCCGCGCTCCTGCGCGCGCTTGATCTCGGTGTCCCAATAGGCGCCCTTGACGAGGCGCACCATCAGCTTGCGGTCATGCGCGCGGGCGAGTTCATCGACATAGTCAATCACCGCGCTGGCACGCTTCTGATAGGCCTGGATCGCGAGGCCAAATCCGTCCCAGCCGGAAAGCGATGGATCGGCGAGCGTCGCTGCGATCACGTCGAGCGACAGCTCCAGCCGGTCAGCCTCCTCGGCATCGACGGTGAAGTTGAGGTCATGCGCCTTGGCGCGCCGCGCAAGGTCCAGCAATAGCGGCACCAGCTCGGCCATCACGCGGCCGCGGCTGATCGCCTCGAAACGCGGATGCAGCGCCGAAAGCTTGACCGAGATGCCGGGGCGGTCGGGCAGGGGATGGTTGCCCGAAGCCTTGCCGATCGTGTCAATCGCGCTGGCATAGGCGTCGAAATAGCGCTTGGCATCGGCGGCCGTTCGTGCGCCTTCGCCGAGCATGTCGAAGGAATAGCGCGGCTTCTGGCCGGAGCGCGGCCGAGCCCGCTCCAGCGCCTGCCCGATGGTCTCCCCTAACACGAAATGGTTGCCCATCAACCGCATCGCCTGGCGCGTCGCGGTGCGCACCGCCGGTGCGCCGAGCCGCTTCACCAGCCGGCCGATGGTGCCGTCGGGCGTCTCGCCCGGCTGGATCACCCGCGCCGACAGGCCGAGCGCCCAGGCCGAAGCGTTGACCAGGAACGCGGTGGACTTGGTCTCGTGATGGATGAAATCGCCCTCGCCGAGCTTGTCCTCGATGAATTGGTCGGCGGTGCGTGCATCGGGCACGCGCAGCAGCGCTTCCGCCAGCACCATCAGCGCCAGCCCCTCCTTGGTCGAGAGCGCGAACTCCCGCAGCATGTCCTCGACCCCGCCGAGCCGGTCGTCGCGCTTGCGGATCGCCTCGATCAGCCGCGTCGCCGTGCGGTCGATCCGGGCCTCCTGGGCCGGGACGAGATGCGAGGCCGGCAGAAGCTTTGCGGCGATCTCGGAATCATCGGGGAGCGTAAGGCGCGGAGAAGGGGGGCGGGATGTTCGGCATGGCGTGTCCTGTGGCTGAAATCCAGGATAAGGCCCGCGTGACCGTAGTTCGATAGACAATTTAGCCAGTTTGCCTTAGAAAATGAAGAGCATTAGCCACTTGGCCACATAAGCTATGGAACTGGATCGAACAGACCGGAAAATCCTCTCAATCCTGCAGGAGGATGGGCGCATTGCCAATGTCGAGCTCGCCGAGCGCATCGGGCTGTCGCCGACCTCGATCGGCGAGCGGTTGAAGCGCCTGCAGCGCGAGGGCTTCGTCGAAGGCTATGGCGCGCGGCTCAACCCGCACCGGCTGGGCCTTGGGCTCCTGGTGTTCGTCGAGGTGCTGCTCGACAAGACGACGCCCGAGAATTTCGAGCGGTTCGCCCGAGCCGTGAGGCTCGCCCCTGAAGTGCTGGAGTGTCACATGGTTGCCGGGGGCTTCGACTATCTTGTGAAGGCGCGGCTTGCAGACATGACCGCCTATCGACGCTTTCTCGGCGAGACCCTGCTGTCGATGCCGGGCGTGCGCGAGACGCGAACTTATGCGGTGATGGAGGAGATCAAGCGCGACGCACCGCTGCCGGTGGGTTAGCGAAGTGCAGTCGCGATTGTCATTGCTGTGGTTCGATGAGCGGTCTTCGCAAGGAAAAAATAGCTATCCTTGTGCAATCGCAACGCCTGTCGTCGAATGCACCGGCCGTCTTCTTAAATTTTCTTGGCCCGCTCCCGGACAAATCCGGGAGGCAGCAAAGGCTGGCGCGGGCTTATACTTTGAGGTTTTCCGCGGAGGTCTTGCCCCGGTTTGCGATCTCTTCATATTCCACCGTCTGTCCCTCGTTGAGGGTCGACAGACCGGCCTTCTGCACTGCCGAGATATGCACGAACACATCCTTGCCACCCGACGCAGGCTGGATAAATCCATAACCCTTCGTCGGGTTGAACCACTTGACCGTACCTTTAGCCATCACGACTTCTCCGCGGGTCTTCCTCCGAGATCTCGAACCGCCAGTCCCCGCCAACCGGCCGGTTCGGTCCTAACAGGATACGCGGAATGTGGCAGGCTTGGTAGCTCAAACCACATCGCCATTTCGCCGAATTCCGCTCAACTTCGCGGCGTTTTTGCCGGTTTTGCCCGTTTCGCGGTCAAATGGCCGGCACGCGTGACGGCGTCGGTCAGTAGGTCGCAGCCAGATAATCGACGATCTTGCCGACATCGGCATCGTCGATCGGTGCGCCATAGACCTTGATCATCTTGGTCACCTCGGCCTGCCAGAACGCCCTTTTGTCCTTCATCGGCGGCTGCGTGGCGACGTAGTCGGACGAGTGGCAGGCGCTGCAATTGCCCTGCACGACCTCGAGATTGGGACCGGGCTTGAAGGCGGCGACTTCGTCGGGGGTCTTGTAATTGACGGGCGCTGCAAGTGACGAGCCCATTAATGCGGCGACGGCGAGCGTGATGGCGAGGCGAACGATGCGCTGCATGGTCAGTCTCCTTCAGGCCACTCTGACGCGGACGGCTTCGACGGCGTTGCGCAAATAGCCCGCCGGGTTCCAGCGCGGCATGTCCGGCTGGGTCTCACCGCCATTGCCGGTGGCGCGGACCTTGAGCTCGTGGCTGCCGGCCGCGAGCTTCACCGGCAGCTTCCATTCGCGGAAGGCGTACTTGCCGAGGTCCTTGCCGAGCTTGGCACGGGCCCAGGTCCTGCCGCCGTCGGTGGAGACCTCGACCTGCTTGATGCCCTTGCCGCCATCGAACGCGATGCCGCGCAGGGTCACGGCTCCCGCCTTCAGCTTGGCGCCATCGGGGACGCTGGTGATGAAGGAGCGGATGGTGAAGCGGTTGATCGGAATCGTCGCCTTCGGCGCGGTGCCCGGCTCGACCGCATTGTTCGGCGTGTCGGGGATGCGGTAGGCCGACTTCATCCAGAAGCCGTCATAGACGTTGTCGATGACGATGATCTCGTTGAGGTGCTTGACCCAGTAGGTGCCGTAATAGCCGGGCACGACCAGGCGCAGCGGAAAGCCGTTGAGGAACGGCAGGTCCTCGCCGTTCATGCCATAAGCCAGCATCACCTCGCCGTCAGTGGCGTGATCGATGTCGAGTGCCTTGATGAAATCCGGCGTCTTGTCGTTGACCGGTCCGTCCATGCCGTTGAAGGTGACCTGCCTGGCGCCGCTTTGCACGCCGGCCATCTCCAGCACGTTCTTCAGCGGCACGCCGCGCCAGCGCGCGCAACCCATCGCACCGTTGGCGAGCTGGCCGCCGGCGACGCGCGGCTCGAAGAAGCCGCGGCTGTTGCCGGAGCACTGGTTGACGGCGACGATCTCCGTCGCCTTCATCTTGCGGATGTCCTTCAGCGACAATTTCAGCGGCTTGTCGACCTTGCCCTTGACCTCCAGCGTGAACTTGTCGGGGTCGAGATCGTAGGGCAGGTCGGAGAGGTGGTAGCGCACGAAGAACGCGTTGTTCGGCGTGATCGGGCCGTCATTGAACACCGCAAACGGCGTCTCGAGCTGCGGCGGCCGGCTGGTCAGGCCGATCATCGGCCGCTTCTGCGGATACTTCACCAGCGGCCGTTCGCCGTTGGCGAAGGGCAGGGTCACCGTGTCGAGGGCCAGCGCCTTGGTGGAATTCAGTGTGGCCGCCATGGCGGCAAGGCCTGCTCCCTTGAGCAGGTCGCGTCGATCGAACATTCCTTCTCCTCCCGGAGCTTCTCGTTGGATCGGCGGTCATCACCACGATCCTGCGCTCATCTGTCGCAACCATTTGCGTGAAGTCAATTCGCGCTTTCGCGGCAAGCCCGTGCCGCTGCGTTGCAGCAGGCCGGTGTTACGCATGTAGGAGATTGTGCCGAGCTGTGGCTGCGACGGCGGTGCGCTCCCTCGCCCCGTTCTTACGGGGAGAGGGTTGGGGTGAGGGGCCTCTCTCCACACCTTCGACTGCCGCGAGACCTGTACCCCCTCACCCGGAATCCGCGCAACGCGCGCATTCCGACCTCTCCCCGCAAGCGGGGAGAGGTGAACAATCACGCCGCCACGCGCTCGCTGCGATCGACCAGCGCCGCCAGCTCCCTCGCATTCGCCACCACCCGCACCGCGAGCGGCTGGTCGCGGCCGCGGATGGCGACCTCCTGCTGCGGCAGCGCGTCCTCTGCAATATCAGCGGTACGGCGCACTTCATCCGAGACGACGGCCTCGCAGGCCAGCGTCTTGGTCATGTCCTGCAGGCGGGCGGCGACGTTGACGGCATCGCCGAGCGCTGTGAAGACGATGTGATCGCGATAGCCGATGTCGCCGATGATGACCTCGCCGCCGTGGATGCCGATGCCGAAGCGGATCGGCTGGCGCAGATCGTGGCTCAGGAGATCGTTGAGCTCGTCGATATGCGCAGCGATTCCCGCGGCTGCCTTCATCGCCTGCCGGCAGGCGGTTTGCGGGTCGGCCGCGAGTCCGAACAGCGCCAGCATGCCGTCGCCGACGAACTGGTTCGGCTGGCCGCCGTTCTCGATCACCGCTTGCGACACCGCGCCGAGGAAGCGGTTGACGATGAAGACGGTGTCGAACGGCAGGCGCTTCTCGGCCAGCTGCGTCGAGCCGCGCATGTCCACGAACAGGCTGACGAGATACCGTTCCTGGCCGATACTGGCCGATGTCGAGGCTCCGTCCGTTGCATGCGTGTGAGCTGCGAAGAGCTGGAAGAAGGAGAGATCGGAGGTCGGACGCAGCTGACAGGCCAATCTGATCGAGGGATCGGCGGTGCCGACGCGGGTGAGCACGAAAGCCTCGCGCTGCGACGGAGTGGGCAGGGCATCATGATCGCCGATGATACGGATGCGGCAGGTCGAGCAGCGAGCGCGGCCGCCGCAGACGCTGGCGTGCGGCACGTTGTGGCGCAGGCTCGCCTCCAGCACCGACAGCCCCTTGGGGACCCGCACCGTCTTGCCGTTGCCGTAGGACAGCGCGATCATGCCGCCGCGCCGTTCGCGCAGGGCGCGCACGCCGCGCGCCGCCAGCACCAGTCCCAACAGACCGAAATAGCCCATGGTGAGACCGCCCGCGATGCGCTCGAGCGTGTTGCCTTCCGCAACCGTGCCGACCTGGCGGCGGGTGAGATGCTGCTTACGCCATTCGCCGTCGTCACTGTCGGCGGCGACGCTGCGGCCGCCCTGGTAGACGCCGAGCAGCGATAGCGTCGGGATCAGCACGGCGGCCGCGAGCAGATAGGGCGCCGCGCGCGTGAAGAACGGCTTCAGCCGAAGCCAGAAATAGACGCCGATGCAGCCGTGCACCCAGGCAATGAGAAGCAGGATCGTCATCTGCCAGAGCAGACCCGGCGCCGCGACGAAGAACAAATAGAGCTCCTGCGGATACAGCTTCTGGTGTCCGTACAACGTCTGTGCGAGCCGCACGCCGATGATGTGGCCCATGACGAGGACGGGGATGCTCAAGCCGAGCACGAGCTGGAGCGGCTCGATCGTTCGCCAGCGGAACTGGCGGCGCTGATACAGCGCGTAGAGGCCGAGGCCCATATGGGTGAGGGCGGCCGTGTAGAACACGATCGCGACCGGGAGGAACTGCCAGAACAGCGTGTGGTAGTAGACCCCGGCCTCCATGGCGTCGACCGAGATGTTGCCGAGCGCATGGTTGAGGAAATGGCTGACGACAAAGGCGAACAGGATGATGCCGCAGACGAGCCGCACCTGCCGCACCCCGGCGGCGCGGACGACTGACATCTGTGTGGGAGCGGTGGCCATGATTCGGTTGTGTCAGGTCATGGAGGAGACCAGCCAGCGTAACCTTTAATTCCGGCGGCGGACAGCCTGTCCGATATGCGTCGCAAGGCACCGCTGTCGTTCCCGGACGAGAACCGTAGGGTGGGCAAAGGCGCGCACTTGCGCGCCGTGCCCACCATTTTTATCCCGATATGCTCACGGTGGGCACGCTTCGCTTTGCCCGCCCTACGACGTCTGCGCTTGTCCGGGACCACCCCCGGGAAGAGAGTTTGCCCCACATTGACTCCCCCTTCCAAGTCGGGGAAAAGCGCCGCCGTGACGATCGCTCCCGACATCTCTGCGAAGCCGGCCGGCGCCGAACGGCGTCTGATCCTCATGGCCGCAGCGATCATCGCCGCGATGACGCTGCTCCGCATCGTCTACGCCTCGGCCATCGAGCTGCGCACCGACGAAGCCTATTACTGGACATGGTCCAAGGAGGCTGCGCTCAGCTTCCTCGATCATCCGCCCGGCATCGCCTGGCTGATCCGCTTCGGAACCGCGATCTTCGGCGACACCAATCTCGGCGTCCGCTTCGGCGGCATCGTCGCGATGCTGGTGACGCAGCTGCTGCTCGCCGACATCGTCCGCCGCCTCACCCATGATGCGCACGCGATCGTGTTCGCGGTGCTGATGCCGGAGGCCGCGCTTTATTACGGCCTGTTGATGGCCAAGGTCGCGCCCGACGTCGCGATGATCCCGTTCGCGGTCGCGATGATGTGGTCGCTGGTGCGGCTGGCGCAAAGCGGCGACGGCCGCTGGTGGCTGGCGGCCGGCCTGTTCGCGGGCCTCGCGATGCTGTCGAAATTCACCGTGGTCATGTTCGCGCCGGCCGTTGCCGCCTTTCTCCTGGTGCCGGATTGGCGCTGGCGCTGGCTGCGCAGTCCTTACCCCTATCTCGCCGTGCTGGTCGCGCTAGCGGTGTTCTCGCCGGTGCTGATCTGGAACGCGCAGCACGACTGGGCCTCATTCCGTTTCCAGGGCGTGCGCGCCACCGCCAATTACGGCATCTCGCTGCGTACGATCGGCGATTACGTCGGCCTGCAATTCGGTCTGGTCGGCTTCGTCTTGCTGCCAGTGGTGCTGACGGGCCTGGTGCTGACGGCGTGGCGCGGCTATCGCACGCGCGAGCCGGTCGCGATCCTTTTGTCGACGGCGGTGCTGGTGTCGTTCGCCTACTTCTTCTTCAAGTCGCTGACGCTGCGCGTCGGCGACACCTGGCCGATGTTCATGTGGCCAGTCGGTTTTGCCGCCACCGCGGTCAACCTCGTCACGATGAGGAAAGAGGGATGGTCCGCCAGGATGCTGGAGTCCTCGCTGTTCTGGGCCAGGACGGCGATCGTCTCAGGCATCCCCTTCGTCATCATCGTGTTCCTCTACTACGTTGCCGCGCCCTGGAATCTGCTCGGCAAGATCGACCCGATCGGCGCCGAGGCCGGCTACGAGCAGGTCGCCGCGCGGGCGCAAGCCGCCCTCGACGCAACAGGCGCGACCTGGATCGCAACCACGGACTACCGCACCTACGCCATGATGCGCTGGCTGTTTCGGGGCCGCGTGCCCGTTATCGAGATCAACGAGCGCGGCCGCTTCCAGGATTTCCGCGACCCCGGCATGGACAGGATCAAGGGTCATGCCGGCATCTATGTCGGGCGCGAGCCGGACAACCGCGCATCGCTGTGGGAGCACATTCCGGCGCAGCGCGAGCAACTCGCCACGGTCGAACGCCGCTGGCGCGGCGTCGTGACCAACACCTATGTGATCGAAAAGCTCACCGGCTGGACCCCGCAGCTCTCGCCGCCAAAGGACTCGCCGCTGTTCCAGTGGAAGGTGCTGGCGGACGCCGGCGGGCGCTCGCGTTCTCTCTCCAATCCCCTCCAGGAGCCTGGAGCGGGAGGGTAAGCGCGAGCCTACTGCACGAGATCGGCGACGGTGGTTGCGGCCTTGAGGCCGGTGCCGGTGAGAACGGCGACCGTGGTGTCGTTTGCATTGATGGCGCCGGTTGCGGCGAGCTTGTCGAGCGCCGCAGCCGCGCTGGCGCTGGTCGGCTCGGCAAACAGGCCCTGGCGCGCGAGGCGGCGCAGGGCGGCGACGATCTCGTCCTCGGTGAGCGCGATGGTGCCGCCGCCGCTCTCGCGCAGGGCGGCGATGATCTCACGCAGGCGGAGGGGAGTCTTGATCGCGGTGCCCTCGGCAACGGTCTTGCTCACCTCGCGCGCGACCGGCGTATCGACACCGGCCTTGAAGCTTGCATCGATCGGCGAGCAATTGAGCGGCTGCGCCGCGAACAGGCGCGGCAGCTTCGAGATCTGCCCGGCCTTCAACAGCTCGCGGAAGCCGAAGGCGCAACCCAGCAGACTGCTGCCGGCGCCGACGGGAATGATGACGTTGTCGGGCGCGCGGAATCCCAGATCTTCCCAGATCTCGTAGGCCAGCGACTTGGTGCCTTCGAGGAAGAACGGCTGCCAATTGTGGCTGGCGTAGAAGGTCTGGCTCGACTGGCGGATGGCCTCGGCTTCGGATTCCTCGCGCGGGCCCTCCACGAGCTGCACGGTCGCGCCGTAGGCGCGCACCTGCGCGATCTTGGCCGGCGAGGTCGAGGCCGGCGCCAGAATCTTGACGCGCATGCCGCCGGCCGCACCCAGCCCCGCCATCGACGAGCCGCCGTTGCCGGAGGAATCCTCCAGAATGGCGTCGACGCCGATCTGTCGCAGGAACGACAGCATCACCGCCGAGCCGCGGTCCTTGAAGCTGCCGGTCGGGTTGAACCATTCGAGCTTGAACAGCGGGCGCAGCGCGCCCCAGTCCTGCTGGACCAGCGGCGTGCAGCCCTCGCCGAGCGTGATCGGGTCCTTGATCTCGACCGGCAGCGCCGCCCGGTAGCGCCACAGCGAGCGCGTCCGGCCATCGATGTCCTCGCGTGAGATGCCCGCCCCCGGCGTCACCAGCAGCGGCGTGCGCTCGTCCGAGCACCAGCGCGGCTGGTCCAAGGGATAGAGCTTTCCGTTGCGGGGATCGATGTAGCTGGCGGCAGGCATGGCAGTCTCCAAGGCAGGGCAGCGCGGTGCGCCGAACTTGAAGCCCACCGCACGAAACGAAGCAACACCTTGAAAACACGAAAAATGGAACTATTTCAATTCCTTAAACTGGCCTCGCAGGCCGAGCGGCAAGCGCGATGCGCGCGCTGGCATCGGATGCGACAGGCCTGACGGCCCTCTCGATGACGGGAATTTGGCCCCGAACGGCCCCTGCGCCCTGCCACGATTAACTTGTCTGTCGTCGCCGGCCGCTACAATATGTTGGATTGAGCTTGCGCCGCCGGTTCGGCGTCGCAAGTGAGCCAGGCCCGTCCGAGCGGCGGGCCGTTGGCTTTTTGGGAGCCTGGACATGAGCCGTGCCAACCGTACCGACCACATCCGCCTGACCTCCCATCCGGAGCCGGGCAGGAAGGCCGCCTTTCCCATCCATTGGGGCGCCGCTGATGCGCGCGCGCGTGGGCCGATCATCGGCACGGTGTCGCGCGCAGGGGATCGCAACGTGATTGGCAGCCATGGCGGGTCCTACGCGATGTACCGCGCGCTCGCGGTCTCCGCCGGCGCGCTTGATCCGATTCGCAGGCCTGACCTCACAAACACCTTTCCGGCCGCGACCATCGGTCCGTTCGAGCAATGGACCGATCCCACAAAAATCGTCGCGCTCGATCCCTGGGGGCATCTGGTCGCCGAGAATTTTCGCCAGGAGATCGCTGAGGGCGCGGACATCCGCCCGAGCATCGCGGTGACGCGGGCGCGGCTCGATCTGCCGGAGATCCGCGACGCGCTCGCCGCAAAGCGGCTGCGCGCCGATGGCGAGGTCGTGCACGCCAATGGCAGCGTCTCGGTGGTGAAGATCGCGATCGATCCGGTGTGGCACCTGCCTGGCCTTGCGGCGCGCTTCGGCACCGGAGAGACCGAGTTGCGGCGCACGCTGTTCGAGCAGACCGCCGGCATGTTCCCGGAGCTGGTGACGCGCCCGGACATGAAGGTGTTCCTGCCGCCGATCGGCGGCACCACGGTGTATCTGTTCGGCGACGTGACAAAACTGCCGGACCATCGCACCAGGATCACCTGCCGCGTGCATGACGAGTGCAACGGGTCCGACGTGTTCGGCTCCGACATCTGCACCTGCCGGCCCTATCTGATCCACGGCATCGAGGAATCCGCGCGCGGCGCGCAGGAGGGCGGGCTCGGGCTCGTCGTCTACAACCGCAAAGAAGGCCGCGCGCTCGGCGAGGTCACCAAATTCCTGGTCTACAATGCGCGCAAGCGGCAGGAGGACGGCGATGCGGCCGCCGCTTATTTCGAGCGCACCGAGTGCGTGGCTGGCGTCCAGGACGCGCGCTTCCAGCAATTGATGCCGGATACGATCCACTGGCTCGGCCTCAAGCGCATCGATCGCTTCCTGTCGATGAGCGACATGAAATACGACGCGCTGACTTCGCAAGGCATCGACATCGTCGAGCGCGTGCCGATCCCGCTGGAGCTGATTCCGGCTGATGCCCATGTCGAGATCGCCGCCAAGAAGGCCGCCGGCTATTACTCCACCGACATCGCGCCGGAGCAGTCCGTGAACGGCGTCGTCGGGCGCTCGCTGGAGAAATACTGATCGCGATGGCGGACGCTTTGGACTCGCAGGCGCGCGCGTTGCTCACCGCAAGGGCGGTGCGCGCGCGCGCCGGGCAGATGCTCGAGCTCGGCCTTGCCGGCGGGCTCACCCATTTCACTGTCGATCTCGGCCGCATCGATGGCGTTGCCGATGCCGTGCTCGCGGTGACCCGTAAAGCCTATCCGACGCTCGACATTCCGTTCCATGCGCGCTGGCGGCACTTCGTGCTCGGCGGCGTCGACCGCTGGGCCCGGCTCGCCGATGCTGCGTCCTGGCCGGATCGCGCGGCGCGGGCGCGCGCCGAGTTCGACCTCGCCATCGTCAGCGTGCTGCTCGATGCAGGTGCCGGCGCAGCATGGCGCTATCGCGACAGCGTGACGGGAGCAGACGTAGGGCGATCGGAAGGGCTTGCGATCGCGAGCCTCGACATGTTCGCGAGCGGGCTGTTTTCACACGATGCGCGCGCGCCGTTCAGGGCGGATGCGGAGGTGCTCGCAAAGCTGCCCCTTGGCTCACTCACCTCCGCCTTTCAGGTGACCGAGGCCAATCCGCTGCTCGGCCTGGAGGGACGCACCGACCTGCTGCAGCGTCTGGGCAGGCAGGTCTCGGAGCGTGCGGACGTGTTCGGCCTGCACGATATGCCGCGGCCGGGCGGGCTGTTCGATCATATCGCAGCGCGTGCGGTCGGCGGCGCCGTCGCTGCGCCCGCGATCCTGTCCGCGGTGCTGAACCAGCTCGGGCCGATCTGGCCGTCGCGACTTGAGCTTGCGGGCGTGCCGCTCGGCGATTGCTGGCGGCATCCGGCGATCAAAGCGGACGACGGCACGGCAGGCCTCGTGCCGCTGCACAAGCTGTCGCAATGGCTGAGCTATTCGCTGATCGAGCCGCTGCAGCGCGCCGGCTTTGAGGTGACCGACATCGACGGCCTCACGGGCCTTGCCGAATATCGCAATGGCGGCCTGTTCGTCGATCATGACGTGCTGCGCCTGCGCGAGGCCGCCGACGCCGAGCGCGCGCATGCGGTGGATTCGCTGCTCGTCGTGGAGTGGCGCGCGCTCACAATTGCATTGCTCGACAGGTTGGCGGAGCGCATTCGCGCCAAGCTCGGCCGCACCCCTGAGACCTTGCCGCTTGCGAGCATCCTCGAAGGTGGCAGCTGGGCGGCGGGCCGCGCCATCGCACTTGCACGCCGTCCCGATGGATCGCCGCCGCTCAAGGTGATCAGCGACGGCACGGTTTTTTAGAGAATGGATAGAGATTTTCGGCCAAGCGCGTCATTGCGAGCGCAGCGAAGCAATCCAGAGTCCCACCGCGGGCAGATTCTGGATTGCTTCGCTGCGCTCGCAATGACGTCTCGGTGAATTTCAGGAGCATCCCATCATGGAAGGCGTCACGATCGTCGATCATCCGCTGGTGCAGCACAAGCTGACGCTGGTGCGGGACAAGTCCATCTCGACCAAGTCGTTCCGCGAGCTGATCAAGGAGATCGGCATGCTGCTGTGCTACGAGGTGACGCGCGACCTGCCGCTTACCGATACCGTGATCGAGACGCCGCTGGCGACGATGCACTCGGCCAAGATCGCCGGCAAGAAGCTGGTGTTCGTGCCGATGCTGCGCGCCGGCACCACCTTCGTCGACGGCATGATGGATCTGGTGCCGACCGCGCGCGTCGCCCATATCGGGCTCTACCGCGAGCCGCACAGCTTTGCCGCCGTGGAGTACTTCTTCAAATCGCCGTCCGACCTCAGCGAGCGCCTCGCCATCGTGGTGACGCCGGTGGTCGCCACCGCCAACACCGCCGTCGCCGCCATCGACCGGCTGAAGGAGCGCGGCGCCAGGGACATCCGCCTGGCTTGCCTGATCGCGGCACCGGAAGGGCTCGAGCGGCTGCGCGGATTGCATCCGGACGTGCCGATCTGGACCGCGGCGGTGGATGAAGGGCTCGACGACAACGGGTTCATCCTGCCGGGCCTCGGCGATGCCGGCGACCGCGCCTACGGAACGCGGTAAGCGCTGGGCGCGTTTTAGGAACAGCTTCCGCCGCGCGAGGTTCTCCTGCACCAACAGGGAGAGCACGATGACCTATCAGAATGATGACCCCAGGACTGACCGTGCACGCCGCAACAGCCCGGTCGGCTGGGCAGTCGGCGCGATCTTCGTGATCGCCGTGGTCGCGGCCGTCTTCTTCTACAATGGTCGCGAGTTCGGTCCCCAGACCACGACCTCGAACCCGAACACGGCGCCGAACGTCACCACCGGATCGAATCCACCGGCTGCGCCGGCGAAGTGATGCGCTAGGAGCGGGTCGTCACACCTTCCCGCTGCCGCAGATGCCCTTCAGTGCCTGCCATTCCTTGTCGGTCAGCAGCGGCGGGCCGCTGGCGGGCCGGTCCTCCTTCGTCATGCGCGCGAGGCGATCCTCGGTCAGCGGATGGCTGGCGAGGATATTTGTCAGGCCGGAGCCGCCCTCCTTGCCGGTGATGCGGAACATCAGTTCGGCCGCGGGCTTCGGCGAACGGCCGAGCGCATGCATGATCTCGATCGCGAAAGTGTCGGCGCCGGTCTCGGCTTCGCGCGAATAGGACGCTTCGACCAGACTGCGCGAGGCGAAGATCACGGCCGAGGAGCCGGTAATGTCGCCGAACAAGAGGCCGATCAGGAACGAGGTGCCGCCGTTGTAGATCAGGCCGCGCATGTTGTCGTAATGCTTGAGATGGCCGAGCTCGTGGGCGAGGATGCCGGCAAGCTCGTCGGGACTCTGGGCCTTGTCGAGCAGGCCCTTCAGCACGAACACCTTGCCGCCGGGCAGCGCGAAGGCATTCGGCACCGCGGTCGGCAGCACGCCGGCCGTCATGGTGTCGTCGAGGCCGGCCGCATCGCGCAGCCGGTTGACGAGCTTCGTGAACGCGGCCTTGCCCGCGGGGTCTTCGCACACGCTGCGGCCGAAGATGGTCTTCATCTGGACCTCGGCCGCGTCGCCGATGCGCCGTTCCACGGGCTTAGGCACCAGCGGCGCGAGCCGGTCGGCGGCGAGCGGCACGCCGAACAGGACGACGCAGACGATGGAGACGGCGGCGGCAACCGACCAGCCCACGATCTTCGCGACGCCGCTGCGCGTCGTCCGGTGCTCGTCGAGACGCGTGCAGCGGGCCGCCACGTCCGCGGCGAGCGCCGCATCGCGGATCTCCAGCCGAGCCAGAGGCGGTGCAGACGTCGCAGCCAGGCGCAGGATTCCGGGGGGACTGTCGGCGCGGCGAAGGTCGGCATAGGCCCAGCGAACTGGCGTTGCGCCGTCCTCGGCGATCTCGAGCGCATCACTGAGCGTCAGCGTCACCTGCCGTCTGCGGCTCGACACGCCGTCGAAGAAGATGGTCGGCCTCTCCGACTGCGCCGGGGGCTCGGCAAACACGTCACTCACAGCTCAGAATCCCGCGACATCGAGTCCGTCGGCAAAGCCTTCGCCGAGCGCGCCGGCAAGCTGACCGCTGCCGCGCACGTCCGCCGCGGCCCAGATGTTGTGTACCTCGACGGTCTCCAGCACCTTGGCCCAAAGATCGCGCTGAAGATAGACCCGCATGACGATGTTGATGGCAAGGGCGAGTGCGAAATAGCCGATCACCATCATCACCACCATCGGGATGCTCTTCGTCGCATTGTCGCCGGCGAAGATCTCCTCGGCGGAAACGCCGGTGAGCGAGACGACCAGGAAGGCGCCGCCGGCCATATAGGCCGTAAACGCGACCGTGAGCAGCATCCACCAGCCGATCACCTTCCAGTACAGGCCGTAGAATGCGTCATGCGGCAGCTTTGAGGACAGGCTGACGCCACCGATGCGGATGCCGTCGAGCCACCAGCGCCATTCGCGCGCCTTGAACTCGGCATAGAAGAACGGTGCGAGCGGGAAGACGACGAACGCGATCGGGCTGAGCAGCCACAGCCACCAGCCGCGCTTGAAGAAGGTCCAGCCGTTGGCTTCGAAATCGCCGCGGAGATCACCGTAATGGGTGTGCCGCATCTTGTAGCGTTCGAGCGCCGCCGCGCGCCAGGGCAGCGCAAGACCGAGCGTCAGGAGCACCAGCAAGCCCCACAGCATGGCGCGAAACGCGTAAGCCCAGCCCGAGCCGTCCATCCAGAAACGGACGCCGCGCCAGACCGTGCGCGTCAGGCGGTAGCGCCGCGCGCGAAAAATCGCGAACTGGCCGAAGGCGTAGAAGGCGATGAAGAGCGGCGTCGAGGCAAAGGCCTGCCAGCGCTCGAACTCAATGCCAATGAGAAAATAGGCGAGATAGATCGGCACCAGGATCGCGAGCGCGAACAGGAAGCCGACCAGGAGCTCCTTGGCCCGCCCGGTGTATTCGGCCGCGTCGCCGTCGATCGCGGTGTGCGTCCACAGGTGACGGCGGATGTCGGTGACGAGCCAGAACCGGTAGAAGCCGAAGGTGACGAGCTCGAGCATGGCACCCTTGGTGACCATTTTGCGGAACTCGGAGCGGCTGCCGGAGAAATCGACCCGCGTCGCCGGCAGCGGCGGGGGCAAGGGTTCGGACCCGATCGGGGTCCATTGCATGTCGTTCACGGCGGCAACCTCGGGATGCGGATCTGTTCCGGCCAAACTATAGATCAGAGGTTAGTCGATCCCCAAGATGAGCGGGTTCGATTTAGCTCGATTCCAGCGGATTTCTCGCGCGATACTCTGTCGTCCGGCGTGCGGGAGGTCACGTTCTCGTGGCGTCGTGACGATCGTGCAACGCGCTCGTGAAGGCTGGATGAGGCAAAACTCTCCCTTGCCCCGGCGCAGACAACCGGCTGTAATTGCAAATCAAATACCGCAGCGCAGAATTCAACGACGCGCGGTTCATATCCAGGGAGAACGGTCATGCATGGGACCATCGAAAGCGCGGGCAAGCTCGACGCCTTGCGCGAGCGCGCGATGTCGCTGCCGCTGGAGCAGTTCGATCCCGGCGACCCCGAATTGTTCAGGACCGATACGTTCTGGCCCTATTTCGACCGGCTGCGCCGCGAGGATCCCGTGCATTACTGCAAGGACTCGATGTTCGGGCCGTATTGGTCGGTGACGCGCTACAACGACATCATGGAGATCGAGACCAACCATGCGGTGTTCTCCTCGGCCTCCGCGCTCGGCGGCATCACCATCCGCGACATCGATCCGGATCTGCGCCGTGAGAGTTTCATCTCGATGGACCCGCCGCGCCATGCCGCCCAGCGCAAGACCGTGGCGCCGATGTTCACGCCGACACACCTCGACAATCTCGCCATCAACATCCGCAAGCGCTCGGCCGAGTGCCTGGACAATCTTCCCCGCGGCAAGGTGTTCGACTGGGTCGACCGCGTCTCGATCGAGCTCACGACGCAGATGCTGGCGGTGCTGTTCGACTTCCCCTGGGAGGATCGCCGCAAGCTGACGCGCTGGTCCGATATCGCGACCACCATTCCCGGTCCCGACGGCCTCGTCGCCACCGAGGACGAGCGGCAGGCCGAACTGACGGAATGCGCGGTCTATTTCTCGAGGCTGTGGAAGGAGCGCATCGAGCAGCCGCCGAAGAGCGACCTGTTGTCGATGATGGCGCATGGCACTGCTACGCGCGACATGGATGCGAAGAACTTCCTCGGCAATCTCATCCTCCTGATCGTCGGCGGCAACGATACTACGCGCAACACCATGTCGGGCTCGCTTCTCGCGCTGAGCCAGCATCCGGAGCAATATCGCAAGCTGCGCCAGAACCCCGATCTGCTCGACAGCTTCGTGCCGGAGGTGATCCGCTGGCAGACGCCGCTCGCGCATATGCGCCGCACGGCGCTGTCCGATTTCGAGTTCCGCGGCAAGCAGATCAAGAAGGGTGACAAGGTCGTGATGTGGTACGTCTCGGGCAACCGCGACGAGGACGTGATCGACAGGCCCTACGAGTTCATCATCGACCGTGCCCGCCCGCGTACGCACCTGTCCTTCGGCTTCGGCATCCATCGCTGCGTCGGCCTGCGGCTCGCCGAGCTCCAGCTCAAGATTATTTGGGAGGAAATTCTCAAGCGGTTCGACCATATTGATGTGGTCGGCGAACCCACCCGGGTCTATTCGAGTTTTGTAAAGGGTATCGAAACGCTGCCGGTGAAGATTGCTGCGTGAGTCGAACGCAACGGAGCCACGATCATGAACATCCAAGCGCCGGTTAAAGTGGACAAGGCCGAACGCATGCGGAAGGCGCGCGAGGAGGCCTATGCCACGCCGTTGTCGCAATTCCACCCCGGCGCGCCCCGGCTATTCCAGGACGACACGCTGTGGCCCTGGTTCGAGCGGCTGCGCAAGGAAGAGCCGGTGCATTACTGCACCAATGCGCCGATCGAGCCGTACTGGTCGGTGGTGAAGTACAACGACATCATGCATGTCGACACCAATCACGGCATCTTCTCCTCGGATTCCAAGCTCGGCGGCATCTCGATCCGCGACGTGCCGGAAGGCTACGACTATCCGAGCTTCATCGCGATGGACCAGCCCCGGCATTCGGCGCAGCGCAAGACGGTGTCGCCGATGTTCACGCCGACACACCTGGACGAGCTGGCAAAGCTGATCCGCCAGCGCTCGCAGACCGTGCTGGACAATCTGCCGCGCAACGAGACGTTCAACTTCGTCGAGCGCGTCTCGATCGAGCTGACCACGCAGATGCTGGCGACCCTGTTCGACTTCCCCTGGGAGGAGCGGCGCAAGTTGACGCGCTGGTCCGACGTCTCCACCGCGCTGCCCAAGAGCGGCATCGTCGCCAGCGCCGAAGAGCGCCGCCGCGAGATGGACGAGTGCTATGCCTACATGTCCAAGCTCTGGAACGAGCGTGTCAACTCCGCGCCGCGCAACGATCTGTTGTCGCTGATGGCGCACAACGAGGCCACGCGCCACATGGACCCCGACAACCTCATGGGCAACATCATCCTGCTCATCGTCGGCGGCAACGACACCACGCGCAACACCATGACCGGCTCGGTGCTGGCGCTGAACGAGAACCCGGAGCAATACGACAAGCTGCGCGCCAATCCGGAGCTGATCGATTCCATGGTGCCGGAGGTGATCCGCTGGCAGACGCCGCTGGCGCATATGCGTCGCACCGCATTGCAGGACACCGAGATCGGCGGCAAGCACATCAGGAAGGGCGACCGGGTCGTGATGTGGTACGTCTCCGGCAATCGCGACGAGGAGATGTTCGACAAGCCGAACGAGTTCATCATCGACCGCCCCCGCCCGCGCACGCACCTGTCCTTCGGCTTCGGCATCCACCGCTGCGTCGGCATGCGCCTCGCCGAGCTGCAGCTCAAGATCGTCTGGGAGGAGATGCTGAAGCGCTTCGACCGCATCGAGGTGGTCGGCGAGCCCAAGCGGATCTATTCGAGCTTCATCAAGGGATATGAGACGCTGCCGGTGCGGATTCCGGGCTGAGCTCTCTCCTACCGTCATTGCGAGGAGCGAAGCGACGGAGCAATCCAGACTGCCACTGCGGAAAGATTCCTGGATTGCTTCGCTACGCTCGCAATGACGGGGCGACTTCCGCGTATAACACTGGTCGCAGAAAGCTCGGCGGCAGCCCAGCTATAAAATTTCGGCATGACAGCTCGCGCCAGATGCGAAGGCACGACCGCGCGCGGCTGTTCTACCACACGCCATCTAACTCAGCCGGATGTCCCACACGCCTTCCTTGCGGCAGGCGGCGACTTCCTCGCGCAACAGCGAGGTGATGGCGAGCGAGGCCGTCGAGGCCGGGCGGTCGATTGGAGAGGCAAAGATGAGCTCGCGGGTCATCGGCTTCGATACGGGGGCGGTTTCCAGCCGCCCGTCCGCGACCTCGCCATGGACCGAGGACGGCGGCAGCAACGCGAAGCCCAGGCCCTCCTCGACCAGGCTCGTCAGGACGCGAAACGAATCCGCCTCCAGCTGGACGTCGAGCTTGATCTTGCGCTGGGCCGCGGCGTGCTCGATCAGCGCCCGGAGGCCGTGGGAATGAGAGGGCAGCACCAGCCGCTGCCGCAGCAGCCAACCGATGTCCACGCTCTTCTTGCGGGCAAGGCCGCAGCCGCGCGGACCGACCGCGACGATATTGTCGCGCCCCAGGCTCTGCACGTTCAGATGCAGATCGGCGGAACGGCCGTAGAGGATGGCGAGATCCATCTCGCCGCGATGCAGCCATTCGACCAGGTGGCCGCTATAGCTCTCGACGATGCGCAGCGAGATGCCGGGAAATTTTTCGACGCAGCGCCGTGCAAAGCGCGCCGACAGCACGCAGCTCACGGTCGGAACGAGACCGAGCACGACCTGACCCGAGGGCGGGCCCTTGGCCGACTGGATGTCGTCGCGGATCTGGTCGATCTGCCGCACGATGCCGGAGGTGCGCGCCAGCAGCAGGCGGCCGGCCTCGGTCAGCACCATGCCACGGCCGTTGCGCGTGAAGAGTTCTGTGCGCAGCTCGTGTTCCAGCAGCTTGATCTGCCTGGAGAGCGCCGGCTGCGCCACGCGCAACGTGTCGGAGGCCTTGGACAGGCTGCCGAGCTCCGCCACGCAACTGAAGGTCCTGAGCTGCCGGAAATCCATGCTTGCCAATCCTGGAAGGCTACTCCATACGCTATAACAAATGAGCATAGGGGGCGGGCATTGTTTTCACAACGCCCGTGGGTTGGCCGGCGTTATCTTAACTGCCGCTGAGAATTGGAAACGCCATGAGTCAAGAACACCACACCGAAGATTACGCCGACATCCGCGAGGCCGTAGCCAAGCTCTGCGCCCAGTTCCCCGGCGAATATTGGCGCAAGCTCGATCGCGAGATGGCCTACCCCAAGGCGTTCGTCGATGCGCTGACCGAGGCCGGCTATCTCTCGGTGCTGATCCCCGAGGAATATGGCGGCGCGGGCCTGAAGCTGTCGGCGGCCGCGGCGATCCTGGAAGAGATCCAGCGCGCGGGCTGCAACGGCGGCGGCTGCCATGCGCAGATGTACACCATGGGCACGGTGCTCAGGCACGGCAATGCCGAGCAGAAGGCAAAATACCTGCCGAAGATCGCGAGCGGCGAACTGCGCCTGCAGGCGTTCGGGGTTACCGAGCCGACCAGCGGCACCGACACCTCCTCGCTGAAGACGTTCGCGCGCAAGGACGGCAACGACAGCTACATCGTCAACGGCCAGAAGATCTGGACCAGCCGCGCCGAGCATTCCGATCTGATGGTGCTGCTGGCGCGCACCACGCCGAAGGACCAGGTCAAGAAGCGCACCGATGGCCTGTCGGTGTTCATCGTCGACATGCGCGAGGCCAAGAACAACGGCCTCGAGATCCGCCCGATCCGCACCATGATGAACCACGCCACCACCGAAGTGTTCTTCACCGACATGAGGGTGCCGGCGGAGAATCTGATCGGCGAGGAAGGCAAGGGTTTTCGCTACATCCTCTCCGGCATGAATGCCGAGCGCATCCTGATCGCCGCCGAATGTGTCGGCGACGCAAAGTGGTTCATCGCGAAGGCGACGAACTACGCCAAGGAGCGCGCCGTGTTCGGCCGGCCGATCGGCCAGAATCAAGGCATCCAGTTTCCGATCGCCAAGGCCTACGCCTCGATGCGCGCGGCCGAGCTGATGGTGAAGGAAGCCACGCGCAAATACGAGGCCGGGCTCGATTGCGGCGCGGAGGCCAACATGGCCAAGATGCTGGCGGCGGATGCGTCCTGGGAAGCGGCGAATGCCTGCATCCAGACCCATGGCGGGTTCGGCTTCGCCGAGGAATACGACGTCGAGCGCAAGTTCCGCGAGACGCGGCTCTATCAGGTGGCGCCGATCTCGACCAACCTCGTGCTGTCCTTCGTCGCCGAGCACGTGCTCGGCATGCCGCGCTCGTACTGAGGTTGCGGCCATGGGAGCATTGGACGGGATCAGGGTGATTGCGGTCGAGCAGGCGGTGGCGGCGCCGTTCTGCTCCTCCCGCCTGGCGGATGCCGGCGCGGAGGTGATCAAGGTCGAGCGGCCCGAAGGCGATTTCGCCCGCGGCTATGACGCGGCGGCCAAGGGCCAGAGCAGCTATTTCGTCTGGCTCAATCGCGGCAAGCAATCGGCGGTGGTCGATCTCACGACGAAGGACGGCCGAGCCGAGCTGGAGAAGCTGATCGCGAGTGCAGACGTGCTGATCCAGAACCTGAAACCCGGCTCGATGGACAAGCTCGGCTTCGCGCGCGAGCGGCTCTTGAAGGACTATCCCAAGCTGATTTCCTGCACCATCACCGGCTATGGTGACGAGGGTCCCTACGCCCACCGCAAGGCCTATGATCTCCTGATCCAGGCCGAGAGCGGGCTCGCCTCGATCACCGGCAATCCCGATGGCGCCTCGCGCGTCGGCATGTCGATCGTGGATGTTGCGACCGGCGCCACCGCGCATGCCGCGATCCTGGAGGCACTGATCGCGCGCGGGCGCACCGGCAAAGGGGCCGACATCCGCATCTCCATGTTCGACGTGATGGCGGACTGGTGCACCGTGCCGCTGCTCAATGCCGAAGCCGGCAATCCGCCCAAGCGCATGGGCCTGCGCCATCCATCGATCGCGCCCTATGGTGTGTTCACCTCCAAGGACGGCAAGGACATCCTGATCTCGATCCAGAGCGAACGCGAGTGGAAGACGCTGTGCGCGAAGGTGCTGGATCAGCCGGACCTGCCGGCCGATCCCCGCGTCGCCAACATGGTCGAGCGCGTGCGCAACCGCGACTTCACCGACACGACGGTGGCCGACATCTTCGGCAAGATGACGCGCGACGAGCTCCTGAAGCGGCTGTCGGACGCCGACATTGCATTCGCCGAGGTCAACACCATGGCCGACCTCGCCAACCATCCGCATCTGCGCCGCATCGAGGTCGACACGCCGAACGGCCGCGTCAGCTATCCCGCGCCGGCGCCGATCATCGTTGGCGAGACGCGCAGCTACGGCGCCGTGCCCGCCATCGGCGAGCGTCCCCAGTCCAAATAGCGAGAGCGAGGCGTCATGACCGAGAAGCTCGACATCGATCATCTCAGGCAATGGATCGGGCGCAGCCAGGAGGCCACCGACATCGTCACCGCGCAGCTCGTGAAGGGCCTGCGCGCGACGCTGTTCCAGGAGGTCGGCGAGCCCAAGGCGGGCGACGCTGCGCCGTTCACGGTGCACTGGTGCCTGGCGCAGCCGGTGTTCCCGATGTCGATGTTGGGGCCCGACGGCCATCCGACTCGCGGCGGCTTCCTGCCGCCGGTGCCGCTGCCGCGCCGGATGTGGGCCGGCGGCGAGATCGAGTTCTTGCAGCCCTTGCGCGTCGGCGATGAATCGACGCGGACTTCGCGCATTGCCGACGTGCAGGTGAAATCGGGATCGACCGGCACGCTGTGCTTCGTCTCGGTCGAGCACAGCATCTCCTCGCCAAGGGGCACGGCGATCCGCGAGCGGCAGGACATCGTCTATCGCGAGATGAGCGGCGGCGCGCCGGCTGGCGGCAAGGCGTCGCCTCCGCCGCCGCAGGCGCAGCATCGCGAAACGCATGTGTCCGATCCCGTGCTGCTGTTCCGCTACTCCGCGCTGACCTTCAACGGCCACCGCATCCATTACGACCGCGACTACGTCACTGAGGTCGAGGGCTATCCGGGCCTGATCTTCCACGGTCCACTACAGGCAGCGCTGATCGTCGAGATGGCGGCCAAGCTTCGTGGCGGCAAGGCGCCGAAGAGGTTTTCGTATCGCGGCGTGCAGCCGCTGTTCGAGGGCACGGAGTTCTCCGTCAACGCCAATGACAGCGGTGAGAGCATGGAGCTGTGGACCGCGAACGCGGAGGGGCAGCCGACGATGAAGGGCACGGCGGTGTGGTGATACTCTCTCCTCGTCATTGCGAGGAGCGAAGCGACGAAGCAATCCAGACTGCCTCCGCGGAGAGATTCTGGATTGCTTCGCTTCGCTCGCAATGACGAGCGGGGCTGGTAGGGCGTCAATAAACGCAGGGACGGAAACCATGGCCAAGAACGGCAAGACCGGCACCAAGCCCGTCACCGTGAAGCAGGCGACGCTCGACCTGCTGCGCGCCTTCGGCATCGACAGGGTGTTCGGCAATCCTGGTTCGACCGAGCTGCCGTTCCTCAGCGACTGGCCCGACGATATCGACTACGTGCTGGCGCTGCAGGAAGCTTCCGCCGTCGGCATGGCCGATGGCTATGCGCAGGCGACGCGCAATGCCGGCTTCGTCAACCTGCATTCGGCCGCCGGCGTCGGCAACGCGCTCGGCAACATCTACACAGCCCATCGCAACCAGACCCCGCTTGTGATCACCGCAGGCCAGCAGGCGCGCTCGATCCTGCCCTTGCAGGCCTTCCTCTATGCCGAGCGCGCCTCCGAGTTTCCGCGGCCTTATGTGAAATACAGCGTCGAGCCGGCAAGGCCGGAGGACGTGCCCGCCGCGATCGCGCGGGCCTATTACACCGCGATGCAGCCGCCGTGCGGGCCGACCTTCGTGTCGATCCCGATCGACGATTGGGCCCATGCCTGCGCGCCGGTCGAGGCGCGCAAAGTGAGCCGCGAGATCGGCCCTGAGCTGGAGCCGATGAAGGCGCTGGTTGCGGCGCTCGCCTCAAGCAAACACCCTGCGCTCGTCGTCGGCCCTGGAATCGATCGCGCCGGCGCGGTTGATCTGATGGTGCGCGTCGCCGAGAAGACCAGGGCGAGCGTCTGGGTTAGTCCGTTCTCTGCACGCTGCTCGTTCCCCGAGAGGCATCCGCAATTCGCGGGCTTTCTGCATGCCTCGCCGGCGCAACTGTCCGACGCGCTGCGCGAGCACGATGTCGTCGTCGTCATCGGCGCGCCGGTGTTCACCTTCCATGTCGAGGGCCATGCGGCGATCTTCGACGGCGGCGCGACCATCTTCCAGATCACGGATGATGCGGATGCCGCCGCGGTGACGCCATCAGGCACCAGCATCATCGCGACGATGAAGCCGGCGCTGAGCCTGCTGCTCGACCTGCTGCCGGAGAGCAAGCGCGCCGCGCCGAAGGGCCGCACGCTGCCGCCGGCGCCGCAGCCTGCCGATCCGCTGCCGGTCGAATTCCTGCTGCATTCGCTGTCGCAGGCGATGCCGGATGACGCATCACTTGTCGAGGAAGTGCCCTCGCACCGGCCGGCGATGCAAAAATTCCTGCCGATGCGCGGCCAGGACAGTTTCTACACCATGTCGAGCGGCGGTCTCGGCTACTCGCTGCCGGCTGCTGTCGGCATGGCGCTCGGCAAGCCGAAGCAGCGAACGGTGTGCCTGATCGGCGACGGCTCGGCGATGTATTCGATCCAGGCGCTCTGGACCGCCGTGCAGCGCAAGCTGCCGCTTACCGTCGTCGTGATCAACAATTCCGGTTACGGCGCGATGCGCTCGTTCAGCCAGGTGATGCAGGTGCGCAACGTGCCGGGGCTGGAGTTGCCGGGGATCGATTTCGTCCGGCTTGCCGAGGGCATGGGGTGCCATGCGGTGCGGGTGACGAAGGCTGCGGAGCTGGGCGAAGCGCTGAAGCGCGGCATGGCGTATGCGGGCACTAGTCTCGTCGAGGTCGTCGTGGATTCCGCAGTGCCGGTGCTGTACGGGCAGAAGCATTGACGGCGTCATCACGACGCCAAAAAACCTCCGTCCGCCGCGAGCACATGCCCGACGACATACGACGACGCATCCGACGACAACCACACCACCGCCTCGGCGACCTCCTCCGGGCTGCCCATCCGCCGCAGCGGCAATCCCGCACCGACCGTTGCCACATCGCCGACGCCGGCGCGCAGCATCATGTCTGTGACGACGCGGCCGGGCGCGATCGCATTGATGCGAATGCCACGCGGCGCGTTCTCCATCGCCGCCGAGCGTGTCAGCGAGATTGCGGCGGCCTTTGAGGCCGAGTAGAGCGAAAAGCCTGGATTGGGATTGCGCACCCCGCTGACGGAGGTGTTGACGACGATGCTGCCGCGCCCCTGCGCCAGCATCGCCGGCAACTGATGGCGCAGGCAGAGGAACAGCGCGCGGACATTGGTGTCGAACACGCTGTCGTAGATCTCCGTGCCCTGCTCCTCCAGCGGCGCGCGGCGCTCCTGGAAGCCGGCATTATTGAAAGCGACGTCGAGCCGGCCGCAGCGCCCGACGGCTGTGGCTACGAGGCGCGCGACCTCGTCATCCTCAGTGATGTCGGTCTTGAGCGCGATCGCCTCCGTGCCGAGCTCGCGGCACGCGGCGGCGGTGGCCTCGATCTCGGCCTCGCGCCGGCCGGCGACGACGACCGCTTCCGCCCCTTCGGCAGCCATCCGCAGCGCCGTCGCGCGCCCGATGCCGCTGCCGCCGCCCGTGACCAGGCAGACCTTGCCGCTCATCCGCTGACCTGCCGGCAAAGCTCCGCTCATGGTCCGCTCCAAGACACTTGAACTCCAAGACACTTGGACTCCAAGACACTTGGACTCCAAGACACTTGGACTCCAAGTCACTTGCGCGCGCCGTTGCGCCCATATAGTTGTATGATACAACTATATGGGTTGAGTCAAGCCATGGCCGAGCTTTCGCTGATTGACGACATCCGCGCCGCCTCGCGTCTGATGGTGCGCGAACTCGGCTTCATGGACGCCACGGTGGCGGCCTCGGGCTATCCGCCCTCGGCGGTCCACACCATCCTGGAGATCGGCATCCGCGGCCCGATGAATTCGGGCGAGCTCGGCGATTTCCTGCGGCTGGAGAAATCCAGCGTCAGCCGCCTGGTGCGCAAGCTGATCGATTGCGGCGAGCTCAAGGAGACGCCGGACGAGGCGGATGCGCGCAGCAAGCTGCTATCGCTGACGGCGAAGGGCCGGCGCACGCTGGAGGCCCTCCATGCGTTCGGCCGGCAGCAGGTGCGCGGCGCGCTAGCGGCGCTGACGCCGGCCGAGCAGCGCACGGTGTGCGAGGGCATGATGCTCTATGCGCGCGCGCTGCGGGCGAGCCGGGTGGGGGAGACGGTGGCGGTGGTGTGATGCGCGAGGTTGCTGAAGCTGCTCCTACACGCTCGGTGTCATCGCCCGCGAAGGCGGGCGATCCAGTACTCTGAGACGGTTGTGGTTGAGCCGACGGGGGCGGCATACTGGATGCCCCGCCTCCGCGGGGCATGACAGCGTCTAGCGTGGGAGCACCTAACGGTCACTTCCCGAATTCTTCCCGCATCCGCGCCTGGATCTTGGCCATGCCGCCGATCCAGCGGTCGTAATTCTCGGTCTTCTTGCGCATGTAGCCGAGCACTTGCGGGTGCGGCAGGATCAGGAACGTCTCCTGCTCGAGGCCGGCGAGCACGTCTTTCGCCACTTGCTCGGGCGTCAGGTCGCCGTCGCCGGATTGCGGGCCCTTGGGAATCGAGCGCAGCATGTTGGTGTCGACACCCTGCGGGCAGAGGATCGAGACCTTGATGTTGTGGGCCTTGTGCGAGATCGCGAGATTCTCGGCAAAACCGACCGCCGCGTGCTTCGTCGTCGAATAGGCCGGGCTGCCGACCTGCGACAACAGGCCCGCGGCCGAGATGGTGTTGAGGAAATAGCCGCCGCCGCGCGCCCTCATGCGGGGGACGAGATGCCGTGCCGCATAGACATGCGCCATGACGTGGATCGCCCAGCTGCGCTGCCACGGCTCGTCCGAAGCGCCGCCGGCATTCTCCGACATCGGATCGAAGCCGCCACCGATGCCGGCGTTGGAGCAGAACAGCGCGATCGGGCCGAACTGCCGCTCGGTCTCCTCGATGACGTGGACGATGTCCTTTTCCTGCGCGACGTCGCATTTGAACGCGGCGCCATCGACCATGGCCGCGACCGCTCGCGCATTGGCGGCGTCCATGTCCGCGACCACGACCTTGGCCGCACCCGCATTGTGAAAGGCCTCGCACAGCGCCTTGCCGATGCCGTTTGCGCCGCCCGTGACGACCACGACCTTGCCGGTCACCTGCATGCGACGTCTCCTCTCGTCTTATACCGCTTCGCGGAAACTTCTCAGCTCAACACGAGGTCGAGCACCGCGGTATAATGACATGCCGCGCCGGCCAAGACAAAGCCGTGCCAGATCGCATTCTGAAAGCGCAGCCGTCGCCAGGCGTGGAAGATCACGCCGAAGCTGTAGAGCAGGCCGCCGGCAAGGATGAAGCCCAGCACCAGCGTGGGCAACGCCCTGACCACGGCATCGTAGAGCATCATGCCGCTCCAGCCCATCGCGAGATAGATGCCGACCGAGACGCGGTCGAACCGGCCGGGATAGAGCAGCTTCAGCACGATGCCGAGGATTGCCACGCACCAGACGCCGGCCAGCAGCACCAACGCGAACACGCTGTCCTTCAGCTCCAGGATGAACGGCGTGTAGGTCGCGGCGATCAAAAGATAGATCGCGGAATGGTCGAAGCGGCGCAGCAGCCATTTAGCCGGCGAGACCGGCCAGAGATTATAGGTCGCCGACAGCACCAGCATCGAGAGCAGGCCGGCGACATAGACGGAGACGCCGACGATGTCGGTGGCGTCGGCATAGACCGCCGTCAGCACCACCAGCACCGTCGCGGCAATGATGCCCGCGAGCACGCCGATCCCGTGGACGATGCCGTCGGCGATCAGCTCGGCACGATCGTAGTCCCAGCCGATCGCGTCGGCTGCGGCGTGGACGGAAGAGGATGCAAGCTGCTTCAACTGGAAGACGGTCATGGCAATCCGCAAAGGCTCGAGGCAATGCCCTCTCGATGGGTGTTTCGGGACCGGCGGGTCGTTCAAACGGCTGATTTGCCGAGAAAGGCGGTGGAAGTATGAAAGCTTGAATTTCTTCAGGCAATTGCCACTTTTGTGACTAATCCGTTTTGCGTATCCCTCGCCCGAGATCCCCTCACGTTCATATGGCATTCAGTTTCCAGGATATGGTCGAGGAAGCGCGGCTGTCGGCGCGGGCGCTGATCGACTATGGCGAGCATTTCTTCAACCCGACGGTGCGGCTTGGTGTCACCGGTCTGTCGCGCGCCGGTAAGACCGTATTCATCACCGCGCTGATCCATGGACTGACGCGCGGCGGCAGGTTTCCGGTGTTCGAGGCCTATGCCTCGGGCCGGATCGCGCGGGCGCACCTGGCGCCGCAGCCGGACGATGCCGTGCCGCGCTTTGCCTATGAGACCCATCTGCGCGCGCTGATCGAGGAACGGCGCTGGCCGAGCTCGACCGTGGACATCAGCGAGCTCAGGCTCGTGATCGACTACCAGCGCCCGAACGGCGCCGACCGAACGCTGACGCTCGACATCGTCGACTATCCCGGCGAATGGCTGCTGGACCTGCCGCTGCTTCACAAGAGCTACGAGCAATGGTCGGCGGAGAGCCTGGCGCTGTCGCGCGAGGCGCCGCGCGCGCATCTCGCGGCCGAGTGGCACAGTCATCTCGCAACGCTCAAGCCCGAATCGCGCGAGGACGAGCAGGCGACGCTGACGGCCGCAAAGCTCTTCACCGATTATTTGCGCGCCTGCCGCGACGAGCGCTTTGCGATGAGCCTGTTGCCGCCCGGCCGCTTCCTGATGCCTGGCAATCTCGCCGATACGCCGGCGCTGACCTTTGCGCCGCTGGACGTGCCTGCTGTCGGGCAGGCGGGCGAGGGATCGCTGTGGGCGATGATGGTGCGGCGCTTCGAAGCCTACAAGGACGTCGTCGTGCGGCCGTTCTTCCGAGATCATTTCGCGCGGCTCGACCGTCAGATCGTGCTGGCCGACGCGCTCTCCGCTTTCAACTCAGGCCCCGAGGCGCTGCACGATCTCGAAGCCGCGCTATCAGGCATTCTCGACTGCTTCAACACCGGCCGCAGCACGATTCTCTCCAGCCTGTTCCGGCCGCGCATCGACCGCATCCTGTTCGCCGCGACCAAGGCGGATCATCTGCATCATTCGAGCCACGACCGGCTCGAGGCCGTGCTGCGCCGCGCGGTCGCGCGCGCGGTCGCGCGCGCGGAAAACACCGGCGCGGCGATCGACGTCGTGGCGCTGGCCGCGGTGCGCGCCACGCGCGAAGCGCAGGTGGCGCACGGCCGCGACAAGCTGCCGTCGATCCTCGGAACACCCGCCGCGGGCGAAAGCGCCGGGGGCGAGTTCTTCGACGGCAACACCGAGGTTGCGACCTTTCCGGGCGATCTTCCGCTCGATCCCGAACCGCTGTTCAACGGCACGGATGCGTTCCGCGGGCTCGCGACGGCGGCGGCCGGGAACAGCGATTTCCGCTTCCTGCGCTTCCGCCCGCCGAAGCTCGAACGCGAGGGTGCCGAAGAGCCGACGCTGCCACACATCCGCCTCGACCGTGCCTTGCAGTTCCTGATCGGAGACAAGCTGTCATGACCGAGCGATCCAAGCCACGGCGGCCGGCGACGTTCCGGCTCGACGATCCCGGCGTCGTCGTCGCCGAGGCCGATGAGACCGGCCGTCTCGGTCGCGTCACCATCCAGATCACGCCGGAGCCCGATCCGGCGATGCTGCCGGTGCCGGTGCAAGCCGCAGTCCCGGCGCGGCGCGGCTTTCCCTGGGGCACGCTGTTCTGGTCGGGGCTCGCCGGATTGACGCTGCTCGGCACCGGGCTCGGCGTGGTCCACCTGATCGAGGATCTGTTCGCGCGCAACGAGACACTCGGCTTCGTCGGGCTTGCCTTCGCCGCCGTCACCGCGCTGGCGCTTGCCGTGGTGATCGGACGCGAGGCGTTCGGTCTCGCGCGCCTTGCGACCATCGAGAAGCTGCACCAGCGCGCAGCTTCCGTGCTGGCCAGCGACGATCGCAAGGAGAGCCGCGTCATCGTCCAGGACCTGCTCAAGATCGCGCACCAGAATCCGCAGCTGGCGCGCGCCCGCGCGACGCTGGAGAGCCACGCCGGCGAGATCATCGACGGCGCCGACATGATCCGCCTCGCCGAGCGCGAGCTGATGTCGCCGCTGGACGCCGAGGCGCGGCGGCTGGTGTCCTCGGCCGCGCAAAAAGTCTCCATCGTGACGGCGGTGAGCCCGCGCGCCGCCATCGACGTGCTGTTCGTGTTCGTGGCGGCGCTGCGCCTGATCCGCCAGCTCGCTTATCTCTATGGCGGCCGTCCCGGCGCGCTCGGCATGATCCGCCTGCTTCGCCACGTCATCGCCCATCTCGCCATCACCGGCGGCATGGCCGCGAGCGACAGCCTGGTGCAGCAGATGCTCGGCCACGGCATCGCGGCGAAGCTGTCGCAGCGCTTGGGTGAAGGCGTGCTGAACGGGCTGCTGACGGCGCGGCTGGGATTGGCCGCGATCGATGTGACGCGGCCGCTGCCGTTCGCGGCCCTGCCGCCGCCGAAGCTGTCGGATCTGGCGACGGATCTGCTGCGGAAGAAGGACGGGGACGAGTAGATCGCTCCCTTGGACCGCCTCACTCCTTCAGATTATTCGCCCGCTTCACCCAAGCGCGCACGTCCTTGAGGACGGCGGGAAGCACGGCCTTGACCTCCGCCACGGTCATGCCCGCCTTGATGCGGGGATCGTACAGCAGGTTGAGGATGTACTGGTCGTAGACGTCGAAATAGCCCATCGAGACGTTGTCGTTGAACATGGTCCAGGGCACGCTCGTGGTGTCGTTGATCGGCCCGAGCGATTGCAGCAGCTCCTCATAGGCGCAATCGAGGAAGGTGAAATCGCCGTTGTCGACGGTGAGGATGACGTCGGAATGCTCGATCTCGAAATTGTCGTTCTTGCGGAAGCCGGACAGGCATTGCGGATCGAGCGAGGAGCGGATCTCGCGCGCCTTCTCGGCGCCGTAGAAGCTCGAGATGGTGCGGAACAGATCGCGGTCGCGCACCAGCTTCACGCGCACATTCGCCGCTTCGTTGGTGTCGATCATGGCGATGTCGAGATGCTGCACGCGCTTGCCGATGTCGGCCACGACCTTGGCGAGCTGCGTCTTGCGATCCTCGCGGTCGCTCTCGGCGTAGACGCGCACCGGCCCGTCGAACTTGCGGATGCGGTCGACGCGGCCGGCAAGATGGTATTCGGCGCCGAATGCCGTCTTCAGGAAGCCCTCGATGATCTCGCCGTCGGTGAAGCTCTTCTTCTCGGCGCGCTGGCGCGAGGACACCGCGGGCAGCTCGCCGGCGGCAGCCATGGGTGCGATGTCAGGCGCGCAGGCGAGCGTCGCGAGGGCCAGCAGGGCGAAGCGAAAGCCGGGCGAGGGCGGGACGAATGCGCTCATCGTGCTGTGACGCTGCCGCATTCGCCCCGCGTGCACAAGAGCGCAAATTCACGCGCCGCGCGGGTTCCTGGTCAGTTGTTCAGCACCACCACCGGGGTGCCGATCGAGACGCGGCTATAGAGGTCGGTGACGTCGTCGTTGGTCATGCGGAAGCAGCCCGAGGAGACGGCCTGACCGATCGTCTCCGGCTCGTTGGAGCCGTGGATGCGATACAGCGTCGAGCCCAGATACATGGCGCGGGCGCCGAGCGGGTTGTCGATGCCGCCCTTCATGTGGCGCGGCAGGTCCGGCCGGCGCGCCAGCATCTGCGAGGGCGGCGTCCAGTCCGGCCATTCCTTCTTGGCGGTGATCCTGTGCACCCCGGCCCAGCGGAAGCCGTCGCGGCCGACGCCGATGCCGTAGCGCAGCGCCTGCCCGTTCCCGAGCACCAAATAGAGCCGCCGCTCGGCGGTGTTCACCACGACGGTGCCCGGGGCGTAGGTGCCGTTATACATGACGGTGGTGCGGGGGATCGGGCTCGCGCCGCCGCGGCCGATATAGCTGGTGGAACTGGTGCCCGTGAAGTCTATCATCCCCGTCGCGGACGCGTCGGTTGCGCCAGCCAGCAGCAGCGCCATTGCGGCCATCGGAGCGGCAAAAAACCGGATCATCATCTCCCCCAGAAAAAATCGATTCAACCGGACCCAGAGGCCATATTTGCGCGCGTTTCGCAAGCCACGGGCCCGTGAGGGTCGCATCGTTAACGACTGACGTTACCAAATCGCAACTGCGCCAATTTGCTGGAAAGCGTTAGCCAAATCCGCGTCTCACCACGCGGGGCAGGGCCGCAATGCCCGCTATTGCTTTGACGGGCGGCGCGAACAATGATTGATCGAACGGATTGCTGGAAATGCCGGTTGCGGGAGCAGACAGAATGAACGGTGCGGAAAGCCTGGTGCGGACGATGGTCAAGGGCGGGGTGGACGTCTGCTTCACCAACCCCGGCACCTCCGAGATGCATTTCGTCGCGGCGCTCGACCGTGTCCCCGGCATGCGCTGCGTGCTCGGCCTGTTCGAAGGCGTGGTGACGGGCGCGGCCGACGGCTATTTCCGCATGAAGGGCACGCCGGCCTCGACCCTGCTGCATCTCGGCCCCGGCCTCGCCAACGGCCTTGCCAATCTGCACAATGCCAAGAAGGCCAATTCCGGCATCGTCAACATCGTCGGCCAGCACGCCGTCTACCACATCGGCTACAATGCCCCGCTGACCTCGGACATCGAAGGCCTGGCCCGGCCGATGTCGTCCTGGGTCCGCACCTCGCCGGATGCCAAATCGGTCGCCGCCGACGGCGCCGCGGCAATTGCCGCCGCCAAAAGCGCGCCGCCGCAGATCGCGACCCTGATCCTGCCCGCCGATACCGCCTGGAACGAGGCCGACGGCATCGCCGAGGTTCCGGCCGAGCAGCAGCGCGCCAGCTATTCGCCGCAGGCGGTCGAGCAGGCCGCAAAGATCCTGCATGGCGACGGCGAAGGCACGCTGCTCCTGATGACCGGCAGCGCGCTGAGCGCGCAGGGTCTGGCCCTGGCCGAGCGCATCGCCGGCAAGACCGGCTGCACGGTGATGGGCCCGACCTTCCGTCCGAAGATGGCGCGCGGCCGTGGCCGTTTCTCGATCGACCGCATCCACTACGTCATCGATCAGGCCCTGCCGATGCTGGCGAAATTCCGTCACATCGTGCTGGTCGAGTCCGACGACCCCGTGGCGTTCTTCGCCTATCCGAACAAGCCGAGCATGCTCAAGCCGCAGGGCTGCGAGGTGCATCGCATGACCTCCTGGGGCGAGAATTCGGTCGCCGCGCTCGAGGCGCTCGCTGGCGCCGTGAAGGCCAGCACCAGGGACGTCAAGCCGCAGGCGCTGCAGGAGCTGGTCAAGCCGACGGGCGCGCTCACCTTCGCCTCCATCGCGCAGGCCATTGCCTGTGCGATCCCCGAGAACGCGATCATGGTCGACGAATCCCTCACCACCGGCCGCGGCTTCTTCCCGCCGACGGCGGCGGCCGCCCCGCACGACTGGCTGCAGAACATGGGCGGCTCGATCGGCTTCTCGACGCCGCTGTCGATCGGTGCCGCGATCGCCTGCCCGGACCGCAAGGTGATCACCATGGTGGGCGACGGCAGCGCGATGTACACGATCCAGTCGCTGTGGACCCAGGCACGCGAGAACCTCGACATCGTCACCATCGTGTTCGCCAACCGCATCTACCAGATCCTGCGCGGTGAGTTCGACAATGTCGGCGCCGGCGAGCCCGGCCAGCGCGCCAACGACATGCTCCGCCTCGACCGCCCGACCTTGGACTTCGTGGCGCTGGCCAAAGGCATGGGCGTTCCCGGCCGCGCCGTCACCAACGCCGACGAGTTCAACAAGGCGCTGGCAGAGGCCGTCGCCGAGCCCGGCCCGCGCCTGATCGAAGTTCAGATGTAGGGCGGCAGCAGACAGAGCGCCGTGAGCCCGGAGGCACGATGCAGACCGAGCTGAACAAGGTGATCGCTTCTGTCAGGGACTTCTACGCCCACGAGGGCTTCCTGTTCGAGAAGGACGTCGGCGAGCGGGCGGTCACGCACCGTTTCGCCGTGCATCTGGAGAAGCAGTTTTCGGGCTGGTCGGTCGACTGCAATTACGACCGGCTCGGCGAGCGCACGCTGCATCTGCCGCACGGCACCATCATCTCGACCGACGACCATCTCGGTAAGTCGATCTACCCCGATGTCGTCGTGCATCAGCGCGAGATCCCGAACAATCTGCTCGCCGTGGAGATCCGCAAGGCGAGCAACCACACACCGCTCGATCACGACCAGCACAAGCTGCGGGCGCTGACCGACGTCCATGTCTGGTTTCCCTATTGGATCGGCCTGCTCCTGGTGCTGGACAGGCAACATGTGACGATGTCGGAGGTCTATGTCAGCGGTGCCGTCGACGAGCCGCTGTCACGCTGGTTCGCCTCGCGACTGGAGGAGGCCGGCCGCGCAGCTCGCGCATAGCCGAGCGCGCCATTGCGCACCTGCGCGCGCTGCGAGGTCGTGAGGCAGACCATGCCGGGAGTGTGACCCCCACCACAGTTTCGGCGTGCGATCAGGCCTATCTTGGGCGGACTTGCACGCGTCGATGCCGGAGGCCTACGCTGGCTCATTCGGATCAGGCACTTTGGAGGTTCTGATGCAGAAATCATATTTGCTGGCTGCGACGGCAGCGCTGATGCTCATGATGCAATCGCCGCTCGCGCTGGCGCAGGGCGCGCCGGCCACGGGCGGAACCGCTGCGCCTGCCGCGACAAGCACTGCGCCGGCTGCGACGACCACAGCGCCAAGCGCGACCACCGACACGTCCAGCCAGCCTACTGACGGCAAGAAGAGCGCGTCGAAGAAGCCGGCGAAGAAGAAGATGACCCGCCAGCAGGAGATCGATCATTCGGTCGACACCGGCACCGTGCCGGCGCGCTACCGCAGCTCGGTGCCCAAGCGATACCACCAATACATTCCGTTCGCTAAGCAGTAACGGATCGCACGCTATCGCCTATGACTTGTGGCGCGGCCGGCGCGCACGCCTCGTCCTTCGAGACGGCGCTTACGCGCCTCCTCAGGATGAGGCTCTGCGGCACCAGCGCTCGTTGAAGCTGCTGCCGCGCACTCCGACCTCATCCTGAGGAGCCCGCCAAAGCGGGCGTCTCGAAGGATGGCCGCAAGGGAAGAGCTCCCATGTGCGATAGCCCTGCCACATCGCCGGTGGCGGTCTGCGCGAGCGGTGCTAGAGTAGGCCGAAGCCCGGGGGGAATGATGAGCGACGAGGTGAAGGATGCCGGCCTTGTGGCCATGATCAGCAGCATCCTGGGAGGCAACAAGCGCGCAGACCCTGTTGCACCGCCTCCGCTCGCCGAGGTCCCGCCGATCGTTCCGGCGGATCCCGTGGAGCCGGCCGCGACGTCCAGGTCCGAGTCCAAGTCCGAGTCCAAGTCCGAGTCCAAGTCCGAGTCCGGATCCGATGCGGCCAAAGCCGAGAGCGCGCCCGATGCCGCAGCGGCGGCCGCCGAGCCGGCCGAGCCGCCCGCGCAAATCGCAACCACGCGTGACGGCAAGCGGCTGCTGCCGGCGGAGGCGATCGCCGATCTCGTGCTCGGCGAGCTGCGCAAGCTGGACAACTTCCCGAGTTCCGGCGTCTCGGTCACGGTCTATGGTTACCGGCACTGGAACGCGATGCTCACTTTCGCGCCGTTCTCCACCAGTTTCCGGAACGCAACCCGGTTCCGCCAGGCCGTGCCGGACCTCGTCTTCAAGCTCCGCCGTTTCGTCGAACTTGAGATATAATCTCGGTCGTCGGCGCCATGGCGTCGCATGCGAAACAGTTCGACAGGATCTTCAATTGAGCGTCGCCTTCACCAAGGAAGAGAGCGCCGAAACCGCGTCCGAGACGCTGTTGCCGGACCGCCCGATCTCGCCGCATCCGAACCTCGTGACGGAAGCAGGCCTCAACGCATTGCAGGCGCAGCTCGCCGAAGCGCGGGCGGCCTATGAAGCCGCGCAAGCCATCGAGGACGTCAACGAGAAGCGCCGGCAGTCCGCCGTGCCCCTGCGCGATCTCCGCTATCTCACCGAACGCTTGCGCACGGCGCAGGTGATGCCCGATCCTGTCGCGACCGAAATCGTCGCCTTCGGCAGCACCGTGAGCTTCAGCCGCGCCGACGGCCGCGTCCAGACCTACCGCATCGTCGGCGAGGACGAAGCCGATCCCAAGGCCGGCTCGATCTCGTTCGTCGCGCCGGTCGCGCGGTCGCTGATGGGCAAGGCGGTCGGCGACGTCGTCGGCTCTGGCGCGCAGGAGATCGAGATTCTGTCGATTGCCTAGAGGCGGGCACCCCGGGGAAGTTCGCGTGGCAAAGAGCGCCATCGACAGCAGCAATCCCATTCGCCTAAAGCATGATCCGGAACAGCGCGAGGCCGTCGTCTCCGCCAAACGAAGTTGATGATTGGATGAGACGGTTTTTGTCTGGAGCCTTGCCGTTCTATGCGCTGGCGGGCCTCGCCATGTGCATGTACCTCGTTCTCTACAGGACGAGCCTGTTCGACCTGAACGCCATCGTCCATGGTGCGGCCGGGTCGGCATGGTTTCCAGCCTTCATGTTCGCCTGCGTGCTGGTGGAAGCGGTCTTCCCGTATTTCGGCTATTTTCCCGGCACCGCCCTCATTCTGATGTCCGTGGCGCTCAGTCCGAAGGCCGTGGATGGCTCCGTCTTCCTCGCGGCGTGGCTCGCCATCATCCTGGGCGCCGTTCTCAGCTATGGACAGGCGCGTTTCTTCAGGCCGTTTCTGCAGCGGGTGGCCTCGAAGGCGGCCCTGCGCCGATGCGAGTCGCTGTTCGACGCCTATGGCCGCTATGCGCGCATTGCCTTGTTCGTTCATCCCAACGCCTGCTCGATGTATTTCACCGCGCTCGGACTGCTCGGCCGCAGCCTGACGCGCGAGCTCGCTTATCTCTGCGTGGGGGCCGCGGCCGCAGTGGGCATTCTGTTCGTCATCGTATCCCGGCTGGTGTCGTCCATCGGCCCCACCGACGATGGCGAATTGCAGGTGCTGCTGGCGGCCGCGCTGGTCGCCATGGGGACACTGATCGGCCTCTACACGGCCTGGCGCCCACAGCGCGCGATGTGAGGCGCCGCTCTCTCCACCGTCATTGCGAGGAGCCCTTGCGACGAAGCAATCCAGAGTCTTTCCGCAGAAGGATTCTGGACTGCTTCGTGGAGCCTGTCATCGGGCCGCGCTTCGCGCGGACCCGTTGGCTCGCAATGACGAGGATACATCGAGCGTCACACCTCCGGCAGCTCGACGCCCGTCAGCTCACTCAGTTTGCCGATGAGCCGGTCCTGAAATCTCGAATCCGTCGCCTCACGGGCCGGCGCTTGCTGCTCGAGGTGATGCCAGTAGCGCCCGCTCACGAGGGCCGCGGGATCCTCGCTGACTGCCAGCCAGGTCTGGGTGCGTTGCCCGGTGTCGATATCGACCGGGGCGCCTGCGCCGCCCATCTTCGTGCGCACCCAACCGGGATCGACGGCGTTGCAGAGGACGTTGGGCCAGCGTCGCGCCAGTGCGAAGGCGAGCGCGACGACGTGCAGCTTGCTCTCGGCATAGGCCGTGCCCGCGTCCCACGTCCGCTTGGTCCAATCGAGATCGTCGAGCGAGCCCTCTCCACCGCGGTGCAATCCGCTGCTGAGATAGACCAATCGGGCCGGCCGCGCGATCAGGGCCGTCAGCATGAACGGCGCTAGCGTGTTGATGGCGAGCGTCTCCGCATGGCCTTCCGGCGTCGACCCGCGGCTCGGCCGCATGTAGACGCCTGCATTGTGGATGACCGCATCCATGCGCCCGATCGCGTTGACCTGGTCGGCGATGCTCCGCGTCTCCGCCGCGCTCCTGAGATCGCCGACCACCAATCCCTTCGCACGCGACGCGAGCCCGCCGAGGGCTGCCCCACGATCGGCCGAACGCGCGTGCAGCACGACGCGGTGCCCCTGATCGAGCAGCGATTGCGCCGCCGCCCGGCCGAGGCCATCCGTGCTGCCCGTGATGAATATGGTCGCCATGCGGTTCTCCCAGGCTGTTTCAGGACGCAATCTACCGCCCCCGCGGATCATTTCAGATACGGCTCGTCGCTCACCATTTCCAGCCGCCCCCCTTTGTCCTTGCCGCAGATCGTGGAGGCGAATCGACGCGCAGTCGATTGAAAATCAACTCACGATAGGTCTGGTCGGAAGCACCTGATGGTGGAATAATCCCGACGCTTTCTTGATTGAATTTTGACGTCGGCCGCGAACCGGCTGGCGACGTGGATTTTCATCATGGCCGCGCTTCCTCAGGACGTTGTGGCGGAATTGCAGCAGGAGAACGCGCGGCTCCTGGCCGAGTTGCGCGCCGCACAAGATCGCGAGACCGCCACTGCGGACATTCTCAAGATCATTGCCAGTTCGCCATCGGAGGTAAAGCCGGTATTCGATGCTATCGCGAGGCGCGCAAATGCCTTGCTCGGCGGCTTTTCGACGACCGTATTCCGCTTCATCGACGGCAATGCCCACTTGGCGGCGTTCACGCCGACGAATTCTGCCGCCGATGAAGCCTTGAAGAAGATGTTTCCGCGTCCGATCGCCGATTTCGAGAGTTTTGCGAGGACAGAGGCCGGCAAGGTGGTGCCGACCCCCGATACGGAAGCGCTGACGAATGACATCAAGTTCATCGCGCGTGCCCGCGGCTTTCGCAGCATGTTGTTCGTTCCGCTCGCGACTGGCGGCACGGTGATCGGCATGATCAGCGTCACGCGAGCGGAGCCGGGGGCCTTCGCTCCGCATCACGTGCAGCTTCTGCAGACCTTCGCCGACCAAGCTGTCATCGCCATAGAGAACGCGCGGCTGTTCGACGAGGTGCAGGCGCGTACCGACGATTTGCGGGAATCGCTGCAGCAGCAGACCGCGACCGCGGATGTGTTGAAAGTCATCAGCCGCTCCGCGTTCGATCTGCAAACGGTTCTCGACACGCTGACGGAATCGGCGGCGTCGCTGTGTGGCGCCGACATGGCGGCAATCGTCCGGCAGGACGCCGATGGTGCCTACTCTCATGCAACTCGGTACAATTTCTCGCCCGAATGGGCCAAGGTCTCGGCGGGCATTCGGCTCAATCCCGGACGCGGTAGCCTGGTCGGGCGCGTCCTCCTGTGCGGCAAGGCCGTTCAGATCCCGGATGTCCTGGTCGATCCCGACTATGCCTATCCCGAGCAACAGAGGGCCGGCGGTTACCGCACCCTTCTGGGCGTACCCCTGCTTCGGTCCGGAGAGGTGATCGGCGTGCTATTCCTGGGCCGCAAGACCGCGAACTCGTTCACGGACAAGCAGATCGACCTTGTCTCCACTTTCGCTGATCAGGCCGTGATCGCGATCGAAAATGTGCGGCTGTTCGATGAGGTCCAGGCGAAGACGCGCGACCTCGCCGAGTCGCTCCAGCAGCAAACTGCGACGGCCGATGTGCTGAAAGTGATCAGCCGCTCGACCTTCGATCTGCAAACCGTGCTCGACACGCTGGTCGAGTCGGCGGCACGGCTGTGCGAAGCGGAGATGGCATTCATCATGCGCCGCGAGGGCGATGAATATCAGGCCGGAGCGGCGGTCGGGTTTTCCGAGGACTACATTGCCTTTCTGCAGGCTCATCCGATCGCCCCCGGACGGGCCACGGTCACGGGTCGGGCCGTCCTCGAACGCCGTCCGGTGCAAATCCTCGACGTCGCTGCCGATCCCGAATACGGCCTGCAGGCGTCGATCACGATCGCTGGTCAACGCACGGCGCTCGGTGTTCCCCTTCTGCGCGAGAATGAGCCGATCGGCGCAATCGTGATTGCCCGCAAGCGCGTGCAGCCCTTCACCGAAAAGCAGATCGAGCTCGTCGCCACATTTGCCGACCAGGCGGTGATCGCCATCGAGAATGCGCGGTTGCTCAAGGAGTTGCGCGAACGTACTGAGGATCTCAGCGAGTCGCTGCGCCAGCAGACCGCAACGGCCGACGTGCTGAAGGTGATCAGCCGTTCGGCGTTCGATTTGCCCAATGTTCTCGAGACGCTTGTCAGCTCGGCCGCACGGCTCTGCGGCGACCCCAGAGCCGCGATCTATCTCATTCGCGATGGGTTGCTGCACCTGGAAGCCTCCCATAACAACCCACCGGAATGGGTCGCGCTCCGCAAGAGCCAGCCGCTTGCGCCGAGCCGCGACACGCCGAGCGGCCGGGCAGCGCTCACTGGCCGCGTCGACCATGTCGCCGATCTCATGAAAGACCCCGACTTCTCGCGGCACGACCTCGCGAGAATCGGCGGCTATCGCGCGACCCTCAACATACCGCTAATACGCGAGGGCACCTCGATCGGGGTTCTCAGTTTGGCGCGACCGGAGCCGGGCCCATTTACCCAGCGACAGATCGAGATCGTGCAGACCTTTGCCGACCAGGCGGTGATCGCCATCGAGAATGTCCGGCTCTTCGAACAATTGCAAACCAGGACGCGAGATCTATCCGAGGCGCTGACGTACCAGACCGGCAGCGCCAATATCTTGCGGGTCATCGCTTCCTCTCCGACTGAAGTCGGACCGGTGCTCAAGGCGATCGTGGAAAGCGCATGCGGGCTTTGCGAGGCATATGATGCGCTGGTCGTTCTGAGGGATGGCGACGATATCGTCATCGAGGCGCATCATGGCCAAGTTCCCGTGGTGTGGAGCCGGCGGGCGATCAGTGTCAAATCGCCCACCGGCCGGGCAATTGTCGATCGTCGCACCGTTCAAGTGCACGACTTGCTTGGGCCCGATGGAGAGGAATACCCAATAGGACGCGAATATGCGGCTCGCTCGAACGTTCGGACTGTTTTGAGTGTGCCGCTCTTGCGCGAAGGCGAGAGCATGGGGGCGATCGTGCTGCGTCGTATGGAGGTGCGCCCATTCGACGACAAGCAGATCACCTTGCTGCAGACCTTTGCCGATCAGGCTGTTATCGCCATCGGCAATGTGCGTCTGTTCGAGCAATTGAATGAATCGCTGGAGCGGCAGACGGCAACGTCGGAGGTGCTGGAAATCATAAGCGCTTCATCGGGCGCACTCACCCCTGTCTTTCACAAGATGCTGGAGAATGCGACGCGAATTTGCGGCGCCGGCTTTGGCACCATGAATCTCTACGAGGAGGGCGGTTTTCGCACGGTCGCATTGCACAACGCGCCGCAAGCTTATGTCGATACCCGGCTGTACCAGAGCATTCGCCCACATCCCGCGAGCGGGCTCGGCACCGTCGAGAAGACTCATCAGACGGTTCATATCGACGACATCAGGACGCAGCCGCCCTATATTGAAGGCAACCCCAATGTTCGCGCGCTCGCTGCCCTCGCCGGCGCAAGGACCCTCGTCATCGTGCCCATGCTCAAGGAAGATGAGCTGATTGGCACCATCACGATCTTCCGCCAGGAAGTGAAACCGTTCACAGACAAGCAGATCGAGCTCGTGTCCAACTTCGCACATCAGGGCGTGATCGCGATCGAGAATGCACGCCTGCTGAATGAACTGCGCGAGCGCACCATGGAATTGTCGCAATCGCTCGAGGAATTGCGAAATGCGCAGGATCGTCTGATCCAGACCGAGAAACTTGCCTCGCTCGGGCAACTCACCGCCGGCATTGCGCACGAGATCAAGAACCCGCTCAATTTCGTCAACAATTTTGCTGCGCTGTCCTCCGAACTCACCGACGAGCTCGGCGAAGCGCTGCGCTCAGCCAGCCTGGGCGAGGCGGAAAGGCAGGACATCGATGCGCTGATCCACATGCTGCAAGGTAACCTGGAAAAGATCGTGCAGCACGGAACGCGCGCCGATTCCATTGTCAAGAATATGCTTCTGCACTCCCGCGAAGGGTCTGGCGAACGCCGCGCGGCGGACATCAACGCCATCCTCGAGGAAAGTCTCAACCTGGCCTATCACGGAGCCCGCGCGGAAAGAGCCGGCTTCAATATCACGCTTGAAAGAAAACTCGATCCGTCTGCGGGAGCGCTCGAGCTGTATCCGCAGGAAATCACGCGGGTGTTCCTCAATCTGGTTTCAAACGGTTTCTACGCGGCCAGCAAGCAAAAGGAGGTCGTCGGTGACGGCTTCGAGCCAAGGCTGCGTGCGACGACCACAGACCTCGGCGGCGCCGTCGAAATTCGCATTCGCGACAATGGCACCGGCATCCCGGCCGATGTCAGAGAGAAGATATTCAATCCATTCTTCACGACCAAGCCGGCCGGCGAAGGAACTGGCCTTGGGCTTTCGATCTGCCACGACATCATCGTGAAGCAGCACGGCGGCAGCATCGAGGTCGATACCGAGCCGGGCGAGTATACCGAGTTCATCATTACGCTGCCACGTACGCGGGCGGCACCATTGCAGAGCGGAGGCAGAAGTTGAGCGTCTATATCATGGTGGTCGACGACGAGCCCGATGTCGAGGCGCTGTTCCGGCAGCAGTTTCGGCGCGATCTGCGCGCCGGTCGTTTTCTGATGGAGTTTGTATCCTCGGCGCCCCTGGCATTGCAGCGCGCGGCCGAGATTGCGGATGCCACCCTGATTCTGATCCTGTCCGACATCAACATGCCCGGAATGAGCGGACTGGAGATGCTGCCCATCGTGCGCTCGGCCCGCCCCGATGTGCCTGTTATCATGATCACGGCCTACGGTGATGCCGAGACCAAGCGCAAGGCGCTGGAGAAGGGCGCCGCCGACCTGTTGACCAAGCCAATCGACTTCGCCGCGCTGCGCCAGGAGATCGATGCGAGGCTTGAGCAGGCCGCATGATTGCAACCGTTGCCGGTGGTAAACCAGAGCGGCTCGCAAAGTGAAGCTGTTGCAGACGCCGCCCCAATTGAGAGCATGCATCCACCGTCAATCTTCGTCAGAAAATCGGAGATTCGAAATGAAGACGCTCCTGGTTCCGCTTCAGAATATTCCGATGATGACAGACACGCTCGCTGTGGCCGTAGGCCTAGCGCGTCGCTCCGGCGCCTATATTGAAGGCTTTCCACTCCGGTTCGGCATCCCACAATATGCGGCCGCCGAATTGGCCACCGGCATTCTCCTGGATTCGTATCAAGTGAAGAGCGAAGCCGAGCTGAACGACATGCGCAACTTTTTTGAAGCATTCATGCTGAAGCATGATGTTCCCCGCGCCACTGCAGGGTCGAACCCGCCTTGCTTCGGCTGGCTGGAGACCGCGCCTGAGGGCGAAGACTTTGTCGGAAGTTATGGGCGCGCTTTCGATCTGATCGTGATGGCGCGGTCTGATATTGATGCTGCGGGCCCTCACCGCCGCGCGATTGAGTCCGCGCTGTTTGAGAGCGGCAGGCCCGTTCTACTGGCGCCGTCGAATGGACCAAGAAGCGTCGCAACAAACATTATGATCCACTGGAACGGGAGTACCGAGCAAGCTCGGGCAAACGCATTTGCCATGCCGCTGCTTCGTCTGGCCGAAAGGGTATCGGTCCTAACCGTTGTCGGCGGCCAAGCGGTGCCAGGACCGTCTGCCGGTCAGATCGCTCGGCAACTCCAATACAATGGCATTGCGGCCAGCTTGATCAGCGTTGAGCTGGACGGGCGCGAAACTGGTGAGGCGGTCCTCGATGCCGCCAGGGCACACGGTTGCGATCTATTGATCAAAGGAGCCTTCACCCGCACGCGGCTACGGCAGATGATATTCGGTGGAGCGACCAGCTATATCATGGAGCACGCGGATATCCCCGTCCTTATGGCTCACTAGCGCACAAAAGGCCTGGTTTTGTTGCCATTGGTGAGGCAAAAATCCATTGCTTCACAGAGCGACCGGCGCATGGCTTTGGCTATCAACATTCGGTCCGACCATTCCTCCGCAGAGCGGATCGAAGCCTTGTGGGATGAAGTTGCCGCGTTTGAGAGCCAGCCTTCGATGAGGGGTCTCGGCTATCGGCCGCATTTTACATTCGCCATTTATGATGCGCCCGAGATTGCCGCCAAGACCGCGTGGGAGACCATGCTCCGCGCAGTTGGAGGCGAAGGGCCATTGCAGGTCGGGTTCAAGCGAATTCGTTGGTTCGCAGGTCCGCCACTCGTGCTCTGGGCGGAGCCGGAGTTCGATGAAACGCTCGTCCGGTGGCACGCTTCCATCAGCGCTGCAATCGATCCAGCCTTGTGTCGGCTGCATTATCGGCCGGAAAACTGGCGACCTCATTGCACGCTCGGCACACAGATTGCCGATGCAAAGCGCGATGACGCGATCGCTTTCGCTCAGTTATTCAGCGGCAGCATCAGGGTGCTGTTCGACGTCGTGGATTGCGTTTCTTTTCCGCCTGTGCGCGTGGTTGCGGAGCAGAGATTGCCGGTTCGGGCTCCGTGAAGTGGTGATCATTCGTCGAGCCCGCAGATCATTTGTAATCGATCCGGATCGAGCCGACCTTCTCATCGTGCCGGATGAAGCCTCCCTCGACCCCTGGCATCATCGCAATTTCGACGACGTTGCTCCCGCGCCAGCTGGGTAGTATCTCCGCGTGACCGGCGAAGCCGACGAATGCGTGGTTGCGATCGGGTGAAAAGGTCCGGTCCATCGGCGCGATACTCGCATATGTGGAATCCGGTACCGTTGCGTTGCATTCCTGCCTGAAGACGAACACGGCCTTGGTGCCGTCGGGCGACCGGGTCGAGCTCAGGACCACGTTGCGGCAGCTGGCGAACCCTTCGAGTGCGAACCAGATGAGACCAACCATGACCGCGACTCCGATCCCGGCCACCGCAAGCCCCGTGATCGCGATTCGTATCCAGAGTTTCGAAGGAGGGCGAGGGAGCGTCATCCAGCTCATCCCTGAATCTCTAAGCCGGCGATGCCGTGCGGGCGGTCAGACGCAGCATGCTCATCAAGCCTGCGCCCCTTCCGATGATGCCATCATGCCCCTGTTTTGCCCGACGGAGCAAGAAAAATTCGGAAAAGTCGTAACACCTTGATCCCGCTGTTGCTGTTTACTGTGCATGGGGTTGTTTTCGAGTTTTTGACAGAGCCGAAGCAAGACCCGCAGTCCGGCTACGTTCTTCGAGCTACGCCGGACACGCTTCGCTGCCATTGGGGGTGGCTGCGCCACGCGAAGCCTTTTGGCGAAGCGTGGTGGGCGCACAAGGGATCGAACCTTGGACCTCTCCCGTGTGAACCACAATCCGTAGGCCCGAGCCAACCAAATCCGGCCATAGTTGAGATGTAAAAAATCCTTTAGATGAAGTGGGTTGATCCCTTATGAGGCCATAAGAGCCCATAGGTGACCTTACTACATTTTGTATGCCCCCGTTGTGCCCGCCGTGGATTTTCCCTTGGGGCACAAAAACTGGGGAGGTCTGAGACCCGGTTCTGTTCGAGGACTGACCGCCGTACTTGCGGGGCACACCGGGCACAGAGAGAGGGAAGGATTCATGACGGAGCCGGCCAACCAGCTGACACTCACCGATGCGGTGATCCGCAACGCAACGCTGCCGCCGGGGAAGGCGCAGCATTATCTCCACGACGACAAGCTGCCCGGCCTCGCGTTGCGCATGCGCGCCACCGGCGGCCGGACCTGGGTTTACCTCTTCACCAAGCCGGGGGTGAGGGGGACCCAGCGCAAGACCCTCGGCGCGTGGCCCAAATATAATGAGAAGGCCGCGCGCAAGGCCGCCACCATCGCCGCAGGCGAGGTCGTCAAGGGCTTGGATCCGAACGATGCGAAGCGCGAGGCGAGGCGGCAACAGGCAGCCGAAAAGCAACGCACCACGCTCGCGACGCTCATTGTTGTAGATGGTCCCTACCAGACGTCCTTGACCGAACGTCAAGTCGTCAACTGGAAGCCAGCAGTGTCGGCGCTGCGGCGCGGGCTCAAGGATCACGCCGAGAGCGGCGTGGGGGACCTGACGCGACGGCAGATCATGGCTGCGGTCGACAAGATTGCAAAGACCGGCAAGCGCGGCGCAGCCAAGGACTTGCGCAAGCACGTGCATACCTTCCTAGAATGGTGCGTCGGCGAAGGTTACGTCGAGCACAACGTGCTCGCCGGCTATCGCGCGCCCAAGGAAACCCGCGCCCAAAGGGTCGGACGCCGAACGAAGGGCCGCGCGCTGACCGATGAGGAAATCATCAAGGTCTGGGATGCATCCGGCAAGCTCGGCGCTTTCGGTCTTCTGACTCGCATGTGCCTGCTCGGTGGCCCGCGCCGCAGCGAGCCTACCATGATCGAGTGGCGAAAGCACATCATGGATGACCGTATCACCTTCGATGCGGCGTGGACCAAGATGGGGCTGCACCACGATGTGCCGCGCACTCACTTGGTTGACGAGGTGCTCTCGGCCGCGAAACATTTCCAGCGGGCAACCTCCGACTATGTCTTCCCGTCACCAAAGACCGGCGGCCAGATGTCCGGCTTCACCAAGATGGTCAACCGCCTGGTCAAGGAAGCGGGCGTCGCCAAGTTCACCATGCATGACTTAAGGCGCAGCTTGCGCACTATCATGTCACGCTGTGGCTACGACAACGAAATCCAGCGGCTGTGTGTTGGGCAAAAGCCAAGCGGAATCGATCAGGTCTACAATCACGACGAACAATGGATCATCCGCAAGATGGCGTTCGAAGCGGCTCACGACTACATTGCGGAGTTGGTCGGCGCGAAACGGGTCGGCAAGATCGTGCGCCTGCAACGAACCAACCCGCTTGACCCAATCAAGGCCGAGCTCCTCGGGCGTCTCCGTGAGCATTATGCGGCTGAGGCGTCTTAGTGGTCTTGTCGCACTGGGCCAGATAGTCGGGAACCGCATCGACACGACAGAGTGGCCGGCCATCGACGTAGCGCCATTTCAGCGGGTGGTTCGGATCGCGCCGCCACTGCTCCAGCGCTCCAGGCGTGCGCCGGATGACCGCGGCCGCCTCTAACGATGTCAAATTAGAGCTGCCCGGCAGCGTACGGTTGGCGTCATTGTCACCCCATTCGCGTGCCGCGGCCGAGCTGATCTCCACTCCGCGCCGCACCAGTTCCTGACGGAACTCGATGAACTGCTGGATGCGCTGCCGTAAGCTCGAGAACAGTTCGGCCTCCTCGTTGCCGATGTTCTTCTCCATGCTGTTGACGACCTCGGCAAGCTCTCGGTTACGGCGCAAGAGGCCGTCCGCGAACTGCTTCATCTTGGCGCGATCGGCCGTCATGTAGATGCCGCGCGACTCCATGACGATCGCATAGATCAGCGCATTGATGCGCCCGACATTGATCGCAGCCGCGGGCGAGGAGGCATGCATGTGACGATAGGTTGTCTGCAAGCGCACCGACTGGACCGACATCACCAGCAGGAAAGTGGTGACGATCGCGAGGAAGGCGGCAATGCTATAGACCTTCTCCGCAACGGTCAGCGTGTCGACGCCGCGAACAAAAACGAACGATTTTCTTGAAGAATCTGCTTCCGGCGCCGATTCCAGATCCCAACGCCGCAGCCCCCATGGCGCCGCTCCTCCCGGTTGAAAACGCGTCACCTTGGGACGTTGGCCGGATTGCGCTAGCGCAAGATTAAAATGCCAGGCCGTATTTCTACGGCGTACCGGCAAGATGCTGGACTTCCTACCTCGGCGAGGTTATCGCGCGTCTACGCGGCCAGGACCTCGAAGAAGAGCCGACACTGCTTTGATGGGCACGGGAATCGGCTGGCCATTGAAGAAGGGCGCGCCGATGTGAACCACCGCAGAAGGCCCACATCCGAGGCGCCCCAGTGCTAGTTCGGCTCCGCAGTCGGGTGTCTCCATTTCCCCCGCTGTTGAAGCTTGCGGGTCCTAGACCTCGCATCGCTGGGCGCTGCCCAGATCGCGCGCTCCTTTCAAAGCATTCCAATCAAAATAAAGAGCCCAACCTCGGCCAGGAAAGTGGCGCCCATGATCGCGACCGTAAGGAACACGTCGCTCGGCGATAGAGGGTTCATGAATGTCTCGCACGTTGTCCCGGCCGACATGAGCCGGTCATGTAGCTTGTGTCTGAAGACCGCCGGGACCGAACAAAGCCGGGAGCCGCCGCTACGACGGCGCGATCCGGATGCCCGGCTCGTCCACCCAGGCTTCCCGCGCAAACCACGCGTGATCGGTGCGGCAGATCGGACAACGCGTGCGCGAGAAAAACACCGCGCGGCGTCCAAAGCTCTCACGATCAGTCTGGATACCGGTGGGAATCGCGTGTCCGGTTTGCGGGCACTTGACCATAACCATTCCCATGTTGCCCTCCCTTGCGATTTGTCTTTTTGTCTTTGTTGTATTTTGCAGAAAAGCACCGGCCGGTTGGAATACGCCTCTTGTCGGTGCGGGGTTGGGGGCATCGCGCACCTTGTTGATCGAGCATGGGGGCAGTGTGGGGCGTGCTCGCTCAGCTCGGCTTGCTCCAACCGGCCGGGTCCCTCCTCAAACGAATCTGGATGTGAAGTTGAGCGCGCTTTTTTAGCCGCCGCCTTGGTGGAGAACCCTGGTGAAGTGCTTCCTGATCGGCTCACCCGTTTCCGTCGCGAGCTTCTGGGCAAGCGCCCACAATTCCTTGTTCTGGTCGGAGGCGGTGTCGAACGCCTTGCGCGCTTGCGCCGCCGATAAGGTATAGACGTCGGTCGCTGACTTGCTGCCGAACAGATGGACGAAGAAATCGAGCGCAGAAGCGACATTGGCGTTTGAGATTTCGAACAACTTGAGCCCGTAGTCGGTCGTGCATCTCGCATTGCTCGAATAGGTCTCGCGCAGCGCCTCCGTCATCTCTTCCGATGCGGCCTTGATCTTCTCGCAACCTTCCCGTGCGCGGGCGAGGCCCCGCTCGGTAAGCTCGCGCCCCCCGCCGGGCAAGGCGACCTTCGAGAAATCCAACCATGGCATCCCGAAAACATTCGTTCCGTTCGGCGTCGATTTCATTTCGCTTTCACTCACGCAACATTCCCTTTCTCAAGCGAAAGCATTCCTCGCGACGCTCGCTTGCGCCACGAGAGCTCACGCTCTGTGTTCGATCAGATTTTGGATGAGCCGTGATTTAGCCCCGACCCAATACGACTTTGTTAAAGAGAAGCGGGAATGTCGGTTCGGTTTGCGACTCTCGCTCAAATTTTTGTTGAGATTGTCAAGACAAACGAAGGTATGTCGGGGAGTGACTGTGCATAACAGGGATATCGCAAGGGGTGGGAAGTCCTTTCCGGCTAGTGCTGGCTCATGAAGCTCACGACCGAACGTCCCTTTGCCGACCCGGAAGCCGCCGCGCGCAAGTTGGTCGAGATCGCCACCGGTATCGCACGAGTGCAGGACGGCCCGATCCATATCGAGAAGATCAACGCTCCGTTCCTCTACACAATGAAAGTTGCAGGCGAGGAGTTTGGCGCCGGCATAAAATACGCCGTCCAGCATGGTTGGCTCGAGCTCCACGAGAGCGGCACTTGTGCGGCGGCTGGAAGGAAAAGGCTGTCCTGAGTAGACCACATCGGCCCCAGCCTGGAGGTTTTTCCGGATCGAAAAACGAGCTGGGACCGAGAGGTCTGCCGTTGGATGGCAAACGCAGCTTCATCCCAAACAATCATCCCTTTGGGATTAACAAATGTGAATCCAGCATCAAAGGAACGCCCCGGCTCGCGAGCTGTGACTAAGTCTTGGAACAGCTCTTGCGAACGGATGGCAACGCAACGACTGACAGACGAACCGAGTCGACACGATCGTTCCTCGGCATCGGCTGCGCGGTCGCAAGCTAGGCGACCGACCGCTAGCGCTTCCTGCCGATAGGCTCGGGACGGCGATGACGCCTCCTCTTCTGCTTGGGCCTTGCTGATTGTTCGCATTGCTCGGCCGCGAGAACTCGGGCTCGAACCTCCTCTAATTCAACAAGTGCAGAAACGATGCTCAGAAGACGTTCGCGAATGACAGCAGCAGGAATGAGCGCTCGACCGCGGGTACTCATTGGACGCCCCCGACTTACTAGCCCTCCATTGGAAACCGCCCAAATTCTTCTCCCATTCGGCGAGGGTAGTCCATAAGTAAAAATGACGCTGCCCGTCACGGCCAGCTCGAATTGTTCCCCCGGGAACAGCCTTCGAGCGAGGCGAGATCGAGCCCGACCTGTTCCGGGCGGCTTGCCGGATGGCCCTAGAAGGCCTGGTCTCCAAATATCGCGACCGGCCTTACCGTGGCGGCCGGCAAAAATTCTGGATCAAGGTCAAGAACCGCAGTCACCCGCAATGGCGCGAGAGCTATGACACTCCGCAAGCGGTTGTCAGTTTCCTGCGGGGTAGGGCGGGTACGCCATGGCACAATAGGAAGGACCATCTGCCGCACCCGCTTTTGATTTAGTTCAAGGCAAGAGTGGAAGACTCCTAGCCGCAGACCCACACGAATCCGATTGGACTGCGACGCCAGCAAGCGCCTACGCCGTAGGGCCACCAGCGGCCGTTCCAATAGCGCCTTCCAGTGCCGTACCAGACGCCACCGTAATAGGGCCGACCAACGACAGCGGCTCCGCCCCGCGGGCCGACGACGGCCGCGCGGCCACGCGGGCCAACGACAGCAGCTCCGCCGCGTGGGCCGCGAACGGCCGCCCCGCGTGGGCCAACAACAGCGCCTCCACCACGCGGACCGCGCACGGCAGCCCGAGCCAAGTGCACGTTGGACGGCGACGAAGCAATCGCGCCGACCAGGTGCGGGTCAGCAGGAACGGCACGCGCAGCGTTTTGCGCGCCGAACCCGACCATGCAGACAAGCGCAACGGAAAACAGAAGAGCCTTGTGCATGTTTTAACCTCCAAGACGCCCCCACCGATAAGCCTATCCCACCTTGACGCTCGCGGGCTGTTTTTTTGCTCGGTACGACTTCCGATAATGGGTTCGCCAGCAAGATACCCGCGCTTGACGCACTCACATGATCACTTTACCCCCGGCGTGATCACGTTGGAGAGCATCAAGTGGCAAAAAAGACGAAGAGCAAGCGCAAAGAGTATACGAAGGAAGACGTCAAGCTACTGAAGGCACATTCCAAGGCTCGCACGCCGGTAGCCAAGCTCTCGAAGCTGATGAAGCGATCCGAGGGCTCGTTGAGGCAAAAGGCACGTAGCCTTGGAGTTGGCTTAGGGCATCAGCGCTAACTCTGCACACAATGAGCAGGGCCCGCCGGTTCACGCTGGTGGGCCCTGCTCCAGTTTCACTTTTTCAGGCAAAGACCAATTGTCGGCGGAGTGCTGCACTTTCCGCCATCCGCGCTGCCACCAGTGGGGCAGAACACCGACACAAGCATTTCGCTGCTGTCGCAATTGACGGCGCCGTCGGCCTGCACCACTCGGATATTGACCGACGCCGGATCGCCCTTGTCTCCCTTGTCACCTTTCGGTCCCTGCGGTCCTTGGGGACCTTGCGCGCCTGCTGGCCCCTGTGGGCCTGGCACGCCCTGAATCCCTTGGGCACCTTGCGGCCCGGCCGGCCCCTGGGGTCCTGGATCACCCTTCGGTCCGGGTTCTCTGCCACACGCTGCAAGGGCTAAAGCGGCAGTCATTGCGACTACCGTGATCATTTTTTGCATTGCGATCCCTCCAATCGAAGAGACCATTAAACTGGTCGCCTGAGAGAGCCGCAATAGAGAAGCCCGCCGGAGTTACCGACGGGCTTCTTCCTAAAGATCAGGGTAGTTCCGATAGAGGCCTTCAGGACCAGAGACCGACGCTGACCCTCTCGATCAGGGGCATATCGCTATCATGGAATGCCGGCGCATCGAGCGATACCGGACCATACTTGGTCGGGAACATGCGATCGGTGCCGCGCAGGAACTCGCGATATCGGCGCGGCGCGTCCTCGATGGATAATTGTCCCTCCAAGATCGCAAGCATCATGTCGCCCATAACGTCCTTGCGCGTGTGATAGTCCAGATGGCGCGGAACGGCGCGGTCAACCGCCGTGAACACTTCGTGCGACGGTCCGGCAATGATGCCGGTCAGTGTCGGGCCTCGGATGACTGACTTGCGCGTGATCAGCCTGCGCGGGTTGTGCAAACTGTTCCTCAAAAAGAGGGGCTTTAGGATAGCCTCAATCTGCGGGTTGTCGCGCATCGCGTTTTTCAGCGGCCCGAGCGCCATGACGCGCTGACTGCTGCGGTAGCTCGTGAGCTTGTACATTGAAGCACCGGCTTTCGCTCGCTCGATCACGTTGGCAACGTCGCTGGCCTTGTAGCTTCTGGTATGCTCATAACCTCGCTCGCAGATCAGGCAGCGACGGACCTGCCATTGCCCTTGCTTAAGTGTGCGAACGACTGACGTTTCCGCGGTGAGTAGGTGTCCGTTTCGACAATGTGTCTTTGCCATCATCTTCTCAGGGCATGTCCTCACCTTGCGAGCGGTGGTGTTCGCGTGAGACTTGCGAATGACCTCAGCCCACCATTCGGGCCGCTCCGCTTTCAGTATGTCGCGGAAATGTATGCTGACAGGGCAATCTCGTAGTGTGCCGCCCTCATGGAGGTGAGCTGTGATCTTGGCGGCATTGCCTTCGTTGTCCGGGACAGACGGTATCCGTCCGCCATTTCGCTTTGTCGCAGCAGACACCTTTGCTGCACACGATACGCTTGTCTGTTGTTCGATACTCATAGCCAAGCCATTCTCGTGGTTGATGTCGGCCAATTGCCGACGCCTGATTGACAGCCTGAGTCGAGGCACGATCGCGGCACGCCGAGCCATCAGAAAGCGCAGTCACGGCGGATGGGCGGCTGATTCTCGAGCGCCGGCAGCACCCCCAGGCACTGCCGGCTCGCAGTTGCTAGTTGGCCAACTGGCTGTTCGGCTGGGACGTCGAAAGGCAGGCGCCCGTCGCCTCACCGGACTGCATCATTCCGCCGATCTCAATCATCGCGCCACGCTGGCGGCTCGACGAAAAGGCCGCAGCGATTCAGCTCGCCGCGGCCTGCGCCGTGTCAAAAAGGAACCGGGTGAAAGAGGTAGGTGCATTATGGTGCCAGCCCCGGTTTGCCAAGTTTTCCCGATATCTGGGTTCCGGCCACAACAAAGGTGAATCAACGGTGGGTTTCACCTTGATCCAGTGCGCGTGCCCACTTCCGCAGCCGCTCGCATGCTTGGAAGCCAGATCCCGCGACCCATCCCCACGACGGCCGTGACCACGATCGTGCCAGAAGCCGTCGAAGGCGAACAGAAGCTGGCCGCCTCGCTCGTCGCCTTCGCGCTTTCGAATGCCGGTGTGACATAGAGGGCTCATCGCTGGCGTCTCTATCGAGCTCACTTGCCACTAAGCTGTCTCGCTGGCGTTCGAACGATTAGGAACGGGGAGCGCATGTTCCACATTGCTTGTGAGGATCGTGATGGATCACAGTGGCCAGCCGGCACTTCTTCGACAACTCCAATGCAGAAGCATTGGTCGAGGCGGAGAGGCTTTTTTCTGCAATTTACCACCAAAGGATATACCGGGGCGGTGCGGAAGGGGCCCGGTGAGGTAACAAGGATCACCGCGTTCGATCCTATCGCCGAAGAGACATTGTTCTTCCCGCGGCTCGTGGGCGGGTGAGCACCAGTGAGGAGAAGGTTCGCCGCATCGGCCCGTGGACGCCTCGGAGCCTGGCTATCGGTACGCTTTATCGAGCAGCAAAGGAGGAGAAAACGGTTCAGGCTCGAGCGCTGCGACTGCTGCGTTCTTGGCTTTCGCCCCAGCAAAGGGTCGAGTTCGAGAGGAAGGGGTACTTCGACGTCGTTGGGTGCGATACCGGAAAGCGATACCGCATCCGGCGGGGAACGTCCGGCAACGTCAACGAGATCGACGAATACGGGCGGCTCAGCACCGGGTGGTGCTTCGTCCCGGTGGGTGGCTTGGTCGAGGGCGATGTCATGCTAGCTCAAAAAAATAGCTCTTGAGACCGAGGAGGAACGCGCCTTGAGCATCGCCAATAGCTTCCCCCGGGCCGATCCGATGGCGCCGGCCCGATACTCGTCCGTCAGAGGGGAGAATTGCGCTCTTAGAGGCGGACTGGTGTCGCGGACCGGCGCCAAGCCAAGAGCGGCGCCAGCAATGGGGCGTGCGCGGAGCTTGGTCGCACATCAACAAGAAACCCGCCACTTAGAGCCCAAGCAAGAGGCAGCCGCGATTTCGTTGGAACGCTGCATCACGGCATAAATTGAGCAGAGGGGGCGAACTCTTAGGAAGAATGCGGTGCGTGCGATTTTGACCTTGAGCGTTTTGATAAGCGTGTGCGCGGTCGTAAACGCAGCATCTGTGTATCAAGGGCATCGCGGGCACGCGGTGCTCCGTCCCCATCATCACATGTGCCCATCAGGCTCAGCCTCGGGCTTTGCCTATGCGCCGCGTCCATACTATCGGTCAGCCAGCCCCTGTGACAGGCCAGAACCGTATTTCGGCGCTTGTCAGGGTTATGCGCCTGGTGAAAAGGAGCGTTTTCTTGAGAGCGTGTTCAACCCTTACTAGTTGAGAGGCTCAGCCGGTCGCGACTGAAAGAGCGGCCGGGCAATTCAGGCCGTTGCCCCTCCTGGCAGCGCAACGATGCCAGCGGCTGCAATGTCCGCTCGGGTCAAAGTCCGAAGAACTCAGGTCCAGCAAATCTGGCCCGCTCTGGCAACGAGCGGACTTCCGATCGTCGGGCGCAACGCCGGCGATGGGCCATGAGCCGACATCAGTGGGGCCGGCTTCTTCCGGGATTCCTGCAGTGAGAAGATACCTTTTGGAGCGCGGGCTCGATCTGGTAAAATGCGCAGCCACCGACGGCCTGAACGACCAGGGAGGAGGCCGTGGACGAGTTGGAGCGCTGGCTGGCGCCGCTTGGCCTGGCCGGGATTGCACCCGCATTACGGGCGAACGATGTCGATCTCAAGATCCTGCCTGAGCTGAGCGAGGCGGACCTGGAGAAGCTCGGTCTCTCGCTTGGCCAACGCAAGAAGCTATTGAAAGCGGCCGCCCGCCTGCCACAGCCCTCGGAGTTGGCAGGCCCGAGCGCCGCGCCGGCACCAAGCCTGAGCGCCGTCTCCTCGGCCGAACGGCGGCAACTCACGGTGATGATCTGCGACCTCGTCGGTTCGACCGCGCTATCGGCTGGTCTTGACGCCGAGGACCTACGTGAGGTGATCGGCGTCTATCACCGCTGCGTCGCTGAGACGGTCGCCCGCTTCGACGGCTTCGTCGCCAAGTACATGGGCGATGGCGTACTGCTTTATTTCGGCTACCCACAGGCGCATGAGGACGATGCCGAGCGAGCGGTGCGCGCCGGTTTGGCCCTCATCGACGCCGTCGACCAACTGGAAACATCCGAGCGTCTTCGGATCCGGATCGGCATCGGCACAGGGCTTGTCGTGGTCGGTGACCTCATTGGCTCAGGCGAAGCACAGGAACGCGCCGTAGTAGGCGAGACGCCCAACCTCGCGGCCCGCCTGCAAGCTCTTGGCGAGCCGAACACCATTGTCGTAGGCCCCACGACGCGCCACCTGCTAGGCGATCTTTTCGAGTATCGTGATCTCGGCGCGATCGCGATCAAGGGCTTTCCGCAGCCGGTCCAAGCCTATCAGGTGCTCCGGTCGAGCGCCGTCGAGAGCCGGTTTGAAGCCTTCCATTCGGCCGGTCTTACGCCGCTGGTCGGCCGCGAGGAGGAGATCGAACTGCTGCTGCGCCGGTGGCAGCGAGCGATCTCTGGCGAGGGGCAGGTGGTGCTGCTCTCAGCCGAGCCCGGGGTCGGGAAATCGCGGCTGGTGGCGGCCCTTCAGGAGAAGCTTCAAGCCGAACCGTACTCGCGCCCGCGCTGCTTCTGCTCGCCGCACCACCAGGGCAGCGCCCTGTACCCCGTCATCAGGCAATTGGAGCGAGCGGCCCGGTTCACCCGGGACGATCCGCCGACGGTCAAGCTCGACAAACTGGAGGCGCTGTTGGCGGGCGCAGCGACCGCCGTCGAGGACGTGCCGCTCTTGGCGGAACTGCTGTCGTTGCCCTCCGACCGCTATGATCCAGTTGCGCTCAGTCCGCAGGCGAAGAAGGAGCGCACGCTTCAGGCGGTGGTACGGCACGTCGAGGACCTGTCTCGGCGCAATCCCGTACTGATGATCTTCGAAGACGTGCACTGGATCGACCCGACCACGCTTGAGTTGCTCCAGGTGACAGTCGATCGCGTGCAGCATCTGCCAGTGCTGTTGCTCCTCACCTTCCGACCGGAGTTCCCGCCGCCGTGGATCGGCCAGCCGCACGTCACGATGCTGACGCTCGGTCGCTTGAACCGCCGCGACACCGCAACCCTCGTGGAGCGGGTAGTCGGCGAGAAGGTGCTGCCTCGCGCGATCGTCCACGAGATCATCGACCGTACGGACGGCGTGCCGCTGTTCGTGGAGGAACTGACCAAGGCGGTGCTCGAGACGGGAGCCGGTGAACGGGACGCCCAGGGCGTGCTGTCGCGAATCTCACCGGGTGCACTCGCCGTCCCAGCTACCCTGCACGCCTCGCTCCTGGCCCGTCTCGACCGCCTCGGCCCGGAAGCCAAAGAAATTGCCCAGACTGGCGCCGCCATTGGCCGGGAGTTCTCCGACGATCTGATACGGGCCGTCTCGCCCCTGTCGGAAGCTCCCTTGCAGGCGGCCCTTGAACAGCTTGCTGCGTCACAATTGATTTTCCGTCGTGGTTCATCGGCCTATAGCTTCAAGCACGCCCTCGTCCAGGACACCGCCTACGGCACACTGCTGCGCATCAAGCGGCAACCGCTGCACGCGCGCATCGCACGAGCGATGGAGGAGAAGCTCCCGGACGTTGCCGCCACCCAGCCGGAGGTGCTTGCGCATCACTTCACCGAAGCTAACCTAACGGAAAACGCTGTTGCCTACTGGCGCAAGGCCGGCCAGCGCGCAGCAGAGCGCTCGGCCCACGCGGAGGCGATCGCCCATCTCCGCAATGGGCTGATGGTCGCTGAGCAGATTGCCGATCCAGCGGAACGAGCCTGCCACGAACTCGAGTTGCAGCTCGTGCTTGCGCCTGTGCTGATCGCCACCAGGAGCTGGTCGGCACCGGAGGTGGAGCAAGCATACTTGCGCGCCCGCGACCTGTGCCGGCAAGCCGGCGATGTGGCGCAGCTCTTTACCGTTAGTTGGGGCTTGTGGCTCGTGTACCAGCAGCGCTGCGACTTCAAGACGGCTCGCGATCTGTTGGACGAGCTGTTTGCAGTCGCTCGGCGGAGCGCCGATCCGGGACTCCTCCTGCAGGCGCATCATGCCGCATGGACAACGCTTCTCAATCTTCCGGAGCCGACCGCGTGCCGCGCGCATCTCGAGGCGGGACTGGCGCTCTATCGGCCGGACGCGTACCGCGCTCACAAGTTCCTCTACGGCAGCCACGACGCGGGTGTCTGCAACCGATACACCGCGGCCGCCGCACTGTGGCCGCTCGGTTTCCCCCAGCAGGCGCTCGCGATGGCGCGCGAGGCCGTGAGCATGGCGCGGGAGCTGTCGCACCCCTTTAGCCTTGTGCTCGCCCTGGTGTTCGCGGGGATGATCTACCAGCATCGGCGGGAAGCGGAGCCGGCCCTGGAGCACGCAGAGGCCGCAATCGCGGTGTGCGCCGAGCATGGCATCGCACCGCACTTGGCGGCGGCTGGAAGCATTTTGCGGGGTTGGGCGATCACGGTACGCGGGCAGGCGGTGAAAGGGATCGCGGAGGTTCGCGACGGTCTCGCGGCCGTCAAGCCGACGGGGGTGCGCATCCGTCGACCTTATTATCTCGCGCTGCTGGCTGAAGCTTTGGCGTGGGCCGGAGAAATCGAGCAAGGACTGACTGCACTGTCCGAAGCTGCGGCCGCTGTCGAGGAGACCGGGGAGCGGCGATGGGAGGCGGAAATTTATCGCTTGATTGGGGAGCTGACGGCGGCGAGGCCAGGCGGCGATAGGACCGAAGCGGAAGCGCACTTTCGGCGAGCGCTTGACGTGGCCGGTCGCCAGAGCGCGAAGGCTCTGGAGCTGCGCGCTACCACGAGCTTGGCCCGGCTCTGGTGTGATCAGGGCAAGCAGCAGCAGGCCTGTGATCTCCTCACGCCGGCCTATGGCTGGTTCACGGAAGGTTTCGACACACCTGATCTGCGGGAGGCCAAAGCGCTGCTTAGTGCGCTCTAGTGACGCTCCTGCGATATTAATCGACGCCGACGATTGGCACTTGCTCCGGGGTCGCTCCGGAATGACCGCTTCGGGTCAGAATGCGAAGAACTCATTGAGCAAATCTGGTCCGCTCTGCCGCGATAAGCACCTCCGTGAGACGCAGCGCAACTTCGCAGATGGGCCCAGAAGCGGACATTACTGGATTTTCCTGACTAGAAGAGGGACCCGACAGAGGCGCTGCTCTTGATACGTGGGCCGAGGGGACAGGGAGGACGAAGATGCCCGACCGCATATTCAGTTGCTACGCCGCATTTCTGGTCATCGCATGTACGACCTTTAGCGCCCCACTATTGGCAACAGAGTTGAAGGTGATCGCCCCGAACGCTGTGAAGGAAGCGGTTGCAGAGCTTTCAGCCCGTTTCGAGAAGAAGGCGCGGGTCACGCTGGTCCTGAGCTGGGCTGGATCGGAGGCGATCGCCAAACGCGTTTTGGAAGATGAGATATTCGATGTTGTCATCAGCACCTCGCCTGGCCTTGATCGGCTGACGAAAGAGGGACGACTTGTAGCAGCATCCAAACAAGACTTCTCCCGATCTGCAATCGGCGCAGCCGTAAAGGCGGATGTTGCCCGGCCCGATGTGTCGACGACGAAGGGGCTGCGCGAGGCCCTGCTGAAAGCCGAGTCGATCGGCATTTCCTCCGGTGCAAGCGGCCGCTACTTGGAGCAATTGTTTCAGAAGCTTGGGATCGCCGATGAAATCAAGCACAAGATCAAGCAACCTCCATCAGGCGCCCAGATTGGTGATCTTGTAGCCCGCGGCGATATCGAGCTCGGCTTTCAACAAGTAACCGAGCTGGTGCATGCGAAAGGGCTCCAGTATCTCGGCCCGCTTCCGGCCGAAGTTCAGGGGTTCACAATCTGGTCCGCGGCCGTTCACACGGGCTCGAAGGAGCCCGACGCTGCCGCAGCTTTCGTCAAGGCTCTGTCAGCCCCGGAAGCTGCTGCTGCCATTCGATCGAGTGGAATGGAGCCACTGCCCTGATCCCACTCGACAGAGAGCCTACTAGCCTTGGGCAAACGCTCCCCCGCCCCTCGGAACGAGGTCTGCTATGCGCTCAATAGCGGCGTGAAAGCGAACATCGCACGAGGTCGCAAATGGGCCTCAAAATGCGAAGAACTCCGCGTAAGTAAATCTAGTCCGTTCCACCCCACTAAGCGGGCCCCAGAGAGGTGCCTCACTTCGCATCTGGGGCCAAATTCGGACTGATGCGGCAAGCAAATTGGCTCGAGCGCTTCGACCCCGGCATCACCCACGGTAAGATCAAGGTTTCGCGGGTCTTCGGACCTCAACGTTCTCTCCGACCTCGATCACCTTCAGATCTTCACCAAGCTCCACTGGCCCAAAGGTCTTCCGCGTTGGTGGAATGAGATCTTGCTCGATGGTTTGGGCAACACGACGTGTGAATACACCGCCAGCTTGGGCCTTGTCTCCTGCCGCGCATAAGGTCTGGTTGCTGGTTCGAGTTCTGCCGGGCCCACCAACCTTCGCTCGCGTAGCGAGCGACCGTGCCCTATCTGACGCAGTCGTCTGGAGGTGTTTTCCGGGCGAAACGGTCAGTGATCCAGTTCACCGCCGCCATCGTGCTCGCTTGTGCGGCGCGTCCATGGCCGATACCGGGCAGCATGATCATCCTGACCTTGCTGCCCGCCTTGCACAGTCTGTCCATGTAGGCCTGCGTAACCGCCGGCTGGATGATCTGGTCGCTGGTTCCCTGTGCCAGAAAGATGGGGATCTCAGGAGAGAGCACACCGGTGCTGTTCTGTTCAAGAAGCGAGCGCCAAGGTTCGGCCTTGGTCGGATCTTGCACCATCAGGAAATATTGCTCGAGTGGCCTCCCTGTTCTTTGCCTGACGATCAGGTCGAAAGGCCCTTCGATGCATTCTTGCGCTAGCCTTTCAATGGCAGGCATGGCGCGCGGATCGACAACATCGTCGATGGCGGCTCCATAGACCCGGTGCCACGACCATAGCGTCATCGCCGTGATGTTCTTGCCACCGATCGAGTTGATATCGTCACTCATCAGCTTCGCAAGATCCGTAGCTGGCGCCGCCGCCGCGACGCCGAGAAGCTTCAGCTCAGGGGCGTAAACGCTTGCCATCATCCCAGCGAAGAGCGCGGCTTGCCCGCCTTGCGAATGTCCCCATACGATGAAGTCCTTGCCCTCGCCTGCCCGGGGAAGGGAGCGTGCGGCGCGCACGATATCGATCACGGCGCGACCTTCGCTCTCACCCACCAGATAAGGATGCGGGCCCGGCGTGCCGAGCCCCGGATAATCGGTCGCCACCACGACGAAGCCACGGGCGATCATCGAGCGAAGGCCCTGGATCTGCTGAAACAGAAAAATCGCCAGCGACGGCGCGCACCGCGGGACGATGCCCGATGTAGGATGCGCCCAAGCAACGATCGCACGACCGCCGGGCGGGGGCGCACCTTGCGGGACGACAACGACGCCGGACACAAAGACCGGCCGGCGGTTCAGCCCCGTTGACCGATAGAGTACGCGATAGGTGGAGGCGCCGAGCGGAGCGCCGTCCATCGGCTCCTGCCGCACCAGGGTGCCCGGCGCACCAGCGAGCAATGATTCCGGCGCATCATAAAATGCCGTCTGGGCCGACGCTATCCGCGCCAGGCCAAAGATCGCTGCGGCGACGAGCGCATTTGACATCCGTTTGCGTCGCCAGCGGCCGACGAAATTGAAGTACTGCATGGTTCAGCTCACGTGCTTACAAGCCGTAAGATATCTTCAGACCGCCGCTGGCATGAAGAGCAATCAGGATCCCTTCGCTCAACAACAGCACTTTCTCGAGCCTTGCCGAGCCGAGGCGCCCCTCCATGCGAAAGCCATCCTTCAATGGGCGCGTCAGGCGCTCGTTCGCCGCCATGAGCAGGTTCTGATAGGAGATGCCGTAGTCGAGATTAGCGACATTCTTCAGTTGCGCCGCCAGCTGTTGCACGGCAGATCGAATCTGGCTGTCATCTGACGAAGTTGTCAGGTCGATTTCGCCGAGACTGAAGGTCCTGGCGTTAGTATCGACATTTGGCGAGGCGGAGAGATAGGTCCATTGGCCTGCGCTGGAATCGGTGTCCGAGCTCTTTGCCAGGCGCAGGCCGATCACGAGTTTACCCGATGACGGATAAACCTGAACCTCGCGCACGGAAGTGTCCAGGGTCGGCGCGGCTGCCATCGCCTGGCTGATCTTGTCCTTGAGTGTATCGTAGTTGATGCGGATGGGAAGAATGACGTCGAAAGTTCCCGGCTCCGCCACCGCAGTGCCGAGCGGCGGCAGTCCTGTTGGCGTGACAGCCGGCGGCTGCTGCCCTATCACGGTTTCGGCGGAGCCGGTAAGTTCAAGCGATCCCCACAACAGCTTGGCGTTGGCGCGGACCCCGGCGAAAGCCGCGCTCTGCGGGGTCAGCTGCAGCCAGGCCGGTGGATCCTCCGCGAGTTTGATCGGTTCAAACGCGTGACGCCACGCCATCTCGGCTTTGCCGTGCAGGTCGAGTGCGCGCGCCGCCGCCAGCGCGCGCGACCGGATGCGGCTAAGTTGCGTCCGGATGTTGGGCTCAACATAGGGCGCCAGGTCAAACTCGCGGCCGAGCACGTGAAGGTAGGGATGTTCGCTCCAGTGGAAGGAGTCGCTGATGTTTAGCTGCAGCGACCCATCCCTCCGCAGTTCGGGGCGCGCTTCAACCTCGATCGTCGCGCGCGCCTCGGTGTCGCCGCGAATGCGCGCCGTGAAACGATTGGCTCCTTGGCCTTCGGCGGCGCCATATATGGAGACCGCTCCGAAGACGTGGTCGCCCCGGCCATACAGCGCAACGGGGCTAGTCCGGTCGACGAAGCCCCAGACGTCGCAATTGGCGTTGACGCGGAAGATAAAAACACGACGATGAACGCAGTTGACGCGTTCGTCGATGGTGGCAAGCCGCTTTGGAATATCCCGCTCGATCGCCGCAGCGAGAGCCGGCAGCCCGAACTCGATCGTCGCAGAGATGCGCGAAGTCGTTACGAGCGGTGTTGCTGTGTCCGGGCTCAGCGCCGGCTTATCGGCGCCGAACGCGACTGACGGGAGCGCGCCGAGAGTGAGTGCGGCCAGACGGGCTATGCCCATACGTGATCTATTCGCGATTGGTTCGTATTCCGGCTGATAGCTGCGTGATCGAGGAATCATTCTGGTGCTCCAGCTTCAAGGAAAACGAGAACCACAGTCTGTGCTCAATGCGCTCGCGAGCGATAATAATGCTTTACGTTAGGAATGCACGAACGGCGGAAGCTGTTTCGCGACCCGGGCTCGGCAAGTTGGCAACCACCGCCATTCTGTATCCGGTTTTCGACGGGTGCTGCGCGGATCTTCCACGAGCTCGAGAACCTCAGAAAGCAACCTAACGATGAACGTCTGGCGTCTCACAAGTCAAATGACAAATGATGATGGCCTTGCAGACCCTTCGCGTTACCGCACAGTTTCACACCAGAAATGGCCTCGACGACGCGGCGCTGCTGGACTACTTCCGCGATCACACGTCAGCGCCCTGAGCTAGTTTGGGCGGTACGGTCCTCGCGCGACAAGATGTCCATAACGCAGCGCAAGATGCAGCGGCCTAATCATTCCGGGTGAGACGTTCGCCATGCTCGGAAAAAGTCCAGCGGAATCGATCAGGTCTACAATCACGACGAACAGTGGATCATCCGCAAGATGGCATTCGAAGCGGCCCACGACCACATTGCAGAGTTGGTCGGCGCAAAACGGGTCGGCAAAATCGTGCGCCTACAGCGGACGAATCCGCTTGACCCGATCAAGGCCGAGCTCCTCGGTCGGCTCCGTGAGCATTATGCGGCTGAGGCGTCCTAGTGGTCTTATCGTACATGGCCAGATAGTCGCGCACCGCATCGACACGATAGAGGGGGCGACCATCGACGTAACGCCATTTCAGCGGGTGGTTTGGATCGCGCCGCCACTGCTCCAGCGCGCCAGGCGTGCGCCGGATGACCGCGGCCGTCTCTAATGCCGTCAAATTGGAGCTACCGGGCAGAGCATCGACGTCGAACGTCGCGGGCGGCGGCATGCCACGGTTTTTGCGTGGCCGCTTCGTCGCGTGCAGCTTCTTGCCACCATCTGGCGCCCCTAATGCCTCGATCGGAGTCTTCCCGCCCATGCCTGCGTCCGAACCGTGACCCGCTGAGGCAATAGAAGCGCAGGCTTCTCCAGGAACAAGAGGTCTAGAGCTTAAGCATAGCTGCCGGGTAGCTGTGGCGTGCAAAAAGGACGAATTGCATCCATTTGCCGAGAGGTATGGGGCTTGTAAGGGCGTCGCGGGGCCGATCGGTACTTAAATGTCAGAGAGACCTCGCATTAGGGAAGAGCTGCGCACAATCGATTATTGGAGCACCTGACTCTTAATCAGCGGGTCCCAGGTTCGAGCCCTGGTGCGCCCACCAATCTTTTCAAAGACTTGGGCAGACCTCGCGCAGAACGGACCTTTCAGTTGGGAGGTCAGTTGGGAGTTTTTGTTCGGTTTCCGTGCTCATCGACACTGCCGATCTCCTCCACGATTGGCGGGATGGCTGCGCGTTACCGCAGCGGCTATCTCGTTTCCGGCGGCGTGGAGCGCTCTCTCACGCAGTAGCCTTGGCGACCGGTGAACGCCTTCACCTGGATCCATCCACATCCCCAAATCCTCGCTTTTTTCCTATCCGTAGACCGCGCTCAGCTTCTTGATCGCTGATTCCGCAAGTTCAACGCGACCCCCGAGGTAGTGTGCCTCGAGTATCTGCTGCACTGTAGCCATGGAGTGCCCGGTAATCGCGGCGATCTCGGGTACCGAGCAATTCGACAGCGCAAGCCGCGTGACCGCCGTTCCGCGCAAATCATGAAAGTGCAAGTCTTTCAGGGACGTCTTTTTGAATGCCTTGTCCCAACTTGTCCGGAAACCGTCTTCCGTCCAGGGTCGACCGAACGAGTTGACCAAAATGGTGACAGCTGAACGCTTCTCCTTAAGCGCAGCATCGAGGGCCTCCTTCAGCGGTGGTCCGACTGGTATCGTTACACGCTGCCGCCCCTTATTGCCGCGACCCTTTGACTGGCGCATCCGGATATACGTGCCATCGTAGTGGCTCCAGGTCAGCCGCAGCAGATCTCCTTGGCGCTGGCCTGTCCATAGCGCAAGCAGGAGAGCGGCCTGCAGCTCGATGGACGCTACGCCGCAAAAGGCACGGATATCGTCGGCGGTCCAGATTATCTCCGAGCGATCGGACTCATAAAGCCGACCACCGCGTTCGCAGACGTTCACACCGATCTTGCCGTGGTCCTTTGCGACCGAGAGCACACGCGCGATCGTCGTCCAGACGTAATCTGCCTTACGCGGTGTGGACGCGAAGGTATTCCGAAATGCCTTGAAGTCCCCCCGTGCACGCCTATCCTCGATCGCGCCAAGCGGCATCGCGCCAAACTTGGCCTCGATCAGCGCAAGATACTGATCGTAGGCACGCTTGCTCTTGTCGCCCAGACCTGTGTACTCGCTCTGGTCCTTGAAGTAGTCGATGAGCGAGCTAAACGTTTCTGCATCCTTCCTTGGTTTGGCTGCGATTGCCTCACTGTACAGCCGTACGAAATCCAGTGTGCCAGGCTCTGCATCGATACGTGGACCACCCTTCCAAGCGTACCAGTACGTCTTGACTGTGCCGTCAGCCAGCCGCTTTGTTAAGCTGTTGATGCCTTTGAGCCGCATCCGCATTTTGCGAAGCCTTCCATTCGTCGTAGGGTGACAGCTGCGGTCGAATTTTAGAGTCGAGACCAGACATCCGGTCAAGGGCTGCGTCGATTGCTTTTCTATCCCATTTGCGTGTTCCCGGAATCGACTTCGGCATAATTCCGCGTCGAACCCAGTCGTTGAACGCCGAAATTGACTCGCAACCTGCGTAAGCGGCAGCTAGTTCATTCGACATGCCACGGGACTCGATCACTCGGCGCGCTCCATTGCCACTCTTGGTGTCGAACTTCGGCTGTTGTTGATCAATGCCTAGAAGGCGGACGACAAAATGGTGGAAGGCTAAGCGTCGCAAATTCGGCTAGCGTGGAGTGGGAATCGGACGGTCAATTCGCGCGAACGACTCCAGAATCGACTTTGTTTTTCTGGTGCGGTGAACCTATCCCGCGCCCGGCACTCCGCTGTTTTGAGTTCTGAGCCAGCGAAGTAGATCCTACGGTCAGACCGTTACGAGCGGCAGATTATCGGTCAGATTTGTTGATTTTGCTGCATTTTCAGATGGATTCGAGCGCCTTCATTGCGCTTTGTTGAGGTCGTTTCTGGTGCGAAACTGGTGCGGTGCCCTCGGGTCGGAAGTCAAAGCCTTATGTAGCGGCCCGTGCAGTACGTCCCTGGAGTCTACGTCGCCTCCGGCGGCCACGGCCGTTCGGACGTGACATCCGGATGCCGAGGATCGTTGGCCGCGATACCATGTTCATCCCGAAGCTTGTCGATGGCCACCAGGCATCTCTTCGCAAGGGCCGCTTCCGCCGGAGAGCCGTCGAGCAGATCGAAAAGCGCCTTACGCAATTTCCCTACAGGGGCCGGATAGATGCTGTAGGCATTTGAGCCTTCGCCTACGGGCACCTTGTCAACCGCCACAGCTTCAACGGTTCGTGCCATCTGGCCATCATAAGCTTTGTTGTCCGCCGCATATTTCTTGACCATGGCAAGGAGATCAACCTCGCTTGCCGTCTCGCCAAAGAACTCCTCTAGCATGCGACGGCCCGGGCCGGCACCGACCGTTTCGTACCGCTTCCTCAGTTCAGAGGTTAGTTCGGGAAATCTCTGGGCATATTCCGCAAGCTGGCGACCAACGTGCCACGCATCCACGCCGTGAGGCTCGGTCCCGAAGATGCGCTCAATGAACAGGTCGACGTACATGAGCACGGATTCAAGAGTGCCCCGATTGAGAAACGCCTGCACCCACGCATGCTCGTCGGCGATATTCTTGTGGGCGCGCGCCAGGCTGCCGAGGAGGCCAATCCCCTCTGAACCCGGGATGGCCGCCACGGCCGTTAGCACGCGTTCCCACCGCTTTGCCCAGTCGCGGCCATAGAACGCCTTGACCTTTGTCAAACCATCGAGCACGGCGTCAGGTCGCGTCGTGAAGGGCAGCAATTCCACCCACCGTTCGATTTCCAAATTGTCTTGCCGTTTGTGCCAGGCCTTGTTTGCTTCGCTACTGGCATCCAAGAGCCAATCGTCGATGGCCCGCATGACGAGATCGACATCGATGATCTGCCCGTCGAGCACCACGGCAGCAAGAAGCATCTGCTTTGTCGCTAATGGCTGTGGCAAAGCCAACACACGGGCGACGAGCTCTTCATGGTCGCCGTGGGGCAGACTTAGAGCGATGCGCGTTAGGGTAATGGCGAGCGACTGATCCTCTTTTTCTGCTTCCGGCCTTGCCAATCGATCTATGGCTGCAAAGATCGGCATGGCGAGAGCATTTTGAGGTGCCGGCTGAGGCTGGGCTGCCCTGCTCTTGCGTGCTGCGTCCACTCCGTCGAACCACGGCCACTGACGACGCCAACCGGGCTCGGGTACGCCAAGCTGCCGGTCGGATATCGATTTGATTATTAGCGCTGCCGAAAAACCAAAGTCCCTGTCTTCGAGGTATTGCGCTGCAAGGGTGGCGACAACATCCCCACCGATGTGAATGAAAGATGCCCTGTACTGATTATCGTAGTGCATGCTTGCATCTGACGATGTTACGATCATTCCACGCCGCAAGGCGTCGGCGTGCCCTTGTCGTGCACTCCTGAAGCGCGAGAGTTCTTCGTCCAGCAAGCGCTTGAGGTCGGGGACCAGCTCCTCGAGACCTAAGCGGCCGACGGCCTCGCCTACATAAGCAAGCTCGTGCCGACCTGCAGTCTGTGATGCAATCATCACGTCGATCCAGCGTCGCAGGAGTTCGACCCACATGGTCTTCGTCGACGGATCAATCCCAAGAGGCCTGTCATGATCCTCATGGCGGGCACCGTGCTGCGCGACAAGGGATGCTAGGGCCGAAATGATACAAGGGTCGTCCGACTGTCCTTTGCGCAGGACGCTCGCCGCAAAAATTGCGGGACGTGTGCAGTGGATTCGAGCCTCGGTGCGATGATGCTCATCCCACAGCGCACGATTATCCCGTGCTGTCCGCAAAGCTCGCGTCGTCGCCAGATACTTGTCGATCAGCGCATCGATTGTCGCGAGACCGACCAGTCCGGCCGCGGCATTTATATTGCGGTCCTCGCGCTCAACATCGAGGACTGCGCCGACAATGGGGCCGTTGTCGATCACGTCTAGTTTTAGCAAAACGTCGCCCGCATGAAAGGGTAGATCGAGACCGGCCTCCAGGCGCTGGCGAAGTCCTTCCGCTAAGGCCGTGGGCGCGTATCGCTGCGTAACATAAAGCCAATTGCTTTGCGTATTGTTGACCACGAACCGGGGGTCCGCGATCGAGGATGAGATAGCCGCATCCCGTTCAGGATCGTCAGAAGCTTGCTGAAGAAGAAGGCTTAACCGCTCGGATGGTTCGGTTGCCTGCTCAAGAGCCTTGGCTCGAATAGCATTCAACTTCTTCACGACCTCGGGGGCATGGATTTCCTCCGCATAGCTGCGTCGTGCGACCAATTCCCATGTTTCTTCATGCGCATCGGCGAGCAAGCTGGCGACGTGCCGATCGGCCAGCCGAAACTGAAGATGTTGAACGACATCTGCCTGGACGTTTGGGCTTGGATCAGCCTTGGCGAGTTGGACTGCGAGATCCATTCCGTCCAGACCACTCTCTCCGGCGATTAAGCCAAGGAGTTCCTTGCGCGTCTCCTCGGAAAGTTCTCGGACCTTTGTCTGAAGATCAGGACCAAGGACTCGCGGACGAAAGCGCGGCGCGATACGCAAAGTCGGGATCAGTGTTTGCTTGTCGCTGCTCGATGCGAGCGGCCAGATCTGCGATGCAAATTCGGGCCGGCCGGTCACGATCATAAAGCGCACTGCGCGATCCACCTTTCCAGGCCTGTGCCAACGCGCCACGAACGGCATGACGTCGCCGCTCACGAGATCCCACACTGCGGACGCCGCGCGATAGATCATCTCGGCGGCCAACATAGCATCAATAGGCAAGGCCAGACGCACGGCGTGCGCAACAACCTCGACGCCGTCTTTTTCGCGCGACAATCGTTCCGTCGCGAACCAGACAGATTCCTCCCACGTTGGCTGGTCCAAGATCGCGGCGCGTAGTTGCACGCGGGCACCAGCGTCACCCCGAGCGGCCGCCAGCATCAACCCAGTAACCCTGTGGCTGGCGTACCACTCCTGGAATTGCTGATGCTGAAACGCGACGCCTCCGCCGGAGCGCATCAAGGTGTGATGACTTGTCAAAGCTTCAAGAACTGAAATCGGCTCCAGCGGAGCGACAATCTGACCTTGCTCTCGCAATCTGGCAGCCGTTGATGTCACAACCCGGCGTGCGTCGGCCTCGGACATTGTGGTTGCGCCGACGGCATTGAGATGACTTGCCAGCTCCGTCAAAATCACCGTGTGACATCCAAGCAGCGCCGAATGCAGGGCTTCGGCGTGGTCACCCGCCTTCTCGTGCTGTTGGACGAACAAGCGCAGCACGGCTTCCTTGGTATCCGGCATGGCGCCTTGCGCACCACCGCTAAGCAGGGCGGAGAGATAGAGGGGGATCGCAATCAACGCGCGAACACCCGGCGTCCGCCAGGCATCGTCGACCATCTTCGTACCGATCGCGCCATAGAGTGCGTCTGCGATCGAAATCTGTTGATCTTCGGAGAGCGGTTCGATGTCAACGCGCGGCCCCGGTATCGGAACGTCGAGTGCCTGCCGCCTCGTTGTGACAATGATGCGCAAATCGGGCCAATCGCGACGGATTTGCCCAATCTCAACGCGCAATCGCTTGTGGGCATCCGGAGCAAGCTCGTTCCAGCCGTCGAGCAACAGCAGGAGCCGGCCGCGACCGGCAAGAGCGCCGATATCTTCGGTGCTAACCGTCCGGAAAGCGGCGCGTTGATGCAAGCTGGTAAGCAGCCCTGTTGATCCCGCAGACCAATCGCCCAATCTGAAATACAGCGGGACGATGGACTGCGCGGTGAGCGCATGTCCGGCGAGTTGCAGCAGCGTCGTGGTCTTGCCCGTACCCGGTGGCGCCACGATGGTCACGTCGGGCGCGGCTTCGATCGCCAGCGGTAATTTACTGATACTGAAAGACGGTGCGGCGCCGTCACCATCGATCCTTAGAGTAAGCTCAACTGTCGCACCCAACCAGAGCGGTCCGCGCTTATGCGTGGCAAGGTCGGTCGTCGCCGCAGCATGAACTCTTTCGAATACCGTGTCGAACGCGGCATCATGGGGGCGATCATCCGCCGCAATCGCCGCACCAACCCGTGCAGCCTCCTCAGCGTGGGTGGCATCGGGTGCGACGAGCTCGCGGAAAGCCCGCGCTTGCGCGCCGTGCTTCCACTCGGCCAATTGCTCGACCGTAAACCGGTTGGGATCCGCGTCGACCAGCCTCCCGCAATTCTGGCAAAGCCAGAGTCCATTTTCCTTACTTCGGCGAGCCTCCTGCGTTTGGGCTGCATTGTAACGCGGGCCCCCAGGAGAGGCCGCGCAAATATGGGCTGCCACGCCTATGGTGATCGTGCCGTCCTGTGCCGCATTAGCACCGACCGTCGGCCGACGACATTCGGGATTGGAGCAGCGATAGGCAACGCCCTTGGCAATCTCGATAATCGTTTGCTTGGTGAAATCGTCGCGCACGTGCCGCCCAAAACTCGAGGAGCCGCCTTCGAACCCCATGCTAAGAAGGAACGAATCCTTTATAAAACCAATAGCATAGAAAGCCTGCTGCTGCACGTCTGCGCGATTGCCGTTGTTTCTTCGCAGGGTGTTCGGCAGAACCGATCATCTAACATCGGATCATCAATGCCGAAAGTTGTTCCAAGCCAGATCGCAAACGCCATCGATGGCATGTTCGGCGCTAGCCGCAGCGAGATTGATGCCGGCGCCGTCACATATGTCCATCGTGCCGAAGTTCATGCACTGCTAGGTCTTCTCGATCAAATTCCAAGCGAATTGATGGATCTGCCGACGACGGACTATCTTGAGTATTCGCGCTGTCGCGCGGTGCTCGCGACTTCGCTTGCGCTCTGGAATGTCGGCGATACGCGGCCTGCACGAGATGTCGGCGGCAAGGACGCGGTCGAGCGAATCCGTCGGCTCATGAAGCAATGTCGCGACGAACTGCCCCCGTCAGAGCCTGAACTGCCCTTTATCTCCGATAATGATATTCGCCTCGGCATTGAGGATCGCATTCGAGCCGCGTGGATGGATTTCAACGCGCGTGAATGGATGGGGGCGACTGTTTTTGCAGGTGCGGCTCTCGAAGCCCTGCTCCTCTGGGCCCTAAAACAGATAACACTTGCCAGCCCACCCAAACGGCCGTTGGATCAGCTTCATCTCGCGGACCTGATTAGCCTTGCTACGTCAAATGGTGTCATCGACGCTGCGACGGAACAACAGGCAGGCCTTGCCAAAGACGCGCGCAACCTCGTTCATCCTGGCCGAGCGCTCCGTTCGGGCGAATCTTGTAATATAGCTACCGCGCTTGCGGCGCTTGCCGCGGTTTATCGCCTCATTGACCAGTTCAGAAAGCCACCGCCCTCGCCTTGAAGCCATATTCCCCGCAACACGGGACTCACTTAGCATCTATCGCTTTATCGAGACGATCCGAACACATCATGCCAGTTTATGCACGGCGTCGCTTGCAGGCGATGCTCAATGATTTAGCTCCGCTCCTGACGGTCGAAAAGGCTGCCGATCTCCTGGCGAGATTGGAGCACAAGAATGCCAAGGATGCGCTCGCGGCGGAGGTTGAGCTGAGCCTCCTGTGGAGCGTTCAGCAGGTTGCTGATCTGGAAATTGACCCCGTCCTCGCAAATTCTAGCGCTCGGCCAGATGCGTTCACGCGCACACTATTTCCGCGTGGTCCTGCGCTCGTTGAAATCAGGGCGGTGTCCGACGACACGTTTTCCGGAAAGGACTTGATGAATCGAGCGGCTGACAAGATCGGACATTTTTGTAATCGCAAACGTAAGAAATCCGGGTCCCACCTCTACTATCGTTTTATGGAAGCGCGGAGACGTGAGGGAAATCAATTGCGTCGTGTCCGGCGAGTCACGAAGGATTTTGAACTTACGCCCGCCCTTGAGAGAAAACTAGAAGATTGGGTTTCCGCACCTGATTGGCCAACCCCTCCAACCCTTCAGCTCACCGACGAGCAAATCGACGTCATTATTGAATGGCGCAAATACGTCCATCCTGAAGGACGTGTTTTCTGCTCGATGCCTCCGGTCGCGGATCACATTGAAGATAATCCCATATATAGCGCTCTGCGTTCCAAGGAACGACAGCTGTCTAAGTCAGAAGCCGGCGTGCTCAAATGCATTTTCTTAGGTGACGCGGGTTGCCACATGCTTCGCGAGTTGAAACCTCTGGGCGGGTTTCAGGTCAGCGGAGAACAGGTGATCCATTATTTTCTTCAACGCTCAAAGGTAGATATTGTCTGCGTGTTTTCGCCGTACAGAAGTTGGGGGCCTTTTATGGCGGCGGGCTCCAACTCTCCCAAATGGAAAGTGACTCTCTTTGAACGCGAGCCCTCCGCGCAGCGGGATACCGAATACGAGAGGCTCAACCGCATTGCGCTAGGATTGCCGCAGCCGCAGCTTGAAGGGTACCAAGCGCGCTCCTGGCACAGGCAAGGTCTCTTCGATCCGCAGGGTAAAGGGATTTATCTCGGGACGACTATCTCATCGAAAGGAGATTTCAAGGTGTCGATCAGTATCTCGTCGCGCATGGTGCTCGAACTATTGGCGGGGCGCATAACTCTTGAGCAGTTTCAGAACTATGCCTTTCGGGGTGACAATTTCTTCGAACAGCAACTCAAGGGCGGTCGCACTATTCAGGCGACCCGCTTGGAAAAAGGAGGCCTGGACGAAGACGACGATCAACTGGTGTTCGAGTTTGAGTCTGACTGGGGCGCGAGACCACTCCGTAATCCAAAGCTCTAATGTCTGGTCTGCGAGCCCTTCTTACGATCGAGCAAAAGCAACGAGAGGTCCGAGATCATGATTGTCGGCAGCCTGGAGCGCGGTGATGTAGGCCATGCGCGCGGCGCCGGCCTTTTGCAGGTCGGCTCCGCCCCAGGTGAAGCGTGGCCCGCCGAGCTGCGTGACCAACACGTCGGCCGCTAAACGCGACCAACGACCATTCCCATTCGGAAAGGGATGCACCGAAACAAGACGGTGATGAAAGCGAACGGCAAGCTCGTCGGGCGGGTAGGTCTTGTGTTCAACCCAGTAGCGCACGTCGTTCAGCACGTCGTGCAGCGAGACTTCAATCATGTGAGGCTTGACGCCAAGATTTCGCTCGGTCGTCCGGTACTTGCCGGACCAGCGCCACACGCGTTCAAACATGCGTCGGTGCAGGCTCTTGAGAAAACTCTCACGCGTCGGAACCTTGCGGCGAGCAAACGCCCAACGGTTTGCCGTGGCGATATTCTGCTGCTCGAGTTCGTTCAGTTCGCTGCGTAACGTAATGTGGGTTGGGATAAGCTCTTCGCGTTCCTGGGGCGTCAGCGGTGTCGCATGATCGTCGGCGGCGTGTAGATCTGTCATTCGTCATCCCAGAGACGCGCGGGGCGTTTCAGCAAATCTTCGATCGCTTGCTCCCGAAGAGCGCGGGCGGCCCGATTGTCCTCCACAGCCTGGTCCTCAAGCCGCATCGTCTGCTCGATGGCTCGTGATTGCCGCTCAGCGATTTCGGCGGCTCGCTTGGTTACAACTTCTGCGAGGGGCCGCTCGGGTACAAGCACATAGACCAAACGGCAGCCGAGGGCCTCGGCTGCACGTTGAAGCGTGTTGAGGGTTACACTGCCGCTTTGCTCGGATTTTTCAAGTTCCACGATGCGCGGCTGCGAGACCCCCAGCCTCTTTGCATATTGGGCCGTCGTCATACCTAGCGCGTCCCGAATCGCACGAATCCAACCCTTCGGAGGGCGCTGGGCATTTGAGAACGCTCGAAGTGTGGCGAAGCGGCTGTCGAGGTGACGGATGGCATCTTTCATCCGATAAGGTATAGCATATTACCAGTTATCAAATCTATAAGATATTCCTTATTAAATCTGTGTATTGCAATAAGGCATATCCTGTAGATTTTGTTCTGGATTATAAGGAATATCCTATTGAATTGCCTCAATGTTGGCCGGTTACCATTGAGCTTCAAGCAAGCGGACAGCTGCATCCAGGGGTTGAGGTTGTTCCCTTAATGTTCTATTTTGATTTGCCTCACCGCTGCCGGTCATCGGCTTACATCTGTTAGACGCCCATGCTCCCGCGCAGTTGGAATCCCGACATCGCCAAGAATGAAATTGCCCGGTGGATCGAGCCCGGCATTCTCGGGTTCTACACGCATTTTGAAGTAACCGAGATTTTTGCCTCTCTGCCCGGCAGTGCTCCGCCCATCAACATCTTCACGATCTTGGTCGCCGAAGAAAGACTGCCGGATGCTCGGGAGCAACCGAGATACCTCAGCACGAAGCCCATCATATTGCGATCGCTTAAGGGATGGTCATTTGGAATTAAGCGCTATCTGAAACTGATTGCCGAACTCGTCCCTTCGCTCGATCATCTGTGCTCGAACGGCACTTGGCGGGCCTCTGGACATTCATTGAGCGTCGCCGAGCTGGTCTCTATTCCAGTGCAATTCGTGCCGGCCGATAATGCCGGTAGCGTTCCCATCAACCGAGTTCTAAAGAACAATTTTTGGTCCGGTTCGCAGGTCTTCGAATGGGTCGATACGACCAAGACAAGATTGAAGGCATTGTTCGATGATCCGCCGGCCTTGCAGGAATTGTCGGAGGCGGTGAGCAAACACGTGCCGATTGGGCTGGCCAGCCTGTCGGATCGTCTGGGCAACATCCTGGTGCAGTTGCCGGTTACCGTCCTCAAATCAAAGTTCGGCGAGATGCGGGAGACGGGTGAACTGACGGTCGAAGTCGCTTGGCATCCAAAAGCGCCACCAAGAACGCTGCGCGTGCTTTGCGAGACGGAGTATGACGGCGCGATATCAGGCTTCAATTCCTGCAACCTCGACCAGCCGCAAACGCTGTTGTCCATGCAAGACGGAGAGGGGCTTCGTCGCGCGGTCTTGTGGGACGAATCAAACGGCCTTCTGCTGGCGGCCAGCGGAGAAATGAGTTTCATCCGCTCCATCGAATTCGCCATGCATGTTGTGGGAGGTGAGCCGCGAGTCTTTTCGGTGCCCAACGTAAGCGGCGGCTTTGACGAGTATCGCGTTGGCGTGAATCCCCGACCAATCAAGAGCATCGTGGGTGACGCGTCCTCTAACCCTGTTCGCGAGTGGCGACAGTCCCGCATGTATCGGGAGGAGGCAAGCCGATTGCGGGAAAGCCGCGCTTTTAAGCAATATCTTCCGCAACCAGGCCAAGAACAAGCATCGCACGATGAGGCCATCGAGGACGTAAGGTTCCTTATTCGCCAACATGGACGAGAAGCTGCATGGCTTTGGGACCCCTACCTCAGCGCAGAGGATGTCATCAAGACTCTGTTCCACTGCCCTTATGCCGATGCCGATTTGCGCGCGCTTTCCGATGCACAAGGGTTCGATGCTGCGCAGTCTTCGACGTCGATATCAAAGACAAAGTTCATTGAGCAGCAACGCGCTTTCTTCAGCGGACTCAGGTCAAACTGGAGTGGCCTTCGCTTGGAATTCCGCACGCGGATCGGTGTGGCCGGCTGGTCCTTTCATGACCGGTTTCTCATCTTCCCGGCGACTGGCACCGGCGCTCAAGCATGGTCCCTTGGAACATCCGTTAACGGGCTCGGCAAACAGCATCACATCCTCCAGAGAGTCGAGGATGGCCAATTAGTCTGCGATGCCTTTGAAGATCTTTGGCGTCGGCTCGATCAACCCGAGCATCTCGTATGGAAGAAGCCGTGAACCATTCCGGCAATGAACTTCTCACCGAAGCTTTGCGCCTCGCCGCAGAGGATGGAGAATCGCTGGCGCCCGACAAGCTCATTGCTCTTATCGATGGTTTCGAACAACCTCTTCGCTTGCTTGAGGATCACGATCAAGCGGCTCAGCTCTTTCATGCCTTTCATGAGCGGTTCAGCTTTATCCGGCTGAGCTTCCGACCGCCTTGGCCGCCGGATCAGATAGTCGATGCTTCTATCGATCTGGCCCGATATGCATCCCTGTTGCGCTGGCTTATCGGCGAGATGCGCGTATGGGAAGGGGCAGCGGATTCGAAGCTTGCGCGGCTGACCGCTATCATCGTCGTTGCCCAGGTCTGCGACTTCGGCGGTGCGCTGTGGAATTTGCTGCCTGAAGACGTTGGAGCGAACAGCAGCCTCGTCAATCAATTGAGCCGGATTGCGGCGTCCATCGATGTCACGATTATCAGTGCCGGTGGGCAACCCCCGCCGATCCGGGAAGCCGAAATCGTCGAAGCTTTCTTAAAGGCGGACGCAGAAGGTGACTGGGCCAACATCATCGGCGGTTGGCGAAGGTTTCCGCCAATATTCCCGAAACGCCATCCAGACGCAGACGATGCGCTTCTTGCTTCGCTATGCGAGGCAACAACTTCTCGTGTGTCTAAATAGAGTTCAGAAGACGCCGCTCGCGTTCATCCTTGTGCAGGTCTTTCCCGCCGAGCAGTGCCTTCGGTTAGCTCTCGAAAGCGAAAATCCGCGCTTTCAATTTGCGGCAGTCTATCGCTCCTTTGCGGATCAACTCCAGTCGCGTCGCACACCAACCGCCGACGAGGCTGCTCTGCTCACAGACCTATTCATCGAGGTTTCAAAAGACAAAGTGTGTTGGGACGGGTGGATGCTGGCGCTGGCCGAGCAGCCAGACTTGCAGGAAGCGCTCGGTAGGGCGTTGGTTCACGTTCCGGATGCCGCTCTCAAAGGGTATGTCGAGGCAATTCGTCTATGGAGCAGGCCGGTGCAGTTGAATCCGATGCGCCAGTCCGTCACCAATTGCCTAAGAGCATTTTATGCGGAGGCGTCCTCAGGACGACGATCTGCTCTCTGGACTATAGCGTTTAAGCGCTGGAACGCCTGGCGGTTCAGTGACGACGGATGGCGCTCCGCGATACAGCGGTCGGATCTCGACTACGCTGTTGTAGGCTATGCTCTGGAGTGCATGACGCAGGATGCGCGAGATCAAGCAATCGCGTCGATAAACCAGCGGATCTCCGTTCTTGAAGATCAATGGCATGAGAGCATTTCAGACATCGTTCATGAGTACTATCGCTTGCTGTCTGAACTCCAGCCCTACGCGCATGCATCGCAGGTGGTCCGGATCGGTGGCGACTGGTTGCCGGAAACGACTCTATACGTGCCCGAGGAGGCACGGAGCCCTTACCTCTCGCTTATGTATGGAGCGGTGCAGCCAAGCTAGAAGGTGGCTCGATACATGAATCGGTAATCGATGCGAGCTCGCGGGCTGATCGAATCCATTCTCATCGCCATTCTTCGTCCTCTTGCCCGCATCAGCATGCTGTGAGACGCTCCCAGGCGGAGATAAAGAATCGCGCGATTGGTAGCGATACGATTGGAAAAGGATGACTGCTAAGCGCAAGGGCGACATCTTGGAAGACCTCGTTGCCATGATGCACGAGGTGGCGGGCGTTGTCGTCGAGAAGCGGAAGAAGCTGCCCGTCTTACACAGCAAAACAAGGCGCCGCCGCGAGATTGACGTTCTGATTACATCCAGCGTGGCGGGCTATCCGGTGCGGCTCGGTGTGGGATGTAAGAACGAGGCCAAAACCCTCGGCACTGGGGCTGTCGATAATTTCATTCGCATCCTCGAAGAAGTCGGCATCCCTGTGCAGCAAGGCATACTGGTCAGCGCGAATGGGTACACTGCCGATGCTCAAGATGCGGCGAAGTCGCGCGGCATCAAAACGCTTGTCTTCGAAGGTCTCACCGCGGATCGTCTCACGCAAGAGATCAACGCAGCGATCCAGTCCACGGTTTTCTTGCTGATAACGCAAACTGCGTTCACCGTGCTCCCCTATGTCGAGGGACGATTTGATGACCATCCACAATTCATCAACGCGGCCTTAGACCTAACTGATGAGCCATCTGGCCCGCAATTGCTTTCGTGCATGGCGTGGCTTTGGATGAACGGAGCGATCCCTTCGTTGATAGGTGAGCACATCGTCAGTCTAAAGCCGGAGCGCGAGGAAGCGACGTGGCATGTCATGGCCACGGCGACCGTGACCGGATTGATTGCTTCCGTGCCGGGCACATTCAGTCAGAGCATTCTGAGAAACGCCGAGGCCGGGCAAGTCGAGCGCCTGCACATTTCGGCGAAGTTTGACGAGATCAAGGGGCCGCTAACACTGGAGCCAGTCACTTCTGAGGAGGCTTTGTCGGCCATCGCTCACAACGCGCAGATGTCGCTGGTAACGCGGGTTCGTGTCCCCCGGTTGGTGACCGATTTCGGTTACTGGCCCCCCCTCCGAGGAAGCGATGCAGAAAGCCAAAGCTCTGTTCGATGCGGGCAAGCCGGTGACCTTCGAAGACATCGAGACCTCAAATCTCGCGGATGCATGGCGTTTCCGCAAGCGTCAGAAATGACATCTTCATGGCGCGCGCAGCAAGATGTTCAATATTTATCGAAACTTGGGTTGTAATCTCGACTAGCAAATTCCCCAAGCACCGAGCGAGCCGTGCGCAGCGCCTTAAGGGCTAGTGGGTTCGCTATCTCCTTCAGCGAAATCTCTTCTCGAGAGAGTTGAATGGCGAGACGCAGAAGAACAGCCATCGCCTCGCGGACAACGTCAAGCGTGGGCTCGTCGGCCCAGAAGTCACCAAACTCGCGCTTGCGGATCTCGCCATGCCATCTGGGGTTCCTCGCATACACCAGCGTACTACCTAGCGTCATGGCCACGCCGTGCGCGATGTTGTGCCTGATCGTGAAGCCGTCACGTGCTGACCTGCACCACCCTTCGAGTAGTGTCTTTTCATCTCCCGGTGCCAGGTCGGTGGCAAAACGTTCAAGCATTGAAATCAAATCGGTGATTACACGTGCATCCGTCTCGGGCTTTACGCCCTTCGGATCGATGCGCCGGAGCCGCCACAGCGCACGCTCCAAATGATACTCGATGCTGCCAGCAAAAGTGATGATGGCGGCGAGCTTCTGGCCAATCGACGGACTTAACCCGAGCTGTTGCTGAATGAAGTCAGCCCTACCGTACTCCTGCACTGCATCTATCATTGACAAATGATCCCGTCCCGGAAATTGCGTGATGTCGCGCGACCGACGGTTCGCGTGCTCCGGTTGCGCGCCCAGATAATTTCTTGGCGCGCTCGCTTTCGTGCTCCCGCACCGCACGACGCAAACGCTTCTCTATTATAACTGCGTGCCATTCTGGTTCCGTGCATCTTCGAAATGCTGTAGCTCCCGCTCATAAATCCGGACGATATCCTGGACTGCCTCGATCCGCTTGCCGTCCCCTTCGCTCAGTCCCGAGCGCATTTCCTGATAACCCGCGAGGCTGCTGGCAAGACGTTTTCGAATGCGTTCCGGATAGTCGATCGGTTCCACGCGGAGCCGCTGCGGAAAAACGCCAGACAGCACATAGGGGCGCCGCGGGCTTCCTTCATAAACGTCGCGCTGAGCTGCCCAGAGCGCTACGGCCAGCGGCTTGCCCCAATGCCTATCCAGGATTCGTGTGGCCACTTCCGATGCTTCGATCGGGGTCACGGGAAACAGTGTTCCGATGTAAGCGCGCGCCCCAGCGTACGTAATGTCTCCCGCCAACCGCTGCCACGAAACACAAGCGTTATTGATGACGATCGGCGTCCCCATGTCGGCTATCGAATGCTGGGCGAAGATGAAATTGCTGTCCGACATCATCAGCGCCGACGAGCCAACGACACGGTCGATCGTTTCTCTCTTTGTGTAGTTGAACTTGCTCGGGCCGCCGTCCATCAGGCGATTGAAGTCGTGCACGGCTTCGCCGACGTACAATTTGGCCTTGGCGGTTCGATCCGTCCAATCGACGCCGTCAAGAGAGACGAAGCGGAAGAAGTGGCCAACTTTCAGCATCTCGGGATCGTCCGTTCGCTGGAAGCCAACAGCCAGGTCCACAACCATTGTGCGGTGTAGCCCCTCGGAGTCTGTATACTCGTACGTCTGCCGGTAACCAGAACTATCACCACAATGCGTCGCGAAGATCAGAAGATCATAGGGGAAATGCTCCATCATTTCGGACACGTGCCGTACATTGGCGCTGCGGTCCTGATAAACGCGGATAAAGGCGCGCCGGGGCTCCAGGAGATTGACGGCGGACTGAATTTCTGGTGCCGGCGTCGTGCCGGGATCGACCAGCATCACCACGCCTGTGCCCGGCTGACCCGGCTGCTCCGCCGCGAACCCGTTGACAACGGACGTGCCCAAATCCGGATACTTGAACAGATGCGTCGAAGGATGCTCAGGATATGCGAAGCCGTACGGCAAGCGGCCGACAAAGGTGATCGATCCTCCGTCGGGGACTGGGATTGATCCGCACAGGCCGAGCAGTTCCTGCGTCAGACTTGCTTGAGCTTCCCGTGGCGTGCCGCCGGGCCGATCATCGAGCGAATAAAAGGCTTCAAGAATGTCGTCTGCCCGATCCCTGTCCACTTCCGGGATCAGGAATAGTCCGGCATCCAGAGCGTAAGCGTAATTTGCAGCTATGACTTCGGAGATCTCCTCGCCCTGCTCACAGACAACGATGTGACCGCTTTTAGACGGAAGCCACTCGTAAGGCGAGGGTTTGTCTTCAAACACGATCTCCTGCCCGGTGCGAAGGGCCTTCAGAAGGCCGATGCCCATACGGTCGCGACCCCAGGTCAAAATGTTACGCTGGCCCGCGTGAGGAATTGCCGACACAATATCGTCCGAAGATGAGATACGAATGCAGGGGACCTGCCTGTGCGCATTCAGCGACTGACTGAGCGCCTGGATAGCGTTGACAGGCAAGCCCGCCATGAATGCGGTCTTCGCGCGCGTCCGCCCCATGGCATTATGCCGCCGAAGCACCTCGAGTTTGTGATCCGGACGCTGCATTCGAGGACCATCGCAAACTCCCAGATAATGGCCCGGCCTGGCGAGCAACGAAGAGAGCCTCGCTGCAAGCCTTGCGTCATCTGCAAATATGAAACGATCGGCAAAAGGTGGGCTATGCATATATCACGTCACAGGTGGGCCGCCGATGTTTACGGGCGAAGTGCCTCGAGGGCCTCCGCTTCAATCTAACGGAAAGGTGCACGAATTGCAGGCCTTTTACCCTGATATGTGATTTCAGCGATCATCAAAGTCCGGCATCTCTGCACGTGGAAGCAGCAGCCTGTGGCGCAGGAAATCCTGGAGATGCGCACGGTGAGGAGCGACTTGGTCAAGGAACGAAGCCTGCTTGGCGACAACGAGCCCATTCTCGTGCACTATTTGTTCATTCCTCGCCGACCGCCGATGCCGTCGCGTGTGCCGGTGCGCAGCTCCGCCTCGTGCCGCGGGAGGCGACAGCGGCATGACCCAACGCGCGCGGCCTACTTCTCCGACATGCAGGACACCCCGGAATTTCTGGCGGCGCTCAACCACGCGCGCAAGCGTTCGTGCCATGAGGGTCGAGGCCGGATGCACATCGAGGCGATCTAGGTCGCGATCGATCAGTATGCTGAAACCGAGCTCGGCAATCGCGAGTTCTTTCTGAACAAACAGCACTCCATTGGTCCCACAACATTCCGTAGGGCGATGACCCTCTCTTCCGCGAGTCTGGACCTGCGTCGCTGACCTAAACGATGATCAGCGCGGTAGCACGAATTCAATTCCAAGAGGCTTCAAGACCGTATCCAGCACCTCTTCACTCTGCTCCCAGCCGCCGCAATATTCGGGCGACAGCGCAATCGTCAGCACGCCGATTTTTCCGCTGCTCAAATTGGCGCGGACGGTCTTCATCGTCTCACCTATATAAGCCTTGGATAGCATGCGGCGGCACGCGTCATCCTCCGTTCCGTGCCAAAAGAAGTAGTCCAGATCTAGATTGAAAATCCATGGCGCGCGCGACTGGCTCAGCCAATAATCAAGATTCGCCGGCACATTCCAGAGATCGCAATTCGAATGCGCGCAGTCTGGTGGCGTGCCCTTGCCATGGGTCGCAAACAAAGCGGTCTCCAGAGCGGAGCCGAACACGGCCAGGAAAATGGATAGATAGTTGTCCCAGCGAAATAGAAGAGCTGGTTGGGGGATATCCGGATATTTGACTTCGTGAGACAGGTACGCCTCGATGTCGAGGCGCCAGTCGGTTGGCAGATTCTCCAGCCATGTGGGCATCCGGCTGGCGAGTGTGTCGTAGTGCTGATCCATGTGAAAGAGCGAATAGGGTTGCGTCGGATCCATGTGCTGGAGCCAGCACCATAGCGCCGCGCGATGGTTGTCCATCACGTAGACGTTACGTTGCTTCCACAAAAAATTCTGGGTGAAAGTACTGGAGGGGTTCCTCCCGCGAAACGGGATGAGCCACTCAGACGTTTCCGACATCGACCTACCTCAACCTCTCACGAGCCACGGAGCGGCAAGCGCAGGCTCCGATGGCGTATCTCCTTTTGGTGTCACCCCGCAGGCTGTCAAGGGTCGGCCGACAGCATCAGTTGGCGGGCCTCGGCTAGAGGGGGGGTCGATTGGCGAAGAACAGAAGCGGATGCCGCAGCCCTGATAGGGCGCAGGCTATTCTTGCAAAGGCGAGGGCGCGGTAGCCCTGATTTTGTGTCTTGCGCGTGAGCAAGACAGCCGTTGTTGCATCGCCGGCCCATGCATGAGCCTCGATCGCAATGAGCGCCAAGGCGGCGTCGGTCCAGAGTGCCTGGCCGGCGCTAGTGTCCCCCTGTTCAAGCGCCTCTTTCACGTTCGACTTTCCGGTCTGCGCTTGGGCGACGGCTATTTCGTAGAAAGCGCGGGCGCGCAGGCGCCTGTCCGCAACACCACGCGCGAAATCCAGAGCGGCGGCCGTATCGCCAAAGAACGTCTGATAGCGCAGGGGCGACGAAAAGCCACGGTGGTTGCAGGGAATGCAGATCGAGACCGGCGCTTAGCCGCTGCCAAATCACGGATGAATCATCCCGGTCGACCACAACATCCAAGAGATAGAGAGCCTGCGGGCCAGCGGGAGCGATCGACAAGGCCTTGCCGATCAGTATTGTCGCGTCCGTTTGATCGCCCAACGCACGAGCCTGCCGCGCCAAATCCACCAGGAAGAAAAATTGTGGGCCTGCGGGCAGTGTTTCGATATGCCGTTGCAAGGGTGCCAGATCTGCCTTGATCGCCGCGAGCACCCGCACGAGAAGCACCGCGTGGGGAGTGAGGGTGCCACCCGTGATCCTTTGATAAATCTCGATCCCTTCATCTTTGCGACCCGCCAAGGCCAACGCGTTTGCCAGCTGCATCAGGTAGGCTGGCGATGTCATGAACACGGCGGATCGCGCAGGCATGGGCGCCAGCCGCGTAACAATCTCTTGCGCGGTCGTTCGCGCGCTTTCGACGTTTCCGAGTGCCTGATCCGCGATCATGACACTGCCGACAGCTGCAAGCCCGATTTGCGGGTTTGCGGCCATCAGCCCCATGGTCAGCTCGCCAAAGGCCTCGCCGTGGGCTAGCTGCATGAGGCAGGCGCGCGCCGGCCGGGCGGCACACTCGGCATTCCTGAGCCGGTCTTCGACGAAAGTGAGGGTAATGGGATTTCCATTGGCGCCGTGAACGGCCGCGGCCGACTTGCTATCAGGATAACGCGCTAGGATGCGCTCGAACGTCTTCCGCGCCGATGCGTAGAGCTCGATGGCGGCATCGGGGGAGGCCCGATCCGCCTCGAACACCTTCTCTTGCGCGTCACGAAACATCTCGTCGGGCTTGGCTTCGCGTTGCTGATAATCCTGGATCGCTATCTCGAGCCAGTTGAGGCCAGGCCCCTTTATGGCAGGGGCGAAGGCGATAATGGTCAGTGAAAGGACCCAGACGGATAGGACCCATAGCGGCAGCGCGATGAACCGGCGGACACGCCAGCGAAAGCTTGCAAAATCGGCCATCGGGGCGCCCGCGTAAACGAGAAGATTCACAAATCCTATAACCACAATGAGGCAAAGGAGAGCCTTGGGGTTGGCGATGAGAAATCCCGTCGCCCCGCCAAAGGCCGGCCAATCATTCCAGCGGCGCCAGAGCGCGAGCGGATTTAAAAATTCACCAAGGACGATGCCGGCACTGAACGGAAGTGCCAGAATGACTGTGGCGGCTAACAACCAGGTTCGCGCCTTCTTTGCGACGCGCGCAAAGGCGGCGAGACGCAGATTGAGCGAACCAACCAGGACAAACACCAGCAACGACGTCAAAGTGACCAGGAGCGCGTTCACCAGCCAACTTGTATCGCAGCATTGAGGCAGACCAGACGTAACCCAACGCGTGCCGGCGGGGTCTGGCCGGTTCTCCGTCACGTAGGTCGTGGCGTACACGATAAAGAGTCCCGCCAGATACCCCGAGGCGAGTGCCTGAAAGATTGTCGGGCGTAGGACAAGATCGGGCTGGCTGACGACCCGGTACCGGCGTGCGATCGTCGGATGCGTGCGGAAAATGTTCGGGATGACCGTACGTTGCCTGCGTCCGTCGCTAAACAGGGACTTCAGAGTGTCGGCTCCGACAACAGACCCGGCGAAGATGTCGGCGTAATGCTCCCGACTCCGAAGTGCCGCGGCATACTCAAGATACAAGACAAGAAAAAAGAAGGCGGGGCTGCCGAGCACAAATACGAATGGCGGGCCGTAAAACGGCTCAAACTGATGCGCAAATTCCAGCGCTTGCAGGATCGGTATGCGCCCATGCCAGAAGCCGGTCCAGAGATTGGCGACCGTTTTCGCGTTTTGCGGGGTACTCAGGAAGATGGTGAGGCCCATGATCTGGATCACGAGCGTCACGCCCGCCAGGCATGCTGTCGCCCAGGCTACGCCCCTTGTAAGAAGGCCGAGATCCACATCGCTATGCCGCAAATGACCGAACTCATGAGCCGTCACCGTGCGGGCCAGGATTGGAGCTTTGCTGACCACCAGCCGCATGCCGCCGCCAAATCGGACCTGCCGTCGTCCGGGAAATCCAAAGGCGATGGCCGTCTGGTTTCTCAAGTCGCTTGTGACCGAGAACGCCACCCGGCTCAGTTTCATCTGGATCGCAAGATCTGAGGCCAGTTGGCCAAGCGCCGTGCCCGGGTCGAGGGGACGCCCTTCGCCAAAGCGGCGCCGCGAAATGACCGGGTGCAGCAGATAGACGACGAGTGTGGCCGTCAGAAAGATGAGAACACCGATGAGAACAAATTCCAGGCTCGTGACATCGCCGGTGAAAATGACAAACTTGGCGGGATTCCTCCAATGTAGCGCGGCAACGACCCAGACCGTCGATGCGAGATAGGCTGTAAACAGGACGCCGGTCAGCAGCAGGATCAAAAAACGTTCGCGGAAGCCGCTGGGGAGGGCAGCCCAGTCGATCGTTGAGCCTTCCTCGCTGTCATTTGCCATCACGCTCGTCCGGTCGCCCCTCTTCGAGCGCTTTTTGTACACGGTCCAGGACCTGCTGCTTGGTCTCCTTGGACGCCCGCATCCGGTCCACCTTTGTCTCGACCGTTTTCATGATCGAAGCGATCTGCCCTTCGGACAGTGCGAGCGGCACAGGCTTCCCAAATTTCCTCTTGATCCAGGCGGTGATCCCCGGCGCAAGAGAGTCTTCAATGGATTTTTCGGTCGTGCCTTGCGCAACGGCCCACAATCCTCCGATAACGGCCTCGCCGATCTCAAAAAAATAGGGCGAGATAGCCTGAACGATCTCGCCTAATCCGCTGCCGAGAGGGTGGTCGTGTTTTGCTTTCCCGGGGCTCCGGTGGGAGGCGACCAATTCGGGATAGAGTTCAACTTCTTCGGGATTGAATTCTTCAACAAGCACCGCACCAAAAGCGAGCGCCTGTTGATCGAGCATCAGGCTCGACCGGGCCTTGTTCACGCACCGTCTCCGTTGAAATTAACGCGCAATCGAAGCGAAGAGTACAACCTCGATTAGACACCGGAAAAGCTCATTTCGCCAGCAAAATGCAAGGTGAAGCAACGATTTCCACATTGCGCCCAGTCCTCCATGCCGAGAGATCAAAGGGCGGCGGCGATCAATCCAGAGTTAGCACTTCGCCTCGCAGGAGAAATCCGCAACGCTGCCCGGTTAAGTGTCGCTACCGCGCTCTGGAACGTTTCAACTTTCGATGACAGGTTCATTGGACGAGATGACGGGCGCGTCCGCTCCGCGGACCGGGCTCTACGCGCTCCGCTTGCCGAGCCAAGCTGTCTCGGCCCTTCGGGTCACGATCCCATCGCGCAAGGGCTGATGTGCGCCTCGCCGGGGGCACTCGGAAAAGGGGCTCGCCTGCGGCGACCGCTATCACTGCCCCGTTCCCGGGTGCCCTTTTAACCGGTCTCGTCGCTGCACTCGTTCCGCGTGCCGGCTTCGCCGTCGCTATGCTCACGCGGCCCGGGTGCCTTTTCAGATGGGCGATGCGCCTGCGGCGCACGCCTGGTTCGAAACGCTAACGATTAGAGTGAATGGGATCGGCCCCGCTTTCTGCAACGATCAATCGATACTGTTGAAGAGGCTAAGCAGCCCGCTTCATGCATCCGCCGGCTGCGTCGGCTAGCTGCGTCACCGCTTGTGCGATTGTTCGAACGCCCAGCTTTTCCTTTGCGTTTTCTAGGTAGGAAGCAACTGTGTTGCGCGAGATGCCGAGGATGCACCCGATCTCCCAAGCACTTTTCCCCTGTGAAGCCCATTCTAAGCACTCAAATTCGCGCCGCGATAAGCGGCATCCATGCACGCCAAAATCGTTCATAAGCTTGCGCCGGACGTGGGCGTGAAAGTACATCGCCATAAGCTGAAGAACTCTGCCATGCGTATCGACGAAATGTTCGAAGCGCGGCCGTGTTTTGTCAGTGGCAAACGTAAGGGCGGCGACTGGACCGTGCCCGTCGTGAATTGGGACAGTAAAGCCAACTCGGATTCCGAACTGTGCAGCCTCGTCGAAGAGTTGCTGCTGCGCCATCGAATTAGTCTCTGCTCGGAAATCGATTCCCCATCGAAAAGGTTCGGTCGTCCGGAGCGCCTCTTCAATGACCGGATCGATGGTTTGATAGCGATTGCGCAAATAGTGAGCCGTCCATCGCGAGGGATAAGTGGAGAGTAGGCGCGGCTCCTTCTTCTCTGCGCGCTGCAAGGCAAGGTAGGCAAAGCAGGATAGATCGAGGGCGGCGGCCGTGTCCGCCATGGCTCTGGAGAAATCCTGAGGATGATCTGCTATCGATAGGAGATCAATGAAGTTCTGGAATACGCGATGCACTACATCTTTCTCCCACTCTTCCGGCGACACCCGCGCAACCGATGCCGCGCCGAAATCTGCTGCCGATCTTGCAGCGGAAAAACTATCCCAAAATCCCTCCTCGAACAGCTTTGTCCAGGCTGCTTGACGAGTGCCTAAACGGACACCTGTTCTCTAACATCAACGACTTGATTGAAGAATGGAGGGGCAACTACAACACCCGGTCGCACACGACGCTCGACGGGTTCTCGTCTAAATCGCGCACCAGGACGATCCAGGGCAAGGCAGCGACAGTCTACGTTCCAGCAAAGGTGTCCGCGATTAGATGCCTGAGCCACCGGTGTCCAGCGTCCTCCTGACTTCTCCGGTGCCAGATCATCCCGAAAGCCAAATCCGGCGGTGCGATTGGAAGCGGAAAGATCGCAAACTCGTTTGGATTGGGTATCATTTCCACAAGATGCTGACCAACGACCCCGACGAGGTCGGTGCCCCGTACCAGCTCGGGCACGGAAGAGAAGAACGGCGTTTCGCACGCAATCAAACGTTCCGCGCCGCGGAGCCCCAGGACTCGATCTATATCTGCATTTCCCAATTCATTGCCCGGAGTGACCCGGATATGTCGTGCGGCAAAAAAGCTGCGCTCATCGAGCCGCCCGTCACGAAGCAGCGGATTGTGTCGATCGACGAGGCAAACAAGCTCGAGTGGAGCAAGGTGATGACGACTGATCTGCTGCGGGATGTCTGCGTATACATCCAACGCTAGCTCGACTCGGCCGGAGAGTAGAGCCTCGATGCCTTGATTCTCCGTAAGGCCGACAATCGCCAAAGTTACGTTGGGAGTCTCGCGTCTCACGCGCCTTAGAATCTTCGGCAGCGCGCCCGAAGCGGCCGCATCGTTCATTCCCAAGACGAACCTGCGCACGGATTGCTCCGGCAAGAACTTCATCTGGGGTTTCAGTGCCTCCCTGATATGGGCAAGCGCCAAGCTGATTGTAGCGTCGAGTTCCAGCGCCCGAGGACTTGGCGTCATCCCATCGCGAGTGCGAACGAATAGATTGTCGTCGAAGAGCTGTCGCAGCCGCTGCAATAGGTGGCTCATCGCCGATTGGCTCAACCCGATTCTTGTCGCGGCGCGAGAAACGTGGCGCTCTCGCATGAGCGAATCGAATGCCACGAGAAGGTTTAGATCTTGTCGAGCGAGGTTAACAAATTCCTCGTCGGGCCAACTGTTTCCACCGCTCGGCCCCGGTCGACGAATTCCACTCTCTGCTGGCGCAGTCATGAAACAACACCGGCCTGGCCAAAAACCTTTCGACAGGCGTTCGCTGGTACGGATCGAAGCTCCGTAGACAAACGACCATACTCGGCTCCGAGAATGCGTCTTAGGGCAGCGGGCGCTGCCGCTCGCACCCAGCTACGCAACGCGGGCGTGCCGCTCCAGAAAGTCATGGAATGGAATCGACGATTGATCCTGACGTGAATCCCGCGCCTCACCTTGTCCTCCCTGTCCGCGCCTTGTTGCTGCTCGTGGCAACGGGCGTCCTAAGTGCCACAAAAAATACCACGCAGGAACGTAAACTCAAGCTAGACGCTCTGCAGCCGTGTCTCGCGCTGACTTTCGCCCTGTTGCGTATGGCTCGGGATGAGTGTTCGGTGCCGAAACCTCGGCTAAAATTGTGCTAGCTCACCAGAAGCGGCTCGCTTTCCGCCAGCCTAGTACTTCTCATCCGCCGCGCCGAATGGCTCGAGCGGATCTACCTGGGGTCGATCTCCGAACCCGTTTGCCGCGCTCCCTGACTTGAATCGGACTGCGGCAATGGCGCCTTGCGCAAAGCAATATGAACGGCGTGCATGATGTCGTGCTGAATTGCCATTTCCCTTGTTTTCGCCGATGCGGCTATTACGCATTCAACACTGCGGATGAAGATTCCGGGGGAAACCAAAGGACGGCGAGAACCTGCGCATGATGCGTGGGTACTCGCGGGGCGCTTGCCGGTCTTCTGGATTGCTGCGGTGGCGACGCGGGATCGAGACACAGAGCAGGCGCGCTAGATGCCAAGAAAGTACGACGTTATTTCCATCGGATCGGGTCACAACGGACTGATCGCAGCCGCATATTTCGCGAAAGCCGGCAGAAAGGTTCTCGTCGTCGAGAAGCGAGAGCACTTCGGCGGCGGGGTCGTGACCCGTGAGATGACGGCGCCGGGTTTCCTCCACGACGAGCACAGCGTGGCGCACATCTTTATCCAGGCCAATCCGCTGATCTTAAATGACGAGCTCGGGCTCATCTCCAGATACGGTCTCAAGTACACCAGACCGGAGGTGCCATTCATCTCGGTGTTCGAGGACGGCTCGACGCTTCCGGTCTTTGCTGACGTGGAGAAAAACCGGCAGGCGATCGCACAATATTCGGTCAGGGACGCCGATTCATTCATGCGGCTATGTGATTTGTCGGCGCGCTTTCTGCCGATGCTCCTTTCATCGCTTTACACGCCGCCGCTTCCTGTGGGGGCCATGATGGCGATGCTCGACCAAAGTCCCGAAGGTCGCGAGATCTTCGCGATCATGCAGAAGAGCGTGTTCGACATCGTAACGGAGTGGTTCGAAAACGAGAAAGTTCGCATCCACTTCATCAAGATGGTGTCGGAGAACCTGGTGATGCCGGAGGAGAAGGGCACCGGCATTGGACTCTTCATGTTCCTGGGCTACCTGCAGCAGTACGGGGTTGGCGTTGCTGTGGGCGGCAGCGGCAAGCTGACCGAGGCGCTGGTCCGCTGCATCCAGGATCACGGCGGCGAACTCATGACTGAAACTGCGGTCGAGAAGGTCCTCGTCAAGGAGGGCCGAGCGGTCGGCGTGCGCACCCGGGACGAGGAATACCTTGCAGAGACGTGCGTGATCGGCGCGCTCCACCCCCATCTGCTGCATCGGTATATCGACGATCTGGATGCGGGTGTGGACAAGCGGGCGAGGGGCGTCCACTTGGCGTCGTTTAGCGCCTTCGTGGTGCACGGGGCGCTTAAGGAGCCGATGAGGTTCAAGGCGGGCAGCGAGGTAGACAAGGGCTGGCTCATCGAGTTGTTGCCAACCCGCCTGGATGCGCTACGGCGTTCGTTCGATGAACTAAAATACGGCATGACCCCGACCGTGCCTCTGTTCGGCGCCGGATGTCCATCATTGCTCGATCCCGTGCGAGCTCCGCCCGGTCGCGCGACGCTCTACTTTTTCTCCTATGCACCTTATCACCTGGCCGAGGGGGGCGCGCGGCGCTGGGACGAGATCAAGGAGACCTATGCGGATCATTTGGTGGCGCAGCTCGGCAAGTTCATCACCAATATCGGTCCGGACAATTTCATTGCCCGGAACGCGCGGAGCCCAATCGACATGGAGCGAGACTCCGACAGCTTCCAGCAGGGCGATATCCACGGTGCGGCACCGTTCTTCTATCAGTTCGGCGCACACAGGCCGACACCGGACCTCGGCAACTACACCGTCCCCGGAGTCAGTCATCTCTATTTGGTGGGGCCTTTCATGCACCCTGGCGGTGGGGTGTTCGGTGCCGGTCGCGCCGCGGCGATGAAGGCCTTTGAGGATCTCGGAATGAACTTTGAGAAAGCGGCGACGTGAAAATCCACTCGAGCGACAAGTCGGAATTGATGAATGTTCTCGCGCTCGAGCGGCGGGACAACAAGTTGATCATCAAGGGCAAGATCATGGGAGCGATGCCGATGACGGCGGTGCTCACCCCCGAGCAGGCAAGGAAGGGCCTCAAGTTGCTCAATCCGCGGCTCGGCTGGTTCCTTCTGAGCTTCCTATTTCGGCGGTCCGACCAGACGGCTGACGTGAGCGGCGTTTCGCGGAGAGATCAGAGGCGGGATGAGTGATGATGTTCATGGATAGGGCCGTTGTCGCCACGGGCGCGGCGTCTGGGATCGGAACTGCGACAGCGCTGAACTTCGCCCGCAATGGCGCCAACCTCGTGCTGGTCGATCGCAAGCCGCTTGCGGAGGTCGCCGAGCGGGCTCGATCGCTCGGTGCGACGATTGAGTGCGTGGAGGGAGATCTCGCCGATGCGGCGGTATGTGATCGCGCCATCGATGCTGCGATCTCGACATTCGGTCGGATCGATATCCTGATCAACAACGCCGCGATTGGCTTGGCCGGCAGTGTCTTGACGACCGAGGACTCGATGCTCGAGGCAATTTGGCGGGTCAATTTTCTTGCCCCCTTACGCTTGGCGCGCCGTGCCATTCCAATAATGCAACGGCAGCGGTCCGGAGTGATCCAGTTCACCGGGGCCTTGGCCGGCATGTACGGCATGGCCAACGCGGTGGCCTACTCCACCACCAAGGCGGCACTGATCAATCTCTGCAAGGCGCTGGCGATCGAACACGCCAGGGACGGGATCAGAACCAATTGCGTGAGTCCGGGGCCGGTCGAGACGCCGATGCTGCAGGGGGCAATCGAGGCATTTGGTCTCTCTCGAGACATGTTCCGCGCGATCTCGCCGGCTGGCCGGATAGCGACCGCGGAGGATGTCGCTGAAGCGCACACCTTCCTTGCCTCTGATGCCGCGCGGTCGATCAATGGCCACCTGCTTGTCGTCGACAACGGCATGTATGCGGGGATGTTCGCACCAAGGCCTGCCGACTAGCACGTCAATCGCGTAACAGATGCAGCGCGAGAAGCTGCAGGGACAGCGCAAAAAGGGGGAAGCCATGAAGACGACGACGGAAGACTGGACCGGCCGGCTCGTCCTGCTCATCTGCCACGTTGCGGGGTTGCTCGACCTGGTTATCCTCCCGTTGTGGGTAGGGGGGCTCATCCAGACCTACCAGTTCGAACCCCAGGCTGCTGGTGGGCTGGTGACCCTCTATCTCATCGGTATGGTGATCTCGAACGTCGTATTGGCATTCCGATTTGAACGATATCCACCGAAGCTGGTCGCGGGACTAGGCTTCGCGATTCCCGCAATAGCCTTTCTGATCATGTTGCGGCTTGGCGACGTCGCCCCTGAGGTGCGACCAATCGCCTTGGCCATCCTGAACTTCGTCGGTGGCCTCGGTGCCGGTATCGGCATGGCCGCGGTGCACGGGACGATCGGGCGAAGCGCGAATCCGCATCGGCTCTTTGCGTTCGTAAATTTCGGCGTGGGAATCTTCGGTGTCATCTTCTTCGTCGTGACGCCCGGCATGATGGCCCAAATGGGGGTCTCTGCGGTATTCATGAATGCCGATATCGTGATCATCTTGGCGGCGATCGCCGCATTACTGGCCTTTCCGGTGATGCCGGCACGGCCCGAAAAGGGAGGCCAGGGTAGTACGTCGAGCTTTTCGCGGACCGGCGCCGGCACAGGCACGCTTGCGATCTGCTTTATCGGCATCGTATTCCTGCAGGTCGGGAACGCGGCGACGCTCAGCTTCGTGGAGCGTATCGGAGACTTCCGTGGGTTCGGCGCTGACGCGATCGGCATGTTGCTTGCCGTTGGCGGTCTGGTGCCGCTCTTGGCGCCGATTGCTGCCGCTGTGCTGCAGAAGCGCATGACACCCATTTGGGTCGTGGTATGCGGCATGCTGTTTCACGGTGTCCTATCGATCACGCTGTCGAACTCGTCGACGTTCGCGCCCTATGCGGTCGCTTACGCACTGCTTACGGCTACCGTAGTCTTCACCCATACGTTTGCGTTCGGGTTGCTCGCGCAGCTCGAGCCGTCCGGGCGGATTAATGCGCTCACGCCGACTATGATGATGACCGGAAGCGCAGCCGGCCCATTCCTGGGAGGGACGATCGCGCAGTTCGCCGGCTTTTCGAAGGTCGGAGTCGGCGCGGCGATCTGCGCCGCGCTTGGATCGATGTGCTACTTGGTCGTCGCTAGCCAGTTGCGCCGCACATCTCCCAAGCCCGCATTGTCGCCGGTATCAGAACCTCTTGGGAAGACACGAGCATCATGAACAGCAACCAATCCAGTGCGAACTTCTGTCGCGATGGGGAGATAGTCATCCCGCGAACCATGCAGTCCGTTTACTTCCATCGCACGGGCCCAGCGGACGTACTCGAATGCGAGGAGACCGCTGTTCCCGCGCCGGGAGAGGGCGAGGTCCTCGTTCAGGTGGTGGCCGCCGGTGTCAATTTTGCAGACGTGGTGCGGCGAAGGGGCGGTCACTATCCGGCTCCTACGCCGCTGCCGTTCAACCCGGGCGCCGAGATCGCCGGCATCGTCGTGGCGTGCGGCGAGGGCGTCAGCGAAAGCTTGCGAGGGCGTCGGGTTATCGCTGCGATCATCACTGGAGGCGGGTACGCGCAGTTCGCCTTGGCCAATGCCGAGCGGTTGCTGCCATGGCCGGAAGACCTCTCCGCCGCGCAGGCTGTTGCGTCGCTGGTTCAGGGCATTACAGCCGGTCTTGTGCTGCGTGAAGCGGGCCAGCTGCGTGCCGGGCAGTCGGTCTTCGTACAGGGGGCGGCCGGAGGCGTCGGATCGATCGCGGTGCAACTCGCGAAAGCGTTTGGCGCGAAGTACGTTGTCGGCGGCGTCGGCAACCATTCGAAACAGCAGGGTGTGCTGACGATGGGCGCAGACCATGTCGTCGATTACAGCGAGAACGGCTGGGTCGAGCGGGCGCGAGCGGCCCGTGGCGGCGACATCGATCTGGTGCTGGATGCCACGTCCGGTGAACTGCTGAAACAGAGTTTTGGCTTGCTCGCTCCCTACGGTCGAGCGGTGGTGTATGGCGAAGCGGCGTCGACACCTGACGCCATCGATGCGAGGAGTGTAATCTCGAAGAACCAGACGGTCGCGGGCTTCTTCCTCGGGAGATACTTCGTCGACCGGCCGCAGGTCGCGGTCGATATGCTGCATGAACTGGCAAAACTCGTGCGAACCGGTGCGCTGAAGTTGCACATTCACGCGACTTTGCCACTGTCGAAAGCCGCAGATGCGCACCGTATGATGGAAAGCCGCGAGCATCACGGCAAGATCGTGTTGGCGCCCTGGTGCTAGCACAGAAAATGTTGGCTCTCCGGCGCGCGAGGCGAATCGTGTCGATATCGGGCAGCAGATCGCGGCGTGCACCCCGCGATGTTTGATGTCCGTGCAATGAACAAGTCGAAACTCTGTAAGGCCAGCAAACAGCATGAAGAATCCTCATCTACTCACCGGCATACAATATGATGTCGTCACATCGCAGCTGCCCGCCGGCATCGTCACCGACCACGATGTACGTATTCCTATGCGCGATGGCGTTCATCTAGCGGCGTCTCTCTACCGCCCAGCGACGCCTGGAACGTATCCAGTGATAATGGCGATCACGCCATACGGTAAGTCCAATTTCGAAACGATTTCTGGCTTTTCCAGCGTCCCGAACAATCACATTGGCCATATTCGGCTGTCAGATTCGGTCTCCTTCGAATCGGCCGACCCTGGGTATTGGGTACCTCACGGCTACGTGGTTATCATGGTTGACGTTCGGGGGCAGGGAGCGTCGGAAGGCGACACCGACCTAATGAGCCCGACCGAGCAGGACGATTACCAGGAACTTATCGCTTGGGCATCGAGCCAGCCATGGAGCAATGGTAAAGTAGGACTTCACGGCGTGTCCTATCTTGCAATCACGCAATGGGCGGTGGCGCAACACAGGCCGTCTGCTCTAAGAGCGATCGTGCCGTGGGAAGCTTTTACTGATCACTATCTGCGCGCGTATCCCGGGGGTATTCCCGAGGTGGGAATGTGGCGCTTCGTGTTCGAAGACATCATCCTGCCCAACCACAATTCGGCGTCTGGGTTTGTGGTCGCACCTGAGGGAATGACGCCGGCTGATCATCCACTGCGCGACGAATTCTGGATTGCTCAACGCTTTGCCGTCGAGAAGGTAGAAATCCCGGTGCTTTTGTGTGCAAGTTTCTCCGATCAAGGTCTCCACACGCGAGAATCCTTTGAGAACTTCAATCTCATCAGTTCGACTAGGAAATGGCTCTACAGCCATCGACAGCCAAAATGGCAGGCCTACTACGGTGCCGAAGCCCTGTCCTACCAACTCGCTTTCTTCGACCGCTTTCTCAAGGGAGTGGATAACGGCTTTGAAGCGACGGCACCCGTCCGCCTCGAGATCAATCTCGATCGAAACCGCTACAAGGTCATAACGGGCCAGGCTTGGCCGCTTCCACAAACGCAATATCAGACGCTCTACCTCTCTGCCGCATCCGCCAAACTGAGCGAAGTGATCCCACTTGATGAGAGTGCCTCCGAGTACGAGTCGACGATAGGTCTCGCATCGTTTGACTTTCGCTTTGATGCTGAAACCGACGTCGTAGGAAATGCCAAGCTGAAATTGTGGGTCGAGTCGATTGGCTCCGACGATATGGACCTCTTCGTCGGTATCAAGAAGATCGACACAGCCGGGCACGAGGTTTACTTCTATGGCTTTGGCGGAACCAATCCCAACGACGTTGTAGCGCGGGGTTGGCTGCGGGTTTCTCACCGCGAGCTGGATACGAGGGCGTCGCGCCCGGATCGACCCGTCCATACCCATAGCAAGTGCCAGAAGCTGCAGAGTGGGGAAATCGTCCCAATCGAAATTGAGATCCTCCCTTCTGGCACGACGTTCCTCCCGGGCGAAATATTGCGGGTTGTTGTTCAAGGACGGGCCATCGAGCCCGATGCTGTTCTCTTGACCTTTCTCCCCTCCAACAGAGGCGCTCACAGAATTTGGACAGGCGGGAAATACGACTCTCATCTTCTGTTGCCGGTCTTGCCGCCTGATGAAGCGGCATAACCGAGTTCTGAACGGCACATAGCTTGTCGGAAATGCGAGAGGTGCGAACGATCGGTGATGGCCAATTGCGGGGTCGAGTTGGCCGATAATTACTTCGGCACTCGTAGTCGGGGAAGACTTCATCCCGATCGCGAGCCGCCTCAGAAGCCGAGGTGAAACTGCCGATCAAGCACACGTCATAAGGAGCCGCCATGTTGGAATCGCCTGAAACTCGGGGTCGCGATCCTGAGCTGCTTTGGACACCGTCTCGAGAGAAGATTGAAGCGTCGCGGCTGTGGGATTATATCGGGTGGCTACGAACCGAGCGTGATCTCGAATTTACTGCGTACGACGACCTTTGGGCATGGTCAGTCGCCGATCTCGACGCGTTCTGGCGTTCGATCTGGGATTTCTTCGCCGTGAAGTCGGACGGCGAGACCGAGCCGGTCCTGCTCTCGTCTAGAATGCCAGGCGCGGAATGGTTTCCTCGCGCCCAGTTGAACTACGCCGAGCATATCTTCCGCAATGCAAATAGTACGACGCCAGCGCTAATTGCGCGCAGCGAAACGGGCGGCTTGCGCGAAATGACCTGGGACGACCTCAAGCGCGAAACGTTTGCGTTAGCCACCAAGTTGCGTGCGCTTGGCATTAGGCCCGGCGACCGCGTTGCCTCGTATATGCCCAATCGTTCCGAGACGGTAGTCGCATTTCTGGCTTGCGCCAGTATGGGAGCCATATGGTCCAGCTGCTCTCCTGAAATGGGCCCGGCCACGGTGCTCGATCGATTTGGTCAAATCGAACCGAAGGTGCTGTTTGCTGTCGATAGCTATAGCTACAACGGGAAGCTGTACGACCGCTATGGCGAGGTCGAAGCGCTGATCAAAGGGCTGCCGAGTGTACAGCACGTAATTCAGGTCCTTGGTCCGCTCGGCCAGAAGGCGGACGCTGGATGGCGCAACGCCATTGGTTGGGCCGAAGCTGTGAACGGTCCGGCAGAGATGCAGTTTGATCGAGTCTCATTCTCTCATCCGCTCTGGATAGTCTATTCGTCGGGAACGACCGGCAAGCCTAAACCGATAGTACACGGTCACGGTGGCATCCTGTTAACTCAGCTCAAGACAATGAGCTTGCAACATGACCTTAGGCCGGGGGATCGACTGCTGTTTCTGGGCAGTACGGGATGGATCGTCTGGAATGCTTTGGTGGGCGGACTGCTGACGGGAGCCACGATCATCCTCTATGATGGCAATCCGGTTTGGCCTAACGTACGGACAATCTGGCAATTCATGGATGAGCTCGGCGTCACGTTGTTCGGATGCGGCGCTGCGTTTCTCGTCAATTGTATGAAAGATGGTCTGCGACCGAACGAGTTTGTCAAACTGGAAAATCTGCGTTCGATCAATTCGACAGGGTCTCCGCTGCCGGCCAAAGCGTATCGCTGGGCCTACGACGCAATCAAATCCGATCTTTGGCTGGCTTCTGTGAGCGGAGGCACAGATATCGCTTCCGGCTTCGTCGCGTGCAGCCCGATATTGCCGGTCTATGCAGGGGAAATCCAGTGTCGCGAACTAGGCGTCGCCGCTTTCGCTTTCGATGAGGCTGGCGAAGCTGTCGTCGACGAAGTAGGCGAGCTTGTTATCGTAAAGCCGATGCCGTCAATGCCCCTATTCTTTTGGAATGATCAGGATCATCGTCGCTATCAGGGGACGTACTTTGATCAATTTCCGGGTCTTTGGCGGCACGGCGATTGGATCCGGTTCACCTCTCGAGGAACGTCGCAAATATTCGGACGGTCTGATGCGACAATCAATCGGTTTGGAATTCGCATCGGTACTGCGGAGATCTATAGGGTTGTCGAGGAAATTCCCGAGGTCCGCGATAGCCTCGTTGTAGATCTCGAGTATCTCGGTCGGGAATCGTTCATGCCTCTGTTCGTGGTCCTAAGGGCCGAGCTTTCGCTTGACCGAGAACTGAAAGAGCGAATCGTAGCTCAGATCAGAACGCACTGTTCATCGCGTCACATCCCGAATGAGATATTCCAGGTGGACGATATTCCTCGCACACTTTCTGGCAAGAAGATGGAGGTTCCGGTACGCAAACTTTTGCTCGGCATTCCGCTGGACAACGCGGTGAGTTTCGACTCCGTCGCAAATCCATCGAGCTTTGCCTATTTTGCAAAGTTTGCTCAAACGCTCAATCAGATAAGACCGAGCAATTTGGTGAGCTAAACTAAGGCTTGCGCCGCGACTTCACTTCAGACGGAGCGTAGGTTGCGGTTCTGGAAGCCCAGACTGGATTTTGCAGCCGACGATTCTTCCAGCTTCTCCAAGAGGCCAGCGAAGGGTGGGACGATTGCACGCCTGACGCAGTGCCTGTGGTGTCGCAGGTGGAGGGGTTGAAGGCCTCGTCCTCGCGGCGGGCTGCTCTGGCAGCGGCTTCGTTTGGCCCCCGGGCTCGGCTACCTGGCCACAGAGCTCGTCGTCAACGTAATGCATTGCGTCGATCCCACACCGTTCCGGCTCTCGCGTCTGGCCGACGGCTAAGTCATGGTCGGCGGGCAGGTCGCCCAGGCCAAGTGCCGCATCACTAAACCGACATGACTGTCTTGCGACGGCTTAGCGGCCGACGATGGTCCGCAGCTTTTCGCGGAACCGTAGTAGTGCCTTGGCCAGCATCTCGCGCTGGTCGTTGAAGCGATGCGACGGCGCCGGGATCGAAACGGCCACCGGCTTTCCAAACGGGTCCAGCACTGCAATGCCGACTGCGCTGATGCCGATCCCATGCTCGGCGTGATCGAATGCGAGATGCTTGCGGCGTGCAGCCTCAATGTCCTTGAGGAGCAAGGCCTTATTGGTGAGGGGATGCTCGGGGTGCTCGGCCGCGCTCTTCTCGATAAGCTTGGCGGAATCGTCCCGACTGAAGCATGACAGGATCGCTTTGCCGTTGGCCGTGCAATGCAGGGGAAAGCGCTCCCCAATCCCCGACAGGGCCACGAGGCGCTGCTGGCCGGGAATTTGGTCGATGAACACCGCCGATCCTCCGGACAGGATCGAGAGATCGACTGTTTCGCCGACTTCGTCTCGGAGCGCCACCAAGTGCGGATGCAGGATCTCCGTGAAATTGGAGCTGAGCGAGGCCGCGATGCGGGCAAGTCCCGGCCCGATGCGCACGCCACGGCCGGGCTCGGCCTCGGTGACGAAGTCTTCCGTGGCCAGCGCTGCGACGATCCGCTGCACGGTCGACCGTGCCAAGCCCAACTCACGCGCAATCTGACCAAGACTCAATCCCTCGGGCTTGCCTTCGAGGGCGCGCAGCACGCTGGCCGCGCGGGCGATCACCTGCACGCCAAGTCCCGCGCCCTTCTCGTCGTCGTCCATTCGCTCGCCCACCAAGAATTATCTCCGTCTGCCGCAAGCCATATCGCGCCGGGGGCCGGCAAACAAATGCTGCCGCATCGCGGACCGGATTGACTGCAATGTGATACATGTGCATTGTATCTCGGTACAACAACGTCGGAGTGCGCAAGCGTTCCGCGAGGGAAACGCAAGACCAGACGAACAGGAGGGGCGGGCCGATGAATATTCGCGGCATCGAGTTTCAGGGCAATCTCGACAATGCGATGGGGCTGGATTTCTACAATCTCTCGCATCGCTTCGGTTTTCAGTCGCCGAACTGGCCGTACTTCGAAGACGTCAAGATCGAGCGCATCCACTACATGGCGAAGTCGGGCGTGCTGTCCCAGCGCATCACAACCAGCATGCACAACACCACCCACATCGACGCCCCGGCGCATGTCGTCGAGGACACCCCCTTCATCGACGAGGTGCCACTGCCCCACTTCTTCGGCTCCGGCATCGTGGTCTCGATACCCAAGGACTACTGGGAGCCGATCGGCTACGACGATCTGGAGAAAGCTGCCGGCAAGCACGTTCGGCCGAACGACGTCGTCATCGTCAACACGGGTTGGCATCACAAATATCGCGACAGCGAAGAGTATTTCTGCAAGTGCCCGGGCTTCGTGAAGTCCGCCGGGGACTGGTTCGTCGAGAAGAAGGTCAAGGTGGTCGGGCACGACACCCAGGCCAACGACCATCCGCTCGCCACCGCGATCGGCCCGCATCGCAACGGTCCGCTGCATCCGCATCTCGCCGATGAATACAAGAAATGGTCGGGCGGGCGCGACTGGAAGGACGATCATCCCGAATGGGAGCCGGTGCACCGCAAGCTCTTCACCAACGGCATTCTCGGCATCGAGAACGTCGGCGGTGACCTCGACGCCGTGACCGGCAAGCGCGTCACCTTCGCGTTCTTCCCCTGGAATTGGGACCGCGGCGACGGCTGCATAATCCGGCTCGTCGCGATGATCGACAAGTCGCAGAACTACCGCATCGAGCCAGGCGCTTCCTTCGGTGGGTGATGCGCGCTGAAGACATCATCGTTGATCGCAAGTGTCGCCAATTGAGGAGGTGCGCATGCATCTCAAGCGCTTCGTCGATGCCAAGCCCTATGACGCACCGAACCATCGCGGCGTCGTCGGTCTTCGCCTGCAGGGTTTCGAGCTCGGCGGCCCCGCCAATCAGTGGGTGGGCTACTCGCAGTTTCTTCCCGGCGGCGGTGCCGGGCCGGACTCCACGCCGTTCGAGAAGGTCTACATAGTCCTCAGTGGCCACATGACCGTGATCATCGACGGTACCGAGACAGTCCTCGGTCCGATGGACTCCTGCACCATCGCACCGAACGAGGTGCGCGAGATCGTCAATCGCTCCAACCACGTCTGTAACATGCTCGTCGTGATTCCTTATCCGCTGGGGAGTGCTCCACGATGACCATCATGTCAGATCCGGCGTCGCTGTTTTCGGTCAAGAACAAAGTCGCCATCATCACGGGAGCATCGGGGGCGTTCGGCGTCGTCGCGGCTTACACCCTGGCATCAGCGGGCGCGAGGCTCGTCCTTGCGGCCGGCCGGCAGCAGGAGCTTGGCCTCGTCGCCGAGGAGTGCCGTCAGCGCGGTGCGGATGTCGAGGTGCTGGCCGTTCGTCCAACCAGCGAAGCAAATTGCGACAGCATCGTAAGCGCGGCGGTCGCCCGGTTCGGCCGCATCGACATCCTTGTCGTCGCATCAGGCAAGAACGATGTCTCTAAGATCGACGAGATGTCCGTCGAGCGCTTTCTCGACGTGATGGACGTCAACGTCACCCAAAGCTGGCTGATTGCACGCGCGGCCGGCAGGCAGATGCTCAAACAGGGCGATGGCGGCAAGGTCATCCTGATGTCGTCAGCGCGCGGCCTTCTCGGCCATCCCGCCGGGTATACCGCCTACTGTGCGTCAAAATCCGCAGTCGACGGCATAACACGCGCGCTCGGTTGCGAGTGGGGCCCGACCGGAATTACCGTGAACGCAATCGCGCCCACCGTGTTCCGCTCTCCGCTCACGGCCTGGATGTTCGGTGATGACGAGCGCGCCCGCACCGTCAGGGCTGGCTTCCTGGCGCGCGTGCCGAAAGGCCGGCTCGGCGAACCCGACGATCTCGCGGGGCCGCTGCTCTTTCTCGCATCGAAGGCGTCGGATTTCTATACCGGCCATATTCTCTACGCCGACGGCGGCTACACGGCGGGCTGATGATGAGCGCGCAACGCGTCGGCGTCCTCGGCGGCGGCCTCATGGGGCACGGCATCGCACTGGTGTTTGCCGTGGCTGGCTACGACGTCGTCCTGACAGATCCGATCGCTGCCGTCCGCGGACAGGTGCGCGAGCGCATCGCTGCAACGCTTGCTGAGCTCGGGCATCCCCTTGCGGCGCTGGACCGCGTCACCGTCGTGCAAACGCTGGAGGAGTGCGTCGCCGGCGCGCAATGGGTAATCGAAGCCGCACCGGAAGATCTCGCACTGAAGCAGCGGATTTTTGCCGACGTCGAACGTGCCGCGCCGCCGGAGGCCATCCTGGCATCGAATACGTCGGTCATCCCGATCGGCCAGATCATGACGAATGTCGACCGGAAGCATCGGGCGATCGGTACGCACTGGTGGAATCCACCTTATCTGGTGCCGCTGGTCGAGGTGATTAGGACCGCCGACACCTCCGACGCCACGGTCACAGCGACCCTCGAGATGCTGCGCAGTGTGGGGAAGTCGCCCGTCGAGGTGAAGAAGGACGTCCCGGGCTTCGTCGGCAACCGACTGCAGCATGCGCTTTGGCGCGAAGCGATTGCGCTCGTCGCTGAAGGCGTCTGCGACGCTAGGACCGTCGACGATGTCGTGAAGTCCAGTTTCGGCGCACGCCTTGCGGTTCTCGGCCCGATCGAGAACGCGGATCTGGTCGGCCTCGACCTCACGCGCGCGATCCACTCCTACGTATTTCCCACGCTCGATCGCGCAACGGCGCCGTCGCCCTTGCTCGAGCGGCTGATCGCCGACGGGCGCCTGGGCTTCAAGAGCGGCGAAGGTTTTTCGACCTGGACAGAAGAACAGCAGGCCGCCGTACGCAGCCGGCTGTCGCGACACCTGAAGGCAAGCTTCGGTGCGGCAGAGAACGAGAGGGAGTGAGACGGTGGCCAAGAAGAAGTCCGATAAGGTGATCATCACCTGCGCGGTCACCGGCGGCATTCACACCCCGACGATGTCGGACGCACTCCCGTTCACCCCGGACGATATCGCGGCGCAGTCGATCGCCGCGGCCGAGGCCGGCGCGTCGATCCTGCATCTCCACGCCCGCGATCCCAGGGACGGTCGGCCCTCGCCTGACCCGGCCGTGTTCATGCAGTTCCTGCCGCGCATCAAGCAGTCAACCGATGCGGTGCTGAACGTCACCACCGGCGGCAGTCTCAGCATGACGGTGGAGCAGCGGCTCGCGGCACCCCTGGTGACCAAGCCGGAGATGTGCTCGCTCAATATGGGCTCGATGAACTTTGCGATCTTCCCGCTCGCCGACCGCTACAAGAGCTTCAAGTATGATTGGGAAGAACCCTATCTGCGCAGCACCGACGATTTCATCTTTCGCAATACCTTCCGCGACATCGAACGTATCTTGAAGATGCTCGGCGAGGAGCACGGCACCCGCTTCGAGCACGAGTGCTACGACGTCGGTCATCTCTATAATCTCGCTCATTTCGTGGACCGGAAGCTCGTCAAGCCGCCGTTCTTCGTTCAGACCATCTTCGGCATTCTCGGCGGCATCGGCGCCGACATGCGCAACTTGCTGTTCATGAAGGAAACCGCCGACCGGCTCTTCGGTGACGACTATCATTGGTCGGTGCTTGCAGCCGGCCGTTCGCAGATTCCTTTCGCGACGCAGGCCGCGATGATGGGCGGCAATGTCCGCGTCGGCCTTGAGGATTCACTGTTCATCAGCCGCGGCAAACTGGCGACGAGCAACGCCGAGCAGGTCGGCAAGATGCGCCGCATCCTGGAAGAACTGGGCCATTCGATCGCAACACCGGCCGAGGCGCGCGAGATGCTCGCTCTGAAGGGGGGCGACCAGGTCGGCTTCTGACTTCGGGCAAAGCAACGAAATTGGAGAGGGAAGGATGACCATGCGATTTGAAGATGCCAACGACATGCTCAAGCCTGGCTATCTGCCGTTCGAATCTGGTTATCAGGAGATCGAGGACGGCAAGTGGGTCGTTGCGGGCTTGACCCGCATGCCAGGCTGTCGGGCCAAGATGGTGAACTGGTGGTTCGGCTGGCTCGGTGACATCGACTGGTATCGGCTCTGGCATCCGACAGATCACGTCTACAGCGGTTGGGAAAATCGTACGAACGGCAAGTACGTCGGCGCCTCGCATCTGGTGCATGAATATCTTGGTGGCAGGGATGGCCCGCTATTCAAGCTTCGTATCGATTTTCACGATCCGTCAGAGACGTTCGACGATGCCCGTTATAAAGCCTCGGGCATGCTCGCAGTTTGCGCGCGGCCGGGCCTGCTGGAAGCGCCAATCCACACCGGGCGGATGTGCCACCTGGTTCGCGACACCGACTATGGCTGCGAGATGCGGTCGCGCTTCTGGCTAGGCATGATCGCACACCGCGACCCCACCGTCACGATACCGGACGCCCAGTTGCAACAGATGCGCGCTCAGAACCTCAACGCGGAATTCACGCGCAGGCTGCACCAGCACTGCGTCGAGGAGATGGGTTACCTCGCCGAAATCCTGCCGACACTCTACCGGCGCGTCACGCTCGACAACGCCGGCTGAACACCGGCGATCCATAAGACAGGGAAAACGCACAATAGCCGACCAACAGACCCTTGGAGGGAACATACGATGAGAAAGACCGGAAGGACGACCGTCATTTGCGGGTTTGCCGTTGCCGCGCTGGCGCTCGGCGTCGCTGCAGCGGACGCCGCTGACGAGATCGTCATCGGTGCCTCGATCCCGCTGTCCGGGCCACTCGCCGGCTTCGGCAGCTTTCAGCAATGGGGCTACAAGCGCGCGGTCGACGAGGTGAACAAGGCCGGCGGCATTGCCGTCAACGGCACCAAGCGACAGGTCAAGCTCATCATCCGCGACGACAAGACCGATCCGGCCGTCACGGCCGCCAACACCGAGACCTTGATCTCGCGCGAGAAAGTAGTCGCGATGCTTGGCTCCTGTACCCCGGCACTGGTCAATGCTGGCGCGCTGGTCGCCGAACGTGCCAAGAAGCCGCTCGTCACAGGCTGCGACCCGCTCGAGGCATTCAAGTCCGTCCGCAAGTGGAACTATGTCTGGGACCTGTTCTTCCACGAGCCCGAGCTTTCGGCGGTGCAGTTCAAGGCGCTGGCCGATCTCGGCGCGCAGACCAACAAGAAGCTCGCGATCTGGCACGACAACGGCCCGGACGGCAAGGTCGTCGGAGGCAAGCTTTGGCCGGCCTTCGCCAAGGAGTTCGGTTACGACGTGGTGCAGAACGCCGAGTTTCCGCCGGACAATACGCAGTTCACGGCGATCATCGGTGAAGCCAAGAGCAAGGGTGCCGAAGTCGTGCTGGTGGACGTCATCACGCCGCAGGCGATCGCGATCCGCAAGCAGATGGCGGCGGCCGATTACAAGCCGAAAGTGCTTAACATCGAGAAGGGCGCAGAGCCGGTGCAGTTTGCCGAAGCCTTGGGCAAGCTCTCGGACGGTGTGATTGTCGGCGGCTACTGGGATCCAAGCTTCCCGTATCCGGGTGCGGCTGATCTCGCAAGGGCCTTCGAAACAGAGACGAAGCTGTCCTCGAGCCAACATATTGCGGACTCGTATGCTGCAGCTCAGGTCCTGCTTGACGCCATCACGTCAGCCGGCTCGATCGATCCGGAGAAGATCAACGATGCGATCCGGGCAACCGACAAGACCTATGTGGTCGGCCCAATCAAGTTCGACGAATTCCACACAGCCAAGTCTTCCTGTGGTTTCGCTGCAGTGGCAGGGTGGCAAGACCGTTGTGATCTGGCCGAAGGACGTCAAGACCGGCGACTTCCTGTTCCCGCTGCCGTGAGGTCGACGCAGCATGTATGACATCGGAATCATCTCCAGCACGATCGCTGCTGGCGTGTTGCTTGGCGGAATTCTGGGTCTCACCGCGCTCGGACTGTCGATCGTTCTCGGGGTCATGCGGCTCGTCAATCTCGCCCATGGCGACTTCCTGGTGGTCGGTGCCTATGCCGGCCTCTTCTTCCTGCAGTTCAGCGGCATCGATCCGCTGCTTGGCCTGCCGGTGATCGCGCTCCTGCTCGGAGCGCTGTCGATACCGCTCTATCGCTTTCTTCTTGCGCCGCTTGCCGACCGCGGCGCTGAGGCGCAGATGATGACCATGTTTGCGATCTCGATCATCCTCGAAAACATTTTCTGCAAAGAAACAGAATGTTATCGCCTTCGGCGCATAAGATGAAAGAAGGCATTGCCGCTTCCGCGTTGCGGACCGGGCTGCCGTAAACGGAACCGCGAAGACACGTCTCCGAAATTCGGCTTCCATCCCTCGCGCAAGGCATAAGGTATCGCTCGCCGGAGGCGCGCGGTCCGGTTTCCGCCGCTTCGCGTCGGCGCCAGGCTGACCCTCCCTTTGATTTCCTTACGGCAGCGAGAAGGTCGCGACGACCGGCCGATGGTCCGAATAACCTTGAGTCTCGCGGTTACAGTAAGCGGCGGTGCGAAAGAGGATCTCAACGCTTACGGCTGAAGGCCCGAGATTGCTTGTGTGATAAACCTGATCAAGCATCGAATTGAATTCGGGATCGCACTGCGTCTTGATGGGAATTGACGGCGCATTCCACACCAGTCCTCCATCCTCGACCAGCTTCCGGAAGGCTGGAGCCGTGACCTGTTCCGGGGTCTGTCCGGGCTCGATCGGAATATTCGTGTCGCCGAGCAGAATGACGGGCGCATCCTGCTTCTTGATCCAGGCCGCCAGCAAACTTGTTTGATGCGCGCGCTGGTCAGCGCCTTCCCCGCAGCATTTCAAATGCACCGTTCCGACGTAGAATTCCTTCCTACTCGGCACATGCTGTAGACGAAGAAACAGCGCCCCGCGCAGGCGCCAATCGGTGCGGCCGTACTTGCTGCCGTCGTCACGCGACCGGAGCGCATGGAATTCGACGGTCTCCAACTGCCGGAAGATGTCCGTACGGTAGAGAATCCCAAGATGATCGGATTGCCGGTCGGTGTTGACGCCGCTCTCGCTGAACACAAAGCGCCATTGCTCGGGGCGGACGCCGCGGGCAGCATCGCGATAGAGCTTGACGGCCTCATAGTCCTCGACTTCCTGGAGCGCCCAAATATCGACATTCGTCACTTGGCCGATCGTCTCGGCGACACGGGCAGGTTGCGTGTCGTCATCGGACTCCGTGTTGAAGGTGGCGACGCGAATATCGAACGCACTTGCGGTCGATGAAACGAACAGAGCCGCGGACAGAATAATCCAGCGCATGACAAACTCCCTTGTTCAACCTCTGGGCTTCGGCTCACGCCGAGGATGTTCAGCTGCACCCGATCGCCGGGATAGAAACTGGCTTTGGGTGTCGTCGCCTTCTTCAGGTCGTCGTTTCCGGCTTGAGATGATTTCCAGAAGCGAGGTCAACGTCAATGGCATTGCCCTGCGATCCGGCGTCCGTCATCCCGCCGTCATTCATTTCCGCGATTTGAAGGGCAGTCGTTTGCATCACCCGGCTATTTCCTGAATTGCCCAAGCCGCCTCGCAGTCGGAAATCGCGTACTTTACGGCTCACCAGCGCAGTGACAAGCCGGACCACCGAGTGCTAGCGATTTCGTGGCCTAAAGGTAAATCGGGCCGCCTCGGAGAATGCTTCTGTGAAGCGTTCGCTGCCGCCCATTCGATTTTCAAAAATAGCATCGTGCCGCACCACGTTTTCTGAAGATGAGAGACCCGTGCCGCTGACGCGGGTCTCCGCAGGGTTGCCGTTGGAGGCGGCAATGTAGACGGCGCGTACGGCAGTGAGCACGGCAGAGCGCATTCCTTCCTGGTCGAGCCGATCTCGCAGCGCCGTCTGTTCTTCATCCAATTGGCCGACGGCGTCGCTGTCGGCCAGTACGCAGTTCACGAGCGGATGCCGGCCGGTTAGCGGCACTTGCCTGTTGGCAACGTCGATGAGCAACGCTGCGGTTTCGGTGGTCAGACCAACCTCGCAAGCAAGTGCAAAGAGCAAATACGGATAGAGCGGCCTCGCGCCGCTGCGCCCATGCTCCAGATCGGGGATGCCAGTTGATCCCCGCATCACTCTGATCAAGCGATAAGTATTGACGAGGCGTTTGAGGCCACGCGGTGATTTTCCGGCGAGCGGCGCCATGGCAGCCAGCGCCCGGCGTTCGGATGGCGACATAGTGGCCTGCCGTTGCGTCTGGCGCTGGCGGAGGGTGGGATCAGGCGTGGCATCCACCGCTTTCATCGCACGGCTCGCCGTCGATTGAGTTGAATGTCTGGACTCATCAGTGCCGGGCTCCTCGCCTTTGACGACAGACGCATCGATGCCGTTCACGAATGTTTCGACCGTAGCGGAACTGCCGATAGGACGCATCCAGATCGGCAGCTGAAAAATCTTCTCGAGATAATCGGCGACGGTAGCGCCAGTGGCTTGCGGCGCCTGATCCGACCCCCAGGGCGCGGCGAGTTGGCCGCTATAAACCTTGCCCACGGCGCGATGCAGCCAGCGCGCGTCTACCGCAACGACGACGACGAAGAGATCGAACGCAAGAAGAAGGTGGATGGCTTGCAGCACCTGAACGACGTGCTGCTCAGAACAGCGGTCCAGATCATCGATATAGACGACGATGCGCTCGATGTCGGGAATATGTTTCAGGTCGACGGCCTTCCCGGTCGTGGGATCGCTAACTTCTTTACCCTCGATGACATCACGTTTGTCGCGCATGATCTGCTCAAGGGTCTGGAAGCAGCGCCTGACCGAAGCCAGAAGGCCCAGCTTCTTGCGGATCTCGGCGAGTTCCGGCGAATAATTGATGAAGTAGCGAAGCAGGCCCTCGCGTGATCGTCCCTCTGCCGCAACGCTGTAGGTTGTGGCAAATTCCGCCGCACGCTTCTGCTCGGCAAGCATGCTCTCAAGCTTCTCGCGTTCCTGCCGGACGGTGTCGGCAGCTTCACGCCGCTTCTTGTTGAGCTCAGCCTCCTGGTTTTCTTTGCGGGCGAGAAACTCCGCCGCCAGCGCAAGGATCGGCGTCGCGCGGCGAATCCCGACGCCGGCCGTGCCAACCAGGGCTCCGAGCGCCGTCAGGAACGGGGCTGCACTGACAGTTTGGGTCCAAACGTCGCGGAAACTACCCGGCCCCAGGAGCCAGACGGCGAAGCCTGCGACCATGAGAAGCAGAACGAGAGCGACCGGGATACCGAACAGCGCACCTCGACCGAGACTGCGACGAAGCACAATGAAGAGAAGCGCGGTGCGTCCGGGCAGTTCAAACAGCCCCGACAGCAGCGCCGATAATTTCTTGGGATCGCGTTCGCTGGCGGGCACGCCAGCCGCCTCCAGTATGCCTTCGAGTTGCTTTTTGTTTTGCTCTGCTTCGTAGTTTTCTTTGACCTTGCTCGGGTCCGCCATTTCCGTCTTGCTGAGCTGCTTAGGCTTAGCTTTGGCGAGGAGCTCACCGACCATTTCGCTGGCGACAGTGGCGGTCACGGGTTCGTTCTCAAGCTTCGCCAGAGTGGTTTCTGCCGCGTGCAAAGTCGCGCGCTGGAGGTCGACATTTGCGGCAACCTGGGACCCAGCCTCTGTATCTTTACGCAGTCGCTTGGCGATTTCCGTAATCAGACCTTTGCGCAGCTTGCCATCAGCCTTCTCGCGTCCGTCGATCGTATCGGCGATTTGTTCGAACAGTTCGGCCGTGAGGGAAGCCCAAAGGTTTTCAGCATCGGCATGGCTCCAGGCGTCGAAATTGATCTGAACAATTTTCTGTGCCGTTGGAGCGGTATTCTTCGGTGGCGTCTGGTCAGAAATCCGGTCCTTGAGCATCCGAAGGAGGGTGCTTTTGCCGGAGCCCCATGGGCCGAATACGCCGACTGCGACCGGTGGCTTGAGATCCCGAAGCATGAGAAGATCGGCAATTGCCGCAGCATCGCTACCCGTGTTCAGCAGGTCGGCTTCCGTCCGGTCATTGGCGAAAGCGTGCGTTTCGCCAACGGCTTGCGCGGGCGCACTGGCCCGCCGCATCTCGTCGATGATGGGGGCCCAGGCCTCCAGACTATCGCCGAGGTCCACGTAGTGCCTGATTTCCTCAGCCACGATGTTGGACAGAATGTCACGCCACCGTGCGAAATCCAGGCCTGCGGACGTGCAGGCTACGCGGCCGATCTCTTCAAGTATGAGGGCCGCGAGGAAATGCCGGACCCCGCCTTCCGCGAACCTGTTGTTGGTTCTTTTGCGAAGCGACGACATGGCCAGCAATATGGCCACGAGCTCAGGGCCAACGATGATCCCATTGTCGCTCTCGATTGCCGGCTCATCGGGATAAGCGAACTCACCGAGTTTAGCCGGCCTGTCTCCATAGTTTTCGGCAATCTGCGGAAGAAAGATGCGCGGCCTTTCGCCCATACCGTAGCCGATCCGAGGATGCAGCAGAGTATCAAGCACCTGGTGTGGCCTCAGGATTTTCTCGTTTCCAAGCCGCGTCGCCGCGACACGCAGCACACGATCGAGGTTTACCGATACGTAAGGGGCGCTGCCATGGGTACTGCTCTCTGGCCACATGAAACCAAGAATGTCCCGCAGGAGTACGCCACGGCCACGCGCCGCCTCCAGCGGATCGTCTACAGGCTCGCTGCCAGTTACCTTGGGAGCAGCTGGCCCTTCGTCGGCCGCTCGGATCGCATTCGTATCGGGTTCTTCGGCTGCTGGTTGCCGGTCGTTCGGAGCCGCGTGGCGGCCCTCCCCGCGGCGCAGGTTTGCCAGTTCCTCTTCGAGCTCGAGCTGAAGCTGCGTCTTGTCCCAGGGCGCATCCTGAGAAGACAAAGATTCAAGACCGTTGAAATCTCCCTTTGAACCTGACGTTGTGACATGAGGCTTGTTGCGCGCTGCTTCGAGCCTGAAAATCTCTCTTTCCAACGCCGCCATCCGCTCGCTGACGCTGTTCGTGCGTTCTTGCATGACTTGCCCTGATGCTCGTCCTGGAAGCGCTCTAAAATTCGAAATGCGTAAGGCGCTCTAAAACTGGAAATGCGTAGTCAGGCAGGCAAGGGAATTCGATGTTCCTCACTAGCCGCTGCACGAAGCCTACGCTACTATCAAGGACTGCGCCAGCGTAAGTAGCCCGCGAAAGTTGCGTAGCCGTTTGCTAGCCGGGGATCACATCTGAATGGGTGATGAGACGGACGTGCGGCGAGAAGCGTCGTCAGTACCGCCATGCCGAGACGTGTTACTTCCGAACTCCAATTTTAGCGGCACGCTGTTTTGTGAATATTCAACTGGGGCGCATCCGCTTCGCGGACCGCGCTGTCGTGAACGGAGCCGCGGTAAGAGAGTAAGGACGCGTCTCCGCCATCCGGCTTCTATCCCTTACGCTTCATTCAGCATCGCTCGCCGGGGCTCTCGCATTGAGGTCGCCGCCAAGGCATGCCAGCGTGCTGTCACTGCCCGAACAGGGCCTTTTAGACGGGTATTACAGTTTCATCCGCGTCGGCTCGCACAGCGTTTTGTCCCTTCGCGCGGTTCTGCTATCAGTTGGCCACGCCAGATTGCTAAGGGCACGCAAGCACAAGCGTTTTCTATGAATGCATATCTGCCGAACATTTCTGCGATCGTTGAACTCTTCCAAAGCCAATACGGCTACTTAGCGTTTCACGGGCAAGCCACGCTAAGTGTCGCGAGCGACGCCGCATTGTCTGCGCTTGGGACCTCCCTGTTGGCCATCATTGCGGCTCAGCGATTGCCCTTCTTGACGCCGACACTGTCGTCGCTCTCCGCAATCAGTCAATCTTTTCCACTTCAGCGATCGCTCCCCTCATACTTATTGTACTGGGATTGAGTTTTTGGACGAAGGTCTTCAAACAGCAATTCGAAGGCTATTCGTGCGGCCCGACCCATATCTATTCTCCCCGGGAGCGCCGCGCGCGTCTCTCCAAATTGACATGAATGAATAAAAAGAGCCCTTGAGCGCCCAATCGAGAGCTTGGGCAAGCGAAAGGCGGCGCAGGTGCTGCGGCTGCCGCTGCGGGCGCCGCAGGCCGCGCTTGCCGATAAAGGCCGATCAGCTGAGGCTTGGCACGTCCCCGCAGCAGGTAGCCAGGGGCCGGTGTTCGCCCTCCACAGCGCGGGGCGGATGGCCCTCATGAGCTCGCTATGCCCGCGCCGGTGAAACGTCTATCCAAGGTTGAATTCCTCCCGGCACCTGTTACGCTTGCTGCATTCACTAAATCTTTTCAGGGAGGGCGCCCGCATGGCCAGCCCCAAGATCATTATCCTGTCTGACGGCACCGGCAATGCCGCCTCAAGTGTCTGGCGCACAAACGTCTGGCGGATGTTCCAGGCGCTCGACCTGCAAGGCAACAGCCAGGCCGCGAAATACGACGACGGCGTGGGCACCTCCTCCTTCGTGCCGCTCGCTGTGGTGGGCGGCGCATTCGGGTTCGGCCTCAAACGCAACATCCTCGACGCCTACAAGTTCATCTGCCGCAACTACGACCACCAGACCTCCTCGAAGATCTACCTCTTCGGCTTCAGCCGTGGCGCGTTCACCGTGCGCGTCCTCGGCGCGCTCATCCTCCAGCAGGGCCTGGTCGTGGCGGATACCGAAGCGGAGCTGCATAACGGCGCGGTCAAGGCTTACAGGGCCTACCGGGCCAAGGGCTACCATTCGATCTTGCAGATCGAGGTGGTCTTCCGCGCCTTGCGCGACTACGTCCTGGTGCCGGTGTTCGACCTCCTGCGGGGCAACAAGCCGTATGCCGAAATCGTCCGCAAGGACATCCCATCCATAGAGTTCATCGGCGTGTGGGACACGGTCGCGGCCTACGGCCTGCCCATGGATGAGATGACGCGCGGCGTCAGCAACTGGATCTGGCCCCTTGAGCTCCCGAATCGAATCTTGAACCCACGTGTCAAATGCGCAAGGCACGCACTTGCGCTCGACGATGAGCGGACGACTTTCCATCCCGTGCTCTGGACCGAGGAAGGCGAATCCAAGCCCGCGGTCCCCACCACCATTGACGACGAGCGCCTGGTTCAGGTCTGGTTCGTCGGTATGCACGCCAACGTGGGCGGAGGTTATCCCGACGACGCTGTCTCGTTCGTGCCGCTGTCCTGGCTTGTCGACGAGTCCGTCAAGCGTGGTCTCGTGTTCAAGGAGGCTCCCTTCGCAGACCCCGACTCCATCAAGCTAATCAATTCAGCGCAAGACAAGGATGGCCGCCTTTATGACTCGCGGGCCGGCCTCGGCTCCTACTACCGCTATGGTCCGCGGAAGGTCTCCGACCTGTGCAATGACCCGGATGTGGGCGTCAGCGTCAAGCTGCCGAAGATCCACGAAAGTGTGTTCGACCGCATCGACAGCGGCTGCAATGCCTATGCCCCGATCGGCTTGCCGCCGGAATACCTCGTGGTTTCCCGCAACGGCAAGCTCACGCCGCTCGGGCCGACGACATTCGAGACGCCAGCGGGCGCGACCGCCCGTTTTGCGGCACAGGAGAAGCTCTGGAATTTCGTCTGGATGCGTCGGCTGGTGTATTTCGCGACCCTGGCCGCCACGCTGCATCTTGCGGCGTTCTGGCTGTTCCACGACCGCATCAAGGAGCATGAGTTCGAGTCACCGATCCGGATGGTTTCCGAATTGGTGCGGTTCATCGAATCCTTCCTGCCGAAATCACTCCACTGGTGGACGGACTGGTACGCCGCGAACCCTGAATGGTTCGCCGGCGGCATCGCCGCCGTTGTCGTCCTGATGGTTCTTGGCGGCAGCCTCAGCGCCAAAATCAAGGACCGGATGCGGCTTCTTTGGCGAGACCGTGCGGCGCCAGTGCCGCTCTCCGGTCTGATGCACGACGCCATTTACGCGTTCAGGACCCACCCGGCCTATCAGTTTGTCATCCGCGCCGGGAAACGGCACGTCCTGCCCCTGCTTCTGGTGGTGGCGATGGTCTGGGTTGGCGCGACTCTCGCGAGCCATTTCCTGTTCAATGTTGCGGATTCGATGGGGGCATTCTGCAAAGGCACCGTGGAAGCCTCGCTTATCCCCGTCAACAAGGGCATAGAACAAGACGGCGCAGACTTTGCGACCTCGGCGATCTGTGCGCCGACAGGCCTCAAGGTCTTTTCCGGTCGCTCGTATGAGATCAGGATCGCGGTCACCGAGCCTTGGAACGACGCCGAGCGGCCGACCACACCCGCTGGCTTCCGGACCTCCACCGTCGAGTTTGTTAACCGGTGGAAGTTTCGCAGCGCCATTTTCCTCCGCCGCATCCTGTTCAGGCCCTGGTACCGCATTATAGCTCGGGTGGGCGAGACGGGCGTGGACGAGTATTTCCTTGATCCCATCCCGCTTCCGAACACGACACCGCAGACGTACAAGGCAACGTTCAAGGCTGCACGCAGCGGTGAGCTTTTTCTCTATGTCAACGACGCGGTGATCGGCCTGCCATGGCTCAGCGATTCGTTTTACCCGAACAACGGAGGCAAAGCGAAGGTGACCGTCAAATTGCTGTGAGGCGCGCCCGGCCAGAGCATTTCCTCGACTCGCGTAATAGTCGCTGGGCCGATTTCAAACTGCGTCATTGTGGATCTCTTTAACGTTTGCTTCTTCCCCAAATTGGAAATGCGTGATCGTAAAACAGAAACGGTAACGGAGCTCGCTCGAACGACTACGTGTTGGCGAAGATCCTCGCCTTGGTATAGCGGGTAATGTCGTGCGTCACAGTGAAGGTGCCGAAGGCGCCGGAGCCCTTGGCGTGCATACGCCGCTCGGGAATCACCTCGCGATCGAAATGGGCCAGCTTTTCGATCAGCCAGACGTCCTGGAGAAGGGCGGGGCCGCGGCGTCCCGCCGTCAGGATGTTCAGGTTGTCGCTGACCGGCGCGCCGGTGGCGTGGGTGAGATGGGGTGGGTTGTCGCTCATGGGACGATTCCTGATGCGTGATCTGAACTGAAAAGGCGGCGGGGCCACGCAGCGTAAAGCCGCTCAGCCGTGCCAATGCGAGCCGCGGATGACGCTGCAGAAATTGCCGCGATGGAAATGCGGCTCCTTGTCGGCGATGACGTCGGCCTTGACGTTGCCGAAGGTCGTATCCGGCTTGTGCTTGATGCCGTCGTAGAACGCCTGGATGATGTCTTCCTTGAAGTGCGGCGTTCGCGGAAACGCCCGCACCACCGCCTCGCGTTCCTCGTCGGAATAATCCTTGTAGGTGATCCCGAGCACGTCCATCTCGACACCGGCGGTCACCAGGGCGACGACGGGATGCATATGCTGCGGCACGCCCGGGGTGGTGTGCAGCGCGATTGCGGTCCAGACGGTGTAGGCGTCAGCTTCGGAGATGCCGTGGCTGCGCAGGAAGTCACGGGCTGCGTGCGCGCCGTCCACCTCGAACCGTTCATGCTTGCTGGCATGGCCCGGCATCACGCCCAGATCGTGAAACATCGCACCGGCGTACAGTAGCTCGCGATCAAATTTCAGGCCGCGACGGATGCCGGCCAGCGCGCCGAAATGGTAGACGCGACTGGAATGATTGAAGAGCAGGTCCGTCTCGGTATCGCGGATATAGGCGGTGATGGCGCGCGCCAGCTCGCTGTCGGGAATTGCGGCGGCCTCGGTGATCTCTCGCATGATGGTCTCCTTGAAACTTCTTCTCGCCAGCAAGCTAGGACCGGGGTATCCTGTCCGCAATTGACGTAATACGGCTAGAACGGACAAATACCGACCGAGGCGGCCATGGGCGCGAAACCGAAATCGAGAACCGTTGTGATCGTTGCGCTCCCCGGCGTGCAGCTTCTCGACGTCGCGGGTCCTCTGGACGTCTTCGCCGAGGCAAACGTGCAGGCCGGTCACGAGGCCTATGTGCTTTTCGTGGCGGGAGCGGAGCCGGGGCCGATCCGTAGCTCCTCAGGCGTGCGGCTGATGCCCGACCGGATCATCGATCGCGGCTTCCAGGAGAGCATCGACACGTTGTTGATCGCCGGGTGCCCGAATGCCGCCGACGTGCCGGCCGACGGCGTGGTGACCGACTGGCTCCGCCGGCGGGCCGCCAAAACCCGGCGCTACGGGTCGGTGTGCTCGGGTGCGTTCTTCCTGGCGGCGGCGGGCCTTCTCGATGGCAGACGAGTCACGACGCATTGGGCGGTTGCGAACCGGCTGGCCGAGAAATTTCCGTCGGTCGCTGTGGACAAGGACGCGATCTACGTCACCGACGGCAAGCTCCGCACCGCCGCCGGCGTAACCGCGGGGCTGGACCTCGCGCTCGCCCTGGTCGAGGAAGACCTGGGACGCGAGACGGCGATGAAAGTTGCGAGTCAGCTCGTCATGTTCTTCAAGCGCCCTGGCGGACAAATGCAGTTCACCCGCACGGGTGAGACCGTCCCGGCCGGCCGCGCCGCGCTGCAGGAGTTGCAGCGCTGGGTTGCCGCCAATCCCGGACTGGATCATAGCGTCACGAGCTTGGCGAAGCGTATGGATATCAGCCCGCGTCACCTTGCACGGCTGTTCCGCGCCGAAGTCGGCATCACGCCTGCGACCTGGGTTGAGGAAGCCCGCATCAATAGGGCGAGGCGCCTGCTGGAACTCGGACATGAGCCGCCCAAACAAGTGGCCCTGCATTGCGGATTTGCCGATGCGGACACATTGCGCCGCGCTTTCGTCCGCCACGTCGGCGTGACGCCTGCCGAATATCGCAAGCGCTTTGCACGTATCGCCAACGATGCATTATAAGGGTTTTGCGAGCAAGCAGTCTACCTGATGACGCGCTTTGCCTGTCTTTCACTTGCCGCGGAGATAACCAGATTCGGCTTCGTCATTTGCAATCGTTGCAAGCTTGCTCGAACGTACGCAGCCGATTTTCGGTCGCCGCAAGCACCTCTGCCTGCCGGATCGCCGTAGTCACTTAAACATCGACGATGATCGCGTTCTCGATATCGATCAGGTAGTTCGAGGATTAGGCGAAGAAGGCTTGGCCATCGTGAGCCCACGTCCAGCGCGCGACGGGGTCGTAGGGCGACACGAAATTCGGAGTGACTTCGGTCGCTGCCCCGAAGGCTGCATCGTCGAGGACAGATACTCGTCGATGGCTCGTCCGGCCCCTCTCGGTGGAAGTCCCTTGTCGCCTTCGATGCCCTTCACGTCAACAAACCTGTCGATCGACCTGAGCAGGTGATCGGTGGAAATATGCTTCTCAAATGAGAACTCGTAGAACAAAGCGGAATGCTCGACCTGCCGATCCCCATCATGATCTTCAGTCCTGCAAACTAGCCAGGCTGAATCACTGATCTATCTGCGCCGCAACAGCCGCCTTTTTCAACGGAATCGGCCGAAGCGGACTTCAGTTCGTTAAAGAGGCGCGCGGCTGGCGGATCTGAAGCGTACCTGAGCACGACCGCTGCGTGAGCGCCTCACCGATCCGGGGTTACTCCTATTGCGAATGATCGATGCGGTTGCAACGCCGCAAGGATTCGCAGGTTCCGGAGCCATTTCCTACCTGCCGGCTTGAGGGGGCGAGTTGTTGCGGCGATTGCCGTTTATACGACCTTCGAGCTGCTCGTCGCCTCTCCCGCAAGCGGGATGCCGGCTTCCGAACCATAGGCGACAACGCACGTTATCAAACCATGTCAGACGCCTTTGACTACTTCCGGGCCTACGCGGTCCGAGCTCTCTGCAAAGCCCGCTCGATGCCGCAGGGCAAGATGAAGCATCTGCAGCTCGTGGCCGGACGAATTTATAACCTCCTCAAGAAGGAGGCCGCTTACGCTCCGAACATGCAGCACCTCGAGGACTTCCGTGCAGCGCAAAAGCTCGAGAGGTCTCTCAATCGGGAGCCTGACGTCGCCGTGACCGCTCAACGTCGTGTCATTCCAGAGGAAGCGCAGGACATGGAGCGAGAGGCTCATTGAGTGTCATCCCTCGACACCCGCGCCGTAGCAGGCCTCCTTCGAGAATATGCGCAGCGCAGCGCCTTGCGCGGCGGCAATCCGTACCGCGCAAAAGCCTACTCTCGGGCCGCGGACAGCCTGGCGGCCCTTGCCATCCCGCTTCATGTCCTCATCGCCGAGGACCGGCTTACCGAGATTCCGGGCGTCGGTGAGGCGATCGCCGACATCATCACGAAGCTGCACAAGACGGGCACGCATCCGAGCCTGGAAAAGCTGCGCAAGGAAATTCCTGAGGGCGTGCTCGAGATGTTCTCCGTGCCCGGTCTACGCCCTGAGAAGGTGCTGCGTCTCTACAAGGATCTCGGCATCACGTCCCTGGCCGAATTGGAGGCTGCTGCCAAGGACGACCGCATCAAGAAGGCCAAGGGACTCGGAGCCGCCTTGCAAACCAAGATCCTGCAGAACCTTGCCATCGCGCAGAGCGGTGGAGGCCGCCTCCATCTGCACCGTGCCGCCGCCCTGCTGGCGCATGCCAGGGATTCGATCCGCAAGTCGCGGCCCGAGCTGAAGCGCGTCACGATCGCCGGCGACTTTCGCAGGGGCTGCGAACTCGTCGGCGATCTCTCGATCGTTGCTGAGGGCCCCAAGGCCGCCAAGGCGGCGAAGCCGTCGCCGACGGACGGATTGCAGATCCACCTGTCCGACCGCAAGCACTTTGGCGCCGCGCTTTTGTTCGCGACCGGCTCCGCCGCCCACATCGAGCAGCTCCGGACGTTGGCCGCCGAAAAGGAGATGCGGTTGGAAGCCGATGGCTTGCACAAGGGGCGCACCCTGATTGCCGGCCAGGAGGCCGAGATCTACCGCGCCCTCGGTCTGCCCTTCATCGACCCTGAGCTCCGGGAGGGGCGCGGCGAGATCGAGGCGGCTCTGAAGGGCAAGCTCCCAAAGCTCGTCACCGACCAGGACCTGCGCGGCATCCTTCACTGCCACACCGATGCCTCCGACGGCACCGAGACCCTGGAAACCATGGCCAAGGCCACGCGCCAGCGCGGCTTCGAGTATTTCGGCGTAGCCGACCATTCCAGGTCCGCCCACTACGCCGGCGGTCTCTCCGTCGAGGCGATCGCGCAGCAGCAGCGTGAGGCCGACCGTCTGAACAAGCGCTTCGGGAAGGATTTCCGGATACTCAAAGGCATCGAGTCGGACATCCTGGCGGACGGCTCGCTGGACTATCCGGACGACGTGCTGGAGCGTTTCGATTTCGTGGTCGCCAGCATTCACGGCCGCTTCAAGCTGGACCGCAAGGCGCAGACGCAGCGCTTGCTTCGGGCCATCTCCGATCCTCATACCACCATCATCGGCCACATGACGGGGCGGCAGCTTCAGCGGCGGCCGGGCTACGAAATCGACATCGAGAAGGTGCTGAGGGCCTGCGCCAAGCACGATGTTGTCGTCGAGATCAACGCCCATCCCTGGCGGCTTGATCTTGATTGGCGCTGGCACCAGGCTGCGCTCGAGTTCAGCTGCATGCTGAGCATCAATCCGGACGCGCACTCGATCCCCGAGCTCGACCACATGCACTGGGGCGTCTTGATGGCCCGGAAGGGCGGCGCCCCTGCCGATCGGGTCCTGAACGCGATGAAGCTTCCCGAGATCACGCGCTACTTCCGCCAGAAGCGGCGCTCGCTCGCCCGCGCCGCCTGATGCCGCAGGCGCACGATCTCTCGCTTAAGGGAAAGGTGGCGGCGGTCGCCGCCGACCCTGGGCACCACTTCAGCAAACCGCTCCAGGATCGCATCGTTCTGGTGGAGGGCCATGGCGTCCAAGGTGACGCGCATGCCGGCCCTTTCGTCCAGGACCGCTATCTCGCCCGCCGCCGGCCCCGCCTGCCCAATCTCCGGCAGGTCCACCTGATCCCGGCCGAGCTCTTTGCATCCCTCGCGGAAGCTGGCTTCGAGGTCGCAGCAGGGGACATGGGTGAGAATATCACAACGACTGGCGTTGACCTGGAGCGGATGCCGCTCGGCACCCTCATCAAGTTGGGCCCGTCGGCCATCGTCGAGCTGACCGGTCTCCGGACGCCCTGTGTCCTCATCGACCGCTTCCGGGCCGGCCTGAAGCGACAGGTGCTCTCGTCGGCGGAAACGGGCCCTCCATTCAAATCCGGCGTGCTGGGCGTGGTACGGGCCGGCGGGATGGTCGCAGCTGGTGATGCCGCGCGGGTACGCCTGCCGTCCTCGTCGTTTCGGTCTCTGCTGGCCCTGTAGAGAGCCCCCGCCATGGCCCGAAAATCCACCTTGCCTTATCGCCTACAGCCCATGCTGGCCACGCTGACGGATGCTCCGTTTGACGATCCCGATTGGGTCTTCGAGGACAAATTCGATGGTTTCCGCATGGTCGCGGAAATCCGGCGTGGCCAGGTCGCGCTCTACAGCCGCAACGGGAAGATCATCAGCCACTCCTATGTGGAGGTCGCGAAAGCACTCGAGGGCGTGAAGACGGATGCCGTGATCGATGGCGAGCTCGTCGCGATCGGCAAGGACGGCGCATCGCATTTCCAGTTGCTCCAGAACGCCCTGCGCCATGAAGCCAAGCTCTTGTACTGCGTATTCGACCTCATGTTCGCGGACGGCAAGGACCTGCGCACGCTGCCGCTCCTCGAGCGCAAGAAGCGGCTGAAAGCCATCCTGCCGCGCCACAAGCTGATCGCGTTCAGCAGCCACCGCAAAGGTAACGGAACGAAGTTCTTTGCAGAAGCCGAGCGGAGACATCTCGAAGGCATCATGGCCAAGCGCGCCGACAGCCCGTACGCGTCCGGACGTCGGACGGCCGATTGGCTGAAGGTGAAGACCGCGCAGCGACAGGAGGTCGTGATCGCCGGCTTCACGGCGCCGAGGCGAACCCGGCCCTTTTTCGGCGCGCTCGTGCTGGCAGTGCGCGAAGGGGATGCATGGCGGTACATCGGCCACGTCGGCACGGGCTTCAGCCACCAGGTTCTCGCAGAGCTTCACGGCAAGCTCATGAGGCTCAAGGCTGGCAAGTCGCCGTTCCCCACCAAGGTGAAGGATGAGCAAGTCACGACCTGGGTACGTCCTTCGTTGGTCGCGGAAGTGAAGTTCGCCGAGTGGACCAGCAAGGGCGAGCTGCGCCAGCCGGTCTATCTCGGCCTGCGGTCCGACAAGAAGGCCAAGGACGTGTTTCGCGAAAAGAGTTGGTCGCGAAAATAGCGCCGCCGAGAAAGAGGAGACGTCCGACCCGGTCAGCCGGCTTCGCGCTCGGCTGCCGAAGGCCACGGCGGCAGGGGCGGCAACCCGAGAGCCTTGCGTACGGGTCCGAACGACCGACGGTGAGCTGCGCATGCACCAAGCTTGGCAAGAGCTTCGTAGTGAGCCGGCACGGGGTAGCCCTTATGATCCGCAAAGCCGTAGCCGGGGTGACGAATATCGAGAGTCCGCATAACCGTGTCGCGCTCCACTTTCGCCAGGATCGACGCAGCAGCGATGCTGGCGGACTTGGCGTCACCCTTGATGATGGCCTGCTGAGGGATATCGATCTCCTTCAACCGCTTCGCGTCGATCAGCAAGTGCTGCGGCGTCAATCCCAGTCCCCTGACCGCACGCTGCATGGCCTGAATGCCGGCCCAATAGATGTTGATCGTGTCGATCTCCTCGACCTCGACGAACGCCACACACCAACTCTCTGCCTTCGCCTTGATCTCCTTCGCGAGTTCCTCGCGAGCCGCGGCGTCGAGTTTCTTCGAGTCGTCGATCCCGATCATCCGCGTGCCGGGCTTCAGGATCACGGCGCCAGCGGAGACTGGCCCGGCGAGAGGGCTCATTCCGGCCTCGTCCACGCCTGCCACGGCATGAAGGCCGCTCTCCCAGAGAGTGGTTTCGAAGCTGAGCATCTTGCGGAGGCGTTGCCCTTCCGACCTGTTTTCGAAACGCCGTTTGTCGATCGAGGCCAGGATGGCACGGGCTCCCGCGCGGGTGTCGGCCCGCAAGGTTTGCTCGACGCTGGCCTCGAGCGGTCTTTTCTCGACGACATAGCGCTGACGCAGCACATCGAGTGAATACTGGGACATGGAAGCTTTCGTGGAGACTGCTGTGGGGAAGCATGTCGGTGAACTTTGTGGCGATTGTCTGAAGGTAAGCTACGCCGCCCAACGACTCGCAGCGCCTTGTCGAAAAGGAACCGGCCCGGCCTTCACCTGAGATGGATTGCATCCACCGATCTCAGAACGGAACTAAACGGTGTCCTCAACCCTTTAGGAGGAGTGGAGCCTCGGTCCCAGGGTGCTTCCGAGGGACAGGCCCATGCTCCGAGAGACCGGCAACGAAGAACAGGTTCTGGACCGCACCGCCGTGGTGGCGGCCACCATCGCGGAAGAAGGGCTTCGGTATGTCAGCGACTCCGCGCCGGGCTACACCCGCAAGCGGACCGGAACCACGTTCAGCTATTACGACAAGGATGGAAAGCGCATCACCGATGCCGCTGTCATCCGGCGCATCAAGTCGATCGGCATCCCGCCAGCTTACGAATCCGTGTGGATCTGCCCCTCGGCGAACGGCCACATCCAGGCAACCGGGCTCGATGCGAGGGGCCGCAAGCAGTATCGCTATCACCCGAAGTGGCGGGAACTTCGTGACCAGAACAAGTACGAGCACATAATCCAGTTTGCGGCCGCGCTGCCGGCGCTCCGCGCCCGGATCGAAGCCGACATGAAGCTGGACGGACTACCTCGCGAGAAGGTGCTGGCCACGATCGTCAGTCTTCTGGAGAAGACGCTGATCCGGGTCGGCAACGCCGAGTATGCCGAAAAAAACAAGTCCTACGGGCTCACCACGATGCGCCGCAAGCACGTTGCGGTGGGCCGCGGCGTCCTTCGGTTCGACTTCACGGGCAAGTCGGGCAAACAGTGGAAGCTCCGCGTCGAAGACAAGCGGATAGCCGCGATCGTGAAGCGTTGCGCGGAAATTCCGGGACACGAGCTCTTCAAGTACTTGGACGACGACGGACAACCCCGCACGGTCGATTCAGGGGACGTCAACGCCTACATCAAGGACATCACGGGCGAGGACTTCAGCGCCAAGGATTTCCGGACATGGGCGGGGACGGTTCTTGCGGCGTTCGCCCTCTCCGAATTCAAGAAATACGATAGCCAGGCCGAGGCGAAGCGCAACGTGGTCGCCGCGATCGAGAGCGTCGCGAAGCAGCTCGGCAACACGCCCGCCATCTGCCGCAAGTGCTACGTGCACCCGGAAGTTCTAAACGCCTACATGTCCGGTGAGCTCGTCAAGATGATCGAAGTCAAGATCGCGCAGAAGTTCAAGCGACAGTACGCCAAGCTCACGCCGGACGAGATCATGGTTCTGGCGTTTCTGCGTAAGCGTCTCGATTCTCTGAAGGCCCCCGCCTAGTCCCGCGACCAGTTTTTGGACGACCTGCGCCCCTCCGCGATGGTGCTGAGCTGGCCTTACACGGCACGTGCTCTCGTCGGCGGAAACGGGCTCCCGTTCAAGTCGGCGTGCTGGGCTTTGTCCCGGCGGGGACGGTCGCGGTTGGCCATAACGCTCGGGTTCGGCTCCCGTCCAAAGTTGACCTCTTGCCGGCTCGGTAGACTGCCCCGTGCATAACTCGGCGGCCCGATGGCCGAATCAAAGCGCGTCCGGTAGCTCGGAGCGGCATGGCCGCAAACAAGGTAACGGCGGTACGCTTGGGGTGGGGAGGCAACCGACGGTCCGGGACTATCAAGCCGCCCAGCTCCGCTGGTGGCTTTTTCGGCTCGACCTCCTTCAGGAGGCATTCGCCCTCGCTCGTTCACGGGCCGCACGGCGACGCTCCCGGCGCTCGCGGCGCCGCTTGGCTCGATCGGCGGGCTGCCGCAGCGGAGGAATGCTCTCCGGCAGGGACGGACTGGAACTCTCCGAGGCGGTCACATGAGCCGCCTCTGACGCCGCCGGGCGGGCCTCCATGACCTCGAGCACGGCCCGCCCTTTGGCGGTGATCTTCCATCCTCCACTTAGACGTTCGACAAGTCCTTGTGACCAGATGTCGAGGCCGGGCGCCCTTGCCGCGAGCCGCCTGGTCCGGTCCGCCCAGTCGCGACCGCTAGTCGCCAGGATAGCCATGTCACGCTTGAGGTCCTCCATCACAGCAAACCCGTCCGGATACGCCGCCAGGATTTTCAGGACCGTCACCTGGAAGTTCATGTCCGCCCCCCGGCATCACTAGCGCCACATGGTGGGCGCGTGTGACAGGGCCCTGCGGCCGACCTGCCTGAGGTCCTCGGGAGAGAGCTCGCCCCTGGTGGCAGCCTCCAGGATCTTCGATGCCACATGCGTACGCGCCCCGACCTCGCGGTGCGGAAGACCGTCACATACTTCGTCGAAGACCGCGCGCAAAAGCGCGGTGGTTGCCGTATCGAACATGAGGTGCCCCCAAGAAGGGAAAGCACCATCTTAGCCGAATTTTCTCGGTTCTGGGATTCAGGCATGTTGATCTGAGATGCGAAACTGAGGCAGCAAGGACGCCTTGAAAGCGCCTCGCGGACATCCGGGGTCCGGAAGGACAATAGCGGCACTCGGTTGCCTAAGGCCGCCATCCAGCGAGGAAATTCCGAGGCGGCCATCGACCTGGCGGTGATTGCACTGCTGGGTGCCTGAATTCGTCGAGACCACGACTGACGCCGCGCAATGCAACTTACAGAGAATCCGGTGAGATGGTCCAAACCGCCGTATGCTTGATCTCGACATCTTCGAGGTCACGGGGCACCGGTACGCGATAGTCGGCGAGTCGGACAAGTTTTGCCTTCGGAAGGAAAGTGCGCCCGGGGTCGCCGATCAAGATGGTCGCGCCGGCGCGCGCATGGTCGGCCAGAAATGCGAAGGCACGCGCCGCGGTGTCGCGTTCATAGAAAATGTCGCCCGCGAGGATGGTCTGCCATCGGTCGTTTGGTTGAGTGTCGAGCACGTCCTCGCCGCACGACGTAAGGTGGACCTGGTTGACCTCCGCATTGAGTTCGGCCGCCGCGATCGCGAAGGTGTCGATATCAGACACCGTCACCCCGGCCGCGCCGGCCTTCATCGCCGCGATGCCGACCAGTCCGGAGCCAGAAGCGATGTCGAGCACGTGCCGGTCCCGCACGGTATCGGGATGATCGAGCACATAGCGAGCCAGCGCTTGGCCGCCCGCCCAGGCAAAGGCCCAGAAGGGCGGGGGAAGGCCGGCCTCGTTCAGCTCGTTCTCGGTCTGCTGCCAGAGCGGCACCGATTCATCGGCGAGGAAGACCGCGATTTCCGGCACCAGCGGCACCGACCGCAGACGGGTGTTGGCGCGGATGAACGATTGCGGGTCGGCAATGGTCGTGGCTGTCAAGGCGGGCCGTCCCTGTCTTGGTCCCGTGATGACTAGCACGAACCGTCTCGCGCCGCGAAAGCGGGCGTAGAGCGGCCGCAAATGCGACTGCGCGAAAGGTCGCGAATGGTCCGTTCCGCGATCTCCGCACCTATCATCCCTCCTCTCCGCCTCCCGCGAAAGCGCCCTGTGATCCGGTTCTACGATCCTCGACCGGCTCGAAAATGCCTGACATTGAAAGTCCGAATCGCCGAACCGGTGGTACACAGCGGTGGTCAAAAAACCAACCGGCCCTTCAGGAATCCTTGTTTTTCGGCGGTTTTCGCGCATCCGGCGCTCTGGGGAAGAGAGTCCCACTCTCTCCGCCGCCATCTGCCTTCGGCACCGTCAGTGGCCAGTCCGCGAGCAGCCAGGAAGAAGCACCCGTGTTGCTCTTGTTGGGAGACGGCAACGACGGGCATCAAACAAACCGATGTTCCGGAAGTCCCTGAGCGAGGTTCTGGACGGCGAGCAGGTGGCCGGCTTCAGGCTCCCCGCTCAACTGTCTGGGGTCGAGGAATTTTCGCGCGCTCGTGATGAACATGGTCTTGTAGTCGCTGCCGCCGAAGCAGACGCAAGTCGGATTGGTCACAGGCAGCGGGATGACCGTGTCAATCCGGCCGTCCGGCTGATAGCGGACCACGCGCCCTCCCGAGAAGAACGCGGTCCAGAGCCCGCCATCGACATCGACGCAGGCGCCGTCGGGGCGTTCGCCGGAGGCCGTGTAATCCGCGAACAGCTTTTGGTCGCGGATCGTGCCGTCGTCGAGATCGAAATCGAAGCTCCAGGTGCGGTAGCGCCGTGTATCCGTGAAATAGAGCGTCCGGTTGTCGGGCGAAAACGCAATGCCGTTGGTGACGATGACATCGCCGAACATGCGTCTGACCGCACCCTTGCCGTCGACCCGGTACAGCGCGCCGCTTGGCCGATGCAGCTCGTTGTCCATCGTCCCGATCCAGAGGCGTCCCCGCGCATCGACCCGTCCGTCATTGAGACGATTGTCCAGGCCCATTTCGACATCGCAGATCCGAACCATGCCGCTCGCTTCATCGCGGCGAAACAGGCTGAGATCCTGCGCGAGGATGTACGATCCGTCGGACGCCAGCGCCTGGCTCCCGAGAAACCGGCAATCATAGCGAAGAGTGGCGTGCATGCCCGTCGCGGGATCGAAGGATTGATGCAGCTGCCGGTCGATGTCGACCCACCAGAGCTTGCCCGAGCGACCGCACCACAGTGGTGTCTCGCCCAGGACGTCGCCGGCCGGCACCGCGACCTCGACCCGGTCGGCCGCGATCATCCGCGCCGTCATAGCCGCGCTCCCTCAACGCAACGAGCTGTTGGCAATTGCGTGGGCGACGCAATTGTTGACATGTGCCGACAGCACCTTGTTCGCGGTTTCGACGTCGCGCTTCAGCGCACAATCGAGCAGCGCCTGATGTTGTGCGGCCGGTTCGGCGCCGCGATAGTGGAAAGCCACCATCTGGTATCGAAAGTATTTGTCGAAGGCGAGGCTGTGCGTCTCCATCAACAGGCGCGATCCGCAGTTCGAGATCAGCGCCTGATGGAATTCGCCGTCGTACCGCTTCCATTGCTCCGGCTCTCCAATTCCGGAATCCATCAGCCGCTCCGTCGAGGCGAGCTTGTGATGGGCGGAGACGACGCGGCCCTCCCATTCCACGTCTGCATTGGCAAAGGAGATCGCCATCGCGTGCTGCTCGAGCAGCAGCCGCAGCCCGGCGAGCTCACGCAGATTTTCGGCGGAGACCGCGGCGACCTCGAAACCCCGCTTGCCCTCGGCCACTACGAACCCCTCGGCCGTGAGCCGGGTCAGGATCTCGCGCAGCGTGCTGACGCTCACGCCATAGCTTTCGCGCAGCGCTTCGAGCCGCAGCCGCTGGGCCGGCGCCAGCCGGCCGAAAACGATGTCGGTCCGGATCCGGCGATAGCAATCGTCGCTGACTGCGGATTCTTCCTTGTCGATCAAAGGCATGGCGTCGGCCTTGGCGCAGCTGCCGGGCCTGACGGCCCGCAAATTCACATCTCAGACGATACCAACTTCATCGGATAAAATCCATTTCGTATTTTGACTCTCATATTCTCATGTGTTTATCCTCACGGTCAACGCTGCGACGCCAGAGCGCGGCGACATACGAGGGGAGGTCGGCATGCGGACTAAGATGCTGGGCTTGACGGTCGTTGCGCTGGCTGCGGTTCTCGCCGCGTGGCCTGCCGGGGCGCAGGTGCAGGAGCGAACGATCCGCTGGGGGCATCTCAACAATACCGATCATCCCGTCAGCCTCGGCGTGCAGAAATTCGCCGAAGTGCTCGGCACCAAGAGCGGCGGCAAGCTCAAGATCCGCGAGTTTCCGGCCTCCCAGCTCGGCAATGAGCTGCAGCAGCAATCGGCCGTTCGCGGCGGCACCCAGGAGATCTTCTCGGCCTCGACGACCTCGCTCGCCGGTGTCGTCAAGGACCTCGGCCTGTTCGATTTTCCCTTCATCGTCGCGACGTTCGATCAGGCGACGGCGCTTGCAGACGGCCCGTTCGGCAAGGCGATGATGGATCTCCTGCCCGAGAAGGACCTGATCCCGCTGGGCTATTGGGGGCTCGGCTTCCGCAACGTCACCAACAGCCGGGGGCCGGTCGCGAAGGTTGAGGATCTCGCGGGCCTGAAGCTGCGCGTGATCCCGAACCCGGTTTATCTGGAGACCTTCAAGGCGTTCAAGGCTAACCCGGTGCCGATGGCATTCGGCGAGCTCTATACCGCGCTCGAGAACAAGACGGTCGACGGCCAGGAGAATCCCTACAGCGTCATCCTGTCGAACAAGTTCTACGAGGTGCAGAAATACGTCTCGGCGACCAACCACACCTTCACCCAGAACATCATCATCGTGAGCAAGAAATTCTGGGACAAGCTCTCGCCCGAGGAGCAAAAGATGTTCCGCGACACCTACGCGGAGACGGTCCAGTACCAGCGCGAGCAGACCAAACGCGCCGCCGATCAGGCACTCGGCGAGCTCAAGGCCAAGGGCATGCAATTCAACGAGATCGCGCCGGCGGAATATGCGCGGATGCAGGACGCGGTGAAGCCCGTGATCGACAAGTTTTCCGCCGAGTACGATCCGAACAAGGTCAAGCTCTTCAATGCCGAGCTCGCGCGCATTCGCAGCACGGTCAAGTGAGCGGCGGGGCAGGGCCGACATGGCAAGGCTCCTCGACGCCTACTGCGAGATCCTCAAGGCTGCGATCGCGTTGTGCCTCGCTGCCATGGTCGTGCTGGTCTTCAGCAACGTCGTGCTGCGCTACGTGTTCAATTCTGGCATCGCGGTGTCGGAGGAGCTATCGCGCTGGCTCCTGGTGTGGCTGACCTTCCTCGGTGCGATCGTCGCGCTGCGCCAGCACGCCCATCTCGGTGTTGACATGCTCGTGCGCGCGCTGCCGCCACGCGGCAGGACCATGTGCTTCGCGGTCAGTTATCTCCTGATGCTGCATGCCGACGGCTTGTTGACGCTCGGGAGTTGGAAGCAAGCCGTCCTGACCTTCGCCGACGCCGCGCCGGCGTCGGGGATCTCGGTCGGACTGTTCTTCTATTCGTCGGGTCTCGTGTTCGGCGTCTCGGCCGCCGTCATCCTCGTCTACGATCTTTATCGTGTCCTGACAGGGGCCGCGACCGGAGAAGACCTCATTGCCGTCAGGGAAAGCGACGAGCGCACCTGAGCTCCGCGGTCGGATGAGATCATGACGATTGCCGTCTTCACATTGTCCCTGCTCGGCGCCATGGCGCTGGGCATGCCGATCGCCTTTGCGCTGATCGTCTGCGGCGTCGCCTTGATGCACTATCTCGACATCTTCGATTCGCAGATCGTCGCGCAGAACATCATCAACGGGGCCGACAGCTTCCCCCTGATGGCGGTGCCGTTCTTCATGCTCGCCGGCGAGATCATGAACAAGGGCGGGCTCGCCAAGCGCATCGTGGACATCGCGCTCGCTGTGGTCGGTCATGTCAAGGGCGGGCTCGGCTATGTCGCGATCCTGGCATCCTGCGCGCTCGCCTCGCTGTCCGGCTCGGCCGCTGCGGATGCAGCGGCATTGGCCGCGCTGATCGTGCCGATGATGGTCGCTGCCGGGCACAGGAAGATGTACGCGGCCGGGCTCGTCGCCGCCGGCGGCATCATCGCGCCGATCATCCCGCCGAGCATCGGCTTCGTGCTGTTCGGTGTCGCCGCAGGCGTCTCGATCTCGAAACTGTTTCTCGCGGGCATCGTGCCCGGGCTGCTGCTTGGCGTCGGCCTCTGCTTCGCGTGGTGGTGGGTTGCCCGCAATGAGGACATCGAAAGTCCGCCGCGCAAGTCCCTGCGCGAGGTCGTCGCCGCGGTTTTCGACGGCTTTTGGGCCCTGATGCTCCCGGTCATCATCGTGGTTGGCTTGCGCTTCGGTATCTTCACGCCGACCGAGGCCGCGGTGGTGGTGGCAGTCTATGCGCTGTTCGTGGCGACCTGCATCTATCGCGAGCTGAAGCTCTCGCAGCTGTACGAGGTCATGGTCTCGGCGGCGCTCAGCACCAGCGTCGTGATGTTCCTGGTGGCGGCGGCGCTGGTCTCGTCCTGGCTGATCACGGTGGCCGAGATCGCGACCCAGGTCGTGGATCTCGTGCGCCCCTTCATGGGAAGTCCGACGCTGCTGCTGCTGGCAATCATGGTCCTCGTCGTCATCGTCGGCACCGCGCTCGACATGGCGCCGACCATCCTGATCCTGACGCCGATCCTGATGCCGATCGTCAAGCAGGCCGGCATCGATCCCGTCTATTTCGGCGTCCTGTTCATCATCAACAACGCCATTGGCCTGATCACGCCGCCGGTCGGCGTGGTCCTGAACGTGGTGTGCGGCGTCTCGCGGATCAGCATGGAGGAGGTCATCAAGGGCGTGTGGCCCTTCCTGATCGCGCAGCTCGTCGTGCTGCTGCTGATGGTCCTGTTCCCGCAATTGGTCACGGGACCCGCGAAATGGTTGACCGGCTAGTCACGTCTTGCGAAGGAGCGGCCCGATGGCGACGAGGATCATGATCCTGAACGGCCCCAATCTCAACTTCCTTGGCGTTCGGGAGCCGCACATCTACGGCAAGACGACGCTTCGCGAAATCGAGGCCAGCTGTGGGGAGGTCGCGCGGCTCCTCGACGTGTCGCTGTCGTTCCACCAGACCAACATCGAGGGTGAGCTCGTCGGCTTGATCCAGCAAGCCCATGGCAGCGTGGACGCGATCATCGTGAATCCGGCTGCATTCTCGTTCACCTCGGTCGCCCTGATCGACGCCCTGAAGATCTTCGATGGCCCGAAGATCGAGGTCCACATCTCCAACATCCACGCCCGCGACGAGCTGCACCGGCATTCGATCACCTCCAGCGCGTCGACGGCGGTGATCTGCGGGCTCGGTCCCTACGGCTATATCGCTGCCATTCTCGCTGCCGTGCAAAAGTTGGGGCGCGTGCCCACGGCCATCCCTGTCGCCTTGCACGGGCTCAAGGCGTGAGAAACGGGAGGGGCGAATGCGCGGCTCGGGATTTCTGGCGATCTGGAGTGATATTGAGCCGGCCGATCTCGTCGACTACCGGCACTGGCTGACGCGCGAGCACACGACGGAACGGGTGACGACAAAAGGCTTCCTCGCCTGCCGGGTCTTTCGCGCGGTACGAGCCGACATCGATCGCTTCTTCATTCTCTCTGAGCTGGAAACGCCGGAAGTCCTCGATGGCGAATCCTATCTCGCCCGCCTCAACGCGCCGACCCCGTGGTCGCAGCGCATCATGCCGAAACTCGGCAATTTCATCCGGGGCGGGGGCAGCGTGGTCGGGCGTGCCGGGCGAGGCGAGGGAGCCACGGTCATGGCGCTCCGGATCGAAACATTGCCGAAAGATCCGCAACAGCTGGCTCAGGCGCTCGTTACGTGCGACGGAATTGCCGCCGTGCAGATCGGCGCGACCGACGAGGCGCGTACGTCGGTGCGGACGGCCGAAAAGGGCATGAGGAAGAGCGAAGGCTTTTTCGGAGCACTCTTGCTGATCGAGGCACTCGACATAGCGTCATTGCAGGCAGCCTTGAGTCAGGTACGCAAGCTTGCGCCCGACATGCTCGCCCAGGCAAGTGAGTCCGAAGTCTATCAGAGCATGTTTGCGCTGGATGCCCGCATCGCGGATTTCGGCTGATGGCGACGCGCTCGCACGCCGTGTTCACCGTGCGTCGAGGGCCGGAAGGGTAGCTCGGGATGCCGCAGGCCGATCGCTCCTGGGACGTTGAGACCGACCTTCTCGTCATCGGGGCGGGCGCGGGTGGCATGACGGCCGCGCTCGTGGCTGCCCTTGAAGGCCTCGACGTGATCCTGTGCGAGAAATCAGACACAGTTGGCGGCACCACCGCGACCTCCGCCGGCACGGTCTGGATTCCCGGCAACCAACAAGGACATTGTACAGGGACGCCAGACAGAATCGAGGCAGCGCGGGTCTATCTACGCGCATTGCTCGGCGAACATGCGGCGGACGAGCGCGTGGATGCATTCCTCCAGGCCGGCCCCATGATGCTCGACTATCTCGCGCGCAGGACGAGCGTATTGTTTGCGGCGCCGCCGATGCATCCCGACTACAAAGATCTTCCCGGTGCAGCGATCGGCGGTCGTGCGCTCGGCGCCGTGCCATTCGACGGCCGCACGCTCGGCAAGGACTTCGATCGCGTCCGGCCGCCGCGGGGAGAGTTCATGGTTCTCGGCGGCATGATGGTGGCCAAGGCTGATATCGCGCCGCTTCTGGCGCCGTTCCGAAGCTGGAGCAACTTCAGGGATGCCAGTCGCCTTCTCGGCCGGTATCTACTCGATCGGCTTTCCTACAGGCGCGGAACGCGCCTAGTCATGGGCAATGCTCTCGTCGCGCGATTGTTCGACAGCGTCCTGCGCGCAGGTGTGCATCTGCGATACGAGACGGGACTGAGTGAGTTCGTTTGCGACGGCGAGGCGGTGGTAGGCGCCGTCGTCTCGTCCCGCGCCGGAGCGTTGGCGATACGGGCGCACAAAGGCGTCGTGCTGGCGTCGGGAGGCATTGGCTGGAGCCGCGAGCTTCGCGAGAAGTTCTTTCCGGAGGCCGCGCGCCAATTTTCGCTCACGCCGTCGTCCTGTACCGGGGACGGCTTGCTTGCGGCCGAACGCGTCGGTGCCATCATCGAGCGCGATCTCGATAGCCCGGCCTTGTGGATGCCGAGCTCGGTCATGACGCGAGCCGATGGCCAAGTGTCCGTGTTCCCGCACATCATGCTGGATCGTGCCAAGCCAGGACTGCTTGCGGTGAACAAGTCGGGGCGTCGTTTCGTGAATGAAGCCGATTCGTATCACGACTTCGTGGCGGCGATGCTTCGATCGAACGCGACTTCCTCGTCAGCCGCGTCGACTTTCCTGATTTGCGATCAAGCCTTTGTCCGCACCTACGGCATCGGTCTGGTTCGTCCTGGAACGAAGGACTTGAGGAAGTTTCTCAGGGCCCAATATCTGCTGGCCGCCGATAGCATTGAGGCGCTCGCCGAAGAAATCGGCGTGGACAGCGACGAACTCGCCCAAACGGTGGAGCGATATAATCGTTTAGCCGAGAGTGGCGTGGACGAGGATTTCGGCCGCGGTTCGAGCGAGTTGAACCGGTTCAATGGTGATCCACTGGTCAAGCCGAACCCGTGCCTGCGGCGGATCGGTCCCGGGCCATACTATGCCGTCGCAGTGTGGCCGACGGATCTCGCCAGCAGTGCCGGCCTGCGCACGGACGCAACGGCCCGGGTTTTGTCGCGCCGCGGAACGGTGATCCCCGGACTCTACGCCGTCGGTGCCGATTCCGCGTCGATCTTTCGAGGCACCTATCCGGGGCCGGGGACCATGATCGGGCCTGCAATGACATTCGGCTGGTGCGCGGCGATGCATGCATCGAGAGCTTCACCGGCTCCGGGTGCGGCGGAAAGATAACATCGTGTTAGGTCAGCGTAACAAACCAATAATTGTCTGGGGTCGCTGACGCGCTATCGTTGCACGCCCGCAAATCGAGGGGATATGTCGATGTCGACGCCGCCACGGAAACTCATCTGGTCGCTTCTGCTGCTGGCCGTCTCGAGCCAGTTCACCGCTGCGCTGGCCGAGCCGCTGGCGTGCGACGACGGTATCAAGCAGGCCTTTCGTCCTGATGAGAATACCAGCGTCGTCGCCGTTCGCCTGGTAAAGAAGGGCGAGGAATTGCGCGCGCCGGACGCGCCGACGCCGATCACGGCGGCCGCCGACCTCTGCCTGGTCAAATTGCTGGTCGGCCCCGGCGTCACTGCGGAGAAGGACAAGTCGGCGCGGTCGTATTCTGAAGGCATTGGCATCGAAGTCTGGCTGCCCACACCCGCCAATTGGAATGAGCGCATTCGCAACTATGGCGGCGGCGGCTGGGTCGGTGGTGGCCATCGTTATGCCGACAAGATCGGAAGCAAGGTGCCGGCCATCGTCAATGCCAACGTCGGATATGCATCCGGCACCACCGATGCCGGCCAGCCCTGGTACCAGGACGGTTCCTTCACGTTTTTATCCGACGGCAAGGTGAATGCCGAGGCGCTGCGCAGCTTTTCTGTCGGTGCGATGGTGGAGCAGGCGGTCAAGACCAAGGCGCTGGTCAATCTCTATTACGGCAAGGCGCCGAAGTTCGCCTATTACGACGGCCATTCGCAAGGCGGCCGACAGGGCATGAAGATCGCTCAGGACTTTCCGGAGCTCTATGACGGCTATCTGATAGCCCAGCCTGCGCTCAACATTGCCAGATTCGGCACGGCCTCGATCTATCCGCAGATCGTGATGAAGACCGAGCTCGGCATCACCGCGGTCAACAAGGATCAAGCGGCTGCCTTCGCGTCCAAGGTGGATGCCGCCAACAAGCGCGCGGTGGCGACCTGCGACAAGGCGGGGCTCGGCTTCCTGCTCGATCCCTTTGCGTGCGACTACGATCCCGCACGCGATGCGGCAGCGCTCTGCGCGGGGGAAGCGGGAACCGGCGTCACCGGCAGCAGCAATGATGCCGCGACCTGCATGAGCGCCAGCGAGGCGAGGGCGCTCGGCAAGATCTGGTATGGCGCGACGCGTGACGGCAGCGTCGATACAGCACAGACCCGCGACGGTCGGAGCGGCAAGTCGCTCGGCAATGCTCAGCTCTGGTGGGCGTTCACGCGCGGCACCGCGATCACGAGCGTGATCAAGAGCGCATCCACAGACAGTCTGGCGCTGGCCTTGCAGGACGTGCGCTATGCTGCCGATGCCAGCGCGACCTCGTCGATCCCGATCGCGAACGGCTCCACCAGCGTCCGGAACAAATGGCTCGAACTCGACTATGCCGGCGTTGCCGATGCCGTCGACAAGAACGTGGCGCTGCAGCCGACGCTGTTCGCGGGTCTCGCCACCGACAAGGCCGATCTTGCCAAGCTGCGCGACCTCGGCCGCAAGGTGATCGTCTGGAGCGGGCTTGCCGACGACGCCATTCCGCCGGCCGGCAACGTCAATTATCACGAGCGCGTCCTGGCCGCGATGGGAGGTCATGCCGAGGTACAGAAATTCATGCGCATGTACCTGTTGCCCGGCGTCGCGCATTCCTCTCAGGGACGCGCTTATGCGGCTGGGGGCCGCAACGATGCGGTGCCGTTGCCGAAACTGCCCGGCAATGCCAACCAGAAGCCCACGCGCGAGCAGGATCAGTTCTTCTCCGCGCTCACGAACTGGGTCGAGAAGGGCGTCGCCCCAGAGGAGATCATGCTGGTGTCGCGTGATAACACCGTGAGCTATCCGGCGTGTGTCTATCCGCTGATGACCACATGGAACGGCGGCGGGCCGGCAACGCAGCCTTCAAGCTTCAGCTGCCGCTGACCCCTTCCGAATGATTTTGGACGCCTCACGCTCGAATGGATCGCCGTTCTCCCGGCGGTCTCAGAACGATGAATTGTGCCGCGTGCGATTGCAGGAAATTGTCGGCTTGACCGAACAAAGTCGACCAGCCGCCGAGTCCCTACCTTACAGCATCAAGACTGGACCGCTGGCGACTGTGTGGTGCGAGAACGAGAGCGACCCAGCTGCTGCACCGTTGTTAAATCAGCTTTATTGCGAGGAAGCGCGTGATAGGTTTTTGCCTGCTTCAGCCGATTTATTGCTGGGTCGAGGCCGCTTGTGGCGCGAAACTGAGGCGTAACACCGCGGCGCAATGCCATGGTTGCGTCATTTATCATTTGACATGCGAGAGGTCAGGCGCTCATCTTGAAGTTGCTTCTTGTGCTTTCAAGCGCGGGATCGCCCCAGCGTTAAAGGATAGCGGCAGTAGCTCCATTCCGGGATGCCAAACAGCCGAGTCCGAGCAGCTTTCGCCGCCCCACCCCTAACGTATGGGGCCGCTATCGTCGCGAGCGCAATGGGCGGCGACTGTGGTTCTGGTTTTCATTGAACCTGGAGCACTAGAATGATTCCTGCATCACCTTCATGTCGGCTGGAACCCCCTTCGAGCAGATCACACCTGGGCGTGGCCAGCCTGGCCGCGCTCGCTGTGGGGGCGCTCCCATCAATCGCGTTCAGCGCCGATAAACCGGCGCTGATTCCGGATCCAGCAACGCCCCTCGTAACGACCTCGCGCATCTCTGCGACGGTCGAGTTCGGGCTGCCGGCTCTTGCTGCCGCGATCGAGCGGGATATTCCAAAGCGACTTGCCACCATTGACGAGCGTATCAACTGCGTTCATCGTCGTGTGTTCATCTTCCGCGTCAATGCCAATTGCGACGTCTGGGGTTTCGTCGACCGAACCAGCTCGGTCTCGCTTTATGGCCGAGGCGACCGCGTCTTCGGAGCGGTCTCCGTACACGGCGCTGCCGAAGGCCAGGGAGCCAACCGTTTCACGGCGCGCATTCGCGGCGAGACCGAGGCGAGCGCGACGATCGAGGTCGAAGCTCGCCCCGAACTGAGGAGGGATGGATCGCTCCAGCTCAACATCAGCGACTCGTTTCACTGGAGCGAACATCCCTACCTCCACGTCCTCGGCCGCGCGTTTGACCTTGCGCCTTATGTAGAGCCTAACATCCGGACGCAATTAGGCCGCATCCGGTCGCGAGCGCTGGCGGCGGCACGCGCGCTTGATCTGCACGCGAAGGCCGAGACGGCTTGGCGCCACGCATTTGAACCAATCAGACTCGCGGAGGATCCACCGGTCTGGCTGCAGCTGACCCCGGAGAGCGTGGCTTTCGCAGGTGTCCGCGCCGACGACAAGGTATTGCGGGGATCGCTTGAACTTACCGGTTCCGCCGAAACCGCAATCGGACAGCAGCCGCCAGCTGTTACAGCAGCGGCCTTACCGCCGCTCAGCGCCGCGGTGGCGGAGCCGGGCACTTTCGATGTCATTCTTCCGATCCGCATCAACTATGACGCGCTCAAGGAAAAGATCAGTCAGGTGATCGCAGCCATGCCGGCGCAGAACGCATCCGTGCGCGAGGTCCAGATTTACCCGTCGTCGGGTAAACTCGTGATTGGTCTGCGCATCGAAAAGAGCCCCGACACCGATCCCAATGCGGGCCAATGGATCTATCTCTCGACCACGCCAGCAGTCGACGCCAACGCCAAATCCTTCAGACTCGGCGATGTCGACATGACAACTTCGTCAGACGACAGCCAGATTGCATCTGCCGTGCAACGGCTAACGGCGCACTTGAAGAGTGTCGCTTATCTCGACTATGGCGTGTCCTATCAGAACCTGCTCTTGGCAGCGAACGAGCGCCTGACGCGCCCGTTGAAGGACGGTTTTCGCATGGAGGGCCACCTCGAATCGGCAGGGCTCGAGAAATTGCAATTGCTGCGCGATGGCGCCACGATTGCTCTTCGTGCCAGAGGCAGTCTGAAGATACTTTACGGTCTGTAGGCACATGGGCTGGACAATGCGATGCTTCAATTCCGTTGGCCGCCCGCGGCGCGAATGGAGGCCAAACGCGCTCATTGCAGCAGCTTTCTTGGGGATGGCGGGAATAGCGTCAGCCCAGACACCATTTTATGACGCGCCGGAATCGTTGCTCGCTGGCGCTCCAGGCACCCTGGTGCGGCAGGAGCCGATGGATGGCGCTCCCCTCGGCGCCTCCACCTATCGCGTGCTCTATCGGTCGACGGGGCTGAACGGCCGGCAAATCTTTGTGTCCGGCGTCGTCATTGTTCCGCAGGGCGCGCCCCCGTCCGCCGGTCGTCCGATCGTTGCTTGGGCACATCCTACATCGGGCATCGTCCCGCGCTGCGCGCCCTCCCTCGCGGTTTTTCTCTTTCAGCAGATCCAGGGCCTTCGCTCGATGATCTCCCGTGGTTTCGTCGTCACGGCGACCGATTATCCGGGGCTCGGCACGCCTGGCCCGCATCCTTATCTGGTGGGTGAGAGCGAAGGGCGCGCCGTGATCGACATCGTGCGCGCGGCACGTTCCCTTCCCCGGGTAGGCGAGGGCAAGGACTTCACGGTGTGGGGACATTCGCAAGGCGGGCAAGCTGCGCTCTTCGCCGGCATGATGGCGAACGCGTACGCCCCTGAGCTGAGGCTTCTTGGTGTCGCCGCGGCGGCGCCAGCGACAGATCTTGCGAAGCTGATGAGCGACGATATCAACTCGATCGGGGGCAAGAATATTACCGCGATGACGCTATGGTCGTGGCACCGAATCTACGGAGCCGCTATCGACAATGTCGTCGATCCGCGCGCGATCCCCGCGATCGAGAGGCTGGCGCAAGAATGCATCGAAAGTCCTTTCGACTTGATCGTCAGGCAGAGGACAGGGCGGCCACTCGAGCAATATTTCCTGACGGTGCAAGATCCGACCAAGCTCGACCCCTGGCGATCGCTTCTCGAGCAGAATAGCGTCGGCGTACTCTCCCCTGAGATCCCCATCTTTTTGGCGCAGGGGAACAATGACCAAATCATCCAGCCGGCGATTACCAAGTCCTACATGGCCAAGCTGTGCAAGGCTGGCAGCAAGGTTAGGATGGTCATCCTTCCCGGTATCGGGCACGGACGCGCGGCACAGGCGAGCACGATGGCCGCGGTGAACTGGATGACTGATCGCTTTGCCGGGAAACCACCTCCGGACGATTGCGTCAGATAGGGCATCTCCAGAGAGCTGAAGGAGTTGGCCAGGCGGCCCGATGGACCATTACCACCTTCGACTTCGCCCAGCGTCCGGCGATGCACGAACTTCAGGATGCCAACCATCTTTCAAGACGTCTCTGCAATCTTGCTCAGGCGAGAGGGACAATCAATCGGCAGTCCCGTGCTATCTGCCCGATCATCCGAGGCCGGGAACGAGCATGGTGATCGAGTCGTGAAGCCAGCCTGGTCCGCCCAATAGCTTCAATGCGCATGCTGAAATCCCCCATCGAAAGGAGATATGCAAGCTCAACCAGCGCGCGAGATCAATAGGGCCTTCGCTGAATCGATAAAAATACGGATGAAGCACGACCGGTGAGAGGGCGAAAGAACGGTCTTCGCGATACGAGCCTTCCGGTTAATGCGGCTTCTGGCTGTTCTCAGCGAGCCGCACCTTCTCTCTGAGCTGCTCAACGTCCTCCATTGCTTTAAGCAATCTCACCAGATCGGAGACCATGTGTGCCACAGTGGGCTTGCGCGGCTTAAGGACTCGAGATTTCTGTTTCATCGCGAAACGGCTCCCTGCCAGGACCGACGGACATTCTCTGGCTCTGCAAGGAGCGCGCCAGCCGGAGTACAAACGCTTCGATGCGGGGCTGGCGCCTCGGCGGCTGATAAGGTTTGGTCGCAAACCTTATTAGTTGCTAGAGTCCGCATGCGAGGTGAAGCGGCGGCCGGTCCGACATAAACCCGATCGGCGTTCCCTCCTGCTGCATAATCCACAGGGACCCTTCGTCTGCCTGCGAACGCTAAACGCAACAGTTCACGGTTATATCGGCCGCTCGCATGTGAGAATTCGCAAATGTTTTCACTTCGCGCAAGTTGCAACCACCAAACCTAGGAGAGTGCGTTAAGTTAGCTATACACACGCGCGACGGGACCGCGCAGAAGTGCGGATCTTTGCGTTCTGTCATCCTTTAGTTCGATGAGGCGTTGTCGCGCGCTAGGCACAATGGCCCCCCTTGGTATATTCTGCGAAGCTGCTCGACACGTATTCCTTTTTGCAGCATGCAGGAGGGTCGAATGATCCTGACGCAAAGCCTTGATTGGCTCTACGAGCAATTGACAGACGCCAAGAAGAATAGCCGGCCTTACAACACGCTGCTGCTGGAGGAATTGGAGATTTTAAGAGAGGACCCGGGAATCAAAAAGAGCATATTTGAGCTCTATGCACAGAATCGCCTGCCGCCAGTGACCGGCCCTAGGCCATCGAACTGTGCGAGCTGCGGCAAGCCGCTTCCCTAAATCACTATGGCCAAAGCACCACGACCAGCTGCTTCTGGTGCCTACATTATCGTCGACGATGATGGTGATTCCGGTGCCTTCCGCTTCGCGCCGCGCGGTGGGAACGAGATCCCGGCGGATCAGAAAAAGGTTATTGCCACTGCGACCGAGCATTACGCTCGCATTCTTGAGTACATCGAAAGTGAGTCCGAGCAGAATGAGTGGCTGAGCGATCTTAAGCAGATCGTCAGCCTCGGCGCTGTCCAAGAGAACGCCGATCCAGCGAGCGCTCTGGCTCAGATTAGGGGCCGCGACAAGCTATTAGAGGAACGGTTGGCTACGTTCCTTAGACCGGCTCGCAACCGCCTAGTGAAGGCGGCAGGAGTGGTATTTGCCCTCGCCGTAGCGCTTGGCATCAGCCTGCGGCTTGTCTCTTGGAGTTACGCGCCCCAACTCGATCTCGCCTCGATTGCCAGCTATGCTTTTGCGGTCGCGTCATCGATGCCCGCTCTGGTCATCCAGTATCTTGTAGCAATTAGGAACGTATCGCCAAAGACGTATGCGGAACTAAAGTTTGACCTTTCGAGCGCGGCGTTGGACACGCTCGCTTGCGCTATCATGTGTGTTATCGTCGTGGCTCTCTTCGCGAGTGGTGCGGTCGCAGTCAACATCAAGGGCCTTGAGACCAAAGATGTTGAGTCGAACGTGCGTACTGCAATCGTCGTCGGGATAATCTGTGGCCTCGCCTCACGGCGGCTTGGGCCGGCTCTCCTGGGGCTCGGTGCTAGGCTCACGACGCGACTAAGATAGCTAGTGAACAGTAAATGGCAAAAAGCTTGTCAGTCTAAGGCTTGTGATACTGGAACGGTGCTCTGATTACAGGAACTCTACGCATAATGAAACCAGCAGTGCTCAAATTCTGCGAAGTGCCACTTTACCTACCTCACGGGCGCAATAAGGCCGACGGTGTTTATCTTTGGAATGTCCGTAGCCTTCGTACGAAGAACGATCACTTGAGACACGAGATCTAAGACCTGGAGCGATCGAGCTTCCTCCACCGACCCGAACGCAGGCCTCGGAATGTGAAATGCGTCGCCACCGTATGAGACCGTCACAGCCGCTCCAGCCGGGGCGGGAAGATTCCTTCGAACTTGAAAGAGTGGCACCGCTCGATAACCGATCGATGTTCCTACGAGCACGGTCGGATCAAACCGATGCTCTGAATAATTCTGCGCAGCTATTAGTTCACCTAGGTAGTACAACAATCCCATCGGTGTGCGTAGCGTTACACGTATCCGAGAATCCCTCAGTACATTAATTCCGAGCAGCCGAGTTTGCCGAAGAAACAACTGGAAGGGATACATGCTGCAAGCGTCCCGTCCACTGTTGAAAAGGACAGGCCGCCGCCCATAGTGGAAGCAGTGTAACGACACTAGTTCAGCTTGCTGGGACGCAATCCGCTCGCAGATTTGAGCTTCACGCTCAGTCGCTGGACTGAAACATAGTTGCTCCGCCTTCGCCAAAATAGTGTTCTGGAGGCTGGGCGAAACGGTCAGCGAGCCGATCAAGAGCAGGTCTATCAGCTCTTCCGGCCATTTCTGAGCTTCAAAATAGTAAGCGAGCTCTATGGGAATTTGGATTCGCATCCTCTGGGCAAACTCGGTTGTGTTCAGATTATCCATTGTAAATGAGTTGAAGCCACCGCCGATCGAGAGACCTGGATTCACGCTTTGGGATGTGAAGCCTGCGGGATCGAAGTTTGCGCTTGTCGCAATCGTTCCTGAAAAGGTGGGAGTTGCGAGCACCTGGCCGAATGAAACGAATGACATCGGAGCCCGCTGACTTGCGCGCACCGCGTTGAGAAGGATCGCCTCGTTGCTCGAAGTAGCAATCGCCGAGTCGTACGCCGCCGATTTGTCAATCAGTTCCACGCGTGTGCACGAGCAAAGGACCATCAGCGGGAGAATGAACAAATGCTTCAGAGCCGCGTTGCAACAGCTCCTTAGTGCGACCCGAGCGCGTGAGCATGCTTTCGCTAACAAGAGCGAAGATGCTTGCAGGAGAGTATTCGAGGAATGCATCATGTGTCCCCCGCAATGCGGCACTGCGCACCTTGCGTGGCCTCTTCCGGGCCCTGTGCAAAAGAACTTCTGATTCAAGCGACTACAATGCGCGCGCCAAAGGCCAAGTCGCGGAATATGAATATACGTTGCGGTATATATCTAGCCTTCAGTCTCAAATCTTTTGCGGCTCATCGATCGAGCGCGTTGTTACATTGACGAAAGATGCGTTCCATAGTTGCACAATCTGAAGTGGCGAGCTAGTTTTTTTGAAGTGGTTGCTCGTGCGCGCGTGTTACCAGCAATCAAAAACTCCGGCGAACTATCTCCGCTGTTATCGAACAATAACAGCGAGCGTGAAGCAATCGACACGTTCGAGACTGCCCGGACAAGCTCAGCACAATACAGAGGCGAGAATCTGAGACCGATGCAGTTGGCTGGCGGGGTATGACATGAGGTGCGTCCTTGTAGCCCTTGTCATCGCGCTTTGGTCGACGGGGCCCTGGCGCAAAGCACTGACTGCTGTGCCGTCGGACCCGCAGCCAAACTCGACGAAAATAAGCTGGTGTCAGGGAATATTCAGGAACTGCCCTCCATCAAAGTGTATGACGGCCCAATTCAGTCTGACAATGGTTTCGAAGACCTTCGCCTATACCGCGGTGCCATGAAGCGGATGCCTACGCGCTCTGGGAGATCGCAAGCCTGCGCGCGCTTGGGCGGGTGTTTCCGCCTTCGCAGCACGTTCTTTGTCGCGGACCAGCGCGGGATACCTCCAGATTATCCGGAGAGACAGTTTAGCGGCATTTCGCCGCAGTGGGTTATGGAGGCAGCGATGGTCTTCACCGCGCCTCCGGGCCGGCAGTATGTACCCGAAGAGGATACCTCGCCGAGCCGAGGGCTAAGCGATCATTGCCCGATCGAGTTCAAACCGAATTCCTGTAGTCAGAAGGACGACAGATTTGTGCGCCTTAGGCGCGCTCGCACCCGGTAAGGCCCGTAGCGGCTCTGATGCCAATTGTGTCTACGACGTTGGTTTCTGGAGGCGGAGTCCGTCTTGCGGAAAACAGCAGAGGCGGTATTGTCATGGCGCGTGTGACAAGACTTTTGATCATTCTTTGGTTGTGATTCATTAGCGAGGGGAAGCGTGCGATGCGCCGGATCATTGGCGCAATCCTGATGTGGATGGCGTCGCAAACGACCGCTTGGACTTGGGGCCAGGAAGGACACAGCATTGTCGGGGAAATAGCGCAGAGGAGACTCGCTGGTGATACTCTACGTGCCACCGCCGAACTCATTGGCCCGGGCGTGTCGCTCGCTTCGATATCAAACTGGGCAGATGATGAGCGGTCGCGAGACCGGCGTACTTCGCGCTGGCACTTTGTCGACATTCCTCTGGCTGAAAATGATTACGTCCCGGTCCGCGATTGTACCCCAAACCCCGAACAAGGCGATTGCATCGTCGCCGCAATAGCACGACAGCTGGGGGTCGTCGCGTGCTTGGCAAAACCGAAGGATGAGAGGCGTCGTGCACTTCTCTTCCTGGTTCATTTGCTAGGCGATCTGCACCAGCCCCTTCATGCCATTAAGGAGGACAGGGGCGGCAATGACATCAAAGTCACCATTGTCGTCCGTAACGGGGCCAACGGGAGTGCGGCCGAAGACACCAACTTTCATTCTGCCTGGGATTCGGGGCTCATTCGTAAGCTCGCCTGGTCCTGGGGGTCTTATGTTGATCGGCTCGAGCAGGTTTGGCTGCCCTCAGCGAGCGCTTCCCTTACAGACGGCACAGTTGAAAGCTGGGCACTCGAGACCCATCGTGCTGCGATTGATCTGTTCAGCATTCAGCCGCCGAATGGCGTGTTTGACGACGCCTACCTCGTCAAGGTTCGCCCTATTCTAGATCGTCAGCTATCCGTTGCCGGAGTACGGCTGGCGAAGCTTCTCAATGACGCCTTCGCTCAAAAACGGTGTGAGTGATATGGACAAGACGCGGCAGCCGACAGAGAGTGCAGTACCGCCGCTTGACGTCTCCGGCAACGCGGCGAACCCGCAAGGCGGGCGGCGGCGGCGGAGGAGGAGGCGGCGGAGGTGGACCTCATCAGGCGCTTAAGGCACGTGGGATCGAGGAGGTACGCTCGGATGTGAAGGAGGTCGACGTACCCGCTCTCGCGCAAGCGTTAAAGGGGCATCGTGAAGCGCTCGCATATACCGATCGTGAAGTGCTCCTCGACGCGAGGGACACGTCCAAGCGGATCGAGACTCGCCGTAAATTGATCGAGCCACACGAGCGCGATCCAAACGGGATCGAGCGTGTGCTCGGCGCGAGCAATCTCTGCTCCATCAATTTTCTCGCTCGGGGCCTGCAAGCTGCGGCATCGATCGCCCGCATCCGCGTACGGCTTAAGGACGGTTCTGGTGAGTGGTTTGGAACCGGCTTCCTGGTTGCTCCAAATCTACTTATGACCAATCATCACGTCCTGCCAAATGCGCCCGCTGCATCCCTGGCGATCGCAGAGTTTAATTACCAACATGACCTGAATGGCGTGGAATCTCTTCGCCGCGTTTACAACGTTATGCCCTCGTCACTTTTCTTCACGGACGCCAGTCTGGATGTGTCATTCGTCGAGGTTTCCCCTCGCGCGTTCGACGGAACGCCGCTTTCGGAATTCGGGTTTCTTCCACTTATTGCACGATCAGGAAAAGTTCTTGATGGAGAGTGGGTCTCCATCATTCAGCATCCCGGCGGTCAGCCCAAGCAGATTGCAATCCGCGACAGTCAAATACTTTCGCTTTCCGCCGAGGATGTAGAAGGCACTGATCCGGAAAAGTTCATTCACTATTCAACCGATTCAGAGCCCGGCTCCTCTGGCGCCCCTGTATTCAACGACCAGTGGCAAGTTCTCGCGTTGCATCACAAGGCGGTGCCTGACTACGACACCGAACATCGCAGGCTTGCGCGCGATGGAAAGACGGTTTGGACACCAGAAATGGGGGAGAAGGAGAAAGGGTGGATTGCAAACGAGGGGGTTCGGATCAGCGCCATCTACACGATGGTTGGCGAACGGCGTTTTGAGGATCCAGCCGCAAATGTCGTACGAGAACGTTTGTTATTTGGTTTGGCCAGCGCTCCCAGACTCATCCTTTCAGAGCTGTCGCCGCCGGCGGATGACGAAAGTCTTGAACACCAAGCCGTCGACTCACCAGCTGAGTTTTTTGAGGATGCGGAAGGATACGATCCAGAGTTCCTGGCTCGCAAAATTGCTCTTCCAAAAGTCAAATCGCCGGCGGACCGCGACAGACTCGCAGTCTTAATCAATGCCGGGGATGAAGTTGAACTGAAATATACGCACTTCTCGATTGTATTCGATGCGGAGCGCCGCTTCGCGCGATTTACAGCCGTTAACATCGATGGCAACAAACTCGTCCGTAATTCAGGGGTCAAGACATCTTGGCGGCGCGATGGGCGGATCGATGTTGAACGCCAGTGTGACGATGACTTCTATGTAAAATCTGTCGCCAAAGAGTCCGTCTACTTCCAACGCGGTCACTTGGTCCGCCGGGTTGATCCATCCTGGGGTGACCAAGAAGAATCCGAACGAGCGGTGAAGGACACGTTCCACTTCACCAACGCCGCCCCTCATGTTGCTAGGTTCAACAATACTATCTGGGGCAATCTCGAGGATTATCTCCTGGAGAAATGTGACCGCACTCGCAAGCGCATGACCGTCTTTTCTGGCCCGATTTTCCGCGCAAGCGACCCGGGATCCTATGGCAAGAAGCGTCCGAAGGGGCCTTACAAGGTTCCGGTCGAGTATTGGAAAGTGGCCGTCATTCAAAAGACGCCGACGAAGATTGCCGCTGCGGCTTTCAAGGTTGGACACGGAGATCTTCTCGATGATTTGACAGGCGCTGAGCGGGTTTTTGATGGTCTGCAGCCATTTACACCTCAGGAGCTCGTCGAGAACGGCATCCAAACAACGATCGAGATAATTGAGGAAGAAACCGGGCTCGATTTTGGTGGGTTGAAGAAGTTTGACAGCGTTGCGGGGCTGGAATCGACCTTTCACGTCCGACGCCTTCGCGCTCCCGAGGACATTATTATCTAACCAGTAGTGCAGATTTCGCTCGACTTGGGGGCCTCGGTCCCACGTGCCATTGAAATCTCGCGGGACCTCAGCGATCACGTGATCGAAGTTTGAAGTTGCTCTCCCGGACAGTGTGTCGAAAGATGTCTCTGGGTCGGAGAGTGATCCACTGAAGCAAATGGGGAGACAATGGGCGGAGAGCTGGACGACAACAAGAGTGTTGAGCCAAGTCCAATTGCTGATCTAGCTGCAACGGAACGCAGGGAGCTTCGAGAGGATGCTCTCCGCCGTTACGAGTCTCGGATGAAGCTTTGGACCGTGGTGTTGGGTACGATGGCAGTTGGCCTCGCAGGTATATTTGTTCCTGCGGCGATCAACTATACAACGTTGCTCTTCGACAGGCAGAAGGCCTATCAGACATACATCACCTCATTCTTAGAAAAAGGCATTAATCAGGATATTGAACTCCGGCTGCGTCTAGCAGGTTACTTTGCAAACGTGTCGGACGCAGATCAGAAGAAGCTTTGGGAATCTTATGAAACCAAGCTCTTCAAGCGACGCAACGAGGTTCGTGACACAATTAACGACCTTGAGGAAAAGTTTGCGATTTTGTGCCGGGGAAATGGGGGCAAGACGTTTGATATAGTCGGTATCGATCGCACACGCCGTTTGCTTGAGTGGGCCTATTCTGAGATTGGCTATGCCCAGACCAATCGCAGCATCATCACGCCGTCCTTTGACGCTCTAGAGCGTCGCAGGAGAGAATTATACTCGGAGACTCGGTCAGTCGTTGAAAGGCTCTCCCAGGTGAATGCGGCGATCCTCAAGTCCAGCGCAGACTACCGCCGCTTCTGGGAGCTCTATCGCAAGGACCTAATCGGAATCGAAAGCCGCGAAGTGGCCTCGCGTATGATTACCCTTGGGGCACAAATTGAGTCGCTAGTTGACAATGGGGTTGGCAATCAGGACGGCTACAAGAACGCAGTCCGCCAATTGTTCGAACAAATCGATCGAGAGTCGGGCGACTCGATCGCTGGGCCGCCAGTGGCGTGTAGTGCGTACGACGAGACAAAGGGCCGTCAGCAGCCTGCTCGGTAGTGGACTGTCCTTCACTCCACAGTCCGATAAGCAAACGAGCCAGATGGATTGGGTCCACCAACTGCTGAATAACATACGAAACGGGGCTCGGTAGCGCACGATAATGAATCAATCAAGGCCGTTGGTCGACCAAAAACTGGAGTTAGTCGTCTAACCGACAAGGAAGTTCGCCGATGGAGTCAGTTCGCTGACTGATAAGGTTTCATACGATAGCTTATCAGTTTCGGTGGACGAGGATGAACCTCCCGAGAAGTTAGGACAGACGCAAAAGCCTCCGGTGGAAAGAACAAGGGCGCCAATGTGCAGGCATTCGACCGACAGATAGAAATGATTTTCAACGAGCCGATTGCATCACTTTTCGACCGGTGCGGGTCGTTCACAGCAGGAATTGCCGAAGGACGCTCCATCGGCGAGTGGGTGTCCTCGTAAATCCGTGACGCCTATATAGCCAGCCGACTGGACTCCATTTGAGATATTCCAGCCTCACTGGCCGAGACACCTCATCGCAGACCTTTAAGACGTGGCGAAGAATGCGTGCATTGCCGAGTTTTCCCGAAATTCTATTGCAGAGGGGGATTGACGAAATACACACGCTGGAATTGTGACTCTTTTAAGAGTTGTTCTGTCATAAGCATTCTCCTGAAATGCGAGAATGCCCAATGAGAAAAGAAAGCGATGAGGCCCTGCCGCAATCGCTTCTCCATGCGCCGCTCGAATGGCCGCCGTTTGACCCGTCACTCTCACTCCTTCGGCTGAATTGGGCGCTAATCGGCGCACTCGCCGCGATATTCGGCGTCAGCGTTCTCCTGACCGACTTCAGCATCAAGTGGAACGGATATCTCACAGTAGGTGGGGCGGCAGCGGTCTACGGCTTTATGGGGCATGTCAACGCCAGATCCTCGACCGCCAGTCCCAGGGTCTATGCAACACTCCTGCTGCCAGCGCAGACCGTCCTGTTTCTCATCCTTCTCGTATCCATCGGCTACATTGCGGTCTCCGCGAATCTGCCAATGCAGGAATCCAGCCTGCTGGCCTTTGATCGCATGCTGGGATTGGACTTCCGGGCCTACGTTCACTTTGTGGACGAGAGGCCGGGTCTGCTGCATGCGTTCGCGCTCACCTATGATTCCATTAATAAGCAGATGCTTCTGTTGATTATCCTCCTGCCGCTGTTCGGATTCCATCAGCGCGGGGCGGAGTTTGTGCTCGGCTTGGCCGTAGCTCTGATCGGAACCACCTTCATCTCGACGCTCGTTCCTGCGACGGGAGCTTATGGGGCCGCAGGACTTGATCTCTCCGACCACCCGAACTTCGAGCCGGTTTGCTATTACGCGACTTTGCGCGAGTTGCCATTGATCCGGCAGGGCGTCACCAGGGTGATCGATGTGTACGCCTTAGCTCCCGTTCTGACCTTTCCCAGTTTTCACGCCGTTTTAGCTGTCCTCTATGTGTGGGCGATGTGGCCGATCCGGTGGTTGAGAATTCCGGGCGCGCTGTGGAACGCGGTCATGCTCGCTGCGACGCCGATCGGAGGCGGTCATTTCTTCGTCGATGTCATTGCCGGGGCCGTCATCGCTTTGCTGACAATAGTTGCCGTTCATTGCCTTGGACGTCGCTTGTCCCGCAACCACAAGATGGCCAAGCCGGCACCGCTGCCGCTCACGACCACGGCGGCGGCCCATGCGTGACCAGTCTTTTCTGCACCTAGCAGATCACCAGATGCAACGTCCCCGTCAGTCCCTCGTAGCGGCAGAACTCCCGCCGCAGGGCGAGACTTACTGCGATGGTTCGGCCAGACGCCAAGCTTCTAAAACGCCGCAGGTGTTCGCGGGTGTACAGGCAATGCGCGGCATTGCGGCGCTGTCGGTGGTCTGCGGGCATGCAGTCAGTGCGAGACCCGATATGGTGGGCCCGGAGCTTGCCGAAGGCGCGATGACCATTCTTGCGAGCGGTGTCGACATCTTCTTCGTTATCTCCGGCTTCATCATCGCAACAACAGCGGCGGCACAACACAACCCTTTCAATTTTGCGTTCAGACGAGCCCTTCGAATTTATCCGGTCTATTGGCTCGTGTTGCTGGCGGCGTTCGCCAGCTCCTACTGGATCATACTGGCGCCAGGGGAACGTCCGGCACTCGACGCCGGAACGATCTTCGCGTGGACATATCCGAACTGGTACATAGGGCCAGCATGGTCACTCGCTTTCGAGCTTCACTTCTATGCTGCGGTCACGATCATTGTCGCGATCAAGCCGAACCGGCTATTCGAAATGCTCTTCGCGTGGCTCGGTATGGTCGTCGTCGCGCTCTACTTCGGAATTCAACTCGGCATCTACTCCCACCCGCTGGTGCTGGAATTCGGCGCTGGCGTTGGTATCGCCTATCTCCTGATAAACCGCGGACTGCGCTTTTCACTCCGTCTCGTAGCCTATTCAGCAGGTCTGTTCTTTGCCGGCTGGTACTGGATCTTCGTGCACGGAGCGACCGATCCACAGTTCGCCCGCGTACCCACCTATGGCCTTGGCGCGGGATTGCTTATCCATGCGGTGGTATCTGCCGAGATCGAAGGGCGATCCTTCTCGCCCGTCTTGCAATACCTGGGCAAGATTTCGTACTCGCTGTACATGGTCCATTACCCGTTGGTGAAATGGGTCGCCAATTTTGATGGGCCGTGGCTGCTGTCGGTCGTCGGGACAGTCATCGCTCTCATCCTGCTCTCCATCGGTCTCGCCATCGCCTTACACATCCTCATTGAAGCGCCGATCCTCTCTTGGGGAAGAAGATTAAGCATTATGCGCCGGAAGCAACCAACCTCGGATCCACGGAAACGAGAAGGGACCATGTTTGCGGCAAGGATTGAATAAACAATTCCCTCCGCAGCGGGCGCCGGCAAGTGCCCGGACGCCGACGCGGTACTTCTGTGGGCTGTCAGTTGCCGTGGACGTAGCGGACCGATACGCCCGACCTGAATTCTTGTGGGGTCTGGTTCGTTCTGGGGCGCCACTTCCTACAAGCTCGCATTGAGCTTGGGTTGCAAAGAAAGTGCAATTCAGCTAAGACGAGACATGCATTGTTTCGGCGCGAGAGGCGATGTCAACTGCCGACGTGAGTGGACGGTCAAGCGATCCTATATCGATACTGGTCGATGCTGGACACCTGAATCAGGAATCGCTTTCGCGGGCGCGTCGACTGTCCACCGAGACCGGCGAGACGATCTCGCTTGCACTCACTCGACTTGGACTCGTTACCGAACATCAGATGGCGGACGCTTTTTCCAAGGCGCTTCACCTGCCGCGTATCAATGCGGAAGCTTTGCCAAGCGACAGATTGCCCTATGAAGGGCTGAGCCCGGCCTTCTTGCGGCACACTCGTGCATTGCCCTTCGCTAAAGAAACAGGCGGTGAGTTGGCGTTGGCAATGGCGAACCCACTCGACGACGCCACCGCTGAGGCGGTCGAATTGTTCGTCGGATTGCCGGTTCATCGGTATATTGCTTTGCCGACGGATATCGATACCGCTCTTGATAGGCTTTTTTCACACAGTACGGCTGATGCGTTGGGTGAAACCGGCGCGGAAACTGGTGACGATGTTGCCCGGATGGGTCTTGGAACATCCGATCTAGATCGGCTGCGTGAGGCGGCCAGCGATGCCCCTGTGATCCGCCTCGTGAACAACCTGCTCGGACGCTCCGTTGATGAGCGAGGTTCTGATCTTCATCTTGAGCCAACCGCTGACGGCCTAACTGTGCGACTGCGTGTGGATGGACGCCTCCACATCTTGAATCCTCCGGTGCCTCTTCGGCTACGCGACGCCGTCGTAAGCCGGGTAAAATTGATGGCCGGGCTAGACATCGCCGAACGGAGATTGCCGCAGGATGGGCGCATTGCCCACGCAGTCCGTGGGCGGGAGATTGACTTTCGCGTGGCGACGACGCCCACCTCTCATGGCGAAAGTGTCGTGATCCGAGTCTTGGACCGAACTCAGGTTCAGCTGGATTTCGACGCGCTTGGCTTCGATGAGCGGGCTATGGCGGAACTTGCACCCTTGCTCCGCGCACCGCATGGAATGATCCTCGTAACCGGTCCAACTGGAAGCGGCAAAACCACGACACTCTATGCTGCTCTTTCCTTGCTTAATACGTCCGATCGTAAGTTGATGACGATTGAGGATCCCGTAGAATACCAGCTTGGGGGCGTTCAACAGGTGCAGGTGCAGCCTGGCATTGGCCTTAGTTTTGCGCGTGCACTGCGGTCATTCTTGCGACATAACCCCAATGTTGTCATGGTCGGTGAAATTCGCGATCTGGAGACGGCCCAGATTGCGGTGCAAGTTGCTCTGACGGGCCATCTGGTGCTGTCGACTCTGCATACAAACGATGCTGCAACCGGCGTGACGCGCCTGCTTGACATGGGGGTCGAGGACTATCTGATCGCATCGACATGCAATGCCATTCTCGCCCAGCGGCTGGTGCGCACGTTATGCACCGATTGCCGCATACCATATGAGGCGAGTTCGAGCTATTTGAGCCGATTGGGCGTTCCCAACGAAAACCCGATGACACTGTTTCAACCGGGCGGTTGTGCCTCGTGTGGCGGAAGCGGTTATCGAGGGCGCACGACAATCCTCGAGATCTTGACCCTGACTGATGCTGTTCGCGAGATGGTTTTGCGGCGAGCGTCGGCTGCCGAGATCGCGCGGGCTGCTATGGAGCAGGGAATGCGGACCATGCATGCGCATGGCATGGAAAAGGCTCTTGCGGGACGGACAACCGTTGAAGAAGTGCTTGCCGCGACGCGGGCCACTTGAGCATAATGACGTGTTGGTCTCAGCTACAGCCACCGGTACGTGTGGAACGCATGGCCCAGTTTCAATATAAGGTTGTTGCCCCGGACGGTTCGGTTGCGCGCGGACGCTTGGAGGCAGCCGACCGATATGCGGCCGCCGCGCGCCTGCAATCACAAGGCAACGTGCCGCTCACCCTTGAGCCGTTCGAGCCCGTTACCGGCTTCCGGGCCTTGCTCTCGCAGGAAATCGGCGGTGCGCAGCGGCGCGGGCCAAAGCTTGCCGCGGATCTGGTGGGCCGCCTATCCCCGCTGCTCGACGCGGGCGTTGCCCTTGAGCCGGCGCTGTCGCTGCTTGCCGGATCGGAGGGCCAAGCTGCCATCAAGCACCTTGCCGCAGAGCTCCTGAGACGCCTTCGCGGCGGAGCGGGTCTTTCCGACGCCATGGCCGCATATGGCGATACGTTTTCGCCTCTGGTCGTTGCCATGGTGCGGGCCGGCGAGGCGAGTGGCGCCCTGGCTGCGACCCTCGGCCGTTTGGCTGATCATCTCTCCCGGGCGGAGGCTGTGCGGCAGTCGATCCGCTCTGCCCTTATCTATCCAGCCGTGCTTCTAATGACGGCCGTCGGATCTGTATTATTGGTGTTGCTCTCCGTCCTGCCTCAGCTCGAGCCCATCTTCGCTGAGGCCGGCGAACGGTTGCCGCTGATGACGCGGATGGCATTCGCGGCAAGCGCTCTGCTGAGACAATTTTGGTGGGTGGGAGTCGTCTGTGCCGGCCTGTCTTTCCTGGTCGGCCGCCGCCTCCTTGCCGATCCAAACATCTGCAACCGAAGAGACGCCATTATGCTGCGTCTTCCCGTGCTGGGCATGACGATTCGACGCGCGGAGGCTGCTCGCTTTGTCCGAGTGCTGGGTACGTTGCTGAGCGGAGGTATAACCCTCGCACCGTCCTTGGTGCTTGCACGTCCCGTCCTCGGCAATCGGATGATCGTCGAGGTGATTGAACGCACCATCGGCGCGGTCAGGGGGGGCAGCGGGCTTGCCGGTCCGCTGGCGCAGGGAAACGTCTTTCCCGAGCTTGCGGTTCAAATGATCAAGATTGGTGAGGCAACGGGACGCCTTGATTCTATATTACTCCGGCTAGCGGACCTCCTAGATTCCGAAGTTCAGCGCACGCTCGATCGAGCGTTGGCGCTGCTTGTTCCCATCTTGACGATCGGCCTCGGCGGTCTCGTTGCGGGAATTATTGCCTCGGTGATGCTTGCCGTGCTCGGTATCAACGACCTCCTGCACTGAAGATGTTCAAGACGGTCACCTCAAGCACAGACGTTGGTTTCACTTTGCTGGAGCTATTGGTCGTGCTGGCGATCCTCGGAGGGCTCGCCGCGATGTCCCTGCCGAAATTGAGATTAAACGAAGGCGCGCGATTGCGAGCGAGCGCGCATGCGCTCGTCGTCGATCTGCGCCTTAGCCGAGACGAGGCCATTCGGCGTGGACAAGTGACTGCCCTGGTGTCGGATGGGCACGGATACCGACTTCTCCCCGGTGGGCGGCGCAAGTCCTTGGCAAGCGGGATGTCGCTTACGCTGGGGACATCTGGTGGTCCGCTTGTGTCATCGGCCATAGATGAAATTCGCTTCTTTCCCGACGGGAGCGCAACTGGTGGAAGGCTGACAGTGCAACAGGGGGAAGCTGCGGCTATTCGCGTGGGGGTGCGCGGCTTCGATGGTAAGGTTCGATTGTATGAGTAAGACGTCTGGCAAGGATCGCGGATTCACGCTCTTGGAGATGCTGATCGCGCTCGTCATTCTCATCACTGGCTTTGCCGCATACTACCTTGCGCTCGGCGGCGGCCTGCTGGCCGGAGCCACTTCCGAGCGGGCATGGCGGACGGCAAATGCCGCGGAGAACCTGGTCGCCTCGCTGGGCCGTTCGATTGCGCTCGACAGACGCTCGCTCGATGGAGAGTTGCGCGACGGACAGCACTGGAATCTTCATCTCGAACCGTTCGATCCGATTGCAGCAGATGGTCCCAGGCCGCCGCTCAGGGGGCATACCGTCACTCTGGACATTGTCCCGGCCGAAGGTCGGGGAGAGGTGCTACATCTCCAGACGTTCCTGATTGGTCCAAAGCTGCCATGACTCCCGCTCGTTCATCACAAGACGCGGGGCTGACGTTAGTGGAATTGCTCGTTGTGCTCGCACTCACGGGTATGCTCGGAGCTTTGGTCGCCTCCGGCTTGCATACGGCTTCCGGCACCTTGCAGCGAACATTGCTGCGCAATAGCGACAACGAAGAGCTTCTCGCGATCAGCAGGCAGATGAGGCAGCTGCTATCAAGAGTGTCGTCGGAAAAACTCGGAAGTTGGTCCCACGGGACTATACGATTTGAAGGAAGTCGAGATCACATCAAGTTCCTTGCGCCGCTGGCTCCGCGCTTCGGTGCCCAGGACATTGTGGCCTATGCAATTGACTTCACCGGAGAGGGCAAACTCAGGACAGCTTGGCAGCTTGATCGCGAGTCGCCGTCGGCCCGCAAAACTGCTGCGTCGACTCCGGTGCAGGAAATTCTGGAAGGGGCTACTGACGGAGCATTCGCCTATTTCGGCGCGGCGGATGGTCAGCCGGCTCAATGGACAGACAGTTGGCTGGCACAAGCGCGGCTTCCTCAGCTTGTCCGAATCCGCTTTGTTTGGCGTGGCCAGACCGAGGAATTGATCGTGGCTCCCATGTTGACCACCGGGCCCTGTGCGATTCCCGACTCGGACCTGCCATGTTCGAACTAGGGAGACGTTCAGTGGCCCTCGGGATCATCTCAATCGAGCTGGTAGAGCAGCATGGGGCCATAGATATATGTCAACCAGATTGCAGCTGATAGAAATGGCCCGAATGGAATAGCTGCGGTTCGATCGATTGCGCGACCGCTGATCCGGCCGAGCACAATTGCCAGAATCCCGAGGAGAGCTGCTAGGAGGACGACGTTGGGAAGTGCGCTCCCTCCGAGCCATGCTCCGGCCGCAGCCATGAGCTTTGCGTCGCCCAGGCCTAGACCTTCACGGCCGCGGAGGGCCCGATAGACAGTCGCGATCGCCCTGAAACTGGTATAACCGAGCAATACCCCGACAACGCTCTCGGGCAGTTGTTCCGGCGCGAGCATGGCCTGTGTAGCCAATCCGGCGGCGAGCAGGGGCAAGGTTAAGGCATCCGGCAAACGGAAATGCTCGGCGTCGATCCAGGACAGGATCAGAAGTATCCAGCCGAGGATGCAGGCAGTCCACAGCCAAAGCGGAGCACGGTCGATTATGGTGGCCCAGCACGCAAGGGCCACGCAGGAGAGCTCGATCGCGAGATGGAATGGGGATATCGACGCATGGCACGTGCGGCATCGTCCCCTCAGCGCCAGATAACTGATGATAGGCACGAGGCACAAAGGTGAAAGCTTGCAATTGCAGGCGTCGCATCGCGAGCGCGACCAGAACAGATCGCGCTTTTGCGGAAGTCTCCTTATGACCACGCCGGCAAAGCTGCCGGCTATCGGAGCGACGCAGATAGCAAGCGGCCACGAAGAAAGCTGAAGTTCTTGCAACATGACTGTGCCGTCGTTGGAGTGATGTCGCTCATGAAGCGTTGCAGATCAGCTCCGGACCGTTACTGCTCGCGTCCCCGGATTCGCCCTTGGAGCACAAGTCGTAGTCGCGTCCGGGACGCTGGGAGGGACTTCGATATATGTAGGGCCTGCCCCAGGCATCGAGCGGTACTACCTCGCCTTTGACGTAGGGACCGTTCCAGCGCGGCGCCGACGTCGGTCGTGTTATGAGGGCTTGCAGACCCTGCTCCGTGGTCGGAAAGCCGCCGACGTCCAGCTTGTACATCTCCAGAATCGAACCCAGCCGCTCGATAGATTGTTGGGCAATGGAGACGCGCGCCCCACCCAACTGCCGGAGAGCGACGGGCGCGACAAGGCCGATCAGCAAGCCGAGAATGGCGACGACCACCAGAAGCTCCAACAGCGTAAATCCGTCGTCGCCGGAGCTGGCGGAGCGGGGTTGTAGGTGGACGAAATCGCAGCGTCTTCCGCGACGGAGGAGCGTTGAGGCAATGTTGAATCGCATTACTTGGTCTCCTTTATGTTGGAGCTTGCCGAAACGGGGTCCGTGTTGATCAGGTTCTCTGGCGTCAAAGCACCCAGGAATGCGATGATCGCGTCGACCTCGTCGACGCTTAGGTAAAGAGGACCAAGCCGGCCACCGAGAGTGGGCGCTTCTCCAATACCGCGGTTGTACCGTTCGACAGCCGCCCGCAGAGAGGAGATGCTTCCATCATGCATAAGGTATCGGCGCAGCGCGACGCCCCGCAGACTGGGCGTCTTGAAAGCAGCAGTGTCCGAATTGTTGCCGGTAATCGCAGCGCGGCCGGCATCAAGGCATGAGCCGCCTGTGCAGCCCACGCCCGTTGCGTGAAAGTTTCCGTCCGTGAAAGGCGCGTGCAGCCCATTGACAAGATGGCAGCTAGCGCAGCGAGCCTTGTGGGTAAAGAGTCTGAAGCCGTCCAGCTCTTGAGATGTAAGAGCCTGCTCATCGCGACGGAAATTGTAGCGGTCAAAGCGGGACTCTCCTGGCACGAGCGAGGCGACATAGGCGGCAAGTGCATCCAAGACCAGATCCCGATCGATATCCGCAGCACCGAATGCGGCAACCAGCTTGCCCGTGGCTTCATCGGAATTCAGCCGCTCCAGCGTGATCGGCCAGTCTGTCGCCATCTCGGGCGATTCAAGAGGGAAGGTCGCCTGGCTGCGCAGGTCCCCGGCTCGTCCGTCCCACATGAGGGACTTGGCTTCCTTCAAACCGAGCAGTGACGGAGCGTGTCTGCTGCTCTGGAAGCCCGCAACGCCCACGGCGAGCGGGCGATCTCCTGAAAAGCCCAAGGCAGGGATATGACAGGTTTGACATGATGTGGAGCCATCGCGGGACAGCAGTGGCGAACGAAATAGCTGCTCGCCCAATGACACCAGAGCCGGGGAGGGATGATCAGCCGTCGTCTTCGATATGGAGTTTGTCGCGGTGCCGAAGAGCGCCATGGCGCTCCCGAAAGCGATCGCGAACCGCAGCGTCAACCAGTGTCGTCTGCCCCTTTCCCGAACGAGGGGTATCTGCGGCCTTGCGTCGATCGGTGACATTTCTATTGCCATGCGAGCACTCGATAAGGCTCATCCCGGTCGCCCGAAATTTGGATGGACGCAGAGCGCCTCACAGTCATGTCCGAGAACTCGGCGGTGGCGACGATCGTGATGGCTTCGCCAACTGCCGCTACTCGGGCCGCTCCAGCTGCGTTGCCGTTCTGCCGGGCCGCAAGTTGAGCCGAGGCGAAATTATCGCTCCCCGCGGCAAGGACGCGGAGAAGAGCATCCTTCGCGACGCTTAGATCGACTGTTCCACTACTGGACCACACGGTCGTGAAGGGAGCTACCGCAGCCTGGAGCGCATCGGTCATTCCAATGACGAGACGCAGTTCGTCAACGGATCGAAATGGCGCAAAGCGCGGACCGTACGTGCGGCCCGCTTCGGTGTACAAAGCCAGGACAGGCTCGACCGGTGAATTCCGGAGGGGCGAGCGCCAGACCTCGATCTGCTGGGCAATGAACTCGGCTTCATCGTTCGACAGGCCCTGGGCTTGCAATATCGAGATTAGTTGTTGGGGCGACGCAGCGTTGAGATCCAGTTTTCCCGCCTCGCTTTCACAACTGAGAACGACGCGCGCTCCCAGGAAGTTGATCTCGCGGGGCGCGCCGTCCAGAGGGAGCCGTACCGGATCACGGGGGTCGAGCAGCGACAGAATGGCCCGATTGATTGCGCCGTCCGCGATCATGCGGCCTCGCAGCTGCGACACCGCAGTATTCGCAATGGTCTTTGCCGCCCGGGCCTCGAGCAGGAAGCTGCCGGCCAGGACCGACAAGAGGAGCAGAGCCCAGAGCACGAGAACGAGGGCAAAGCCTTTATCACGATCTTCAGGGGCGTCGCGGCGCACGGAAACTGTCATGGAGCATCGGAAGTTTTGCACTGAGTTCATCTGTGGCCGCATCGGCGGAGGCGGCATTACGAATGACATGGGGTTGGATCAGCACCAGAAGCTCGGTGCGGTTGATCCGGTCGTCGCTCGTTCCGAAAAGCGGCCCGACCCCAGGAACGTCCTTGAGCCATGGGACGCCCCTGCGATCACGTGCACGACTGTCGCTGATTAATCCTCCGATGGCGACTGTTTGTCCATCTTCGACGACGACCGAAGTGGCGACACGGCGCTGCTGAATGGTCGGACTGTTCAACGTCGAAGTCGTGGTCGGGATGCTCTGGCTGACCTCCTGGGCGATGTCCATCAGGACCCTGCCATTGCGGTTCACACGAGGGGTGACGCGAAGGATGATGCCGGTGTCGTACATCTGGATCGAGTTAACGGTCGGAGCGTTAGGTGTGATGTTGCTGACGGATGAGGAAGTTGCGATAGGGACCTGATCGCCGACCTGGAGCGACGCGGTTCGATTGTTCAAGACCATCAGCTTCGGCGCCGAAATCACGCGAACCGTCGTGTAGTTCGATAAAAAATCCAATGTCGCTTTGATATCACTGCGGAGCAGCGCGGCGGAGAGACCTCCGGTGGCCGGCCCAAGCGCCGTAGCTGCAACCGCCGAACTCAAGGCCGAGAAGGCACCCGTGTTCAGCGATACCTGGACGCCATACCGGAAGCCGTCGTTGAGATCGACTTCGGCGATCGAAGCTTCAAGCATGACTTGCAAGGGAGCGGCATCGAGCCTGACCAGTGCCGCTTCGACCTGAGCGTAGCGCTCGGGTGTCGTCATGATCAGAAGGGCATTGTTGGGTTCGTCGGCGGTGATCCGCAGGTCCGTCAAAGCCGCCCCGGCATCACTCCCCGGGTTATCCGGCGTGGACGCCGTAATTGAGCCGACTGGTGTGGTGAGTGACGCTAGTGCAGCGCCGGAGCCGCCGCTCGCTGAGTTCACAAGCGGCGAACTGAGTCCCGGCGAGATCGGCGGCGGGGACTCGGTCGGAGGGGCAAAGTCGTCGACCGACGGGACGGCAGACGGGCTGGTTGGAGCTGACGTGGTGCCGGCCCGGGATTGCGAGAGAGCCTTGGTAAGGACGCTCGCAAGGTCCCGCGCACGCCCATTCTGCACGTGGTAGACGAACAGGCGGGGCTTCAACACGTTCCGGCCGCGATCGAAGCGCTCGACCCAGGTCCGCATCTCCTCGACGTGGGCATAGTTCTTCGAAACGACCAGAATCGCGTTGAGATGAGCGATAGGGACGATCCGCACGACTCCGGCCAACGGTCCCTGCTTGCCAATAACGCTATTGAGGCCTTCCGCGACATTGGCGGCTGAGGAGTAGCGCAGGGGGAATAGTCCAAAGGATTGACTGCGTAGCCAATTGACGTCGAACATTGCTATCGCTCGCTCGGCACGGTCGACGTCGCTCGCAGTGCCTGCCAGAGTGATTAGGCTGGCGTTGGATGCGGCCGCCGGAATCACTGTCCCAGGCGGCACCAGGGGGTCGAGGACACGCTGAACATCGGGCGCGGTGACGTAGCGCAAGGGAACGAGCCTGACTTGATACCCTGGGCTCAGTGAATTTCCGGAGAGGCCGATTGCACCGCGTTGTGCCGCGTTCGCGATTGGCACCACCTGATACCCCGAGGAGCCAGGGACCAGAGCTGCGCCAGCTAGCTTGAGAGCTTCTTCGAAGGCCGGCAGAATAGCTGCTCGCGAGAGAGGCTTGGCGGTGCGCAGCGAGATGGTCCCCTGGATGGCGGGATCAACGATGTAATTGATTCCAAGCATGTCGATGAGGACGGCCTTGAGAACGTCCCGGATATCAACGTTGTCGAAATTGAGCACATACTCGCCATTCTTGATCGTTGCGGTCGGGACATCGGCAGCGATGGCCGGCAGGTCGTTGGCACCGCGCACCAAGATAGGCGCACTAGCTCCGGTGGCCGCGTCTGCCGAAGGCGGAGGAGCTCCCGCCCTGGGAGCCGTATTCATCGACGAGCGGAACGGCCGAAAAGGACCTGGGCTGGCGTCGTCCAATGCCTGATCCGGAATGGCCGGGCCAAAGGTCTGGCATGCACCGAGCGCCGACGAAAGGGAAAGTACTATGAGCAGCCGTGGGAGAGGGATCTTTTGACTACCAAACCTCATCGGTCATTGCCTTCTGCGCACGAGCGCTCCTGGAACGGCTGTGCGCGCGACTTGAGCTGGCGAGGCTTGGTGAGCCGGAAAAGAAAGGTCGAGATTGACGTCCTTGTGCTGGAACTGAGCGAGATCGGGCGACACCCGCTTGAGTTCCCAGCCGTCTATCGAGCCGCCTTCGGCGACGGTGACACTCTTGCCGCTGCTTAGCCGAACGACGGCAGATTTCACATCGGGTGAGATGATGATTCCAATGAGCGTTGCGGACAATGGCGGTGGAGGCGCTACAGAAGCGGCTTGAGGCTTCGGCTCCGCTGCGGCGACTTTGGGAGGTGTTGGCCGTCTTGTTTGCGAGAACAGAGGACGATCGACGATCGCCTGGAATTCCGAGGCCAGGTGGCGCAGCGGCATCTGCGGTAAAAGCGTCTCGCCCGTCCTTGGCTGCAAGCTCGACGCCGGCATCTCAGTATTGGCTGAGACTGCCCACCCCAAGGTGATCGCGCCAAGGCCGCCCGCAAGAGCGAGTACGGCGCGTAGCTGCGCGGTCCAAACGACAATCATCTGACGCCTGCCTGCGTCCGCCTTGCATAGGAGACAAGCCGCAGGCTGATGCTGAGCGCGGGTTGCCCGTCTGCGGCCGTTGCCGTCGCGCCCGTCTCGGGCACTTGGGCGAATAGCCGCTCGACGACGACGATTGGTTCCGCGCCGGCGATGGCTCGCAGCAGCTTGCTCAACTCGGCGGCGGAGGCTGTCAGGTCAAGGTCAAGGCCGATCCGATCAAATCCCTTCTCCAGCGCGGCTTGCAGGCTCTTGCTGTTGCGCAAGAGAGCGCCACTGCCAGTAACCAGACCCCGAAGCGAGTTCTGCATCTCGGCTGCGGCGAGTGCTGGCGATGCGGACGCAAAGAAGTATTTGGCTGTAGCGCTCCTGCCTTGGAGTTCGTCGAGTTGTGCTTCGATAGCAGGCAAGCTGGCCTCGAGATGGCGATATCGGGCCAGCAATTCGTTCGAGCTTGCGATGGTCTCGCGATCTTGAGCCATTTGCCGCAACAGCGGGGCAGCAACGAAAGCGCCAGCCGCCCAGCACAAATTAGCGAGAAGTCCCCATGCTATCAGTCGACTTGCAAGCGGTGACAGGGTCATTGAGCTGACCCATACTGTACGCGCAACTCGAACCTCGTTGGGCCACCTACGACGCCCTGGACGACCGGCGCGGCCAGTTCGGGCGCGGACAACGGCGGACGCGCAAGCTGCTGCAGCAGCGCAGGAAGATCGGAGGTGAGGCCAGAGAGGGTGGCATCGCCTGCGCGGATTTCCAGGCGAAATACCCAGGCGGTGTCTGGTATCTGGCGGCTGAGCGCATCAAGAAATTCCAGGGAGTGCGGACCGCGCAGTCGATCCGGCAAAAAACTCTCCGATGCGATGAGCGCGTCCAGTCTGGCTTGCGCGTTGGACGCCTTGGCAGCAATTGTTGCGGCAAGGGCCGCTTGACTCCGCGATGTTTCAGCCAGGAGATGGATCCGAAAGACAACCAGAAAAGGTGCGCTGATCAGCAGCAGAACGCCAACGGCAAGTGCCAATCTCGTGAAGGATTGAGTCTTGGGCGCAATCTTTGCGCCAATCTGCGGGAGATAATCCAGAGGCGGCTGCGAGGCATCGCCCTCGACGAAAATCGCGGTCGGTTGGAGACCGTGGGTGGTGAGATGCTCAAGTGCACGCTTGAGCGCTTCGCGTGGTGTTACCGCAATTTCGGCGCGAATGGTCTTCCTTTGACGGTCTTGCGCCAAAAGCCGCGCGACGTAATGCACCTCGTTCGGCTCGAACGGCGTCACACGCCCAATTTGGAACGAGGCCGACTCGTGCAGGGTAGCCTTGGCTGCGAGCGGGAGTTCAATCGTGCGTCGCAAGACCATGGTGACAGGCAGCAGTAGTGCCACGGGTTCCGGCTCCGACTCATGGCAGTCCGCCGGGAGAGGCAACACCTTCCAGTTTCCAGTCTGGAGATCGTCGTCGCTGATTTCGACTTGCTCGTCCTGGACTCGCACAAGACGCCTTTCTTGCGCCGGCGAGAATTTGCGCCGGATCGAAGATGGAATCGACTGGGCGAGTTCGTTGATCCACCAACGGATGGTAGCGCTCAGTACCCCGCAAGCACGAACACCAAACTCAAACCTGACAATATCGACGATCTGTTTCATCGCTGTCGTGCGCATTAAGTACCACGTGTAGTAGTGGAGTTATTTCACCGGGTTGTCAAAGAGAGAATCGAGCGCCGCACTAGAATGCACGTATGAATTGTTCGGTTTGCCCGGGTCGAATCTGGGAATTGTGCACGATTCAGCATTGGGTGTTGAGCTTGCGCGCGTCACCGATACCGAGCGGCAAGTTGTGGACAACGTTTCGGCGAGAAGCGTTCCATTGGCGACAGAGAGACGCTTGCGAAGCCGGGGATGTCCTCGCGCGATCGTTATCGAACCAACCAGAAGGCCAAGTTCGTCGAGTCTCGGCCGTTATCTCGCGTAGATTCGTCCGTTCCACCAATGCCTCGCTTTAGGGAGTCATCCGACCGCGTGAGAGGAATGCTCGATCTCTGGTGATCAAGTCGTCTCGTCAGAAAAATATTCTTGGTTGAAATGCGTGATCCCAGATCTGGTTTTTCGAGATCGTTGACTCATGGCGTCACCGCTGTTTTCTCAAGCATTTAGCGGCATATGTGTTCAGGCCAGAAAACTATTCGACGTAAGGTAGTGAAGCAAATGTGAGAGGCGGTACGCGTCGTCATGGGCGAAAAGGGACTTGCAACCTGTGCGAGATTTGTGTCTCACTAGAAGCGGGACAGGAATTGCTTCTCTATCCTTCTGGAATTTGGCGTCGACCCTTCGTCTGGAGGGCGTGTGCCTCGTTGCGCTGGTGGTGCCGTATGCAATCATATGCAGTTGTTCGCCGGATCTCGGCGTCCTATGTGTCCGGTTCTCTCATCGACCGCCCAGACCTCGCCCCACCCAAACTCAGACGAAGAAAGATAGCACTGGAAGCAATTGCCGTTTTCGTTGCGGCACTTACGATTTGGTTTGCCAGTTTCGCCGCGGGACGCGCCGACAGTGCGCAGTACTATTATGATCCCGCAGGCAGATTGACTGTAATGGTCGATCCGACAAATGGCAGCGCGCAGTACAACTACGATGCTGTGGGCAACATCCTTTCGGTAGTGCGGCGGCCAATAAGCGATCTTGTTGTGGCGCAGGCGTCGCCGAGCCGCGGACGCGCCGGGGAGATGATCACGATCTACGGCACCGGCTTCGGATCTCTGACGAATACAACGGTTTCATTCAATGGCGTGCCGGCGTCACCAACCGCTGTCAGCGCGACACAAATCACGGTCGCGGTACCGTCAGGGGCAACGACTGGGCCGGTCTCCGTGACCTCTCCGGCCGGAAGTGCGAGTTCGATCGCCAGTTTCACGATCCCGGTTTTAGGCGCGCCGACAATAGCGTCTGTTTCTCCAAGCCAGGTGAAGCCAGGAGATACGATCACAATTACTGGGACGAACTTCGACTCGGTTGTCAGCAATAACAAGGTTCTCGTGAATGGTCGGTACGCGCAGATAAATTCTGTAAATGCCACCACGTTAACAGCGGTTGTCCCGATTGTGTCGTCCGGCAGGGTAAGTGTTATCACGCCCGAAGGCACAGAGACCTTCAGCGGCTATCTTACAGTGACGCCAGTGCCGTACGTCCCGAGCAACATAGGCTCGGTAGTCACCTCGTCGATCGGAAGTTCGGTGACGATCAACATCGCGACAGCCGGGCAGATCGGGTTGATCTTGTTTGACGCGAATGTGGGCCGGCGGCTCGCGGCTCAAGTGACGGCGTCTTCGACCGGAAGCGCGGTGCAAATTTTGGGGCCAGACACGTTGGTTCTTGGATCGTCGGCCGCATCGACCGGATCATTTGCGGATACGGCCGTGATATCGCACGCCGGAACATATGCGGTTCTTGTCGTTCCAGGGGGAGCGGCCGGGTCGATAACTATCACACTCGTTGATGTGCCGCCAGACGTGACCGGCACTATATCTACGGGCGGCAGTCCGGTGTCGCTCACGACAACGACGGCTGGCCAGAACGCAAGTCTCACGTTTGCCGGCGTTGCCAACGAACGCATCAGCCTGGTGACTCAAGTCAGCGGCTTCTCCTGTTGGGCGTGGGCTGTGGTCCAGCCGAGCGGAGCTACGTCACACTACTCTGCACCCTGCGGCAGCGGGTCATTCTTCACGGATACTCTGGTATTGCCAGTTGCGGGAACGTATCGGATTATTCTCGATCCCGCTGGCCCCAACACTGGTACAGCTACGTTCAGGTTATATGACGTCCCCCCAGATTTGACAGGTACCCTGGCTATCGGTGGCGGCGCTGTTCCGATGACGACGACCGCGCCCGGCCAGAACATGAGCCTCACGTTCAGCGGGAGCGCCAATCAGAATATCAGCCTTACCACACAGGCCAGCGGCTTCTCTTGCTGGGACATGAAAGTTCTGCAACCGGGTGGAACAACGCAATTCTATTCGAACCAGACTTGTGGCAGTGGGACGTTCTTTACAGATGTCCTCACTTTACCGGCATCGGGGACGTACACGATCCTGATCAATCCGAGCAGCTTCCAGACCGGCACCCTCGCATTTACACTATACAACGTGCCGCCAGATGCGACTGGCACCTTGTCGGCCGGTGGCAGCGCTGTGCCAGTGACAACGACGGCACCCGGCCAGAACATGACTCTCACGTTTAGTGGGATGGCTAACCAACGCATCGGTTTAACCACACAGAACAGTGGCTTTTCTTGCTGGGATATGAAGGTGCTGCGGCCGGATGGTGCGACGCAGTTCTACTCCACTTCATATTGTGGCGGCGGTACGTTCTTCACGGATGTCCTGGTACTGCCCGTCTCTGGAACGTACACGATCAAGATCAATCCTAGTAGTTTCCAGACCGGCACGCTCACGCTTACGCTATTCGATGTGCCGCCGGATGCTAGCGGGACGATCTCGCCAGGCGGAAGCGCGGTGTCGCTGACGACAACGGCACCGGGCCAGAATATGAGCCTGACGTTCGTCGCCACGGCGAACCAGCGGGTGAGCTTGGCCGTGCAGCCGACTGGCTTTTCCTGCTGGGATACAAGCGTCCTGCAACCAAATGGAGTTTCATCGGTCTACACTAGACAGGATTGCGGCTCCGGCACCTTTTTTAGCGACATCTTGGTGCTGCCGATTGCAGGCACGTACACCATACGGATCAATCCAGGCGGTGTGAACACGGGCACGGTCACATTCAATTTGTACGACGTGCCAGCGAATGCCAGCGCAACGGTTACGCCAGGCGGAGGTACGGTGTCGCTGACAACGACGGTACCCGGCCAGAACATGGAGCTTACCTTCGCGGGCACGGCCAATGAGCGCGTAAGTCTTCTTACGCAGCTAAGTGGCGGTCTGAATTGCTTGAAGCTGACCGTATTGCAACCGAACGGGACGACGCAGGTCTACAATAACGACAGCTGTGGCTCTCGATTTACCGACCTTCTCGTGCTTCCGGTCGCGGGAACTTATTCGATCGCACTTAATCCTTCGAGTGTAAGCACTGGATCGGCAGCATTTACGCTGTACGACGTTCCGCCCGACACTGCGGGAACGACGAGCATCGGCCAGGCGGCAGCCAATTACGACGTCACCGTGCCTGGCCAAGCGATCCAAGTTGCGTTCGCTGCCTCCGGGGGCCAAACCGCCACGGTCTCTATCGGAAGGGTAAGCAGCACACCCTCTGGGGCTTGCTACAATATCACGATGAAGAAGCCGGATGGCAGCACGCTGCGTGGTGATGGTACCTGCAACAACGGATACTCGAGTGGCTCGCTAACGTTGCCGACCAGCGGCACCTACACGGTCGTAGTCGATCCACAGGGTACCGCGATCGGTACCTTCAGCGTTGGAGTGAGCGCGCCATGATCAGGACTAGAACAAACTCGGTTGCGGCTGTTGCAATGAAGAGCATCTCGTTGGCGACGGTCTCGCTGTTGGTTGCTGCGAACCTCGCCTGGTCCGAGCCGCTGCGCCCAGCCGACAACAAACCGGATGCTCCGTTGCAGGGGCCGGACGGTGTCACGTCGCTCTCCGGCCAGGTGGTGGACCTCGATGGGCGGGGGCTGCCCGGGGTGGAGCTGAGCGCTGTCGGCGCCAAGACGACGTCCGACGCAAGCGGTCGGTTCTTGCTCACCTATGTCCAGCCAGGGCCCAGCGTGCTGCATATCGATGGCCGGCGCGCGGGAGCCAAGCGCGATGCCGACTACGGGTTCTATCAGGCGCGGGTAGAGGCAAAGGCCGGGCAGACCAATGTGCTGCCTTACAAGAACTGGCTTCCGCTCATCGATCACAGCCATGACGTGACCTTGAGCGTGCCGACGCGGAGCGAGGTGGTGGTGCGCACGCCTGGAGCCCCCGATCTCGAGTTGCGCATCGATGCCGGCGTCGTGATCCGCGACGTCGATGGGCGCGAGGTGCGCCGCGTCGGGATCACGGCGGTGCCGGCCGACCGGACCCCGGTGCCGCTGCCGGCCAATGCCAACATTCCGACGTTCTTCATCATCCAGCCTGGTGCGGCATGTCTTTATGACGCGAAGGGCGGCATCGGCACGGCGAGGCTGGTGTTCCCAAATTTCGACAAGGAGCTGCCGAAGGCGCGCGCAACGCTTTGGCGCTACGAGCCGGATGGCAACGGCTGGGCCCCGTATGGCCAGGGCACCGTGAGCAGTGATGGCCGACAGGTGATTCCGGATGCCGGCGTGGTGCTCACCGACTTCTCCAGCGCCGAGTGCGATCCTGCCACGCGCACCCGACAGCCGCCGCCGGAGCGTATCACGCAAGACCAGATACGCATGCAGAAGCAGATGCGAACGAAGCAGCAGTGAGTGCAGCTATGCAGATGAGCCGACCGATGACCTTCACAGGCTTGATGACCCTGTCGACGCGTGTTCTGCTGGCTGCTTTGATTGGCCTCGAACCGGGCCTGATGTCGCTGGCCCAGGCAGCGCCCGTTCCTGCTTCGGAGCGGGTTGTCGCACCGATCAGCCCGGCGACACCGTTCGTCGCGCCGATACCTGCCGGCGAGATCTCCTTGCGCGATGCGCCCTCCGATCCGGCGCCGGAAGGCAGCCCGCCGCTGCGCGTAGCCGCGGATGGTGTGACCGCGATCGCGGGCCGCGTCCTGGCAACGGACGGAACGCCATTGGAAGGCGTGACCTTGCGCATGGGAACGGTGCGGGCGCAAACCGACGCACACGGCCTGTATCTTCTAGAGCGCGTCTCCCCGGGCGAAGCCGTGCTAGTGATCGATGGCCGCAAGGCTCGTGAAGCCAATCGATCCGAGGCGGTCGATCACGGCATCCACGAGACGCGTGTGAAGGCGGAGGCGGGGCGGACCACGGCGCTGCCGTGGGTGAGCTGGTTGCCCCGCATCGATCACGCGCATGAGACGGTGCTTGGCGTCCCATTGGCAGAAGATGCAGTCGCCACGACGCCAAACGTGCCGGGACTGGAGCTGAGAATTCCGAAGGGGGCGGTGTTGACAGGCATTGATGGTGAAGCCGTCACGCGTGTCGGCCTGACGGCGATTCCCGTCAACCGTCCGCCGTTCCCGCTGCCGCGCCACGTCGAGGTTCCGATCTACTTCACGGCCCAGCCGGGCGGGGCCGTGATCAGCAGCACCGATGGGCAATGGCTTGGGATGCAGGTCGTCTACCCCAACTATGGGCGCGAGCTCCCAAAGGCGCGTGGTGTGTTCTGGCGCTACGAGCCTGATGGACTCGGATGGTCGGCATATGGTGCGGGCTCTGTCTCTGCTGATGGCCAACAGGTGGTGCCAGATCCGGACACCCGCATTTACGCCCTCTCAGGCGCGATGTTCAGCCAAGGCGGTACGCCTGCTGGGGGCGGAGGACCAGGTGGGGGCGATGGGAACGGAGGTCCCGGGCCGGGGGCGCCTTTCGGCGGACCCGATGGAGGCCCCGCTGGTCCGCCACCAACAGACGGCGACCCGATTGATTTGGCGTCCGGGTTCTTCGTTCAGACTCAAACAGACTTGCTGCTCGGTGGTGTGACGCCGCTGGCGGTGACCCGAACCTATCGCCCGGCCGACTATAACCGTCGCAACTTCGGGGTCGGTACTTCACTGACCTACGGGTCGAAGCTGTACTCTGCCAATCAATATCAGCAGGTGGATCTCATCATGCCGGATGGCGGCATGGTGCATTACACGAGAATCATCGACCCCAACAATCCGACCGACAATGGCTTTGTGACAGCTCACTTCACGACAAATACGCCAGGTCCCTTCTATAAATCCCGTATCGACTGGAACGGCAATGGCTGGAACTTGGTCCGGACCGACGGCGTGACGTACGTGTTTGGCGAAAACGCGCCGTTGCAGAGCATTCAGGACCGGTTCGGCAACAAGGTGACGCTGACCTACTCGAATGGCATCTCCGGCAATCTTGTCCAAGTAAGCGCGTCGAACGGCAGATTCATCCGCTTCAGCTATAATGGCAATAACTGTATAACCCAGGCGGTGGACAACATCGGCCGCACGGTGACATATACCTATGACTCCTCGAGCCGGTTGACGACGATCACGGACCCCAATGGTGGTGTCACGATCTATACCTGGGACAGCTCGAACAGAGTTCAATCAATCAAAGATGCTCGCGGCATTACGTATCTGACCAATACCTACGATACCTCAGACAGAGTGACGTCGCAGTTGCTGGCCGATGGAAGTTCGTATGGGTTCTCATACTCAACGACGTCGGCTGGGCGCACCACTACAGTCACTGATCCGCGCGGCAATGTTCGAACGGCTGTGTTCGATGGAAACGGTTACGTATTGAGCGATACACTTGCGCAGGGTACTCCGCAGGAGTCGACACGGGTCTACGTCCGCGATCCGGTCTCTCATTTTGTCACTTCCGCCACTGATCCGCTCGGACGCCGTTCTGACTTCACCTACGACGACAATGGCAACACGTTGAGCGTGACCCGACTCGCCGGCACGTCCAACGCTGCGACCACGAGCTACACCTATGAGCCCGTCTTCAACCAGCTCACTAGCGTAACTGATCCACTCGGACACGTCACGACGTATCAGCGCAATAGTCTAGGTCAATCGACTGCAGTCACCGATGCGAACGGCAACACCACTAGTTATACGTACAATGCCGCCGGTAGTTTGCTGATGACAAAGGATGCACTGAACAACACGAATCAGTTTAGCTACGGCTTCGATGGAGATCTTTCCTCCGTGATCGACCAGCTTGGTCGTGTGACAGAACTCTCTACCGACGCTATTGGCAGGAATTTGCGATACACCAACCCGATGGGGTCGCAGACAACGCTCGTGCGCGATCCGATCAACGGTGTGCTACAGACGATCGAAGGCAACGGCGCCGCAGTTACAAATACATATACGCCAATTGGAAAGCTTGCGACTGTTACCGACGCACGCGGTGGTCAGATTTCCTACACCTATGACAGCCGGAATCTGCTCACCACACGTACCGATGCCGTCAATGCAGTGGAGAGCGTGATGCAGCGCGACGGCATGGGCAACGTGCTGGCCTCGTCGGATCGGAAGTCTCAGGCAAAGTCCGTGACGTACGATCCGCTGAATCGTCCCGTGACAGCAACGCATGCCGATGGCAGTACTATTGCCTGGACCTGGGATCTCGGCGGACGCCTCACGCAGGTCCAGGACAGCGTTGGTGGCACCGTAACACGCGCCTACGACGACCTCGATCGGCTCACGAGTGAGACAACACCGCAGGGCACGGTCAGCTACACCTACGATGCCGCGGGGCGGCGGCTTACCATGCAGGCGGCAGGCCAGGCGCAGGTCTCTTATTCGTATGACAATGCCAACCGCCTGACAGCAATCACACAGGGCAGCACAAGCCTGAGTTTTGCATACGATGCCGCCGGCCGCCGCACTTCAGCCTCGCTGCCGGGTGGTGTCATTGCGAGCTACACGTGGGATGCAGCCTCGCAGCTCACCGGCATCAGCTACGCCAACGGTTCAACCACGCTGGGTAATCTCACTTATAGTTATGACGCTGCCGGACACATTGTGTCTCGTGGCGGCACACTGTTTCAATCACTGCTGCCTACTGCGGTGACATCTGCGATGTACGACCCTGCCAACAGGCTGAGCGCGCGCACGGCGGCTGGCGTCACGACAGCGCCAACCTGGGACGCCAATGGCAATCTGACCAGCGATGGCGTAAACACCTACACTTGGGATGCACGCAACCGCCTGACGGGAATCCCGGGCATCGCGAGCTTTGTGTATGACGCGTTCGGGCGCCGGCAGACGGCAACGCGCGGCGGCACCGCCACTTCGTTCCTTTACGACGGCTGGGATGTCGCGCAGGAGCAGCAGGGCGGCATGCCAAGTGCGGACGTCGTGAACGGCCTCAATATCGACGAACGCTTTGCACGCAACGGGGCAGCCATCCTCACAGACTTGCTCGGCTCGACGCTGGCACTGGCATCCTCGGGCGCGGTGCAGACGAGCTACGGCTACGATCCCTACGGTGCTGCGCAAGTCACGGGGAGCGCGTCGGACAATCCGTTCCAGTACACCGGCCGCGAGAACGATGGCACCGGCCTCCTGCACTACCGCAACCGATACTACAGCCCTACGTGGGGAAAGTTCATTTCCGAAGATCCCATCGGTCTCGGAGGTGGTGATATCAATCTCTATCGCTACGCCAGCAGTAACCCAATCCAACACTCTGACCCGCTCGGATTGCAATCGGAGGGCCCCACCCCGCCTTGTCCTCAGGACCAAAATTGCCAACCTCCGCCCGTTTGTCCTCCGCGCTGGTCACATTGCCACGAGGATCGTCCTCCTGTCCCGCCTGTGGCTCCTCCTCCTCTCCCGCCTTTCCCTCCTCAACCTCCCCCGCCTTCGCTTCCACCTTGGCTTGAAGATTTCTTCCGATGGCTAACACCGCGGCCGAAACCTCTCCCCCCGTTGAGAGAGCCGCCCCAGGGAGGTACAAGAGCAGACTCTGGCAGCGTGATCAGATAAACTGAAGAAGTTCGACGGCCACGTTGAAGACTCGAATATTTGAGACGACGAGTGAGTGCTGAGATGCTGGCGACCGGATCTGATGACGGCTGTCGACCTAAAATGACCTGGCTTGCAAGGTTCGCCATCATTCTCGCGATTGGTCCATTCATTATCAAGCGGATCATCCTGCTTTATGATGACCAAGAGGACTATGTTGTCTGGTTGGCCATGGACTACGCGGTGCGATGTGTTTCACTGCTTGGAGTCATGCTCGGCTTTCAAGCTGGGCTCATTGAGCGGCCTAAGTTTCGAGCGGGATGGTTCGTTTCTGGTGTTGTTCTCGCTGGTCTGCTGTCCGCAGAATTGTTGCGGCAAACCTTGGTCTTTCCAATTTTGCGGGACAACCTTGACTATTTTCGTTTGTCGTCGATGCCAATCATTACGAATGTATACGTAAGGTGGGTGGACCTCGTATTCGGCATATTATTGGTGGCTGTTAGTGAGGAGCTTGTCTTTCGACGACTAATATTCTCGATCTTTGGGCCAAGAAGATCTTTATCGGCAACGCTTTTTGGCGCGCTTATCTTCGCGTTGGTCCACCTGACTTCGGGCCTTGCGGATACTGTCAATGCATTCATTAGTGGCATTCTATTGGGTATCGCATTTTGGATTACCCGTCGCATCTCTGTCTGCATCGTCTCCCACTACGTGCTAGATGTGAAAATATTCGGTGGGTTTTAGGCTTGGTGCCCGGAAGCGCCTGTGACCCTCAAGAATACGCAACGAGGAATGTGCAGTCAGCGTGGTTATTCTTGATCAATACGCATCCGGCGAAGGCCCCCGGGCAAGCCGGATTTGACGGAAGGCTGATCGCGCTTAAGCGGCGTGAGCGACGCTTTGAGGCCGCCAGAAGGCAGCAGTTCGTCAATGCGCTTGGCGGGGTGATCCGGTAGGCGCGCCAGCACTTCGGCAAGCCAAGCCTGTGGGTCGATGTCATTGAGCTTGGCGGTGGCGATGAGGCTGTAGATGGCGGCCGCACGCCGGCCGCCCTCATCGGACCCGGCGAAGGTCCAATTTTTTCGCCCGACGGCGACCGCCCGTAGCTCGCGCTCGGCAGCATTGTTCGACATGCAAAGCCGTCCGTCATCGAGGAAGCGGCTAAATGCATCCCATCGGCTGAGGCAATAATTGATCGCTTTGGTCGTGTCGTTGTTCCTGGAGAGCTTGGCACGCTGTTCGCGCAACCACGCCTCAAGCTCGATGATCAGGTGGCGGCTACGCTCCTGGTGCACACGCAGGCGCTCCCTCCGGCGCAAGACCGTTGATCTCACGCTCGATGGCGAACAGGACATCGATACGCTTGACGGCCTCAGCCGCGATCGGCGCTTGGTAAGCCGTGCCAGATCAAAGAACTTGCGTCTGCCGTGCGCCCAGCACGCGGCCTCGATGATCGGGCCGCCCTTGCGATTGGCCTCGTAGAGCCTGCCAAACCGGCGTAGGCGTCGGTCTGCATCAGTCCGGCATAGCCGGCGAGATGCTGCTCCGGATGCGCACCGCCACGATCTTGCGAGTAGAAGAACACGGCCGCCGGCGGATCTGGGCCGGCAAACGGACGGTCGTCGCGTACGTAGGTCCAGAGCCGACCGGTCCGGGTCTTGCCTTGGCCAGGACCGGCACCGTGGTGTCATCTGCGTGGATGCGCGCGGCTGCGAAGACGTGGCTCCGGATCGCATCGACCAGAGGCATCAGGGTTGCCGCGGAGGCACCTACCCAGTCCGCGAGCGTCGATACGTCGAGATCGATGCCTTCACGCTGGTAGACGTCGCTCTGACGATGAAGCGGCAGGTGCAGCCGTAGTTGGCGAACAGGACAGGGGCCAGCAGCTTGGGTCCTGCACGCCCGCGCGCAATCGGATGCGAGGGGGCCGGCGGTTGAGTGATCGCTTCGCAGGCCCGGCAGACGAGCTTCTCGCGCACGTGCTGGATCACCTTCCACTGGTGCGGAACCAGCTCCAGCTTCTCGGTCACGTCCTCGCCAATCTTGCGCCTTTAGCGGGACGGCCTCAAGCATCTCCTTCGAATAATATGACGATGGACTCATATGCTCAGCGCTCGTTCTAACACCGACTAACCTCAGCTGTTCCCGTACTCGCCTGTCTGAAATTCGTCGCCCCGCATCTCCCGCTTTACCTTCTCCCACTCTTCCTTCAGCACGTCTCTACCCGCCTCGACTAGCGCTCGTCTAAGCCTTGCCTTTCTGACTGGGAGTCTAGCTTGTAGAGTTTGTCTGCTATTTCCCACAAACGTTGCTGCAGTTGATCCCTGCGATTGAGCAGCAAGTCCAGCTGTGTGCCCAGGCGGGCGGGATAGCGTTCTCACATCCTCTGCCTTCAACTCCTCTCCATCCTCGGTGCTCATGAGGATGGCGTGATACTCACAAAGGGACTGTCGCAATTCCTCCATCCAACTCATCCGCAACTTAGCGATCTCTCGAGCGCCAGCCGTGCGGGCGGTGAGCATTGAGGCTTCTGCCGATGTTTGACTTGCAATGGCTTGCCGCCGTCCGATCCGCCACTGAACCAAAGGCCCGAGCACGCCCGCAATGAATGCGAAGACGGCAGCGACCGCCGCTACTGCAGCAGCGGGATTGCCCTTGATGAATTCGGCAATTTCAGCAATTGGCAGGCGCACGAAGAAGACTGCCAGTCCTCCGACAATCGCCCCTAGCGCGACCGCAAGCAAGAACCTCACCCTCGACTTCATCGTCAGAAGCTCCGGCAGGTCACGCCATGAACGGCGGAAAATCTTCGTTGGCCGGCCCGTACAGATAGTTGCCCTGGATCCACCACCTGCCCGAGGAAGCGCCGGACCCGTAAATGTAGCCGTTGTCGATGTAAAACTTGCCGCTGTTGCGCGGCCCGTAGATGTAGTTTCCGTCAATCCAAAATTTTCCGCTGTCGCGGGGCCCGAAAATGTGTTGACCGGAAATATAGAACTTGCCGCTGCCGCCCATTACGTCCTCCTCCCCGATGGCATTGATTGCGCAACCGGAGCGCGAGCGCAATAGGACGGAAGGCGGCTTGGCAGATGATCCACCGATTGGCATGCTCACCAACTCGGGAGGACCCACTGTGCCCGCCTACCTCGTTCGCATCATCGGCACCCGCGACCTCGTCGGCATCTTCGTCGCCGATGCGGCTTCCTCTGAGTCGAACACTTTCAGGTCCTCGCCTTGGTCATAGATCCACACGGTCATGGTTCTCGCTCCGGGAGTTCTGAGGCCGGGCTGCATAGCATGTTTCCTTCGAGGTTCGCTCCGCCATCACTTGATGCGCCTGCATTTCGCGATGGCAAGATACCCTACATAGAGACGGTTAGTGTCGGTCTTTGGGCTTGAAACCAACGGAGCGAGAAGCGCAAACGATAGGGAGTCACGAATAGGGCTCGGGCTCGCCGGCTCACGTCGGCGGGCCGGCCTATTGCAGCATTCCTGCCCAGCCGGTTTAATGCCTCTGGCCACAGGGAGGTAGAAATGCAGAGACTGGTCGGCGTATCCGCGCTTGCAGTTGCCCTTGCACTTGCAGGATGTGGAAGAGATCCAGGGCCCAAGGGCGAGCCGGGACCTCAAGGCCCCGCCGGCCCACAAGGTGCTCAAGGCATCCAGGGCGTTCCCGGTCCCCAGGGACCTGCCGGTGCGCAAGGCCCTCAGGGTCCCCAGGGACCAAAAGGCGACAAGGGAGACAAGGGCGAGCCGGCGCCGGTCAATATCCGGGCGGTGCAAGCTGACGGTGCGGTCAACTGCGACAGCAGCGAAACGCTGGTCTCCGTGTTCTGCCCAAGTGGGGGAGCTGCAGATGGAGCGAAGTGTGGGACATCCCCGACAATTGGGCTTTGCATGAAAAAATAAAACTCGGATCCGCCGGTTCACGTTGACGGGCTCGACGAAAAGGCCGCAGCGATTGAGTTCGCTGCGGCCTGCGCCGTGTCAAAAGACCGGGTGAAAGAGGCAGGTGCAATATGAACGCCAGCCCCGGTGTGCCGAATTTTCCCCGCGCCTCCGGTTCCGGCTACAACATTGTGAATCTAGCGCCTGCGCTGAATGTCCGAAACGCCTCAGCGGCCTGCGCGACCTATTAAATCACTCTGCGGCCTTCAAACCCTCTTCCGTGGGCTCGTAGCGCTCTCCATGCTTCACCAGCCAGCCACCCTCAACCATCTTGTGCGCCAAACGCAGCGAGCATGCCGGTTGGCTGCCGCCCGGGTGATATATGCCGTCTCCGCGCTCGACGAGAAAGCCGTAGACGCGCGCCAGGCGTAGCGGCTTGAGCATGCCGGGAATGAGGATGATGGTCGAGGTCATTGCTTCCCAAGCGCGCGCTATCAGGAACGTTCCGAAGCGCAGCCTTGGCGACGAGCACCGAGGTCGGGCTTACACTGTGAGAAGACTACGGCGAGCGGGACGGGCGCACTCTGGGCCTGCAACAAAGAAACGGCCCCAGGCCAAGGGGAAGGACCCAGGGCTGGGGCCGCTCCGGCTACAACAGATAGCCTGGCGCCTGAAGCGCATATAAATCAAATACCATGGAGGACGGGGGTTCCTATCAAGAGGCGGACGCACTCTGGGTTGGTGCAGCAAAGCCCGAGCAAGGCCTTACGCTGGTCCTGTTGCCCAAACTTAGCTCCAGCTCGTCCCCCCGGGCTGCAGCGTCCCTTTGCAATGGATTCACAAATTTGAATCCCAAGGGCATAATTTTTTGAGATGAAGCTGCGTTTGCTGAACTAGACAGCGGCAGACCTCTCGGTCCCAGCTCGTTTACGATCCGGAAAAACCTCCGGGCGGGCCGATGTGGTCTACTCCGGGCGTAAGCCATCGTTAGTACCAGCCCATCTTGAAACAGAGACCAAGCCACCCAGCAAGCGCGACTAGAGCGGCAATGTTGATGTACTTCTGAGCGTTCTGCATCACTTCACCGCAATCAAAAGCGCCCCGCCATTCGGAAGAATGGTGGTTGGTCACTGCCCGTTCCGTCTCTCCGCCCTTGACCGGATCAATAAGGTTCCGGTTTCTGGCGCCCAATTCATCGCCGGAGCTCGGGGTTCTCCACCTGATGTGCTTTGGCGTGTTCTTCTCGACCTGCGGGACCATGCGGGCGGGGTCGGGAGCACCCGGAACGCCCCGCGGGCCGAGCAGCTCACGCGCAATGTCATCCTCGCTTCTTTCCGGCTCGACGCCGTTAATGGGCCGCTGTCGCACGGGAGCGACCTCCTGATACGCACCGGCAAGCTCAAGCCACCTTAAGGTTTGGAGGTCTGCGGTGGCTGCTCTGGTGGTGGCATTATGAAAGGAATGGGGATCGTCGTACGCGCGAGCTTACCAGCGCCGCTCGTTCCTCGAAGAGACGATTTTTGATGTACTCGCGCTCCAGATCGGAAAGGCGGGTCTTGAGCAGCCTGTGGTAGCGGTGAATGTTATTGCGGTGGGTGCGCAAGCGAGCGAGCTTATGTTCGAGTATCATCATCGTCGTCCTCGACGGTGGCAAGCAATCCTTTCTAAAAGAGGTCGGAGGAGCCCCCTCTGGCGCAAGACTTAGAGACGCCTGATCTGATTTCAAGACGGATAGGGAAGTTAGGGCGATGGGGCGGACCGGCCCGCTGCTTGGGAGGACATCGGGTAGGGGCAAAAATCCTAGCCGTTTCTTGGGCGCTGGCTGGCTTCTGCCGTAGCCTTGCCCCCGCCTGCGGTATCTGCCGTAAATCTTGCGACCCGCCTAGGGCCGCTCCAGACCTCGATCACCGGGTGCGCTTCGAGGTATTTCACAGCTCGACGCTTAGCGTCATCGTCGCAGCCGCACTCTAACTCATAGGTCGCATGAGCGACACCCCACAGATCGACTGCATATGCCACGTAACGCATGCGAAGCCGCTTGCCGCTGCGTTGCACTGAACCTTCGAGCACGTAACGAACGTTTAATTCGCGGCCGACTTGCCGTACATCGACTGCTCTACCCTTGTATGAGACGGCGCTGTTCCGTGCGATTACAAATGAAGCAGCGATCCGCGACAAGTCTGTGGTCAAACTCTCGGTTACACCATCCACGAAATAGTCCTGCTCACGATCAGCGCTAAGGTTCGTGAAGGGTAGCACGACGATGGATAGGCGCGGCGGCGTGTCGCCGGTTCGTTCGACTGAGCCAACCGTCTCTATTGCGGAGCTCCCGGCTTCCTGCACTGCACCCACGAAACGGAAACCTTTGCGCGGGAGCGTCTTGATGAGGTCCTGCTTCTCGCCAGTGTCGCCGATTGCACACCTCGCACTATTGATGCGCGTCGTCAGAGCGGCATCCGAGACGATGCGACCATTCCAAACGCCGGCGATGAGCTCGTCCTTACTGACAACGCGTTCCCTGTTCCGGATCAAATAGTTCAGAAGGTCGAATACCTGTGGCGCGACAGAGATTACCTCGGCTCCTTGCCGCAGCTCCCGTCGTTCCGTATCCAGCGTGAAATCCGAAAAAGAGTAAAGCAATTGCATCCTCCTGCGGTACGATCGCACCCCAGCGGAGCTGATATGTAAGCAGACGGTAAGAAGAATGGAAGGCGCCTGTAAAGCGCTTCTCATGACCTTGGCGCATCCTCGTGCGCGGTAACAGGATGAACTGCTTGCGGATTTCGCGTCACGAGGGAGGATGCCATGAAGCGGACGGCTGCACTGACGTGGGCTGCCACTGCAGCGAGGCTCTTGATCTGCATCGTATGCGCTCTCGCCTCTGCGAACCGCGCTCACGCTCAGTGCTCGGCGCGCGATGTGTTGCAGAGGCAGTTAGTGCTCAAGGCGGCGCCCGTTGCCCCGACACGCATGGGTCCAGTAACCTCCGTTTTGGATGTTGCCGAATGGAAAACAATCAGTATCGGGACGTTCTCGGATACATTTTCTCTCCTGACCGCGCTGAGTGCGATTGGTTGCGGCGTCGGTAACTCGGCTGCGGAGGCTCTTGCCCGACCGGCGTTTACGCTCAGCGGTACCAGAAGGGCGGTAACACTTCTGACAGTCACCGCGGCCGATCTGGGCTTCAGAGGTGAGACGGTGCCATTGCGGCAAATCTACGAACTCGCGCAGCAACTGGGCTTTGAGCTTGCACCGGCCGAAATCGCTCCGCAGCTCAGGCTTCAATATCTGGACCAGCCCGTAGGTGAGTTTCTCGTCATCGGGATGAACCCGATCCGGACGTGGACTGGTGAAGAGGTCATCATGACCGTCGCAAATGGGGGAGCTGGTCTCATTCTCATCGGCCAGGATGGTCGCGCCGACGCGGAAATACCAGTGACCTCCCGCTTCGTATTCCTGCGCTCCTTGCCCATTACGCCAGCTGCGCTGAATCGAAACTGATTTTCCGAGATGGCCGAGGTGACGAAATGCTGGCGATCAGAGCGATGAAGCGCTTGGCAGCTCAAATTTTCCTCCTGCTGCTGGTGTCGACCGCGACCATTTGGCCGAGATGACGGCCGCTATGCGAATTCCCCGTTGAAGCCCTGCTTCGAGAGTCTGCAAACCGAATTCGGGAAGTGCTGTGAGGACTCGGACGCCTACGTGGTCTCCGAACCGAATTGGAAGTCCGATCACGACAATATCGCGTTCGCATCGACGACGAATGGGTGCTCGTGCCAGACGGCGCTGTCATCAAGCAACCAAATCTTGCCGGACGGACCATGGTCTGGACATCCTCGTGTCCGCTGTTTCATTCCGGAGTGAACCTCGCGCATGATCCAAGATCGATGGTCTGGTCCACCAGTGGGATCCGTTGCTCAGTTTCGTTAAAGCAAGAGGCTTCGTCTCTTTGTTGTTGCGGTGCCTACATCCGGAAATGGCCCCTTCTGGACCTTACCGCGACCAGTTCCAATGTGCTGTCTGAGGAAGATCAGAAAGGACTTCAGGCGCAGCAATACGGCGCACGTGACTCCTATCGGAAGTCGGTAAGCCCAATCTGGCCGTCGACGGTTGGCAGATATCGCAGCCATTCACCGGATCGGATGCCTCGAGGGTCAATACCTCGGTGCGAGGCGACGTGGTCGATCTCGCCGCGCGTGATGCCGATATCCCTCAGCTCCGTGTCGCTCAAGTTGGACAAGCTGGCGCGCAGTTTTTGGCCCTTGCGGCGCTCCTGAACGGCAGCCCAATATTTCCAGATGAAGCCGGTGACATGCCGGGTCGATCCGGATGTCCATTCCAGCCATGTAGTGCCGTGCGTCGTGGTCATTGCGGCGTCTCCAGGACGGTGTTTTTGCACCGACCGGAGAGTGCCGCGGAATTGGCGGGGACGCTTAACCGGCAGCTTACATTTTCCGTACCGGCGGCTTATTCTCGCGATTTCCGGTGAGGCCAGAACGCTGCCCGTCATGGGAGCCCTCATCCAACGGGATTCGCATTTTGCGCTATCTCTTTGCAGAGTACGTATTCGACACTGACTGGCGCGAGCTGCATCGCTGAGCAACGGTCGTTTCCATTACACCACAGGTGTTCGATTTGCTCGAATACCTGATCCGGAACCGGGAGCGCGTCGTCAGCAAGGACGATCTCATCGGCGCCATCTGGCACGGCCGCGTTGTGTCCGATGCCGCGCTGACGACCCGCCTCAATGCTGCCCGCGCCGCGATCGGCGATACTGGCGAGGAGCAGCGCCTCATCAGGACGCTTCCGCGCAAGGGATTCCGTTTCGTGGGACAGGTGCGGGAGGTGCAAGATGTTGCGAGCCCAAATCCGGTCGGTTCGCCCGTGAGTGCTCCTGCAGTACCCGACAGGCCCTCCATTGCCGTGCTGCCGTTCGCGAACATGTCTGGCGATCCCGAGCAAGAGTACTTCGCTGACGGGATGGTTGGTGAGATCACGACCGCGCTCTCGCGGTTCAAAGGGTTGTTCGTGATCGCGCGCAATTCAAGTTTCACCTTCAAGGGCAAGGCGGTCGACATTAAGGACGTCGGGCGCCGGCTTGGCGTGCGTTATGTCCTGGAGGGTGAGGTTCGCAAGGCCTCGGGGAAAGTTCGCATAACAGGCCGGTTGATTGAAGCAGCTACGGGTACCCACATCTGGGCGGACAGGTTCGAGCGCGACATGACGGACATTTTCGCGCTGCAGGACGACATCACGCTCGCCGTCGTCTCAGCCATTCGGCCAAAGTTGTTTCAAGCCGAACTTGCACTGGCATCGCGGCGACGACCGGAAGACCTCACCGCGTATGATCTCTATCTCCGGGCCATACAGCAAATAGTCCCATCGACCCGCGAAGGGTTGGCCGAGGGGCTCCGACTGGTCAAGCGCGCCTTGGAACTTGATCCCGGATTTGCTGGTGCCGCCGCTCTGGCAGGTGCCTGTCATTCGGAGAACGTGGTCAGGAATTATGCCATCGATCCTCAATTCGAACGCATGGAAGCCGTTCGGCTCATGCGCCTGGCATTGAGCCTCGACGATGGTGATCCCGACACGTTAGCGGGTGTTGCCTTGATTTCGGCGCTCCTTGTCGGCGATTGCGAGAGCGAGATCGAGATGTCCGACCGGGCGGTCAAGCTCAACCCGAATTCATACTACGCATGGCACCGCAGAGGCTGGGTCTATAAGATTGCGGGGCAGCCAGAGGAAGCGATCCGGAGCTTTGAACACTCCATGCGAATGAGCCCGGTAGACCCGCAAGCATTCATAGCGCTGACCGGGATAGGGTTTGCCCTTATCGAGCTTCGTCGCTTTGACGAGGCCATCATTGCAGCGAGGAAGGCCTTACGTCTCAACCCCTACTATCCAGGACCATATCGCTGCCTCATATCCGCTTTCGCCTATCTCGGACGCGACGCCGAGGCCCGTGAGGCGGTGGCTCGCATGCTTGAGATCGATCCTGGTTTCACGATTTCGGCGTGGATCGACAGGAGCCAGCTATCAAAAACCGCGAAGCTGATGATTGAGGGCTTTCGCAAAGCGGGGTTGCCCGAATAACTTCCAATGTCCACAAGGCGATCAAATGTCTGCAGCGCATGAGTCCGGAGTTGGCTCATCTCCGAGGTCGCGCCGGGTTTGACGGAGTTCCGCTCATCGCAGCAGAGCGGTCCAGATTTGCTCAGCGTGAGTTCTTCGCATTTTGACCCATTGCGGACTCGGACGTGACCATCATCACAGATCAGCCGCTTGCCTTCCAGCATGCTCCGATTAGTCTGGACTACATTGCATCAGGGGCAGCTACGGGCGTGGTTCGACCGCTTGTTTTGATCTTTTGTTTCGTCTGGCTCGCCTGCGGATCGGCCCAAGCCGAGAAGCGAGTGGCGTTGGTCATCGGCAATTCCGCCTACAAGAGCGTACCTCAATTGCCTAATCCGGCAAACGACGCCGCTTTGGTTGGGGACATGTTCAGGCGCGCCGGCTTCGACCTGGTTGAGACGAAGAACGATTTGAACGTCGCCGATAGACCAATACCACTACTGCCCCCGGTGATAAGCACAACCTTTCCTTGCATATCAGAATAACGCGGCATCGCGGAAGTTCGTTCGTGAAGGCTATTTGTCACGCTTCCTCCATAAGCAACAGATTACGTGGTTCTTGCCCCGCAACTCGTAGACCTGACAAAACAATGATCAGGTTGGAGAAAGTCTGCGCACTCATCGCTTCGGGGTGCGCCCGCGGATTTGGTCAAAGCCTTGCTTGATTCCGGCGAAGCGCGCTTCGACTATCGGCTCAAATTCTAGGTCGGTGAAGATATAGGGCCAGTTGTTTTCGACGCCTTCGCGGACGAGTTCGCCGACATAGATGGGGTCGATACCTTGAGTGACGCGTTCCCGGATCTGATCGATCCGTTCGGCAATCGGGCCCGAAGTCGGCGGGGCACGGACTGCCCCGACGAAGCGCTTGGGGAGGTTGCGGCCTGAGTTCATGATTTGAGTGCGGATGTACCCAGGACACAGTACCGATACGCCAATTCCGCGGGGCGCGAGCTCTTGCCGCAGCCCCTCGGACAGCGCGACAACGCCATACTTTGAAACGTTATACGCAGTGCTCGCTCCTGAAATGAGGCCTGCGATCGAGGCTGTGGAGACGATATGTCCACCCTCGCCATGCTGCTCGATCAACGGCCCGAAGATCTCGATCCCCCAAATGGTCGCCATCAGGTTGACGCCCAAGGTCCAATTCCACGACGTATCGGTCCAGGTGCCGTAGGGCCCACCGCCGCCGACGCCTGCGTTATTGACGAGAATATGGACCTTGCCGTAGCGGGCGGTCGTGACTTCTGCCGCAGCCGCGAGTTCGGCTTTGAGCGAGACGTCTGCCTTCACGCCGTCGACATCGACGTTGGTGAGCCGCAGTTGCTCGATCGCTGCGGACAACGCCGCCTCTTCAATATCGCAAAGCATCACTTTCGCCCCAGCCTGGGCGAAAGCGGTCGCGATCCCCAATCCAATGCCCGACGCCGCACCGGTCACGAATGCTGTCTTTCCCGCCAGTTCCTTCACGCGCATTCTCCCCGGCTGAGCGGACACGCTCGCTCCACAACGCCAAGTTTTACCTGACGCTCACCGCACTTTCAAACGAATCGGAAGTATGCGGGATGTCCGTTTTTGGCCGGAGCCGTTTGTGAGGGCAGCGCAGAGCGCGTCTGCTCTGCCCCCCCGAAGTCAGACGTCGACCTGTTCTGCGATCGCGAGGGCGTCGTCGACCTCGATGCCGAGATATCGAACGGTGCTCTCAATCTTAGTATGCCCCAGAAGGAGCTGTACGGCTCCTAGATTGCCGGTTCGGCGATAGATCAAGGTCGCCTTGGTCCGGCGAAGGGAATGCGTCCCGAACAGATGCGGGTCTAATCCGATGTCGGCGAGCCAGCGGGATAGGAGGCGGGCATACTGCCGGGTCGTCATATGTCCACTCAGCCGCCGGCCAGTGAACAGGTATTCTCCTGACTTCTTGCCCGTAACCCGCAGGTAATCATCGATTGCCTGTCGGGTCGATTCCGTCAGTTCAAATTTGACTGGCCGGCCGGTCTTCTTTTGTCGAACGGCTGCGCGGTCGGCCGCATAGCCGCTCGGCGCGAGGTCATCAACTTTCAAGGCTACGACGTCGCAGCCGCGCAGCTTGCTATCGATGGCGATGTTGAACAGTGCCAGATCGCGCATTCGGCCTTCGACCTGGAGCTTGGTTCGGATTGACCAGACGTGCTTCGGACGGAGCGGCGGCTTTGCGCCGACGATCTTCCCCTTGTTCCAAGGAACGTGCTTCGAGACGGCGAGGATGGTGCTTGGGGTAACGGTCATGTTGACCTCCTCAGCTAGAGAGGTCGGTCATTTTTGGTGCGAAGCCCTTCTAATCCGACGTCCGCTTCATGACGATTGGAGACGTGCTTGCGTTTAATTCGGCATGCAGCCTTCAAAAAAGGGCCCTGATTCACCAAGCAATTATCTCACCAAGATCCGCTGCCGTAGATCGATGGCGAATCCGGAGGCATGCAACTTTGCTGAGGCAGCCTCTCGTTTGATGCATACGTTAGGCTGATGCATCGATCCATTACTCGTTATCAGCGAATCACCTAGAGATTGTGCCAAGCCACTCGTGGAGTTGCAATGGAACAATCTGACCGTCAAATCGTCCAGAAGAAATCCGAGGTGCTCGATAAAGATCATCATCCAGCCATGCGCCTTGAGGAACTTCGTGCCGCTGCGATCGAACATTTGCGTGGTGGTCAAGTACTGAAGGCTCAATCTTGCGTCAAAGAAGTGTTCAAGCTCGATGCGGAGAGCGCTGATAGCCTTCACCTCATGGCCGTTGTAGAAGCTGCCGCCGGCCGCGCGGACAGAGCGATAGATTGGGCCTCCCGTGCGATCCGGAAAGATCCCCAACCTGCCTACTTGGCCACGTTGGGCAATGCGCTTGCGAGTGCTGTCCGCCTGGACGAGGCTTTGAGAGTCTTCGACAAGGCTATTCAGCTCAAGCCGAGCGATGCCGAGCTTTGGCGGCAGATGGGAGATGCGCTGATCCAGGCTCGAAGAAACAGCGAAGCTCTACTCTGCTTTCGTCGCGCGTTCGAACTTGATCCGGGGCATGTCGAAGCTGCGTATAAGGCAGGTCATCTTCTGCATGGGGCGGGTCAACTTGCGGAAGCCCTCGCATATTTGAATCATAGCGTCAATCTACGGCCTGACGATGCGCAGGCTTTGCACACGCGTTCACTCATCCTAAACGGCCTCGGAAGGATCGAAGAGGCGACGGCAGATTGCAGGCGCGCAGTCCAACTAGACCCTAAGAACGCTGACACGCTAAGCAACCTTGGTGCACTCCTACGAGCGCAGGGCCATTTGGAAGAGGCTTTGTCCTTCTTCGACCGCTCCCTGAAGATCAAGCCCAATACTGGAAAGGCCATTGTAGGTCGGGCAAGCGTACTAGCCGAGCTGGGTCGTGTCGAAGAAGCAATGTCTGCTTACAAGCGATCCGCAGCCATTCTCCCAGAGCACTCGAGGTCCGTCTGGAATCTTGCTTTGCTTCAGATGCTCACTGGCGATTTCAAACGTGGTCTGAAGGGGATGCAGGCGCGTTGGGACGTTCCGGGCTTGCCAAACGGTTATCCACCGCTTTCCGGGCCTAAGTGGCTTGGTGACGGGGAGATTGCCGGCAAAACGATATTGGTATGCGCCGACGAGGGGCTGGGGGACGCAATTCAGCTCGTACGCTACATTCCGCTGCTTGCTGGCCGTGGTGCGCGCGTCGTTCTAATAGTGCAGGACGCCTTGTGGCCGCTATTCGCGAAAATGGAGGGCGTCTCAGAATGCTTGCCCGGATCATCGGGAGCTCGCTTGCCTCCCTTCGATCTTCATTGCCCTCTTAGCAACCTGCCGCTCATCTTTGGAACCCGACTGGAGACTATTCCGGCGGCCGTGTCCTATTTGCCGCTGCCCTCTCAGGAGCGTGTTCAAGCTTGGGAGAGCCGGCTTGGTCCGCGTGCTCGATCACGAGTAGGGCTTGTCTGGTCAGGTAATCCGGAACATTTGAATGACCACAATCGGTCTATTCCATTTCGTATGCTGACGGGCCTTTTGGATGCCAAGGTGAGTTTTGTCAGTCTTCAGAAGGACGTCAGGCCCAACGACCGAGCTGAACTGCTGGCTCGAACTGATATCTTCGATGCGGCACAGCATCTTACTGATTTTGCGGAGACGGCAGCTCTGATTTCTTGCCTCGATCTCGTCATCACGGTGGATACCAGCGTTGCTCATCTTTCGGCCGCCCTTGGGAAACCGACCTGGATTTTGCTACCTTTTATGCCGGACTACCGCTGGCTCCTCAACCGCGAAGACATCCCCTGGTATCCGACCGTTCGCCTCTTCAGGCAAAACGAGGGGCGGGAGTACGGCAGCGTCATCGATCGCGTGCGTCGAGACTTGCAAAGCTTGATCGGCAACGAACTTGATCGGGCACAACAGACAGGCAGCGCCCGCTTCTGACCCAAAGCGGACATGCAATTTTAGGGAGAATTAACACCTGCCTCGCACGTTGGTCGTGACGATGATCGCGTGTCCGGAGAGTTGCCTTGAGATCTTTTTCGCGAATTGTAGTGATGGTCGTTGTTTCGCTCGTAGTGCTCACGATCGGCGGGGGCGGATACGCGCGCAATTTCGCGGGACTCTTCGTCCTATTCAGCACGTTTGGGGGACTGCCACTTCTCGCTCTCATTTCGTTGTTCCACTTTCTCGACAAGCGCTTTGGACCCCGCGCTCGCTATCCAATAGCAGCAATCGGGCTTTGCCCTCTCTTGCTCGTCCTCTACATTGGTCGAGGCGATCCGACGTTTATGATGGCAGCTGTTCTGTCGGGACTCGCTTGGTCTGCCGCTTGGTTAATTACGTCCCACAGCCTTGCATCTAACCCCTCGCAGTCGGTCCGAACGGCAAATGGCTAAGCTGGGTGTAGGCTTGGTCCTTGCCATTCTTGTAGGTCTCTATTTCTACGGATCGCCGCGCTATAGAGCACTAAAGAAAGAGTGTATTGAAACTGGCATGGAGCATTCCGATGCTCCATCGGACGACGATTTGCACCGCTTGTGGATGGCTTGCCGCAAGATAGGCTTCGGTGCTCCGTTGTGAAAAGAGGCAAGTGAATTAGGTCGGCTGTTGGCCCTAAGCTGCCTCTCGGTATCAACGTCCTAACGTCGGCTCGCGGGGTGCGAGCGGACCAAAGACGAAAATCGCCGCGACGCCTGCTTTTGACCCGTAAGGGACCTCGCGCGCCGCTAATTCGATCATTTCGTCGGTACCAGCGATCATGCTGATCACTCCCCCAGTTCAGTATGTCTCTTCTGGCTTGGCGAACTTTGCGGCTCAGCGCGTCAGGATGCAGTCCATTAGGAGGAACGTATCAACCCGTCAGGCCCGCCTTCCTCAACCCCTCAAGAAAGTGTTCGCGGTCCAAATGATCTCGGTATCTGTCCGCCCGCAACAGCACAAGGTCGAGACGGCTCAGCGGTAGCGCTTCGCCTCGCTTCCTCAATTCGCGCTCCCGTTCCCCGATAAACGCGTCTAATTCGGTCCGGGCTTCGTCGAGCCTGTCGATCTGCCCATAGCAGGCGGCCAGGAGGCCATGCGACCAGCGGTCGAGGGTCCGAATCTCCCGAAGCGCTCTGATGGCTTGCTCGTATTCGCGGGCCGAATAGAGGGCAAGCGCGTGGTACCAATGGTAGATATTAGGCGGTAGCGGGTTTAGACGTTTAGCTGTGTCGATCCATGTGAGCGCCTCTCGCCACCTTCCCCAGTAGACGAGAACATTGCCGAAGACGGCGGCGACGTCTGCGTCGTTGGGATTGAACCCAAGCGCGCGCTTGAAGTGGATTTCGGCCTCATCGTCCCTCTTGAGCAGGAATAACAATTGCCCGAAGACACCATGAGACCAGGCATCGCTGTCGTCGATGTCGAGGGCTATCTCCACATGTCGCAGCGCCTCATCCAGCGATGACGCATCCGCGGCCTCGAGGAACACGTTGCAGACATGGGTCCAGGCCACGTTCGCGTGGGCGCGCGCATAATGGGGGTCCAGGGCCACGGCGCTGCGGAAATGATCCAGCGCGTCGGCAAGGTCTTTCCGCGTCAGACGCCGCCATCGTTCGTTACCAAGCAAAACCAGATCGTATGCGGTGATGTTCGAAGTCTGCTTGCGCTTGGCGAGGTCGCGGTCGGCGTTCTCCAGCCTGCCTGGCAGGGTCGAGACAACGGCTCGGGTGATCTCATCCTGGACGACGAAGATGTCCTCAAGCTTGCGGTCGTAGCGCTCGCCCCACAGGTGATTGCCACTTGCCGCATCAAGGAGTTGGACTGTAACCCGCACCCGTTTATCGGCCTTGCGAACGCTGCCTTCAACCAAGTAACGGACACCGAGCCGGCGGCCAACTTCATTAACATCCGTCTTGCCACGCAGCGAGAACGACGAATTGCGCGCGACCACGAACAACGATCGGAACCGCGAAAGCTCGGTGATGATGTCCTCTGCAATCCCATCGGAAAAGTAGTCCTGGGCCGGATCGCCACTCATATTCTGGAATGGAAGTACAGCAATGGACGGCTTCTGCGGAAGCGATAACGTCGGTAGTGGGCTCGCTGCCGCACCTGCGCCCTGCACTCGGTACACTTTCGCCGGACGCGCAATATTCTTGAGCTGGTGCTCGCCTCTATCCTCGAAAGTCACATCAAGCTTGTCGCGCACCTGCTGATGCGCGGCATCGGAGATGTAGATGCTGCCCGGCTCGGCAATGCCTTCGAGGCGGGCGGCGATATTGACGCCATCCCCAAGGATATCGTCGCCCTCAATTAGCACGTCGCCAAGATTGATACCGATCCGGAACAACATTCGCCGATCCTCCGGAACATCGACGTTCCGTCCTGCCATGAGGTTCTGGACTGCCAAGGCGCACTCGACTGCGGCCACAATGGAAGGAAACTCCACGAGGAGGCCGTCGCCCATTGTCTTGAAGATGCGACCGCCATGGCTCGCCATGATTGGATCGATTGCCTCGCGATGTTCGCGGAGTGCCCTCGCTGTGCCGAGTTCGTCGGCACCCATGAGCCGGCTATAACCGGCGACATCGGCGGCCAGGATGGCAGCTAGTCGGCGATCGATGCGCCCCTGCTGAGGAGTGGCCATGGCGGTGCTCCTTTGTGCGGGTATTCTACACCAACGGCAGCGGCGGTGTATGCCTCGCCAGGCTCAAGCCCGCTCTGGGGCCTAGCCTGACACAGGTCAGGTGTCCTGGGCTCACCCGCGCTTCATGGAGGTCGGCACTTGGCCCGAATGCGAAGTCTAGGCAGCATCCCGGGTGGTCGGCTCTTAGGGGCGGACCGGAAGCAGCCGGCCGGCGCTCCGAAGGGCGCTCATGACCCCGAAGCGGACGTTTGGTTTCGCTTCCCGAGCCGCCCTTGCGGCTACAAACATTCAATAAGATTTGCGGCTTTCGTCTTCGAACGGCGGGCGACTGAGATGCCTCGTGAGACGCCCTTCATTGCCCCATCTGTATCGCTTAGCGAGTGGGATATACAGAAGGGCGGCTAGGCCCAACGCGATCAGTACACTAATCAGGCTGAGGCCGATGAAGATGAAAACGCTGGACGTACCCCCGACAATGAGGGCAAGCATAAGGGCGGAACGAATGCTATAAGGCGACATACCCGCTAGGGTAGCACGAGCACGCTCTTACTCGGTAGGCTTCGACAGTTAAGGTTTGCGGACCATTAAGTCCGCTTCTGGCCCCGAAGCCGACACCAATCCTCGCCTCGAACGTGCTAGAGTGAACCCGGTTAGATGTTTTCGGGACCCCCATGAAGCGGCGGGAGTTTATCACGCTGATTACTGGCGCTGCGGTATTGCCGTTCGAAGCCCGCGCACAGCGGGCTGGTCGGCCGTACCGCGTCGCGGCCTTGGGACCTGTTCCGCCCAGCTTCTTCGATGAGCTGGGCAGAGCCGGTTTTGTCAAAGGTGGCAATCTTGAGATCGATAGCCGCGGCGAAGGCGTGGCTCCCGCTTCTTATGACAGTGCGGCCGTTGAATTGACCGAGGCAGGTCCAAATGTGTTGATGGCGGTCGGCGCCGAAGCAGGGCGTGCAGCACAGAAAGCGACGCGGCGTATTCCAATCGTGGTGATCGCAGACGACTTGCTCGGCAGCCAGCTTGTCGCCTCTATGCCGCGTCCCGATGGTAACACTACCGGCGTCGCCATCTTCGCATTCCAGCTCGACGCGAAGCGGTTGGAGTTGCTGCATGAAGCACTACCAGGTGCCCGGCGAATTGGCGTTCTCGCCGACCGCCTGCCGATTCCAAACATGGATGCTCTCAGAAGCGCGGCCAAGAGGCTCGGCGTCGAGATCGTTCCGTTTGCCGCGAGGTCCGAGGACGACCTCATCCGCGTGATTGACGCCATGAAGGTCGAAGAGATCGAGGCCGTCAACCTGCTGGCCTCGCCGATCTTGGCATCGAGATTCCAATACCTAATCCGCAATCGGCTGGCGCTCCGTCGTCTGCCCGCCATTCTCCAATGGCCCGAGCAGGCGGAAGAGGGCGGACTGATGGGATATGGCCCTCGCCTCAGCGCGGTCTTCGACCAATGCGCCCGCCAGGTCGCAAGACTATTGCGAGGCGCAAAGATCGCCGACGTACCTGTTGAGCAGCCGATAAAGTTCGAACTGGTCATCAATCTCAAGACAGCTAAAATGTTAGGTGTCGAAATTGCTCCGATACTACTCTCTCGCGCCGACAGCACGATCGAGTGAGTGATCGAGTCGTGCTTCTCTCGTTTCGCTTCCTGCGGGTTGGCGGGAAGCCCAAGACCATCACAAACTGAACAACTCGGGAATTGATCGCGAAACTACCGAGCAACATCGAAATGGCAGCAGATCGTTGTCTTGAGCGAACGTGACGATAAAGGTCGGCTGTGTCTGCTCGTGGCCCGAAGGCGAAGATCGCGATAGGGTCCGGCAAGTCGGTAGTTGAGGCCAGACCGGACGTGGCGGTGATGCGACCAACTCGACGTGAATGACCCATTGCAGACGTAGTACGTTTTGCAGCGCTTACTGAAAAAGCGGGTCTTTACACAGCGAGACTCCGCCGATCTTTGCACGCCAGGCCATGTCGCTTCAATTACGTCGGCTGCCAGACCAACGACAGTCCCTGCAACAAATCCTCCACGTGATTGTCACCTGTTCAGACAACCTGTAGTCTAGTGCTTCGCTCGGAAGACGGCGGGAACTTTGCTATGGGCTACGCAAGGTGCAATTGCGGTGCGGTCACGCTCTCACTTCCAGAAGAACCGTCCAAGATAGTGGTTGCTTGTCACTGCATCGACTGTCAACGCCGAACGGGCGCGCCGTTCGGTGTAGGCGCGTATTACCCTGCAGAGGTCGTCACCATTTTAGGAACCTCAACAGAGTTCACGCATGCCGCCGCAAGCGGCGGGGAAATGCATAACTATTTTTGTCCAAAGTGCGGATCAACAGTCTATTGGAAAGTCACTAATTTGCCTTCGATGATCGGTGTTGCAGTCGGCGCGATGGCAAATCCAAAATACCCAGGCCCCGGCATATCGGTTTTCGAGCAGTCGAAGCATGACTGGGTTCAAATCGATGGTGCCACCAAGCACTTCCGCGAAAATTATCAGCCGGAACCGGAGAGCAGCGTAGCGATGGAAGGTCCATCCGTTGGGAGAGCGTCATGAGTGTCAGCCCGTGACGCAAGCGACATGCCGGCAAATCTCTCGGTCTGCTATCGTCCGCGCCGTTCCAGAGTTCATCTGGTGAATGTCACGTTCGTTTCACCAAAGAGCAGACTGCCGCATCGTTGCAGGCCCGTGGCGAGGTCCTCGCAAAGGAGAAGGCGCAACTTTGGATCAACCACGACAAGGCGCAGCGCGACAGCCTAAAGATGGCCGCTCGCTTCTACGATTGAGGCGCTGGGCAGTCCCGAACGTCTGCTGTTGCCCTAAGGGGACATGTGCGACCTCCGGGATAAGCGATCAATCTTTTGAATTCATTGCAGTCCAGCCTCAATCACATTGTGGATGCCCGCGGGAGCAACGCGCGTCAACTCGAAGCCGGATTTGGTAAAGAGGTCTGAAAATTCCTCGAGCGTTCGCTCTCGCCCGCCCGGCGATACCAGCATGTTCAGATCGCTGAACTTCGCCGCGGGCATTTCATTAGGAGGTGCGATGAGCCGTTCAATGAGAAGCAATCTTGCCGTTTCGCGCATCGCGAGCCGGCACACTTTCAGGATAGCCAGCGCTTCGTCGTCTTCCCAATCGTGGATAACCACCCGCATCAGATAGGCATCGCCGCCTTCAGGCACCGTTTCGAAGAAACTTCCGCCCACGATAGTGCAGCGGTCAATCACGCTGCGCTCCGTCAACAGGGTCTTTGCTCCCGCCACGACGTCGGGCTGATCGAACAGCGTGCCGCGCATGTGAGGGTGAGCGCGTAGGATCGCGGCCAGCAGCAAACCTTGTCCGCCACCTACGTCCACGATATGGCGAAACGGGGAGAAATCATAGGCGCGGATCACTGCTTCGGCGCTGCCGCGTGAAAGTTGCGTCATTGCCCGATCGAACGTTGCGCCGTATTCGGGGTGCTCGGCGCGGAACTGCCATACGTCCTTGCCATTCAGATCTTGAAATGCGTTCTCGCCGGTCTGGACGCTGTGCAACAGATGGCCCCAGGTCTGCCAGAAAAAGGGGCTTCCGACGACTTCCGCCCACGCCCCCAGTGGCGCTGCTGAATCCGTGCGCAAGCAATCTCCCATGGGCGTGAGCGCAAACTGGCGGCCTTCTTCTTCCCGGAAAACACCGACTGCAGCGAGTGCGCGCAGCAGCCGGTACAGCGCATCGGGATGGCTTTTCGTCACGCGAGCGAGTTCGTCGGCCGAACGAACCCCATCATTCAGATGGTCCGCTATTCGCAGGATTGACGCGACGTGGATTGCCTGCGTGATCTGAAAGCCATTGATCAGGCCCAATAGCTCCAGGCGAGGGTCGGATCTGAACATGGCCGCATCCGATCACTGGGTCACTTTGAAATCGATGGTTTTCGCGAGATCGGCAAGGCGTCGACGGTATTGATCAAGCAAAGCGGCGAACTCGGCAGCCGTGCCTGGGCGAGCGGCCTGTCCGACGGCGGCCAGTTTTTCACGAATGCCGGGATCGCTTGCGACGACGCGCACATCAGATGCGATCCGGTCGCGCAATGTGTCGGGGATTCCGCGTTTGCCGTAAAATCCCACAACGCCGTCCATTCGAAGCTCGGGGAATCCGGCTTCGGTTACGGTCGGCGCATCAGGAGCAAGCGGCACGCGAACGTCGCTAGCAACTGCAAGCAGCCGCGCTCTGCCCGACTGCACCTGCGGCATGATCACACCCAGCGCGTGAACGAATACATCTATGCGGCCCTCGCCAAGATCCTGGAGGGCGGGGCCAACATCGCGATAGGAGACAAAAGCAAGATCCAGTTTCGAACTCTTGAAGAACCCGCCTGCAACGAAGGGCGGAAGACCAGGCGAAGCGGCCCAGTTCAGCTTGCCCGGTTGAGCGCGAGCCGTTCGAACCAAGTCATCAAGCGAGCGGATTGAATTCTTTTCGGAGGCCGCAATTGCAAGGACGACGTCCGAAGTCGGGGAGATCGGGACGAGGTCACGAACCGGATCATAAGGCAGCTTCGGTTGCGTGATCGGATGGACGGTAACTACCGCCGAGATTGCATAAAGCAGGGTATGATCGTCGTCGGCGCCGAGGAAAGCAGCGACTCCCATCACCCCATCGGCTCCCGGCCGGTTTTCCACGATGACGGACTGTCCCCAGCGTTGGGAAAGCCGCTCGGCAAAGAGCCGGGCGGTGAAATCCGCTGCGGCTCCCGCCGGCGTAGGTAGAATTAAACGGACAGTCCGCTGCGGCCAGTCGCCGGCAACGGCAGCAGAACTCGAGCAAAGGATGGCGCTGAGCAGGAGACCGACGACAGCGACGGAGCGACTGACAATGCGCATGGCATTCTCCTTCAGCAACGGTGTTTAGCGCGATTTTGGTTTTCGGCGGCCGGCTCCGGGGCGGACGTATTCTTCATTTGCCGTGACCACCTGCGACATCAAATCGATGAAGAGTTCACGGTGTGCCGGTTCAAGGCACGACAGCAGCCGTTCCTGGCTAGCAAGCGCTCGCGGACGTAACCGGTTGCGGATCTTGTGCCCAAGCGGGGTGCAGCGAAGCATCCATACCCGCCTATCTGAATCATGAGGTCGCCGTTCAACAAGCCCCTTCGCTTCGAGCTGATCCACCAGGCGGCCGGTATTCGTCCTGTCAATGGCGACGACTTCGGCAAGACGGCTCTGATCGATCTCGGGATGGTTTTCGACCATGATCAGAACCGCCCATTCCAACACCGATATGTCTTCGCCTTCGAATTCTTCCGCAACAATGGCGGTGGAAATCATCTGCAGCCGGCGGATCAGGTAGGCCGGCACGCGGCGGTAGGGTGGAGGCTCCGCTCCGATGCGGAACGACCGACCTGGTGAAGCGATCGCCTTTGTGATTGTCATAATTGTTATTATCAGATTGGACACCAGTATGTCAAACGGAAGGCGCGCGACTGTTGGAGACACGGTTCAAAAGCGGTGCGAGCGGCCGCGTTACGATCTGTTGGGCTTAGCGGGCGGTTAAGGCCGCAGACAAATGTCAGCTCATGGCCCATCTGCGAAATTGAACCGTCTGTCGGAGGTCCGCTCATCGGGATAGAGCCGACCAGATTTGCTCAATCTGAGTCCTTCGCATTTTGACCCATTGCGGACATTGCAGATAGTTGGCATCGTCGCTCGATGATCAACAACTTGCTTGCCGATATTCGCGCATGGGCTGTTTGTCTGATTGCATGTTGCGCTGCTTGCGCTGGCGCAGTGGCCTGTACGTTGCCGCGTACGTCGGCCTCATTAAAAGGAATTCTCTTCGAGCACGTCCCGACCAACATCGACGCACCGGTGGTCATCGAAGCGACCATCTACGACGCGACGGATAATGTGAGCTTCGCGTATGATAGAAACTTCGTACCCGCCACACTCATGAAAGCGCGAGTAGATCGAGTGATCAAAGGATCAATCGATACCAAGTACCTCACGATATTCGTATACATGAATAGCTGCGCGCGTGTCGGCGTCGGGCGGGGAATCGTTCTTGGAACAGTTCGAGACGATCCGCAGCGTGGGATCATGTTGGAAGCAATCCAGAAGGCCGACATGCGCAACTGGTCCAAAGAATTTGTCGCAACACAGGCAGCAATTCATAGTGCTACAAAGTGCTTCAGAAACGAATTTGGGGCCCCTGAGTGCCGCCTACCCGGCATTGGTCCGGAATCAACTCAGCCCTGATATCCGAAGCAGGTCCGCTTCTGACCCGCGAACTCTAGGTGGCTTGCCGGTGGTCGGCTCATAGGGGTAGACCGGAAGCACCGGCCGCCCCCTCCGAAGGGCGCTCATGACCCGAAGCGGACCTTCCCGACTAGTTGGATGATGTGAACATCGCATCGGCGAAAATCACTTCGCCATCCACGATAGTCAACAGACTGGTCGTGGCGGCCAGTTGCGGCGTTGGAATCGTCAAGACATCCTGGGAGAGCACGGCGAGGTCGGCGGCAAAACCGGGTGCAAGCCGTCCCTTGCGCCGCTCTTCGCCCTCGGCAAACGCGCCGCCGGCGGTATAGGCCGTCAGGGCCTGTTCGCGTGTCAAAGCCTCGGCAGGCTCGTTTGGGACGAGCACGGCGAGCATCAAGTTCAGAAACGGATTCTGCTCGCTCGGGCCGCCGTCGGAACCGAGCGCCAACGGAACGCCGGCGTTGCCAAGGCTCCTTAGCACCATGTCGTGCTCATGCATCTTCTTCCCCGCGATCGGCGGAAGTGCAAGATGGGTCGGGTTCTGGATGACGACGAGACCGAGCCTTGCCACGCGTTCGAACACGTCACGCCCGATGCCGTCGCCGTGTTCGATCCGCACGCGCTTCGACCGCCAGACCGACGCAGGCGCGAGTTGCTCCATCATGTTCAGCAGGCGGTCGGTTTCGGCGTCGCCGACGACGTGCAGCGCGAGCTGCGTCGGCCGCGCCAAGGCCAATTGCAAAATTTCGCGCAGTTGCTCATCGGAAAAGTTCGACCGCCCGTGCCATCCGGGGCGCAAATCGTAGGCTGCGCGCTGCAACGAATTCTGTTCGATCGGCGTACCGTCGAGCATCCACTTGGGTCCTTCGATACGCACCTTGGCCGGCACCCGCTTGGCAGCGGCATCAATCACGGCCCAGGCGCCCGGAATGCGTTGTGCCGTCGTTTGCCAAGTGCCCCATGAATAAACCGTCCATTTCTGTTGCGGCTTTGCCGCGGCGAGTCCCGCAAGCGTCACCTCCAGCGACTTGTCGTTATTCATCAGGTGAATCGACGTCACTCCCCAGCGCGCGTAGCGCTTCTGCGCCTCGCCGAAGCTTGCTGCCAGCCCTTCGGCGGTGGCGGGACGGATGCGCGGTGTGATCGTCTCGGCCGCCTCATAGGCTCGCCCGTCGAGCCGGCCGCTTTCGTCCCGCCCCCACCAGCCGCCCAGGGGATCGGCGATGTCCTCAGAGATATCGAGCCGCCGAAGGCCTTCGCTGTTGACAATGCTGGTGTGCCCCCAAAATCCGCGCAGGAACACCGGCGTTTCCGGCGCAACGGCATCCAGCGCCTTGCGCCAGTTGCGGCGATCGCGCGCAATGAGCGGACCGACATAGGCGGTGACCCAGTCCTTGCGCGTCTTGGCCGCCTGCTCCACCGCGGCCAGGACCTGCTCAGGCGTCGGGCCGGGAAACGGCAGGTTCGGCACGGCAATCGGGCGAGTCGGCAGTTCGGTTCCAAGATGGACATGCGCTTCGATCAGCCCGGGGGTGACCAGCCTGCCACCCGCGTCGATGACCCGCGTACCCGGTCCGCCCAGCGCGCGCACCTGCTCGTTGCTACCGACCGCCAGGATACGACCGCCTTCGACCGCGACAGCTTCCGCGTAGGGCAATGCGGGATCGGCGGTGAAAACCTTGGCGTTGACCAGAAGCAGTTGCGGTTCGGCGAGAGCGCCTGAGCCGACAAGGAGCGCCGCAGCGATCTCCATGCATGCCGCAAGGTGGCCGATCCGGCCACGAACAACCGTCATCCTCATGATAATCCCTCCTCTGCCATGGTGGCGCGGATCTAGGCACAGCGCGGATGGCCATTTTTGTCGTCGCAACCCTTGCGCGTCCTGAAGGAACGCTGAAGAATTGCCGACGCAGCGCTGAAATACGCGGACTTTGCGGCGCTTGCGGCTGAAATCGGTCAGGAAGGGCAGGATCTGGATGTCAACAGACCGGTACTTGATCGGTGAAGCGACGCTCGACCTCTCGCTCGGCCATCTCTGCCGCAACGGCACCGAGATTCCAATGCGGCCCAAGAGCTTTGCCCTGCTGCAATATCTCGTCACCCACGCCGGCCGCCTCGTCACCAAGGACGAGTTGCTGTCAAAAATCTGGCCCGACGTGGTCGTGACCGAGGACTCGCTGACCCGCTGCGTGAGCGAGGTGCGCGCCGCGCTTGAGGACACCGACCAGACGATGATCAAAACCGTGCCGAGGCGCGGCTACGCCTATGTCGGACCGGTGACGAAACTGGACGATAGTGTGGTCGGCCGGGCACCCGTTGAAGCACCGGCTCCCGAACAGTATGAGATCAGAAAATGGCGATGGGCGCCAGCGCTGCTCGCGATAGCGGCCATTTTCGCGCTCGCCGTCGGCGCCTGGTACGGCATCCTCTGGCGGCAACAGACGAGTGTCCCACCTCGCCTGTCGCTGGTGGTGCTCCCTTTCGCCAATCTGAACGGAGACCCAGCCCAGGATTACCTCGGATATGTCGTCACCGAAGACCTCACGACCGCATTGTCGCGGCTACGCGGCTCGATGGTCATCTCCGCCGGCAGCGCACTTACCCTGAAGGGCAAAGTCGACATCAAACAAGTCGGTCGCGAGCTTGGCGTGCGCTACGCGCTCGATGGCAGCGTGCTGCGAAGCGATGGATCGCTGCGCATCAATGCGAGGCTGGTCGATACGCAATCGCTGACGACACTCTGGTCGGACCGTTTTGACGTCAATCGTGCCGATCTGTTGCGGACGCAGGATGAAATCGTTGCGCGGCTGGCCAGCGCGCTTCAGGGCGAACTGATGCAGGCGGAGGTCCGGCGCTCGCCGAGCGATGCAGCGTCGAATGTCGACGCCGAGGATCTGGCGATGCAGTGCGAGGCTTCCGCCTATCGCCTCACCGGCGAGGTCACGACACCTCGCCTCGAGCTCTGCGAACGCGCCCTTCACATCGACCCCCGCAACGTTCGGGCACTGGTGCGGCTCGCGACCTATTATGGTTCGCGCGTGTCGCGCGTGCAAAGTACCGATCGGGAGGCTGATCTGGAGCTGGCCAACACGTTGGTGTCGCGGGCGCTCGAGATCGATCCTGGTTATTATGCTGCACACTGCGCCAAAGCCACTGTGCTCGAAGGCCGACGCCGCGTGAGCGACGGCGTGGCCGCCGCCGAACGCTGCTTGGCACTGAACCCGAGTTCCGTCGACGCCTACAGGGCGCTCGCAATCCTGAACTTTTTTCTCGCTCGGCCTGAGCAGGTACTCGCCTATGTCGACCGTGGAACGCGTCTGAGCCCCCGTGATCCCGCAACACCAATCTTCCTACTGTTCAAGGGCTGGGCGTACTTCTTGATGGGCCACGACGACGAGGCCCTCGTATGGCTGCGGCGCGCGGCAGCCGCCTCTCCGGAGACGCCGATCATCCTTGCCGCTCTGACCTCACAGCTTGCTTTAGCCGGGCAAGACGCTGAGGCACGCGCGACGCTGGCACGATATCTCGCGCTCCCTGGCACGCGGACCCGGGCCGTGGTACAGTGGGACTACGTCCCGGACGACAATCCCGCGTTCGCGCAATTCCATCAGCGATTCAGGAGCGGGCTACGCAGGGCCGGAATGCCGGAAAGGTGAGCGCTAATCGCTGCACTCTGCAGGGACTAGTGGATTGCGACGGGCATGCCCAACAACCGATCATCGCACAATTTCAACTTCCGCTTCTGGCCCATCACGTCAGTTTGGCCGACGCAGCGGCTTGTCTGGAGTTGGGAGCAAAGCCGACCTGAGGGTTGAGCGCCCGGACTTCTCAGTTTGACCCAAAGCGGACCTCCCGATGAGGCGGAAATCGTTCCCGTCAATCCTCCAGGAAAATCTAGACTAGATTCAACGGATCATCCGACCTGTCTCGCGCAGCGAGCCCGCATTGCCGAGGGTCTTCGCAAGGCAGGACTAATTGCCGCTGTGGAAGCATCCCAATTCCTCTGGCGAGTCTGCACGGCTGGTCGGCAAGATTTTCGCCGTGCCCATTGCCCGCGGCTTTGATCGGTATGGCAGTGCGTCACTACATCCCGCGCCCATGTCGGTCAGGTGTGAGCGGTGACAATCCACATTGCCTCGCGATCGCGGCCTGGAGCAGGATCGTGCAAGGCATGACCGACCTAGGAAAGACACCGGACCCGCGCTCAACTTTCTGCCCACGTCAGCTGCCGAGGCGAATCGCCCACTGACAGCCGCATACGACTGTTGCCACATAGAGCGCGGCGCTTACCTACAGGACCTCAACTCGAACTTGTGCCACACCTCGATCAGTAATTCCTAGGCCGCGTGCTGCGCCAAGGGAGAGGTCCAGCACGCGGTCGCGAATCCACGGTCCGCGGTCTGCAATACGAACTATGACCGACCTGCTACTCGCAATGTCGGTGACGCGAACCCGAGTTCCGAAAGGAAGACTTCGATGGGCTGCCGTCATCTCATCACGATTGTAGAGCGACCCGCTAGCTGTTTTGCCTTTTGTATAAGAATAGAAGGACGCTTTGCCGGTGAAGACTTTATTGAATGAAGGCCGGGGATTGTCTGGCGTCCGCGTCCATAGTGGCCCTGCCTGAATATGCTCAGGAGGACTTTGTTTTTGCTCCTTCTCTTCAGGAGCAGGTTCAGCATGTGCCTTCGGAATAATAGACCATCTATCGTCGAAGTTCTGTGCTGAAGCACACGGAGACTGCAAGCAAGCAGATAAGGACGCGATCGCGATTCCTGCAAACAGACGACGCATGATCAACTCCACTCACTGACCAAGACCAAAGAATCAAATGATTTTCAATGAGCGGCGTTCCCGAGCGTGCAGAGCAGCATACAAGGGAACGGCGTCATCAATTTGCGGTGATTTTCTGGTTAGTCGGAACTACTCTGTGGCGCACATCAGCTTCTGGCCCGCAGCCGAACCATGCTGATGCTATTCTGACGTCGGCTATCGGCTGTAGGTAGACGCCGGGCGGCGCTTGCCTCATCCGCCCCTTTTGACCCGGACCTTGGGTAGACCAGATCAAATCGTGCACTGACTGCTGCGAACCGAAGACCTTTGAGGTACCCGCTACTGGAGCGAGATATCCACTCGCGATTTCCTTGCGCGTACTGTCCCTTATTAAGGAATGTGGAGAGTGATACAGCGGCTGCAGCCATGAACCAGGTCAGCATTTTTGTAGACAATAGCTACAGCAGCGCAATGTCCCCCGTTAGGGCCGATGCTGCTGAAGTTGGATGGCTTCCTGACGGAACACGCTCGACCGTACGGGGCAAGCCGGGCGCAGAGTAGCCGCTTCGGCGCAAGAGCTGGGGCGCAATCGGCTCACGGATGACACGGTCGTCAGCGAAGCGGCGGGTCAACTCCGCCGTCAGCGCCTCCCCTCTGCTGCCTGAAACCGCAGGCGAGCCGCTTGCGAACATATCATCATAGGAGAACGGGATCCGTCGTTCCGCTGGCGCGTTCACGTCAGCACAATTGCGGGCGGGTTTGCACTGCAAGGAGCAGCCTCGCTATCAACGACTCGGTTCTGGCGCAGCTCGGCTGCCCCAATGCGATTCTACCGTCACGGTGCACCTATGTTGTGGACGCGGGCGGCCGTGCCTCCTCGCAGGGGCACGGCTATCGCGATCAAAACTACGGTGTTTACTTGGCGTTCGCGCCGGGGCGGTCGTGCGGATTCCCTGCGAAGACGTCTACCTTGTGGCCGCCTTCATTCTTGCCGCTTCCTTGGGCCGGCGGTGCGCCACCGTGGACAAATTCCAACTCGGCTTCGGTGATCTCTCTCAAACCGTCCATCTTTTTCAACAGAGTATCCATGACATTCTCCTTGGTCTGTATCGGACGAATTCTTGATCAGCGTTCCGCCGACTACTGGAGTCCCGGAGGCAGGTCTTTATTTTGGCCCGGAGGGGCATTACCATTCCCTGAAGTAGTGGTCATCTGCGATGCACCGTGGGGCTGCCCGCCAGGGTTTTCAGTCGTTAATTTTCCACCACAGACCTGCTCTAGTTCTTTCTCACTGAGTTCTCTCAGCGTGCGTCTGTCTTGCATGATGTTCTCCTTGCTTTGCTCGGAAGCGCACTGCTCTCGCGCGTTCAGCCCCGCAATACTCTCGCAAGAAACAGCCGCCTGCAATTCAGCGTTGGCTTTATGTCTTTCGATTTACGTCGTTCGGTCATCGGGACTCTAGACCCATCAACGTGCGTTATAGCCTGCACGCGCAAAGGAACGACGCAATCTGAACGCGGGCGCTCGCGCCGTGAAACGAGAGGAGGAGTCGGGGCAATCAGAGGGCAGGAATGCAGCATTCGCCTGGGTAATATCGCATTGCTGCGTACCTGCAAGCACTCTAGAGCCGAGTTGCCACACGTACAAACGCTCCTCGTGCCTGCACTTACTTTGGCGCTGCCTTAGACGAACATTCGACTACGATCGTGTCCCCTGGTGCCAAATAGCATCATGCGGTACAGTGTGTTCGTGATGGACAGCAACCGACGAGTGATCTGCGCCGCGAAGCTCGACTGCATCGTTGAGCCGAACTCAGAGATGTCGAGCCGAGCAAATGTTTGGCGGGCACAACGTTGAGCTTTGGGAAGGGGATCGGCTCGTCGCCATCTTTTGAGGTGCAACGTCGAAGGAGAATCGAAGCGATCGCTTGTCCTGAAAAAAGGGCCTGTCACGTCGCCGCGTTAGTCCCCCTTTTGCTCTGCTGCCAAGTTTGGCCCGCCAGGTATTCTACCGCTCTCACTTCTACATGTCGGGTCTAGTTCGAAGCTCTCCAGTTCTCCGAGCTCCGACACAGGCGGTTGGGTCCGCTCCTCAAAACGGCACCTGTAACATGCTGGTAACCAACTATTGCCGATCCGCGACAGCGAATTCGGTCTTTGCAGCTGACCGGAACTAGTTTCGGTGTGAGCTTCACATCAGTTTCGAATACTGCTTGCTCGGACCTCGTTACCCGGCAAAGTGCGCCTCGCAGCAATATCGCGACGCCTATCCGGGAGCGCGGAGCAGCAACACGACATGCGAAGTTCATAGGCCAGCATTGCAATGTCAGAAACCGAACCGACTAAGCGCGAAGACTTTTCTCTAGTTGGTCCGTTGTTGAGAACCTAACCTTATTGGCGATTAGCCCGGCGCAAATGCCGGGCTTATTCGCTGCGTTCCACTCGGGGGCTCAGCTCGCCGGAACGAGCACGTGTGCCTGCAACCCGTTCATGCTGGTAGCTGGCCCTCGGAGCTCAGTTTTCGAGCACGCCATCATTTTTCCTTGATCCTTGAGCTGGTCTCACTCTGAGGGAGCTGGTGCGAGCGATAGCGCGACTTGCGCTCACGAGGTGCGGGCCGCTTAGACCGGTTGCGACCAATTTTAGCTTTGAGCTCCGTAGGGTCGGGGAACACGTCGGCTTGGCGGCGCAACTCGTCAGCAATCAAAGCGGGATGGCTAGCGTTCGTGGAGACCACGGAAAGGCGGAGGCCGCGCCGCGGCGGGTCTGGGCTTAAGCTAGAGTGCTGTGCCCCCCTGTTTTTCCAGCTCTAGGAAGGGAGGGATGACGGCTTCATCCGGTTGGCAGTGCTCGCCACGCTTCAGATCGCTCGTCAACGTCCTCGCAATTCGCACAATTCGATCTGCTCCGCTACTTGTCTCAGGCCGGTGCGCGACATTTATCCGAGTCATCTGCAAGCCTTTAAGGCTCTCGTTGATACGCTTTTCGTTGTCCACGTCCAAATGGGCCGTCCCCTCGTCCAGAAACAGAATGCTAGGCTGTCGATAAAGCGCCCGTGCGAGCATTAGTCGCTGTTTCTGTCCACCTGATAGTGAGCTACCCATGTCTCCGATTAGACTGTTGTAAGTCATGGCCATCGCCATGATCTCTTCGTGTATACCTGCCAGGTGCGCACATCGAGTCATCCGCTCTTCGTCGAATGATGTATCAAAAAAGCAAATGTTATCGGCAATAGAACCTGAGAGTAGTTGATCCTCCTGCATCACTGCGGCCACGTGCTCACGATAGGCTCTTCCACTCATCGTCGAGAGAGGGACATCGTCAATCAACACTTCGCCGCTTGTCGGTTCCAGCAACCCGAGCATGACCTTAACGAGGGTCGTCTTGCCTCCACCTGAGGGACCCATAATCGTGATGAATTCCCCAGGTTCAATGATAAAGCTGACGTCTTCAAGTACAAAAGGATCCGTTTCAGCATATCGGAAAGAGACCTTTCGCAATTCGATCCGGCCCTGAACGCGCGGCGTATAGGCCAACGGCCGATCATGGCCGCGTTCAAGGGGGCTTAGGGCAATATCAGCCAACCGCTCGAGATGTAGTTCAATAATCCGGAAATCCAGAATTTTTTCGACGAACTGAACAGCCTTCTCGATAAACTGCTGTTTATAGCTAATGAATGCGAAGATCATGCCGATCGTGAAGTGATTGCCTAGAACCAGTTGGACGGCGAGGTAAATGGTGAGAATGTTCTCAAGTCCAAACAGCGCGTCATTAATACCTGTGAAAGTTATTCTGATGTGACCCAGCCGAACATTGGCGCTGACCACATCGGCATAACGGTTAAGCCATTGCGTCTCGCGGTCAGTCTCACGATTGAAAATCTTCAAGCTTTGGATCGCGCGCAGGGTCTCGATAAACGTCGAGTTTTCATGAGCCTTAGCTTCTATCACGGCTAAGTTGCGCTCTCGCAGCAGGCGATAGAGACTTAGACGCACTACCGCATAAGCTGCAAATGTCGCAAGAACGACCGCCCCGAGTTGAGTGCTATAGACAAAAATCATCGCCAAGGTTGCAACCGCCATGACTCCGTCAATCGCGGCGGTTATCACGCCTTCTGCGAGTGCCGTGCGAATTGGTTCAATGGACGTGAAACGCGAGAGCACATCGCCGATGTGTCGCTTTTCGAAATAGGCGATCGGTAATCTGATCAGGTGGTGAAACAGACGAGCGCCGATTTGGAAGTGCAACGCATTCTGGACAACCAGAATAATCGAGGAGCGGATAATAGTGGAAACAACTTTGATGGCAGTTAGGAGAGCAAATCCAAGAGCCAGCACCGTCATGAGATCGGCATCGCCCCTGGCGCTGACCTCATCGACACTGAGCTGGAGGTAGAACGGGCTTGCAATCACAAATGCTTCAAGAACCAACGAAAGCATGAAAACCTGAGCCAGTGCATGTGTGCTACCGCGCAGCTGTCTCCAGAAGGTTGAAAATGGGAGGCACGCTCTCTCGTCTTTGGGGCGAAATGCCTCGGTTGGGGATAGCTCAAGAGCGACGCCAGTCAGATGCTTGGAGGCTTCGACAGTCGGAAAGAACCTCTCTCCCAAAGCCGGGTCATGGACCACAATACCTCGCCTCGTGGCCGACTTCAGGACTACGAAATGGTTCATGTCCCAGTGCACGATCGCGGGCAGGTGAAGGTTCCTGATGTTATCAAGCTCATAGCGCAGAGGACGACTAGCCAGTTGCATCTGACTGGCCACCTGAATTACGGCTCTTAGCGTCACCCCCTTCAGCGACACTGGATAGCGCCGCCGCAGCGTGTTCAGATCGATTTGGTGGCCATGATAAGAACTTATCATAGCAATGCACGCGAGACCGCATTCCGCCGCTTCTGTTTGTCGGATTACCGGCAGGTTATGCCTACGGTTTAGTACATGCACCATGATTACATCCTGAGATTGACATTCTGACGCTGAGCAATGGATCGAGCAACCATCTGATCAGAGATCGTCTTTCAAGAATGATGTCTGCTTTCAAAAGCATGTCCGGCTGAAGCCGTATGCGCTTGCCATACGCGTCAATGTCCGGGCGATCGAGTCTCGCCGTGACCCGGTATGCAGGCTCCTTGAGCTCAATGGGTGCGGAGGTCTCAGCGCGCGTCAACATCGTCTGTGAGACTTCACTTACGCGACCGTGATATGTACCGAACTGCTGATAGGGGAACGACTCATATAGTATTCTGACGTCCTGCCCTGGCTGAACAAAGCCTATGGCCCTGGCCGGAATAAACAGGTTTGCTTGCAGTTCGCTATGGTCAGGGACGATCTGCATTTGCGGTCTTTGCGGATCTGCGAACTGACCAACAGTCGCTTGCAGGATCGAGATCCGTCCCGCCGCTGGCGCTCGTACCTCGTACGCGCGGCGTCCACTAATTTCGGCTATGCGCTGTTCTGTCGTGGCAAGTGCGCTGCGCAGGTTCTGGATCTTTCCTGCCGTGATGGTCGGCAGCTGTTCGAGAGAAGATCGGGCTTCGGTAAGCTCACTCTGCCGAGCCGCTGCCTGCTGCTTCAAGGAGTCGAGCTTCTGCTTCTGTTCGAGCGCGGCGATTTCCCGCTTTTTATATTCCACGTCTGAGACTATGCCTCTGGCCGCCAGGTTCGTTACAGACGAAACGAGTTCGCTGGACAACCGAATTTGTTCGCGCTGGTTCTCTATCTGAGCGTCGAACCGGGATAGTTCAGTTTCGAGGCTTGCAATTTTGGCTGATAGGCGCGCTTCCTCGGAGTTAATGCGGTCCTGCTCCGCGCAGATTTGATTTCTTAGTGAAACTTGCTCCACCCCCAGTGTGCCGAGCATCACATCGTTCACGTCCTGCCCATTTGCCGCAATCTGAGCAGTTTCGATGGTTAAAAGCCTCTGCCCTCCTTTAACCTCCTGCCCCTCTTTGACATGAACCTCTTTGATTGTGCCCGACTTTGAGGCGAAAATCTTCGCCGTGCCTGCGATCGGCGTCAGGTACCCCGCCACAGTCTCCTTTCGAGCATACTGGCCGAGAAATAGGAAGGCGGCTGTGAGTGTGACTACCGTCGCAATCAACCAGCTTATAATCTTCGTCGATCTCGTCTGGAGCAGCGCGACCCGGCCCCACTGCCGATGGTCCTGCTGGAACTCGACTACCTCCTGGCGAAACAGAAGCTGCGGTGACACGGCTCCAGAACCCAATTCCTATGTACCTCGGGACAGGTCTCTGTCCATCAGAGGCTATGTTGGTGAACTGAAACCCACTACCTGCTGGGCTTGCCGATCGACATAGCGCCGATGACAGTCCTGTCATTCGTTATGACATCGAGTTGGCTTCCGCCAGTTTGTGTGATGGTTTGACCTGACGATCTCACGACGATCGCGATGTGGATGCTTTGACCCGCAGAGACCATGTCAATGTCCCGCTCGTCCAAGTCAGAGAGCGCGTGCTCATAAGCCATTGAGATTCTCCTGTTGAAGAGCCCGCTCCTCCGCAAGTTCAATCGGGAGGAGCGGGCAATCACTCACCCGACTTGAAGACCAGTATTGTTGTTGTTGGACTGGTAGATCCAGACGTCCTTGCTCTTGTTCACCACGGCAACGTTCTTCTGGAAGGCCCAAATGTCTCCCGTTCTGAAGCCTCCCCCTCCACACACTGCATCCAGTTCCTTATCGACCAACTCACGCATTCCGTGGTTGCTAGTCATGGTCATTGCAGCCTCCTGTTTCAGTAGGTCTGACGCAATAGATTGCCTGTGCCGGCAGTCTTCTTGCGATCCAAGACCGTACGTGGATTTCAGTGTTGCGCAACGCTGCATGAGGTGTACGACAATTGAATGGTCCAATGGCCAATATCGCCGTGTACGACGGTTGCCCCCAGAGCGGCGATACGACCTTTGACCTAAAACCACCTTCGTTCTGTTGCGACGCGCGATCGAGCCATGACCATCCGTTCAATTGCACGCTGGGCGCCGCGCTGCCGCAGCGCACGGACCTGAACGCACCCGCCGCTCGCTGTCCTCATCCTGATCTGGCTGACCTGATACGTGATCTGAAGGCGCGTCTCGCCTGGCGGTCGCCATCACCATTCTTTTGATGGGAGCTTCATGATCTGTCCCATCCCCCTCTGAGGCGATGGACTCTACCCATTCTGAAGGGGATTGCGGGACTCGGGCCAATCGAGTTATCTGAATGACCAATCACAAATATAGGTGTGTGAGGCGCAGACGCATGAGTTGCGGAATGTCTATCCCTCACGGAAAACCGCTAGTTGCGGTTATAGACTCAAAAAGTCTGCGACGCGCAAGCTTGATAAGCTTCTTTCAGCATTGGGCAAACTCGGAAGATCTGAGGTTGACATCTTTCGATGTCGATGAGGCCTGCGAAGCACTTCACGCACAAACAGACATTCGGATGCTGATTGTCAACGTGGGCGGCGACTCCATCGCTGATCCGGGACACTTGCAAACGTTTATGATGCTACGTGGGCAATCGGGTGACGTCCCTTTGATCATTATCTCGGACAGGGATGAGCCTCAAGAGATCGCAGCCGCAGTCGCCGCCGAGATAACAGGCTTCGTCCCTACCGGCATAGACGCCAATCTCGCATGCGAGGCATTATCATTTATCCTACATGGCGGTTCGTATTTTCCACAAGCCGCTATTCGTAAACTGCAGCGGCAATCAGCGCAGAACCAATCACAAGAAGAGAGACCCCGATCACACTGCGGTGCCGAGTCCGCACTGAAATCCGATCAGAACGGGCGCAGGATGAAAAACAAGCTGACGGGACGAGAAGGAGAGGTGCTTGAGCGTGTCCGCCTCGGGCACTCAAATAAGATGATCGCGCGGGAGCTCGGGATGACGGAAGCAACTGTGAAGGTATATGTAGGTCAATTGATGAGGAAGTTTGGCGTAGCAAACAGGACGCAATTGGCTCTCGTTGGAAATCAGGATACTGCGCTTGATGGAACTGGGTTGACTGAAATCGCGGCTGCGGAAGCATGTGCTAACTCGGCCGACATTGAAGAACGGAGTGTCAAACCCATGTTGCGTTTGGATAACATTCTTGACGAGGTAGACGAAGCGAGCAGATCGACGAACGGCAGGTTGTAGTCGAATCGCATCCTCACTGTATAGCCGCGACGATCCAGCGACGCCGAGAAAAGCGGCCAACATGGTCTAAGGGGACGCAACAAGCTACCTATTGCGCATTCCAGCGAAGCAGGGCCTCGATTCCGTGTTGAGTCAGGGGCGGTGCCGAGGGGCTAAGATGGCTGTTCTGATATTCGCTTCGTTTGCAGAAGCGGACGCGAATTCCTGTTGGCGCGACGCAACGATTGGGCATCTTCTGTAACCCGATGTCGCGTTGCCAACAATCTTTTCGCCGTTAGGACTTTTGAGCGCATCGCTCGCGATCCCCCGAACGAGTAAGTCCGGTCCTGCTTACGCATCCGCAACCATCAGCAGATCACCTGCAATTGCCAACGGAGGCATCCCGCCTCAACGCTCTGTCGTGCACGCCCCTAACCCGAAAGGATAGACAGGGATCGGTCATCCGAGGAACACAACAGGGAGTACGTCCCGTCCTCCATGCGAGGAATGGCGGCACAAAGATGCGAAGAGTATCGTTAGACATCGCAGTAGGGGCGGTTCGCCATGCGGAAACGGATTAGGTATGCTCCGGCAAAAGAGCAGAATGATCTTCTAAAAGACGCAAACGCTTGCGCAATATCGAGTGGCTCCGCCGAGCCACCTACTCTTTTTGCACAACGGCCGGTGCGCCAGCTTTTCCCTCATGGGCCAGCGGTGGTCCTCATTGCCGTAAGCGCGCTAGCGGCCACATCAAGGGCGGAAACGCGCGCGTCTTCGGAGTCCCCGCAGGCCCAACGGCCAGTCTCCGCCGGTTCCCTCATCGCGGGTGCGCGATCATCCAATGTCGGCGACGCGTCGACCCGGCTTACGCAAGCGGCGGCAAGCAAACCGATATCCGGGCAGGCGCCGGAAGAACACCACGGAGCCAAGCTCCAAGCGCCTGAGTTCGGCACCGCAAAGGACCCCTATCTTTCCAATCGACGCAGCAGCGAAAAAATAATGCATATTTCGCCAGCGGCCGTCAGCGATATAGGCCAATCTCCGGGACACCACTCGGCGGATAAAGGGTCCTGCGAACTCACCGTTGGAACGCGTGCTCTCGGATTGCTGCAACCTCTCGAGCCGAGCCATCATAAGGCTGATTTGCTGGAGCAGCAGTTCACCGGAAATCAGCGCGATAGTGAGGCCCAAACAGCACTAACAGCCAAGGGGGCGGAGGGTGCGGCGCGAGCGCACGTCACGGACAGTGGCGCGGCCGAGTTGCGAAAACTACTGCAGCAGGAACACGAACGAGCCTCGCAGCTCGAAAAGGATTTGGCATCGGCCAAGCACGATGTCGAGACGCAAGCGGCCCTGGCAACTAAGGCAAACGAGGAAACCAGCCGACTGAAGCAGGCTGCAGCGAGTGATGCAACGCAGTTGAAGCGATCGCTACAGCAAGAGCATGACAAAGCCGAGGCGCTGGCGAAAGAGCTTTCAACCGCGCGCACCCGAACATACGCATACCAGGCGCAGGCACGTAAAACCGATGAGCAACTGGAAGACCTCAAGAAGAGAGCATCGGATACTGGCGCGGCCGAGTTGCGAGAATCCCTGCAGCAGGAACGCGAACGAGGCTCGCGGCTCGAACAGGAGATGGCATCGGTCAAGCGCGACGTCGAGACGCAAACGGCGTTGCTGGCTAAGGCACAGGACGAAACCAGCCGACTGAAGCAGGCTGCAGAGAGTGATTCGACGCAGTTGAAGCGATCGCTACAGCAGGAGCGTGACAAGGCCGAGGCGCTGGCGAAAGAGCTTTCAATTGCGCGCACGCAGACATATGCCTACGAGGCGCAGGCACGTAAAACCGATGAGCAACTGGAAGACCTCAAGAAGAGAGCATCGGACACTGGCGCGGCCGAGTTGCGAGAATCCCTGCAGCAGGAACGCGAACGAGGCTCGCGGCTCGAACAGGAGATGGCATCGGTCAAGCGCGACGTCGAGACGCAAACGGCGTTGCTGGCTAAGGCACAGGACGAAACCAGCCGACTGAAGCAGGCTGCAGAGGGTGATTCGACGCAGTTGAAGCGATCGCTACAGCAGGAGCATGATAAGGCGGAGCGGCTGGCGAAAGAGTTGCAGGCGGCGCACGCCACGAGAGATGAATACGAGGCCCGGGCTCGCAATGAGAGCGGGCAAAGTGAGCAGCTGAAGAAAGTGGCGGAAACGGACACTACGGAGCCGCGCAAGTCGCCGAAACAAGAACAAGCAGGCTTGAAGCAAGCCGATCCCGGGTCCGAGCGCAGGAACATGCACGCGCTTTCCGCCGCAGTGGTAGCGAACGCGCGTCCGATCGCAAGCGCGCCTGAGATTGACAGGGCAAAATCCCTCCAAGCAGACCAGATCAAGTCAGCGCGTGCCGGAGGCGAACGGCCCGACAGCGCCGGTGAGGATGCGGCCGCGGGAAGATTGGTAGCACGTGCGGGGATCTTGCTTGAGCAGGGCGATATAGGCGCCGCACGGATTGTGCTTGAGCGCGCGGCCGAAAGAGGCAGCGCACAGGCTGTCTTCACACTAGCGGAAACCTACGACCCCCACGTGCTTCCCAAGTGGTCAACAGTTGGCACGCTTGGGGACGTGACAAAGGCGCGAGAGCTTTACGCAAGGGCCGAGGCGGTCGGCAACACGCAAGCGAAACAGCGATTGGAAGCGCTTCAGTAGAACTGTGGCGCTGCGACAAACGGGCATTCTCACAACTAAAAGGAGTACCGAATGCAAAGGTTCTTTCGACCGCAGCTGTTGCTCGCTGCACTCGCTCCGTTGTTGCTGCTGCAGCCCTCTAGCCTTGATGCGCGGACAAAAGGTGCCAAGATGAATACTGCTGCCTCAGCGAACGCAACCGATCACCCTGAACCGAGAGCGAAGATGAATGCCTGGACCGTTGGCCTTGCCGGAGGCCTCCTCGAGGGCGCGCCTATCCGTCTTGCCGCAGAGATCGCTCGTGTTACGGACGACGGCGACAATCTTCATGTATTGCCCATCGTGACGCGAGGAGCGGCCGAAAACGTCAACTCACTGCTCTATTTGCGCGGCATCGATGCAGCCATTATCAACGCCGACGTGCTCGACGAGTACAAGAGGCAAGTGCCGGACATCCAGCGTCGCCTCGCCTACGTGCTGAATCTCTTTCCCTCAGAATTGCATATTTTCGTTCGGCCGGAGATCCACAGTCTGACAGACCTGGTCGGGAAGAAGGTCAATTTCAACAATCAAGGTACGGCCGCAGCCTATTCTGGGCCGCTCATCTTCAGCCGTCTCGGACTTGACGTGCAGCAGACCTTCATCCCGCATCAGGTTGCCTTGGAACAAATGCGCAAGGGCGATATCGCTGCGGTCGTGTTCATCACGTCGAAGCCGGTCGAGCCCTTCGTGCGCGGACGCTGGGAGCCTGGATTCAAGTTCCTTCCGGTACCGTACGAAAGCAGGCTGGAGGATTACTATCTCCCTGCATCTCTCGAAGCATCCGATTATCCTGGCCTGATCAAAGAAGGCGAACACGTCGACACGATCGCCGTGCCGACCGCGTTGGTCGCCTACAACTGGCGAAATAAGAATAACACGTATCGCTATGAGCGTGTCGCTCGCTTTGTCGATCATCTGTTTTCCCGCATCAACAAACTGCAGGAGCCCGGATTTGATCGAAAATGGAAATCGATCAATCTAGCTGCGACGGTGCCCGGGCTTACCCGCTTCCCAGCGGCGCAGGCGTGGCTGGATAACCATTCTAGCGGTACGCAGGCATCGCAATGATTCGCGCCATCTTTATTGTGGCTTCCGCGCTCGCCGTCCTTACAGGATTGGCACCCGCGCGGGGCGCCGAGGATCCGTTGACCCAACTTCGTACTTGCAGTCTGATGCAGCGGGAGGAGCGGGTGGAATGTCTGGACAAGCTCGCGCGAACTGTCGGGCCGCCAACCGGGCCCACAGCAGCGGCAAACGAGTGGGTCATCGGTCAGACGAGTTCGCCAGTCGACTACACGCCGATCGCTACCGCGACGATCTCGTCGCGCGAGGTCGCGGACGGTTCATCGCTGCAGCTGATCATGCGCTGCCGGAGTGGACGGAGCGAACTCGCTGTCTCCGGCTCCGCGATCCCCGGGCGGGCTGAGGATTACATCATTTCCTACAGCGCCAAGGGCGGCCCGCCCATCCAAATCGCTGCGGCACCCCCCGCATTCGGTGCCGGCATTGCGTTCAAGACCGATTCGAGCGCCCTATTTCGGTCACTTCCAAGCGATGGCGAATTGGCCGTGGACATTGCTTCCCGCCTGGGAGCTGCTCAGCATGGAACGTTCTCTTTGATCGGACTTGACGTGGTGCGCAACAAGATAGCCGCGGCATGCAAATGGCCTGCCGTTATCGCAAAGCCGAACGGCTGATGCTGGCACAAATGGGAGGTAGTTGAGCATGTTACGGCAAATTGTGCTGAAGGGAACAACAAGCCTGGCTATGCTTCTTATCGCGGCATCTTTGTCTACGGCGCAGGAAGCTGCACGATCGGTCGACCGGGCATCGGAGTCGCTTCTTCGAAAGCATAAAACGGTGGTTCCGACTATAAACGTGCGCCGCTTGCCCAGATCAGAGAATCGACCCACGGCTAAGAACAAAGAACATCGCCTCATCTTGCAGGTGAATAGCAACGATGCGGCGGCGATGAATTTGACCCTGAACAACGCTACAAACGTGGTGCAACATTATAAGGACATGGGCGAGAAGGTTAAGATCGAGGTGATCACCTTCGGGCCCGGCTTGCACATGCTCCGCACCGATACCTCGCCGGTGAAGGACCGAATTGAAACAATGTCGATGAGCACGCCGGAGGTCATGTTCAAAGCGTGCGGCAACACGCGGGAGAACATGCGCAAACACGAGAACAAAGAGATACGGCTCATTCCAGAGGCTCAAGTCGTCAACTCCGGGGTCGTACACATTATGGAGAGGGAGGAGCAGGGCTGGACCTACGTCAAGCCCTGACCGTGTTACCGCCAAGGCATCGCGAGCCCTGCTGCGTACATTACATACATACAATTGAAGGCCGCAGGACCAGATTTTGGTTCAGCGACGTACAGAATCGGCGCGCGTGCTGCCGAGACCCGGCAAGTCGGATTGGCGAGTTTGTTTCAGAGCTGCTTAGGAACTTCAGAGCTGCTTAGGAATGCTCTCGCGGGGGCTGGGTCATGTTAGCGCCCGCTCGCAACTCCGTCGCGAGGGCCTCACGCATACGTCAGGGGTAGCAGTCGCCGATATGTCGTTCGAATGATTCCGTAGCACTCGCAACTCGCATTCTCGAGCCCCGAACGATCCAGCACTCGAATCCTCCCGTAGGACGTCTCGATGAGTCCATCGTTTTGAAGCTTCTTGAGAGCCAACGAAACGGTGGGTCGCACCGTACCAAGCATTTCCCCTAAAAATTCGTGCGTGAGATGGACAACGTCACCCTCAGTTCTGTCAAGCCCCATAAGGATCCAGCGCGCGCATCGCGAGAGCACATCATGGGCTGCATTGCACGCAACTTGCTGCAGAACATGTGCGGCGAAGGCCTGTTGAAAGTGACCGACGAGCCGCCGGATTCCTTCGCTTTCGGAAACTGCCTTCTTCATCCGACCGAGCTTGACCACGGAACAACGGCCCGGAATCTGCACAATCGATCGTGTTAGAGCAATGCTATCACCATGAATCGCAAAAGACCCAACAATCCCTTCACAACCGATTGTACCCGTTTCGATCGTCCCGCCCTCTTTCAGGTGGGTCAAAAGCGATACAAGCGCTGTATGAGGGAAGTAAATTCGGTCGACCCGACCGTGCCAGTCGAACAAGACATCACCGCGCGAGAACTCGGCTTCATCCGGCCTGAGAAGCTCAACCTCGGCTGGCGACATAGCGGCAAGCAATCTATTTTTAACCAGCTGCCTCGTCATCGTAAGTCTATCCTGGAAAACGAATTGTCAGTATTGGCATTCGCCGCCGATAAGACCCGATGGCGAATACCTCGCGCCCAGGCGGCCTGCTTGCACAAGTTTTGAGCAGCGACCGCATCCGCGCAAGTACATCCTTTGGGCTATTCCATAACGATCAGCCACCCTAACGTCGTTCAAGAAGTCGCGTGGGCAGCTGCGTAGGACCGTCCTGCCGTAGCGAGGAAATTAGATTTGCACCCCCCTCCCAATCCTCGTATTTCAAACAGGTGCGCCCCGGGGAGCTTGCCGCCGATTTCGGTTCCACTTTGATTCAGCGCGAAATAAAGTGGTAAACTGTATTGAGCAATACAGACTCTCACGTGGTCTTTGTGCGACTGCCTCTTCAGTAGTGGCTGCGTATACAGCGTGCGTGCTCGGCCCACCATGTGGTCGCGCTACGCTACATGAGCCCAATGCTGCGGGCCCAAGCTGCGGCGATTTCCCGTTTCATCGGTATTTTGCCGGCAATGGCGCTTCTCAATTCGCAGGCAACGGAGCCTCCGAGTCGCGAGACGCAGGCTCAGCCAGGCCGCATGGAATACAAACGCACAATAACTGCCGCCCACCGGCATCCTATCGTTTGCAAGATTTGAGTCGCGTTCTGCAGGAGATAATTATGCTTAGAGGATCAAGGAGGAAGCGCTCTCTAACAACCATAGTCATTGGAGGAAACAGCTTACGAAAAGACGCTCTTACGGAATTCCTACGCTCTGCTGATCTTGGCACAGTGAGGGCGGTGACATGTGCGGATCAATTGTACGCATATGAATTCGAACACGGACAAAAGCTGTTCGTCCTTGTACATACCGGCGACGATTTCCAGATTGCTCACGAGCAAATCGAGCCTCTCAGGAGAGGTCACCCAGATTCGCGCGTAGTTGTGGTTGCCGATCGATACCGGCCACATGAAGTGGCTGCAACATTTCAGGCCGGCGCGAATGGCTACTTTGTTGACGTCATGAGCCGCGAGGTATTCATCAAATCGATCGAACTCGTGATCATGGGCGAAACAGTGTTTCCTCCGGCATTTCTGCCCTTGGCTCTCGATCTCAAAGATGAACACACTGATCGCGCGGGAGCATGTGACAGTCGCAAGAACCTGACAGTCGCGCCAGACGACCGGACTGCCCAACAGCTTTCTCCACGGCAAAAATCGATTCTGCGCTGCGTTGTCGAAGGCGATTCGAACAAATGCATTGCGCGAAAGATCGACATCGCCGAGTCGACGGTTAAGGTCCATGTAAAGGCGATCCTTCGCAAAATCGGCGTGCACAATCGGACGCAAGCCGCCGTTTGGGGCATTAACAACGAGCTTAACGAAAACGAAAACGCGCACTCCCGGCCCGTAGCGCCAAATTTGCTGGTCCCGCACTCCGTCCAAGGAACAGCCGCAGTCAAACGAAGCGACGCATCTCTGATAGCAAACATGGTCGAGAACAAGGAACGCAACTTGAACGCCGCACATGCAGAAGGCGTCGCTCAACTCCGCGGTCGTTCAGCTTCGCAAGGCAGGGTTGTGAGCTTCGAGGGGACATCGAGAATGCCCTCGAAAGCTTGAAGGCATGCTACTGACATTTGCGCTGAAGGCGATGAACTTGCTCGCTCGTTGCGAACAGGTTTGCGAAGATCGACGCTGGCCCGCCGGCGGCAACGGTTTGCAGGGCACCGGCTTGGTTCGAGGTTCATACCAAGGCGGCGCTGGAGCTGCGCGCGGCCACGCCTTGCGACGCCCCCCACGAGTCCGTGCGCGCGAAATCCTTGATCTGGCTGCGCAAACGTCGGGGGGCCGGTTTCACCAACCCGGCCCTTGCCGCGCGGTCGCTGCGATCAGCTCGTTTGAAATACGCGCTCGAGCTTCGGGCCGATGCAACAGTGCGGCTTGGCGGAGCGAAGAGGAGCAAAGCGCCCGTGGCACTCCCGCTCAGCGTCTGCCTCCCCGGCCGCCGCTCGCACGCCGCAGCAGCTCTTCGGCCTCGGCCCGGTTCGGGACCCGCTGGTCATGCGGCTCCGGTTTGCGCATGCGGCTGCGCCTGCCCCGCCGCGGCCGTGATCGCGGTCGAAGCGTGGCGGTGGTGGTGGCTCGTCCAGCCCATCTCCGAAGCTCTGCACCTGCGCTCTCTTATCGAGACTTGCGACGCCAGTTGGCGTCAGCTCGATCGGATAGCGCGGGGCCTGCGCCACTAGGACCGGCCGCCCCCCCCGCCGCTGGCGGGATCGTCGATCATCCGCGCGGCCGATCTCCGCAGCCGAGCCGCGGGCATTGCGGTCGTTCTCGTTTTAGGTGAGCGCCCGTCAGGCGTTTTATCAAGCCGCGCGAAAGGCCATGTCCGCATGAGTTCCAGGAGGCCAGCGGTGCTAGGCGGACATGGGACGCCTGCTGATTCGTGCCCGGTCGCACGCTCGTTGCATTGTACGCTCAAAATGAAGGTCCGAACGGCTCACCTTATTTTGCGCGACAGATAGCGATTATAGACGTCGGCTGGTACTCAGGAACCATATCCGGGCGTGTCTGGTCTCGAAAACCAAGATCGTGTAGGTTGTATCTCTTCTGGGAGACCCGCCATGCTTCAGATCCGTATGTTTGGTGGTTTTTTCGTCACCGCCGGTGGGCATCTCGTGCCTTCAGATTTCGGGACCAAGGGACGTCGCCTATGCGCCTTCCTATTCGCGTTTCCCAATCTCATTCACCGCCGCGCCAAACTTACGGACCTGTTCTGGCCGGAGCTTGATGGCGAGGGTGCGCGCGCCGCATTCAGCACCGCGCTGTGGAGGTTGCGTCGCTTCCTCGCCGCCGATGAGGAAAGCGGGCATCTGAGGATCAAATCTACCCCGCAGGAACTCGTGTTGCAGCTAGACGACACGCGCGCAATCGACATTCATCATTTTCGCTTGCGCATCGCTGCGGCCTCAGGCGGAGATAGTGCGGCCATCGACTATAAAATGTTGGAGGCCGCAACGGCGCTCTATGCAGGACCGTTCCTCGACGGTGAGGATGATTGCTGGGTCCTTGAAGAGCGCGAGGCACTGCACTGCGTTTACGTTCGCGCGCTCACCGAATTGATGCGCTGGACTGCCGAGCAGGATCGCTTTGAGGACGCGCTTGCATATGGACGCCGTATCCTCGCATGTGATCCGACGCGGGAAACGATCCAGCGCTGGGTGATGCTGCTCTATGTGTTGAACGGTCAGCGCGGCGAGGCGGTCCGCCAATACGATCGCTGCCACCACGCCCTGCTTGACACCTGCGACGTGGAGCCCATGCCGGAGACGACGAAGCTCGCGGCAATGATCCGCTCCGGCGAGTTGCTCACCCGTCTCCCCGAGCTGCGGCAGGCCATGTGGGTCATCGACGGCCGCGATCCTTTCCTTCTCTCTCTGCACTAGCTCGGTTCTGTTTCGATCCAGTCGCCTCCCGGAGCTGGCGTTCATGCATGGCTACGTCGGCGGTCGCACAGCTGCCCGCGCAGCACGGAGCGAGCGCGCTTGGTTGCCTGCGCGCTGCCGTGGCAAGGTTACTCAAACGTCTGACCTGAGAATTCGGAAAGCGGCTTCTCCGCTCTCCCCACGTGCTCCTGCGCGCCCGAAAGCGGCAGACCAGGCCAACCAATTGATAAACCAGCGAAAAAAGCTGAACGGTTGGCCCTCGTTAGATTCTCGTGAGATTTCGCAGAAACCGGTCCGAACTTCTCGCGAGACGGAAATGAACCGCCAACGAGCCGTCGGACAGAAGCCCGACAGCGGCCGTTGCTAGTCTCGCTCCATCAAATTGAAGGCTCCACCGGCGGACAGGCGAATATGGCTCGTGTGCCTATCATGGCCCCTTCCAACGAGCACGTGTTCACCGTCCGCCTGTGGTGGGAGCAGAGCAGAGACGAGGCGAAGGACGAGCACTGGCGAGGTCGTCTGTATCACTCGCAGTCGAAGACGACCCGGCATTTCGTTGGCCTCGCGATGCTGTTCGATCAGATTCGAGAGTTGCTGGAGCGAGAAGACCGACAATGAGGTGATCTCTTCTGCGCTCTGTCGGCCGCGCTCCGCGGCATCCAATTCGGTCTGCAGGGAAAGGGCGAAACATGCCAGCCAGTCTGAGCTACCCGGGCGTCTACATCGAGGAGATCCCGAGCGGCGTCCGCACCATCACCGGAGTGGAGACCTCAGTCACGGCGTTCCTCGGGTATGCCCAGCGGGGCCCCACCAACCTAGCGACCCAGATCTTCAATTTCAGTGACTATGAGCGAGCATTCGGCGGCCTGCATCCCGATTCCGACCTGTCCTACGCGATCCAGCACTTCTTCCAAAACGGCGGCGGGAAGGCCTGGGTCGTGCGGGTCGCCAAAGGGGCCGCAAAGGCCGAGGTGCGGCTGAAGAACAGTGTCGGCGATAGTGCCGTCACGGTGCTCACTGCGACCGCCAAAACCGATGGCCTGTGGGGCAACAACCTGCGCCTGGACCTCGACTATGACACGGTCAATCCGGCCAGTCTGTTCAATCTGCGGGTGACCGAATTCGTCGACCGCGGGGGCACGCTGCAGCCGAGCCGCGTCGAAGTTCACCGGAATCTCAGCATGAGCAGCCTGTCGCCCAGTTACGCGGTCGACATCATCAAGGCGAGCTCCGACTTGATCGAGGTCAGCCGCTCTCCCGAGGCGCTGACCGCGATCCAGAACAAAAAGGCGACCAGCATCAGCGGTCCGCTCGCCGACGCCGATCTTACCCAGCTCTCCGACAATCGCCGGCGCCTTGCCGTCACGATCGATGGCGACGGGCCGCACGAGTTCGACATCTTCGATAGCGGCGGTATCCTGTCGGGCAGCACCCTCAATCAACGCCTCGACGATCTCGCGGCGCGCATCGAGGCGCGCGTGCGGGCGATCAAGCCGAGCGTGCCGGCGTTCGGCGATTTCACCTGCACCCGTTCGGACAGTGCGGTCACGGCAACCTCCGGAACGCCGAATGGTCGGGGCGAGGAATCGTCGGTCCGCTTCGGCAACGCGAGCCAACGCAATTCAGCGGTAGTGCTGAAGCTCGGTGTCGCTAATGGCGGCCATGAAGCTGATGGCGCCGCAGCTATCCGCCCGCCGCGGACCGGGACGGTCGGAAGCAGCCTGGCCGCGCTCAATCTCTCGACGCTCAATCAGCCGGCGCACGTGGATGTCACGGTCAGTGCGCCGGGCGTGGCCGATGACGGGCCGCATTCGTTGACGCTTTGGGGTGACACGGGGCGCCCGGCCTCGCGTGAGGCGCTGCGCAGCAGCTTGCAGGCAGCGCTCGCGGGCTCGTCGCGCGCCGCGCTCAACCAAGCCGCGGTGACCCTAAGCGACGGCGCCTTGCAGGTCGTGGCCGGGGGAATAGATCCCAACGTGCGCCTGCAGTTTGCTAATTCGGGCTCCGACACTACCGCCACTACAATCGGTCTTGCCGGAGGTACTGAAAACGTATCGCGCTACGCGCTCGGCAACGGGCTCGAATCCGGAGCGCAGACCGGCGCACTCTCGGGCGACGACGGCACGCCGCCAAGTCCCACCGAGCTGAAAGGGAGCCGGCTCGCCAAAACCGGGCTTTATGCCCTTGAGGACGTCGACCTCTTCAACATTCTCTGCATCCCGAACCAGTCCGATGCGGCGCTTCTATCGGATGCCTTGAGCTACGTTGAGGAGCGGCGGGCGATGCTGATCATTGATCCACCGAGTACGATCGACACGTTTCTGGAGGCTAAGAACTGGATCGCTAGCGTCGGAACGCTGCGTCACCGCAATGCGGCTGCCTACTTCCCGCGCGTCCGCGCGCCCGACCCGCTCAGTGGAAACCGCCTGCGCTCATTCGCCAACAGCGGGATGATTGCCGGTCTCTATGCCCGCACCGACGCCGCGCGCGGAGTGTGGAAGGCTGCGGCCGGCATGGATGCGACGCTCCGTGGGGTGCAGGCGCTCGAGTACCTCCTCACCGATCAGGAGAACGGCGCACTTAATCCGGTAGCGCTCAACTGTCTGCGCAACTTTCCCAACCTCGCACCGATGGTGTGGGGCGCGCGCACTCTCGAGGGTACAGACCAGATGGCTTCCGAGTGGAAATACATCCCGGTGCGGCGGCTAGCGCTATTCATTGAGGAGAGTCTATTCCGCGGTACCCAGTGGGTGGTGTTCGAGCCGAACGGCGAGGAGCTGTGGTCACAGGTGCGGCTCAACGTCGGCGCTTTCATGAACAATTTGTTCCGGCAAGGCGCGTTCAAGGGAACGACTCCGCGCGAGGCCTATCTGGTCAAATGCGACAGTGAGACCACGACCCAGAACGACATCAATCTCGGCATCATCAACATCGTCGTCGGGTTCGCTCCGCTCAAGCCGGCCGAATTCGTGGTGATCAAGATCCAGCAATTGGCTGGCCAGATTCAGACCTGATCGAGGGAGCCGCCATGGCCCAATTCAGCGTCAATGCGCAGCGCTTCGACCCGTACAAGAACTTCAAGTTCCGAGTGAAATGGGATGGTCGGTATGTCGCCGGCGTGAGCAAGGTGGGTGCGCTGAAGCGTTCCACCGAAATCGTCGAGCACCGCGAAGGCGGCGATCCGAGCACTGGGCGCAAGTCGCCCGGTCGCACCAAGTACGAAGCGATAACGCTCGAGCGCGGGGTCACGCACGACACCGAATTCGAGAAATGGGCCAACAAGGTGTGGAACTTCGGCTCGGGCCTCGGCGCGGAGACGTCGCTGAAGGACTTCCGCAAGGACATCATCATCGAGCTGTACAATGAGGCCGGGCAGCTCGCGCAGGCCTATAAGGTGTTCCGCTGTTGGGTCTCGGAATTCCAAGCGCTGCCGGACCTCGATGCCAATGCCAACGCGATCGCCATACAGACAATCAAGTTGGAAAACGAGGGCTGGGAGCGCGACTACGACGTTGTCGAACCGTCCGAGCCAAGCTTCGTCGAGCCGCAGGCATGACGCAGCCCTTCAGCAGTTCCGACATCCTCCGCATCTACGAGACGGGCCGCGCGCGGCACGCGTTGGACCGGGCACTGCTGCTTGTTCACGTCGCCGATCCGCAACTGTCGGAGCAGGAGCTGTTTGAGCTGCCGATTGGTGCGCGCGACGCCCGGCTGTTCGACGCTCGCATCGGCACGCTCGGCGACCGGTTCGACGCGGTGGCATCCTGTCCGCGATGCGCGGCGCTGCTTGAGCTCTCGTTCAGCGGCCGGGACATTATAGGGGCGGCCTCGCCACAGCCGGGCGCCACGCAAAAACGCGATGATACTGTTGCGCTCTCATGCGGCCTTACAATCCGTCTGCGCTGTCCCAACAGCCGCGATCTCGCCGCCATCGCCGGAGCCGCCGACGTAGAAGCGGCGCGGCACGCACTAATCGCCCGTTGCGCCGAGCCGATACGGGCGGCGGGGGAGCAGGGGGCACTCGAGCGGTTGCTCGCCTGCAGCGAGGAGATTTCCGTCCTGCTGACCGAGCAGGATCCACAGGCCGATGTCGAACTCGCCATCGGCTGCCATGCCTGCGGCCATACGTGGTCAGCGATCTTCGATATCGCCTCATTCTTCTGGAGCGAGATCGAGATGCTCGCGCGCCGTCTTGTGCAGGAGGTCGCGTTGCTGGCGCGTGCGTTCGGCTGGAGCGAGGCCGACATTTTGGCGAAGAGCCCGGCGCGGCGAGGGCTCTATCTGGACCTGGCGGTGTAGCAATGGCCGACTTCCTAGCCCGCCTCAGCGCTCGTACTCTCGGCTTCGCCGCGGCGGTGCAGCCGCGACCGGCCGCCTTCTTTGGCGCGCCGCTGAGAGAAGCAGACGTGCCTGCATCGCAGCAGCCGGACGAGGGCTCCAGCGTCGTATCGCCGGCAACCGAACTGCCGCTCGTTGAACAGACGACGAGGCGGCCTGATACGCCGGTGGATGCTGGCTCGGCGCGCGCTCGCCCACTCTCGTCCGTTGCGCCGAACACCAGTCGGCCTGCTCCGCCGCCCGCACAAGCGGAGCAGCAATACGCTGAGGAGCCGGTCGCGCGCCGCAGGACACCGCCGCAACGAGCGCCCGCGCCACTCGTCCGGTTGACGCTGCCAGCGTCTGCAGTCGCAGCGCTGGCGCAACCGGTGAGCAAGGACGGCGCGCCCGTCATGCCAGGACTGGCACGTGTGGGCGCAAGTACGCCAGCCGCGCCGACAGCGATGGCTCCGCGCCCGGCGCGCATCGAGGCCGCGTTCGAGCCGGCACAGCTGCTGCACCCCGAACGGCTGAAGCCCTACATGCCAATGTCTGCGGCGGCACCCCAACGCGCCTCCACGGACATCATCCGCATCACCATCGGTCGCGTCGAAGTGCGCTCCTCCGCGCCGGCCCCCCCGGCGCCGCGCCAACCACTGGCTCCCTCCGGCCCTTCGCTCGACGAGTACCTCAAGCGCGGAGGGACGGCGCGATGAGCAACGCGTTGGCGATCGCCTCGGTGACGCGAGTCCTGAAGGACTTGCTGAACGACGGCTTCGTCAACCATGACGTCAGCGGGGCAATCGGCGGCAACGTCACCGTGACGGCGCTGCCACCCGATCGCATAAGCACCGATGTGGACGCTGCGCAGACGAGCCAGATCAATCTCTTCCTGCATCAGGTGACGCCCAATTCCGGCTGGCGCAATCGTGATCTCCCGACCCGAAACACAGAGGGACAGCGGCTCGGCAATCCGCTGCTCTCGCTCAACCTGCATTACCTTGTGACAGCCTACGGCGCCGAGGAGCTCCACAGTGAGATCCTTCTCGGATACGCGATGTTGCTTTTACACGAGAACACAGTGCTCACGCGCGAAGCGATCCGCAGTTCGCTCGCCGGCGTAGCCGTCGATCAGGAAAGTCTGCCGCCGGCGCTGCGTGCGGTCGCCGGTTCAGAACTCGCCGAGCAGCAGGAGCTAATTCGCATTACGCCCGCGAACCTGTCCACCGAGGAGATGTCCAAGCTGTGGAGCGCCTTCCAAGCGCGCTACCGCCCGACCGCTGCCTACGAGGTTTCGGTCGTCCTCATGGAGAGCAAGCGGCCGCGACGCGCACCACTCCCGGTGCTCACACGCGGTCGCCGCGACCCGGATACGGGCCGTGAGGAAGGCATCACGGCGAGTCCGACCCTGCTGCCGCCGTATCCTACCCTCACGGCGCTGACCTTTGCCGATGAAATGAACGTGGTGCGGATGGGCGAGGTCGTCACGCTGGAGGGGCACTACCTGGCCAGCGACGAAATTGTTGTGTGCTTCACCGATCCGCGGACCCGCCGCGCCTTTTCGCTGAAGGCGGTCGCCGGCGGGACGCCGTTAAGGCGCACGGTGCAGCTTCCGTCCGATCCGGCGACCGGACCGGTCGCAGCCGACGCACCGGAGAATCCCGAGAACTGGCGTCCCGGTCCTTATGACGTGACGATCGTGCTCAAGCCTCCGGGAGAGGATGCGGCACGCACCAGCAATGCGCTCGCGATGATGCTCGCGCCGCGCATCGTGAGCGTCGCATACGCGGCCGCCAGCAAACAGATCAACGTCGAATGCAGCCCGCCGGTCGGCAAGAACCAGCGCGTCTCGCTGATCGTCGGGCAGCGGGAAGTCCCGGCCGAGTCGATCACCACGGCGTCGACCCGGCAGCTCACCTTTTCGACCGCCGGGATCGTACCGGGCACGTATTGGGTGCGGCTTCGCGTCGATGGCGCCGAAAGCATCCTGATCGACCGCTCGGCGCGGCCGCCGGCCTTCGTGGCGACGCAGAAAGTGGTAGTGACGTGAACGTCCTGGCGCAGCGATGGGCGGAAGCCAACCAGCACGGCCTGAGCCGCGAGCTCGCCCGCGTGCGTGGACATCTGCTCGCCCACGCGCGCCGGCTGGGTGTCACCGGCCTCGGCGGCGCTGAGCCAGATCACGCAGGCGCGCCGTCCGCTGCAGACCCGGCCGGATGCGAGCCTTCGATGCTGCGCCGTCTGTGCGAAGCGTTCGGGCTTTCAGGCTTCGAACGGGACGTTCTTCTGCTCTGCGCCGGCGTCGAGCTCGACAGCCGCCTGGCCACACTGCTCGCCGCGCTCTTGGGCGATAGGCAGCGCTGCCATCCGACGTTCAGTCTCGCGCTCGCGGCGCTACCGAACGCGCACTGGAGCGCACTGACGCCAGTGGCGCCGCTGCGGCGCTGGCGCCTGGTCGAGGCTGCCGGCGATTCGCTGACGACCGGAGCGCTGCGTGTGGACGAGCGCATCCTGCACTATCTCACGGGCATCTCCTACATCGACGAGCCATTGCAAGGCATCATGGAGCCGGTCCATCCCTCGGCCCTGCTGGCGCCCTCGCAGATCAAGCTCGCCGAGCAACTCGCGCTCTTGTGGCGCCGACCGGCCGAGCGCGGGGTGGCCGTACAGCTCTGTGGTGAGCTCGGCAGCAAGATCGCGATTGCGACCGCGGCGGCGGATCGGCTCGGCCTGCAACTGCTCGGCATCTCGGCCCGCGACATTCCGCAAGCGCCTGGGGAGCGCGCAGCGCTGCTGCGGCACGCCGAACGAGAGATGGTGCTCAGCGGCTCCGCGTTGATCCTCGATTGCGAGTCGCTGACGCCCGGCGAAGCGCAAGAGCGCTCAGCCATGTCGTTCGCGGCCGCGATCGCCGGCCCGCTGGCGGTGTTCTGCCGCACGCCGCTGCGCTTCGAAGGAACCCCGATGTCGCAGCTTGAGATCCAGCCGCTGAACTGGAGCGAGCGGCGCGGCCTCTGGCGTACTGCCCTCGGCAGCGCCGCCGAAAAACTCAACGGCGAGCTCGATGCACTCGCTAGCCACTCACTCCCCTCCGAACAGGCGATCCGCGCCGTGCGCGTCAGCCTGGAGAGCGACGCCGGCATCTGCGGCGCCGCCCGCGAGCTACGAGCGGTTTTCCGTTCCGATGCGCGAACGATTATGAGCGAGCTTGCGCAGCGCATCGAGCCATCTGCCAACTGGGACGACTTGATTCTGCCGGGCTGCGAACTGCAAACCTTGCGCGAGATCGCCGCCAATGTGCGCCAAAGCCACACTGTGTATGAGACCTGGGGCTTCGCTGCCAAGGCCACGCGCGGCCTCGGCCTCGGCGTCCTCTTCTCCGGCGCCAGCGGCACCGGAAAGACGATGGCAGCGGAAGTGCTAGCCAACGAGCTCGGGCTCGATCTCTTCCAGATCGACCTCTCGCAGGTGGTCAGCAAGTATATTGGCGAAACCGAGAAGAACCTGCGCCGCATCTTCGACGCCGCCGATCGGGCACGCGTCATCCTGTTGTTCGACGAGGCGGATGCGTTGTTCGGCAAGCGTAGCGAGGTCAAGGACAGCCACGACCGCTACGCAAATATCGAGGTGAGCTATTTGCTGCAGCGCATGGAAGCCTATCGCGGCCTCGCCATTCTCACGACGAACATGAAGGCGGCGCTTGATCCTGCCTTCCTGCGCCGCCTGCGCTTCGTGGTTAGATTCCCATTCCCCGACGATGGCCAGCGCGCGCAGATTTGGCGCCGCATCTTTCCGGCCGCAACTCCGACCGAGGTACTCGACTTCGACCTCTTGGCCCGCCTCAAGATACCGGGCGGCAATATCCGCGGCATCGCCCTCAACGCCGCCTTCCATGCCGCCGAAGAGGGAAAGCCGATCAGCATGGCGCACCTGAGACGCGCCGCCGAGCGTGAATACGCCAAGCTGGAAAAAGCCCTGACGGCAAGCGAGATCGGAGGCTGGCAATGACTGCGGCAGTCGAGCTGCACATTGGTGAGCTAGTCCTCGATGGCATAGAGGGAGATGGTCGCGGCGTCGCACAGGCGATCGAGCGCGAGCTCACCCGCCTGATCGGCGAGCGGGGCCTGCCGGCGCTCTACAAGGCGCAGGGCGCCCATGCAGCGCTCACCGCCCGGCGGATTTCGCTTCGAAATCAGCCATCCGCGCAGACGATCGGGTCCGCGGTCGCCGAAGCCCTCTACAGCGCCGAACCTCAGGGGAATACGAGGCGATGACGGCGAGCGCGCTAGGCAGAACAACCAGAGAGCCGGCTTTGGGCGATGGACCCGCGCCGGTCGGACTCCTGCAGCGCAAGTGCTCTTGCGGCGGCGCGGCCTCTCTGCAAGGTGAATGCGAGGAATGTCAGAAGAAGCGTCTGCACCGGCGCGGGGGTGGCGCTGCTGCAGCGATAGCGCCGCCCGTCGTGAACGAGGTGTTGCGCTCGCCGGGCCAGCTGCTCGACGCCGGAGCCCGCGCGTTCATGGAGCCTCGGTTCGGGCACGACTTCGGCGGCGTGCGTGTGCACATCGATGCGCGGGCGGCCGAGTCGGCACGCAATGTCAATGCGCTCGCCTACACGGTCGGTCGCGACATTGTGTTCGGATCCGGCCAGTACGCCCCCGACAGCGAATCCGGGCGCAAGCTGCTCGCGCACGAGCTGCATCACGTCTCCCACGATGCGGGCGACGCGCGGCCGGACTCGCCGATCGAGATCGCCGGTGCAGATGCGCCTGGCGAAGCGGAAGCACGCGCCGCCGAGGCGATGGGCGCGGAGGCAGCCGCGTTGGCGCCGGCTCCGCTGGCGCCAGGCCGTCTGCGCCGCAAGGAGCAGCCCGCGCAGAGTGCGGGTGCATCGCAGCCCCAGCACGCCAACGCCGCTTTAATATCGCCTTGCCTGCAACCGATCGCAGGTGAAGAAATCGAGATCCTGTTGGAATCGCGCGCCGTCACGATCGTCGAATACGGGGCCGAGTGGTGTCATCCCTGCAAGGACCTGCAGGCCGACTTGACAGCGATCTGCCAACGGTTCCGCACAAACCCGCCGCCGGTGCCTGTACGCTTCTACACCGTCGACGTCGACGAGCCGAGCAATGCCACGACCGTCAAGAAGGAAGCAGCCGGTGACGTTCCGCAGCTGGTGATCTACGTCGGATCGACCGAGCGTTATCACATCGTAGGCCGGCCGGATCCGGAAGTCCTCGAGCAGCGGATCAATGAGCAGATCGAATATGCGTCCCGTTCCGGCGCGGCGCGCGGAGCCTGGAGCGGCCTCAAGTGGGGCGCAGGACTCGGCGCGGCCGCTGGGCTTGCACTTGGCGTGGGGCTTGCGTTTGCCGGCGTGCTGAGTGGCGGCACCGTGCTTGCAGCGCTGGCCGGGCTCACCGCGGGCGGTGCGGTGGCCGGCGGCGGACTAGGAGCCGGGCTCGGCGCAATCATCGGCGCGCTCACCGACCGCCGTGAGCGCGCCGTGAGCGCACGCGTCGGCTTCAACGAAGCCGAAAGCCTGATCCGCCGCCGCTACGGCAAGTATCTCAGCGCCGGCGCCGGGCCGCTGCATGGCGCTCGCTTCCGTCCGGTGACGCAAGCCGAGCTGCAGATGTGGTTCAAATGCCGTCACCCCGAATCGGCCAACCAGGACATGGGCAATCTGGTGGGCTGGACAGATACCGGTCCGGAGCCCCCGAGGGTGATCGCATCGGCGGCAGACGAGCCGACGTGCGCAGGCGGGCAGCTCGAGCATGCGACGCTTGATCGGCCCGTCATCTACTACGCCGTTGACCGGCGTGATCTCACCGTCTTGATCCACGAAGGCCTGCACGCCCATGCCCACCCGAAATTCGCTCAGCAGCTTCGCAACTTCATCAATGAAGGCACGGCCGAGTACTTTACCCGCAAGCTCGCGAACGAGATCGGCGCGACATCGGAGAGTGGCTATGGCGACAACGTGCAGCAGGTGATGAAGCTCGTCGCCGTGATCGGCGAAGATGCTCTTGCGGCGGCGTATTTCGAAGGAGATTTCACGGCCGCCAATCGGGTGCTCGGCGCCTGCGGTCTGGAGCGCTGGGCGCAGCTCTTGCAGGCAATGTACGGGCAATCGCAAGAGGCCGACGGGGTCCTGAAGTCGCGGGGAGGAAACTACTGCGCCGCCATCAAGGCCTTCCCCGGCGTTCCTAGGGACGAGCAATGACGGCCGGGCGGCCCGCACGCCACCCTGAAAGCGCGGCCGGGAGAGCGCCGATGAGCAAGCCGCGTCGAGCGCCGCTCTCGGCGAGAGCCGCAGCTCCCGCCAGTACCGCGTGCGCCTTCAGCCTGCAGCGCACATGCGGCTGCGGTCGCACGCAAGCCTTCGGCTTTGAATGCGAAAGCTGCAGCCGGGAAGCGGCTGGGCGAGCTCACGGTGACGGTCGCACGGCGCCGCCGATTGTGCACGAAGTGCTGCGCTCGGCGGGCGAGCCGCTGGACCCGTTAACCCGCGCCTACATGGAGCCCCGCTTCGGGCACGATTTCAGCCGCATACGTCTGCATACCGACCCGACTGCCGCGCGCTCCGCGCAGGCCGTCGATGCCCACGCCTATACGGTCGGGAGCCATGTCGTTTTCGGGCGCGGACAATATGCGCCATCAACCGCCGTTGGCCGCCGGACGCTTGCGCACGAGCTTACACACGTGATGCAGCAGGAAGCGGTCACGCGCTCGCACCCTTCCGTCCTACACGTCGGTCCGGCTCGGGACGCCAATGAGAGCGAGGCCGATCGCGCCGCCGCGATCGTCGGCTCAGGCGGTTCGCTTGGCCGAACCCCAGCGGCCGCAGCAGAGTCCGTCCTGCAACGGCTTTCGATCGGGAGCAGCGCGCTCCGCTTCTTCGGCATCGAGTCCGGTGAGTTCTCGGATGAAGAGCTCACCGAGTATCTCGATCGCGTGGTCAAGAACATGCAGTGCGATTGCGGAACCCTCGATTTCTTGAGCGACGACAAGGCGCGCGCGATCATCGGGAAGGATGGGGTCGGCACCTGGCGCCTGGACCAGGACTACAAAGGGATGTCGTCGGTCGATGTCCGGCGCATCCTGATCCAGGAGCTGCTCGCCGGGCCTACGGGCGAGGTAGATGAGCGGGCGATCATCAAGATCTTCAACAAGGCGGACCCTGCAGATGTCCTCACTCTTCTCGACCCCAGCAAGGGGCTCTCAATCAACGAGATCGTGACTGATGTCGATGGCGACAACCACGCTGAGCTGTCGCGCGTGCTGAATGAAAAGCAGCCGACACTCGCCGCCGGGCTGGTGACGCGCAGTGAGACGCCCGGCGCCAAGAGCGGAGCCTGCACGGCGACGCGGGCGGTCGCCATTCATTTCGCGTTCGAAGAGGCCAAGCGGGCGGTGGCCAACGCGCTCGAGCTGATCAACAAGTCCAGGCAATCGCCGAGCCTTTTCAAGCAGGTCGGGGGTGTTATCGACTGCTTCTTCAAGGACGCAACCGACGCAGACGTTGACCGGATCGTCACCGACCTCAACCAGATCGCCAAGGCGCTCGCGCGGCTCAATCTCATCTGTCCCGCCGATCCATTCACCGGCTTCCGAACCCACAGCAAGAGGGGGGACACGACAGAGCTACCGCCCGAGCCTGGCCTTCTCGCGCGAGCGCTGGTGGAAGGGGACGACCCGGCTGCGCCGGCCGGCGGCGCCCCCGTCGCCGACAAGGACGTCATGCCGCTCAAGGTAGCCCTCTATCCGGAATTCTTCGACCTCAGTCCGCTCGCCCAGACGTCGGTGCTTGTTCACGAGGCTTTCCATCACGCGAAGAAGCAAGGCGACGCCAAGGACGAGACATACAATCCGAAATGCGGCGCGCTCGACAAGGGTGCGGCGTTCGACAATGCCGACTCGTATGCCAAGTTGGTGATGCGGCTACGCAATGACGCGCTGCAGATCGAGTTCACCGATTGTCCGCCGCAGTGGAAGGCGGAGCTCGTCTCCTGCGCACAGACCGCCCAGCTCTGGATCCGCGGGGCGGTGAGCAAGCTCGACGCTTTGTCGGCCGCCGGCACGCCCGACCCGCGGGTCGCCTTTCAGCTCAAACGTCATTTCAAGATTGAACCCAAGGCAACCAGTGACCTCATGCGCGTCCGCAAACGCTTCGCCGAGATCGAGGCGGCGCTCAGCGGCGAGCTGCCATTCGAGTGTGAAACGAACTGCGACAGCGAAGATACGGTAGCCTACACGGGTGGTTTCCTGGGCATTTCGCCGCGCGGGGGCAGTATCCATTTTTGCCCGCGCTGGTTTCAGGTCTCGGAACGGGACGAGCGCGTGGTGACGATCGTCCATGAAATGGCGCATCGCTATGCGGGCCGGGGGGAGGAGGCCTGGCAGAGGTACACGCCGCGGCCTTACGCCGGCATGACCGCCGATCAGGCCTACGACAATGCCGATTCGTATGCACAATTCGCACGCAATGTGCGGGACGGGGGGACGACACCGCCATGACATCCTTCCCGAATTCTCCACGCATTCTCAAGGGCGGCATTGTGCTGCTCGATCCGCTGAGCGCTGCAGTCAAGCGCGTCATCATGCTGCAATATAATCCGGATTCCATCACCCGGACGCTGCAGGTGCAGTCTGCAGCGGAAGGTGGCGGCAGCCGCTCGCAGCCACTTCGGCTGAAGGGGGCGCCGGTTGAGACGATCAGGCTTGATGCCGAGATCGATGCCACCGACCAGCTGGAATTCCCCGACCGCAACGGCGTCACGACCGGATTCGGCGTGTTTCCTCAACTCGCGGCGCTCGAGACCATTCTATACCCCACGGGCGCGACGCTGCGGACCAACAATGCGCTCGCCAATGCCGGCACGCTCGAAATCGCGCCAATGGATGCACCGCTCGCGTTGTTCGTGTGGGGCAAGAGCCGGGTGCTGCCCATCCGGATGACCGATTTCAGCGTTACGGAAGAAGCGTTTGACGCCGCCCTTAATCCCATCCGCGTCAAGGTTTCACTGGGCATGCGGGTGCTCAGTGTCGACGACGTCGGCTTCCTCCATCGCGCCGGCGATATGTTCATGAGCTACCTGCAGGCCAAGGAGCAACTGTCGGCCAAAGGCGCACAGACCGATCTCGGCGGCCTCGGTATCGGAGCACTGCCATGAGCAACCCGGTTCAGGCGCTGCTCCAGGCAGGCGTCGTCAACACGACATTGTTTGCGACGACCAGCCGCTACTATGGCCTCGGCACCGCGACTTTCGAGACAGCGGGTGCGACGGTCGTGTACTTGCGCCGTCGGTTCGTCCCGTCAGCTGATCGCTTCGCGCTTCTGCAGGAGCACACCGTCGTTCAGGAAGAGCGCCTCGATGCGGTGGCCACCCGCTATTACGGCGATCCCGAGCAGTTCTGGCGCCTTTGCGATGCAAACGGCGCCATGCGTCCGGCCGAACTGGTCGAAGAGCCAGGACGGCGCATTCGGATCACTTTGCCGGAGGGAATTCCGGCGCCGTCCGACGGAGCCTCACGATGATCCAGGGCATCCGATTGACGCTGATGAGCGGGCCAGGCACGCCCTTGCCGGTGCCGCGCGATGTGCTGGATGCGCTGGATAGCGTGCAAGTCAACACCTACTCGGGCGACACGCAGAGCGGATTCGAGCTGAGCTTCTCGCTCGACAAACGGTCGTCGGTCCATACGGTATTCCTGATCACGGCGGGCGCCATGCCGCCGCTCCTGCGCGTGATTATCGCGATCACGCTCAACGGCACGACCGACGTCCTGATCGACGGGGTCGTGACACATGTCGCCGTCGCTCCAGGCAATGCCGCCGAGCCCTCCATGCTCAAGGTGCGGGGAAAGGACCTCAGCGCCGCGATGACCCTGCTCGACTTCAGCGGGGTGCCATATCCAGCCATGACGCCGGCGGCGCGCGTCCTCCTGGTGCTCGCGAAATATGCCTGGCTCGGCATCGTGCCGATGGTTATCCCGGGCATCGTCGAGGATCTGCCGATTCCAGTCGAGCGCATCCCGCGGCACCAAGGTAGCGACTTCGACTACGTGCAGAAGCTCGCACGGGAAGCCGGATACGTCTTCTACATGCGGACCGGCAATCAGCTGGGATTGAGCTTCGCCTACTGGGGGCCAGAGGTCAGGGTGGGCGCTCCCCAGCCGGCGCTGAACGTCGACATGGATGCGCACACCAATGTCGAAAGTCTCAGCTTCACATTCGACAAGGAGAAGAAAGAGTTGCCGGTGATCTTTATTCAGGAGACGGTCACGAAGGCGCCGATCCCAATCCCGATACCGGATATCTCTCCGCTCAACCCGCCGCTCGGCCTCATACCGCCGCTGCCCCCGAGGGTGCAACCGCTCAACGACACAGCACAGCTCTCGCCACTGCAGGCAATCATGCGTGGCCTCGCCTATGCCGCGCAGCACTCCGACGCGGTGTTCGCCGACGGCACGGTCGATGTGCTGCGCTACGGCAGAGTTCTCAAATCGCGCGAACTCGTCGGCGTGCGCGGCGCCGGGCCTGCGTTTGATGGCCTCTACTACGTGAAGAGCGTAGCTCATAACCTCAAGCGTGGGGAATACAAGCAGCGCTTCAGCCTGGCCCGCAATGCACTCGTCTCGACCCTGCCGAGGGTGCCGGTATGAGCGATAAGAAGTTCTACGGCAAGTACCGCGCGACGGTCGTCAACAATATCGATCCAATGGAGATCGGCCGCATCCAAGTCATCGTGCCCGACGTCTCCAACGTCATGCTGACGAGCTGGGCGATGCCTTGCGCGCCGGTAGGCGGGCTGCAGATGGGCCTGTTCACAGTGCCGCCCATCGCGGCCGGCGTGTGGGTGGAATTCGAGAAAGGCGATCCCGACTATCCGATCTGGGTGGGATGCTTCTGGGGAACGGTCGCCGAGGTACCGGCGATGGCGCGTCTCGTCCCGCCTGCCGTGCCCGGCATCACCATGCAGACGACGCTGCAGAACGGCATCACGGTGAACGATGTGCCGGGGCCGACCGGCGGCATCATGCTCAAGAGCGCCACCGGTGCCACTATCATCGTCAATGACACGGGCATCTACATTCAGAACGGAAAGGGAGCGAGCATCATCATGGTCGGACCAGCGGTAAGCATCAACAATGGCGCACTCGCCGTAGTTTAATGGGGGCACCCATGCCGGGCTTCATCCTGCATCTCGGAGCGACGGTGCTGTGCTCGCATGCCGGGCAGGCGCAGCCGCTCAGTCCTAATCCACGCGTGCTGGTAAGTGGGGCGCCGGTGGTTACGATCGCCAGCCTCTACGCGGTGGCCGGTTGCACGATGCCGCCGCCGCCCGCGGGCAATGGTCCTTGCGTCACGGCCCAGTTCGTCACCGCGGCTGTGAGAGTTTCGGTCCTGGGGCAGCCGGTCCTGCTCCAGAGCGACCAGTCGGTGTGCGTGCCGACCGGTACACCGCTGGTGCCCATTTCTATGCAAACGCGCGTGACGGGGAGCTGACGGCCATGCATGTCGACTACCCATTTCATTTCGACGGCCGCACGCGCACCGCGACAACCGGTGATGACGATTACATCCGCGACCTGATCGAGCAGGTGCTGTTCACGGGTGTGGGCGAGCGGGTCAATCGTCCTGATTTCGGCAGCGGCGTCTCGCAGCTCGTCTTTGCACCGAATACTCCGGAGCTCGCCGCCTCAACTCAGTTCCTCGTGAAAGGAGCGCTGCAACGCTGGCTCGGTGATCTGATCGTCGTCGAGGACGTCGAAGTGTCGGCTGACGAAGCGAACCTGACCGTTCGCATCGTCTATACCAACATCCGCAGCCAAGAGAGCGTCACGGCCGAGCTCGCCAGGAAGGCGGCAGCGCCATGATCTATCGCTGCCGCAATCGTCGCCGTCGCGATCTCGTCGAGCAACAGAATATGCTCAACGGCATCGACTTCCTTGAGGTCGTGGATCGTAGCGCGCCCGTACATACTCCGCGCCAGCGCACTCTGCTGGTGCGCTTGCTGCGTCCCGCTGCCAGCCTGAGCGGCGCAAACGTCATGATCGAAGGCGGCGAACGTATCACGCAGATCCGCGTTTCGTGGGCGCATCCAGCCAACGCAATCCCGCCTGCGGCGCTCGGAAACGAAGATGCCGCGTTCTTCTCCGGCCTTCCAGAGGCAGCGAAGACTTTGGTGGTGCGGACCGATGTCGCTGGCGATTACGCGACCTATCGCCTGCGCATCGTGCTCGCGCCGGGCGATCCGCAGCCCCGCAACGACTTCGATCCGCCCCTCTCCTTCGTCGATTTCTCCTTCAAGGTCGAATGTCCGAACGAGTTTGATTGCCATCCCGAACGGGCAGAGGCGGTGACGCCGACCCCGGCGCCGCCGATCAACTATCTCGCCAAGGATTACGCCAGTTTCAGGCGGCTCATCCTGGACCGCCTGTCGATGTTGATGCCTGCCTGGCGCGACCGTAATCCGGCCGATGTAGGAATGACCCTGGTCGAGCTCTTGGCCTATGTCGCTGACCATCTGAGCTATGAGCAGGACGCCGTGGCCACGGAGGCCTACCTCGGCACGGCACGCCGTCGCCTGTCGGTCCGACGGCATGCGCGCATGGTGGACTATCGCATGCACGATGGCGGCAACGCGCGTGCTTGGGTGCAGCTGAAGCTTGTTCCTTCAGGAAACCCGCAGACGCAGGGCGAGGGCGTCCCTGTGGCAACGAAAACGAAGCTCCTTACACGCGTTGCGGATGCCGCGGGACGCATTGGCCTCATCGGAGTACCCGGTCGCCCGAACCCGCTCAGCCTCGCTCTCGACCAAAATCCGACAGTGTTCGAGACGTTGCACCCGGTCACGCTCTTCGAGGCCCACGATCGCATGGCTTTCTATACGTGGAGCGAGGGCGAATGCTGCCTACCGAGGGGCGCTACCCGCGCGACCCTTAAGGGACATTTTCCCCATCTTGACGCCGTAGCGCCCGCCCGGCGCGGCGATGTGCTCATTTTCGAAGAGGTCTTGTCGCCGATCACCGGCCGTGCCGAGGATGCAGACCCGATCATGCGCCACGCGGTGCTGCTCACGGCGGTTCGTGCATTCAAGCACAAAGTCAATCCGGGCGACCCGGACGAGCCGCTTACCGATCCCGCCTTTCCGACCAACGAGATCACTGAGATCGCCTGGGGAGAAGAGGATGCGTTGCCGTTTTCGCTCAGCATTTCCTCTCGCACGGATGCCGACCACGGCCGGATCGCGCTTGAGGGGGTCAGCGTCGCCCGTGGCAACATCGTACTCGCCGATCATGGTCACACGATCGAAGCCGAGCCCCTTGGTCCAGTACCGTCCCCCCGCGCATCCCTCGAGCGCACGAGCGCAACGCATGGGCATAGCGAGGCGCAGCGAAGCGCGCGCCCGCCGCGCTTTCGCCCGTCGCTGCGCTCCGGGCCGCTGACCCACCGCATCGTCTTCGACGATACGGCGCTGCCTCGCTCCGCCCGCGCCGCGATGCTCTGGTCACCCGACGAGCTGCAACCGGATCTGGAGCTGGTCGAGAGTTCCTCGCCACAAAAGCTCTCCTGGAAGCCACGGCCCGATCTCCTCAAAAGCGGGGCTGACGCACGCCATTTCGTGGCCGAGATGGAAGACGACCGAGCGGTGCTGCGCTTCGGCGATGACCGTCATGGCATGCGAGCGCCCACCGGAACTACGTTCACGGCAACCTATCGTATAGGCCAGGGAAGTGCCGGCAATGTCGGCGCCGAGGCGCTGGTGCATGTGGTTTCGGATCACGGCCGGCTCGCCGGCGCGCGCAATCCGCTCCCCGCAACTGGCGGCCTCGATCCCGAGAGCATCGAGGAGGTGCGACAGCGGGCCCCGTTTGCGTTCCGCACGCTGCAACGGGCGGTGACGGAAGAGGACTACTCGGCGATTGCCGAACGGCATCCGGATGTCGGCCGCGCCGCCGCGACGCTGCGCTGGACCGGCAGCTGGCACACAGCCTTCGTCACCATCGATCGCTTAAATGCCCGCGCAGTGACACCCAAATTCGAGCTGGCAATGCGCGGCCACCTTGAGCGCTACCGGTTGGCCGGCCATGACGTGGAAGTAGATGGTCCGCGCTTTGTGCCGCTTGAGCTCGACCTGAGCATCTGCGTCAACCGCGACCACTTCCGTAGCAACGTCAAGGCAGCCGTGCTTGAAGCATTGAGCAGCCGCGTTCTGGCCGATGGCCGCCGCGGCATGTTCCACCAGGATAATCTGACGTTCGGGCAGCCGATCTATCTGGGCGTGATCTACGCGGCGGTCCAGGCGATTCCGGGCGTCGAATCTGTTGAAATTACGCGCTTTCATCGCATTGGCGAGCCCGATCGCAAGGCGCTCGAAGCGGGCCAGATCGAATTCGGGCGCCTGGAGATTGCTCGTCTCGACAACGATCCGAACTTCCGCGAACGCGGTCTGCTGCGGCTGACGATGGGCGGTGGCAAATGAGTGACGGCTCGAACGAAATTATCGTGGGCAGCGCCGCATTGGCGCAGGGCGCCGAGGAGTGCAGCTGCAATCGAGCGGCCGCGAGCGATCTGCGCGCCAATCCTCCTGGACAACCGGCAATCTCCTATCGGGCCGGTACCCATGCGACGTTCAAGGAGGCGATGCTGGCCTCGCTCTCAGGGTCCCAATTTCCGGCCCTGAGCCGATTGCGGACGCGCAGCAATGACGATTTCTCGATTGCGCTCGTCGATGGATGGGCGACGGTCTGCGACGTGCTGACCTTCTACCAGGAGCGCATCGCCAACGAGTCGTTTCTCGCGACCGCGGTCGAATCCGTCTCCGTCACCGAGCTGGTGCGGCTGATCGGCCATCGCCGCCGGCCGGGCGTGGCCGCCTCAGTCGAGGTGGCGTTCACGATCGAGTCCGCCCCCGGCACGCCCGAACTTGGCCTGGCTGAAGCAACCATTCCGACCGGAACCAGGCTCCAGAGCATCCCGGGCGCAGGCGAGCAGCCGCAATTCTTCGAAACCATCGAGGAGATGCGAGCGCGCGCCGCTTGGAACGCGCTGCAGCCGCGACGCTCGCAGCCGCACCGACTACGTCCCAACGATTCGATCCTGTTCCTTCAGGCGCCCGCCGTGCCCATCAAGGCCGGTGATCCTGTGCTTCTCGTCGGCCCGCAACGGATTGACCGGCGGGGATCTCCGCATTGGGAGCAGCGCATCGTCGCGGCCGTCGCGGCCGACGATGCCGGCCGTGTGGTCTTGACGTTGGATCGCGGCGTCGGCGCGTGGGTCGCCGAGGTTGCCGCGTCAGCAAGACTTTCCATCTATCTGATCCGGCAGCGCGCGGCGCTCTTCGGCTACAACGCGCCACATCCCGGCGCGCTGCACCCCACGGTGCTGCGCGAGGCTTTCCCCCGTCAGGCAGCCACCGACGACTGGCCGTTCGTGATCACTGAGGACGTGATCGACCTGGATAACGCTTATCCAGCCTTGTTGCCGCGAAGCTGGGTCGTGCTGTCAAATCCGGACGCACAGGAGCTCTACCAAGTCGGCGCCGTCAAGGAGACGGCGCTTACCCGCTACCTCGTCAGTGGCAAGAGTACGCGACTGCAGCTCGACAGTACGGTCAATCTCGATCGCTTCAGTGGACCGAACTATCGCGGAACGACGGTGTTCGGCCAAAGTGACCCGCTGCAACTCGCCACCGCGCCGCTGACGGAGCCGGTTCAGGGCGATGCAATCCCGCTGGAAAGCGTTGTCAGCGATCTCGTCCCGGGACGGCGGCTGATCGTTCGGGGAAGGCGCCCGTTGATGCTGATCCGAAAACGGATGACGCTCCTGTCGGAAACGGGTGAGTGGTTCACGGTAGCGGTTGACAGCATCCTCACGGTGATGGGCCCGGGGCTGCCACTTCCGGGCGGCCAAAGCCTGCGTTGGCGTCTACGCACCGCAGCGGGCCGGGACGGCATGCTCGATGTCCTCAAGGACACGCCGCCAACCTTTGTGCCGGCACGGCCGGAAGATCCCGTGGTTGCCGAATCCGTCATCCTGGACCGGGTGGAACGGGAAGACGACGCGCATTCCTGCCTTCGACTGATTAAGCCGATGGTTAACGCCTACGACCGCTCCTCGGTCCAGGTGCTGGCCAACGTTGCGCGTGCGACCCATGGTGAGCTGGTCACCGACATCCTGGGAAGCGGCGACAGCAGTCGCAAGCATCTGCGCTTCGCGCTGCGCCAGCGTCCCCTTACGTATGTCCGCATGCCGACCGACGAGGGTCGCCAATCCACCCTAACGGTTCGGGTGAACGACGTGAGGTGGCAAGAAGTCCCCTCGCTCTACGGCCGAGGCGGACACGAGCAGGTCTACGCAACCCGAACTACCGAAGACGGCACCACTATCGTCGAGTTCGGCGATGGCGAAACCGGGGCCGCTCCGCTCTCGGGGCAGGACAATATCGTCGCCTCCTATCGCAAGGGGATCGGGCTCGCGGGCATCGTCAAGGAAGGGCAGATCGGGCTGTTGGTGACGCGCCCGCTCGGCCTGAAAGCAGTCACCAATCCGCTGCCCAGCGAGGGCGCGCAAGATGCCGAGAGCACCGACGAGACGCGCCGCGTCGCGCCTCTCACCATGCTGACACTTGGTCGCGCCGTTTCGCTCAAGGACTACGAAGATTTCGCCCGCACCTTCGCCGGCATCGCCAAGGCGAGCGCGACGCTGATTTGGGACGGGCGAGGACGACGGATTTTCATCACGGTGGCCGGCCCAGAGGGGGCCCGCGTGAGCCCCACAAGCGAGACCGCTAACAGCCTGTTGAAAGCTTTGCATGGCATCGGCGATCCCTTCGCGCCGATCGAGGTCGGTTCGTATCGGCCCGTCGACGTCCGGCTCAAGCTGCGCGTCAAAGTCCAGCACGATTACCGTGCCGTGACCGTGCTTGCGGCGGTGGCGGTCTCTCTACGCAAGGTGTTTAGCTTTGCGGCACGGGAATTCGCACAATCACTCAAACTCAGCCACGTTATTGCGGTGAGCAGCACCGTCCCAGGTGTCGAGGCGGTTTCGGTTGATCGCCTTTACCGCAGTATGCCGCCACAGGATGCGCCGGAACCGCACGCGTTCCTTCCAGCACGGCCGGCCGAGCGTCTCGCCGACGACAGCCTCGCAGGGGCGGAGCTGCTGTCCTTCTCGGCTGATCCATTCGACGGGCTGGAGGTGATGTCGTGAGCTACGACGCAAACGCGCTCTACCAGCTTCTCCCCGCAATCCATCGGCTGCGCGACGCAGAGCAAGGAGGTGCCCTGCGTGATCTAATAGCCGTCTTCGCCGAGCAGGTGGCGGAAATCGAGGAGGATCTGGCGCAGCTGTACGATGATCAATTCATCGAGACCTGCGCGGACTGGGTGGCGCCGTACCTTGGCAGCCTGATCGGCTACCAGCCGCTGCATCATGTGATTCCGGAGCTCTCCAGTCCGCGCACCGAGGTCGCCAATACAGTCGCGTACCGCCGGCGCAAGGGCACGGCGACGACGCTAGAGCAGGTCGCACGTGACGCGACCAACTGGGGAGCGCGTGTGGTCGAGCTGTTCGAGCGTGTCGCGACGACACAGTATCTCAATCACCTGCGTCCGCACAGCACGTACACGCTCGATCTGCGCAATTGGGAGGCGCTTGAGCGCGCCGGGACCGCGTTCGATCAGCATCAGCATAGTATTGACGTGCGCTCGATTGCCCGCAAAGGCGGCCGCTACAATATTCCGAACGTTGGACTGTTCCTCTGGCGGCTCCTCTCGTATCCGCTGCGGCGTGCCACTGCGCTGCGCGTCGATGATCGCCGCTTCCTGTTCAACCCGCTGGGAATTGATGCACCGCTGTTCACTAAAGCTGATCCGGAAGAGGACCATCTTGCAACACCGCTCAACGTGCCGCTACCGATCAGCCGCCGCGTGCTCGCGCATTACCTCGACCTCTACTACGGACCAGACAAGAGCCTGCTGATCGAAGTCAGGAGCGGCCCAGGTCAGGCGCTCACGACCATTCCGGCCAGTGAAGTCCAAGTCTGCAATCTCTCGACCCGGACGGGCGGCGCATGGTCGCTGGCGAGCCCGGCCAAGCGGGTGGCTATAGATCCGGTTCTCGGGCGGCTGTTGTTCCGCGATGCGCAACCGCCCGAGGCTGAGACGCGAGTCAGTTTTCACTATGGTTTCAGTGCTCCGATGGGGGCCGGTCAGTATGATCGCGCGGACTTCCTGGGTGCGTCGGCTCAGCCGATCACGCGCGTATCGGAGGATTCGGCGCAGAGGCCGACTATACAGTCGGGCCTCGATGAGATCGCATCAACCGGGGGCATCTGCGAGATCGCGGACAGCCGAACCTACGCGGAGGCGATCACCGTCAAGGTCCCGGCCGGCAAGACCGTGATTCTGCGCGCCGCGAATAGACAGCGACCTACCATCAATCTTTCCGGCGACCTGACCGTGAAGGTCAATGGCACAGGCGGCGAGGCTCGCTGTATTCTCGATGGTTTGGTGTTGGCAGGCCGTCCGGTTTTCCTTGATCTGCAGGCGAAGGGCCTGAAACAGTTGCTCATCCGTCATTGCACATTGGTACCAGGCCGCACACTCGCCATCGACGGCACACCGCAAAGCAGTGACCCCAGCCTGATTGCCGATGTCGCCGATACCGAGATCGTCATCGAGCGGACGATCATCGGCGGTCTGCGCTCGTCGGTGCGCGCGCAGACAGTGGTGAAGGACAGCATTGTGGATGCCACAAGCCCAAGTAGCCTTGCCTATGCGGGCACTATCACAGGGCCTGACGGCCGCGTTGGCAACGGCGGTCCGCTCAGGCTCGATGCCACGACGGTGATCGGCCACATATTTGCGGAGGCGTTCGAACTCATCACGAACTGCATCGTGCTGGCCGATGCGGAAGCGGGAACGACGCCTCCGCCGCCGATCCGCGCCGCGAGGCTGCAGAACGGATGCGTGCGATTTTCGTTCGTCTCGGAATCCGCGGTGACGCCGCGACGCTTCCAATGCCAGCCCGATCACGAGATCTCGGCACAGATCAGGGAGCGCGAGCTCGCCACCAATGCCTTGGTCAAAGATGGCGAAGCTGCATCCGTCCGCACCGCCGTCCAGGCTTGGCTACGACCGAGCTTCACGTCTCTGCGCTATGGCCGACCCGGCTATGGACAACTCGGGCGCTCGTGCCCGACCGAGATCGTGACCGGTGCAGAAGACGAAGCGGAGATGGGAGCGTTTCACGTGCTGTTACAGCCGCAGCGGCAAATGAACCTCGACGTTCGAGTCGAGGAGTATCTGCGGTTTGGTCTCGAGGCGGGAGTCTTCTTCGAAACATGACGCGTAGCGCGAGGATGTGATGAGCGGTGACTATAGTCGGAACTCCTTCGAGCCGCAGCGCAACTTCAGTGCTGTGCGGATGCAACAGGGGCGCGTCGCGCTCGACGCCGATTGGAATGAACAGGGCGCCATTATCGAGCGGCGTGCTCGGGCCCAAACGGTGGACCTGCTTGGACGGCGCGGCGTTCCGCGAGAGACTGCCGACGGCTTCAAGGTCTCGATCGTGACCCAAGGCGGGCGGCGCATGCTGAAGATCGGACGCGGTCGAATGTATGTGGACGGGCTTCTCGCTGAGAACCATGGCGCCACGCCGTTCACCTTCGATCTCGCCGAACCACTTGCCGAGGGTGGCACCATCGGCGTGCTGGGCGAAGCAATCGGGCAGACGATCGATTATGACCAGCAACCGTATTGGCCCACGCCCGATGCTCTCGCCAGCGGCGACGGACCACACCTAGTCTACCTGGATGTGTGGCAACGCGAGGTCACCTCGATCGAGGAGCCGGCATTGCTGGAAAAGGCGCTCAATGGCGTCGATACGACCACCCGGTTGCAAACCGTCTGGCAAGTTCGTCTCCTGCCGAACGTCACCGGCGGCGGTGGAAGCCTGCAGCTTGCTTTGGCCGCGCTCACGGAGCGGACCCGGCCCTCTGCGGGCCGTCTGACCACCGAGGTCGATCCGACAAGCCTAGCAACCGACCCATGTCTCATTGCCATGAGCGGCGGATATCGTGGCCTGGAAAATCAACTCTACCGCGTCGAGGTGCATGAGGGCGGTAAAGCTGGCACGGCAACCTTCAAGTGGTCGCGAGATAACGCGACGATCGTGACGACCTTGACCGAGATCATCTCAGGCACGACCGTTCGCGTGGCCTCGACCGGGCGTGATTCGGTTCTCAACTTCAAGCGTGGGCATTGGATCGAACTCACTGACGACCGCCGGGAGTTCGCGCAACGTGCCGGCGCCATGCTCAAGATCCAGGATGTGGATTACGAAAATCAGCGCATCACATTTGCGAGCGCCATTCCAGCTGACTTGATACCGACCGGCGTGATGACAGACATCTTGGCGGCACGGCGGACCCGTATGCGGCGCTGGGATCAGGCGGGAATCGTTCGCGACGCCGCGGGCGCTGTGGTGATCGACCTCGATGCTGCGGCTGCGCCCGGCACGATTCCGGTGCCCGCTGCGGCGAACCGGCTGATCACGCTAGAGAGCGGCATCCGTGTGGCCTTCGATGTCGAACCTGCTGACGGGCTCTTTCGTGTCGGCGACTTCTGGACATTTGCAGCGCGTGCGATCGATGCCTCGGCCGAGAAGCTTGATCGAGCGCCCTCGGGAGTGGCCCATCACTATTCACCGCTCGCCTTGTTGCGCTTTCCGGACGAAGTGCTGGATCTGCGTGCACCACTTAATCCGGTGGTCGGCAGCACCCAAGTCCTGTCGGTGCTGCATGTCGATCCCATCGGCCGCTCGCGTCCGCTGGAGACCGGTACTGAGCTCCCTGCTAGCCAGTTCGCCGAGGGGTTCGATATCCTTGTCCCGCAGAAGCTCGATCCGGACGCAGTCAACGATGCGTCAGTATTTGTCGTTAGCGATATCCCATTTCGGGCACCCGGGGGCCCGGCCAGCGGCGACGCCGGCGCCATCGTCGGCTATCAGCAGGTGGTGCTGTCGGGAGATGTTTCACTGCGCAATGACGGCGTGGTCGACTGGCGCCCCCTGCCGCAAACAGCAACGTTCTTGAGCGATCTTCTCCGGCGCGACGTTCCCCGCGTCAGAACGGTGCCGTTCGAGCGTGAATTCCAAGTCTTCGACTACAGTGGTCCCGCCTCTCGATGGCAACTCGGGCCGGGCAATCTGGTGCTGCAGACGGCGAAAAACGCAGGTACGCGGCCAGACTCGACGCCGGGCCAGTCGGTGATGCCAACCACGGCGATCAACCGCTATGTTCTAAAGGAAAACGCCCAGTATGTGGGTACAACGATAGAGACCCCAAATAACGGCACAGCTGGCATCGTCTACAACTGGATTTCGGAGCAGGAGTTCTCTGTCTTCTTCTGCGTCCATGAGGCAACGGGAGGCTTCAGTGGGTTTCGCTCCGACGTCGAGCTCTTCCATGCCGACATCCGCGACGGGCAAATCCTCGAGTCGTCGATCAGGCGCGTCACCGTATCGAGAGGTCAAAGCGTGCCGGTTCGCATCAGCCTCGACATCAAGCGTGCCAGCGACGGCTTGCACTTTGGTCACAGTACTGCGCTCAGCGGCGCACCCACTAGTTCGTCCACCAACCTGGAAGAGCTCTTTCAGCGCGGCCGTACTTTCGTCAAAGGCTCGCGACTAGGCGTCCTGACGCGCGGGACGGGCAACGCAAGGTTTACCCGGTTGCAGGTGGTCTATGGCAACGACCCGCTCGTCACTCTCATCCCCGCCGGTGTTGCTTCCCGTATATTATCCCGACTTGTGGTCAAGCGGTCGCTGCTTGATGCAAGCCCCCGTGCGAGCGCCGGAAGTGTCTTCTCATCGCCTGTCCCGGAGCCCGATTTCGAGACGTGGTTCTGGCTCCTGCCGTCGTTACCCCGCTACTACACCTATCGATATGCCGGGCCGCTCGGTTTTGTCGGAATCGGCGCGGAGCGCCTGATCGCCGAAGGGGGGATCGCATGAAGGCAGTCTGGTCTTTGTGGACAAAGCCGCTGAACGCAAATCGGCGTCCGGGCTGGCTCACGCCGAAGCATCATCTGCTATCTTGGGTGCTATCATTCGAGCTTGCGCGCCAACACTATCGGGACACGCAACTGTTAACCGATCGAGACGGGGCCGCATTGCTGGTGGATGGCCTCGGCCTTGAATTTGCCAGCGTCAGTTTGGCGCTTGATGCGCTCGCCGATCACGATCCGGATTGGTGGGCGATTGGCAAGCTGTATGCTTACGCGGCGCAGGATGCTCCATTCGTCCACCTCGACAGCGACGTGTTCCTGTGGAGGCCGCTGCCGCAGCGGCTCGAGCACGCGCCGCTGTTCGTTCAGAGCCCGGAGCATATGAATTACGGCGCATCATCCTATCGCCCGGAGAGCATCGAGCACGATATTCGCCGCACCGGCGGCTGGATGCCTCTCGAACTCGACGCCTACATCCCGATCGCCGGTGAACTGAAGGCAGAGAATTGCGGCATTGTTGGAGGTACGCGCACCGACTTCATCCGCCACTACGCGACTGAGGTGATCCGTTTCATCGAGCATCCCGACAATCAGCTCGCCTGGCAGCAGCGCCCCCGGCGCGACGAGGATTTTGTCACCATGGAGCAGTTCATGCTCTCGGCCTGCGTTGCCTACCATCAGAGCCGCTCCACATCTCCATTTTGCGAAATCACAGTATCGTATCTGTTCGACAGCATCGAGGGGTTGGCGCAAGCGGGGGAGGCTGGCTTCACTCACCTGATAGCTAGCTCAAAGCGCGACCCTGATTTGTGTGAGCATCTAGAACGCGTAGTCGCCCGCAAGTATCCAGAGCGCTACCAACGATGCTTGGCGCTGAGTGATAGCTCGGCGAGCCAGTTTTCCACAACGTAGAGCACGAAAAGGAGCGGGCTGGAAGCGTTCGACCTGCTCCTTTCGCGCGGATAAAATCCAAAAACAAAGAGAAATAGTGGCGGTAAGAAGCGCAGCATTTCGAAATGAACGGTTGGCCAATTTTCGTTCTTATCCGGTTCGGCACGCGCTCAATTGCAGCGAGGATAACTTTTGATCGAGTTGGTTCTCGCTGGCCTAAATCAGCCCAAATTGGCCCATGATGGATTGGACCGATTCGTGAGCCGAAGTGTCAACGCACCGAGCCCCCGATTGATCCTTGCTGAATTTGAACAACCGGCGGGGCCGCGCCTTGTTTATCTGAAGCGGCCCGTTGGGTTGCTCTTCGGCTACCACCTCTTCCAAGCCAATCCTGCAACGAGCCCTCCCGGGTCACCGACGCGCCCAAGGCAGCAAATACGGCGTTGCTGATCGCCTGCTGCTGGGAACGCAGATGATCCTCAAGAAGCTTATGCCGCGTGATGTAGCCTCCGTTCACTCCAGGAATGGCATGATTCATCAGCAACTTGGCGTCGACTTCCGAGACTCCCGCAGCCGTTGCAATCGTACGGAAGGTCTGTCGGAGATCATTGCCCCATTTCGAAAGTATTTCTCGATCTTCCTTCGTTTCCGCCAAATGCCCTGACGCGCTGTCGGCTGGAAACACCCATTCTTGTGCTTGCAGAGGATACATTTGTTTACCGAACCGGATTGCGCGGATAAGGCAAAGGATCATCTGTCGCGACAACGGAATATCGAAGGCCTTCTTCTTCCCGCCCTTTGGTTTGGGAATGTGCAGCGTGCGTCGCCGAAAATCGACGTGTTCTGGCTTGGCTTGCTGGAGCGCGGTGGGCCGAGAAGTGTCAAAGCTGTTCGCTCAAGACCCAATGCACGCCTGGGTCAGAACGGCGGCTTACGCGATGGGAGCATGAGCATCTGCTCGAGGCTGTGCAGCATCGCCTTGATGCAAACCCGCACGCCATGCGTCAGCGTCGCGAAACAGTCGAACATCCGTTCGGCACCATGAAAGCCCGCATGGGAGCGACACACTTCCTGACCAAAACGCTTCCGAAAGTGGCGGCCGAAATGGCGCTCTCCGTCCTGGCCTACAATCTGACACGGGTCATGAACATCGTCGGGATCAAGCCGCTGATGGCTGCGATCGCGGCCTGACACCAAGCGATCATGACTTCCGCTCGACTGCCTAGCGACCGGCGTTTTTACACGACCAAGACCCACAGCGGACTTTGGCGTTGAGTCGGTTTGCTCTGAGTGCTACCTTTCAGTGACATCATCCCTTTAGGGCTGATGGGGCGGGTGGGTCACTAGGCTTACGGACTGCCACCTGCCATTTTGGGAATTGGAATACTTTTTGGCCACGGGCCCCGCCTCCGGACGCATCAAAGTCGGGAGGAATGTTCGTGGATGACATTTTTCCTCCGTTCTTCCCATTGACTCGGAGGCGGGCTTTTTGTGTCCAACGCTTCAGAAAAAGCTGTCCGCCATGTCTATTTTCAGAAGCCGAGCCCGGTGCACGGCGGGTAATGGCTATTCAAGCGCAACGCGAGTTTGCCGCTACATTTTGGCTTCCGTGCTCTGGGCCGCCTGCGTCGTTCTCTTCGCGGGCAACGCGATGGCTCAATGCACAGCCCGAGATGTCTTGCGGAACCAACTGAAGCTCAAGACGCACTCGGCCCCAGCGTACCAACAGCCTATCGGGTCCGCTCGCGACGTCGCCGCCTGAAGGTGTGCCCCTGTTGTGCCCCAAACTTTTCGGGGCACGGTCCCGGGGAATCGATTTGCTAAGTTATTGGATTAAGGAGTCTAATGGTGGGCGCACAAGGGATCGAACCTTGGACCTCTCCCGTGTGAAGGGAACGCTCTCCCGCTGAGCTATGCGCCCGGGACCATCATGCAGGCGGCCGCAACCTTAGGCCGGCCGGCACGTCGGAGCCCGCGATTTAGAAGTGCCGGCCCAAGGTGTCAAGTTTTCAAGGCGTCGCCGGGGCGGAAAACCTTCGCCTCCCGCAGGGGAAGCCGGGTTTTGACCCGTTTACGCGCCCTGCTGGCGGGCGCGGGAGGCGTGGGCCTGGAGCGCGCGGATGCGCTCGGCGAGCGTTCCGCCCCCTTCGGGCAGGCGGGGCGCAGAACCGCTGCTGGTCGCGGCGCCGTTGGTCGCGGCGTCGTTGGCCGGGCGCGGCGCCGGCTTCGGCGGCTGGCCGGCCTCGGCCGCGAGCAGCGCCTCGATCGGCGAGTTCGGGCCTTCGAGCTGCATCGCGAGTTTTGCCACTTCGGCCGCGATGTCGTTGATGCGCTCGCGCAGCAGCGCGTTCTCCATGCGCTCGGTCGCCCAGGAACTCTCGGCCTGCTGCTGGATCGCGTTGATGTCGCGCTGGAGTTTCGCGCGCTCGTCGCGCGCGCTGCGCAGCTGCTCCTCCAGCGCGGCCTTTTCCGCGCGCAGCTGCTCCATCGCAGCCGACGACTTGCCGCCGCTGAGGCCCGCGATCTCGACGCGCAGCTCCTTGATGGTGCGCTCATTGCCCTCGTTGGCCTGGCGCAGCTGGTTGTTCTCGTAGTCGCGCTCGGCGAGCAGCTTGCCCTGCGTGGCAAGGCGTCCCTCGAGATCGGCGACGCGGCTCGACAGCATCTCGGCCTCCTTGACCTGCACGATGAGCTGGCGGTCGAGCTCGGTGACGCGCTGGCTCAGATTCTCGACGCGGCCGCGCGCCTCGCCGAGCTCGCGCGAGGCGGTCTCGGATTCGGTGCGCTCCTGTGCGAGGCGCGCTTGCGTGGCGGCAAATTCCTTCTCGGCATCGCCGACCCGGTGCTTCAATTCCTCGATCTGCGCGCGCACTGCGACCAGCTCGACCTGGCGGCTCTCCGCCATCATCGAGCGGTCGGACAGTTCGGAGTTGATCTTGGCGAGCTCGGCCTGCTTGTCCGTCAACGCGATCTCGGCTTCGCGCAAGGACGCCGTCTTGGCGGCGAATTCCTCCTCGGTGGCGCGGAGCTGCTCCTTCACGGCCTTCTCGCGCGCCTCCAGCGCGAAGATGGTGGCGTTCTTCTCGCCGAGCTCGATCTTCATGCGGTTGATGGCGTCGCTCTTCTTGCCGAGCTCGGCGAGCTGGCTCGTGGTCTTGTTCTTGAGCTGCTCGACGCTCATCTCCAGCCGCCGGGCGGACATGGCGAATTCGGCGCGGAGCTGGTCCTTGTCGGCCTGGATCTCGGCCATCGATAGCGGGGTGGCGGCTTCTAACCGGCGCGTGGTCAGGCGCACCGCGCGGTTATGCACCAGCGGCACGATCGCAAGCCCGCACAGCATCGAGAGCAGGAAACCGATCGCCAGGTACATGATCGGTTCGACCATGGGCCAGAACTCCCAAGCTTAAGGAAAAATTCACCAACGACAATGCCATGGCGGGCCGGCAGAAAGCCAGCCCCGCTCTGTCGTTAACCTTGATCGGTGGGCAGTGGGGAGGACGCGGGCCTAGAACGGGTTCCAGGTCGCCCGCGGGGTGTATTTGAGATAGCCGATATTGGCGCCGAGGCGCAGGCCGAGCCCGGAGCGGATCGGCACCAGCACGATGTTGTTGGCGGTGAGCGCCGTCATGCCGAAGCCGCCGATGATGTAGGCCGAGCCGTCGATGCCGCCGAAGCGCTGGTAGATCGCGTTGGTGGCGGGCAGGTTGTAGACCAGCGTCATGGTGCGGGCGCCGTCGCCGCCCCAGTCGAAGCCGAGCGAGGGGCCCTGCCAGTAGACGCGCAAGTCGCCGGCGTTCTTGGTGTAGAGCGTGCCCTCGCCGTAGCGCAGGCCGGCGACGAAGGCGCCGGAGCCTTCCTCACCCAGGATGTAGCCGTTCGGCAGGCCCCATTGGCTGACCGCCTTCTCGATGATCGAGGCGAGCCCGCGCGAGACGTTGCCGAAGAAGCGATGGCCGGCGGTAACGAGCTCGTCCGGCCCATAGGTATTGGGCGTCGGGGTCCGCTGCGGCGGCGGCAGGTCAGGCGGCGGCGCCTGCTGGGCGGAGGCCGGCACGATCCAGCCGATCATCGCGGCAAGCGCGAGCGCAGCAAGGCGTGATGCGAAAGTCATAAAAGAACCCCTGGTACCGAATCCGGTCGCTTCCTTAACCTCACGCCAACAGGCATGGCTCTAGGTTGCGCCGGGTGTCCCCTCGACTCGGATGTTATCCGCAGCAACTATGACGGCACAACGGCAGGAAGATAGCCCTTTGCGCCCCGGAATTGCCTTGATCGCCCGCCGCCTCTGCCTGCTGGCCGGCATTTGGATCCTCGGTGCCGGCGGACCGACAGGGGCCGCCACCACTGAGCGGATCGTCGTCAATCGCTTCAGCGGCGTCGCCATCGAGGGTTTCGACCCCGTCGCCTATTTCGTCGCCGGTGCGGCCGTGCAGGGGACGGCGGAGTTCGAGGCGAACCTCTGGGGGGCCGTCTGGCGCTTCCGGAACGAGGGCAACCGCGCCTCTTTCCAGGCCCATCCCGAAATCTACGGACCGCAATTCGGCGGTTATGATCCGGTCGATATCGCCCGCGGCATCACCGTCGCCGCCAATCCGCATTTCTTCGCGATCGTGGCGCAGCGGCTCTATTTGTTCAGCCGGGAAGACAATCGCGACGCCTTCGTCGCCGATCCCGAGCGCTTCCTCTATGAGGTGGGTAAGCGTTGGCCGGCCCTGCAGGAGAAGCTCGGGCAGTAACGAGCCCGGTCAGTAGCAGCCTACCGCCTGCTTGTCGCCCCAGGCGATGAACTCCGGGATGATGAAGCCGGTGTCGCTGCGCTGACCGAATCGGAGCTCGCCGCCCCCGCCGTCGGTCACCTTGCCGCCGGCCGCGGTCACGACCGCGCAGCCGGCCCCGACGTCCCATTCCGAGGTCGGCCCGAAACGGGGATAGATGTCGGCGCTGCCTTCCGCGATGCGGCCGAATTTCACGGCCGAGCCGCACGTCATCCTGACGGCATGGGGCCTGTCGGCGATGAACGCCTCGCTTCTGGCATCGCCGTGCGAACGGCTCACTGCGGCGATCCAAGGCTCCCCGCGCGTCGGCAGCTTGCGGGTGCGGATCAACTCGGCGGCGGCGATCGTCGCGCCGTTGAACCTCACGCGCTCGGCGCCGCGGCCGACGATGCCGCGCCAGAGCAGGCCGAGTGCGGGTGCGGAGACGATGCCGAGCAGCGGCACGCCGTCCGTCACCAAGGCGAGGTTGACGGTGAACTCGTCGCGGCCGGCGAGGAACTCCTTGGTGCCGTCGAGCGGATCGATCAGGAAGAAGCTGCCCTGGAACGGCGGGGAGGCGAGCTGGGTCCGCTCCTCCGACAGCGTCGGAACGTCGCCCGCGAGCTGCGCGAGTCCGTCCGCGATGATGCGGTCGGCGGCAAGGTCGGCCTCGGTCACCGGCGAGCCATCCTGCTTGCCGTCGATCCGCATGGCCGCGCGGTTGACGGCGAGGATCGCTTCGCCCGCCTTCACCACCAGCGCAGTCAGCGGCTCCATCAGGCCGGCAGCGGCCGCTCCGTCAATGATCCGCTTCACCTGGATGCCTCATCTGTCGGCAATATCGTTCCTCATCCACTGATTCGCCCCGATCGATTCGCTTGGGGCTTAGGGCCGCCTCGAGCCGATCGCAAGCTAGCTGCCGCGGGGTTGCGAATGTTAGAACCCGCAGCATCCGTCAAGCATGCGTGATTCGCGGCGTCCAGCGCCGTGCAAGGAACCCTCCAGGACCCCATTATATGTCTGACGCTTCGTCGCCCGCGACCACTGCCGCTCCCGATATGCTCGAACTCGCCGCGCTGTTGTGCTCGCGGGTCTGCCACGATCTCATCAGCCCCGTCGGCGCCATCGTCAACGGGCTCGAAGTGCTCGACGACGATCCCAAGCCCGAGGATCGCGAGTTCGCGCTCGACCTGATTCGCAAGAGCGCCAAGACGGCCTCCGCCCGGCTCCAGTTCTGCCGCCTTGCCTTCGGCGCGGCCGGCTCCTCCGGCGCGCAGATCGATCTCGGCGATGCCCACACCATGGCGAAGGGCCATATCGAGGACGGCAAGTGCTCGATCACCTGGAATCTGCCGCGGCTGCTGCTGCCGAAGAACCGCGTCAAGCTGCTGCTCAACATGCTGGTCGTCGCCCAGCACACGATCCCGCGCGGCGGCATGCTGACGGTCGATCCGGTCGGCGAGGGCGAGGCGATGAGCTTCCGCATCACCGCGACCGGACACAATGCACGCCTGCCGCAGAACATCTCCGAGCTCCTGAGCGGCGAGCGCGGGCCGGCTGCCGATGCGCATGCGATCCAGCCTTACTATACGCGGCTGCTGGCGCAGGCCTGCGGGCTCACCGTGACGCTCAAGCCGGAAGGCGAAGCCATCATCGTTACCGCTTCGTAAACGGCGCGTCGCGCCCGACCTCTTAATCTATTCTTTACGAGGCGCTTCGGCTTGTCCGGAGCGCCTTATCTCTTTGTTGGTGCCGTTCTTTTGCACATACTCAACCAATATTAAACGCTTTGCGGTGAAGCTGGCCCCATTCCGAAATGGCGCATCACGCCTCGTGCGCGCCTTTCCTGTATGAAGGCCTGTTTTCATGGATGATCTGTTGCGGGAGTTTCTGACGGAGACCAGCGAGAGCCTGGACACCGTGGACAATCAGCTGGTGAAGTTCGAGCAGGAGCCGAACAACGCCAAGATCCTGGATAACATCTTCCGCCTGGTCCACACCATCAAGGGCACCTGCGGCTTCCTCGGCCTGCCGCGGCTGGAAGCGCTGGCCCATGCCGGCGAGACCCTGATGGGCAAATTCCGCGACGGCATGCCTGTCACCGCCGAGGCGGTGACGGTGATCCTGTCCTCGATCGACCGCATCAAGGAGATTTTGGCTGGCCTGGAGGCGACCGAGGCCGAGCCGGAAGGCAACGACCGCGATCTCATCGACAAGCTGGAGGCGATGGTCGAGCAGGGCATGGCCGCCATGGCGGCAGGCAGCGCTCCCGTCGCCGAAGCTCCGCCGCTGGTGCCGGAAGCGCCCACCGCTGCAGCCGCCCCCGCCAAGGAGATGACCATGGGCACGCTGGTCGATCAGACCCTGGAGCGCCCCTTGCGTCCGGGCGAGGTCTCGCTCGACGAGCTCGAGCGCGCCTTCCGCGAGACCGCGATCGAAGTGCCCGCGCCCGTTGCCAAGGCCGAGGTCAAGGCCGAGCCCGCGGCAGCTGCTGAAGCGCCCGTTGCCGCAAAACCCGCCAGGGAAAAGGCCGCGCCGAAGAAGTCGATGGCCGACGAGATGGCGGGCGAGGGCGACCGCATCGCCAACCAGTCGATCCGCGTCAACGTGGATACGCTGGAGCACCTGATGACCATGGTCTCCGAGCTGGTCCTGACCCGCAACCAGCTCTTGGAGATCTCCCGCCGCAACGAGGACACCGAGTTCAAGGTGCCGCTGCAGCGCCTCTCCAACGTCACCGCCGAGCTGCAGGAAGGCGTCATGAAGACGCGCATGCAGCCGATCGGCAATGCCTGGCAGAAGCTGCCCCGCATCGTCCGCGACCTCTCATCCGAACTCGGCAAGCAGATCGAGCTCGAGATGCACGGCGCCGACACCGAGCTCGACCGCCAGGTGCTCGACCTGATCAAGGACCCGCTCACCCACATGGTGCGCAACTCCGCCGATCACGGCCTCGAGACCCCCGCCGAGCGCCTCGCCAGCGGCAAGGGCGAGCAGGGCACCATTCGCCTGTCCGCCTATCACGAGGGCGGCCACATCATCATCTGCATCGCCGACAACGGCCGCGGCCTCAACACCGAGAAGATCAAGGCCAAGGCGCTCTCGTCCGGTCTCGTCACCGAGGCCGAGCTCGAGAAGATGAGCGAAGCCCAGATCCACAAGTTCATCTTCGCGCCGGGCTTCTCCACTGCCGCTGCCATCACCTCGGTGTCGGGCCGCGGCGTCGGCATGGACGTGGTCCGCACCAATATCGACCAGATCGGCGGCACCATCGACATCAAGTCGGTCGCGGGCGAAGGAAGCTCCGTCACCATCAAGATCCCGCTGACGCTCGCCATCGTCTCGGCGCTGATCGTCGAAGCCGCCGGCGACCGCTTTGCGATCCCGCAGCTCTCGGTCGTGGAATTGGTCCGCGCCCGCGCCAACTCCGAGCACCGCATCGAGCGCATCAAGGACACCGCGGTGCTCAGGTTGCGCAACAAGCTGCTGCCGCTGATCCATCTGAAGAAGCTCCTGAAGATCGACGACGGCGCGGCCTCCGATCCCGAGAACGGCTTCATCGTGGTGACGCAAGTCGGCAGCCAGACCTTTGGCATCGTCGTCGACGGCGTGTTCCACACCGAAGAAATCGTGGTCAAGCCGATGTCGACAAAACTGCGCCACATCGACATGTTCTCCGGCAACACCATTCTGGGCGATGGCGCGGTCATCATGATCATCGATCCCAACGGCATCGCCAAGGCGCTCGGCGCCGCCGGCTCCTCGGCCCATGGCATGGGCGACGAAGCGGCCGGCCATCACATCGGAAGTGGCGAGCAGACCACCTCGCTCTTGGTGTTCCGCGCCGGCTCGTCGCAGCCCAAGGCGGTCCCGCTCGGCCTCGTCACGCGCCTGGAGGAGCTGCCGGCCGACAAGATCGAGTTCTCGAACGGCCGCTACATGGTGCAGTACCGCGAGCAGCTGATGCCGCTGGTGGCCATGGAAGGCGTCACCATCGCTTCCCAGGGCGCCCAGCCGATCCTGGTGTTCGCCGACGACGGCCGCTCCATGGGCCTCGTCGTCGACGAGATCATCGACATCGTCGAGGAACGGCTCAACATCGAGGTCGGCGGCTCCTCCTCCGGCATTCTCGGCTCGGCCGTGATCAAGGGCCAGGCCACCGAGGTGATCGACGTCGGCCACTTCCTGCCGATGGCGTTCGCCGACTGGTTCACCCGCAAGGAGATGAAGCCGTCGCTGCATTCGCAGTCGGTGCTACTGGTCGACGACTCGGCCTTCTTCCGCAACATGCTGGCGCCGGTGCTGAAGGCGGCTGGCTACCGCGTCCGCACCGCGCCGACCGCGCAGGAGGGCCTGGCAGCACTGCGCGCCCAAAACTTCGATGTGATCCTGACCGACATCGAGATGCCCGACATGAACGGGTTCGAGTTCGCGGAAGTCGTCCGCTCCGACAACAACCTCGCCGCGACGCCGATCATCGGCCTGTCGGCGCTGGTGTCGCCGGCGGCGATCGAGCGCGGCCGTCAGGCCGGCTTCCACGATTACGTCGCCAAGTTCGACCGTCCCGGCCTGATCGCGGCGCTGAAGGAGCAGACCGCGGGCGCCGCCGGCGCCTCCGAGCTGAGCCGGGCGGCCGCGGCTTAAACCGTAAGCGGCATGGACCAGGAGACACTGAAATGAGCAAGAAGACCCAGTCCGCTGAAGGCGCCATGGTCGAGTACGTCACCGCGATGATCGGCGGCCAGCTGTTCGGCCTGCCGATCTCCCGCGTCCAGGACGTGTTCATGCCCGAGCGCGTCACCCGCGTGCCGCTGGCCTCGCGCGAGATCGCCGGCGTTTTGAACCTGCGCGGCCGCATCGTCACCGTGGTCGACATGCGCTCGCGCCTCGGCCTGCCCAAGGACGAGGACGGCAAGACCGCGATGGCGGTCGGCGTCGACCTGCGCGGCGAATCCTATGGCCTCCTGATCGACCAGATCGGCGAGGTGCTGCGCCTGCCCGAGGACGGCAAGGAAGAAAACCCCGTCAACCTCGACCCCCGCATGGCCAAGCTCGCCGGCGGCGTCCACCGCCTCGACGGACAGCTCATGGTCGTCCTCGACGTCGACCGCGTCCTCGAGCTCGCGCCCGAGATGATGGCGGCCTGATACGGCGGCATTTGCCGCCGAGGGACTTGCGATTGGAAGTGCCCCCGCAAAGGGGGGAAGGAAGCAGAGGTTCACATGCGAACTTGTCTCGTCGTTGATGATTCCAGCGTCATCCGAAAGGTTGCGCGCCGGATCCTGGAGGGGCTCGACTTCCAAATCCTCGAAGCCGAGGACGGTGAGAAGGCGCTGGAGGCCTGTAAGCGCGGCCTGCCGGACGCGGTGCTGCTCGACTGGAACATGCCGGTCATGGATGGCTACGAGTTCCTCGGCCATCTCAGGCGAATGCCCGGCGGCGACCAGCCCAAGGTGGTGTTCTGCACCACCGAGAACGACGTCGCGCATATCGCGCGCGCTCTGCACGCCGGCGCCAACGAATACATCATGAAGCCGTTCGACAAGGACATCGTGACGGCGAAATTTCAGGAAGTCGGCCTGATCTGAGCGATCGCCCGGAGGCTGAACGGATCCTTCGGCGCTTGTTTTCAACTGAACCGTTTCAGTCTGAGTTGGTGGGTAATGAGTGTTGCGTTCGCAGGTAATTCGACCACGGGCACGTCGCGCGAAACCGGGCCGCTGCGGGTGATGATCGTCGACGACTCGGTCGTCATCCGCGGTCTGATCTCGCGCTGGATTGGTGCCGAGCCCGACATGGAGGTCGCGGCCTCGCTGCGCACCGGGCTCGAGGCGGTCAACCAGCTCGAGCGCATCAATCCCGATGTTGCCGTGCTCGACATCGAAATGCCCGAGCTCGATGGCCTCTCGGCGCTGCCGCAACTGCTCGCCAAGAAGCGCGATCTCGTCATCATCATGGCTTCGACCCTGACCCGCCGCAACGCGGAGATCAGCTTCAAGGCCTTGTCGCTCGGCGCGGCCGATTACATTCCCAAGCCGGAATCGACGCGTGAGGCGTCGGCCGCGGATATCTTCCATCACGACCTGATCCAGAAGATCCGCCATCTCGGCGCCCGGCTGCGTCGCAAGTCTGCGGTTGCGAGCCCGCCGCTGGCGCCCGCGAGCCCGGCTCCCGTCGCGCGCAGTCCTGTCGCGCGGCCTGCCGCGCCTGCGCCCGCTCCGGCCCCCTCGTCAGGCTCGGTGTCAACGCGTCCGTTCTCGACCCAGGCGCCCAAGGTGCTGCTGATCGGCTCATCGACCGGCGGGCCTCAGGCGCTGATGGCGCTCGTCACCGAGCTCGGCCCGGTGATCGATCGCTTCCCGGTGCTGATCACCCAGCACATGCCGCCGACCTTCACCACCATCCTGGCCGAGCATCTGGCGCGCTCGAGCCGCCGGCCGGCGGCTGAGGCGGTCGACGGCGAGCCGGTGAAGCCGGGACGGATCTACCTCGCACCGGGCGGCAAGCACATGCGCGTCACGCGCAGCGGCGCCGATCCTGTGATCGCGCTCGACGACGGCCCCGCCGTCAATTTCTGCAAGCCTGCGGTCGATCCGCTCTTCACCTCCGCCATCGACGTCTGGCACGGCAACATCCTCTCGGTGATCCTGACCGGCATGGGCTCGGACGGCATGCGCGGTGGCAAGGACATCGTCGCGGCCGGCGGCAGCGTGATCGCGCAGGACGAAGCCTCCAGCGTGGTCTGGGGCATGCCCGGCGCGGCGGCCAATGCCGGCATCTGCGCGGCGATCCTGCCGCTCAACCAGATCGGCGCCAAGGTCAACCGCCTGTTCGCGGGAGACCGTTCGTGACGCCCGCCGATTACGACTATCTGCGCAAGTTCCTGAAAGAGCGCTCCGGTCTCGATCTCTCCGCCGACAAGCAATATCTGGTCGAAAGCCGGCTGCTGCCGCTCGCCCGCAAGGCAAGCCTTCCCGGCATCCCCGACCTCGTCCTGAAGATCAGGAACGGCGACGGCCGGCTTGCGACCGACGTGGTCGAAGCGATGACCACCAACGAGACGTTCTTCTACCGCGACAAGATTCCGTTCGATCACTTGCGCGACACCATCCTGCCGGGCCTGATCCAGGCGCGTGCGGCGCGCAAGTCGATTCGCATCTGGTCGGCGGCCGCCTCGACCGGGCAGGAGCCCTATTCGATCGCGATGTGCGTGAAGGAGATGGGCGCGGCGCTCGCGGGGTGGCGCATCGAGATCGTCGCCACCGATCTGTCGCAGGAGGTGCTGGAGAAATCCAAGGCCGGCCTCTACAGCCAGTTCGAGGTGCAGCGCGGCCTTCCGATCCAGCATCTGGTGAAATACTTCACGCAAACCGGCGAGCTCTGGCAGCTCAACGCCGACATTCGCGCCATGGTGCAGTTCCGCCAGCTCAATCTGCTGCAGGACTTCTCCCATCTCGGCACGTTCGACGTGATCTTCTGCCGCAACGTGCTGATCTATTTCGACCAGGACACCAAGGCGGTGATTTTCGAGCGCCTGGCGAAGGCGATGGAGGCCGACGGCACGTTGCTGCTCGGGGCGGCCGAATCCGTCGTCGGCATCACGGACGCGTTCCGCCCCATCGCCGATCGCCGCGGCCTCTATCAGCTCAACCCCGCGCGCTCCGGCCGTCCGATGGGCGGATTGATGCCGCCGTCGCTCAAGATCGCCGCGGCGAGGTGAGTTCTCTTTGTCATCCCGGGCCGCGCATTAGCGCGGAGCCCGGAATCCATAACCACAGGCCATCGAAATAGGCAGGCGGTTAGACCAGGGCCATTTCATCCGACTGTGGTTATGGATTCCGGGCTCGCGACTTTGTCGCGCCCCGGAATGACAAAATCACAAAATCGCATGCGGCAAGAAGCGCGAGCGGTTGCCCGTGATCGGGCTCTCGTCCTCGCGGATCGACAGCCCGCAGGGCTCGTGGTTCACCAGCCAGCTTCCGATCACCGGATAGAAGCCCGAAAAGTTCGGCAGCGGTGACAAGGCCTGACGTACGAAACCTTCGGCGCCGTACGGCCCCGTCTGCTCGTCGAGCGGCAGGCCGCCGGACACGATCGTGACATTGGCGCCTTCGCGCGACAGCAGCGGCTTGCGCACATAGGACGTGCCGAGCTCGGCGGCGCGCGGATCATCCTCGAAGAAGGCCGGCAGCAAATTGGGATGGTTCGGAAACATCTCCCAGAGCAGCGGCAAGATGCCCTTGTTGGAGAGCACCGCCTTCCACGGCGGTTCAATCCAGCGCGTCGGAGCATCCTTCAGCTTTGCGCCGAAGGTGTCCTGGAACATCCATTCCCAGGGGTAGAGCTTGAAGGCGAGCGCGATGTCGTTCTCGCCGAGATCGACGAAGCCGCCGGCCTCGTCGCGCCAGCCGACCTGCTCGATGTCGAGCAGCGTCGTCGAGAGTCCGGCCTGGCGCGCGGTGTCTTCGAGATAAGCGAGCGTGCCGGCGTCCTCTTCGTTGCCGGTGATCCCTGTGAGATGGACGTGACGGCTCCCAGCGATCTCCTTCCATGCAGCGATCAGCCGCTCGTGGATGGAGTTGAATTGGTCGGCACGCGAAGGGATGACGCGGCGTTCGATCGCCTGTTCGAGCCAGCTCCATTGGAACACCGCGGCCTCGAAGATCGAGGTCGGCGTGTCCGCGTTGTATTCGAGCAGCTTTGCCGGCGACTTGCCGTCGAACCTCAGATCGAGCCGGCCATAGAGGCTGCGGTCGTGGCGCTTCCAGCTCTCGGCAATCAGGCCCCAGAACGCTTCCGGAATCTTCAAGCGCCGCAGATGCCGCTCGTCGCCGATGACGCGGCCGGCAAGCTCCAGGCACATCGCGTCGATCTCGCCGGTCGGCGCCTCGATGCTGCGCTCGATCTCGTCCAGCGTGAAGCCGTAATAGGCGCGCTCGTCCCAATAGCGCTCGCCGTCGATGGTGTGGAAGACGAAGCCGCATCGTGCCGCGGTCTCTCGCCAGTCGTCGCGCTCCAGGCAAGTGATGCGCTGCATGGATCAGCCGCCGCCCGAGAAGCCGTGGCCGAACGAGCCGAAGCCGCCGCGGCTCACGCTGCTGTGGCTGATATCGGACGACGTTCCCGACGAGGTATGGCTGGAGGAATCGCCGCTGAACAGGCTCGATCGCGACGACCAACGCGAGCTGCTGCCGCCCGACGAACTGCTGCTGCTGCTGGTGCAGGTCGTGGTCGTCTGCCCCGGCACGGTGCCGGGCGTGGGCTCGCAGTTCTGCCGCGGCATTAAGGTATAGGCCGTGGTGCCGACGGCGATCGTGCCCATCACCAGCAGCGCGACGTGGCCGGAGCGCTTCACCGGCGGTCGCGGCGGCTCGGCGACTGGCCGGCGCTTTCCGAACTCCTTCTTGGTGGGTTTGTCGGCCATGTCAGTAGATCATGCTGGCGGCGTTGAGTAGTCCCGCGGCGAGCGAGGACAGGCCGAGCCAGATCGCGGGGGCAAGCTCGCCGTCATCGATGCGCCTCGACAAGTCCGGCACCGGAACCTTGACGAGATAGAACACGATGACCTGCACGATGAGCGCGATCGTCGCCCAGATCAGGCAGTCCAGCACGTTGGCCGAATGCGCGATGGCGCTGACCAGCGGCGCCACGAAGCCGAGCAGGCTGAGCCCGAGCGCGATCGCCGCGGCCGGCTGGTTGTCGCGAATGAGCTGGAATTCGTTATGCGCCGTGATGCGGGTGTAGACGAACAGATAGGCCACGATCGCGATCAGCCCGGTGCAGAAATAGACCAGGAAGGCGGGCAGGCCGGCGAGTGATTGCAGGATCATCGTTCCCCCATCGTGCAGCGACCATTCGTCGGCAGGGGAAGGCTAGTGGTTCAAACGTTAAGCTTCCGATGAAGCGTCCCCCAAAAACGAAAACCCCGCCATTTGCGGCGGGGTCCAGGCTGGGAGGAGCGAGCCTGACTGGGCTCGCGACGTAAACCCCAGGGATCAGGCGGGGATGCGCTCGTCGGCCTCGTGCGGCTCGCGCAGCACGTAGCCGCGGCCCCAGACGGTCTCGATGAAGTTGCGGCCCTCGGAGGCGTTGGCGAGCTTCTTGCGGAGCTTGCAGATGAAGACGTCGATGATCTTCAGCTCGGGCTCGTCCATGCCGCCATAGAGGTGGTTGAGGAACATTTCCTTGGTGAGGGTCGTGCCTTTGCGGAGCGAGAGCAGCTCCAGCATCTGATACTCCTTGCCGGTCAGATGCACGCGCTGGCCGCCGACTTCCACCGTCTTGGTGTCGAGGTTGACGACGAGGTCGCCGGTCTGGATGACCGACTGGGCATGGCCCTTGGAGCGGCGCACGATGGCGTGGATGCGGGCCACCAGCTCGTCCTTGTGAAAGGGCTTGGTCATGTAGTCGTCGGCACCGACGCCGAGACCCTTGACCTTGTCCTCGATGCCGGCGAGGCCGGAGAGGATCAGAATCGGTGTCTTGATCTTGGAGACCCGGAGCTGCTTGAGCACATCGTAGCCGGACATGTCGGGCAGGTTGAGGTCGAGGAGAATAATGTCGTAATCGTATAGTTTACCGAGATCGACGCCTTCTTCCCCCAAATCGGTCGTGTAGACGTTGAAGCTCTCCGACTTCAGCATCAGCTCGATCGACTGCGCGACGGCGCTGTCATCTTCAATCAGCAAAACGCGCATGCCAGTTCCCCATAGTCGCCGCTCCTGGGCGTCAGGTCGGCCGCATTCGCGGCACTCAACAAAACGCCTTTGAACAACTGATTCGGATCCTGACAACAGATGGTTAACAAAGTCTGATTCTGGAACGCAAGTCCCCCCGGTGCAATTTATGTCGAATCGCCCTAAGGTCTTGCGTACGAAGCAGCTTTCGTTACCCGATTCCGTTCAAGCTCCACTTTAAGAGACGGGCCTAACCGACTCCCGCGACTCAGCCTTCTTCTGAAGGGGAGTCACGCTCAGTCTCAAAGACAGTGACGCAATGATTAATGATGCGGGTAAACACGAAGTTAAGCGCCGTTCAGAAATATGGCGAAACTTAAGGTTTTCACCGTGATGTCCCGGGATCACCGAAGGCGACCATCTCATGAGGACCCTCATATGAAGGTGCGCTGCTGATGAAGGCCCCCCTATGAAGGCGCTGGCCGAACAGATCGGCGACATCGACGGCATCAACATCTATGGCCGCGTGGTCGGCGTTCGCGGTCTGATGGTCGAGGTGGCCGGCCCTATCCACGCGATGTCGGTCGGCGCGCGGCTGGTGATCGAGACCGGCGCCAACCGCACCATTCCGTGCGAGGTGATCGGCTTCTCCGGCAACAATGCCGTGGTGATGCCGTTCGCCGGCCTCGAGGGCGTGCGCCGCGGCTGCAAGGCGGTCATCGCCAATGCCGCCAACCAGGTGCGGCCGTCCGCGGCCTGGCTCGGACGCGTCGTCAATGCGCTGGGCGAGCCGATCGACGGCAAGGGGCCGCTGCCGCAGGGCTCTTCGCCGATGCCGTTCCGCAATACGCCGCCGCCCGCACATTCGCGCAAGCGCGTCGGCAGCCCGCTCGATCTCGGCGTGCGCGCCATGAACACCTTTCTCACCTGCTGCCGCGGTCAGCGCATGGGCATCTTCGCAGGCTCCGGCGTCGGCAAGTCGGTGCTGCTGTCGATGCTGGCGCGCAACGTCGATGCCGATGTCAGCGTTATCGGGCTGATCGGCGAACGCGGCCGCGAGGTGCAGGAATTCCTGCAGGACGATCTCGGCGAGGAGGGCCTCGCGCGCTCGGTCGTGGTGGTCGCGACCTCCGACGAGCCGGCGCTGATGCGCCGCCAGGCGGCCTACCTGACGCTCGCGGTCGCCGAATATTTTCGCGACGAGGACAAGGACGTGCTCTGCCTGATGGACTCGGTGACGCGCTTTGCCATGGCCCAGCGCGAGATCGGCCTGTCTGCCGGCGAGCCGCCGACGGCCAAGGGTTACACGCCGACCGTCTTCACCGAGTTGCCGAAGCTGCTGGAGCGTGCCGGGCCGGGATTGGGCGAGGGCGCCATCACCGCGATCTTCACGGTGCTGGTCGACGGCGACGACCATAACGAGCCGATCGCCGATGCCGTGCGCGGCATCCTCGACGGCCACATCGTGATGCAGCGCTCGATCGCCGAACGCGGCCGCTATCCTGCGATCAACATCCTCAAATCCGTCTCGCGCACGATGCCGAAATCGGCCGATCCGCAGTTCTGGCCGGTCATCCAGCGTGCCCGCCAGGTGATGGCGACCTATGCCGACATGGAGGAATTGATCCGTCTCGGTGCCTACCGCGCCGGCTCCAGTCCCGAGGTCGACGAGGCGATCCGCCTGAACGAGCCGCTGGAAGCCTTCCTGCGCCAGCGCAAGGACGAAAAGGCGTCGCTCGCGGAGGGCTATCGCCAATTGGCGCAAATCCTCGGCAATTTGGAAACGGAACGCTAACTTTGTCCGGTCATCATCCGATCCCACAGAGTAGCAGAGCCGGTCTGGGCCCCGATCGGGCCCGTGGGGTGACCGGTATCGTCCCACGTGCAGCGGGGGGACTTCTGGGGAGTACGAGTCGATGAAGTCACGAGATACCCTCATCCGCCTGAAGAAGTTTCAGGTCGACGAGAAGCGCCGCCGGGTCACCCAGATCGAGACCATGATCGCCGACTTCCAGCGCATGTCGGTCGATCTCGAACGCGAGATCCAGACCGAGCAGGAGCGCGCCGGGATCAACGATCCCTCGCACTTCGCCTACCCGACCTACGCCAAAGCCGCGATCCAGCGCCGCGAGAACCTGACCCGTTCGGCCGACGAACTCAAGGGCCAGCTCGAGGAAGCCAAGGCCGCACTGGCCGAGGCCTTCGAGGAGCTGAAAAAGGTCGAGCTGCTCGACGAGCGCGACCAGGCCCGCGAGCGTGCCGAGGAGAACGCCCGCGAGCAGGCCGACCTCGACAGCATCGGCCTGATGCGTGCCCGCATCGGCGCCGTCGCCTGAGCCGCTAGCCGCCCCTCCAGGAATTGCCAAAACCCGGACCCGCAAGGTCCGGGTTTTCGCATGTGCTGTCCACAGTGTGGCGCCGCGCCCCTTGGTGGTCGGCTTGGCCCGGCGCTATGGTGGCGGGAATGAATGCTGTGTCAGCGACGGCGGTGCCCGCCTCTCCCTTGGGAGAGGTCGGCGCGGAGCGCCGGGTGAGGGGTGACGGTTTCCCGTTGGCCCTGCGCCCCCTCACCCGATTTGCTGCGCAAATCGACCTCTCCCCGTCGGGGAGAGGTGAAGGGAAGCGACGGACCGCGGTCCAGGGGGCTGAATGCTGACGCCAGCGGAGCTGGTCGGGTTGATTGAGGCGGTGGCGAAGGGCGATCAGGCCGCGTTCGAGCGCCTCTACGCCGCCACGCGCGCGAAACTCTATGGCGTCGTGCTCCGTATCTTGCGCAGGCAGGATCTCGCGGAGGAGGTCATTCAGGAGACTTACGTCAAGATCTGGAGCAGCGCCGGCCAGTTCAATCCGGCCCTGTCCTCGCCGATCACGTGGATGGCCTCGATCGCGCGCAACCGCGCCATCGACATCGTCCGCAAGAAGTCGGAAGCCTCCATCGAGGAAGAGCCTCAGGCGATGGAGGTCGCGGCCGAAAGTCCCGATCCGCTGGCGCGCCGCGAGATGACCGAGGAGCTGAAGCGGCTCCTGGAATGCATTGGCCGGCTCGAGCCGGACCGTCAGAGGCTCGTGCTGCTCGCCTATTACAACGGCTGGAGCCGCGAGCAATTGGCGGAGAAATTCGCCGCGCCCGTCAACACGGTGAAGACGTGGCTGCGGCGCAGCATGCTGGATATCCGGGAGTGCCTCGGACTGTGAGCGCTAGGATGATGAGGGTGGTTCTGGACTGCAATTGATGGCCTACACGGAGGACCATATCGCGCTCGCCGCGGAATATGCGCTCGGAACGCTCGGCGCCGACGAGCGCGCGCAGGTCGAGACCATGATGGCGGTGGACCCGGCGTTCGCCGAGGTCGTGCAGGCCTGGGCCTATCGGCTCGGCGTGCTCAACCAGATGGTCGGCTCGGTCGAGCCGCGTCCGATCGTGTGGGAGAACATCAGGGCGGAGATCGCGCGCACGACCGCCGCGCAGGAGCCGCCTGCGCCTGCCGAAGCTTCGCCGCCACCACAGCCGCCTGTGCCCGAGACGTTCTCGCTTCGACCTGCGGAGTCTCCGCCCGAGAGCTCGCAGCCGCCGGAGATGCTGCAGCCCGAAGCCGGGCCGACTGAGGCGCCGCGTCCCGATCCTGATGCTCTTCCGGACATCGCGCCGCAATTCATCCCGCAAGTCCATGCGCCGGATGCCAACGTCGTCCGTGCGCCCCAAGCGCCGCTCGCCGACGACAGCAATGTGATTCGACTCGAGGGCCGGGTGAAGCGCTGGCGCACCGTCGCATCGGTGCTCAGTGCGCTCGCGGCTGCGCTGCTCGTGACGCTGTCGCTGCAGATCTTCCTGCCCGATGCGCTGCCGAGCGCCTTGCGTCCTCCGCCGCGCATCCAGACGGTGGAGGTGAAGACGCCGGCCGCGCCGCTCGCCGCCTCCGCGCAATATGTCGCGCTGCTGCAGGGCCAGGGCGGCGGCCCCGCCTTCATCCTCACCATCGACGGCGCGACGCGGAATTTCACGGTGCGGAAGGTCGGCGCGACGCCGGAGCCCGGCAAGAGCTTCGAGCTCTGGCTGATCTCGGACAAGCTGCCGCGCCCGCGCTCGCTCGGCGTGATCGGTGCCGGCGATTTCACCGCGCGTCCACTGCTCGCCTCCTACGATGCCGAGGTCGTCAATAGCGCGACCTTCGCCGTCACCGTCGAGCAGGCGGGCGGCTCGCCGAACGGCCAGCCGACCTCCGCCCCGGTGTTTTCCGGCAAGCTGATCGAGACCGTGCCGCCGTCCCAACCGCAGGCGCCCGCGCAGAAATAGGTGCCACGGCGACTGTCGCCACGGTCCATCCCGCTGTCGCAGCCCGACAAGTGCCCCCGAATCCGCCCCCGATTTGAACCTCCGCTCGCTCCGCGGCGTCAAATCCCCGGAATTTGAAGTCGGTGATGCCGGAAAGGGCGAGAAAATCAGATGGATGCAGCGAGAACGCCGGGCATCTTCCTTCACCAATATGCAGGCCTGCCGCACGGTCCGGCCTTCGAGCATTGGCGCGAGCGGGCCGTCGGTCGCTGCGGCCTCGATATCGGGCCGAGCCATGGCGACAGCATCGATTGCCGGCTGCAGATCAGCGTCGTCGACAACATCACGCTCGCCATTCCGGAAGGCGCCTCGGCGCAATATTCCCGCACGCAGAGCCAACTTGCCGACGGCAGCGACGATCTCGTCCTGATCGCGGCCCACGCAGGGCTCGTCCGCGTCGGGCAGAACGGCCACACCGTCGAGCTCGCGCCCGCCCAGATGGTGCTTGTCGACATGAGCGTGACCGGGACCGTCGGCCACACCGAGGCCGACCGCTTCACCAGCATTCGCATGCCGCGCCGTGCACTGCTCGACATCAATCCGCGCGCCGAGGACAAGCTCTCGCAGGTGCTCGTCGACGGCGCGGTCGCCGAGACCATCTTCCGCTACCACGCGATCGCCGCCAATCACGCGCCGCATCTCGATGCGGTCGGCCAGCGCCTGACCGCGCAGCACATGGTCGATCTCGTCGGTCTCCTGCTCGGCACCGATGCCGAGCACGCAAGCCGCGCACGCGGTCGCGGGCAGGCGGCGGCGCGCCTCGATCTCATGCGCGCCGACGTGATGGCCGCACTCGGCCGCAACGATCTCTGCCTCGCCGAAGTTGCGACGCGCTCTGGCTTGAGCCCACGCCAGGCCCAGCGCCTGTTCGAGCAGGCCGGCACGACCTTCACCGAATTCGTGCTGGAGCAGCGCCTGCTCCACGCGCGCAAGCTGCTCGGCGATCCCCGCGCCAGGATGCGCAAGATCAGCGACATCGCGCATTCCTCCGGCTTCTCCGATCTGTCCTACTTCAACCGCGCCTTCCGCAAGCGCTTCGGCACGACGCCCTCGGAGCTGCGCGAGGCATAAATCGCGATTTTGTGCAGCGGCGCGGACGCCGCCGCATTTGGTCGGCGCGTGTTGTTGCGCTAGTCTGTCTCTGCGGGCAGGCCGCAGTTTTTCCTCTGGAAAGTGCAGTAGGCGGAGATGGCGCGTATCGTCGTGCTCGGCGCCGGGTTTGCGGGGTTGTGGGCGGCCATCGGCGCCGCGCGCAAGCGCGAGGAGATCGGTGCGAGCGATCGCGACATCGAGATCCGTCTCGTCGACCGCAATCCCTATCACAATATCCGCGTGCGCAATTACGAGGCCGATCTCGCCGAGGTCGCGCTTCCGCTTCCGCAATTGCTCGATCCGATCGGCGTCAGCCACGGCGTCGGCGAGGTCGAGGCGATCGATCCGGCCCGGCGCGAAATCTCGCTCGTCACCAGCGCCGGCAAGGAGACGCTGCACTATGACCGCCTGGTGCTGGCGCTCGGCAGCGCGGTGATGCGCCCCGACATTCCCGGCCTGGCCGCACACGCCTTCGACGTCGACACCTATGCCGCGGCGCTCCGCCTTGAAGATCATCTGGTTTCGCTCGGACGCAGCGCGCCGTCTCCGGGCCATTCAACGGTGGTCGTGGTCGGCGCCGGCTTCACCGGCATCGAAGTCGCAGCCGAGATGCCGGACCAGTTGGCGCGCGCAGGGATCACCGGCCGCCGCCGCATCATCCTCGTCGATCCCAATCCGAGCGTCGGCGCCAGCATCGGCGCGAACGCGCGCCCGGTGATCGAGACGGCCCTGGCTTCGCTCGACATCGAGACGCGGCTCGGCGTGCGTGTCGCCGCGATCGAGGCCGCGGGCATGCGCCTGAGCTCGGGCGAATTCATTCCGGCACGGACGGTGATCTGGTGCGCGGGCATGCGGGCAAGCCCTTTGGCGGCGAGCTTTCCGGGCGGGCGCGATTCCCTCGGGCGTCTCCTCGTCGATCCCTACATGCGCGTGGCCGATGTCGACGGCGTGTTCGCGGCCGGCGACGTCGCCTCGACCGTGATCGACGGGTTGCATCCGACGGTGATGTCCTGTCAGTTCGCCCGTCCCATGGGCCGCTTCGCCGGCCACAACGTGGTCGCCGATCTCGTCGGCTTGCCCATGCTGCCGCTGCGGATCGACTGGTACGTCACTGTGCTCGATCTCGGCGGCTGGGGCGCGCTCTATACGGAAGGATGGAATCGCGAGGTCCGTGCCACAGGCGCGGAGGCAAAGGCGACCAAAGAGACCATCAACCGCAAGCGCATCTATCCGCCGCTCTCGGGGCGCAAGGACGAGCTGTTTGCCGCGGCCGCTCCGACCGTGCAGGCGCCGCCGCCGACGTATGGGGGAAGGTAGTTGGCAGGCAGGGCCGTGCCGCTTGCTCCGTCATTGCGAGCGCAGCGAAGCAATCCAGAGTCTTTCCGCGGAGGCAAGTCTGGATTGCTTCGCTGCGCTAGCAATGACGAATTGGACGCGCGTGCGCTCGCAATGACGAGGTACCAGAAATGGGAAAGCGCCCGTGGGGGGCGGGCGCTTTCTGTAGTCGACTTGGGGTTGGGGTCGTCTACATATCCACGTGGCGACTTTGGGGGGCTGGTAAAGAGCCGCGTGAATTCACAAAACTCGTCAGATCTCCTTAGCGAACGAGGGACGCGTTCGAACTGGTGACAACGACCGGCTTGCCGGCCTTGATGACGTGGGCGGTCTGGGTCAGGCCTTCATCCGAACCCGAGCGTGCCGTGATGCCGAGGCCAGCCACCGCGACCCCTGCGACGAGGGCGACGACCACGATTTTCAAATGGGTCGCGCGATCTGCGCTGTAGATCGAGTGGTTCATGGAAGCCTCCTGCCGCCATCTACCCGAAGTAGTCGCCGGCCGTTTGAGGCAGGTTCATGCTTCCGGTGCCCATCAACCTAGTATTGGGGGGATTCGTTCCCAAGGGGCCATCACAAGGGCGTGATATGACGTGATAGATCGCGATCAAAGTCGACCCTTGATCGTTCTTTTATATAATTATTTCAAAGCTATAATGAGCCTATTGCCGGGCTTTTGAGGCCTTGGTCGACAAGGCGCCAGGAACTCAAAAACCATTTGCCTGTGGCTGAAAAACACACGGCTTCTTAAGGCAAATCAGATGCTTCCGACCGTTTTCAGCCTCGCCCTGGGGTGGATTTCGGCCTGCGACAGCACGGTGGTCTGGGCCCGGAACCGTTCCACCAGGGAGCGCACGAAGGGCCGAATGGAAGCGGAGGTGACCAGCACCGGCGCCTCGCCTTCGCGGGCGGCACGCTCGAACGCCTCGCGCACCGCGGTCATGAATTCCGAGAGTTTCGAGGGCTGCATGGCAAGGCTCCGCTCCTCGCCCTGGCCGATGATGGATTCGGCAAAAGCCTGCTCCCATTTCGCCGACAGTGCGATCAGCGGCAGATAGCCGGCGTAGGAGGTGTTCTGCGCGCAAATCTGCCGCGCCAGGCGGGCGCGGACGTGCTCGACCATGGTTGCGGGGTTGCGCGAGAAGGCGAGCGAATCCGCGATGCCTTCGAGGATGGTCGAGAGGTCGCGGATCGAGATGCGCTCGGCGAGCAGCAGCTGCAGCACGCGCTGGATGCCGGAGACCGTGACCTGGCCGGGGACGATGTCCTTGACCAGCTCGCTCTGCTCCTTCGGCAGCTCCTTGAGCAGCTTCTGCACCTCGCCGTAGGATAACAGGTCCGACATGTTGGCCTTGAGCAGCTCGGTGAGATGGGTCGAGAGCACGGTCGCGGCGTCGACGACGGTGTAGCCCTTGAGCGAGGCCTCTTCCTTGAGGCTGGCATCGACCCAGGTCGCGGGCAGGCCGAAGGTCGGCTCGGTGGTGTGGATGCCGGGCACCTGCACCTGGCTGCCACCGGGGTCCATGACCATGAACTGGTTCGGCCAGATCTTGCCGGTGCCGGCGTCGACCTCCTTGATCTTGATGATGTAGGTGTTGGCCTCGAGCTGGACGTTGTCGAGGATGCGCACCGCCGGCATGACGAATCCCATCTCGATCGCGAGCGAACGGCGCAGCGCCTTGATCTGCTCGGTGAGTCGGTCGGTGCCGTCCGGGCCGTTGACCAGCGGCAGCAGGGCGTAGCCGAGCTCGATCTTGAGGTCGTCGATCTTGAGCGCGGCCGAGATCGGCTCTTCCGTCGCGGCAGCCCCTGGCGCACCCGGCGTTCCCGGAGCGGGCGCGGCCTGGGCGGCCGCTTCGGCCTTGGCCGTCACCCGGTTGCGGTTGCGCGCGTTCCAGGCCAGCGCGCCGGCGCCGGCGCCGAGCGCGAGGAAGGGAAGAGTCGGAATGCCCGGCAGCGCCGCCAGCACCAGCATCACCGCCGAGGACATCGCCAGCGCCTGCGGATAGCCGGAGAACTGCTTCATCAGCGCCTTGTCGGCGGCGCCGGAGACGCCGGCCTTGGAGACGAGCAGGCCGGCCGCGGTCGAGACGATCAGCGCCGGCACCTGGGTGACGAGACCGTCACCGACGGTCAGCAGCGTGTAGGTGCGGCCGGCGTCGGCGAAGGACATGCCCTGCTGCGCGACGCCGATGATCATGCCGCCGACGACGTTGATGAAGACGATCAGGAGGCCGGCGATCGCGTCGCCCCGGACGAACTTGGAGGCACCGTCCATGGCGCCGAAGAAGCCGCTCTCGTCCTCGAGCTCTTTGCGCCGCTCCTTGGCGACCTTCTCGTCGATCAGGCCGGCGGAAAGGTCGGCGTCGATCGCCATCTGCTTGCCGGGCATGGCATCGAGGTGAAAGCGCGCGGCGACCTCGGCGATGCGGCCCGAACCCTTGGTGATGACGACGAAGTTGACGATGATCAGGATGGCGAAGACGATGATGCCGATGACGAAATTGCCGCCCATCACGAAGTTGCCGAAGGCTTCGATGACGTGACCGGCCGCGGCCGTGCCCTCGTGCCCGTGCGACAGGATCAGGCGGGTCGAGGCCATGTTGAGCGACAGCCGCAGCATGGTCGAGATCAGCAGGACGGTCGGGAAGGCCGAGAACTCCAGCGGCGTCTGGATGAACAGCGACGTCATCAGGATCAGGATCGACAGGGTGATCGAGATCGCCAGGAACACGTCGAGCACGATCGCCGGCAGGGGCAGGATCAGCACCACCAGGATAGTGAGGATGCCGAGCGCCAGCGCGATGTCGCCGCGCTTGAGGACGGTGACGATGTCGTTGAGGGAGGGGATGCCGGGCTTCGCGCCGCCTACGCCCTGTCCCGCGGTGACGTCGACCATGGTAGCTGCCTCCCCGCGCGCCTGCCGTCCGCGCGCCCCAAACGTCTGCGCGGCGGCCGACGGGCCGCCGTTCCGAAAGTGAGGCACCGCACTGGCGTCCACGGGAGCTCCCGTTCTACGCGGCTGACGACACTCGACTTTACCCGGCAATTTTTGCCCGGTGTATGGTTAGCAAAGGGTTAACGAGGGGGTGGGAAGGGGACGGCAGGGGATGTTTCGGGATCGGGTTGTCATTCCGGGGCGATGCGGAGCATCGAGCCCGGAATCCATCGTGCGGCGGAGTTGGTCGAGGAATGGATTCCGGGTTCGCCCTGCGGGCGCCCCGGAATGACACGGAGGGCTACTTCGCCTTCTGCATCTTGGTCACCGTGTACCCCGACGCCGCTTCCTCGGCCTCGAAGGTGATCTTGTCGCCGACCTTCACCTGCTTGAGCATCGCCGCGTCCTTGACGCGATAGACCATGGTCATGGGGTCCTCCATGCCGAGGCTCTTCGCCGGTCCGTGCTTGAGCGTGATCTTGCCGGCGCCTTCGTCGATCTTCTTCACCTCGCCGCTGATCGCGGCGCCCTCGGCGGCGAGGGTTGCAGTCGCAAGGCCGAGAGTCAGCGCCAGCGCCGAAGCGATACGGATGATGCGGGTCATGTGGATCTCCTTTCGCGTTACTTCACGGTGACCTGGCCGACCATGCCGTATTCGCGATGGTCAGGAATGAGGCACGAATATTCGAACGTGCCGGCTTTGCTGAACTTCCAGAGGATCTCGGTCGTCTTTTTTGGGGCAAGCCGCGCCGCATTGGGCTCGTCGTGCTCCATGTGCGGATGCTTCTTCATCTGCTCCGCATGCGCGAGATTCTCCTTAGGTGTGGCCAGCAGGAATTCGTGGTCCTCCTTACCGACATTGCGCAGCACGAATCGGATCTGCTCGCCGCGCTTCACCTCGATCTTCGCCGGCGTGTAGTCCATCTCGTTCATCAGGATCTCGATGGTGCGCGCGGGCTTCTTGGGATCGCCGGGCTCGCCGGCTGAATAGTTTCCGTGCCCGTGCTTGTCGTGCGCAAAGGCCGGCGCGGTCGAAAGTGCAGCCAGAGCGAGGGCGAGCTTGATCGTGGTCTTCATCGTAGTCTCCGGTTGGTGGTTCATCGAAACGCTCACATCTTGTGCTTCATCGGCGGACTGCCGGATTTCTGCCGCGCCGGCTCCGGGGCGGGTGCGGCGACTTCGTAGGCGACGGTGCCTGGCGGGAATTTGTACGGACCAGGATCGCGGTAATCGTCGCGCGCGAGGTCTTCGCGGATCTTCATCACGGTGAACATGCCGCCCATCTCGATCGGCCCGAACTGGCCGGTGCCGGTCATCATCGGCAGCGTGTTGTCGGGCGTGGGCATCTCCATGTTGCCCATCGCCATGCCGGTCGAGCCCATGGCCATGCCGTCGGGCGCGAGCTTGCCGACGGCCTTGGCGAGGTCCTTGCGCGACACGCCGATCAGGTTGCGCACGTCGTGTCCCATCGAATTCATGGTGTGGTGCGACTTGTGGCAATGGAACGCCCAGTCCCCGGGATTGTCGGCGAGCACGTCGAACACCCTGATGGCGCCGACGGGGACGTCGGTGGTCGTCTCCGGAATCTGCGCGCTCTCCTGAATCCAGCCGCCATCGGTGCAGGTAACGGCGAAGCTATGGCCATGCAAATGAATCGGATGGTTTGTCATGCTGAGATTGCCGATGCGCACGCGCACCTTGTCGCCGAGCCTGACCGGTAGCGGATCGATTCCGGGAAAGACCCGCGCGTTCCAGGTCCACATGTTGAAGTCCGTCATCTCGTTGACGTGCGGCAGATACGTGCCGGGGTCGACACGATAGGTGCTCATCACGAACACGAAGTCGCGGTCGACGGCGCGGAAGTTCGGGTCGCGCGGGTGCACGATGAACATGCCCATCATGCCCATCGCCATCTGCACCATCTCGTCGGAATGCGGATGGTACATGAAGGTTCCGCTCCTCTTCATCTCGAACTCGTAGACGAAGGTCTTGCCGGGCTGGATGTGCGGCTGGGTCAATCCGCCGACGCCGTCCATGCCGCTCGGGATGATCATGCCGTGCCAGTGCACCGTGGTGTATTCGGGCAGTCTGTTGGTGACGAAGATGCGGACCTTGTCGCCCTCGACCGCCTCGATGGTCGGGCCCGGCGATTGCCCGTTGTAGCCCCACAAATTCACCTTCATTCCTTCCGCGAACTCGCGCACCACCGGCTCGGCGACGAGATGGAATTCCTTCCAGTCGCCGTTCATGCGGAACGGCAGCGACCAGCCGTTCAGCGTGACCACGGGTCGATAGTCCGGGCCGCTGCTCGGATGCAGCGGCGGCTGCATCACCACCTTGTCCATGGTGGGTGCTTCCGGAATCGACGCGGCCTGGACACGGCCTTGAATGGCGGATGCGCCGACAAGCGCGGCGGTGCCTAAAAATCCTCGGCGGGAAAACATCTTGGCCTCCGTCTCAGTGGCCGCCGCCTTCGGCAGGAGCTGCCGCGGCAACGGTGGTTGGATTGTCGCCAACGCCGGCGGGTAGGCCGCCGCCGTTGACGGCGGTCTGCAGATCGGCCTGGGCGAGAAAGAATCTCTGCCTGGCGTCGATCGCGCCGCGCAGCGCCGCGAGGCGCTGTCGCGCTTCGGTGAGCAACGCGAAGATGTCGACCTGCATGCTGGAGAAGCGCAGCTGCATCTCCTCGGTGATGATCTTTCGCAACGGGATGATCTCGCGCTGGTAGTGGCCGGCGATGTCGTAAGTGGAGCGATAGACGCGATAGGCGTCGCGCGCCTCGGACCGCACATTCACGGCTCGCTCGGTCAGGCGGTTGAAGGCGAGGTTGTAGGTCTCCGCCGCCTGACGCACGCGCACCTCGCCGCCGTCGAAGATCGGAATCTGAAACTGCAGGTCGAAGCCGCGCTCGCGGAACGGCGGCCCTTCCGGATCCTGGGTGCGGCGGGAGATGCCGGCGATATCGAGCAGCGTCACGAAGCGCGTCGCCTCGGTGAGGTTCAGCGCCTTCGCCAGCGCGGCCAGCTCCAGCCGCGCGATCTGCAGGTCGAGGCGATGCGCCACCGCGTCGGCTTCGATCGTGGGAAGGGTTAGCGGCCGGCGCGGCAGTGGCGGCAGTTGATTGGGCAGGCGGAAGTCGAGACCGTCGTCCCACAGCCCCATCAGGCGCGCCAGCCTTTCGCGCGCGCTCGCAGCCATCTGCCGCGCGGTGGCGAGGTCGGCGGTGGTCTCGGCATAGAACACCTGCTCGCGGGCCTGATCGAGCTTGTTGAGCGAGCCGGTCTCGCCGAGCTTGAGCGCGAGCTGTGCGGTCGATTCCGCCGTCGCCTTCGCGTCGGTCAGCAGCCCCACCATCTCGTTGGCGGCAACCGCACGGACATAGGCGCGGCGCACGTCCGAGGCGAGCCGTAGCGTCGCCAGCGCCGCGCGAAGCTGCGCGCCGCGGAAGCGTTCGCGGGCGATCTCGGACCGGAACGGCAGGGTGGCGAGCGCGAGGATGTCGCCGACCACCTGGCGCTCGATCTCGCTGGCGCCATTGCCGGTGATGCGGGAGATTGCGAACACCGGATTGGCCGGCAGGCTCTGCTCGACCAGCTCGGTCTCCGCCAGCGCCAGCTCGTTGTAGGCGGCCTGCAGTCCCTTGTTGTTGAGCAGCGCGATCTGCACGGCGGTGTCAACGCTGAGCGTGCGCGAGAGCAGCTGCCGGACGCGGGCATCGACCGCGGCGGCGCCCTCGGCCGAGCGCACGAAGGCGACGTCCTTGTTGATGGCCTGGCTCGTCAGATCCGAGACCGCGCTCATGCCGCTGTCGGGCGAGAACGCGGCGCAGCCGGAAAGTCCGAGCGCGGCGAGCACGAGCAGGCCTCGCGCAAAATGCTGTGACATCGCGCGCTCCTACCGCTCTTGCTTCGGCTGCGGCGTCACCGCCTCGTTGCGGCCACGCCAGGGTGCCGGGGTCGCAGGCCGCAGGCTGGTATAGGGCGCGATGGTCGAGCGATAGCCGATGGGGGCCACCTTCGCCGCCGGATCTGCGGGATCCGCGCTGGCCATGTGCGTCGTTGCCGGCATGCAGCCGGACAGCGTCGGCCCGGCAAAGGCCAGCAGCAGCCAAGTGAAACGTGAGTGTCGATCATCCACCGAGGATGCGGCAGATTTCGCCCCGGAAAGCGCAACCATGTCTTAATTCCTGATCTGGAGACCACAGGTTCGCGCGCGCAAAAGCGCGCATCGAAACCGACGCCGTCGTGTCAGATCAGGCGATGGGAGGACGGTAGTGCTGGGGCGGCGCCGCGCTGTTCAGGCTGGGCACGATCTCGGGTGCACAGGTCGACATCGGCCGGAGCGGCGTGGCGACGCTGGGCAGATCGGCCGGCAGCGCACTGACGCACATCATCGCACAGCACGGGCCCACTGTTCCCTTGCCGTCGTGATGATTCGGGGCAGGTGCGTCCTTCGCGGCGGTCTGCGAAGGCGTTCCCGCGTGCTCGTGCGGAACATCGCCAGGGTTCGCAGCCATATCATGGTTCGCAGCCATATGGTGATGCGCCGGAACGAGGTCAGCCTGGGCATCGTCGCCGAGGCAGGGCGCAGCATTGCCCCAGGCGAGGCTTGCGGCCGGCGCGAGCACGCAGAACAGATAGGCGAGGGCGATGATCCGCCCCACCCTGATCCGCATCGATCGCGTCAATCGCATCAACATCCCGCCGATAGGCTCCTCGCGCGGCAATGTTGCACACGCTTGTTGCAAACTAATGGCAAAAGACACATTCGCCAAGAGCTTCTTACCGCAGCGCACCGCGCATGCCCAATATCGCGGCAAGATGGTTGACCATGCGGCGGTCCGCGAACATGGTCCTGCTCGTGCACGCGCCAAATCATCCAGGGCAAACACCTGACGCCTTCACCCCTGACTCCCGTCAGGCCTGGGTGCGGCTCGTCATTGCCCTCCTGATCGGCTCGATCGGGGCCGTCGGCATGTGGGCGGTCGTGGTCGTGATTCCCGTGGTGCAGGCCGAATTCGGAGCCACGCGCGGCGCGGTTTCGCTGGCTTTCACCCTCATGATGTTCGGCTTCGGGCTTGGCGGCGTGATCGCCGGCAAGATCACCGACCGGTTCGGCATCGTTCCGGCGATGGCGATCAGCATCGCCTTCCTCGGCGTCGCCAATGTGCTCGCGGGCCTGTCGGGCCAGCTCTGGCAGTTCGTGGCGGCTTATTTCTTCATCGGGCTCGGGACGTCGGCGACCTTTGCGCCGCTGATGGCCGAAGCCTCGCACTGGTTCGAGCGCTATCGCGGTCTTGCCGTGACCATAGTCGCCAGCGGCAATTACGTCGCCGGCGCGATGTGGCCGCCGATCGTGAGCTGGGGCACGCAGGACATCGGCTGGCGTTACACCCATATCGGCATAGGCATCGTCTGCGCCGGCCTGATGACGGTGCTGGTGCTGATCCTGCGCGCGCAGATGGGGCGCGACACTGTCCACGACCATGCCAACGCGCCGCCGCCGCGGGTCGATCTCAGGCTGTCGACGAATACGCTGACGGTGCTGCTCTCGATCGCCAGCATCTCCTGCTGCGTGGCGATGGCGATGCCGCAGGTGCACATCGTCGCCTATTGCGGCGATCTCGGTTATGGAGTCGCGCGCGGCGCCGAGATGCTGTCCCTGATGATGGGCTGCGGCATCGTCAGCCGGATCGGCTCGGGCTACCTCGCCGACAAGATCGGCGGCATCTACACGCTGCTGGTGGGATCGCTGGCGCAGGGCTTTGCGCTTGTGTTCTATCTGTTCTTCGACAGCCTGACCTCGCTCTATCTGATCTCCGCGATGTTCGGCCTGTTCCAGGGCGGCATCGTGCCGAGCTACGCGATCATCGTGCGCGAGGCGATGCCGGCGAGCGAGGCCGCGACCCGCGTCGGCATCGTGATCTTTGCGTCCGTGTTCGGCATGTCCTTCGGCGGCTGGGTGTCCGGCGTCATCTTCGATGCCACCGGCTCCTACGCCGCGGCGTTCGCCAACGGCGTGGCATGGAACGCGCTGAACATCGGCATCGTCGTGCTGCTCTTGATCCGCGCGCGGACGGGCTCGGTCAAGACCGGCCCGAGCTTTGCCACTTGAAGTTTGAGCATGATCTTTTCGGAAAACCGCTACACACTTTGCGCTAACGCGGCCCTCCGGGTCCGGATCGTGCTTTAAACCGATTGTCCCGCCTTCAGCAGCGAGCAGCCGGTGATCTTGTAGCTGCCGTCGCCCTGCTGCTCGAGCGTGTAGAGTGCCTCCCAGACCTCGCCATTGGCATCGATGATATGAACGCGCTGGGCGATCCAGCCGCCATCGGTCTTGCTCTCGCCAAATTCGAAACTCTTGTGACGATAGACCGGCGCGTAGCCGTTTCGCACCACGGACATGAAGATGTCGGGTGCGGGAAAGGTCTCCTTGATCGCCGGTGCCGCATAGGAATAGGCCGCCGCTGCATCGTCGCGAACGAAGGCCTGCTCCTGGGCGCGGATAACGCTTTGGGCCGCCGCGATATCGCCGGCAAACGCTGAATGATGACAGGCAACAATGAGAGCGATCAGCAAGGCTGCGATGCGCATGGCAGGCTCCGCGTTGAGATCCCGGCGGAGGCGATGCTAGCACTCTGTGCCGCCAGGGCGTGTACTCAGATATCACGCGCTGGGTTTGAACGCTCCAGGTGCCGCTCATCCGGGACAGCGGCGCAGCAGCAGGCAGCTGCGACATGTTCTCCTAAGGCAGGAACGGCTCCGCGACGGCCGAGTTAAGCCGGCAAAACCACCTTACCAAGGAGCAAAGTCATGGCCCGTGCAACAGCACATCCGGATCATCACTGCATCTCAAGCGAGGACATTGAGGGAACCGAGGTCTATGGAGCAGATGGGACGAATATCGGCGAGATTGATCACCTCATCATCGACAAGGTGTCAGGCCGCGTGGCTTATGCGGTCATGAGCTTTGGTGGATTTGTGGGCTTGGGTCACAGCCACTACCCGATTCCCTGGGGCGCTCTGAAATATGACACGTCGCTTGACGGTTTTCGAACCAATATCACCGAGCAACAACTGAGGGATGCGCCTGAGTTCAGCGATGACTCCTGGGAAGATCGGGATTGGGAAACGCGAACCCATCGGTATTATGGGACGCCAACTTACTGGGAAGGGCGAGGTGGCCTATAACGCCAGCGGCGCGTCAGGACAGCTGAACTGATTGACCGGCTCTCATTGGATGCTGTCGGGTTTGATCCGGCCGACTGGGGGCTTGGTGCTCGATGCCTCAGTCGCCGCGCCTTGTCGCGGCGACTGGCGATGAATCGCGGTCATTGGCTCAGTCGAGGCAAAACCAGCGATAACCATATCCATCAAGCGCGATAGCAGTGCCGTCGGCGCTGGACTTCGAATCGTAAATTCGGTTGCCGAATATATCGGTCAGCTTGCGGCCTTGCATTCTTCGGGCTTTTGTTGGTGGCGCGCCGCAAAAGCACGCGAACGAGCTGCTGAACTCGCAGCAACGGGACTGGGCACTCGCCGTTGTATTGGGTGTCGAACGAGCTGGTTACTGTCCTGTTGGGCCTCGTGTTGTACATTGCCCACATCCACAATCAGTCGCCCGTTCCAGCTTTGCTCTGGCTCGCCGACCTCCCAATCATTGTGGCTTTGCTGTTCCTGCGACGCGCGTTGAAATGGCGCGACCCTGTTTAGTGCCGATGGCCGAAATCATCCTGCCCAGCATTGGCGTTTTAATCGAAGGGTTGATCGGGCCAATAGCCGGCCCGCCGCATCACAGATTTTTCACCAAGCGTCGGTGCAGCGTTGCGGCGTTGGGCTGCCTGGCGGCCCACTCCAGATTGCGTTCGCCATCGATCTTCACCCAAAACGTACGAGTCGGCGCATCGCTGCCAGTGAGCGACTTGAATGTACATGATGCCCTTTCTCGCATGATGGCGCCGAGGGAATCCTGAGCTTGGTAATCAATCACCGCCTCATACTGAACCGGCAGGTGGCGTGCTGATTGCATCATGAATCTTCTGGTTGACTCGGGTACGGCCCGTTCCGGCTCGGCGAAAAATTCGTCCCACGTGATCGTTCTTCTGGAGTCTTCCAGGTCGATCCGTTGATAGGTGGAGGAATCCGTCAGCCGCTCTTGAATCGCGTTTTCGCAGGTTTGCACAAATTGAGACGTGAACGGCGGATAGCTACGCACGTAAGCATAACCGAGAACAGCGATACCGAGGACTGCAAATGCTGCAATGGCAAGTTTGATTTTCATATCCGACTCTTACAAGAAAGACCACAGACTCATACGGCCTCGGGGTGCAAGCAGCAACGAGCGGACTAAACTGGACTAAGCCTAAGCGTGTATTAACTGGCGAGCACAACCCTACACTCTAGAGTGTGGTACTTTGCCGCTGGCGTGTGACGAGGAGTTGTCCGATTTTGGCTCTGGCCAGAATGTTTGGGTCACAAGCCACGATGCTCCGGCCGATCAGCAGATTTCCGCTCCGCCCGCAGGACCCGACTTTCCTTTTATGAGTACCGCGCCGAGCGCTTCCGCTTCATCGCCGGCTTCGTCGTCTTCGACGAGCGCGCCTTGGCCTTGCCGGGCGGCCGCACGCGCAAGCCGTCGACGAACACGTCGAGCAGGCGCAGCGCCGTCTCTTGCCAACCAGGTTGGTCGTGCACATAGCACATACCGAAGAAGGCGCGCAGCAGATCCTCCGGGTTGATGTCGGCGCGCATCTCGCCGGCTGCGACCGCCCGGTCCAGCAGCGAGCCGATCGCCTTGGTCAGACGCTCGAAGGAGAAGGCATGCAGCTCCGACCCGCTCTGCACCGCGAGCGCGAGCGCTGCCATCATCCCCTTCTTGGTCGCAACGAACTCGACCCCTGAGCGCAGCCAGCGCCGCAGCGCCTCGACCGGGTCCTTGGCATTCTTCAACTGCTCGGCCAGCTCGCTGAGCTGCTCGACCTCGCGGCGGTACACCGCCTCGAACAAGGCCTCGCGCGTCGGAAAATGCCGGTACAGCGTGCCGATGCCGACGCCGGCCCGCTTCGCCACCGCTTCCAGGCTCGCCTCCGAACCGCCGGCGCTGAACACCAGCTTGGCCGCTTCGAGCACGCGCTCGCGATTGCGCACGGCGTCGGCGCGGGGCTTTCGGGTCTGATCGGTGTGGTCGTCCATGCGCGCAATGTAGATCACGAATTGGTTAGATTGAACCCATTGGTCGCCTTATCGCGTTGGTGACGCACGGGCTTTTGACGAATTCCAGATTTTTCGCACCGACCTTGTTAAGCGGAGGCAGCCTCCGTATCTTCGATCGAGCGCCGGCCGCATCATGTTCGGCGGCGTGCAATCGACGGCGGCCACGGCGGTGGCGCGCTGCGCGATGACTCATGTCCAAATCTGATCGGAGCCTTGTATGAACCACTCCATCAGCCTCACCGTGAACGGTGCACGGCGCGACTTCGTCCTCGACGATCCGCGCGTCACGCTGCTCGATCTCCTGCGTGAGCGCCTCGATCTGACCGGAACCAAGAAGGGGTGCGACCGCGGCCAGTGCGGCGCCTGCACCATTCTCGTCGACGGCAAGCGCATCAATTCCTGTCTCGCGCTCGCCATCAGCCATGACGGGGCCGACATCCTCACCATCGAAGGCCTCGCGCGCGGCGACCAGCTGCATCCGGTGCAGGCCGCCTTCATCGCCCATGACGGCTTCCAGTGCGGCTTCTGCACGCCGGGCCAGATCATGAGCGCGATCGGCATGATCAAGGAGGCGCAAGCCGGCAACGATCCGGAACGCATCCGCGAATGCATGAGCGGCAATCTGTGCCGCTGCGGCGCTTACGTCGGCATCGTCGATGCCGTGCTGGAAGCGCAAGGGCAGATGGACGAGACCAATCAGAGGCGCTCCGCATGAAACAGTTCGATTATGTCAGGCCGGCCACGGTCACTGAAGCCGTTGCTGCCGCGGCCCAGCCGGGCGCGGTCTACCTCGCCGCGGGCACCAACCTGCTCGACCTAATGAAGGGCGGCGTCAGCCGTCCGGACCGGCTGGTCGACGTCACACATCTCGATGGGCTCGACGGAATCGAGACTCTCGCGGACGGGTCCTTGCGCATCGGCGCCTTGGTGCGCAATGCCGATCTCGCCCATGATGCGGAGTTCGCGCGGTCCTATCCGGCGGTGGCCGAAGCGCTGCTCTCGGGAGCGTCGGCTCAATTGCGCAATGCCGCCACCGTCGGCGGCAATTTGTTGCAGCGGACGCGCTGCGCGTATTTCTACGACACCGCCAGCCGCTGCAACAAGCGCGAGTCGGGCTCCGGCTGCGACGCGCGCGACGGTGAGAACCGCAGCCATGCCGTGCTCGGCTGGAGCGAGAGCTGCATCGCTACGCACCCCTCCGACTTCTGCGTGCCGCTGGTCGCGCTCGATGCCATCGTCGAGATCGAGGGCAGGGGCGGCCGGCGCGATGTCGCGCTCGACGAGCTGCATCGCCTGCCCGGCGATGCGCCCGAGCGTGAGTCCGTGCTCGAGCCTGGCGATCTCATCGTCGCGGTGCGCCTGCCGCCTGCCGCACGCGGATTTTCCGCGCATGCGCGTTACCTCAAGGTCCGCGAGCGCACCTCCTATGCCTTTGCCGTCGTCTCGGCCGCTTCTGCGCTGCGGATCGAGAACGGCAGAATCGCACAGGCGCGGCTCGCGCTCGGCGGCGTCGCTGCAAAGCCCTGGCGCGCACGCGGAGCGGAAGACGTCCTCAAGGGCGTCGCGCCGACCGCCGACGCGTTCCAGGAGGCAGCCCGGCGTGCGCTCGAGGGCGCGAAGCCATCGGGCGACAACGCCTTCAAGATCGAGCTCGCGCGCCGCATCGTCGTGCGCGCGCTGACCTTGGCCGCCGCCGGGACGCCTGCGCGTATCCCCGCGCTGCCGGCCTCTCCCTTTGCCACGACCTCCGGAGCCCTCCATGTCTGAGCTCAATTTGACCAGTGCGCCCGCGCATCTGCGGCACGGCTCGAATATCGGCCAGCCGCTGACCCGCCGTGACGGCATCCTCAAGGTGACGGGGCAGGCGACTTACGCCGCCGACAACCATCCACCCGGCATGTTGTTTGCGGTGATGGCCGTCTCGAGCATCGCGCGAGGCCGTGTGGTCTCGCTCGATGTCGCTGCCGCAAAGCGCCATCCCGGCGTCGTCGACGTCATGACGCCCGACCACAAACCAGCGCTCGCGATCGACCCCGACCTCAAGACCAATCCGTTCGTGTTCCGGATGGAGGTGTTGCAGAGCAACGATATCCGCTACGCCAATCAGGCGATTGCGGTCGTGATCGCCGAGACGCTGGAGGCCGCGACGGAAGGTGCGGCGCTGCTGGCCCCGGCTTACGAGGTGCAGCCTGCGCTCGTCGGCCTCGATGCCGGCGAGAGCTTCGTGCCGCCGGTCGTCGGCGTCGGTAATCCCACGGAAAGCCATCGCGGCGATGTCGAGGCGGGCCTCGCCGCGGCCGACAAGCAGATCGACGCGATCTACGAGACGCCGCCGCAATATCACAATGCCATGGAGCCGCACGCGATCGTGGCGCGCTGGGATGGTGACAAGCTCTTCTTGGACACGCCGAGCCAGGCCATGGTGATGGCTCGCGGCCGCGTCGCCGAGCTGTTCGGCCTCGCGCCGGAGAAGATTCACATCCGCAGCCCGTTCCTCGGCGGCGGTTTCGGTTCGAAGGGCTTCCTGACCGGGCCGCAGATCCTCGGCGTCATGGCCGCGAAGCTGGTCGGCAGGCCGGTCAAGCTGGTGCTGCGCCGCGAGCAGATGTATGGCCCGGTCGGCCACCGCGCGCCGACGCGCCAGCGCCTCCGCCTCGGCGCCGATGGCGAGGGGCGTCTGACTGCGCTCGATCATCACGCCCGAACTGTGTCGAGCACCTTCGACGATTTCTACGAGCCTGCCGCCGACGCCTCGCACACGCTCTATGCGGCGCCCGCGATCCGCACTTCGCACGATGCCGTGCGCGTCAACACCGGCACGCCGCTGTTCATGCGAGCGCCGGGCGAGGCGACCGGCTCGATCGCGCTCGAGAGCGCGATCGATGAGATGGCGTGGGCCTGCGGCATGGATCCGCTCGCCTTCCGCCTCGCAAACTACGCCGAGGTCGAGCCGATGACGGGCCGGCCTTTCTCCTCCAAGGCGCTGCGGGCCTGCTACGAGCAGGGCGCCGCGCGCTTCGGCTGGGCCAAGCGTCCGCTGCAGCCGCGGCAGATGCGCGACGATGCCGGCCTCCTGGTCGGCTGGGGCATGGGCACGGCGACCTTCCCGGCGCTGATGTTCCAAGCCGAGGCGCGCGCGGCGATCCGCCGCGACGGCTCCGGCGTGATGGAGATCGGCGCGCACGACATGGGGCAGGGCGCCTGGACGGCGCTGGCGCAGATCGCGGCCGATGCCGTCGGCCTCGACATCGACCGGCTCGACTTCAAGTCCGGCACGTCCGACCTGCCCGACGCCGGCATCGCGGGCGGCTCGGCGCACACCGCAACGGCGGGCGCTGCGATCCACAGCGCCGGCGCGGCCGTGATCGGAAAGCTCGCCGATCTCGCCACCAGCGACGAGCGCTCGCCGCTGTTCGGCGCCGGCAATGCCGGCGTGATCGCGCGCGACGGCAGGCTGATCCGCCGCGACGACGAGAGCCGCAGCGAGAGCTATGCCGGGATTCTGGCGCGCGCGGGCGTTGCCGAGGTCGAGGCCCGCGGCACCGGCGCGGCGAACCCTGCGGCGATGGAGCAATATGCGATGCATGCCCACGGCGCAGTGTTCGCCGAGGTAAAGGTCGATCCCGAGCTGGGCCAAGTCCGCGTCAGTCGCATGGTCGGCGCCTTCGCCGCCGGCCGCATCATCAATCCGCGCATGGTGCAGAGCCAGCTGTTCGGCGGCATGATCTGGGGCATGTCCTTCGCGCTGCATGAGGAGGCCGTCACAGACCGGCGCAGCGGACGGATCATGAATTCCAATCTCGGCGAGTACCACATCCCGGTGAATGCCGATGTGCCGCCGCTCGACGTCATCACCGTCGAGGAGCACGATCCGCACGTGAATGCGCTTGGCATCAAGGGTGTCGGCGAGATCGGCATCACCGGCAGCGCCGGCGCGGTCGCCAATGCGGTCTGGCACGCAACTGGCGTGCGCGTGCGCAAATTCCCGATCCGGATCGAGGAGTTGCTGACGCAGCGCTGAAGCGCGATTGAAATGGGCCACATCGCTGCAGCGACGGAGGTGCGCTCCCTCTCCCGCTTGCGGGAGAGGGTCGGGGAGAGGGTGTCTCCGCAATGGGACAATCCCCCAGAGGAAAGAGTCCTCACCCGCGCCGGAGCTTGTCATCGGGCGCGCCTTCGGCGCTACCCGGTGGGCGCGACCTCTCCCGCAAGCGGGAGAGGTGAATGAGCCGCACCGGATGCGCCGATCTCGCGTCAGAACGTCGGCGGCGTGCAGGCCGAGATCACCTCGCAGGGCTTGCCGCCGACGCAGCGGAAGCGATGCGGGCGGCGGCTCTCGAAATAATAGGCATCGCCGGGATTGAGGATGCGGCGCTCGTCCTCGACCGTGACTTCGAGTTTGCCTGAGATCACGATGCCGCCCTCCTCGCCGTCATGGACGAGATGGACGCGCCCGGTGTCGCTGCCGGGCTCGTAGCGCTCCTTGAGGATCTGCAGGCTGCGGCCGAACAGATTGTCGCCGACCTGCCGATAGGAGATCGGCTTCTTGCCGACCTCGGTGAGCTCCTCGGCGCGGTAGAAGATCTTGCGCCTGGACTCCGGCTCCAAGGCGAAGAACTCGGCTAGGCCCATCGGGATGCCGTCGAGGATGCGCTTGAGCGCGCCGACCGACGGGTTCATCTGGTTGGATTCGATCAGCGAGATCGTCGAATTGGTGACGCCGGCGCGCTTGGCGAGCTCGCGCTGCGACAGCTTGTGACGGGCCCGGATGAATCGCAGCCGTCCACCGATGTCGACGCTCATGCCCAAGTCCCGTGTTGCAGGTGTTGCGGATCGCGCAAATATGGACCGGCAGCCCCAGTCAAATCAATGGCTTGCAGGTCATCAGAAAAGGACTTGTTGCGGTTTCCAAGCCGTGGCTCTGCTGGCGGGTCAGCAAAGGAGCGCGGCCGTGACCCTTCATCAGATTCCGAACACTATCAAGACCGACTCGTTCTGGATGCCGTTCACGGCCAATCGACAGTTCAAGAAGGCGCCGCGCCTGTTCTCCTCGGCCGAGGGCATGCATTACACCACCGTCGACGGCCGCAAGGTGATCGACGGCTCCGCCGGGCTCTGGTGCGCCAATGCCGGCCACGGCCGCAAGCAGATCGCCGCCGCCGTCGAGCGCCAGCTGATGACGCTGGACTTCGCTCCGTCCTTCCAGATGGGCCATCCGCTGGCATTCGACTTCGCCGAGCGCCTTGCCGAGATCGCGCCCAAGGGTCTCGACCGCATCTTCTTCACCAATTCCGGCTCCGAGTCGGTCGATACCGCGCTGAAGATCGCGCTCGCCTATCACCGCGCCAACGGCCAGGCCAGCCGCACCCGCCTGATCGGCCGCGAGCGCGGCTATCACGGCGTCGGCTTCGGCGGCACCTCGGTCGGCGGCATGGTTGCCAATCGTCGTGCGTTTGCGACCCTGCTGCCGGGCGTCGACCACATCCGCCATACCCACGATCTCACCCGTAACGCCTTCGCCAAGGACCAGCCCGAGCACGGCGCCGAGCTCGCCGACGATCTCGAGCGTCTGGTCGCGTTGCACGGCGCCGAGACCATCGCCGCCGTCATCGTCGAGCCGGTGCCGGGCTCGACCGCGGTGCTGCCGCCGCCGAAGGGATATCTGCAGCGCCTGCGCGAGATCTGCGACAAGCACGGCATCCTCCTGATCTTCGACGAGGTCATCACCGGCTTCGGCCGCCTCGGCACGCCGTTCGCCGCCAACTTCTTCGGCGTCACGCCGGACCTGATGACCACCGCGAAGGGCATCACCAACGGCACCATTCCCTGCGGCGCCGTGTTCGCGAGCCGCAAGGTGCATGACGGATTGATGGTCGGTCCCGAGAACCAGATGGAGCTGTTCCACGGCTATACCTACTCGGCGCATCCGACCGCCTGCGCCGCCGGCATCGCCACGCTCGACATCTACAAGGACGAGGGCCTGCTGACGCGCGGTGCCTCGATTGCCGAATATTGGCGCGATGCGCTGCATTCGCTCAAAGGCCTGCCGAACGTCGTCGACATCCGCAATTGCGGCCTGATGGGCGCCGTCGAGCTGGCGCCGCGCGACGGCGTCGTCGGCGCGCGCGGCTATGACGTGATGGTCGACTGCTTCAACACCGGCCTTTACCTGCGCATGAGCGGTGACAGCTTCGCGATGTCGCCCCCGCTCATCGTCGAGAAGAGCCATATCGACCAGATGGTCTCGATCCTCGGCGACGCCATCAAGAAGGTGGCCTGATAATTGCTCTCGCCGCCAGCGAGTTGTGTCCTTGCAGCGGCGAGCGCCGCGGGAGTTTGACGAAGCGTGAAAGTTCTGATCCTCGGCAGCGGTGTCATCGGTGTCACCTCTGCCTACTACCTCGCGCGTGCCGGCCATGAGGTGACGGTCGTCGACCGCCAGCCGGAGCCGGCACTGGAGACCTCCTTCGCCAATGCCGGCGAGGTGTCGCCCGGCTATTCCTCGCCCTGGGCCGGCCCCGGCGTGCCGGTGAAGGCGATCAAGTGGCTGTTGATGAAGCACGGCCCGCTGGTGATCCGGCCGAAGCTCGATCCGGTCATGTGGGTCTGGCTGCTCAAGATGCTGCGCAACTGCACCAGCGCGCGCTACGCAGTCAACAAGAGCCGGATGATCCCGATCGCGGAATACAGCCGCGACTCTTTACGCGATCTGCGCCGCGACATCGGCATTCAGTATGACGAGCGCTCGCAGGGCACGCTGCAGCTGTTTCGCTACCAGGCCCAGCTCGACGGCACGGCCGAAGACATCGCCGTGCTCAAGCAATACGGCGTTCCCTTCGAAGTGCTGAACCGCGAGGGCTGCATTGCGGTCGAGCCGGCACTTGCCGGCGTGAAGGAGAAGTTCGTCGGCGGGCTCCGCCTGCCGCAGGACGAGACCGGTGACTGCCACATGTTCACGCAGGCGCTGGCGAGGCACGCCCAGGCGCTCGGCGTGCGCTTCCTGTTCAACACCTCGATCGACCGTATCGTCACCGATGGCGCGCGCGTCAGCGGTGTCGCCACCAGCGCCGGCCTGCTGCAGGCGGACGCTTACGTGCTCGCGCTCGGCAGCTGGTCGTCGCGGCTCCTGGCGCGGCTCGGTATTTCGCTGCCGGTCTATCCGGTGAAGGGCTATTCGATCACGGTGCCGATCAAGGACGCCTCCGGCGCGCCAGAATCGACTGTGATGGACGAGAGCTACAAGGTCGCGATCACCCGGCTCGGCAATCGCATCCGCGTCGGCGGCACCGCCGAAATCTCCGGCTATTCCGACAAGCTCTACGACGCACGCCGCGCCACGCTCGATCATTCGCTGACCGACCTGTTCCCGCGCGGCGGCGATCTGTCCAAGGCGACATTCTGGAGCGGACTGCGTCCGATGACGCCGGATGGACCGCCCGTGATCGGCCGGACCCACTACGCCAACCTCCACCTCAACACCGGCCACGGCACGCTGGGCTGGACCATGTCCTGCGGCTCGGGCCGCGTGCTCGCCGACATGCTCTCGGGCAAGAAGCCGGACATCGACGTCAGTGCGCTATCGGTGGAGCGGTACAAGCACCGGTTCGGCTAAGGCTCTATCCGCGTCATTGCGAGGAGCCCTTGCGACGAAGCAATCCAGGCTGTCTCCGCGGTGAGTCTCTGGATTGCTTCGCTACGTTCGCAATGACGGCGATGGAGTTGCGTTCGCGGTCTGATAACAGAGCTACCCCGCCCCCGTCACGCAATTCACCCACAGCACCACGGCCTTCGCATCCTGCGCCGGATTGGAAAACCGGTGTGGCCTGCGGCTCGCAAATCTAAAACTGTCGCCCGTCTTCAGCGACCACGTCTGGCTGTCCACCGTCAGCATCATCTCGCCTTCCAGCACGAGCCCGGCCTCTTCGCCGTCGTGGGTGTAGAGCTCATCGCCGGTGGAGCCGCCGGGCTCCAGATGCACCAGAAACAGATTGAGCTTGTTGTCGCTGCTCGCCGGGCTCAGCAATTGCTTGGACACGCCGGTGCGCCACAGTTTCAATTCGGGCCGCTGCACTCCGCGCGTCACCACCTGATCCGACGCGCCGTCGGCGCTCGGGCTCGCGCCGAACAATGCGGCGATGCCGACACCGAGCACGTCGGCAAGCGTCGCCAGCACCCGCAGCGACGGCGACGACAGCCCGCGCTCGATCTGGCTGAGGAAGCCGATCGACAGCTCCGTGCGCGCGGCGACCGTCTCCAGCGAGAATTGCCTGACCCGCCGGAGATCCCGGATGCGGCGGCCGACTGCGACGTCCATCGCCGGCTCGGCCGGTTTGGCTTTCACCCTGGCCGGCTTTTTCATGGCCGGCTTCGCGGCGGCCGGTTTGCGCATTCTTTTGCCACCGCTCACGTCAAACCGCTTCCTTCATGTGCATGAAAACTGCTTGCATCGTTCGCAAAAGTGTGACCAAATTTTCATGTTGGTGAAAATAGGCCGAAACGGGCCGGCCCGCAACGCCTGATCGCGACATGCGCGCGCCGCCGGCCGGGCCCAACAGGGGGATGCGATGAAGCGTTTTGTTCAGGCCGCAATCGCGGCGCTCGCCATTGCCGCAGTCGCGCCGGCTTCGGCGCAACAGGCTTTGAAGGTGGGCTCGACGCCGACAGGCATTCCCTTCACCTTTCTCGACACCAAGACCAACACCATCCAGGGCATCATGGTCGATCTCATCACCGAGGTCGGCAAGGATGCCGGCTTCAACGTGCAGATCGAGCCGATGCAGTTCTCGGCGCTGATCCCCTCGCTGACCTCGAGCAAGATCGACATCATTGCGGCCGCGATGTTCATCACGCCGCCGCGCAAGGAGGTCGTCGACTTCTCCGACCCGATCTACACCTATGGCGAAGGCCTGGTGGTGCCGAAGGCCGACACCAAGACTTACGCCACGCAGGAGGACCTGAAGGGCGAGACCGTCGGCGCCCAGGTCGGCACCGCCTTTGTCGACGCGCTGAAGAAGACCGGGCTGTTCGCCGAGGTAAAGGCCTATGACACCATCCCGGACATCCTGCGCGACGTGAACACTGGCCGCCTCAAGGCCGGCTACGCCGATTATCCGATCCTCGCCTACAATCTGAAGCAGGGCGGCTTCCCCGAGGTGCGCCTGGTCGACGGCTACAAGCCGGTCACGGTCGGCTCTGTCGGCATCGGCGTGCGCAAGGGCGAGAGCGCACTGCTCGGCAAGATCAACGCTTCGCTGGCGAAGCTGAAAGCCAACGGCACCATCGACAAGATCCTCGATAAATGGGGCCTGAAGGCACAAGGTTGATCGTCAGCGTCTGACCGATGAAGGCTCCTTAGTGAAGGCTTGCCGATGAAAGGCTTCTGGCGCGACGCCGTCGAGTTCTTCCCGATCCTGCTGAACGGCGTCGCGCTGACGATCATCGTCACGATCGGCTCGCTGCTGCTGTCGACGGTGCTGGGCCTCGTCTGGGCGATGATGCGGGTCTCCGGCATCAAGGCGCTGTCGATGCTCAGCGCCAGCCTGATCAACGTGATCCGCGGCATCCCGATCATCGTGCTGTTGTTCTACCTCTACTTCGTGATGCCCGATCTCGGCGTTACGCTCAGCGCGTTGCAGGCCGCGATCCTCGGGCTCGGCATCGCCTATTCGGCCTACCAGGCCGAAAACTTCCGCGCCGGCATCGAGGCGATCGACAAGGGGCAGATCGAGGCGGCGCAGTCGATCGGCATGGGCTGGTGGCTCACCATGCGCCGCGTGGTGCTGCCGCAGGCGGTGCGCATCGTGCTGCCTCCTTACGGCAACGTGATGATCATGATGCTGAAGGATTCCTCGCAGGCCTCGACCATCACGGTCGCCGAGCTCGCGCTGCAGGGCAAGCTGATCGCGTCCTCGACGTTCAAGAACACCAGCGTGTTCACCCTGGTCGCCCTGATGTATCTCACCATGAGCATTCCGCTGATCCTCTTGGTCCGTCACTTCGAGAAGCGGGCCGGCAAGCGATGATCGAGCTGAACGACGTCCACAAGAGCTTTGGCAAGGTCGAGGTGCTCAAGGGCATCACGGCCTCGGTCGAGAAGGGCGAGGTGGTCTGCATCATCGGCCCCTCCGGCTCCGGCAAGTCGACCATCCTGCGCTGTATCAACGGTCTCGAAAGCTACGACCGCGGCGAGATCAGCGTCGAAAGCTTGAAGGTCGACCGCGACGCGCCGTCGATCGTGAACATCCGCACCCAGGTCTCGATGGTGTTTCAGCGCTTCAATTTGTTTCCACATCGCACCGCGCTGGAGAACGTCGTCGAAGGTCCGCTCTACGTGAAGAAGGAGCCGCGCGCCCAGGTGCTCGAGCGCGGCCGCGCGCTGCTCGCTCAGGTCGGGCTTGCGGAAAAGGCCGACGCGCATCCGCCGCAGCTTTCCGGCGGGCAGCAGCAGCGCGTCGCCATCGCGCGGGCGTTGGCGATGCAGCCGAAGGCGATCCTGTTCGACGAGCCGACTTCGGCGCTCGACCCCGAGCTGGTCGGCGACGTCCTCGGCGTCATGCGCAAGCTCGCCGACGACGGCATGACCATGGTCGTCGTCACCCACGAGATGGGCTTCGCGCGCGACGTCGCCGATCGTGTTCTGTTCATCGATGGCGGCGTCATTGTCGAGCAGGGGCCGGCAAAATCGGTGCTCAATCATCCGCAGCACGCGCGGACGCAGGACTTCTTGCGCCGCGTGCTGCATCCGCTCTGACCGGACTCGCCATGACGCGCCTGCCTCTGCCGCCCTCGCTCTATGCCGACACTGCCGTCGCGCCGGTTGCCACGCCGCCGCTCGATGTCGACAAGAGCGTCTCGGTCGCAATCGTCGGCGGCGGCTACACCGGCCTTTCCACCGCGCTGCATCTGGCCGAACAGGGCGTCGAGGCGCTGGTGCTGGAGGCGCAGGAGCCGGGCTGGGGCGCGTCGGGCAACAATGGCGGCCACACCAATCCCGGCCTGAAGCACGATCCCGACAAGATCGAGGCCGATTTCGGCAGCGATCTCGGCCGCCGCATGATCGCGTTCGCCTACGGCACGACCAACTTCACGCACGATCTGATCCGCCGTTACCAGATCCCGTGCGAAGCGCGGCAGAACGGCACCTTGCGCGCGGCTTACAATGAGAGCAGCGCCGCTGCGATCGAGAAGACCGCGCAGCAATGCATCCGCCGCGGCATGCCGGTGACTTATCTAAACCGCGAGCAGCTCCGCGACATGACCGGCACCGATCGTTACATCGGCGCCATGTTCGATAGAAGCGGCGGCGATCTGCATCCCCTGAGCTACGCCCGTGGTCTTGCGCGCGCCGCGATTTCGGCGGGCGCGAAGATTCATGGCGACACGCCGGCCTTGTCGCTACGCCGCGAGGGCTCGCGCTGGCGCATCGAGACGCCGCGCGCGGTGGTTCATGCGGATAAAGTCCTGCTCGCCACCAACGGCTTCACCGACGATCTCTGGCCGGCCCTCCGCCGCACCATCGTGCCGGTGTTTTCCTCGATCGCCGCCACCGCGCCGCTGTCCGACGCAGTCGCCCGTTCGATCATGCCGACGCGCCCCGTCCTCTACGAGAGCGGCCACATCACGGTCTACTATCGCATCGATCAGCAGAACCGTCTGTTGATGGGCGGGCGCGGCCCGATGCGCTGGATCAAGTCGCCGCATGACGTCGCCTATCTCATGCGTTATGCGGAGCGACTCTGGCCGCAGCTCAAGGGCGTCGTCTGGACCCACGGCTGGAACAGCCGGCTCGCCATCACCGGGGATCATTACCCCCACGTGCACGAGCCCGCCGAGAGCGTTTTGATCTCGCTCGGCTGCAATGGCCGCGGTGTCGCGCTTTCGACTGCGATGGGCGCGCAACTCGCCCGCCGCCTGATCGGCGGCGCCAAGGCCGAGATCGACATGCCCATCACGGGCATCAAGCCGATCCCGATGCACGCTTTCTGGCCGGTCGGCGTGACCACCGCCGTGATCGCGGGCCGGGTCCGGGACCGGCTCGGCATATGAAGAAGGCGCCGCTCGGTGAGGAGCGACGCCTTGCTTGAATCCTGGATCGGCTTTAGCAGCGACCCTGCTTCCACAGTCCGGGCGGGCACGCGTGACCGCGCCAGCCGACCTTGCGACCGTGGTACCATCCGAATGACTTGCCATGGTGATGATGGCCGATCTTGTGGCCATGTCCGTGGCCATGACCATGCCCACCCTTCGCCAGCGCGGGGCTCGTCAATGTGAAGCCGGCCGCAATGATCAGCGAGGCGGCGAGCGCAAGTTTCTTCATGATGTCCTCCAGTGGGGCGAGCGCATTTGTCCGTTCAGTGAACGAACGGTGGATGGGTAAGTTCCCTGCGAATGTGGAGGAGTCGTGACGCTCGCCTGGATGCGTAATCGCGCCGGAGCTCAACGCGCGCTGGCATGTCGAGCGGAGTCAAGCCTCCGCCACCGCATCGGCCCAGGGTTGGAAAATCTCGACCGCGCCGGAATTCACCGCGCCCTCGCGCATCACGACGCTCGGGAAGGCGAACTTCTGCGGCACCGCCTGCAGCCGGGTCTCTTCATAGTCGAAGCGCGCGGCCAGCGCCTCGCGCACCTCCGCCGGCAGGCGCGCATCGCCAATCACCACCGCGCCTTCACTGGCGTCGATGCGCGGCTGGTGGATGGCAGCGTCGAGGTCCATGCCGTAATCCATCGCGAAGGATACAAGCTGCATCACCGCGGGGAGGATGCGGCGGCCGCCGGAGGCGCCGATTGCGAGGCGCTTGCCGTCCTTTGTCTCTGCGATGACGGGCGTGTAGTTGCAGAGGCAGCGCTTGCCCGGTGCCAGCGAGTTGGTGGTATCAGGCGTCGGGTCGAACCACATGATGCCGTTGTTCATGGTGATGCCGGTGTGCGGTGTCACATATCGCGAGCCAAAGGACGAGAGCAGCGTCTGCGTCACCGCCGCGATGTTGCCGTGGCGGTCGACCGCCGAGAAATGCGTGGTGCAGGCCGGCGCCAGATATTCGGCGCCGAGCGAGCGCTTGCCGTCGGCATCGCCCATATCCTTGAGACGCTCGCGGAAGGCGGCCTGCAGGGCGAGCGCATATTCGACATAGGCGCCGGCATCCGGCGCGTCTGCCGGCGTCAAGCTCTGCTGCAACAGCCGCAGCGCATGCGCCATGGTCGGGCCCGCGGTGAGCTCGGGGGTCGCGAACACCTTGCCTTCGCGATAGGGGATCGCCAGCGGCCCGCGCAGATGGGCGCGGAATGCAGCGAGATCCTCCACCGACAGCGAGCCGCCGTCGGCCTTGATGTCGGAAGCAATGCTCATGGCGAGATCGCCCTGATAGAAATCACGCGCGCCCGCGTCCGCAAGATGTGACAGCGTCGCCTTCAGGGCGTCCTGCGGCAGCCGCGTCTCGAATTTGATGCCCCAGGGCGCGGTCGGCGGCAGGCCGTCCTTCAGATATGCGGCCGCGCTCGCGGAGTAGCGCCTGAGATCGGCGGCCGAGCCCGCGATCGTCACCGTCGTCCACCAATCGACCAGCAGGCCTTCGCCGGCGAGCTGAGCTGCCGGCGCGACCAGATCCTTCCACGGCATTTTGGCATGGCGGCGGTGCGCCTCTTCCATTCCGGCGACGACGCCGGGCACGGCGATCGAGCCGGGGCCGTGGATGTTGCGATCGTCCTTCACCCTTGGCCAGGGAAACAGGTCGGACGATGGACCTTCGCCGCTGAGCGGATAATCGGCCGTGCGCAGGCTTTGCGGCGCGCACATGCCGTAGTCGATCACCTCATAGCGATTTTCCTTGGCGCGGTAGAGCACCATCGCGCCGCCGCCGCCGATGCCGCTGTTCCAGGGCTCCAGGACGTTGAGGGCAAACGTGGTCGCGATGATTGCGTCGACGCAATCGCCGCCCGCGGCCAGCACCTGCGCCCCGACTTCGGCCGCCCGCCGCGATTGCGACGCGACGATGCCGCCCTTGGAGGTGACGGCGGGCTTGCGGACGGTCTGGTTGAGGCTGAACTGGTGAGGCATGGTGTCGTCTTGATGCTCGTCGATGGCTTCGCTGCGTTGAATGCGAGGCTCCGCGACTGGCGAAGCGCGCGGACAATGGCACATTGCCGCCAACGAGAACATCCAAAGGCAGGCGCGGCATGGCTGGTGTGAAACAGGCGCGGGATGAGAGCTTTTCGCTGCGGCCATCCTTCGAGACGCCCGCTTGAGGCGGGCTCCCCAGGATGAGGGCGGAGTGCGCGGCAGCAGTTTCACGGGACACTGATGCCAAGGAGCCTCATCCTGAGGAGGCGCGTCAGCGCCGTCGCGAAGGACGAGGCGTGCACGCAGGCGCCCTCGCGAGTCATATGCGATACTCTTGGCAGTGAGGTGCGGGGCTGCCCCCAAGCCCGTCATGCCCGGGGCTTGATCCGCCTGTGCGGCCGAAGCCGCTTCGGCGAGGCGAGGCCCGAGCATCCACGTCTTCGTATCCGCGCCCCAAAACGTGAATGGCCGGGACAAGCCCGGCCATGACGGAAGATACAAATGTCCGAAAAAGCGCGGTAAGCGCCGCCTCAGTGCGAGCGATCCAGCCGGCTGGCCTGGTACTTGGCGCGCCATTTCGGGCCGGGTCCGCGCATGTAGTGCAGCTCGGGCCGATAGGGGTTGCCCGCGACGCGGATCAGCGTCTGCCATCGGGTGGCGACGAAGCTGAGGGGCTGGCGCAGCAGGGTCAGGGAAGCGAGCAACATGGCATCACCTCAATGCGGCTTGCCGAGCAGGGCGGTGAAGGGGAGGTCGAACAGATCCTCGCCGTCGGAGCCGCTGACATGGATCACCCAGTCGCGCCAGTCTTCTGCGCCGGGGGTCTGGATCATCGAGTTCATGATCTGAGCGGCGCGGTCGCGCGCCTCGGTCAGATTGGCGACTGCGGCGCCGTAGCGGTCGATCAGCGTGCCCTCGGTGTTGGAGCAGTGAAAATAGACCTGGACCATAGGCGCCTCCTGTAGAAAGCGATTGGGGACGGCAAACGGATACCACCCCAAGCATTCGCGAAACATTCGGGTCGAGCCCGGTAAGGGAATCTACGGATATTGGTCGGGCCCAAGGTCGTTACAGGTTTAATCACAGGCGGGTGATGACTGGACGGCGCGGCGGCGGCATGGAACAACGCCGGCGGGAAGGCGGGGGCACCGTGAACGAGTTCACATTCGCGCGCGAACGGCGAAATCTGCGCTTGCCTGCAGCGGCCGTTGTTGCAGCGGGCTTGGCTGCCGCGCTGCTCGGCTTCGCCCCGGCCTCGTCCGAGCCGGTCAGGAAGAGCGGCTATGTGATCGGCACCGAAGCCTGCGGCAGCGGCGATCTCGCCTTTCCCAGGATCCAGATCGACATGAAGGCGGGATTTTGCGCCGGCCTCGTTGCCGACGAAGAGGATCGCCTCAAATTTCCGCGCTCGATCGTCCAGGTGCCCGGCCGCGACCTTTTGGTGGTCGCCGACATGGGCGGCTGGGGCCACACCGACGGGCGGCTGCTGCTGCTCGATCCGCGCGCCCCGCAGGGGCAACGCCTCAAGGAGCTGCTGACGGGGATAGAATATCCGTTCGCTCTCGTCATCGGCCCGGACAAAAAGCTCTACGCCTCGACCGCGGAGACGATCTTCCGGTTCGACCCGCTCGCGGACAATCCACGCAGCACGGTCGAGACCATCATCCGCCACATGCCCGGCCGCCGGATCACGCTGCCCGATGGTAAGAGGCTCGATGAGAGCGCGCATCCGCTCAAGCAGTTCGTGTTCGACCGGAACGGCCGGCTGTTCGTCAATGTCGGCTCGCACAGCGACGATTGCATCACGCCGGCGCCGATCACAAAACCCTGTGCGGCGGCCGAGGGCGCGTCCGCGCTGGCATCGATCTGGCTGTTCACGCCGCCCGCAGGCGGCGTCTTCCCGGCATTGAAACCCGGCGATCCCGACCCGCCGCACAGCGTCTATGCGCGCGGCTTGCGCAACTCGATGGCGCTGGCGCTGCACCCGAAGTTTCCGGATGCCGGCTACGCCTTTCTCCAGGGCGAGAACGCCCGCGACCTCCCTGATCTCTTCAAGCCGAACGAGGAGATCAACGCCATCGAGCAGGGCAGGCACTATGGTTGGCCCTATTGCTACGATTTGTCGACGCCGAGCCCCGAATTCAGACTCGTGCTGCAATCGGGCGCGTACAAGTCGTTCTGCTCGGCCAATGCGCTTTACAAGGCGCCGCTCTCGCTGCTGCCGCCGCACGGCGCGCCGCTCGCGATGCTGTATTACCACGGCGCGAAATTCCCCGAGCTTGAGGGCAAGCTCCTGGTCGGCCTGCACGGCTATCGGCCGACCGGCAGCCGGCTGCTGGTCTATGACGTCGACGATCACGGCTTTCCAGAGCCCAGCGCGGCACCGGTGCGCTATCACGTCAGCTGCGCGGCCGAGCCGACCCGCAGTTTCCGGACCGATGCCGGCGAGGTCGCCGCCGCGCCGTTCGAAGAGCTGATCGCCGGTTGGCACCGCGTCAACGGCGCGCGGCCGCAAGGTGCGCCGGTCGGCATGACGGTGACGGAGGACGGCGCGATCTGGCTGGTCGAGGACAAGAACAAGACCGTGATCCGGATCGATCGCACGGCCGGCGAGCGACCTCAGCCGCTCCCCTGCGATACCCGCAGCCAGGCGATGATCGACCAGCTCGCAGCCTTCGTCGCCAGAGACGCGCAGAACAGCGTTCGCCTCACCACCTTACGCAAGGGCCTCGTCGAGAAGCATTGCACCGGCTGCCATTCGGATTTCGGCCTGAGCGCGGCGCAATCGGATGCGGAGAAGGACAGGGCGGTGTTGCACTTCATGCTGGCGCAGGACGGCTGGATCTATCCTGGCGATCCCGACGCCGGCAGGCTGCGGACGCGCCTGCGCGGCCTTGGCGCCGAGAAGCTGATGCCGCCGGGCGGCGAGAGCCTGCCGAAGCTGGAACCCGGTTACACGCGCCTGCTCGATACCGCGGACCTGTTCGTCGCCAAAATGGTTCCGGGCACGCGCATGCGGATCAAGCCGGGCCCGCCGCAGCGGAAGTTTTTCAGCAAGGCCAACAAGGAATGCGGCGAAATACCGGCCGGAAAGGTCGTCGTCGTGACACAAAGGGACGCTGTAGACAGACCCGGCTTCAGCCGACTCTTCCGGCCAGCCGATCCCTATCTCAACGGCGAGTGCACCGACGGCGATGGCTATTACATCCGGCAGGAACTTCTGGTGCCTGTGCAGTAGCATCCTGCTGGTCACGCTGCCGGCCGCTGCCGAAACAAAACTGTTCGAAAGCGCACAGGTGACGCCCGCCAGCGAATACACCTTCGGCATCGAAGGGCCGGCCGCCGATCTCGACGGCAATCTGTTCGTCGTCAATCTCGGCAAGCCCGGCACCATCGGCAAATTGCCCGCGGGTGGCGCCGCCTCGGAGCTGTTCACGACGCTCCCCGAAGGCAGCGTCGGCAACGCAATCCGTTTCGACCGCAGCGGCACTATGTTCATCGCCGACTACAAGAAGCACAACATCTTCGCGATCCCCAAGGGTGCGACCGAGCCCGCGGTGTGGTTTCACTCCGGCGAGATGAGCCAGCCCAACGACATCACGATCGCGCCGGACGGCACGATCTATGCGAGCGATCCGAACTGGAAGGGGCGCGAAGGCCACATCTGGCGCATCGCCAGGGGAGCGGACGGTACGGTGCGAGGGCAGGTGATGCCGGCGCCGCGCGCGATGGGCACCACCAACGGCATCGACCTCAGCCCTGACGGCAAGACGCTCTATGTCGGCGAATCCAGCAGCGGCCAGATCTGGTCCTATGCGATCAGCGGCAACGAGCTGACGGCTGCAAAACTCGTCAAGGCGTTTCAGCCCGACACCATCGACGGCCTGCGCACCGACGTTGCCGGCCGCCTCTACGTCGCGCGCATTCTCAAGGGCACGATCGCGCTGATGAAGCCGACCGGCGCGGTCGAGCGCGAGATCCCGCTGAAGGCCAAGGAGCCGACCAACATTGCCTTCGGCGGCAGCGACGGCAAGACCATCTTCGTCACCCAGCGCCAGGGTGGCTTCATCGAGTCCTTCCGCACCGACCAGCCGGGCCGCGAGCACTGTCTTCAGCGAGGCCGTTGCTGAGCTTCGCAAGCGCTCTGCTTTCGGCGCAGGGCAGCGCGACGCTGGGCGGCATTCTTCTTGCTTGCATCCGGCGGCCGTGGCGATCAAGACTCTGCGGCACGTCCATGCGACCACGGAGTGTTTGAGTGAAAGCCGTCCATACCGAGCTGCACCGCAGCCACGATCCGCAATTCTTTCTGGTGCGCGGTGTCGTCAAGCGCACCACTGAGCAGCCCGAGCGCGCCGACCGCCTGCTCAGGGGATTGCGGGATGGCAAGCACCAGCTGGTCGAGCCAACCAAGTTCGGGCCCGGGCCGCGCGCACGCATTCACAGCCCGGAATACCTGTCGTTCCTCAGCGAAGCCTGGGACGCTTGGACGGCGCTCGGCGATTCCGGCCCGGAGATGATCGGCAATATCCATCCCGTGCGCCATGCCGCGACCTATCCGACCCACATCGTCGGCAAACTCGGCTGGCATACCGCCGACACCGCAGCGCCGATCGGCCCGGGCACGTGGGCCGCGGCCTGCGCCGCCACCGATGTTGCGGTGACCGCAGCGCAGATGGTGATGGACGGCGAGGACGCAACTTACGCGCTCTGCCGTCCGCCCGGCCATCACGCCTATCGCGACATGGCCGGCGGCTTCTGCTTCCTCAACAACAGCGCGATCGCGGCGGCGCATCTGCGGCAGAAGCACGAGCGCGTCGTGATCCTCGACGTCGACGTCCATCACGGCAACGGCACGCAAGGCATTTTTTACGCCCGGCCCGACGTCTACACGATCTCGATCCATGCCGACCCCGTTGCGTATTATCCCTACGTATGGGGCTATGCGCATGAGCGCGGCGAAGGACCCGGCCTCGGCACCAATCTCAACATTCCGCTTCCCATCGGCACCGGCGATGACGGTTATCTCCAGGCGCTGGACCTCGCGCGCAAGGCGATCGAGTCCTTCGCCCCCGGCGCGCTCGTCATCGCGCTCGGCCTCGATGCCTCCGAGCACGATCCGCTGAAAGGATTGGCCGTCACCACGCCCGGCTTCCGCCGCATCGGCCAGGCCATCGCGAAGCTGGGCCTGCCGACCGTGCTCGTGCAGGAAGGCGGCTATCTCTCGGATATCCTCGGCGCCAACCTGACCTCTGTGCTGGCGGGTTTCGAAGAAGAGCGCTGATACTTACCTCTCCCCGCCTGCGGGGAGAGGTCGGAATTTGCGCAGCAAATTCCGGGTGAGGGGATACAGGTCTCACAGCGATCCCCCGTGCGGAGAGAGGCCCTCACCCCGACCCTCTCAGCGCGAGCGAAGCTCGTCGCGTCCCCGTAGGAACGGGGAGAGGGAGAAGAGCCGCATCGCTCGCGACTCCAAAATAATCCAATCGGCGCGCGCGCCTCGCCGCTGGCGCGCCTCACTCAGCCGCTTCGCGGAGGGGCCAGGCATGGCGGCTGATGGGAAGGCCACCGCCCGCGCGGGAGCCGTCGGCGATCGCGAGGCGATGCGCGGGCGATGGCGAGCACAGCGAGAAGCGCCAGGCGTCCGGATCGTCGACGATGTCGGGCTTGAAGCTGATTTCGATGGCCTCGCGTGACACCTGCATGGCGAAGGCGTCGAGCGGCAGATTGAGCCCGAAGCCCCTGGCCTTGAGATAAGCCTCCTTGAGCGTCCAATAGTCGAAGAAGCGCTCGATCGCCGCGGGCTCCGGCAGTCCGCGCAAGGTTTCGACCTCTTCCGGCGCAAAGAAGCGAAGCGCGGTGGACAGCGGCGCGACGCGCCGCGACACGGTTTCGACGTCGACCCCGACGGCCTCATGCCGCGACACTACGCAGGCGACGCAGCCGTCGGCATGCGACAGGCTGAAATGCAGCGCGGTCGAGGTAGCCGGTGCTGCGACGAACGGCCGGCCATAGCGGCCCGCGCCAAACGTCCAGTCGGTCGGCGCCACGTTGGAAGCGACCTGCGACAGCGCGAGGCGCAACATCGCATGTGCGAAGATGTACTGCCGCCGATGCCGCTCGAACACGAAGCGATCGGCCCGGGCCCGCTCGTCGACCGAGAGCAGGCGTCGGCACGCCTCGGCCGCGCCCGGCACGTCAATGGTCTCGATCAGTCCGACAAAGAGTTCGATTCTGTCGTCTGCCATCAATTGGGCCCATGGCGTCGGGCGAGGCCAAATCCCTCGGTCCCGACGGAAGAAACAACTGCGCAAGAATCAGCCGAGAGGACCGTACCTAGCGGTCCACCCGGGCGAATTCTTGTCGATTTGCAGGCCGGTTTACAGGCGTAAGCTTGTGCGAGCCCCCAAACTCGACACGCAAGCGGCCGCTCTGCGAAGATTCGTACGGCCGTCCCCGACCGACGAATTTACTTCTTCTTCTTCTTGGACTTCTTCTTGGACCCGCGCAGAGCCTTAAGGCTGGCGTCGACATCCTTCAGCGCGAGCTGGAGTTTTTGCTTCTCGAAATTGAGCAGGTCTTGCAGCGCCTTGCGGTCCTCTGCGCTAAGCGAGGTCTTCTTGGTAAATTTGATGAAACCCATAACACTCCCCCGGTTGAAAATGATCATCCTAATCAAAACCCGAGAATAATCTTGCGCGACGACGCCAAATAATCAAGCTGCAACTTGATCATTCACAGCTTTGGGGCGTGAACCCGTATTCCGGCGCGATGTCGCGGCATCAAGCGGCCCTGCGCGCGAGCAATCTGCCGAGTGGTGCGTTGGGCTGGGCGATCGCCGCCGTCAGCAGGGCGACGAGGTCCTCCATCCATTCGCCGACCGCTCGGCCCTCGAGCAAATCGCGCTTGTAATTGCAGGAGCCGGTAATGCCGGTCGGGCGCTCCTTGAGCATCAGCGACAGCCAGGTCTGGTCGATCGGCAGCACCGGCTGGCCTTCGCGCGCGACGTTGCCGATCGATTCCGTCGCGAGATCCGGGAGATCGAGCGGCCGGCGCAACGGATTCTGCAGCGTGAAATAGACCTGGAGCAGCGAGGCCGGATCGATCCCCTCCTGCTCCAGTCGATCGGCCAGGACGCTGAACGGCAGCTCCTGCCGCGCATGCGCCTCGAGCACGCGCTGGCGCACCCGCAGCAGAGCCTGCGCGAAAGACAAGTCCGGCGTGATTGTCGTGCGGACGATCACCGTGTTCTCGAACGGGCCGATGATCCGGTCGGTGTCCGGCTGGGCACGATTGGCCATCGCGGTCGCGACCGCGATGTCGGTGCGGCCCGTCCGGGCCAGCAGCATGGCCTTCAGGCCGGTGAGCATGCACATGAACAGCGTGCAATTGTGCTGACCGGCAAGCGCCGTCAGCCGGTCGATCAGCTCGCGCTCGAGGCAGACCGGATGATGCCCGGTGGAGGCGCCCGGGCTCGCTTCGCCGTCGAAGAGGGGACCCGCTCCGCGCAAATTCAGGATCCAGTCGGAAGCCTGGCGGCGCGCCGCGTCAGTGCCGCACCACCAGCGCTGCCAGCGTGCCACGTCCGAAAAGGCCGGCGGCGGGCTCGGCAGCGGCGCAGACGGATATCCGGCCAGCGCGGCATAGCGGCTCGACAATTCCTCGAACAGCACGCCGATCGACCAGCCGTCGACGACGGCGTGATGCAACGTCAGCAGCAGCACGTGGTCGTCGTCGTGGAGCCGCAACAGCCGGGCGCGCAACAGCGGCGCGCGCCTGGTGTCGATCGGGGTATAGGCCTCCTGCTCGATCAGGAGATCGATCTTCCTGAGCTCGAGCGCCTTGCGGCGCTTGTTGTCGTGGGGATGACCGTCGCCGATCGTCTCGACCGTCATGATTCGGCCGATCGTGCGTGGCGCGGCGATGCGGCTTTCCGGCTCATCGCCGTTCCAGGCGAACGCGGTGCGCAGCGATTCGTGTCGGCGCACCACGTCGTCGATCGCCTTTGCCAGGGCGGCCGAATCGAGCGGGCCCTGCAGGCGGAAGGCGAAGGGCAGATTGAACTGCGGCAGCCCCGGCAGATTCCGCTCGATCTGCAGCATCTGGTCCTGCCCGATGGAAGGCGCCGGCGGCCCGCCCGCAGCCGATCGCGGCAGGCTTGCGGCAGGCTTGTGCGGCTTCGTGGCCACGGTCTGTTCGACCCGCCGCGCCAACCCCTCGATCGTCGGCGCCTCGAAGATGGCCTTGATCGGCAGCGACACGCCGAGCGCCCGCGCGATGCGCGCCATCACCTGGCCGGCCAGCAGCGAATGGCCGCCGAGGTCGAAGAAATTGTCGGTAACACCGATGCGTTCGACGTTCAGCAGGTCGATCCAGATGTCGGAGAGCACCTTTTCGGTGAAGCGCCGCGCCGGGACGACCGCATCCGCGCCGGACGTTTCCGGCGGGACGGACGCCAGCAGCGCCGAGCGGTCGATCTTGCCATGGGCGTTGAGCGGCACCTGATCCAGGAACAGGAAGGCGGAGGGGACGGCGTGGACGGAGAGGCGGCTCTTCAGGAAATCGCGCAGCTCGCTGGCACTGCTGCGGCTGCCGGGCTTGGCGACGACATGGGCGATCAGCCTGATGTCGCCGCTCGCCTCGCGGCGCGGTTCGACGATGGCGGCGCGCACGCTTGGATGCTCGGCCAGCGCGTTCTCGATCTCCTTGAGCTCGATACGATAGCCACGGACCTTGACCTGATGGTCGGCGCGGCCGAGGCATTCGATCGTCCCGTCGGCGCGGCGCCGGGCCAGATCGCCGGTCCGGTAGAGCCGGCTGCCGGCCTGGCGCGAGAACGGATCGGGCAGAAACCGCTGCCGGCTCTGCGCGGGATCGTTGATATAGCCGCGGCCGATTCCGGCGCCGCCGATGCAGAGCTCGCCGGTCACGCCGATCGGTTGCGGCTGGAGCTGCGCGTCGAGCACGTAAAGCTGCGTGTTCGGCAGCGGCGCCCCGATCGGAACGTTGGCCGCCGCGATCGCCGGCGCCTTGGTCAGGCGATGCAGGGAGACGTCGTCGGAGCATTCCGAGGCGCCATAGGCATTGATTAGCGGCACCCTCGGGCAGCGCGCAAACCAGGCGCGGCAGAGCTCGACGGGCAACGGCTCGCCGGTCGAGATCAGCAGCCGCAGCTTCGCGAAGGCGCGCCGGATCGGCGCCTCGTCCATACGCTCGAGAATGAGGCGCAGCAGCGAGGGCACGATCTCGAGCACCGTGATGCCCTCGCCCTCGATCTCGCGCGCTAGCAGCATCGGGTCCTGCACGATCGCGCTGCCGCAGACATGGACGCGCGCGCCGACCATGGGACCGGCGAGGAATTGCCAGACCGAGATGACGAAGCTCTGCGGCGCGGTCTGCGCGATCACGTCCTTAGGCGAGAGGCCGAGCTCGGAGATGAGCGAGGCCAGATGGTTCGACAGGCCGCGCTGCTCGATCATGACGCCCTTCGGCGCGCCGGAGGAGCCGGACGTATAGACGAGATAGGCAAGGCTCGAGGCGGCGCGCCGTGCGGCGCGGGCCGGCTTGTCTGCCCTTGTCGCGACCACGTCGTCGAGCTCGGCCACCGGGATGCGCTCGACCAGCGGTTCGAGCAGGGCCTCGACCATGGCAGACTGAGCCCGCCCGATCAGCAGCACGCGGGCACAGCTCGATCCGAGGATGGTCGAGAGCCGTGCCGTCGGCTGGTCGGGATCGAGATTGAGGAAGGCCGCGCCAACGCGCTGCACCGCGATCATCGCGGCGAGCAGGTCGGGCCCGCGCTCCGCGAGCAGGGCAACCACGCTCTCCGCGCCGACGCCCTCACGGGCCAGCCAGCGCGCGGCCGCTCCACTGCGGCGCGCCAGCTCGCGATAGGTCAGGGACGTGCGATCGTCCGAGACCGCGACGGCGTTCGGCGTCTTCCCCGCCTGGCGCTCGAAGCGGTCGCTCAGATTGCCGCGTGTGGTGAAATTGGCCGGCATGCCCCGGCCTTTTGCCAGCGCTTGCCGGCGTTCGGCCTCGGTCAGGAGCGGCAGGCGCGAGATGCGCTGCTCCGGATTGGTGATGACGGCCTTGAGCAGCGTCTTGAACTGGGCCGTCATGGCTTCGATCGTCGCGGCGTCGAAAAGATCGGTGGCGTATTCGAAGAAGCCGGTGAAGCGGCCATCGGCCTCGACCAGTTCGAGCGTGATGTCGAACCGCGCCACCCTGGGATCGACTTCCAGCCGCCGGGTCGACAGGCCAGGAAAGCGCGCCGCCTCGATCGAGGCGTTCTGGAGGATGAACATGGTCCGGAACAGCGGATTGCCGTCGCTGCGGCGCGCCACCTGCAATGCGCGCAACACCTCCTCGATCGGAAGGTCCTGGTTGCGGTAGGCGTCCAGCGTGACCTGCCGCACCCGCCGCAACATCTCGCCGAAGCTCGGATCGCCGCTGAAATCGTTGCGCAGGACCAGGGTGTTGGCGAACAGCCCGATCAGGCGTTCGCTCTCGATCTGGTTGCGATTGGCGATCAGCGATCCCGTGGCGACGTCCTCATGCGAGGTGTGGCGGAACAACAGGCACTGGAAGGCAGCGAGCAGCGTCATGAACGGCGTGACGCCCTGGTTCTGGCTCAGCGCGCGCAGCTCGGACGAGAGGGACTTTGAGAATTCAAGGTAGTGACGCGCGCCGTGTCCGCTCCAGATCTCAGGTCTCGGCCTGTCGGTTCGCAGCGGCAGCATGGTGATGCCGTCGAGCTGGGCCCGCCAATAATCGAGCTGCTGCTTCGCCGCCGGTGTTTGCGCCCAGCTTTGCTGCCAAAGTGCGAAGTCGCGATATTGGAAGGCGGGCGGCGGCAGTGCGGCCAATTGCTTCTTGCGCGCCGCGGCGTAATGGACGGCGAGCTCCTGCCAGAACAGCCGCTGCGACCAGCCATCGGTGGCGAGATGATGGACGTTGACCACCAGCGCATGGCTGTTCCTGTCGAACGACAGCAGTGTCGTCTTCAGGGGCGGCGCGTGGGCCAGGTCGAATTGATGTTGCGCAAGCCTGAGCGCCTCGCGCCGGATTGCCGCCGGCCGCCTGCCCGCAGGGCATGGCTTGAGCTTGATGCGCTCCAGCCGCGGCGTCGATGACAGCACGAGCTGCACCGGCTCGCCCTGGCGCTCGATGAACACCGAGCGCAGCGCCTCATGGCGCGTTGAGATCGCAGCGAGGCTCGCAGACAGCGCGGCGGCGTCGACCGGGCCCTTGAGGACGGCGATCTCGACGACGTTATAATTGTACCGGGTCGGGTCCTGTCCCGAGAGCACGTACATCCGCTGCTGCTGGAACGACAGCGGTGCGTCCGTCCCCGTAAGCCGGCGCCAGCCCGGCAGCGCCGTCTCGCGCCGGCTTGCGGCGGTCTCGATCCGGGCCGCAAGCGCTGCGATCGTCGGGCAATCGAAGATGTCCTCGAACGAGAAGTCGACATCGAAGCGGTCGCGCAAGCGCGAGCGCATCTGTGTCACCGCGAGCGAATCCGCGCCGAGCGCGAAGACGTCCTGGTCGGCGCCGACCTGCGGCAGCTCCAACAGGCCGGCCCAGATCTCGGCGAGCTGGCTCTCGATCGCATTGCGCAACAGCCGGGTCTCGTCGCCCGCGTCGACCGTTGCAATCAGACCGGCGAGGGCGTTGCGCTTGACCTTGCCGCTGGCGCCCTTCGGCAGCGCCGCCACGCTGCGGATCAGGCTCGGCACCTTGTAGGCCGCAAGGCGCTTTCGCGCGAATTGGCGCAGCTGGTCCGAGGTCGCCTCGGCGTTCGGCCGCAGCACCACGACGGCCGCGACGTTCTCGCCGAGCTTGTCGTGCGGGACCGCGAACACGCCGGCTTCCAGCACCGCCGGATGGCTGAGCAGGACGTCTTCCACCTCCAGCGGCGATATCTTCTGCCCGCCGCGGTTGATGACGTCCTTGATGCGGCCGACGATGAAGAGATAGCCGTCGTCATCGAGATTGCCGAGGTCGCCGGTCCTGAACCAACCGTTGCGGAATGCGGCCCGCGTCGCCGGCTCGTCATTATAATAGCCGCGGCTCATGTTCGGCCCGCGCAGCACGATCTCGCCGTGCGCCCCGCTTGCGAGCGTGCGGCCGGTCTCGTCCATGATCGCGATCTCCGGGCCGGCGGCGCGGCCGACCGACCCGACCTTGCGCAGCTCGAACGGATTGGCCGCAATCTGCGAGGCCGCCTCGGTCATGCCGTAGGTCTCGAGCACGGGCACGCCGAACGTTGTCTCCAGCCCGGCGAGAATCGCCGGCGCGAGCGAGGCCGAAGCCGACCGGATCACGCGCAGCGACGATGGTCGGGCGCGGTCCGGGTTTACTTCCGCCGCCGTCAGCAATGCGCGATGAATAGTCGGCACCGCCGTGTACCAGGTCGGTTGCAACTCCCGCATCCAGCCGAAGAACGACGATGCGTCGAAACCGTCGGTGCAGATCACGCTGGAGCCCGCGGCCAGCGCCGTGAGCAGGCCGGAGATCAAGCCATGGGCATGAAACAGCGGCAGGACGTTGAGCAGGCGATCATGCGTCGTGAGCGACAGCACATGGCCGGCATTGTAGGCGGAGAGGCAGACATTGCGGTGGGTCAGCGGCACCATTTTCGGCCGCGCCGCCGTGCCTGACGTCAGCAGGATGAACGCATCGTCGTCGCCGCGCGAAGAGCCGCCGGCATTGGCCGGCCCGATCGCCGGAGCGATGAACGCGCAGCCGCCGAGATCGCGGGCGGGCCCCGCCACGAAATCGATCACGGCGATGTCGAGCACTCTGGCGGCGTCGCGGCTCGCCGAGTTCATGTCGGCCCGGGTCACGAGCGCCGTCAGCTTCAGTTCGCTGAAATAGCGTTGCAGCTCGTCCGCCGTCAGATCCGGGTTGATGGGGACGCAGGCGCAGCCTGATGCGACCGCGATCAGCGCCAGCGCAGTATCGGCGCCGCGCGGCAGCGCGACCGCGATGCGGTCTGCGGGACCGATGCCGAGTTCACGCAAGGTACGGACCAGTTGCCGGATCGACTCGGCCAGCACGCCATAGCTGAGCGCCGGCCGGCCGGGAGCGAGGAGTGCGGGTGCCGCCGGCGTCCTGCGGGCGTAGAATTCAAGAAGGCCGCTGATATGCGCGAACACCTTCGTTTCGGCCGTGGTGCCGGCTGATGCTTCGTCCGCTCCGGATGCAATGTCCGACAACGCCATTCCCTTTTGGTCCGATTAAGTTATTCTTCCAAGAAGTTGGGGAATGCGTCCAGTCCGAGGTGAAGTTTGGACCCCAAAATCTGTGGTTGAGGGGCCCTCGAGCCCTTCGACGGAGTAAGGGTCGGGCAGAATCGCGATGCTGGAGAACGAGCCGAGCACGAGTTTGGAAGGTGGGCTGAAGCACTGGCTCGAAAGCATCGGCCTCGGGCACTACACCGATCTTTTCGCGCAGCACCGCCTCGATCTCGACGTCATCGCGGATCTCACCGAAGCCGATCTGGTCGAGCTCGGATTGCCGCTCGGCGATCGCAAGCGGCTGCAGCGGGCGATGGCGGCGCTGTTTCAAGCGGAAACCACGGAGGCGGAGGCGCCGCGTCCGCAAATCCGGGCGGAGGTCGGAGCCGAACGGCGCCAGCTCACCACGATGTTCTGCGACATGGTGGATTCCACCTCGCTGTCCGCGCAGTTCGATCCGGAGGACGTCCGCGACATGATCGCGGATTTTCGCGAGACCTGCGTCCGGGTCGTCAAGCAATACGAGGGCTTTGCCGCCCGTTTTGTCGGCGACGGTATCCTGGTCTATTTCGGCTATCCGACCGCACATGAGGACGATGCCGAGCGCGCGGTGCGCGCCGGGCTCGAGATCGTGCGGGTGCTGTCGACGGCGCACGCGGTCGAGTCGCGCGGTGCGCTCAGCCATCCGCCCGCCGTCCGCATCGGGATCGCGACCGGGCTCGTCGTGGTCGGCGATCTGGTCGGGCAGGGCACCGAAGAACGCGACTCCGCTGTGGGCGAGACCGTCAATCTCGCCGCGCGCCTGCAAGGCCTGGCGCCGCCCAACGGCGTGGTGATCTCGGCCTCGACGCAGGCGCTGCTGAAGGGGAAGTTCGACTACCGCAATCTCGGCGTCCACGACTTGAAGGGAATCCCCGAGAAGGCCCAGGCCTGGCACGTGGTGCGCGCCTCGCGGGTGGAGACCCGGTTCGCTGCGGCGATGGGTACGCGGCTGACACCGCTCGTCAACCGCGAGGAGGAGATCGCGCTTTTGATGGGACGCTGGCAGCAGGTCAAGGACGGCGACGGCCAGGTCGTGGTCAAGTTCGGCGAGCCCGGCATCGGCAAGTCGCGCATCATCCAGGAGATCTTCGAGCGGATATCGGACGACCGCCATGGACAGGTCTCGCTGCAATGCTCACCCTACTACACCTCCACCGCGTTCCATCCCTTCGTCGCGCAGCTCAAATTCTCCCTCGGTCTCGATCGCGAGGATTCGTCCGCGCTGTCGTTGGCGAGCCTGGAGAACGCGATCGCGGCTGCTCATGGCGACGTCGAGCAGGTCACCCCGCTGTTTGCCGCGCTGCTGTCGATACCGACCGAGGACCGCTATCCGCCGCTCGAGCTGTCGCCGCAGCAGCAGAAGGATGCGACCGTCGTGGCGCTGGTCAACCATTTCCTCGGCCTTGCGCGCGAGATGCCGCTGGTGATCGCGTTCGAGGATTTGCATTGGATCGACCCGACCTCCCGCGAGGTGGTCGACCTCCTGGTCGATCGGGTGCAGAACCAGCCGATCCTGGCGATCATCACCGCGCGCTCGGAATTCCAGCCGAGCTGGAACGCGCATTCGCACATCACGACCCTGGTCCTGAACCGCTTGAGCCGGCAGTTGCGCACGACGCTGGTCGAGCGCGTCGCGGGACGCGAGCTGCCCAAGGAGGTTGTCGAGGAGATCATCGTCAAGACCGACGGCGTGCCGCTGTTCCTGGAAGAGCTGACCAAGACGGTTCTGGAGTCCAATCTGCTGACCGAGCGGCACGGGCGCTACGTGCTGTCCGGACCGTGGCGGCAGCTCGCAATCCCGGCCACCCTGACCGACTCGCTGATGGCGCGGCTCGATCGGATGGGACCCTTCAAGCGCATCGCGCAGATCGGCGCCACGATCGGCCGCGAGTTCTCCTACGAGACGCTGCATGCCGTCGCCAATACGCCGGCCGAGCAGATCGAGGCGGCGCTCAGTCATCTGCAGGAGGCCGGGCTGATCATGCGCCGCGGCCATCCGCCGGATGCGCTGTACTCCTTCAAGCACGTGATGATCCAGAACGCCGCGCATGCGAGCCTGTTGCACAGCGAGCGGCGCAAGCTGCATGCGCGGATCGCCCAGGTGCTCGCCGAGATGTATCCGGAGAGGACCGAGCGCGAACCGGAGCTGCTCGCCCATCATTTGACCGAATCCGGCCAGAGCGAGGGCGCCGCCAGCTTCTGGCTCAAGGCCGGCAAGCAGGCGGCCAAGACAGGGGCCAATCTGGAGGCGATCGGCCACCTGCGCCGCGGCCTTAACGTCGTGCAGGCCAATGCGCGCATGCAGGGCGCCGACGAGATGGAGCTCAAGCTGCGCATCGCGCTCGGCAACGCGCTGATCGCCGCCAAGGGCTACGCGGTGCAGGAGGTCGAGGAGAACTACATCCGCGCGCTGGAGCTCGGCCGTCAGCTCGATGACGACGAAAAGGTCTTCGCTGCGACGCGCGGGCTCTGGGTGTGCCATTTCATCCGCGCCGATCTCACCCGCGCGCACGATCTCAGCGTCGAGCTGTTGAAGTTTGCCAAGCGCGAGCGGCTGAACGAGCGGACGCAGCCGGCGCAGCAGACCGGCTATCTGATCGAGGCGCACCGCGCGATCGCGATGACCATGCTCTATCGCGGCCGCTTCGCAGCCTCGCAGCACCATTTGCACCGCTGCATCAACCTGTTCAGCCCCGATCTGCACTCCGACCTGATGGAACGGCACGGCATCGATCCCGGTGTCGTTTCGCTGTCTTATCTCGGTTACCTCCTGTGGTTCCTCGGCCGGCCCGACGCGGCGCGCCAGCACAGCGAGCAGGCGATCGCGAACGCCGAGAAGATCCGTCATCCTTTCACGCTCGCCTTCGCGCTGGTGTTCGGCGCCTATCTCCGCCAGCATTTGCGCGACGTCGAAGGCACGCGCGACTACGCCAACCGCGCCATGATCATTGCCACCGAGCACAATTTCCTGCACTGGAAGCAGCAGGCGGCGATCCTGCGGGGCTGGGCGCTGGCTCAGCTCGGCGAAGCGGACGAAGGGCTCGCCCAGATGCGCTTCGGCCTCGACGAGTACGAGGCGATGGATTCCTGGCTCGCCGGCTGCTGGTTCCGCTGTCTGCTCGCGGAAACCTACGCCAAGGTCGGGATGCGCGACGCCGCCTTGCGCGCGCTGGATGGTGCGCTTGCGACTGCAAGGCGGACCGGCGATCACTTCTATCTCGCCGAGGTCTATCGCCTGCAAGGCGAGATCACGCTGGCGGGTGGCGACCCGGCGTCGGTACAGGAGGCGGAGGACCTGTTCGGCCTTTCGCTGGAGACCGCGCGCAAACAGGGTGCGCTGTCCTGGGAGCTTCGCACCGCCCTCGGCCTCGCGCGCCTGTCGCAACAGGCCGGCAAGCGCGACGACGCAAGACTCTTGCTCATGCCGATCGTCGGCAAATTCAGCGAGGGCTTTTACACGCCGGACCTGAAGCAGGCGTTGCAGCTCGTCGACGAACTCGGCATGGACGCGCCGGTGCGCGAGCAGGCCGGTCTGTGACATGAGCGAGCTTGCCGCCGCGCGGGCGCACTACGTGGAGTTGATCGCCAGGCGCGAGCGGATTGCCTCGAAGCGTCTGCTCGCCGCGCTCGCCGCCGTTCCGCGCGAGAAATTTCTGCCAAGGGGGCCCTGGCGCATCAAAGGCGAGGCAGCGCGCAGCTACCGGCTGACGCCCGACGCCGATCCCGTTCATCTCTACGACAACGTGCTGGTCGCCATCGATGCACGCCGCAAGCTCGACACCGGCCTGCCGAGCCTGTGGGCGCATTTGATCGACATTCTCGACGTCAAGCGGGCAGACCGTGTCGTGCAGATCGGCTGCGGCCTCGGCTATTTCTCGGCGGTGCTGTCGATGATGGTCGGCAAGAAGGGCCGCGTCCATGCGATCGAATGCGACGAGCGGCTCGCCGCCCGGGCGTCGAGCTATTTGCGCGGCTATGGCAATGTCACGGTCGTCCACGGCGATGGATGCAAGGACGTGGGCGAGCCCGCCGATGTGATCATCGTCCACGCCGGCTTCCCGCACCCGCACCCGCTCTGGCTGCGGTCGCTCCGTCCGCGCGGCCGTCTTCTGGTGCCGCTGACCCAGCGCGACCGCGAAGGCGCCGCCCTCAAGATCACGCGGAGGGCCAGGGTATTCGAGGCAGAGGCGATCCAGCAGATCCGGATCTTCCCCGGCCGGGGCCGCGGCGTGACCGCCCTCGACGACCGCGTCGCCGACTGGTGGCAGCGCGCCTCAGCCCTGGCACCGCTCCGCTTTCGCGAGCTGGAGCAGGGGCTGCCGTCGGATGGCTAACACTTCGTTTCGCTTTACCTTGATTTCGATCGTGAGTTTCCGGCATCTCGCATTGCCGCTATCAGTGCGGGTCTGATGGCCATTTGAGCGTGCTCCATGCATTCCGTTGCCCTGCTGACTGCCAGCTACGCCAAGGATATCGAACGCTTTTCGCTGCTTAGCGAGAGCATCGACACCTGGCTGTCAGGATACACGCGCCATTATGTGCTCGTTAACGATGAGGACGTGCCGCTGTTCGCGCGCTTCGCGTCCGACAAGCGGGTCATCGTTCCGGCCTCGCGCTATCTGCCAAAATGGCTGTTCGCGCTGCCGCCGGCGCTCCAGTTCGGCAGCCGGCGCGTCTGGCTGTCGCTGCTGTCCTCGCCCGTGCACGGCTGGCACATCCAGCAGATCCTGAAGATCGCCGGCGTCCTCAACGCGCCCGAGCAGCGCGTCTGCATCCTGGATTCGGACAATCTGTTCTTCCGCGAATTCGACGTCGGCCGCTATGCCGGCGCCGAGACGACGCCGCTGTTCGTCACGCGCAAAGCGATCGCCGCCGACCACCCGTTGCACGGCCTGTGGCTGCGCACCGTCGACCAGCTTCTCGGCATCAAGGAGCGCGCGTTCCCGGCGGACGATTATGTCGGCAACGCGCTGGTGTGGGACAGGGACACTGCGCGTGCGATGACGGACGCGATCAAGTCGGCGACCGGCCTGAGCTGGGCGCTGGCGCTGTGCCGGAAGAAGAAGTTTTCGGAGTATCTGCTTTACGGAAACTTCGTCGCGACCTCGCCGGAACACCTGGCGCGACATCGGCTCACCGAAGACAGCATCGCGGTTTCGCACTGGGACGACACGCCGCTCGACCGCCCGGCCATCGAAGCGATGATGCGCACGGCCTCGCCCGAGCAGGTCGCGCTTTGCATTCAGTCCTATTCGTCGACGTCGATCGCCGACATCCGCGACGTGTTCCGCCTCTCCTCGCGCGAACGGCGCGCGCCGAGCCTGGCCCCCGAACACATCGGCGATGTGGCCGCGTTCGAGACGCCGAAGACGCGCTGATTTCTAAGCGTCCTTCGTGAACTTGCTGATGACGTCCATGAACGGCTTCGGCTTGAACTCGCCGTCGAGCGGCAGCGGACGGTTCGGCTGCTTGTCCTTGCGGGCGAAGGTGCCGTTGATCCAGCTGTAACGGTCCGAGATGCCCCAGGTCAGGATCGAGCGCACCGGGCCGCTCGCGGCAACGGCCGTCAGCAGGTCGTCGACGCGCTTGGCGACGACGGCGTCGCGCTCCGCAGGACTGCCCGCCAGCTTCTGGTCGTCGACGTCGAGCTCGGTGATGAGCACCTCGAGCCCCCAGGAGCGCAGCTCGGTGACGAACTCGGCGAGCCCGTGCGTGTCGATCTCGAGCTCGGCGTGAAGATGCGCCTGCAGCCCGACGGCGTGGAGCGGAACGCCCTGATCGAGCAGGTCCATGATGAGGGTGCGGTAGGCGGCCCGCTTGGCGATGAAGGAATCTTTCGCCGATTCGATGTCATATTCGTTGATCGCGAGCTTGACGAAGGGGTCGGCCGCGGCCGCCGTGCGGAACGCCAGCGGAATCCAGCGATCGCCGAGATGTTGCGTCCAGAAGGTGTCGCGCCGGTCCTTCGGGCTGTGCGGATTGTCGGGGATCGGCTCGTTGACGACATCCCACGACGTCAGCTTGTCCTTGTAGTAGGAAACGACGGTGCCGATGTGGTCGAGATACGCGCGTTCGACGCCCTTGCTGCCCTTGATCTGCTTGGTCCAGTCCGGAATGTCGTGATACCAGGCGAGTGCGTGGCCGCGCATGGTCAGATCGTTGTCGCGCGCGAAATCCAGGATCGCGTCGGCGCGCTCGAAGGCGAACGTATGGGCGTCCGGCCGCAGCATCGGCCATTTCAGCTCGAGCACCGGCACCACCTGCGTGCAATAGGTGCTGATGGCCTCGCCGAGCCGCGGATCGGCTTGCAGGTCCCAGAGCGTGGCGGCTGCGCCGTAGCCCGGGCGGCGTTGGGCGCGTTTCGAGGCCGGCACCGCGGACGCCGATGCGCCTGCCGCAAGCGTGGCGGTACAGCCGAGCAGGAATTCGCGTCGGTCGAGCCCGGTCACGCGTGCCGCTGCATCGCGGCTTCCGCGATTTCGTAATAGTGAAGCGCGCCCTTCTCGAGCGTCAGGTGGTCCAGCACATAATCGCGCGGCGCGAAGCCTCCTGCGTCGACCTGCGACCAGAAACGACCCCAGCCCTCCGCGAAGCTGCCCGCATCAGTGAAGGTCATGCCGCAGCGCGCGTCGAAATAGGGCACCGAGGACACGTTGCCCTCGTATCGCACCTTGTCCGGGAAATATTTCGGATCCTGCCAGGGGCCGCCGCGATCCCAGGCGAAGACGGGCACGCCGCTCGACAGTGCTTGCTGGCAGGCGATGCCCTGGCTCTCGTGCTCGCAGAGGAAGATCATGCTGCGGCAGCGAGCCAGCGCGGTCTTGTAATCCTCTTCTTTGTAGTGGCCGTAGCGGATCGTTTCGACCGTGCGGCCGCTGGCTTCGAGAAGCTTTCGGATCGGCTCGATCAGCTCCGGCTGGTACCGGTCGTAATCCCAGCGCACCTTGTCGTAGAGCAGCACGTCGACCTTCTTCTGCGCAGCCGGCGTGGGGATCCACAGATCCGTCTCGATGCCGACGGGCCAAGCACCGACATGGGGCCAGTGCGGACGAAACATGTCGGCATACCAGGCGCAGGGCAACAGCACCCGCCTCACGTCGAGGTCGTTCAGAGTTTCCGGTGCGTCGATCGGATGGTCATACATGGCGACGCCAAGCAGCAGCGGATTCTTCCACTTGAACCAATCAAGCACGAACGGCCGGCCTATGATGCAGGCCAGTTCCTCCGGATGCTTCCGAATGTAGCGATAATCGTTGACGCGGTAGCGAATGCCGAGCCGATCAAGGCCTGCGCACAGATTGAGCAGAACGCGCCGCTGTCCGCTGATGAAGGACTTGCCCATCAACAACCGGCGCAGCAGCGGCCGAAGGTGACGGTCGCCGGGAAACCAGCGGTCGTCTCGTTCCTCGAAGAAGAGGTTGAGAACCATCCTGTCGCGACCTTTCGCGCCGGGATACGCGGGAACCGCGGGAGCAGTGGCGGTTCGACGCGGGAGGGAGGTCGATCTCGCCCGTGTTCGTTCGACAACGTCCATGTCAGTCACATCAGTGCGTCGGAGGAGTCGGGCGACGGTTCGCTATCAATACTTCTTTTCTGTGATCGCGCCCGCTCCTTCAAGAACAGGGCAAATTTAACGCTAACGCGCGATAACCGCGCGCTCGCTCCTTTAGCGATCCGATTTGCAGGGTTATCCGGCTATCCTTGACCCGTCCTTGACCTATCCTTGGCAATGCCAGCGGCGAGCCCGATTGTCGCACCCGATCGTCTTAACGACCCGTTAATCCTGATGGCTGCCCACGGTCCCGTGCTCGCATGCTGAACCGCCATTTCTCGATCTATCTCGTCGCCTACATCCTGCCTGCGGCGGTGGGCTTCTTCGCCGTCACGGCCTATACGCGGCTCTTGAGCCCGGCGGAGTACGGCGTCTATGTCGTCGGCATCAGCCTTGCCGGGATTCTGGGCGCGATCTTCTTCGCCTGGATCAAGCTGTCGGTGTCGCGCTATCAGGCGATGTCGGCGGAGGTCGATTTTCGTGGCACGGCAATCGTCGCCTTCGCGCTCACAGCCGCGGTGCTCTGCGCCACCACTCCGCTGGTCGTCCTGGTCCGCAGCGATCTCAGCGTCGAACTGCTGCTCGCCAGCATGTTCGTCGCGATCATGGCCAATGCGGTCGATGTCGGCCAGGAGTTCGAGCGCGCCAAATTGCGCCCCTACCGTTTCGCGGCGATCTCGATCGTGCGCAGCGTCTCCACCGTCGGCTTCGGTCTTCTCGGCATCTGGTTGGGCTGGGGCGGATTGGGGCTGCTCGCCGCTTTCGGCCTGGGGTCACTCGCCGGCATCATCCTGAACCTCGTCGGCGACCGCACCGGGATCGCGCGCTTCCAGCGCGGCCAGTTCATGCAGCTGGCGCGCTACGGCCTGCCGCTGACGCTGGCGGGATTGTCCGTGGCGGTCTATTCGGCCTGCGACCGCCTCATTGTCGCTTATCTGCTCGGCAAGGATGCTGCCGGCATCTTCGGCGTTGCCGCCGATCTGCCGCGCCAGTTCATGGTGATGATCGCATCCAGCGTCGCCGCGGCGACCGTGCCGCTGGTGTTCCGGTCATTGTCTGAGACCAACGGCGAGACGACGCGGGAGCGGCTGACGGAAAGCCTCGAGCTGCTGCTCGTCGTGGTGGCGCCCGTTGCGGTCTGGCTTGCGCTCGCGGCGGACCAGGTGGCCGGAACGCTCGTCGGGATCGACTTCCGCGCCGGCGTCTCGGCCCTGTTACCGACGCTGGTGCTTGCGCGGCTTTTCGGCATCGCCAATCAGTTCTACGTGCAGATCAGCTTCCAGCTCGCCGAGCGGCCGTTCATGCTGGCGGCGCAATCTTTCCTCACGCTGGTGATCAGCGTGATCCTGATGTTCGCGCTGATCGGCGGCTACGGCCTTTACGGCGCGGCGCTGGCGACCTTGGCGACCGAGGCGATCGGCTTCCTCGTCGCACTCGTCCTGATGTATCGGGCCCATCCGGTCCCGTTCGAGCTCAATCGCCTCGCCGGCGTCGCTGCCTCCGCGGCCGCGATGGCCGCCGCGATCCTGATTGCGCGGGCGCAAGTGGGCGGCACCGGCCTCGTGCCGCTCGTCATCGTTAGCCTCGCCGGCGGCCTTGCCTATGCCGCCGCGGCCTGGCTGCTGAATGTTGCGAACGTGCGCACCTTGTCGCTGCGTGTGCTGCGAACGTTGAACCGCAAGGCGTTGGGCGTCTAGTCGCGCTTCCGTGGGCGCGTCTCCGGCGGCTCTCCCGGACATTCTGCCGCAGTGGCCGAGACCAGCTTCGGGCCAGCCCGGCTGACGGCCGCCTTCCGCCTGCGCAAGGCGTCGTATATGAGAGATTTGTCGCCGCAACGTGCCGAATCTCGCCACAGAGGGAACGTAAGGCGACTGCAATTTCTTAATGCAACGATTCCAATCTGACACGTGAGCGATACCAGCCGACTGGCAGCTCGACCGAGGATGGCATGAAAAACCGATCGACGACGGCGCAATCCATCAGGGCGGTGGGGCGCCGGGGGCCTGCCGGAATCATGGCGCTCGTGGCGGCGGCGACCCTTGCGGCGGCCACCCCGGCGATTGCGGCTAAGCAGCAGCGCCAGGTGGCTGAGGCAGTCGCGCCGCGGGCGGCCGGCGATCCGGTCATGGCGATCGTGTCGATCAAGAGCCAGCAGGTCACGTTCTACGATGCCGATGGCTGGATCGTGCGCGCGCCGGTATCGACCGGCACCACCGGACGCGAGACGCCGGCCGGCGTCTTTGCCATCCTCGAGAAGAACCGGGAGCATCGCTCGAGCCTTTATGACGATGCCTGGATGCCGCACATGCAGCGCATTACCTGGAACGGCATCGCCCTGCATGGCGGACCGCTGCCCGGCTATGCCGCCTCGCACGGCTGTGTGCGAATGCCGTTCGGCTTCGCCGAGAATGTGTTCGACAAGACCTATATCGGGATGCGCGTGATCGTCTCGCCGCATGACACGGTCCCGACGGAATTCTCTCATCCCTCGCTGTTCGTGCCAAAGCCGGAGGCCATCGCGGCCGTGCCCGGCCGGGCCGACAAGCTCTCCGCCGAGGCGGAGGAAGCCACAAGGGCGGCCGACGAGGCCAAGAAGGCTGCGTCCGTCGCCGCGAAGGAGGCCTCCGCGCTGCCGGCCGCGCTGCGCAAGCTGGAACAGCAGAAGACCCGCGCCGATGCCGAGCTCGCCTTCGCCGACAAAATGCTCGCAAATGCCAAGACGGATCAGGCCCGCGCCAAGGCCGAGGAGCTGAAGCAGAAGGCAGCAACCAAGGCTGCCGACGCGGCGACGCAGCTCGAGGCCGCCAGGGCCGCCGCGCAGCCGAAGCGCGATGCGGTGGCTGCGACCAAGGAAGCCGCGAAGACCGCTGCGGCCAGAAAGACCGAGGCCGTGAAGGCGGCGACCGACGCGAAGCTCGCGGGCGAGCCGGTCTCTGTCTACATCAGCCGGGCGACGCAGAAGCTCTATGTGCGGCGGAACACGCACAAGCCGGCGCCCGACGGCGGCGGCGAGGTCTTCGACACCAGCATCGAGGTCCCCGTCACGATCCGCAATCCCGAGCAGCCGATCGGCACGCATATCTTCACGGCGATGGCGAAGACCGCGACGGGGCTGCGCTGGAGCGTTGTCACGATCGAGAACGGCGATGAGGCCCGCAACGCGCTCGACCGCATCACCATCCCGCAGGACGTATGGGACCGCATCGGGCCGACCGCGTTGCCGCGTTCCTCGATCGTCATCTCGGACGAGCCGCTGAGCAGCGAGACCAATTACCGGACCGAGTTCGTCGCGGTCCTGAGCAACGAGCCGCAAGGCGGCTTCATCACGCGCAAGCCGACCGCGCCCGCCATGGTCGCCAGCGACGACGGCTGGGACAACGGCTTCGGCTTCTTCTACCGCGATCCCTACGTCCAGCCGGCCAACCCGCGCCGGCGCAGCCAGTATCAGTACTATCAGCCGGCGCAGCCGTTCCAGCGCGGCTTCTGGTAAAGGACGCGCCGCCTCGGCCAACGCCCCTGCTACGGGCGGGCCTCGATCACGATCGCCTGGATCTTGCCCTCCACCGGACCGGATCCATGGCGGGCCCGGATTGCCTCCGCAACCGTATCGGTCGCAGCCTGAAGCTTGCCGGCATCCCGTGCCTCGATCTCGCTGCGCAGTGGCGTGCCCTGGCAGAGCGCAATGGCGACATCTTCGGCTGAAGGCGCGCGGCTGATTTCGGATCGGGTTTCGATCGAGATGTCGCGGAAGCCAGCTCGTTCGAGATCGCTCCTGATGACGGCCTTGTCGTGATAGCCGTGCGGCGTCCGGACCATGAAACGCGGCGGATCATTGGGAAACAGCTTCTCGAGCGCGACCGTTGCTTCATGCGTGAGTGCATTCTCCTCGATGCGATCCCAAACGTTGAACACGAACGTGCCGTCCGGCTTCAGGACGCGCCTGACCTCGCCATAGGCCTTGATGCGGTTCGGAAAGAACATCGCGCCGAACTGGCAGCAGACCACGTCGAACTCGGCGTCGCCGAAGGGCAGGGCCATTGCGTCCGCCTGACGCCAGGTGATGCGATCGTCATTCGCCTGGCGCTGCGCTGCGACCGCGAGCATCGGTTCGTTGAGGTCCGTTGCAAGGTATCGAACGCCGCGCGGCAGCGCCGCCGCCACGGCCCGCGTCACCGCACCGGTGCCCGCTGCGATCTCGAGCAATACAGCGGGAGAGCGTGCGGCAACGCGCCTTGCGATGTCCTCCGCATAGACGGCGAAGATCATCGGGACCAGATACTCGTCGTAGATTTTCGGAATCGAGCCGGCGAAGACCTTGTCAGTGTCGGGCATGCTAGCCTCGCTGAAGGTTCGGACACGAGGCCACGTTACCATGGTTTCCCGCAAGAGCCAGCAACGGCGTACATTGCGGGCAATCGGTTCTACGATCTCCCGCCGCCGACCTCGCGGATCGGCCGCGTGCCGTCCCAGTTCATCGCGGCCTGCCGCACCTTTTCGAAGAACGGTCCCTTGGTGCCGCTGATATCGGAGATCTCGATCACCGTGCCCGGATGCGCCTGCGTGTCGAAATAGGCAAAGCGTCCCTTCTCGCCGCCGATCTGGCCCTCATGGCCGAGCCTGTAGCCGAGCCCGAGCGCCTTGTCGTAGAGCGCCTGATAGTCGTGGCTCCAGTACGACATATGCTGGAGGCCTTCGTGCCCGGCATCGAGAAATTCCTTGTAGAGCGAGGGCGCGTCGTTGCGCTGCTGGATCAGCTCGATCTGGAGATCGCCGGAATTCGCCAGCGCAATGCTCATCTCGACGGCCGAATCCCGGCCGCGATGGCGGAACCAGTCGGTCTTGACCCGGTCCATGTAGTACCAGGGCCCGACGCCCATCACCTCGATCCAGTGCTTCATCGCGGCGTGGATGTCCCGCACCACATATCCGTTCTGGCGCACCGCGCCGAAGATGCGGCTCATGCCCGCGCTCCCCTCGTCACGTCGATCACTTGACCTCGATGCCCGCGTCCTTGGCAACCTGCTTCCAGGCCGTGATGTCGCGCGCGTTGATGTCGCGTTGCTCCTCGCCGGGCACGAATTGCGGCGTGATGCCGAGCGCCAGCAGCTTCTGCTTCACGACGTCATCGCCAAGGGCCTCCTTCAGCGCCGCCGACAGCTTCTGCGCGATCGGCGGCGCCACGCCGGCGGGCGCATACATCGCCCAGGAGAGGCTGCGGTCGAACGCCACACCCTGCTCCTTGTAGCTGGCGACGTCAGGCAGGCTCGGCGACCGCTCGCCGCAGGCGGCCAGCGCCTTGATCGAGCCCTCCTTCACCAGCGGCGTTGCGGTGGCGACGTCGAGCGTCGCGAGCGAAATGTGGCGGCCGAGCAAATCGCCGGCCAGCTTTGCGATGCCGTTGAACGGCACGTGGTCCATCCTGATGCCGGTCTGCTGCATCAGGATTTCCGCGCAGAATTGCCCGGTCGAGCCGACGCCCCAGCTGCCGTATTGGATCGGCTCGCCCTTCTTGGCCAGCGCGACCAGATCCTTGATGTCATTGGCGGCAAAGTCCTTGGTGGCCACCAGCATGATGGCGGAGACGCCGACGCGCCCGATGGTCGTGAAATTCTTGATCGGATCGTAGGGCAGTTTTGGATAGATCGCGGGCGCCAGCACATGCGTGGTCATGCCGCCGACGGTGATGGTGTAGCCGTCATTCGCGGAAGTCGCGACCATCTGCGTGCCGATCGTGCCGGCGGCGCCGGTGTGGTTCTCGATATAGATGCTCTGCCCGAGCGTCTTGCCCATCCTCTCCGCAAGCAGCCGGCCGACCACGTCGCCACCGCCGCCGGCCGCATAAGGCAACAGCATCCTGATCTTGCGGGTGGGGTAGGCGGCAGCATCCTCGGCGCGGGCGGACGCCCCCGCAGACAGGATCAGCAGCAATGATGTGACGATGCGAAGCGCTGCGATGGTTGGCGCGGGCAAAAGGCGAGCGTGGCTTGCCATGGCGTTCTTCCCCCAATTGCTCTCCGCTTATCGAGCGGAGTTGAAACGAACGATCGTTCGTGCGGTTGACTAGCGAACGAGCGTTCGTTAGTCAAGTATCATGGCTGTCCATACCTCCAGCGCGGCGGCAGCGGCTGCGCCCACGACGCGCGAGCGCATCCTCACCGAAGCGCTCAATTTGTTCGCGCAGAGCGGCTATGGCGGCGCCTCGATGCGCGAGCTCGCGCGCCGCGTCGGCATCCGCGAGAGCAGCCTCTACAATCATTTCCCCGGCAAGGCGGCGATCCTCGAGGCGATCGTTAGCGAGCATGGCCCGGCCAGCTCGGCGAGCCGGCTGGAGGAGCCGCGCTACAAGCAGCTGGCGCGGCAGCCGGCGGAGTTCTGCCGGCAGTTCGCGCTCGACCTCGTCGAGCAATGGTCCGATCCGCGCGAGCACCAGTTCCAGAAGGTCATCACCGCCGAGCGCAACCGCGTGCCCGGCATCCGCGCCAAGTTCGCCGATCATTTCTACGCGCGCGAGCAGAGGCTGATGACGGATTATTTCCGCGGCTTCGCGCTCGCCGGCCTGATCTCGACACCCGACCCGCGCGAGACCGCGCGGCTGTTCGCCGCCGGTCTGATCTACATCCGCCTCGAGCATTACGTGATGGGCGCGGTGCCGTCGCCGCGGCCGAAGGTGATCGAGGCGATCGACCGCTACCTTGCCTTCTTCCTGTCGCTGGTCGCGGCAGGCGGTGACGCCGACAACAAGAAACGAAAGCCCAAGGGAGAAACGCGTGGCAAGGCTGCCCCTGATTGATCCGGAAACGACGAGCGGCGACATCCGCGCCTCGTTCGACCGCATGCCGGTCAAGCTCAACATCTTCCGCATGATGGCCCACGCCGAGGCCAACATGATTCCGGCGATGCGGCTCGGCAATTCCATCCTGCACAAGCAGAAGCTCAGCGCGGTCAACCGCGAGCTTCTGATCCTCCAATCCGCCCAGCTCGAAGGCGGCGCCTATGAATGGCGCCAGCACGTGCCGATCGCGCTCGGCGTCGGCTGCACGCAAGCGCAGATCGATGCGGTCGAGCGCAAGCACTACGACGCTGCCGGCCTGAGCGAGGCCGAGCGCGCGCTGCTGAAATTTGGCCGCGAGGTGGTCGAGAACGTCCGCGTGGCGGAAGCGACTTTCGCGGCCGTGCGAAAGCATTTCAGCGACCAGGAGATCGTCGAGGCTATCGTCGCGCTCGGCTTCTACATGATGATGGCGCGCCTGACCGAAGCAACGGAAACCGATCTCGATCCCGCGGCCGGCATGCAGGTCTATGACGGCGGCAAGAAGCCAGGCGGCTGAGATGGCGGACACCGAAGGCAAGCCGGAGCGCTATGTCCGTCCGCCCAGCGCGGAATCATCCGGCGAAGCGCCGGGCAGGGGGCGCCTCAAAGGGCGCCGCATCCTGATCGTCGGCGGCGGCCAACGCGTGTTCGACGCAGCGAGCGATCCAATCGGCAACGGCCGTGCCATGAGCATCCTGTGCGCCCGCGAGGGCGCCAAGGTCGCGGTCGCCGATCTCAACCGCAGCTCCGCCGAAGAGACGGTGAAGCGCATCACGGATGAAGGCGGCGAGGGTTTTGCCATCGCGGCCGACGTCACCTCAGAGGCCGACGTCGTCCGCATGATCGACGAGGCGCACCGCGCCATGGGCGGGCTCGACGGCATGGTGCTGAACATCGGCACCTTCGGCAAGGTCGGGCTCGATGCCGTCAGCCCCGAGGAGTGGAACAAGATCTACGACGTCAATGTCCGCGGCCCCATGCTGTGCTGTCGCGCCGCGATGCCCAGGTTCGACGATGGCGGCGCCATCGTCTTCATCTCCTCCATCGCGGCGCTGAAGGCGGGCTCGCAGATGGCGGTGTACGATTCCTCGAAAGCCGCGCTCGGCGGCCTGATGCGCAACATCGCCCATCTCGGAGCGCGCCGCGGCATCCGCGCCAACCTCGTCTATCCCGGCCTCGTCGACACCCCCAACGGCCGCGAAGCCGGCGCCGGGCGCCCCAGCCGTCGCAAGGGCCACATCCCCTTTGGCCGTCAGGCGACGGCCTGGGAGATCGCCTATGCCGTGCTGTTCTTCCTCTCCGACGAAAGCGTCTACGTCACCGCACAAACACTCGCGGTCGATAGCGGCTTGAGCGGGATGTAAGTGCTCTTTTGTAGCCCGGATGGAGCGCAAGCGTAATCCGGGACCGATGCCTCACCGTGCAACCTGCCCCGGATTGCGCTGCGCTCCATCCGGGCTACGGATGCGACAGATCAGATGATCGAGCGAGATGTGCCCCGGCCCGTAAGCCATGAGGGCAAGCGCCATCGCCGCCCAGGTGAGATGGATCGGCCAGCCGTCGGGCACCGTGAGCTCGACGATCACTGTCATCATCAGCAATCCGAGCGCTGCGAACCGCGTGCCCAGCCCCAGCACCAGCAGGATCGGCAACATGATCTCGCCGGAGCCCGAGAGAAAGGCCATCACCGTCGGGGCCGGAAAGTGATAGGGACCGCCGGGCAGATGCAGCATGAATTCGTCGCTGAACAGCGTTACTGCCGTGTCGTTGAGCCTGAGGAAGCCGTCCCATTTGAGCAGGCCCGAGCGCCAGAACGGCACGGCGAGCGCGAGGCGCAGCACCAGCTGGACCAGCGATGGCACCGCGAGCGCCTGCACCAGATGATTGGCTCTGTCGACGATTGCTCCGGGCGACGGCAGGCCGCTGGCGGGCGTCATGGGTTGCTCCGTGATCATGATGGGTCGCCGCAACAGGGCGAGGTGAAGGCACCGGCTTCGATCAGCCCGGCAATGTTCGCGGCGATGTCGAATTCGCTCGCCGCCTCCAGCGCCGCCGCCGCGGCTTCGCCGAGCGGGCGGCCCGACATGAGATGGTGGGCGAAGACCGCGCCGCCGGGTGGAAGGCGGCGCACGGCGACGTCGAATTCGCCTCGCGTGATCAGGGCATCTTCCGGCGTCGAGGCGTCGATCCGCATGACCGGTGCGTCGTCGCGGTTAGCCGTAAAGATCGTCACGGCAGCATAGTCCGAACGCAGGCATCGCGCGGCCGGGTGCGGAATGAAAACCAGATCAGCCAGGCGGTCGGGTGTCACCGCCGAGAGCCGGGCCGGCGACAGCGGGACGGCGTCGGCGGCGTGATAGGCATCGAGCCAGGCCCGCTCGAGACGCGCGACGTCGGCGAGCCAGGGCATATCTTGCGCATGCTCGTAAGCTTCGATGAACTCCGGGAAATCGCGGCCGTATTCGAACAGCAGCGGCGATGTCGGCGGCTTGCTGCGCACATGCAAGCGCGCCATCGCGCGGAAGAAGTCTATGCCGGTGATGCGCTGCACCGCCGGATAGATCGCGGCGAGCGCGTCGATCAGGCTGACCGTGACGTTGTTGCGGTAGACGTCGTAGCGCCGGCCGGCGGCCTTGCCGTTCGGGCCGGTCACGAGCTCAGGCGTGCTGCGCGCCGGATCCAGCAGCGCCGGCGCGAACGATGCGGCAAAGCACAGACCTGGTTCAGGCGGCATGACGCTCTCCTGCCGGCACGGCGGACTGATGGCGGTCGAGGATCGCCTGGGCGGCAGCAGCTTCCGCTTGCAGCACCGGCCAGTCCGGAATCTTGCTGTCCCATTCGATCAGCGTCGGCACCGACCCGCGGCGGCGGATCACGATCTCGTAGAGCTTCCAGACGGCATCGGTCACCGGGCCGTCATGGCTGTCGATCAACAGCAGGTCACCTTCGTCGTCGGCCTGCTCCGCATGCCCGGCGAGATGAATTTCCTCGACGCGCGACAGCGGGAAATCAGCGAGGTAGTCGAGCGCCGAATATCCATGGTTGGCCGCGGAGACGAACACGTTGTTGACGTCGAGCAGCAGGCCGCAGCCGGTGCGCTCCGCAACGGCGCGGATGAATTCGGTCTCGCGCATGGAGGATTCGTGGAAGGCGAGATAGGTCGACGGGTTTTCCAACAGCAGCGGTCGCCGGATCGCCTCCTGAACCTGATCGATGTGATCGCAGACGCAAGCCAGCGTCGCCGCGGTATAGGGCAGGGGCAACAGATCGTTGAAGAAGCTGGTCTCGTGCGTCGACCAGGCGAGATGCTCGGAGACCAGGGCCGGCTGATAGCGCGCGACCAGGCCGCGGAAGCGCGCCAGATGCGCCTTGTCGAGCGGCCGGGGCCCGCCGATCGACATGCAGACGCCGTGCAGCGAGAGCGGATGATCGCGGCGGATCGCCTCCAGTGCGCGATGCGGCGGCCCGCCGGCGCCCATGTAGTTCTCGGCGTGGACCTCGAAGAAGCCCCGCCGATTCTTTGCCTCGAGGATTGCCGGGAGGTGCTCGGGCTTGAAGCTCGTCCCGGCAACGCCGCCGATCGGCGTTGCGAAGCGGAGCGGCAGTGCTGGTGGCGGGGCCGGCTTGATTGTGCTCATCGTGCTGCTCCGTTCGCGCTTGCCGTTGCGCCGGCCGTCAGATCGGCTTCAGCGAACCCTTCTTGCCGCCCGGCAGCTCGATGCTGGTGCAGGTGCCACCCTTGACGAATTTCCAGGCATTACCCTGGTAGTCCACGGTCGAGGTGCCCTGGCAGGTGGTGCCCGGTCCCGCCGCGCAATCGTTCTGGCCTTTCAGTGCGACGCCGAAGCACTTCTCTTTCTTGGCGGCGACGGCGGCATCGGCTTCGGCCTTGCTCAGAGGGGCGGCGGAGGCAAGGGTCGCGAGGGCGGTCGACACCGCACCGGCGAGGACCAGGGAGGTGACGGTATGTTTGGCAGACATCGAGGTTCTCCTGTTCGAGGTGGCATCGCCTGGGATGCGCGCATGGTCTCCTTCGCTGCGCGCGCCGCCCGCGTTACGGCGGGCTGCTCACGAATACGTGAGACCGGTTGGATCGGGCGCACGGGCGGTGCGCTTGGACGGGATTAGCGGGCAAGTGGGTGCCCAAATCCAATGCCTTGGCGCTATCGACACGTTAGAGCGAGAGCATTGGATGCCTCCTACCAAGGTTGGCAGAGGTAACGGACGGCAGGACATCTGCGTAGCGATCACAAGAGTCGTACCCAGCCAAAGGCGGATACAACCATGAACGTCGATCCCGGACGCCAGCTTCGTGCGCTTGCAGGGCTGACGGTCAGCATCCGTCTTGCGGTGTCCGCGCTCGTCCTGGCCGCGATCCTGCTGACCGCGGCGCTCTCCAGCCTGCTCTGGTGGCGCACGGCGGAGGGCGCAAGCCGGCAGCTTGCCTCGACCATCAACGAGCAGATCGTGGCGGCGGTGCGCAAGGAGGTCTCGGCCATCGTCGACGAGGCGCGCGCCGCCCACACCGCGATCCGCACGCTGTTCCTCCAGAACGTGCTCGACACCCGCGAGGCCGACAAGCGCGAGTTCGTCTTTCTCTCGCAATTGCAATCGCAGGCGACGATTTCCTGGGTCGCGTTCGGCTGGCCGGACGGCTCCTTCTTCGCCGCGCACAAGCTCGGCGATCGTCGTCTGGAGATGATGGAGATCTCGCTGACGGATCATCCGGGCCAGCGCCGGGTCGACGAATACGACGTGGTGCCCGGCGACATCGAATTCGCCAACCGCCGCTTCGAGCCGACCGATTTCCGCGTCGCCGATCAGGCCTGGTTCAAGGCCGGCCTCGGCGCGGACGACCCGCAATGGTTCAGGGTCATGGACCACGCGACCGGCGAGCGGCCATCGATCGCCTTCGCCGGACCGATCGACGTCTATCAGGAGCGGCAAGGCGTGCTTGCCGTCATCATCGAATATACCAGGCTCGCGCGCTTCCTGTCGCAGCTGGAGGTCGGGCGCACGGGCACCGCCTTCATCGTCGATGGCAGCGGTGAGCTCGTCGCAGCGCCGGACAAGGACGCCGACGAGCTCCATCCGGCCCGCGGCGACACCGCGCTGCTGCCGCTGGCGCGCACAGCGCTCGACCAGGCGGGGGAAGGCGGCCGCAAGGAGGCCTGGCGAAGTCGGCTCACCTCGGGCGGTGCGGCCTATGAGGTCGCGCTGACGCCGCTGCCGTTTCCCGGCTGGTCGCTCGCGACCGTGATCCCCGAGGCCGAATTTCTCGGACCGGTCGAGACGACATTGCATCGCCTGATCCTCGGCCTCGCCATCGGCGCGGTGCTCGCGGCGCTGGCCTCGGCGATGATGGCGCGGTCCGTCATTGCGGCGCCGCTGTCGCGCGTGGTCGGCGAACTGCGCCATGTCGAAGCCTTCGCGCTGGAGCAGGTCCGTCGCCATCCATCGCGGCTCAAGGAGATTGCAAGCCTATCGGGCGCAATCGCGGAGATGGCGTCCGGCCTGTCCGCATTCCGCAAGTTCATCCCGGCCGATCTCGTCCGCGGCCTGCTGCGCCAGGGCGTCGAGGCGAAGCCCGGCGGCAGCGTGCAGGAGCTCAGCGTGATGTTCATCGACATTGCCGGCTTCACCGGATTGTCGGAGCGGCTCGGCGATCGCGTCGTGCCGCTGCTGTCGCGCTATCTGGACCTCACCTCGGAGATCATCGTCGCCAATGGCGGCACGATCGACAAGTTCATCGGCGATGCCGTGATGGCGTTCTGGGGTGCGCCGCAGCCGCAAGGCGATCACGCCGCGCGATGCTGCCGCGCCGCGCTCGCCTGCCGCCGGGCGCTCGACGAGTCGGGCCTGGTCGACGATCTCGGTCAGCCGCTCCAGATCCGCATCGGCATCAATTCCGGCCGCATGCTGGTCGGCAATATCGGCTCGGAGCTGCGGCTGAACTACACCGTGATCGGCGATGCCGTGAACGTTGCGAGCCGGCTCGAAGGCGCTAACAAATCCTACGGCACGCAGATCCTGATCGGCGCGGCGACCGAATGTCTGGCGCACGGTGCCGTCGTCACGCGCGAGGTCGACAGCATCGCGGTCTACGGACGCGAGGAGGGACTCTCCGTTCACGAGCTGATCGGGATGGTGAACGAGATGGCGGTTGGCAGCACCGGCTGGATCGCCGATTACGAGCGCGGCCTCGCCGCCTATCGCGCCCGCCGCTTTGCCGATGCGCTCGCCGATTTCGAGGCGGTGCTGAAGCAGCGCGGCGACGATCGCCCGGCCGAGCTGATGCGCGACCGCTGCCGTCGGCTCGCTGCAGCTGCGCCCGACGTCAGCTGGCGGCCTGTGGCGGCATTGGCGTCGAAATAGCCGCGCGGATTCCGCGGGCGTCATGCGCGCGTCCGCGCATTCCGCAGGCCGAACCCTTGAGCTAGCCGGGGGCCTATTGTAAGGGATCGCCTGGGTCTGCAGTTCACCCAGGCGTCAGCGTCCCGCGAAGCTTCTGCGTCATCTCAAGGCCGGCGCACCCGGAAGCGTGGAAGGCGCAACATGACCGCAAATCCGGACGCATTGCCGCTCGCCGGGCCTGCTCCGGTCTCGGTGCAGACCTCCCGCGGGATCATCCAATGCTCGGTCGCAGGCGAGGGGCCTGCGATCCTCGCCATCCATGGTGGCATGGGCGGCCACGACCAATCGTGGCTGCTCGCGCGTGCACTCACTTCGACGCTCGGCGACAAGCGGGTTCTTGCCGTGTCTCGTCCGGGCTATCTCGGCTCGCGCCTGGAGCTGGGCGCCTCGCCCGATGACCAGGCTGATCTCTATCGCGATCTGCTCGACGCGCTCGGGATTTCCAGCGCGGCCGTCGTCGCGGTCTCGGCCGGCGGCCCTTCGGCGCTGCAATTTGCCGCGCGGCATCCCTCGCGCTGCCGCGCGTTGGTGCTGGTGTCGGCCTGCACGGGACGACTGCAAACGCCGCCGGACATCGCCGCGCGCCTGCGCATGATGCGCCATCTTGCGCGTCTTCCCGGATTGCCAGGGGTCCTGAAGTGGCGGGCTGAACGCAATCCGCAAGCTGGTGCGCGCCGCGCGATTCCCGATGACGCAATGCGCGAGCGAACCTTGCGCCATCCCGAGGCAGGCCTCTTATTGCGCACCTTGCAGGCGAGCGTGTTCGAGCATCTAGCCGCCAGGATCCCCGGGACCGTCAACGACATCGCGCAATTTGCCGCGCTCGAGCGGTTGCCCGCAGGAACGGTCTCGGCGCCTGCTCTCGTCGTGCACGGACGCGCCGATGATGTGGTGGCGTTCTCGCATGCCGAGAACGTCTGCCGGGCAATCCCGCAGGCGAAGCTGCTGGCGCTCCCCGATGGCGGTCACGTCTCGCTGTTCACGCATCTGGACACGGTGCGCAAGGAGGCCGAGCCGTTCCTGGATCCGCACCCTCATCGCATTGGGGATCTCCATGAAGACCACGCTGCTCAATCCTGAAAACTACACCCGCTCGCCGTGGAAGAACGGCGGCGGCGTCTTCACCGACATCGCCGACGCGCACCGGGCCGATGCGCCGCGCAAGGACTGGGACAGCCTGCTCTGGCGCTTTGCGTCGACGCCGATTTTTGCGCCCGGTCCCTTCTCCCACATGCCCGGCATCGACCGCTTGCAGATGGTCGTCGAAGGGCGCGGGCTGGTGCTGAAGTCGCCGACGCAGGAATTCGACGAGCGTGAACCTTTTACGACGGTGCGTTTCACCGGCGAGCTCGAGATCGTGACCGAGCTCGCGGCCGGTCCCGTCGAGGTCGTGAACCTCATGGCGCGGCGCGGTGCGGCCGAGATCGATCTCCTCGCACTGAAGCAGCCCGGCGATCACCGGCACCTCGCCGCCGGCACGCATCTGGTCTACGCCCCGCGGGGCGAATGCCGCATCCGCCTCGACAATGAGGAATTTGCGATTCCCCGCACCGGCACGCTGAAGCTCGAGCTGGCGGGGCCGTCGCAGCTTGCGCTCGTCGCGGGTCTGGCGGTGCTGGGGTCGATCCGGCTTCTGGTCTAGAACCTCGGACCGATGCGCACAATCCATGCAACTGGCCAGGTTGACGCCGCCCGGCCGGCACACGATATCTGCTTCGCTAAAGATGTCAGCTCGAGGGGCAGAATATGAACGCGCCAGACACATACGCCCCCACGCAGGCCGACGGCGTCATCGACTGGCTGACCAACGGCACGCGCGACGAGCGCTTCATCGACAACATCTTCGCGCAAATGTGCATCCGCCTGCAGCAGGCGGGCATCCCGCTCAAGCGATCGACGCTTCACGTGATGATCCATCATCCGCAATGGCTGGGGGCCCGCATGATGTGGTCCGACGGCAAGCGCGAGGCGGAGATCACGCTGGCCGACTATGACGTTCGCGAGCGGTCCGAATATATCGGCAGCTCCGCCAACGAGATCCATGACGGTGCCGACGAGGTCCGCGAAAAGCTCGAACAGGATTCCTCGCTCGGTCGCAAGCATGCTCTCTATGACGACATGCGCTCGCTGGGCATGACCGATTATGTGGCCTGGCCGCTGCTGCACACGCTCGGCAAGCGCCACGTCGTCACATTTGCCACTGATCGTCCCGGCGGTTTCGACGACGCGCATGTCGCCGGTCTGAAGAAGCTGTTGCCGGTGCTGGCGCTGGTCAGCGAGATTCGCATCAAGAATCGCCTGGCGCGCACGCTGCTCGAGACCTATGTCGGCTCCCATGCCGGCGAGCTGATCCTGGCCGGCGCCACAAGGCGCGGCACCGGCACGACGGTGCGCGCCGCGATCATGATCTGCGACCTCAGGGACTTCACCAAGATCTCCGACAACTGGCCGCGCGATGACGTCATCGACCTTCTCAACGACTATTTCGACGCAATGTCGGAGCCGATCGCGCGGCACGGCGGCGAGATCCTGAAATTCATCGGTGACGGGCTGCTCGCCATCTTCCCGCTGCATCAGCCGAACGCCTGCGCCAATCTTCTGCACGCGGTGGCAGAGGCGAGGGGAGCCATGGCCGCGCTCAACGATCGGAACAGCGCGACCGGCCGCGCGCCGCTGAACTACGGCATCGGCGTCCACGTCGGCGATGTCATGTACGGCAATATCGGATCGGCCCAGCGGCTGGATTTCACGGTGATCGGCCCGGCCGTCAACATGGCCTCCCGCCTGGAGGCGCTGACCAAGACGCTCGGCAGGAACGTGCTGTTGTCACGCGATTTCGCCGAGCTTGTCGAAAAGGAGTTCGCATTGGAGCATGTCGGCCGGCACGAGGTCCGCGGCTTCAACGCCCCGATCGAGCTGTATGCCTATCCGGCTCGCGCTATTTCCGGTTAGTTCCGGGAGCGTTCGGCAGGGCCTGCTGGCCGCCCTGGGTCTGCCTGGCCGGATCGTTGTCGCCCGGCCTCATCGTTGACGACTTCGCCGGTGCACTGGCGCCGCCGCTGTTGGCGTCCGACGACGTATTGAGGCTGGAGGCGCCCGCGCCGGTCGTGCCGCCGGTGCCGGTCGAATTGATGCCGGAGCCCGTCCTCGACGGCCCCGCGCCGCTTTGCGCGAAGGCGTAAGGAGACGAGGCGAGCGCCGCGATGAGCCCTGCTATGACGAGTGCTTTCATGTCCGCTCCTGTGCTCGGCCTAGTGCATGATCCGGAAAAGTGCGCAGCGGTTTTCCGAAAAGATCATGCTCAAACAATAACCTAGAGCGCGATGACGGTTCATCCTGATCGCATCGCTCTCTAGGCGGCCTCGGCCCGGCATCCGGGGGCGGGGCTTGAGCCGAGGCCGCCATTTGCCGGAATGGTGAGACGCCGGCGAAAGGCCAATGCGCGGGAACGCGCGGTCGTTCCAATTCCTGCCGGCGGTCGCAACCCCGCTGAACTACGCCGACCAGCGATCCTGCTCTTCCTGGTGGGCGTGCTCGTTCAGCCGGTCGGCGATCTCGTCCGCAATCTGCTCGGTCTCGGCCGAGCCCACCGGCTCGCCCTTGTGGGTCTTCAGCTTGTCCTTGTCGACTTCGATCGGAAAATCGTCGGGTGTCAGTCCGGTCGTCTTGTTCATAGTGCGCCTCACTGTCTCCAGTTGGAGAAAACACACGTGAAGGGCCGATCGTTGCTACGAAGATGAAGCCGCTGGACGAGGCGGCGTCAGGCGCCGCCGACTGCCCGCGTGATGGTGCCGCTCCCGCCGCAGGTGGCGCAAGGCGCGCCGTCGATGCGTCCCTTGCCGTGACAATCGGGACAGACGTCGTCGCCGGTGCCCTTGGTTCCGGGCGGGGCTTCGTCACCGGGATTGAGCGCTGCTTGCGTCGGAATCTTTGCGTCTTGCGCGTGGGCAGCCTTGGTCTTGGTCATCTGCGCCTCCTCGACAACACCGCAACGCGCCTTGCCGCAGAAAGTGCCAATCGGAGTTCGCAGCGCAGTCAACGGAACCGCGCTGCTGATCTCGCTACTTCTCGACTGCGCCCGTCCAGTCCTTGAAGCCGCCGACGTTGTAGACGTTCTCGTAACCCATATCCTTCAAGAGCTTACCGGCCAGCGCCGACCTGCCGCCGGATGCGCAATAGAGGATGACGGTCTTGCTCTTGTCGAACGCCTTGTCGTGATAGGGCGACTCCGGGTCGGCGCGAAACTCCAGCATCCCGCGCGAGACATTCACGGCGCCGGCGATCTTGCCGCTGGCGGCGACTTCCGGCGCATCGCGAACGTCCACGACTAGCGTGTTGCCCTGGTTGATCATCTCGGCCGCCTGCTCCGAGGTGATCTTCGGGACCGCCGCGTTCGCAGCTTCCAGCATTTGCTTGACACTCGTTGCCATGGGTTCTCTCCGGGTCTTCATCTGCCGCCCCACAAGAGGATAGCACATCGATCTGGACATCGCTCCCGGATGAACTTGTCCTGCTGGAGTCAGCAGGCCGGGGCCGGTTGCCAAGGCCGGATTGTACGACTAGCTTTGCCGAAGCTACGCCCAAACGGTCTCTGGCCGCGCCTTCATGCCCAAATTCCTCCGCATCGGTGTCCATCAGTCGAACGTTTCCGGATACACCTCGAAGGCGTGGTGCGTCAGGCGGGTCGGCTCGGCGGTCTTCCTGAAATGGGGCGCGGTGGAGGTGCATGGCACCGGAGCGGCGCGCAAGGTCTATTGGTCGCGTCTGCCGCAGGAGAAGACCGTTCGTTGCGGCACCGCGCAGCGCGCGCAGGACTACACCAAAGCCGCGATCGCGCGGCGCCGCAGCCATCGCTATGAGCCGCTGACCGGCACGATCGCGAACCGGCGGCCGTCGGCCGCACGTGGGGCCGAGCTCAAGCAGGCGCTCGCCACCATCCTGATCGTCGACATCGTCGGCTCCACCGCGAAGGCGGCCAAGCTCGGCGATGCGCGCTGGACCAAGGTCATGGGCCATTACTACGCGGCGGTGCGCAAGGAGCTGAAGACGTGCGGCGGCAAGGAGGTCGTGACCACTGGCGACGGCGTGCTGGCAACCTTCAAGAAGCCCGCCGCCGGCATCGCCTGCGCCACCGCGGTCCAGAAAGCCGTGCGCACGCTCGGCCTCGAAATCCGCGTGGGCCTGCACGTCGGCGAATACACCATCAGCGGCGGCGAGATGGTGGGCCTCGCCTTCCACATCGGCACCCGCATTGCCGCGAAAGCGCGCGCCGGCGAGGTGCTGGTGTCGAGTGCGGTGAAGGAGCTGATGACGGCGCAGGCGGCGATCGCACTGCGGGATCACGGCGTGCACCGGCTGAAGGGCGTCCCGGAGCGGTGGCGGCTGTGGCGGGTGGAGGGGTGACGGAGCTGGACAGCCCTTGCGAGGCTGCGCCCGGATGGAAGGCTCCGGCTATTCAAGCTTCCAAACAAGCGTTTCGCGCCGTTTCGGCCCGAATTGAGCCGATCGCAGGATGCGGTCGGTCAACGGAAGTCCCGCGATTTTCTGTTCCATGCCATGTCGGAACCGGAGCCCGCCGTTCGTCTTGAATCCAAGTCGCCTCGAACCGGAGTTCTGCGTACATGGCCCCGCGCGCCAATTGGAAAGGCTTCCTGAGACTGTCCCTCGTCACCTGTCCCGTGGCGCTCTATCCCGCGACGTCCGAGAGCGAGAAGATCTCGTTCAACCAGCTCAACCGGCAGACCGGCCACCGCATCAAATACGTGAAGGTGGACGCGGAGACCGGCGACGAGGTGCCGAACGAGGACATCGTCAAGGGCTATGAGCTCGAGAAGGGCCAGTACATCGAGGTCTCGAAGGAAGAGCTCGAGGAGATCGCGCTGGAATCGACGCGCACGATCGAGATCGACGAATTCGTCGACAAATCGGACATCGACCCGCGCTACCTGATCCGCCCCTATTACATCCGCCCCGACGGCAAGGTCGGCCACGATGCCTTCGCGGTGATCCGCGAGACCATCCGCGAGATGGACAAGGTCGCGATCGGGCGCGTGGTGCTGACCAACCGCGAGCACATCGTCGCGCTGGAGCCGATGGACAAGGGCCTCGTCGGCACGCTCCTGCGCTACCCCTACGAGGTGCGCAGCGAGCAGGAATATTTCGACGACATCCAGGACGTGAAAGTCACCAAGGACATGCTCGATCTCGCCCGGCACATCGTCAACCAGAAGGCCGGACGCTTCGCGCCCGAGAAATTCGAGGACCATTACGAGACCGCGCTGATCGAGCTGATCAACGAGAAGCGCGCCGGCAAGGTGATCCGGCCGAAGGAGCGGCCGAAGGGCGAGAACGTCGTCGACCTCATGGAGGCGCTGCGCCGCAGCGTCGGCAAGGACGCCGGGAAGCAGGCCGCGCCCGCGAAGGCGGACAAGCCGGCGAAGAAGCCGAGGAAGGCGGCGGCCGGCCAGAAGGAGATGCTGATGCCGATCGCGGGCAAGAAGGCGGCCGCCAAGGAGACGTCCGCGAAGAAGCAGGCCTCAGGGGCGCGGCGGAAATCCGCATGAAGCACGCGAAGCGCCTTGCAGCAGGCCTCAAAGGCCCTCGTCAGGACACTCCGGACAGGTATCGCCGATCGAATCGAGGACATCGTTGATCTCCGCGATCGCCTCATCGGCCGAGACGCCGTCCGGCGGATCCTGGCGCGCACGCTCGACCGCGCGTTTCCGAGCGTGCGGGTCGGCGCGATCCTTGGCCCAGCCGTGCTCCTCGCATTCGCAGATCGCGCCGGCCTCGTGCAGCACGTGGATGGCCCAGCCGCGCAGGGTGCGGATCGCCGGTCGTCTTTCCCTGGTCATCAGCATGCGAGGCCGCTCCTGCGGGACGAATCCGTCCGCCCACCCACTCGTTCCTCGCGGTTAGCACGGGTCAGGGATTCCCAAACGGCAGGACTCGGCTTGTCCACCTGTTCCGGCAGACTGTGGAGAACGCGAGGTATTGGCGCGGGGTCTGCACGCGTTGCAAGCACGCGGCCGATACAGGCAAGTTTCCTCCTGAGGAACCTGGTGCTGAGAGGCGGCTTATGTCGTCACCGGTTTCGGAGGAAAAGCCCATGGCCATTGATGCGTTTGCCGGCACCACGCCGGTGTTTCTCCCTGAGCAGTTCTTCGTCGGCCGCCTTGAAGGATGGGCGGTGGTCGAGAGCCTCGTCGGCGGGCTTCTGAAGCGCGCGTCGATCGCGGCTCATGGCGAACTGGACGCGGACACCGACACCGTCGTCCTGACCGAAACCTACACCTTCGATGACGGCCACAGCGACACGCTGCGCTGGACGATCCACAAGCTGGGCGAGGGTCAATACACCGGCCATGAGAACCGCCTCGAAGGCGAAGCCACCGGCGAGCAAGCGGGTTGTGCCTTCCATTGGACGTATACGCGCGACACGCCCCAAGACGATGGAAAGTCGTTCAAGCTGAACTTCGATGATTGGTTCTATGCGATCGATGACCGCGCCTGCATCGTGCGCGGATCCGCCGGGCGTGCGGGCATCCCGTTCGCGACGGCGCATGTGACGTATCGCAAGCTATAGGTTTGGCGCGATGGTGACAGTATACTCTGTACATCCTTGTGTGGAATGCGCGTCACTCTGCATTTCGAATGCCACCACGCAACGGCTCAGGTGCTCAACGCCTGTTTAACGCCAAGCTGATGGTGGCATCACACGAATGATCGGCGTTAGCTCACGATTGGTCCAGCCGCAGCTTCCTCCAAACCGGCACGAGCCTGGATAGCGAGGCTTCGTTCTGCAGCCTGCGAGTCGAAGTATTCCTCAATCGAATAAACCTTGCCCCATCGCAACTTGAAGACGTGGACGCCCCTGTTCACATACGAGCTTTGGCCGTCAAGTAGCCTCGCGTTGGCCCGCCACTTGACGAACACTGTGGTGTTCCATGGCCAACCCGTCACCTCGACCTGTTCAATATCTATGTGCAGCTTCGGGAAAACACGGCCCATGCGCTCGAACCACTGCTTCACCGATTGCTTTCCATGTCGCTCACCCCCCAACGCATGATCTCCGGCAACCCAGTGATACGCGTTTGGCGTTAGGCCTTTTGCAGCATCATCCCAACGTTGGTTGTTGACATGATCGAAGCTCCTGCGGATCTCTTTTTTGACAATTTGACTGTAGACCATTGATGCCTCCAGTTGTTTGGACGGCCCTGCAAGACGGATGGATACTTTCCAGACACTGAAGAGTTGCTCCGGGTAAGGACGGCGATCTGTCGGGACAGCTGGCTGACGGCCGGCCCCACACGCGGCAGCGGCGGAATAGTCAGAGCCAGCGGCGAACCTTGGCCTTGTAGCGGCGGTAGTCGTCGCCGAACTTCGCTTCGAGATAGCGCTCCTCGCGGGCGATTACCTGCGTCTGGATCGCGATCAGCACCAACGGCAGCAAGGCGAAGGCGATCGGCCCGTCGAAGCTGATCGCAAGGCCGGCATAGATAAGCGCCATGCCGAGATACATGGGATTGCGGGTCCACCGATAAGGGCCGGTCGTTGCGATGAGGGTCGTTGGCTGCGACGGCGGAACGTTGGTGCCCAGCCGCCGGAACAGCCCCGCCGCCGCAAGCATCATCGCCGCGCCGGCAACGAACAGCAGCGCGCCCGCCGCGACCAGCAACCGCCAGTCGATGCCGAAAGAGCGCTGGGTGACGAACCGCTCCGCCGCCAGCCCCAACAGCAGCGCTCCCAGATAGACGAAGGGCGGAGGGAAGCGCACACCCGCGCTGTCTCGTTCGACGGCCATGCTCATCCTGCATCTGTGCTCTCAAACCACCATCGACTGCTGGGCAAAGATACCCGCCATCGCGCCGTGCGATGATGCCAGGGTGACCGATGGCGGCGTGATGGGGTTGGCGAGGTCGCCGGCGGCGTAGATGCCGTGCATGCTGGTTTCGCGGCGCTCGTCGACCTTGAGGATGATGCCGAGGGGTGTTTTGACCGTGGCGAGGCCCAGTGATTCATGCAGGCTTGCGGACGGCTTGTTGCGCGGATGCGCGAACAGGATGTCGACTGCGACATTGGGGCCGGAATCGAGCTTGACGGTGGCGTTATGGGCCCCGCGTTGGGCGATCCCGGTGATCCGGCCATCGACGACGGGTATGTTGCGTCGCGCCAGATCGGCCCGGATATCGGGCGGAATATCGTGACCATCGGCGAAGAGCGTCAACCTGTCGGTCCAATCGCGGAATAGCCTGACCTGATTGTGCGACTGCGGGCCGGACCAGACGAGGCCCCAATGCTGGCCGGCGACTTCAAAGCCGTCGCAATACGGGCAGGGCACGATCGACGTGCCCCAGCCTTCGGCAAAGCCCGGAACATCAGGCATCTGGTCGGTGATGCCATAGCTCAGGATCAGGCGTCGCGCCCGAAAGCTTTCGCCACCGGACGTGAGGACGGAGAAATTGTCGATGGCGCCGGAGACGCTGTCGGCCCGGGCATTGACCAGCCTGATCGTGGGATAACGCGCCAGCTGCTGCCGCGCCTCGGCCAGGATATCCAGCGGCGGCTTGTGATCGTGGCCGAGCAGGCCATGCGAGTGGTGGGCAAAGCGGTTTCGCGGCAGGCCGGTGTCGAGAACGGTGACCTTGCGCCGCGCACGGCCGAGCTGGAGGGCGCCGGCGAGACCGGCAAAGCTGCCGCCGATGATGATGACGTCATCCATGGGGATAAGCTCCGTTGGAGGACAGGTCGAGACCTACCCATTGGCTTGGACATTTTGGACACTGCGTGGTATCGTAATTCAAGAATTAGGATACTGTCAAGGACTGTAATTTGGTGACCGAAAATCGCCAGCGCCGGCGCGGCCGGCCCGCCAACGAGGCGCTTGGCCAGACGATCGTCGACGCCGCGCGCGAACTCTTTTTGGAATTGGGGTTTCAAGCGACGACATTGGACCAGGTCGCCCGGCGCGCGAAGATATCCAAGCTTAGCATCTACAGGCACTTCGAGAACAAGGAGGCGCTGTTCGGCGCGGCCATCGCGGCCGGCTGCCAGCTCTTGTTTGCACCACAGGCCCTGCATGAGGACGACGATGGTTCGGTCGAAGATCAGCTCATGGCGGTGGGATCATTGCTGCTTCGCACGCTGCTCAGACCGGACGTCCGCAGTGTCGAAGCCATGGTCATGGCCGACAAGACCAATCAAACGTTGCTAAGCAAGCTCCATTTCGAAGCCGGCCCCGCCCATGTCATCGGCCAGATCGAGGCCCTGTTGCGTCAGTTGCACGCGAAGGCGCTTCTGAACGTGCCCGATCCTCACCGGTCCGCCCGCTTGTTTGCCGCGCTTTTCAAAGGATCCGATCTCGTGATGATCGCGCGCTTCGATCAGGCGAGAGCAGAGAACGACAAGGAAATCGAATCCTATTGCCGGTCGGCCGTCGCAATGTTCATCGCCGGGCACGGTGGCAGGGACGACGCGGTATCACGGTGACAATGCACCTAATTCAGGACTTCGGACCCGCGAAAGCCGGAGTTAATTGTGCGCACTGTCACCGTAATCCCAGGCTGGTGACGCGGGCTGCAGCCATGCCTGCGCGCCCTTCTTTCTCAAGCTTAACATTTTTGAATCGCGAACGCACGGAAGCAAAGTACGGTGGCCATTTCCCGTGAGGGGATCTTCTGGCGCTGATTGATCCAGGGCGGGGGCGGGGGCGTGAATTTCCAGGTTACGGTTTTGAAGATCCTGGTGAGCTATCCGGACGGCTTTGCCGTCATGGAAGACCTCAAGCGCGACATGGCCATCCTGGCGACCAGTGGCCGCGATTGGGCCGACCGGACGAGGCGTCTCGCCAGCCGGGTGCCGGACCTCGACATCTTTTCACAGGGGCTTGTCGAGCGCATCAGCGGTGGCTGGAGACTGACGTCCAAGGGGCGAGACATATTGGAGTTCATGGAAGCCCGCCCAGCACCGAGCGAGCCCAGCCTGACGTCCCTGGTCAATGAGACGTCCCAGCCGGTATTCGAGATTGCTCCGCTGCCGCAGCCAGCTGAGCGGGCCAAGCCGCGGCGCGAGCGCCGAGAGCGCCGCCGCGAAGCCCGCGAACGGGCGAGGGCGAACGCCTCCTGAACCGGGATTGAGGTCGGCGGCGAACTCGCTGTACATCGCCGCGCTCGAAGGGCGCCAAGTCGGCGGAGACGCGGCGGGGAGGGGTGTTAACCACCCCATCCCTCGTACGGATTATGACCTGGTTCTGGTTGGTCATCATAGTGCGGGGTCGGTTGATGGCGGGCCGGCCGTGCCGGTGAATAGGCCCAGGCCCCAGCGGTCCCAGTCGTCAAAACACGAGAATGCGCTGTCGCATGATGCCGATGGACCTGATGCCGATGGACTTGGCCTGCCACCGCGGCGCTGACGGGTGCACACAGGATTATCAAAAGGCTCAAAACGACACCCGATCGCATGGTAGTTTCTCCGATAGATCTACGATGAGGAGTTAGATGAGTCTCGGTCTACGCCCTCGCAATCGGCCACGCCTGCAAGACTGGTAACGTCCTCGGCATCCCGCGCCGGTCGGCGGTCGAATTCGTGCGAATCTGCAAACCTCGCACTCGGCTTCATGCTGGCCGTTGCGTCACGGTTTGGAGTCCTTCGTCGCCGGGGTGCGTCACGCAATGGTGAGCACACCGATTTGCCATTCGCGCAGGCGTGATTGTTCACCCACGTGTTTTTCCCGAGCGCATCCCCACCTAATGTTCAACCAAGAAATTCGAAGGAAACGCATTTCAACAGAGCAGCCGGTCGAGGCAGCGCGAATGCTCCGCACGAAAGCAACAGCCGTTCGGAGCACGACCATGACTGGATTCAGGACCTTTGTTATTGCAGCGATGATGTCGATTGGCGCGATAAGCTCTGCAAGCGCCCAGTGCCCGTTGTGGGCGATTCAAGATCCAAATTCGTTTCAGGCGCAATATCCCGATCGGGATGTGTTGAACGACTGCGAATTGACGCCAGCAGGCAGAATGGGCCTGGAACGCCCTGGCGGCGCGGCTCCCGTGTTTGGGGCCAACAGGGCTTATGAGACAACGCCTGGCGTTGCCCAGCACCACGGCTTTCGCCACCGATCGCGGTGAGTATCTGAAAATGGATCCGGATGGTCGGATTGCGGCGGAGAAACCGTAGCGCGCCAAGTCGAATCGCCAAGTCGAATGATCAGAAAATCAATCCGCTCGATTAAGTCATTGATTTCGCGTCCGTCGCCAAAAGATCGCGAGTCGGAAAAACAAGGAAGTGCGAGTCGTTTCAGGTCACTTCCAAAGATTTGCGAGTCGAATGGGTGATGACGCCGGATCTTGGGTTGGATGCCGCGATTTGTTGTCCAGATGTCGTGGTCTTGTGGAGCTTGGTGCTGCGAGCGCGGCCCGCAATGAACAACCTGCTCGAGGAAAAACCGTCGGGGCCAGCACAAGTCGTCTGAAGCGGTGGAGCGCTATCGAGAGATCGATGTGCGATCGTCGAGCGCCGCGCCGGTCGAGGCTTAGCCGCCACCGCCAAAACCACCGCCGTGGCCACCGCCACCACCGCCGCCATGTGCATTGGCCGCGCCGACGGCGAGCGTCGAGGCGAGTGCTGCTGTCGCCAGAATAATGATTGCACGTTTCATGGATGACTCCTCTTGTTGCGCTGTCCGGCCATGTTCCGCGCGAGGTTGCCGATGGCCGGGTCAGTGATGAGGGAGAGGTAGGTCCGGTACGAGGCGATCCAACTGAATTCGATGTCAGATGTCAGGCAAGCCGCTCGCGAAGAGCGTCTCGCGGATCGGCGCGACGCACGCGTAGGAGCGGGCCGACCAGCGCAGTCCGCTCCTTGTTATTGCACAATGCGGCGAAGCTACAGGGCAGGCTGCGTCACCCAATCAGTACTGTGCCCGGCTCGCACGGTACGTTGTTGCCGGTCCACGGCGCGGTAACAAAGGCGCCGACGCGCGGCGCCGGAACGCAGGCCCGCTCGCCCGGATAATGGAACGGCGTGGTCGCCGCGACTGTGTCGGCGGCCACGTCGGGCCGTCTTCCAGATGACCCAGGCCGTGGTGCCACATATGAAGGAGCGCAAATACGGGCGGATCGTCAACATCGCCTCGCTCGCCGCTCGAGCGGGCGGTCCGGGACAGTCCCACTACGCTGCATCGAAGTCGGCCGTGGTCGGCTTCACCCGGGTGTCGTCCATGGAGTTCGGCGGCTACGGCATCACGGTCAATGCCGTATGCCCGGGCATCATCGTGACTGAGATGGGGATGAACAATCTCCGCGATCCCGAGCGTGTCGCCTATTTCGAGAAGGTCACGGACCTGCACCGGCTCGGGCAGCCGGAGGACGTCGTCGGGCCCGTTGCGTTCTTTGCGTCTGACGATTCTGCTTTGTGACCGGCCAAGCCCTCAACGTCGACGGAGCATCTTCTACAGCTAGCAACGGGGTCGATCCGCTCTAGCTAACCTATTGCGGCTCGATGCCGGCTGCCTTGATGATCCTTCCCCATTTGCCGATCTCAGCCTTGAGAAAGGCTTCAAGGGCTTCCGGCGTCGCGCGTTCGGGTTCAACCGGGGACATGCTGAGCTCACCAAACCGATTGATCAGGGCGGGATCCTTCAACGCGGTCTGCAGCGCGCCGACGAGTTGGTCGACGACGGGCTTCGGCGTGCCGCGCGGGGCGTAGAGGCCATACCACGTCGTCACGTCGAACGCGGGAAGGCCGGCCTCGGCCGAGGTCGGCACGTTCGGCAGCGTTGCAACCCGCTTCTTGCTCGTGATCGCGTAGCCCTTGATCGTGTTCGACTGAATATAAGGCGTCGGCCCGGTTGCAGGGTCGCAATAAACGTCGATGTGGCCGGCGATGACGTCGTTCAGCGCTGGGCCGCCGCCCTTGTAGTAGATCGGGGTGAGCTTGGTATCGGTGGTGCTCATGAACATCAAACCGCAGAGCTGTGAGGCCGAGCCGAGTCCGACATTGCCGAAGGTGATCTTGTCGCCGGCATTGCGGATCTGCGCGATGAGCTCGTTGAGGTCCTTGGCGGGAAAGTTCGGCCGCGCCACGAGGATCATTGGGACGTCGGTGACGAGCCCGATGGGGGCGAAATCGCCGACCGGATCGAACGGCAGCTTGGCGTAGAGGGCCGGCGCGGTGGCCTGGCCGACATGCATCAGCAGCAGCGTGTAGCCGTCGGGGGCCGCCTTGGCGACACGGTTGGTGCCGAGCGTGCCGCCGGCGCCGACGGCGTTTTCGATCACGATCGACTGCTTCAGCGTCGCACTCATCGCGCCGCCGAGGATGCGTGCGATCACGTCGCCGGGACCGCCAGCTGAGAACGGCACGATCATCGTGACCGGGCGGGTGGGGTAGTCTTCCGCAATGGCTGCGCGGCAGGGATAGAGCAGGGCAAACAGGATCAGCGATCGTACGAGATACGTCATCGAACACTCCCTGGCGGCAATGTTTTAGTCGTCGGAAGGCGCCGCCTCCTTGGCTGCCGACGATTTTTCGATCATGTCGAGCGCGGCCACCGCAGCCGCATTGATGTGGTCGACGCAGCAGCGCTCGGCGAGGTCAGCATCGCCGTTCTGGATCGCGCGCCAGATCGCGGTAACCTCGCGCAAACTCTTGTTGATCCGCTTCGGCTGCGACATCGAGGTGATCCGCAACAGCTGGATTCGGTCATGCAGCGGCTTGAGCATGCGCTCGATGAACGCGTTGCGGCAGCCACCGATCAGAGCAGCGTAAAAGTCGGTCTTGGCTTCCAGGCATCCGACGAGGTCCTGCTTGGCTGCGGCTGCCTTCAGCCGGGTCAGAGCTTCCCCGATCCGGCGAGCCACTTCCGGGTCGTGAAGCCTGGCGCATTCACGGCCGGCGAAGCCTTCGAGCACCGCGCGGGCGGCGTAGAGCTGCCGGGCCTCCTCCAGGCTGATCGTGGAGACCACAGGGCCGCGGTGAGGGACCGTATTGACCAGCCCGTCGGCCTCGAGGGCGCGTAGTGCTTCGCGGATCGAGGGGCGGCTGACGCCCATCATCTCGCAGAGCTCGCGCTCGACCAGACGCTGGCCCGGTTTCAGCGTGCCGGACATGATCGCCTCGCGCAGCTTTTGCGCCACCATCGCTCGGACGGTCGGTACGTCATCGATGCGGAGTGTCGACTGCAATTCGCGGCGTCTTTCCATGTCCGGGCCTTGGTTGGAATGATTCAATACCGGTTTACAGGCAGAATCATCATTTCGGCAATTTGAACGTGGGCGGGCTGATCCAGGGCGAACACGATCGAGCGGGCGATGTCGGCCGGCTCGAGCGCCATCCTGAACTGGTCGAAATAGTCCTTTTCCTTCTGCTTGTCGCCGCGGTAACGGGTCAGGATGATGTTGGTCCGCGTCAAGCCGGGCTGCAGCTCGGTGACCCGGATCGCAGTGTCCGCCAGCTCGCCCCGGAGAGTCTCGGTGAACATGTGCACGCCTGCCTTGCTGGTGCTGTAGGCGGCCATGTCCGGGACAATACGGACGGCGTTGATGGAGCTGATGTTGACGATATGACCGGCGTTGCGCCGGACCATGTCGGGCAGCAGCGCCCGGGTGACGCGCATCAGGCCGATCAGGTTGGTCTGGATGATGTTGGACCAGTCGTCCGCGGAGCCGACGTCGAACCGCGTCCGGCCGCCGATATCGTGGCCGGCATTGTTGATGAGGATTTCGACCGGCTTGAAATGAGCAGGAATGGCCTCCGGCAGATTATCCACGTCCCGGGAATCGCTGACGTCGAGCTGAATCGGAAACACCTTGTCGCCGACGGTGGCCGCCAGTTGCTGAAGCGCCTTGGCGTCACGATCGACCAGAACGACGCGGCGGCCGCTGTCCAGCAGCGCGTTGGTGATGGCGCGCCCCATGCCGCCGGCGGCGCCGGTCAGGACGACGGTCTGGCCCGATCCTTCAGTCATCGCAACACTCCCATTTCATGCTCTCATGCGATGGACCAGCCGCCGTCGATGGGCAGGCTGGCGCCGGTGATGTCATTTGCCGCGGTACCGCAGAGAAAGACGACCATGGCGGCGACCGCATCCATTTCGACGAAGCGCTGCGTCGGCTGCCGCTCGCCAAGATATTCGCGGGTCACGTCATCGACGGGGCGTCCGCTATTCGCGGCCATCGTCGCGATCTTGTTCAGGATCGCCGGCGTCGGCAGCGTACCCGGGCAGAGCGCGTTGCAGGTGATTCCGCTGCGGGCGGTCTCGATGGCCACCGCGCGGGTCATGCCCAGAATTGCCGCTTTGGTCGTGACGTAGTCGATGCGATCTTCGACCGCGCGGCTCGAATAGATCGAGCCGATATTGATGATCCGGCCCCAGCCGCGCTGCTTCATCGCGGGCAGCGCAAGGCGGATCAGGTGGAACGGCGCCGACAGATTAACAGCGAGCGCCTGGTCCCAGCGGTCGGGTGGAAACTGCTCGATCGTCGAGAAATGCCTGACAACGGCGTTGTTGACAAGGATGTCGATGGCTCCGCAGCGGTCGAGCAGGCCGACCATCATGCTCTCGATGTCGTCGCGCCCGGACAGATCGGCAGCGGCGGGGATGACCTCGACGCCGAAGCGGGCGCTGAGGTTGTCCGCGGGCTGCTTCGGCGCAACGAGGTCGTGCAGGACAATGTTGCAGCCCGCGCCGGCCAGGCCTTCCGCGATGGCGAGGCCAAGGCCTGCGGTCGCGCCGGTCACGAGTGCCCATTTGCCCTTCATCGCAGCCCGCGCTCCCTTATTTCTTGTCGAGCTCGGCGAAGACTTCCTTCGCGTTGCGGAACGCGTCCACGCCGGCCGGCACGCCGCAATAGATCGCGACCTGCATGAAAACCTCGCGGATCTCCTCTTTGGTCGCGCCATTGGCGAGGGCGCCGCGGACGTGGGTCTTCAGCTCGTGCGGACGGTTGAGCGCGCAGAGCATCGCCAGATTGAGGAAGCTGCGCGTCTTTCGCGTCAGCCCTTCGCGGCCCCAGACGTAACCCCAGCAATACTCGGTGGTCAGATCCTGCATCGGGCGGTTGAACTCGTCGGCTGACGCGATCGCCTTGTCGACGAACTCGCTGCCGAGCACGCTTTTGCGGATTTCGAGGCCGCGGTCGTAGGTCGCCTTGTCCATTCTGTTCTCCGTTTCGCTTTCGAGCGGTATCAGGTCTTGGGCCAGAACGGCTTCGCCAGCGCAAGCTCAGGCGGGAACACCGTCACCGGCACGCCGGATTGCCACTGCACGATGGTCATGCCGGCGCCGACGCGACGGCCTTTCTGGTCGAACTTGATCTCGCCCAGCGGGTAATATTTCGAGGGACCCGCATCCATGGTGCGCAGCGCTTCGCCGACGGCGACGCGGTCGGCCTTGCCGGCCTTCTCCAGCGCGTCCTTGATCACCCACATGTCGCCATAGGTGGAGATCGCGTTCTGCGTCATCCACGGCTCCTTGTAGCGGGTCTTCAATTCGGCGATCAGGGCTTCGTGGCCCTTTGCGCCCCAGCTCGCAACGCAGGTCAGGACTCCCTGTAGCAGTTCAGGGCTCACGGTCTGCAGCATGTCCGGCTCGGCGATGGCGATGCCGAACGAGATGGTTGGCACCTTGCCCTGGCCGAGGCCGAACTCGTTCATCTTCTCGAGCAGCAATTTTGCGTCCGAGATCACCGTCGGCAGGAAGAAGAGCAGGTCGGGTTTGGCCGAGCGAATCTTCTGAACCAGCGACGTCGCGTCCGCCAGCGGCGGCGTGAAGGTCTCGTCCACGATCGGCTGCAGCTGGTTCTCTGCCAGCAGGCCCTCGCGCATCGATTTCGCCGAGGCGATCGACGCCGCCGTGTTGTCGGTGAGGATCGCGACCGTCTTCGGCCGCTTGCCCGACGCCGTCTCGGCCAGCTTGATGATTTGCGGCAAGGCCTGACGGGCCTGTGAGCCTGCCGTGGCCGAGGTCTGGAACACGTATTTGAAGCCGCGATCCGTGATCAGGTCGGAGTAGGAGAGAGTGAGGACGGGCAAGTTGGCGCGTTCCGTGACCTCGGTGACCGCGAGCGTGAAGGATGACAGGTAGGCGCCGCTTGCTGCGACCAGGTCGCTCTCCTGCGCCACCATACGCTGGGCGGCGTTCTTGGCCTTCTCAGTGGTGTCGCCGGAATCGAGCACCACGAGCTTCAGCTTGGCGCCGCCGAGCGCCTTGACTCCGCCTTGCGCGTTGATGTGCTCGACGGCCATCTCGGCGCCCTGACGCATCACCGTGCCGGGACGGGCGTAGATACCGGAGATCGGCACCAAGAGGCCGACCTTCACCTCCGAAGGCTGCTGGGCCCAGGCGTGGGATGCGATCAGCGTGCCGGACGCGCCCGCAAGCAGTGTTCGACGGGTGATCGTGATCTTGCTCGTTGCACTCATGACAATCCTCCTCCCTGAAAATGCGCGATGCTATTTCTTCGGCCAGAACGGCTGCGCCTGCGCGAGCTCGGGCGGATAGACGGTGACTGGCACGCCCGATTGCCATTGCACGATGACGACGCCGGCACCGACCCTGCGGCCCTTCTCGTCGAACTTGAGCTGTCCGCCGGGATAGTATTTCGACGGTCCGGCATCCATGGTGCGGAAGGCCTGCGCGACCGCATTGCGGTCAGCCTTGCCGGCCTTCTCCAAGGCTTCCTTCATCAGCCACATGTCGCCATAGGTCGAGATGACGTTCTGCGTCATCCAGGGCTCCTTGTATTTCGCCTTGAGCTCGGCGATCAGCGCCTCGTGACCTTTCGAGCCCCAATTGGCGACGATGGTCATGATGCCCTGCACTGTCTCCGGGCTCACACTTTGGAGCATGTCCGGCTCGGCGATGGTGATGCTGAAGGACACGGTCGGGATCTTGCCCTGGCCAAGGCCGAACTCGCTGATCTTCTCGAGGCCCAGCTTGGCGTCCGACACCGCGTTCGGCATGAACAGCAGCAGATCGGGCTTGGCCGAGCGAACTTTTTGGATGAGCGGGGTGGCGTCCGCGAGAGGCGGCGTCCACACCTCCTCGACGACGAGCTGCAGGCCTTCCTGCGCGAACAGCTTCTCCTTCAGCGCCTTGGCCGTGGCAACCGAAGTCGCGGTGTTGTCCATCAACATCGCGACCGTCTTCGGCTTCTTGCCCGACGCATTCTCGGCGAGCTTCATCAGAGTCGGCAATCCGAGCTCGGACTGGCGGCTCGCGGTCGCGGCGGTCTGGAAGATGTATTTGAAACCGCGGTCGGTCAGAAGGTCCGAATAGGACAGCGTCAGCACCGGCAGCTCGGCACGCTCGGTCACTTCGGTGACCGCCAGCGTGAAGGACGACAGATAGGAGCCGGTGGCCGCGACGAGATCCGGCTCCTGCGCCACCATGCGCTGCGCCGCGTTCTTGGCCTTCTCGGTGGTGTCGCCGCAATCGATCACGACGAGCTTCAGCTTGGCGCCGCCGAGCGCCTTGATGCCGCCCTGCGCGTTGATGTGCTCGATGCCCATCTCGGCGCCCATCTTCATCACCTGACCGGGGCGGGTGTAGATGCCCGACAACGGCACGATCAGTCCGACCTTGATCTCGGCCGGTGTCTGCGCGCGTGCCACGCCGGCAAGGCCCACGGCGGCGGCGCCGGACAGCACGGTCCGTCGCGAGAGTCCCTTCGATGTCTTGTTCATTTTGTTTGCTCCCTGGTCTTTTTTTATGGTCGTCACATACCGAGATAGGCCTTCCGCACGCGGTCGTCGGCGCGCAGCGTGTCGTTGTTGCCTTCGAGCACGACATGGCCGGCTTCGAGGACGTAGCCGTGGTCCGCGGATTCCAGCGCTTCCGCCACGCGCTGCTCGACCAGCAGCATGGTCAGCCCGGACTGGCGGCGAATCTCGATCAGCCGATCGAAGATGAAGTCGGCGGTTGAGGGCGCCAGCCCCATCGAGGGTTCGTCCAGCATCAAGAGTTTCGGGGAGGAGGCGAGGCCGCGGCCGATCGCGAGCATCTGCTGCTGGCCGCCTGACATCGTGCCCGCGAACTGGCTGCGGCGCTCCTTCAGCACCGGCAGCCATTCGAAGATGCGCTCGATGTTGCTCTGCCAGTCGCGTCGACCGCTCTCCGTCATCGCACCCATCTCCAGATTCTCCATCACGGTCAGTGACGGGAAGACTTGGCGGCCCTCGGGGACGTGGGCGATGCCGAGATGGGCGCGCTGTGGCGGCGGCACTGCGAGGAGATCGACGCCGTCGAACGTGATGGCCCCGCCGCTTGGCTTGACGATGCCGGAGATGGTCTTGAACAGCGTGGTCTTGCCGGCGCCGTTTGGCCCGACGATCGCGACGAACTGGCCGGCGCCGACATTGATCGAGATGTCGTTCAGCACGGGTTTGGCCGAATAGCCCGCGCTCAATCCCTCAATTCGCAGCATGGCCCACCCATTTCTTGCCGAGATAGGCCTCGATCACGCGGTTGTCGCGCGTCACGACTTCCGGCAGGCCTTCGGTGATGACGGCGCCGTGGTCGAGCACGACGAATCTGTCGACCAGGCGGACCATCGCCTGCATCGTGTGCTCGATGATCGCGATGGTCGTGCCGTCGCGCGCCAGTTGCCGGATCACTGCGACGACCTCGTCGGCCTCGCCGTGGCCGAGGCCTGCGAGCGTCTCGTCGAGCAGCAGGATGCGTGGCTGGCCGGCGATCGCGCGGGCAAGCTCCATCAGCCGCAGCTCCTTGGTCGAAAGCTCGCCGGCGACGCGGTCGGCGACGGCGGAGAGCCCGACACGGGCAACTGCATCGGCGGCAAGCTTGCGAGCTTCGTCGTCGGACCGCGCGCGCACATAGGCACCGACCACGACGTTGTCGAGGATCGACATGCGCAGGAATGGTCGCATCACCTGGAAGGTGCGGCCGATGCCGGACTCGCAGATCACGTGCGGCCGTTGGCCGGACATGTTGCGGCCATCGATCAGCACCTCACCCTCGCTCGGCTTCAGGAAGCCGTTGAGGAGATTGAACAGCGTGGTCTTGCCGGCGCCGTTGGGGCCGATGATGCCGAGGATCTCGTTCTGGTGCAGCTTGAAGCTGACATCCTGCACCGCCTTGAGCCCGCCGAAGGACCGGGACAGGTTCTTGACTTCGAGCACGACTTCACCGGTGGCGGCGCGCTGCCGGGGGGCGGGCTTCAGCGTGGTGACGTTGGCAGCCGATGTTTCGGGCGGGTTGGAGGCAGCCGCCTTAGGCGCGATCCGTTTGCGCAGGAGATCGCGCAGCTTCCAGAACAGGCCTTCCGGTGCCAGCAGGATGACGCAGACGATGGCGAAGCCGAAGATCACGCCCTGGATGCCCGGGAAGCGTGCGCCGGCCTCGGCGTGCAGGATCTCGGCGAGCGGGATCAGGATCACCGAGCCGATCACCGGTCCCCAGACCGTGCCGACCCCGCCGAACATCGCAACCGTCAGCGCCTGGGCCGACACCAGCATGCCGAACACCGATTGCGGCGTCACGACCAACAACACCTGCGCGTAAAAGCCGCCGATCGCCGCGGCAATGGCCCCGCTAAGCGTGATCGCGCGCAGCTTCCAGGCGAGCGTATTGATCCCGGCCGCCTCGGCGGCGGCCTCGTTCTGCTTGATCGCGAGCAGTGCCATGCCGAAGCGGGAGCGCTCGATGAATTGCGTCAGCACGATGGTGGCAAGCATGATTGCGAGCCCCAGCAGCGTGTAGATGCGCGGATCGGCGAACTGCATGTAGGCGATCGGCGCGTCGCGCTTGATCGGAAGCGTCACCTCCTGGAAGCCGAGCCACTCGAACACGTAGAGGATGGCAAGCGGGTAGGCGAGCATCGCCAGGGCGAAATAGTGGCCCTGGAGGCGGAAGGTCGGAAATCCGATCAGCAGCCCGGCGATGCCGCCGAGCACGGCCGCGATGGGGATCAGCAGCCAGGGGGAGATGTCGAAATAGATCTGGCCGAGCGCGGTTGCATAGGCGCCGATGCCGAAGAACGCGGCGTGGCCGAACGAGATCAGTCCGGTGTAGCCGCTGAGCAGGTTCCAGGAGAGGCCGAACACCGCCCACACCGGCACCAGCGTCAGGATCAGCTGGTAGTAGGAATTGGTGACGCCGAGCGACAGCGCGGCATAGGCGATCGTGAAGAGCAGGGGAGGAAGAAAGGAGCGCATCCGGAGCATGATCACGTCCTCTCCACCATCCGCCCGAAGAAGCCTTGCGGTCGGAAGAAGATGATGAGGAGGAAGACGGCGAAGATCGCGGCGTTCTGCAGCTGCGTCGGCAGGATCAGCGTCGACATCTGCTGCACGAGCCCGATCGTCATGCCGCCCCAGAACGCGCCGATGATGCTGCCCATGCCGCCGAGCACGACGCCCGCATACATGACGATGACGTATTCGAGGCCAACGAACGGGTGGAACGGATAGTTCGTAGCGAGGAGGCCGCCGGCGATCGCCGTGATGCCGCAGCCGAGCGCGAAGGCGGTCCGGTGCGCGCGGTCGACGTCGATGCCCATATAGGTCGCGGCGGTCGGATTGTCCGCGGCGGCGCGAAGCGATTTGCCGATCCGCGTGCGCGTAATCAGCAGCGAAAGCAGGATCATCATGATCAGCGAAACGATCATGTCGATGCTGCGGGCCTTGTTGAGAAAGATGCTCATGTCGAAGAAGGGGCCGAGCTCCCAGGCCGAGCTCGACAGCGGCGTGCGGATCGAGGCCAGCACCGAGCCGAACACGATGAGGCCGCCGTTCTGCAGGATCAGCGCGATGCCGAGCGTGAGGATCAGCTGGGCGTAGTGTCCCTCGCCTTCGAGCGAGGCGGTGCGCGTCCCCGAGACGTGCGAGATCAGTGCCCGGTGGACGAAGTAGCCGAATACGGCAAGCACGGGGCCGGCCAGCAGGATGGAGACGAACGGTCCGACGGCATTGCCGAAGAACGACTGAACGCCGGCGGCGGTGAACAGATAGAAGGCAGTGTACATGCCGAGCATCATGAAATCGCCATGGGCGAAGTTGATGACGCGCATGACGCCGAAGATCAGGCCGAGCCCGACGCACATCAGGCCGTAGACGGCGCCGATCAGAAGGCCCGCGGCGAGCGCTTGCAAAAATCCTTCCATCAGCTTCGCCTCCGCGCGGCTGACGAACCTAAGCGGGTCTCGAAGTCGACCATGTTTCCCCCGTACTCTCCGGCACTTCTTATGATGCCGATCGTAAAACCCGTTCCGCCGTGTCCAGGCGGCATAGTGCTGCGATATCGCCGGCATTGCCGAGCCGTTCGCAGTTCTCGATGAGTTGCTCCAACTGGCACGTGCGGTCCTCACCGAGGACTCCCTGAGCGGCCGTGCGAAAGCGCGTGCGAATATCTGAAGGCGTCGCGGCGATGACGTCGGGTAGCGCGTGCCGGATCGTCCGGCCGCTCTGCAGATGCACGCTCACATCCGCGCCCTGCTTGTCGGGGAACGCGGTGGTGAAGCCGACATCCGGCTCAAGCTTCGTGATCGCAACCAGGCGGATGATATCGACATCATCGAGTTCGGCGTAGTTGCCTTCCTCGATCTCGCCCCTCACGAGCGTGGCCGCGACGCTGAAGGGAATGCTCATTTTGGCCTGGAGCGCGTTCCGATACGGGCCGGTGGAGGCGCACCCAGGATAGCGCACGGCGGCATCGGGAGCGCGAATGACGACGCGGTCGATCTCCTCGGGGCCGGTGAGTTCGTGCGAGACGCGAAGGGCTGCTTGCGCGGCGGTCTGCGCGAAATTGCAGGCCGGCACCGGCTTGTTGTAGACCGCCATGATCTCGCATTCGCCATTCGGGAACAGCGCGATGCTGTCGGGCGCGGCCTGGCGACGATAGGCGGCGAACAGGCCCGCTTCGCCTTCGAGGATCGTTTCGGAGCCGAAAGCGCCGGCTGCGGCGAGGCCGATTGCCTTGATCGCATTGCTGGCGGCGAAGCCCGGATGAAAATACATATCGGAGCCGCCTGCATGCGGCCACTCGTTGAGACCGCTGGACGTGTTGGCTGCGATCGCGATGGCGCTGGTCGCTGCGTCTTCGGACAGGTTGAGCGCGAAACTTCCGGCGAGCGCCGCGCCCAGCGGGGCCACGAGGCCGGTCGGACGATAGAGCCGGGCGAGATCGGAGGTCAGCAACGCGCGGCCGATCCGCGCGCCGGTCTCATAGCCGATTATCGCGGCTGCAAGCAGCCTTGAGCCGTGCAGCTCCGACTGTTCGGACAGCGCGAGCAATGTCGGCCAGATCACCACGCCGTGGTGCGCAATGCTGGCGGCATGCATGTCTTCCCGCACGAGCCCGTGCCCCATCACGGCATTGGCGAAGGCGGCATCGGCCGGCGAGGAGAGTCGCGACATTCCGACGATGGTTGCGCTGCCGCCACCTTGTGCGATCGCGATTGCCTGACGACTCCAGGGATGATGGCCGGCCTCGAAGGCGCAGGACAGGAAGTCGAGCAGGCAGAGCTTGGCCTTGGCGACCACTTCAGGCCCGAAATCTCCGAGATCAACGGCAAGTGCGCTCCGCGCCATCTGGCGCGCGAGCGATACCTTGCCTGATCCGGTCGGGCCGTTCGTCATCGCAAGTGTTTCTCCCAAAGGCTCTTGCGCTCAGCCGCGCATCTCGACCCCGGCCCACTCCTCGAGCACCTTGGCGATCGAGGTGAAATCGGATGACGGGCCGTATTTGGCGTTGGTGATCGCCAGCATCTGCCGTACCACTGCGCCGCAGACCATCGGCACGCCCATGGCCTCGGCCTCGTCCACGCAGAGACGGACGTCCTTGTAGGAAAGGCCGGTGGTGAATCCGAAATCGAACGTGCCCGGCAGCACCGAACGTGGAAATTTGTCTTCGGAGGCGCTGTTGCGGCCGCTGCTGGCGTTGATGATATCGATCAGCACCTTGGCGTTGACGCCGCCCTTGACGCCCATGGCGACCGCTTCCGACGTGATCACCAGCGCCGCCGCCGCCATCAGATTGTTGGCGAGCTTGGCGGTCTGCGCCACTCCGGGCTTGTCGCCGGTGTAGAACAGCTTGCCGAAATTCTTCAGGATCGGCTGCACGATGTCGTAAGTCGCTTGCGGGCACGACACCATAACTGCGAGCGTGCCGTTCACGGCGCCCTTGATGCCGCCGCTGACGGGCGCATCGACCAGCGTCATGCCTTTGGCTTTCAGCCCTTCCGCAACGAGCTTCGCCGCGCCGGGACCAGAGGTCGAGAGATCAACGACGATCTTGGCGCGGCTGCCGCTGCTGATGCCGTCCTCGCCGAGAGTGACGGCCTTGACGATGTCGGGCGTCGGCAGACTGGCGAGCACGATGTCGGCGCGCGAGGCGACGTCGGCGGGCGACTTGCCGACCAAGGCGCCGCGCTTGACCAGCGGCTGCGTCGCGTCGGTCTGCGTGTCGTAGACGACGAGCGAATAGCCCGCGTCCATCAACCGCCCCGCCATGGGGCCGCCCATGCGGCCCGTTCCGATCACACCGAGCGTCTCTACCGCCATAGTTCACTCCCTGTAGCGCGCCCCAGCAGGGTGCGCCGTCTTGATCTTGTCGTTGTCTGTTCGCCGGCCGTTCCGGACGGCCGCCGTCATTGTGGCGGCGGGACCCCGCGCGAGCGTTCGGATTGTTATGATTGTCAGACAAGCTGTCAAGCATAACATTTGGGGTCGACAGTTTGCCGCGGATCGGCATAAGGTCCGAAAAACGAGGAAGACGCCCCGCGTGCCGCAAGACCCAATTCCCAGCGTGAGCAGGACGCTCGCCGATTTCGTCGCGGCGACGTCGTGGGCGGACGTGGAGGCGCAGAGCGGCGAGGCGCGACGCTCGATTCTGAATTTCTTCGCCACGGCACTCGGCTCCGCACGCGATCCGGTGGTGATGGCGGCGATGCGAACCCTGTCGCCGTTCAGCGGCGCCGCGACCGCGACGGTCATCGGTCATTCGCAGCCGATGGACGCGATGTGCGCATCGTTTCTCAACGCCATCTCGGCCAATCTGCTCGATTTCGATGACACCCATCCCGAGACGATCATTCATCCGGCGGCACCGGTCGCAGCTCCAGTCCTCGCACTCGCGGAGACGCATAAACTGTCTGGACGCGAGTTGTTGACGGCGTTCATCCTCGGTGTGGACGTCGAATGCCGCATCGGCGCCGCCGTTTCGCCGCGCCATTATGCGCGCGGCTGGCACATCACTTCGACATGCGGGATCTTTGGCGCCGCGGCGGCTTGCGCCAAACTATTGGGCCTGCCGGCGGAGGGCATTGCGAATGCCATCGGGCTCGCGGCGAGCCAGTCGGCAGGCAATGTCGAGAATCTGCCCAGTGCCGCGAAGAATGTCAGCGTCGGTAACGCGGCGCGCAACGGTTTGTTTGCGGCGCTGCTTGCAGAGCAGGGTTATGAGGCGGCCCCCCAGGCCATTGAAGGCCCGCTCGGTTGGGCACGCACGATGGGTGACGAGCTGGATATTGCCCGCTTGCTTGATGGTCTCGGCAAGACCTGGGAGATCGCCAGGAACACCTACAAGCCCTATCCCGCCGGCATCGTTTTTCATGCGGTCATTGATGCCTGCCTTCAGTTGCGAGAGCTGATCGGTCGGCGATTCGACCAGATTGACACCGTGACCGTTCAAGGCTCGACGCTGCTGCTTTCGCGCGGCGACCGCCCCGTCAACAACGAGCGCGATGCGCGCGTCAGCATCCATCATTGCGTGGCGTGCGGATTGCTGCTCAGCAGAGCCGGCGTCGCCGAGTTTGCACGCGAGACGGTCATCCGGCCCGATATTGTGCAGCTGCGACAGAAGGTGACAGCGGAGTGGGATGACGGGATGCCGGATGGTGCGGCACGCGTGACCGTGCGCCTGTCGTCCGGCGAGGTTTTCACCGAGACCGTCATCTCGCCGCGCGGCAGCCGGGCAGCGCCGCTTGGAGATCGCGATCTCGAGGCCAAGCTGCGCGAAAGCGTGCGAACGGGCCAGAGCAATTGGGACGCGGACGGTGTCATCGATGCCGTCTGGCGTCTCGATGCGGTGGCTGACGTCGCCGAACTGCTGCGATCGTTGCGGCCGCCCTCGGCGATGCGCCGAACAACTTCCAACTAGACTCTCGCAAGACCTGAAAGGGACGATCATGACCAAGACCGAACTGTTCGAAAAAGGCCTCAAAGTCCGCAAGGAGGTGCTCGGCGAGGACTACGTCAACAAATCGATCGCCGGTGCCGACGAGTTCACGCGCACGATGGCGGAATGGTCCACCGAATTCTGCTGGGGCGCGCTGTGGACGCGGCCCGGCGTCGACCGTCGCACGCGCTCGATCGTCAATTTGGCGATGCTCGGCGCGCTGAACCGGCCGCACGAGCTGAAGCTGCACGTAAAGGGCGCGTTGAAGAACGGGCTAACGAAGGAGGAGATCAAGGAGATCCTGCTCCAGGTCGCTGTCTATTGCGGCGTGCCCGCCGGCATCGACGCTTTCCGCAACGCACGCGAGGCTTTTAAGGAAGTTGACGCGGAGTCCTGAACGCGCCCCATTTGGTTGGTGGAAGTCATGAGCGAGCCGGAATACGAGCTCTTTGCCATCCGCTACGCGACGCGGGATGCGCGGCGGAGCGAGCACTTCATCGGCGGTGACCCGCACGACGGGCCGATGCCGATGGATTATTTCATGTGGCTGGCGAGGGGTGGCGGACGCGTCTTCGTCATTGACACCGGCTTCAACGCCGCGATCGCGAAGCAGCGCAAGCGGGCGTTCCTGCGCTGTCGCGCCTTCGACATCGACGCAGCCGACGTCAGGGATGTGATCCTCACGCATCTGCACTACGACCATGCCGGCAATTTCGACCGCTTTCCGAACGCGCGATTTCATCTCCAGGAGCGCGAGCTTGCCTACGCCACCGGCCGCTACATGCAATATCCGAGGCTGTCGCATTCCTTCGAGGTCGAGGATGTCTGCGGCATCGTGCGGCTGAACTATGCGCGCCGCGTCCTGTTCTACGATGGCGATGCTGAGATCGCTCCGGGGCTGACGGTCCATGCGGCGGGGGGACATTCCGCCGGGCTTCAATTCGTCCGGGCCAACACGCGCCGCGGTCCGGTCGTGCTCGCTTCCGACGTCAGTCATTTCTACGAAAACCTGACCAGCGAGCGTCCCTTTACGACGGCGTTTCATGTCGGCGACATGCTGGTGGGGTTCGACAAACTGCGCGCCGCAGCGCCGGATGCGGACCACATCGTTCCAGGTCACGATCCGCTCGTCATGATGCATTATCCAGCGCCGACTCCGGATCTGAACGGGATCGCGGTCCGCTTGGATGTGGCGCCGTCCGGGCCTGCTCACTCCTAGGGCGGCGAGAGGACCACGCACCGCATCCTTGTCGAGCTTCCGCATCTTCAACTCTGGCACGATCTGCGGCCGATCGGAGACGGCTGACTATCCTGCAAGAAAGCCGCCATCGATGGCGACGACGGTGCCGGTCGCGTATTGCGAGGCCGGCATGCAGAGGAACGCAACCGCGCAGCATCTAGATCATGATGCGGTCAGGTTGGAGGCGCCAAGCGGATTGGAACGAAAGGCCTTCGCCAAGCATCGCTACATCGGCTCGATGCCGATCTTCTTGATGATCCCGGCGCACTTCGTGGTCTCGTAGATTGAGCCGAGGGCTGGTCAAAACGCCAACTTCCGATTGCCGCTATCGACCGCTGCTGCGCGTTGCGCGCCGCTTCTTGCGGGACTCCGGCGGAGGCGCTGTGGAGGCCGGCTGTTCCTCCTGCGACTTGAGCGTAGCCTGCATATGTACGGCCAGCTTCAACGCGCTATCAGCGTTTGATGCGAGCCGGGACAGCAGCTGGCCCAGCATTTTGAATTCCTCACGCGTCAGCATTCCAAACAGTGCGTCGTTGACCGGTCGCTGCAAGGCGGCAAGGCGGATCAACAAGCTCATTCCACGCTGGGTGAGAGCAAGTTGCACCCGACGTCCGTCCTCGGGATGGGGGGTTTTCTCGAGGAAGCCATCGGACACCAGTTTGTTGATCTCGTTGGTGACGAAGGCGCCGCTCAGGTACAGCCGTTCGGCGACCTGGTTCACGCCCATCGGTTCTTCCGCAGTCGAATTCTTGATCGCGATCAAGATCAGATACTGGGTAGGCGACAGGTCGACAAAGCCCGCGAATATTTCACGGCAGGCTTCGAGGCTGCGTCCGAACGCGAAATAGTCGTAGAGCAGGCCGCGAAGCGTGCGGTCTCCCTCCTTGTCGAGCAGCTCAGGTTTAGACGCCGTCAAAAGCGCATCGGTCACGCGGTCAATCTCCTCACCAAATCATGGCGTTGCGGCTTGCTTAAGAAGCACGCATGCGCCCGCCCAGCAAGTAGGCTTGACATTTCCAGATAGCTTTGCAAAAAAGCTACTTGAGAATTATAATTCGCAGTGGGAAGCGAGGCGGAGTCCGATGGAGGACCGTGCATTCAGGCGTGCCCTGGGCGAATTCGCCACCGGCGTTGCGGTGGTGACGGCGCGCGGCAAGGGGGAAGAGCTCATCGGTATGACCATGAGCTCGTTCAACTCCGTTTCGCTCGATCCGCCGCTCGTTCTCTTCAGTGTCGACCGCAAGGCGCGCAGCCTGCCGGCAATGCTCGAAGCCAAGGGCTTCGCCGTCAACATTCTCGCGCGCGATCAGGAGCAGATCTCCAATCAGTTCGCGCGCGCTCTCTCCGACAAATGGGACCAGGTGAGAACGTCGGTCGGCCATGCCGAGGCGCCGCTGATCTCGGGCGCGATGGCGCATTTTGAATGCACGCCCTATGCGATTTACGAGGGCGGCGATCACGTCATCTTTGTCGTCCGCGTCATCAGGCACGCGAGCCGCGCCGAGGCCGCTGCTCCCCTGATCTTCTTTCGCGGCCGATACCGCGATCTCGTCGATGAGACCGAGCGCGAGCCGACCTGGCCGCTTCCCATCCACTACTAGCTTTGAACCGGAGACCTGCGATGCGTAGCGCAAAGGAATATTTGTCAGGCCTGAAGGACGGCCGGACCATCTACATCAACGGCGCCTCGGTCGGCGATGTCACGACGCACCATGCCTTCCGCAACCTCGCCAGCTCCATGGCGGGCATGTTCGACTTCGCGAGCGCGTCTGAGAACACGGAGCTGATGACCTTCGACACGGGCGCAGGTCGCGCCAACCGCATCTGGCAACTTCCGACCTCCTATGCCGAGCTCGTGATGCGGCGAAAGGCGCTCGAGGCGTGGGCCTCGCTGCATGCCGGCTTCATGGGCCGCGCGCCGGACCACGTGGCGTCGTGCATTTCCGGGCTCTACATGGGGCTCGACGTCTTCAAGGCGTATGATCCTGCCCGCGCCGGCGCGCTCGAGAGCTACTATCGCTACGTCCGCGACAAGGATCTCTATCTCACCTACGTCATCATCAATCCCCAGGCGGACCGCTCGAAAGGCGCAGCCGAACAGGCGGATCCGTTCCTCACCGCGGGAGTCGTCGACCGCGACGCGGAAGGCATCACCATCCGCGGCGCCAAGATGCTCGCCACCGGCGGCGTGGTCGCCGATGAGGTCTTCGTCACCACCATCCAGCCGATGCGTCCGGGCGAGGAGCGTTATGCGATGTCCTTCGCGATTCCGATGAACACGAAGGGCCTCAAGATGCTGTCGCGCAAGTCCTACGAGGATGCCGCTGGCGCAGTGTTCGACAATCCCTTGTCCAGCCGCTTCGACGAGAACGACGCGGTTCTCTACTTCGACGACGTGAAAGTGCCGTGGGACCGCGTCTTCATCGAAGGCAACGTCGAAATGTGCCAGAAGCAGTTTCACGGCACGCCGTGCCACGTCTATCAGAACTACCAGGCGATGGTGCGCTTGAGCGTCAAGCTCAAATTCCTGACCGGCCTTGGGCATCGGACCGCCGACATGAACGGCGTCACCCAGTTCCCGCAGGTGCGCGAAATGCTCGGCCAGCTCGCGGCCGAGACCGGCATGGTCGACGCGCTGGTGGCCGCGATGGAAGCCAAGGGCACGCAGGTCGGTCCCTATTTCATCCCGGACCGGCACACCCTCTACTCCGCGCAGGTGCTGACACAGCAGCTCTACGCGCACGTCATCAATACGCTTCGCGAGCTCGCCGGCGGCGGCATGATCATGCTGCCTTCGTCGGTCGCGGACTTCGACAATCCCGAGATCGCGGCCCTGATCGGCAAGACCCAGCAGTCGCCCAAGGCCAATTCGCATGACCGGGTGAAATTCTACAAGCTCGCTTGGGATGCTGTCGGCTCGGAGTTCGGCTCGCGCCATCAGCAATACGAGATGTTTTACGCCGGCGCGACCTTCGTCACCAAGGGGCATTCCTATCGCACCTACGACTGGGCCGGCGCCGACCGTCTGGTGCAGTCCATGCTCGATTCCTACGACCTCAACGGCGTCTCGGCGGCCAGCAAAGCCGCCTGATCCGAAGGAGACAATGCATGCCCGTCAACAAGAAGCACGACGAATTTCACACGCTCGACATGACCACCGGCTGGGAAGTGCCGGCAGGCTATCCGGCCGGCATCCAGCAGAAGATCATCGCGGGCGGATTGGACGAGGAGAACCGGCGCGGGACACGGACGCGGCTGCTGCGCTTCGCGCCAGGGGTCTACACCACGGCGCCGTTCTCCCACGAATATTGGGAGGAGGTTTATCTGGTTTCGGGTGATTTGATCGTCGGTAACGATGCGGACGGCGAGGGCGGCAAGAGCTTCCCGCCGAACACCTATGCCTGCCGCCCACCGCACGCGCCGCATGGCCCGTTCAAGTCCGTGAACGGCTGTCTGCTTCTCGAGATGCACTATTTCGATCCGGTGTGATCCGGATCGCTGCCGCGAACATCATTCGACCAGCACAGGGGGAAGAGAAGTCATGACGTCCAAAGGTATCTCTATCGTAGTTGCGCGTTGCCTGTCGTCACTTGAACGGCTCTTCAGGCTGGATCGCGGTGTGCCCCAAGGCAAGGTCCGATGGGTGGTGGACGGACTTGCCGGGGCGCTCGCGCTCGGTGTCGTCGCCGCCACGCCGGCCGCTGCGCAGGAGAAGCCGGGCGCGTTGGGGCTGGGTATTTTCACGTTCACATCGGGTCCTGCCGCAGCCTACGGCATGCCGGGCAAGAACGCGGCCGACCTCATGATCGATGAGATCAATGCAAAGGGCGGCATCGGTGGCGTGCCGGTCAGTGCGACCTACGTCGACGAGGCGCAGGGCGCGCAAGGCGTGATCGCAGAGTATCGGCGGCTCGCCGGAGACGCGAAGAACCAGGTCATGGTCGCCGCCCTGTCGAGCGCGAACTGCCTGGCGCTGGCGCCGCTCGCCGAACAGCTCGAGGTCCCCACTGTCGGCTGGAACTGCGATACCCATCAGCTGCTGATGGACGGCAAGAGCAAATTTCTGTTCCGGCCCAACGGCAATACCGTGCCCGAATTCATCGCCTACGCGATCTACCTGCTGGACCGCAAGCCCGACGTGAAGACGGTGGCGATCATCAACCCGGACTACGCGTTCGGCCATGATGCGGCAAAGATCTTCACCGCGGCGTTGAAGGCCCTGAAGCCTGACGTCGAGATCGTCGCCGAGCTCTATCCGAAACTCGGCTCGCCGAACTACCAGACCGAAATCTCGCGCCTTGCGACGGCGCGCCCGGACGTGGTCTTCTCAAATCTTTGGGGGGCCGACCTCGAGAACTTCGTTCGCCAGGCCGCGCCGCGTGGAATCTTCACCTCCAGTCAGGTCATCCTGGCGCTCGGCGAGACCGTGCTGCAACGCGTGCCGTTGCCGGACGGCGTGATCGTCGGTGTTCTCGGTGATGGCTGGTGGATGTCGCCGGACGCCAAGAAGAAGCCGGAGACGGTGAAGTTTGCCGAGGCCTACAAGGCGCGCTTCGGCGAGTATCCGGTGTTCCCGTCGATCAAGATGGCCAACGCGCTGATCTACGTGAAGGGAGCCTACGATGCGGCGATGCAGAAGAACGGCGGCAAATGGCCGACGCGTGCCGAGCTCGCCGCCGCCATGAAGGGCAGCAAGGTCGAGACCTTGACCGGCATGGCGCAGACGCGCGCCGACAATGACGGCCTCGTCGACCAGATCGTCGGCGTCACAGCCAAGACCCCGGCGCAGCAGTTTCCCGTCATCGGCGACATGGCCCGCTACAAGGGCGACAGCCTGATGCCGCAGGCCGGCCAGGATCCGCTCGCCTGGATTGCGACGCTCAAGCCCGAATTCGCAAAGAGCCTGCCGAAGCCCGGCAGTTACAAATAGACCGGGATGATGTTCACGTGAGGGCGTAGGCCGATGTTGAATGCAATAATCCCCCTGCTGCTGGACAGTCTGGCGAACGCCGCGTTGATCTTCTTCGCGGCGGTCGGCCTGACGCTGGTGTTCAGCGTGCTGCGCGTCCTCAACGTCGCCCATGGCAGCCTGTATTCGATTGGTGGCTATGTCGCGGCCTCGATCTGCCTGTTCATCGCGAGCCGGCAGCTCAACCCGTATTTGTCGTTCCTGGCGCTCCTGTTCAGCGCTGTGTGCGTGGCGGCGATATTCGGTCCGCTGATCGAACGCGGCTTGGTTCGCTGGACCTATGGCAAATCGGAAGCCGTGCAGATCCTGATCACGTTCGGACTGTTCCTCATCCTGGAGGACCTTCAGCGCGTGATCTTCGGCGTCCAGTCCTTCTATGAGGACGCGCCGATGCGATTGCTCGGCACCACAAGCATCGGTGGCGTCGTCTATCTCAACTACCAGATCCTCCTGATCGCCATGGCGCTCCTCGTCGTCATCGGCCTGCGGCTCCTGATCAATCACACCCGGCTGGGGCGTCTGATCACGGCTGTCGTCACCGACCGCGAGATGGCGCAGTCGATCGGCATCGACACCAACCGGATCTTCATCCTGGCGTTTTCGCTTGGCGTATTCCTCGCCGCATTGGGCGGCGCGCTGGCAACGCCGACGTCAGGGATCGCGCCAGGTCTCGGCGCCGACACCATGGTGCTCGCCTTTGCGGTCGCTGCGATTGGCGGTCTCGGGCAGATCGAGGGAGCCGCCTTGGCTTCGCTGATCGTCGGGCTGGCGCGCGTGCTCGCGATCTATCTGGTGCCGTCGCTGGATGCTGTCGCGCCCTATGCGGCCATGCTTGTCGTTCTTCTGATCCGCCCCTATGGCCTGTTCGGATCAGTGACGGCGCGGAGGATATGATGCCAACGATCATTGCCGCTGCGGCGGTCGTCGTCATTGCGCTTTTGCCCGTGGCCGCGCCCTGGCTTCAATTCGTCCTGACGCTTGCGATCGCCAAGGGCTTTGCGGCGCTCGGTGTCGCCGTGCTGCTCCGCGCCGGGCTGATCTCGATCGGCCATGCGATGTTCTTTGCCGCGAGTGCCTATGCAGTCGCGTTCCTGGCGCGTGCCGGGGTCAACGATCTTGGGCTGCTGCTGATCCTCTCGGTGCTGGGCGGGGCGCTCATCGGCGCCATCGCCGGATCGTTTCTCGTCCGCTATCGCGCGATCTTCTTCGCGATGTTGAATCTTGCGGTCTCCATGGTGTTCTACGCGCTCTGCGCCAAGCTCTATGGTGTCACCGGCGGGACCGACGGCATGCCGGTGCCGGTTCCGGCCGCTTTCGGCGTCGTGCTTGGCGAGCCGGCCTTCAAGAGCGTGCTGTTCTATCTCAGTCTCGGGCTGATGGTGCTCGTCGGCCTGGCCGTGCAGCGCTACCTGAACAGCCCGCTCGGTCACGCGCTCTCGGCCGTCCATACCAACGAGATCCGGCTCGAATATCTCGGCATCCCGGTCTGGGCGATCCTGCTGATCGCCTATGTCGTCTCGGCGGCGCTCGCCGGGCTTGGCGGTGCGATCGCCAGCTTTGCGATCGGTCGCGTGGTCCCGGATTTCGCGTTCTGGACCGCATCCGGCCACCTCGTGCTGATCGCCGTGCTCGGCGGCATCGGTGGCGTGCCGGGCGCGTTCATCGGTGCCCTGTTCCTGGAACTGCTGCACAGCGCCGCGGTCACTGTTACCGATTCCTGGAATTTGATCGTGGGCATGACACTGATCATCGTGATCATGTTCATGCCGCAAGGGGTCTATGGATTGTTCGCGCGCAAGGAGGCGACGAGCCTATGACGCCTCCCATCCTGGAAGCAAAAGGCCTCCACGTCGCATTCAACGGCGTCAAGGCCGCCGACGATGTCAGCATCGCGATCCATGACGGCGAGTTCCTCGCGATCATCGGTCCGAACGGGTCTGGCAAGACGACGCTGCTCAACATCTGCACGGGCTACATCCGCCCGAGGTCGGGCAGCGTGCTGCTCGACGGCGACGACATCACCCATCTGTCGCCGCGCGCCATCGCGCGCCGTGGTGTCGCCCGCTCATTCCAGATCCCGCAACTCTTCTCCGCACAGCGTGTGATCGACAACATGATGCTGGCGCTGGCGGCAACCGATGGTCTGTGGAGCGCGGTGCAGCCGCTCGAAACCGCGAGCCGGCGCCAGGAGGCGAGGGCCTTGCTCGACCTCGTCGGGCTCGCCGACGATGCCGACCGGGTCAGCAGCACGCTTCCCGAAGGGCATCGCAAGCTGCTGGATATCGCGGTTGCGCTGGCCCTGAAGCCTCGGTTGCTGCTGCTCGACGAGCCGACCAGCGGGGTGAGCGCCCTCGAACGCTTCCCGCTGATGGAGGCACTGATGGCGGCGCTGCGCCAGCGCCGCATCACGGCGTTGTTCGTGGAGCACGACATGGACGTGGTCGCGCGTTACGCGAGCCGAGTCCTGGTGTGGAACGCCGGCAACATCATGGCCGAGGGACGGCCCGACGAGGTGTTCAGCAACGCGCAAGTGCGCCAACGAGTCGTAGGGGTGGCCTGATGCTGAGGCTCGACAAGGTCAGCGTCTCGATCGAGGGCGTCCGCGTGCTGCGCGCCGTGAGTTGCGAAATCATCGCGCGCAAGTCGACGGTGTTGATCGGGCGCAACGGCGCCGGCAAAACCACGACCCTGCGCGCAATCATGGGCCTCATCGCGATGGACGAAGGCTCTGTTCGGCTCGATGCCGAAGATCTCGGCAACAGGCCTGCCCACACCCGCGCCCGCGCCGGGATTGGCTATGCGCCGGAGGACCGCCGTCTGATTCCGGAGCTGAGCGTGGAGGAGAACATCCGCCTCCCGGCCCTGGCGCTGAAGCTCGACCGTGCCGAGGTCGTGCGAAGGCTCGACGAGATCTATCATCTGTTGCCCGAATTGCATGTGATGCGGTTCCGGCCGGCCGGCGGCGTGTCCGGAGGGCAGGGCAAGATGGTCGCGCTGGGGCGCGCACTGACGGTAGCACGCAAGGTTCTGCTGCTCGACGAGCCGTTTCAAGGTCTGGCGCCGGCCCTCGCACTCGACTATGCGCGGACGCTTGACGAATTGCGCAAGCATCGGCCGGAACTCGCCATGCTGATTACGGAATCGTCGCCTGCGCTGCTCGACCGGATCGCAGACAGGACGCTGCAGATCGAGCGCGGCGAAATCCTGACCACATCGATCAAGGATAGGGAATTCCATGTTGCTGCAATTTGAACGCCTCGCCAATGACCGGACCGACCGCATTGCCGTCGAGATCGGGTCCCTTGTCATCGCGGGCTGGGCGGGCAGGGATGCGGCGGCGATCGAACATCATGTCGAGGAGCTCGCCGCGCTCGGCATTCCGCGTCCCTCCACCACACCGCTCTACTATCGTGTCGCTGCGCAAACATTGACCCAGGACAGCCGCCTGACCGTCCTTGGGCCCGACAGTTCCGGCGAGGTCGAGCCTGTCGTTGTCGCCATGGCTGATGGGCTCTGGGTCGGCATCGGCTCCGACCATACCGACCGCAAGGCCGAAGCGTCCGGCATCGCCCTTTCGAAGCAGCTGTGCGGCAAGCCGGTCGGCTCACAGCTCTGGTCTTATGCAGATGTCGCGGGGCATTGGGATGAACTGGTCCTTCGCTCGTGGGCGACGATCGACCGGGAACGGGTGCTCTACCAGGACAGCCCGGTCTCCTCGCTCCGAACGCCGCGCGATCTGATTCGTCGCTACGCCGGCACGGACATACTACCAGCCGGCACGCTGATGTTCTGCGGAACGCCGGGCGCGATCGGCGGCATTCGGCCGGGGACGCGTTTTGAGATGGAGCTGAAGGACCCGGTCCTGAACCGGTCCCTGATCCATGGCTACGACATCGATGTCCTGCCGGTCGTCTCCTGATCTTTCTGCCCGGCGCGTGTCATGACAGCAACAAAGGATCCATCGCACCCTTCGGCCGTCGCACGGCTGGAGGCGGCACTTGCGCGGATCCATTCGCCGGAAGCGAACAACGTCTTCACGGCCGTGTTTGCGGATAGCGCCCGCTGGGAGGCCGAAGCTGCGGATCGTCGCGCCGCTGCCGGAGCGCTCCGTGGTCCGCTCGATGGTCGCATCGTTTCGATAAAAGCGCTGTTCGACGTCGCCGGCACCGTCACGAGCTCGGGCTCGGCTGTCCTGCGCGGCCGGCCACCGGCCGTCGAAGATGCCGAGGTCGTCAAGCGGTTGCGCGCTGCGGGTGCCATCGTCATCGGCAAGACGCAGATGACGGAGTTCGCTTTCTCCGCGTTGGGTACGAACCCACACGACGGGATGCCGGCCAATCCGCGGGACCGCACCCGCATTCCGGGAGGCTCCTCAGCGGGCGCTGTCGTGTCCGCAATTGGCGGCATGGCGGACATCGCCATCGGCAGCGATACCGGCGGTTCGATCCGAATCCCCGCCTCACTGTCGGGTGCGGTCGGATTCAAGCCGACCAGCGGTTTCGTGCCGACCGCCGGCGCGTTCTCGCTGTCGTCGAGTCTCGACACGATCGGTCCGGTCGCCGCGAACGTCGAGGACTGTTTCGCGGCCGATCAGGTGCTTTCAGGTGAAGTCGCGCCGTCGCGGCTGCGGCCAGCATCCTCCGGCACGTTCCGCCTTGTCGTTGCCCGCGGGCGCTTGTTCGATCGATGCGAACCCGAGGTGCTCGCCGCGTTCGAGAACGCCATGGAGCGGCTTCGATCAGGCGGCTTGCAGATCGGGGATGGATCCATTGAGGCTGCGCTCGATGACGTCGCCCAGATCGACAAGATCGGCACCTTCCCGTCGATCGAGGTCGGCGCGACGCTGCGCAGTTTGGGGCTCTCGGTGCTGGATGGGGTCGATCCTCGAACGCGCGTCCGCATTGAGGCTGGCGCTGGCATTCTCGCCACGGACTATGTGCGCATGGTGCGGCTGCGGCAGGATGCGATCCGATTCTTCGAACAGTCCTTCGGCAACAACGAGGCGTTCGTCCTGCCGACGACGCCCATCCGAGCGCCGCTTCTTGCGTCCGTCGCGGAGCATGCGGCATTCCATGAGCTCAATGGCCTCGTCCTGCGCAATCCGCGCGTCGCCAACCTGCTCGACTGCCCGTCGATTTCGCTGCCGTTGCCGCTCGAAGGTCTTCCCGTGGGTTTGATGTTGATTGGCCGCAGGAATGCCGACCGGCGGTTGCTGGAGATCGCAGCCAGTGTAGAAGCGCTGCTGCGAGGACATTTGCATGCTGCATAGCCCTTTCGCGCGAAAGGCCGCCAAATCCACGATCACGCGGAGAAGCTGTGGCGAGGCCGCCTGTGAAGCTGTAGCTTGCCGATTGCCAATGTATGTCCATGGGGACAGAAACGAGACGTTTCTGGTGCGGTGGACTGACGAACGACAACGGAAATCTGGCAATCCGCTGATTTTTTCTGGTGGGCCCGGCAGGACTCGAACCTGCAACCAGACCGTTATGAGCGGTGGACTATCGGTCAGCTTCGTTGATGTTGCTGCGGTTTCATCTGCGTCCGATCGCGTTTGTAGCGTCTCCGTGAGATCCTTTCTGGTGCGAAACTGGTGCGGTTCGCCTACGCATGCAGACGGGTCGGCTTGATATCTATTCTTGGCGTGCGAACATAATCTCTGGTCAGAGCCGCCCGATATAACCGTGCGACCTATTGGAAAGAGCAGGCAGAGCTGAAGCAGGCCTTGGCAAACATCCAACTCCGGCTGCTGACATAAGCGATGCTGGGCGGTCAGTGACGGCGTAAGGTTGAGAACAGGCTGAGGATTTCCGTGTCTGTAAATTTATCTGGCTCCCGCATCTTGGGCTCGGGAACGGGTTCCGGAGCCTCATCCGGAGTTTCGCTATTTAGCGCGCGAATTCTAGCCTTCGCATGCTGAAGGGCAGGGTCTGCGTCCCCACCAACGCGTGACGCTAATTTCACCAGCGCCTTTTGGTGGTCTTCGAGTTCCGATTCTGAGTCTAGTTGATCAACCACCGACTCCGCCTCATCGAGGTGACGCTGAACGGCATATTGAAACGCCTCTGTCATCTGCGGAGACAACTCCGGGCCGAGGTGAAGATCAACCCGGTCCCACATTTGGGAAAGCGCATCGCTGGACGGATCATATCCTACCACCTCAATGAGTTTTGCCTCGAGAAGATCGGCCTGTTCTTTGATTGCGGAAAAGTGCGATACCGGCCACTCCGAAAATCGGAAATGAGCGCAAGCCTTACTTGGCCCAGAAAGTCGTCGAAGAAGAAGACCGGTCTTCTTCGTATCGTCTATTTTTGCGAATCCGTCGTCTAGGTCACGAACAGCTACGAGTTGCCAGTTCTCAGCAAGATATTTGTAAGCCAGCATTTCAGCGAGCGTCGTTTTTCCGACGCCGGGTGGCCCAGACACGATGATTACGTGTCGCTTTTCGAGGAGATCTGAGGCTTCCTTAAAGCTTGGATTCTGAGCGTAAACCTTAACCTTTCTCTCGATCTCGTCCTTAGTCGCGTTGGTGAACCCGCTGAGCGCGGCGTTGACGATTTGGTCAAGGACAACTGCGCTTGAAAGCCAAAGCTTGATGTGCGCCTTCTCGATATCGGGGTTCTCCCTAAGGATGCGATTCAGCTCGGCGGGGCCAAGGATATCGCTCTCAGATTGGAGCGAAGACCCGATAATTTCGGCGAGAGCAGTCTTGTTATCCGGCGTCAGAGCGTGAGAAGTCGCTAAAATATAGCGGGTCGGTTGCAGTTCTTCGATCGAAGCTCGCTCGTGCCGCATGGCGCGGGCTAAATCGGAGAATCGCGAACCGCGATAGTGTTTGACCTGCAGGATGATCATTTCATCGGCTTTGGCGTGCCGTCCATCGATGCCGCCGTCCGGACCCGGACTAAATGCCTCAAATCGGAAGCCGGCGTGCGCGCCTGCTAGATCGAGGCACAGACTTTCAAAATCGGGATGCGTTAGTGAAGAGAAATCGTAACTCACGTTCCGGCCGCCCGTTTAAGAAATGTCAGAAATGCATAGTTAAACATGTAAAACCCAAGAGCCTTAAACTGCAACTGAGACAGACCGGTGCGGTCCGGTGTCCGGGCCGACTGTCTCCGGCGAGGGGCACATAGCCGTTCGTTCAATCGTACCGGTAACAGCATTCTATGGTTTCTCTCGATCACTCAGCTCGAACGCAACAAAATCGGACTGCCAGAACTCCCTCCAAACCGCCTTCGTTTGGCCAACGCCCGATTTTGCGTGTGAGGCCTGGCGCACTCTCGTTGACGTTACATAGCCTAGAAGCTATATTCGCGCCACGAGTAGTGGTTGGCGCGCCGCTGCCTGACGGGCTTTGCCGCCCCGAAGCCTCAAGCCGAGTGATGAGATGAGAGAAAAGTTGCATGGCGTCGTCGCCTCGGCGCATCGCCGGGGTCAGTTCGGGCAACCTTTAGATCAACAGAAACAGGAGGTCGAAGGTCTGCGCGAATTGCGTCAAATCGCTGGTAAAGGGCAGGCGGACGTCGCATCAGCTCTCAACATCAAGCAGCCATCTGTCTCGAAGATCGAGAAGCAGTCGGATATGTATCTCTCGACCTTGCGCTCATACGTCGAAGCGATAGGCGGGCAGCTTGAGTTGACTGTGAAGCTGCCCGCTCGACCGGCGGTCACGGTTCAGCGTCTGGGTGACGTCGGTTTGGCGAACGATGAGCAAAAGAATGGGCCGCGGCGACGCGACGCCACTCGGTGACGATGACCAAGAGAATGAGTAGTAACGGGGGAAGGCCGTAGCCTTCGCGTGGGGAAAAGAAGCAATGACCGTGGCACCGATAGACGCCACTACGATTTCCGTTTTGCATACGCTTCACAAGCTCGACAATGACTTTGGTGCGATGGCAACTGCCTTTGAGAATGGAGAGTTTGCCCTGTGGGTCGGCTCCGGTATCTCCCGGAAGGCGCCGAGTCTCGGTAATCTCGTAACGCGCGCCGTCGAGTTCCTCCGACAACGAACCGCCGATCCCGCGACGTCGGCCCGATTTCGCCCTGCCCTTGCTACTGCTCTCAGATATGGCGGTGTAGAAATCGCCGACGTCGAACCTCACCTCGGTGTCTCCTTCTCTTTGTGGCCCAACTACACGCAAATCCGTGATGCCCTGTGGAACAGGTACTCCGAACTCTTAGACGTGCGTCTCCAGGGAGAACCAAGCGATTTCATGTTATGGGACGCAGTCGATGTGCGCGACGCGTTCAGTCACCCCGCTCCACCCGCCAGTGAGCAACTGAGCATCGCTGTCCTCATTCTTGAAGGCGCGCTCCAAGAAATCGCGTCGGCAAACTGGGATGGGTTTATCGAAGCAGCCGTCGAGCAGCTCGCTGGGACCATCCACGGCAATTTACAGGTCGTTGTCGATCCGGCCCATCTACGAGATGCGCCGGGAAAAGCCCGCCTGCTCAAGTTTCACGGCTGCATCATCCACGCGACCGACGATCCTGCAACCTATCGTAACTCCTTGATCGCAAGCAAAACGCAGATCCTGAACTGGCCGGAGGCTCAGGCAACCGCCGCGATGCGGGCCGAGGTAGTCTCAGCCGCGACAAATCTCAAGGCCCTCATGGTCGGGCTTTCGCTTCAGGACGTGAACCTTCAATCTGTCTTTGTCAGGGCCCGCCAAGCAAATCCATGGCCTTGGCCCAGCACGCCGCATGCGCAAGCTCATGTTTTCTGCGAGAACGAAATCGGCGAGGGGCAGCGCCAGATCCTAAAGACCGTGTATGCGGACGCGTATAATGACAATATCCCCGACATCGAGGCGAGCGCCCACCTCCAGGCATGGGGTGAGCAAGTCTTGCTCGCCTTTGTCTTAAAGGTGATTACAGACAAGCTTACCGTGCTAATGCGCCTCAGCGTCGAGAGCAAATCAAGCGCGGCGAGCGCAGATCAACTCGCTCATTCTCTCAAGCAATTGCGGGATGCGATCGCAGCGCAAGCAGTCGGCGATCGCACCGCATTCGCCAATTCTGCGATTGCCATGTGGTCGCGCATGATCAGCCTGTTTCGGACCGGCGAACTGCCGGCTGCGCCAAACGCCTATCAGCTTATCAGCGGCAGCTCCCTTGGCCAATTGGCCCAGGACGCGAATGCCCGAGCCGCCTCGTTCGGGGAGCTTGCCATCGCCCTAGCTCTGTTGTCAGACGGACAGGCCGAAGGCCTCTGGCAGCTGAGTGGGCCGACGGGCGCCGATTTGTCTGCCGGCGCACTTACATCAACCCCGACCTGGGAGAGTGCGCAGCCACGAGCCATCTTCTTTGTCCGGTCCGCAAAAGTCGCGCTCGACTTGCAGAAAAGTGGAGCGTTTGCCAACGACAACACCATTGTTATTCATGCGGACGATGCATGGCATCAGCTTCAACAGCGAGGCACTCCGTCGCCGCGCAGGCCGAAGCGCTCTCCCGGCCGCACAGGCGGTCCCACCACTCTTCATGTTAGCATCACCCAGATTGCCGAAGCGGAGCCCGACATCGCCGCATTACGCAAGCGCTTTTCCTCTGAGGTGATCCTATGACCGGCAGCTTGCTCGTCCGCGGCCTCGTGAAGAGATTGGAGGCTGCAGGATATCAGTCTCTTGAAACGCCATTCAGAGTGGCATCCGTCGATTTCGAGTTCACCGCGGCGTTGCTCGGCACCGCGGGCCGCGGGCTAGATCTCATCTTGGTTGTCGACACCGCCACAGGCGACCACGGCGATCGCGATGCAACCAAAGTCAGGCAGCGGGTCGAGGCTCTCAGCCGAGCACTCGACATCACCGGGTCTCGCTACGTCTTGACCGTCATTCTTGCCGGTGCTTCGCTTCAAGACGATATCGAGGCCCTCTCAGCGACCTGCCGGGTGCTGACCATCGAACATGCTGCGCTCGACGGCGCCGGACAGCCTGTAGGAGATGCGGCGGCGGAAACTCTAGATGACCACATTCGCGTGTTACTCCCATTGGACCTGCGAGGCGATGATGCCGGCGAAGCTCTCCAGGGTGATCCCATTGCGGAGCTTCTGTCTGTGCTGCCTAAGGCTGTAGACAGTGAGTTGGTCCGGGCGATTACCGAAGCTTCAATGAACGGCGATGAGGCCGTGACGAAGGCGCTGGGAACGCGTTTAGAGGAGGTCCTTTCAGAGGACGAGAGCCCATGACGGATATTCTGCTCCGCCAGCTGGAGATTACAAATTTCCGCAGCATCAGGGGGACCATCCAGGCGCCCTTAGATGCGAAGGTGGTGCTCGTGCATGGGGAGAATGGCGCTGGGAAAACAAGCCTGCTTTCGGCCATCGAACTCGTGCTTACTGGGCGGGTCATTTCCTTGCAGCGTGCCGATCCGCAGTATATGTCCCAACTTCTGCACCGTGCGCCGATGCCGAGCCTTGGCAACCGCGGTTCTATCAGCTTGCAAACAGAAGGCTTGGCCGGCGAGAACAGCTTCTCAGCCGAGATCAACCAAGCTGGCGTGCAAACGCGGACGATCCTGGCCAGCGGTGCCGCGTCGTTCTTCAGCGAGCGATGCTACCTTCCGCAAGCCCTACTAGGGCAGTTATTGCAGATCTACCAGGATTCGGACGCTGCGCCAGATTCCCCCCTTTCTCGCTTTGTCAACGAACTGCTCGGCTTGGATCGCCTGGACGCAATCGAAACAGGCCTGTCGCCCGTCGGAGATATCCGCAATCTCCGGAAGACAACTGAGCGATACGGCCAAGTCGAGTACGAGAAATCCCAACTTGAACGCAGCCTCGCGGAACACCGCCGCACACGCGACGTGGCTGAGAAGGCGCTCGACGCCGCATTGTCGGAACTCAATAATGCGCGGTCGGTTCTCGACCTAACCGACCCGGTCGATTGTTCAAATCTTGACGCTGTTTTGGATGAGCTACGGGAAATTCCGGAGGAAGCGGCGCTTTCTGATCTCCACGACCAGCGGCTCCGACTGGAGGCGATTGCTCGGGAGGCAAGTCGCAACGCCGATGCAGACAGCCAGCAAGATGAAAGTGTGCTTGCAGAGGCCCATCGACAAGCGAGTGAGCGTCTCCGCCTGTGGCAACAGCAATTTGATCGGCCAGTGCAAGCCCTGCGCACGCGCATCGCTCGGACGTTCCCAGAACTCAATGCATCTCACTCCGACCCGCAAGCGTACCAGAGCTTGGCTCTTGCATCCCTCCGTGAGAAGCGAAAGCAAGCTGAAGATCGTTCTGCTCGTGCCGCGCAAGACACGAAGCGGCAAGCAGAAATCAACAGCGAACTCGTGGTCGCCACGAAAAATCTTCAGACGATCGACGACGAGATCGGACGAATCGCCGAGAATTCCGGAGCGTTGGGAGCCGTCCTCGCCGAACTTACATCGTTCATTTCTAATGAAACATGCCCCGTTTGCGATCGTGATTTCGGGGAAGAGCGTAAGGGACCATTATCCGATCATGTAAATCACAAGGTTCGCGCTCTAACGGGATCAGCGGAACGCCTGCTCGGTCTCAGTCGCAATCGATCATCCCAACAAGAGCAGATCGAGCGTCTGGAGCGAGAAAGCGCAGAGATCCAGTCCCGGTCTGTCCCGCAGAAGGAGATCATTGATCTCGATCGACTAGCTGGCACTCTCGACGAACTGATCGCCGAACTGGAGCGGCTTGCTCCTGCCATGACTGAGGGAGCAGCACATGCGGCCTCCGAGACCGCGGCGCGGCGCGCCCTAAGCGACTATCAGTCTAGTAATTTAGCTCGGACCGCGACGATGGCAACGCTCGCGGAATTTGCAAGCTCATTGAATCAGAAGGCGCCCGGTCCGCTGGATATACCAGAACAGGTCGTGACACAATTCAGAGCTGTGATCGAAGAGCGCATCCGGGTACAGACCTCCCGCGCGACAGAGAGAAGCCGCGCGCGAGATTCCGTGACGCGAGCCAAGGTCGAATTGGCGCGGCGAAAGGACGCTGACGATCGGATCCTCGAAGACCAGACCAAGCACGCTCGTGCCGACGAGGCTCTGAAGCGGGCAGCGGAGATACGTTCCGACGCTCAAACGATCAAGAATAAGGTCGAGGCCGTAAGGTCCAAAATTATCGGCAAGGAATTCAACGATCGGCTAAATCGGCTATGGCGGGATCTATTTATACGCTTGGCTCCAAATGAGCCCTATGTTCCAGCCTTCCGTATCCCGACAGACTCTACTCACAGATTACAGCCGAAGCTGATCACAACCCATCGCTCCGGGCAGGCAGGTGGCACACCTGGTGCGATGCTCAGCGCAGGAAATCTCAATACCGCAGCGCTCACGCTTTTCATCGCCCTACATCTAACCGTGACGGCACAGCTGCCGTGGCTCATTCTCGACGATCCAGTGCAGTCGATGGACGATGTTCACATCGCTCACTTCGCCGCGCTACTGCGGACGCTGTCCAAGCAGCACGGGAGACAGATTATTATCGCTGTTCACGACCGCCAGCTCTTTGAGTATCTTAAGCTGGAACTCAGTCCCGCGTTTGAAGGCGATAGCCTGAGGACGCTAGAGCTGTCGCGCGGCGCCGCCGATACACTTTGTTTTCCTGATCGGCGGAGCTTCAGGCAAGAAACGGCGCTTCGATTCGTTGCGTAGGTTGTGGATGCCTGAGCCAGCACTCTAACGATATCAGCCCTTCGGCGCTGCACGCCGAATTACGGCGTTGGCCGTATCCGCCGTTTTTGCGCGTGCTTCGTCGTAATTTTTGCCCAGCTGGGCAAACACGGCGTCCTTGCCATCCGCATTTGCTAAGCTAGAAATCCAGTCGAGATTTCTCAGGGCATACGATCTTTCCGACGGCCTTCGTCCGTCGTCCTCGTCTCGATCGAAGCATCACCCGAACGGTCCACTTTGCGTAGAACGACTATCCGTTCGAGGCCGGTAGCATTGCATGCGGCTACTTTGTAAGATGGGTGATGAAGCCAACTGCCCGCTGTTGCAATTCGGGCTCTAGACCGGTTGCCTTGATTCTCTCAATAATCAGTTCGGAATTGAGGGGCCGAGCGGCGTGGTAGGCTTCGACGAACTCGGTGTCCTTATCCGACAACCGCGCGAGTTTGGACACGATCACGTCCTCAGGGCAGGGCGCAACCGCCAAAACCGTTCGGTCGTCGACCTCTACCTCCTTATAGATCGCCCTCGTGTTCCAGTCAGACGGAAGACGGGCCGTATTTTCGTCCACCCCATCGATATAGAAGCCGTGATTCCGATGAAAATCAGAGCCTTCGCCAAAGAACGCGTTAATCTCTTCGGAAGCTTCCGGAGGGAAATCCGGATCTAGTTCCTTTTGAGTGATCTCCCATAACCTGGCGTTCTCAGGATACGCGTCGATTTCGCCAGATGTTCTCAGGATGACCGGAGCGTCCGGCCAGGAGAGAAGAATGCTTTGACTGCCAATAATGAAGACCTTGTCGGTTTCAAACAGCCGGGCTATCGCCCTGACCGTCTCGACAAGGTCTTCAAAGGTTCGAACGAACGATTGCTGCGTCACGCGGCGATCCGCGCACCCGTGGATTCATGCGCAGCCGATTTCACGGCAAGACGCTTCGCCGCCTGCCAGATACGACGCCTTAGCGCAACGTCGCTAAAGTCGATCCCATCGGCAATCACGAACGGCGACGACAGACGCAAACGAGTCATTCCCTCGTCGCGGCTCGTCAACCGGCGACGTACCTTCGACGGCGGAAGGCGAAGCAAATCATCCCATTCGCTGACGAATGAATAGCCCGCGTAGCGCTCCGAAGCGCTACGATCGAGCGAAATCTTCGCACTGTCGATCAAGGAAGGGTCGCGGCCGATCGCCCGCGCAATAAGCCGATGAATCATCAGCTTCGCGGTGTCGTTTACGTGCTCCTGGTTGACCCGAATGGTCATGGTTTCTGTTGCCTCAAGGGGGGAGCATAAGCATCAGCTAGTAAAAATCAAACTAGCGGCCCCGATCCTTGTTCCCTTTGCGTTCCTTTGTCAGTTCCACTCTACGTTACAACACCCCTCAAGGGCCAGCCTTCACCCCCTTAAGACTTCACTTTTCGTGCCGAACCCCCTTGAAGAAGACGCTGTGTAAGATTATCTTACCTTATGTCGGAGAGCCAAAAGGAGGCGAGCATGGACCCCGTTATGGTTAAAGAAACACTGATCAAGGTTCTCAGTCAGATCCAGACTGATAGCGGCCTGGAATGCCCGCCCCTTAACGGGGCAATAAAGCCGGTCGAGAACATCCCCAAATTCGACAGTAAAGTCTGGCCGGTCGCGACCACAATCCTTGCGACCGAGATCAAGGCTGAGATTCCCAACGACGTGAATATCTTCGTCGACGAGACGACCAAACTGCCTCGAACAATCGACGAGACGGCGGCCTTTATCTGCGACCTTCTCAAGAAGCAAAGCGAGCAAAAAGCCGCCGCAGCAGCATGACCGAGGTTGATTCAATCAAGCGCAGCCAAATTGCTGAGCGCCTCAAGCAGGCACGTAAGCTCGCGGGCCTATCACAAGGTCATGTCGCAAAAATACTGGGCCTGCATCGTCCTTCCGTCACCGAAATGGAAGCCGGCAACCGCCGCGTTTCAGCTGACGAACTCGCTCGGCTTGCCGAGATCTATGACGTCAGCGTCGCTTTTCTGCTTGGCGAGGCGCCGGAAAAGCTCGATGCCCAGGACCCACGGCTCGAGCTTGCCGCGCGCGAACTCTCCAAACTCAAGCCTGATGATCTGGAACGCCTGCTCAAACTGTTGGCCGCAATGCGCAGCGATCCGAACCCCAGCGGAGGCGATCGCTGATGAGCGTGACGCGCACCACCAAGCTCAGCTTCAACCGCCGTGCCTTGGCGACTGAGGCCATGCAGGCCGCCGCGGCCACACGGGCCAAGGCCAAGTTCGATCAGGCCGGGCCGATCTGCATCTACGGATTGTGCGAGACGCTGGGTGTAGTGGTGCGCTTTAACAACATCAATATGGAAGGGATGTATCAGCGCGGCCTTCCTCCGCGCATCCACCTCTCAGCGCGACGGCCACTGCCCCGGCGCGCTTACAATTGTGCGCATGAGCTCGGCCATCACGTATTCGGTCATGGCTCGTCGATCGATGAGCTGCGCGAGGATGCGAAAGCGCAACCCTGGGACGATCCAAAAGAGTTCCTGGCGGATACCTTTGCAGGGTTCGCCCTCATGCCGATCATCGGCTTGCGTCGCGCCTTTGCTGTTCGGCGCTGGACGCCGGAAACGGCGACGCCATCGCAGATATTCACTATCGCCTGCGAGTTCGGCGTCGGCTACGCGACACTTCTCACTCACCTCTCGGCAGGGGTGAACATGCTGTCGCGCGGCCGCGCGGCCGCTCTGCAGCGAGTCACGCCTAAAGACTTGCGCACAAATATTCTTGGCACGCTTACGCCTGAACCGTTGATCGTTGCAGATCGCCATCGTACCGCGCCCACTTTGGATGCGGAGGTCAAGACGCTGCTTCTCCTCCCGTCTGGCGCTGAGATCGCAGGCGATGGACTTGCTTTCGATCGCGATCTAGCTGCTGGACGCCTGTTCCGAGCGGTGAAGCCGGGGATCTTCCAGGCCACCGCCGGTGACTGGGCGGTCTTCGTGCGCATCGCTCCGGTCCAGAAAAATGAGCCGAAGTACGGCTACATCGGTCTCGCTCAATATCGCCACTTGGAGGAGGACCTGGATGAGTAAGGCCAAGATTTTCGTAGCGCCGCCGCCTTTGATGATTGACGACACCAATCTGTCGCGCGCCTGGGCGAGACTGCTACTGCAGATTCTCGACGGCGCCGGGACCGAGGTCGCCCCGTTGACGTTGAGCCTGAGCGGCTTCGACGAAAATGGCGCTGCCTCCGAAAACCCAGCAGTGCGCCAGGCTCTCGATCGGCTGCTCAAGCGCAAGAGCCGGCTCGTGGTCGACGACGTCGCGTTCACGATCTTCCCGCAACGCCTTTGGGAAATGTCACGCGGCGACCGGGCCCGCCTTTTCACCCTCTATCGCGCGACATTCCCGCGCTGGCAGGCGATGAACCGCAAAGCCAATGGCCGCGGGCTGTATTTTGAGCGCATGGTCATGTATGGCCGGGGACCCTGCAATGGGAATCAACTGGAGTGGATCTTGTCTCAATACAATTCCCGGACCGGCGTACGGCGATCGATGCTGCAAGCAACGACGTTCGATCCTGAGCGCGACCATGTCGCCAGCGCGCAGCTCGGATTTCCGTGCCTGCAACAGGTCAGCTTCGAGCCCACCCCCGCCGGTCTGGTCACCAACGCTTTCTATGCTACGCAGCAGATCTTCGATAAGGCCTACGGCAATTATCTCGGCCTTGCTCAACTCGGCGCGTTCATGGCTCGCGAGATGGGCATGCCATTAGCCCGCCTGAACGTCATGGTCGGCGTCGCCAAGCTGGAGCGCATTAGGAAGACAGATGCTGATTTCGTTCCCCTCGTGACCGCTGCCCGGGCTTTGCTGGCGCCGCCTACCATAACGGTTCAATCCCATTCCGCAGAATCGGCCTTTTCTGCGTCGGTGGCATCTTGACTTTGAAACCGCCCAAGCCCGCGACGAAGCGTCCCCGTGGCCGTCCTCCTAAATCGCGCAGCAAGCCGTCAACCGCAACTCTTCCAATGGACCTGCCTGTTGCAAGGCAGGCGGCCGATGTCCATCGAGGCGTAGCCGCGCCAATAGTCTTCCGTCACCTTGCGCCAGCAACGGTGACAGAGGTTTATGAAAGCTATTGGCGTTTCGCAGCCGAGCGCCAAGCGGTGTTTTTCCGTCGCGCAAACGGCTCCGTTTATCCCTGGACGCAAGATCCGGTCCTTCTAGTTTACAAATTCACCAATGCCTATCGCGCCTCCGATCGCGTGAGCCAATATCTCATTCGTCACGTCATCTACCGCGACGATCTGCCGAAATCGCCGCGCGAGGTGTTCTTCCGTATCCTGCTGTTCAAGCTCTTCAACAAAATAGAGACATGGGAACGTCTGGAACGCGCGCTTGGCCCGATTACCTTCGAGGATTATCGCTTCGCCGCTTATGACCAAGAGCTAGCGAAGGCGATGAGCGCCGGCCACCGCATCTATTCGGCAGCCTATATCATGCCGCCGGGCAGCAGTGCCTTTGGTCGGTCGGCAAAACACCAGAATCACTTGCTGCTGCTCGAGCGCATGATGTCCGACCGCTTGCCTGAACGCTTGGCTCAAACTCCCACCATGCAGGAGGGATTTGAGAAGCTGCGCGCCTATCCGACGATCGGCGATTTCCTTGCGTATCAATTCATCACCGACATTAATTACAGCGAGCTGACAGACTTCAGCGAAATGGACTTCGTTGTTCCGGGTCCCGGCGCCCGCGATGGCTTACGCAAATGTTTCGCCGACCCAGGTGGCCTCAATGAGCCGGAGCTTATTCGCCTGATGGCTGATCTTCAGGAACGCGAGTTCGAACGACTCGGCCTCGATTTTCAGTCACTTTGGGGCCGGCGACTTCAGTTGATCGACTGCCAGAATCTCTTCTGCGAGGTCGATAAATACGCGCGCGTGGCACACCCGCAGATCATGGGCAAGACTGGCCGCTCTCGCATTAAGCAGAGGTTCGAACCAATGCCGGCGCCCATCGATCTATTCTATCCCCCAAAATGGAAACTCAATGAAAAAATTCGCGTCGCCGCGCAGATCCGACCGGCCGCGAGGTGACGTGAGGAGACGAGTATGGATTTCAATAAGTACCAGAAAGAGGCCCAACGCACGGATCGGGTACCTGCGCGCCGTGAGGCAGACGATCCAGCTTCGCTCATCGTGCCAATGCTCGGTCTCGCCGGCGAAACTGGCCAGTTGCTCAGCGAATACAAGAAGCACCTGCGCGACGGCGAAGCGCATCGCCTGTTCAAGGAACGGGTGTCCGAAGAACTCGGCGATCTGCTCTGGTACATTGCCAACGTCGCGAGCAAATTTGACCTATCGCTCTCCGATATTGCCACCGCCAATCTTTCAAAGGTGAAGGAGCGCTGGGCCAATGATCGCGCCGAGACACCAAATTTCGACACGGACCTTCCTGAGAATGAACAGTTGCCACGCCGATTCCAAGTCGAGCTTATCGACGTAGCAGGCGAGACAGGCCAACGGGTCCGGGTCCTGATCGACGGAAAGCCGTTCGGCGCCGAGCTGACCGACAACGCCTACGATCCGGATGGCTACCGCTTCCACGACGTCTTCCACTTCGCCTACGCCGCCGTGCTGGGGTGGTCACCGATAGCGCGCTCTTTGCTCAAACGAAAACGCAAGAGCCGCCCCCTGCTTGACGAGGTGGAAGACGGCGGACGTGCCGCTGTGATTGAGGAAGGCGTGGCCGCCCTTGTCTTCGACTATGCTCGTCGTCACCGGATGCTGGAGGGAGTCGCTACCCTCGACTTCCAGCTTCTCCGCACCGTCAAGGACATGACATCTCATCTTGAAGTTCGACAGCGCACCACAGGCGAGTGGGAGCAGGCGATCCTGCAGGGCTTCGAAGTCTGGCGTGCCGTGCTGGCTGCGCGAGGCGGGAGAATTGCCGTGGACCTTGACACGCGGCGCATAACCTTCCTGGGTCCGCCGACGGCTCAACCCTGAGCGTTCCCAATCCTAGGTGCGCGGACCCAGTGCAAGAGCGCTGGCCATCGCCAATCCGCCCGCGTGGCTGATGCTGAGCCGCCATTCTGTGACCCCAAGCGCCTCGGCTGCCTTCGCCGCTCCGCCTGAGAGCAGGACCTGGGGCGCAGCACCTGGCGCTCGAGAAATCCGGACGTCAGTGAACGCCACTCCCGCCCCATACCCTGTTCCCAGCGCTTTCAACACCGCCTCCTTCGCGGCAAATCGACCGGCCAGACGATCAGTACGGTCGGTTCCGGCCCCGATCTCATCCAGTTCAGTTTGCGCAAAGCATCGCGGCACCAGCGGATCGCGTGGATCTTCAATCCAGCGCCGTAGTTCGGCAATTTCTACGAGGTCGATTCCGTGTCCGATCACGTTCATGTCTGTTTGCATGCTGAGATGCCCCGGGGATTGGCCGTCCCGTGTACAACTGCCTGTTTATGTGCCCGAGTAGGACACGACTAGGTGGATTTTTCTCTCAATATCGTCTCCATTGTATATCCCCGGGTACCCGTCCTGGCTCGACCGACACCATTCCCAGCGTTTCAACGGCTCGACCGCAGCTCAATGTAACCGCCATGCCGACCTCCGCGACATTCCTTCACTTGACCGATATGCACCTCGCCAAGGCCGGCGTCCCATTCGAGCGTGATGACCACAAGGTGGAAATTCCAGGAATCGAGCGCGAGACACGGGAATCCGCCCTCGAGCTGATGTTCGGCCGTCTCTCTGAGCGGCTAAAGCAGGGCGGACGCCGACTTGACGGCGTACTGTTCTCAGGGGATGCCCAAGACCGAGGGCAGCCCGGCGGCCATCAGATCCTACTCGACCTGCTGCTCCACCACTTCGGATCTCTCGGTATAACAGCTGCGAACATTGTTGCAGTCCCCGGCAACCACGATGTGCCGCGCACGAGCCCGCCGAGTTCGGCTCTGCGCTACGAGGAGTTCACTCAGGTTTGGCGTAAGGCAGGATGTGTGACGCCGTGGCTCGATGGCGTCGATTCATCTGCCAGTGACGGCGGGCCCCATCAGCTCCTCAGCGGAAACCGCCTCTGGGCCGTCTTTCCGATCAACACCAGCAATTGGTCGCATGTGGCGCGAACGCTACCTGAGCCCCTCGCAAGTGCATGGGCCAATCTGCCTACACTCGCGGCAGCCGGAGATTCGGACCGTGAAGGGAAGCTGCGCGAGCAGCTGGATGGACTGGCACGGTACGACATGGCTCGCGTGTCCGGTCGGCAACTAGAGATTCTGCGCGGCCTTATCGAGAGTACGCCACAGCCCGCTGCCGGGCGCCAACTTCGGATCGCGGTGCTTCATCATCACCTTCGCGCTCCCAGCTTGCGCGAGGAGCTAAAGACTTTTGCGGATCCCTCTAACTTGGAGCAAATCAGAAGCTTTTTACGCGACCAGGAAATTGCTGTTGTCGTCCACGGCCATAAGCACGAGCATGCGGCCCAGTTCGAACACATTTACGACCAGATCGGCGACCGCGACCACCGTGCGCTTGTGATCTCAGGCGCGACATTCGAGCCTGGTCGGGATTCTGATGCCGCGCGTCTGATCACCATCAAGGGCATGCCCAACAGCCCGGCCGTCACCATCGAACAGCTCTCCGTCCCGCGTAGCGGCGTGGAAGCCCGTGATCTACCTCCAATCAACCGCAGGATTTGGTCGACAGGTGCTGTTCCAGGGGCCCCTGTGATCATTCAAGGCAGCGACCTCGATGAGGTATACGACCGTGTCTGCGAGGCGGCGGCACATGATGCAGCAAACGGAACGTTGATCGTGCATCTTGATCTGCCGACTGGTGCAAGCGGCGATTTGCCGTTGCCTTTAAACTACCCATTGCCTGAGCCGATGGATGAGGTCGAACGTCGGCGCTGGTTGCGAGAGCTTGTGGAATGGTGGCAGCTTGATCGATCAGGGCTCGAGCACCGCATGCCATTTGTGCATGGAAGTCGACTACGACGTTACGGCGGCAAAATTAATCAGGTGGATCGGATCATCAAGTTATTGAGGGCGCAGGCCAGTACGCGCGCGCTCGCCGTCCTTATCGATCCGTTTCGGGATTTCACACATGACGGGGCGGGAGAAGAATTCGCATCGTTCTGCCTGGTCGAGTTCAAACGACGTGCCCTTGGCGGCGCACAGCACGCGGTTGATGTCATTGCGTTCTATCGCGCGCAAGAGTTTGCGCGTTGGTGGCCGATCAACATTGCCGAAATTCGCCATCTTCAGTGGGAAATTTGCACCGCAATCGGCTTTTCGCCCGGGCGGATCACCACGATCGCCGCTGACGCTCGGACGCATTCGCGCACGCCAACGCAAGTTGCGATGCCCATCATCGATCGTTGGCTCGACCAGGCGCCAGAGCGCATACATTTGCTAGCGAACGCATTTATAACTGGAACTGTCAGAGCTGGCGCCCAGCAGGATGCGGTGCGCGGCTGGGAGCGCTCTTTAGCCGATCTGGAGGCCACCGCAAGCGAGTTCAATGCCGACGGCCTGCCGATCGCCATCGAGGGACTGAAGCTCCTAGCTTCCTACCTTGAGGCTATGGACGAAGAGAAGGAGCCGATGCTAGCGAACGTTGTCCGCGTGCTGCGTCGTCTTGCACGCGCCAACGAAGTCTTTGAGGACCGACGGCCCCGTTCCAAATCGGATTTCGATCTGTGGGCACCAAGCGCATTGGAGGCGGTCGCAGAACTTCGTATCCTCACGCAACAGCGGTTCGGCACGGTCTAGCTCGCCTTGTCAGCGTTGGGACTGGCCAGCTGTGGGTTGTCCTGTTCAGTCAATTCGACGGGCGACTCGGCAAGATCGGACTCAGGAGACGATGGTCCGATGCTGCCCGTATAAGTCTCGTCCGACATGAGCGCAAGGAGCGACGAGGCGTCGGCTGGACTTACTGGAAACTTAGGCTCAGGATTGAAAACCGCGAACGCCGGCGTGCCCAACACCCCGTTACGCAAAATGACTGCTCCGAACGCAGTCACGTAAGTCGCGGTTACATGCGACCCGCCATAGCGACCATATAGGGCCAACGACAGGATGGCTGCTCGTCGCTGGACATGGGGAAGCATGAGATCAGCAGCCGCAATCGCGTGATCCTGGATCGCAATGAAACCCGGACGCTGGCCGGACAACTGGCTCGCGGCTTTGCGCATCGCTTCGAGCAATGGTTTAGAGGAGTCGTCCTCGCGCTTGCTGCGCATGACAACAAGGCACCCGCCTTCCGCGGTAAGGCCACCCGAGATGTGCGTGTTCGGTCCGAATGCTGTACCGCAAGCCTTGTACAGCGCCTCGGGGCCGGACATCGATTGATCCGCCAACACAGCATCGAAGTTCAGGCGTTCCAGAACGAAGCCATCTCCAGCAAATGATGTCTCCGCACCGTCCGCTAGAACCGACCGGACTGCCGTCAGGAGTCCGGCTTGGTCCGAAGTGTTCGGCGACAGCCGCGTGTCGAGAGTAATGAGCAAGACTTCGCGTCGGCAAACAGCGCGTTGAACTTCAAGCGCTGGCAGAATCGCTTCCATGAAGCGGTAGAAGTCTTTCCGGTGGATCTGTCGACCAGCATCAGCCGACTGGCTTTTGCATTCAACCTCACCGGCGAAAGTATCCTTGCTGAATAAGAGATCGAACTGGGCCGTTCCCTCCATGTCGGCAAAACTAACGTCGAACTCAGCATCCATCAGCCTTTGGGCGAGATCGAGCTCGAGGAACAGAGACGCGTAACCTGTCTCTGCCTTGAGGCAATCGCGCAGCCGGCCTTCAAGGTTCTTTTGCCCGACGCGCGATAGCCGCGCGTGTACTTCGACCGTCGTTGCTGCAAACCTCAGAGCTGTGACGATCAGTTCATCGATCAGTTCTGGCCGCAAAACGCCTTCCTTCGTTAAGACGTCATGCTGAAAGCCGATCGCCATTTCAAGCCAGTGATAGTCGCTGATGATCTTCCAGCGGAATGGGGATTTATGCTGTTCCGCATCGAGGTGGTCCAAGCGTTTGAACCAAAGAGGTGTCCATGTCGATGTGGATGATCTTGCGTTGGCGGCTCGGGGAAGCTGCCTAATCTTCATCGCCCTCGATAGTCACGTGGCTAGCCCGGCCGTATCCTCCTTGACGCCGCGGGCGACGATCCGGAGCGTTCCGTCGGCAAGCGGCCGCTGTAGCTTCAAGGCCTCGTCCGGAGGGGCTGTCATCCAGGCCTCCACTTCCTCCGGCGTCGTCAGGATGACCGGCATTGCCTTGGGGTGGATTGCGCCGACCTCGGCGTTCGGCTCCGTCGTGAGGAACGCATAGAGGTCGTTGGTGGTCTCGCCTTCCTTGACCTTCCGAACTGATGTCCAGTTGGCCCAGATGCCGGCGAAGCAGGCGAGGGGACGGGTCTCATCGAGGGCGAACCAGATGTCGCCGCCCTCGGTCTTGTTGAACTCGCTGAAGGAATTGAATGGGACGATGCAACGGTTCTCGACGCCGAGCCAGCGCGCCCAGTGCTTGCTCTTCACGTTGCGGATGTTTGTCGTCCCGCCGTCCGGCTCCATTCTGAGCAATTCCATGAAATCGACCGGCTTGCCCTTGGCCTGCAGTTTTTCGGCCCGTTTCTTGGTGGCGTCCATCAAGGCCTTTGATGACGAAGGCATTCCCCACCGCGCCGTGGCGAGCTCGCGGCCCTCAGCTCCGTTGCGCACGATCGGTGCCTTGTAGTCGGGAAACACGCCGGGCATCGGCGCCAGATTGCCGACGTATCGGTTCACTACGCGAAACAGCGCACTAATAGCAGCTTGGTTGGTCGTGATCGAATAAAGATTGCACATCGGTCAGGACTCGTTTCGAGGGTGGCGCGGCTGCCACGTCAACTGTAGCAGAGTCGCGGATGGACGCCGGCCCGCCTTGGCGCATTTGCGGCAGCGCAGCCGGCTGGCGAGATCGTGCACGAAGGTGGTTGGCGGGTGCTTCATCGCCGCAAGATCGACGTCGCTCGGCGTCTTGCAGCGCGTGCACCTGATCTCGAGCCAAGGGAAGCCTCCGTTCACGGCCTGGTCGATCGTGGGCGACGGATCGATCGGTTCGCCGTCACTCCACATCCGCTCATTCCAGCTTTCGCAAAGCAGCCTGTCAGCTTGCTGGATCATGGCCTCGCCCTTGGCACGCATCTCCGCCGACTGGGCAGCAAGCATGTTGGCCATCGCGCGTGCCTTGCCGAGCTCTTTGGCCAGAGCCTTGCGGTCGCCGCCCGACAAGGGCGTAGGGTGATACTTCGGGGCCATCCGGACATCCAGGCGCTAAGAGATCGGATCGGCAATCCGGAGCGGTTTACGGCGTCTCGAACGCCGGCCAGCACCCGTCTTCTTCATGCCTGCCGGTGCGCTGCTGGCACATGTTATCGAGCAGTGCCACGTCCTTCCAGACCGCGTTGCCGCCATACAATCGGACTGCATCGGCGGTCTGGATTTCCACGGTCCGCTCACAGCGGCGGCAGGAGACGCGCAGCACGTGGCGTTGAATCTCGGAGAGACGTCGCTGTCGCTTCTCGGCTCCGGTGGTGGCGACGCGAGGGTCTTTCAGGAACGCTTCCCAATATTCCGCCGGAAGCGGCGCATCCGGGGGCGCCGAGGAGGGATATCGCCTCCGAGCGGCTTCTGCGGCCAGCTTTTCCATCTGTTTTTGGGTCGGCATACGCCAGCTTGCGGGTCGATCGGTCATTCCGAATTAGAACATAACAAGAACAAATGTCGAGTCCGCTCGGACCCTCATCTTGAAAAAATCATCCTGTTGGAAGGGGCGCGGTGTCGGAACCAAGCCGGGCCGTTCGTCTTGAATCCGGCGTCAGTAATGGAGTTCCCCCGCGAATGGCTCCCCGCGCTAACTGGAAAGGCTTCCTGCGTCTTTCCCTCGTCACCTGTCCGGTAGCGCTCTATCCGGCCACGTCGGAATCCGAAAAAGTCTCGTTCAACCAGCTCAACCGAAAGACCGGCCACCGCATCAAGTACGCCAAGGTGGACGCTGATACCGGCGAGGAGGTTGACAACGAGGACATCGTCAAGGGCTACAAGGTCGACACCGACACATTCATCGAGGTGACGAAGGAGGAGCTCGAGAACGTCGCGCTGGAATCGACGCGAACGATCGAGATCGACGAGTTCGTCGACCGCAGCGAGATTGATCCCCGCTACCTGATCCGTCCCTACTATCTGCGTCCCGATGGCAAAGTCGGTCACGACGCTTTTGCCGTCATTCGGGAAACCATCCGAGAAATGAACAAGGTCGCGATCGGTCGCGTGGTGCTGACCAATCGCGAGCACATCATCGCGTTGGAGCCGCTCGACAAGGGACTAATGGGGACACTGCTGCGCTATCCCTACGAAGTCCGGTCCGCGGAGGAATATTTCGACGATATCCAGGACGTCAAAGTCACCAAGGACATGCTTGATCTCGCCAAGCACATCGTCAATCAGAAGGCAGGTCATTTCGAGCCGGAAAAGTTCGAAGACCAGTACGAAACCGCACTCATCGATCTCATCAACCAGAAGCGCGCCGGCAAACCCATCACCGCGAAAGCGCGCCCTCGAGGCGAGAACGTGGTGGACCTGATGGACGCGCTGCGTAAGAGCATCGGAAGAGACGCGGCGGCCGCGACAGAGGCCCCCAAGAAGCCAGGTAAAAAGCCGCGTGCGGCGGCCGGGCAGAAGGAAATGCTGATGCCGATCGCAGGCAAGAAGCCGGCGAAAGAGGCCGCGACGAAGAAGCCGGCGGCCAAACCGCAGCGGAAGTCGGCTTAGCGCCTCCTGAAGCAACCAGTGATGCCAGACGGCCGTTACGTCGTCGTCCGCGGCGGAGAGCGATATGGCTGCCCTGAAAAAGACTCCCAGGAGATCGGTGTTAAGCGCGGGCATTCTCGCCTACCGCAAGGGAGCGCGGGGGCTCGAGGTTCTGCTCGTTCATCCCGGCGGTCCGTTCTGGCGCAAGAAGGATGACGGCGCCTGGTCCATTCCGAAGGGCGAAATCGATGCCGCCGATGCTCCGGAAGACGTCGCTCGACGCGAGTTTGCCGAAGAACTCGGCCCGAGCGCTTCGATTGGTCCACTCCAGGCGCTAGGGGAAGTCCGACAGCGAGGAGGGAAGCGCGTCATCGCATTCGCCGGCCAGGGCCATTTTGATCCGGTGGCGCTGACTAGCAATACCTTCGATATCGAATGGCCGCCCCGAAGCGGTCGACGGCAGAGTTTTCCCGAAGTCGACCGCGCGGAATGGTTTGATATCGAGCTCGCGCGGACCAAGATGCTGTCCGCTCAAGCTGAGTTTCTCGATCGCCTTTTGGCGACCGCGTTTGAGGGCGCCGGGAAATGACGTTCAGGATTGGAATCATTTCGGACACGCACGGCCTGTTGAGGCCCGAGGCGGAACGAGGCCTGACGGGCGTCGATCACATCATTCATGCCGGCGACATCGGGCGTCCCGAGATCGTCGACGCGCTCCGCCGGATCGCGCCTGTCACGGCTATCCGTGGAAACGTGGACAATGGCGAGTGGGCCCGCGAATACCTCGACACGAAACTCGTACGCCTGGCGGGAAAGTCGATCTACGTTCTACATGACCTGAATTCGCTGCAGGCCGATCTTGGCACCGCCATCGACGTCATCGTCTCCGGGCATTCCCACGTGCCGAAGATCGACACGGTCGGTGGCGTTCTCTACCTGAATCCCGGCAGCGCGGGACCCCGGCGCTTCAAGCTGCCGATCACGCTTGCGACGCTCGAAGTCACGCCTGCGGGCGTGCGAGCGGAGATCCACGACCTTGGAGGCGACCGAGTCCCACCGCGGAGGGAATAGAGCGTGCACATTATTGCAGATAGTCTTTCTTCAGCCGATTAAGGTCGCCGGCAGCTACTTTGAGCTGGGCCGTGGATGGCGGCGTGTCGTCGTGCGGCCCCGGCGTGACATAGCTGTACGCGGCGGTGAGTTTGCCGCGATGGGCTGGATCGAGGGTTAGCAAGGCAAGCGCTTGCGCGCTGTAGTCGCCATAGTTCTTGCTGTCATAGTCCGTTATGGACGCCATGCTGTCACCCCGCGTCCGCCTGGATTTGACGATCAACTCCTTGCAGAGGCGTTCGATCACGCGGCGCAGACGCGTTGCTCCTTCTTTGCGCTGATCGCTGTCTTGAGAATTGATGAAAGGGCGCGCTTGGGCAAGCATGGTAGCGAGTGCATCATCCTGCCCCCGAATCTCAGTGCCAGCCACGGCGTTTTCGCGGACAATCTGAAACTGCGCTGCGCCACGATGTTCCCAGCGATGACCAATGTCTTTCCAGCTCTTATGGTCTTGCGTGATGACGATAACCTGCACGCTCGAATCCAAGAGAGCTTCGATTACGGAGGAAGCGAAGTTCGGGCGAAAATCGTCGTCACTCGTGAGGACCGGATCGTCAAGTACGACGAAGCCCGCTCCTCCTTCGATCGCTCGGGCCAGGAATAGCGCGAGGCCCAAGCAATGGAGCTGCGATTGGCTGAACACGGCCACGGCATCGCGAAGCTTGATATCGCTTCGATCATCTTTGGAAGAGAGTGCGACTTTCAAATCGACGGTGCGCCGCGTTTTCACTCCGCGCCGCTGCACCGCGCTGAAGAATGTCGGCTCGCCAGGACGGAGCCGTTCCCACCACGCCAGCACCTGAGCGCTTAGGTCGGCGAATTTCTCGTCAGCTACCTTGCCGCTGGCCGTGTCGATATCGCGAACGGCTCGTTCGATCGCTTTGACGACCTGTTCATGATGGCGGAATAGCTCAAGTGCAAGCCAGGCTGCTGAAGGCTTGCGGGCAAGCGCAATGAGTTCCTCCCATCCGCGAGTGTTCGTGCTCAGATCGACGGACGCCTTGAGTGTTGCGCTTATGCCGTCGATGGCCAGGCCGTAGCCGCTGGCGGCTGACTCAAGGTCAGCATAGTAATCTCGCAGACGATCCAAGCTTTGCGCGAGAGCAGTATCACGCCTCCAAGAAAACGGATCGCGCATCGCGTAGCTGATCTCGACCCTGATCGCTTCGATTAAGCGGCGATGCCGCATGTACGCGCGGAAAAACACGCGGGTCGCGGCGACCCAACGCGAGGTCCCCTCTTGGTCGGCCGACAACGTCGCGACGCGGGCTACGCGGAAGTCGCATTTGCGCCGCTCCGCAGCCAAAATACCCATGAACTTTGGCAAGGCGGCTTTGGCGGCGTCATTAAGCGCAACGAGCTTTGCGTCGGCGGCGCGGAGGGAGGCTAGCAACGCCTTCTCTGCACTTTGATAGGATTCGTTCGTGCGGAGCTGAGCATTTAGAAATACGACCCGCTCGGGAGTAACGGCATCGGCGGTACCACAAAGGGGACAGTCTGTCGGTTCGATGCAGTCGTGAACGGCAGGTATTGCAAGAGCGCTTTCGAACAGCGACACGAGACGGCGCGTCTCCTGTGAAATAGCAGCCTGCTCGCGTCGAAAAACGTCGACGGTGCTGGCAAGATCATCGGCAGGGGCATTCCACGGCGCAAGGGCTTTCCGAGCGAAGAGGTCGATTGGAAACGCTTGCGACCGCCTTGTCTCCAGCTCCGCACTCAGTTGTTGGATGCGTTCAGCCGGCGTTGGCTTAAGGGCGATCCCAATTGAGAAAAGCAGAGCCTCAACCGAGCGAGAAAGTGCCGCTCCAAGCGCTGGCTCAGTCTTGGTGTTGCGCATCGCTTTTGCGTGTGCGGCATGGCCTGGAATCGTGTCGAGAACGGCGAGTGCCTCGAGTTCAGTATTTTGCGGGGGCTTGAGACGGGATGATAGGCTCGCAACCGCAGACCGGAAGTCTTCGAGGTCTTGAGTGTCGAGCACCGCCCGAAAATATGCCGCGCGATCGGTGGGGGAGGCGGTAAAGACGTACGCCAAGGTGTGTTGGGCGAGCACAGGTGCGCGAAGCGGCGGATGAAGAAGACGAAGCCCTAATGTTCCTTCGACGTCGGATTCGGTGCACCGCACTCCGTCCATCTGGAGCGTACTTGTGCAAGCGGTGCTGCCGTCATAGTCGGAAGTCAAGGTTCGACGGAGGCGGTGGCTTACTCCATCCGGACACATGAACGTTGCTTCGACAAAAACCGAAACGGCAGCTGGAAGATGCGCATTTCGCAGGGATTGGGAAAATTCGTCCTTGGCGCTGGCGAGGAGCTCCCGCCTTGCGATGTGCCCCGTCATAAGGAACTCGATCGCTTCGGCTAGGCTCGTCTTGCCCTGGCTGTTGCCGCCCCAAAGAGCGGTGACGGTTTCTGGCAAGGTGAAGGATTGCGGACTTGCACCAAATCCGCGGAAGCCCTGAAGGTCGATCCTTTGAATGCGATGTTTCATTTCGTCGTTCGGCTTTTGGTGACGTGCTGATCCACGGCAGAAAGCATTCGTTCCTGAACAGTAGAAGATGGAGCGGTGAGCCAACTATCCAGCAGCGCTATGGCGAGACTGCCGTTCGTCAGGTTCGTGCGCAGCCGATCAAAGTTGGATGGTGCGGGGTCTGGTTGTGATCCAGGGGAAGAAGTTCTGTCAGACATTAAAGGGGACTCGCGTGCGTTAGCCCATGTCAGGGAACAACCGCAGGGCGAAGGGCCGCAAGCTAAAACTTGGCCGACGGCCGTTTCCTCCACAACCCGGCCACCTAACCTAAAGTAGCGATTGCAACATTATTCAATGATTTCAGTATATTAGCAGAAGCGGTGGCCGTTCTAATAGGCGCCGACTGTTCTTTTTGTTTTCCCTAGCCCGTCTGCGGACTTGCATATGGATGTGCTAGAAATTTTGCACAGTCGTCAGGATTACGCTGAACAGGTCAGGTTCTTATGCTTCGCTAAACGCAATCAACGAAGGCTTTGGCATCACGTATGAGTTCGTCGTAGTGATGATATCTATCTGTTGCATGCCGCGTTGGAGATGCAGCGCGCTTCGTCTATCCAAGGCATCCTGATCCTCCCCTAGTGAGAGTGATGGAGTATGTTGCCGGCCGCGCGCTCGTTAAAAGCAAAGGTCTTGGTCGAAGCGCGCCTGAGCGCATTGAGGTGCGGCACCAGCCCTTTTAGTCTGCGGGGCATTCCGGGCAGGTATCACCGATCGAATTCAGCACGTCGCGAACCTCGGCCGCCGCCGCGTCTGGGGAGACGCCTGCTGGCGGATCTCCGCGGGCGATATCAAGGGCCCGCTCCCGTGCATGCGGATCCGCGCGATCTTGCATCCAACCGTGTTCTTCGCACTCTCGGATGGCGCCCGCTTCCTGGAGCACCTGGTTCGCCCATCCGCGCAGCGTCCGTATCGAAGGCCTTCGTTCACGCGTCATCAGCATTGAGAAGCTCCTGATACGACGAATCCTTATGTCCGTCATTCGTTCCCCCCTGCTAACAGAAGGCTGGGATTCGCAATGACGAAAATAGCAAGGTTAGGGTGCAATGCGACCGCGAACTGCCCGCGTCTGGTTGCGCGCTTAACGTGAACAGCCGACCGAAGTCCGCATGCGATCCTAGGCGACGCCGCGGCAGTGGAAGAATTGTAAAGCGCTTCCTGATGCTCTAGATTCGAATCTCGTGGACCAACGTTCGCGACGAGCTCGCGGACTGCCTCGTCTTGGCTTTCCTGACCCTTCGTTTGGGCGCGTGCGGCTTCGCCGCACCGGGCTCTCGTGAACCGAGCCGCTTTGCGTCTCGGCCATTCGGCTTCGATCCCTCGCGCAAACACTGCGGAGCTCCTCGCCGGGGGCACTCGGGAAAGGGGCTCGCCTTCGGCGATCGCTATCACTGCCCCGTTCCCGGGTGCCGCTGTTAACCGGTCTCGTCGCTGCACTCGGACCGCGTGCCCCTTCGGGTCGCTATGCTCACGCTCTCCGGGTGCCATTTCGGTGGGGCGATGCGCATTCGCGCACGCCTGGCCTGGGCCTGAGGCCCAGGCAGTCAACGCGAAGTCCCATGGAGAACTGGGACCTTAGGCCGGTCGCCTCGCAGATTTCGCATTCTCTCACGCGTGCGTATGGGCGAGGGCCGAACCCAGCTGCCGTATGTCCCACGCCGTTCTTTCCCCGCGCAAGAGGCTGAGAGTAAGAGAGCTGATGGGTTTGCCGTGACGGGCCACAGGCTGCGAGAGAGGCTCGCGGCGCCCGTCGCGGAGACCCGCGATGTCCAGACATTATCCTCGGGCGCGTACCGGTGGGGACCGGGCAAGCCTTTATGACGAAATCCAACAAGATCATCGGTGAACTTGAGGCGGGCCGAGTACCGTGGGTGCAGCCTTGGGTGACCTGAGCCTCGGTATTTCCTCCAAAAATGGGTAGAGTCGATAACCCGGATTGGGGGATGGACGATGAAGAAGAGCCGGTTCACTGAAGAACAAATCATCGGGATTTTGCGAGAGCAGGAGGCAGGGGCTGCGACGGCTGACGTCTGCCGCAAGCATGGGATCAGCAGTGCGACCTCTACAAGTGGAAGGCGAAGTACGGCGGCCTGGAAGTGTCCGACGCCAAGCGGCTGAAGGCGCTGGAGGACGAGAATGCGAAGCTAAAGAAGCTTTTGGCTGAAGCGATGCTCGACAATGCCATGCTCAAGGACGTCGCTTCAAAAAAATGGTGACGCCCGCCGCCAGGCGAGAGGCCGTCGCTCACCTGCAGAGTGCGTTCGAGGTGAGCGAGCGACGGGCGTGTGCGGTGCTCGGGGTGGATCGCACCTCGTTCCGTTATCGAAGCAGCCGGCCGGCCGATGCCGCCGTGCGTGCCCGCCTTCGCGAGCTGGCGGCAGTCCGCCGACGGTTCGGCTATCGCCGCCTGCTCGTGCTGATGCGTCGCGAGGGTCTGACCATGAACCACAAGAAGTTCCGCCGCCTCTATCGTGAGGAACGGCTGCAGGTGCGCCGACGAGGCGGACGTAAACGGGCACTTGGCACACGGGCGCCGCTGACGATACCGCAGCGGGCCGAACCAGCGCTGGAGCCTCGACTTTCTGTCGGATGCCTTCGTCGATGGTCGGCGCTTCCGCATTCTTTCGGTCGTCGACGACTTTACCCGCGAATGCCTGGCGCTGGTCGCCGACACTTCCTTACCCGGCTTGCGTGTCGTGCGCGAGCTCGAGGCGATCGTCGCCCGGCGTGGCCGTCCGGCCATGTGTGTCTCAGACAACGGCACCGAGTTCACCGGTATGGCGGTTCTGCGCTGGTGCCAGGAGATCCGGATCGAGTGGCACTACATTGCGCCCGGCAAGCCAACGCAGAACCCCTTCATCGAGAGCTTCATGTATAGACGGCCCCGCGGATGCAAGGGATTTCAGCAGTACTTTGGATACCGGTCGGGTGCGTTCATGTATACGGCCTGTTTGTGCGACCGATGCCATGGCCGCTGGCCCTGATGGAGATCGCGGATCGAGGCCTCATCAACGGGTCGCGCTTGTTGCGCTTAAAGCTCTTCGGGCTTGCTCGATCCCCAGCTCCGCCGGTGTCCATCATGCTGTCATTTGCCCTCACACCATAACGTGGCCAACCCACGCGACATTCAGGTCGCGAGCTTAGGCCGATAGAATTCCCCGGTCGTCATCATCGCCCAGACGATCCGGGCCAACTTGTTGGCAACGGCGATGGCGACGACCATCGGTCGACGCCGTTCAAGCAAGGCTTCGATCCAGCCGCCTCCAACCCGGGAGCGTGCCTTTGGGTACCGAACGACGTTGCGTGCTCCGATGACAAGCAAGTGCCTGAGATAGGAATCGCCCTGCTTTGTTATGCGGCCGAGCCGGTCCTTCCCGCCGGTGGAATTCTGCTTAGGCGTCAGGCCAAGCCAGGCCGCGAACTCCCGCCCGGAGCGGAACATGGTCGCGTCCGGCACGGTCGCGGCGAGTGCCGTGGCCGTAATGGGACCGATCCCGGGAATCGAGGACAGCAACTTCGCCATCGGATTTACTTGCTGGATCTCAGCCAGTTCGCGCTCGATGGCCTCGACCTGCCGGTCCAATTCCTTCAGTTGGCTCACAAGGACGACCAGTGCGATGCGGGCGTGGGCCGGTAGCATCAGTTCTTCGTCATCCAACAAGTCCACTAGACCATCCACCCGTTGCCGGCCTTGCCCGACAATGATTCCGAACTCAGCAAAGTGAGCCCGAATGGCGCAAGCTGTCATGGTGCGTTGGCGGACCAGCAAGCCTCTTGCACGATGAAGCATCAAGAAGCCCTGGTTCTCGGCGCTCTTGATTGGAACGAACCGCATATTGGGACGACTGACCGCTTCGCAGATCGCGGCCGCGTCAGCGGCGTCATTCTTGGCTCCTCTTCGGAGGTAGGGTTTAACATAGGCTGGCGGAATCAATCTGACATCGTGTCCAAACTGCCGAATCTCCCGCGCCCAGTGGTGAGCAGTCGCGCAGGCTTCGATGCCGACCAGACAAGGTGCGAGCGAGGAGAAGAACGACACGATCTCGGCTCGCCGGAGACGTTGGCGACCGGCCACTTGGCCTTGGTCATCAACTGCATGGATGTGAAATACGTGCTTCGAAATATCCAACCCAATTGTGGCGGCTTCCATTGGTCAATTGCTCCTGTTAGCGGGTTCGTCCATCGCCAGTATATCGCCGGCGCCGAGGGAGCGGGGCCGTCTTCCCCATCAACGGCCGGCTGCGCGACGAGTTGCTCAACGAGACGCTGTTCACCTCGCTCTCACAGGCTCACGCCGTGCTGGCTGCATGGAAGGACGACTACAACAACGTTCGCCCACACAGTTCGCTCGGCGATCTCACGCCGAGCGAATTCATCGATCGCAGTGCTTGCGGACCGCAACGGGGCGAGGCGCTGCGCTATGCCGGGGGCTCCGCGCCCCACCCCGTTGCTTCACCGAGCCTATTGGGCTCAAATGTGACCTGCTCCCGCCAAATTAGGCCAGTCTGAACTGGAATTTTCCAATTATGATCCCACCGGGACGAGGAGAGTTCCATGAAGGCATCGAAGTTTTCGGAAGCGCAGATCGCGTTCGTTTTGAAGCAGGCGGAAGATGGCGCGGCAGTGGCGGAGGTCTGCCGCAAGGCCGGGATTAGTCAGGCGACGTATTTCAATTGGAAGAAGAAGTATGCGGGGCTGATGCCCTCTGAGATGAAGCGACTGCGCCAGCTTGAGGAGGAGAATGCCAAGCTGAAGCGGATTGTCGCCGACCTGTCCTGGGACAAGGCCATGCTGCAGGACGTGCTCTCAAAAAAGCTCTGAGGCCTGGCCGCAAGCGGGAGCTTGTCGACAAGGTGCGGAGCGACTGGAAGGTGTCGATCAGGCGGGCCTGTTCGACCCTTCGAATCGATCGCGCACTTTACGTCTACAAGTCGAAGCGCGGTGACCAGGCCGCCCTCAAAAATCGGATCAAGGACATCTGCGAGACGCGGGTGAGATACGGCTACCGCCGCGTCCATGTCCTGCTGCAACGTGACGGTTGGGCAATCAACGTCAAACGTGTCTATCGCCTTTACAGGGAGTTGCGCCTGCAATTGCGCAACAAAACGCCGAAGCGTCGTGTGAAGGCCAAGCTACGCGAGGCTAGGATGGAAGCAGGTCAAATCAATGAGACCTGGGCGATGGACTTCGTTCATGACCAGCTCGCCACCGGTCGCAAGATTCGCGTGCTTACCATTGTCGATACCTTCAGTCGCTTCTCTCCAGCCGTCGATCCGCGCTTCAGCTATCGAGGCGAGGATGTCGTGTTGACTTTGGAGCGCGTGTGCAAAACCGTCGGCTACCCCAAGACCATTCGGGTCGACCTGGGGTCGGAGTTCGTCTCCCGCGATCTCGACATCTGGGCTTACCAGAAGAATGTCGTTCTCGACTTCTCCAGGCCGGGCAAGCCGACGGACAACAGCTTCATCGAATCCTTCAACGGCAAGTTCAGAAACGAATGCCTGAACACGCACTGGTTCCTCAGTCTTGACGACGCTCGGCAGAAAATGGAGGATTGGCGTAGAGACTACAACGAAGTCCGCCCACACAGCGCGATTGGCAACAAGGCGCCGATATCGCTGTTGAATGGCTCATCGGCGCCCCCGCCGGCATGAGCCGAACCCGGAAAATTCCAGCTCTGGCTGGCCTAGTTTTGGGGAGCGTTTCAAATGTCACCGGGACTCTACTCATCGGTGGATGAAAGTTGGGGCTCAGGTCAGCCTGAACGTCGTCTTGCAACTATAGAAGTCCGATTGCGATCCGGCACGATGCGCAGATCGGAGTTGTCACGGTCAATTCTCGTCGCGGCCGCGTTCCTCAAGCAGCTGAGAGGCGGCAGACCGCCCAAAGCGTCCCTCGGACTTGAGAGCGCCGTTTGCTAGGCTCAAGCTCAGAGGCAAGAGGATCCCTAGGATCAAGCGTAAGGAGCTATTCTCGAAGCATGGTTTCCAAGACGCTCCGCTGGGCTGGGGGTAGCGTCGGAGCCACGAAAGCCAAATTACTTATTATGGATGAAACAAGATATCCTTCCTTCGCGATCTTGCGTAGGGAATCGAAGTCGGTTTCTTTACTCAACGGCAATCCTTTTTCGTTTAGCACACGCCCTTCGTTGTCCCGAGCGGGGACGAATCCCGAGTGCACCGCAATTACTTCCGACCGATTGTTCAGGACAGGCCCCCCGCCCGAACCGGGCTCTGAAAAAACCCCGTAGTGCAGGAGATTTGTCGTTCTGGCTAAAATCGATCCCCCTCGGAAATTGACCTTCTTTTCCGCGCCTTTTGGGTGATGAATAAGGCTGATCGAGTCCCCAATAAGAATTTTGCCGCCGCGGCTTAAATTTAACTTTCCGAACTTTGCCAGAGTCTCCCCTTGCTTAGATTCAGGCTTCACCGCCACGATCGTGTAGCCTGCAATCTCGCTGCTCACGAAAAACGCCTGCGGGTCCAAAGAAAATTCTGCCGGCACTCCCGCGTTGCCATTCTCGGAAGCTTCGGCTCTAAACTGGACAACGGCATTCTCCGCGGCCTCCTTATCGTGCAACACGTGATGCACCGTCATTAACAGGCGATCGGAGATCAGAAAGCCTGTTCCGCTGCCGAGTTTTCCAGCTATCTTTCCAACCGCATGCGAAGCTTTCAGAAACTTTTCAAGCTCGAACGGATTTAGGTCATCCGAACTTCGACCGACAATCTTCTCGGTCTCGACTGATGGGAGTTCCTGGTCGGACAGGCTGAGTAGAGCCTCCTTGTACGGGCTGCCAATAAGGTTGATTCTTGCATAAGCTTTGAGATTGCGCGTTTGCTCTTCGGCGGAGCCCTTCTCCAGTGTCTTGGCGATTATGTCGCGCACAAACTTTTGAGCTTCCAGTTCCACTTGATGTTCATGCTTAGCTTTTTCCAGCTTGTAGCTGTTCTCTACCTCTAGCTTTTTAACATCCACATCCCTTGTCGCTGTCGTCACGGCAGTGAACTGGGTGACATAATGTCCAGCGAGCGCACCAATAAGCGCTATAAGGGCGGCAGCTACAGTGGCGAGCTGTGGGGTCAGATACCTGCCGGACTCTGCCTTGGCATCCATTGTCCCGACCTCCCAATAGCTCTTCGTTACTTATGCTTCGGTTCTCGACCGTTCTTTGACAACCACATGGCGAGGGTCCACTCGGTCGATGCGCCCAAGCCGTGCTTCAGAGGAAGTGCGAGGCTGGCGCAAGCCTTCGAAAGCTATGCACCCATAGACGTATGCTGTTGGCAATATGCGCGCTATCGACTTCATACCAATGATAAATGGCGTTACCATTGCAGCCTCGCCCCGGGATTGCACGCGAACTCGAGCGGTCCGCCCGGCTTCCAATGGAGCTGCAGCGCTTAGCTCCTGCCGAAACCGAACTTCAGCAGGGCCTCGGTTGCCGCATCGGGACGATCGATAAACGGATTTCGGTTTCCCTGAGCCTTGAATATGAGCCAATTGCGGTGACGCTCATAAGTATCAATGGGATTCTCTTCGTGCCATCGCAACAGCACCGGAAGCCGATCGGCGGTGAGTTCGCGCCGAACGTTACCGACCTCTCCTGGATAGCGCATCAAAAAGTACAGCGTCGCGCGCGCCACGGCGCCCTTGCCGTGCTCGGGCTCGAACTTATCGTTCTCGCGACGGCCGCAGAGGTCCCGCTCGACCTCTTCCTCTGCTGGGAATTGCCAATAAGGAATGTTTCCGCGGAACGAATTGCAGCCCGGCTCGCAAGCGAAAAGATGGTGCAGGTCGGAACGCATCGGCTCTTCTTTGTCGAACCATGACTGCGGCACGACATGCTCGCAGTTCATCACTTCACCTGCCTCCTCGGCAGCATCGAACGCCTCGTCAGCCGCCAGCAACTGCTCAACTCGGCTCACGGTGGCCTCAACGCCGCGCGCCTCAAGGCGCGGGAGAACGATCGCAAGCTCGCGTGCAATCGCCTCAGCCGGATCGAGGGGTGTACCCGAATAGATATTATGAAGCTTCCCATCTTCCCTCAGGTCGACGGCCGGATAGAGAAACTTCAGGCGGGCATCGGCATATGAGTGTCGCTTGGAATGTGTCGTCTCAAGGTGCTTGCGAAGGTTTTCGAAAAGATTCTTGGGCCGAAGGCTCCAATCGATATTATCCCAATAGGCTTCAGCGGCCTCACTGTCTTCCTTGGCATCGTAGTAGGGCCCCTTGTGCCGGAATCTCTCAGCGAAGCGTTCCGCAGCTTCGCGTACGTTCTGGCCGCTGGCTTTGGCAACCGGCCCGTCCCGGTCAGGCCGAAGCGTCGTCGGTCCAGAAGCTGGCATAGGAGCTGGGCACCGTGCGGCGCGGTGCTGTGCCACCCCTTGCAATTGAAGTCCAGGACCACTTACCGGTCCGAATGAAAGCCGGAATAGCCAGGATGCGCCGCCATCAGCGTCCGCCTCCCTCGCCATCGGATGCGAAGCAGCCTTTTCGGCCGGAGCTCGCCACCCTGTGCCACCGAACAGATCCCATAATTCCAAGGGCCGCGGCGGCTGCGAACAGGCTTCCCATAGTGCACGCCTTTCCACCGTGAACTTGTTCGTCTTCACGTATTCGCGGTCGACGTACTCCATCAGGCTGCTAATACGTACGCCCTCGTTAGCGATCCATTCTATCTGATCGAGGTCATCTCGCCGGCCTGACCATGGCTGCCCGGTACGCGTAAGAATGCGCTTGCTGGCATCACGTTTGGGAACGCCGGCATGATGCAACGCCGCCATTTCCCACTGGTCGTTGAAAACGGGCGCCCCCGATGATCCCGGTTGCGTGTCAGCCTCATACTGGAGGAAAAAGTCTTCGATGGCGACGATCGTATTTTCGCGGACTGTTACCTGCATGCGTTCGCCGCTGGGGTGCTGAATGATATTGACGCGCTCACCCTTGATAGCCTTTCCGGAGCCGGCGATCAGAGGACACCAGCCGCGCGCCTCCAGCGGTTGCTTGGCTGCATTCTGGTTCTCAAGCGCTACAATCGAGATATCCAGCTCGGAATCTGTGATGAAGAAAACGTCAGGGCGCATTCGATAGAGATGCGGATCCCGCGCTGCGCCCGAAGCGGTCGTCAGATACTCGAACTGTGCGAGGCTTCCGCTGGCCGTGTCCTCATCGGGCAGCACGTGATTGTTAGTCAGGAAGAGCTGGGGCGAGATGAGCACGCCCGAACCATAGCCCTGAAGATAGCCGCCCACGCCGCGTATTTCGACGCGAGCGACCGCACGGGCCGCAATCAAACCGCGCTCGAAAAACTCAATTCCGAAAAGCTGGCTCTGCTTGATCACCCGCTCAAGTGCCACGAGGGCCGTATTGTCGCGATTGACCAGCCGCTCGGCTGCATCATACTCGCCGATGCGCGTCAGTCTCCGTCGAAGACGGCTAGGTTCTTCGATCTTGAGCAAGTCGGGCGTTCCACCCGTCTCGAGCTTTCTCAGCTCGCTGACAACAGCTTCACGTTGCGGCTTGGCGCGTTTCCAACGTTGCTCCGCAGCCTCAATTTGTGACTCGATCGTCGACATACATTTCCCTCGCAAAGGATCATTGGGAACAATCGAAGACAGTTGCGGCAATGAAGAATTCAACCTTGTGGTCTTCCTTGAAGGCGGGGACCAGCGCCTTTTAGGAGTCTTGTCAGCTTCGTCCAGGTGATCTTGTCTAAGGAGCGATTTCGACACTCGCTGCTTATCATTGCGCTCACGGAAAGCAGGTGGCCAAGATGGAATGCAAGAAAATAGGTACTCAGGAAAATCGGATAATAGAAAAACCATCGGCTCTGCGGCCGCAGAACGCCAAGCTCCTTCGGTTAATCTAAAGAGCCAATGGCACTCAGCTCAGCCCCAATTGTTATCACTCTTTCCGGGTCTCAGACCAAAATACAACCATGGTTGGTTTTCCGATGCAATAGTGCTTGGACCAATCCGGACAAAAAATCGGCCAACTAGGTCTTATTGCTTCGTGCGGACGACCCGCAAAGATCGCAAGCATCACCACAGTCTGCAGCTGACCGATTAGGAAGAGGCTGGCGGAGTAGAGCCGGTGAGTTTGCAGATTGACTTTCGCTCTATAAAACCGAAAATCCGTGTCGGTAGAGAACGGCAAGACCAGCAACTGCCCAACCTCATGTCACGATCTTCTCTTCGCACTAAGGAGTGCGTTGGCAACAAACCCAAAATATGCGGAACCGCCAATGTCAGAAGATGAGAACGAGGAGCAATATTCCGAGAGGTCCGTCACACTCAACACCCACAACCGCACGGGGAGTTTCCGTGTAGGAACTCGAGGTGGCCAACTGCGGGTCATGACACTGTCGCCCGGCTGTCATATCCGGGTTTACGGCGCTCGGTTAAATACAACCATCGAAGACGTTATAACGGTCGATGTGCCGCCAAACGATCGCGGCAGTCTTGAGATCACGCAGGTCAAAAACTACGGCAGCGCCTTCTACGAGTCCTGGATTGTCGTCGTCAGTCAGGGAGCGAGCAGCGGCGGGGGCGATAACTAAGGATACGGAAGCCGTTCTTCGCTGAATTTGTCATTTCATAGACGTTGCCGGGGAAGCTCATGCTGAAACCGTTTATTCTGTTGGCCGCGCTCCTTGCGGCAGGCCCCGCCTACAGCCAGCAGTTTCGTACCATCGTCCTGATGTCCTGGAACGTCGAAAATCTATTCGACACGCAAGACGATCCCGCCAACCCGTTCGACAACACCTATCTGCCGCTCAGCGTCAAGCAGAGCCGGCCCGACCACGCCCAGCATTGCCAGACGCACTTCGACATCCCGACTTTCCGTCGTGAATGCATGACGATCGACTGGACCGAAGAGAAGCTGCGCAAGAAGCTCTCGGATATCGCGGGCGTGATCCGGGCGGTCCAGCCCCAGCCCGACATAGTCATTCTCCCCGAACTTGAAAACCCGGCGATCCTCACCAGACTAAATACCGAATTTCTGTCGGGCCTCGGATACACCGTCGAAGTCGAACTGAACTCCACCGTTGTCGATCTCGACCGGGGTATTGATGTTGGCATCCTCTCCCGATTGCCACTGGCCGGTACGCCACGTGCGCACAAGATCGACTTCAGAAACGACAAGGAGGAATGCCGCGCAACGCGCGACATCACAGAAGCTCCTTTTCAGTTGCCTGACGGGAAGACGCTTCACCTGTTTGCGGTGCATTTCCCGTCCGGCGGCAACCCGCTGCGTTGCCGCGAGCATGCGATGCGCACACTTAATGAGCTCAGCTCAGCGCTGCTCGAAGATGCGGTCGCTGTTGCGGGCGGGGATTTCAATTTCCCCTGCAACGAGGCGCAGAGTGATCTGTTCGACCGTATGCTGACGGAAGGCCGCTGGATCGCCCCGCCTGAAGTCAAAAAGGGCTGCTCCCCGCCCGGCTCCAACAAATTCCGCAACTCGCGGCCCGGTGGTAGGAGCTGGTTCACCTGGTCGTTCCTCGATTTCTTTCTCACTTCAGAGACGCTCTCGACCGAGCGGCCATCCCCAAGTGGCTGGTTTGTCAATCTGGGAAGCTTCCGTACCGCGGTAGTCTCGCCCGCGCAGGTAGAAACGAACCAGGGCTTTGTTTCCCCGCGACGCTATGATTTCGACAACTCTACCGGCATATCCGATCACTGGCCTGTCCTTATCGACCTCGTGACGCGGCCTCAGGGTCCGTGAAAGGCCGCGACCTCATTGGCGCTTCAACCCATCTGGCGCAAAATGCTCAGGCTGGTGTTACCGCTGCTCTGGAAGTCTCAGCGGGCGGGTGCGATCCAGGTGGTTGAGAACGCGTCTCAGCGACTGGATGTTGAAATGATCACAAAGCTGAGCGTCGAGCACGCGCTGCGTGAATGGGGATAGCCACCAGCTCATGACCGGCTGATACAAAGCGACACGGCTTCGCCTGTCCTTGACGGGGGGCTCGCCGCAGAACCTGGCATCGCTCGCAACGTTCACCGCACGGCGAACCCGAATAGCAATGAGGCTGCCTTTTAGCTGCTCATAGGCCCGCTCAAGCGCTCCTTCCTTATGTCCAGAGCGAAGACTGTAGAGTGTCGTCAGGGGCTCGGTAATCCAGGAGAGCATCTGCGCATAAGATCTTTCCGGAGGAAACTCCAGATAGGAGTTCAGGATCGGCGTCAGCTCGCTCTGCGCAAAAGGCCGACCCGCTCTCATCACTGCTTTTCCGAACCAGGGATCATTGGTCAGGTAGAGGACTTTGGGCTTGATCTGTCTGGCCCGGAGATAGGGCACAAGCCTCATGATCGTTTCGAGACCGCTGTTATCGAAATAACCTCCATCAACGACGTGGTCGGTTGCCTTGCCCTTGAAGCGCAAAGTGCCCGCGGGCGACACGACAGGAAACCGCGCGCTCAGAACGGCGGCGGTGGAAAAGCGAATGTCGGCCGCCTCTTCAAGACCGGGCCAGATGCAGCTTTCCATCTGATCGGCGGCAGGTTCATTGGGGGTGAAGGGGTTTCTCGCATAGAGCTCGAAGAGATTCTGGCCGAGCACCGAGAGCATCGGACAGTTGGCGCGGTCCTGCGGGGAGACCGCGAGCTGCAGATCCGAAACAAGAATCGGCCGCCCATTGTCCATCGACGTCGCATTGAGCAGGAGCAGTGGAGTCCATCGCTCATCCTGCCGCGGATAGCCAAAGGGCCGGCAGAAACCGCGAAGATCTTCGCGCCCGCCGCAGGCGGTCCTGCTACCGTGCACGACGGCATTGTAGTGCCTCTCGATGCCCTGCTCGAGAAGGGTTGCGCGGTCGCTTGGGGACAGCAACGCGAAGTGGTCCCTGAAGGACAGGCCCACAATGACCGGCGAGAGATAGTCGCCCGAGGCCAGAAGCTGAAGGCAGGCGCGCCAGCTCGCCGTCGGATCGCGCCTGGTCCCCGTCGAAAGGCTGTCGCCGGCACCAAACCAGATCGGATCCGTATGACGGCACGGCGCGGCGCCGTCCTTTGCCTCAGTCAAGGCGGTTCGGAAGGCCGCCGCGCCCACGGCGCCACCCGAAACGCCGGAGATCGCGAAAACCGACTGAGCGAAATTGACGTGCTTCTCCGATCCGCGGGTCGCGTCAAGAAGCGCTCCAAGGACAGTTGCCGTGAAGAAAGCCGCGCGGCTGGCGCCGCCTTCCGTCGCAACGAGGACCATGCGGCAATCTTCAGGTTTGTCGGCGCAGCCGTTCAGCTCCATCCAGCGGTCGATCATCTGATCGAGATGAGCCTGCCGCGGCACGTCCCTCGGCGCACCGCCGGCCTGCGCAACAGTGGGGGAAGTCAGACCGAGAGTCCTCATATCGTGATAATGTGTGGCGTAGGACGAGGCGATGAAGAGCGCCACGACCGCCGTTATGCCCACCGCCCAGCGGATGCCTCTGCGAATTCCCAGGCTGTGCGACAGGCGGGACAGTCCGTCGATAAGCGGTAGCGGGCTTCCCACCAGGACGGGGATCAGGGAGGCGCGGCTTGTCCAGTCCGTGAGCTCGAACGGCCAGTAAAAGGCCCAACCGAAAATAAACGCCATCGCGGTCAGGTTGGCGAGACGGAGCTTTGCAACAGCGGTTGAACGAAGCCGGGCCGCGATCTGATCTGCGGACACCATGAAAAGGAAGAACAAGGCCGCCGCGGCGCCGACGATTCCTTCCAACCTTCCGAGGCGTGCGAGTGACTCTGATACTTCGGACAACGAATAGGCCGCCGCGGGCGGAGGGACCGCGTCCCTAGCCGCAATTGCCGCTTCCCAGTTACCGATGTCCGAATCCGTGGCGTAGCCCATGCACAGGCGGAGCCGTTCGATATCCGCAATCTGCTCACAATAAAGAACGTCGAGCCGGGACAGCCATGTGGCCCATATGACAATCGCGAAGGGGAGCACGCCAAGGAGGATCGGAATGAAGCCATCGATAGCCGGGGCTCGCGGCAGCCAGCGGCTCTTCATTGAGGGCGGGAGGCCGTCGTCGGCCAGGGTTTCGATGAAGCGCGCAGCCGGGTTGCGCGAAACCGCAAAGCGTGCCGACTGCCACACCTGCAGGGCCCAAACCATTGTCAGTAGAAGGACGTATTTGAAGAGTCCCGCGCTGCCGGTGCGGTCATTGAAAAGATCACGGGCTTCCTGAAATCGGGAAAGCAGTACGAAGCCAATCAAAAGGCTCGCCACGGAAAGCTTGCACGCCCAGATCCGGGAAAGAACCACTCGAAAGAGCGTTCGCAAGGTGCAGCAGGAATCGGACCAATATCGAGGCAGCGCTTCCAAGCCAACAAAAGCCATGCGGTATTCCATCAATATCAATCTTGAAAAGCAGCGTAGGCAGCATAGCGCGAACAAGGTCATCCTAACAGGAATGAACGCGCCGGCTTCGCCGGCCGGGCTGTCGTGAACGGAGCCGCAAGCGGCGTCTCCGCCATCCGGCTTCCATCCCTCGCGCGAGGCATAATGTATCGCTCGCCGGGGGCTCTCGGGAAGGCGGCTCGTGCCGTTGGCCTGAACGCTATCACTCCCGCATTCCCGGGAGCCGCAAGTGACCGGTCTCGCGATCGCACTCGGTCCCGCGCCTCCAAGTGGCGCTCTTGCGGGTGCCCTGTTGCGCTCCGCGCGCTGGCGGCATGGCCGCCGTTTTCTCCTGAGTGGCGGCTGACCGCCGCCGTTTGATTGCTTGCTAAGGGGCGCCGCCCCTCGCGCGGGCAAGGCATCCCGACATGCCGCGCCGCATCCCCGCGTATCCCGCGAGCGGGAGCCCTCGCGCGGACCCTCGGCTTGCGCGTCGGGAGCCCCACCTTGCCCTTGCTAACCCCGGTCTCGCCGACGGGCAGAGGTTCATGCGCGGCGTTTCGCGCAGAACCTTAAGCCTGAAGGAGAACCAACATGAAACTATTCACCGAAGATCAGCGCCGGCAGTTGCTGGCCAATGGTCATGCCAACGCGGGCCGCGAGCAGACGCAGGATTTTCCGCCCGTCGTGAAGCTCTTCACACCATGGGGCGGGGCGACGTGGCTGCTCACCGAACTCGATCCCGAGAATGAGGATATCGCCTTCGGCCTCTGTGATCTCGGCGTAGGCTGCCCCGAACTCGGCAGCGTCAGCCTCAGCGAGATTGGCGCCGTGCGCGGTCCGATGGGCCTTCGCGTCGAGCGCGATCTCTACTTCAAGGCCGAGAAGCCGCTTTCCGCTTATGCCGAGGCCGCCCACCACGAAGGCCGCATCATCGCCTGACCATTTTCATCACCACCATCTTAAAGGAGATCCAACATGACTTTAGCCATCCAGCAAATCCCGCTCTCGAAACTCATCCCCTCCGATCTCAATGTCCGGCGCACGAACCGCGACGCAGGCGTGAAAGAACTTGCCGCCAGCATCGAAGCCCACGGCCTTATTCAGAACCTGACCGTGCGCAAGGTGCTGAAAGGCAAGAGCAAGGCCGTGCTGTTCGAGGTCGTGGCCGGCGGCCGCCGCCTCGCGGCGCTCAAGTCGCTCGTCAAGAAGAAGGCCATCAAAAAGGATGACCGCGTTCCCTGCCATGTGCTGAATAGCGGGATCGCCGAGGAGATCAGCCTTGCCGAGAACCAGCATGAGCCGATGCACCCCGCCGACGAATACGAGGCCTTCGCCAAGCTGCATAACGAGCATGGCATGAGCCGCCGATATCGCGGCGCGGTTCGGCGTCACGGCGGCGGTAGTCAAGCAGCGCCTCAAGCTCGGGGCCGTCAGCCCGAAGCTGATGCAGGCCTATCGCGACGAGAAGATCAACCTCGACACGCTCATGGCCTTCACACTCACCGACGACCACACGCGGCAGGAGGAAGTTTACGAGGCGTTGCCACGCGCCAACCGCTATACCGTCCTGCAAGCCTTGACGGAGGGCCAGGTCGAGGCCGATGACCGCCGCGCCGTCTTTGTCGGGCTTGAGGCTTACCGGAAGGCCGGTGGCATGATCACCCGCGACCTCTTCGACAAGGAGAATGGCGGCTATCTGACCGATGCCGTGCTGCTTGACCGGCTGGTGCGCGAGAAGCTGCAAGCCGTCGCCGCCACGGTTATGGCCGAGGGCTGGAAATGGGTCACGGTCGAACCCGAGTTCGACTATGCGCACACCTCAGCCATGCGGCGCATCTATCCCACACCTTTGCCCTTGCCTGAGGAGGATCAGGCGAAGCGCGAGGCGCTGGAAGCCCGGTGCGAAGCCTTGGCCGAGAGCGAGGAGCTCTCGGACGAGGAAGCCAAAGAACTGGAGCGCATCGAGGCCGAGCTTGAGGCGTCGCAGCCGCCCGAGGCCTATAGCGACGAGGACAAGGCGCAGGCGGGGGCCATCGTGACCCTCGGCCATGATGGAGAAATCCACATCGAGCGTGGTTTCATCCATGCCGAGAACGAGGCGGAAGCACCGACCGTGGAAACGGAGGTTTACGAAGAGGCCGCGCCCAAACCGGCGATTTCTGCTGCGCTGCTAGCCGAACTTTCCGCGCATCGCACGGCGGCCTTGCAGAACGATCTTGCCCAAGCGCCCGAACTGGCGCTGATCGCAGTCGCGCATGCGCTCGCGCTGCAATGCTTCGACTTCGAAGGCGATGGCGCATCATGCCTCGAGATCGGTATGAAGACGACGTGCCTTTCGGCGGTCGCCAAAGGCATCGAAGAGTCGGTCGCCTGCCGTGCCATAAGCGAGCGGCATGAGGCATGGGCCAAGCGCATGCCGCGCGAGGCGTCGGCGCTCTGGTCGTTTGTCGCGGCGCTGACCATTGACGATCTGCTCTCGCTTCTCGCCCATTGCGCCTCGTGCTCGCTCGATGTCGTGCAACGCGCGGGCAGCCGAGAGGACGCTCGGCTTCTCCAAGCGGCGACACTGGCGAAGGCCATGCCGCATGACATGAACAGCTATGGGCAAGTATCCGCCAGCTTCTTCGGTCGTATCTCGCGTGAGCAGATCATCAACGCAGTGCGCGAGGGCGCGGCGACGAGGCCGTCCGCAACATCAAGGACATGAAGAAAGCCGCCATGACCACGAATGCCGAGAAGCTTCTCGCGGGCAAAGGCTGGCTGCCGGAGGTGCTGCGCTAGCCGGAGGCGGCGGCTGGAAAAAATTGGGCCGCGCCCCACGGGGCGGCGGCCTTCTCGCGTGGTAAGCTCCTTTGAAGAGAACTCAGGGAGAGAAAGCAATGCCACGGCGAAGTGCGGCTTCGATGGCCGCTTCGGTTCCGGCCGGTTTTCGCGGTGTCGAAGCGGTGATCGACGAAATCGAGGACGAATGGCGTCGCGCCAAGCGAGGCGGTCGCGAGCGGCTGCTCGATTTTCAATGCACTTACGCGGGGCGCTTTGTCGAGAAGCATGCTCTTCGCTTCTGGCTCCGCGTACGCGCTCTCGAATGGCCAGGCCCCGCCGCACTTTCGTTGGCGACGCGATTTTACGCCGTCTATGTGCAGTGGGAGACCGCGCTGCGGAGACTTACCGGTGGGCGGGCCGGATATGCGGGACCATCAGGCGCTCCTGGCAGCCGCCAACGCTACATCGCTGAACTTTCTCACGACGACATTGTTTGACGGAGGCAAGCGCCGCTGTTGGGCGCAGTCATGCTTCCTTCAGTGGTGCGTCGGCAACAAGGCAGCCGGTTTGATCGGGAGACCATGCCGAGGGGTCGGCGGACGACAACTCCGCTCGCTTCGCCTCTCTTCCTCGATGCATTCGGGGTGAGTTCGATAATAGGCGGCCCGCCAGGCAGTCACGCGGCAGGTTATCAAGCGGGTAATGAAAGCCGCGCGCATATTCGGCAAGCGTGCATGCCCTCGCGGGCTACGGCATGCCTTTGGCATCGTCACACTATAGACCGGTGTGCCACTCCCTCTTATCCAGCGCTGGATGGGGCATGCGCGGCTCAGCACCACGACGTCGATGTGTGCGGACCTGAGGAACTCAGTTTCGCGCGCAACTTCTGGCGCCTCAGCAGCCAAATTGATGAAGCACACGCAGGTAGGCAATGCACAGTGAGATAGACCGCCTCATTGGAGCAAACATTCGACGGGTTCGACTTGCGAGAAAAATGACGCAGACCAAGCTCGGGCGCGTCGTCGCGGTGAGTTTTCAGCAGGTACAAATATATGAAAACGGACAGAACCGAATTCCAGCCAGTACGCTCTTTGCATTCTCGGGTACCTTAGAGGTTTCCATCTCAGAATTCTTCCGCACAAACCCTGAAGTTCGATAGCCGAGCCCTTCACCATCGGAAAGGACACAGCGAGCGCTAACCCCACGACGCCCCGCAACTTCGCCCTAGAGGCAAACCGAAAGGTCACCCGCGAAACACTTCCAACGGGTTCAATTCCCGAGGCGAATAGGCGCGCAGTGAGCAGTGCGCGCTCGGCTCGACGTTAGATGAAGTCTCACTCAGTAACTACGATGCGCGTTCATCCGATCGCGTCGTCGCTGCAGATCCAGACGCCTTTTTCCGCATCCCAGTGGCAATACCGAGCGGCCCGACCGGTTTGCGCATCGAGCGTCACCATGATTACCGTGCGCGTTTCATTCTTAAGCCCCCGAAAAGGCGTTTTCATTTCCGTTTGCTTCTTGTAGCCAAGGCGCTTCGCGGCGGTCGGAGTTCGGGGAATCGAAGGCTTATGTCGCGGCTTTGCTGTTCTGATATGGAATGAGGTTGCTGAGATTCGGCAGCAAGGCCGCATGAAGCCAGTCGTAGAGCTTGAGGTCGCTTTCTATGAATAGGCTCGCTGGCGCCGGCTGCCTACTGATGCATGTTAGATGTCTGGACGGAAAGCCTTGCGCTAGCTCGGCCACCGTGAAGAACATGTTGAGCTTATTCGTGCGGGTGGCGGTCGAGCTCAGGTTGCCGCCAAGGCCCGCAGTGAAAGATTGTGAGCCCCAGTTTCTGATAAAGGAGACCCCCGGGGCGACGCCGCTGTTTTCGGCAATGTTCAAATTCAACGTGACCTGCACGCCCCAGCTTTGCTCGAACCAGTCGAGATGTTGAATTTGAATGGGCGGGGCGTCGGGATGAGGCCTCACCATGACGGGCCGCTCCCTGTCTTCGGCCAGAACCTTCTGGACGGCTCTGCGGAGCTCGCAGACGACCTGGCCCGAGATCGCCATCACCTTCGTCGCAGCGTCCTCGGGCGTGCCCCAGAATTCCTGAATATCCGGAACGACGGTGCCGCATCCTGCGAGGACCATCGCTATCAGAGGCGAAAGCCGGCTCTTCGTTGACAATGCATGCCCCCGCTAAAAGGCTCATCCGGAAATTGTCGTCAAAAAAATCGGCACGTCCGATCTTTCCTGCATGAAATTACAATCGAGCCGCTCCCGCAACATTCTTGGTTGCATAGACACTAAATGTCTCCGGGTGTTGCGACGGGGTCACAACCACATTCTGTCATTCGGCTTCGATGTAGTCGAACACATCGGCGCGTGCCTCATCTCTGGTTCGATAGATCTTGTTGGCCGTACGCTCGGTCTTGAGCAAGGAGAAGAAGCTCTCCATCGCCGCAAAGGTTGGCCGGCACCGTCTCGAGCTGTCGATCGCCGCTGTCCTTCGGCAAGCGGCGACGTCGCGGCCGTGCCCTCAAGCCTTGCAGGCGCATCAGCCGCTCAATGCGGTGCAGGCCGCAATCCGCCCCGTCGGCGAGCAGGTCACGCCACACCCGGCGTGCGCCATAGGTGCGGTCGCTGGCGGCGAAGCTGGCCTTGACCCTGCCGCCGAGCTCCTCGTCGCTGCCGGATCTGGCGCTGGGAGAGCGGTTCAGCCAGGCATGGAAGCTCGACCGCGACACTCCCAGCGCATCGCATAGCCATGCCACCGGCCAGATCGTCCGGTGCTTCGCGACGAAGGCGAACTTCATGTCGCTTCCTTCGCGAAGTAGGCTGCGGCCTTCCTAAGAAACAGCCGGATTGGCGTCCCCCGGAATGGCCTGCAACAGGAAGCCTAGCGATTTGGCCCTCCGCTGAAGGTTGGCGACGACGCGGCTGCGATATTGTTGCTCATATTGGGTGGCACCCGGATCCCTGTAGCTCATGCCGTACCGGAGCGTGTTGTAGAATAAAACCGCAATCTTGCGGGCGGTCGCCGTTACGGCCTTCGACTTACCTGCCCGTGAGGACAGCCGACGATAGAATGCTCCCAGCGCTGTATCACTTCGACCGACCGTTGTGGCCGCCAACCGCAACAGCGCGGCTGCCCGACTGGAGGATCGTCGCGTACGCGAAGACAGCACCTTGCCACCGGAGATCTTGTTGCCCGGTGCGAGGCAGAGCCAGGAGGTGAAGTGCTTGGCGGTCGGCCATGCCCTCAGATCTGTGCCGCACTCGCCGATGAGCTTCAAGGCGAGCGACGGACCCAACCCATGGATCTCGGTTAGATCGACGCCGAGCACACCATACAGCGCGGTCCTGACATCGAACGTGGGTGTGTTGACCTGCTTGGTCTTTACGCGTGGCCTGGGTAACTTTTTGCCCGGTTTTGTCCCTCTGTCGCCCAACGCAGCGATCAAAACTTCGAGCTTGCGATCGCAGTCCAGCATCTTCGCCTGGTAGACGTCGTAGAGTTCCAGCGATTGGGTCAGGGCGAAGATATGTTCATGTCGGTTGTTGCCCACCAGTGCGGCGCGGATCGTCTCTATGGAAGAATGGCAGCGTGCATCCCGGTAGGCCGCCAACACGTCGGGATTGCGTTCGCCCGCAACAATAGCTCGGATGATCCGCATGCCAGTCGCACCCGTGATATCCGAGACCACGTGATGGAGCTGCAGGTTCATCTCCATCAGGGCCTTCTGCATATGCTGGATATGGGCAGCGGCATATTCCACCAACCGCTCCCGCTGGCGCAAATAGGCGCGCAGGGTTGCAATCTCGGCATCAGGTCTGAAGCTGCCGCGTAACAGGCCATAGGAATGAAGCTGGCGCAACCATGCGGCATCGCTGACATCGCTTTTGCGCCCGGGCACGTTCTTTGCGTAGCGAGCGTTGACCAGAATGACCTCAAACCCGCGCTGCTCCAGGATCTCGTAAACCGGGATCCAATAGACCCCGGTGGATTCCATCGCGACACTCGTCACGCCGCAGGCCTTAAACCAGTCTGCCAGATGATGCAGGTCTTCTGTGAATGTGCCGAACGTGCGCACCGGCAGATCAGTGCAGGCTGGGTTCACCGCAGCCATGTGCATCTTTGATCCGATGTCGATGGCGGCCGCGCCGACATTGACCGGCTTCAGCTCCGGGCGGTTACCAGTCATCCTCTTGGGCATAAGCGGGTCCTCCATTTAATGATGGGCAGGAGGGTCTGGGTTATGCCAATCGTCATCTTCCTAATCGGGATCGCTGCCGGAGCAGCGTCACCACTCCCAAGTCCGCATGCACCCATGGACCACGTTTTTTAACGGGGATTCTGCCTCCAATAAGCTGACGGCCGCTACCCTCCCAGCCAAGAAGATAGCACAAGGCTGTTTCTACCCCGCGCAGGTGCGCCACAACGCTGGACAGTTTTTTAGGATATCCCGCTCGGCCTTCAGCTTGGCGACCTCACGGCGCAGCCGCTCGATCTCTTGCTGCTCGGGCTTCATCTGCCCATGGCCGGGGAACGCCTGTACCGGGTCAGAGCCGAACTCCTTCACCCATTTGCGCAGTACGTTCTCATGAACCCCCAGGTCGCGACCGGCTTGCGCCACCGACACCCCGCGCTCCCTGACAAGCTTAACCGCTTCGATCTTGAACTCTCGGCTGAACTTCCGTCTCTGCATGACCAACCTCCGGCTTGATAAAACACCCAATCTCGGTGTCCATCAAACCGGCAGCAGCTCAGCTGCCATCTTGGCTTTCCACGAATTCGACGGTTTCAATCTCCGCATAGTCGCGCCCCATCTTCACGACGCTTACCTCGTCACCCCAGGCCAATGTCCTGAGGGGAGTCCTGCTGTCCTTCTCCGCCCAAACATCGGCAAGGTCGACGTTGATCACGTACTTGGCCATAATGATGAACCCCCATTGAGATGAACTAGGTCAGAATGATCACTGATCGTCTGGCAGACACTGTTCGCTGGCTCAAAGAGAGAGGCAGCCTCCATTGAAAAATTGCTATGCAGCCCCTGTATCTCGCTTGCCGAACAGTCCGGCTTTGTCGAACAGGCCCAAAGCGCCCCAAATCAACAGCGCTACCAGCGAAAGGCAAATCATCACTATCTTTAGGCGCGTCAGCGCAACAACGCGGTCCGCCTTCTCCTTAGAAATCTGGAAGCTGGGCCTCAGCAGCGTGCGGAGAACTATATCTTCCGCGAAATCGAACAAGCCATAGGCGACCGATCCAAAGCCGCAGACCAGCGAGAGCCAGCCCATGAATGGAAGGTTTATCGTTCGGGACGCCAAGCCCCAGCAAATCACGCTAAATGCCCCGAGTGCGATGGCGAAGGCGCCGTCGAGAAGCAGCACCCGCTGCCGATAGACCTCAAGGGCGGACATTCCAAACCTCGTCTGCGACTTCAGAGCCGCCTGCCTGAACTGCAGCAAATCTTGGGTCGAATAGCTCCAGCGACGTTCAGGTACCAATAGGGGATTAACAGCAACGTCAACAGCATCGCGATACTTGCTGTTCACTGCGTAACAGCCGACCGTCGCCACGCCTGAGGCGAGCAGCCCACCGATGCAAAGAGCGTCAACGTCCATGGGACCCTACGGCGATCGATTCACTGATTTTATGAAGAATGAGAGGCAGCCGCCGTTGTCGTTGTAGAACCGCTGCCAGCTGCGCGGCAGGACAAGGACGGCGTCGTTCACGTAGAAGAATAGTTCGTCGCTGACCTTTGGAGTTACGTGTTCCGAAATCGTTTTGACGCGGCGATCAGGATCTGGTTCAAGGAAGTCAACCTCACTGCCGAGCGAACCATAACGAGCGATTGGTTGGAACCATGGCTGGAAGTAATAGCGTCGCAGAGGAGTGAGAAGCGTGTGCCATATGGTGTCGCCCCAGGAAAGCTGTGCCGCGTCGGACGGATTGCTAAAGGTCGAGTATCCGCGCGCGTCTGTCTGAACCGCCCCGCTCGTCAGCGTCGGGCTCTTCGGCGGTGTCGCAGCGTTACAGGTGTCCTTGTCTACCGCAAAACCCTTATATGCATTCGCGAGTGCAGCTGGCTCCGGATTGGTCCACACCAGGTATCGAGCAAGGCGCGCCACCTTGTAACCGGTAGCAAAACACAAATTGGACGGCTTGAACGAAACCAGCACACCATTCTCCGGGATCAGCCGCGGGCGATCGGTGGGGTTGCAGTAAAGCCCGGCTTGGTCGACCGCGGTAAACAGGAATCTGTTTCCAACACTGAGCACCAGGTAAGCGATGACGATGGCGGAAAGCGCAGGAGCGAGGTAGTAGCGCCATCCGGTTCGGATCCAGACAAGAAGACGATCACCGCCCGCAGGCGTCGAACTGGGCGGTTTTCCCGGCGCCGGAAGCGTTCCTGCAAATGCCTGCGACCACAGTGAGGCCATACGGTCCTGAATGGCCGCAGCGATTCTGCTGTTACCCCACAGCAGGCCTCCGATCAGAGACACGAGGACCACAAAGGTTATGGGGTACTGCGCGTATGAGACAAACCACTGGGACGCCCAGGATGGCAGGAAGCCCCCCAAAGTCCGTATGAAATCCGAAAGCCATTTTAGGGCGTTGGTTCTCTCGCCAAGGGGATCGCCACGGCCGGTGAGCGGAAAGATCACGAACACTAGGGTCGCAAGGAGCGTCGAAAAATACAGCAGAGCTCGGAGATGAACCAGCGGCCAAATTCTTTCGCGTTCGGCAATGACGCGGGCCTGAGCCTGGGTCGCCGTTTCCGGAGTGTTCGGCGTCACCTCCACCTGCGTGGCCGGCAAACCGTCAATACGGAAGTGCAGGCAGCCATCCGGTGCGACCACCGGTGACACAACGTCGTAATCGTGGGGAATGCCGATCGGCCCATAGACATGGGCATTGTTCTGGATTCTGCGCAGAGCCGTTTGATGAATCTTGGGCTTCTGAACGTAAACCTCGTCCCCCGTAGTCCACGAGAACGTTTGTCGTGTGAGCCGGGATATCCGTCGCGGTCCATATCGATAGTATCCGCCGATACCGGCTCGGGAATCATAGAGACGGCCATCCTTGTCTTGTGCCTGTTTGGTCTCATCCAGCGCGGCAGGGTTTGCGGTCTTAAAGCACAGGCCGCAGGCGCGGGCCTCCTCCATGATCCAGTAGAGCGGAATGTGGGAGAGTGAATCGTCCGGGTACCCGCCTCCAACGTTTGCGTGCACCCCCGCGAACCAGACCTGCGTCAACCGCTCGCTGAAGGTATAGCGCGGCCCGGGTGGAGGTGCCGGCTCTGACCGTTCATTCCAGAGCACCGGGTGGAAGGTCGTGCGCTCGTCATCAAGGGCGAGCGCGTGGCAAGCACGCTTCACGTTGGGATTCAGCGTATGATTGGGAAGCTCAAGGGGCCATATCCACTGGCTAACACCGAGAGTCAATTCGTCGATCGGGAGGCCGTAAGCCGCCACGGTATCCCAGAGCCCGAGGAAACGAATGATCGGCATTGTTCGTCCCGACGGCATCCCGCCGGGCGGGCGCGCGGTTCGGCCAAACAGCTTCTTGAGGTTCTGGAGGATTAGGTACCAGTTCGTGTGGAAGTGCCGATTGTGATATTCGCGATATGCCTTCTTTGCCTCCCTATCCAGGTCGCTCTCAGCCATGCCGGAGCCCGGAATAAGGCCCTGGTCAAGAATAAGACCTATGGTGACACGTATAGTAAAGGCGCCCCGGCTGAATCCGAACGCGAAGATCTCATCGTCCGGATTGCGGTAATTGCGACAGGCGAACTTGTAGAGCGTGATAACGTTGCGGCGCAAACCGATGCCGAACGCCCCGCCCAGCAGGGCCAGGGGCTTGAAAGACGAGGTGCCTACCCCGTTGTCATAGCAGGCAATCTGATCATCGTGCGTAAGGTCCAGAGCGCTGAACATGCGCCAGACGTTGGTGCGCCAGACATTCGCTGATGAATTGCCGGTGCCGTCTGAAAGCAAAACGATGCGTCGCGGCATGACGTCCTCGTCTCTGAAAATGACTGTCGAGAAAAAGATGAAACAACAACAAGTTGCACTGCCTGCCAGTTGAACGTCAGTCTTTTCACGAGTCAAGACCTTCCAGTGGGTGGCGCACAGCTAAGACCTCCGGCGCACTGCCGTCCTCCGCCCGCAAAGAAACTCCGGCGTGTCCTTAAGCCCCACCTTCACCTCAAGCTTGGAAACCCATGGTGGCGCGGTCCTATTGCATCTCCGGCCCATCTCCCGTTGCGCGTCTGTCCCCAATGCACGGCCAGGAGGACGGGGAAACTGGCCCCGAGGCGCGTACGCGCAAGGCATCCAGCCGTATCCCTGAAGGGGCCCTCGGCCGGACCCTCCGTTGCGCGCCCGCTATCTCCTCGTCTCCCAAACATTTCCCGTCCGGCCGCAAACCGGGAAAGCACAGTTCATCATCTGACGTGACCATTAACGGAGCCAGGGGGCGGATGATTGTCGACACCGGCGCTTCGATGGTCTCGATGACTCAGGCCTTTGCGGCACGTGCGCGGATCATGCCTGACGAGAGCAATCCGATTACGTTCCAGGTGGTCGGCGGCACTCACCAATCTGCGCCAGGGTAACGCCCAGCTCATCGAGGTGGGTGGTGCGCGTGCCGCCAACGTGCCGGTCGCGATATCGATGGGAAGCGCTGCCGCATACGGCCCGCAGGTTGACGGCCTTTTGGGCATGACATTCCTCGCCCGCTTCAACATAACTCCTGCCGGTGGCGCCCTGGAACTGAAGCCGCGCGCCCTGAACTGACGACCAGACTGCCTGCCCACACTCTCATTGAGCAAAGAGGATATCTTATGCGTTTTCTACTTCTTCTTCTCGCCGCCATTGTGATCTCCGGTCCTGCCAGCGCCCAGCAGAAGCCCTCGAAGCCGCAGCCGAAACAGGCCGCGACGTGCACGTACGATGATTGCGTATCCGGCGCCAAGGCGCGCGGCTGGAGCGGCTCCGAGGCAAGCAGCTGGTGCAGCCGCAACGCGGGTGCCTGTCCCCCGCGTTGACGATTAATCCCTTCCGCCACATCGAGGCTCGGAAGGCCAAGCGATAGCAAGTTTGGCCGCTCGGGAGCGGCAAGACCGGATGGGGCAAGCCGCCCTTACCACCAGTGATCTTGCCGCATCCGTACTGGCTTAGCTGCGCCCTAGCTGCACAGGCGCTAGCGCATCACTCCCGCAGCCTTCCTTCACGTCTCTCCTTCGCGTTCCCCGCCATGCTCATTCGGCTGACCTGACGCGGATACCCGTCCGCCGCAAGGGTCAAGCCCTCGCGCAGGCGCGCCCTTGCGGGTGCGGCAGCCGTCTCTCCGCGTCTCTCCGGTCGCCGGCACGGCCGGATGGCCGCAAAACAAGGAGAGACGACATGAGCAAGGAACGCTTCGATATTCACCAGCACCTCACCGACCGCATCGTGGAGGCGATCGAGGCCGGTGCGGGGCACTGGCAGATGCCCTGGCATCGCGGCAGCGGTGGGCGGGCACCCGTCAACATCGCCTCGGGCAACAGGTATCGTGGCGTGAACGTTCTCGCCCTTTGGGTTGAGGCCCAGGTCAACGGTTACGGTTCGCACCTGTGGGGCACGTACCGGCAGTGGGCGGAGAAGGGGGCCGTCGTCCGCAAGGGCCAGAAGGCGTCCTACGTCGTTTTCTACAAGGAGGTTGAGGTCGACTCCACTGAGGACAGCGAGGATGAACGCAAGAGCCGCCTGTTTGCGCGTGCGACGCCGGTCTTCAATGCGGACCAGGTCGACGGTCTGAACGAGCCTCCGGTTGCTGCTCCGGTCGAGGAATTGCAGGACGTGGATGGCTTCATTGCCCGCACTGGGGCGAACATCGTCTACGGCGGAAGCCGGGCCTGCTACATGCCGAAGCCGGACGAGATCCACATGCCGCCGCGCGAACTGTTCACAGGGTCGGCGACCTCAACGGCCACTGAGGCCTACTACTCCACCCTGCTCCATGAGCTGACCCACTGGACCGGGCCGGCGCATCGCTGTGACCGCGACCTCTCCGGCCGCTTCGGGACTGAAGCCTATGCGATGGAAGAGCTGGTCGCCGAGCTTGGCGCTGCGTTCCTGTGCGCCGAACTTGGGATAGCGGTTGAGCCGCGCGCCGACCATGCGCAGTACCTGGCACATTGGCTGAAGGTGCTGAAGGCCGACAAGCGTGCGATCTTCACTGCGGCGTCCAAGGCCAGTCAAGCGGTATCATTTCTTCGGGTATGAGCGCCGGAAGTGCCGTCATACACGATGCTTGGCGGTCTCCCGCGCGGAGGGCGGTGCTGAATATGATGCATTTGACCGCTCCTGCTGGTTAGGTCGGGGCCGACGAAGTCCCAAATGCCCCTCCACATCGATGCCGGACAAACCTGATCCAGGCGGAAACAAGCGTTGGTCCGGACCGCGCTGGTCGGGAGCTTGTTGCCCGTCTGAGTCTCCTGAAGGTTGGACTCAAAAGACGGAAAGTTCGTTTGCGAGCGAGCGACGCCTCTGGTAGCATTCCCGGATTGGTAAAAACTTGTGATTGTGCGGCACGTTTTCGATCGCACCCAAAATAGTTGGGCCCTCAACACCCAGGACGATCAAGCGCTTGCAACGGCAGGGTAGCCATGAACAATACCCAGGAAAGCGTTGCGCAGGATAAAGCGTCAACGAAACCCACACACCCTGACTGGGCCGAGCTCGAAGCGATTCTGCGGGATGAGGCTGAGCATATAGCCGGCTTGCACGAAGGAGAGTTGCAACAGCCAAGCCGCCGGGAAGAACGCGTCGGACTTGCGTTGTCCGGCGGTGGCATTCGAAGTGCGACCTTTAGTCTTGGCGTTATTCAGGCCCTCGCACAGCGCAAACAAATTGCGCGCATCGATTATCTTTCGACTGTATCGGGCGGCGGCTACATCGGTGCCTGGCTTTCGGCATGCATCTACAGGGCTGGCAAAGCGGGCAGCCCCAATCCGGTTCATGATGTTGAGGAAACCATAGCGCCACGAAACATTCGCCGTGCGGCCGAAGAGCCCAGCGAGATCAGGTTCCTGCGGTCGTACAGCAATTATCTAACGCCGCGCCTTGGGCTCTTCAGTGGGGACACGCTGGCTGCCGCTTCCGGGCTGCTTCGTAACCTCACGCTTAATCTTCTGCTCGGGATGCTATGCATCATTTCCATCCTGGCTTTTCTCCATGCCGCGGTACCGATCTTGGCAGCCGGACTCGAACTTGAAAAAATAGGAGGGGGCATCCTGCTTGCGCTGTTTCTGTCATTTTGCGCCGTGTCCCTGTCGCTAACTCTGCAAAGATACGACCTCAGAATTCTCGACCCGACCAAAAGAACAACAATGCTCAGAGCTCTTCGTTCAGCTCGGATCGTTGGATTGTTTTTCCTGAGTAATGCTCTCATCAGCGGCTCCGTGTGGGTCGGCTTGAATGCCAAGAGCTTCGGCGGGGTTGAGATCATTATGGTACTCGCAGCCGCCACGCTTGGCATGGGCGCGGGTGCATTGGCCGCCGTCGGAACAATGCGCCACTGGAGCCTTGCAGACGAGAAGGCGGTTCTTCTGAATTCGATCTTTTCCAGCGCTGGCGTAGCCATCAAAGAGTGGAAGAGTGAACTTCTGCGATATGCTTTTGCGATTATTGTTTGCTCGGCGGCCACGGCCGCGTGTGCCTACTATGCAGGGCAATTCTTCAACATCGCGCAACTCGACACAAAAAGCCTTATCCACGTTGTCGCTCTTGGTCCGACATTAGGGGTGGTTTTCTTCTGGCTTATTCTCATCCTATGGACTGGCATCGTGGGTAACACCTACTCGGAATTCACCCGCGAGTGGCTGAACCGGTTTCTCGGTGAAATGTCGGGGCTTGCAGCCTTCTGGATGGTAGCGGTGATTCTGATTGTGTACGCACGGCCGCTATGGCTCTGGGGGCTGACAAATGCGGGAGACCTGATCGCGTCTTATCTGTCGCCCTCCCTTTTTCCCGCCATGTTCATCCTTGGATTCGCAATTGCCGGATGGCTATTTTGGCGAGGCCGAAGGATGCGACCGCAAGAGCCCGAAACAAAGCGCACAGGTCTCATGGCCTTGTGCCTGATCCTGGTCTGCACGCTTGTTTTCGCGATCACGGTCTTCTTCCAGGGAAGCCTGCTCTTCTCTAGTGTGGGGCTGCCGGACAAAGCCTGGTCTGGGTTTCTGCAGTCTCAGATCTCGCAGTTGGAGACTGCTTTTTCAATTAGATCAGGCCCCATTCGCTGGTTTGACCCGGCAACCTGGCCGTTCCTCTCGCCGGCCGTGGTGCTTCTCTTTTATGTCGCCGTGGTTTCGCTGGGAGCATTTGCCTGTGTTGACGTCAATACGTTCTCTCTCCAAAACCTTTACCGCAACCGCCTTGTTCGTTGCTATCTCGGTGCTGCGCACGGGTCGAACAGATTGGAGAATCCCTACGCCGGCTTTGATCCGCGCGATGACTTTCCCCTCTGCGAACTTAAGGATCAGCGCCCCTACCTGCTCGTGAATGCCGCGCTCAATATCACGCATGGTCCGAATCTGGCTTGGCAGCAGCGCAAAGCGGCCGCCTTTGTTTTCTCCCCGCGCTGGTGCGGGTACTGGCTGGAGTCAGGCGAGAGATCTTCCGCCGATCTAACCGATGCAAGCCGTGGCGGCTACGTGCGCACCACCAGTTTCGTCCATGAATACCCTGCCTTCGAGAGTAAATCCGAGGGTATCCTTATTGGAACGGCGATTGCCACTTCGGGAGCCGCCGTCAGCTCGCAAATGGGATTCGCCAGTCGTGGTCCTCTTTCCTTCTTGCTCACGCTCCTGAATCTACGCTTGGGGCGCTGGTTCCCGAACCCAGCTCCACCGGGATTTGGACTGATGTGGAGCGTTAGGAAATGGATGGAGTTGTCCAGCGCGCAATCGGCCTGGAACGCTAGAGAGGAAAACTGGAAAAAGACCAGCCCGAGGATTGGAGCGGCTTGGTACCTAAATGAGCTATTGGGTACGACCAGCGAGCGGTCCAGTTGGATATATGTTTCCGACGGCGGCCACTTCGAGAATCTCGGGATTTATGAACTTGTAAGACGGCGATGCACATGGATCATCTGCGTTGATGCCGGCGCAGATCCACAGCGGACCTTTGACGATCTGGGCAATGCGGTCCAGAAATGCCGTGTCGATTTTGGCGTCGACATCGAGATTGACATTCGTGATTTGCACATCGGATCAGACGGTATGAGTGACAAGGGTTACGCATTTGGCAAGATCAGGTATCCCGCAACCCGGAACTCAGATCCGCTTACGGGCGAACTGCTTTACCTCAAGCCGTCTCTGCCGCGGTCCTGGACAGAGCTGCCAGCCGACATCCGAGCGTATCGAGCGCGCCATCCCGAGTTTCCCCATGAGGCGACGATAAATCAGTGGTTCTCGGAATCACAATTTGAGAGCTATCGGCAACTTGGCTTTATGTCAGGCATAAAAGCGCTGTCTGAGCTGGATAGCCAAAGCGGGGCTCGGCTCCAGTCGGTGCCTCAGGCGCAAGAGGCGGACGAATATCCTCGATAGTCCGGCGGTGCGCGGTCGACATTGCGCTGGTCGCGATGGTCATGCCGTGTTGGCCTAGCGTGCAGCCTCAAGCGATCAAGCGCAAATTCGGCTATGGAACTGGAAGCGATAGCCGACTCCGCAGGAACCCTTTGCCTCGCTATTCGCAGTGCACTACTTCAACGCATCGTTGAGAAGACGCGCAAGCCGCCCCGCACCGAGCGCCGCCTGGGCTCGCGCGATGTTCCAGGCGTTGGTTTCATGCTCGCGCGTGAGAAGCACGGGATTGGGTCCCAGGCTCACGGGGCTGGCGTAGGCATATTGTTCGGCCAGTTCGGCGCCCTCATCGATCCATGCCTGCGGATCGGAGACCGTCGCCATGCTCTCGTTGACCTTGATATTAGCAAGGCCATCCTTCACCTCAGCATCGAAAATCGCGCCATATGGCGACACGTAGCCGCCGAACAGGCTGTCCCAGTAGGCGTGCAGCGCCATCACATCGCCGGCCACTGATCTTTTGCCACCTCCGGGTCGCAATCCGGATGAAAAGCGAGACCTTCCCAAAGGATATGAAGCGTCCTTTGCAGCCTCAGGGGCGCGGTCGTCATCGACGTCGGCGCTGTGGAGACGTCTTTTTGCGGCTCCGTTCAGGGTGCCTCTTTCGCCGCGTCGCGAGTGGTCTTCGCTTTCGCTCCGCCCACAGACCTCTCTTCCACAATTATGAGACCCCTGTAAAAATGCCAGGCGGTTCTCGTATCATTGCCTGCATCACGTTCGCTCAGGTTTTGGCGCGTGCGACCAGGGCCACACCGGGCTCTCTCGTGAACCGAGCCGCGCATCGTCTCGGGCTTGCGGCTTCGATCCCTCGCGCTAGAGCTTTGGTGCTCCTCGCCGGGGGCACTCGGGAAAGGGGCTCGCCTGCGGCGATCGCTATCACTGCCCCGTTCCCGGGTGCCGCTATTGAACCGGTCTCGTCGCTGCACTCGGACCCGCGTGCCCCTTCGGGTCGCTGTGCTCACGCTCTCCGGGTGCCATTTTCCGTTGAGGCGATGCGCCCTTGGGCACACGCCTGATCGGGCCTGGGTCCCAGGTAGATGGCGCTAGAGGCTGAAAGTAAGAGCGCAGGGTGGGTTTTTCGTGACGGGTTACAAGCTGCGAGAGAGGCTCGCGGTGCCCGTTGCGGAGACCCGCGATGTCAAACCCTAAAGCTTGCGCGCGCACCGGCCACGATCGGGCGAACCTCTATAGCGAAATCACCGACAAGATCATCGCCGAGCTTGAGGCCGGACGCGTCCCCTGGGTCCAGCCCTGGGGTACGGCCGCGGCGAAAGCGCCGTTGGCTATTCCAAAAAATGCGTCGACCACCGGCAATACAGCGGCGTTAACATCCTCATACTCTGGGGCGCCGTGATCGAACGCGGATTTACAGGTCAAAGTTGGCTCACCTTCCGTCAGGCTCTCTCGCTTGGCGGCCACGTTCGAAAGGGGGAGCGCGGCGCCACTGTTGTCTACGCGGATCGTTTCGTACCGAACGACGAAAAGCGCCGCGCCGCCGAGACCGGTGAAGACGCGCAGGCGATTCCATTCCTCAAACGATTTACCGTTTTCAACGTCGATCAGTGCGCAGATCTGCCTCACGAGATTGCCACCGCTGCGCCGCCACCGCCGGCTGGCCTGATTGAACCCACGGTTGACGCCCTGATCAAGGCCAGCGGAATTCCATTTCGCATTGGTGGAGATCGCGCATTCTACGCAACAGCCGAAGGCTATGTTCAGGTCCCGCCGCCGCAGGCCTATTTCGAACCCATCAACTGGCACCGCACAGCGCTGCATGAACTCGGTCATGCGACCGGGCATTCCTCGCGCCTCAATCGCGACCAGAGCGGATCCTACGGTACGAAGAAATATGCCTTTGAAGAACTGGTCGCCGAGTTGAGTTCCGCATTCAGCTGCGCGTCGCTCGGAATCGTCCCCACCGTTCGCCATGCCGAATATATCGGCTCCTGGCTTGAAGTCCTGCGCGAAGACAATCGGGCCATCGTGCGGGCCGCCTCGCAGGCGAGCAAGGCGCGGACTATTTGCTCGGCTTCGTTCCTGGGTCTATCGAGCCCCCATCGCTGGATATGGTTGTCGCCGATCACGCGGCGGCGTGATGCTCCTCGTGACCGCGCGAGAGTGAGAGGAGGGAGGCTGTTCGCGACGGGTTGGAAGCCGAGAGAGAGTCTCACGGCCGCCCGTCGTGGAGAGCCAAGATGACGAAAGCCGTCCAAAAGATCACGCTGTCGCCTTCCCGGGACATTCCCTTCAGCAAACTCGTGCTCAGCCAGTCGAACGTTCGCCGCGTCAAGGCCGGTGTCTCGATCGAGCAGCTAGCCGAGAGCATCGCGCAGCGTACGCTTCTGCAAAGTCTGAGTGTCCGGGCCGTTGTTGATGCAGATGGTAACGAGACCGGCATGTTCGAGGTGCCAGCGGGAGGCAGGCGCTATCGCGCTCTCGAGCTCCTTGTGAAACAGAAGCGGATGTCGAAGACACAGGCAGTGCCGTGCGTCGTTCGCGAAGGGGGCATTGCCGCGGACGATTCGGTGGCGGAGAACGACGAGCGGGTCGGCCTGCACCCGCTCGATCAGTTTCGGGCCTTCCAGACACTCCGCGATCTCGGCATGTCCGAGGAAGACATCGCCGCCCGGCACTTCGTGAACCCAGCGATCGTGAAGCAGCGGCTGCGGCTGGCGTCGGTGTCGCCGAAGCTCCATGAGGTCGGGGCGCGTGCCGCGCTTTGCATTTTGACGAATTCAATCAAAGGCTTTTTCGGCACCATGTGCGCTTTTGATCTTGGGGAGGCCCTGCCGTGAGCGCGGGCGACAGCGATCTGCGTGTTCGGCCCGGACGCATTCGCAGTACCCGCGCGCCGAAGCAAAAGAGCTTTATCAACCAGGTGCTGCGCGCCGCCAAGAAAGCAGGACACACGCCACGTCAGGGGACCGCGGGCAGGCGTTCTGCGGCGTATGGACGCTCGACGTTTGGCCGCGGCAGGCTATCCTTTAGCCGCGCCAGATTGTTCAGCCCGACGCGCCGCGTTGTGGTGAAGGCGCGCGTGGTTCGTCATAAAGGGCGAGTCTTCCGTTCAGCACCACTGACTGCCCATCTCTCTTACCTGAAGCGCGACGGCGTGACCCGGAGTGGTGAGCCGGCCAAGATGTTCGACGCCGGCAGCGACCGTGCCGACAGCGCGGCTTTCGCAGAACGCTGCAAGGACGACCGGCATCATTTCCGGTTCATCGTCTCGCCCGAGGAGGCAGGCGAGATGACCGACCTGAAGGCCTTCACCCGCGACCTCGCCAAGCAGATGGAGATCGATCTCGGCACGCGGCTCGATTGGATAGCCGCCGATCACTGGAATACGGACAACCCCCATATCCATCTTCTCGTTAGGGGAGTCGATCGGGAGGGAGCCGATCTCGTGATCTCCCGCGACTACATCAGCCAGGGCCTGCGCTCCCGCGCCGAGGAACTGGTCGCCATCGAACTGGGTCCGAAACCGGAGCATGAAATCCGCAATTCGCTGGAGAGGGAAATCACGGCAGAACGATGGACGCGGCTTGATCGGGAGATCCGGCTGGCAGCAGATGAGACTGGCTACATCGATCTCCGCCCCGAACATCCCAGCGGCTCCGATCCCGAGATACGGCGCCTGATGATTGGTCGCCTTCAACACCTGGAGAAGATGGGTCTTGCTGCCTCGGCCGCACCAGGCGATTGGATGGTAGGGCTTGAGGCCGAGCGTAGCTTGCGCGACCTCGGCATGCGCGGCGACATCATCAAGACCATGCACCGTGCCTTCACCGAGCGTGGGGAAGCGCGCGGCGTTGCCGACTTCGTCATCGAGGGTGGACGGCCGACAGCCCAGATTATCGGACGGCTGGTCGACCGCGGATTGCATGACGAACTGACCGGCGAGGCCTATGCCCTGATCGACGGAACAGACGGACGGGCCCACCACGTGCGCTTCCGCGGCGTCGAGGCCTTCGAACATGCACCGCCGGTCGGCGGGATCGTCGAAGTGCGACGGTTCGGTCAAGCTGGCGAGCCGAGTCCCACCGTGATGCTTGCGACCCGTTCCGATCTCGATCTCAGTGCGCAGGTCACCGCGAAAGGGGCGACCTGGCTCGACCATCGCTTGGTCGAGCGCGATCCGATGCCGATCGCCATGGGCGGATTCGGCCGCGAGGCCCGCGATGCCATGGAAGCTCGAACCGAGCATCTGATCCAGGAAGGTCTGGCACGGCGTCAGGGACAGCGCATCATCCTGCAGCGCGACCTCCTCAACACGTTGCGCCGGCGCGAGCTGGACGAGGTGGCCGCAAAGGTCTCGGCCGACACGGGGCTAGCTCATGTGGCGGCCGCGTCCGGGGAACACGTGGCAGGCACGTATCGCCAGCGGCTGACCCTCAGCTCGGGACGCTTCGCCATGATCGATAATGGGCTCGGCTTCCAGCTAGTGCCGTGGTCGCGCGAGCTCGAAAAGAGGCTCGGGCAACACGTCAGCGGCGTCGTGAAAGACGGCGGTGGCATCGAATGGGGCTTTGGCCGCAAGCGCGACCTCGGGCTCTAGCAATCTCTCCAATTCAGCTGCGGAAGGACGTTCGGGATGTCGGGAACCAAGATCCTCTGGGGACAGGTCATCGTTGTCGGCCTGATCGTCTTGCTCGCCATCTGGGGAGCAACCGAATGGACGGCCTGGCGGCTTGCCTATCAACCGGAGCTTGGGCGGCCATGGTTCAAACTCTTGGGCTTCAAGGTCTATTACCCCCCGGTCTTCTTCTGGTGGTGGTTCGTCTACGATGCCTATGCGCCTCAGGTCTTTGTTGAGGGAGCCTTCATAGCGGCGTCGGGGACCTTCGTTTCGATCGCGGTGGCGATCGGCATGTCGGTCTGGCGGGCGCGCGAGGCCAAGAACGTCGAGACCTATGGCTCGGCGCGCTGGGCCGGTGCGGAAGAGGTTCGAGCGGCCGGACTTCTCGGTCCCGATGGTGTGGTGCTCGGCAAGCTCGACCATGACTACCTCCGCCATAACGGACCGGAGCACGTCCTGTGTTTTGCGCCAACGCGATCGGGCAAAGGTGTCGGGCTCGTCGTTCCCTCGTTGCTGGCCTGGCCCGGTTCGGCCATTGTGCACGATATCAAGGGCGAGAACTGGCAGTTGACCGCCGGCTTTCGCTCTCATCACGGCCACGTCCTGTTGTTCGATCCGACCAACCCAAAATCCTCGGCCTACAATCCGCTGCTCGAGGTCCGGCGTGGGGAGTGGGAGGTGCGCGACGTCCAGAATGTCGCCGACGTCCTGGTTGACCCCGAGGGTTCACTCGACAAACGGAACCATTGGGAGAAGACCAGTCATTCGCTCCTGGTCGGCGCCATCCTCCATGTTCTCTATGCCGAGGCGGACAAGACTTTGGCTGGCGTCGCCGCTTTTCTCTCCGACCCGAAGCGACCCATCGAGGCGACGCTGAAGGCGATGATGACCACGCGACACCTTGGCGAGCAGGGCGCTCATCCCGTGGTCGCTTCGACTGCGCGCGAACTCCTCAACAAATCGGAGAACGAACGTTCAGGCGTCCTGTCCACGGCGATGTCGTTCCTCGGGCTGTACCGCGATCCCGTCGTGGCCAAGGTGACCTGCCGATGCGACTGGCGGATCGCCGACCTGATCGCCGATCACCGACCGACGACGCTCTACCTGGTGGTGCCTCCCTCCGATATTTCGCGGACCAAGCCCCTCATCCGTCTGGTGTTGAACCAGATCGGCCGGCGCCTGACCGAGGACATGCACGCCCGCGATCGTCGACATCGAGTCCTGATGATGCTTGACGAGTTCCCGGCGCTGGGGCGTCTCGATTTCTTCGAGTCCGCACTCGCCTTCATGGCGGGGTACGGCATCAAAAGTTTCCTGATCGCGCAATCGCTCAATCAGATCGAGAAGGCCTATGGGCCCAACAATGCGATCCTCGACAATTGTCACGTCCGAGTCAGCTTCGCGACCAATGACGAGCGAACCGCCAAACGCGTGTCCGACGCCTTGGGTACGGCGACGGAGATGCGCGCGATGAAAAACTATGCCGGGCACAGGTTGAACCCCTGGCTGGGGCACCTCATGGTCTCTCGGCAGGAGACGGCGAGACCGCTGCTGACCCCCGGCGAAGTCATGCAGCTTCCGCCGATGGACGAAATCGTGATGGTGGCAGGCACGCCACCGATCCGGGGGAAGAAGGTGCGCTACTATGAGGATCGGCGGTTTAGCGAGCGGGTCTTGCCGCCGCCCGATCCGGCGACATCCGGTCGGTCATCGCGAACGGACGGATGGTCAACGGCCGGAACGCTGAGACCGGTGCCACTTCCAACTGACAGAGCGCAAGGAGAGGAAGACACGGCAAACAGCGGCCTTCGTCGCGAGCCCGAACTCCCCGATCACGTTGCGATCGCAAAGGAGACGACCGAGCCGACGCCGGCAGAGGAATTTGCCGTCGTTCTTGACGACGACGAGGATGCAGTCCGCCAGTCCCAGCTTATGCGTCAGCAGATGCGCGGCGTTGCCCGTCAGGTCGCCATGGACCCCTACGATGGTATGGAGCTCTGAGGCGACATGCGCGACCGGATGAACGTCTATTTCCCGCCAGAGCTTCTGAAGCAGATCTCGGATCTCGCCGACCGCAAGAAGCTTTCCCGGTCTGCGATCGTGGAAGCGGCCGTTGCTTCATTTCTGTCACCGGACGCAGCGGACAGGCGGGAAGCAGCATTCACGCGGCGCCTCGATCGGCTGTCGCGTCAGATGCAGCGCTTGGAGCGTGATGTTGGTCTAACGGCTGAGACCTTGGCCCTCTTCATTCGCTTCTGGCTGACAATCACGCCGCCGTTGCCCAACGACGCGCAGGCGGCCGCGCAGATAAAGGGTAGGGAGCGCTTCGAAGGATTTGTCGAGGCGCTCGGACGCCGCTTGCAAAAAGGGCAAAGCTTTCTGCGCGAGATTCCAGAAGATATCCGTCAGGAACCGGCCGGCGAAACCTGACTGAGCGTCCTTGATGCGCCGACCGCGTCGGCTCTTCTTTTTCTACGCCAGCCTACGACCGCAGCAACTTAGCCGAACTGACAAAAAGCTGGACGCGCTATCCGCTCGAACGAGCCGATAGCGAAAAGGACCAGCATGCAAATCTCACTAGGATGGTCTCGAATTGCGCGCGTTTTCCTCCCATTTGCTGCTGGATACTATCTTTCGTATCTGTTTCGAACGATCAACGCTTTGATCGGAAGTCATCTCAGCTCGGATGCCGGGCTGGGTACCGCCGACCTCGGGTTGCTGACGTCAGTCTATTTCCTTGTTTTCGCAGCCGCTCAGATCCCCGTCGGCATATTGTTGGACCGCTTTGGTCCGCGCCGAGTCCAGAGTGTTCTGCTTTTGGTCGCCGCCGCCGGCGCCGAACTGTTCGCGATATCGACCGCCTTCCTGTCACTTTTGATCGCGCGGGCAATGATCGGGCTTGGCGTGGCGGCGGCGCTGACAGCTGGACTGAAGTCCATCATCATCTGGAGTCCCAAGGAGCGAGTTGCCTTGCTGAACGGCTACATGGTCATGCTGGGCTCGCTCGGAGCGGTCACCGCTACCGCTCCCGTCGAACACCTTCTCGCCTGGATCGGCTGGCGGCAGCTCTTTGAGATCCTGGCGGCCGCTACTGGTGCGGTAGCCATTCTCATCTATGTCGTGGTGCCTGAGCGAGGCATTGTCCCATCAACAGCGCCCGCCACCCTTAGCTCCGTTTTCGGCGATCAGCGCTTCTGGCGAATGGCCCCGTTGTCGGCGACTTGCGTTGGATCGGCTTGGTCCCTGCAGGGATTGTGGGCCTCACCGTGGCTAGTGGACGTGGAAGGCCTTGATCGCGCGAGTCTGGTCGGGCAGCTGTTCATGATGTCGATCGTACTTAGCGGCGGCGCCTGGCTGTTTGGTACGACAGTCCACCGCATGAGGCGACGAGGAATCGGAGCTGAGACAGCATTGGCGATAGTCGCGGTGCTGTTCGTCGTAGCGCAGCTCGCCCTGATCTTGCGCGCGCCTCTGCCATCCATTGTGCCATGGTCCGTGGTGGCAATTGTAGGAACGGCAACCGTGGTGAGCTTCGCGGTAATAGCGGATTACTTTCCGCCGGAGCTTGCCGGTCGTGCCAACGGCGCCTTGAATGTCTTGCACTTTGGTTGGGCGTTTCTGGCACAATACGCGACAGGTCTTATCCTGGAGCAATGGTCTGCGAATGATGGCCATAGGCCCCTCCAAGCCTATCAAATAGCGTTCAGCCTCAACGTAGCTCTGCAGATCGCATCGTTTGTCTGGTTCGCGCGGCCCTGGCGCCGATCCATCGCTTCGTGGACGAGTTCAATCCTCTTGTTCAGGCCCGCTGATGTTTCCTACGCTCCCGAGTCAGTTGGGTTGTATGAGGATTCGGTTATCGTCCTGCCCGCGGATGATGATGGGGAGTGGTGAGCAACGACTCGCTACGAGCGGATACGATTAAGTAGCCGTCAAATACCAGTTCTCAGTCTTCCTTTTTCTACGCCAGCCTACGATCATTAAAGGCGCTTGTTGCGCCAAGTGCATTGGTGCCTTTTCTAATGATCCCCATCTGAGGACGCGCTTTGGACGTCCTCATTCGTGGGGCGAACGGTGGCAATCCATACCTTTCAATCGGAAGCGAATTCGCGCGGTGCGCGAATGCTACGTAGCGCGCTTGGCGCTGCGATCGCCGGTTACCTCGAAGACGAAGCGATTATCGAGGTGATGCTCAACCCGGATGGGCGGCTGTGGATTGATCGGCTGTCAAATGGCCTGATCGATACAGGCGAAACTCTGTCCGCAGCCGACGGCGAGCGCATCGTTCGCCTTGTAGCGCATCACGTAGGTGCCGAGGTGCATGCCGGCGCGCCCCGGGTTTCGGCCGAACTGCCCGGGACCGGCGAGCGTTTCGAAGGTCTCTTGCCTCCGGTCGTTGCGGCACCGGCTTTTGCCATCCGCAAGCCCGCGGTCGCCGTGTTTACGCTGGACGACTACGTCGGCAGGGGGATCATGACCTCGGAGCAGGCCAGGACGCTGAAGGGCGCGGTCGATGCTCGTAAGAACATCCTCGTCGCCGGGGGGACATCGACCGGCAAGACAACATTGACGAATGCGCTCCTGGCGGAGGTGGCCAAGACCTCCGATCGGGTCGTGCTGATCGAAGACACGCGGGAACTCCAGTGTATGGCACCCAACCTTGTGGCGCTGCGGACCAAGGACGGCGTAGCCACCCTATCTGACCTCGTTCGGTCCTCGCTCCGACTTCGTCCTGATCGCATCCCGGTCGGCGAGGTTCGCGGTGCCGAAGCACTCGATCTGCTCAAGGCCTGGGGCACCGGCCATCCCGGCGGCATTGGCACCATTCACGCAGGCAGCGCGCTCGGCGCGCTGCGGCGGCTCGAGCAGCTCATCCAGGAAGCCGTCATCACCGTTCCGCGGGCTCTGATCGCCGAGACCATCAACATCGTCGCTGTCCTTGCGGGTCGCGGCGCTGACCGTCGCCTCGCTGAACTCGCCCTCGTTTCAGGGCTTGGCGCCGCTGGCGACTACGACCTTTCACCAGCAGGAGACTGACATGCGTCATAAATTTCGCCTTCTTCGAGATGTCGCTTCATTAGCTGCCTCCGGCACCGTTTCTTTGGTGTCGGCGCCGGCATGGGCGGCCGGCTCGAACATGCCGTGGGAGCAGCCGCTCAATCAGATCCTTCAGTCGGTTGAGGGACCTGTCGCCAAGATCATCGCCGTCATCATCATCGTCGTGACCGGGCTCACGCTCGCGTTCGGAGATTCGTCTGGTGGTTTCCGCAGGCTGATCCAGATCGTGTTCGGGCTGTCGATCGCCTTTGCCGCCTCGAGCTTCTTCCTGTCGTTCTTCTCGTTCGGTGGCGGCGTGGTGATCTGATGGACGATCAGGTGGCAGGCTTTGTTGTGCCCGTTCATCGCGCGCTCACTGAGCCGATCCTGATGGGTGGTGCGCCGCGGTCCGTTGCGATCGTCAACGGCACGCTTGCTGCGGCCCTCGGGCTCGGATTGCGGCTCTGGATCGCGGGCCTCGTCCTCTGGTTCATCGGCCACATGGCCGCCGTCTGGGCCGCCAAGCGCGATCCCGCTTTTGTCGATGTGGTGCGCCGACATCTGCGCATTCCAGGTCACCTCAACACCTGAGCCCCGGTCATGATGAATCTCGCCGAATATCGCCATTCCAATACGCGTCTTGCCGACTTCCTGCCCTGGGCAGCACTCGTCGACGAGGGAATCATCCTGAACAAGGACGGCTCGTTCCAGAGGACAGCAAAGTTCCGGGGGCCTGACCTCGACAGCGCGGTGCCGGCTGAACTCGTCGGCGTCGCCGGTCGCTTGAATAATGCGTTGCGCCGTCTGGGATCTGGTTGGGCTGTATTTGTCGAGGCGCAGCGTCATTTTGCTGGGGCCTATCCTCCGAGTGCATTTCCAGATGTCGCGTCCGCGCTGGTCGATGCCGAACGCAGGGCTCAGTTCGAAGAGGCCGGCGCTCACTATGAATCCAGCTTTTTCCTGACCTTCCTCTATCTGCCGCCGGAGGAGGGAGCCGCCAAGGCAGAGCGCCTGCTCTATGAGGGCCGCGATCGGACTGTTGGCGCTGACGCGCAGGAGGTGCTTCGCGGGTTTATCGATCAAACCAATCGCGTGCTGCAGCTCGTCGAAGGATTCATGCCTGAATGCGCCTGGCTCGATGATCAGGACACGCTGACCTACCTGCACTCGACGATCTCGACCAAACGGCACCGCGTCCGGGTGCCGGAAATTCCCATGTACATCGATGCGCTGTTGGCCGACCAGCCGCTGACCGGCGGGCTTGAGCCGATGTTGGGGTCAGCCAACGTCCGGGTTCTGACGATTGTCGGCTTTCCCGGTGCGACGACGCCGGGAATTCTCGACGATCTCAATCGTCTTGCATTCTCCTATCGCTGGTCGACCCGCGCGATCATGCTCGACAAGACCGATGCCACCAAGCTGCTGACCAAGATTCGCCGGCAGTGGTTCGCCAAGCGAAAGTCGATTGGCGCCATTCTCAAGGAGGTTATGACCAACGAGGCAGCGACGCTGCTCGATACCGATGCACACAACAAGGCGTTGGACGCCGACGCGGCGCTACAGGAACTGGGGTCGGACCAGATCGGACAAGCCTTTGTCACGGCGACCGTCACCGTCTGGGACCGCGATCCCGATGCTGCCGACGAAAAGCTGCGGCTGGTCGAAAACGTCATTCAGGGCCGCGATTTCACCTGCATGATCGAGACGGTGAACGCAGTAGAAGCCTGGCTCGGCAGTCTGCCGGGGCATGTCTATGCGAACGTGCGGCAGCCACCGGTATCGACGCTCAACCTCGCTCATATGATTCCGATGTCGGCCGTGTGGGCCGGCGAGGCGAGGGATCTGCATTTCAAAGCTCCGCCCCTCATGTTCGGCAAGACCGAGGGATCGACCCCCTTTCGGTTCTCGCTTCACGTCGGCGACGTCGGCCATACGCTTGTGGTGGGACCGACCGGTGCGGGCAAGTCGGTGCTCCTCGCTCTGATGGCGCTACAGTTCAGGCGTTATCCAAACTCTCAGGTCTTTGCGTTCGATTTTGGCGGTTCAATTCGTGCGGCCGCACTCGCCATGGGCGGTGATTGGCATGATCTCGGCGGTGCATTGTCTGACGGGGACGAAAATCCCGTTGCGTTGCAACCGCTGGCCTGGATCGATGATCCCTCTGAGCGCGGATGGGCCACGGAATGGATCGGGGCGATCTTGGCGCGCGAAAAAATCGAGATCACGCCGGAGGTCAAGGACCATCTGTGGTCGGCGCTGACATCTCTCGCCTCGGCGCCGAGGGATGAACGCACCCTGACCGGGCTATCGGTCCTCCTGCAATCGAACTCCCTGAAACGCGCCTTGCAACCGTACTGCCTGGGTGGTCCGTCCGGGCGCCTGCTCGATGCCGAATTCGAGCGCCTTGGCGAGTCCTCGGTCCAGGCCTTTGAGACCGAAGGGTTGATCGGAACGAGCGCGGCCCCGGCCGTGCTGGCCTACCTCTTCCATCGTATCGGCGATCGTCTCGATGGCCGGCCTACACTCCTGATTGTCGATGAAGGTTGGCTTGCCCTCGACGACGAGGATTTCGCCGGTCAGCTCAGGGAATGGTTGAAGACGCTTCGGAAGAAGAACGCGTCCGTCATCTTCGCCACCCAGTCGCTGTCGGACATCGATGGCTCCGCGATCGCGCCCGCGATCATCGAAAGCTGCCCAACGCGTCTGTTGCTGCCGAACGAACGGGCGATCGAGCCGCAGATCACTGCCATCTATCGCCGCTTTGGCCTCAATGACCGCCAGATCGAGCTTCTGAGCCGGGCAGCGCCGAAGCGCGACTACTACTGCCAGTCCCGCCGCGGCAACCGGATGTTCGAACTGGGTCTTGGCGAGATTGCGCTCGCCTTCACCGCGGCCTCTTCCAAGACCGACCAGGCTGCCATCGCGCAGCTACTCGCCGAACATGGGCCGGACGGCTTCGTACCGGCCTGGCTCCAGCGCCGTGGCGTCGCCTGGGCCACCGACCTGATTCCCAATCTCGTCAATCTGGAGAAATCGCTATGAGGCGTCTTGCCCTATTGGCGACCGCTGGCACCGTCGCGCTGGTGCTTGGCGTCGCGGTACCTGCACGGGCGCTGATCGTCTTCGATCCCAACAACTACGTCCAGAATGTCCTGACCGCCGCGCGAGAACTTCAGCAGATCAACAACCAGATCACCTCGTTGCAGAACGAGGCACAGATGCTGATCAATCAGGCCAGGAATCTGGCAAACCTGCCGTACTCTTCGCTGCAGCAATTGCAATCATCGATCCAGCGCACGCAGCAACTGCTGGCCCAGGCCCAACGCATCGCATACGACGTGCAGCAGATCGATCGGGCTTTTTCGACCAGCTACGCGCCGGCGACAAGCAGCCAGTCGAACCAGTTGCTGATCGCCAACGCTCAATTGCGGTGGCAGAATTCTGTAGCCGCATTGCAGGATGCGCTCCGTGTTCAGGCCGGCGTCGTCGGCAACCTCGACACCAACCGCATCCAGACGTCAGCGCTTGTAACTTCAAGTCAGGGTGCCAGTGGCGCCTTGCAGGCAACTCAGGCCGGCAATCAGATCCTCGCGCTTCAAGCGCAACAACTTGCCGATCTCACGGCTGCCGTGGCGGCGCAGGGCAGGGCACAAAGTCTCGAAGCGGCACAGCGCGCATCGGCCCAGGATCAGGGGCGAGAGCAGCTCAGGCGCTTTCTGACGCCAGGACAGGGCTATCAATCCTCCAACGTGCAGATGTTCCACCGATGACCGACGTAAAGGCATTCAAGGCGCTGTCGCTGCTTACGACAATCGGCCTAGTGGCCGTCGCCGCCTGCACGATTCAGCTTCGTGGTGGAGAGGAGTCTCGGTCGTCGCCCCAGGCGGAGCAGACGACAGGCATAACGAGCTCAGACCTCGCACGTTGCCGCAGCGTCACTTCGGAGGAACCGGCAGCCTATCAACATTGCAAGCAGGTTTGGGCCGAAAACCGGCGTCGCTTCTTTGGCAGGAAAGACGGTGCGGCCGTTCCTGGCCATGATGATTCTGCCGCAGCCTTGGCGCCCGTCCCAAAGGATCAGAGCCGGATGCCGCAAAGATATCCACCCTTGGCGACACCTGACGCGAGCAAGCCATGACCGATACGGGGATTATCGACCAGTTCTTGGAAACGTTCACGCGTTACATCGACAACGGCTTCGGGCTGTTGGGTAGCGATGTCGGGTATCTCGCAGCGACCCTTGCCGCGATCGACATCACGCTTGCTGCGTTGTTTTGGAGTTGGGGCACCGACGAGGACATCATCGCCCGTCTTGTCAAGAAGACGCTCTTCGTCGGCGTCTTTGCCTACCTCATCGGCAATTGGAATAGCCTGGCGCGTATCGTCTTCGAGAGCTTTGCCGGCTTGGGACTGAAAGCATCAGGCGCAAGCCTCTCCGCGGCAGATTTCCTGCGACCGGGAAAGATCGCTCAAGTCGGCCTCGACGCCGGCCGACCGCTGCTCGATTCGATCTCCAACCTGATGGGCTATATCAGCTTCTTCGAGAATTTCATCCAGATCGTCGTTCTCCTATTCGCCTGGGTCGTGGTTCTGCTCGCTTTCTTCATTCTGGCGATCCAGCTCTTTGTCACCCTGATCGAGTTCAAGCTCACGACGCTCGCTGGCTTCGTCCTCATTCCCTTTGGCTTGTTTGGCAAGACCGCCTTCGCGGCAGAACGGGTGCTGGGCAACGTTATATCGTCTGGAATCAAGGTCCTGGTCCTGGCCGTCATCGTCGGCATTGGTTCGACCTTATTCTCGCAGTTCACCGCAGGCTCCGGCGGGGCGCAGCCGACTATCGAAGACGCGATGACGCTTGTCCTTGCGGCACTTTCCTTGCTGGGTCTGGGCATCTTTGGTCCCGGCATCGCGAACGGTTTGGTCTCTGGCGGACCCCAACTAGGCGCCGGGGCCGCAATTGGAACAGGCATCGCCGCAGGCGGCATCGTCGCGGCGGGTGCGGGCCTCGCTGCCGGCGGCGCCGGTCTCGCAGGAGGCGCAATGGTCGGCGCCGCGCGCGGTGGCGGCGCTGTCATCAGCGGAGCATCAGCCGCCTATCGAAGCCGCGGCATTGCTGGCGTCGCGGAGGCCGGCGCCTCAGCTGCCATGAGCCCTTTACGTCGGGTAGCGGCTGCGCTCGGCGGAGGTGGGCAAGCGGGCAGGCAGACCGCGAGCTCCTTCGGGGAAGGGCAGCCCGACTGGGCGCGTCGCATGAAGCGTGCTCAGGCCGTTCGACACGGTGCATCCGCCGCTGGTCATGCGGTCCGCTCCGGTGATCACGGTGGCAGCGGATCCTCTGTCGATTTGTCCGAAGGAGATCGCTGACGGGCAGTCAATAGGCGCTCGCCACCGGCCGTGCGCCCACACGTTAAATCCAAACACACTCGTTGAAACGACGACCTTAATCTAAGGGGCCATTATCGATGTTCAAACGACCTTCAGTTCACTACGGGCGCATGCCCGAGCCGATTACGCCTTATCAAAAGGCAGCACAGGTTTGGGATGAACGCATTGGATCGGCCCGCGTGCAAGCCAAGAACTGGCGTCTGATGGCGTTCGGCTGCTTGATGCTATCCGCCGGCCTCGCGGGCGGACTTGTTTGGCAATCGAGCCGAGGATCGATCACGCCGTGGATCGTCGAAGTCGATCATCTCGGTCAGGCTCAAAGGGTTGCGCCGGCCAACATCGACTATCAGCCCACTGACGCTCAGATTGCCTACCATCTGGCGCGCTTTATCGAGGATGTCAGAGGCCTTCCTGCCGATGGGATCGTTTTGCGCCAAAACTGGCTCAGGGCCTATGATTTTACGACCGATCGCGGCGCCGCTGCTCTCAACGACTACGCGCGCAGCAATGATCCCTTTGCCAAGCTGGGCAAGGCTCAAATCTCGGTGGACGTATCGAGCGTCATTCGTGCGTCTTCAGAAAGCTTTCGGGTCGCGTGGACCCAGCGCACCTACGACAACGGCTTGTTGAGTGCGACCGAGCGTTGGACAGCAATTCTCACAGTCGTGATCGAGACGCCGCGCGATGCCGAACGTCTGCGCAAGAATCCCCTTGGCGTCTACGTCCGCGCCATCAACTGGTCGAAGGAGTTGAGTCAGTGACCAAGACGACCTCTGACATTCAATCGAAACGCTTCCTCCAGCAAAGCGGGCTCGATCCGACGCCGCCCAAGTCCGTGACCGCCAAACGAGCATGTCTTCACACTCTGCTGCTTTGTGCGTCGATGCTTGGCGGGTGCGCGACCTACATTCCGCCCGAGATCAGCTATGATGCTGAAGTCCCTCCGTTGCCGGCGCCGGCAGTTACTCTCGACGACAGACCACGACCGCTTCACGTGCCGCCGCTCTGGAAGCCGGCTCTCGGCGGCAGGTCCGCCGCGAAGGAAGAGCCCGAACCCGTGAGCCGGGTTGAGACGGCAAACAGCGCAGCCCGGGTTGAACCGCGCAAGCGGGGGTATTTCAACGCGGCGCAAATCTATGCCTACAGCCCAGGGGCGCTCTATCAAATTTACGCCGCGCCTGGACAGATCACGGATATCGCGCTCGAGGAAGGGGAACAGTTGACGGGATCAGGGCCCATTGCGGCCGGTGACACCGTGCGCTGGGTCGTCGGCGATACCGAGAGTGGGAGCGGGGACACACGACGCGTCCATATCCTGGTCAAACCGACCCGCGCATCGATCGAGACCAACCTCGTCGTCAATACTGACCGGCGCACCTACCTGCTTGAGCTCCGTTCCCGCGAGCGGCCCTATATGCCATCAGTTGCCTGGTACTATCCGGAAACATTGCGCGAACGATCGCGCGCAGTCGCTTTGAAGCCGGTCCTTCCGGAGCCGGCGCAGCGTATCTCTCGATATGCGATCGAAGGAGACAGTCCGCCCTGGCGGCCGCTTGCCGCATATGACGATGGCCGCAAGGTCTATGTCGAGTTTCCGCAAGGCATCGTCCAAGGCGAGATGCCGCCCCTCTTTGTCATCGGCCCGGACGGCAAGACCGAACTCGTCAACTATCGCGCCTACGGCAACGTATTGATCGTCGATCGGCTGTTTGCTGCCGCCGAACTGCGGCTCGGCGGCGAGCACCAGCAGAAGGTCCGCATTGTCCGGACCGACGGGAGGCCGTCGTCATGAATGTCAGGAATGGAAACGATCAGGAGCAAGCGGCTCCCCCTGAGACACAAGAGGATCAGTCCAGGAGCTTCCGCTTGAGAGCAGAGCATCCGCGCGTGACCCGGTTGTCACGGAAAGTTCTGGCTGGAGGGAGCGCGGTTGCCCTGCTTGTCATCGGCGGAGCCGTGTTGTGGTCGCTGCAGAGCAATCGCCCCCGCAACCAAGCTGCCGATGAGCTTTATAGCACCGACCATCATAATGTTGCCGACGCCATTGCGACGCTGCCGAAGGACTACGCGGCTGCTCCACGCCAGACTATCCCACAGCTTGGTCCACCACTCCCTGGAGACCTCGGTCGACCGATCCTTGCTGCGCAAGGCCAACTGGCGACGAACGGCGCTGACCCGGATCAACAGCGCCGGGACCAAGAGACCGAAGCAGCACGTATCAGCCATCTGTTCGCTTCGACAAATGGGAGTGTCGGGCGTCAACCCGCAGCTGCAGTTGCAGGGAGCGACCGCAGCGCGTCAGCGAATCCAACGAGTGCCAGCGGCGATGGATCGGCGCAAAACGGTCAGGACCGAAAGCTTGCCTTCGTCAACGCATCTGTGGACCGTCGCACGGTCAGTCCTGACCGCATCACCAGGCCAGCTTCACCATATATCGTGCAGGCTGGGACGGTTATTCCGGGAGCCCTGATCACCGGAATCAGATCGGACCTACCAGGCCAAATTACGGCGCAGGTAACCGAGCACATTTTTGATACGCCGACAGGCCGCTTTCTGCTAGTGCCCCAAGGAGCGCGTCTGATCGGGGTTTACGATAGCCAGGTTACTTTCGGCCAGTCGCGCGTTCTGCTCGTCTGGACGCGCCTGATCATGCCGAATGGGCGTTCAATCGTCCTCGAGCGGCAGCCTGGCGCGGACGCTGCGGGATATGCGGGCCTTGAAGACCAGGTCGACAATCACTGGGGCGAACTCTTCAAGGCTGCTGCACTATCGACGTTTCTGGCAGTCGCGACCGAACTAGGTACCGGCTCTGACACCAACAACAACGACGGCGCAATCATTCAGGCGTTGCGGCATGGCGCCTCCGACTCTCTGAACCAGACTGGACAGCAGGTCGTACGGCGCAGCCTAAATATTCAACCTACTTTGACGGTACGACCTGGTTTCCCAGTTCGCGTTCTTGTCAACCGCGACCTCATACTTGCGCCATACGAAGGGTAATGCATGCCCAAGCTTAAAATAGGAGCCTTGCCCGACGATAGGCCGGTCAAGGTCACCACCGAGCTCTCAGCAAGAGTTCATCGAGATCTCGTCGCCTATGCAGAGGCTTTGGCACGCGAAAATGGGCAGCCCATCGATCCGCTAAAGCTGATCGCGCCTATGCTGGCGCGCTTTATGGCCTCGGACCGGGCCTTTGCAAAGGCGAGACGGGTCGGTCAGGCCCCGAGAGCCGGCGGAGACGGAACAGATTGAAGAAACGGTTCAGAGCCGGATTCTCATTGTTTTCGCGCGGGCGTGCTGCGTTGGAAAGCGAAGACCCGGTTTTTGTATCGGGGCGACGCGCCGCCGCTTACTCGAGGAGGTCGACCGACCGTCGCTCAGGCCAATCGCCGGGAGGAGAGCGCTGCGTCGTCCCGGAGTGGCGGCTCCATCGCAGCGGCCTCGATTACGCCGAGGTGAAGAAGCATTATTTCAGCGCCGCGCATCGCTTTGTGTGCGCCGAGGGCAAGGTGCGGTGCATTGCCTCAATCGTATCTCGCTCCCTTTGCGCTGATTGAGATTCATCGGGCCTTCCGCGCGCCAAATCTCGAAACGCTTGCAACTTGACTTTCTGCCCAGTGCGGCTGCGACCAAATGGCTCACTAGAATTAGCGCGTGATCTTCGGCCAATCAGAGGGCTGACCAACAACGCGCACACGCAGAGTGGCTTGATTCTAACGTAACGTCAGGATGTAGAGATCTTGCTCTTGAGCTACCCTTCGCACCCAGAGTTGTTGAGACGCAGCCCAGCGCAAATTTCAAGGACACACATACAGCAGGGGACGGAAGTGAACCGGCTTATTAAGGGGACGTCTTCGGCCGCTTGGCAGAAGGCGCGCGCTCACGAGATCTGGACTTCATGCTTCTCGCCACGTGAGAGGGTGAAGTATATCCGCCGAAATCGCTCGCAATTCGAGTTCAGCAGCTACGCCCAAATGTTCGACGTGGTGCGGCGGCGTCGGTTCAATGGTTGCGCATTGACGTTAATCCACTGGCGCAATCGACTAAGGACCACTACTTGGCGGGAGGCCGTGGTCTTCTGCATTGCTATCTGGGCGCTAATCATCTTCATCGGTGTCCGCGCCGTACAGGCTCTAGCCGGATAGTTTAGAGGAGCGAGTCTCTCAGCCGGAGAACGAATGCGCCCCCTGCGGTTCGCGGCGACGCCGCCGCCTTGATGCGATCCCTTCAACTGCTTTCCCTACGAAAAAGCAGCTGGGGCGCGTCCAGCTGTAAAGTCGGAGGCACAATGTCGGTCCGGTGAGGCCTTGATCACCAGTAAGTTTGCCCAATCGGACTGCTCCGCCGATCGACGAAATCTTGAATGAAAATCACTCGCTTGAAAGAGCTCCCGCCTACGTCGCGTAGCCATGGCCTTGCCCGGTGGTGATGGAAGCCGGTGTGCCAATATTGTTTCACCCTAAAGCCGGTGATCGCCAGCGATGATTGCCGCTGAACGGACCAGGCGCATGGGCTTCCGGCCCGGAGAGAAGATCGAGCGCGGAGCCACGGCGAGCCATTCCTTTATGATCGGGAGGAGTCGAGCATCGATGGCCAACGTGGCAAAGGCTTGAGCCGCACATAGCGGGGCCTCGACCAAGGGATCGACCTCCGAGCTCGCGATCAAGCTGAACTAGTCGGACCCGCTCACCTTCGTCGACACAGGCTCGGCCTACATGGCGGTCCAGCAGAACAAGGTGGTCGGAATCGTGGCCAACACCATGACCATCACCAAGCTCGTCAACGAATCCAAGAGCGCCGGCCAGCCGCTGAGGATGATCGAGGAGCCCATGGTGCTGCAGCCGATCGGTATCGGTATGAAGAAGGACGAGCCGGCGCTGCTCGCCAAGGTCAACGAGACGCTGCTCGCGCTCGATCAGGCGGGTGAGATCAACCAGCTGTGGGACAAGTGGCTCGGCCCGAACACCGAGTTGAAGATGACCCGCTCCGACAAGGTCGTGCCGCTCAGCGAGCTCAAGTTCACGTCGTTACCGTGAGCAGTGCCGCCGGGATCGGCCCCTCCTTCCGTCGAGACGCAGATCAGCCGTCCGCTTGTTCAGCTTCCGAGATGTTCGGTCAGACAGTTCGATCTCACCGCGACGACCCCGGCGTCTCGACTCCGAGTTGCGCTACGACCCAGTCTGCGAAAGCTCGCACCGCCGATCTCTGTCGGCTGGCGCGCGGGTAGATGAGGCGGTGACCAACATATCGAATATTGGTTGCGCGCTTCGCCAACGGAGCAACCAATCGTCCGCTGGCCAGTTCGCGTTCAGCCAGAAGCGTCGATTCCAGAGCAACCCCCAATCCCTCGGCCGCCGTCGCAATCGCCAGAAAGCTGCGATCGAATCTCATGCCGTGAAGTGCGGGAGCTTCCAATCCGTTTGCGGTAAACCATTGGTGCCACTGGACCTGTTTGACATCGGAGCGGATCAGCGTCTGATCGAGCAGGTCGGCAGCCTTTTTTATCGACTTTGCGAGTGAGGGCGAGCAAAGCGGCGTGACCATCTCCTGGGCTAGAGGAACAACTTCGACACCCTCCGCACGCGGTGGACCGTAGACGATGTCGACATCGAAGTCGTCGTTGCTGAAGCGCGCATATTCCGTGCTCGCAGCAAGCCGAACCTCGAGCTTCGGATAAGCGGCGAGAAATTGTGAAAGCCGTGGCGCCAGCCATTGCGCAGCAAAGCTCGGCGCGGAGTGGACGCGTACCAATTGCGGTCCGCGTGCGGCGACCTCTTCGAGCCCGCGGCGGATTTGATCGAAAGCGGCTCCGGTGTGACGCATCAGATTTTCGCCCTCAGGGGTCAGTCGCACCGAGCGCGTACTGCGTTCGAACAGAACGGTCCGAAGCGTATCCTCAAGCTTGCGGATCGCATGACTGACCGCACTCGGCGTCAGGTGAAGCTCATTCGCCGCATCACGGAAGGATCCCGTGCGGGCCGCAGCTTCAAAGACGCGAATTGCCGATATTGGGATGTTTGAAAGCATTTCATAAGTGAACCAGATTCATCGATCCGTGACAACTATGCGCTTGTCCGTTTTCGTCGCGCAGGTCATTCCTAATCTTGGCAAGCAGAATAATTTGAGGGAGGAACGGATGCTGCTCAGCGGTAAGACGGCCATCATCTCGGGCGCGGCGTCGCCGCGGGGAATCGGGCTTGCCACGGCACGGCGGTTCGCCGCTGAGGGTGCTCGGGTCGCCATCCTGGATATTGACGCCGGCGCTGCCGAGGAAGCTGCGGCTTCGCTTGGAAAGTCCCACATCGGGCTTCGGTGCGATGTTGCCGACAAATCGTCTTGCGAGCAGGCGGTCGCGAGCGTGGTCGAAGCGTTTGGGGGCATCGACATCCTGATCAACAATGCTGGAATCACCCAGCCGGTCAAGTTCCTAGACATCTCGCCGACCGATTGGGATCGCATTCAGGACGTCAATCTCAAGGGCATCCTGTTCCTTTCTCAAGCAGTAATTCCGGACATGCGCGCCCGGAAGGCCGGGTCGATTGCCTGCATGTCGTCGGTATCGGCCCAGCGCGGTGGCGGAATTTTCGGCGGCCCGCATTACTCTGCCGCCAAAGCCGGCGTTCTTGGTCTCGCCAAGGCGATGGCGCGGGAGTTCGGCCCGGACGGCATTCGTGTCAACTGCGTTACGCCCGGCCTGATCGGAACTGATATCACGTCAGGCAAGCTGACCGATGAGATGCGAGCGAAAATTCTGGAAGGCATTCCGCTCAATCGCCTCGGCACGGCGGAAGACGTCGCCGGCATCTACACCTTCCTCGCGTCTGATCTCTCCGCCTACGTCACGGGTGCCGTGATCGACGTCAATGGCGGGATGCTCATCCACTGACCCGCAAGACAAGGTCCAGTTCAATGGCAACCTCTACCAAGACGCTGACCAATACGCCTACCCTCGCGGATCGGGCGTACAACATTCGCCGCAATGCACTCCGCATGGGTGAAGTTCAAGGTCAAGGTTATATCGCGCAAGCGCTAGACATCTCCGACGTCCTTGCTGTGTCCTATTTCCATGCAATGCGCTACCGGCCCGAAGATCCGTCCTGGGAAGAGCGCGACCGCTTCCTGCTTTCAAACGGCCACTACGCCATCGCGCTTTACGCAGCTTTGATAGAGGCTGGCATCGTCCCCGAGGAGGAGCTCGAAACCTATGGCAGCGACGAAAGCCGCTTGCCAATGTCAGGCATGGCGTCCTACACGCCTGGAATGGAAATGTCGGGCGGCTCGCTCGGGCTTGGGCTCAGCATTGCAATCGGCATGGGCCTCGGGCTCAAGCGCAAGAAATCCGAGGCTCGGGTATACACCTTGTTCTCCGATGGTGAGCTTGATGAAGGCTCCGTCTGGGAGGCGATCCAGTCGGCAGGCCACTACAAGCTCGACAATCTGATCGGCATCGTCGACGTCAACAATCAGCAGGCGGACGGTCCTTCCACGCAGGTCATGGCATTCGAGCCGCTCGTCGAGAAGCTTCAGGCCTTCGGCTGGTTCGTGCAGCGTATCGACGGCAACGATCTGGAGGCGGTAATCGCAGCATTCGATAACGCCAAGTCACATCCCGAGCCAAAACCGAGGATGATCGTTGCAGACACGTTGATGGGGAAGGGAGTACCTTTCCTGGAACAGCGCGAGAAGAACCATTTCATCCGCGTCGAGCAGCACGAATGGCAGCTCGCGCTTGCGGCACTCGAAGCCGGGAGGCAGGCATGAAGACCGTCAGATCGGCACCACAACTGGGCAGGCCGCGCCTGACCACTTCGGCCATGATCGCTTCGATCGCAGCCGAGGGACAGAAGACGAAGCCGGCGCCCTTCGGGCATGCGCTGGTCGAGCTCGCTCGCACCCGCTCTGATGTGGTCGGCATGACAGCCGATCTCGGCAAATACACCGACCTGCACATCTTCGCCAAGGAATTCCCAGATCACTACTATCAGATGGGTATGGCCGAGCAGCTTCTGTTCGGAGCTGCCTCCGGCCTTGCGGCAGAAGGCTTCATGCCCTTCGCGACCACTTACGCGGTGTTCGCATCGCGTCGCGCCTACGATTTCATTCACCAGACGATCGCGGAGGAAGACCGCAACGTAAAAATCGTCTGCGCGCTGCCGGGGCTGACTTCGGGCTATGGCCCGAGCCATCAGGCCGCCGAGGATTTGGCGCTGTTTCGCGCTATGCCGAACATGACGGTGATCGATCCCTGCGATGCTCATGAAATCGCGCAACTGGTTCCCGCCATCGCGGCGCATCAGGGACCGGTCTACATGCGCCTATTGCGCGGCCAAGTGCCGGTCGTGCTGGACGAATACGGCTACAACTTCGAGCTCGGCAAGGCCAAGCTGATCCGGGACGGGAAGGATGCCCTGATCATTTCATCAGGCATCATGACGATGCGTGCGCTCGAGGCCGCGCAAGCGCTGAAGAACGACAGCGTGGACGCCGCAGTGCTGCATGTTCCGACAATCAAGCCGCTCGATGCTGAGACCATCTTGCGGGAAGCCGGCAAGCCGGGCCGCCTTGTGGTGGTTGCCGAAAACCACACCGTCATCGGTGGCCTCGGTGAAGCAGTGGCCGCACTCCTCATGCGTTCAGGGATTCATCCGGCTTTCCGCCAGATTGCATTGCCTGACGAATTTCTCGACGCCGGCGCACTTCCGACCTTGCACGACCGTTACGGGATTTCCACGGCAGAGGTCGCAAGGCAGATCAAGCAGTGGCTTTAGTCTGCCGGCGCTAGGCGCCAACCAAGCCAAGCCTCTGTGAGGACCTACGCCCGCCGCATGGTGCGGCGGCGAACGATGGCTCTTTGCCCAAACGCGAAGAGCCCGAATACCCGCGCGTCGGCGATGCAGCGGGAAGCAAATTCAAAGCAGGACCTGGAGGAACACATGACCGTCTCGAAGACAGGAAGCATCAACCGCCGTTCGTTATTGATGGCAGCCACGGCCCTACCTCTTTGCGGGGTTCTGACCCGCCCGGCCTCTGCCGCCGAGTTCGTCTACAAGTTCGCGACGGGACAGGATCCGGCGCACCCGGTGAATGTCCGGGCGCAGGAGGCGATTGACCGCATCCGCGAAGCGACCGGCGGCCGGCTGGAGATCCGGTTGTTTCCGGCCAATCAGCTCGGCTCCGACACCGAGCTCCTGACCCAGGTTCGCAGCGGCGGAGTCGAGTTCTTCAACCAATCGTCCTCGATCCTTGCCACCCTGGTGCCCAGCGCGGGCATCGTGAATACCGGCTTCGCATTCGCCGACTACGACAGCGTATGGAAGGCCATGGACGGCGATCTCGGCACTTACATTCGGGCGCAGATTGCGAAAACGCCGATCATGGCGGTCTCGAAGGCCTGGGACAATGGCTTCCGGCAGGTGACCTCGTCCGGGCGCGAGGTGCGCACGCCGGAAGATCTGAAGAACTTCCAGATCCGCGTTCCGCCGGCGCCGCTCTTGACCTCGCTGTTCAAGGCTCTCGGGGCGGGGCCAACGCCGATCAATTTCAACGAGGTCTATTCCGCGTTGCAGACCAAGGTCGTCGATGGACAGGAGAATCCATTGCCGATCATCGCGACTGCGCGCCTCTATGAAGTGCAAAGCACGTGCAGCCTGACTGGGCACGTCTGGGACGGTTATTGGATCCTCGGCAACAAGCGCGCCTTCGAGCGTCTTCCGAAGGATGTGCAGGAAATAGTGACGCGTGAGCTCGACCGCTCCGCCATCGATCAGCGCGCCGACATCGCAAAGCTCAGCCAGTCGTTGCGAACCGATCTCTCGGCCAAGGGACTCAAGTTCATCGACGTCGATCGCGCCGCCTTCCGCCAGGCCTTGTCGAAAACTAGCTTCTATTCCGACTGGAAGGGCAAGTTCGGCGGGGAGGCGTGGTCCCAACTCGAAAAAGCCGCGGGACAGCTATCATGACCGGCATGAGCCGTACGCCGCACCTCGATGCCGGTATGGCGGCCGGCGCATCTCAAGGAGGCTTGCGCAGTTGGACAGTGAAAGCGAATGCGGTGCTCGGTCACGTCGTCGCAGTACCGGCGGCGTTACTCGTGCTGGCCGAGGTCGCGGTTCTATCCGCTGGCATTGTAGCCAGATACGTGTTCCGTTCGCCGATCGTCTGGTCGGACGAACTTGCCGGTATCCTCTTCCTCTGGCTCGCCATGTTTGGATCCGTGATTGCGTTCCAGCGGGGCGAGCATATGCGGATGACCGCCATCGTCGGGATTCTCAGGGCGGACGTTCGCGCGTTCCTGGATGTCGTGGCCGCCGCTGCATCGCTTGCATTCCTCGCGCTCGTCGTCTGGCCGGCCTATGAATTCGCGGCCGACGAGGCATTCGTGACAACGCCGGCGCTCGAGATCGTCAACAGCTGGCGCGCGGCAGCGCTACCCATCGGCATCGGACTGATGCTGGTCGCAGCGTCCCTTCGCCTCATTCGCATCGCGAGCCTGCGTAGCTTGCTGGGTTCCTTGGCCATCGTCGCAGGCATCATCGGGACGTTCGTTCTGCTGGCGCCGGTCCTGAAGCCGCTCGGCAATCTAAATCTTCTGATATTCTTCGTCTTCGTCGTCGGGGCGATGGTCTTTGCTGCCGTGCCGATCGCATTCGCATTCGGCCTTGGCACCGTCGGCTATCTCGCCCTGACCACCAGCACGCCTGACGTGGTGATGATCGGACGAATGGATGAGGGCATGAGCCACCTGATCCTGCTAGCCGTGCCGCTCTTCGTCTTTCTGGGCCTTCTCATCGAGATGACCGGGATGGCCCGCGCCATGGTCGGCTTCCTCGCGAGTATTCTGGGCCATGTGCGCGGCGGACTGCACTATGTGCTGGTCGGAGCGATGTATCTGGTTTCGGGCATTTCGGGTTCCAAGGCAGCGGACATGGCTGCTGTGGCTCCGGTGTTATTTCCCGAGATGCGGCAAAGGGGGGCCAAGCCGGGCGATCTCGTTGCGCTCCTGGCGGCGACCGGCGCGCAGACCGAAACGATCCCGCCCTCGCTCGTTCTGATCACGATCGGCTCGGTGACCGGCGTTTCGATCTCAGCGCTGTTCACCGGCGGTCTTCTTCCGGGCGTAGTCCTTGCCGTCATGCTCGCGGCCGTGGTGTGGTGGCGATATCGCCGGGAAGACCTGTCTCACGTCAAAAGGGCGACCGGACGGCAGATCGGCCGCGCCTTCGTTATCGCGGTCCCTGCCATCGCCCTGCCGTTCGTGATCCGGACCGCCGTCGTAGAAGGGGTTGCGACGGCAACGGAGGTCTCGACCATCGGCATACTATACTCGGCTTGTGCGGGTCTCTTTATCTACCGCCAGTTCGATTGGCGCCGGATCTATCCGATGCTGGTCGAAACAGCCTCGCTCTCGGGAGCGATCCTGCTCATTATCGGCGCGGCGACCGGCATGGCCTGGGCGCTTACCCAGTCTGGATTTTCTGCCTCTCTCGCGAAGATCATGACCAGCCTCCCGGGCGGGGTGCCCGTCTTCCTGGCCGTGACGATCGTGACTTTCGTGATCCTCGGCAGCGTGCTCGAAGGGATTCCGGCCATCGTCCTGTTCGGCCCGCTGCTGTTCCCGATTGCGCGGCAGGTTGGCGTGCACGATGTTCACTATGCGATGGTTGTCGTTCTCGCCATGGGCATTGGCTTGTTCGCGCCCCCGTTCGGGGTCGGCTACTATGCGGCCTGTGCCATCAGCCGCATCAACCCGGATGAAGGCATGAAACCAATCGTGGGCTACATGATCGCGCTCCTGATCGGGACACTGATTGTGGCCGCCGTGCCCTGGCTATCGATCGGATTTCTTGAGAAGCCGTAGCGATGATGTGCGATGCCTCGCGGGACAGGCCGCGAGGCTCCTCGTCAATCGAATTTAGGCAGATGCAGCGGCAGACCCTCACAGGGCACATCGATCTCCTCGACCTGGCCCTTGCCGACTTCAGTGACGCGAAGCTTCTTGCCCTCGAGCGTGAAGGCACAATTCGTTGGCTGTAGTCCGTCTAAGATCAGGCGGTCGACCACCTCTCCTCGGCGGTCTAGTACCGTGACGTTCTTCTGGTTGTACACCGTGCAATAAAGCCGGCCGTCCTTGCTGAAGGCCATTCCGTCTGGGCCCTTGAAATCGGGATTGGCATCGGGTTGCAGGACGTTGCCGAAGACCACGCGTTCCGGCGCGGTCTCGCCGAACACGTCGTATCGATAGACATCGCCAGTGAAGGATGCGTTAGCATAAAGGTGATTGTCAGGACCGAAGGCAATACCGTTGGTGAAACGGATCTTACGATCAAGGACGCGCAGCACCTTCATGGCCGCCGGATCGATCTCGTATACGCGGCCGTCCCAATCGAGGTCCATGTAGCCGACTACAAAGGCCTGGCCATTGATGAAATCCTCGGCGGCCATGCCGGAATCTGTCATGTAGAGCAGTCCGTTCGGACCGAAGCAGAGGTCGTTCGGAAACAGAAAGCGATCGGCGCCTTCGCCCTGCATGCGTCGGATTTCGTTTCCGCTGTCATCGATGCAGATCAGCGCGCGGAGCCCGGCTTCGGCGATCCAGATCCGGCCATGGCCATCGATCGTCAGTCCGTTCGGACGACCGCCCGTTGTCCGGATCACCCTGCGGTTGCCGCGAGGGTCGAGCCGCGTGATGCAAAGGGTCGACGCCGACATTTCCGTGACATACATGGACCCGTCCGGCAGGCAAATCGGTCCCTCGGGTGCTCCAATTCCCCTCGCAAAAAGCTTCGGCGTCATTTCTGTCATCCTGTTCTCGATGTTGACCCGGCCCTTGCTATGCAATGACCAGCCCACTAGCCGGATCGATCAGCACCACGCGATTGAGGTCGATGGCGAGATCGATCCGCTCGCCATGCCTGCTGACGTCATGAGCCTGCAGCTCGGCAACCACATCCACTCCGCCTATCTTGATGGTGGTGAATGTACGGGTCCCTGTCGGCTGAATGAGATCAGCGACGGCCGAATAGGCGACCACTCCATCGCGGAGAGATCCGCCGCCGGCCCGACTGAAATGCTGCGGACGAATGCCGACGAGAACCTGTCGCCCTTCCGCGCTGGTCAGTGACGTGGTCTTCGCGCTCGGAAGTGTCATCGTACCACCGGATTCAAACACAACCGCTGCGCCGCCGCCGTTGATCTTGAGGGTCGCTGGGATGAGGTTGATCGACGGGGAGCCGAGGAAGCCGGCCACGAAACCGGTTCGAGGCTGCTCGAATAGCTCGAGCGGAGCTCCCTGCTGCTCGATCTTCCCGTCGCGCAGCAGCACGATGCGGTCGGCGAGCGTCATCGCCTCAACCTGGTCATGGGTGACGTAGATCATCGTCGTCGTGATCTCGTGATGCAGACGCTTGATCTCAGTCCGCATCTCGTCGCGCAGCTGGGCGTCGAGATTCGAGAGCGGCTCGTCGAATAGAAACAGGTCCGCCTTGCGGACAATGGCGCGGCCGATGGCAACCCGCTGACGCTGTCCGCCGGAGAGCTGACGAGGATAGCGTTGGAGAAGACTGCCGATCCCGAGCATCTCGGCGGCTTCGCCGACCCGCTTCCTGATCTCGATCTCGGGCGTTTTGCGGGCACGCAGACCGAACGCGATGTTATCGTTGACAGTCAAATAGGGATAAAGCGCGTAGTTCTGGAATACCATGGCGATGTTCCGTTCGCGCGGGCGTAGATCGTTGACCACTGCGCCGCCGATCGTGATCGTTCCATCGTCCGGATCTTCGAGGCCGGCGATGGTGCGCAAGAGCGTGCTCTTGCCACAGCCAGACGGTCCCACGAGCACGGCGAATTCACCGTCGCCGATGGTCAGATCGAGACCTCGAACCGCGTGCACATTGCCGTAATATTTGTGCACCCCGGACAGCTTGACGTCAGCCACTCCGCTCTCCCTAACCTTTGACAGCGCCTAAGGAGATGCCGCGTACGAGATAGCGCTGCATCACCGAGACGGCCACGAAGATCGGCAAAGTTCCCAAGACAGACATGGCCGCGATCTTCCCCCAAAAATTCGATTGTCCGCCAAAATAGTGTGTCAACTGGACCGGGAAGGTGATGACCTCGGTACGTGTCAGCACGAGCGCAAAGAGAAAGTCATTCCAGGCGAATACGAAGGTGAACACCGATGTGGCCATAAGGCCGGAACGAACCATGGGGAAGACGACTTTCCAGATCACTTCCCATCGATTCAGTCCGTCGACGAGAGCGCTTTCCTCAAGCTCGAGCGGAACATCGACGATGTAACCGCGCATCATCCAGATGACGTAGGGAAGGTTGAATGCCGTGTAGAGCAGGATCAATCCGAAGAAGCCATCAACCATGCCGAAATGGACGTAGAGCAGGAATATCGGGAAGACGACCGCGATGGGTGGGATCATGCGCTGGGAGATGATCCACATCGCGAGGTTCTCACCACCGGTACCGAAGCGGGCAAGGCTGTAGGCGCAAAGCGTACCCAAAACGATTGCGATGCCGGAACTGACGCCGGCGACGATCAGGCTGTTCAGGATGGCTACAACGTCACCATCCTTGAACAGAACGTAGTAGTTCGAGAACTGGATCTGTGCAGGAACCCACAAGGGCGGCACGTGATAGATCTCGTCCGGTGTCTTGAACGAGATCATGAACAGCCAGTATACCGGAAACAGAAACAGCAGCGTCACGACGGTCGCGCCGAGATAGCGAAGGCCCAGGATGCGGACCTTTCTCGCTGGAAGTTTTCCGACTTTCATCGCGCAAGCTCCATGCGCTTGAGGACGAGAGTGGTGATGATCGTCAGCAGCGCGATTACGAGGAAGGAGATTGCGGCTGTGTAACTGATCTCGAACTGCGAAAAGCCTTGCACGTAGGTGTAGAGCGATATGGTTTCGGTCATCGAACCCGGACCGCCTTCGGTGAGGGCCCAGATGATGTCAAAGATGCGGACGAGGTCGAGGCCGCGGATCAGACAGGCAACAGCTATCACCGGCGCAATCGAAGGCAGAATGATCGCGCGAAGCACGCGGAGGTATGACGCCCCGTCGATTTCCGCAGCTTCGAGCTGCGACTGGTCCACGTTCGACAGGGCCGCAAGCAGCAGCAGGAACATGAATGGCGACCACTGCCAGACCTCGCAGATGATGATCGCCGGGTAGACGTAGGCGGGATTGACAGTCCACAAGATCCGGACCGGCTCGCCAGCGAAGAAGCTGAGGATCTGGCCTATCGGACCGAAGCGAACGTCGAACATCAACCGCCAGGTCGCTCCGGCGACAATCGGGGAAATCACGGTCGGAAGCACCAGGAGCGCGACGAAAAGTTGGCGGCCCGGCAGGCGGTCAATGAAAAGCTGCGCCATCAGAAAGCCGATCAGAAGCTCGAGGGGCAGGGCGACTGCGGTGATGATCGCAGTATGACCAAGCGATGCCCAGAGGCGGGTGTCCCTGAATAGCTCTGCATAGTTCAGCAGGCCGACAAAGGACGTGTCGTTGTCGGTCATCGTGATGCGCTGAAAGCTCACGACCAACGAGTAGATGAGTGGGAACAAGCCGACTAAAAGAAGAATGAAGATCGCGGGTGCGACGATGAGATAGGGTAGGCGGTCCTCGAGCATACGCCCGAGACGGCTGGGGCGGCGTTGTTCAGCCCCATTGAGACTTGTGGCAAGCGTCATCATCAATCCAGGAGACAGCGCTGCATGGGAGGAGGCGCCTCCCATGCAGCAACAAAGGCAGTTACTGTGGATAGGCGCCAGGCTTTGCCGCCCAGACCTTGTAAACGGCCCTTTGATTTTCGATGCCGACCTTCTCCGTGATGGCGTCGAATTGTTGTGCCAGGCGGTCGAGAATGGCCTTGGCATCTTCGCCCGCCCAGAGGCTGGAGATCGCCTTGGTCATTGCCTCGTCGTACTTGTCCTGTTGCAGCAGGGAGAGATCGAGCAGGCCCTTCTCACCGGATGTCTTGACGGTGTCGAGATAGGAGGGTGCATCGGGCCAGAGCGAACGATATTTCTCGCTCGCGTAGTGCGACACGCGGAACGGGTCGCGCAGCGTATAGGGGAGCTGGACGCGCTCGAGGCTCGTCTTCTTGCTGTTCAGCCACTGGATGAACAGGTAGGCGGCTTCCTTGTTCTTGCTGGTGGCAGAGACCGCGAGGTCGAAGCCGACACCGAGTTCCGGCCGACCGAGCGGGTTGAGGGCATAGCCGACCTTGCCGGCCACCTGCGATTTTGGCACCCATTTCAGCGCCTCCTCGCCGGAGCCATAGCCTGCTGCCCAACGTCCATAGGGAGGCCAGGAGATCGTCATTGCCGTGGTGCCCTGGAGGAACGCCGCGAGATTGTCGACGAAATTCCACTGCTCCACGCCGGGCGGCATGAACTTGTTTTCCGCCAGCATCTGCTTGAACACTTTAAGGCCGACGTCACTGTTCACCGTCGCCTTCATGGTATCCGCATTGAAAAACTTGCCGCCTTCCATGCGGAAGCGTTCCTGAAACATGTACTGCGGATAGGGCGCGGCGCGAAAGAAGCCGGCGCCGTAAACCTTGGGCGCCATCTTGTCCGTGATGAACTGGCCGATCTCGTCGAACTGCTTCCAGTCTTTCGGTGGCGCCAGTTCGTAGCCGAACTTGGCCTTGAACTCGTCCTTCATCTTCGGATCTTCGAAGATGTCCTTCCGATAGTAGAGCAGCATCACGTCGCCGTCGTCCGGAAAACCGTAGATCTTGCCGTCATACTGCATCTGGTTGTCGCGGTAGGCGGCTGCAATGTCCTGCAACTCGTCGCGATAGCCGAATTTGTCGACATACTTATCGAGAGGCTCGAGTGCGCCGGCGCGTGCAAGGTCTGGCATCCAGGACGGAATGACGTTCAGCGCGTCATAAGCTCCTGCGCCCGATTTGAAATCCTGCATGATCTTGGTGAACATCTGGTCGGTAGGGACTTCGACCACCTTGACCTTTATGCCGGTGAGCTTCTCCCATTTGGGACCCGAATAGTTCAGCGGGTCGAGAGATTGGAGGCCGGCTTCCCAGACGATGCTGATCGTCGCGCCCGCATATTTCTTTGCGGCTTCGACGGCGGTGTCGGCCGCATCCTTATCGGCGGCATGCGCCGAGGCGCCGGTAAGCGCCAGCATGGCCGATGCACCAAGAAACGTCCTGAACTTCATCCCTTCTTCCTCCTCTTCTGAGCGTCCGCGGGCCGCCGGTCGGCTTAGGTGCGCTTCTCATGTGATTTTTCGCCGAGCAGCCAGCCGTGAGCGTCATCGGACGCCGTTTCGGCACGACGAGCGATCGAACAAACGGATTCAACTATGTCGAGATTTGCCGCGCGGGCCCAAAATGCCGGGTGACTTTGCGCCAACACGCCCGAAATACGCGATAGCTTCATTGAAGCGCCTGTATCCTCCCCAAAACGCTCGCAAGCTTTGATTTTGGAGCAGTCTGCGTCGTCGTGGGATGGACGGACAAATGAGAACTTTGCACGTATGGGTGATCTGGATTCACTTGTCTGTCTGCACCCGAAAGAAAGCCGGTTAGAGCATGGCCAACCCCATAGTCCGGACGCGGCTCGTGCCATGCATGGATCCAACAGGCCAGCTAAATCGATCGCCCAAGTTGCGGCGCGCTTCGAAGCCGGATTTCCACTTCGTGCGCGATGATTTAGCCGTGGGGCCGATTTCGTTCGCCGCTCAATACGCGAAGCGCTGACATCGAACCGGGCATCTATGCAAAAGCCGAGATCACGGTAATAGTGCGAAGCCGCAGACGACGGGCCACGATGGGAATCGCCCTGCAGAGACGTTGAGAAAGCGTTTGAGGTTCGAACCGGCGCGCGAGCCGTCTCCGACTAGACGGATCTAACCCAGCGCCGCAGGCCTTCGATCGTGCGAAACCCGTCGGCAGCGTAGGACCAGCGATGACTCGGAGGCTTACACCGTCTGGGCAGGCGCATGTGCTGGGTCGAGGTCTAGCACGGCCTTTGCACCCCGCTCTGCAACCGCTTTCAGAGTTGCCGTCCAGTCGATTTGGCGCGACCTGGTTTGCAAGTTTCGCAGGCCGCGGCGGCGGAGAAGATGCGTTCGCCCTCACGCCGGCAAGCAGAACGTGCTGGCCTGCGACGGCCGAGTGCTTGCCGGCATCAAGCGCTTGCTGCAGAGGCGCCCGCGCGAGCCTCGCAACAAGGCCTGTGCGCGCGCTCCCTTGGCAGCCCTCGTCGCGGAGAGCGCTGACATCCGGCTCCGCGCCCCCGCATACGAGCAGACCGGACTCTTTAAGCAGGCGACTTGGCGAGCCAACGGTCCCGTTCAACAATTTAGGCCAATTGTCGATGGAACTGTTGAAATTGATTTTCCTCGATAAATTTCGTTTCAACGGCGGGGTCAAAAATCGGGCCGGATTGTTGAAGCCATGGATTTTCAAGAATTTAACAACGGTCAGGTCAATAGTCAGCAGCGCTTCCGCGCCCTGAGGGACGCCAAAGAGGCTCCGCTGGAGCGCAGCCGTTTGATCGAGCTCCACGAAGGCTCGCAACCAGCCAGAGCCGGGCTGCGATCAAGAACACGATCATCTTCGCAACGAAGGGGGTGCCGATCATCACGATCACCGCCTTGAATACACCGCGGCTCAACACCGGCGTCCGCATCAGTTTAGCCAAAGAGCGTTTGCGCTATAGTACAATCTTAGGAGAGAAAAATCTGGCTGGATCGCCTCGCAAGCTCATCCAAGTATTGCAGATGTCGTATTTTATGAGGGATCAATTTGGGCGCGCTTCGAAATCTTTTGCAATGCTGGCCCAGCTATCAACCACCATTTGCCCAGCCGCCCCGTTCTCATTTGACCGCCGAGCTAGATGAGAAGCACTACCTGAGTTATTTCGAATAGCTAGCTCGTGCGACGTGCTAGCAGCAGCGTCGCTCCCAGACCGCACATGACGGCGCCCGATGCCTGTCGCATCCTAGCAACAAACGACGGGCGCTTCGCCAATCCATCTCTAGCTTTCGCAGCCCAATAGGTCACGATCAAGTCTACGCTCGTGTTGAGTGCAACCGAGATAAGGCCCAGCACGACGAACTGCTCTGCAACATTCGCCGATGGGTCGACGAACTGCGGGATGAAAGCAAGAAAGAATGCCGCCGTCTTCGGGTTGAGTGCTTCGACGACGATGCCCTCGCGAAACGCTCGACGCGCGCCGGTCGTGCGAACTTCGCCAGGTTCGACGAGACGCGCTTCGCGCCAACTTTTGATCCCCAACCAGACGAGATACAAGCCTCCCGCGATCTTCAGTACAGCAAAGGCCTCCGCGCTGGCCATGACAAGGGCTGATAAGCCGATGGCGCCCGCCAGGACGTGCACGAGGCCACCGAGGCCTAGGCCGACGCTTGACGTCAAGCCCTCAGTTCTGCCGCCCGCGAGTGTTCGTGCAACAATATAGAAGATCCCGGGTCCGGGCGTGACCGCCACCAGCAATGCTGCTGCCGAGAATAGGACGAAAGTCTGGTATCCGAACATGGCTTCTCCATATCGCATAAGGGCAAAGGAGATCTGCTCGTCTCCTTGCTACAAGGCCGGGGGTGGGCAGGGCTGCACGGCTAAGGCGTCTCGCGCTTGGCCTCGAACCTGATCATGGGGATACAACACGCGGACGACACGAAGCAACCGAGCGTTAAGGTTGTGCTTGACTGCTACGGCCTGGCCGCGAAGCTTCTGCGCGGCTTTCAATCGGGATCGCGGTACGGATCATACGATCAGTGTAGAGGATATGCCTGTCAACCTGCCGACGCACGGACATGGGCAAGGCTACGCCGACGTCAAGTTCCTGATCCCCGGGCTGGTCCAGCCGGTTGGTATCCGCAAGGTTCATACTTCGCAACTGTCCGCAATTCGCTACGCTTGCGCGGTCAGCATCGACGCCATTAACAGCCTGCCGACAACTATCGCGGAAATGACCTTGGCAATTTTGGGTGTCGCCGCGGCGGGTTCCACCGAGGCAGGCGGCGGCGCACTGATCGCCGGTCAAGAATAGCAGCAGGGACTATGCGTGGAAGGTGTCGCACAATGGGCGCAAGATCAACAGAGCCCTGCGCTGTAGCCAAGATACCGCAACCGATTGGTTCACGCTCTCGACACTGATTAGACGGCGCAGCGCGCCATTGATCCGGTATGTCATCTGCCGCTTCGGCTCGCTGGATCCACCGACGGCGCCACCTTCCGTCACTTCAGCCTCTCCGGCAGCTGTACGATAGTTTGCTCGGCGCACGCGACTAAGACGAGTACTCCTACGGTGCTCCTATCTTGTAGTTTTTTGCGTCTGCTCGCCTGTCGAGTTCAGAATCAATGAAATCAATGAGTTAGTAGGCGCCGTATGGTTCGAGACGCAGGGGGCGTCCACCGTCAGATCCCGACTTGAACCGATGCCAATCGGTGGTTGCGTCTTCCCGATTTGAACCTACAACCGAATTGTCTCAGCGGCCTCATCTCGGACCCGCAGTACGAGGCAGGACCCTAAGCGCGCTTGGCTTCCATTTTACACGACATTGCCCGCTTTCGTACAATCTGCGTTGGCGACCGTTAAACACTTCTCGTCAACGGCGTAAAGCAGCTTCTCGCTCAAGTCTCCCGAACTGCTTCATGCGAAGGAATGGATGAGATATCGTATGTTTTGGTGGTGTGGGGAAAAGCGGTAGCGCTCCCCCGCTACCAACGATCCCCCCGACATAGCCATGTTCGGAAACAGGGCGGGATTGCCGCAGAGCGCGGCGAGGCGCCCCTTGATATCGATCCGCACGCTCCGGTCATCCTCGGCGTTGGCTTTGGTTCCGGCGCCGCCCGGCCGGCTCGGGCTGGCATGCACAATGATCGCGGTCACCAGCTCGCGGATGGTCGCGAATTCGATTGGGGATCCGCGCTTCAGCTCGTCGTCCAATTCCCGAACGGCGCGCTTGTAGCGGTCGATCGCTTTGGGATGCAGGGCGATCACGGTGTCGGCTTCGTTGGTCTCCTCAAGGCGCGCGGCGAGCGCCTTGCGATCGGCCTCCAGTTCATTCATTCGCGGGATGAGCGCATCGGTAGCCATCCCTTTTACGATGAAATCGACGATGCGCTTGATCTCACGCTCGATCTCGCCCAGGCGTCGCTCGATCCGGGTGCGTTCGGTGCTTGCCTCTTTCTTCAGCCGCTTGCGCTCCGCGTTGTAGGCGTCGACAAACTCGGCAATCACCTCGGGGTGAGCGAGGTGCTGGCGCAATCCCTTGATCGCCAGCGCTTCAATCTCGTCGAGGTAGACGCGTCGGCTATTGGGACATGAGCCGCTTTCCCGATGTGTCGTGCATTGCAGGCGCACGCCTTTGCGATCGGCGCCGATGGATGCCATGCCGCCGCCGCAACAACCACATCTGATCAAGCCAGAAAAAACTCGCTTGGGCGCACGCGCTTTTTGCACCGTCGCGGGCATCGCGTTGTGACGACGGTTGATCTTGATGGCTTGCGCGGCCTTCCACGTCGCATCGTCAATGATGCGCAGGTGTGGCGCCTCGACGACCTTGTGCTGATCCTTCGGATTGGGCCTCGAGAGGCGCTTGCGCGTCACAGGGTCCTTGACCATCTTCACTCGGTTCCATGTGATGAAACCGCCGTAGAGACTATTGAGGATCAGGCCTCCGCCCCGCGACACGTTGCCGTTGATGGTCGAGGCATTCCAGAGCTGGCCGCGCGGTGCGCGAACCTTGCGGCTGTTGAGATCGTGCGCGATCGCGCGTGGCGTCTCGCCGGCGATGTAGCGGGCAAAAATCTCGCGCACGATTTCGGCCTCATCCTCGACGATCTCCAACTCCCCAGGCTTGCTGGGCACCGCACGATAACCGTAGGCGCGCCCGCCAGCGTGCCGTCCGTCGCGGATTACGCCTTCCAGGCCGCGTCGCGTATGCAGCACCAGATTCTCCACGTACATCTCGCTCATGAGCGCGCGCAACGCGCCATCGAGCTTGCCAACCTTGCCGCTTGCCGTGTGGATCGCGATACCGAGATGGTCGAGATGTTTGCGGGTGGTGTGGTAGTCGGCCTGGTCGCGGAACAGACGATCCATGTCTTCGGCGACGATGACATCGAACAAGCCCGCTTCGGCGGCGCGCATCAATGCTTGAAATCCGGGGCGGTTGATTGCTCCGGCGCCGGAAATGGCGCGGTCCTCAAAAGTGGAGATCACCGCCATCCCCTCGCGCGTGCATAGATCGCGGCAAAGAGCAATCTGATCGTCGATACTGCGATCTTTCTGGCGGTCGCTTGAAAATCTGGCGTAGATGACGCAGCGGTTCATGGGCGCTTGGGGATAGCGGGGTTCGATGCGTGGCGGGCCGCGATCTCGGCCGCATGATCCTCGTGCGCGAGTCGTTTGGCAAGCTCCCGCACATACCGAAGAACGGCCTCGTCGGGCCGATCCAGCGGTATTATGGGATTCGCAACCTCGTCAGCGACAATCGCCGGCCGCGCTCGCACCGGGCGCTCCAGCTTCAGCGACTCATGATAAAGGTGCTTTTGCTTCACTCGGAACAAACTGGAGTATCAGGCATTCCGAAGGAAGATTTAGCTAGCCAAAATTGCGTCCCTCAACCCAATGCTTCGTGGTCCGAACTGGCCGACAGAGACATGGATCTCGGATGATCCAGCTCAAACGCGCGCTCAGCTGGCGGCCGTGCTCAAGGCCTTTGGCCCAATCGAAACAATAGTCGACTACGTCGGACCGGATTGGGGAGCTGTGGCCGAACCTGATCTGTTCGATCGACCGACACGCGCCAACGAAGTGGCTCGCCATGTGGAGCACAGGATCCGAGAGGCCGGACACCTATACTGGAGAGTGGCGCGGTTCCGTTCGGTTGCGGAGACTCGTGGGCTACTTGACGACCTTCAGGTGAAGCTACGCGTCGTCTCCGGGCTCATGGAGCAGCTACCGAACGTGCGCAGAGCATTTAACGCTGCACGGGATCGAGATGTGCCCGACAGCGGGTGGTATGGAGATCTGCCCGAGAATCCATGGGTTCCGTATGTATTCGATGCGAGCGTTAATGCAGACGAGGTTCCCGAGCACGAGAAATGGGGGCGGCTCTTGGTGGCAATCGACGACGGCTGGGTCAGAATTGAGTACTTGCTGAGAGGCGACGTCGATCTGAGTGAACTGCTGGAGCAGCCGCCCAACAAAAAGACTCCAGAGCGCCTGTTATGGGAACGCATCTTCGCGCTACTGTGGGAGTGCGGCATCAAGCCGCTGGAAAGGCATCAGCCTCTGATCCACACGCTCCGAGCAGCTCACCTGTTGTTCGGGATTGAGGAGCCACCGCACCCTGGCCACCTCGGCTATGTGAAGTCTGAATTCCTGAAACAGGGAAGCAGCGGCGAAGAGCAAGGCATTGGATAAGGCGGACAAATAATCCCTAGCCAAATCTTCCAGGCAGGACGGCTTCCGGCTCAATGAGAGAACCTCGTCGACTCAGCGCGGCGGGGTTTTTTCTATCTGAACCTGGGTCGCTTCCGGTCCTGGCTCGGTCACCCGCGCGCGGTGATGATGCCAGGGCTGACGACCCCGCAGCAGCGGAGGTCATCCCATGAGTTTCACAATCGTCCCGCCCGGCCGCAAGCCGAAGCCGCCGATCCCGTTGCATCGCTCCAGGCGCAATGCCTTCCGCGACATTGAGCGCATCACTGCGGCGGATGAGCTAGAGCGTGCTGTCGAGCTGCGCGTGGCCGAAGATCGCGCGGCTCATCAGGAGAAGCTCGCGGCGATCCGTGAGCGCGAAACCGACGCGTGTTTGCACAAGTAATCGAACACGCAGCCCGTGAACACACGCAATAACCCTTGCCACGATCATCGCACGCTCGACGACGACGCGCGGCAGGAACTGCGCGCCCGTGCGGCTGAGATCGTCCAGTCGTTCCTCGGTCCCCCCAATCGCCGCCTCAGCACCAGGCGTCAATTGCGCTGGGGCAATCGCGGTTCATTTGCTCTGAGCCTGCAGGGCGCCAGCGCCGGGCTCTGGTTCGATCACGAGAACGGCTGTGGTGGAGACATCATCAGCTTTCTCGAGCGTCAGCTCGGTTGTTCCGTTGGCGACGCCATCGTCTACGCTCTTCGCTATTTGGGTCCCGCGTTCGGCGTCACCAGGCAGATTCCGCGCCAGGTTCATCGTGAGGAAACCGACGATGCCGTTCGCATTCGTCGTGCGCTCCAGATCTGGGGCGGCGTGTTGCCCCTGCGCGGCTCGTTGGCTGAGCGGTATCTCGCCCATCGAGGCATCATCGTTCTCGATGAAGCGCTGGATGTCCTGGGCTTCCACCCACGTTGCCCGTTCCGGGGCACGACGGCACCGGCGCTTGTCGCGCTGATCCAGGACATCACCACGGGCGAGCCGGTCGGTGTGCACCGCCGGCAGCTGACGCCTGATGCTACCGCCGCCGGACCGCCCATGAGTCTCGGTCCGAAGGGCGGCGGCGTCATCCGGCTTTCGCCGGCGTTTTCGGCGGCCCTCGCGATCGGCGAAGGTGTGGAAACGTGTCTCGCCGGCATGATGCTCGGCTCCGGGGCGACCTGGTCTGTGCTGGATGCTGGCGGGATCAGCGACTTCACCGTTCTTGAGCATGTGCAGCGGCTCACGATCCTGGTCGATCACGACGTCAGCGGGACGGGTCAACGGGCTGCTGCCGCCTGCCGAGACCGCTGGATTGCCGCGGGCAAACACGTCCGCTTGGTCATGCCCGACACGCCCGGTCAGGACATCAACGACCTCCTGCTCGCTGAGCCCGGGAGTTCACCAGAGCATGCGTGAGCTCCGCGGCGCGATCATCGATCAGTTCGATCCGGATACCGCCAAGCAGTCGGATGCGCTGCCGGTTGAGGTTGCCCGCGACTTGCTGAGCGCGGCGATCGATCGGCAGATGACGATCGCGATCCAGCATCATGAGGCGGGCGCCGATTCGGTGCTGGAGGCGGTCTGCGTCCCGACCGGCGTCGGAAAGTCTGAGGCTGCTCGCGTTGGCATCGTCCACTACACTGAGCAGGCCAAAAAGACCTACGCGGCGAAGAAAGCCGGCAAGAAGAAGCGGAAGCGCATCCCCCACCGCGTCATCGTTTTCGTCCCCACCCACAAACTGGGTGAGGAAGCCCGGCACCGCCTGCCCGACGGTATCACGACTGCGCTGTGGCAATCCCGTAAGGCCAACGACCTCACCACTGGCGAGCCCTTGTGCTTGAACCTGCAAGCCGTTGCCGCAGCAGAGGCGATTGGAGCCCATGTCGAGCGGACGGCTTGCCGAAAGGGCCGCAAGGGCCAGGAGCCGATCCTGTGTCCGTTTTATCACCAGTGCGGCTACCAGGCGCAGAAAATTGCCGCGAAGAAAGCAGATGTCGTGTTCTGCGCGCACGAATACATGTTCGCGCCGCCCGAGGAACTGACCAGGAAGGTCGGCCTTGTGGTGATCGATGAAAGCTTCTGGCAGTCGGGTCTGTCATTCTCGCACATCGCGGTCGATGCCTTGGACGCCGAGCTGCAGACCTTTCCGGTCCGCAACAACGGCCATGAGAAGAATGGTGATGACACCGCGCGTCTGGAAGATCTGATCTACCGACTGAAAATGGCGGTTTCGTTGGCCCGCGGAGAGCAAGTGGCTGATGCCGGCAACTACGCGCGGGAGGACGGCTATCTGACCAAGGCCGCGCTTCTCGCGGCAGGCCTGCTGCCGGGTGACAAGTATGACGAAGGGTCGGGTGCGGCTGCCGCCAAGCTGGAGTGGCGGCGCAAGGTCGAGGTCGATCTGACGCCGCAGAGCAGTGAAGAAACGGCCCAAGCTCGCGTCAAGGAATTCCGGTTCTTGGGGCAGCTCGGTAAGCGCGCTGCGATGTGGGGCGCCGTTGATGAGTTGCTCTCCGGTCCCGACGAGGCGACCGGCCGTTTGCGGATCGTTCTGAAGCATACCAAAGACGGCACCGTGCTCTGCTTGCGGATCAACGGCCGGCGAGAGATCCATAAACGGATCGCCAGACTGCCGGTCATTGTGCTCGATGCGACCCTGCACCTGGAGATCCTGAAGTACTTCTTCCCGCAGATCGAAGTGGCGCTCGATCTGAAGGTCATGGCCCCCCACGAGTACATGACGCAGGTCATCGGGTTGCCGGTCGGCAAGAGTTCACTGTCAAAATTGGAGCCGGGAAAGCGGAGCGCCGCAGAGGAGAAACGTGTCGGCAACAAGCGGGAGCGTTTGCTCAAAACGGTCCGCAAGCTGGCTGCGGGCCGTCGGACGCTGCTGATTACGAACAAGGAGCTCGAGGAGCAATTCGACGGGGCGGTGCCCAACATGGAAACTGCGCATTTCAACGCGGTAGAAGGCATCGACCGGTGGCGCGATGTCGAATGTCTCATCATGATCGGCAGACCGCTGCCGGCCCCGGAAGCGATCGAACACATGGCGGCCGCTTTGACGGGCAAGCCAATATCGCTGCGCTCGCTGCCACCCAAGCGCCCTGGCGGCCGGCCGCAGTCGATGATCGAGCAGGAGCGGGCCGTTCGCCTGAAGAACGGCACGGAGGTGAGGCTGACCGCCCGCGTGTTCGAGCAGCCTGAGGCCGAGCTGATCAGGCAAGCCGTGACGGAGGCGGCGATCGTGCAGGCCGTCGGCCGAGCCCGCGGCGTCAATCGGTCGGGCGCGAACCCCGTCGAGATCTGGATGATCCTGAGCGACACGGTGGTGCCGCTGGCGCTGGATGCCGTGGCTGAGTTCGCCGATCTGGAGCCGAACAAGATCGATGAGATGATCGAGCGCGGCATCGTTCCGGCGTTCTCGGCGGATGCTGCGAAGCTCTATCCCGACCTGTGGGCGACATCGCAGGCGGCCCGGAAGGCGTACAGCCGCGATGGGCTCGACGTGGAGCGCAATCGCCGGAGGACTGTGACCGCCTCTGATAAAGACGACGGCACCGCCGCGCGGCCGAGGAGTGTGACAGGCTCTTATAAATATAGATTTATAAGGGAAAGTCACACTCCTCTGATCCGCTATCAACCCAAAGGTCCGGGGCAGAAATCACGCATTGCGATGGTTGACGCCGCCAGCATCAGCGACGCGCGGGCGCGAATCGAGGCTGCGCTCGGCGAACTTGCGGCGTTCGAAGTGGTGATGGGCGAGGAGCAATCAGAGCCGTGGCACCTCAGCTTGGTCTGGGGTCTGCCGGGCAGCAATTTTCGAGCTGGGTCAACACCTCAAGACGAGAGCAGGTCGTGGCGGATGCGTTGGCGAGCAGGAATGCTCCATGGATCGCCTACGTTCACGGCAGCGCACGTGGCTGCCTGATGGATGGTCTACACGTTGCCCTCTCATGGATAACCCAACTGCGGCGGATTTCCCGCCACGCCCGGATGATGATGGGACACATCATCGCGGGATCAAAAGGGTCCCGATAGCGAGAGAATTAATGACTGCATCGAGCAACAAAGACCCGCATATTCCGATCGTAATGCAAAACGGCTGCGATTGCCGCTTCGCCGGCTCTTGGCTTTTGAAGGTGGCGGAAGCGCAGAGCTTCTGGTCTCAGATGTCGGGCCATCCTCCTTTTGAGTATTGTGAGTCGGCCCTATGTTGGTACGATTATCCCAGCCTCGAATGCGTCGCACTTGAGGCTCTGAGCGCACGGAAGCAGGTGGACTCTCTTTTCGAGTCCGATCAACCCAGCAACGTCCTGGGCGAGTCCTACCCCTTTGAATTTGCCGTCATGATCCAGCTCGGCTTCTTCGTGCTCGCCGATCAGACCTATCAGATGACCGTTCCAGACTCCGTAACGTTTGAGCAGGTGCAGCGCGCCGCGTTGAAGGCCGCGGCAATCAAGGCGCACGACGTCGCCCGGCGGGACCGCCTGCTGCACACGCTGTCTCAAGCAGAAGCTCAAGCAGAAGCTGAAGCAGCGAGATGTACCCGGCTTGCGCTGCGCCGCGCAGGTTTCAGGGATTTTTGAGGAGGGTGGCGCATGCAGCCGATGGGCCGCGATTAAGCACGAGCTGGTCCCCGGTTCGGGTCCTTCCCGGACCAGGGAACGACGCCGGTTGCGCTAGCGCGCCCGGCTGCCTTACAACAACAGCACAAAATTCCATGGGACCCCCCACAGCAGGCGGGAAAGGGGATGAATAATCTATTTTCTATCAACCGCGCGGCCGATCTCCTTGAAAGAGACAGGGCGACGCTGGTGCGCGCGCTGCGGCACCTGCCGCCCGAAGGCTACACCAAGCATGGTCACCCGCGCTGGAGCATGCAGACGATCTCAATGCCCTTGCGGTGAAGCCTCGAGCGAGGCGCGAAACCGGCAAATTCGTGATCGGTACAGCCTCCGGTCGACGAAGCTCGACCGCATGCGCCGTGAATACGAGAATGGCTTAGCCCTCATCGGCGCCGAGCCGTCGCTCGGCAAGCGCCTAGAGATGGCACTCCAGCTCGCAACGCTGCTCGAACAATACCAAGCGGCATATCTCGAAATTACCCGATCGCTGCAAATCGCCGACGATGACGTGCTCACCGTCCGGAGCGATTTGATTTCGAGCGAAATGATGGATGAGCTCAGCGCGGCGGCCGAGTGGCCGCGCTATGAGGGCTTCTTTGAAAGGATGAACGAGGTCATTGGCCTCATGCCGATGACGAGGAGGTGGGGTGAGGTTAAACCGGCTCAGGAGCTTTGATGCGGTCGAGCTTCTTGAGCATTCCTAGCTCGGTCCTATCTACAAGTAAGGCTGGTACCTTCACCAACCTACCCGCTAGCCTAGTCCTAGCGCGGCGCGACCCAGGTGCCGAGTAGGAACTCGACGAGGAGCGAGGACAAGGGGCTTGCACAGTCACCTTGCGTAGCCGTTCGGCCCAGCGCAGTGCCGCGTCGTTCGCTGGCGGAGCGACCTTCGGGTCCGGATCGAGTCCGTTTGGCCGCTAGGCTGCGGTGCGCCAAAGCTTCTTTCACATCCATGCGGTCCTCCTATTCCGACCTCAGGCCGACTTCCGCTGCGGCCGGCGTCGGCTTCTTCGCCGCGGCCTCCTTGGGCTTCTTGCCCTCGATCGGCATCAGCATCTCCTTCTGGCCGGCTGCCGCCTTCCGTGGCCTCTTGGCGGGGTTCTGCGGCCTCCGACGGCGCCGCCTCCTTGCCGACGGATCGGCGCAGCGCCTCCATCAGATCGACGACGTTGGTCGATGCTGGGCGCTCCTTCGGTGTGATCGGCTTGCCGGCGCGCTTCTTGTTAATCAGGTCAATCAGCGCGGTCTCATAATGGTCCTCGAACTTCCCGGGATCGAACCGCCCCGCCTTCTTGGAGGACGGGAACTGCGTGACGGTTCTGCAAAGAAGTCGGGTGATCGGGCCAAACTCGCGCCCGCAGTCATCAGAACAGGTCTGATGTCTGGCCGATCCCTAATCCCAATGACCAAACGGAAAGGAAACCGACGCGACAAGCGCGGAGCGGACATACTGCACGCCGAGCTAATCGTCGCACGCCGCGCCGCCGCGCCGACCGACGCGGCAACGGCGGAGCGCAAGCCGCACGCGGGGGGGGGATCAATAATGTTGCGCCGCGGGGGAACCTGAACCGCACGGGGTGGTCCGCACGCACTAGGACCAAATTCCTAGATGGGGGTTTGCCCATTCTGACAGCATTTGGCAGGGGAGGTCGCTGGCGCGCCAATAACTGTTGCAGATTGGCCTCGCGCGCAGGTGGGGAGGCACCGCAAACCGTTCCCGCCCATCGCGAGGATATCGAAGGCGTATAGCTGCACCTCATGATCGTGCTGGCGGCTGTGCAGCGCGTTGAAGTCGCTGATACCGTCCATCCCGAGGATGACGGCCTCGCCATCGATCACGAAGCGCTTCTGCCAGGTCGGCTTTACGAGTCGGTAACAAGTGGCAATCCGGGGGATTGTCTCTCTGCTCCGGCGACCCCAATAGCCCCCAAAGCCGGTGCAGACCCCAACGGCCTCAGCTCCCGCCCAGCTGAGGCCGTCCTGTCGTCAGCTACGTGTCAGCGGGCGTTCTCCGGCCAGAACAATTTGTGATATCAATCGGTCGTGCTTTGTTCTTACAGCGTGTATTTATAAGCGGAACACCCGGGGAGCCCCATTTCAGAGCCGTAACATAAGTTAAATGACAGTGGGCAGGATTTATGCCCAATTCTTGGGCGCCAACACCTTGGCTTGGGACCCCGCGGTACGGCCGCCTCAGTTGGCGGTCTCTTTCGGTGCAGCCCCTGTGATGGCGAGCCGAGGGTTGCCGCGCTCGAAGTCGGGCCGAACAGCGGCGCCGCGATTACCGCAAGCCTGACATATGAAGCGCGGCTCAATATCAGAAAGCCGCACCTCGTCAGGCCACTCGTCAGCGTCCAAGGCAATATGATGGCTGCAGTGGCAGTAGACCAGGATGCCGCGCAAGCCCATCGCGCGCATCCGGCCGAAGGTGATCTTCATCGGTCTGCCATCGGGATGGGTCGGCGTATGGCGTTGGACGGGGTGGGGCATGCGACCGAGACCTAGGGCGGTGGTGCCATGCCGGATTGATTCTGTGGGGCAGGGTCTTACACAAGCCGCTAGTTTGGGGGCACGCTAGGGCGGAGCACACTCTAATCGGTCAAGTTAGAGCTTAACTTCGCGTTTTGGAGACTGGGTCGCCCGCCGCAACGTGGCGGATCGAGGGGTAATCCAAGTTGATTGATGCAGAAAACTCGTGGACATACGCGGGGTTGTGGCGCAGAAGGGCAAATCACACGTATGAGCTGTATTTTTGTCACACTGTGGGAACCTATTGAGCTTGCGCGGAGTAAACTTATATATTAACCGTTGCCGCCGAAATTAGGGTCTGCCACGTTGATATCGGCGGCAACATACGAGATCGTTTGCATAGGAGAGGTAGCGGAGGTGCGGCTGTCCCCTAGCGCAAAAGTTGAGTACGACGCGTTAATCGCGCGCACGGACAACATATCGCGCGCCCAGGCGCGCCAGCTCCAGCGTTATCTCGAACGCTTTTGCAATCATGAACCCCATCGAATGGTTGAAGACCACTACCGACACGAGGGTAGTCATTCGGATGGACGTCCCGGGGGCAAGAAAGTTCCGGTATGGGCGTTTAAGCCCGACGGTTGGCGACTATATGGGGCTGTCATGACCGTCAAAAGTCGAAAGACGTTCGTTGGAGTTGATGTAGATCCGGCCAAGAAGAAGAACAAAGTAGATCAGAGTAGACTTAAAGCCGTGGGGCTTCTGATCGGCGATCTTATCGAGTGGAAGTGAGGTACAGGACATGCGCAACGATACTCCCATGCCAGCGGGACTTATAGAGGCACAAGAGGATCTGGTCATCGATGCTCAATTTCTCCTGCATGACCTTATGATTGAACGTGGCGTAAGCCGCGCCGAGTTGGCGCGCCGCCTCGGAATCAGCAAAGCTCGCCTATCTCAGGTTTTCCGCCCCGGCGCCAACCTGACGCTTAGGACTGTTGCAGCGCTTTTCTTTGCCTTGGGAGAGACTGCAAAGCTCAGTCGCGCGAAAGCGTCTTCCCTCCAACCGAAAACTGCAACCGATACCAAATGGGCGGAAGCTGATTTTGAGAAAGTCGGTCATGTCAAAGCATTGACACAGCGCGATGTCGCTTCTGTTTTTGCTCTACTGGCCTCGCGAATTAGCTTTGAGTGCGCAGAGCCAGCCAATGATTCGCATGTCCCAAGTGCTAATGACTTTGAGGTAGCGGCCTAAGATGGCTGAAGAAATTACGAGCGGCCAACCCGAGCTGGAAGATGCCCAGCGGCGACGAGTCGAATACAATCGGGCCGTCAGAAGAGCCAGGTTGGCTGCGATTTTATTGACGTCGGTCAACTTCAAAGTGGATCGTGACGTGCTTGATCCAGGCAGGAGTGATCAAATCAAACCCTCGTATGGAGGGCGCGTGAAGGAGGTGGCTTTCAATGCGGATCAAGGCAACCTGATTTGCACTATTGAGTGGACGGTTGATTTCCGGTCAGGTCGTAAGCGCTTTGTGAAATGTGCCGCGGAATACGAAGTGGCATATGAAGGGCTAGAATCATTTCAGGAGGCAACCGTTTCATTGCTCGCCGAAAATGTAGCTCGGCCTGCATCTTACGCCTACTTTCGAGCTCTCTTCGCTAATCTAGACTGGTCAGCCGAACTGCGGTCACCGCCGCTGCCCGTCGTAAAGTTTCATCCAAAGGTTTAGGCAGGCATCCGCACCCGCTATCGAGTGTGGGTGACGTGAACAGGTCGTTCTGTTTGGGGGGCTCTATCGCAATCACGATGGCAGGTCCGCGATTGCCGGCGGCAGGTCTTGGCCTCGCTCGGAAACCAAATCCCAAAGCTCCCGCGCGACGGCATCATTGACGTCCGCGATCTTGGCAGAAACCGCTTTCCTAAATGTGCGTCGAACGGCGGCGTGCTGCGGATGATCCGATAGCCGCTCAGGTGACGGTTCGTCGGTGTAGCCATTGACGCATTGAGCCGGATGCAGATCCGTGCTGCGAGCTCATTCGCCGCGACGGACGGAGTCTGTCAAGGCTGCCGTCACGTTTACTTCGATGCCCAAACTCGGTCAGGCTGAGGCTTAGCGCTCAGCAGGTCGGAGCCCTGGTACACCAACGCCGCGCACCTTCCGGGTTGCCGTGGAAGGCTCCTGAAGAAGAGATAGCCCGTTGATAACAGCCAGGCAGCGGCCCCATGCACGGCTTGTAGGTGCCGCCTGCTTGAGATGCGACCGCGCGCACCGCGGGTCGCTCTTTAACATTGCTGCCTTCGTCAGCCTCGGTGTCATTCGGCCTGCAATATTGACCCCCTAAGCCGGGGGATCGGCGTCCAAAATTGACCCCCTACAGATTGATCTGTTGCGCTGCCTGCTTTGGAACGAAGCAGGTGGTGGGGGATGCTGATCGTGGAGACGATTGCCCGGATCCGGCGCGAGCACTTCATCAAGGGCAAGACGATCAAGGAGATCGCCCGTGACCTGAAGGTGTCGCGGAACACGGTTCGGAAGGTGCTGAGGTCGGGAGAGACCTCCTTCGAGTACGAGCGGCAGGTGCAGCCGCGGCCAAGGCTGGGACGATGGGCAGTAGAGCTTGACGGGTTGCTGGCGGCGAACGCGGCTAAGTCGGCTCGTGAACAGCTGACGTTGATCCGGATCTTCGAGGAGCTGCGCGGCCGCGGCTACGACGGCGGTTACGATGCGGTGCGGCGTTACGCCAGGCGCTGGAGCAAAGAACGCGGGCAATCGACCGCAGCCGCTTATGTCCCGCTGAGTTTTGCCGCAGGCGAGGCCTATCAGTTCGACTGGAGCCACGAGGTCGTCCTGCTGAGCGGCACCACGGTGATGGTGAAGGCTGCCCATGTCCGGCTCTGTCACAGCCGCATGCTGTTCGTGCGGGCTTATCCGCGGGAGACGCAGGAGATGGTGTTCGACGCCCACGACCGGGCGTTCGCCCTGTTCAAAGGCACCTGCACCCGCGGCATCTACGACAACATGAAGACCGCCGTAGAGACGATCTTCGTCGGTAAAGGCGTCTCTACAATCGCCGCTTCCTGCAGATGTGCAGCCACTATCTGGTCGATCCGGTCGCCTGTACGCCAGCCTCGGGTTGGGAGAAGGGGCAGGTCGAGAACCAGGTCGGGCTGGTCCGGGAGCGCTTCTTCACGCCGCGGCTGCGGTTCAAAAATCTCGACGAGTTAAACGCCTGGCTGCTCGACAAATGCATCACCTACGCCAAGGCTCATCGCCATCCGGAGCTGGCCGATCAGACAATCTGGGAAGTGTTCGAAGCCGAACGCCCCAAACTCGTTCCCTATGCCGGCCGCTTCGACGGCTTCCACGCGATGACGGCATCGGTCTCGAAGACCTGCCTGGTGCGCTTCGACAACAACAAGTACTCGGTCGCAGCCAGCGCAGTCGGACGACCGGTCGAGGTTCAAGCCTATGCCGATCGCATCGTGATCCGTCAGGATGGAGGCATCGTTGCCGAGCACCCGCGATCCTTTGGCCGCGGCGATACCGTCTACGACCCCTGGCATTATGTGCCGGTGCTCGCCCGCAAACCCGGCGCCTTGCGCAACGGTGCTCCCTTCAAAGACTGGGTGCTGCCGGCCGCGATCGAGCGGATCCGGCGCAAGCTGGCCAGCACCGACGATGGCAATCGGCAGATGGTCGACATCCTCAACGCGGTGCTGACTGACGGTCTGCCCGCGGTGGAAGCGGCCTGTGCCGAAGCGCTCAGCCACAGCGTCCATTCCGCCGATGTCGTTCTCAATATCCTGGCCCGTCAACGTGAACCCGCCCCACCGGCCAACATCATGACGCCGGCCGCACTGACGCTCCGTCATGCACCGATCGCCGATTGTGCCCGCTACGACAACCTCCGGAGGACCTTCTGATGGAACGAACCCAAATCTTCGACCTCATGGGCGAACTCAGGCTCTACGGCATGAAGGCTGCCTTCGACGAGATCATGGCAACTGCCGTCAAGCGCCAGCACGAACCTCAGCGCATTGTCGGCGACCTGCTCAACGCCGAGATCAACGAGAAGCAGGCCCGCTCGATCAAATACCAGCTAACCATCGCCAAGCTGCCATTGGCCAAGGACATCGCCGACTTCCAGTTCGACGGCACGCCGATCAATCAGACTCTCGTCAATGATCTCGCTGGCGGCGGCTTCATCGCCCAACAACGCAACGTCGTGCTGGTTGGCGGCACCGGCACAGGCAAGACCCACCTGGCCATTGCCATCGCCAGAAGCTGCATCCGATCCGGTGCCCGCGGCCGCTTCTTCAACGTAGTCGACCTCGTCAATCGCCTCGAGATCGAGACCCGCAATGGACGGCAAGGTCGGCTCGCCGAGCATCTGACCCGGATGGACTTCATCGTGCTGGATGAACTCGGCTATTTGCCCTTCGCCCAGTCCGGTGGCCAGCTTCTCTTCCATCTCGTCAGCCGGCTCTATGAGCGCGCCTCCGTCATCGTGACCACCAATCTCGCATTCGGCGAATGGCCGACCGTGTTCGGCGACGCCAAGATGACCACCGCGCTGCTCGACCGGTTGACCCATCACTGCGACATCGTCGAGACCGGCAACGATAGCTGGCGCTTCAAGAGCCGAGACGACGATCACGCCACCCGCGCTCGTCTCGCCTCCGCTATCCCGGCCAGCTCCGACGAGACGAGCGCTACCAGCAAAACCCGCCGCGCAAAGGGGTCAAAATTGGACGCCTATGAGGGGTCAAATTTGCAAGCCGATTACACGCACGGCTCGGTCAGCCATGAAGCTGCTCGACGACCGGGCCAGGCAAACCTTGAGGTCGTCCTCGAGGATGTCTGCCGGGTGCTGCGGCCCCAAGGCGGCGATCGCGAACTCATAAGACACATCGCCGAAGTTGCTGGAGAGCGCTCTGGCAGGCACTATCACGCCCGGCAGTCTGACAGAAATAGCTAAGCAGCCCTGCACCGCGTGGCGGCGAGGGGACGCGTCCGACGATAAGGCGCGTCCTGACTCAACTATGTCTGCTTGAGCTTCGAAATCGTTGTTTCGGGCACGCCGGAAAGGTTGTTGCCCAGAAGGTAACGCGGGCTCGACTGCACCCATTTGGTGAGGTCGATTTCTTCGAACTTGCCGTTGTCCCAGGTCTGTACGATCTCGAGATCGTCATCGCCGACGTTCTTGACCGCGTGTCCAAAGCCCTGCGGAATGTAGGCAACATCTCCCGGCTTGAACTCTGCTACCTTGCCGCGACCACCTGAGCCGAACAGCGCTACCTGCGCTTTGCCTCGCAGATAATAGTGCCATTCGTTGGCGTTCACGTTCCAGTGCAGCTGCTTCATGGCGCCCGGCTTGATGATCATGACGCCGCCCGACATCGTCTTGGAGACCGGCCACTCGTCGACCGTGGCGAGCCGGAAGGAGCCGCCATCGAAGTCGCGCACGGCCCGATTGTCGCGCAGCAGGCTGAACTTGTGCGTCGACTCCTTGGGCCACGGCGCGTCGAGGGCTTCGGAAGCGGGCAGCACTGGCCCGGCCTGGATGTAGGTCTCGCCCTTGGGGAAGGCGTCGAAGATGTCCTTTGATACGCCGAAATTGAGGGCCAGCAGGTCCTTGGGCGTCACATCGATCCAGTCCGTGATCGAGAATGTGCCGTGCTCGGAAAAGGCGCCGTTATCGAAGGACAGGATGAAGTGACACGGCTTGTCGCCGATGGTCTGGATCGAGTGACCATGGCCCTTGGGGAAATACCAGAGATCGCCCGGTCCGTAGTTGTTGATCTCGCTCGCGCCCGACGGATCGAGAACCACCGTCTGGCAGCGGCCATCGATGACAAAGGCCCATTCGGCTGCGATGGCGTGCCAGTGCAGCTCGCGCGATGCGCCCGGCTCGAGGAACATGTGGACACCAGCGATCCCCTTGCTGATGGGAAATTGGTGGACGGTAGCCTCTTTCGCCCAGCCGCCCGAGGTCACCTTTGGAACACTACCGTCGAGCGAGAAGTGGAAATCGGGAAGAGCAGCCACGTCCTTGGGATCGTGGTAGGCGACCTTCTCGCCCGGCGGCAGCTCGACTGCTTGTCGTGCAAATCCCCCGTCCCCCGGCTTGAACTTCGACGGGTCGGCGGCATGCGCATTGCTAAGTGCAGTTGTCGCCAGGAGGCCTCCGCCGCTGGCAGCCAGTATCTGGCGACGTGAAAAGATGTTCATGGCATTGCATCCAATTATTCAGCGGACCCAGGTCAGGTCCATTCGAGGTTTCAACGACATCGCAGCGTCAGCGGCCTCAGGTGGATAGCCTCGCGAAATCAGGAGGCCTGCGTTCGGCGAATGCGGCAAACGCCTCGCGTGCCTCCGCGGTCTTCAGCTGCTCCTTGAACAATCGCCCTTCTTCAGTGGCTTGCGCCGCGATCCGCTGATAATCGCGCATCAGTCTCTTGGTTTGGCTAAGCGAGCCGCCGGGCAATCTCGAAAGTGTGAGCGCTGCGTCACGCGCCTTCTTGCGAAGTTCACCCTGTGGCACCACCGCATTCGCCAGGCCGCAAGCAAGCGCCGCTGCCGCTTCCATCGGCTCGCCCAGCGCAAACATGGCGTAGGCGCGAACGTGACCGATCCGTAGCGGTAACAGCCAGCTCGAAGCCGCTTCTGGGACCAGCGCGAGCTTGACGAACGGCGTGATCAGCCGCGCATTGTCTGCGAGATAGACGAGATCGCAATGCAGAAGCATGGTCGTGCCGATGCCGACAGCATTGCCTTGGACGGCGGCGACCAGCGGCTTGCTCGCGTTGCTGATGGCTCCGATGAAGCGACGGACGGGACTCTCAGCGGAATTGTCGGCTCCGGCCTGGCGTGCGAAGTCCGCCATATCATTTCCGGCAGTGAAGCTGTCGCCGTCGCCCTGGAACAAGACGACGCGGACTGAATCGTCTACGTCGGCTTGTCGAACCGCATCCGACAATGCGTTATACATCGCTCCGCTAAGCGCATTTTTCTTGTCCGGACGCTGCAAGGTCAGCGTCATTACGCCGTCGGAAATCTCTCTTTTGACATGTTCACTCATGACAGCCTCCATTGGCAACGATTAGGACTTCCCGCACCCCAGGATTGAAGAACCCCATATCCATTTGATCAGCGCCGTCATCAGTCTCGGTGAAGGGGAACGACCGGTCCTCGGGGGAAGGACCGGCCGCATTTTGGCGTGGGGACAAGAAGGGACGGGTACTAAACACTTGCGAAGCTCTTATCTCTGCGATTCAAAGCTATGCGCCAAGGAGTGTCGGAGCGAGTGAAACGATCTAAATCCCGGCAAATCGTCGCAAATGCGGATGCTGGCCCGTCGCCCAAACGGAATGATGCGCACCTCGTCGATTGCTCCGTGTATAATATCCAGCGTTCGGTCGTTAAGGTGGATCAGGTCGTTCCTTTTTGGTTCCGATAGCTCCGAGCAAATCGCCTGACTCCCTGATCGTCGAGTACGAACTCCGGGATAGCCCGCACGACATCTGTTTTGCGTCGCTCGTGGGACTGATTGCGAGGTTATTCGCTCTGTTGATTGCGCCGGACAAGGAGTGCCAGCCTGACATTGCGCGATGATTTCAAGACACAGGCGATCTCGGCCCCTGCACGACGCCATTTTGTCCGATAGCGCGTCTGCACCAACGGTCCAGGCCGCCATGGACGTCCAGAACGCTCGTCAGTAATTCGTCCAAGGCATTTTCTCCCCAATATCAAACTCGGACCGGCTAAACAGCACCATCGGTCACGGACTTCAGCGGTCACTCAATGTGGCTTGCCGAGCACGAAAGCGAAGGGGACGATGAAGAGCTCTTCGCCGAGGTCGTCGTTGACGTGCAGGACCCAACTGCGCCAATCTTCGGGGCCGCCCGCTGCAGTGAGGGATCGTACGACATTAGCCGCGTGATCACGCGCCTCAGCGAGATCGTCGACTACGGCGCCATGGTGATCGACCAAAACTTCCTCTGCGTTGGTGCAGTGGAAATATAGCTGGGTCATGTTCAGTCTCCCTCAAATTGGACAGGTCGCATCGAGATGTCGCTGTCTCAGGTCTCGTGAGCCGGCCGAGCAAAGGAGAAAAACGAAGACGCTGTAATGATATGGAGCCATATCCAGCTGGTCATGAGTGGGAAGAGGATCATGTCTGCACCTATTGCTATTGCCGGTAAGAAGTGGGGCTCAACCGCCGCATTTCGTCGACATCAGTTCATTGATGGCGTTGATCTCGGAATCGAGCAGAGCGAGATTCCGCTCGGCGCCGGCGCATCTTGCAGCGGCCTGCCGCAGCAATACGGATTCATAGAATGAGGTAGCGTAGGCGCGACAAATCTTCTCTCGCTCGACATTAGCTGTTTGACTAAGCAGCGTCGCCCGGCGCGCGCGCGAAGCGTCGAGATCGCTGGGTGACATGCATTCCGACGCAACTGCAGGAATCGTGGATGCATTGATCACGGCAGAGGCGACGAGAAGAGCAATTCTCCTCATGGTATTAACTCCGCAGGAACGAGTTCTTGCGAAGAAACTTAGAGCCTATCGCTCATTCTTCCCATTGCACGCGAGTCGCTCAGGATGCGGCTATGGTTTCGCCACCTAAACCTTGGCGTATGGCGAGGAAGGCTCGTAATCTCCAAATACCTCGACGGTTTGCGGTGACTCCCGCACCCAGTTCGACGCCGTCGAGAGAGAACGGGAGTACAGCGAGCCGGCGGCACGGTTGCAGGCTGGCCCTTTGAATCCCTGTCGGCGCCCGGTCGCCGCCTGACGCCTGCTAAGATGCGGGCGAAGGTGGCAAGACGCCACCTCTAGCCTAGCTTCTGAAGAACGCTAGAAGGTCGGCATTAATCGTGGCTGCCTCTGTCGTTGGCATGCCGTGCGGGAAGCCCTTGTAGGTCTTCAGCACACCGTTCTTCAGAAGCTTTGCAGACAATGGGCCCGAATCCGCGTACGGGACAATTTGATCGTCGTCGCCGTGCATCACCAGGACGGGGATGCCGATCTTCTTGAGATCTTCGGTGAAATCGGTCTGGGAGAAGGCGACGATGCCGTCAAAGTGCGCCTTGGCGCCGCCGGTCATACCTTGCCGCCACCAGTTTTGGATCACCGCCTCGGATGGCTTGGCGCCCGGCCGGTTGTAGCCGTAGAACGGACCGGCCGCGAGGTCGCGGTAGAACTGCGAGCGATTGGTCGCGACCTGCACCTGGAAACCGTCGAACACATCTTTCGGCAGTCCGCCGGGATTTGCCGGGGTCTTCACCATCAACGGCGGCACCGCAGCGACAAGCACGGCCCTTGCCGTCCTGCTTTCGCCGTGTCGAGAGAGGTAACGCACCACCTCGCCCCCGCCCGTGGAATGGCCGACGTGGATGGCGCTCTTCAAATCGAGATGCGCCGTCAGCGCCGCAAGATCGTCGGCGTAGTGATCCATATCGTGTCCGTCGGCCACTTGGGCAGAGCGGCCATGGCCGCGTCGATCATGGGCGATGACGCGGTAGCCGTGATCGAGGAGGAACAGCATCTGCGCGTCCCAGTCGTCAGACGACAAAGGCCATCCATGACTGAACACGATCGGCTGCCCCTTGCCCCAGTCCTTGTAGAAAATCTCGACACCGTCTTTCGTTGTGATCGTGGGCATGGCAATTTTCTCCTTGGCTGATGGTTGCTGTCACAAAAACGAAGGCGAGGCGCCAAATAAGTCATCGTCATGCTGCGAGTCGCCGCTTTGTGCACGCTTGGCGCGCAGCTCCAGGAGGCCGAGCAGAAGCTCGTCCCGCTCGGCTTCGAGCTCCTCGATGGTACGCGATCCGACCTCAGCGTGGACGCCGTCGACGAGCTTCTTCTGGATCTCCGGGGTGAGCACCGGCGAGCCGAGGCTCTTCCACGAAGTCGTCATTGGGCCGGCAAACTGCTGGAAAAAGTGCTCGATGCCGCCAGGGCCGCCGCCGAGGTGATTAAGCATCATGTTGCCCATGATGCCCCAGCGCAGACCGGGACCCCAGGACAAGGCGTCGTCGACGTCCGCAGCGCTCAGGACATCCTCGGCAATGAGGTAGTAAACCTCACGGGCCAGTGCGCCCTGCAGGCGGTTGGCGACATGGCCCGGCATTTCCTTGTTGAGGCGGATCGCCTTTTTGCCGATCGACTTGTAGAACGCGATCGCGCGCTGGATGATTTCTTCCGAGGTCTTGGTCCCGCCGACGACCTCAACCAGTGGGATCAGGTGCGGCGGATTGAAGGGGTGACCGATCACGCAACGCTCCGGATGCAATGCAGCGCCCCTTTGGATGTCGCTCATCTTGATCCCGGACGAGCTCGACGCGATGATTACGTCCGGCGGCAGCAGCTCGTCGAGCTGCTTGTACAGCCTCTGCTTGAAGTCAAGCCGTTCCGGCCCGTTTTCCTGGACGAGGTCGGCGCCCGCCAACGCCTCCGCAAGGTTGGCAGTGAACTTCAGGTTCGACTGCGAAGCGCCGGGCGAGAGGCCGAGCCGTTCCAGCGCCGGCCAGGCCGCCTTCACGAATCTCCGCAATGCGATCTCTGCGCCCGGCGCGACATCCGTCGCGACGACCTGTAGTCCCTGGGCGAGGAACTGCGCGGCCCAACTGGCGCCGATCACGCCGGTGCCGATCACGGCGATACGACGAATCGTCTTGATGTCAGTCATGTTGTTCTCCGATCAATGCTGTTAGATTTCGGTGTAGGCGATGCCGGTAAGATTGCCTTGAGCTCCGAGCACCGTCCGCTTGTTCGTTCCATCGAGCTTGGCGACATAGAGCGAGCCGGCGAGGTCGGTCACGAACATGCGATTGCCCGGAACGTCCAGCGCGATTCCAATGCCTTCCATAAGGTCCGAGACCACGATCTCCGCCACTTCCTGCGCGGGCTTCGCGTCGATGGGCGTGCGGTTCACCGTGTTGCCGCGCGGGGGATTGCCGCGATCGGTCCAGTAAAGGATGCGATGTTCGAGATCGATCTCGAGATCGATCGGCTCGGGAAGACCGTTGAAGAAAACGTCGATGTCGCTGCGATTGATCGCTGTTTCGCCCTTCGGAATGTCGATCCCGGCACGCAGAATGCGCCCGACTTCGGCGTTGTCTCCGCCCTTTTGCGTCCAGTAGATCTGACCTCGTTTGGGATCGACCGCGATTCCCACGCACCAGCGCGTCTGGTCGCGGCGATCTGCTTCGCCTTCTCCGGCCTGGACGAGGATTTCGACCTGCGAACCGTCGAGGTTTGCGCGCATAACCCGCATCCCCTCGCGATCGGACCAATAAAGCTTGCCGTTCGCCTTATCGAGATGGATCTGTTTCGGCGTATAGGTGCCGCCAGGCGGGACGATGAACCTGCGATTCTTTCCGTCGAGGTCGGCGCGCTCGATCGAACCATCGTTCGCGCTGGGGACGCCCATATTGGTCCAGTAGACGTGACCGGCGGCGACGTCGACGACCACGCCATCGGGATGCGGGCAACCGCTCGCAATGACTTTGCGGTTTGACCCGTCCGGATCCAGGGAGAGAACATGCCCTCCGCTCAGGTCGAGGAGAAACAGCCGGCCGGAGCGGTCGGTATTCGACCGCTCCCTTGTTCTCGTAGCCTCGCGTACACTCATTGCTTGCTTCCTTGCTGGTGTTTGGCGCTGCGTCTACGCCGCCACGTGTTTTTCTGTCTGCGGGATGGCGCCGTCCTCGCGCAGGCTCTCGATGCTCCTGGCGTCGAAGCCGAGCTCTCCGAGGATCTCCGTGGTATGCTCGCCCAAGGCGGGCGCGCGCCGGGCCGGAACCTTCGCGACGCCATGCACCTGGATCGGACTGCTGATCGTCGAGGTCATCTTGGCACCCGCGCCTTCGAGCGGAACGACGATCTCGTTTGCCCTCAGCTGCGGGTCGTCGATCACTTCCTGAGGTCCGCGGACCTCGCCAAAGGTGACGTTCACTCCGGCGAAAACCGAATGCCAATGCGCCATGGCCTGAGCACCAAATACCTCGTCAAAGATGGCCGTGAGCTGTGGCATGTTCGCGACAAGCTGCGCCGGTTCGGAGAAGCGCGGATCGGTCAGCAGGTCCGCGCGGCCGATTGCATTCACGACGGCCGCAAACTTGTCCGGCGTGATGATGAGAACAAACCAGATTCCATCGGCGGCGCGATAGACGTTCGTCGCGGCACTGACGGGATGAGTGCGGTCGTGCATTGGAGGAAATTTGGCGCCCGCGAGAGCTGCCTGAATCGATACGCTCGCGGACCACACGCCCTCGGCAAGCAGCGACGTCGTGACATACGCGCCTTTACCGGTCCGCTCGCGCCGGTAAAGGGCGGTGACGATCGCCGAATAGAGGCCGACAGCCGTGGCATTGTCGCCGCTGCCGCTCACCGGCCAGGTGGGCGGCGCGCCAGCGTCACGCGTCAGCGATAGCAGACCACTGCGTGCCCAATATGAGGTGAGGTCGAAGCCGGGCAGATTGGCATCCGGACCTTTCTCGCCGAAGCCGGTGAGATCGGCGTAGATCAGACGCGGATTCCATCCCGCGACGTCGTCATATTCGAGCTTCAACTTCTTTCGCGCATGGTGCGGCGTATTGACGACGAACACGTCGGCCCAGTTGACGAGCTCGAACAGGACCTGCTGCGCGGCCGATGACTTGAGATCAAGCGTAATGCTGCGCTTATTGCGGTTGGCAAGATGCCACTGATAAGGATCCTGGGATTGCGGTTGAATCGGCGTCTTGTGCCCGTGTCGCCACGGGTCGCCGTGGGGCGGCTCGACCTTGATGACGTCGGCACCGAAGTCGGACAAGATCACGGCGGCGCTCGGGCCCGCGATGAAGCTCGACAGATCCACGACCTTCAGTCCTGAGAAGATATTGTCGCTTGCCATTGATGGCTCCTGGGTTGACGTGTGACTCTCGTGCTGACCGAAACTCGACCGAGGTCAGCGACCGTGAAATTGCGCTGAGCGCTTCTGGAGGAATGCCGACGTGCCTTCCTTCTTGTCCTCCGTTCCGGCGCACAGTCCGAAATAGGAGGCTTCGAGGGCGAGACCTTCGGTCTGGCTCATCTCCATCCCCTTGTTGACGGCGTCGAGCGCATATCTGACGGCGAGCGGCGCGTTGGTAGCGATTTCATTTAGAATCGCTTCCGAACGCGGGATAAGGTCAGCGGCGGGAACGATCTCGTTGACAAGTCCGATGCGGTGAGCTTCCTGCGCGTCGATGATTCCGCCCGACAAAATGAGCTGAAGAGCGCGGCCTTTGCCGACCAGCCGCGGCAGCCGCTGGGTGCCGCCGCCGCCGGGAAGCAATCCGAGCTTCACCTCCGGCTGGCCAAATTTCGCACGCTCCACCGCGATCCGGATGGCGCAGGCCATCGCCGTCTCGCAGCCGCCGCCCAACGCAAAGCCGTTGATCGCAGCGACCACCGGCTTGCCGAGATTCTCGATGAGATCGAGCACCTGCTGCCCACGGCGGCTCGCCCGTTCGCCATCGATCGCGCTGGCCTGTGCGAGGTCGCTGATGTCAGCGCCGGCGATGAAGGCTTTGTCGCCAGCGCCTGTCAGAATGACGCCGCGTACGGCCGGATCATTCTGCGCATCCTCGAAGGCGGTCCGCAGGTCCTGCCAGGTCGCCGAGTTCAGGGCGTTCAGCACCTTGGGCCGATTGACCGTCACGTAAGCGATTGCACCACGTTTCTCGTAGAGAACGTTCGCGAGCGTCATCGTCGCCGTTGACGAAACGGTAGGTGCAACCGAGGGTGATTGCGGAATTGTTGCTGTTGCCAATGTCATGTTGATTGCTCCTGACTGACTGACGGGCCGGCATGGGAAATGCCGGCCCGCCGGCGACCTCACACGAAGGCGCTGAACCCAGTGACGGACTTGCCGACGATCAGGTTCTGCATCTGGAAGGTGCCCTCGTAGGAATAGAGCGCTTCGGCGTCGGCGAATAAGCGTCCGACATTGTTGTCGACGATGATGCCGTTGCCGCCGTGCACCTCACGCGCCCAGGCGACTGTTTCGCGCATCCGCGCCGTCGTGAATGCCTTGGCGAGCGAGGCATGCTGGTCAAGAAGCTTGCCTTCTTCCTCAATCTCGGCGAGTCGCAGCATCATCGATTGGCACGCCGTCACGTTGGCGAGCATCCTGGCGATGAGATCCTGAACCAACTGGAATGCGGCGATCGGCTTGCCGAACTGCAAGCGCTCCTGCGTGTATTTGAGCGCGGCCTCGTAAGCGCCCATCTGCAATCCGGTCGCCATCCAGCCGACGCCGGACCGGGTCAGGCGCAGCACGTGCGCAGTGTCGCGGAACGAATTGGCCTTCTGTAGGCGGTTCGCTTCCGGAACCCGGCAGTTGGTCATGGTGATCAAGCCGTTCTGGACCACCTTGAGAGCCATCTTGTTTTCGATCTTCTCGACGCTGAAGCCGGGCGTCGTCTTGTTCTCAACGATGAAGCCCTTGACCTGGTTGTCCTCGACGTCGCGCGCCCAAATGATCGAGACGTCGCACCAGGGTGCGTTGCCGATCCACTTCTTCTGGCCGTTGAGGATCCAGGTGTCGCCGTCGCGCTTGGCCGTCGTGGTGAGGCCCCCGCCGGTCCCGGAGCCGACCAGCGGCTCGGTCAGGCCGAAGCATCCGATCTTCTCCAGGCGCGCCATTGGCGGAAGCCACTTCTGCTTCTGCTCCTCGGAGCCCAACAGATTGATCGTGCCCATGGAAAGGCCGATGTGGACGCCAAAGAATGTCGCAAACGACGCGTCGATCCGGGTCATCTCCATGCTCAGCATTCCGTGGAACTTGTCGCTGGCACGTTTGTAGCCGTAACCATCGATACCGACGCCGCCGATATTGAGCTCCTTCAGAGGTTCGATCAGCTCGAACGGGAAAGCGTCTTCAACCCAGTATTTGTTGATGATGGGCGCAACCTTCGTCTCCATGAAGTTGCGTACCTTCTTGAGGAGCGCCTGCTCATCGGCATTCAATGTCTCCGTGATTTGATAGAAATCGCCGTTCGGCGGCGGAAGCTGCTTCCGTGTAACCGAAGGCTTGAGCGCGATGGCGGTCGTCATGCGAGTCTCCGTGTTTTTTGTCTGCCGATCTGCGCGCTCTAATTGGCACCTGGCGCTCTCCCGGGCGAGTGAAGCGCGACAAATCATGACAAATCGTTGCAAAGGGAGGGGGCGGAGTACGCACGCGCCGGCTCAGCCGACGTCAACGGACGGCTGCCATTTCTTCGGAAATGCGCTAAGATTTCCGAAGGAGACGGACCGCGGGTGCCTGTGGGGCTTGCATGCCGAGCTGAATTTAAAAGCCCGGTGCCGGAGCTAAAGGATGGTGCAGTATTTGGGGAGCGCGTCGTATTTTGATGACGATTCTCGGAAACTGTGGGCGGACGGCGAACGCGTGTTCTGCCATTGCTCGTAATCGGACGTCAAAGGCAAGAAGCGCGAGATCCTGATCGTTCAGCCTACGGAAGAGGATCCGTCGCGACCGGGTTACCGACGGTTCGGACGATTAGGAACGAATTATTGCAATGCCGCGACCGGTCGCTGTTCATGGTCGCCTGCATCGTGCTCGGGGTATCGCCCGGCCAACACGTCTCCTGCTCCAGCGCTGGCTCTTGCGCCCACTATGAGCAGGAGTCAGGCCGGGTGCCGAGACGATCTTTCGCGGTACCGGAGCGTCAGGAGTGACGACAATGCCAATTCGCATAGCTGCACATGATCAGGGCAAGAGTTCATCCATGAGCCACACCGCATTGCGGCTCTCCTCGGCAATGCTCGCCCTTGCGGTCTTCCTCGTTGACGTCCTCACTCCGTTGGAGGGCGCCGTCGCCGTGCTCTACGTCGTCGCAATTCTGCTTGCCGCGAAAACCACTCGCCGCAATGATATCATTATCGCCGCCTGCGGGTGTGTCGTGCTGACGATAACCGCATATCTGCTTTCGCACGATCTGAGTTCCGTCGCCTCGCCTGCCCTGCGCGCACTTATGAGCCTCGCGGCCATCACCATCACGACTCTGCTATCGCTTCAGAACCAGGCAGCAACGAAACATCTTGCGACGATGATCGATGTGTCGCAAGCGCTGTCAGGCGAGTTCGTCTTGGAAAAGCTCATCGACAAGTTGATGCGGAGGGCCATCGAGCATGCTGGTGGCGAACGGGGTCTTTTGATTTCACCGCAAAGTGATGGGCTGCAGATCGATGCGGAAGCCATCGCGAGTGGAGAGACAATAGTTGTGCACTTGTCGGAGCGCGCTACTCACGTTTTAGGCGAGTTACCGGAATCCCTCATTCGTCATGCAATGTGTACGAGAGAAGCCGTAATTCTCGACGATGCTTCGTCATCTCAGAATCCGTTTAATGCCGATCCCTACATCGTTGCGCGTCGCGCTCGTTCTATTCTCTGCTTGCCATTAATCAACCAGAGAAAGCTCATCGGCGTTCTCTATATTGAAAACAATCTTACGCCGCGCGCTTTCACGCCTGCGCGGATTTCGATGCTAAAGGTGCTCGCATCACAGGCGGCAATTTCGCTGGAGAATACGCGGCTCTATCGCGACCTTGCAGATCGCGAAGGAAAGATTCGGCGTCTTGTAGACGCCAACATCATTGGGATTTTCGTTGCCGACCGTGAAGGTCGAATCGTCGAGGCCAATGATGCGTTTCTCCGTATCCTGGGATACGACCGCGAGGATCTGGTTTCGGGACGCGTGCGCTGGACCGAGCTGAGTCCGCCGGAATGGCATGAACGGGACATGCGCACCCAGGCGGAATTGAACTCAATTGGATCCGTTCAGCCGTTCGAGAAGGAGTATTTCCGGAAAGACGGCAGCCGCGTTCCCGTGTTGATCGGTGCCGCACTGTTCGAACGCGGCGGCAACGAGGGCGTCGCCTTCGTGCTGGATCTGAGCGAGCGCAAGCGGGCTGAAGAAGCGGTAAAATGGAGCGAGGAAAGTTTTCGCGCTATCGTGGAAACGACGCCAGAATGCGTGAAACTGGTCGCTCGCGATGGCACCGTGTTGCTCACGAATGCGGCCGGCGCGGAAATGGCAGGTGTGCCGTCCGCAGACGCCGTGGTTGGACAGAGGTTTTTTGATTTCGTCGCGCCGGAGCACCAGAAGCTATATCGCGAGTTTCACGAAAGGGTCTGTGCGGGACAGCGAGGCTTTCTGGAATTCGACCTACTCAACGCGCAGGGCGTTCGCTGGCACATGGAAACCCACGCCGCTCCCCTGCGAACGAGCGATGGGTCAATCGTGCAGCTTGGGGTCACACGAGACATGACAGCTCGCAAGAGAGCGATAGAAGCGCTGCGTGAAAGCGAACAGCGTTTGAGGTCCGTAATCGATGGAATACCTGGCTTTATTGCCATTCTGGCGCCAGACGGCGATGTCGAGGCCATCAACCGCCAGATTGTCGACTATTGCGGTGAAACGTTGGAAGGGCTGAAGCAATGGGCTGTAAACGGAATCATATATCCAGAAGACCTTCCACATCTCGCCGACGTGTTTGGAAGATCGATCGCCGAGGGTATTCCGTACCAATGCGAAGCCCGATTACGTCGCTTCGACGGTCAATATCGGTGGTTTGACATTCGCGGCATTCCGGTTCGCGAGAACTCGGGTGGTGTCAGCTGTTGGTATGTCTTGCTGACTGACATTGAGGATCGCACGCAGGCGCTGGCCCGATTGCAACAGATGCAGGCGGATTTCGCCCACGTGAACCGGGTGAGCATGATGGGAGAATTGGCCGCCACGCTGTCCCACGAAATCACGCAACCGATTGCCAGTGCACGAAACAATGCTCGTGCAGCCATAAACTTTCTCGACCAGATACCGCCGGACCTGCGTGAAGTCAGGGAGGCGCTCGGCTGCGTCGTGGACGATTCCGATCGAGCCGGGAACATCATTGGCCGAATCCGTGATCAGGTAAGGAAAGTACCTCCGCAAAAGCATCACTTTGATCTTAATGCGGCGGTATCCGAGATGATCGTGTTGGCACGAAGCGCAATCATCAGAAATAGCGTTTCGGTTCAGACTCAGCTTGCTGATCAATTATCTCATGTTTATGGGGATCGAGTGCAATTGCAACAAGTTGTCTTGAACCTGATTCTGAACGCGGTCGAAGCGTTGGGTACGGTTGAGACAGGCGTTCGAGAGCTGTTGATCAGCACCAAACAGGATCACAGCGATGTCCTCTTCGTCGTGCGAGATTCCGGACCAGGCATCGATCCGACGCAGTTGGAACGCCTTTTCGAAGCCTTTTACACCACGAAGCCAAATGGAACGGGAATGGGGCTCTCGATCTGCCGGTCAATCATCAATGCTCACGGGGGTCGGCTGTGGGCAGGTGCCAACGAGCCTCGTGGCGCCGTATTTCAGTTTACCTTGCCCGGCATGAAAGCAAGCTCATGAACGGTCTCCTCAGGAGCTTCTAGGGGAAAGAGCGGTACGAAGGCACTGCACTAAGTCATGTTCATTAACTGGCTTGCGAAGATAACACACGGCCCCGTCGCCAATGGCGCGGGCACGGTCAACGTCATTGGGATAGGCGGTCACGAGGATCGCGGGAATCGGACGACCCATCTCGACAAGGCGCCGTTGAAGTTCGAGCCCCGTCATCGCAGGCATGTGCACATCGGCTATCAGGCAGGCTGTTTCGTTGACACGGGGCGACGCAAGGAACTCCGCTGCCGACGAAAATACGTCAACCATATAGCCCAGGGATCTCATGAGCCTCTGCATGGACTCACGAAAGAACTGGTCATCTTCAACGATTGAAATCAACGCCTTTTTCATCATGCAGCCTGTGGCAGCTCGCTTGAACGCTACGAAGTCAGGCGCGACACTTTCGTCGCCCGCATTGGATTGCGCATGGAGTTGCCTGAAGTGGGTCAAGAATGGCACCGGCGCAATGCCGGTGTCGCCTAAGCTTTAGTTTATACTCTGCTCTTGCGCGGGCTGACACGTTGTGACTCGTGTGTCCCTGACGCTCCCGGACCAGTGCGGTAAACCTTCGTATCAAGCCATGCCTCGCGGGCAGGGCCCACGTCAACCCGCGGCCAATTGAGCCGCCCGTCGGGACCGCTTTAAGTGCATGCATCGGCAAAGCTGCGATAGAGACAGGAGAGAATAAAATGCTTAGTCGCTCCGACAGCGTTGAATCTCGCAGAACCCCGCGATGCGCAGTCTGCGATGGCCAGTTTGGACTGGTCCGCCACTACTCGTGGCAAAGCCCGCTTTGCTCTAAGAGGTGCGTCGATGACTTCAGAGCACGCCATGAACGTGATCTAGAATGGGTGGGCTGGAGCAAAGCTACCATCACTTTGAACGCGGCAAATTACGGGAGGCCATCATGACGTTCCAGATTTCACAACGAGGCAAACAATACTTAAAGACCGCACAGACTCTACTCAGCGCTGCGCAAACCATGACTGACGCCGTCGTTGAAAGTCAGCTCAAAGCGCTTGCCGAGGACTACCACAGACGAGCTGAAAAAGCGTCGCGCGACGATGCTGCCAAAGCGCTGGCTCGCGCCGCAGCACTGGCAGACCAGGAGCAGTACGTGGTCTAATGATTGGGAACTAGCTTAGGCGTCGGCCCCCCAAATTGGAAACCCTGTCCCCACCTCTCGCTTGATCGCCCTCGTTTCCGACCATCGGCGCAAAAGTCAAAACGAACCGAGCAAGGTCCGCTATCGAGCCACCAGCAGCTCGGCCTTCTGCTAACAATCAACAGCGCTTTGGACAATGGATGCTCGAAGGGGGGTCATGACGGGTAATCTGGCGGTGGCTGCGGGGAAGGGGGCTGTTCAGGTCAATGGATTGCAATTAGAACTAAGCGGCCGAACCCTTGCGAACCCAAGGGCATAGGCCCGATTTGCGTTTATCCGAGTGGCCGCGATGTCTGACGCAACCTCCACGGTCCTGGTCATCGACGATGATCCAAACGTTCGCGCCTCCATCGGACGGTTGTTGAGATCGCTCGGTCACAACGTTCAGTTATTTGCCTCCATTGATGACTTTTTCAAATCCGATCCACCGGACGGGCCCACTTGCCTGGTTCTCGACGTCAGATTGCCTGGGCAAAGCGGTTTGGACTTGCAGCGAGAGCTTGCTGCTGGAAGCAGAGATCTCCCGATTATTTTCGTCACGGGGCATGGCGATATCCCGATGTCCGTGCAAGCGATGAAGGGAGGTGCCATCGAGTTTCTGACCAAACCGTTTCGAGATCAGGATCTCCTCGATGCCGTTCAGCTTGGTCTATCTCGCGACCGCACACGCCGTGAGAACGAGAAGGACCTGGCCGCTCTTAAGGAACGCTTCGCCTCCCTTAGTCCCAGGGAGCGCGAGATCATGATTCAGGTCGCCCGCGGCCGCCTTAGCAAACAGATTGCCCACGATATCGGCATTGCCGAAGCCACGGTGAAGGTTCACCGCAGCCGGGCGATGCAGAAGATGAAGGCCGGCTCACTTCCGGAGCTGGGCCGAATGGTCGACAGGCTAAAACTTGTGCCCGATAAGGCGCAGACTTAAGCCCTGTGGGATCGGTTGATCGCATGACAGTCAGGTCGTTGTCGCCAGTTGACGGGCGCACGCGCTGTATCCCGTAAATTTAGGTTTACATGGGACCGCCCTACTGTTCGGTTGCGTGCAACCCGCGTGCAATAGCTCGCCAGAACTAAATCCATCACATTGCGGTTCAAGAAGATCGATTTCTGCTGCGGCTCTTCCAAAGGCAGGCGAGGTTATTATGCGCGCATCAGCATTGAGTGCAGCGTACCGGCATCCGCCCCGGCCAGCGCCGGTACAACATCATCCAACGCCGGCAGCTCGCTCGATTCAAGTAGACCGAAGTCCGCATCCAGACCAACCATTCGCTGAGCAACGAACTGGACCAGAGCGCGCTGTACCGACCGAGATTTCATTCGGACCGTTTCGCTTGCTTCCGTCACAGTTTCTCCTGCTGGAGTGCGATAAGCCAGTGCAGCTGGGAAGCCGTGCTCTGGAAATCCTCGTTGCCTTGGTGGAACGCCCCGGCGAGTTGATCACTAAGCAAGAATTATTGGCCCGCGTGTGGCCCAACATCTTTGTCGAACCAGCCAATCTCAGTGTCCATGTTTCTGCATTGCGTCGCACGCTGCGTGACGGGCGAGACGGAAATCGATTCATCATCAATGTTCCTGGACGTGGCTACAGCTTCGTCGCCAACGTCGCCGCGGGGGTCCAGCACCCATGATGTTTCTTCCGAAGGTGCACATCTGCTGGCGACTTCACGGAAGGCTGGACTAGCGCCAGATCTATCGAGCTTGCTACGGATTGCTTGTCGTGACGGCGCTGAAATTATTGTGGGACGGTGTTTCTGGCTACCTCGGGTAAGGGACTGTCATGAGCCAGCCTTCGTCATTTTGGGTTCGATACGCTGCTCTCGTCTTTTCACTGAAGACGTTTGCAGCAGCAATGCTGGCGTTCTCGATCGCGCTTCTTCTGGATATGCCGCGTCCATATTGGGCGATGGCTTCGGTCTACATCGCCTCCAACCAGCTGACCGGTGCGACCAACTCAAAAGCCGTCTATCGCATTACGGGAACACTGATTGGCGCGGCGGGGACCATTATCTTGGTCCCCAACCTCGTCAACGCGCCGGAATTGCTCAGCCTTGCCATCGCGCTGTGGGTTGGGATTTGCCTCTACCTCTCGCTGATCGACGGCACCCCACGCAGCTACGTGTTCATGCTGGCCGGCTATACCGTCGCGCTGTTGGGGTTCCCGGTTCTGTCGATGCCACAAGCAACATTCGACATCGTCGTCTCCCGCGTCCAGGAAATCATACTCGGACTTATCTGCGCGAGTGTCGTCGCGATGCTCGTGCTACCGCGCAGCGTCGCTTCTGCGGTGACCGCACAGGCGGATGCCTGGCTGGCCGGCGCGCGCCGGCTCGGCGTCGATGTCCTCACCGGTCGTGGCAGCAACCAGGAGCGCGACGCTGAGCGTATACGTCTTGCCGCGGTGGCGTCGGAAATCGACCAGCTCGGGCGGCACCTCGGCTATGAGGCCGTCCGTTCCTCGAATATCGCGGACGGCTTGCGCCGGCTCCGGCAGCACATGCTGTCGCTGCTGCCACTGCTCGGCTCGATTGAGGACCGCAAGCTCGCGCTCGCCTCCAACGAGGAAGCGGCAACGCATGTTGCTGAAATCTGCCAAAGGACCGCACGGTGGCTGGAAGCGGGCGGCCGCGACGGACTGGAAGCCGATGCGCTGCGCGCGGCGCTCGACCAGATACGGCCGGCGCTGAATACGGCTGCCGGCTGGATCGATATCACGGTCGCCGGCCTCGTTGTCAGGCTACGCAACCTCGTGGACACCATGCAGGACTGCCAGCTTCTGCGCGAGGCAATCGCCGAGGATCGCAATCCGGATTTGCTCAAACTCGCCTTCATGCCTAATACGCTGACGTTCGCCGTCCCGCACCGGGACCACGGGCTCGCGCTGCTATCGGCCGCGTCCGTGGCGCTTTCCATTCTGGGCTGCTGCGCCTTCTCGATTGCCACCGGCTGGCCGGACGGCGTTGCGGCTCCGCTTTTCGCTGCTGTCGTCGGCAGCTTTTTGGCGGGCCTGGACGATCCGCTCCCAGCTTTCCGCAATTTTTACGGACTATTCCTGGTCGTTATCGCCATCCATGGAATCTACCTGTTCGGCTTATTGCCACCGATCACGACCCTTGAGATGCTGATTGCCGCACTCGCGCCGGCTTTTCTGTTGTTCGGCTGGATGGCTGCACGGCCTGCGACCGCGCGCCTCGGCTCAATCCTTGCCATCTACCTTTCGGTGCAGCTGGCGCTGACCGAGACATACTCGGCCGATTTCTCGTCCTATGCCAACTCCAGTATCGCGCTGATGGTGGGGGTCACGCTCACGGGCGTCATCTCCAGCATCGTTCGCCTGCTCGGGGCCAACTGGAGCGCCGGCCGATTGCTTCGCAGCAACTGGACAACGCTCGCCGCGGTCGCTGAACGCAGGTCGGACCAGGATCGCCTCGCGCTTGCCAGTCTCATGCAGCATCGCCTCGCCCTCCTTGCCGCCCGGATCACCGTGGTTCCCGCCGAGGCAAGGAGTGACGCCGCCAATCTTCGCCAGCTGCGGACGGCGTTCAATATCCTCGATGTCAGGCGGGCGAGCTTTGGCCTGTCACGCCATACCAGAGCAGCCATCGAAGCGTTCCTTGCTCGTCTTGCGTTGCTCGCCAGGACTCATACCGCGGGGCCGCTTCCCGATGGACTGGTGCAACAGCTCGACAGCACGATCGCACTCACGTTGCAGGACCCGTCGCTCGAAGGTCGCGATGAGGTGCTGATGGGTCTCGCCGGCATTCGTCCCGGGCTGTTCCCGGAATCGCCGGCCTATCAACCGCTGGAAATCGAACACAGGACAATCGCCGCATGAAATACGAACTTGATCTGTTCGGCGTCCTGGTTCCGAGCCTCCTGCTCTGGAGCGTGCTGGCCTATGTCCTCGCCCGCGGCGTGAGCAAGGTGATGGGCCGCGTCGGCCTCTATCGCCACGTCTGGCATCCCGCGCTGTTCGATTTCGCCGTTTATGTCTGCATCGTCACCAGCTTCGTCTACGCTTCCAAGGAGTTTTTCTCATGAACGCCCCGGTTTCATTCCCCAAGGCGTTATGGCGCGGGTTCACGATGAAGTGCCCGAACTGCGGTCAGGGACATCTGTTTGGCCGCTTTCTGAAGGTGGTCGACAGCTGCGAGATTTGCGGCGAGGACTACACGTCGCAACGCGCAGACGACCTTCCAGCCTATCTGGTCATCGCTATCGTCGGCCATCTTGTCGTGCCGGCACTCCTTGCCGTCGAGATGGCCTATTCGCCTCCCGTCTGGCTTCAATTGCTGATCTGGATGCCCGTTACCGGGCTTGCCGCAGCCTTTTTGTTGCAGCCTGTGAAAGGGACAATTGTTGGCCTGCAATGGCAGACCGGCATGCACGGCTTCGAAGCCGCCAAGCGCCGTCGGGATCGAGAAGTCAGCGATGGTGGCGCGCCCCCGCCGAACGTCGTCAAGGAATTGGTGTCATGAAAGCCCTTCTAAATTCGCTACGTCGCTTCACGCTCACCGGTGTCATGGCGCTTGCCGCGCTCTGGGCCGGCTACAAGCTGTGGGATTATTATTTTGAAGCGCCCTGGACTCGTGATGGTCACGTTCGCGCCGACGTGGTTCCGATTGCTCCCGATGTCTCCGGCTTCGTCACTGAAGTCCTCGTCAAGGACAACCAGCAGGTCAAGCGCGGCGACGTGCTGTTCCGAATCGATCGGGCGCGGTATGAGATCGCGCTGAAGCAAGCCGAGGCGGTGTTGCTCGGCAAAGGCGCCTCGCTCGAGCAGGCTAACGCCGACCTGATGCGCTACAGCGCACTGACGCCCGGCGTCGTGGTCTCCAAGCAGAAGATGGACCAGGTCATCGCCACCCAGGGTTCGGCCCAGGCTGCCCACGACCAGGCCGCAGCGGACCTTGCTCTCGCCAAGCTCAACCTCGAGCGCAGCGAAGTGCGCGCCTCCGTTAATGGTGTCGTCACCAACATGGAGCTGCGTCCGGGCACCTATCTCACGCCCGGCAAGGGTGTGATGGCGCTGCTCGATTCCGACACGCTGCACGTCCAGGGCTATTTCGAGGAAACCAAGCTGCGGCGTATCCATATCGGCGACTCCGTGAATGTGCGGCTGATGGGCAGCGACCATGCGCTGCGCGGAAGGGTGGATAGCGTCGCGGCCGGTATCGAAGACCGGGATCGGAGCGCGGGCGCCACCCTTCTCGCCAACGTCAATCCGACGTTCAACTGGGTGCGGTTGGCCCAACGTGTTCCGGTCCGGATCGCGCTCGGCCGCGCCGAGCGAAGCGAACTCGTTGCCGGAGCCACCGCGACCGTCGAGGTGCTCGATTCGACTTCGCATGGTAACGCCCAAAGCCGACCAAGCACCTCACAGCGGACCGCACTGGGACTTTCGCACTTGTCCGACTGAGCGGTGAGGTTTCGAGATCCCAATCCCGAAGGGTCGTTCCCCCGGCGATCTACTGCACCGGTGGAATGAGGCACAAGCGACCGTCTACGGCGTAGGCCTTCACGAGAGGCTCCAGCTTCGCGAACAAGTCGCCGAACCAGGCGCGTCGGCAGGGCGCCGCAGAGTCATGAACGTCGCGCGAGGTGACGGCACAAAATCACCGCAATGTCGAGAAGCTCAGCTCGCTGCCTAATAAGAAAAAGGCCGGCGGGCGCTACGCCGCCGGCCTTGTCTTGCAACTGCCGGCTCGTGGGTCCGGTTCCGTTGCACTGGATTCCGTCTTAGAGCATTGACTTTGATCCGTAGCACCCAGCGACGGCCGAAGCCATTGCACGGTGGGATGGCTACCCAATACCGAGGTAGGCTGACACTACGAAATCGGATGGAGCCTAACTATTCGTTGGTTTAGGGTGACCCATGAGGGCCGGATTGTTGCGTTCTCATGTCCGCTACGCACTCGATATCGACCAAATCTTCAGCGCAGCGAAATGGCCAAAACTTGGAAACTCCTCAAGCGCAAACGCACACGCAGGGCGTCGTGCACCGTTGCGCAAGATGTGACCTGTCGCTCGGCAGGGTCTTTGCGAACTCGCAAGCACACTTGGAGGATAAACGACTTCACCGGCTGATCGACCGGTGTTGCTCGAGCAAGGTGCGACGAGGTCCTAAACCTAAGTGTACTCCTCTCGCACTATGTACCCTACGAGATCGACCTCGGTGCAATAGCTTGGTCTACTTCTCGTGACTATGCTTCGGTTGTGACTGCCAATGTCTCGAGCGGCGGCACAACGGGAGGGAGTTCATGAGAATCATAGATCGAATTGCACTGGCAGTTTTCGCTCGTAAGACAGCTGAGTCAGCTTCCGACTTCGCCAGCATGGTTCACAACCTGATCATGGACGTGCGCGACAGCTATCGGCCCGAGTTGCACTACATGCGTGGCCCCGGCCCGAAATGGCGCGCCAAGCATCAGCCCTGGCTAAAATTCAATTCCCAATCCCTAGCGCCGGCCGGACACTATCAGCTGTTGCCGGTGTATGAGGACCGTCGTGATGCGGCTAACCCCACCCGATAGCCGGTCGAGGTCACGCAATCATGTTCGTGATACCCCTGTTCCTGCTTGCCGCTTCGCGCTCGATCAAGCTGGCGACAACGCCGAGGGCCGAATTCTCGGAGCGCACCCGCATCTCCGAACTAGCATCGGATCGCGCTCGTTGGGCGGAAATCCGAGGTTGGATGCTGCTCATTGGCGCCGCCCTTTGCATCGCATTGGTGGCTATGCTGAGCAGTTCAGCGCAGGCCGACGTCCCCCTCGAAGCACGCAAACTGCCGATGAAGTTCAGCTGGGTCGATTGCCAGCCGAATTGCCGGGGCTGGGTCAGCGCGGTTGGCATCGTGACCGCCAGTACTCCAAGAGATTTCGATGATTTCGCGCGTGGCCGACAGCTCCGCGGCACGACCATCGTGCTGGATTCCAGCGGCGGTTCGGTCAACGACGCAATCGCGCTCGGACGGCGCTGGCGCAATCTCGGGGCGCTGACCACCGTCGGCACCAGCATCCGGACCAATACCGCGCAGGGGGCTTCTACCCACATGGCCCCCGTCGCGTATTGCGAATCGATGTGCGTGTTCCTGCTTCTGTCGGGCAAGACGCGTTACGTGCCGAAGACTGCCCATGTTCGGGTGCACCAGATCTGGATGGGCGACCGCGCCTACAATGCACGAGCTGCGAACTACAGCGCAGATGATCTCATGATCGTAGAACGCGATATCGGGCGCCTCGCCAAATACACCTTCGATATGGGCGGCACGGGTGATCTGTTGTTGCTGTCGCTGAACGTGCCGCCTTGGGAAGATCTGCATGAACTGTCTCGGGAAGAATTGAGAATGACCAATCTCGTCACGACCGACATGATCGCTCAGTCGGACGGTCCCGACGCAGCGGAGGTTGGACTAGCATTCAAACCGGCGCGCGACCGCTTCGTAAGCAGCGCGGTTGCGACAGAGACGAATTCAGCACCGATGAACTCAGCCAAGTCGGTTGAGGCAATGGGACGGGGGGGTAGGCGTACGACCTCTAGCGCGTCCGACCGCGCTAGTGCCGATGCCATCGTGCGTGTAGGCGCCTCAGTCCGCGTAGCGGGCGGCGAGCCGCCGGGCAGGAGGCTGGATGCTTCGCTCCCGTTCCGCCTCGTCGCAAGGAGCCGGTGTCGTAAAGACTCATGGAGGAAGCCGCGATGACAGGCGCGCTAGATGGTTCACGGGGGTGAGAGGGATGTCGTCCCAAGTCTTTGATTTCAGAGAATAATCTTACAATCTAAGCGGGAATCCCTCCCTCTCCGCCACCTTAAGGCAGCTTCGAGAAGGCCCCGTAAAATAAGGCCGTTCTGCACGCCAGAAGTCTCTGGTGTAGCCCCGGGGTGTAGCCCCTGAGCGTGACCTGAGCTTGACATGGCTTGCTGATATTCTCAACTCGGTCCCGGGCCGCGCTTCCAATAGAGGATCGCGATTTCATGCAATCAGTAGCTGGGTGAATGCGTCTTCGGAGCTCGGTGTCGCCTAATGGGTGTGTTTTCGAGGCTGACAGTCAAGCAGGTCGCTGGGCTCAAAGATCGCCCGCCCGGCAGTCCTTCATTCTGTCGCGCGTTGATACGTAACGAACTTGAGCTGCCTTTGGCCTTGACCGATCGGTTAGGAGAGATAGCCCGAAACTCCATCCTATAGGTTCGGTGCGGTAACGACCAGTAATGCGTAGCAGGCGTGGAAGATCTGCTGCTGATAAAGGAGTCCGTGCAGGCACCCACCAAGCCAAACGCCGCTGGGAATGGCAAGCAGGCCGCAAGCTAAAAGGTTGACGAGGCTTCATTTCAAGTCTGTGATAGGGTGGCGTGTTTTTGTCGCTTCTCAATGGCTCCCGCCTGCCGGCGCACCTTTGGGCTTGCTAGTTAGCAGGAGAGCGATGCCGGCCAGCACCAGCACGATTCCGACCACCGCGAAGGTGTCGGAAAAGCCCATGACCAGCGCCTGCTGCTTGACGGTCTTGCCGAGCGCAATGATGGCTTGGTGGCGGGCTCCCGCCGGATCGGTCATCCCGTGCGCCATGAAGTAATCGGTCATCGTTGCGATCCGCTCGCGCACTTCCTCCCGGCCAAGATCGACGGCCTGGCCAATGATGTTCGAATGGAACTGTTCGCGCTTGGTCACGATGGTCGACAGCATCGCCGTGCCGATGGCGCCGCCGAGGTTGCGCATCATGTTGGCGATGCCCGAGGCGGCGGCTGCATCCTGCGGCGCCACGCTGCCAAGGGAAATCGCGCTTAGCGGCGTCAGCAACAACGCTTGGCCGACGGCGCGGACGATGTTGGGGACGAAGAGCTGGTCGCCGGAGTAGTTGAGTGACATCGCCGTGTTCATGAAGGAGCTCGCCGCGAAGAGGGCGGTGCCGGCAAAGGCGATGAAGCGGATGTCGAAACGCTCCATCAGCTTCGGAACCAGCGGGATCAGCAGGAGCTGCGGCAGCCCGGTCCAAGCCAGCACGGTGCCGATCTGCTCGGCATTGTAGCGCTGCACCTGGCCGAGATAGGCCGGCAGCAGATAGATCGAGCCGAACAGCGCAAAACCGATGAAGACGGCGGCAAGCGTGCCAAGCCCGAAATTGCGTTGGGTCAGCAGCCGCAGACGCAGCAGCGGCTTTTCGACCAGCAATTCGTTGGCGACGAACAACGCAAGACTAACAGCCGCAACGATTGCCAGCTTCACAATGAAGGGCGAGCCGAACCAGTCGTTCTTGTTGCCTTCCTCCAGCACGGCCTGCAGCGCGGACAAGCCGACCGCCATCGTAGCGATGCCGAGCCAGTCGCCTTCGCGAAGCAGGCCGAGGTTGAGCGGCTGGCGCTCAAGGGTGAGATAAAGGGCGGTCACCATCACCGCCGTCGGTACGACGTTGACGAAGAAGATGGTTTGCCAGCCGTAATTTTCGGTGAGATAGCCGCCTATGGTGGGGCCGATGGCCGGCGCAAAAGTCACCGCCAGCGAGAACATCGAAAGGCCGATCGGCTGCTGCGCTTTCGGCAGCTTGGTGAAGACCAGCGTGAACGCCATCGGGATCAGCACGCCGCCGAAAAACCCCTGCAGCGCACGGAACGTGATCATCGTCGGCAGGTCGGTGGCGAAGGCGCAGGCGATCGAAAAGGCGGCGAACAGGCTGGCGAAGCTCAGCATGATGTTGCGGAAGGAAAACACCCGGCTGAGATAGTCGGTCAGTGGAATCACCACGATCTCGCCGATCAGATAGGAAGTCGAGATCCAGGAGCCGTTGTCGACGCCGGTGCCGATGCCGCCCTCGATGTTGAGCAGTGAGGCGTTAGTGATCTGGATGTTGAGGATGGCCATGAACGCGCCGATCATGGCGGCGAAGATGGCGACCCACACGGTGGCGCTGGCGCGGTCGGGTTGGGTGGTTAACGGGGCGGGCGCGGGTATGGCGGATTCGGGGCCGGTGAGGGTGAGACTGGACATGGCATCACCTGTTCGAAGCGATCTGCGACGTGGCGGGGCGAGGGCGCGCGGGCTGCGCGGCGACCGCCTCGGGCGCCCTGGTTTGGATGCGCGGAATGACCGACATGCCCGGCCGCAAATCGGTGTCATGGCCGTCGAGCAGGATCTTCACGGGGATACGCTGCACGATCTTGGTGAAATTGCCGGTGGCATTGTCGGGCGGCAGCAGCGCGAATTCCTGGCCGCTGGCGGGAGCAAGGCTGTCAACATGGCCATGGACGGCCTTGCCGGGGAACATGTCGACCTCGATGTCGACAGGCTGGCCGGCGCGCACCTGGCCGAGCTGGGTCTCCTTGAAATTGGCGATGACATAGGCGCCGTTCGACGGCACCAGCGACATCAATTGCGTGCCGGCCTGCACGAATTGGCCGACGCGCAGCGTGCGGTTGCCGACCACGCCGTCGATCGGCGCGGTGATGGTGGTATAGGATAGATTGAGCTCGGCTTGTCGCTGCAGCGCTGCGGCCCGCGCATCGGCGGCGATGGCCTGCGCCAGTTCGGCCTTCAGCAGTTCTACCTGCTTTTGCGCGGACGCCAAATTGGCCTTGTCACGGGCGATCGCAGCAATCTGGGTGTTGTCCCGGGCCCGCGCGTTCTGCGCGTTCTGGACGCTGCCATAACCGGTTTTCTCGAGATCGGTGTAGCGCTTGTTCTCCTGGGCAGTGAAGACTTGCGCCGCGATGTCGACGTCCAGCGTTGCTTTCGCCGCATCGATTGTGCCCTGGTGCACGTCGAGCTGCGCGCGCTTGCTTTCGACCGCCGCGTCCGCGGCGGCGACGTCGGCTTTGGCCTGATCCAGCGCCACCTTGAGGTCGCGGTCGTCGATCCGCGCCAGCACCTCGCCCGCCTTCACATGCTGGTTATCGCCGGCCAGCACCTGGTTGAGATAGCCCGAAACCTTCGGAGCGATTGTGGTGTTGTCGGCCTTCACATAGGCGTCATCGGTCGAGACCAGGAAGCGGCCCACCGTCCAATAATCCCAGCCGTACCAGGATGCGGCGGCCAGCAAGGCGACGGCGGCGCCGGCCAGGAACGCGCGTTTTAGCCCGCCCTTTCGTGTGGATTTGGGCTCCGCCACGAGGTCGTGGGCGGGAGCAGGGGCTGGAGCCTTGGCTTCGGCGGCTTCAGCCGGAAGCTGTTGAATAGGCTGGAGAGTGGCGATTTGGGCGCTCATGGCGGCCCTCCTTAATTAGGAAACTTGATATTTTCCAAAATAGACTCTATCTTTGGACTGTCAATGGAATGACAGGCATCATGGAAAGGCATGGCTGGCCCATGGCGATCACGAAGAAGAGAGTACCGGGCGATGATCCGGGCCCGCGCGGCCGCGGCCGCCCGCAAACACGACCGGATAACGAAACGCGTGCCGTCATTCTCGATGCGGCACGGGGCGAATTCGCTTTGACCGGGTATGCGGCCACCAGCATGGAAGGCGTGGCGCGGAGCGCCGGCGTATCCACTAAGACATTGTATCGCCTGATCCCCAACAAGGCAGCACTGTTCGAGGCTATCATCACCGATGGGATCGACCGCTTCGTCTCGCGGCTGAGGCTCAGGGCATGCGAAGGCGGAGACATCGAGGCTGCGCTGCGCGAGGCGCTGATCGCCTGCGGCGAACTCATCCTCGACGGTGCCGTTATAGGGCTGCAGCGCATGGTCATCGGCGAAGGCGACAAATTTCCCGAGATCGCCGAGACGTTCTACAGCAAGGCGATCAAGCGCACCGAGAGCACCCTGGCGAACTGGCTGAAGGCGCAAGCCGAACGCGACCTGATTTCAATCGACAATGCCACCGACGCCGCCGGCATGCTGCTCGGCATGCTTGCCTTCCAGCCGCAGCGCGCCGTGATGCTGGGCCATGCGCCGCCGCCCGCACGCGATGAGATTGAGCGGCGTGCGTATATGGCTGCCAAGCTGTTTCTGCGAGGCTGTGCATGATAACGTGCTACCTGTGGCGCAGCACGTGGTCGCGAAACTGTGATTTATCGGCTGCAGGATATGCGCGCGATAAATGGCGATGCAAGTGAAATAGCGCTGAATAAGGGGTCCAGCGCAACCAGATGCCACCACTTGCAATCATGACAGGCCAACAATAGAGAGGTGAGGATGGCTTTCCAGCTTACGATCAACGGCGATCGTCATTCCGTCGATGTAGACGGTGACACACCTCTGTTGTGGGTGTTGCGCGACGTGTTGGGCATGACGGGCACGAAATTCGGCTGCGGCATGGCGCTATGCGGCGCCTGTACTGTCCATCTGGGCGGCAGCCCGACTCGATCCTGCATCACCTCCATTGACAGCATCGGCGACTCCGCCGTCACGACGATCGAAGCGATCGGCAAGACGCCGGACGGGCAGAAGATCCAGAAAGCCTGGCTCGAATGTGAAGTACCGCAGTGCGGTTACTGTCAGTCAGGACAGATCATGTCGGCTGCGGCCCTGCTGGCGAACAATCCTCGTCCGAAAGATTCCGACATTGATGATGCGATGTCCGGCAACATTTGCCGCTGTGGCACCTACGTCCGCATTCGCGAAGCCATCAAGCAAGCTGCGGAGGGCTGACCATGGGACGCGATATCGTTGAACTCACCGCCATCGACCGTGACCGCTCCGCATTGGGGAATCTTTCCAGGCGCAGCTTTCTTGAGGCGAGTGCCGCCGCGGGCGGAGGTCTGTTGCTCAGTTTGGGCCTGCCGCTTGGCGCAGGCGAGAGCCGGGCGGCCTCCAGTGATTTCGTGCCGAACGCCTTCATCCGGATCGGTAGCGACGGCCAGGTCGTCCTCACCATGTCCTATGTCGAGATGGGGCAGGGCACCTATACCTCGATCCCGATGCTGATCGCCGAGGAGCTGGAGATCGACCTCAAGCAGGTGCGTCTGGAGCACGCGCCTCCGAACGAAAAGCTTTACGCCAATCCGCTGCTCGGCGTTCAGGCCACCGGCAACTCCAATGCGATCCGCGGCGCCTGGCAGCCGCTCCGCAAGGCCGGCGCCACCGCAAAAGCGATGCTCGTGGCGGCCGCCGCCAAACGCTGGAACGTCGATCCCGCTACCTGCCGCGCGCAGACCGGCGCGGTCTCGCACGAATCATCGGGCCGACGCGCCAGCTATGGCGAACTTGCCGCGGACGCTGCCAGCATGCCCGTTCCCGAGAACGTCACGTTGAAGCGGTCGCAGGATTTCAGACTGATCGGCACGCCGGCGAAGCGGCTCGACACGCCGGCAAAGATCAATGGCACTGCACTTTATGGCATCGACGCACGGCCGCCCGGCGTGAAGATCGCAACGCTGGCCCAATCGCCGGCGTTCGGCGGACGCGTTAAAAGTGTCGACGACGCGGAAGCGAAGGCGGTCAGGGGCGTGCGGCAGATCGTCCGACTCGATGATGCGGTGGCGGTCGTGGCCGACCACATGGGGGCTGCTAAAAAAGGACTCGCGGCGCTCAAGATCGAGTGGGACGATGGACCTCAGGCGGGGCTCGGCACCAAGGATATCGCGCGCGAGCTCGAGAGCGCGACACAAAAGCCGGGAGCGGTCGCGCAGAACAAGGGCGACGCCGACAAGGCGTTCGCGGGAGCGACAACTAAGGTGGAGGTGGGTTACGAGGTCCCGTTCCTGGCGCATGCGACGATGGAGCCGATGAACTGCACCGTTCATCTTCAGAAGGATGCTTGCGAAATCTGGGTCGGCAGTCAGGCGCTCGCGCGCGCCCAGGCTGCTGCCGCCAAGACCGCCGGTCTGCCGGTCGAGAGGGTCATGGTCCACAATCATCTGATCGGTGGCGGGTTTGGCCGCAGGCTTGATGTCGACGGGGTAGTTCGCGCGGTCGAGATCGCCAAGCAGGTAGATGGTCCAGTGAAGGTGATCTGGACTCGCGAGGAAGACATCCAGCACGACATGTACCGGCCATACTGGTTCGACCGCATTTCCGCCGGGCTTGACGACAAGGGCAGGCCGGTTGCCTGGCGCAACCGGTTCGCAGGATCTTCCGTGATCGCGCGCTGGCTACCGCCAGCCTTCGCCAATGGTCTCGACCCGGACACCACTGAAGGCGCGATTGATCTCGTCTACGATCTGCCGAACTTTCACGTCGAGTATGTGCGGGTAGAGCCTCCGGGGATTCAGACGGCGTTTTGGCGCAGCGTCGGACCCTCGCACAATGTCTTCGTCACCGAAAGTTTCATGGACGAACTGGCCACGGCGGCGAAGCAGGATCCCGTTGCCTACCGGCTCGCGCTGCTCGGCAACGCGCCGCGCGCCAAGACCGTGCTCGAGCTTGCCGCGCAGAAGGCCGGCTGGGGACAGCCGCTGCCCGCCGGAAGCGGGCGAGGTGTGTCGCTGCAACATGCGTTCGGCAGCTACATGGCGCAGGTCGCCGAGGTGGAAGTGGCGAAGTCCGGCGTGGTCCGCGTCAAGCGCGTCGTTTGCGCAGTCGACCTCGGCACGTCAGTCAACCCCGACACTATCCAGGCGCAGGTCCAGAGCGGGGCGATATTCGGCATCACCGCCGCGCTCTATGGCGAGATCACGCTGAAGAACGGGCGTGTCGAACAGTCCAACTTCGACACTTACCAGATGCTGCGCATCGACGAGGCCCCCGTCATCGAGGTCCATGTCGTGCAAAGCAGCGAGCCGCCCGGCGGCCTCGGAGAAGCGGGCACGTCGGGCGTCGTGCCCGCGGTCAGCAACGCCATCTTCGCGGCCACAGGCAAGCGGCTCCGCAAGATGCCGGTCGATCCCGCCCTATTGAAGGACGCATAGATCCGCGCGATCGGTTGCGGCGTCACTCGCGCATGACACGATAGACTGAATGCCGCCTGGCGGCTATTCGCCCTCCTACGGACCGAATTTATCTCTGGTCACGCCAGCCGCATGCCGCGGCTTCGGCTGGATTTTCAAAGACGACGAAGATGCCGGACCAAATCAGCAGGGACCGCCGCCATACGATCACGATCGAGGGCGACGCCAACGACGCCGCCGCACCCGGAGCCGGCCTCCTACGTCAAAAAGTTCTCGGGCAACATTCGCACCGGACCTTCAGCGGTGGCATCGGGCACAATCCGCCATAGGAAGCCCCACAGCAATTTGCTGAACTGTTGCTCGAAGCGGCAACGATGTGAACTGCGCCTACTGGCGCCTTGTTGATGTCATTGGCGGGTTCTTCCGGCCTTGCGCTCAAGCGCAATTTTATTGCCGCGAACCTTTTCTGGGTTCCATTAGTTGGCTAGTTTGGGCTAGGGACAGTAACGGGGTGCGCAACATGACCGAACAATTGATCGAAACGCCGCGCGACAGTTTTATGGAAGCTGCGCATAGGGAGATGATCGCGTTCGAGCGTAAAGAACGAGAATTTCGCAAGAGGGATAAGCAGGAGCGGGCCGAACAACTAGGTATGCCTGCCCTTAAGAAAGAGTTGAATAATTAGGCAGGTGGTTCGGGTCAGACAATCGGAGGGGCTGCCCGCCCGGTAGCCACTTTCATTTTTCTGGCGGGTATTGGCACGTAACGAACTTGAGTTGCCCTTGGCCACGATCGCCCGGTTAAGCGAGATAGCCCGAAACTCCGTCCCACAATAATTTCAGCGCGGTGATGACAAGCAATCCGTAGCAGGCCCGGTAGATCTGCCGCTGGTCCAGCCTGCCGTGCAGCCGCCAACCGGCCCACACGCCGGCTGGAACGGCAAGCAGGCACGTCGCCATCACGATCCAGACGTTGTGGCCCGGCCTCACCAGCAACAGCCACGGTACCGCCTTGAGCGCATTGCCGACGGTGAAGAACATGCTGCTCGTTCCGGCATAAACGTCCTTGCTTAGCCCAAGCGGCAGCAGATACATCGCGAGCGGCGGTCCGCCGGAATGCGCGACCATTGAGGCGACGCCGGAGCTAAGGCCGGCTGCGACCGCCTTCCGCGTCGAACGCGGCCGGATCGTCGCCTCGGGACCGCCGAAGAACCACAGCGCGACGAAGATCAGGGTGACCCCGGCCATTACGATCGCGACGGCTCGATGGTCGAGCACGCGAAACAGCACATAGCCGAGCCCGATGCCAGCCACCAGCCCCGGAAACAGCAGCTTGAGGTCCGGCTTCGACCATGTCGAAGGCTTCCAATAGCGCAGCGCATACAAGTCCATCGCGATGAACAATGGCGCGAGCAGTCCGCCGGCGGTCACGGGGTCCATGACCAGCGACAGCAGGGGAATGCCGACGATGGCGAACCCGCCGCCGAACGCGCCTTTCATGAAGCAGATCAGGAAGACGCCGGCAAAAGCGACCAGGATCGTGGTGGTTGTGAGTTCCACGGCTCTTCTCTTTCGTCGATCCTTGGACATTCGGTACAATCAGTACATCAGCGGATCAATTAGAAGAGTTATCCGAACATTGTGTCGGTGCAAGTATAACATTGAACTCGGTGCAATTTACTCCAGTTCTTATGCCGCTTGTGGTGTGTTGATCGCATTAGGAGCCCGGCCGCGCAGTCTGAGCTGGCTGCCCAGCTCATCGAAAGCCTTGCCAAGATCGGTGCGCGGTAATTCGGTTTCCTTGAAACCGCTCCTCACGCGCAGCGCATTCATGTCGCTCGCCGCGGTCACCTCGCGACGATATTGGCCGGGTGCCATACCGGCCGATTGCCTGAATGCGCGAGTAAAGTTTGCCTGGCTCGAAAATTGGAGGACCAGCGCGATTTCGACCAAAGGTGCTTCGCCTTCCGTCAACAAGACTTTCGCGCGCTCGAGGCGCCTCGCCATGACATAACGAAGAGGCGATTCCCCGACGGCTCGCTTGAAGGCCCGCGCAAAGTGGAACCGGCTGAGGCAGGCGACCGAAGCCATGCTGTCAAGGGTGAGATCGCCTTCCAAATGGCGATCAATGTAGTCGAGTACGCGGAAGAGCCGGCGTCGATCGAGCCTTCCCTTTGCTGAAGGGCCGATAAATGGGGTGGTTGGCGCTATGGTTCCCGGCTGAAGCGGCCTGGCGTCAAGGGCAACCGGTTGTCTATCTCCAATTTCCAAGGCGGCCTCCTGCCAGTCCTCGTGGGATTGCACTTTGAAGAGGATAGGTGGCCGAACGACCTGCGCGGCATCCGTCAAATGACCAGTCCGGTGACCGACTAGACCGAAGTATCAAATTGCTGGCTGGAGAGGATAGAGGACAGGCCCGATCGGGACGTGGCTCCGATCTTCGAAAAGACCTGCATCGTCGCCGACGGTCCGGTGAGACATGAGGCGCATCAGCGCTTAAAAACATGCTTTCCACACCTACTAGCGGAGGGGAAAAATCTTGCCGCTATGATAGGAGTCGAACAGCCCAGTGACTCTTGCACGCTCGCCGCCAATGGCACCTACAGTTCAAGGGAGTGAGCACATCATGAAGCGCCGTGAATTCCTCAAGGGCGGTGCGCTGGCCGGTGCAACGACGCTGGTTGCGGCACCCGCTATCGCGCAAAGCGCACCCGAGGTCAAATGGCGGCTGACCTCGAGTTTTCCAAAATCTCTCGACACCATTTTCGGCACGGCGCAGACATTTGCAAAATACGTGGCTGAGGCCACTGACAACAAGTTTCAGATCCAGACCTTTGCCGCCGGCGAAATTGTGCCCGGCCTTCAGGCGCTAGACGCGGTGAGCACCGCGACGGTGGAGATGACGCAGACGCCACTCTATTTCTACGTCGGCAAGGAGCCGGCGCTCGGCTATTTCACGGGCGTGCCGTTCGGAATGAATCATCGCCACCAGCATTCCTGGTGGACCTTCGGTGGCGGCGCCGATCTCTGCAACGAGGCGCTGAAACCGTTCAAGACTCACGCCATCCTGTGCGGTAACTCCGGCACGCAGATGGGCGGCTGGTTTCGCAAGGAGATAAAGACCGTCGATGATCTCAGGGGCCTGAAATTCCGCATCGCCGGCATGGGCGGCCAGGTGCTGGCCAAGCTCGGCATCGTGCCGCAGCAGATTGCGGCAGGCGACGTTTACAGCGCGCTAGAGAGGGGCTCGCTCGACGCTGCAGAGTTCGTCGGCCCCTATGACGACGAGAAGCTCGGCTTCTACAAGGTGGCGAAGTACTATTACTATCCCGGCTGGTGGGAAGGCGGCGCCATGCTGCAGATGATCGTCAATGACGAGAAATGGAAATCGCTTCCCAAGCACTACCAGGCGGTCCTCAACCAGGCCGGGACGGCCGCGGGTTCGTGGATGATCGAGAAGTACGACAGCGTCAACCCTGCCGCGTTGAAGCGCCTGATTGCCGGTGGTGCGGAGCTGCGCGCGTTCCCGCAAGCGGTGATGGACACTTGCTACCAGACCACGCGGGATCACCTGAACGGGATTGCGGAGAAGAGCCCGCTGTTCAAGAAGATCAGGGACAGCCACGATGCCTACATGAAGGAAGTGCTGTTCTATACGCAGATCGGAGAGAATTATTACGACAACTATTTGCTCAGCAAAATGCGCAAGAGCTAAGCGTGCTCTGCACCCGCGTCGAACAAGAACCAAGCCGGACGCGATCAAAGTGCCGAATTGCTGGCTGTGGAAAGGATAGAGGACAGGCCCGATCGGGAGGTGATACCGATCTTCGAAAAGACCCGCTGCAGGTGGTAGCCGACGGTTCGGTGGGACAGATAGAGCCTCGCCCCGATGACCTTGTTCGAATGCCCTTGGGCAGCGAGCTGGGCGATGTGCAGCTCCTGCGGGGTCAGGTTTTCCCAAACTTGCGCGGTCCGGCGAAGGCTTGCCTCGCCCGCTGCTCGCAATTCTTCCCGCGCGCGATCACTCCAGGGCAAGGCGCCAAGTGCGTCAAAAACATCACGTGCCTGGCGCAGCGGGGCCCGCGCATCGGCAGAGCGGCGCTGTCGGCGCAGCCAGACGCCATAAGCGAGCAAGAGACGCCCTCGCAAGAAGGGCCAATTCTTCGCAGCTGGCCCAAGACCTTCCAGGAAGTATCGTTCGGCTTCTTCATTCGCCGCGACCAATGCCTTGCCGTAGGATAACATCGTTTCGACCCACGGCACCGGTCCGGGGGCAGACGCGCGTTCCATCTCATCGATCACGCTACGCGCATCCTGCACTCGATCCGAATGAACAGCGGCCTCGACAAAGTCGGCCAGCGCAAAGAACTGTAGACCAGCGTTGAAGGCTGGATCGGCAGGCACAAGTAGGCGCTGCAGATGCTCGAATGCTTCTGAATGCCGGCCGGCGCTGATTGCCGCTATGCCCCGCGCCATTTGCAGCATCGCGAGCAAGAAGCTTGCGCCACTGGACAAAACGAGGCGTTCTGCCTGGTTCGCATATTCTTCGGACCGCTCCAGACTGCCTTGCATGCCGGCAACCTTTGCCTTCACGATGGTGGCGGCGGCCTTCCACACGGTGGATCCTGTCTCTTCCGCAAAACGGATCGCTTCCTCGGCTTCTCTCATCGCGCCGATCCAGTCGCCCACTTCTATTTCGGCCCATGCTTGGGCGAAAAGCGCACGTGCCAAATTGCCGATCCGAGCTTGTTTTCGCAGCTCTGCCGTGGACTCAGCGAGGAAGCTCACACCAAGATCGAATACGCCGATGACATTCGCAGTGCTTCCCAGTATGCGCGCGACATGGGGATCGTTACCCCTCCTTTCGGACAGCACCTTCAGCCTTGCGTACACCTCGCCACCTCGGCGAAGCGGCTCGACATAGGCCGATATCGCGATTCCGCGTGGGTCGAGGTCCAGCAGCTTAAGTCGCCTTGCGCCGGCGAGAACGTTTGAGCACGTGTCGCTACTCGCGTTGCTCCACCAGCAGCGTTGTGCCGCTCTCCAGAGAAGATTGCTTGCCAGATCCTTCGCGCCGCCCGCATGTGCCTGTTCAGAAAGTTTGACCAACGCGGAAATCTTGCCGGGATCGTTGACCGTCAAGGGTTGGCTCATTTCGCGACACCACCCGACTCGCGCCGTACCCAGCTCGTCTGATGGATCAACCGCGGCCTCCTGCAACAGATGCTCAAGCAACTTCGGCCGCCCGAGGTCCGTTACAATTTCGGCGGCCTGTAAAAGTCGCTCTCTCCTGGCCTCTGCCGTCTTGCTTAGTTTTGCTGCCTTTTGCAGGACTTCGATGACCACGGTGAGGGCACCTCTGCGCTGCGCGCGGCGTGCCATGAGATCCAGTTCGGCGGCCAATTCATCGTCAGGACCCACTGCCGCCGCCGCACGATGCCAAAGCTTGCGATCTTGATCCTCGATGACCTCGGCGAGTGCAGCGTGGACCTTTTGGCGCATTGCCACATTGGCGGCCTGATGGATCGCGGATCGCACGAGTGGGTGTCGAAACCGCATCTCCGCTGCGTCGAGATCGACAAGCTTCGCCGAGACGGCGGGCTCAAGGGCCGCAACATCAATCTTCTGGGCGAGCAGCACTTCGCCAGCGCGCATGACCTCGTAGAGAGAGCTTCCGTCGTTTTCAGCGGCGGCATACAGGAGCATGCGTGTAACCTCGGGAAGCTCAGGCAGGCGGCTCGAGAACGTCTGTTCAAGCCGCTCCGTCAATGGGACCCATGCGGCCTCGCGATCATCTTGCGATCGCAAGCTGCGCGGCAGCTCCACCAAGGCCAAGGGATTGCCGGCGGCTTCCCTCAAGAATCGGCTGCGCAGATTCTCGGAAAGGCCGGGTGCCTGGATCGCAAGCAACCGGGTCGCATCGGCCTCGCCAAGAGCCGGAACGACGTGCCGCAAAGTATCGGCATCGCCAAATGGAAGCTCAAAACCCTCGCGTAGAGCCAGCAGCAAAACTATGGGATCCGAGCTCAACCGGCGGGAAACAAAGGACAAGACTTGGCGCGTCGTTTCATCCAGCCATTGGGCATCGTCAACCACCAGCAGGATTGGCTTGTGACTTGCGCCTTCAGTCAGAAGTGTAAGCGTTGCAAGCGCAACCAGCCAAACATCCGGCGCTTCGGCGATTGCGCCGCCCATGCCAAATGTGTTGAGCAAGGCAGACCGTTGATGAGCAGGCAAAGACTTTGCCTGCTTCATGAGTGGATGCAGCGCCTGTTGAAGCCCAGCGAAGGCCAAGTGGGCTTCGGCGAGAACGCCCGTCATGCCGAGGACGACGATGCCGCGTTCTCGCGCTCGATTTTTGGCCTCCTCCAGCAGCGCTGATTTGCCAATTCCAGGCGCTCCGTTGATAAAGAGAGTAGTCCCACCTTGATCGATCCGGTCGAGTAGCTGATCGATCAGAGCGATTTCGGTTTCTCGTCCCAGCAAAAATGGCGCGCTGGATCGCGGGATACGATTGCGCTGCTTCTGCTGGGGTAACGTGGATTCTTTCGGCCGCTTTGGCATCGTGGGTTTGTGTTCTGCTGGAAATTCCAGTCCGGTCCCGAGGCGCACCCTATCACGGCCCAACGAGGAGGGCACACCTGGTCCGCGCTGTTGCTGCTCGTATTCGCTGGTAACCGACAGCGTTCGGGAGCTTTGAAATATCCATTGTGCTTACGTGCGACGTTGTCCTGGACACCCCGGACGTCAAGTCTCGCTTGCGGCATGGTAGCGGTAACCCTTTGATGTCACAGTCATTCTTGGGAAGGTAGTTTCGATGGATCGAACTGTGGTGCGACCGCCCCAGGCGCGATTTACCGACACGAACGTCGATGGCTACGAACCTGGACGTGGGACCGGCTTAGCTAGGTTCGCTGTGGTTCAGGCCGGATTTCGGATGAAGTCTCATCGCCCGTGCTCGATCGCTTCATCGTCTCATCCCTTCGATCGCGCTCCATGGGTTCGGAGCGAGTCAACAATGTGGGCCGCAAAAACACCCGCGCTCGCCAAGGCCAGAAGGGCTATTAGGATACTCATGAGGCCCATCCTCGCGTTCGAGGAGGCTGGTTTCCTGAGACGAAGCGCCAGACGCCTATCTGATCGAGGGCGAACACCGGCATCGTTCGCATGAGATGCGTGTCGCGAACCAGTGTGAGTGTGCGGTTGTCGAGGATGAGCCACTCGTCATCAACACGTGCTGCCACCACCGCGTGATCTTCGTTCGGAAAGATGCTTTTCAGCACGACGATTTTCAGATCCGCCTCGGACACTCCCGAATCCAGCAGTGCCGAGTATTTGACGATCGCGTAGTCCTCGCAGTCACCTCGTTCAGATTGGAGGGTCTCGAGCGGCGAGCTCCAATGGTCTGTAACCTTCCATTGTGCCTCGTCGCTCGTGGGCGAAATGGCGAGATTTACCGCCCGGTTTATGTGGCCCAGCCGGGCGCGCCCGTTTCGTCCGGCACCTGCCGAACTCAAGTCGATAAGCCGCCGTGCACCGGTGGGACACACATTGTCTTTCCGGCACCGGTCAACAATTCGAAGCTCGCGGGCGATTTCGGCCCTTGCAAGATTCCACTTGTTCGCAACGTCGCCTCGAGTGACAAGTTCGATGTCCATGCCGAACAAGGTAGGCCATTTGTCACTCTTCGGAGATCCCATGTCCTGACTGAGCGCACTAGCACTGTCGAGGACGTAGGCGATGGCTGCAGTCTCGTCAGAATAGAAGAGCTGATCAGATCGAGCCGGGCGGTTGGGCGAGGGCATCTGCACCACCGCAAGAAGGATGGCGAGCAGGAAGCCCGTCACGAACGCCAAAAATGCTCCGCACCTTGGCATAGAGTGATTTTGCAGTGCCGTTAACATGCCAATGGCCGTTCTTGAGTAGTACGATTCAGGTCGACTTATTGAAGTCCCGTTCTACAAGGTGAGAGACCGGCCGTGCCGTTGCCAAAGCACCCAACATCCCGTGAAGCCGCTAGTCGGCTACCGGCTTTCCTGGTGTCGGTGCGCTGAGGCGCTTCAAGGACTTCGACAGTAGCCGTGGCTCCGGCGACGAGCTCGTTGCGTTCGTCGGCGCGGTCGAGTGCGATCCGGACCGGCACGCGCTGGGCCAGCCGCACCCAGTTGAAGGTCGGATTGACGTTGGCAAGAAGGCTAGAGCCATTGCTGCGATCGCGATCTTCGATACCGGCCGCAACGCTCTCCACCTTGCCCTGCAACACATGGCTGCTTCCCATCAGCCGCACGGCGACTGGATCGCCGACGTGGATGCGCTGCAGCTTGGTCTCCTCGAAGTAGCCCTGGACATGCAACGTGTCAGTATCGAGCAGGGCCATCACACCCTTTCCGGGGGTCAGGTAGGCGCCCGGTCGTAGCTCGTTGTTGGTGACAATGCCGCTGACGGAGGCACGGACTTCGCTGCGCTCGAGATTGAGATTTGCGAGAGCGCGGTCCGCAACCGCTTGATCATAGTTCGCCTTCGCTGTGGCCTGCGTGGCGACGACCTGATCCATCCTCTGCCTGGAAACAACGACATCGGTTGTCAGCGCGCTGTAGCGCTTCAGATCTGCATTCGCGTTATCGAGCGTGGCACGTCTGGCGCCCAGCACCGCCTCAGCCTGTTGCAGGGCGATGGCGTAGCGCGCCCGATCAATCCTGAACAGCACCTCGCCGCGCCGGACCTGCTGGTTATCCCTCACCATCACTTCGCTGACGAAGCCGGAGACATCGGCAGCCACGGGCACGACGTCGGCTCTCACGTGACCATCGCGTGTCCAGGGCGCATCAAAGTAGTAATCCCAAAGCTTGTAGCTTGCCCACAGCGCCAGCGCCACCAGGAGACCAGTCAGCGCGAAGCGGCGAAGCGAATTCAAAACGGCTTTCATGACACCAACTCCTTGGAGACGAGGTTCGGCGGGGACCCGACAGCATCGCGGGCTTCTCTATCCCGGCGTCGCCTAGCGGTTTCGAAGCCGTGCATGCCGGTCTGCCATTGCAGGCCGACAATTATCCCCTTCACAGGTTGCAGCAGAAAGAATGCAGCAAGCCCGGTGACCGGCAACCAAATCAGAAGTTGAAGCCAGGCCGGAGGTTCATAAGCCATCTCGACGGCGAGAAGTGCCGGGACGACAAGATGGCCGACGACGGCGATCACAAGATAGGCTGGAAGGTCGTCTGCGCGTTGCGGCGTGTAATCCTCGCCGCAAATCTCGCAGGCGTCGACCACCTTCAGAAAGCGGCCGAACAGATAGCCTTGACCGCAGTTCGGGCACTTCATCGTGAACCCGCGCCATAAGGCTTTCGAGAACGAAACAGGCGTGTTCATGAGAAAAGCTCCTTGGAAACAAAGACGAAGCTGGTGACGATGCAGACATAAACGGCGAAATCGAGCAGTGCGGGATGCCAGACGTGACGATAGAGGCCGACGCGCCCCATGATCTTGCTCACCACACGAGCGACGACATAGGCGAGCACGCTCCAGAGCAGCAGGCTCGGAACGATCACGCCGAACAGATCAAGTTGGTATTTCATGCTGCGATTGTCCTCGGCTCGACTTTCTGCGATTGATAGGGCGGCGATTCCGGGAAAAGCCCGGAGCGAATACCGGCGAGACTCACAAGCACCTCATCGCGGGCTTCGCCCGACGACTCCTGCAACGTGAATGCGATCGTGTCGTCGAGCTGTCCCACCAGGCCATGGGGAAGGGGGTCGACCATGTGGTTCCTACAAATCGAAGCAAGGTGAGCGAGGAACGCTTCGATTGCCGCTCTCGTATGTCGTGACACGCCAACGCTCACCCGCCTGACGTCGAGAACATTCAGCGCCGTTCGAAGCTGGCGAAGATTGGCGGCGTCGCTCCTTGCATCGGCAGGAACCACGGCGATACGCGCGGCAAGAAGGGCCAGGCGATGCTGCATAAGGCTGGCAAGCGCAAAGGGATCCTGGTCCGACTTGCGTTCAGCGACGGCGGCAAGTGTTGTCCAATTGCTCTGGAGTAAGCGGCTTGCGATCCAGTCGGCTCCGAGCAGGCGAACGATGCCGCAGGTGACGCCGGTCAGTGCGACGCCCAGCATCAGTGCCACGCTGGAATTGGCATAGGACGAGAATTCGGCGGAGTAGGTCTCGGTCAGGGCCAATTGCACCGAGAGGTAGATGGCGAGAATGGAGCCGATGCGTGCCGTCGCAGGCCGTGCGGCCATCCAGCCGAACAGCAGGAAAGTCGGCATAAGGGCTGCGATCAGCATCTCGAGGGTCGTGATCCGCGGCAAGACGCCAAACAGGTAGATTCCATGGACGGCGATGACGATGAGGAACAGGCCGTAGAAATTGCGGAAGGTCGGGAGGGGATCGTCTACGCCGCCGAGAAAGCTGCCGACGACGGCAGCGAACAGAGGAGCTGCTACGCCGTCAGGCCAGCCGGTCACGATTGAGAACGTGCTGCAAGCGAGCACGGCGAGCGCGACGGACGCAGCTGCCAGGAGCGCAGACACGTGGTCCCGGTGTGGGACGACCATAGGCAACGTCTCAGGTCTGAAGATGAGCGGAAGCGAATCCGGATGGCGACCATCGGCGATCGCCTCGCGCAGAAGATGGCAATCCTGCATGACATCGACAAGATTGCGCAGCCGGATGACGAGACCGGCGACCGCGATGTCGATCCACCCGGCATCCGCGTCCAGAACGGGCCGGACTTCGTCAAGTGCTGCGCGCAACGCATTGGCCTCCCGACCATAGCGGCCGCCCTCTTCGAGCCATCGCGCTATCCTTTCGCAGATTGCGGCAACGCGCGTCGACGCTTCCTCGTCCGAATTGAGCGAAAGCTTGCGGTCCTCGATCGACCCGAGCAGGGGAAGCAGCGACAGCATGTGCTGTCGCAGGCGCTGCAAGCCTTGCGCAACATTCGTGGAAGCGGCGACCTCATAGCCGAGATGGCGCCCAAGCTGGTCGATTTCGGACGCTGCGGCGGCAAGGCGGATGCGCTCGCGGTCCCGTTCCTGGTCGCTGCCACGGCCGGTGAGAACATCGATGCCAAGCCGCCGCGCACCGGCGAGCCAGCCATCGGCTTGCGCGGTGAGTACAGAGGCGATGCTCCGTGGCAGCACGATCATGGCAACGACGCTCGCGCAAAGGATTCCAAGCCCGATCTCCTGCACGCGGGAAACCACGATGTCGAAAGCCGATTGAGGGGTTGCAACGATCGGGAACCCAAGCAGCGCCACGGTGTAGCCTGCCAGCATGAACACATAGCTGCGCGGTGTGCCGTCGATCAGCGAAAGGTACAAGCAAATGCCGACCCAAAGCGCGATGCCGAGGCTGAGCAACTCAGGCGCATTGACGAGGTTCGGCACCAGAACGATCGTCCCTGTCGCGCCGATCAGCGTCCCGAGAACGCGATAGACGGCTTTCGAGTAGGTCGCCCCGGTGAACAAGTTGGCGGTGATGTAGACCGAGGCCATCGCCCAGTAGGGACGCGGCATGTCCAGCAGGAGCGCCAGTGAGAACGCCGACATCGCCGCTGCAAAGGTCCGCACCGAAAAGATGACGGCGGCGTGTCGATTGAGAAATGAGGACAGGTGGCTCATGACGAACCTGGCGCGGGCTATTGTTTCAGCACTGCGCGACGCTCGGACGTGCACTGCACGGCCCAACATCGGCTTCCGAAGTAGTTGCCAGGATATTTGAGCCGCATCCGTGTATCCTCGAACGTGCCATGCTGCACTCGGCGGATTTCGCCGACGTCTTGACGGCGCCGATGCTGCCGTCTGGCTTCAGGACGGTCACGAACACCATGAGACACAACAATTTGCCGGCAAACACGGCGAGGCTCAAAATGTCCTTCATGTCAGCTCCTGATCAGTCGGCCTTGACCATTCCAGTCATACGAAACGTTCCGGGCCGCGGCTTTGCGTGGATTGCTGATACTTGTTCATTTGTTGCTGCTTGCGCCGCATCTGCAGGTTCCGTCGCTGCGAATGCATTGAGCGGTCCGCGTTGCTCCAACGCGGCGAGATCTTGCGCCGACGGCGCGTGTAGTTCGGGATGAGCCTCTGCAGCGATTGGCAAACCTGAACGCGCGGTGTCGAACACAATACGTTCGGGCCATTTGTGATCGGAGCGGATCCGAAGGTTGGCCCGTTCATTCGGAGGAATTTCAGAATGTGGGCAAGCGGAGGGGGCAGGAAGCCACCACTCGGCGACGAACAGCGCCACGAGGAGGACGCTTCCCACCCACGAAAAGTACTGACGTATTGGCATGGCAGCAGACCTTCGTGGCCGTGAATGACCTCCAAAGTTAAGGAGACGACATTCGCGATCGGGGACGGCTCATTCCCCTTGATGAAGTCGAGGATAGTGAAGTGAAAGGCAGCAAGCTTTGCATCGCTTGCTATCGCTTTGTCATTTGTTGCTGGCGACAGAATCCCGGAGGCCACGATCTGATCGTCGGTCGCAAAGATTGATGAAGCCGTGAACTTCTTTCACCTCCAAGGCTTGTTTGTCGTTCAGGCGCAATGAATGCCGAACGGGTGGTGGAAGCTGCCGACACCGCGACATCTGAAAGCAGGGAGGGCGAGAACTCAGTGGTCCGCCGGTTGCGGAATCATCCACCTGGAGATCGTGCGCCAAGTGCCGTTGCTCGACTTGCGTTGGTACGCGACGAAGTCGGCGTCATCGCTGTACTGAATTTCGTACCGGTAGGATTCGACATGATTCGTCATTGAAGTCTCCTCATCCGTGCTTGGCAGGCGGCTCGCGCCTTCTTCTGAAGAGATTGAATGGGCGGCCCGACTAAAAAAGGGGCCGAGCGTGGAAGGAGCCTTTCCAAACAGCGGAAGGCCGGTCGACTTACGGTCCTAGACCGCTCGCAAGTGGTTGGCCGCCTTCCGGATTGTAGGATGATGTGGCAAAATGGAAGGCATTCTTTCGGATGGTGGAAGGGAATGTGATGGATCGCCTCGAAGCGATGTCGACCTTTCTGACCGTGGTCGAGCAGGGTAGCTTGTCCGCGGCGGCGCGGCGATTGAAAACGCCGCTCACGACAGTCAGCCGCAACGTATCCGAGCTCGAGTCTCACTTGCGGACGAAGCTCTTCAACCGATCGAGCCGGCAGCTTGTGCTGACGGATACAGGCACTTCCTACGTTGCGGCCTGCAAGCGCATTCTTGCCGATGTGAGCGAAGCGGAGCGTTCGGCTTCCGGCGAGTATACCGCACCGACGGGCGAATTGGCGGTGACGACCCCGTTGGGCCTCGGGCGCGTCATTCTCATGCCGATCATCGCGGACTTCCTCAAGACCTATCCGGACATCAAGGTTAGAATGATCCCGACCGATCAAAAGCTCAGTCTGGCTCAGGAGCAAATCGATGTCGCAGTGCGTATCGGCGAATTGCCGGATTCGAGCCTGGTAGCGTTACGGCTCGGCAGGACGCGCCGGGTAGCGTGCGCCAGTCCCGCCTATCTGGCGGCTCGGGGAACGCCGCGCACGCCGGCAGATTTGGCCAAGCATGATTGCATCAGTTATCCTGGCTTCTCGCCACCAGATGTCTGGACATTTGTCAAAGGCAAGGCGACCATAGCGGCGCCGGTGCATACGCGGCTCATCGTCGGCAGCGCTGAAGCGGCTTACGCGGCAGCCCGGGCTGGCATCGGAATTTCCATCGCCTTTGCTTATCAAATCGAGGCTGCTCCGGAAGAAGGAGCATTGACAACTGTGCTGGATGAATTCCAGCCGCCGCCAATGCCGGTCAATCTCGTGTATACGGCCAACCGGTTTCTGCCGATCAAAGTACGGGCTTTTCTGGACTTTGCAGCACCGCGGCTGAGACGAGCCTTCGCGGAGTAGGCCGCGAACACTGCGATCTCCGCTGTTCAGAGAATGCGGTCGCTTCTAGGCGCCAAAAGCGGACCGCGTCAGCACACAACCTCTGGCCGGGTTTGCTCGCGCTACTTCGGTTGGCGGAGTTGATCAGCACTCGGTCCGGATTTGCAAAATTCGGAAGGAGGACTTCCGATTTCCCCGCCTGTTGACCCGGCCTCGTCTTCCCATCTGCCAACCATCACCCGCCGGAACACGGCGTTACAGATGGAGGCGAATATGGGTGAAGTTGTCCAATTTATCCCGAAAGCCGAGCGTGAACGGCTCCGCCTGATACGAGAAGCCCGCGCGAACTACGACAGCGTCTTCCCGCCGGCCGAATCCGTCAACGAGCTGCGCGAAAACGAACCAATAGTTCATTCGGTCAACGGAACCTGGATTCATCAAGGCGGCGAATCGTTGTCGTGATCAACGACGTGGCCTTGCTCGATAGTCGACCAATAGGAGAAATCGCTATGTCAGTCCGCAGTATGCTTTTCGCCGCTGCATTCGGTATCGCCTCCGTGGCGGCCGCCCGTGCTGATGGTCTGCGCCCGATGGAGGGCAAGAGCATCGACCTCGGTGGGATATCGGGCATCGCTTACTACACCGTTGAGCGTGACGGTTTTCACGTCGTCGCCACTCTTGCGCAGGGCGAGGCGGGAACGCCTATCCGCGTAGTATCTGTTCTTGCACCCGGTCAGCGCGTGGTTCTCTCAACAACGCAACGAGCAGATGCGATCGAGATCAGCCGGAAAGGCGACAGCGTATTCGTTCGCAATGCGAACACGGCCTCGAACTGAACGTCGACTCGAACGAACGCGGTCGTTGTGCGGAACATAACAAGGAGACTACGCATGTCTACCATCCACCTTCAGCGGACGACCATAGCGACGCCCGAGCAGTACGTTGCCGGCCTTACCGATTTCGGGCCTGGTCGCTCGAAGCTCTTTGTCAACAGCGCCGATGCGTATCTCAAGGTGCATCACCGGGGCGGCTCGCATGCCGATGTCACGGAAGGCTCGGGCGGGATCTGGGAGCGCCTGCATTACGACTGGTCCGATCCTAACCGCGTTGTCCTCACGACGACCGACTCCAATGTGTGGGGTGGCGCATCGGGTCACATCTATACCTTCACTCGTCAGACTGACGGTATGACCCACATTGATGTGGTTGTCATACGCGAGGGCAAAAACTTGAGGGGGAGGCTGCTCGGTTTCGTGCTCGGGACCATCGGCAGGCGGGTTCTGGCCAAGGCGTTTGAAAACTCGGTCACGGCCATCGAAGCCCGGAACAGCAAGACTGAACGACTGGAAGCAGGTCCTTCCAGCCTCGCGGCCTGAGCAGTGCGTCAGCGGGCGAAACCGGCCCGAAGTCACTGTCACCAACTTCAGGACGGACATCGCCCTGGCTTTCACCTTTTCTCTGAGCGAAAGACGAATAGCTGTGAAGGTACAAACCCTCGTCGCTGCCGCGTACGCCGCCCTTGCCATTGCAACCAATTCAACGGCCTTCGCGCATGATATAGGCGACAAGGTCACGCCGAACTTCGAGCAGTCGATAGCCAATATTCCGGGCAAGTCGCTGGTCGCCGTCGTCGTCGACTATCCGCCAAATGCAGCGTCCGTTCCGCACACGCACGCAAGATCGGCCTTCATTTACGCCTACGTCGTTTCCGGAGAAATTCAGTCGAAGGTGAACGACGGCAAGACGCGGACCTACAAGGCGGGCCAGAGCTGGTTCGAGCCACCTGACGCCAGCCATCCCGTCAGCCGCAATGCGAGCAAGACCAGGCCGGCAAAGCTGCTCGCGGTCTTCGTCGTCGATACCGACGACAAGGCACTGACTACGCCCGTCAAATAGAGAGCTGAACATCCAGGAGCTTCGTCATGAAGGTACTCGTTGCTGGCGCCACTGGCACCGTAGGCCTTCCGCTTGTGCGCGCCCTATGCACGCTCGGTCATCAGGTAACCGGCATGACAAGGGCTGGTCCGGCCGCAAATCGTCTCCGCGAACTCGGCGCCGCGGTTTCCACCGCGGACGCATTCGATCCGCAGGCGGTACGTGATGCGATCGCGGCGGCGGCGCCGGATGTGGTGATTGACCAGCTGACGTGGCTTCCCGCCAATCCCGCCGACATCATCAAGTCCATGCCCAACGATACCCGCCTTCATCGCGAGGGCGGGGGAAATCTGCTCGCCGCGGCCGAACAGCTCGGCGTCAGGCGCTACATCCTGCAGTCGCGTGGCTTTTACCTTGATGCTCCCGCAGGGCGGCTTGCCGACGAGACCGCCAAACTTCGTTATCAAGCACCTGGCGAGATCGGCGAGAGCACGCGCGCGATCGGAGTCTATGAGGATCGTGTCCTAGCGTCGGCAGCCTTGGACGGCGTGGTTTTGCGCTATGGCTTCTTCTACGGTCCCGGCACGTGGTACCGCCCGGACGGAGCTATTGCCGAGCAGGCGCGCAATCGCGAGTCGGCGATCATCGGCGACGGCAACGCAGTTTGGTCCTTCGTCCACATCGATGACGCCGTCGCCGCAACGGTTGCTTCAGTGACAGCTGAACCCGGGATCTATAACGTCGTGGACGACGATCCGCTGCCGGTCTCAGAATGGCTGCCGGCCTTCGCCCGCTGGGTCCAGGCACCGGAGCCGTCTCGCGTGAGCGAAGAAGAGGCGCGGAGGACCGCGGGCGAGGAGGCGGTTTACTACCATACGAAGCTGACGGGCGCTTCCAACAGCCGGGCCAAGGCAAAGCTCGGATTCGCACCGCGGCCATTGCTTTGGAAAAGGCCGCCCGGCCGGCCTCTTTCGCGCGGGGAGACCGCAAAGGCGAAGTCCCCCGCATATTGAGTCGGCGGCGGTTGGCATTCCCGTCGAGCAAGGCGACTACAATGCAGCGATCGGCCATGGGCTTTGTTTCGGGTTGCTGTCGCTTTGTCATTGGTTGCTGGCGACGGGCGTTTTAGAAAGCCGCCGTCTTGCAAGATGAGTGATGTCGCGTATCTCCGAAAGCGGTCGCCGGCTTCCGGAGGCGAACAACGTGGCCAATTCTTCAGGAGCGCGTCATGGACGTTCGACAACAGCAACCGGTAGCTGCCGGCCGCAATGAGCCGTGGCCATACCTGGATTTTTGGGGGAAACATGGCTGCGTCAACCTGCTATCGATGTCGACGAATCGAGGCTGGTCCGGCCTGTCGGCCCAATTGTGCAGTGTCAGGAAAACGGTGGCACCGTGGCGGACTCCGCAATCCGAGATCAGGATTTGCGTCGATGTCAGTGGTAACAAATCGTCCATCGCGCGGCGGGCCCCGGGCATCGAAAGCCGGATAGTCGTACGGCGAGGCACAGTTTGGTTCTCTCCTCCCGGTTTGCAGGAAGGATCGGTCGACATCGCTGACGACATGAGCGGAGTTTTACATATCTTCCGCTTGTCCACTTCTCGCCGGGCAATTTTGATATCAACATCGGTGAGTCCGTAGTCGGCGGATTGAGCTGCGAAGATGCTTTTGACGATCCGTTGCTGGCCGAGATCGGATACGCGATCGCGTCAGAGCTGCAGACTGAAACCTCCGCCGGCCGCCTTCTCATTGAAGGCCTTGCATCCAGCCTGGCGGCGAGGCTGGTTCAAAAATGCACAAGGGAATCGACCGGCCAGTCCATTGGCTCTCCCGCGCGAGGCGCACTCGATCGGCGCAGACTCCAGCGTGTGCTGGATTACATTGAAGAGAATCTGGAAGGCGATCTCACACTTGATGACATGGCATCGATTGCTTGCCTGAGCCGGTTTCACTTTGCCCGTGCCTTCAAGGAAGCCGTCGGACAATCGCCTCATCGCCACGTCAGCGCCAAGCGCCTAAACCGCGCGAAAGCCTTGTTGATGCAAGGGGATCGATCGTTGGTGGATATTGCGCTGTCGCTGAGCTTTTCCAGCCAGGCAAATTTCACGCGCGCATTCAGGCAAGCAACAGGTCACACGCCTGGTCAGTTTCGTCAGGCATTTGGATCGCAACAATCGGAGCCGTCATTGAGACGAGCTCTGCCTGTTCCGGCTTGAATCGGAAAACCCAGGCTTCTGCCAACGCTCCTGAATGAGATCGTTACTGCGCAGACGATCGTCTTTTCATTAAGTCAATTGTCGAGTTTGCACTTTGAGCAAGCTCGACCGCTCCGACATTCCATCAATCGTCAAAGAATTTAGCAGCGCGGCTCGCGTCCACCCGCGCGCGTCATCATTTCGAATCTGCCTGTGCGGTCCCGATCGCCAGCAACAAATGACAAAACCAAAGCAAGCGATGCAAAGCCACTGGCCGATGGCTTCACTATTTTCGATGCGATGGAACGAGACGCCTGTCGCAGTCGCAGGCCCCGCAACGAAATGGAGATCGAAATGGCCGCCGTTACCGCACTGAAGCCTCCGAAACAGCTTCCGCCGCCGAATGCCGACTTTTTTCAATTCGTTGACTTGCTGGGCGACGAGGAACGGGCGGTCGTCAAGAAGGTGCGGACCTACATGGAGACGAAAGTCCAGCCCATCATCAACAAGCACTGGGTGGAGGACTCGTTTCCGTTCGAACTGCTGCCCTCCTACAAGGAGCTGAACCTCGCCGGCATCGGCATCAAAGGCTACGGCTGCCCGGGAGGAAGTCCGCTGCTGGTTGGTCTGGTTGCGCTGGAGATCGCGCGAACTGACGTTTCCTTCTGCACTTTCCACGGCGTTCACACCGGTCTTGCGATGGAATCCATCTATCTGGCAGGCACCGAGGAGCAGAAGCAGAAGTGGCTGCCGCCCATGGCCCGCATGGAAAAGGTCGGCTGCTTCGCGCTGACCGAGCCGCTGGTGGGCTCGGGCACCGGTGCCGGTCTCATGACCACGGCGAAGCGCGAAGGCGACACCTGGATCCTCAACGGCCAGAAGCGCTGGATCGGCAACGCGCCGTGGTGCGATATCTCGATCGTCTGGGCGCGTGACGTCGCCGACAACCAGGTCAAGGGCTTTATTGTCGAGAACAAGACAACACCCGGGTTCAGCGTCGAAAAGATCGAGAACAAGATCGCGCTGAAGGTCGTGCAGAACGGCCAGATCACGATGACCGACTGCCGCGTGCCTGATGCGAATCGTCTGCAGGGCGGCCAAGGAACATTCCGCGACCCCGCGCTGGTGCTGCGCGGCACCCGGCACGGCGTCGGTTGGGAAATCACCGGTGCGCAGATGGGCGCCTACGAGAATGCGCTGAAGTACGCCCAGGGGCGCCTGCAGTTCGGCAAGCCGATCGGATCGTTCCAGCTCATCCAGGAGCTGCTGGCGAAGATGCTGGCCAACATCGTCGCGTGCCAGGGCATGCTGGTCCGCGCGGTGCAGCTGGAAACCGCGGGCAAGCTGACGGATGCGCAGGCCGCGATCGTCAAGGCGTTCTGCACCAGCAAGGCGCGAGAAACGGTTGCCTGGGCCCGCGAGGTGTTGGGCGGTAACGGAATCCTGGTCGACTACAACGTGGCGCGCTTCTTCTCCGATACCGAGGCGATCTACTCCTACGAAGGCACCTACCAGATGCAGAACCTGATCGTCGGCAAGGCGATAACCGGCTTCAGCGCCTTCGTGTGATGTCACGCCGGGCCGGCGCCTGCGCGCCGGCCCGTCCCCTCAGGCAGGAGCAATCGACATGTCGACAGCAGAAGTTGCGCCGTCACCGGCGCTTGTGCCACCCGTTTCGCAAGCGCCAACGCTTGCGAACGTTCTCTACGAAAAGCGCGGCGCGATCGCCTATGTGATGGTCGACCGGCCCAAGGTGCTCAACGCCCTGAACACAGCGACATGGCAGGACCTGTCGAATGCGTTCGAGGACGCGAAAAACGACCCGGCCGTGCGCGGCGTTATTCTGACGGGCGCGGGCGACAAGGCCTTCATCGCCGGCGCCGACATCAGTGGCCTGGCGCAAGCGACCGCGATCGAGGCTGAACGGTCGAGCCGCTTCGGCCAGCGGGTTCTCGATCTGATCGAAAATCTCGGCAAGCCCGTCGTCGCGGCGATCAACGGATTTGCGCTCGGCGGCGGCTGCGAGACCGCGATGGCCTGCACTATCCGCATCGCCGTGGAGCACGCGAAGTTCGGCCAGCCGGAGGTGAAGCTCGGATTGCTACCCGGTGGCGGTGGCACGCAGCGGCTGCCGCGCCTCGTCGGTAAGGGCCGTGCTCTCCAGCTCATTCTGTCGGGAGGACTGATCAGCGCGCAGGAAGCTTACCGCATCGGGCTCATCAACGAAGTCGTCGCGGCCGCGGACCTGGTCGCGCGTGCAGAGGCAATCCTGAACGAGATCGCCGCCAACGCGCCGATCGCCGTCAAGTACGCGCTCGATGCCGTGAACAAGGGAATGGAGACCAGCCAGGACGAAGGCCTAGCCCTCGAAGCCGCCTACTTCGGGCTGTGCGCCGGAACGGAAGACAAGAGGGAAGGGACCTCGGCCTTCCTCGAAAAGCGAGCACCGCATTTCGCGGGTCGTTGATCACAATCATTTCAGGAGAAACGCAATGGCAAACGAAAACATCTTCTCGGGCTTGAAGGTCGTAGACTTCTCGAGCTTTGTCGCCGCTCCAGGCGCCGCGGTGATCCTCTCCGACTTCGGCGCCGATGTCATCAAGGTCGAGCCGCCGAACGGCGACACGTGGCGAAAGGGAAATCAGACCCCGATCCAGCCGATGTCCGAGAATCCCTATCAGTGGCATCTTGCCAACCGCAACAAACGCAGCATCGCGCTTAATCTTAAGTCACCAAGCGCGCAGCAGGTTCTTTTCGAGCTTGTCAATTGGGCTGACGTGTTCATCGTCAATACGCCGCACCACGCGCGCAAGCAGCTGAAGCTCGAATATGCTGACGTCGTGGGGTGGAACCCGCGCCTGATCTACGCCGATCTCACCGGCTTTGGCGAGAACGGGCCGGATGCCAACCTGCCAGGCTTCGACATCACCTCGTACTGGGCGCGCAGCGGTCTGTTGTCGATGACCCGCGATGCCGGCGCGCCACCGACCTGGCCGGTGGGCGGCAGCGGCGACAACGCCACCGCGGTCGGACTCTACGCGGCGATTGTCACCGCTCTCTACCGCCGCGAGCGCACCGGCAAGGGCTCGTATGTCACGACTTCGCTGCTTGCCCAGGGTGTGTGGTCCGCGAGCGTTTCCATTCAGGCGGCACTGGCCGGCGCCAAGTTTCCTCCGATGCACGACCGCACGCATCCCGCCAACGCGGCGATGAACGTCTATCGTTCCGCCGACGGGACCTGGTTCGTCCTGATCGTCACGCCCGACAAGTTCGTCACCGTCGTAAAGGCAATCGGCCGCGCGGACCTGCTGAACGATCCGCGCTTCTCCAGTCCGGCGCAGATCATGGCGAATATGGCGCCGCTTACAGCGATCTTTGATGAGGTTTTCAATGCTCAGCCGATGGCGCACTGGCATTCGGTCTTCACCGGCCTCAACGTCACCTTCGGAGAAGTCCGCGGACCGCAAGAGGTGATCAATGATCCGCAGCTGCAGGAGAACGAGATCATCGTTCCGCTCAACGGCGCCGGCGGCAAGATGACCTCGACGATCTCGAGCCCGTTCTCGGTGCATGGCGTCACCAAGGTTCCGGCCCGGCGTGGGCCCGGCCTCGGTGAGCACACCGAGGAGATTCTCGGCGAGCTCGGTTTCGACGCCAAGAGCATCGAGAGCTTCCGCGAGAGCGGCGCCGTTGCGAAGGCAAAAGAGCCCGCGGCCTGATCGCGGAGAAATTATCAAACAAGGAAGCTCACCATGAGTGACATCATCACCGAGCGTACCGGCGGCATCCTTCGGGTGCAGTTGAATCGCCCCGAAAAGCTGAATGCCCTGACCTCCGCCATGTACACGCGCCTCGCCGAGATCTTCCGTGAGGCCGACCAGGACGAGGCGGTCCGCGTTGTGCTGTGGTATGGCGCCGGAAATGCGTTCTGCGCCGGCAACGACCTCGAGGATTTTCTCAAACCCCCGGAGCCTGGCGAAAGCCCGCAGGCCCGGCTGATGGACGCGTTCATCCGCTTCGAGAAGCCGATCGTCGCAGCCGTGCACGGTGCCGTGATCGGCGGCGGCACCACCATGCTGACGCATTGTGATTTCGTTCATGCCGGCGAGAGCGCGAAGTTCAAGCTGCCGTTCATTGATCTCGCGCTGGTGCCGGAATTCGGTTCGAGCTTTTCGATCCCGGCCCGCATCGGACATCTCAGGGCGGCGGAACTGTTTCTTCTGGCCGCGCCTTTCACGGCCGTGCGGGCGGAAGAGCTCGGGCTCGTCACCCGCGTGGTGCCCGACGCGGAGCTGTTCGTCACGGCGACGGCAACGGCGCAGAAGCTGGCCGCCAAGCCTGCCGGCGCGTTGCGGGCCGGCAAGCGGCTGATCAAGCAGGCGTCGATCGCCCAGCTCAGGGCAGCGATCGCCAGCGAAAATCAGGAGTTCACGGCTCATAAAGGCTCCGCGGAGGCGAAGGAAGCGTTTACCGCGTTCCTCGAAAAGCGTCCGCCCAACTTCGCTCACCCCGCGCCGCCGGTTGCGGCGGAATAGTTCGCGGAGCGCCGGTCATGATGTACACCCACTCGCTAGGCAGAGCCGTCCGCTATTTTCCGGAACGTGCGGCCATTGGGTCGGATGGAAAACGCTGGAGCTTTCGGCAGCTACGCGATCGCGTTGCCGGCATCGTCGCGGCGCTGACCGGAGATGGCTTCAAATGCGGCGACCGGCTTGCGCTGCTGCTTCCGAACGAGCCCCGGTATCTCGAACTGATCTACGCCTGCGCCTGGCTTGGGGTGACCGCTATTCCGATGAACGCCCGGCTATCGGTGGCCGAGATCGATCGCATTCTCACTGACGCCAACCCTCGCGGCATGATCCGGCATTCGTCGCTGCCGGCGCCGACTGTGCAGCTTCCGTGGCAGCGCGTGCTCGACAAGAAGCCGCTGGACGCTGCGGGTGCGTCCTGTCCGGATCCGATTTACGACCCGGACGCGATCTTGGCGCTCATCTACACCAGCGGCACCACCGGCCGCCCCAAGGGCGTCGTGGTCAGCCACGCCAATATCATGGATGATATCGATCACATGAATTACTGGCTGCCACAACAGGAAGGCGGCGTGCATCTGCATGCGGCGCCGATTTTTCACATCCTGGATTTTCCATTCATCTTTGCGGCGCCGGCGTTCGGTACCTGCCAGATCACGATCCCGAAGTTCACCGTGGCAAGTTTCTGCGAAACCGTGGCACGCGAGTGCGTCAGTCGCACCGTGCTGGTGCCGACGATGATCAATCTGCTGCTTCAATCGCCGGAGCTCAACCGGTTCGACCTGAGCAGCCTTGAGAATGTGGCCTATGGCGGCTCTCCGATGGCCCCGGAACTGGTCCGCCGTGTGCGTGAAGCCTTGCCGCAGGTGAAGCTGACGCAAGGCTATGGCCTGACCGAGACCGGGTTTCTCACCGGCCTGCTCGACGACGAGCATACGCCTGAAAGGCTGACGTCGTGCGGGCGCACCTGTCCCGGAATTGATCTGCGAGTCGTGGACGGTGTGGGACGCGAGGTCCAAGCAGGTCAGCGCGGCGAACTGGTAGTGCGTGGTGCCAATGTCATGCGTGGCTATTGGCACAATCCGGAGGGCACCGACGGTGCGTTCCGGCAGGGAATGTTCCGCACCGGAGATATCGGCTATCGCGATGCCGACGGCTATTTCTACATTCTCGATCGGTCGAAGGACATGATCGTAACAGGTGGCGAGAACGTCTATTCCGGCGAGGTCGAAGCGGTCATCTATCAGCACCCGGCGGTGCTCGAAGCAGCGGTCTTCGGTATTCCAGATCCAGAATGGGGCGAACTCGTCGCAGCCAGCATTGCGCGAAAGCCGGGACATATCCTTGAGGCCGACGAACTGCTCGATCACTGCCGCCGATTTCTCGCCAAGTACAAGGTTCCTCGCCACGTCGAGTTCTCGGACACGGAACTACCGAAGGGCGCCTCGGGCAAGATTCTGAAGACGGCTTTGCGCGAGCGTTACTGGACCAATCACAAGCGGGCGGTTGCCTGAGACGAAAGGAAAAGCCATGACCATACTTGAAGCCACAAGAACAAAGGCATCCCAGGGCAAGGCTCGCAGCGGCCGCTTGTTCCTTCTCGACCTGAGCGGGGGCCGCGTCCTCTCGATGAATCCCGATGGCTCCCATCAGCAACTCATCGCAGCCGACTGTCCGCATCCCGACGGGATCGTCGTCGACCAGGAAGCGGGTCACGTCTACTGGACCAACATGGGCGTTCCCAGCCGCAACGACGGCTCCATCGAACGCGCCGACCTCGATGGCGGTAATCGGAGGTTCGTCGTCGCACCCGGCGGCACGTTCACGCCGAAGCAGCTGCATCTCGATAAGGCGAACGGCAAGCTCTACTGGTCCGATCGCGAGGGGATGCGCGTCATGCGCGCCAATCTCGACGGCTCGCAGATCGAAATCCTGGTCCAGAGCGGAGAGGGCGAAGCCGACCGCCGCGACCAGGAAAAATGGTGCGTTGGCATCGCCGTCGATCACGGGCGCCAGCAGATCTACTGGACGCAAAAGGGCGGCGACAACGCCGAAGTCGGACGCATCCTGCGCGCCGGAATCGAAATCCCGAAGGGCGAGACGGCTGCCAACCGCAGTGACATCGAGGTCTTCTTCAATGGCCTTCCCGAGCCGATCGATCTCGAAATCGACTTCGAGCATCGCGTCCTGTACTGGACCGATCGCGGCAATCCCCCACGCGGCAACACGGTGAACCGCGCGCCGATCGACGCCAGGCCCGCGCAAAACGTGCCGCAGATCGTGGTCTCGGACCTGATGGAAGGCATCGGCATCGCGCTTGATGTGCCGGGCAACCGCATGTTCGTGACCGATTTCGCCGGCTCACTCTATATGGCGAAGCTTGACGGGACCGACAAGCGAATGCTGCTCGGCGCCCAGGGCAATCTCACCGGCATCGCCTACGTCGAAATCTGACATACACATCGGAGACATGACATGACCAATACCAAACCTATTCGCCGCGTCGCAATCATTGGCACCGGCGTGATCGGCGCGAGCTGGGCCGCGCAGTACCTCGCCAAGGGACTTGAAGTCGTCGCGACGGACATTGCGCCTGGCGCAGAGACCGTCCTGCGGAAGTTCGTGAAGTCGGCCTGGCCGGCGCTGGAACGGCTGGGCCTGTCGCCTGGCGCATCGCTGACGAACCTGAAGTTCACCGCTGACCTTGCCGAAGCTCTTGTCGATGTCGACCTCGTTCAAGAGAACGGGCCGGAACGGCTTGACTTCAAGCAGAGGCTGTACAAGCAGCTCGACGAGCTGCTGCCGCCGGACGTAATCATCGCGTCGAGCTCGTCCGGGATCAAGATGAGCGACATCCAAAGGGGCGCTGCATTGCATCCGGAGCGTTGCGTGATCGGTCACCCCTTCAATCCGCCGCACCTGATCCCACTGGTTGAGGTCGTCGGCGGGACCAAGACCTCGGAAGAAATCATCCAGCGCGCGATCGCGTTCTACAAGTCGATCGGCAAAAAGGCGATCCGCCTCAACAAGGAAATGCCGGGCCATGTCGCCAACCGCCTGCAGGGCGCACTGGCCCGTGAGGTTTACTACCTCATTGCCGAGGATGTCCTGAGCGCTGCGGACGTCGACGACGCCTTGTCCTGGGGTCCCGGTCTGCGCTGGGGCATCATGGGCAACATGATGCTCAATCATCTTGGCGGCGGCACTGGTGGTATCGAGCACTTCTTCCAGCAGTTCGCCGGCCCGATGCAGAAATCATGGAAAGCACTGGGTTCGCCAGAGCTGACTCCGGAATTGCAAAGGAAGCTCGTCGACAGCGTCCATGCCGAAGTGGGATCACGCTCCATCGCGGAGCTCGAAGCGGAGCGGGACGAGATCCTGCTTGGCCTGCTCGAACTGCGTGCGAAGGGTGAGAAGACCGCTTCCCCGCCGACGGCTTGGTCGGGCAGAAAGGACGGCCTCGATGACTCGCAAGACAGCAAGGACCTGTTCGGCGCCTCGCCCCTGTTTTGATGGCCGGAGCCGGATAGACGCCTTGAGGAGCCAGCCATGAACGGCATCGCGCTTTCGACATCACGCACTCGGCTGACCTCCTGGTTCGTTTGGGTGGAGCGGCCGCGCCAATTCGTCAGTTTGGCCAAGCCGCGCGTGATGGCGCTCTCGCTGTTCACTGCGTTCGTTGGAATGATGATCGCGCCGATACGCCCGGAACCGCTTCCTGGCTTGATCGCTATCCTGGCCATTGCAGCCGGCGCCGGCGCTGCCGGCGCACTCAACATGTGGTGCGACGCCGACATCGACGCGGTTATGGCGCGCACCGCGATGCGGCCAATTCCCCGCGGCAAGGTTTCTAGGACTGAGGCGCTCGTCCTCGGTCTCGCCCTTGGCGTCGTCGCAGTCGCGGCCCTCGCGTTGGCGACGAACCTGGCGGCAGCGGCGCTGTTGGTCTGCACCATTCTCTTCTATGTCTTCGTGTATACGGCGTGGCTGAAACGAGCGACGCGGCAGAATATCGTAATCGGCGGTGCCGCGGGTGCATTGCCACCTGTGATCGGATGGGCCGCCGCGACCGGGCAAATCGGGCTTGAGCCGCTGACGCTTTTTCTCATCATCTTCCTTTGGACTCCGCCTCACTTTTGGGCGCTCGCGCTCAATCGCACTGATGATTATGCGCGTGCCGGTGTTCCCATGTTGCCGGTTGTTGCAGGACGAGCCGCAACGACGCGGCAGATCCTGATCTACAGCGGCCTGCTTGTTTTCGCTTCGGAACTGCCCCTGGGCCTGGGCTTTGCAGGCGTTATCTATGGCGCGATCGTCGCCATCTGCGGGGCGTTCCTTCTCTTGCTGGCATTTCAGCTGCACAGGAGTGCTGCAGCCGATCGTCGCGCGCCTCACAAACTGTTCGTCTTCTCCATCGCCTATCTGTCCTTGCTGTTTGCCAGCCTGCTCGTCGATCACAACGGCAGTGCATCCGCGCCGGTGCGTTCGCCGCATGACAACCAGGCAAGCGCGTCGACGCCTGCTGCGCGACAGCCAGGCGCTGTGCACAGTGCTCGCACCTGCAAGGTTCGGGAGGCTTGATATGCGATACCGTTCGCTCACCGTGCTCCTGCTGGCGGCCGCAACGCTTGGTGGCTGCGACGGCGTGCTCGATCCCAAGGGGCCGATCGCCCTTGCCGAGCGGCAAATCCTGTTCAACGCGACCGGCATCATGCTGGCGATCGTGATCCCGGTGGCCATTGCGACGCTAGGCGTTGCTTTCTGGTTCCGTGCATCGAACGAGCGTGCGCGCTATCGGCCGGACTTCATCTATTCCGGCCGCATCGAAATGCTAGTCTGGTCGATCCCGCTGATGACGGTGCTCCTGGTCGGCACCGTCGCCTGGATCGGTGCGTACGATCTCGACCCGCCCAAGCCGATTGCCTCCTCCACTCGGCCGCTGAAGATTCAGGTCGTCTCGCTCGACTGGAAATGGCTGTTCATCTATCCGGAGCAGGGTATCGCGAGCGTCAATCATCTGACGATTCCGGTCGGCACGCCGGTCAGTTTCGAACTGACGTCCTCGGGCGTCATGAACAGCTTCTTCGTGCCGCAGCTCGCCGGCCAGATCTACACCATGGCTGGAATGGTGACGCGCCTGAACCTCGTGGCTGACCATCCCGGCACATATCGCGGGATGTCGGCGAATTACAGCGGCGCGGGCTTCTCCGACATGGTCTTCAAGGTCGACGCGGTGGCGCCCCAAAACTTTGCGCAATGGGCGACTGCAACGCGCAGCACCGGCCCGGTGCTCGACGAACGGACTTACGCCGACCTGCTCATGCCGAGCAGGGCGGTGGCGCCCTTCACCTATCGGTCGGTCGTGAACGGCCTGTTTGCCAACGTCATGAGTGCCGCGATGCAGCCGGCCGCGGGTCTCTGTGTGCCTTATCCCAAATCCACGAGGGCAGAACGATGAACCTGCTGGGCAAACTCGACTGGACCGCCATTCCCTTTCATGAACCGATCATCATGGGCACGGTGGCGAGCGTCGGGGCCGTCGTCCTGGTGGCTCTCGCATGGGTCACCGTCAGGGGATACTGGCCGTATCTCTGGCGGGAATGGATCACGTCGGTCGATCACAAGCGCATCGGCGTGTTGTACATCGTCCTTGCGCTGCTCATGCTCGTGCGCGGCTTTGCCGACGGCATCATGATGCGCACGCAGCAGGCCGTCGCCGCAGGAGGAGCGCAAGGATATCTGCCGCCCGAGCATTTCGACCAGATCTTCTCGGCGCACGGCACCATCATGATCTTCTTCGTGGCGATGCCGCTCGTGATCGGCCTGATGAATTTTGCCGTGCCGTTGCAGCTCGGCGTCCGCGACGTGGCGTTTCCCACCATGAACTCCGCGAGCCTTTGGCTGACCGCGACGGGAATCCTGCTGATCAACGTCTCGCTGTTTGTCGGCGAGTTCGCCAAGACCGGCTGGGTCGCCTACCCACCGCTCAGCGAGCTGCAGTTTTCGCCGGGCGTCGGCGTCGACTACTACCTTTGGTCCCTGCAAATCTCGGGCATCGGGACCCTGTTGAGCGGCGTCAATTTCGTCACCACGATTTTGAAGATGCGGGCCCCGGGCATGAGCTACATGCGTATGCCGGTTTTCTGCTGGACTGCGCTCGCCTCGAATCTGCTGATCGTGGCTGCATTTCCGGTGCTCACTGCGCTGTTCGCAATGCTGCTGCTCGACCGTTACCTCGGCTTTCACTTCTTTACGCTGGATGCCGGCGGCAACGCGATGATGTACGTGAACCTGTTCTGGGTCTGGGGTCACCCCGAAGTCTACATCCTGGTCCTGCCGGCATTCGGCATCTATTCGGAGGTGAGCGCGACATTTTCCGAAAAGACGCTGTTCGGTTACCGGTCGATGGTCGGTGCGACCCTGGCAATCTGCGTGCTCTCCTACACCGTGTGGCTGCATCATTTCTTCACCATGGGTGCAAGCGCGGGCGTGAACGCCTTCTTCGGTATCACAAGCATGATCATCGGGGTGCCGACGGGCGTCAAAGTCTTCAATTGGCTGTTCACGATGTACGGTGGTCGGGTCAGGTTCACGGTGCCGGTGCTATGGACGATCGGCTTCATGGTGACCTTCGTCTTCGGCGGCCTGACCGGAGTTCTGTTGGCTTTGCCGGCGGTCGATTGGCAGGTGCACAACAGCGTCTTCCTGGTCGCCCATTTCCATCACGTCATCGTCCCGGGCGTCCTGTTCGGCGCGATTGCCGGCTACAATTACTGGTTTCCAAAGGCATTCGGATTCAAGCTGAATGAGCGCTGGGGCGCCGCCGCGTTCTGGTGCTGGTTCATCGGCTTCCATCTCGCTTTCATGCCGCTCTATGTCACAGGGCTGATGGGCATGACCCGCCGCCTGCAGCACTATGATGTCCTCGCCTGGCAGCCCTGGCTGTTGGTCGCCGAGGCAGGCGCGGTCGTCGTGATGGCCGGAATAATCTGTCAGGTCGTGCAGCTTGTGATGTCCATTCGCCACCGCGAACAGCTCCGCGACACCACGGGCGATCCGTGGAACGGCCGCACCCTGGAATGGGCAACCGCATCGCCTCCGCCGGCCTGGAATTTTGCGGTCCTGCCTCGTGTAGATGAGATCGATGCTTTCTGGGCAAAGAAGCAGCGCGTGCTGGCGCAACGCGACATGCCCGGTCGGCAGCGCAGGTACGAGCCGATCGAAATGCCCAAGAACAGTCCGGCCGGTTTCGTGACCGCGTTCTTCGCAGTGATCACCGGTTTCGCCTTGATCTGGCACATCTGGTGGATGGTGGGCGTTGGACTTTTCGGCATGGCCGTGACGTGGCTTGCCTTCATGTTCCGCACAGAGGACGAAGTCGAGATTCCAGCAGAACAGCTTGGCCGGTTCGATCGGGCGCATTCGGCGGAGGTATCGCTATGAACGTCTTGGTTGATGCAGACGCTGTCCATAAGGCCGAACTGCTCGATGTCAGCGAGGCGGGTCCCGCATCCAGGCGAATCATCGCCGGCTTCGGGTTCTGGATCTTCCTGCTGAGCGACATCGTGATGTTCTCGGCGCTGTTTGCGAGCTACTCCGTGCTCGCCAAAGCGAGTGCGGGCGGCCCGACCGGTGCCCAGTTGTTCGACCTGCGCAACGCCGCGATGGAGACTGCCCTTCTCCTGCTCTCCAGCTACAGCTGCGGGCTGATGTCGCTCGCCATCGATTCGCGCCACCGGCTCGGCGTCTTCTTGGGTGCCGTGGTGACGTTCCTCCTCGGTGCGGCATTTCTCAATCTCGAGCTCCGCGAATTCCAGGACATGATTGCGGTGGGGGCGTCCCCGCAACGCAGCGCCTTTCTGTCCGCTTTCTTCACGCTGGTCGGCTGTCACGGACTGCACGTGGCGGTCGGACTCGTCTGGCTGGTTCTCATGATGGTTCAGCTGTCGCTGAGGGGTTTCCAGCACGTCGTGGTGCGCCGCTTGCACTGCTTCTCCCTGTTCTGGCACGCGCTCGACATCATCTGGGTTCTGATATTCACGATCGTCTACCTGATGGGAGTCCTGCCATGACCGACACGCGTTGGGATGTTGCACCGGGAGACAGGCCGGCGATTCCGGCCTTGGAGCGAAGCGCGTCTTCCGGCTTGTTCGTGTACACGATCGGCTTGCTGCTGGCAGCGATCCTGACAGCCACATCGTTCTGGGTGGCAAATACCTCGGCGATCTGGGCTCCCGGCGTACCGGCCGGACTCGCTGTCCTTGCCATCGCCCAGATGGGCGTGCACCTGGTCTTCTTCCTTCACATCACGACGGGACCGGACAGCACCCACAATGTGCTGGCGCTCGCGTTCGGCGTGCTCATCGTATTCCTGATCCTTGCAGGATCGATCGTGATCATGGCCAACCTGAACGAGAACATGATGGCGCATGGCGAGATGATGAATTTGCAAATACAGCGCTGAACCAAATGGACGCTTCTATCATCTCTGCGCTCGCCGCGCTCACCGGCGCAACGATTGGTGGCCTGACGAGCGGGATCGCCAATTGGCTGAACCACCGAAGCCAGGTCCGCGCGCAATGGCTTCTTCATGAAAAAAACCGGCGACAGATCCTCTACAGGGATTTCATCGAGGAGGCCGCAAGATGTCACATCGATGCGCTTCAACATCATGAGGTAAGCGACGGGACCCCAGGCATGGTCGCGCTGTATGCAAAGCTCAATCGGATGCGAGTACTGTCCTCCAGGCCAGTCGTGCGAAGTGCCGAGCACATCGCAAAGACGATCATGGATACCTACCTGGAGCCGGACAAAAGTTTCGGTGAGCTGCGTGACATGGCAAAAAGCGGATCCATTGATTTGCTGCGCGAATTCAGCGAGGCCTGCCGCGAGGAATTCGACGAGATGCGCGACCGGCAGCTCTGACCGAGGATGCAGAGCATCGGGGACTTGTCTTCGTCCAGCGATGGCGCCGACAGATCCACCATCCCGCCTGACCAACGGAAGCGTCTCTTACTTCGGAAGTCGCGGGCGCATCGGCCGATACACCGACCGCCATCGACAGCAACCCATGACAAAATCGCGGCAACCAAAACAAAGCCACGGCCGGAAAAATTCTGCATAACACGAGCCAAGCCGAATCGATCTCGTCAATTGCTGGCCCAACGGAGGCATCATGACGTTGCAAATCTCACGACGTGGCAAGGAATACCTGAAAACGGCGCAGACTTTGCTCCACTCCGCCAACACCGTTGTCGATAGAGCGGTTGCGGATCAGCTGAAGGCCCTTGCCGACGTGTACGAGCGGCGGGCGGAGCAAGCTTCGCGTGTCGATGCGGCCAAGGCGTTGGCTCGCGCGGCCGCCGATGCCGAAGCACCGTTCGAAGGAGGTCGGGCATGACCCAGGTATATTTCCACCGCTCCACCACGAAGAAGGTTTTCCTCGATCACCAGGGGGCCGTTGTGAACGATCTCGCCGAGGCGCGCGATCATGCGACACGGATCGTGCGATCCTTCACCAGCGAGCACAGCCTCGAGGATTGGCGTGACTGGGTCCTGCATGTCAGCGACGACCAGGGCGATGAGCTGTTCGTCGTCCCCTTCGTCTTCGTGCTGGGCAAGCCGCATTGAGGTCAACATGCGCGCAATACGATCGTCGGCAGTACTGTTGCGCCGAGGGGTGAATGAAGTCACCAGAGCAACAAGACCGGCACCAAGCTGGTGAACGAGACGCGCAACTGGATTCTGCGGCGGCCCGAGCTGTGGCGCGACGGCGAATTGCCCTGGGATCAGCACGGCAAGATTCCGACGCGCTCGGGCCTCGTCGATCCCAAGACCGGCGCGCTGGAGCCGGCCAAGCCCCATCACTTCTGCACGTGGCGCGTCGAGGTCGACTATGATCCGGCCGCGAAATGCCCGTGGTGGGAGACCATGATCGCCGACATGTTCGGCGACCGATCCGAGGGCGAGCAGCGCGCCCTGGTCGGCGTGGTGCAGGAGCTGATGGGCGCGGCGCTGATCGATCGCAAGCCGCGCGCGCTGTCGAAAGCGTGCGTGTTCTGGGGCATCGAGAACCGCGCCAAGTCCGGCGTGCTCGACGTCGTCGCCGGCATGTTCGGCGGCAACCCGATCGGCGCCTCGCTGTCCTCCACCGAGGGCACCCATGGCCTGATGCCGTTCCAGCGCCGCGCGCCCTGGATTTTGCACGAGGCGTTCGGCGGCCAGTGGCACCTGTCGGCCACGGTGAAGTCGATCGTCACGCAGGAGCCCGTCATGATCAACATCAAGAACGGTCCGATGCCCACCACCGTGATCCGCGCGCCGATCTTCTGGGCCACCAACTTCCAGCCGCAGTTCAAGGAAGCGACCAAGGCGATCGTGTCCCGCATGATCGTGATCGAGGTCACCAGGGCGTTCGTCGAGGGCAAGCCGATCGGCGCCGCGGCCGAGGCGATCAAGCGCGGATTCAACAAGCCGGGCGAGTTCATCGTCGCTACCGAGCTGCCGGGCGTGCTGAATTGGGCCATAGCGGGCCTGCGGCGGGCGCTGGAGCGCGGTTCGATCGCGAGCACCGAATGTCAATCGGCTTGCAAATTTGACCCCTCATAGGCGTCCAATTTTGACCCCTTTGCGCGGCGGGTTTTGCTGGTAGCGCTCGTCTCGTCGGAGCTGGCCGGGATAGCGGAGGCGAGACGAGCGCGGGTGGCGTGATCGTCGTCTCGGCTCTTGAACCGCCAGCTATCGTTGCCGGTCTCGACGATGTCGCAGTGATGGGTCAACCGGTCGAGCAGCGCGGTGGTCATCTTGGCGTCGCCGAACACGGTCGGCCATTCGCCGAATGCGAGATTGGTGGTCACGATGACGGAGGCGCGCTCATAGAGCCGGCTGACGAGATGGAAGAGAAGCTGGCCACCGGACTGGGCGAAGGGCAAATAGCCGAGTTCATCCAGCACGATGAAGTCCATCCGGGTCAGATGCTCGGCGAGCCGACCTTGCCGTCCATTGCGGGTCTCGATCTCGAGGCGATTGACGAGGTCGACTACGTTGAAGAAGCGGCCGCGGGCACCGGATCGGATGCAGCTTCTGGCGATGGCAATGGCCAGGTGGGTCTTGCCTGTGCCGGTGCCGCCAACCAGCACGACGTTGCGTTGTTGGGCGATGAAGCCGCCGCCAGCGAGATCATTGACGAGAGTCTGATTGATCGGCGTGCCGTCGAACTGGAAGTCGGCGATGTCCTTGGCCAATGGCAGCTTGGCGATGGTTAGCTGGTATTTGATCGAGCGGGCCTGCTTCTCGTTGATCTCGGCGTTGAGCAGGTCGCCGACAATGCGCTGAGGTTCGTGCTGGCGCTTGACGGCAGTTGCCATGATCTCGTCGAAGGCAGCCTTCATGCCGTAGAGCCTGAGTTCGCCCATGAGGTCGAAGATTTGGGTTCGTTCCATCAGAAGGTCCTCCGGAGGTTGTCGTAGCGGGCACAATCGGCGATCGGTGCATGACGGAGCGTCAGTGCGGCCGGCGTCATGATGTTGGCCGGTGGGGCGGGTTCACGTTGACGGGCCAGGATATTGAGAACGACATCGGCGGAATGGACGCTGTGGCTGAGCGCTTCGGCACAGGCCGCTTCCACCGCGGGCAGACCGTCAGTCAGCACCGCGTTGAGGATGTCGACCATCTGCCGATTGCCATCGTCGGTGCTGGCCAGCTTGCGCCGGATCCGCTCGATCGCGGCCGGCAGCACCCAGTCTTTGAAGGGAGCACCGTTGCGCAAGGCGCCGGGTTTGCGGGCGAGCACCGGCACATAATGCCAGGGGTCGTAGACGGTATCGCCGCGGCCAAAGGATCGCGGGTGCTCGGCAACGATGCCTCCATCCTGACGGATCACGATGCGATCGGCATAGGCTTGAACCTCGACCAGTCGTCCGACTGCGCTGGCTGCGACCGAGTACTTGTTGTTGTCGAAGCGCACCAGGCAGGTCTTCGAGACCGATGCCGTCATCGCGTGGAAGCCGTCGAAGCGGCCGGCATAGGGAACGAGTTTGGGGCGTTCGGCTTCGAACACTTCCCAGATTGTCTGATCGGCCAGCTCCGGATGGCGATGAGCCTTGGCGTAGGTGATGCATTTGTCGAGCAGCCAGGCGTTTAACTCGTCGAGATTTTTGAACCGCAGCCGCGGCGTGAAGAAGCGCTCCCGGACCAGCCCGACCTGGTTCTCGACCTGCCCCTTCTCCCAACCCGAGGCTGGCGTACAGGCGACCGGATCGACCAGATAGTGGCTGCACATCTGCAGGAAGCGGCGATTGTAGAGACGGCCTTTACCGACGAAGATCGTCTCTACGGCGGTCTTCATGTTGTCGTAGATGCCGCGGGTGCAGGTGCCTTTGAACAGGGCGAACGCCCGGTCGTGGGCGTCGAACACCATCTCCTGCGTCTCCCGCGGATAAGCCCGCACGAACAGCATGCGGCTGTGACAGAGCCGGACATGGGCAGCCTTCACCATCACCGTGGTGCCGCTCAGCAGGACGACCTCGTGGCTCCAGTCGAACTGATAGGCCTCGCCTGCGGCAAAACTCAGCGGGACATAAGCGGCTGCGGTCGATTGCCCGCGTTCTTTGCTCCAGCGCCTGGCGTAACGCCGCACCGCATCGTAACCGCCGTCGTAGCCGCGGCCGCGCAGCTCCTCGAAGATCCGGATCAACGTCAGCTGTTCACGAGCCGACTTAGCCGCGTTCGCCGCCAGCAACCCGTCAAGCTCTACTGCCCATCGTCCCAGCCTTGGCCGCGGCTGCACCTGCCGCTCGTACTCGAAGGAGGTCTCTCCCGACCTCAGCACCTTCCGAACCGTGTTCCGCGACACCTTCAGGTCACGGGCGATCTCCTTGATCGTCTTGCCCTTGATGAAGTGCTCGCGCCGGATCCGGGCAATCGTCTCCACGATCAGCATCCCCCACCACCTGCTTCGTTCCAAAGCAGGCAGCGCAACAGATCAATCTGTAGGGGGTCAATTTTGGACGCCGATCCCCCGGCTTAGGGGGTCAATATTGCAGGCCGAATGACACCTTACCGATGCTACGCGAGCCGCCGGTTTTTATCCACATGCTCCGGCGCGCTCCCCAACGTACAATTACGGGCCGTTGGCGAAGTGCGCGTTTGTGAGATCAGGCGCGCGCTCGAATCGGGTCCTTTGAAACAGTTCGTTAGCTTTCTTGTGGCTTGCTGGGCGCGTGCCGATTACCGCTGATTACGGCACACGGAATGGGAATGTCGGCCCCGGCTGTTTCTCCCAACCTGCGGCTGGGGCCGTTTTGAACTTTCGCCGCATCGTTCAACCCGGTCCACAACCATGTTTAGAGGCATTGCCATCACGCTATTTGGAATGGGCATCTTTTCGCAGCTTGATCGAGCGTTCTTCTATGACCGCAATACCGACGCCGCGCTCAAGTTTGCGCGGGAGATTGGCCAAGGCTTTGGGCTGTAGGTCCAACGCCCTTGGATGGGGCAACAATTGCGCTTTTGAGGTCTTCAGAAGACCGTCAAACGAACGTGCCGGGCCTGAGTTAGGCTTGGTCAACCAGTCGCTGATCTGCGCGGCTTTTTCAGCTTGTTGCACTCGCTTCATCAGAAGCTCACGCTCAGTACCTGGTGGGAGTCGCTCTGCCGCTTCTCGACACTTGGCAGCCTCATCCATGAGGCGTTCCTTAAACGTCTTCGTATGTTGCATACGACGCCGACGTTCACTCATGGCTTCCCTCCCTACTATACTGCACCGCACTTGGAGCTTGCGTCGCTTGACACCGGAACGCGCCGGATCAACATAGGTTCCATAGTTGGAACGTAGACGAGGGACCATGAGTTTAGCGGACGGTATTAAGGCGAATTTGGAAGTGGTGCTCGACGAGGTGTGCCGCGAGCTTCCTAAACGGGGGAGACCACGAGGTTCGCAGGGTAAGGGACCCACGCTGTCGTGCTTGGAGGAGGCGCGCCGGATCATCGAGGAGTACGCGGCCAGTCTCCGGGAGATCATCAAGCAGCTACGCCGCAAGATGAATTAAGGCCCTCGGTCGCGGCCTCTGCAGCCCGGTCGGACAAACGTCCGCAAGTGACCATGGCAGCAAATCCAAGCAGAAAGTCCTGCCGTAAAAGAAGTGGCCGCCCGGAGGCGGCTAGTTCTTGGTCTTACATCTTCATTATTTTTTCAGGGCGTCAGCGGCGTCCCGCGCCGCATCCTTCACATCTCCTGCCGCGTTGTGGGCGGCCCCCTTGGCTTTATCGATCTTGCCTTCGGTTTCCATGTCTTTGTCGCCAGTAAGTTTACCGGCACCTTCTTTGATGGCGCCTTTTGCTTTGTCGGCAGCGCCCTTCACGTGTTCGCGGTCCATGATCGTGTTCCTTTGCTGTCCGGTTGACCAGCCCAACAAAGGATTTGCGCAGTGGTTCCTCGGGACGCAGCTTCAAGGCGAAGTGGACTGAATTCGCTGGGTCAACCGCCGCGCATCTGAAACCGACGGCGCGAACCGACGTTGAGCCATCATGGATGACAAAGAGCTGCAAGCCCGCAGTGAACAGGCTCTGGTAGTTGTGTCGCTCAGTACAGCAACACTGATCGCGTGTGTCACCTTGCTAGTTTCTCAATTGTAAGGCCGCCTTGCTGAGCGGGCGGTGGAAGCGCGTAAGGTAGCCGACCGGCTCGCCTGCGAAGCATGACAAGCCCGCCTTTCAGAGGTCAGCCCAGCCGTCGCCAGCGCTGGGGTCTCTCAGACGCACCAAGATTTCAGCAAGCGAATCGCGCGGTCGCACTGGTGGCCGGGGAGAACGGCGCTGCGGAACTATCTGACGTGCAGCTCATTGAGCGGTTTAGAGGACCGCTCAATGAACCAAATCGCCGCTATTTTGATCCTACTCATCAGCGGCTTTTCGCTCGCCTTGGCCCAGAGTACGGGTGGATCGAGCAGCGGTGGCTCGGCGAGTGGACCTGCGGCTGCAGGGTCTACCGGCTATGCGGGCAGCACGTTATCGACCGGGCACGCCATCAGCGGCACTGGAGGCTCCTCCGGTCCCAACCTCGGCAACGCGCTCAGCCACGCAGCGACCGGCGACCTGGATGCTTCCTCGGTTAGTCCGGCTCCAACTTCCCACGACAATGCGGTGGATACGCCCGCCGCCGAACGCGCCATAGAGAACTTGGGCAACACCGATAATATTGGCATTCTAAAGAAGAAGTAAGACCCATGCTGCAAGTCGGCCTGACGACGAGTCTTGACGAGCGAATCGAGAGCGATCTAGCTGGATGGTGCGCGCAGCCAAGGTTGCCCTCGCCCCTCGCCAACCCACCAGCGAGCTAGCGGGATCGCCACAACAGTGGAACTTCCTTCGAGAAGGAGTCCATTTGTCATGGCCTCAATCAAAATTCGTGAAGATCGCGTTCGTCGTCAGCTCGCCAAGCGGGATATGCGCCTTTGCAAGACGCCCGCGCGGTCCTGGCTGCGAGCATTCTATAGCCCCGGCTATATGGTGGTCGATCACAGGAACGTCGTGATCAGCGGCTGTGGCACCCGGCAGTATGACGCCAGCCTTGAAGACGTTGAGAGGTTTGCGTTCGAGCCTCGATAGCGGGCGGCTATTGGCCGACGTGAACTGCGACCACGGATGTACTGGCGCAGAACGCGACGAGCGGGGCGATCCGGGGCGCATATGTATTCGCGACCTCTGATCGCCCGCCGGACGATGCCGCATGTGCCACGCCACAAGGGTTCAGCGGTGTGACTAACTAGCCCGTGTCCGTTACATCCTGCGAACAAGACTTCTGATCCAGATCATCGAGTTCTCGATAGCCCAGTTGGTCTGGTGATCGGTGAGGTCGGCATAGGCGCAGAGCCGGGGTCGTGTCCAAACGGATTTCGGACCCTCGTAAAGAAGTGCTTCAGCGCCTCCATCTCCCATACTTCTATGAGTTTTGCGCCCCTCAGGTTATCGATGTATTGGTCCGCGCCTTTCTCATTACCTCGGGTCAACAGCTTTTCGTCCGAGATAATCTTGATGGTGCTTTCCAGTGAGCGAGCGGCGTAGAACGCCGGGTCGCGTCCGCCGGTATCACGCAGAGCAATTGCCTCCTTCATGTCGTGGTCGACGTTCCGCCACTTCGACTCCGCGACCAGATTCCAAAGGGAGTCTCAATCTCTCGCGACCGATTCGTCCTGAGAAATTTGAATATAGCCGTTGTGGTAGTGCAACTTGCATTCAGCTTGTCGGAGCGGCGTTTCTGATTGCTTTCGCCTTGCGATTAGCTCTCGGTCCGCCGCCTCCAATCATCTATTAGGGTGATCGTGTGGATGGCTTGCTCACCGGGCAATGTTTGACATTCCAAGTAGAGAGACACTAGCGCCCCGCCAAATGCGCTCACTCGGCTCGTATGGGCCATCAGGTTGTCACCGCGAGTCGAGAAGGCGGTCCGTGCTGCTTTCATTATTCCTTTAGCCATCTCCGACTTTTCAGCGTTACTTAAGGAATTAGGCATTTCTGACATCATTGCCTCGAAGGCCGACACAACAAGGTGCTGATCGGGGGCGTTCATCGCGTACCAACGCCGCAGCGTGTCCTCAACTTCCTTTCTCGCCTCCGTTGCCCTTGCCTCTGCCCATCGCCTCTTGATTCCTTCGAACACCGTGCTCCTCCCAAATCATTTTTTGAAAAAAGCGAGGACGCCGAAGATGCTGCCGATCAGAGCTAGTCCCAGGGTAACTCTGTTCGCCCAGTAGTCCCAATCGGCCTTTTGTTCTGCACGAATATCGGACCGCAGCTTTTGAGCCGCCGCCGCGGTGAGGTAGCGATCCTCGTAACTGTAATCCGGAGGGAACGAATCCCAGTCCTCTTCTCGATCTGTAACAGGGACGTGATACCTATGGGCCTGCTCTAGGAGATAATCCGATCGGAATTTATCTAGCATGCGAGTTTGCAAGTTTAGAGATTTTCCTGCTTGGAATTTGGGGAAGTTCGTACCGTCCGCATCAGGCTCATCAGGTACTTGATCGTAAGATCGGCGTACCAGTTTATGTTTTTTCAGAAACTTCCTCAGCGCCCAACGATACCGAAGCTCATCAAGCATTTGCGGATCATCCTCTGACAGTCGAGAGGTCAACCGTCGCAGGAAGATCCCGGCCGCGCTCATAAACCAGCCGCCAAAGGTCTTCTGGAGCCAAAGCTCTTCCCTCCGCTTCTGCCAAGACGTTCGCAATGGCGACAGCAAAATCGCTGGCGTATGGTGGACTGTTCGAAATGATCCGGTAATGATGCGCAGGAGGAGGTGGCATTGCTGCGGACAGTCGCCTGCAAATACTTGCGGCAAGCGTGTTTGCTTTAGCTGGTAGCAGACCGCCTTCGTCGCGGATTAGCTGTGCGATCATCCGCTCCGCCTTGTCAGCATCAAATCGAATTTCCGCCATAGGCTTCAATCCTTTTGCGAATCGAGACCTATACAGTGACACAATGCAGGGTAGCAACGCGAGGGTGAGGGAGCTTGTCCCGGTTATTCACAGGGATACTGTTATGGATCAACGCGCGCTGATTCGACTGGCTAGACCGCATGCCACTTTCGCCATTTATCGTAGCACGATCTCAGCTACTGACAGCAATTGATCTGTTCTTCGAAGACCGTGATCCGGTTTCCGTTCAAGCTTTAGCCGGTAACGCTCGTGAATTGCTTGAGAGTCTGTGCAGACTTCGCGGGATCGAACCAATGACCGAACTATTCCTGCGCGATCATCCGGGCCGCCCAAAGAAAGATATCTACGCAGCGCTAAATTTATACCGAAACTGTTTCAAGCATGTCGGCAACACCGAAGCCGCGCGCAAGGATGATCAATTGACGCTCGATCAGTTTGACGACACCAAGAACGATTATCTTCTCTATGTTTGTGTGGAGGACTACCTAAGGCTTCGAGAAAAGTCGCCGGTTGCGATGCAAATTCTTCAAGCGTGGTTCTGCGCACTTCATGTTGAGCTTTTGACAAAACCAGAACTGGGCGAGATATTCCTCAGGGCTTTCCCCGGAATTCGCGAGATGAGCCGCGATGAGCAAAAGCGCGGCGGGCTCGGTGTTCTGCGGAAATTTGAGAACGACCCTAGGCTTCTATCTCACCCGGACACCGAGCCCGTCATCTTGCCTGACGATGATTGCGGGTGACGCGCGTGAACTGCGCCAGCCTTGGTGTGTATGTAGACGCCCGAATTAAGTGGCGGAGGGAACCACGCCTAAGGGACATAATGGGGAAACCGCCCTTTGTTTCCCTCGTGTAGTCAAAAGTTAAGTTGAAGCCGGTGTTAACAGAGAGGGGCTGGGCTTAACGCTGCTCCACCCTTTCGCGCCAAAGGGCATCGAAAGTGTTTCGGTCAGCCGGCGCCCAGGCTTTTGCGTCCATCGGATCCCTAGACTTTTCGGTAAGAGCGCCTTCAAGTTCTCTATCGGATTGCGACTGGGTCGAAGCTGGAGCGGGCCACTCCAACAATGACTTCGAAAGCATGGGCCTGCCCTCGTACCAGCATCTTCGTCCGTCGATGATGCGCCAAGACCAATACTCCCGCGCATTTGGTGGCACCTCGGCGCTGCATTGTTGTTTCGCCTGCGCAGTTGGCGGTCCAATCAACAGGAGCGCAGCGATGCAAGTGGCAAAACGAATCGATGAAAGTTGTTTTGCCATCTGAGCGCTACGGGCTACTTCGTTGCTGCAGCCGAGCTATGGCGACCACCAGATCGGGCCGCTCAAGAACCTCCACCAGCTTGTCGAGGATCATCCGCTCATTGTCGTGGGGGCGAGGCTGAAGGTGTTCGTCCAGTATGCATTGGGCTTCGCTGATGGCGTGAATAGCCAATTGCTGATCTGTCATTGCGTCTTACCTATTCAGATCGCATTCAAATCGCAGGGGCGCGTGTAAAGGAAGATGGAAGATCAAGTCCTGATTTTGACTTATCCCATCAAGTTTTATTTCACTGCGTGGTAATGGCGTGCTGTTCCCCGGAGCAAGCGTTGACAGGCCCCGCCGAGACCCGCGGAGGGACGATTAGGGGCGGGACGTAGGTGGGTCCCGGCTCCCTGGGTTTAATCACGGGGGGCCTGGGCAGAACTAAGCAGCGGAGACCAAAAACTCGGGTAAATGCTGTCGGGGGGAACGTAGGTAGCGCTCCCCCGCTACCAATCCAGCTAAACAGCTGATGTTTTTTCAGAGTATCGCGTGCACTCGGCTCGATGCTAGCGGATTGCGTTATGCTGGTCCTATAGCTGGCGCGCGGCGTCGCGCGCGCTGCATTGATCGGCAATTGGGCGCAGAGCGATAGGAAATGTCCGACCAGCTTGAACTCGTAGTGCTTCATCGGAGCGGTTGCGGAAGCCCCGCGAAGAAGGAGCGGTACACGTTCGATTTTGTCGTCAATGGCCAATCTCTCTTTGCCGTCACCGGTGCCTCCAGCTTTGATTTGTCCGGTTGTCTTTCAGTCCCTCAACGAGAGCCCGAGCTTGCCGTTCGCCTCAACGACAGACTTGCGCGACTTCTGACGTCGGCCGTTTCGGTCGGTGAGAGTAACCGCGTAGCTCTGTATGTTTGTCCGGAATGCGGAGACCTTGGCTGCGGAGCTATCACGGCACGTGTGTCGCGAAGCGACGACGTCGTGCGTTGGTCCGACTTTGCGTACGAAAACGGAGATGACAGCGAAACCAAGCTGTCGAAGATCGGCCCCTTTGCGTTCGAATGGACGTCCTACGTAACTGAAATCGAATGAGCTTGCGCTGGCTGACGGGTCTGTAGGATGGGTAGAGCACTTGCGAAACCATCGTGTTCCACGGCGGGCGGTATCGATGGGTTTCGCTTTCGCTCTACCCATCCTACCCTGTTTCGCCACCCGTCAACTCTTTCCCACAAAAATATTCCCCTTTACCGAAATTCGGAAATATCGTACACCTCCGCCCATCCCGGCTTCATCCTGAGGGGCGATCGCGTCGTCGTCTTGATCGCGAGCCGGGCTTGCGGTGGACGCGGCAGCGTCGGGCGCGAAGGGTAGCGGGCAGGGAGGGTAGTCCCCGGTGAGCTCGCGGCCGCGCGCGGACGAACGGCGCTGCTAGGTCTCGTCTCGTCTTGCAAGTTTCCGGCGCTGTCGACGGTGCCAGGGAATACTGCGGCGAAATGGCGGGCCGTGCGTACGGCAAAACCGTGTGGTCCTGGCCGTCGTTGCTACGGTCAAGCTCTTGCGGAGGCGGTAGTCGCGTCAACCGGCGCGGGCGCCGGTGAATTCCGCGAGCGCGAGGGAGGCCCGAAGGAACTCGGCTCCCGGGAGAGCGCGGCATAAGCCGTCCGACCATCGCGCAGGGAAGGCCGAGTGATCGGCACCACCTGTATGCTGCTGTGCGGTTCTTCCTGCGTGTGCATTTCGCGCAGCGGACCGCGGGTGCGATGTCAGCACCCGGCCTTCCCTGCGCCCTCTTGGCTCAAGAGGGTGGAGTGACCAGGCAAAGCTCGGGCGAATTCAGCCGCGAGAACGCGGAACTGTGTCCCGGCATTTGGAATCGAGGCTGATTGGCGAATGGCAAGTGTGGCTGGGGTGACCGCGGCGCGCCGCCGCATCTGCGTGATGTTGATGCCCCGCTCCGAGCTTTGGCAACCGACGGTTCTGTGATCACCATCACAGGTGTGGCCGCCTTCCACTATCTATATTGTGGGCTCGGCAGCAGGGTGGCGACCATGCGGAATCGGATTGCACTGGTTTTCAGTTTCTTTTTTTTCGCTTCTCTGGCAGCCGCTGATCGTGCGGCCGCAGACGATCGGACAATCTGCGCGCAGCGCGGCCATGAAGACCGCATCGCCGCGTGCTCGCGGCTGATCGCAAAGAGCGGCGGGCGCGACGCCGTGGCGTTCGACAATCGCGGCGCCGAATATGGCGACAAGGGCGACTACGATCGCGCCATCTCCGATTTCAGCGAGGCCATCCGCATCGATCCGAAATACGCGCTTGCCTGGCAGCATCGCGGCGCCGCCCTGCTTCGCCGGAACGAGGTGGATCGGGCTATCGCCGACCTGACCCAGTCGATCCGGCTCGATGCAAACAATCTGAACGCCTTGAACGACCGCGGCATGGCCTATGCCGCTGCAGGTGATTCCGAGCGCGCGCTTTCGGATTACAACGCAGCGATCCGCATCAATCCGAGGTTCAAGTTCGCCTACTTCAATCGAGGGCGGCTCTATGCCGGCAAGGGCGACCACGCCCGGGCGATCGCCGAATACTCCGAGGTCATTCGCATTGACCCGACCTACGGTTATGCGTTCAACAATCGCGGACTGTCCTATCGGGACACCGGCCAGTCCGAGCGTGCCGTGGCCGATTTCAGCGAGGCGATCCGGCTTTTGCCGAGGACGACGCTGGCCTACAACAACCGCGGCGACATCTATCTCCTTCAGGGCAGGTACGATCAAGCCCTCGCCGATTTCAATCAGTCGCTGCGCAATGATCCGCAACACCAGAGCGCGCTGGTAAACCGCGGAATGGTGTTCGAGAAGCTGGGTGAGGTCGCAAAGGCCCGTGCCGACTTCAACGCAGCTCTGGCTGCCCCGCAAAAGTACGATAGCGCGAAATGGGCGATGGATAAGGCGCGCGAACGCCTCGCAGCGCTGGACGATACGTCCATCAAGACCGTTCCCGCCACCACCACGCCGGTCATCGCGCTGCCGGGACCGTCGAGTAGAAATGACAGGCGCATCGCGCTCGTGGTCGGAAACTCCGCTTATGAGAATGTCGCGGCGCTCGCCAATCCGGCGCGCGATGCGGCGCTCGTCGCCGAAGCGCTCAAGATCACCGGATTCGATTCCGTCACGCTGCTGACCGATCTGCGCAAGGATGCGTTGACCGCGGCGCTGCGCGACTTTGCAAGGCAGGCGGAAATCGCCGACTGGGCGATGGTATATTACGCCGGTCACGGCATGGAGGTCGGCGGCGTCAACTATCTGATCCCGATCGACGCGAAGATAGCCTCCGACCGCGACGTCAGCTTCGAAGCCGTGGCGCTGGACCAGGTGTTGAACGCGGCGGAACGCGCCAAGCGGCTGCGCCTCATCGTCCTCGATGCTTGCCGCGACAATCCCTTCGCCAACCAGATGAAGCGCACCATGACGCTGGCGTCCCGTTCGGTGTCGCGCGGCCTTGCGGCGATCGAGCCCGAGGCGGGCACGCTGGTGGTGTATGCCGCCAAGGACGGAGAGATGGCGCTCGACGGAGAGGGCAGGAACAGCCCGTTCGCCACGGCGTTCGTCAATAATATGCGCAAGCCCGGCCTCGAGGTGCGCCGGCTGTTCGACGTCGTGCGTGACGACGTCATGGAGGCGACCAATCGTGCACAAAAGCCGTTCAGCTACGGATCGGTCTCGGGACGGCAGGATTTTTACTTCGTTGCCGGGAAATGACATGCAAGGCTTTGGCTGTCGCGCCGGCCAAAATTCATGGTATTGAGCCGAAATTCGGAAATACCGCATAAAACCTGCCCATCCCGGCTCATCCCGAGGGCCTTCCCTGTGCCCTCTTCAGAGGGTGGAGTGACGAAGCAAAGCTCGGGCGAAAGTCGTCGCGAGGATGCGAAGCCGTGTCGCAATCAGCCGGCGATCTCACGCGGGCGGCGCGCGAGGGTGGAACTGGGCCGGTTGGAACTCGCGTGCGTGATGGTCGTTTGCTTGGCCGGGGCAGCAGTAGCGAGTAGGGAGAGCACGTGAACCGACGCCAGCTTGTTCAAGGGTCGGCAGTGCTGCCGGCGTTGCTGCTCGCTCCCCGATGCAGTCTGGCCGCGCCTTCGGACGACATGTTCGGTCCGTCCACCGTGCGGGACCTGGCACGGAAGCTGGCGAGCAAGCCCTACGAGGCGCCGGACGAGAAGCTCCCGAGCGGATTGAAGGACCTGGATTACGATCAGTATCGTTCGATCCGCTTTTTGCCCGAGCGGGCGCTCTGGCGCGGCAAGAATCTTCCGTTCGAGGCGCAGTTCTTCCACCGCGGCTTCTTCTACAAGAACAGGGTGAACATCTTCGAGGTGGCGGACGGAAAGGCATCCGAGCTCAAGTACCGCAAGGCGGACTTCTCCTTCGGCGAGAAGGTCCCGGCGTTCGAGGACAGCGATCTCGGATTCGCGGGCTTCCGCATCCATGCGCCGATGAACCGTCCCGACTATTACGACGAGGTCTGCGTCTTCCTGGGCGCGAGCTATTTCCGCGCCGTGGCCAAGGGGCAGACGTACGGGCTCTCCGCCCGGGGACTTTCGATCGATACGGGCGAAGCCAAGGGCGAGGAATTTCCGCTCTTCAAGGCCTTCTGGCTCGAGCGGCCGGCGCCGGGTGCGACATCGTTGGTGATCCATGCTCTGCTCGACAGCAAGAGCTGCGCCGCGAGCTACCGGTTCACGGTGCGCCCCGGGGAGACGACAGTCTTCGACGTCGAAATGTCGGTCTACCCCGCGCGTCGAGATGCCGCGCGCCGGTCTCGCGCCCATGACCAGCATGTTCTTTTATGGTCCGAACGACCGCAACGACATCGACGATTTCCGCCCCTCCGTCCACGATTCCGATGGCCTTGCGATCTTCAACGGGAAGGGCGAAAGCCTCTGGCGGCCGCTCAGCAATCCCCACGATCTCCAGATCAGCACCTTCCAGGATCTCAATCCGCGTGGCTTCGGGCTGATGCAGCGGGAAAGAAACTTCTTCGCCTACCAGGATATCGAATCCAGTTTCGAAAAACGTCCAAGTCTCTGGATGGAGCCGATCGGCGATTGGGGCGAGGGCGGCGTCGTGCTGTTCGAGATTCCGACCAAGGAGGAGATCCACGACAACATCGCCGCATTCTGGCGGCCGAAAAGCCCGCTCCAGGCCAAGGGCGAACACAACTACACCTATCGGCTGCATTGGGGGCCAGATAGCCCGAAGCCGCATTCGCTGGCCAGGTTCACGCGAAGCGGGATCGGGGCGAGGGGCGGAGATGCGCGCCTGTTCGTGCTCGATCTGCATGGCGACAACCTCAAGGGCGTCGATCCTGCCGCTGTCAAAGGCGTGGTGACGGCGGAGAAGTCCGAGGTGAAGAACATCGTCACGCAGCCCAATCCCTACACCGGTGGCTGGCGGCTCAGCTTCCAGTGCCGGGTCAAAGGCGAGCCGATCGAGCTGCGGGCATTCCTGGCAGAAGGCGACAAGCCTTTGTCGGAAATCTGGGTCTACCGATGGGCACCCTGAGCACTGCACCGCGGCCGGTTGTCGGCGATATCGCGACCCAGCGCCTGCTGCCGACGGAGGCCCCCCTTCCGATGGCTCCTGGCGACCTCGGAAAAAGCCTGGTGCCCGACCGTATTCCTGCGCCGGTTGCCCCCGCCATGGCCTGGCGGCGCGGCCTCATCCTGCTCTCGACGGCGGCGCTCACCGGGGCCGGCGGATATGAGATGTATCGCGTGCTGCAGGTCGGCGGCGTCACCATCCTTGAAGCCATGGTGCTGGCGCTCTTCCTGGTCTTGCTCGCCTGGGTCGCCTTCTCGTTCGCCTCCGCGCTGGCCGGCTTCTTCGTGCTGCTGGCCCATCGTCCGGGCGCCTTTGCGCCGGACGAGGAGCTGCCTGCGATCGCAAGCCGCACCGCCATGCTGCTTCCCACCTACAATGAAGATCCGCACCGATTGACGGCGCGGCTTCGCGCGATCATCGAATCCCTGGAGACGACCTCCCAAGGAAGGCTGTTCGACTGGTACGTTCTGAGCGACACCACCGATCCCGACATCTGGGTCGCCGAGGAAAAAGCGCTCCTCGCGCTGCGACAAGCCGTCGGAACGCCAAGGCTGTACTATCGCCATCGAGCCGACAACACGGCTCGGAAAGCCGGCAACATCTCCGAGTGGATCACTCGGTTCGGCGCCGCCTACGACTTCATGATCGTGCTCGACGCCGACAGTCTCATGAGCGGGCAGACCATCGTCCGACTGGCCCATGCCATGGAGAGCAATCCGAGCGCCGGCCTCGTTCAGACGCTCCCCATGGTCGTCAACGCACGAAGCCTGTTCAGCCGAGTCCAGCAATTCGCGGGCCGCCTGTACGGACCGATGATCGCCGCCGGCGTCGCCTGGTGGCACGGCTCCGAAGGCAATTACTGGGGCCACAATGCGATCATCCGGGTGAAGGCGTTTGCTGAAGAGGCGGCGCTACCGCAGCTTCGGGGACGGAAGCCGTTCGGCGGGCACATCCTCAGCCACGATTTCGTCGAGGCTGCGCTGATGCGGCGCGCCGGGTGGGGCATCTACATGCTGCCGACGCTCGGCGGAAGCTACGAAGAGGTGCCGCCTTCGCTGCTCGATTTCGCGGCGCGCGACCGACGCTGGTGTCAGGGCAATCTTCAGCATCTGGCTGTCGTGCCAGCGCGGGGTCTCCACTGGGTATCGCGCGTGCATTTCATGGTGGGCATAGGAGCGTATCTGACGGCGCCGCTGTGGCTGCTGTTCCTGCTGCTGGGAATGCTGATCTCGCTGCAGGCTCGCTTCGTGCGGCCGGAGTATTTTCCGAAGGGGTTCTCGTTGTTTCCGACCTGGCCGGCCCAGGATCCCGTGCTTGCGATCTGGGTGTTCGTCGCCACGATGGGGTTGCTGCTGTTGCCGAAGCTGCTCAGCCTCGTGCTCGTTTGGATGCGAGGCCCGATGAGACGCCAGTTCGGCGGCGCGTTGCGTGCTTCGGCCGGAGTTCTCGCAGAGATCATCGTGTCCGCGCTGATGGCGCCGGTGATGATGATCTTTCAGTCGATCGCTGTGATCGAGATTCTGGCCGGCCGCGATGCCGGCTGGCAGACGCAAAGGCGCGACGACGGCACGGTGGAGCGGCGCGAGCTCTATCGCAAATACGGCGTTCCGACCCTGTGCGGCGTTGCGATGGCTGCAAGCGCCTACGCCGTTTCGCTGCCGCTTCTGCTCTGGATGTCGCCGGTCATCGTTGGGCTGCTGTTCGCCGTTCCCATAGGCGCGCTGACCGCCAGGCCCGTCTCCGGAAGATTGTTTGTCACTCCGGAAGAACGAGAGCCGCCTCCCGTCCTGCGGCGAGCGAACGAACTCAGCGCGTCCGCGGACCTAGGGGGCAGCCCCGCCTTGGTGGAGCTGCGCCAAGACCCCGCGCTCCTGGCCTTCCACCTCGCGCAGCTGCCGCCGCCTTGTCCCATCAGACCCGACACGGTCGACGCCAATCTGGCGGTCGGCCGTGCCAAGGTCGATGCGAGCGAGACTTTCGAGGAGGCCGCAGAGCATCTATCCTCGCGAGAAATCTTCTCGATTTTGAACGATGGTTCGGCGCTCTCCACAGTGTTGCAGAAGCGATGAAGCTGCGGCCTGGATCTGTCCTGCGGCCGTTTGAAGCTTTTCTCGTTGCATAGTCCGGTATTGCTCTCTCCCTTGATGGCCGGCATCCTCGAACCAAGTGCGCGGAAAAGCGCGCCCCGGAAACGTCCAAGGAAGGAAGCACTCGATGAAGATGATCAAAGGGCCTGCGATATTCCTCGCTCAGTTCGCTGGCGATGCGGCGCCGTTCAATTCGCTCGATGCGATATGCGGATGGGCCGCCTCTTTTGGCTACAAGGGGATTCAGATTCCGAGTTGGGATGGGCGGCTCTTCGACTTGAACAAGGCCTCGGAGTCTCAGGCCTATGCCGACGAGGTGAAGGGCATTGCGGCTCGTCACGGCCTTTCCATCACCGAGCTTTCGACCCATCTGCAAGGCCAACTCGTCGCCGTTCACCCGGCCTATGATGCGGCGTTCGACGGCTTCGCAGCGCCGGACGTGCGTGGCAATTCCAAGGCCCGCACGGAATGGGCCGTCGATCAGGTCAAGCGCGCCATCCTGGCGTCCCGGCGGCTCGGGCTCAGTACGCAGGCGACGTTCTCCGGCGCGCTTGCCTGGCCCTATGTCTATCCCTGGCCGCAGCGTCCCGCCGGCCTGATCGAGACTGCCTTCGATGAGCTCGCCAGGCGCTGGCGGCCTATCCTCGACTATGCCGACGAGCACGGTGTCGATCTCGCCTATGAGATCCATCCTGGCGAGGACCTCCACGACGGTGTCTCCTACGAAATGTTCCTCGAGCGGGTGAACAATCATCCGCGCGCGACCCTGCTCTACGATCCCTCGCACTTCGTGCTGCAACAGCTCGACTATCTCGACTACATCGACATCTACCACCAGCGCATCAAGGCGTTTCACGTCAAGGACGCCGAATTCAATCCGACCGGTCGCCAGGGCGTCTATGGCGGGTTCCAGAGCTGGGTCGACCGTGCCGGCCGCTTCCGCTCACTCGGCGATGGTCAAGTCGATTTCGGCGCCATCTTCTCCAAGCTCACGCAATACGATTACGACAGCTGGGCGGTGCTCGAGTGGGAGTGTGCCCTGAAACATCCCGAGCAAGGCGCGGCCGAGGGCGCCGAGTTCATCCGAAACCATATCATCCGGGTGACGGAGAAAGCTTTCGACGATTTCGCAGGCAGCGGCGCTGACGCGGCTGCCAACCGCAAGATGCTCGGCATCTCCTAAAAGAGAGGGTGCAACATGGCGATCGAAGCAAGCAATGAAACCGGCGGCCATCGCCGTATCCGCCTCGGCATGGTCGGCGGGGGCCAGGGCGCCTTCATCGGTGCAGTCCACCGCATTGCCGCGCGCATCGACGACCAGTTCGAGCTGGTCGCCGGCGCGCTCGCGTCGGATCCGGCTCGCGCCAAGACTTCCGCAAAGGAGCTCGGTATCGCTGACGGCCGGGCCTATGGCTTTTTCGAGGAGATGGCGCGGGCTGAAGCGGCGAGAGCGGATGGCATCGAGGCGGTCTCGATCGTGACACCCAATCACCTGCACAGCCCGGTCGCGAAAGCTTTCCTCGAAGCCGGCATCCACGTCATCTGCGACAAGCCGCTGACGACGACCGTTGCAGAGGCCGAGGAACTGGTGGCGCTGGTCAGGAAGACCGGCAGGGTCTTCGTCGTCACGCACAATTACACTGGCTATCCCATGGTCCGGCAGGCGCGCGCCATAGTCGCGAATGGCGATCTCGGCGAGATCCGTCTCGTCAAGGTCGAGTATCTGCAGGATTGGCTGACCGAGCCATTGGAAACCAGCGGCCAGAAGCAGGCGGCGTGGCGCACCGACCCGTCCCGGTCCGGCGCCGGCGGGTGCATCGGCGACATCGGCACCCATGCTTACAATCTTGCCTGCTTCGTCACCGGGCTCGAGCTCGACGAATTGCTTGCCCAATTGTCGACCTTCGTCGAGGGGCGGCGGCTCGACGATGATGTGCAAATTCTCCTCAAGTGGAAGGGCGGCGCCAAGGGCATGCTGTGGGCGAGCCAGGTTGCCGTCGGTAATGAGAATGGGCTCACGCTGCGCGTCTACGGCAGCAAAGGCGGCCTCGAATGGGCGCAGGAGAATCCGAACCACCTGTGGTTCACACCCTACGGCAAGCCCAGGCAGCTCCTGACCCGCGGCGGGGCCGGCGCATCGGGCGAGGCCGCCCGCGTTAGCCGCATTCCATCGGGGCACCCCGAGGGCTACCTTGAAGGCTTCGCAACGATCTATGCCGAGGCGGCGCGCGCCATCCGCGCGGCAGCGGCCGGTGAAAAGCCGCATCCCGATGTCGTCTTCCCGACGGTCGAGGATGGCCTTGCCGGCGTGAAGTTGATCGATGCTGCGGTGAAGTCGTCCGCGGGTAATGGCGTCTGGGTTCGGATGACGTAACGGCCCACGTGCATCCGACATCGGCGCAATGCCGGGTGGAAAGGCATGCACGCCCCGGGACAAGCCGGCCATCCGGCACGGGCAGACGTGTAGGAACTCTTGCACATGGTTGAAACTTGACTCCGCGGGTCAGCATCGCCGCCGATCGCTGGCCTGCACGGCCCCGCCTCCAAGCCCCCCATACCCCCCAGGGTGGGGCCGTGCTTCCAAGCAGGAGGTGCAATTGTCCGAGCCGACCGAGCAAGAGATCAGAGAACGCGCGCACCAATTGTGGGAGCAGGCGGGCAAGCCCGAAGGCCGCGAGGAGGAATTTTGGCACGCGGCGGAGCAGGAGCTGCGCAACGAGGACGGGTCGAACACGCTGCGGACGCCGGATACGCTGTGACCGACAAGGCCTGCCCATTCTGCCAAGGTCTTGGATGGGTCTGCGAAAACCATCCGCTCCGGGTCTGGAGCGAGAAGCTCGGCGGCTGCCGCTGCGGCGAGGGCATGCCCTGCACCTGCAACACGACTGAGGATCCTGAAATCAGGGTGGTGGTCGTCGAAGCCGACACGACGTGGCACTAGCGGCGCCGGCGGCTTCGGCTGGACTGATGGTGCGACCTTCGTCCTTTCCGAAACGCCGCACCTCAGGGAACGGACCGTCGGGGAAGGGAATTTAGTCTCCGCACGGCTCCGACAAGAACCCTTTCCCACGGCAGTTTCGGCGGTGGACGAACAGAAGAAGCTAGAGCACCAGATCGAACTCGCAACGCGAGCGGCTTCGCTCGTCAGGGACGAAACCACCGGGCAACGCTTCAGGAGCTTCGCCGAGGAACTGAAACGAAAGCTGCTTCGCATGATGCGCCGTGGCAAGGTGCGCACACGCGCCTATGAGCTCTGGGAGCAGGCGGGACGGCCGATCAATCGCGAGTTGGAGTTCTGGCTCGAAGCCGAACGCCAGATCGAGGAAGAGCGTGAGGAGAAGAAGGGCTCGGGCGCTTCATAGCGCCAGGCGGGATCCGTGCCCGCTGCACGCGGTCTCGCGGGTGCCGCTCGCGCAAAGCAAGGAAAAAGCCGCCGGATTCTTCATCCTGACGGCTTCGCAAAGTCCGTAGCTGTTGATCGTCTTCCCAGCCTCGTGCGTACCGCCGTTACCTTGTTTGCGGCCATGCCCGATCTTTGTAGGCGATGGTGCGCGATTCCGCTGTGATCTGGAGCACACAGTGGACGGGATTCGGCATCGCGATCTGAATCCCGCGCTGCGCTGCAACCATAGGCGCGCTCACGAGCCCCTCAGGTCCGATACCACGCCGCCAGGTTCCACGTGATGGTGTCCCAGCCGGAGATGTCGATCATCAAATTGTTGGCGCCGGCGTTGACGACGTGGCGCGAGAGCAGGGGCAGGAACACGTTGGCCTCGCAGAAGATCTCGTCGACCTTCATCAGCAGCGCGGCGCGCTTGACCGGATCGAGTTCGTTCTGCGCGGCCTTGTAGGCCTTGTCGGCTTCGGGATCGGAATAGCGCGAATTGTTGCGGCCGAGCCATTTGTTGTCCTTGGTGGCGATCTCCCAGGACACGCACTGGTTCAAGAGGCGCTCCGGATCGGGCTGCGGCTGCGTGGTGTTGTACATCTCCATATCGGCATAGAATTTCGAGTAGGTGTCGGGATTGCCGACGTCGGATGAGAAGAACACGGAGGCGGTGACCGCCTTGATCTCGATGTCGATGCCGGCCTTCTGGCACGCCTGCTTGATGATGGCCTGCGTCTTCTGGCGCGGCGCGTTGGTCGAGGTCTGGAATACGTATTTGAGCTTCTTGCCGTCCTTCTCCCGGATGCCGTCCGCGCCCTTGGTCCAGCCGGCCTCGTCGAGGATCTTGTTGGCCTTGTCGATGTCGAACTCGTATTTCAGCTTCGGCGACTTGAACTGCTTGGGCGCGTTGACGAAGCTCGCGGTGGCGATGGCGGCGCGTCCGTAGATGAACTTCTGGATCGAATCGCGGTCGATCAGAACATTGATGGCGCGTCGAACGGCGGGATCGGACAGCGTCGGATGCTTGGTCTTGACGCTCGAGCGCTCGCCGTCGACCTCGGTCCAGGGGTCGGTCGTGTTGAGGATGATGAACTCGACATTGCCGGAAGGCGTGATGTCGAGCTTGCCCTTGCCGCCGGCCTCCATGCGCTTGAGGACCTCCTCCTCCACCTGCATGTTCCAGGCAAAGTCGTATTCGCCGGTCTGCAGCACGGCGCGCGCCGCAGACACCGCATCGCCGCCGCCCTTGATCTCGAGCATATCGAAATGCGGCTGGTTCTTGATGTGATAGTCGGGATTGCGCTCGGCGCGGATCATGTCGCCCGGCTTGAACTCGACGAATTTGTACGGGCCGGTGCCGACCGGCTTCAGATTGCCCGGCGCTTCACGCGACTTGGCCCCGACATACTCGCCGAAATGATGCTTCGGCAGGATCATCCCGACCGAGCCGACGAACGGATCGGCCCAGAACGGCGTCGGCGCCCGGAAGATCACCTTGACGGTGTGGTCGTCGATCTTCTCGACCTTGATGTCCTTGTAGGAGCCCGTGGTGTAGGCCGCGGTGGCGAGATCTGCGGCGTATTGCCAGGTGAAGACGACGTCGTCGGCGCTGAAGGGCTTGCCGTCATGCCAGGTCACGCCTCGCTTCAGCTTCCAGATCACGCTCATGCCGTCGGCCGCAAGGCCGCCGTTCGCCTTGGTCGGAGCCTCGGCGGCGAGGCAGGGGATGAGGTTGCCCTCCTTGTCCCAGCCGGCGAGCGGCTCGAAGAAGATGCGCGAGGCGATCTGGTCCTTGGTGCCGAGCGCGAAATGCGGATTGAGCAGCGTGGGCGCCTGCCAGAGCAGCATCTTGAGCGTGCCGCCGCCGCCGGCCTTGGCCGGCTTGTACGGCAGCGTGGCGTCAGCCATTGCGACGTCGTGCCAGACCAGGATTTGGCTCGCGATCGGCGCTGCGATTCCGACCGCGGCCATTGTCCTGATGAACGAGCGCCGCGACAGCGTGCCTTGCTTCACCTCTGCGACCAGATTGCGGATTTCGTTCTCGTTCATTGGATGATCCCCACTTCGTCGCCACCGGCTCAGTGCGCGCTAACTCAGCACGTCGGGCGTGGTGGAGTCAAAGAGAAGGACGCCGGCCCGGCTGCGGATGGAACGAAAGTGCAATCCGGGCTTCTTGCCACGAGCGGCAGCAGCCCTGCTTGCGCGGCGCTTCGTCCGGGTTACGCGCGCACTTTGTCGCACTCTGCATTCGTTTTCCGTTTGCGGCCGATTGGAGAAAGGCTGGCCCCGAGCCGCGCCCAATATGGATTTCCATTTCATTGATTTCGCATCGCAGAAAAGGGAATACGGTTCCGTTGCCGCAAGACCTAAGGAGACCAAGATGTCGTTTCGCTTTCCCCTGATTCTCTCTGCCGTGCTGGCCGCATGGTCCGCCGCAGCCGCGGCCGAGACCATCAAGATCGGCGTGACGCCCGGGCCGCATGCGCAGATCCTCGAAGCCGTGAAGCCGATCGCCGCCAAGCAGGGCCTCGACATCCAGCTCCTGGAGTTCTCCGATTACGTGGTGCCGAACGCGGCGCTCGATGCCGGCGAGATCCAGGCTAATTCGTTCCAGAACCAGCCTTACCTGGACAACCAGAAGGCCGACCGCGGCTACAAGATCGAATCCGTCGGCCTGACCGTGAACTTCCCGATCGGCGTCTATTCGAAGAAGCACAAGGCCTTCGGCGACATCCCCGCGGGCGGCAAGGTCTCGATCCCGAACGATCCAACCAATGGCGGCCGCGTGCTGCTGCTGCTGCGCGACAAGGGCGTGATCAAGCTGAAGGACGGCACCGGCTTCAAGCCGACCGTGCTCGACATCACCGACAATCCCAAGAAGCTGAAGTTCATCGAGGTCGACGCGGCGCAGGCACCGCGCGCGCTCGACGACGTCGATGCCGCCGCGATCAACACCAACTATGCAACCCAGGCGGGCCTCGATCCGGTCAAGGATCCGATCCTGCGCGAGGATCCGAAGGGGCCCTATGTCAACCTGATCGCGGTGCGCAGCGCCGACAAGGACAAGCCTTGGGTCAAGATCCTCGTGGACAGCTATCACACGCCTGAAGTCAAGGAGTTCGTCCTGACCAAGTTCAAGGGCGCGGTGCTGCCGAGCTGGTAGGCAATCTGCCTGCCCAGAGTCCACATCAAGGCGATCCGGCGGGCAGCCTTGCGATCAGCCTTGCGCAGGAATCTTGCGTATGTGCCCTGCGTAATGCCCGCTTGTCGGGAGCTGCGGCAACCGACATCATCGGGACCCATCCTCGCCCGACAGGGATCGTATGAAACGCTTTGCCAACCTGAAACGCCTGGGCTTCTTCACGCGGCTGCTCGACGAGGCGCCGGCGGCGGACCGCTATCGCTTCGCCGCCGAGCAGATCGTGCGCGCCGAAAAGGCCGGGCTCGATTCCGCGTGGATCGCGCAGCATCATTTCCATGAGCGCGAGGGCGGCCTGCCATCGCCCTTCACGTTCCTGGGTTATGTCGCCGCGCAGACCTCGCGCATCCGCCTCGGCACCGGCATCGTCACCCTGCCGCTGGAGAACGCGGTGCGGGTGGCGGAGGACGCCGCGGTGCTGGATCTCCTCTGCAACGGCCGCTTCGAGCTCGGCGTCGGCACCGGCGGCAACCCGTCGGCCTTCGCCGCCTTCGGCCTCGACAGCGCCCAGCGCAACGAGATCTTTGCCCGCAATCTGGACATCGTGCGCAAGGCCCTGACCGGCAAGCCGCTCGATGGCGGCGACACGCTCTATCCGCAGCGGCCGCAACTGGATAAGCGCATCTGGCAGGCGACGTTCTCCGTTGCCGGCGGCGCCCGCGCAGGCAAGGCCGGCGACGGCCTCCTGCTCTCGCGCACGCAGCCGCGGGCCAAGGATGCGCCGAACGCGACGCTCGCCGAAATCCAGAACCCGATCATCGACGCCTATCTCTCAGCGCTGCCGCCGGGCTGCGAGCCGCGCATCATGGCCTCGCGCAGCATCTTCGTTGCCGACGACCATCGCGAGGCGCTGCGCCTCGCCGATATCGGACTGCGCCGCGCGCTGCCGCAATTCATGAAGGGCGGACACCTTCCGCCGGGCGAGACACTGGAAGAGATGATCACCGCGTTCGACACCCATGTCGGCGATGCCGACCACGTCATCGCCTCGCTTCGTGCCGAGTCCACGCTGGAACGGGTGACCGATCTCGTCTTTCAGGTACATTCAGTGGATGCGCCGCATCCTTACGTCCTGCGCTCGATCGAGCTCGTCGCCGACAAGGTCGCCCCAGTGCTGGGCTGGGCCCGGACGGCCGCCAAAGACGTTGCCCTCGCAGGCTAGCCGGAAATGAATAGAGTCGCGTTGCACGAGGCTGAATGATGGCACCGAAAGATATCATCGACACGCTCGCCGGCATCGAGCCCGGCTCCACGCTCGACGCCATCCGCGCGCGCCGCCTGCAGGCGCGCGAGAATGCGCAGAAGAGCTATCTCGCTTTGTTCGAGCCGGTCGACGCCGGCGATATTTCGCGTACCGAACGCGCCGCGGTCGCGGCCTTCGTGACCGGGCTCCACGGCGAGTCCCCCGTTGCCGCCTTCTATCGCGACAAGCTCGCCGCAAACGCGGATGGCGCGCCTCTGCTCGATGCGATCAACGCCGAGATCGAGCGCGGCAAGACTTCGGGTCCATACGGCGCCTATCCGGCCGGTCCGTTGTCGATCGAGAACAAGGCCGGCTTGATCTATCGCGTCAGCGCGGAGCGCAAGCCTGTCCTCGGCCCCAGGCTAGTCGCAGCATTGGAGCACGCGCATCTCCTTGTCTTCCACCCGCGCGATGCCGCGTCCGCCGACATGAAGGCGCTGCTGGCTGCCGGCTGGTCGGCCACCGGCATCGTCACGTTGTCCCAGCTCGTTGCATTCCTGTCGTTCCAGGTGCGCGTCGTCAGCGGCTTGCGCACGCTCGCCGCCGCAAGCGCGTAGGAGGCCCAATCATGAGCACTGTCAATCCGCCCGTCGTCTTCACCCAGGACGAGCTCGGCTGGGTCTCGTGGATCGACCCGCTGCCCGAGGCCGAGCTGACCGAGCGGCACTACGCCGGCCTCGTCGACCGCGCCCGCGCCAAGTCGGAATATTTTCGTCTCTTGGTGCGCGATCCCGAAGTGCTGGAAGCCCGCACCAAGACCGACAAGGACATCTTCTACAACGTCGCCGACGGCCTACCGCGCGCCGAGCGCGAGCTCGCCGCTGCCGCGACCTCGCGCTTCAACGGCTGCATCTATTGCGCCTCCGTGCATGCGCGCTTCGCCAGCACCTATTCCAAGCGCCGCGACGACGTGCAGCGCCTGCTCGACGAGGGCGTTGGGGCCGATCTCGGCGAGCGCTGGAATGCGGTGGTCAAGGCCTCGGTGGCGTTGGCCGCAACGCCGATCGCATTCGGGCCTGACAATATCGCCGAGCTGCGCCGCGCCGATCTCGACGACGCCGAGATCGTCGACGTCATCAACGGCGCCGCGTTCTTCAACTGGGCGAACCGGCTGATGCTGTCGCTCGGCGAGCCCTCGAAATAGGCAATCTCACCGGCACGAGAATTGCTGCTGTATCAACATTGAATGGATGGAGCCGTGAATGAGCAACATCGATCGCCGTACCCTGGTCAAAGGCTCGCTCGCCGCCATGATGGCGGGCACAGCCTTCTCGCGCGCCGCACTGGCGCAATCCGCCGAGCCGATCCTGCTCGGGGTCAGCGGCCCCCTCACGGGACCGAACGCGCAATATGGCGCGCAGTGGAAGCAGGGCTTTGATCTCGCGCTCGACGAGATTCACGCCGCCGGCGGCATCAACGGCCGCAAGCTCGCCTACCAGTTCGAGGACAGCCAGAGCGATCCGCGCCAGTCGGTCGCGATCGCCCAGAAATTCGTCTCCGATCCTCGCATCGTCATGGAGCTCGGCGATTTCTCCAGTCCCGCCTCGATGGCGGCCTCCCCGATCTATCAGCGCGGCGGCCTGGTGCAGTTCGGCTTCACCAATTCGCACCCCGACTTCACCAAGGGCGGTGACTTCATGTGGAGCACGTCCGTGAGCCAGGCCGACGAGCAGCCGCTGCTGGCGTCCTACGCCGTCAGGCGGCTCGGCCTGAAGAAGCTTGCGGTGCTGCACCTCAACACCGATTGGGGCCGCACCAGCCGCGATCATTTCGTCAAGGCGGCCAAGGAATACGGCGCCGAGGTCGCGATCACCGAGGGCTACATCGCCGAGGAACGCGACTTCCGCTCTACCCTGGTGCGCGTGCGCGACGCCAGCCCGGACGGGCTGATCCTGATCTCCTATTATTCCGACGGCGCGCTGATCGCGCGCCAGGCGCGCCAGGTCGGCCTGAAGCAGACGATCTGCGCGGCCAGCTCGGTGTACTCGCCGAAATTCATCGAGCTCGGGGGCGAGGCGGTCGAGGACGTCCATCTCGGCACGCGCTATTTCCCGCAAGATCCGCGGCCCGAGGTGAGGAAGTTCATCGAGGGCTTCAAGGCCAAGTACAACGGGCAGGAGCCCGACGCCTTCAACGCCTATTCCTATGATGCGATGAACATGGCCGCTGCCGTGGTGAAGATCGGCGGCACCGACCGCCGCGCCATTCGCGATGCCTTCGCCAAGGTGAAGGACGTCTCCAGCGTCATCTTCGGAAAGGCGACGTTCGACGTCGAGAGCCGCCGCGTCAAGGGCGCCATGAACGCCGAACTCGTCGTGCGCAAGGGCCAGTTCGCGCTGTGGGACGGCAAGCCGACCTGATGTGATGGCCGAAGCGATCGCTCCGGCCGCTTTCTCCCTGATTAGGAATGCTGCGTGTCCTCCTGGCTCGACCACACCATCAACGGGCTGATCGTCGGCAATGTCTACGCGCTCGTTGCAGTCGGGCTCGCGCTGATCTTCGGCGTCAGCCGGCTGATCAACTTCGCGCAAGGCTCGATCTATCTGGTCGGCGCCTATATCGGCTGGATCGCGGTGGTGCTGCTGCACACGCCGCTGTCTCTCACCATCATCGTGGTCGCCGTGGCCGCGGCGATCGTCGGTCTGATCATCGAGCGGTTCGGTCTGCGGCCGCTGCAGAACTCGGTGCGGATCGCGCCGCTGCTCGCGACCATCGGCATCAGCTTCGTGCTTGATCAATTGGTGATGCTGATCTTCTCGCCCAATCCGCGCGCGTTGCCGAGCCAGTTGCCCGATGTCCGCTTCCAGGTCGGTGGCGGGACGATTGGGCCGCTTGATCTGCTCATTGCCGGCGTCGGCCTCACCAGTGCGCTGCTGCTGTTCGTGTTCCTGCGCTACACCAAGCTCGGCTGGGCCGTGCGTGCCACCGCGCAGGACCGCGACGCCGCCATGCAGATGGGCGTCGACGTCAACCGGGTCAATCAAGCCGTGTTCGGTATCGCGGCGGCGCTGGGCGGCGTCTCCGGCATGCTGGTCGGCATGTACTACAACCAGATCGATACGGCGATGAGCCTTCAGGCGACGCTCAAGGGCGTCGTCGCGGAAGTCGTCGGCGGCGCCGGCAACGTGCCGGGCGCGGTGATCGGCAGCCTGCTGCTGGGCCTCGTCGAGAGCTACGGCGTCGCCGTGCTCGGCACCAGCTACCGCAATTTGTTCGCGTTCCTGCTGCTCGTCGTCGTGCTCGTGCTGCGGCCGAACGGCCTGTTCGTCAGCGCACGGCAGGCGCCGCCCGAGCCGCTCACCGGCACGTTCATCGCGCCGAGCCGCCCGGTGAATATTCCGCGCTGGGCGCTGTTGGCCGCCGTTGCCGGCTTTGCGATCCTGCCGCTGTTTCCGGTGTCCTTCTACGTGCTCCAGACCCTGATCAACGCCTGGCTGCTCGGCATGCTCGCGCTCAGCCTGACGCTGGTTGCGGGCACGATGGGGCAGGTCTCGCTCGGGCATGCTGCGCTGCTTGCGATCGGCGCCTACACCTCCGCATTGCTGTCGCTGACGCTGGCCGTTCCGGCCGGACTTGCCGTCATCGGTGGTGGCCTGATGAGCGCCGCGCTCGGCACGCTCCTGATCTCGCCGTCCTTCCGCCTGCGCGGGCATTACGTGTCGATCGCGACGCTCGCGATCGGCGAGATCGTGGCGCTGGTGATCCTGAACTGGGAGAGCGTGACGCGCGGCCCGATCGGCATCTCCGGCATTCCGCCGCTGGCTCTATTCGGCTATGACCTGATCAGCCCGACCTCGGTCTATTGGTTCAGCCTTGCGGTGATGGTCGTGCTGGCGCTGCTGCAGGGGCGGCTGCTCACCTCGCATCTCGGCCGCAGCTTTCGTGCCATCCGTGACGACGACATCGCCGCGCGCGCCTATGGCCTCAGCCTGAATCGCTACAAGTCGATCGCCTTCATCTTCGGCGGCTTCGCCGCCGGCGTCAGCGGCGGCATCGCCGCGCATCTTTATTCCTACATCAACCACGAGACCTTCAACACGCAGCAATCCATCCTGGCGCTGACCGTCGTGATCCTCGGCGGCCTCGGCAACGTCGTCGGCGCGATTGTCGGGTCGGTCGCGCTGGTCGGCCTGCCGGAGGTGTTCCGGATCGCGGCGGAGTATCGCATCCTGATCTACGGCATCGTTCTCTTGCTGCTGGTGCGGTTCAGGCCGCAGGGCCTGTTGGGAACGGTCTGATGGAGAAGCAGCTTCACGCCATGCTGTCCCTGCGCGGCCTGACGCGCCGTTTCGGCGGCCTCACCGCGGTCGATACGATCGACCTCGATCTCGCCAAGGGCGAACTGATCAGCATCATCGGCCCGAACGGCGCCGGCAAGACGACGCTGTTCAATCTCGTCACCGGGCTTGACCGGCCCGATGCCGGCACCGTCAGCTTCGAAGGGCAGGACATCACCGGCCTGTCCCCGGAGCGGCTCGCGGCCGAAGGCATCGCGCGCACCTTTCAGCTCGGCCGCGTGTTCGGCAATCTCAGCGTCATGGACAATGTCCTGATCGGCGCGCACACGCGGCTGCGCGCCGTGAAGCCGGCCGTGCCGGTGATCGGTCCGCTGCTGGAATTGGGTCTGGCCCTGCTGCGTCCCTCGCGCGTCAGGGCCGAGGAAGAGCGGCTGCGTGAGGAGGTCAAAGCGATCCTCGCCCGTTTCGGCGAGCGGCTGCTGCCGCGCATCGACCAGCCCGCCTATAGCCTCTCCTATGCCAACCGCCGCCGCGTCGAGATCGCGCGTGCGCTCGCGCTGAAGCCGCGGCTGCTTCTGCTCGACGAGCCCACCGCCGGCATGAACCCGACCGAGACCGCGGAGATGCAGGGGCTCGTCGCCGAATTGAAAGCCGAAGGGCTGACCATCCTGCTGATCGAGCACAAGCTGGAGATGGTGATGCGCCTGTCCGACCGCGTCATCGTCATGGACGAGGGCAAGAAGATCGCGGAAGGGCCGGGCGAGCAGGTGCGAACCGATCCCAAGGTGATCGAGGCCTATCTCGGTCACGGGCTATCAGGGGCGGCGGAGCAGGAGAGCGCGGCATGACGAACTCTACTCCCGAACCGCTGCTGGCTTTGTCTGATGTCAACACCTTCTACGGCCAGGCCCAGGTGCATTTCGACCTGTCGATCACGGTCGCGCGCGGCCACATCGTCTGCCTGCTCGGCGGCAATGCGAGCGGCAAGTCGACGACGATGAAGATCATCTTAGGCCTGGTGAAGCCCCGATCGGGCGAGGTGACGTTCGACGGCGCTTCGCTGATCGGGCTCACCACGCCGCAGATCGTCCGCCGCGGCATCGCCTCGGTGCCGGAGGCGCGGCGGCTGTTCGCCGACATGAGCGTGCGCGAGAACATCCTGATGGGCGCCTTCGTGCGCAACGACCGCGACGCCATAGCGCAGGATCTCGACAGGATGCTGACGCTGTTCCCGAAGCTCGGCCAGCGGCTGTCGCAGCGCGCCGGCTCGCTGTCCGGCGGCGAGCAGCAGATGGTGGCGATGGCGCGTGCGCTGATGAGCCGCCCGCGCATGATCGTGATGGACGAGCCGACCATGGGCCTGTCGCCGCTTTATGTCGATCGCGTGCTGGAGCTGATCCGCAGCATCAACCAGGCGGGCGTCTCGGTGTTCATGGTCGAGCAGAACGCCAGCCTCGCGCTCGAGATCGCGCACGAGGCCTATGTGCTGCAGACCGGCAAGATCGTGCTGTCTGGCCCCGCGCGCGCACTGAAGGACGACCCCCGCATCCGCGACGCCTATCTCGGCGGCTCCGAGGCGGCCTGACGGTCCCAACCTCTCCCGCTTGTGGGAGAGGTCGCGCCGAAGGCGCGGGTGAGGGCTCTTGGGGGCTGTCCCTTTGCGGAGAGACCCTCTCCCCAACCCTCTCCCGCAAGCGGGAGAGGGAGCGCATCTCATTCGTAGTACCAATCAAGCCGACGCCGCGCTCGCGACCTGCTCCGCTGGCTGATCATCTCCGTTGGGATCGCCCGGCGCGGTCGCCCAGGCGAGCTCCACCAGCGTCACGATCCGGCGGCCGCCGCCGTCGAGCTGGACGACGATCAGGCCCTGCTCCTCCATGTAGCCGAGCAGGCGCTGTGCGCGGCGCAGCGAGTGCGAGCCGTAGGCGCGGGCGATTGCGGCATCGCCGGGGCAGGGCCAGCCTTCCTTCGCCGCGCGCGCGATCATCATGAACACGCCCTGCATGTCATCGGGCAGGATCGAGGCGCGCAGCGCCACGTCCTGCCAAGCGTCGTCTGCAGTGAGTTCCGTCCCGAGCCCGGCGCGCGCATGCGTCAGCATGCGCCGGAATTCGTTGAGATCGGGCACCGCCGCCCCTAAGCCCTCGATGCGGCAGCGGACCACGAACTCCTGATAGAGCACGCCGATGGCGCGGAAGCCGGCATCGGGCTCGGCCATCACGGCACGCAGCGTGCGATCCACGCGCTCGCGCCGCTCGGCGAGCTCTTCGGCACTGACGGGAGCCTCGACCGCCTCTAGCCGAATCTCCGGCATCGCGGCGGCCTTCGCCGCGCGAAGCTGCTCGAGCAGATCCGGAGCCGGCCGTCGCTGCGGCCGGCTGGCATCGGGCGGCGGTGCGGCGAGGATGACCGCGCGGGCATCTTCAAGCGTGGCTTCCGGCAGCGGCATCAGCCGCGGCGTCGAATTGCGCGGGCTGGTCTCGGTCGGGCCGATGTTGAGGCGCAGCGGCCGGCGCGACAGCGCAGGCCCCAGCGCCATGAACTGGCCGCGCTCGAGATCGCGGAAGGCTTCCGCCTGCCGCCGCTCCATGCCGAGCAGGTCGGCGGCGCGCGCCATGTCGATGTCGAGGAAGGTCCGCCCCATCAGGAAGTTCGAGGCTTCCGCCGCGACGTTCTTGGCGAGCTTGGCCAGGCGCTGGGTCGCGATGATGCCGGCAAGCCCGCGCTTGCGGCCGCGGCACATCAGATTGGTCATGGCGCCGAGCGAGAGCTTGCGTGCTTCGTCCGAGACTTCGCCCGCCACCGCCGGCGCAAACAGCTGCGCTTCGTCGACGACGACGAGCATCGGGTACCAATGATCGCGGTCGACGTCGAACATCCCGCCAAGGAACGCAGCCGCGCGCCGCATCTGGTTCTCGGCATCGAGACCTTCGAGATTGAGCACGGTGGAGACGCGATGCAGCCGTGCGCGCTCGCCCGCGACCTGGAGGCCGCGCTCGGTGTGATCCTCGGCCTCGATCACCAGATGGCCGAAGCGCTCGGCCAGCGTGACGAAGTCGCCCTCGGGATCGATGATGGCCTGCTGCACCCAGGGCGCGCTCTGCTCCAGCAGCCGCCGCAAGAGATGCGACTTGCCGGAGCCCGAATTGCCCTGCACCAGGAGACGGGTCGCCAGCAGTTCCTCGAGGTCCATGGCGGCCGCGGCGCCTGCCGTGGTCTGCCCCATCTCGATCGCAACCGTCATGTCCCCGACTCAAAGTCCGTCATTCGCGGACAGCGGCTTATCAATCCAGCCGCGGCGCGTCGAGCGCTCCAGCGCGAATCAGGCGGTGTTGCCCACGCCAAAACCGGAAAGCTCCGCCGTGCGCGGCAGGAACCCGGTGCCGAACGGCGCCGGCTTGGGGAAGATGGTGCAGACCGCCATCGCTCGGCCCGAAATGACGCAGATCAAGATCGACCGGCCCGAGACCTGCTATCCGGCCGTATGACCTTTCTGACCTTCTTCACGGCGACCTATTTCCTGCTGGCGGTGCCGGGGCCGACCAACACCCTGCTGGCGACATCGGGGGCGGGAGCGGGCATCTCGCGCTCCCTTCATCTGCTCGCGGCGGAACTGTGCGGCTATCTGCTGGCGATCGCGGTGCTGCGGCTGGCGCTCGGTCCAATCATCAGCGACATCCCGATTGCGGCGCTGCTGCTCCGCGTCGCCGTGACCATCTACATCCTGTGCCTTGCGGTCATGCTCTGGCGCGTCAACACGCGCGAGCTGCGCGGCGGCGCTGCGGTGACGTTCGGTCAGGTGCTGCTGACGACGCTGCTCAACCCGAAAGCACTGGTCTTCGCGTTCCTGCTGCTGCCGCTCGGGGCCGGACCGCTCGAACTGCTGCCGTGGCTCGGCGTGATCGCGCTTCAGATTCTCACCGCCGGCGCGGCGTGGATCATTCTCGGCGCAACGCTCGGACGTGGCGCCCGTCGCCTCGGGCGCCCTGACCTCGTCACGCGCACCGGCGCGGTCACGCTGGTCGCGGTGACCGGGCTGATCTGGCTGCAATCCTTCCTGGTTGCCTGAGCGCCGGCGTTGCCGGGGCGCGCCGCGCTACTGCGCGCCGGAGCCGCCCTGCACGATCTTCTCGTTCAGCTTCTGGTCCACGGTGTCGACGGTGCGGTCGATCTCGGCGTTGGGTACGCCGAGCTGATGCGAGATCAGCTTCACGAGCAGGTCGACACGCTCGATGAAGGGGGCGCCGCTCGCGACCGCGCGCGCGGCCGATGACGGCTTGAGCAGGCTCTCCGCGGCCTTGGCGTATTTCGCGAACGGCACCTGGTCCTGCGGATCGGCGCCGAGGCGGCGCGCGATCGCATCGACATGGTCGTAGATCGTCTGCGAACGATTGAGATCGCCGTGCACGGCGTCGCGGATCGACTGCGGCTCGTTCGGCGTGATGCAGCGGTAATTGCCGGTCAGCAGCATCGACCATTTCGCCAGCGGCACGAACAGGGAATCGAACACTTTCAGCTTCACCGGCACGTCGTGGCCGTCGAGCGTCACCGCGTCGATGTCGGCCTCCAGCTCGCGCAGCAGCTTGTTGTGCTTCTCGTCGGCGAAGACCGACGCCTTGAAGTTGGTGGGCAGGCCGACATGCAGCACGTTGGCGGCCTCTTCCGGCGGCCGGAAGGCCTGCGGGTCGGGCGAGCACAGCGTCACCAGCCCGGGCTCAAACCGCTCCCACACCTGCGCATTGGTGTAGGCCTCCTCGAGATCCATGTCGGCGAGTGCCGGAATCCGCTTCAGATAGGGCAGGGGCGGCATGTTCATGATCGACAGGCACGGCAGCTTCGCCGCGGCAATCTTGACCATGAGGACGCGCACCGTGTGGTTGGTGTATTGCGGCTCCTGCATCGCGAGGCCGACCAGATCGTAGCGGGAGAGGTCGACATTGGCCGGCGTCACCGCGTCGAGCTTGCCAGGGAGGTTGCGGGAGAAGATCGCCCGGTGCACCGCCTCGTCGCGCAGCTTGATGCGCACCTCGGTACCGTCGCGGTTGATCAGCTCCGCGGTCTTGGCGCGGCAGACCAGGGTCACGTTGTGCCCGGCCATCAGCAGCTTCGTGCCCAGCAGGGAGCCGTAAGAAGCCCCAAGAATCAATATGTTGCGCGCCATGCTCCGTCCCCTGGAAATCTGTGTGATTTTTGCGGCCCCGGCCGTCATCCGCGGGGCGACTTGGCGGCATGTAAAGCGAACTGCGGGGGGATGGCAACTGGGATAATGCATACAAGGCTGCCAGGCTTGGCGCGGCCCCGCCCGACGTCTCGCGCTTTGCGACCTGCGCTCCAGGGCGGCTGCGCGACCGTGCCTGTTTCGCCCGCCGTCAACCCGGTCAGGCAAAAATATTCCGCTTTACCGAAATTCGGAAATGGCGTATGTGTCGTCTATCCCGGCTCAATCTCGAGGGGCGATCATGAGGTCGTCATTGTCGCGAGCCGGGCTTGCGGTGGACGCGGCAGCGTCGGGCGCGAAGGGTAGCGGGCAGGGAGGGTAGTCCCCGGTGAGCTCGTAACCGCGCGCGGACGAACGGCGCTGCTAGGTCTCGTCTCGTCTTGCAAGTTTCCGGCGCTGTCGACGGTGCCAGGGAATGCTGCGGCGAAATGGCGGGCCGTGCGTACGGCAAAACCGTGTGGTCCTGGCCGTCGTTGCTACGGTCAAGCTCTTGCGGAGGCGGTAGTCGCGTCAACCGGCGCGGGCGCCGGTGAATTCCGCGAGCGCGAGGGAGGCCCGAAGGAACTCGGCTCCCGGGAGAGCACGGCATAAGCCGTCCGACCATCGCGCAGGGAAGGCCGAGTGATTGGCACCACCTGTATGCTGCTGTGCGGTTTTCTGCGTGTGCGTTTTGCGCAGCAGACCGCGGGTGCGAGGTCAGCACCCGGTCTTCCCTGCGCCCTCTTGCCGATGAGGGCGGCGAGACGAAGCAAAGCTCGGGCGAAATCAGCCGCGGGGATGCGAAGGCATGTCTGCAGGCTGACACGAGAGTTGGTGAATGACCATGCGACCTCATATTCCGTCATTGCGAGCGAAGCGAAGCAATCCAGAATCCCACCGCGGAGAGACTCTGGATTGCTTCGCGGAGCCTGTCATCGGGCCGCGCTTCGCGCGGACCCGTTGGCTCGCAACGACGATATTGATGGAGCGCCGCTTCTTGGCAGCCTCAGCCCTGGCTCGCCATGCGGTCGCGGTCGAGATGCTGCTCGATCTTGGGGCGGTCACGGGTGCGCTCGAAGCTGGTGCAGAGCAGCTCGGTCTCCTCGAGCGAGATCGGAGCACGATAGAGCCGGCACATGAATTCGGCGTTTCCGCGTCCCTTGGAGGTAGCCGGGCCGCGCTCTGCGAGAAACATGCAGTCCCGGCAGATGCTCGCTTCGAGCCGCTGATGGGCTGCATCGAGGTGATTGAGGATCTCGCGGAGAGAGTCGCGCAGCCTGATGCACTCCTCGGTCCCGAGCGACGTCACCGCGTTGACTACGTGATTGATCGGGTCGTGCTGGTTCAGGCACTTCTCACCCTGGGACGTGACGTGGAGGACGACGGAACGCTTGTCCTCATGCGACGGCTTTCGCACCAGGAACGACTTGCTCTCCAGAGTCTTCACGATCTGCGACGCCGTCGCGCGTGTGGCGCCGATGAAGCCGGCCAGTGCGGACGGCGTGCGCGAAAACCTGTTGGCGCGCCCGAGAAAGCGCAGCGCCATCCATTCCCGATCGCGCAATCCATGCTGATTGCCCTCGAAATACCAAGCCCGCGCCGCCTGAACCAGCAGCTCGACGGCTTCCCGCGCCAATGGCATGAATCTACCTCGTCCCCGGAACTTCGTCTGCGGCGTCCCGAAGCCGCTTTGCGCCCTGAGTGTCAGACGAGCATGCCCTGTCGAACTCTCGCACAATGGCGCGGATCGCACCGCGCCCGACCTCGGCCGATGAGCGTCGCATCGTCCGCAGCGAGAAGCCGTATCGCTGATGACATGCCAACAGCGTGGTCGTCGCGCGGGAGCTCGGGTTGCCGTCGCCGGCAAACCGTGGAACGGAGTAGCTCAACCGAAGCCCCCAAAGTTCAAGTCACAAGCAGACGTTTCTTATACTCAACCAAAACGATGGATGAGCTTCTCAACAAAATCAAGTAGAGACCCTCTCACAGGCTGGATGTCGTCGCAGGCGAATGTAACGTTCAAGGGCAATCTCGTTGTTCGGGACACATGATGGTGAACGCAATACATGGCGCGGCGAGTAATATGCACTCGATATTGTGAGAGTTTGATTGCACGCGCGTTGTTGTCTTGCGTTGATGCAAACTGATCGAAGCTTGTGCATCACGATGACGTTTGGCGGCACGTCATCCACAACTTGTGCGTTCTGCCGCGGAATCGTCGAGGGAACTCATTGGAATTGCACGCGGCGGTTGTTCCCGTCGTGCTTGCAGAATAGACTCTTCGATCGCTTGCACAGCGCTTGCCAGCTCGTGCACACCCGAACGGCGAATTCGCTCACTACGAAGATCGGTGTGCCTGTGTGCACGCGCATGCGCTGGAAGCGTAGCGACATGCGCAATCTCTTGTCGAAAACCACGGGCAGGGCGGACGGCGCCTCACCCTCTCCACCCGTCAGTCGCCCTTGAGCATGTCCCGAAGCTCGCGGAACGGATCGGCGCTCGGCGGAGCCGACGCGCCCTGTCGCATCGCGTTGTAGATTCGCGGAACCATCTCGACCGCCTGGTCGAGGCCCGAATCACGTCCCGGCTGATAGCCGCCCATCAGGCGAAGGTCGCGCGTGTCCTCGTATTTCGCGATCATGGCGCGCAGCTTGCTCACCAGTTCGCGCTCCTCGGGGTCCCAGACGTTGTGGGCGAGGCGGGAGACCGAGGCCAGAACGTCGACGGCCGGATAGCGCGCCTGGTCGGCGATGTGCCTTGAGAGCACGATGTGCCCATCGAGCGTGCCGCGGATGGTGTCGGCGATCGGCTCGTTGTGATCGTCGCCATCGACCAGCACGGAGAAGATCCCGGTGATGGTGCCGGATCCCTCCTCGCCCGGACCGGCGCGCTCGAGCAGGCGCGGCAGATCGGTGAAGACCGTCGGCGCGTAGCCGCGCGCCACCGCGGGCTCGCCGGCGGCGAGCGCGACCTCGCGGGCGGCGTGGGCAAAACGGGTGATCGAATCCACCATCAGCAGGACCGATTCGCCGCGGTCGCGGAAATATTCGGCCACCGCCATCGCCGTCTTCGGCGCCAGTCGCCGCATCATCGGGCTTTCGTCCCCCGTCGAGACGATTGTGACAGCGCGATGACGGTCGTTGCCCAGCACGTCCTCGATGAACTCGCGCACCTCGCGGCCGCGCTCACCGACCAGGGCCAGCACGACGGTGTCGAAGCCCTGGCTGCGGGCGAGCATCGCGAGCAGCGTCGATTTACCGACGCCCGATCCGGCAAAGATGCCGACGCGCTGGCCGGCGCAGACCGGCGCGAACAGGTCGATGACGCGTACGCCGGTGCGCAGCGGCTTGTGCACGCGCGCACGCTTCATGGCCGACGGCGCCTCCGCCTCCGCCGAGACCGCCTGCGACCCTTGCGTGAGCGGCCCCTGTCCGTCCAGCGGCGCGCCGAGGGCGTTGATGACGCGGCCCTTCCAGCTCGGATCGGGCGCAAAGGACAGCGGCGGCATGCGGGAGGCGACCGAGCCGAGCCCGCCCGCGAACTGCCGGTCGAACGGCTTGGCGATGATGCCGTCGCTGTCGATCCGCACCACCTCGCCGATCTGGCGCTTACCGCCGCAATGGACGCCGATGAGCTCGCCGAGCCTGACGAAGCGCGACAGGCCGGAGACGCGAAAATGCGTCGGCGCGATCTCGGAGATCGCGCCACTGACGCTTGCCAGGGGAGTGCTCTGCTGAAGCTCCAGCAGCGCCCACTCGAGTTGCCGAAGAGCGTTCAAGGAAACCGTCCAACCTCATCCTGCGCGCTTGGCGCGCAATCTACTTGCCGGGTTCGCCGAGGGTCCGGATCGCGTTCTGCAGCGAGCTCTCGGTGCCCTCGATCATCGAGTTGGTGCCGTCGAAGGCGCGCGAGGCCGAGATCAGCCGCGTCAGTTCGAGCATCGGATTGGCGCCGGAGCCTTCGACATATCCCTGCTTGAAGCCGTCCCGGGAGAAGTCCGCGATGGCAGTCGCTGGCCGGTCGGGCGTCACGCCTGAATTGCCGTAGCGTTCGAGATTGGCGTCGGCCGGAATGCTGAACAGGCCGATGGTGCCGATCTCGTTGTTGTCCTGGATGATCGCGCCGCTGCGCGCGATCGAGATCGGTCCGCCGTTCGGGTCGAGCGTGATCTGCGCGCCGCCGGAATCGACGATCGGAAAGCCGCTCACGGTCTGAAGATCGCCGTTGGGGGCGATCTGGAGCCGGCCATCGCGCGTGTAGACCGTGCCGTTCGGACCGGCGAATGCGATCCAGCCCTGGCCGACCACGGCGACGTCGAGCGGGTTGCCGCTTTCGGTGATGTTGCCCATCTCTCGCGAGATGATGTTGTCGCCGGGCGAGGAGAACGCCACCGGTGTCGGACCTGCCTTGGACAGCACGGTCTCGAACTTCACCACGTCGGTGCGGAAGGCGGCCGTGTTGACGTTGGCGACGTTGTTGGCGATCGTCTGGAGGCGCTTTTCAAGGGCGACCTGCGCCGACAATCCCACATAGAGAGCCGATTGCATGACTTACCTGTTGAACTTGATGTTCTGAAGCGTCGTGAGCACGTTGGTATCCATGCTGACCGACGTCGCGGCGCCGGCGATCAGGACCAGCGCGGGATTGGTCGAGCTGTCGTTCCGGGCCTGGGTCGCATCCCACATCGCCGCAAAGCGCTGCACGAACTTGGTCACCTTGGCCGGATCCTGAAAGTCGGTGAGCTTGATCTTGTCCGCGATCATCTTGGCCTGGGCGTCGATGTTGGCCGCGCTGATCGTCGACGGCAGGCCGAGCGCGGTCTGCACCACCTGCGTCAGCGCCTTGTCGGCCAGGATCTGGTAGGCGGTCGTGATCGTGGAAGCCTTGCGGGTGAAATACAGCGCCAAACGCAGGCCTTCGTTCTGATCGCCGGCCTTCTCCTCCATCGTCTGCGTGACGTACTGGGTCGCGGTGCCGGTCGTGGCCGCGGCGCTCTGGGTCGCCTTGTCGCCGAGTGCGGCGAAATTGAAGGCGGTCGCGAATTGCCGGTAGCGGGTGTCGGTCAGCTTGTTGGCGAAGGCGTCCTTGCTCGCGACGCCCTCGGTCAGCACCTTGCGCATGAACGCCTTGGCGTATGTCATGTCGCTGAGGCCATAGGCCTTCATCGCATAGGAATAGAGACGATAGTCCTTCAGGAAATCGTCGATGGTCTTCACTTTGCCGATATGGCTGAGGAAGTAGTCGGTCTCGCGGCTGACATCCGGCTGCTTCGCGACTTGCGTCAGCGACTTGCCCATGTCCTTGGTCAGCCTGGTGTAGTCCGCGATGGTGGATAGCATGAAACGCGCCCCTCTGGCCGCCGGTGCGACCCGCTTCAAGCTGCCGCCAATTGCTTGCGCGGGGCTGGCGACCTCGAAGCCAGCTTCGCGCAAGCGTCGCCGACTAGGTATTCCAGGTGGGATCGGCGATGGAGCGGCGCGTTGGGCAGTTTCGTGGGGATTTTCATCACGGTAGCGGCGCTGCTCGGCGGCTTTGCCGCCATGGGCGGGCATCTGGCCGTGCTCATGCAGCCGTGGGAGTTCGTGATCATCATGGGAACCGCGGTCGGCACCTTCATCGTGGCGAATCCATGGAAGACGGTGGTGGACACGGGCGTCGCCTGCATGCAGGCCATCACCAACGCGGTGCCTGGACAGCGCTATTACCTCGACCTGCTCGGCGCGCTGCACGCCTTGATGCGTGAGCTGCGGGGCAAGGGCCGCAACGAAGTGGAGGCGCATATCGACGATCCCTCGTCCTCGGAGATCTTCAAGGCGTTTCCCAGCGTGCTCGGAGATCCCTCGCTGCTCCAGTTCATCTGCGACTACGTCCGCCTCATCATCATGGGCAATGCGCGCACGCACGAGATCGAGGCGCTGATGGACGAGGAGATTCATACCATCGTGAAAGGCAAGCTGGCGCCCTATCATGCACTGGTGACGGTGTCCGAGGCGCTGCCGGCGCTCGGCATCGTCGCCGCCGTGCTCGGCGTCATCAAGGCGATGGGCGCGCTCGACCAGTCTCCGAAGCTATTGGGTGGCTTTATCGGTGCAGCCCTGGTAGGCACCTTCGCGGGCATCTTCCTGTCCTATGGCGTGCTTTCGCCCTTCGCGATCAAGATCAAGATGACGCGCGAGAAGAAGTGTCGGCCCTACATCATCGTCAAGCAGACGCTGCTGGCATTCATGAACGGTGCCATGCCGCAGATCGCCGTCGAGCACGGTCGCAAGATGATCTCCAGCAGCGAGCGTCCCTCGATCGACGTCGTCGAGAACGAGACGATCGCAGGTCCCAAGGCCGTCGTTGCCGACGCTGAACCCAAGGCGGCGCGCGCATGATGATGGAAGACACCGAGGTCGACCAGCGCAAGCAGCTGCCGAACTACCTGCTGGACGCTGCCGGCATATCGATCGAGCGTATGCCGATGCTCAATGTGATCTTCGATCGCATGGCGGCATCGTGCACCGACAGCCTGCAGCCGATGGCCGGAACGCCCTGCTATTTCTCTGTCAACGGCATCACCAACGACCGTGTCGGCGATATCATCAAGGACTACGAGGCCAACGCGGTCGCGGCGGTGCTCTATGCCGAGCAATGGGACTCCCGCGTCATCATCATGCTGGACCGTGACTTCGTGTTCACGATAGTCGAAGCGATGTTCGGATCCGACGGCGCCGAGCCGCCGCTCGACGTCGAGCGCGCGTTCTCCAACATCGAGCTCCGCCTGGTCCAGGCGCTGTTCGAACGGTTCGCCAAGGCGCTGCAATCCGCCTTCGCCGGCACGTCGAACGTGACCTTCCGCGTCGAGCGGGTCGAGACTGCGATGGCCTCGCTCGCGATCGGGCGGAGCGGCAACATGTCGATCTGCGCGAACATCATGCTGCAAGCGCTCTATCGCGGCGGCCAGATGTTCCTCATTATTCCGCACTCCGCGCTCAATCCGCTGCGCCAGAAGCTCGCTCACGTGGTCGTCAGCGACGGTCGCGCCGCCGACCCACGCTGGCGCGAGCAGATGGAAAGCGAGGTGCAGCGGACCGAGGTGACGCTCAGCGCCGTGCTCGACGAGAAGATGGTGACGCTCGGCGACGTCGTGAAGTTCGAGGTCGGGCAGGTGCTCGAGCTCGAGGCCACGCCGCGCACGCTGGCCCGTCTCGAAAGCAACAATCAGGTGTTGTTCTGGTGTCAGATCGGCCAGCTCGACGGCTATTACGCCATGCAGGTGGCAGATCCCGTCGATCAGAAGCGGGAGTTCGTCGATGATATCCTATCTCGTTGATATCGTGCTGCTGGCTGCGCTCGCCTTCACCAGCATGCGGGTGACCAGGATGCACCGCGAGCTGGCGCGGCTGCGCAGCTATCAGGGCGAGTTCTCCACCATCATGCACGAGACCGCGGGCGCCTTCGACACGGTCATCACCGCGGCGCACGATTCAACCGCGAATCTCGGACGCCTCGCCAACGTGCTGAGCACGAAGATCGACCAGGCTCACGAGGCGATCGCGGCGCTCGATGCGCGCAGCGGGCTCGCACCCGCGGCGACCGCCGAGTTGAACAAGCACTGAAAGCCGGCACCGGCAGAAAAATACGGCCGGAACGCCGCGGCGCTCCGGCAGCGGAAGTACCAAGAGGCGATACCAAATGGCGCAATCCTTCGACTATGAGCCTGCATCTGCATCGACCGAGGCCGAGACCTCACCGCTGGAACGCCTGGCCGAGATCGCCCAGCGCACCGCCGAGGAGACTGGCAAGTTCGCCAACGTCGACGCCATCTTGCGCATTCCCGTCACCATGCAGGTGGTGCTGGGATCGGCGACCATTCCGGTGGCGAACCTGATGAAGCTCGGACGCGGCGCAGTGGTTCCGCTCGATCACCGGGTCGGCGAACCCGTCGACGTCGTCGTCAACGGCCGCATCGTCGCCCGTGGCGAGGTGGTCGTCGTCGAAGAGGACAATTCCCGCTTCGGCGTCTCGCTGACGGAGATCGTGGGGCCGCTGGGGCAGGGTGATACCTGACCATGGCGGCACCGGTCGGCATCGCTCCCGTCAAGCAGCGAGGCGTTACCACGCTGGGCGGCACGGAAAAGGTCGCCGCGCTCCTGCTGGCCATGGGCCGGCAGGCGGCGGCGAGCGTGCTGCAGCAGTTCGAGCCGCAGGAGATCCGCATCGTCACCAAGGCGGCGGCGGAGCTGCGGCCGATCACCGCGCAGGAGCTCGAGGGGATCGTCGAGGAGTTCGCCCAGCAGTTCTCGATGGGCGCGAACATCCTCGGCACGCTCGGCGGTCTGGAGGCCGTGCTCGGCGACGTGCTGCCGGCCGACCAGGTCTCGCAGATCATGTCCGATCTGCTCGGCAATTCGAGCCGGTCGGTGTGGGACCGCGTCTCGTCGGTGTCGGAAAACTCGCTGGCGAGCTACCTGTCCAAGGAGCATCCGCAGACCGCGGCGCTGATCCTGTCCAAGGTCAAGCCGGCCTGCGCCGCCAAGGTCATGAGCCAGCTGCCCTCGAGCCTGCGCAACGAGCTGATGCGGCGCGTTCTGAGCCTCAAGCCGATCGTCGACGACGCCATGCGCATCATCGAGAAGACGCTGCACGAGGATCTGACGTTGAATTTCGCCCGCAACCTCGGCGCCGACACCTACGCGCGCGTCGCCGACATCATCAACAAGATGGAGCGCGGCCACATCGAGGACATGCTGAAGAGCCTGTCGGAGAAGCGGCCGAAATCGGCCGAAGTGCTGAAGGAGCTGCTGTTCACCTTCGACGACGTCGTCAACCTGACACCGAAGGCGCGCACCATGATCTTCGACCAGGTGCCGACCGATCGCATCGTCGTGGCGCTGAAGGGCACCGACAAGCATTTCCGCGAGCTGATCCTGTCCTCGGTCGCCTCGCGCGTCCGCCGCGTCGTCGAGCACGAGCTCGCCATCGGCGAGCCGTCCAACCAGCGCGACGTGCTGGAGGCGCGACGCGTGATCACCGACCTTGCGCTCGAGCTGGCGGAGAAGGGCGAAATCGAGCTCAACCCCGAGCAGGAGGATGAGCTGGTCTTCCGCTGACCGCTGAACGGGCATGGCAGAAACATCCGATCAGGAGAGCAAGACAGAAGAGCCGACCGAGAAGAAAGTCCGCGATGCGCTCGAACAGGGCAAGATTCCGGTCTCTCGGGAGGCCTCCATTTTCGCCTCGATGGCCGCGCTGATGGTGATCCAGGCGTTCCTGATCGGCCAGGGCGTGCAGCAATTGACGCCGACGCTGAAGAGCCTGCTCGACGATCCCGAGGGCTTTCCGCTCTCGACCGGTGCGGACGCGCAAAACCTGCTCACCGTGGTCGGCCTGCAGGCACTGCGGTTCCTGGTGCCGTTGGTGGTCATCCTGGTGGTGTTCGGGCTCGCCGCCTCGCTGCTGCAGAACGCGCCGCGCCTGGTGCTCGAGCGGATCAAGCCTGACTTGTCGCGAATCTCTCCAGTCAGCGGCTGGAAGCGGTTGTTCGGGACGCAGGGCCTGATCGAGTTCGCCAAGTCGCTGTTCAAGCTCGCCGCGGTGACCGCCGTGGTCGCCTTCGTGCTGCGCGCGTCCGAAGCGAGGGCGTTCGAGGCCATGTACACCGACCCGGTCGCGCTGCCGGAGATGATCCTCAACATCGCGATGCGAATCGTCTCGGCGATCTGCATCGCCACCATCGTCCTGGTGGCGATCGATCTCGCTTGGGCGCGCTTCCACTGGCGGCGCGAGCTGCGCATGACCAAGCAGGAGATCAAGGACGAGCACAAGCAGGCGGAAGGCGATCCCCTGATCAAGGCGCGTCTGCGCTCGCTGGCGCGCGACCGGTCGCGCCAACGCATGATCGCCTCGGCCTCGCGCGCGACGCTGGTGATTGCCAACCCGACGCACTTCGCGATCGCGCTGCGCTACAAGCGTGAGGAAAACGCCGCGCCGCTGGTGGTGGCCAAGGGCATGGACGTGATCGCGCTGAAGATCCGCGAGATTGCCGAGCAGAACCGAATCCCCGTCATCGAAAACAAGGCGCTGGCGCGCGCGCTCTACGAGGCAGTCCAGGTCGATCAGGTGATTCCGGCGGAATTCTTCCGGCCCGTTGCCGAGATCATCTACTTCCTCCAATCCAAGCAGGCGCCGCGGCCCGAGAACGTCCGATAGATTTCCGAGGATGGTGCTTCGCGCAACAGCTTGACGAAAGCTTAACGCCCTAGGCTCGTCCCGAATGGATCAGAATGGGGCCGTCGTGGGACCGCTTTATCTCTTCGAACTCGCATCGTCGCAGGCGCGCTATCTCGAGCTGCGTCAGTCGACCATCGCCACCAACGTCGCCAACGCCAACACGCCGGGCTTTCGGGCGCGCGACGTCGAGCCGTTCAACAAGGTGCTCGACGGCATGCCGGTGAGGCTTGCGACGACGTCGCCGTCCCACATGCAATTGGCCGCAGCCGAGACCGACACGCGGGCGACCGCGAAGAAGGACAGCTGGGAAGTGGTTCACTCCGGCAACTCCGTCAGCCTCGAACAGGAAATGATCAAGGGCAACGACGTCAATCGCGACTATTCGATGAACGCGGCGATCGTGCGGTCGTTTCACCGCATGGTGCTGTCGAGTGCAAAGGCCTGAGGTGAATTGACATGCTGGACTCATTGAGTGCCTCGCTGACGGTCGCAAGCTCCGGGCTCGAAGCGCAGTCGACGCGCATGCGCATCGTCTCGGAAAACCTCGCGAACGCCACCTCGACGGGGCGCGCCGCCGGCGCCGATCCGTATCAGCGCAAGACCATCACCTTCGATGCGGCGATGGATCGCGCCTCCGGCGCACAGCTCGCGAAGGTCAAGGAGATCGGGGTCGACACCACGCCTTACCGGGTGGAGTACGATCCGGGGCATCCCGCCGCCGACAAGGCCGGCTACGTCAAGCTGCCGAACGTGAACATGATGATCGAGATGGCCGACATGCGGGAGGTCAACCGCTCCTATGAGGCCAATCTCCAGGTCGTGAAGCAGGTGAGGTCCATGCTCGGCATGACCATCGATCTCTTGAGGAGCTGACCATGCTTGAGGCGATTTCATCCACCGCGATTTCCGCAGGGCAAGCCGCGGGCCGTGCGACCCAGACGCAGGCCGTCTCGCCGGCGGCGACCACCGCGATCCAGACCAGTGACGACGTCGGCTTCGAATCGGTGATGAAGCAGGTGACGTCGGATGCGATCGGGACGCTGAAGGCGGGCGAGGCGGCATCGATCTCGGCAATGCAGGGCAAGGAATCGACGCGCCGCGTCGTGGAGGCGCTGATGTCGGCCGAGCAGGCCCTGCAGACGGCGGTCGCGGTGCGCGACAAGGTCGTCCAGGCCTACCAGGAAGTCGTTCGGATGTCGATTTGATCTGAAGGAGTGGGACCAGTGAAATCGCTCGCCATTGCGGCCACGGGCATGAACGCCCAGCAGACCAACATCGAAGTCATTGCGAACAACATCGCCAATATCAACTCGACCTCCTACAAACGGGCGCGCGCGGAGTTCACCGATCTGTTCTACCAGATGGACCGCATGCAGGGCGTCGCGAATACCAACGGCTCCTCGCCGATTCCGGAAGGTGCCAATCTCGGCCTCGGCGTCAAGTCCGCGGCGATCCGCAAGCTGCACATCCAGGGCGCGCTGACGCAGACCGGCAATCCCTATGATCTCGCGATCAACGGACGTGGCTGGTTTCAGGTGCTCGGCCCCAACAACGAGGTGCAATACACCCGTGCGGGCTCGTTCAACGTCAACGCCAACGCTCAGCTGGTCACGATCGACGGTTACCTGCTGGATCCCGCGATCACCATCCCGCAGGGGACGGTCGAGGTCACGGTCAACCAGACCGGCCAGGTGTTTGCCAAGCTCGACACGGAAGTGAATCCGCGGCAGATCGGCCAGCTCAACCTCGCCAACTTCGCCAACGAAGCGGGTCTCGAGCCGCTGGGCAGCAATCTCTACAAGGAGACCACGGCGTCCGGCACGCCGGTCGTCGGTCTGCCGGGCGATGCCGGTTATGGCAAGATCAACCAGAAATGGCTCGAAGCCTCGAACGTCGACCCGGTCAAGGAAATCACCGAGTTGATCTCGGCACAGCGTGCCTACGAAATGAATGCCAAGGTCATCCAGGCCTCGGATGAAATGGCCCAGACGGTCTCGAAGGGCATGCGCTAGTTCCGGTGTCTCGATGTTGAACAGGGTGGGCCTGATCGTGCGCGGGTTGGCCGCCGTGCTGCTGGTTCTCGCCGCGGCGCGGGCCGCCGCAGCCGAGGAGAAGCGGCTTCCCGTGCCGGCCGTCTCGATCCGCGCCGGCGAGCTGATCCGCGAGGAGATGATCACCGAGCGCGCCTTCGCGCCGAGCCTGCTCGGCGTCGCCATGTTCATCGAGGCGCGTCAGATCCTGGTCGGCCGCATGGCGCGGCGCGCGCTGTTGCCGGGCCAGCCCATTCCAACCAATGCGGTGGAGGACCCCTGGACCGTCGCGCGCGGCGCCATGGTCAAGGTCGTGGTCGAGGACAGTGGCCTCTCCATCGTCACTTACGGCTCGGCCATGCAGTCGGGGGCGGCCGGCGCGCTGATCCCCGTGCGCAATACGGATACCGGCGTGATCATCAGGGGCGTCGTCCAGCCGGACGGCAGCGTCAAGGTCATGGACGGGTCATGACCAGGCTCCTGCTTGCGCTCATACTGCTGGTGTCGGCCGCCAGCGCCCAGGCCGCCGTCCGCATCAAGGACATCGCGGACATCAAGGGTCTGCGCGAGAATCAGATCGTCGGTTACGGCCTCGTCATCGGCCTCAACGGCACCGGCGACACGCTGCGCAACGCGCCGTTCACCGAACAGTCCCTGCAGTCGATGCTCGAGAACATGGGCATCAACGTCAGGAACGAGACCACGAGCACCAACAATCCCCCGCGTCCAACCACGCTGCGCACGCGCAACGTCGCAGCCGTGATGGTGACGGCGGACCTTCCGCCTTCGATCGGGCCCGGCGAGCGCATGGACGTCACCGTGTCCTCGCTCGGCGATGCGACGTCGCTGCTCGGCGGCACATTGGTGATGACGTCGCTGCGCGCGGCGGACGGCGCCGTCTATGCGGTGGCACAGGGCGCGATCACGGTTGCCGGCTACAGCGTCGGAGGCCAGGCGCAGAACGTCAGCCAGGGCACGCCGACGGCCGGGCGCATCCCGAACGGTGCGCTGGTCGAACGCGAGGTGCAGGGAAGCCTCCACGAGATGGAGTTCCTGGTGCTACAGCTGAAGAACCCGGACTTCGTCACCGCAACGCGCATCCTCGACGCTGTCAACCGCTACGCCGGCGGTCGCTACCGCGCGCAGATCGCCTTCGAGCGCGACTACCGCACCATCGTGCTGTCGAAGCCGCGTCATGTCGGCCCTGTCCGCTTCCTCGCCGAGATCGGCGAATTGGTGGTCGAGCCGGATACGCCGGCGCGGGTCGTGATCAACGAACGCACCGGCACGGTCGTGATCGGGCGCGACGTGCGGATATCGACCGTCGCCGTGACCCACGGCAATCTGACGGTTCGCGTCACGGAGATGCCGGTGGTGTCGCAGCCGGCGCCGTTCTCGCGAGGACAGACGGTGGTCGTCCCGCAGACGGTGGTCGAAGCCAACGAGGCCGGATCGCAGGTGGCGATCCTGAGCGGGGTCGATCTCCAGCGCTTGGTGCGCGGGCTGAACCAGATTGGCCTGAAGCCATCGGGGATCATCGCGATCCTGCAGGCGATCAAGACGGCAGGCGCGCTCCAGGCCGACGTCATCGTGCAATGATGCGCAAGCGTCGTGCAAGCTTGGTCGCTCAATGCTCAGGTCTGAAGCGAGAATCGCACGCGGCCCGATGCTGAAGCTGGATCACAAAGGCAAACTCCTCCTGCTGGCCGCGGTAGCAATGCTCGCGAGCGCCTCGCCCGCGCTCGCCTTGGACGAGACCAAGCCGTCGAAACCGCTCAACCTGCTCTCCTTCGCCCGCGCCCGCGCGGGCGGACCGCAGAAGCCGCAGCCGCCGGCCACCGCGACACCTGGCGACAATGCGTCGGTCCGGGCCACGGCATGGGCGGCCGAGGAGTCGGGCCCCGTTATCACCGGCGCGGTGCCGGAGACACCGGCGCCTGCCCGTCCGGCCAAGCCTGGCAGCGTCACGGCGCCGCCGAAGCCTGCACCGCCGCAGGCTGCGCCGGCCCCCGACAACGAAATCGCGCTGTTCTGCAGCAACGTTGCCGATCCCGCCGTCGACGCCAGGCTGGCCTGGCAGCTCAAGGAGCTCGAGAAGGCCGAGAGCCTGCTGCGCGAGCGCATCGCCGAGGTCGAGGCCAAGCGCGCCGAATACGAGAAGTGGATGGCGCTGCGCGACGACTTCTTGAAGAAGGCCGAAGCAAGCGTCGTCGAGATCTATTCGCGCATGAAGCCCGAAGCTGCGGCGACGCAGATCGCCGGCATGGCCGACGAGACCGCCGCCGCCGTGCTCGCCAAGCTCAGCCCGCGCAGCTCGAGCGCGATCTTCAACGAGATGGACACGGCACGCGCGGCGCACCTCGCAGACCTGCTCGGCGGCATGCGTCGCGTGGACGACGGAAAGAGCAAATAGATGAACAGGCAGATCCTCATCCTTTCGCTGCTCGCGGCGTCCGTACTTCTGGCCGGTTGCTTCCATGATCCGGCCGAAGTCCTGACCGGTCCGCAGATGTCGCCCGTCGGCAGCGGCCTGCGGATGCAGGCCGATCCGATCCCGGTGACGCCGCGCATGCGCACGCCCGTCAGCTACCGCTCCACCTGGGACGACGGCACCGATCTCTACCGCGATCCCCGCGCCCGCCGCACCGGCGACGTCGTGACGGTGATCATCTCGATGCAGGACAAGGCCAAGCTCGACAACAAGACCGGCCGCTCGCGCGACTCGCAGGTCAAGTTCGGTCTCGACTGGCTGATGGATATCGCCGGATGGAACGACACGGGTTCGGCCAACGCCAATCTCAGCACCAACACTCAGATCAAGGGCAACGGCCAGATCGACCGCACCGAGGACATCAGGCTCTCGATCGCGGCCATCGTCACCGACGTGCTGCCCAACGGCAACATGATGATCAGCGGTTCGCAGGAATTTCGCGTCAACACGGAGATGCGCGTGCTCAAGGTCGGCGGCATCGTGCGTCCGCGTGACATCTCGCGGGCCAACACCATCTCCTACGACAAGATCGCCGAGGCGCGCGTGTCCTACGGCGGGCGCGGAAATCTGTCGGACGTGCAGCAGCCTGGGTGGGGACACCGGATCTATGACGCCGTGGCACCATTCTGAGACCGGCGTCGGCCGGGGCGCGTTGCGATGCCAGGGGACGCCATGCGCCTGATCGCCGCCATCGTCGTGCTGACCCTGATCGCGATCGGCGCGGGCGCGATTGCCGGTCTGCATCTGATCGCGACCGCCGAACGCGTTGCCGACGCCAAAAAGAACGCCACATTGCCGCCGATCGCGTCGAGCTACGCCGGCAGCGCGCGGCTCAGGAAATTGTCTCCGATCGTGACCAACCTCGCCGCGCCGGCCAACAATTGGGCGCGCATCGAAGCCTCGATGGTGACCGACAGCATGAGCGACGAGGATGCGGGCATTCTGGCCGCCCATATCAGCGAGGACATCGTGACCTATTTGCGGTCGGCGACGGTGGCGCAGTTCGAGGGATCGCGCGGGCTCCAGCATCTGCGTGACGACCTGACCGAGCGTGCCAATATCCGCTCATCGGGCAAGGTCCGCGAATTGATCATCGAGACGCTGGTGATCCAGTGAGGGTGATAGTCCTGCTGCTCGCAATGGTTCTGGTCGTGCTGCCCGAAGCGGCGCTGGCCCAGATTCCGGACCTGAATTCCCTGCTGCCGCCCGGAAACGGCTCGACCAGCGGCCGGATCATCCAGCTGATGGCGCTCATCACGGTGCTGTCGGTGGCGCCGGGGCTGCTGATCATGGTGACGAGCTTCACGCGATTTGCGGTGGCGTTGTCGTTCCTGCGCGCCGGTCTCGGCCTCCAGACCACGCCAGCCAACCTGGTGCTGATCAGTCTCGCGCTCTTCATGACCTTCTACGTGATGGCGCCGACCTTCGACCGCGCCTGGGAGACCGGCGTCCAGCCGCTGATGAAGAACGAGATATCGGAGGAGGAAGCCTATCTGAAGATCACCGATCCGTTCCGCGAGTTCATGCTGGCCCATGTCCGCGACAAGGATCTCCAAACCTTCGAAGCGCTCGCTGCCGAAAGCTTCCGCAGGAAGTTCGACGACAAGCGGGTCGATCTGCGCGTCATCATTCCGGCCTTCATGATCTCCGAGCTCAGGCGCTCGTTCGAGATCGGATTCCTCATCATCCTGCCGTTCCTGGTGATCGACATGATCGTGGCGACGCTGACCATGTCGATGGGCATGATGATGATGCCGCCGACGATCCTCGCGCTGCCGTTCAAGATGCTGTTCTTCGTGCTGATCGACGGCTGGAATCTGCTGGCTTCCGGGCTGGTCCGCTCGTTCTCGTGAGCACCGCGAGCGCCCGCCGGCCGATTATGGTTAAGCGAAACGCGCTGGATATGGTTATCGGCGCGTAATTTTAACCATATGATATTACTGTGGAATTCAAGCTCGTCTTAATCCGGAAGCAAGATTCGGCGTGCTAGCAATGCGGCACGGCGGGTTGGACCCACACAGATCGGTCCAAAGGCATGATGCCGCCCTTCCGTACCGGTGCAAGCCCGGTATGTCCCCTCGTGAAAATGTAAACGCGTACATAAAGGGACATTCGCAATGTCAAGCCTGCTTACGAACTCGACTGCCATGACCGCACTCCAGACCCTGCGGTCTGTGGGTTCGCAACTTTCCACCACGCAGAACCGGATCTCGACCGGCCAGCGCGTGTCCACCGCGTCGGACAACGCCGCCTATTGGTCGATCGCAACGTCGATGCGCTCCGACAACGCTGCGCTCTCGGCGGTGTCCGACTCGCTCGGCCTGTCGGCTGCGACCGTCGACACCGAATATACCGCTCTGACCTCGGTGATCGGCGACAAGGACTCCGGTCTGACCAAGCTCCAGGCGCTGCTGGTCCAGTCCAAGACCGCAGGTATCGACCGCACCAAGATCCAGGCCGACATCACCCAGATCCAGCAGGACATGAAGCTGAAGGCCAACTCGGCGACCTTCAACGGCATCAACTGGCTGAGCACGACGACGGGTACCACTCCGACGAGCTTCAGCCTCGTGTCGTCCTACTCGCGCGTCGGCGGCACACCCACCATCGGCTCGATAACGGTGACGACGGCCAACTACACGCTCTACTCGACCACGCAGACCGGCATTCTGGACACCGTGGCCGGCAGTGCGTCGGTCGACACGATCAACATCTCTGCGCTTACCGACTCGGCCGCCGACCAGACCACGCTCGATGGCTACATCGCGCAGGTGACGACTGCGATCAACTCGGTGGCCTCGGCCGCCGCCAACCTCGGTGCGGTCAAGAACCGTATCTCGACCAACACGAACTTCGTGAAGTCGCTGATGGACTCGGTTGACCGCGGTGTCGGTCAGCTCGTCGACGCCGACATGAACGCGGAATCCACCCGCCTGGCCGCCCTTCAGGTTCAGCAGCAGCTCGGCGTGCAGGCGCTCTCGATCGCCAACAACAGCAGCCAGAGCATCCTGTCGCTGTTCCGCTAAGACGGAAGTCATCGGAGGAGGGCCGCGCTTCTCGCGAAGCGCGGCCCTTTCGTTTGGGCAAGGCCACGCGCGCCCAAGTCCGGCCGCCTGTTGCGGCAGGAACACAGGGCCACAAGCCCCGCACAAGCTTCGCTCGCTAACCTCGCCGCTACGACAGATTGGGCCTTGAACCCGCGTTTGCGGCACGCCCAAAGGCATGACGCCGCCCTGTCGTACCGGTGCAAGCCCGGTATGTCCCCAACTCAAGTCAATCTTCAAAGGGACATCAAAATGGGTTCTAGTCTTCTCACCAACTCCTCCGCCATGACCGCGCTCCAGACCTTGCGGTCTGTCAGCACGCAACTCGCCACCACGCAGAACCGGATCTCCACCGGTCAGCGCGTGTCCACCGCCTCGGACAACGCTGCCTATTGGTCGATTGCGACCTCGATGCGCTCCGACAACGCCGCGCTGTCCGCGGTCTCCGACTCGCTCGGCCTGTCGGCTGCGACCGTCGACACCGAATATACCGCCCTGACCTCGGTGATCGGCGACAAGGAATCCGGCCTGACCAAGCTCCAGGCGCTGCTGGTCGAAGCCAAGACTGCCGGTATCGACCGCACCAAGATCCAGGCGGACATCACCCAGATCCAGCAGGACATGAAGCTGAAGGCCAACTCGGCGACCTTCAACGGCATTAACTGGCTGAGCACGACGACGGGTACCACCCCGACGAGCTTCAACCTCGTGTCGTCCTACTCTCGCGTCGGCGGTACGCCCACCATCGGCTCGATCACGGTGACGACCGCCAATTACACGCTCTACTCGACCACGCAGACCGGCATTCTGGATACCGTGGCCGGCAGCGCCTCGGTCGACACGATCAACATCTCCGCGCTGACCGATTCGGCGGCCGACCAGACCACGCTCGATGCCTACATCGCGCAGGTCACCGCCGCCATCAACTCGGTGGCCTCGGCAGCTGCCGATCTCGGTGCGGTCAAGAACCGCATCTCGACCAACTCGGAGTTCGTCAAGACCCTGATGGACTCGGTTGACCGCGGTGTCGGCCAGCTCGTCGACGCCGACATGAACGCGGAATCGACCCGCCTGCAGGCTCTGCAGACCCAGCAGCAGCTCGGCGTTCAGGCGCTCTCGATCGCCAACCAGAACAGCCAGAGCATCCTGTCGCTGTTCCGCGGCTAAGCGGCGCTTTCGAAAACGACCGTGCTCCCTCAGGGAGCACGGTCCCCGCCGTGATGGTGGGCGCCGACACGCGATAGGCCGGCAATCGAACCTTCGTCATACGTCTTGCAACATGCCGCAGCCGCTCGGGCTGCCGTGCGCCCGAGCGCTCGCTCGCAGCTGCCAAACCGATTGCGCCGCCTCGTCTTGCATAATTGCAACGCCTCGCCAGCGAACCCGAAACATTCGCGCCTCGCGCAACCTTCAGACAAGGTTGGCAGCTGAGTGTCGTCACCATTCGCATTGGTACGAGGTCATATGCTCAGTCGTGCGCAGGTACAGCAACTGCTCAACAATCTGCTGGAGCTTGGGCCGCGACGCCTGATGGCCTTGGGACTGATCGGTTTTGCGGTTCTCGTCACCGTCGTCGGCGGCGCCTATTATCTCAGCCGCCCCGAGTTCGAAACGCTCTACACCGGCCTCACCCGCGAGGACGTGACGCGCATCGGCGCGGCGCTGCGCGAGCAGAACATCACCTTCGACGTCAATTCCGCCGGCGACGCGGTCTCGGTGCGTCCGAGCCAGACCATGCAGGCGCGGATGCTGCTCGCCGAGAAGGGGCTGCCGACCAGCGCCAATTCCGGTTACGAGCTGTTCGACAAGATCGGCTCGCTCGGGCTGACCTCGTTCATGCAGGAGGTCACCAAGCTGCGCGCGCTCGAAGGCGAGATCGCCCGCACCGTCCAGCTGATGAAGGGCGTGAAGGCGGCGCGCGTGCATATCGTGCTGCCGGTGCGCGGCTCGTTCCGCGCCACGCAGCAGCCGCCTTCGGCATCGGTCGTGCTGCGCACCGACGGCGCGATCGAGGCGCGCACGGCGCAGTCGATCCGGCATCTCGTCGCCGCCGCCATTCCCGGCATGAGCCGCGACAAGGTGACGGTGCTCGACGCCGACGGCTCGATGCTGCTCGCCGAAGAGGACGAGGCCAGCGCCGCGCCGACCAAGATGGCGAGCCTGCAGAAGACGGTCAGCGGCATGGTGCAGGAGAGCATCCGCAAGGCGCTGACGCCGTATCTCGGCCTCGACAATTTCGAGGTGAGCGTCGCTCCGCAGTTGTCCACCGACAAGCGGCAGATCAACGAGACGGTCTACGATCCCGAGAACCGCGCCGAGCGCTCGGTGCGGGCCATACGCGAGAAGGAATCCTCGCAGAACGCCGACCGCTCGTCGCCGACCACGGTGCAGCAGAATCTCCCCGACCAGCAGGTGAATGCGGGCGGCGGCAAGAACTCCAGCGAGGACAAGACCCGCCGCGAGGACGTCACCAATTTCGAGGTCTCCTCCAAGACCACGACGACGGTCAGCGACGGCTATTCCGTCAAGAAGCTGTTCATAGCCGTCCTGGTCAATCGCGCTCGGCTGGTCGCCGATCTCGGCGACAAGAGCAACCAGGCCATCATCGACAGCAAGCTCGCCGAGATCAGTCAGCTCGCGGCGACGGCGGGCGGACTGGACAAGGCGCGCGGCGATCAGATCCAGGTGACGGCCGTCGATTTCATCGAGGGCTCGCGTGAGCTGGCGCCGGTGCCGCCGATCAGCTTCGTCGAGATGATCAACAAGCAGCTCGGCAGCGTCATCAACGCGATCACGATCCTGGCCGTGGCTTCGATGCTGGTCTGGTTCGGGCTGCGGCCGGCGGTCAACGGCATTCTGACCCATCGCGCGGAGCAGGAGCAGGCGGAGGCGGCCGAGGCCGCTCAGCTCGAGGCCTCGGCGGCCCTTGCGCTGCCCGACGGCGAGGAGGCCGAGCTCAACCTCGTCGAAGACCTCGAAGGCAAGATGCAGCGAACGCCGCAGAAGCGGCTCGAGCAGATCGTCCGGCTCGATCAGATGCAGGCGGCGGCGATCCTTAAAGACTGGATGCGACGCGAGGAGGCGGCATGAACGCGGCAATCGGAAAACTCCTGACGCAGTTCGATGCGAATGGCCGGGTCAAGTCGTCGCCGCCGCCCCCGCCTCCAAAAATCCAGGACGTGCTGACCAGGCCAAAGGAGGCGAGGCGCGATCCGCAGCCTCAATCGCAGCCGCAGGCCCACACGCAGCTTCAGGCTCAGCACCCGGCCCCCGCGACGGAAGCGCCGCCGGTCAATCTCCTGGACGATGCCTATCGGCGCGGCCATGCCGCTGGCGTCGCGGAAGGCGACGCCAAATTGGCCGAGGAGCGCGTCCGCAGCGCGATCCGGCTCGGCGAAGAGCGGGCGAAATGGTCCGATCAGCAGGCGGTCGCGATCGTCAGCGGCTTCGAGGCGGCCTGCCGCGAGATCGAGACCAACATCGCAAGCTCCGTGGCGCGGATCCTGCTGCCGTTCCTCGCCGATGCGGTGCGCGACAAGGCGATCGGATCCCTGGTCGAGCAGATCGCGGCACTGACCGGCAGCTCGTCGGCGCCGGCCTTCAAGGTCACCGGCCCGAGCGAGCTGCTGGACCTCGTGAAGACGCAGCTCGAGGCGTCCAAGCGAACCGGCATCGCATACGAGGCCGCCGAGACGCTCGAGGTGCGCGTCGTGGCCGACCAGACCGTGATCGAGACGCAGATCTCCGCCTGGAGTGAACGCCTCAAGGAAGCGCGCCGGTAGTCCGCCATGGAGGAGGTCAAGCATGAGATCGTGATCGTCCGCCGCCGCAGCGCCTTCGCCGAGGAGGCGCATCACGGTGGCGTCTGGAAGATCGCCTATGCGGACTTCATGACCGCGATGATGGCGTTCTTCCTGGTCATGTGGCTGCTCAACGCGCTCAACCAGGACCAGAAGCAGGTCGTCGCGAGCTATTTCAACCCGATCAAGCTCGCTGAGAACTCACCTGCCCCAAAGGGCCTCAAGGATCTCTCAAAAAAGGAGCCGTCGTCGTTCGAAGGCCAGGACGGCAAGCGTCAGCCGGCCGGCACGAACGAGGAAAGGCGCGGCGATTCTCCGACGGCTGAGAAGCCGGCCTCTTTCGAGGAGAAGGTCCTGTTCCGTGACCCCTATGCGACGCTCGCCGAGATCGCCAACAGCGCGAACCAGTCCACTGGCCAGCGGCGCGCCGGCGCACTGACCTCCGCCGAAGAGGACGGCCTCAAGGGGGGCGATGCCTATCGCGATCCATTCGATCCCGGCTATTGGAAGCTGGCGCCACAGGCGTCCAAGGACGCCGATCGCTTCATCGAGAGCGAGCCGAAGCCGAATGCCTCCGCACGAGACGGCGCAGCCGGAGCAAATCCGGGCGAGGTGCAGGCGCGCCGGAGCAGGACGGATGATGCCGGCGGCAACGTGGCTCCGGGCCCGGAGAGCTCGTCCGCAAATCTGTCGCCGCTGGTGCCGCCGGGCGCCGCACCGACGCAGTCGCCGCGCGAGGGCAGCGCCCAAGCTGGCGTTCAGGTGAGCACCGCCCCGCAGGCTCGTCTCAACGATACGGCCAAGGAAACCGAAGCGCGCGACGCGGCGCAAACGCAGCAGCCCACCCTCAAGCAGCTTCAGTCCGCGGTCGCGGAGGCGCTGTCGGACATCAAAGCAGGGGCGGGGCCGGCGGCCGAGGTGCGTCAGGTCGAGGAAGGGCTCCTGGTCAGCCTCACCGACGATGCGAGCTTCGGCATGTTCGCGGTCGGCTCGGCGGAGCCGCGGCCCGAGCTGATCCGCGTGATCGACAAGATCGGGCCGCTGCTGATGAAGCGCCAGGGCATGATCATCCTCCGCGGGCATACCGACAATCGGCCGTATCGGTCGGAAACTTACGACAATTGGCGGCTGTCGACCGCGCGTGCGCAGATGGCCTATTACATGCTGGTCCGTTCCGGCGTCGATGCGCGGCGGATCGAGCATATCGAAGGTTACGCCGATCGGCGGCCGAAGCTCCCGAACGATCCGGCGGCCGCCCAGAACCGCCGGATCGAGATCCTGATCCGGGAGAAGCGCCCTTGATCAGGCTGCTGCGCCGCGCCATCTTGCTGCTGCCGTTCATCGCGGCAAATGCGCTTGCCCAGCCTGCACCACCCCAGGGCAGCGAACCCTATGAGCTCGTCCGCGCGCTGCAAGCGGTGCAGGACGGCATCGCCAATGGCGACACCGCCGCACATGGCAGTCATATCGCGCTGATCCGGCAAATCGGCGAGAAGTTTCTCGCGGCCGATCCCGCGGTGTGGAGCAATCCGCGGAATGGCCAGGCGGCCGTTATCTACCTGCTCAGTGGCGGTGCGCCGCAAGTCGTCCGCAAACTGCCGCGCGACAAGATGAACGTCGACGAGCGGCTGTTCAACGGTGCGCTCGCCTATGTCGAGGGTCGCCAGGAGGAAGCGCGGGAGCTGCTCAAGGAGATCAAGCCGCGGACGATTCCCTCGGGACTGGGCGGACAGGTCGCGCTGGTTCAGGGCGCGCTGTTCGCGCGCGCCGAGGCCTCGCTCGCGATTGAGCGTCTGGACGATGCGCGCCTGCTGTTGCCCGGCACGCTGGTCGAGGAGGCGGCGCTGCGGCGCGAGATCCTGTTGGTGGGGCAGGCGGAGGATTTCGAGAAGTTCGAGTTCCTGACGCTGGCCTATATCCGCCATTACCGCAACTCGATCTATGCGGGCGATTTCTGGCAGCGCTTCTCCGCGGGGCTGACGCAATCTAGCCTGGCACTCGACGAGCGCCGCTTTGCGCGGATCTCAGCCTTGCTCGAGCAGGTCGATCGCGCCAGCCGTCTCAAGCTCTATCTCGTGATCGCGCGCGCCGCGATGGTGCGCGGACGGCTGACCGTGACCCGACTTGCGGGCGAGCGGGCCTTGACCCTCAGCGCGGATGCATCGGCGGAACGCGAGCGCGCCCATTTCTTCCGCGGCGCCTCGCGCGTGCTCACCGACGAATATGACGGCGGTCTCGCCGAACTGAAGGCGCTCGACCGGTCGAAACTGCCCGAACGCGACGTCCCCCTTCTCAATGCCACGGTGCAGCTCGCGCTCGATGTCCGCAAGCCGTTCGCGGGCGGATCCGCCGCGGCGGCGGACAAGCCCCCAGCAACGCCGGCGCGCCTCGATCTGGCGTCGTCGACCGCGACGCTCGCACGCGCGCAGAAGCAGCTCGGCGAGCTCGAACTTCTGACCAAGGACCGCCGTCCATGACCAAGCTCAGTGGAACCTCCGGACAGCTCTTCAACGGTCTCGCCGAGAGTCTCAACATGCGCGGGTCGCGCGCGGCAAAGGGCGCAGCGACCAAACCGCAGGCGAATTCGTCCTTCAACGAATTGCTCCACACCGTCTCTAATCTCGCCAAGCAAGCCCTGAGCGAAGACGGCAGCGAGACAGCCGCGAAGACGGGAACGCTGCGCACGCGTCCGATCCAACCGATCGAGCAGGAGCAGCCGAAGGAGGCGGCGCTGCGCGAACGCGTCGCGACCACTGCAGATCCAAAGTCCATGGACGAGAACTCCGACGCCAAGTCCGACGGGCTGGCGGAGAAACAACGTCCGGTCGATCATGTCACCGGGACAGATCGCCAGGATCAATCCGGCATCGCTGTGATGGTCGGCCAGGAGATCGCTGCCGCGGCTGCCGTGAAGCCGCAGATGCAAGTGCCCTCCGCAGACAAGGACGCGCCTGCGCGCGACGAGCGGTCAACCTCGGCGAAGCACGAGGCTCCGGGCGTGATGAAGGCGACAACAGTCAATACCGTCCCATCCGGACTTGCCCCGACCGCCGCACGCTCGCAGGCTGCGGCTTCGCAAGCGATGGCCGCGCCGCAGCCGGCGCTGACGCAAGGTATGGAGGCTTCGAGCGCAAGGCCGGCATCACCCGGCTTCGAGGCTGTTACGGCCGATGTCGAGCGCGCTGCCAAGGCTTCGGCGCACGCCGCGCTGCCCGAGGCAACCAAGGTCACCGTGGTCCAGCAGGAAACCCATCTGCCACCGGCGCAGTTCAACGCCCCGCAGCAGGTTGCCAATGCCGTCGTCGCCGAGCTGAAGGAGTCCTCGGCACCGGCTGCGTCCGCGGCACCCGATCTCGCCGCATCCCAGACCAACGCACCGGATCAGCCGCTCAGGATCCTGACGGTCAATCTCGAACCGCCCGCGCTCGGCAACGTCACGGTGCGCTTGCGTCTCGTCGGCACCGAAGTGTCCGTCCAGCTCGCGGCCGAGCGCAAGGACACGAGCCAGATGCTCGACCAGCAGCGCGACCAGATCCGCGATCTCATGCAGTCGGCGGGCTACGTCGCTGACGTCGCGCCGGTCCAGCACGGATCGCTGGACGGATTCCAGGGCAGCTCCGGCCAGTCGCAGCCGCAGGCCCCAGGCCAGCAACAATCCTCGCCGCAGTCGCAAGGCGCATTCGGCGGTGCCGGCACGTCGTCGGGGCAATCCGACGGCGGCGCGAAGCAGGCCCGCGAGGAGCGCCAGTTCAACCAGGAGACGCGTCATGAGCAGGACGTGGCGCCGCATCATCGTCGCGGCCCTGTTTATCTCTAGTGCGGGCGCTGCCCAGGTGGCCGCCGAAACTGCGCGCCCCTGCGAGCGCGAGATGGCGCGCGCGGCCCGGCAGCACGGGATTCCGCTCGGCATTCTCTATGCGGTCGGACTCACCGAGACCGGCCGGCGCGGGGCGCTCCATCCCTATGCCCTCGGTGCCGACGGCCAGACCGTGTTCGCCAAGGACATCAACGATGCAATCGCGAATTTCGAGGCGATGCGCAGCAAAGGCATCAAGTTGATCGATCTCGGCTGCATGCAGATCAACCATTACTATCACGGCGAAAAGTTCGCTTCGGTCCGGGCGATGTTCGATCCCGCGGGAAACGTCGAGTACGCCGCGCGCTTCCTGAAGGAGTTGAAGCAGCGCGAGGGCAGCTGGACCATGGCGGTCGCCCGCTACAACGCGGGTCCCAACAATCAGCCGGCGCAGAAGCGCTATGTCTGTCACATCGTTGCGCATCTCGTCTCGAGCGGTTTCGGCGCGTGGACGGACAAGGCGCGCTCGTTCTGCCAGCCCAGGACGAGCTGAAGCAGAGCTGACCGGATCACGACAAGCTGTGCATCGCGCCCAATCATCAGCCCCGCGCAAGCAAGAACCCCCATTGTAGCTGCAACCTACCAAAGGAGCCCAATTCATGAGCCTGTATGGTGTTATGCGCACCGGCGTTTCCGGGATGAACGCGCAGTCCAACAAGCTGTCGACGGTCTCGGACAACATCGCCAACGTCAACACGACGGGCTACAAGCGGGCTTCGACGGAGTTCTCCTCGCTGATCCTGAAGAGCGGCTCCGGCAATTACGATTCCGGCGCTGTCGAAACCAAGGTCCGCTATGCCATCAGCGACGGGGGCAATACGCAATATACCACGTCGACCACGGACCTCCGCGTCCAGGGCAATGGCTTCTTCGTGGTGTCGAACGCCAACAACACGCAGCAATATCTGACGCGGGCCGGCTCGTTCGTGCCCGACAGCCAGGGCAACCTGGTCAACGGGGCCGGCTTTTATCTTCTGGGCCAGCCCGGCAACGTGACCAACTTCTCGCAGAACAGCCTGTCCGGCATGCAGATCGTCAACATCGCCCAGGTCTCGCAGGTGCCGGTGCCGTCAACGGCGGGGACGCTGACGACCGGCAACCTGGATCCGAAAGCGGCCGTCATTGCTGGCCCGCCTGGTCCGGCGTCATATTCATCGAAGAGCTCGATCGTGGCCTACAACAATATCGGCCAGGCCGTTACGCTCGACGTCTATATGTCCCACACGGCGACGGCTGCCGGCTCGGATACCTGGCAGATCGAAGTTTACGATTCCGCGACGGGCACCTCCCTCGGCGCGGCCACGACCTTCACCTTCGACACCACGGCGGCCGGGCGGGGCGCGCTCGCCGCGGCGAGCCCGACCGGTCTTGCCTTCACCGTTCCCGGCGGTGCGGCGATGACCCTGGACCTCTCGAACCTGACCCAGGTCGGCACCGACTTCAGCTTCAAGGCCACCGTCAATGGCAGCGTTCCTTCGGCCATCGAGAAGGTCGATATCGACGATGCCGGCCACGTGACGGCGATCCTCAAGAACGGGCAGCAGATGACGCTCTACACCATCATGCTCGCCGACGTCGCGAGCCCCGACAATCTGACGCCCGAACCGGGCAACGTCTATTCGACCAATATGAATTCCGGCAACGCGCAGGTCGGAAATGCCGGCACGGGTGGGCTCGGCACGATCCAGTCTAGTGCCCTGGAGGACTCCAACGTCGACCTTGCGGACGAACTCACCGGCATGATCGAGGCCCAGCGCGGCTTCACGGCGAACTCGAAATCGTTCCAGACCGGCTCGGATCTGCTGGACGTCGTCGTCAACCTGAAGCGCTGAGTTCTTCGGCGCTCGTTTTCGGGCAAGAGCACGCCATGTCGCTTACCGCCGCTCTCAACTCGGCTCGCTCCTCGCTCATGGCGTCGAGCGTCCAGTCGTCGGTCATCTCGCGCAACATCGCCGGGGCCAGCGCCACCGGCTATTCGCGCAAGCTCACCGTGCTGGACAATCTGCCTGGCGCCGGCGTCTATGTCGCGGCGATCCAGCGCGCCGCCAGCTCGGGCCTCTACAACAACGTCCTGATCGCGACCTCGTCGTCCGCCAAGCAGACCGCGATCTATGACGGCCTGCAGAAGATCGCCACCGCGACGGTGGACGATCCGGAGCTCGACCAGTCGCCGACGGCGCAGCTCAACGCGCTGAAGCAGGCGTTGCAGAAATATGCCAACGCCCCGGACAACGCCACGCTGGCGCAGGCGGCCGTCGCGTCCGCCAAGGACATGGCGACCGCGCTCAACCAGGCGACCCGGACCGTGCAGTCGGTCCGCGAAAGCGCCGATGCCGACATGCAGACGTCGGTTCAGAACATCAACCAGTTGCTCTCCCGGTTCGAGACCGTGAACACCGCGATCGTGAAAGGCACGATCTCCGGCGACGACATCACCGACTATCTCGATCAGCGCGACAGCATCGTCTCGCAGCTGTCGCAGGAGGTCGGCGTCAACATGTCGATCCGCCCCAATGGTGACGCGGCGCTCTACGCCGACAGCGGCGTCGTGCTGTTCGACAAGACGGCGCGGACGGTGAGCTTTGCGCCGACGAATGCCTACACCGCCGGCACCACGGGCAACGCCGTCTACATCGACGGGGTCCCGGTGACCGGCGCCAATTCGGTGATGCCGCTGAAGTCGGGCAAGCTCGCAGGCCTCGCCCAGCTGCGCGACCAGGACACCGTCACCTATCAGAGTCAGCTCGATGAAATCGCACGCGGCCTGATCAATACGTTCAGGGAAAGCGATCAGACCGCCGCGGCGCTGCCCGACGTTCCCGGCCTCTTCACCTATCCGGGCGCACCGGCGATGCCGGCGAGCGCGACCGTCTCGGTGGGTCTCGCCGGCACGATCTCGGTCGCGGCCTCGGTCGATCCGACCCTGGGCGGCAACCCGAATCTGCTGCGCGACGGCGCGATCAGCGGCAACCCCGCCTACCGATACAACACCGCCGGCAACGGCGGCTATTCGGCCCGACTGCAGCAGCTCATCGGCGGCATGGATGCCGCGCAGCCGTTCGACGCAACGACGCAAGGCAAGCCGAGCGGCAGCCTGATCGACTTCGCATCGTCGTCGGCGAGCTGGATCGAGAATCAGCGCAAGGTCGCCAACGACAACTCCGAGTACCAGAGCACCTTGCTCAACCGCAGCATCACGGCGTTGTCAAACGTCAACGGCGTCAACATGGACGACGAGATGGCCTTAATGCTTCAGGTCGAGCGCACTTATTCGGCCTCGTCGAAGATCATCTCGACCGTCGATGAAATGCTGCAGAGCCTGCTGGCCGCCGTGGGGAACTAAGCCATGATGAGCGCAAATTACGTTTCCACCCTGATGCTGTCCTCGTCGTTGAGGTATTCGATCACGAACAATCAGGCGGCGCTGAGCAGGGCGTCGACCGAAGCGACCACCGGCCGCTTCTACGACGTTGGTCTGGAACTCGGTGCCTCGACGGGAAGCGACCTCACGCTGCGGGCGGACTGGAGCTTTGCCGACCAGCTCGTCGACACCAACGGTCTCGTCTCGGGACGCCTCGACGTGACGCAGAATCGGATCACCCAGCTCAGCAAGACCGCGACGGACTTCCTCAAAGACTTGATCGCGGCCCGCAGCACCGACGGCGGCGGGCGGGTCATCTTGCCGCCTGCAGCCTCCAATCTCCAGGACCTGATCGGCGCACTGAACGTCTCCTATAACGGCTCCTATCTGTTCTCGGGCATCAACACGCAGAACGCGCCCATCACGCCTTACGCCGCGGGCTCGGCCAGCAAAAACCAGGTCGATGCGGATTTTCTCGCGGCCTTCGGCTTCTCGCAATCCGCGCCCGGCGTGGCCACGATCACCCCGGCCCAGATGCAGACCTTCCTCGACACCACCTTTGATGCCGAGTTTGCCAGCCCGGCCTGGAACACCAATTGGTCGTCGGCGACAGACCAGACCATGCAAAGCCGCATCTCCACGACGGAGATCGCGGAAACGTCGGTGAGCGCCAACCAGATCGGCTTCCGCAGGCTCGCCGAGGCCTACACCATGATGGCCGACCTCGGGAACGTCAGTCTGAGCCAGGAGACGTTCCAGGTCGTCGTGGACAAGGCCATCGGCCTCGTCGGCAACGCCATCAACGATCTCGCGGCGCTCGGCGGCAGCGTCGGCACGGTCCAGCAGCGGGTCACCACCGCAACCGCCAAGCTCAAGACGCAGCAGGACATCCTGAACAATCAGATCGTCGGCATGGAGAAGGTCGATCCGACCGAAGCCTCGGTCCGGGTCAATACGCTGCAGACACAGATCCAGACCGCGCTGGCGCTCACCTCGCAGCTCCAGAAGATCAGCCTCATCAATTATCTCTGAGCCAAGGCTGCGCTGTCAGGCTCGTAACCTTTGTCCAGTTGTTCGGTTTTCTGCGAAGAGTGGTCCTGATGACGTTTGAAGCCTATGAAGCGGTCGTTGACGAAAGTGGCTATGAGGCGCGCAGCCGCGAGCGGCAGGCGCTCAGCCTCGGCATCGACCGGCTCGAGCGGATCCAGAAGGGGCGTTTCAGCCTCGAGGATCAGGTCGAGAGCCTGCTCTATGTGCGGCGGCTGTGGACGATCTTCATCGAGGATCTCGCGCACCCGGACAACGGCCTGCCGGACAAGCTGCGTGCCGACATCATCTCGATCGGCCTGTGGGTGGTCAAGGAGGCCGACCGTCTCCGCGAGCAGCGGTCCAGCGACGTGGTGCAGCTCATCGAAATCAACCGCCTGATCCGAGACGCGCTTTAATGAAGATCTCCTTGCGCGCGGGCGAACGGATCTACATCAACGGCGCGGTGCTCCGCGTCGACCGCAAGGTCTCCGTCGAGCTCGTCAACGACGTGATGTTCCTGCTCGAAGGGCAGGTCATGCAGGCGTCCGACGCCACCACGGCGCTGCGGCAGCTCTATTTCATCGTCCAGCTCATGTTGATGAACCCGACCGACGTTCGCGATGCTGCGGCGCTCTACGCCCAGCATCACGCGGCCTTGTGTGCCGTTTGCGAGAACCGCGAGATGCTCGATGGGCTCGGCGCGATCGACGAACTGGTCGGGGCGACCCGCTATTTCGAGGCGCTCAAGCGGATTCGCGCGTTGTTTCCGGTGGAGCAGGCCATCCTGGCCGGCGCCGCCGCCGTTTCCCCAGTCGAAGCTGCCTGACAGCGGAGGGACAAGATGAACGTCACCAGCGCGACCGACAGCACCAGCAGATCCAGCTCGACCGACACCAACTCGACGACGTCGAGCAACAGCGTAGACTACAACACGTTTCTCCAGCTCCTCATCGCCCAGATGAAGAACCAGGATCCGACCAATCCCATGGACACCGCGCAGTATATGAGCCAGTTCGCCCAGCTCTCGACGGTCGAGCAGGCGATGCAGACGAATGCGAAGCTAGACGCGCTGCTATCCTCGCAGTCCTTGTCGCAGGCCAACGGGCTGATCGGGAAGACGGTCAGCTTCACCGACTCGACCGGCGCGACCTTCAGCGGCAAGGTCGTCTCGGTCTCCATCAACAGCGACGGCTCCATCGCGACGCTTCAGGACGGCACCAAGGTCGCGGTCGGACCGGGCCTCACGATCAGCCAGTCATGAACGAGCGGGACGCCCTCGATATCGTCCAGGCGGCGATCTGGACCATCATCGTCGCCTCCGGGCCTGCGGTCGGCGCAGCCATGCTGGTCGGCACCGTCATCGCGCTGATCCAGGCCCTGACCCAGATCCAGGAGGTGACGCTGACCTTCGTGCCGAAGATCATCGTCATTCTCCTGGTCGTTGCCGTCTCCGGCTCCTTCATCGGCGCGCATCTGTCGACCTTCACCGAGATGGTCTATTCCAGGATCGAGCGCGGCTTCTGATCCGGCGGCCCCGGCACCATCCCCGCGTAAGCTTTGCGCGGCAGATTACGGGCGGACCCCCTGCCGGTGACCCATGGCCGATACGTTAGCTGCTAGCCCGCCCAATCCGCGCCGTCTCGGAACGGATGCCTTTTTCGCCGCCGGCATCGTGACCATGCTCACGATTCTGTTCCTGCCGATTCCTCCGATCCTGATCGACCTCGGCCTCGCGTTCTCGATCGCGCTGTCGGCCCTGATCCTGATGGTGGCGCTGTGGATTCAGCGTCCGCTCGACTTCTCGGCTTTCCCGACCGTGCTGCTGATCGCGACGATCCTGCGCCTCGCGCTGAACATCGCGACGACGCGCCTGATCCTGTCGCGCGGCGGGGAGGGTGAACATGCGGCAGGCCATGTCGTTGCCGGCTTCTCGCAGTTCGTCATGGGCGGCGACTTCGTCATCGGCCTCATCATCTTCGCGATCCTGGTAACGGTGAATTTCGTCGTGATCACCAAGGGCGCGACGCGTATCGCCGAAGTCGGCGCCCGTTTCACCCTGGACGCCATCCCGGGCAAGCAGATGGCGATCGACGCCGACCTGTCCGCCGGCTTGATCGACGACAAGGAAGCGCAGCGCCGGCGCCGCGAGCTCGAAGAGGAGAGCGCGTTCTTCGGCGCCATGGACGGCGCCTCGAAATTCGTCCGTGGCGACGCCATCGCCGGTCTCATCATCACCGCGATTAACATCTTCGGCGGCATCGTCATCGGCGTCACCCATCACGGATTGACTCTGTCCCGCGCGGCCGACGTCTACACCAAGCTCTCCGTCGGCGATGGTCTGGTGTCGCAGATGCCGGCTTTGATCGTGTCGCTGTCGGCGGGCCTCCTGGTCTCCAAGGGCGGCACCACGGGCTCGGCGGAGCAGGCGGTGCTGCGGCAGCTCGGCGGCTATCCGCGCGCGGTGTCGGCCGCCGCGCTGATGATGTTCGTGCTCGCTTTGATGCCGGGACTGCCGATGGCGCCGTTCGTGCTGCTTGGGGGTGTCATGGCCTTCGTCGGCTATTCGTTGCCGAAGCGGCAGGCCGCGCTGAAGCAGAAGGAGGAGGCCCGCAAGGCCGACGAGCGCGCCCAGGCTGAGGCCAAGGAGTCCGTCAAGGAGCAGCTCAAGACCGCCGAGATCGAGCTGGCGCTCGGCGGCCACCTTTCGGTCCATCTGTTGGGCTCGCGCACCGAGCTTGCCCACCGCGTGGCCAAGATCCGCAAGAAATTCGCCAAGCAGTACGGCTTCGTCATTCCCGAGATCAAGCTCACGGACAATCTGTCGATCGATCCCAAGAGCTACCAGATCCGGATTCACGACACGCGCGTTGCCCATGGCGAGCTCAGGCTCGGCGAGGTGCTGGTGCTGGTCGACAAGGACGGCAAGCCCGACGTGCCGGGCGACGAGGTGATCGAGCCCGCGTTCGGCATGAAGGCGCTGTGGGTGACGGAAGCCTTCACCGACGAAGTCAAGCGGCAGGGCTGCAAGCCGGTCGACAATTTGTCGGTGCTGCTCACGCATTTGAGCGAAGTGATCAGGGCGAACCTTGCCCAGCTGCTGTCCTACAAGGACATGCGCGCCCTGCTCGACCGGCTCGATCCCGAATACAAGCGCCTGGTCGAGGATCTCTGCCCGTCGCAGATCTCCTATTCGGGCCTGCTGGCGATCCTGAAGATCCTGCTTGCCGAGCGCGTCTCCATTCGCAATCTTCACCTGATCCTCGAGGCGATCGCCGAGATCGCGCCCCATGTGCGGCGCTCCGAGCAGGTGGCGGAGCACGTTCGGACCCGACTCGCCCAGCAGATTTGCGGTGATCTCTCCGACAATGGCGTGCTCAACGTGGTCCGTCTCGGCAACCGCTGGGATCTCGCTTTCCACCAGAGCCTGAAGCGCGATGCCAAGGGGGACGTCGTCGAGTTCGACGCAGACCCGCGCCTGATCGAGCAGTTCGCGACCGAAGCCAGCGCCGCGATCCGGAAATTCACCGAGAGCGGCACCAGCGCGGTGCTGGCAGTGACGCCGGAAGCGCGCCCCTATGTCCGGATGATCCTGGAGCGGGTGTTCCCGACTTTGCCGATCCTGTCGCATGTCGAAGTCGCGCGCAGCGCCGAGATCAGGGCGCTGGGAGCCATATCGTGATCTCAGGGCTCGCCGACAGCGTGCTGGTGACGTTCATCGTGTTTTGCCGCATCGGCGCCTGCCTGATGCTGGTGCCCGGCTATTCCAGCGTCAACGTTCCGCCCCAGGTGCGCCTGTTCGTCGCGCTGGTCACGACGTTTGCACTGACGCCGATCCTGATTGCCGTCCTGAAGCCGCTCACGGACAACGCGGCTCCCCTGACGCTCGCGCTCCTGATCTGTTCCGAGCTCGTGGTCGGCAGCGTCATCGGGCTCGGCGGGCGCGTGTTCTTCCTCGCCCTCCAGACTATGGCGACCATGATGGCGAGCGCGATCGGGCTGAGCAACATCCCGGGCACACCGATCGCCGACACCGATCCGGCGCCGGCCCTGGTGCCGCTGATCATGGCGGCCGTCACCACGCTGTTCTTCATGACCGACCAGCACTGGCAGGTGCTGCGGGGGCTGATGAACTCCTACGACGTCTGGAAGCCCGGCAGCAGGCTGGGCGGCAGCGTCGCGCTCGAGCTGCTCGTCGGCCGCCTTTCGGAAGCGTTCGTGCTGACGCTGCGGATCTCGAGCCCTTTCATCGTCTATTCGGTCATCGTCAACCTGGCGGTCGGCCTGATCAACAAGCTGACGCCGGCCATTCCGGTCTATTTCATCTCGGTGCCCTTCGTGCTGTTCGGCGGCTTCCTGCTGCTCTACCTCACCAGCGACGAGCTGCTGACGCAGTTCATGCTGGGCGCGTCGTCGTGGCTGGCGGAGTGACCGGGTCATGACATCGCGCGCGGACAAGCTCGGCCGGATGGTCTCGCTGGTGAAGCTGCAGCTCCGGCTCTCCGAATGGCAGCTCGCTCAATTGCGGCAGCAGGAGCGCAGCCTGCAGGACGAGCAAGAATGGCTGGTCGGAGCCTTGAACGATGGAAAGCCGCCGGCGGGATCGTCGAACGAATCGATCGCGCGGCGTCTCAACAGGGCGAGCGTCGGCGCCCGTGCGGTGCAGGCGCAGGCCGTGCAGCAGCTCGACCAGGTTCGCAGGGAGACCCGCCGCGTGAAACAGATCGAGGAGGTCGCCAAGGCCGCACTCGCAGACAAGCTCCGCGATGCCGAGAAGCGCTCGCTCGAGGACATGACGGGAACGAGCCTTACCGTGCACGCCTGGACGCCACAGCCAGCCAACCGGAACAAGACATGATCGTGACAGCGACGCCCGACCTCGTCCTCGACGTCCTCGAAGCCGCGGACCCCGCGACGCAGCGCGCCGCGACCGCGAAGCTCGACGCGCTGAAATCGTCGGACGCCGATTTCGCCGCCACGATGGAGGCGGAAGTCGGCAAGGCCAAAGCGGCGACCGCCGATCAATCCGCGGCGAAAGTCGCGGAAGCGCAGTCGGGTGCCGTGAACGGGGCGCCGGTGCAGGTGATCAAGGCGCCGGCATCCGGTGAGGTTTACCGCAAGTTCGAAGCCTTCATCCTCCAGACCTTCGTCGAGACGATGTTGCCGAAGGAGTCGGAGGAGGTCTTCGGCAAGGGCACGGCTGGCGGCGTCTGGAAGTCGATGCTTGCAGAGCAGCTCGGCAGCCAGCTGGCAAAGGGCAACGGTGTCGGCATCGCCCGGCAGCTCGCCGCCGCGCATCCGGCTGGACCGGACGCTGCGAAGGCCAAATCATGATCCGCGAACGGGTGACAGAAGTTGAGAGGTGAATTTCCAATGCAGGCACAAGAAGGCGCGGTGGCCGTGGCGATGGACCAGGCGGTCGCGGACACCGAGATGGTGACGACGGAAGCCGAAGCGGGGGATGCGCTGCTGCCCGTGTTGCTGCCGATCGGGGGTGGCGAGGCAAGGGTCGACGCCGCCGACACGGTGAGATCGGACGAAATGCGTGGCCTGCTGGCCGCAATCCGCCGGCTCACAGGTATCGTCGAGGAGGAGACGACCGCGCTCGCGACCGGCCAGAAGATCGATTTCGACGACTTCAGCGCGCGGAAGAGCCGGAGCATGCTCGAGTTCGTCCGCCTGATGCGGGCGCGGATGCACCTTGGCGGCGAGGTCGAGATCACCGAGGAGATTCAGCGGCTGCGCGAGAAGCTCGAGCGGAATCGCTCCATTCTGGAAATGCACTACGACGCGGTCCGCGAAGTCGCGAGCATCATCGTCAAGGCGGTCAAGGACGCCGAGTCCGACGGCACCTATACCGGTCGCACAGCGCAGGACGGAAAATGATCAGGCTGGTGCTGGCCGGGCTCTGGGTATGCATCCTCACGGCGGGCACGAGCTATGCCGTCGCCTATTGGAAGGAGAAGGGCAGCCTGCTGCCGGCGAAGGACGAGTATCTCGAAGGGCTGCAATATCACAAGACGCGGGCGCTGAGCGTGCCGATGGTCGAAAACGGCAATGTCCAGGGCTACATCGTCGCGCGCTTCGTCTACACCATGGAGGCGCGGACCATGCACCAGCTGAACGTCCCGCCGGAGCCGTTCGTCGTCGACGAGGCCTTCCGCAGGATCTATGCCGACGATCGTCTCGACTTCAGGAAGCTCGCCCGTTACGACCTCGCCATCCTGACGACGGCCATCAAGCAGCGCGTCAACGAACGGATGCAGGGTGACATCGTCCAGGACGTCCTGGTCGAGGACTTCAATTACGTGTCCAAGGAAGAATTCCAGCAGAAGCCGTAGCGCGGGATGGCTGTATAAGCGCTGCTCATCCGATCGTCTCCGCCGCTGAACGTGCAACGGCCTCCGCGAAGTGCGGAGGCCGTTGTCGGTTCGTGCCAGGCTTGCGCCCTTGTCAGTTTCCGGCCGGGTATGCCGCGGGGGCGGCCTGCGCCCGCTTCAAGAGGATGCCGACGTCCTCGAGCTCCTGCACCGGCTCGTCGAGAGTTTCGCCCGCCGGGATGTTGAGGCGGTAGCCGACGTAACGCCTTGCCACGATCGCGTCGAAGCCGAGGCGGTCGCGGAGCTTCTTGCGCAGCTTGCTGACGTGGCTCTCGATCACGCTCTCGTCGAAGGTGGACTCGAAGATGCCGTAGACCGCGTTGAAGATCTGCGTCTTGGTGATCCACTTGCCGTGGTTGGCCACCATATATTCGAGAATGCGCAGTTCGCGGCGGGGCAGGGTGAGGGCGTGGCCCGCGATTTCGGGATCACGGCCGTTGAAGAAGACCTGGATCCTGCTCTCGCAGGGCCTCGGCAGCTCGCCCACCCGGCGGCGCGCGATCGCGGCCGTTCGTGCGAGGATCTCGCGCAGATGGATCGGCACGTGCACGACGTCGTCCACGCCCGATTCGAACAGCTCCAGCGTGTTCTTGAGCATCTTCTGGCCGCTCATGGCGATGATAGGAGCCGATGAGCGCTTGCGCATCGCCCGCGGCAGGCTTCCGCGGGCATCGCAATCCCCGAGGAGAAAAGCGTCCACCGCCGCCAGATCGGATTCGCTCGCAGATTGCAGCCAGTCCCAGAATTCTCCGGAGGAGAAGCCGATCGACGATACGCCTTCGCGAACGAGCCCTCCGACATAGCTGTTCGCGACGCTCTCACGATCATCAACGATAATATACATCAGTCTTTCGCCCCTGTTTCGCACTTGTTGCGGCCGGTTGGTTGTTGTGATGCCCCGGCTCGGCAACGATGCTGTTTGACGACATTCCATCCCGCGAACCGTTGTTGTGGTTTCGATATTCGCGGGCAGCCCTACGCGTTCAGCGCCTGCGTCTCGCAGGCCTGTTACTTCAACTCGATACTGAAACGCTTACTGCGTGAGGCTCGGCGGGTGTCTTACTGATCACCTCGCGGAGCAGGTTGAGAAACGACCTAGAACAGTTGCGCCAAGTTGCTCATCGCGTCCGAACACTGCTGAACCGTGTCGATCTCCTCGCCAACTGGCGAGAATCACTTGAGTAGAACCGTAGCGATTGCCGATTCCCGATCAAGCGTGCGTAAGAAAGCGATTGCTACACGCGCTTGATGCTGTTGATTTGTTTCAGGTTGTTTCTTGATGTATCAGATCGCATCAGTTGATTTTGATGCCAAACTAGTTTTGCATCGTGATGGTTGTATAGTTCCGCATCCCCGTACAATTACAGCTATTTCGGGTGGTGCTCCGGGGCACGCACATTGATGGGTTTTCAACCCCGGATTGACTCTGGAACTCGCTTTTCCGCATGCGGCAGTTCGACTCACGTCTGCGCCAAGACTCCAACTTGGTGAAATCTTGGCGTATGTGTGTCTTTCGAGTCGCACTATCGCCACGTGTATGACGCGATCGACTCATGCGATGTCGCATCGCGCGCGATGAACGGCTTTCGACCCGCACGTTTCAGGCAAGCTTCGGCAAATATCGTCGTTCGACAGACCGAAACCGAACGGAGCATTTTCATATGTTGTCCGATGGACAAGCTCGTCCCAACGCGACCGCGGATGCTTCCGCGGCGGCGAAGCCGGCGCCGGACGCGAGCGATGCAATGGACAACGCGGCGCGAACGACCAAGCCTGCCGCGAGCGAAAAGCGCGTATCGGCCGCGGCCAGCGACGAGGCTCTCGCAAAGGAGGCACTCGATGGCTTGAAGCGCATCCGTGCCAAGGCCCGCCTCGACAAGATGGCGATCCCGAAGCCCGCGCCGGCCGTGATCAAGCCGGCCGTGATCGTGGCGAAGCCGCCGCCACCCCGTCCGACATGGGTCGCGCCGCTCGCAACTCTGGCGGTCGCTGCCATGCTCGTGGTCTGCGCCTGCACCGGCGTGATCGCCTATCTCACCACGCAACCCGCGCCGAACAACGCTGCGGCCAATGCGGAAATCAGGATTCTGCGCGAGACCGTCGCGCAACTGCGCAAGCAGGTGTCGGGCGTGTCTGAAAACCTCGACGGCTTGCGGACCGCGGTCGATCAATCCAGCAAGGTCACGAACGATCGCTTCGGCAGGTTTGCCGAGAATCTCGACCGGATCGAGCGGGTGAGCTCGTCCTCCACGGTGAAGCTCGACAAGCTCGCTCAGGTGCAGGCCCAAGCCCAAGCCGCCCAAGCTCCCGCGCCGGCGACGGTGCAGACGCAGCCGGTGTCAGCGCAAGGGCCGATGATGGCCGCGGTCGCCGCGCCCGAGTTCACGGGATCGGTGCCCGCACCCGAGCGTGCGTCGGCGCCGCGCAAGGCGATCAAGGGCTGGGCGGTCCGCCAGGCCTATGAGGGGATCGCGATCCTACAAGGCCCGAACGGCGTCATCGAAGCCGTGCTGGGACAGCAGGTGCCCGGCCTTGGCCGCATCGAAGAGATCAGGAACGAGAACGGGCGCCTGGTGGTGGAAGCCAGCGGCGGTGTTATCTATTCGTCGCGCAAGGCGACGCCCTGATCGAGCCGCCTTCTACTGGCGGTGATGCTCGAAGCTGGTGCACAGCAGATCGACCTCCGCCTCGGCGATCGGTGCGCGAAACAGGCGGCAGCTGAACTCGGCCGTCGTCTTGCTGTCGGTATTGGCGCGATCCTCCCGCAGGAAGATGCACCGCTTGCAGACGTCGGTGTGGTGCCGCTGCTCGGCGGCATCGGAGTGGTCCAGCACGTGCCGGAACGTGTCGCGGAAGCGGATCTTGACCTCGTCGTCCAGAACGGCAATCGCTTCGACGAGGACGCTGACGGGATCGCGCATCAGGAACTTCTTGCCCTGCTGGGTCACGCTCAACGTCACCGACCGCTTGTCCGTGGCCGAGCGCTTCCGCTCGAGATAACCGAGCCGCTCGAGCTCGCCGATGATGAACGAGGCGGTGCCGCGCGTGGTGCCGACGTAGCTCGCCAGCGCCGAGGGGGTTCGGGAAAATCGGTTGGCGCGGGAGAGGAAGCGCAACGCCATCCATTCGCGGTCGCGCAAACCGTGCTTGGTGCCTTCGAACCAAAGGATGCGTGCGGCCTGCTCCAACAGTTCAATCGATTCACGAGCCAAATTCATTTCAGAGGTCGGATAACGATTATTCAACTGGGCCTCAGGTAGCGCAATCGGGGCGGACGAGAATGAGACCCGCTCGCGCTCCGTCGTCCGTTGCGGGCGAGCATCGCGCGTCGCGGGAAGAAGCCTCTGCGTTTCCGAAGATGGAACTTCCGGCCGTGGAACTAGGGTGTCACAAAGAAAGACCGGGTAAATCGCGCGGCCAAGATCCTCTGAAAATTTCAATCAAATGACCGCGGTTCGCACGTGATTTGGTGATGATGAGCGATGCGCAAGCAACATGATGTGTCACTGTCGTCACCCCGGCTGCCATTTGTTGCGGCAGGGCACGTCGGGTGCGCGCACAGGTGCATTCTCTGCAGCGCCAAGAGGCTTGGCGGGCAGGGAAAGAACCATTCGTTTCGGTTAATGGATGTTGCGATGCAGTGCAGCCAGACGGTTAAGTCCGGCACCACGCCCCACGCTCCGGCGGACGGCGGACACCGGCGCTCGCCAACGAAGGGCTTGACGTGGCGAGCCGCGTCCTCGCAGGCTGGTGACTTGCGTTTATCCGGCAATTACTGGCGAATGCGGCGCCCGAGAGGCATCAGCATGGGAATCAGGAATGGGAAGATCGATGAGCTTTGATACCACCATGACATCCGACGTCGTTGGACTGACGAAAGTCGCCCCGCTCTCGCGCCGCGGATTCATGAGCGCGACCGCGGCCGTCGCCGCCGGCTACACGCTCGCGGCCGGTCCGGTCCGGGCCGACATCATCACGACGGATACCAGCGGCCTCCAGGTGGGCGATGCCAGGATCAAGGTCGGCTCCGAGGAAATGCCCGCCTATTTCGCCCGCCCGGCCGGCAACGCCAAGGCGCCGGTGATCATCGTGGCGATGGAGATCTTCGGACTGCACGAATACATCCGGGATGTGACGCGGCGCCTCGCCAAGCTCGGCGCGTTCGCAGTGGCGCCCGACTATTATTTCCGCAAGGGCATCGACCTGACCAAGGTCACGGATATCAAGGAGCTGCTGCCGGTGGTGAATGCGAAGCCGGACGCGGAGCTGTTGTCGGATCTGGACGCGACGGTCGCCTGGGCAGGATCGCAAGGCGGCGACACGACGAAGCTCGGCATCATCGGCTTCTGCCGGGGTGGCCGCACGGTCTGGGAATATGCCGCTCACAGCGGTGCGCTCAAGGCGGGCGTTGCCTTCTACGGGACCTTGGTCGATCCAGCCAACCCGTTGTGGCCGAAGAGCCCGCTGCAGCTCGCGCCCGAGATGAAGGCGCCGGTGCTCGGCCTCTATGGCGGCGCCGATACCGGCATTCCCGTCGCCCAGGTCGAGCAGATGAAGGCCGCGCTCGAGCAGAGCAAGAAGACGGCCGACTTCAAGATTTACCCCGAAGCGCCGCACGGCTTCCATGCCGACTATCGCGGCAGCTACCGCAAGGACGCCGCGGAAGATGCCTGGAAGCAGGCAGAGGCCTGGTTCAGGAAATACGGCGTGTTGAGCTGACGGTGATTAATAAGGGCGGCCGGAGCGGCCGCCCTTTCTCTTTCAGGGCATGACGATCTCACTTCGTCATCGCGCCGTAGACGATGTCCTGGACCTGCTCGCGATAATACTTCCTGAGCTCACCCGGTGCCGCCGTCCCCACCACGACGACGAGACGCTCTTTGGGATCGCAGAAGAACTGCGTCCCGTAGGCTCCGTTCCAGGTGAACTCGCCCGGATTGCCGGGGACCGACGACAATCCTTCGGCCGTCCGGACCGCCACCGAAAGGCCGAAGCCGAAGCCGCCGCGATGCGGCTCGACATTGGCGACGTTATTCTTGATCTCGGGGCCGAGATGGTTCGCCGTCATGTGACGGACGGTCTTCGGACCGAGGATGCGCTGGCCGTCGAGCTCGCCGCCGTTGAGCAGCATCTGTCCGAAGCGGATGTAGTCGCCGACCGTCGCGAACGAGCAGGCGCCGCCGCAATCGAACTTGGTTGGGGTGTCCAGGAGCTTGATGGCCTGCGGCTTGCCCGTCAGCGGATCGTTCGGGAAGGGGCGGGCGAGGCGCGGGCGCTGCGCCTCGGTCGGATGGAAGGTCGCATCCTTCATGCCGAGCGGCTGCCAGACATTGGCAGCGAGATAGTCGCCAAGCTTCTGCTCGCTCACCTTCTCGACGACAGCGCCGAGCACATCGATCGAAAAGCCGTATTCGAACGCGGTCGAGGGCTGCTGCGCCAGCGGCAGCTTGGTGATGCGATCGATGAAAGCCTGGGTGTCGCCTTCGATCGCCGGCGCAATGCCATCGGGATATTGCCGCGCCACCGGGCTCGATGAGTCGGGGCGGCCGCCATACATCAGCCCCGACGTATGCCGGTAGAGATCGTGGATGAAGATCGGCGAGGCCTGCGGTTCGAGCTTGAGTGATCCGTCCGCCTGAGGCACGCCGACCTTCATGTCGGCGAAGCCCGGGTAGTATTCTGACAGCTTGGCCTGGAGCGGCAGCCGTCCCTGCTCCATCAGCGTCAGGCCGGCGACCGCTGCCATCGGCTTGGTCATCGAGGCCAGCGCGAAGATCGCATCGAGCGGCATCGGCGTGCCCTTGGCCGGATCGAGCAGGCCATAGGCCTTGTAGTGGACGAGCTTGCCGTCGCGCGCGATGGCGACCACTGCGCCGGGAACGCGCTTGGCCGCGATCTCGCGCGCGAAGAAATTATCGAGGCGTGCAAGGCCTTGCTTCGAAAATCCGACGTCGTCGGGATTGGCTTCGGGCAGCGGCGCAGCGCGCGCGGCGCCGAGCGTGACGACAGCAATCGTTGCCGCGATCATGGCGATCGTCTTGTTCATTGCATTCTCCCAAGGCGCGAGCTCGTTGTGCGGTGGCTCGCTCGATGCCTAGATCATGACCGCACCGGGATGAAGTCAAGCGCGGGGGCGGCATGTCTGGGACGCATCGGAGCGCAGGAACCCTAACGTCCTTCGCCTGCGCGCCAGAGAGCGTCGAGGCCGTGCCGATAGGTGGGGCAGGCCAGCGTGACGCCGAGCTCGCGCTTCAGTTTCTCGTTGGAGACGCGGGCGCTGCTGGCATAGAAGCTGCGCGCCATCGGCGACATCTCGGCGGTGGCGAACGCTTCTTCCGGCGGCGGCGCCACGCCCATCAGCTGCGCGGCATAGCCGATCACGTCCTGCGGCGGCGCCGGCTCGTCGTCGCAGACGTTCCAAACGCCGCCGCCTTGGTGATGAATAGCGGCCATGATCGCGCTCGCGATGTCATCGACGTGGATGCGGTTGAACACCTGTCCCGGCTTGATGATGCGCCTCGCCGTTCCCGCGCGCAGCGTCGACAGCGCGTTGCGGCCGGGACCGTAGATGCCGGCAAGCCGCAGGATCGCGGCATCGCCGCCCGTCGCATCCGTCCAGGCCTGCTCCGCCGCGATCCGCATCCGCGTGCGGTCGAGGATGGCCTGCGGCGGCGTGCTCTCGTCGACCCACGCTCCACCGTGATCACCGTACACCCCGATGGTGGAGAGATAGACGACCTTGCGGCGGCTTCCCTGCAGAACGCCGCCAAACGCCGCGATCGCGGGATCGCTCGTGCTGCCGGGCGGGATCGACACCAGGAGGACGTCGGCGTCGCGAACCCGTTCAACCGTCTCGGGCGACGGAAGGCTGCCGGAAAACGGATGCACCTCGATCCCGGCAAGGTCATCCCGCTGCGCGGGATTGCGCACGGTGCCGGCGACATGCGAGAAGCTGTCGCCGTGCTTGCGGACGAAATGCCGCGCGCTGTAGCCGAGGCCGAGGATGAAGAGCCGCATGCGTCTCCCGTGCAGGTCGAAAGTTCCCGTTCGCGCGTCGCGCCCCGTTCGCTCATAAGAGATTTTTGGGTCCGGCAAAAGATATTGCGATTTGTCTCGCCCTCCGGCTCGGCCGATGCTCGCTTTACGCAGCGCCGGAAGGGAGGCATCGATCATGCAGACCGAAGGGTTGGTTCAGTCGCCAGCGGACGCCGCCGATCTGATCCGGCGCGCGGCCGCGCTGATCTTCGACGTTGACGGCACCCTGGCCGAAACCGAGGAGCTGCATCGGCAGGCCTTCAACCTTGCCTTCGCCCGCCACGGGCTCGACTGGCAGTGGGACCGCGCCGTCTACAAGGACCTGCTGCGGGTGACGGGCGGCAAGGAACGCATGCGCGCCTACCACAACGGGCTACTGACCGCTCCGCCCTTGTCGGACATTGACATCGCAGAGCTCCACCGCATCAAGACCGCGCATTATGCCGAATTGGTCGAGAACGGCCGCTGCTCCTTACGGCCGGGCGTGACGGATTTGCTCAGGGCCGCGAAGGCGAGGGGCCAGCGGCTTGCGATTGCGACCACCACATCGCACGGCAATATCGATGCGCTGCTGTCGCAGGCGCTGGGCAAACGCTGGGCCGCGGATTTCGATGCGATCGTCGCCGGCGACGACGTCAGGCACAAGAAGCCGGCACCGGACGTCTATCTCGAGATCCTGGCGCGGCTGAAGCTCGAGGCATCCGATTGCGTTGCGATTGAGGATTCCGCCAACGGCCTGATCGCGGCCTCGCGCGCGGGCATCCCGGTTCTGATCACCCGCAGCACGTTCTTCGGAGGCGACGATGACTTCACCGGCGCGCATTTCGTGCTCGACGATCTGTCGGAACTTTCGGACCGCTAAACAAAGCTGAAGAACAACCCCATGCACAGTAGATCACGGCGCCGTGATCGCCGTGCTCAGTGGACGCGGTGACTTGTTCTATCGTCCTCAGCCTGCTCGACAATCTGCGCGATTGGGCTGGACTGATGATGCACCAGGCGCCAGTCGTCGCCGACGCGGCGAAAATGGTTCGCCGCAGCCAACGCGGTGCCGTCGACGATCTCGATGCAGAGCACGCGGGCGCTGTCGCCGTCGACGATGGCCTGCGGCTCGGCGCAGACGATCTGCGGCCGCTGCGGGTTTTGCAGGATGTCGCGCCAGCTTCCGATCACTGTGGCGCGGCCGATGATGGCCGGCCAGCCGGGATGGATGCAGGAGATGCCGTCGTCGTCCGCCCACATCCGTTCCATGCCGGCGAAGTCGCCGGTCGAGAACGCCGCGTAAAAGGCCGCGTTGGCGGCGATGACCTTAGTGTCGTTTCCCATCGCTCTCGGGTGGGGCAAGGACAGGCAAAAATCAAGCGCGACTTTCCGTCGACTTTGGCCGCAGTGCAGCATTCATGATGCTGCCCACGTCGTGGTCACGCCGAAACGTGCGTTGCCACGGCCCGCCGCGCGCCGTCGGCATAAAGGCGGCCGAGCGCCGCGGTAACGGCCTCGCGCAGGCGCGGCTCGGCGCCGAGCGGCCCGAACACCTTCGCCACCCCGAGCAGTGCCGGCGCGAGGCGCTCGGCAACGGGTCCCGCCTCGCGCGCCAGCGCGGCGAACTCGGCGGCGAGCGGGTCGCGCACGTCGATCGGCCGTCCCTGCTCGTCGACGCCGCTGACGTAGCGCATCCAGGCGGCGACCGCGAGCGCATGCGTTGCGATCGGCAGGCCTTTCGCAAGGCGATCCTGCATTGCGCCGAGCAGCCGCTGCGGCAGTTTTTGCGAGCCGTCCATGGCGATCTGCCAAGTGCGGTGGTGCAGCGCCGGATTGGCGAAGCGCTTGAGCAGCGAGGCGCGATAGGCTGCGAGATCCGTCCCCGTGGGCATCGTCAGCGTCACCGCGGCCTCTTCCATGACCTGGGCGGCAAGGCGCGCAAAATGCGGATCCTGCATCGTGTCGGCGATGGTCTCGTAGCCGGAGAGATAGCCGAGATAGGCCAGCGCGGAATGGCTGGCGTTGAGGAGCCGCAGCTTCATCAGCTCGAACGGCTTGACGTCGCCGACGAGTTCGACGCCCGCTGCGGCAAGGTCCGGCCGGCCCGCGGTGAAGCGGTCCTCGACCACCCATTGCGTGAACGGCTCGGTCATGACAGGCCAGGCGTCGCGCATGCCCAGCGCGGATGCGACCGCATCGCGGTCGGCATCCGTCGTCTCCGGCACGATGCGGTCGACCATGGTCGAGGGGAACGCAACCGTGTCGGCGATCCACTTGCCGAGTTCCCTAGAACGCAGCGCGGCGAACTGCGTGACGATCCGCTGCACGGTGTGGCCGTTGGCGGCGAGGTTGTCGCAGCACAGCACGGTGAAGGGCGAAAGACCCTGCGCCCGCCGCCGTGCCAGCGCGGCGACGATGAAGCCCGGCGCCGAGCGCGGCGCATCGAAATTGTTCAGATCATGCACGACATCAGGATGCCGCTCGTCGAGATCGCCGGTCTGCGGCGTGTGGCAATAGCCCTTCTCGGTCACCGTGAGCGAGACGATGCGGATGGCGGGATCGGCCATCCGCTCGACCAGGGCTGCCGGCTTCTCGCGCGCGACGACGCTGTCGAGCAGGGCGCCGATCACGCGGTGCTCGGTACCTTCGGCGGAACGCACGGCGACGGTGTAGAGATGGTCCTGCGGGGCGAGGGCGTCGCGCGTCTCCGGGCTGCGCAGGCTCGCGCCGATGATGCCCCAGGACATGCTGCCACTAGCAAGGCAATCGTCGATGACCACCGCCTGATGGGCACGATGAAACGCCCCGAGGCCGAGATGCACGATGCCGGGCGTGACGCGCGAACGGTCATAGGCCGGACGGCGGATGGCAGGTGCCAGCCGGTCGAGATTGGCGCGACCAAGGCAAGTGGAATCAAGGCGCATCGAGCTCTGGCGCATGGACGTCTTCCCTTTGCTTTGCCGCTGCTTGACATGGCGTCCGTATCAGGTCAATGCTCCGGTCAATTGGTAAGACCAATTTTCCAGAATTGGCGGGCCGCGGGCGCCGAAGGCGCCGCGCGAGACCTTTTCGGGAGGGCCAGCGTGCCGCTGGAAGCTGTGGAGGCGAGACGGCTCTATCGCCAGGTCGCCGATCAATTGCGAAGCCTGATCGACAGCGGCGAGTACGCGGTCGGCAGCCGCTTGCCGACCGAACGCGAGCTCGCCGAGCAGCTCAAGGTGTCGAGGCCCACCGTGCGCGAAGCCTTGATTGCGCTCGAGGTCGAGGGCCGCCTGCGCATCCGCGTCGGATCCGGCATCTATGTGATCGAGCCCGCCGCAATCGCCGCGCCGGCGCCATCAGCGGTCATAGAAGGCCCGTTCGAGCTGCTGCGTGCCCGCGAATTCCTCGAAAGCGCCATCGCAGAGCAAGCCGCGCGCGTGGCGACCAAAGATGACATCGACCGCATCGACGCCGCGCTCGTCGCGATGGAGAATGTCGACCATCCTGGCGAAGCCTCGATGGTTCATGACCGCGCCTTCCATATCGCCGTGGCAGGATGTCTCGGCAATGCCGTGCTGGTGCGGGTTGTCGGCGAGTTGTTCGACCAGCGCCTCAATCCCTATTTCGCGCAGCTAGCGCATTATTTCGAGAACCCCACCACGTGGCGAACCGCGCTCGACGAGCACCGGGCCGTGCGTGACGCCATCGCTGCGCGCCGGCCGCTGACGGCCCATGACGCCATGCGCGATCACCTCGCGCATTCGCAGGAACGCTTTGCACAGAATTTTGGTGCCGAGACATCAGCAGGGGCGCCGGCTGCACAGAAGCGGGCGGCGCCGTCCGGGGTTCAGCCGGCGAAATCAAAACGACCATCGAAGAAACGGGCCAAGAGCGGTGGCGCGCGGAGGCCATGAAATTGGGCGGTCCGTTCCGGTTCGGGGCGGGCAAACAAGAAGCAGACTTGAACGATGGAGGAAAAGTCGATGTTGAAGAAGATGACGATTGCAGCAGTGATGTCCGCCGCCACGCTGTTGGCAGCGACCAGCGCCAGCATGGCGCAGACCAAGCTCAAATGGGCCCATGTCTACGAGCCCTCGGAGCCGTTCCACACCGCCTCGGTCTGGGCCGCGCAGGAGATCGGCAAGCGCACCAACGGCCGCTATGCGATTGAGGTCTATCCGGCCTCTCAGCTCGGCAAGGAGACCGACATCAACCAGGGCCTCTCGCTCGGCTCGGTCGACATCATCATCTCCGGATCGAGCTTCGCGGCCAAGAGCTTCGCGCCGATCGGCGTGACCTATTATCCCTACACCTTCCGCGATGCCGATCATCTGCTCGCCTACACCAAGAGCGACATCTTCAAGGAGCTCGCCAAGGGCTATGAGGACAAGAGCGGCCACCACATCGTCGCGGTGACCTATTACGGCGTGCGCCAGACCTCGTCCAACAAGCCGATCAAGACCTGCGCGGACATGAAGGGCCTGAAGATCCGCGTGCCCGACGTTCCGGCCTACCTCGCAATGCCGCGCGCCTGCGGCGCCAACACCGCGCCGATCGCCTTCGCCGAGGTCTATCTCGCGCTCCAGAACGGTACCGTCGAGGCGCAGGAAAATCCGCTGACGACGATCGAGGCCAAGAAGTTCTACGAGGTGCAGAAGCACATCGTGCTGACCGGCCACATCGTCGACCACCTCAACACGGTGATCGCCGGCGCGCTGTGGAAGAAGCTCAGCGACGAGGACAAGAAGATCTTCACCGATGTGGCGCAGGAGGCCGCTGCCAAGGCCACCGGAGAGATCAAGCAGAACGAGGCCAAGCTGGTCGCCTTCTTCAAGGACAAGGGGCTGACCGTGACCGAGGTTGACAAGAACGAGTTCCGCGACACCGTGCTGAAGAACGTCGCGTTCGAGACGTTCGGGTACCGCAAGGCCGACTGGGAGAAGATCCAGGCGGTGAAGTGACCGCCGCTTGCCCCGCCATAAGACCCTCATGGTGAGGAGCGCGAAGCGCGTCTCGAACCATGAAAGCCCAGGCGTCGCCCGGGGGCATCCTTCGAGACGCTTGCTTCGCAAGCTCCTCAGGATGAGGAGCGGAGCAAGCGTGAGACAGTAGAACAAAGACGTCATTCCGGGTTCGACGCTGACGCGTCGCCCCGGAACGACGATTTGGAGAGAGGTAACATGTCCACCGCCGAAATCCACCGGCAGATCACCGCGGACGAGATCGCGCACACCTTCGAGGAGGAGGCGACGCCGAAGGTCGATCTCGGCGTCTACGCCTTCGAGGACTGGGTGGCGCTGGCGATTTTCTGGGTGATGGCGCTCGCCGTCTTCCTGCAGTTCTTCACCCGTTACGTGCTCAACGACAGCTACGCCTGGACCGAGGAGATCGCGACCTATTGCCTGATCGGCGTGGTCTTCATCGGCTCGTCGATGTGCGTACGGCTGTCGCGGCATATCCAGGTCGACCTCGTCTATCGCTACCTGCCGCATGCCGTAGGGCGCGTGCTGTCGACCGCGATCGACCTGATCCGGATCGCCTTCTTCGGCTACGCCATCAAGCTGGTCTGGGTCTACATCAGGATCATCGGCGACGAGCAGATGACCACCATCAATCTTCCCAAGGACTATGTCTATTACGCCGTGTTGCTCGGGTTCGTGCTGATGCTCGCACGCTCCGTGCAGGTGGCAATCCAGAACTGGCGGCAGGGTTACTCGGTCCTCGAACGTCCCGGTGCCTACGACGGATCGGAAGGATAAAACCATGCTGCTGTTGCTCGGAGGCTTTCTCGTTCTCATGCTGCTCGGCGTTCCCGTGGCGATCGCCATGGCGGTGTCGTCGCTGCTCTACATCCTGGTCAGCGGCGTGACGCCAGATGTCACGCTGGCGCAGCGCATGATCGCCGGCGTCGAGAGCTTCCCGCTGCTCGCCGTGCCGTTCTTCATCCTGGCCGGCAATCTCATGAACATCGCCGGCGTTACCGGCCGCATCTACAAATTCGCGGTTGCGCTGGTGGGGTGGATGCGCGGCGGCCTCGGCCACGTCAACATCATCGGCTCGGTGATCTTCTCCGGCATGTCCGGCACCGCGATTGCGGATGCCGCCGGTCTCGGCACCATCGAGATCAAGGCGATGAAGGACCACGGCTACTCCACCGAGTTCTCGGTCGGCGTCACCGCGGCCTCGGCAACGCTCGGGCCGATCATCCCGCCGTCGCTGCCCTTCGTGATCTACGGCATGATGGCGAACGTCTCGATCGGCGCGCTGTTCCTGGGCGGCGTCATTCCCGGCGTCGTGCTGACGCTGTTCATGATGGTGACCGTCACCTATTTCGCGCACAAGAACAAATGGGGCAGCGACACGCCGTTCTCCTGGCCGCAGCTCGGCTCGGCCGGCCTCGAGATCCTGATCGTGCTGTCATTCCCGATGGCGATCTGGCTGATGGTCCTCGCCGGTCTCTCAGTCAACACGGCCGTCGTCATCGGCCTCGGCACGCTGCTCCTGATCGACTGGTATTTCGATTTCTCGGCGGTGATGGCGCTGATGGCGCCGGTGATCCTGATCGGCGGCATGACGCTCGGCTGGTTCACGCCGACGGAAGCTGCGGTTGCCGCGGTGATCTGGTCGCTGTTCCTCGGCCTCGTGCGCTACCGCACCATGACGTTCCAGACCGTCGCCAAGGCGACCTTCGACACCATTGAGACCACGGCCTCGGTGCTGTTCATCGTCACCGCGGCCTCGATCTTCGCCTGGCTGCTGACGGTGTCGCAGGCGGCGCAGATGCTGTCGGACTGGATGCTCAGCATCACCCAGAACAAATGGGTGTTCCTGGCGCTCGCCAACGTGCTGATCCTGTTCGTGGGATGCTTCATCGACACCACGGCGGCGATCACCATTCTTGTGCCGATCCTGCTGCCGATCGTGCTCAAGCTCGGCATCGACCCCATTCATTTCGGCCTGATCATGACGCTGAACCTGATGATCGGCCTGTTGCATCCGCCGCTCGGCATGGTGCTGTTCGTGCTCGCCCGCGTGGCGAAGCTCTCCGTCGAGCGAACGACGGTGGCGATCCTGCCCTGGCTGGTTCCGCTGATGCTGGCGCTGATCGCGATCACCTTCATTCCCGAACTGACCCTCTGGCTGCCAAAATACATGGGACTCTCCAAATGACCTCGACCGCTCTCGCCGCGACCCTGTTCGGCCCCGAAGACCTGCGCATGATCGAGCATCCGCTCGACAAGCTCGCTGACGGCATGGTGCGCATCCGCTTCGGCGCCGGCGGCATCTGCGGCTCGGACATGCACTATTTCCGTCATGCCCGCACCGGAGACTTCGTGGTGAAGTCGCCGCTGGTGCTGGGACACGAGATCTCGGGCGAGGTCGTGGAGATCTCCGGTGCCGCTGCGAACCTGAAGGTCGGCGACCGCGTCGCCGTCAACCCGTCGCGCTGGTGCGGCCATTGCGTCGCCTGCCGCGAAGGCCGGCCGAACTTGTGCGAGAACATCTATTTCATGGGATCGGCCTCGAAGACGCCGCACATGCAAGGCGGCTTCGCCAATTATTTCGATGCGATCCCGGCGCAGTGCGTGAAGATCCCGGACCACGTCTCGTACCAGGCCGCGGCGCTGGCCGAGCCGCTCGCGGTGTGCCTGCACGCGGTCGCGCGCGCCGGCAAGATCGAGGGCAAGCGCGGCATCATCTTCGGCGCCGGCCCGATCGGGCTTCTGACCATGCTCGCGGCGCACCGCGCCGGCATGGCCGACATCACCGTGGCCGACATCGCGCCGGCGCCGCTGGCTTTTGCGACCAAGCTCGGCGCCTCCCATGTCGAGAATGTCTCGGCCGGCGAGGAAGGGCTGAAGGCGCAGGCCGCGTTGCGCCCCTATGACGTCGCCTTCGAGGTCTCGGGCACGGCTGCGGGCCTTGCGAGCGCGATTCAGATCGTCAGGCGCGGCGGCGTCGTGGTGCAGATCGGCAATCTGCCGGGCGGCCAGATCCCGACGCCGTCGAATGCGGTGATGGCCAAGGAAATCGACCTGCGCGGCTCGTTCCGCTTCGGCTTCGAGTTCATGAATGCGGTGGAACTGATCGGCAACGGCAGCGTCGACGTGTTGTCGTTGGTCACCGCCGAGCGGCCGCTCTCGACCGCGCCTGATGCGCTGCGGCTGGCGCTGGACCGCTCGCAGAGCGTCAAGGTCGTGCTGACCGCGAACTGACTTTTGTTTTGACGCGTTTTCTTCACGCGAACCGGTACCCGCTTCGCTCGAAAACGTTTTGGGAGGCAGCACATGATGCTGGAGGGATGGCGCTGGTACGGGCCGGATGATCCGGTCTCGCTCGATGACGTCAGGCAGGCCGGGGCGAGCCAGATCGTCTCGGCGCTGCATCAGGTGCCGATCGGGGAGGCCTGGACGCGCAAGGCGGTCGAGGAGCGCAAGAATTTTATCGAGAATGGCCAGCCCGGCCGCTCGCAGCTGACCTGGTCGGTGGTGGAATCGATTCCGATCCCCGACGACGTCAAGCGCCTCGGCGGAAAAGCGACCAAGTCGATCGAGGCGTGGATTGCGAGCCTGGAGGAGGTGGCGGCCAGCGGCATCAAGATCATCTGCTACAACTTCATGCCCGTGGTGGACTGGTGCCGCACCGATCTGGAATGGGAGCTGCCGAACGGTGCCCGTGCCATGCGCTTCGACCAGGACCGCTTTGCGGCATTTGAACTGCACATCCTGAAGCGCCCGGCGGCCGCGCAGGAGTATAGCCCCGAGCAGCAGGCGCGCGCGAAAAAGCTGTTCGAGCAGATGAGCCAGGCGGATATCGACTATCTCGTCATGGTGATCGCCAGCGCGCTGCCGGGTTCGACCACCGAGCCGATGACCATCCCGCAATTCCGCGACCGGCTGGAGACCTATCGCGACATCACGCCTGAGATCCTGAGGCGGCATCTCGCGGAATTCCTCGCGCGCGTGACGCCGGTGGCCGAGCAGCTCGGTGTCTCCTTGACGCTGCACCCGGACGATCCGCCGCGGCCGCTGTTCGGCCTGCCGCGCATCGCCTCGTCGGCCGACGATTATCAGGCGCTGTTCGATGCCGTGCCGTCCAAGGCCAACGGCATCTGCTTCTGCACCGGCTCGCTCGGCGTGCGCGCGGAGAACAATCTGCCTGATATGGCCGAGCGTTTCGGCCCGCGCATCGCGTTCGCCCATCTGCGCGCGACCAAGCGCGAGGCGGACGGCCTGTCGTTCTACGAGTCCGACCATCTCGACGGTGACGTCGACATGATCGCGGTGCTCAAGGCGCTGCTAAAGGAGAACGCACGGCGCGCACCGGACAAGCGAATCGTGTTCCGTCCCGACCACGGCCACCGCATGCTCGACGATCTCGCCGCCACCAAGCGCACCAATCCCGGCTACACCGCGATCGGCCGCCTGCGCGGCCTCGCAGAGTTGCGCGGTGCCATCAGGGCGATCGAGCATCGGTAGAGCCACAACTCTATCCACGTCGTCATTGCGAGCGCAGCGAAGCAACCCAGAATCCCTCCGCGGAAAGACTCTGGATTGCTTCGCTACGCTCGCAATGACGTGGAGGGAGGGGGGCGACGCCTCCACAGCGTCATGGCCGGGCTTGTCCCGGCCATCCACGCCTTACCACGTGGCACGGCGAACGTGGATGCCCGGGACAAGCCCGGGCATGACGGCTTCTTGTGAAGCTCGCTCCAGGCTCAATAGCACGCCGCCATGGCGCCGAGCTTCGGATAGAGCCGGTCGATCGCGGCGATCTCGCTTTTCATCTGCGCGATGATCCAGTCGCGGATCTCGGCGGCGATCGGGCGCATCGGGCGGTTGCGCGGCGGCAGGAATTCGCAGATGCGGCGCGTGGTGGTGAGCCGGTCGGAGGCCGGCACCAGCGCGCCGGTGAGCAGCCAGTGCGAGGCGACCGTCAGCCAGCCGAGCGCGATGCCCTGGCCGAGCAGCGCGGCCTGCACCACGACGGCATAGTCGGTAAAGCTCAGCGCCTTGGCCGCGCCGCGGCGGCCGGTGAGGAGGGAAGCGTAATCCGCAGCCCAGTCGCCCGGTGTCTCGGCGAGGCGGATGATGGTGTTGCCCTCGGCGGGATCGGTCTCGCCGAGATAGCCGGGGCTGCACATCGGCAGCATCACTTCCTTCATCACCAGCGTGCCGCCGGAGGGCGGCTCGTCGCGGTCACGGAAGCGCATGCCGAGATCGACATTCTCCACCGGTCCGCGCAGCGCGCCGGAAATCAACTGGAAACGCAGATCGACTTGCGGAAACTGCTTCTGCAGCTTGTCGATGCGCGGCATTAGCCAGTGCGTGGTGAAGGCGGAGGAGACCGACAGCGTCACCGTCTCGGTGCCCTTGCGGCGCCGCTCGATCTCGACGAGCCCGCTCTCGATGCTGCGGAAGCCTTCGAGCACGCGGCGATAGAGCAGCTCGCCTTCCTCGGTGAGCACCGCGCGGCCCGCCTTGCGATCGAACAGGCGGACGCCGAGATGCTCCTCGAACTGGCCGAGCATGCGGCTCACCGCCGGCTGCGTGACGTTCAGCTCGGCGGCCGCAGCCGTGAAGCTGCCATTGCGCGCCGCCGCGTCGAAGACGAACAGGGCGTTGCCGGACGGCAGCATGCGACGGAGCTCTGGCATAACGTCATGTTATGGGCGCGGTGAGAATTTGGCAATTGCCGGATTTTGCCAAGTCTGGTGTCATGAGCATGACAGCCTAAAGACAGGCCCTTAGAGCGAGGATTTGGTGCAGCGCACGCTTCGGCCGTGAGTGCTCCAAATCCCTGTCTATAAAGCAGGCTTATGGCGCGCAGTGAGGCACGCCGGCTGAGGGACATCGCGAGGTCGATCGTTGGACAAGCGAGCGGAAAGCGTCGAGATCAGGTCCGCCAGCAAGGCCTATGGCGCCGTTCGCGCCCTCGATGACGTTTCGCTCAATGTCAGCGCCGGTGAATTCGTCTCACTGCTTGGCCCGTCCGGCTCCGGCAAGACCACGCTGCTCGGCATTTTGGGCGGCTTCATCCTGCCGACCTCAGGCACGATTCTATTCGGAGGCCGTGACGTCACCTACATGCCGCCGCACAAGCGCGACATCGGCGTGGTGTTCCAGAACTACGCGCTGTTTCCGCACATGAGCGTCGGCGAGAACGTCGCCTTTCCCTTGCGCGCGCGACGCCTGCCGAAATCCATCTGGCCGGACAAGGTGCGCGCAGCGCTCAGCATGGTCGGGCTTGCCGGCTATGAAGAGCGCGGCATCGCGCAGCTCTCCGGCGGTCAGCGCCAGCGCGTGGCGTTGGCGCGCGCCATGATCTTCGAGCCGCGCCTGATCCTGATGGACGAGCCGCTCTCGGCGCTCGACAAGCAGCTCCGCGAATCCATGCAGATCGAGCTGCGCGCGTTGCACAAGCGCATCGGCGCGACCATCATCTATGTCACCCATGACCAGCGCGAGGCGCTGACCATGAGCGACCGCGTCGCCGTCATGAAGGACGGTCGGTTGGTCCAGATCGACGAGCCGGCGCGGCTGCATGACCATCCCGTCGATTCCTTCGTCGCCAGCTTCATTGGCGAAGCCACGATGCTGCCGGTCCGCCGCGTCGATGGCTCCAGCGTTGCGCTCGGCAATGCCTTGCTGCGCAGCGCACGCGCCATTCCCGATGGCGATGCCCTGATGCTGGCCGTGCACAGCGAGAAGCTGCTGATCGATGATGGCGCGCAGGATGCCGCCTGTAACCGGCTGACCGGGACCGTCACCGACATCGTCTATCAGGGCGAGAGTCTGCGCGTTTTCCTCGCGCTCGCCGATGGCATCGCACTCAGCCTGCGCCAGCCGAGCTATCACCAGGCCTATCACCGCATCCCGCCGCTCGGCGGCAGCCTTACCGTCACGCTCCACCCCGAGGACACCATTGTCGTGCCCAGGGTGCGGGACTGAAACTGAAGCCTCATCCAACCCGAGAGAAGAAACTGATATGTCGACACAAGCCGCGTTCAGCAATTTCAAGGTGCTCACCTTCGACGTCGTCGGCACCCTGATCGATTTCGAGACCGGCGTGCTTGAAGCGGTCCGCAAGATCGGAGGCAAGAAGGCGGCCGAGCTCAGTGATGACCAGATCTTCGAATCCTACAAGCGCGGGCGCGATAAGCATTACGAGCGTTCGAGCGAGGTGATGTTCTACGTCTACCGCTATCTCGCCAACGAGCTCGGGCTGCCGGCGGACGATGCCTCCTGTGACGTCTTCCAGCTTGCCGTGCTGCGCTGGGGGCCGTTCTCGGACTCGGTCGAGGCGCTGAAGCGCCTGCGCACGAAGTTCCGCCTGGTGGCGATGACCAATGCCGACCGCGTGGCGCTGTCGTGCTACGCGCATGCGCTCGGTAATCCCTTCGATGACACCGTCTGCGCCGACGACACCGGCGTTGCAAAACCGAACCCGGAATTCTTCGCCTACAACAAGGGCCGCCAGTCGGCCTTCGGCTACAAGCAGTCCGACATCCTGCACGTCGCGCAGAGCCAGTATCATGACATCGGGATCGCGCGGAAGCTCGGCTACAAGGTGTGCTGGATCGAGCGTCGCCAGGGCATCGCCGGCTTCGGCGGCACGCCGGCGGTGGAGACGCTGACCAAGCCGGACTTCCATTATCCGACGTTGAAGGCGCTTGCCGACGCGGCCATCGGGCCGGCGGCGTAACGGAGAGCTGTGGCATGACACGGGACTGGCGCGCGCTGCCATCGGTCAATTCACTGTGGGAAGCCACGGCGGAGCCGGCGCGCGCGTTTCCCGTGCTGTCGGGCGAGCAAAAGGCGGATGTGGTGATCATCGGCGCCGGCTACACCGGCCTCTCCGCCGCGCACCACATCGCCAAGAGCGGGCTCAGCCCCGTCGTGCTCGAAGCGAACCGCCCCGGCTGGGGCGCGAGTGGGCGCAATGGCGGGGTGATCACGGCAAAGTTCCGCCTGTCGTTTCGCGAGATCGATGCCGCGCACGGGCGCGCCATGGCACGGCGCATGTACGAGATCGCGCATGAATCGACCGACATGGTCGAGGAACTGGTGTCCGAATTCGGCATCACCAGTGCGAATTTGACGCGCACCGGCCAGGTCAAGGCCGCGCATAACGAGACGACGCTGAAGGCTGCGATCGACGAAGCCAACTGGATGACGCGCGAAATGGGCTCCGGCGCGGTCCGCATCCTCGACAGGAACGGCGTGCGCGAGGAGACCGGCTCCGACATCTTTGTCGGCGGCGTGCTCAATCCCGGTTCGGGCGGGATACATCCGTTGAACTATCTGCGCGGCCTCGCAAACGGCGTTGCAAGCCGCGGCGTTCCGATTTTTGCGCAGTCGCCGGTCGTCAAGCTCCGGCACGAGAACGGCGGCATCGTCGCCGAGACGCCGCAAGGCGCGGTGCGTGCAAAACAGGCGATCATCGCCACCAACAGCTATTCGGATCTGACCGGCGCCACAGTGCATCTGCAGCGCACGCTGATTCCGTTCCGCAGCGCCATGGTCGCAACCGAGCGGCTCCCCGGCAATCTCGCGGGAAAACTGATGCCGACCGGGCGCACCTACACCGAGACCAAGCGCATGATGCGCTGGTTCCGCATGGTCGACAACCGCGTCATCTTCGGCGGCCGCGGCGCCTTCGGCAAGCAGGATTCGCAAGCCGCGTTCGACGCCTTGCGCAAGGCGATGGTCGGCATCTTCCCCGATCTCGCCGATGTCCCGCTCGCATACAAATGGTCAGGGCTGGTTGCGATGACGCTGGACTCGGTCCCGCATATCGGACGGCTCGACGACCGCACGCTCTTCTCGGTCGGCTACAACGGCGCCGGAGTTGCGATGTCGAGCCTGATGGGCCGCTATCTCGCCGCCTTCGCGCGCGGCGAGACGCCCGACGTCGGCCTGCTCGACGCACGACGCATGAAGGCGATTCCATTCTATCCGCTGCGGGAGCCCGCCGTGCGCATGGTCGCCGGATGGTACCAGTTTCTCGATGCGATCGGTCGGTGAGATCTATTTGGAGGAGGCGAGGATGACGATGAAGCAGAAGTTTGGACTGGGCTGCGCGCTGCTGGGCGCAATCGGATTGACCAGCGCGGCTGATGCCGCCGAGCAGATCACCTTCGTCTCGCAGGGCGGCGCCTATCAGCAGGCGCAGACTGTGGCGATCCTCGATCCCTCCGCCAAGAAGCTCGGCATCACCATCAACCAGGACTCCATTCCGGACGCCTGGCCCGCGATCAAGACGCAGGTCGGCAGCGGCAAGCCGATCTGGGACGTCGTCGACACCCCGACCGGCAACTGCCTGCGCGGCGGCGAGCAGGGGCTGATGGAGAAGCTCGACTTCTCGAAGATTCCAAACGGCGCGGCGATGCCGGAGGCCTATCGCAGCCCCTATTCAGTGTCCTACGAGTTCTATTCGAGCGTACTTGCCTACAGCCAGAAGAAATTCCCGAAGGACGCGCCGAACAGCTGGGCCGATTTCTGGGACGTGAAGAAATTCCCCGGCCGCCGCGCGCTGCGCAACCATCCGTTTGCAACGTTAGAGGCGGCGCTGATGGCCGATGGCGTCGCGCCCGACAAGCTCTATCCGCTCGACGTCGACCGCGCCTTCAAGAAGCTGGAAGAGATCAAGCCGCACATCACGGTGTGGTGGACCTCGGGCGCGCAGTCGGCGCAGTTGCTCAATGACGGCGAGGTCGACATGGAGATGGCCTGGAACGGTCGCGTCACCGCGGTCGCCAAGGAAGGCGCGAAGGTCACCTTTACCTACAACCAAGGCATCCTGCAGAGCACATCGCTCTGCATCCTCAAGGGCGCGCCGAATCTCGCCACCGCGGTGAAATTCCTCAACGAGGCCGTTGATCCCGTGCACCAGGCCAATCTGCCACTGCACATCGACTATGGTCCGGGTAACCCCAAGGCGTTCGAGACAGGCGTGATCAAGCCCGAGCGCGCCGCGCAATTGCCGAGCGAGCCGGCCAACGCCGCCAAGCAGGCGCTGATGTCCTACGCCTGGTGGTCCTCGCCGGCCGGCGAAGCCGCCGAGAAGCGCTGGGCGTCCTTCATGCAGAAGTGAGCGAGGCAGCGTTGACGACTTCAGTGCCAGATCCCTCCCAAAAGCATCAGCGCCGTGAGCACGGCCTGATGCTGGCACTGGTGTCACCGGCGCTGCTGGTGATCCTGGCTCTGATCGTGCTGCCGGTCGGCTGGCTGGCCTGGCAGTCGATCTACCATGACGGCTTCACACTGGAGAATTATCGCCGCGTCTTCACCGAAGACGTCTACTGGCGCAGCTTTGCGCTGACCTTCGAGATCAGCCTCGCGGTCACGGCAATCGCGCTGCTGCTCGGCTATCCCGTGGCCTACCTCGCCAATTCGGTGCCGAAAGGGTGGAGCATCCTCATCCTCTCGCTGGTCGTGCTGCCGTTCTGGACCAGCGTGCTGGTCCGCGCCTATGCCTGGCTGGCGCTGCTGCAGCGCACTGGCGTGATCAACCAGTTCCTGCGCTACCTGGACGTGATCTCCGAGCCGCTCGCGCTGGTCCACAACACCTTTGGCACGGTGGTTGCGACCGTGCACATCCTGCTGCCCTTCATGGTGCTGCCGCTCTACGCCACCATGCAGAAGATACCGAACGATCTCATGCAGGCCGGCGCCAGCTTGGGTGCGAGCCCGTCGCTGACGTTTTTCCGCGTGTTCCTGCCGCTGTCGCTGCCGGGTGTGCTCGCGGGCTGCACCATGGTGTTCGTGCTCTGCCTCGGCTTCTACATCACGCCGGAGCTGCTCGGCGGCGGCCGCACCGTGATGGTGTCGATGCTGGTGAGCCGCAATGTCGAGCTCTACAACCAGTTCGGCGCGGCCAGCGCGGTCGCCGTCGTGCTGCTCATCAGTGTGCTCGTGATCTTCTTCATTGTAAGTCGCTTCATCTCGCTCGACCGCGTGTTGGGGCAGAAATGATGCGCGCTTCGCCTGCACGGATTGCCCTCTACGTGATCAGCGCGCTGGTGCTGATCTATCTGATCCTCCCCGTTCTGATCATCGCGCCGATCTCGTTCTCCAGCGCGCGCTTTCTGACCTTTCCGCCGCCGTCCTTTTCGCTGCGCTGGTACCAGCAATATTTCTCAAATCCCGCCTGGATGCAGGCGACGCAGGTGACGTTGACGGTCGCCCTCCTCACCGTCGTGATCGCGACCCCGTTCGGGGTGGCCGCCGCCTATGCCATCAGCCAGTCGAAGCTACGCATCATGAGGCTGATCCACTTGGCGCTGCTGTTGCCGCTGGTGGTGCCTATCATCATCACCGCCGTCGGCATCTTCTTCGTCTATGCCAAGGTCGGTCTGGTCGCGACCATGCCCGGCCTCGTGCTGGCCAACGTGATGCTGGGCCTGCCCTATGTCGTCATCTCGGTGCTCGCGGGCCTGCAGAGTTTCGATCCCGCGCAGGAGATGGTGGCGCGCAGCCTCGGCATGAACCGCCTGCGCAGCTTCTTCGCGGTGACGCTGCCGCAGATCAAGTCCAGCGTGGTTGCGGGCGGAATCTTCGCCTTCATCTCGGCGATGGACGAGACCATCGTCGCGCTGTTCATTTCCGGTGGCCAGTATCAGCCGTTGACCAAGCGCATGTTCACCGCGCTGCGCGACGAGATCGATCCGACCATCGCCGCGATCTCGACCTTGATGACGGCGGCCTCATTCATGCTGGTGCTGCTGGCGAGCGCGCGGCAGAAGCGAAGCGGGTGAGGATAGCGGGGCTGAAATTGACGAGATCGATTCACCCGATGGCGAAATCGGCGGCCGTTTCCGCGTGAATGGCGGTGGTGTCGAACGTCTCGACCGAGGTGTCGTCCGGGCCGACCAGCATGGTGATCTCGGTGCAGCCGAGGATGATGCACTCGGCGCCGCCGGCGACGAGCGCCGCCATCACCTCCTGATAGCGCTGGCGCGAGGGCGCGGCGACGTTCCCGAGGCACAGCTCGTCGTAGATGATGCGGTTCACCTCGGCGCGCTCGTCCGCGGGAGGGACCATGACGTCGAGACCGTGCGCGCGCAACCGGTCGATGTAGAAGTCTTCCTCCATCGTGAACTTGGTGCCGAGCAACCCGACCCGCCGATATCCCTTGCCCCGGATCCGCTCGGCCGTCGCATCGCCGATGTGGATGAACGGAACGCTCACGCTGGATATGATCTCGGGCGCCAGTTTGTGCATTGTGTTCGTGCACAACACGATCGCCCGCGCGCCGGCACTTTCGAGCAGCCGCGCGACCTCCGCCAGGCTCGCCGCCGCCTCCTGCCAGCGGCCGGCATATTGCATCTGCTTGATCTCCTCGAAATCGTAGGAATACATCAGAAGCGGGGCCGAATGCAGCTTGCCGATGCGGTCGCGGACCCGCTCGTTGATGAGCTTGTAGTAAAGCGCGGTGCTCTCCCAGCTCATGCCGCCGATCAGGCCAATGGTTTGCATTCCGGTGCTCCCGAACAGTGATTCAGAGGGATCGTAGACGAAGATGCCGAACCTCGCCATCATGGCAGCGGCAGGGCCTGTAGTGCAAACGACAGGGACGGGCATGACGCCTGCGCAGGCTGTGAGAAGCCTTTCGACCTTGCGCACGCTCTCGGCCTGTCTTAGGCCAGTTCCCGAACAAGTGCGCATCGCCGAAGTCTCGAGGGAGCCGACATGACCATTCGCAACACCCGCACCGGGGGCCAGATCCTGATCGATCAGCTCGTTGCCCAGGGCGTCGAGCGCGTCACCTGCGTGCCGGGCGAGAGCTATCTGGCGGCGCTCGATGCGTTGCATGACAGCCCGATCGACGTCGTGATCTGCCGCGCCGAAGGCGGTGCGGCGATGATGGCGGAGGCCTATGGCAAGCTCACGGGGCGGCCGGGCGTCTGCTTCGTCACCCGCGGCCCCGGTGCCACCAATGCCAGCCACGGCGTTCACATCGCGATGCAGGATTCGACGCCGATGATCCTGTTCGTCGGCCAGGTCGACACCGGCATGCGCGAGCGCGAGGCGTTCCAGGAGCTCGACTACAAGGCGGTGTTCGGCTCGATGGCGAAATGGGCGGTCGAGATCGATCGCCCCGACCGCATTCCGGAGCTGGTCGCGCGTGCCTTCCGAATCGCCATGCAGGGCCGCCCCGGTCCCGTCGTGATCGCGCTGCCGGAGAACATGCTGACCGAGACCGCGGCCGTTGCCGATGCCATGCGCATCGAGCCCGCCGTGAGCTGGCCGGCGCCTGCCGATATCGAAAAGCTCGGCGCCATGCTGGCCGGCGCCAGGGCGCCACTCGTCATTCTCGGCGGCTCGCGCTGGACCGATGAGGCGGCCAAGAGCATCGCGCGGTTCGCCGAACGGTTCGACCTGCCGGTCGCGACCTCGTTCCGACGGGCCTCGCTGATCGACGCCGACCATTCGCACTATGCCGGCGACCTCGGCATCGGACCGAGCCCCGGCCTGAAGGCGCGCATCGACAATGCCGACGTCGTCCTGCTGATCGGCGGCCGCATGTCGGAGATGCCATCGTCGTCCTATACGCTGCTCGACATTCCGAATCCGAAGCAGAAGCTGATCCATGTGCATCCGGGCTCCGAAGAGCTCGGCCGCATCTATCAGCCTGAACTGGCGATCCAGGCGACGCCGGCCGCCTTCGCCGCCGCCGTCGAGACGCTGAGGCCCTCCGGCGCAGTGGCGTGGAAGGGCGAGGCCGCCAAGGCGCATGCCGATTATCTGGCCTGGACCGGGAAGGCGCGCGAGCTGCCGGGCAGGTTCCAGTACGGCGAGGTGATGACTTGGCTGCGCGACCGCCTGCCGAAGGACGCGATCGTCTGCAACGGCGCCGGCAATTATGCCGGCTGGATCCATCGCCATCACCGCTTCCACAGCTTTGCCGCGCAGCTCGCGCCGACCTCGGGCTCGATGGGCTATGGTGTGCCGGCGGGCGTGCTGGCCAAGCGGCAATATCCGGATCGCGTCGTGGTCGCGTTTGCGGGCGACGGCTGCTTCCTGATGAACGCTCAGGAATTCGCCACCGCCGTGCAATATGACGCGCCGCTGATCGTCATCATCATCGACAATTCGCAATACGGCACCATCCGCATGCACCAGGAGCGCGACTATCCGGGCCGCGTCGTCGGCACCCAGCTCAAGAATCCGGACTTTGCGATGTATGCGAAGGCGTTCGGCGGCCATGGCGAGCGTGTCGAGCGGACCGAGGAGTTCGCACCGGCGTTCGAGCGCGCGCTGGCCTCGGGCAAGCCGTCGATCCTCCATTGCATCATCGATCCCAGGGCGATCTCGGTCGGCAAGGATTTTGTGCCAGCGGTGAAAGCTTAAAGCGATGCCTGACGGCCGCCACGTCGCCATCATCGGAGCCGGCGCGGTCGGCGTGATCAGCGCCATCGAGGCGCTGCGCGAGGGGCACCGCGTCACGCTGATCGATCCCGGCGAGCCTGGCGGCGAACAGGCGGCGAGCTACGGCAATGCCGGCTGGCTCTCCTCGCATTCGGTGATTCCGCCGGCGGAACCGGGCGTCTGGAGGAAGGTGCCGGGCTATCTGATGGACCCGCTCGGCCCGCTCGCGATCCGCTGGTCCTACTTGCCGAAGGCGCTGCCCTGGCTGATCAAGTATCTGCTGTCGGGCTGGACCGCGGCGCGGGTCGAGACGACGGCATTCGCGCTGCGCGACCTCCTGAAGGACGCGCCGCTGCTGCATAGGAAGCTCGCGGAAGAAGCCGGCGTCCCCGAGCTGATCGAGCGCAACGGCGTGATGCACGTGTTCACCTCGCGCGGCAATTTCGATAACGATCTCGGCTGGCGCCTGCGCAAAAAGGTCGGCGTCGAATGGCTGGAGCTCAATGCCGACGAGATGCGCCAGCGCGAGCCGGATCTGCATCCGCGCTACACCTTTGGCGTCGTGGTGGAGGAGGCCGGGCGCTGCCGCGATCCCGGCGCTTACGTTGCAGCCCTCGCCAATCATGCGATTGCGAGCGGCGCGAAGCACGTGCGCGCCAAGGCGACCGGGCTGAAGCTCAGCGGCGGCAAGCTCGTGGCTGTCCTCACCGAGACCGGCGAAATTGCCTGTGATGCCGCAGTGGTCGCGGCGGGTGCCCGCTCGAAGCAGCTCACAGCGTCGGTCGGCGATCCCCTCCCGCTCGAGACCGAGCGTGGCTATCATGTCGTAATCGAGAATCCGGAAGCAGGTCCACGCAGCTCGATCATGGCCTCCGACGCCAAGATGGTGGTGAACTGGACCAACAAGGGCCTGCGTGCCGCCGGCACGGTCGAGATCGCCGGCCTCGAGGCCGCGCCGAACTGGAGGCGCGCCGAGATCCTGCGCAACCACCTCGTCGGCATGTTCCCGAAGCTGCCGAAGGACATTCCGGCCTCGCGCGTCAAGACATGGTTCGGCCATCGCCCGAGCATGCCGGACGGACGTCCCTGCATCGGCTATGCGCGCGCCTCGCGCGACATCGTCTATGCTTTCGGCCACGGCCATGTCGGCCTGGTCGGCTCGGCTCGCACCGGTCGTCTGGTCGCCCAGCTCGTGAGCGGCAAGGCGCCGGAGATTCCGCTTGCGCCGTTCGCACCCGATCGTTTCCTCTGAGAGCGCACCATGACCACCTCAGCCAGCTCGTCCTCTCGCATCGCCCGTGGCGGCAAGGCCATCTACGGTGCGCCGCTCGGCATCCTGATGCTGGAGGCGCGCTTTCCCCGCATTCCCGGCGACATGGGCAACGGCACGACCTGGCCATTCCCGGTGCTCTATCGCGTGGTGAGCGGCGCCTCGCCGGAGAAGGTGGTGCTGAAAGGCGCGGCCGGCCTCTTGCCCGATTTCATCGATGCGGCGAAAGATCTGGTGCGGCTCGGAGCGGAGGCCATCACCACCAATTGCGGCTTCCTCTCGCTGTTCCAGAAAGAGATCGCGGCGGCGGTCGGCGTTCCCGTCGCGACCTCCTCGCTGATGCAGGTGCCGTGGGTGCAGGCGACCCTGCCGCCCGGCAAGCGCGTCGGCCTCGTCACGGTGTCGGGCTCGACCTTGACGCCGGCCCATCTCGAAGGTGCCGGCGTGCCGCTCGACACGCCGCTGGTCGGCACCGAGAACGGGAAGGAGTTCTTCCGTGTCCTGATCAAGGCCGAGAAGGACGACATGGACATCGCGCAAGCCGAGCGCGACGTGGTCGAGGCCGGCAAGGAGCTGGTTGCCAAGCATCCGGATGTCGGCGCCATCGTGCTCGAATGCACCAACATGCCGCCTTATGCCGCCGCGCTTCAGGCTGAGGTCGGATTGCCCGTCTACGACATCTATTCCATGATCACCTGGTTTCATGCCGGGCTGCGCCCGCGCGTCTTTGCGTGAATGCGTCCGTGAGATCGTCACTAAGCATGATCCGGAAAAGTGCGCAGCGGTTTTCCGACAAGATCATGCTCAAACAATAACCCAAAGCGCGATGACGATTCGTCCTCATCTCATCGCGCTTTAGTCCAGGAGTGAACCCATGAAACTATCCGGCAAGGTCGCCGCCATCACCGGCGCGGCGCGCGGCATCGGCAAGGCCTGCGCGAAGAGGTTTTTGGACGACGGCGTCAAGGTCGTCATCTCCGACGTCGATGCCGATGGGCTCGCCGCCACGGCCGCCGAGCTCGGCCGGCCGGATGCGCTGCGCACTGTCGTCGGCAATGTCGCCAAGCGTGCTGATGTCGATCAGCTGGTCGCGACCGCGGTGAAGGAGTTCGGCCGGCTCGACATCATGGTCAACAATGCCGGCGTCGCCCGCAACCGCGACATCCTCGACATCACCGAAGAGGAATTCGACGAAATCATCGGCATCAATCTGAAGGGCGCCTTCTTCGGCGTGCAGGCGGCGGCGAGGCAAATGATCGCCCAAGGCGGCGGCGGGGTCGTCATCAACATGTCCTCGGTGAACGCGCTGCTGGCGATCCCTTCGCTTGCGACCTACGCGATGTCGAAGGGCGGCATGAAGCAGCTGACCTCGGTTGCCGCCGTCGCGCTCGCTCCGCACAACATCCGCGTCGTCGCGGTCGGACCGGGCACGATCTTAACCGACATGGTGGCCTCCGCGATCTACACGTCCGAGGACGCGCGCAAGACCGTGCTGTCGCGCACGCCGGCGGGCCGCGGCGGCGAGCCGAGCGAGGTGGCCTCGGTCGTGGCGTTCCTCGCCAGCGACGATGCCTCCTACATCACCGGACAGACGATCTATCCGGATGGCGGAAGGCTCGTCCTGAACTACACGGTGCCGGTGAAGGAGAAGTAGGGCTGGGAAAGTCGCCCCACACTGGCTGTCATCGCCCGCGAAGGCGGGCGATCCAGTATTCCAGAGGCCGGCGTTGAAGATCTCGCTCCCGCCGCATCCGCCGCGGCGTACTGGATTCCCCGCTTTCGCGGGGAATGACAGTCGTCGTGAGGCGAGGAGTATTCCTTATCACTCCGCCGCGACCGTCAACCCGTAACCCAGCCGCTTCGAAATGCCCCCCGCGCAGTCGCGCAGCGCGTGCGCGATCGGGCTGTCCCAGCGGGCATCAAAAGTGCCTTCTGGGCCCATCGCGGTGACGACCAGCGCGACGTGGCCGGAATGATCGAACACGGGCGCTGCGAACGCGTTGACGCCGGGCAGGGGATCGCCGAGCGCACGGGCAAGGCCGTGCTTGCGCACCTCGGCGAGCATGTCGGCGACCTTCGCCCCCTTCACGGCGCGCTTCGGGTTGTAGCCGACGCCATGGCGGTCGAGGCCGCTATCGAGCGCGGCGCAGATCGTCTTCTCCGGCAGGAACGCCGCAAACGCGCGGCCGGTCGCGGTCTCCAGCAGCGCCATCACCGAGCCGACGCGCATCACGATGTGCACCGGCTGGGCCGGCTCTTCGAGCTGCACCACGGTTGGACCGTGCGTGCCCCAGACCGCGAGCGAGACGGCGTGGCCGATCTGGCTCGCGAGGCCCGCGATCTTGGGACGCGCGATGCGCACGCCGGAGAGGCGGCGCAGGCTGATCAGGCCGAGCTCCAGCGCCAGCGCGCCGATCTCGTAACGGCCGGTGCTCTCGTCCTGCTCGATCAGGCCGATGCGGGAGAAGCTGGCGAGGTAGGGATGCGCCTTGGCCGGCGTCATGCCGGCCTCGCGGGCGAGATCGCGCAGCATCATCGGCTCGCCGCTGCGGGCGAGCGCGCGAAGCAATTCGCCGCCGACCTCGATCGACTGGATACCGCGGCTCTCTCTCTTCATGCGCCTCCGATGCGCCTGGGTCGTTGCTTGAGCATGATCTCTTCGGAAAACCGCTGCACACTTTTCCGGATCATGCTCTACGCCGCGTCGCGCTTGGCGGCGCTGTCGGCAAGATGCCTGCCGGCAATGTAGCCGAAGGTCAGTGCCGGCCCAAGCGTGATGCCGGCGCCCGGATAATTGCCGCCCATGATGCTCGCCATGTCGTTGCCGGCGGCATAGAGACCGGGAATCACCCGGCCCTCGGCGTCGAGCGCCCGTGCGTTCGCGTCGGTGACGATGCCGGCATAGGTGCCGAGATCGCCGATCACCATCTTGATGGCGTAGAACGGTCCGTTCTCGATCGGCGCCACGCAGGGGTTGGGGCCGTGCAGCGCATCGCCCTGGTAGCGGTTATAGGCCTTCGAGCCCTTGCCGAAGGCGGCGTCGTGTCCGAGCGGCGCCGTCGCATTGAACTGCCTGACCGTCTCGGCGAACGCCTCGGAGTCGATGCCGGCTTTCGCCGCCAGCGCTTCCAGCGTGTCGCCGCGCATGAGATAGCCGGTCTTCAAATGATGACTGAGGGGCATCGGGAAGGGCGGCACGCAGCCGAGGCCGTATTTGCGCAGCGTCTTGTGATCGCAGACGAGAAATGCGGCGATCTCCTCGCCGGGCTTGGCCGCCTTGATCATGGCCTGGACGAAGTCGTGATAGGAATTGCCCTCATTGGCAAAGCGCCTGCCGTCGCGCATCACCGCGATCACGCCGGGCTTGGCGCGATCGATGAAGTGCGGCATCACGCCCTTGGAGCCGTCCTTGCGTGTGGTCAGCGAGACCGGCACCCAGGCCGCCGCGTTCGGCAGGCGATCCTCGATGCGGCCGCCGGCGCCTTCGGCAAGGCGCAGGCCGTCGCCGGTGTTGCCCGTAGGCCCGGGCGAATAATGCTCAACGCCGGTCGGCGCGTGCGGGAACATCTTCTTGCGCCGCTCGACGTCATGCGGAAAACCGCCGCAGGCGAGCACGACGCCTTGTCGGGCGCGGACACGCACCTCGCGTCCCTCGCGCGAGACGATGGCGCCGGTGACCGCGCCGTTCTCGACCGTCAGCTCGCGCACGGGCGAAGACAGCCACATCGGAATCTTGAGGTCGAGCGCTGACTTTGCGAGGCGCCCGGCGAGCGCATTGCCGTTGGTGAGCGTCATGCCGCGGCCGTAGCGCAGCACGTCCACGACATGCCGCGACAGGCGCTTGGCGACATAGACCGCCGAGGTCAGCGACTTCGTCACGCGCATGAAGTGGATGATCTCCTTGCCGCTTCCGAGCATCATGCCGAACACGGTGAGCTCGGGCAGCGGCATGCCGAGCGATTTGATGAGATCGCCGAGCTCGCGGCCGTCGAACGGGCGCGTCACCATGGAGCGGCCGCCCTGGGCGCCGCCGGGCGCTTCGGCGTGGTAATCGGGAAACACCAGCGGCATGTCGAAGCGCAACGCGGTCTTGGTGGTGAAGAAATCGACCGCTTCAGGACCGGCGCTGAGGAAGGCATCGACGCGTGCCGCGTCGTAATTGTTGCCGGCCTCATGCCGCAAATACGTGCGGGCCTGCTCCGGCGTCTCTTCGATGCCGTACGCCTTAGCCAGCGACGTGCCGGGGATCCACAGCCAGCCGCCGGAGCGGGCCGTGGTGCCGCCGAAGCGCGGCTCCTTCTCGACGATCAGCACCTCGAGGCCGCGATAACGCGCAGTGATCGCGGCCGACATGCCGGAGCATCCCGATCCGGCCACGAGCACGTCGCACTCGTAGGTCTCCGTGGCGCCATGCTCGTTGCCAGCCATATCGGCCTCACTTCTTCAGGAGCGGACACTTGGATTCGGAGACCGGGCGGAAGGCGTCATCGCCCTTCACGGTCTTGACGATGTCCAGATAATCCCACGGCTCCTTGGACTGCGCGGGGGTTTTCACCTTGGCGAGATACATGTCGCGGATGACACGGCCGTCCTCGCGCAACTTGCCGCCATGGACGAAGATATCCTCGATCGGCAGCTCGCGCATCTTCGCCATCACCTTGGCGGAATCGTCGGTGCCGGCCGCCTTGATCGCCTTGAGATAGTGCAGCACCGCGCCGTAGACGCCGGTCTGGATCATGGTCGGCATCACCTTGGTGCGCTCGTAGAACTTCTTCGACCAGGCGCGGGTGGCCTCGTCCATGGCCCAGTAAGACGCCGTGGTCATATAGGTGCCCTGCGCGGCCTTCAGGCCGATGGCGTGCACGTCGGTGTCGAACATCAAGAGGCCGACCAGCTTCTGGCCGCCCTGGACCAGGCCGAATTCGCCGGATTGCTTGATGGCGTTGTCGGTGTCCTGGCCGGCATTGGCGAAGGCGACCACGTCGGATTTCGAGCTCTGCGCCTGCAGCGCGAAGGAGGAGAAATCGGCGGTGTTGGTCGGATGCTTGACGCCGCCGAGCACCTTGCCGCCCATCTCGTTGATGAAGCGCGTGGCGTCCTTCTCGAGTTGATGGCCGAAAGCATAATCCGCGGTGATGAAGTACCAGGATTTTCCGCCTTCCCGGATCACGGCGGAGGCCGTCACCTTCGACAGCGCATAGGTGTCGTAGGTGAAGTGCACGGTGTTCGGGCTGCACAGCTCGTCGGTCAGCGAGCTCGCGCCGGGGCCGGAGAGCAGGGCGACCTTGCCGCGCTCGCGCACCATGTTGTGGACGGCGATGGCGATGCCGGAATTGGGGATGTCGACGACCGCATCGACCTTGCCGTTGTCGAACCAGCCGCGGACGATCTGAACACCGACGTCGGTCTTCATCTGGTGGTCGGCGCTGATGATCTCGATCGGCTTGCCGAGGACGGTCGGCCCGAATTCCTCCACGGCCATCTTGGCGGCCTCGACCGAGCCCGGTCCAGAGTTGTCGCGGCCCCAGCTCGACAGGTCCGTCAGCACGCCGATCCGCACCACGTCGTCGGAAACTTGCGCGGTCGCTGCCGATGTCATGACCGCCGAAGTCATGGCCGCGAGCATAGTGCAGGCCAGGAGCCCTCTCATTGTCGTTTCCTCTCTTTTTGGCCGCTTGGTGCGGCGGGGTCGTTGTGGAGGTAAATTAGATAATGGCGAATGAATTTGTCAATGGCGAACTATGGTGCCGGGTGGGTTCCACGATCGCCGGGTGATGCTGGTAAGGAGCGCTCCTGCCTCGACACGCGTCATTGCGAGCCACCGGGTCCGCGCGAAGCGCGGCCCGATGACAGGCTCCGCGAAGCAATCCAGAGTCTTTCCGCGGAGGCGGTCTGGATTGCTTCGTCGCTAGGGCTCCTCGCAATGACGGGTGTTGCGCCACCTGCGCACAAAATCCCGCGCCGTAATCCTGTGGGAGGCACACCTCCACAGATTGCAGCCGTCACAACGTTTGGCCATGATGCCCACTGGAATCCTTTGGGGCAGGGCATGACGACAGCAACGGGGGTCTCCGCTTCCGCGGAGAGATCGACGACGGCGCACGTGGTGTGGGCGAGTGCGCTCGGCACCGCGATCGAGTGGTACGATTTCCTAATCTACGGCACGGCGGCAGCGCTCGTGTTCAACAAGCTGTTCTTCCCGAGCTTCGATCCCTTCGTCGGCACGCTGGCGGCGTTCTCGACCTATGCGGTCGGCTTCGTCGCGCGGCCGATCGGCGGCGCCATCATCGGGCATTACGGCGACCGGCTCGGCCGCAAGACCATGCTGGTTGCGACCATGATCGCGATGGGGCTCGGCACCTTCCTGATCGGCTGCCTGCCGACCTACGATCAGATCGGCATCTGGGCCCCGATCCTGCTCGTGATCCTCCGTTTCGTTCAGGGCATCGGGCTCGGGGGCGAGTGGAGCGGCGCGGTCGTGATGGTGATCGAGCACGCCGGCAATCGCCGCGGCTTCTACGGCAGCCTGGTGCAGGTCGGCTTCCCCGTCGGCGTCGCCGCCTCCACCGGCATCTTCGCCCTGATGACGAAGCTGCCCGAGGCGGACTTCCTCAGTTGGGGCTGGCGCGTGCCGTTCCTGATCAGCATTCTGCTGGTCGGCGTCGGCTTCATCGTGCGGCTCAAGCTTGCGGAGACGCCTCACTTCAAGGAGATCGTCGAGCGCAAGGAGGTGCTGGCGCAGCCGGCCCTCGAAGTGCTGCGCCGCGACTGGCGCAGCTTTCTGCTCGCCATCGGCATCACGATGTCGGAGGTCGGGCTCGCTTATCTCCTCACCGTGTTCACGGTGGTTTACGCGACGACCAGGCTCGGCCTGCCCCGGCAGGTGATCCTGGATGCAGTGGTCTATGCCGCGATCGTCGAGTTCGCGACGCTGCCGCTGGCCGGCTGGCTGTCCGACATCTTCGGACGCAAGGCGCTGTATCTGGCCGGCGGCGTCTTCTCGGTGGCGCTGGCATTCCCGCTGTTCTGGTTCGTCGACACCAGGGAGCCGGCGCTGATCACGCTTGCGCTCGTCGTCACGATGACGCTCACCCATGCGCTGCTGTTCGGGCCGAAGGCCGCGTTCATGCCGGAGCTGTTCCGCACCCAGGTGCGCTACAGCGGCGCCTCGCTCGGCGCCAACGTCGCGGCGGCGCTCAGCGGCGGCTTCTCGCCCCTGATCGCGGCTGCGCTGCTGGCCTGGGCCGGCTCGTACTGGGCGGTGTCGGTCTACATCGTCGCGCTGTCGATCGTCACGATCCTCGCGACGCTGCTGGCGCCGGAGACGGCGCGGGACTCGCTAAGATCCTGAGCGTCGGGACAAGCAAGCCGGATTTGCAGCGTTCGGAAACACCAGGAAGGTGATGGTCGTCGGCGCAAGCCTGACCGTTCCCGGCGGTGCTGCGCGTGCCTCGAGCCGGGGCAGCTGGCCCTCAGGGGTCAGCGTGAGCCTCTTGCCGTTCAACTGCACAATCGTACCCTGCAACTGCGCTGCGTGCAGCGTGTACCGCTCGGCGGACTCCGGCAGCGATAGCGTGCGCGATGTGCCGCGCGACGTGTTGATTGCGAGCAGCGACACCGCGCCTGTCGTGGCTGGGTGGCAGTGCGCGTAAAGATGGAGATTGCGCGCAGCAGGTTTGCCTGCGTCGAGCACGATCGTTCCCATCAGCCGGCGCCAGAGCAGCGCGGCCCAATAGCTCGGCCGCGGTCGGAACGTTGTTTCGTCGAGCAGGCCGTAATCGCTGGCAGCCAGCGTGTTGTGCATCACCACTTGGACACCGGCCTTCGCCAGGCGTCCGAGCTGGTCGAGATAGCGGAACGTGTCCAGAAAAGTCCGGTCCCATAAGCCGCCGCCGCAGGCGGCATCAGCCGTCTCGGTCAGCCAGATCGGCTTGCCCGGCTCGAATGCGTCGCGCAGCGCCTGGTAGGTCCCGAGCGTCGCATCCGTGCGCGCCAGCCATTGCTCCGAGAGGGCCTGCGCCGGATCGTCGTGCCCGCCACAGCGCGGTGAGATCGTGTTGTAATGGTGATAGGAGAACCGATCGACGCCGGGGCCGGATGCGGCAAGCAGGTCCCGCGTGGTGAGCCCCGTTCCGGACGGCGATGGTGCATCGCCGACCGAGCCGGGACCGAGGATCAGCGTCTCCGGTGCGGCGCGCCGCATCCACTCGCGAAAGATCTTGAAGTCGCGGCCATAGGCGGCCGCGTCATAGCCCGCCGGTGCACCGCCCGTCGCTGCGAGCGTCGGCTCGTTCATGAATTCGGCGGCGGCGATGCGCCCACCCAGAGCGCGCGTGGTGTCGACCAGCTGCTGCGCCTGATCCGGCTTCCACATGCCGTTGTCATCGCGGCTGCCGGGACTGATCGCAAAGGAGGTGACGATCTCCGCATCGACCGCATGCGCGAACTCCACGACGCCGCGCCACTGCGCTCGGCTGAGCACCGAATTGAATCCCGGCGGTGGCTCTCCCGGCGCCTCGGCAAAGAACGTCGCATTGGCCCAGGTGCCGCTCACGCGCAGATAGGCCGGCGACAGCGCCGCGGCGAGCAGGCGCAGTCGCGCATTGGCAAGATCGATCGGCGGCCGCGCGCTGTAACGATCCCGTTCGTCGAAGGCACGTGCGGTTCGCGGATAAGGCTTCCAGAACCGTCCGCCGGTCACCTCCACCATCTCGATGTTGTAGGATTGAAAGCGCGCATCGATCGTTCCGAGCGTCTCTAGCCCGGCAGGCGAGATGGCAATGTCGTCGGCATGCGCCGCAAAGGCGGTTGCGGCGGCCAGCAGGGCAATCGCACCCGCCGTGCGACCGGCCGGACGCGGTCGGGTCCCTGGTCTGCGGTGTGCTGCCGCCTGGTTCGTCATGCGCGTTGCCCGGGGCCAGATGCGCGGAGGCAACGTGGCCTTACCTCGACCCGCCCATTGTACCCCTATTTTACCTTGCCGTTGCCGCCGAGAGCGTCCGGGCTCGGCGGACCATCGATGGGGTCGAAAAAAAATCCGCTGGCCCCTCTTGAAACCGGTTTCCGGTTTTCTAAGTCGTTTTTCGCCGCGAGAGCGGTGTGTCGGATGCCAACCGGGTCCGGCACGGGCGCCGGGTTGGTCTTTCGGACCCGTCTGAAATCCCGCCTTGCGCTCCTTCGTATCCATCTTGCTCTTTGGAGGACTTGGTTATGAGGACCAGCTTTGACTTCGCGCCGCTGTGGCGCTCCACCATCGGCTTCGACCACCTGGCCGACCTCGTCGACAGCACGCTCCGCCAGGCGACCGAGGACAATTATCCCCCCTACAACATCGAGCGATCCGGCGAAGACCATTACCGGATCAGCCTTGCCGTGGCAGGCTTCGGCGCCAACGACATCACCGTGACGGCCGAACAGAACGCGCTTACCATCGAGGGCAGGAAGCCCGAGACGGCTGCGCGCGAATACCTGTACCAGGGCATCGCCGCGCGTCCGTTCCGGCGCGTGTTCAACCTCGCTGATTACGTCCAGGTGAAGCAGGCCTCGTTCCAGGACGGGCTGCTGATTATCGACCTCGTCCGCGAGGTTCCGGAAGCCATGAAGCCGCGTCGCATTCCGATCGCGGGCGGCGCTCCTGCGGCAACGCAGATCGAGCAGAAGAAAGCAGCCTGAGCGCTCGATCGAACAGGCGGAACGCGGCGCGCGCATGCGCGGGCCGCGCTTTCCGATGCAAGAAGGAGGGTACCATGGCTTTTCGTGATCTCATTCCCTGGTCGAAAAACCAGGAGCTTGCGCCGGCGCGCGACAATTTCGATCCGTTCCTGACGCTTCACCGCGAGATGAACCGTCTGTTCGACGATGTCTTCCGCGGCTTCGGGGCGACCAACCTGTCGCCGCTGATGGAAGGCCGTTTCGGCTGGCCGAAGGTCGAGCTCAGCGAGACCGACAAGACGCTGACTGTCTCGGCTGAGCTTCCCGGCCTGACGGAGAAGGACGTTCAGGTCGAGATCGCCAATGGCGTGCTGACCGTGCGAGGCGAGAAGAAGGCGGAGCGCAACGGCGAAGGCAGGTTCTTCACCGAGTGCTATTACGGCGCCTTCGAACGGCAGATTCCGCTGGAGGGTGTCGAGGAGGACAAGGCAGAGGCGTCGTTCAGGAATGGCGTCCTGACCGTGTCGCTGCCGAAGTCGGAGAAGGCACGCGAAGGCGTCAAGCGCATCGCGATCAACACGCATTAAGTCAAGTGAGACGGCGGCGATGTGGCGCCGCCGTCTCATCGTCAACAAGCCGTCCCCCTGGAAAGGAGCATGTGGGAGACTTAACCGATGACCAACGTGAATACCAATTCCGGCACTCTCAATCCGCTGTTTCATCCCGCCGCCCACTACGACTCGCCTGCCGACGTCCTGAATGCCGAGGAGCTCTCACCGCCCGAAAAGCGCGTCATCCTGTCGTCCTGGGCATCGGACATGTACGCGGTCGAATCCTATCCCGCCTTGCGCGAGATTCCCGGCATGAGCCACACGGTCCGGCTCGCCGACATTCTGGCCGCCTTGCGCAAGCTCGACGGCGACAACGACAATGACGACCCGCCACGCGGGGGCGGCGTCCCGATGCGGTTGCGGCGGCCATGGGCCGCCGCCGAAGGGCAGGCGGCATGATCCTCACCAACACCGTCCTCGCCCTCGTGCTGCTCGGCCAGGCCGCGGCAGCCTGGACCGTCCCGCTTCTGGCCCTGCAAGGCTGGATCGTCGCATCAGGCGACGAAGGCTGAAGCACCAAGGTTCCGACTATCCTCACAACACAACGCGGCAGGGTGACGATGATGAATGCTGTGCGTCTGCTGTTCCTGGCCTTGCTGATGCTGACGCTCACGGCGTCGCAGCCTGCCGCCGGCCAGATTCCGGATCTGAAGACCGGCGGTCCGGTACCGACCCTGGCGCCGCTGGTGCGCCAGGTGACGCCGGCCGTCGTCAACATCTCCGTGCATGGCCGCGTGCGCGAGGACAACCCGCTCTATCGCGACCCGCTGTTTCGCGAGTTCTTCGACGTCCCCCGGCAGATCGAGAAGGAGGTCAATGCGACCGGCTCCGGGGTGATCGTCGACGCCCAGCGCGGCTATGTGCTGACCAACAATCACGTGGTCGAGGGCACATCCGCCGTTCAGATCACGACCAAGGACGGCCGGCAGTTTTCCGCCAAGGTCATCGGCCGTGATCCGCCGACGGATGTCGCGGTGCTCCAGGTCCAGAACCCGGTCGGGCTCAAGGCGCTTGCCTTCGGCGACAGCGACGGGCTCGATGTCGGCGATTTCGTCCTCGCGATCGGCAATCCCTTCGGCCTCGGCCAGACCGTGACCTCAGGGCTCGTCAGCGCGCTGGGCCGCACCGGCCTAGGCAAGCAGGGCTATGAGGATTTCATCCAGACCGACGCGGCGATCAATCCCGGCAATTCCGGCGGCGCGCTGGTCAGCCTGCGCGGCGAGCTCGTCGGCATCAACTCGGCGATCATCTCGCCCGCGGGCGGCAATGTCGGTATCGGCTTTGCCATTCCGGTCAACATGGCGCGCAAGGTGATGGAGCAGATCATCGTGAGCGGCCGCGTCGAGCGCGGTCGCATCGGCATTTCGCTGAAGGACCTGCATCCGTCGGTCAACAAGGGATTGAATCAGGGCGCCGTCATCGCCGAGATCGCGGCGGATTCGCCCGCAGAGAAGGCCGGCCTGCGCAAGGGCGATGTCGTGACCGGCGCCGACGACCGCCCGATCCGCACTGCCGCCCAGCTCCGCAACACGATCGGCCTGGCGCGGATCGGCGAGGACGTGAAGCTCACGCTGCTGCGCAACGGTGCGCCGTTCACCGCCACGGTGAGAGTGGCGCCGGCAGCCGGCACGAGCAGCGCGCTCGCAGGCCCCAATCGCCTCGTCCGCTGAAACGAATGCGCAGGGACGAACCGCGCAAGCGGTTCGTCGTGCGATGGCAGGGCTATGGCATATGACTTGTAGCGGCGGCCGGTGCGCACGCCTCGTCCTTCGAGACGGCGCTTACGCGCCTCCTCAGGATGAGGCTCATCGGCGTCAGTGTCTCTTGAAACTGTAGCCACACACTCCGTCCTCATCCTGAGGAGCCCGCCTCAAGCGGGCGTCTCGAAGGATGGCCGCAGGGGAGAGCTCTCAAATGCGATAGCCCTCCCTGCGACGGTGCCGGGGAGGCGTGATCTCCCAGCTCAGGCCGCGCGGTGATCCCATTCGCCTTGCAGGTCCCGGATCAGCCGCCGCTCGCGTTCGATGCGCTGGCGATAGAGCTCGCGCTCATGCTCGTTCTTGGCGCTGGCAAGAAGCAGCTCGTAATGGCCGATGACCTTCTCGCTGCCGCGGATGAGCAGGTCGCGTTGGCTGTTCATTGCGCCATCCCCATTGCGCCCGCCGGCGCTTCGGCGGCGCGGAAGCCGACGGGAAAGGTGGTGGCGGTCAGGCCATCGAGCGCCGATCGCTCTTCCGCAAGTCGCCTCTCGATGAATTGGCGCTCAAGCTGCGACAGCCTGGTCTTCAGCAGGCGCCGGTAGCGGTGGATGTTGTTGCGGTGCGCACGAATGCGGGCCAAATTCTCATCGAGCATCGTCGTCTCTCCAGACGGTCGCGTTAGATCCTTTGGTTTGCGAGGATGAGAAGATCTCTTCTCGGCGAAAAAATATTCAGCGGCTAAGCGGTGTCAAGATGTTGGCGCGCCTGTCCTCGTTGCTGGCTCCTGGGATCGATGATCGGCCGGTCGAACCGTCCGGCCGGCTGGGTTCCGGGCGCGATTGCCTTTTGTTGGCCGGCAAGCGAACCTCGTGTGGCCATATTTGAGCAGGAGTGATCTGTCGCTAAGGGAGGCGCTCCGATGAAAAAGGCACTGATCACTGCTGTCGCAATGCTGGCCTGCGTGCCCGCGAGCGCGCTCGCGCAGGAGCGCGCGGGCGATGCGGCGCTCGGCGCGGTCTCGGGTGCGGTCGTGCTCGGGCCGGTCGGTGCGGTCGCCGGCGCCTTGATCGGCTACACGGCCGGACCTTCGATCGCCCGGTCCTGGGGCCTGAGAGGCTCGCAGTCGGCCAGGCACCGGCAGCCGCCGCCACGTCGCGCCGCCGCGACCGGCAGCCCGTCGCGCACGCGCGAGGCGATGGCCGCCAATGGCCAGATGAGAGCTGCCGGCAATCCGGCTCCGCCGCCGGTCCAGGCTCCGCCGGTTCAAGCCGCTCCTGCCGCGCCGGCGCATTCCCCGGCACCGCCCGTTCAGGGGTTCGACTGAGACCGCCAACTTCAGGCTGCAGCCTATAGCGCGATGGTTTAGCTCGAATACTGCCGCGGGCCGGTCACCTCTCCCGCTTGCGGGAGAGGTCGGCGCGAAGCGCCGGGTGAGGGCTTTCTCCTCTAGGGATTGTCCCATTGCGGAAGCACCCTCTCCCCAACCCTCTCCCGCAAGCGGGAGAGGGAGCGTACCTCCCTCCTTGCAACATCGAATCTCATTTCGCTTTAGCGGACGAGGCTTGCGTCCCGCTCTAGGACTGGCCGAGAATCTTCATCGCCGCGCGAAGATGCGGCTTGTCGATCATCTGACCATCGAGCCGCAGCGTGCCGGAATTGGGATTGCTCGCGAACGCCGCGATCACCTTCTCCGCCCAGGCGCGCTCGGCCTCCGTCGGCGCGAAGGCCGCGTTCACGATGTCGACATGCTTGGGGTGGATCAGCGCCTTGGCCGAAAAACCGTCGCGCCGCGCGGCACGCGTCTCCTGCTCGAGGCCGGCAAGATTGTCGATGTCGGTGTAAACCGTGTCGATCGGCGCGACCTCGGCGGCTGCCGCCGCCATCAGGCAGAGATCCCGCGCCAGGCGATAGGGGCTGTGGAACACGCCGCCGCTCGCCTTCTCGGTAGCGCCGAGCGAGGCGGAGAGATCTTCCGCGCCCCACATCAGGCCGGCGAGGCGAGGGGAGCAGCCCTTGTAGCTGCCGAGCCCGAAGATCGAGCCGGCAGTCTCCGTCGCGACGCAGACGATGCGGGTCGCGCCGATCGCGATGCCGGACGCGGCTTCCAAAGCTTCGAGCCAGGTTGCGACCTGACGCACGTCCTCGCCGCCTTGCGATTTCGGCAGCACGATGCCGTCAGGCCTGCCCGGCATGATCGCGGCGAGATCGGCCAGCGTCATGCCGGTGTCGAGTGCGTTGACGCGGACATAGAGCTGATGCGGGCCGGGGCGGCTCTTCAGCATCGAGAGCGTCAGCTCACGCGCCTCCGCCTTCTTCTCGGTGACGACGGAATCCTCGAGATCGATGATCAGCGCGTCGGCCTTGCCTTTGCTCGCCTTCTCGAATTTGCGCGGGGAATCGCCCGGCACGAACAGCATCGAACGCATCAGACCGGCCTCTTGTGCATCATCGCCATGCGGCGGCATTTGCCGACAATCTCGTCGTTCTGGTTCAGGGCATGGTGCTCGAACTCGACGATACCGGCCTTGGGCCGCGATCTGGATTCTCGCACTGAGAGCACCTTTGTCGTGGCCCGCAACGTGTCGCCATGGAAGACCGGCTTCGGAAAGGTGACGTCGGTCATGCCGAGATTGGCGACGGTGGTCCCTAAGGTCGTATCATAGACCGTCATGCCGATCATGATGCCGAGCGTGTAAAGGCTGTTGAAAATGCGCTGGCCGAACTCGGTCTTCTCGGCGAAATGCGCATCGATGTGCAGCGGCTGCGGATTGAGCGTCAGCAGGCTGAACATGGTGTTGTCCATCTCCGTGACGGTCCGGGTCAGCGGATGCCTGAACTCCTGGCCCACGGAAAAGTCCTCGAAATATAGTCCGGCCATCGCGGTTTCCTCCCTGCGAAATAACGGCGCACGCGCAGCGTCGCGCCGCATGACCCCATGCATGGTAGACACACTTCGCGGGCAAATTCACGTATCTGCCTGCAGTTTTTCGAGCTAAAGAACGCTTGGCGAAGGGAGATCAAGACCATGGATTTCGCGCTCACCGATCAGCAGGAAGCCATTCGCGACGCCATCGCCAAGATCTGCGAAGGCTTTCCCGACGCCTATTGGCTGAAGAAGGACCACGACGGCGGCTTCCCGCACGACTTCCACAAGGCGCTGGCGGACGCCGGCTGGCTCGGCATCTGCGTGCCGGAAGAGTATGGCGGCTCCGGGCTTGGCATCACGGAAGCGGCGATCATGATGCGCACCATTGCCGAGTCGGGTGCCGGCATGTCCGGTGCCTCGGCAGTGCACATCAACGTGTTCGGGCTCAACCCCGTCGTCGTGTTCGGCACCGAGGAGCAGCGCAGGCGCATGCTGCCGCCGATGGTCGAAGGCCGCGAGAAGGCGTGCTTCGCCGTCACCGAGCCCAACACCGGCCTCAACACCACCCAGCTCAAGACCCGCGCGGTCGCCAAGAACGACCGCTACATCGTCAATGGTCAGAAAGTGTGGATCTCGACGGCGCAGGTCGCGCACAAGATTTTGCTGCTGGCGCGCACCACGCCGCTGGAGGAGGTGCGCTCGCCTACCCACGGTCTCAGCCTGTTCTACACCGATTTCGACCGCAACAGGATCAAGGTCCACGAGATCGAAAAGATGGGCCGCAAGATCGTCGATTCCAACGAGCTGTTCTTCGAGGACTTCGAGATCCCGATGGAGGATCGGATCGGCGAGGAAGGCAAGGGTTTCGAGTACATCCTCGAAGGCATGAATCCGGAGCGCATCCTGATCGCGGCCGAGGCTGTCGGTTTGGGAAAACTCGCGCTATCGCGCGCGACCGAATACGCCAAGACGCGAATCGTGTTCAACCGGCCGATCGGCAAGAACCAGGGCATCCAGCATCCGCTTGCGGTGAACTGGGTCGAGCTCGAGGCGGCCTGGCTGATGGTGATGTCGGCGGCCTGGCAATACGACAAGGGCATGCCCTGCGGCGCCGCGGCCAATGCCGCAAAATATCTGGCGGGCGAAGCGGGCTTCTCGGCCTGCGAGCAGGCGGTGATGACCCATGGCGGCTTCGGCTACGCCAAGGAATTCCATGTCGAGCGCTATTTGCGGGAGGTGCTGATCCCGCGCATCGCGCCGGTCAGCCCGCAGCTCGCGCTCAGCTTCATCGCGGAAAAGGTGCTGGGGCTCGCCAAATCGTACTGAACAAGTCGTACTGAACGGGTCTATTCGGCGGCGATCCGCTCCATCGCCATGGCGCGAAGCCGGGCGCGCTGGATCTTCACGCCGTTGGCGCTGTCGGTGACCGGAAAGGCATCCACGACATAGATCCGCGCCGGCACCTTGTAGCCGGCGAGCCGCTCGCGCAGACGCGCGATCAGCGTCTCCTGGATGGGCGGCTCCGTTGTCGGGATCACGAAGGCGACGCAGCGCGCCTGGCCCTTGAGATCGATGGCGACGACCTGGGCGTCGGCGACACCGGTGCAGGATTTGAGCTCGTCCTCGATCTCACCGGGCGCGACCAGGAAGCCGCCGAGGCGCATCGCATCGCCGGCGCGAGTCTCGTAGACGAACGACCCGTCGCCGCGCAGCCGGCCGATGTCGCCGGTCCGGAAGAAGCCGTCGGCGGTGATCGCCTCGCGCGTCGCCTCCGGATTGTTGAAGTAGCCGAGGAAGCGCGAGGGCGCGCTGATCTCGATCTCGCCGGAGACGCCGCTGGCAGCGAGCTCGCCTGTCTCGACCTCGCGCACGCGGACTTTCGCCTCCGGCGACATCGGCCAGCCGCCGCCCTCGACCCGATCGGCAAAGGCATCGCCGGGGCGGCCGATCGAGAACAGCGCCTGCACCTCGCTCGATCCGTAGAGGCCATACAGCTTCATGCCGCGCGCTTCGGCTTCCACAGCCAGCTCGCGCCAGCCGGGCTGGAACGCGGCGAAGCCGCAGACTTCGAGATGCGGAAACGGGCGTGGTGCATCGGTGAGGGCGAGGATGCGCCGGAACATCTCGTCCGAACCGAAGGAATGCGTGATGCGCTCCGTGCTAAGGATCTTCAGCGCCGGCGCTGCCTCGAAGGCGTCGAGCACATGAATAGTCGCACCGGCGGCGAGGAAGCCGAGCAGGCTCGTCATGCCGAACGTGCCGCAGAACGGCAGCATCGCCAGCAGCGAATGACGCCGGGGATCGAGCTGGAGCGCGCGGGCGACGGAGACGGCGTGCGTCGCCAGCGTCGCTTGCGAATGCGCGACCAGCTTCGGCCCCTTGGTCGTGCCTGACGTGGTGTAGAGCAGCACGGGCAGATCGACATCATACTGGATCGGCGGAGGGGGCGGGTAAGGCGTCTCGAACGCATCGAACCGCACGCAGGGCCAGCGTGCGGGGATCGCATCCGCGCCGACCACGGCCAGCCGTTGCAGCGCGGGCACCTCGGCCTCGGCGACATCGGCGAGGATGGCGGCAAAGTCGATCGCGCGAAATGCGGCCTCGACGACCATGAGCTTCGCGCCTGATAGCTTGAGCAGGTGCGCGACTTCTGCGCTGCGATAGCGCGTATTGACGGCGGCGACGACCGCACCGAGCCGTGCGGCGGCGAACAGCAGTGCAAGCCATTCGACCCGGTTGACCAGCCAGACTGCGACGACGTCGCCCTTGCCGATGCCTTGCGCGGCCAGCCAGGCGGCGGTCTGCTCGATCTTCGCCGAGAATTCCGCGCGAGAGACGGCCTTGCCGTCGAATACCAGGGCAGGGTCGGCGGCGGTCTTGATCCGGAGCAGCGATTGCAGCGAAAAATCGTTGGCGCTCATGGCCATCGGACTAACCCGGTCGCGCAAGCCTGTCTACTTGGTGCCGAACATCCGGTCGCCGGCGTCGCCCAGGCCCGGCACGATATAGCCGTGGTCGTTGAGCCGCTCGTCGATCGCGGCGGTCCAGATCGTCACGTCGGGATGCTCGCTCTGGAACTTGGCGATGCCTTCAGGGGCGGCCAGGAGGCAGACGAAGCGGATGTCGCGGGCGCCGCGCGCCTTGAGCAGGGAGGCGCCGGCGCAGGCGGAATTGCCGGTCGCCAGCATCGGATCCATCAGGATCACGGTGCGGTCGGACAGGTCCTGCGGCGCCTTGAAGTAATATTCCACGGCCTGCAGCGTCTCCGGGTCGCGGTAGAGCCCGATATGGGCGATGCGCGCCGAAGGCATCAGCGCCAGCATGCCGTCTAGGAAGCCGACGCCGGCGCGCAGGATCGGCGCCAGCGTGAGCTTCTTCCCGGCGATCTTTGGCGCCTGCATCGCCGCGATCGGCGTCTCGATCTCCACCAGCTCCAGCGGCAGGTCGCGCGTCACCTCGTAGCCGAGCAGCATCCCGATCTCGTTCAGGATCTCGCGAAAGCTCTTGGTCGAGCGGTCCTTCTCCCGCATCAGGGAGAGCTTGTGCTGGACCAGGGGGTGGGCGACGACGTTGACGTTGCTGGTGCTCATGAAACCGCTCTACACGGTTCCGTGAAACTGCGCCAGATCGGCCAGGTGGTTTTAGGCAACGCCTTTTCCGCGGGATAGCCGGCCTCAACCGGGCAGCGCGACTGCGCTGCGCGCGCGGTTGCTTGCCTCATAGGCAGCCATGGTCAGCTCGCGGTCGATCGCCGCGCGCATGGCGTCCATGGCTCCCCGGCGCAGGCGCCGCTTTGCGGTGGCATGCGACGGCTTGTGGATGGCGCGCAGGCCGGTGATGATCGTCTCGATCGTGGCGTCGACCATCTCAGGTGCAACCACGCGATCGAGAAAGCCGGCCGTCTGCGCCTCCTCGGGCTCGTACATCTCGCCCAGCGTGACGGTACGGCTGAGCCAGGCCGGCTGCAGCCGGCTGCGCGCGAGCTCGATGGCAAAGCTGGGAGGCGCGATGCCGATCGCCACCTCGTTCAGCCCCATGCGGTGCGGTCCGCGCGCGCCCAGCCTGACGTCGCAGGCGAGCAGCAGGAACGTTCCCATCGGGTAAGCATGGCCCTCCATCACGCCGATGGTCGGATGCGGAAACGACATCAGCCGCAGCGCAAGCTCGGCGCCGGCCCGGACCATCTCCAGGCTCTTGGCAGCATCGCCCGAGGCGAACACTTTCAGATCGAAGCCCGCGGAAAAGATGCCGGGCCGGCCTGAGCGCAGCACCACGATCTCCGCCTCCGTCTCGGCGCGGTCGAAGGCGGCGCCGATCTCGCCCAGCATCGCGGCCGACATCACGTTGACCTTGCCGTCGTCGAGCCCGATCCGCGCCACGCCGTCGTTCAGTTCATAGGTCACTCTCTCAGGCATCTGCCTCTCTCCGTCATTGCCATGCCTTGACTGTCGGAGGCTGATGTAGACCAATCAATATAATTTCAGAGCGGAGGAGAGTGCCATGCCGGCCGTGCCGAAGCACCGTCAGCCCATCATCAATGCCGCGGTGACGCTATTCCGCCGCCAGGGATTTGCCCGCACCGGCCTCAACGACATCGTCGACGTCAGCGGCGCGCCGAAGGGGTCGCTCTATCATTACTTTCCGGACGGAAAATCCTCGATCGCGGTGGCGGCGGTGGAGGAGGCGGGCCGCCGCGTCGCGGCGACGGTCGCCGAGCTCGCGGCAGAGTGCGGTTCGACCGGCGAGCTCTTGCGCGCGCACGCCAGACTGCTGGCAGGCTGGATGCAGGGCTCCGGCTTCCGTAACGGCTGCCCGATCACGACCGTGCTGCTCGAGCTTGCGCCGCGCGAGCGCGCCGTGTCGGAGGCCGGTCGCAAGGCCTATGCGGCACGGCTATCGATCCTGCGTGACAAGCTGGTCGCCGAAGGGTTTGCCAGGCCGCGGGCGGAGGCGCTGGCGGTGCTCTGCACGTCGGCGCTCCAGGGCGCGCTGATCCAGGCCCGCGTCGAGCGCAGCGGCCGGCCGATCGAGGTCACCGCGTCGGAGCTGGCGCGCCTGATCGAGGCGGAGGTGAGGCGCTAGCCGCCGAGGCCGCGAAAAGTCATGACATCTGCAATGCCGGTCAGGCGTGGAGATGCCAGATATGGATTGCGGTCCTCAGCGCGATCAGCGCGGTGAGCACGCTGCCCATCGACAGCATGGCCAACCCATCCAGGGCGATACGCTCGAGTCGAGCTTTGCGCAGCTTCGATATGCGCAACTGCTGTTCAGCCCTCAGACGGGGGCGTTCAAAGCCGAGAATCGGCGTCGGCATTTCTCGTGTCCTTTCAGATGCGTCTAGCGGGAATTGTGGCAGGCGACCGGCTCGTAAAGCGGATCCAGCATAGGGCGCACAGACGGAACGCTCGGCCGCGACACTTCGATGGCCAGCGTCCGGACTTCGACGAACGCCGACAACAGAGAGAGCGCGAGGTCGGCATGGCGCGCATCGACCGCGGAATCCAGCCAGTCCGGCAGCTCGCGCTCGCGCGACAGCGCGCAATGCCACTCGCCGTCATCGTAGGCGATGCGGCGGACCTGCCACATCGGCAGCTCGAGCTCCATCAGCGCCAGCGCCGCATCGGCCCAGGCTTCCGCATCGATCAGGCGCATGACGCGGGCTGCGCGTTCGCTCCGGCCCAGCGACGGCAAGCGTCGGCAGGCGCGACCGATGATGTCGAGCATCAGCGGCCGCGTCATTGAATGGGCCTTGCGCAGCTGTTCGGCGAGCGAGGGGAGATCGAGCGGGTGGAGAGCGGTCATGTCAGGCCTCCTGGAATTGGCGTCGGTCAGTCGGCCGGCCTCGCCAAGGTGGCGGGAAGAGCATTTGAAAACGAGAGAGGGATCGGGCGAGAGATATAGGGATTCCATAAGCGGCCGGGTCTTCCCGGTCAGCGGACTCGTAGCGGCAGCCCGTGCGCACGCCTCGTTCTTCGAGACGGCGCTGACGCGCCTCCTCAGGATGAGGCTCATCGGCGTCAGTGCCCGCTGAAACTATGGCCGCGCACTCCGCCCTCATCCTGAGGAGCCCGCCCCAAGCGGGCGTCTCGAAGGATGGCTGCGGGGAAGGCTCTCAGCCGCGATAGCCCTGCGCCGAGACGGGTCGGCCTTTATGAGATTCCTATAACGTCGCCACAGGTCTCATCTCGAAAACCTATGGGCACGGTGGCACTTCAGGCCGGTGAAGTTCCGGCCCGTGCCGCGCTCGATTGCAGCAAGCGGCCCGCCGGGATCCAGAGACGGGCTATCCCGGACTCGTCTCTCCTAAGGAGTATCGCCATGATGGACCTTTTGATGCTGGCGCTGGGCTTCTTCTTCTTTGCCCTCGCGATCGGCTACACCTATGCCTGCGAACGGCTGTGAGGGAGCGGACCATGATCTTCGATTATGCGCTCGCCGGCGCCGTCTCGTTCGGCCTCCTGATCTATCTCACCTATGCACTGCTGCGGCCCGAGCGGTTCTGACGCCGTGCTGCTGCTCGCAAAATTGCTTCTGGCCGAGGCTGCGCTCGTCGCGGGCCTGCTCGCGCTGCTCCTGCCGCTTTTGCGCCGGACCAAAAGCCTGAAGGGTTAATGCCATGACTGTGATCGGTTGGTTCCAGATCATTCTCTATTGCGCGATCGTGGTCGCGCTGACCAAGCCGCTCGGCTGGTACATGACGCGCGTGTTCAACGGCGAGCGCACCTTCCTGTCGCCCGTCCTGCGGCCGATCGAGGCCGGCATCTATTGGATCTCCGGCGTCGACGAGAAGCGCGAGCAGCACTGGCTGACCTACACGGTCGCGATGCTGCTGTTTCATGTCGGTGGCTTCCTCATCATCTACGGCCTGATGCGGCTGCAGGCCGTGCTGCCGTTCAATCCGGCCGGTCAGTCCGCGGTCGCCGAGGATTTGTCCTTCAACACCGCGATCTCCTTCATCACCAATACCAACTGGCAGAACTACGGCGGCGAGAGCACGCTGTCCTATCTGACCCAGATGGTCGGCCTGACGCACCAGAATTTCCTGTCGGCGGCCACCGGCATCGTGCTCGCGGTTGCCCTGATCCGCGGCTTTGCCCGCGCGTCCATGCGCACAATCGGCAACTTCTGGGTCGATGTGACCCGCTGCACGCTCTACATCCTGCTGCCGATCTGCGTCGTGTTCACGCTGTTCCTGGTCTGGCAGGGCATCCCGCAAACGCTTGGCGACTACGTCGAAGCGACCACGCTCGAAGGCGCCAGGCAGACCATCGCGGTCGGCCCGGTGGCCTCGCAGGTCGCGATCAAGATGTTAGGGACCAATGGCGGCGGCTTTTTCAATGCCAATGCCGCGCATCCCTTCGAGAATCCGACCGCGCTGTCGAACTTCGTGCAGATGCTATCGATCTTCGCGCTCGGCGCGGCGCTCACCAACGTGTTCGGCCGCATGGTCGGCAACCAACGCCAGGGCTGGGCGATCCTCGCCGTGATGGGCGTGCTGTTCGTCGCAGGCGTTGCCGTCTGCTATTGGGCGGAAGCGCAGGGCACCTCGACCATGCATGCGCTGGGCCTGACCGGCGGCAACATGGAGGGCAAGGAGGTCCGCTTCGGCATCGTCGCGTCCTCGCTGTTCGCCGTGATCACCACGGCCGCTTCCTGCGGCGCGGTCAACGCCATGCATGATAGCTTCACCGCACTCGGCGGCATGATCCCGCTGATCAACATGCAGCTCGGTGAGATCATCATCGGCGGCGTCGGCGCCGGCCTGTACGGGATGCTGCTGTTCGTCGTGCTTGCGATCTTCGTCGCAGGCCTGATGGTGGGCCGCACACCGGAATATGTCGGCAAGAAGATCGAGGCGCGCGAGGTCAAGATGGCGATGCTCGCCATTCTCGTCCTGCCGCTGATGATTCTCGGCTGGGCCGCCGTCGCTGTGGTTTATCCCGCGGCGGTGGCGTCGATGGCGAATGCCGGACCGCACGGCTTCACCGAAGTGCTGTACGCCTTCACGTCGGGGGCGGCCAACAACGGCTCGGCCTTCGCGGGCCTCACCGGCAACACGTTGTTCTACAATCTCACGCTCGCCAGCGCGATGTTCGTCGGTCGCTTCTTCATGATCGTTCCGGCCATGGCGATCGCAGGCTCGCTCGCCGCGAAGAAGTCGATCCCCCCGTCGATGGGCACCTTTCCGACCACCGGCGGCCTGTTCGTCGGCCTCGTCGTTGGCGTCATCCTGATCATGGGCGGCCTGACCTTCTTCCCGGCGCTCGCACTCGGTCCCATCGTCGAGCATCTCGCGATGAACGCCGGCAACGTCTTCTGATCTCGCTTTTCGGAGTGACCTCCATGGAACCTGTCCACAAATCCAACAAGCGCATGCCGGTCTCGGCGATGCTGGATCCCAAGATCGTGATGCCGGCGATCGGCGCTGCCTTCACCAAGCTCGATCCGCGCGCCATGATCAAGAACCCCGTGATGTTCGTGGTCGAGATCGTGGCCGCGCTCACCACCGTGATCTTCCTGCGCGACCTCGTCACCGGCGGAGAAAACCTCGGCTTCACCTTCCAGATCATCCTCTGGCTGTGGTTCACCGTGCTGTTCGCCAATCTCGCCGAAGCCGTCGCCGAGGGCCGTGGCAAGGCGCAGGCCGAGACGCTGCGCAAGACCCGCACCGAGAGCCAGGCCAAGCTCCTGAGCGGCGCGGGCCGCGACTACAAGCTCGTGTCGGGCACGAGCCTGAAGGTCGGCGATCTCGTGCTGGTCGAGGCGGGCGACACCATCCCCTCGGACGGCGAGGTGGTCGAGGGCGTCGCCTCCGTCAACGAGGCCGCCATCACCGGCGAGTCCGCGCCCGTGATCCGCGAATCCGGCGGCGACCGTTCGGCGGTGACGGGCGGGACGCAGGTGCTGTCGGACTGGATCCGGGTGCGCATCACCGCCGCGCAGGGATCGACCTTCATCGACCGCATGATCAAGCTGGTCGAGGGCGCCGAGCGGCAGAAGACGCCGAACGAGATCGCGCTCAACATCCTGCTCGCCGGCCTCACCATCATCTTCGTGTTCGCCACCGTGACGATCCCGAGCTACGCCGCCTATGCCGGCGGCTCGATCTCGGTGGTCGTGCTGGTGGCTCTGTTCGTGACGCTGATCCCGACCACGATCGGCGCGCTGTTGTCCGCCATCGGCATCGCCGGCATGGACCGCCTGGTGCGCTTCAATGTGCTGGCGATGTCGGGCCGCGCGGTCGAGGCCGCCGGCGACGTCGACACGCTGCTGCTCGACAAGACCGGCACCATCACGCTCGGCAACCGGCAGGCGACCGCCTTCCGTCCCGTGCGCGGCGTCACGGAGCAGGAGCTGGCGGATGCCGCCCAGCTCGCCTCGCTCGCGGACGAGACGCCGGAAGGCCGCTCCATTGTCGTGCTGGCCAAGGAGAAGTACGGCATCCGCGGCCGCGACATGGCCGAATTGGGTGCGACCTTCGTTCCGTTCACGGCGCAGACCCGCATGAGCGGCGTCGATGCGGGCGGCTCGTCGGTGCGCAAGGGCGCGGTCGATGCGATGCTGAACTATGTCGGCCGCGGTGCACCGCTGGCGGTTGCCTCGGGCAGCACCGCGCGTGCCCTTCAGCCCGGCGGGCTCTCTGAGGTTGGCCGCGAGATCCAGACCATCGCCGATGAGATATCGAAGGCCGGCGGCACACCGCTGGCGGTCGCCAGGGACGGCAAGTTGCTCGGCATCGTCCAGCTCAAGGACATCGTCAAGGGCGGTATCCGCGAGCGCTTCGCCGAACTCCGCCGCATGGGCATCCGCACCATCATGATCACCGGCGACAACCCGATGACGGCGGCCGCCATCGCCGCGGAAGCCGGCGTCGACGACTTCCTGGCGCAGGCAACGCCCGAGGACAAGCTCAAGCTGATCCGTGACGAGCAGGCCAAGGGCAAGCTGGTGGCGATGTGCGGCGACGGCACCAACGACGCCCCGGCGCTCGCCCAGGCCGATGTCGGCGTCGCCATGAATACCGGCACTCAGGCCGCCCGCGAGGCCGGCAACATGGTCGATCTCGACTCCAACCCGACCAAGCTGATCGAGGTGGTGGAGATCGGCAAGCAGCTCCTGATGACGCGCGGTGCGCTGACCACGTTCTCGATCGCCAACGACGTCGCCAAGTACTTTGCGATCATCCCGGCGATGTTCCTGGCGTTCTACCCTCAGCTCAACGTCCTCAACGTCATGAACCTGTCGAGCCCGCAAAGTGCCATCCTGTCGGCCATCATCTTCAACGCGCTCGTCATCATCGCGCTGATTCCGCTGGCGCTGAAGGGCGTCGCCTATCGCGCCGTCGGTGCCGGCGCGCTGCTCCGCCGCAACCTCCTGATCTACGGCCTCGGCGGCATCGTCATTCCCTTCATCGGCATCAAGGCGATCGACCTCGCGGTGACCGCCTTGCACCTGGCGTAACCGGTCATTGCGAGGAGCTCTTGCGACGAAGCAATCCAGACTGCCTCCGTGGAAAGACCCTGGATTGCTTCGCTTCGCTCGCAATGACGGAAGACATTGGAGACCCAACATGCTCAGAGAAATCCGCCCTGCCATCGTCCTCTTGCTGGCGCTCACCGCCATCACGGGCCTTGCCTATCCGCTCGCCATGACCGGCATTGCCGGCGCGCTGTTTCCCGTGCAGGCGCAAGGCAGCCTGATCGAGAAAGACGGCAAGGTGATCGGCTCCGCCCTGATCGGGCAGGAGTTCAAGGACGACAAGTACTTCCACGGCCGCCCCTCGGCGACGCTGGCGCCGGACCCGAACGATTCGACCAAGACGGTGCCCGCGCCCTACAACGCCGCCAATTCGGGCGGCTCCAATCTCGGTCCGACCAGCAAGGCGCTGGCCGACCGGCTGAAGGAGGATGTGGCCAAGCTCAGGGCCGAGAATCCGAACGCCCCCGTGCCGGTCGACCTGGTGACGACTTCGGCCAGCGGCCTCGACCCGAACATCTCGCCGGAAGCGGCGCAATTCCAGGTGCCGCGCGTGGCGAAGGCGCGCAATCTGCCCGAGGATCAGGTCAAGCAGCTCGTGACCGCCAGCACCGAAGGCCGCCTGCTCGGCCTGCTCGGCGAGCCCCGGGTTAACGTTCTGGCCTTGAATCTCGCGCTCGATCGCATGGCCGCGAAGTAGCGGTCTAGGCTCGCAGTGGACGGGTGATTATACTGGCAAGATGGTCCGAGAGCGTCGCGATCCCGAACAACGTCCGTCACCGGAGGCCCTGCTGGAAGCGGCGCGCCGGGAGGAGGGGGCGAGCGGCAGGCTGAAGATCTTCGTCGGCGCCGCTCCCGGCGTCGGCAAGACCTATGAGATGCTGCAAAGCGCCCAGGCCAAGCGCAAGGCCGGCATCGATGTCGTGGTCGGCTTCGTCGAGACCCATGGCCGCGCCGAGACCGAGGCGCTGGTGCGCGGCCTCGAAGTGGTGCCGCGCAAGCGGCTGGACTACCGCGGCCAGATCGTCGAAGAGATGGACCTCGACGCGGTGATCGCGCGGCGGCCGCAGATCGCGCTGGTCGACGAGCTCGCCCACACCAATGCGTCCGGAAGCCGCCATCCCAAGCGCTATCTCGACGTCGAGGAGCTGCTCTCGCATGGCATCGACGTCTATACCGCCGTCAACATCCAGCACATCGAGAGCCTGAACGATGTCGTTGCCCAGATCACCCATGTCCGGGTGCGCGAGACCGTACCGGATTCGGTGTTCGACCGAGCCGACGCGATCGAGCTGATCGACCTCACGCCAGACGACCTGATCCAGCGCCTGAAGGAGGGCAAGGTCTATGTGCCCAAGCAGGCCGAGCGGGCGCTGGAGCATTATTTCTCGCCGGGCAATCTCACGGCGCTGCGCGAGCTCGCACTGCGGCGCACCGCCGAGCGGGTCGACGAGCAGCTGCTCAACCACATGCAGGCGAATGCGATTCCGGGGCCCTGGGCGGCGGGCGAGCGCATCCTGGTCTGCGTCAGCGAGGACCCGCGCGCGGCCGGCCTCGTGCGCTACACCAAGCGATTGGCTGACCGGCTGCATGCGCCGTTCACCGCGATTTCGATCGAGACGCGGCGATCGCTGCAATTGTCCGACGAGGAGCGGGATCGGCTGGCCGACACGCTGCGGCTTGCGGAATCGCTCGGCGGCGAGGCGCTGACCATTCCCGCCGTCGGCCGCCGCATCGCGGACGATCTCATCGGTTTCGCGCAGGGCAACAACGTCACCCAGATCGTGATCGGCAAGTCGACGCGCTCGCGCTGGTTCGAGATGACGCGCGGCTCGGTCGTGCACGATCTGGTGCGCCGCGCGGGCAATATCAGCGTTCACGTCATCCCCGGGAACGAGCTTTCCGAAGAGGCCGCGCCCAAGATGGCGGTGCAGACCGCCGCACGATCCGAGCCGTTCGATTCCTTGCCTTTTCTCAAGGCGCTTGGGATCGTGCTTGTGGGTCTCGGCGCTGCCAAGCTGATCCAGCCCTATTTCGGCATCGAGAACGTCGATCTCGTGCTGCTGACCTCGGTCGTCGCGGTTGCCGTGCGCTACGGCCTGTGGCCCTCGCTGCTGGCCACGGTGGCGGCCTCGCTCTGCTACAATTTCTTCTTCATCCCGCCGATCTACACCTTCACGATCACCGACCCGACCAATGTCGCCGCTTTCGTGCTGTTCATGGTGGTGGCGATGATCGTCTCCAATGTCGCGGCGCGCGTGCGCATCCAGGCCGACACCGCGATCGGCCGGATCAGGATGACCGAGCAACTCTATGCCTTCAGCCGCAAGCTGGCCGGCACGGCCACGCTCGACGACGTCTTGTGGGCGAGTGCCTACCAGACCGCATTGATGCTGAAGGTCCGCGTGGTGCTGCTGTTGCCGGATGAAGGCCTGCTGACGGTGAAATCAGGCTATCCACCCGAAGACGAGCTCGACCAGGCCGATCTTGCCGCCGCCAATTGGGCCTGGAGCAACGATCGCCCGGCCGGCCGCGGCTCGGACACGTTGCCGGGCGCAAAACGGCTGTTTTTGCCGATGCGCACCGGCCGAGGGCCGATCGGTGTGATCGGCATCGACAACGATCGCACCGGCCCGCTGCTGACGCCGGACCAGCGGCGGCTGCTCGATGCGCTGGTCGACCAGGGCGCGCTCGCGATCGAGCGTGTGCTGCTGGTCGAGGACATGGACCGCGTCAAGCGCACCGTCGAATCTGAGCGGCTGCGCTCGGCGCTGCTCACCTCGATCTCGCACGATTTGAAGACGCCGCTCGCCTCGGTGTTAGGGGCGGCCTCCACCATGCGCGATCTCGCCGGCGCGCTCTCGGACACCGAGAAGCGCGATTTGCTCGCCACCGTGATCGACGAATCCGAGCGGCTCAACCGCTTCATCGCCAATCTGCTGGACATGACCAAGCTCGAATCCGGCGCCATCGTGCCCAACACAGCGCTGCACGATCTCAGCGAGATCGTCGGCAGCGCGCTCCGGCGCGCCAGCAAGATCCTCAGCCGCCACAAGGTCGAGCTGGTGCTGGCCGCCGAGCTGCCGATGCTCCAGCTCGACGCCGTGCTGTTCGAGCAGGTGCTGTTCAACCTGCTTGACAACGCCGCGAAATACGCGCCCCCCGAAACCACGATCTCGATCCGCGGCCGGCGCGACAGCGCTCATGTCGTGCTCGAGGTCGCCGACGAGGGCGCCGGCATTCCACCGGACGAGCTCGAGAGCGTGTTCGACAAGTTCTATCGCGTGCAGAAGGGCGATCACGTCCGTCCCGGCACCGGGCTCGGGCTTGCCATCTCCCGCGGCTTCGTCGAGGCGATGCGCGGCACGATCTCCGCCGCCAATCGCAGCGAGCGGAGCGGCGCGGTCCTCACCATTCGCCTGCCGGTTCCGGCAGAGAGCCACGCATTGGATACCGCCGCATGAGCGCTGCTCCGATCAAGGTCCTGGTCATCGACGACGAGCCGCCGATCCGCAAATTGCTGCGGATGGGGCTGACGACCCAGGGCTACGAAATCCTGGAAGCGCCGAACGGCAAGACGGCGCTGCAGAAACTTGGCGAGGAGCCGGCGCTGATCATCCTCGATCTCGGCCTGCCCGACGTTCAAGGCCATGAGCTGCTCCGCACCATCCGCGCCCGCAACGACGGCGTGCCGATCGTGGTGCTGTCGAGCCGCGGCGACGAAGCCGGCAAGGTCCAGGCGCTCGATCTCGGCGCCGACGATTATCTCACCAAGCCGTTCGGCATGGAGGAGCTGCTGGCGCGCCTGCGCGCCGCGCTGCGCCACCAGCTTCAGGTCAAGGGCGAGCGCCCGGTGTTCCGCACCGGCGATCTCTCGGTCGATCTCGTTCGCCGCATCGTCAAGGCCGGGGATCGCGAGGTGAAGCTCTCGCCGAAGGAATACGACCTGTTGCGGGTGCTGGTGCAGCACGCCGGCAAGGTGCTCACCCACCGCTTCCTGCTGAAGGAGCTGTGGGACGAATTGACCGACGCGCAATATCTGCGCGTCTATGTCCGCCAGCTTCGCCAGAAGATCGAAGCCGATCCGGAACGGCCGCAATACGTGCTGACGGAGACCGGGATCGGGTATCGGCTCAAGGCGGGGGAATAGACCCCGGCTGTCATTCCGGGACGCGCCCGTTGGCGCGGGCCCGGAATCCATTTCTCTGCCCGTCGCGCTTGGCACGATGGATTCCGGGCTCGATGCTTCGCATCGCCCCGGAATGACGAACTAACCCGCCTTCCTGTGCCTTGCCGTCGACCGGTGCGCCTTCTTCGCGCTGCGGTGCCGTCCGGTCGCGCGGCGCGCATGGGACTTCGCCGCCGTCTTCTTCCCGCCGCGTCCCTTCAGGCTCTGCTTCAGTGCGTCCATCAGGCTGACGACGTTGCTCGGCCGCTCCTCGGGCTCGGGCAGCTCGATCTTCTTGCCGCTGGCCTTGCGCTTCACCAGGGCCTTCAGCGCGTCCTCGTATTCGTCCTTGAACTTGCTGGGATCGAAATGCGCCGCCTTGGTCTGCAGGATGTGACCGGCGAGCTCGACCATGTCCTTGGTGATCTTCGGGCTCTTGATGTCGTCGAAGAACTGGTCCTCCTCGCGCAGCTCGTAAGGGAAACGCAGCGTGGTGCCGAGCAGGCCCTTGCCGCGCGGCTCGATCGCCATGACGTGCTCGCGATTGGTCAGAACGATCTTGGCGAGCGCCACGCGCTCCTGGTCCTTCATCGCGTCGCGGATCACCGCGAACGCATCGACCGCCGCCTTGCCGTCGGGCGCGATGTAATAGGGATGGTTGAGATAGCGCTGGTCGATCTCCTCGCGTGGCACGAAGCTCTCGATATCGATGGTGTGATTGCTCTCGATCTGGACCGCCTCGAGCTCCTCCGGCTCGATCTCGACATACTTGCCCTTGCGCACTTCGTAGCCGCGGCCCTTCTGCTCGCTCTCGACGACGTCGCCGGTCTCGGAATCGATCATCTGCTGCTTGAGCCGGTTCCCGGTCTCGCGGTTGATCAGGTGAAATCGCGTCTTCTCGGCCGCGGTGGTCGCCGGATAAAGCACGACCGGGCAACTGACCAGCGACAGCTTCAACGTTCCCTTCCAATAGGCGCGCGGGGCCATTCCATTCTCCAGCGTTTTCAAGGCGTTTTGGAACCCCAACCGCCCCATGGGGTTTTGGTTCCGGGCGGGACTTTCGCCGTGATAGGCTTCAAGTGCCGAACGAGAAGCGGGACCGGACGTGCTGCAGAAACTCTCCACCTACCGACAGAAGCGGGACTTCGAGAAAACGCCGGAGCCATCGGGCAAGACCGCCGTGGCGCCATCGAAACAGCGGCGCTTCGTCATCCAGAAGCATGATGCGACCCGGCTGCACTACGACCTCCGGCTCGAATTCGACGGCGTGTTCAAGTCCTGGGCGGTGACGAAGGGGCCTTCGCTCGATCCCCACGACAAGCGGCTTGCAGTCGAAGTCGAGGACCATCCGCTCGATTACGGCGATTTCGAAGGCACGATCCCCGAAGGCCAGTACGGCGGCGGCACCGTGATGTTGTGGGACCGCGGCACCTGGGAATCGGACGATCCGGAAGCCGGCTTCAAGAAAGGCGATCTGAAGTTCACGCTCCACGGAGACAAGCTGCAGGGAAGCTGGGTGCTGGTGCGGATGCGAAACCGTGGCGGCGAGAAGCGGACCAACTGGCTCTTGATCAAGCATCGTGACGAGTATGTCCGCGAAGGCGCGGACAACGATATTCTCGAGCAGGACAAGTCCGTCGCCTCGGGCCGGGCGATGGAACAGATCGCGGAGGGAAAGGGCCGCGCGCCGAAGCCGTTCATGCTGGCGAAGGGGACCAAGGGCAAGGCCGACGCGGTCTGGCAGTCCAATCGTGCCGAGGAGACCAAAGGGCGGACGGTGAAGCCGGCGCCGCGCACCGCGTTGAAAGCCGGCAAAGCGGCGAAGAAAACTGCCACGACCGCGGCGAGGGCCAAGACGGTGTCAGAGATGCCGGATTTCGTTGCGCCGCAGCTCTGCACGCTGGTCGAGCGGCCGCCCGGAGACGAGGGCTGGTGCCACGAGATCAAGTTCGACGGCTATCGCGTCCAGCTCCGGGTCGAGGACGGCGAGGCGACGCTGAAGACGCGCAAGGGCCTCGACTGGACCAGCAAATTCGCCTCCATCGCCGAGGAAGCCGCCGCGCTGCCGGACGTGATGATCGACGGCGAGATCGTCGCGCTCGACCACAACGGTGCGCCGAACTTCTCCTCGCTGCAAGCTGCGCTGTCCGATGGCAAGACCGACGACCTGATCTTCTTCGCCTTCGATCTGCTCTTCGCGGAAGGGCAGGACTACCGTCGGCTGCCGCTTGGGGAGCGCAAGGCGCAGCTCAAGAAGCTGCTGGAATCGCGCAAGCGGAAATCGAGCCAGCTCCGCTATGTCGAGCATTTCGAGAGCGGCGGCGATGCCGTGCTGCAATCGGCCTGCAAGCTCGAGCTCGAAGGCGTGGTGTCGAAGAAGCTGAATGCGCCGTATCGTTCGGGGCGCACCGAGAGCTGGGTCAAGTCGAAATGCCGCGCCGGCCACGAGGTGGTGATCGGCGGCTACAAGACCACCAACGGCAAATTCCGCTCTCTGATGGCCGGCGTGCAGCGCGGCGATCATCTCGCCTTCGTCGGCATGGTCGGCACCGGCTTTGGCGCTGACAAGGTCAAGCGCATCATGCCGGCGCTGAAGGCGATTGAGAGCAAGGAAAGCCCGTTCGGCGGCAAGAATGCGCCGAAGAAGACGCGGGACGTGCACTGGCTGAAGCCGGAGCTCGTCGCCGAGATCGAATTCGCGGGCTTCACGGCCGACGGCAATATTCGCCAGGCGGCGTTCAAGGGCCTGCGGCAGGACAAGCCGGCCAAGGAGGTCGAGGCGGAGACGCCCGTCGACACCGAGCTCGCCGAGCCCAAAACCAGGAAGCCAGCGCGCGCGAAGGCGAGCGGGCGAGTGAAGCAGACCGCTCAAAATGCCGAGGTCATGGGCGTCGTCATCTCCAAGCCGGACAAGCCGCTCTGGCCGGATGACGGCGATGGTGGCGCCGTCACCAAGCTGGACCTTGCCCGCTACCTCGAAGCCGTCGGCGAATGGATGATCGTGCATCTCAAGGGCCGGCCGTGCTCGCTGATCCGCGCGCCTGATGGCATCAAGGGCGAATGCTTCTTCCAGCGCCATGCGATGCAGGGCACGTCGAACCTTCTTGAGCTTGCGCGGGTCTCCGGCGACCGCAAGCCGTATCTTCAGATCGACCGGATCGAAGGGCTCGCCGCGGTGGCGCAGATCGGCGGCGTCGAGCTGCATCCCTGGAACTGCGCGCCCTATGCCTATGACACCCCGGGCCGCCTGGTGTTCGATCTCGACCCCGCCCCCGACGTGGACTTTCCCGAGGTGGTCGAGGCGGCGAAGGAGATGCGGCAGCGGCTCGCCGATATCGGCATGGACAGCTTCTGCAAGACCACCGGCGGCAAGGGCCTTCACGTCGTGGTGCCGCTGCTCCATGGCGCGCGCGACAAGGTGAGCTGGAAGGAAGCCAAGGCCTTTGCGCAAGGCGTCTGCCAGTGGATGGCGGACGACGATCCCGAACGCTATCTGCTCAACATGTCGAAGAAGCTGCGCAAGGGAAAGATCTTCCTGGATTATCTGCGCAACGACCGCATGTCGACGGCGGTGGCTCCGCTGTCGCCGCGAGCGCGCGCCGGCGCAACCGTGTCGATGCCGGTCACCTGGGCGCAGGTGAAGAGCGACCTCGATCCCAAGCGCTATACGCTGCGCACCGTGCCGGCCCTGCTGGCGCGATCGAAAGCGTGGGAGGGTTACGACGATGCCGCCGTGTCGATCAAGGCCGCGATCAAGAAGCTGGCGGGGAAGGTGAAGTAGGTCTGCCGCTGTTGCGGCGAAGGCGGGTGTCGTAGGGTGGGCAAAGCGGAGCGTGCCCACCACCTTGTTTCGTTCGAGCGAAGTGGTGGGCTTGGCGTGTTGCGCCTTAGCCCACCCTACGGAGCCAGTACTAGATCCTTCCCATCAGGATCAGGATCAGCAGAATGACGATGACAAGCCCGAGGCCGCCGCCGCCGTAATAGCCGGTGCCATAGAACGGCCCGCCGCCGATGCCGCTGAAGCCGCCGAGCAGGGCGATGATCAAGATGATCAGAATGATCGTGCCGATTGACATACGAATCTCCTCCAGCCCTTCGTAAGAAGGGTCATTGCAAACCTGTCCCGTTGTGCGGGAGCAACTTGCCGTAGGTTGTAAAGTTCCGGCCTTGAAACACAGCCGGGGGATCAACTTGCATGGAACCTTTGTTGGTCGACCCGGCATGATTATGTGACGTCAGTCAGAAGAGGCAGGACCATGTCAGCACCGCTCGTCGTCTCGATTCCGCATCGTCTCGGCCGCGAAGAAGCGGTGCGCCGGCTCAAGACGGGGCTTGGCCGCGCCGCGGCGAGCCTTCCCGTGATGCAGGTCGAGGAGGAACGCTGGAGCGGCGACACTCTGGCCTTCCGCATCCGCGCGCTCGGCCAAGTCGCGACGGGGCAGATCGATGTCGGCGACGATCAGGTCCGGGTCGAGGTGGTGCTGCCCTGGCTGCTGCAGCGCTTCGCCGAGATGGCGCAGGCCACGATCAGGAAGCGCGGCCAATTGCTGCTGACCAAAGACGGGGAGAAGTAACTTTCAGGCGCGCACGCGTTGCCGCGGCGCCCTGACAGCATTCGCCGTTCGGGCCGCGATGACCAAGGCAGGACAGTCACGGAAGGCCTGCGCGAGCGGCAAGTCGTTGCCGGCAAGGCCGGGCACGGCATAGCCCGTGATGTCGATGGTGGCGTCCATAGCTTCGGGTGCGGGCCATTCCCGGCCCGCTTGGCTGAAAGGCGCGAAATGACGCCCGACAACGACGATCGCGGCGGCGCGGCCATGACGACGCGCGAAGGCGATGACATGGTCGGCATGGGCGCCCCGTACCTCAAGCGGCTGGTAGTCGCCCTGCGCGAAGACGTCGGCCAGCTCGTTGCGCAGCTTGAGCAGATGCCGCGTCCAGGCCAGCTTGAGCTTGCCGTCCGGCCAGCTCTTGATCAGGTCGCTCCAGTCCGGCGCTTCCAGTGATGGCAGCGCCGCGTGGCGCGCGGCGAAGTCCACCGGGCGGCGGTTGTCGGGATCGACCAGAGACAGGTCCCAGAATTCGGTGCCTTGATAGAAGTCCGGCACGCCCGGCAGCGTCGCCTTGAGCGTGAGCTGGCTCAGCGAGTTCAGCGTGCCGAGCAGCGAGACGCGGCGCGCCAGCGTCTGCAAGGCCTGAAGGAATTCCGCGGACTGGTCGGGGTCGAGGATCTTCGCGATGAAGTCGCGGATGCCGTTCTCATAGGCTTCATGCGGGTTGAGCCAGCTCGTCTCCTCCTTGCCCTCGCGCGCGGCCTTGAGAGCATAGGCCTGGATGCGCTCGATGAAGGCGGCATCGGCCGGCGCTTGAACCGGCCAGACACCGAGCAGGGTCTGGTAGAGCATGTATTCGAACGTTGCCGACGGCGCGCGGAAATTGCCGTGCAGCGTGAGGTGCGGGGCGTTCAGCACCTTCCAGCGCGCCACCGCGCTGGTCCATTCACCGGGAATCTCGCTGAGCGATGCGATGCGCGTGCGCGCATCCTCGCCACGCTTGGTGTCGTGGGTGGCGGTTGCGGTCATGCCTTGCGGCCATTCCCTGGCGCGGCCCTGCATGGCCTGATGGAAGGCGGGAATGCTGAGGCCGGTGCTGGCGGGGTCGCCGCCGACCTCGTTCAGCGCCAGCAGCCGGTGGAATTGATAGAACGCGGTGTCCTCCAGCGACTTTGCCATCATCGGGCCGGTGAATTGCTGCACCTTCAGCGCGAAGCGGCGCACGCGCGGGGCGCTGTGCGGCGGACGGCCCGGCTTGAGCAAGTCCATGGTCAAGGCATCGCGCAGGAAGTCGAAAATGCCTTCGTCGGCGGCGAACCAGTCGCGGCGAGCGCGCGCGATGGTGTCGTCGATCAGCTTGCGGTCCGACGCGGTGGGACCGCTGTGCGTCAGGTAGGTGCGATAGACCGGGAAATGCAGCACATAGAGCTCGAGCGCTTGCCGCAGGCTGTCGGCCGAGAAGTCCCGCGTCGAATAATGGCCGTTGGCGATGCGCGCAAGCAGGCGCGTCAGCACGGTGAACTCGCTGGTGAGCAGCGTCTCCAGCACGCGCCGCTTGGCGTCCTTGACGTAAGGCACAAGCCGCGGCGGCCGGTTGCTGATCTGCCGCCAGGTCTCGTCCAGCGCCTCCAGCCCCCTGGGATCGACCAGCACATGAGTGATGACATTCATCCATTCATAGCCGGTGGTGCCCTGGACGCCGGCGAAATGCGGCAGGCGTTCGTGCTCGCACAGGATCTTCTCGATCACGGTATAGAAGGGCTTTGCGTTGCCCTGCGCGTCGCGCACCAGGCGGCGCAGCCGCTGGCAATATTGGGCCGGGTCGCGCAGGCCGTCGATGTGATCGAGCCGGATTCCCTGCAATTTGCCGTCGGCGATGAGCTGCTTCACCAGCCGGTGCGTGGCGGCAAACGTGCTCGCGTCCTCGACGCGCAGGCCGGCGAGGCCGTTGACGTCGAAGAAGCGGCGATAGTTGATGTCGCTGGAAGCAAGCCGCCAGTGCCCGAGCTTGTAGTGCTGGCGCTCCAGGAGGTGATGCAGCGTCAGCGTTTGTGCCGGGCGGTCCTTGCCGGCGCGATAGGCGGCAAGGCCGCGCTTGATGACCTCAGTGGCACCTGCGATCTCCTTGAGCTCGGACTTGAAGCCGGGAGCTTCCTTGCGATTGGGGCGCCGCAACCCTGTGTAGCGGGTCGCGAGCGACAGCAGGCGCTTGCCGGGCTCCATTTCCGCCGCGTCCGCCTCCTTGACGACGATCCGCAGCATCTCGCCATAGCGCTCCGGCGCGATCGGTAAGCGGTGCTCGAAATACCAGGCGGAAAAAGTCCCTTCGGCCGGGTCGTAGCGCAGCTCGATGTCGCCGCGCTCCAGCGCCTCGCCGTAGGACGCGCCGAGGATCGGCAGCAGCACGCCGCCGCGGGCGCGGTAGGCCAGCTGGTCCCAGTCAATGTCGAAGGACGCGGCGTGCGGCGAGGCCTGGCCCCATTCCAGCACGTCGAGCCACCAGGGATTGTCGGCAAAATGCACGCCGACATGGTTGGGGACGAAATCGATGATGAGCCCGAGATCGTGCTGCTGAAGCGCCTGGCTCAGCCGCGTAAAGCCGGCCTCGCCGCCGAGCTCGGGATTGAACTGGCCGTGATCGACCGTGTCGTAGCCATGGGTCGAGCCTTTGCGGGCCTTCATCACCGGCGAGGCGTAGAGATGCGTGATGCCCAGCGCCTTGAGATAAGGAACGACCGCGGCGGCCTTGTCGAAATCGAAATCCGCGGTGAGCTGGAGCCGGTAGGTCGCGAGCGGAATGGCGGGAGGCATTCTAACCTCCGAGGCGCCAAACCACCGACCAGGGCGTGAGCCGCTCGCCGGTTCCGCCGCCCCAGATCGGCGTGCCCGCGCTGACGCTGGAGGTGATCTCGTGATCCGACAGGTTGGCGGCAAGACGCAACGTGGTGCCGTCGCCCATGCGCCAATGTGCGGTGACGAGGCCGTTGTCGGCCGCCTCGGCATCACCGAAGCTTGCGCCCTTCAGCCGCGGCACGATCTGCTTGCGACGAACGCCGAGCAACTCCCGCACCAGCGCGAGCCGCGCTTCCTGTTGCGGCGTGCGGCCGGTCCAGTCGAGCACGGCCGATTGCAGCGTTGCCGGATCGAGCGGGTCGGGCACCTCGTCACCGTATTTCTCGTAAGCCCAGGCATATTCGCGCTTGCGTCCCTTGCGCACGGCATCGGCGAGGCCGCCCTGGAAATCGCAGAAGAACGGGAAGGGGACCGTCGAGCCCCATTCCTCGCCCTGAAACAGCATCGGCACCATCGGCGCGAGCAGGGTGACCGCGAGCGCGGCCTCGATCTGCTGTGGCGATGCCAGGCTTTCCAGCCGCTCGCCCAGCGGGCGATTGCCGATCTGGTCGTGGTTTTGCAGGAAATTGACGAAGGTCGCCGGCGGCAGCTGGCCGCTCGGCTCGCCGCGCGGCTTCTTGCCCCAGAATTCCGAGATCTCGCCCTGATAGACGAAGCCGGAGGCGAGCGCGCGTGCCAGATCCATGCGCGGCGTCTGGTAATCGCCATAGTAACCGGCATGCTCACCGGTCAGCATCACGTGCCAGACGTGATGATAATCGTCGTTCCACTGCCCGCGATATTTGCCGTTCGGCGGGTCCTGCGCAGCGTCGAGCAGGCTGGCGCGGTTGTCGCCGTTCTCCAGCACGAGATGGATGTGGCGTCCCGTGGCCTTGGCAAGCTCGCCGGTGGCAACGCTGAGGTCCTGCAGCATGGACTGCTCGCCCGGGACAGCCATGATGTGGTTGGCGGCGTCCAGCCTGAGGCCGTCGAAGCGGTAGTCACCGAGCCAGGACAGCGCGTTCTCAACGGCGAAGGCTCGCACCTGCGGCACGCGATAATCGATCGCGCTGCCCCACGGCGTGTGCGCATCGGTGAAGAAGGTCGGCGCGTAACGGCCGAGGTAGTTTCCTTCCGGGCCGAAATGATTGTAGACGACGTCGAGGAACACCATCAGCCCGCGCAGATGCGCCTCGTCGATCAGCGTCTTCAGGTCTTCGGGCCGGCCATAGGCGCTGTCCGGCGCATACCACAGCACGCCGTCATAGCCCCAGCCGCGGCGTCCTGCGAAATCGGCGAGCGGCATCAATTCCAGCGCATTGATGCCGGTCGCGGCGAGGTGATCGAGCTTGTCGATCATGGCGCGATAGCTGCCTTCGGAAGTGAAGGTGCCTACATGGGTCTCGACCAGCACCGTCTCTTCCCAGGGACGGCCCCGCCAATCGCGCGCGCGCCAGACGAAGGCATCGTGATCGATCACCTCGCTCGGGCCGAACACGTCGTCGGGCTGGAAGGCCGAAGCGGGATCCGGCACGTCGATGTCGTCGTCGATCCTGAACTTGTACTTGCTGCTAGATGACAAGCCGGCGATCTCGGCGACGAACCAGCCATCCTGCCGGCGCTGCATCGCGTGCCTGCGGTCGAGCAGGAGATCGACGCGGCGCGCGGCCGGCGCCCACAGCCGGAACGACACGCCGTCCTTCGTCGGCCTCGCCCCGAAGGATGGCCTCATAGCGCGCCTGCGAAGGCGAGCACGGAGCGCGGCGGCGCCTTGCTGTCGCTCCCCGGCAGGAAGTCGATCGTATTCAGCTTGGCATCGGTCGTGTTCAGCAGCTGCTGCCAGCTCTTGTATTCGGTCATTTTGGGCAATTTGAATGCGATCTCTTCGGGAGCGGCGTTCAGTACGATAAAGATCGCAGCTCCACCCGGTTCCATCGGGCCCATCACATAGGAGAGAAACCGCCCATCCGGGAATGTCCAGTCGCTCTCCGTCATCTCGTTGCCGGCGGGAGTCAGCCACAATGCGCCGTAGGAGACGCCGTCCTTGGGCCGGCCGTCGAGCCAGCGATGGCTGCGCAGCTGTGAGAAACGGCGGCGGATGTCGGCGAGCTGGGCGACGAAGTCGATCATGTCGTCGCCGTCCTTGCCGAGATTGTCCCAGCCGACCCAGCCGACCTCGTTGTCCTGGCAATAGGCGTTGTTGTTGCCGGATTGCGAGTTGCCGACCTCGTCGCCGGCGAGGATCAGCGGAACGCCCTGGGCCAGCATCAGGCAGGCCAGCACGTTCTTGCGCAACTGGCGGCGCAGGCTGATGATCTTTGGATCGTCTGTCGGGCCCTCGACGCCGCAATTGTTGCTGTGATTGTCGTTGGAGCCGTCGCGATTGTCCTCGCCGTTGGCCTCGTTGTGCTTCTCGTTGTAGCTGAAAAGGTCGGCGAGCGTGAAGCCGTCGTGGACGGTGATGTGGTTGATGCTGGCGCGCGGCCGCCGTCCGTCGTGGTTGAACAGGTCGGAGGACGCGGTCATGCGGCTGGAAATGTCGCCGATCAGGCTGCCTTCACCGCTCCAGTAGCGGCGCATGGCGCTGCGGTAGCGGTCGTTCCATTCCGACCATTGCGAGGGAAAGGCGCCGACCTGATAGCCGCCGAGGCCGAGATCCCACGGCTCGGCGACGAGCTTGACCGAAGCCAGCACCGGGTCCTGCCGTACCGCGGTCAGGAACGAGCTGCCGCGATCGAAACCGTTCGGCCCGCGCGCCAGCGTTGTGGCGAGGTCGAAGCGGAAGCCGTCGACATGGCAGACCTCGACCCAGTAGCGCAGGGAATCCATCACCATCTGCAGCACGCGCGGATGGGTGAGGTTCACCGACGAGCCGCAGCCGGTGAAGTCGTCGTAATAGCGCGGGTTCTCGCGGTTCAGCCAATAATAGGAGGCGTTGTCGATGCCGCGATAGCACAGCGTCGGACCGAGATGATTTCCCTCGGCGGTGTGGTTGTAGACGACGTCGAGCATCACCTCGATCCCGGCGTCGTGCAGCCGCGCCACCGTGGTGCGGAAGGAATCGAGCGCGTTGTCCTGCGCGTAGCGCGGCTCGGGCGCAAAGAACGACAGCGTGTTGTAACCCCAGTAATTGGCGAGCTTCTTTTCCACCAGGATGCGGTCGTCGACGAAGCTGTGGACCGGCAGCAGCTCGACCGTGGTGACGCCGAGCTTCTTCAGGTGCTCGATCATCGCGGGCGATGACAAGCCGCCATAGGTACCGCGCAAATTCGGCGGCACGTCCTCGCGCTTCTGCGTCAGGCCCTTGACGTGGGCCTCGTAGATGATCGTGTCTTCCCAGGGAATATTCGGCCGGATCTCGCGGCGGCCCCAGTTGAAGGTCTCGTCGACCACGACGGCCTTGGGCATGCCGCGCGCATTGTCGCGCCGGTCGAACGACAGGTCCTCGCGCGGGCTTCCGGTGCGGTAGGCGAAATGCGCATCGCTCCAGACCAGGCGCCCGGCAAGCCGCTTGGCGTAGGGGTCGAGCAGCAGCTTGTTGGCGTTGAAGCGATGGCCGTGCTCGGGCTCGTAGGGGCCGTGCACGCGATAGCCGTAAAGCTGGCCCGGCGAGACGTCGTTGAGATAGCCGTGCCAGACATCCTCGGTCTTCTCCGGCAGCTCGATGCGCTCAAGCTCGCGGCGGCCTTGCGTGTCGAACAGGCAGAGCTCCACCTTCTGCGCGTTGGCGGAGAACAGCGCGAAATTGGTGCCGCGTCCGTCCCAGCTTGCGCCGAGCCGTGCGGGCGATCCGGCAGTCAGGCGCATCGATCAGCCTTCCGGAACGAGGAAGATCGCAGCCAGCGGCGGAATGGTGAGGCGCAGCTCGCCGCCCTCGGCATTGACTTCGCCGACATTACCGACATTGCTGCCGCCGTAATGGGCGGAATCGGAGTTGAGCACTTCCTTCCACTTGCCGCCGAAGGGCACGCGAACGCGATAGTTCTGGTAGACGTTGGGCGAGAAGTTGACGATGACGACACACCGCGCATTCTCGTCGAATCCCTTGCGCAGCCAGGCGAAGACGTTGCGGTTGGCATCATCGGTAATCAGCCATTCGAAGCCGGCCTGCTCGCAATCCATCTGGTGCAGCGCCGGAACCGCGCGATAGAGCCGGTTGAGGTCGCGGATCAGGGCCTGGACGCCGGAATGGACCTTGTATTCGAGCAGGTGCCAGTCGAGCGAATGGTCGTGATTCCATTCGCGGCTCTGCGCGATCTCGGCGCCCATGAACAGGAGCTTCTTGCCGGGATGGCCGAACATGAAGCTGTAGTAGGCGCGCAAATTCGCAAAGCGCTGCCACTCGTCGCCGGGCATGCGGCCGAGGATCGAGCGCTTGCCGTGCACGACCTCGTCATGCGACAGCGGCAGGATGAAGTTCTCCGAGAACGCATAGTGCAGGCCGAACAGGATCTCGCCGTGATGATGCTTGCGGTGGATCGGATCCTTGCTGATGTAGTTCAGCGTGTCGTGCATCCAGCCCATGTTCCACTTGTAGCCGAAGCCGAGCCCGCCGAACTCGACCGGGCGCGAGACTTGGGGCCAGGCGGTGGACTCTTCCGCGGCAGTCGTCGCCTGCGGGAAGCGGGCAAACACTTCCGTGTTGAAGCGGCGCAGGAAGTTGATCGCCTCGATGTTCTCCCGCCCGCCATATTGGTTCGGGATCCAGGCGTCGGGCGGCCGGCTGTAGTCGAGATAGAGCATGGAGGCGACCGCATCGACGCGCAGGCCGTCGATGGCGTAACGCTCCATCCAGAACAGCGCATTCGACACCAGGAAGTTCGTCACTTCGGTGCGGCCGTAATTGTAGATCAGCGTGCCCCAGTCGAGGTGGCGGCCCTGGAGCGGGTTGGCGTGCTCGTAGAGCGCGGTGCCGTCGAAATGGCCGAGCCCGTGCGGATCGTCTGGGAAGTGGCCCGGCACCCAGTCGAGCAGCACGCCGATGCCTTCGCGGTGGCAGGCATCGATCAGGGCGGCAAAATCCTCGGGGCTGCCGAAGCGGCTGGTCGGCGCATAGAGGCCGGTCGGCTGATAGCCCCAGGAGCCATCGAACGGATGCTCGTTCACGGGCAGGAATTCGAGATGGGTGAAGCCCATGTCGCGGGCATAGGCCGGCAGCTGCTCGGCCAGCTCGCGATAGGTCAGCCATTCATTGTTGTCCTTGCGCCGCCACGAGCCGAGATGCACCTCGTAGATCGACATCGGCGCCGACAATGCGTTGATGCCTTCGGGCGCCGGGCGCGGTCGCGGCAGGCGCGCCTCGTCGAACACGATCGAAGCCGTCTTCGGCCGCAGCTCGCTGGCAAATGCCATCGGATCTGATTTCAGCGGCAGCAGATGACCATGCGGTCCGACGATCTCGAACTTGTAGTGATCGCCGGCCTTCGCGTGCGGGATGAACAATTCCCAATAACCGTTGCCGCGCACCCGCATCGGATGGCGCCGCCCGTCCCAGAAGTTGAAGTCGCCGACGACGGAGACGCGCCGCGCATTCGGCGCCAGCACCACGAAGCCGATACCGTCGACGCCTTCGAGCCGCATCGGATGCGCGCCGAGCTTGTCGTAGAGGCGCTGATGGGTGCCTTCGCCGAGCAAATAGAGGTCGAAATCGGTCAGGATCGGCGGAAAACGGTAGGCATCCTCGAACTCGACCACGTCGTTGCCGAACTTCGCGCGCAGCTGGTAGTGCTTCGAGCCGTTGGGCAGGGCGCCGATGAACAGGCCGGAATCGTGGACGCGATCGAGCGGCGCGACCTCGCCGTGGTCGCCGACCGCCTCGACATTGGTGGCCTCGGGCAGAAACGCGCGGACAACGCTCTTTCCGCCCTCGGGATGCAGCCCGAGATAGTGGAAGGGGTCGGAGTGGCGGCCTTCGATGATCGCGTAGGCTTCTGCAGGCAGTTTAGGCATGGGCTTCGCTCTCGGCACTTGACAGAATGCGAAGCAGTCCGGTCAGCGGCGCATGAAGTCCCTCAGGCCGGCGGGACAGCTCGTACTCTACGTCGTGGAACGCTCGATCCAGCAGGAAAAATCTCAACAGGCCTTCCGCGCAGGACCGATCGTCCGGCCACAGCCTCCGATCGGTCATGGCTTCGCGGTAGGCGGACAGGAAGGTCGCGGTGGCGCGCTCGCGCCATTCGGCGAGGGCGGCCGCGAGCCGGTCCTGCTCGTCGGAAGCGCCGGTGGGCGCGCGGCTCAGCGCCACGTTCACAGAAAGGTCGATGGAATGGATCAGGCCGGCGACGTCGCGCGCGGCCGGCGCCTTGCGGCGCTTGTTGGCCAGAGGCACACGCGGATCGCCGTCGAAGTCGATGATGAAGATATCGTCCTTCACGATCAGAGTTTGCCCGAGCCGGAAGTCGCCATGATGACGGATGTTCAACCCGCCGATCTCGGATGGCAAGAGCGCATTGAGGTGGTCGAACAGGTCGGCGCGTGCGGCGATGAGCCGGTCGATCAGGGGCCGGTCCGTCTCCCGCAGCCCGTCGCGGCTGTCGGCCAGCAGCTCGAGAATCCGCTCGGCCCGCGCCTTGAGGTCGGAGAGCGCAGCCTTGATCTGGGCGGAGTCGATCGGCTCCGGGGCGAGATCGGCGGGCTCTGCCGCGGCGAGAGCGACATGCAGCTCGGCGAGCCGCCGGCCGATCTGCGCGATGAAATGCAGATAGGGCGCCTGCTCCTGGGTCTCGCGCGGCATCTCATCGGCCGGCGCCACGCGCTGCTCGTCGATATAGCGGTCGAGATACCCGGTCGTCACGGTCCAGCCGTCGCCCTGGTTCTCGACATAGGCATGCAGCACGCCGAGCGCGCTGCGCTGGTTGCCGTCGACCAGCTCGACGCTGCCGAGCAGCGCCGGCGTGTTGGCAAAGCGGGCGACCTCGGTGAGATAGTAGCCGATCTCGATCTCAGGGCTGATGCCGCTTTCCAGCCGCCGATAGATCTTGGCAACGTACTTGTTGTCGACCAGCGCGGTGCTGTTCGACTGTTCGATGGCGCGGATGCGTTCGGGCTCCTTGATGGTGTAGTCGGCGAAACGGCTGGTCGCCTTGAACTCGAGCCGCAGATTGTTCTCGTCCACGACCAGGTTTTGCGACAGCCCTCGCAAGAACAGACCGATGAAGATCTGCTCGGTCGCGACGTCGAGGAGCGTGCCTTCGCGTGCGCCCTGGCGGACGGCGGCGAGCGCCTTCGGGTTGAAGCGCTCGCGGTCGAAGCGCACCCATTCGATCTGCATGGGCATCACGTACCGCGTCGTCACCTCGTCGCGCGTCGTCTCGAAGAACGCGATCCAGGGTCTGTTGTCGCCGATGTCGCTGAACGGTACCGCGGAGGTCAGCGTGGTCCGGATGTGCTTGGGATTGTTCTCGGGATACCAGCGCGTCCGCGACAGGAAGCCCGGCAGCACGTCGCGCTCGAACACGCCGCGCTCGCGGGCGAGCGAGACCCAGTTCGAGTTCACCGGCACGACCAGCGTCTCGAACTCCGGCACCGCGCGCGGCACCACCGGCTCGGACTTGTCGCGCTCCAGAAGCTGGAACCAGTAGAAGCCGTACGGCCCCAGCGTGATCATGTAGGGCAGTTCGCCGATGGCGGGGAAGCGCGTGCGGCCGAGCATCTCCTGCGGGATACGGTCCTTCCACGGCGACAGATCGAGCTCGGTCGCCTGCGCCGCGCGTGACAGATTGGCGACGCAGAGGATCACCTCGTCGCGGTATTGGCGGACATAGGCGAGCACGGCGCGGTTGGCCGGGCGGATGAAGGTCATGCTGCCGCGGCCGAAGGCGAGCGTCGACTTGCGTACCGAGATCAGCCGCTTGGTGGCGCTGAGCAGCGAGGACAGGCTGCGCGACTGCGCCTCGACGTTCACCGATTCATAGCCGTAGACCGGATCCATGATCAGCGGCGCGTAGAGGCGGGCGGGGTCGCAGCGCGAGAAGCCGCCGTTGCGGTCCGGGCTCCATTGCATCGGCGTGCGGACGCCGTTGCGGTCGCCGAGATAGATGTTGTCGCCCATCCCGATCTCGTCGCCGTAATAGATGATCGGCGTGCCCGGGAACGACAGCAGCAGCGAGTTCATCAGCTCGATCTTGCGCCGGTCGTTGTCCATCAGCGGCGCAAGGCGCCGGCGGATGCCCACATTGATGCGCGCGCGGGGATCGTTGGCGTAGGTGGTCCAGAGATAGTCGCGCTCGACGTCGGTGACCATCTCCAGCGTCAGCTCGTCGTGATTGCGCAGGAACAGCGCCCATTGGCAGCTCGCCGGAATGTCGGGCGTCTGGCGCAGGATGTCGGTGATCGGGAAGCGGTCCTCCTGGGCGATCGCCATGTAGATGCGCGGCATCAGCGGGAAGTGATAGGCCATGTGGCACTCGTCGCCACGGCCGAAATATTCCTGCACGTCCTCCGGCCATTGATTGGCCTCGGCCAGCAGCAGCTTGCCCTTGGAATACGCGTCCAGCTCCTGGCGCAGGCGCTTGATGATCGCATGCGTCTCGGGCAGGTTCTCGTTCGAGGTGCCCTCGCGCTCGCACAGATAGGGAATGGCATCTAACCGGAAGCCGTCGACGCCGGCATCGAGCCAGCGCTTCATCACCTGGATGATGGCGCTGACCACGCGCGGATTGTCGAAATTGAGGTCGGGCTGGTGCGAGAAGAAGCGGTGCCAGTAGAACGCGCCGGCCTCCGGATCCCAGGTCCAGTTCGACTTCTCGGTGTCGGTGAAGATGATGCGTGTGCCCTGATATTTCTGGTCGGTGTCGCTCCAGACATACCAGTTGCGCGCGCTCGAGCCCGGATGGCTGCGCCGCGCGCGCTTGAACCATTTGTGCTGGTCCGAGGTGTGGTTGACGACGAGCTCGGTGATGACGCGCAGGCCGCGCTTCTGCGCTTCCTGAATGAAGCGCTTGAAATCCTTCATCGTCCCGAAATCGGGATTGACAGCGCCGTAATCGGCGATGTCATAGCCGTCGTCGCGGCCGGGCGAGGGATAGAACGGCAGCAGCCACAGCGCGGTGACGCCGAGCTCCTGCAGATAGGGCAGCCGCTCGGTCAGCCCGGCGAAGTCGCCGATGCCGTCATTGTTGCTGTCGGCGAAGGCTTTGACGTGGAGCTGGTAGATGATGGCGTCCTTGTACCAGAGCTCATCTACGACCTCGGCAGCCTCAGCCTTCTTGGTATCGACGGAAGACAGAACATTCATGGCGTGACCCCTTACGCCAGGCAGCGGAACAGAAGTGCCGGATCGCGGTCGGGATCGATACGCAACTTGATGCCGCCCCATTCGATGCGTGACTGTTCGCCGGTGAGGAGGTTTTCGAGTGTCGTCACATGGTGACGCCGCCCGCCGGCGTCAACGGTGAGACCGCCGAGCGGCAGCCAGCATTCTCGCTCACGGCGCGACAGCGCGATCACGACGACGACAATGTTGGCCGGATCGGCCGCCTCCTTGGCGAAAGCGATCGTCTCGCCGTCCTCGATGGCGAGGAAGCGCAAATTCGCGGTTTGCTGGAGCGCCGCGTTCTCGTTGCGGATGCGGTTGAGCGCGGCGATGTAGGGTTTGATGTTGCCCGACCTGTCCCAGTCGCGCTGCCTGATCTGGTACTTCTCGGAATCCAGATATTCTTCGCGTCCGGGAATGGCGTCGTGCTCCAGCAGCTCGAATCCGCTGTAGATGCCGTAATTGCCTGAGAGCATTGCCGCCAGTGCGATGCGCGACTTGAAGGCCCAGGCCTCTCCGCTCTGGAGGTGAAAGGGCAACAGGTCAGGCGTGTTGACGAACATGTTCGGACGGTAGAAATCGCGTTCGGGATAGCGCGTCATCTCGCCGAGATATTGCTCCAGCTCCCACTTTTCCGTGCGCCAGGGGAAATAGGTGAAGGACTGCGCGAAGCCGAGCTTGGCCAGGCCCTTCATCAGCTTCGGCCGTGCATAGGTCTTGGAGAACAGGATCACGTCGGGATGACGGCGGCTTATATCGCGGATCAGCCACTCCCAGAACGCGAGCGGCGCGGTGTCGTGATTGTCGATGGCAAAGATGGTCACACCCTTGTCGATCCAGAACAGCATGGCATCGCGAAACGCATTCCACAGCCCGACGCGATCGACCGAATTGAAGTCGGGGATAACGATGTCGGAATAGGGGCCGTCCGCCGTCCGCACCGAACGGTCGGGCCGCCATTTGAACCATTCGGGATGCTGCGTCAGCCAGGGATGATCCGGCGAGCACTGCACCGCGAAGTCCAGCGCAAGCTCGAGCCCGTATTCGAGACAGGTGGCGACCAAGGCGCGGAAGTCCTCGATCGTGCCGAGCTCCGGATGCAGCGCATCGTGGCCGCCCTCGGCTGAGCCGATCGCATAGGGCGAGCCCGGATCGCCTTCACGGGCCATCGGCGCATTGTTGCGGCCCTTGCGGCTGGTCTTGCCGATCGGGTGAATCGGCGTGAAGTAGAGCACGTCAAAGCCCATCGCGGCGATGTCGGGCACGCGCGCGATGCAATCGCGCAGCGTGCCATGCCGGCCCGGCAATGCGCTCTGGCTGCGCGGCATCATCTGATACCAGGTGCTGAAGCGCGCCTTGTCGCGGTCCGCGGTCAGCGGGAAGAATGGCGAACGCGTCAGGTCCGGCCGCGACTGGCTCTCGGCCATGGCTTCGCCGAGCTCGGTTGCGAGCAGCGAGGTGATGTCGCCGTTCTTCAAATAGTCCTCGCACTGCCTGATGATGATAGCTGCGGCGTCCTGCCGCGCGCCATGCGCCTTGGTCAAAAGCCCGGCGCCCTCGATCGCATCGAGGCTGACATCGGCCCCGGTGCGCCGCTTTCGCGCGGCGGCGTGCGACCATGTGGCGAACTCGTCGGTCCAGGCTTCGATCGCGTAGACATATTGGCCGGGCTCGGGGGGCGTGAACGCGCCGGACCAGCGGTCATTGCCGTGATGGGTCATCGGCTCGCTCCGCCATTCGCGCTCCTGCTCTCCTCGCCAGATCAGCGCGGCTGAGATCACGGCCTCACCATCGCGGTAGATGTCGGCCCAGATCTCAACCGGCTCGCCCGCGATCCGCTTCACGGCGAAACGGCCGCCGTCGATCGCGGGATAGACGTCCTCGATCAGGAAAGCGCTGCTGGCCGCGGCACTCTCGACAGTTTGAATTGTCTTGTTCACGGTGATGCCATTGACAAGAAAGCAGGAGCCCGTTTCCCTTGTCGGGAACCCACGCTTGGTACCATGATAGAAAGCCGCTTGTGTGTCATTGGTTCCCTTGGGAACGGCAAGCGCAGTTTGCGAGTTACCCCTGACTAACCTCTTCCGCGATCTCGTTATTCTCGATGCCCCTGGCCAATTAATGGCCTGCAAGCTGCGTGCCGAATGGATCTTTTAGCTCAAGCCCGGATCAAGGGCGTTCAATCCGAATTCATCGATGCCCTCGGCAAGCTGCGGGTCACCGCGCCCGAGGCCCTCAAATCCATCCTCGACGCCCTGCCGGAGAAGCGGGTCTATCGCTTCGTCAGCGGGCCGGTCGTGGTCCGTGCGCTCGGACGCCCGCGCACGGAATTGGCGTCGGTTGGCGCGCCGCCGCTGCAATGGAAAATCGCCGGCAATGGCAATGTGATCGCGGCAGGCGAGACGCGGGAGCCCGTGATCGCCTGGCCCGCGGGCCTGGCGCTCGGGTATCACCGCCTGACGCTGACCGATGCCGAAGGTGTGAGCGAAGACGTGCCGATGATCGTGGCCCCCGAGCGCTGCTTCGGTGGCGATTTCGACCGCGGCTGGCTGCTCGCCGTGCAGCTCTACAGCGTCCGCTCCGACCGCAATTGGGGCATCGGTGATTTCACCGATCTCGCTGGTCTCGTCCGGCTCGCCAAGCAGCTCGGTGCCGACGGCGTCGGGCTCAATCCGCTGCATGTCCTGTTCGACGATCACCCGGCCGATTGCAGCCCCTATTCGCCGAACAGCCGGCTCTTCCTCAACCCGCTCTATATCGACGTCGAGGCTATCCCTGAATTCTCGGCCGACCTCGTGCCCGACGCAGCCGCGACGGCGGCCCGTCTGCGCGAGGGCGATCGCGTCCCTTATGCCGACATGGCGGCGCTGAAATGGCTGGGCCTGCGCGCCGCCTTTAACAGCTTCGTGACAAGCGCGAGCGAGGCGCGTCGCAAGGCGTTTGACGCCTTCCGTGCGGAGCGCGCGCCGCTGTTGTCCCGCTTTGCCTGTTTCGAGGTGCTGCGGCATCGCTTCGCCGGACCCTGGTGGGAATGGCCGCAAGAATGGCAGCAGCCGGACGGGGCGAAATGCGCCGAGCTGCGCAATGGTCCCGACAAGCGCGAGGTCGAGTTCGTCGAATTCGTGCAATGGACGGCCGACAGCCAGCTGCATGCCGCCAAGGCGCTCGCCGGCCAGCTCGGTATGCGGGTCGGGCTCTATCTCGACGTCGCCGTCGGCGTGCAGTCCAACGGCTTCGATGCCTGGAACGAGCAGACGGCGATCTCGCGTCATCTCGCGGTCGGCGCGCCGCCCGACGTGCTCAACACCATCGGCCAGGATTGGGGCCTTGCCGGCTTCAATGCCGGTGGCCTGGAAGCGCAATCCTTCGTCCCGTTCGCCGACATGCTCGCGGCCTCGATGCGCCATGCCGGCGCGATCAGGCTCGATCACGTGCTCGGTCTGAAACGGCTCTATCTCGTGCCGCGCGGCTTCAAGCCCGACAACGGCGCCTATGTGCAGATGCCGTTCGAGGCGCTATTGGCCGCCGTAGCGCGCGAGAGCGCAGCCCACAAATGCATCGTGATCGGCGAGGACCTCGGCACCGTGCCGGAAGGTTTCCGCGAGATGATGCAGGATTTCGGCATCTGGTCCTATCTCGTCATGATGTTCGAGCGCGACGATGCCGGCCATTTCCGCAATGTCGACCATTACCGGCCCAATGCGCTGGTGACGCTGAACACCCATGATCTGTCGACCTATGCCGGCTGGCGCTCCTTCAGCGATCTCAAGATGAAGCGCTCGCTCGGGCTCGATCCCGGCGAGAACGACCAGGCGCGATGGGATGCGCTCGGCGGGCTCGACGAGATCCTGCGCCAGAACGGCATCAGCGCCAACGATCTCTACTCTGTGCTGGCCTTCCTGTCGCGCACGCCCTCCCGGCTGCTCGCGGTGTCGATGGAGGATCTGCTCGGCGTGATCGACCAGCCCAACATTCCCGGCACGATCGACGAGCATCCGAACTGGCGCCAGCGCCTTCCGGTCGCGCTCGACAAGATCGCGTCCAAGATCGATCTCGCAGCTTTGAAGGCTGCGACGCGGGAACGTTCATTGCCCGGCGGGAATTGAACCGCCGGGACTTGCCAGGCGCGCACGACATTGGCTCAGAGGATCGAGGACTATGCGCTGATCGGCGATTGCGAGACCGCGGCGCTGGTCGGGCGCAACGGCTCGATCGACTGGCTGTGCTGGCCCGCCTTCGATTCCGACGCCTGCTTTGCCGCCATCCTCGGCACCCACAAGAATGGCCGCTGGCTGATCGCGCCGAGCGAGAACGCGACCCGCATTTCGCGGCGCTATGTCGGCCATACCCTCGTCCTCGAGACGCGCTTCGAGACGAAGAGCGGCACCGTCGCGCTGATCGATTTCATGCCGCTGCGCGGCAAGGCGTCGGACATCGTGCGGCTGGTCCGCGGCATCCGTGGCACCGTGAAGATGAGGATGGAGCTCGTCATCCGCTTCGGCTTCGGCGCGGATATTCCCTGGGTGCGGCGGATCGACCATTCCTTGATGGCCATCGCCGGCCAGGACATGACGGTGCTGCGCACGCCGGTCGAGACCCGCGGCGAGGATCTGACCACCGTCTCGGACTTCGAGGTGAAGGAAGGCGAGACCGTGCCATTCGTGCTGACTTACGGTCCCTCGCATCTCGACCCGCCTGCGCCGATCGATGCGGAGCTGGCGCTTCAGGAGACCGAAAAATTCTGGGAGGACTGGTGCGGCCATTGCACCCGTGACGGCGACTATCAGGAGCTGGTCCTGCGCTCGCTGATCACGCTGAAGGCGCTGACCTTCGCGCCGACCGGCGGCATCGTCGCGGCACCCACCACCTCCTTGCCGGAGAAGCTCGGAGGCAGCAGGAACTGGGACTATCGCTTCTGCTGGCTGCGCGATGCCACCTTCACGCTGCTGGCGCTGATGAACTCGGGCTACACCGAGGAAGCCCTGGCCTGGCACAATTGGCTGCTGCGCGCCGCGGCCGGCTCGCCCGCGAACATGCAGATCATGTACGGCATCTGGGGCCAGCGGCGCCTCCTGGAATGGGAGGCGGGCTGGCTCGACGGTTACGAGGGTGCGCAGCCGGTGCGCGTCGGCAATGCCGCCCACGCGCAGCTCCAGCTCGATGTTTACGGCGAGTTGATCGACGCCTTCCACCAGTCTCGCATGGCGAGGCTCAAGCTCGACGACGAGACGACCTGGGCGCTGGAATGCGCCGTGCTCAACCATCTGGCCGAAGTCTGGGATCGGCCCGACCACGGCATCTGGGAGCGGCGCGGCCAGCCCAAGCACTATGTGTTCTCCAAGGTGATGACCTGGGTCGCCTTCGACCGCGGCATCAAGAGCGCCGAGACCTTCGGCTTCAAGGCGCCGCTCCTGCACTGGCGCGCGCTACGCGATGCCATCCATCGCGATGTCTGCAACAGGGGATTCGATGCGGAGGAAAATGCGTTCGTCGAGTCCTACGGCTCGAAGATGCTCGACGCCAGCGTGCTGTTGCTGCCCGCCGTCGGCTTCCTGCCGGCGGACGACCCGCGCATCCGCGGCACCATCGCCGCGGCCGAAAAATGCCTGATGCGCGACGGTTTCGTGCTGCGGCACGACCCGCGCGAGCTGCCCCCGGACCAGCCGCCGCTCGAAGGCGCCTTCCTGGCCTGTACCCTATGGCTCGCCGATGCCTATGTGCTGTCGGGCGATCTCGACAAGGCGCAAGTTCTGCTTGACCGCGTAGTCGGCATCGCCAACGACGTCGGGCTACTGGCCGAAGAATACGATTCCGTGGCCCGCCGCCAGACCGGCAATTTCCCGCAGGCCCTGACCCACATCGCGCTGATCAACACGGCGCATAATCTGTCGGCGGCACGGCAAGGCAGCGAGAAGCCGGCGGTGCAGCGGTCGAAGTAGCAAGCGCCGTCAGGCGCTTTTGCCCCCACGAGCACGGTGCGCTCCCTCGCCCGCTTGCGGGAGAGGGTTGGGGAGAGGGTGTCTCCGCAATGGGATAGCCCCCTAGAGGAGAAAGCCCTCACCCGCGCCTTCGGCGCGACCTCTCCCGCAAGCGGGAGAGGTTGCACCGAGCCCGTGGCAATCGATTCAATCTAAGCCATTCCGTTCAGCCAACCCCATTCCGCGTCAAGATCATCTCCATCGCCTCGGCAAAGCCGTCCTGCTCATTGGTCGCAGTGACATGCGTCGCCTCGTCCTTGACGTTGTCGGCGGCGTTGCCCATCGCGATCGAGGTGCCGCTGACGCGGAACATGGCGAGGTCGTTCTGCATGTCGCCGATGGTGGCGACCGCGTCGGTCGAGATGCCCAAGCGCTTGGCCATCGCTTGCACGAATGTGCCCTTGTTGAAGCCCGGCGGGGTGATGTCGAGATAATAGGTCTGCGAGCGCACCGCGGTGGCCTCGCTGCCGAGGGCTTCCTGCATCACCTTCTCGCACGCCTCGAGCCGGGCGGCGTCGGCGCTGGCGCCGACGATCTTGCAAGCGCTGGCAAGGTAGGACGAGAAGTCAGTCACGATCGTCGGATCCGAGCGGATCGTGTGCTGCTCGTGCGCGACGTAGCTGCCGCTGGGATTGTCGATCAGCCATTTGTCGGTGGTGAACAGCCAGATGTCGGCGCCGTAGTCGCGCAGGATCTGCAAGGTGCGTTCGGCCGCGCGCGCGGGAATCAGGTGCTGCTCGACCGCCCGCATCTCGGGATCGACGATCGAGGAGCCGTTAAACGGCCCAACCGGCAGCCACAGCGCCAGCGGCTCGATCAAGAAGCGCATGCCGATCGCCGGACGGCTGGAGGTGATGGTGAAACCAATGCCAGCCTGGTGCAGCCGCTGCACGGCGTTTTTCGCGCGCTCCGTCAGCGTCTTGTCCTTGGTCAGCAGCGTGCCGTCGACGTCGGAGACCACGAGTGAGATTTGGGTCATGGCAGAACCTTGGGTGTTGCGCCGCCCAGTTTGAGCTGCCGCACGATGCCGTCCACGATCGCTTCGACGGTCTCGTCGATCGAGACGATGATGGCGTGCTCGCCCGGCTCCGGCGGCTCCAGCGTCTCGAACTGGCTGGCGAGCAGTCCGGGCGGCATGAAGTGCCCCTTGCGCTGCGCGAGCCGCTCGGCGATCAGCTCCTTCGTGCCCTTCAGGAACACGAAGCGGACGTCGTCGCGTCCGCGCAGCAGCACGTCGCGATAGGCGTGCTTCAGCGCCGAGCAGGCGATGATGACGTGCTCGCCGCGGCCGCAGACCCGCGCGATTTCGTCGGCGATGGCATTCAGCCAGGGCCAGCGGTCTTCGTCGGTGAGAGGATGTCCGGCCCGCATCTTCTCGACATTGCTGGCGGGATGGAAGCTGTCGCCGTCCTCGAAACGCCAGCCGAGGCGCTCGCCGAGCGCCTTCGCGACCGTGCTCTTGCCGGAGCCCGACACGCCCATCACGATCAATGCACAAGGTGCTTCAGCGCGGCCCACGAATGTCCTCCGGAAGCGCGGCCCTGTCGACCAGCCAGACGGTTTCGCCGTTCGAGCGCGCGCGTAAGGCCGGCAGATTCTCGCCATTGCAGAGGCGCGTCAAGATCGGCCGCTTGTCGTGCCCGGCAATCTCGAACAGCATTTCGCGGCAGGAGGCCAAGACGGGCAGGGTGAGCGAGACCCGCGGCACGAACGGCGCGACGTTCGCCTTGGGCACGCCGACGACCCAGCGTCGGGTCTCCTCGATCTCGGGGTAACCGGGAAACAGCGAGGCGGTGTGGCCGTCCGGTCCTGCGCCCATCAGGACGAGATCGAACAGCGGACGTGCCGGATCGAGCTGGTCTCCAGCATAGAAGGCCTGCAGCTCGCGCGCATAGGCTTCCGCAGCGGCATCGGGATTTTCGGCTGTGGTCGGGATCGGGTGAATATGGCCGGCGGGCGCATGGCGGTCGAGAAAGGTCGCGCGCGCGACCGCCATGTTGTTGAGGGGATCGCTTTCGGGCACGAAGCGTTCGTCGCCGATGAACCAGTGCACGCGCTCCCACGGAATCCTGCCGCGCCAGGCCTCGCTGCCGAGCAACTGATACAGCTTCCTCGGGCTGGAGCCGCCGGTGAGGCAGATCGCGATCCGGCCGGGATTGGCTGCGATCCGCGCCATCACGCGTTCAGCCGCGGCGCGGGCGAGAGCTTCGGCATCGGCCTCGATGATCAGCTTCGGCTGCTCGGCCGGAGCCATCACGAGTACTTCCGCCAGCTTCGGCCGTCGCGCCGGAGCAGCTCGTCGGCGCAGGCAGGGCCGTCGCTGCCGGCTTCATAGGTTTCGATGCCGTTGCTGCCCGCGCTCTTCCAGGCGTCCAGGAACGGCTGCACCGCCTGCCAGCCGGCCTCGATGCCGTCGGCGCGCTGGAACAGGATGTTGTCGCCGATCATGCAGTCGTAGATCAGCGTCTCATAGCCGGTCGAGGGATCGGCGCGAAAATAGTCGCCATAGCGGAACTTCATCTCGACGCCGTCGATGGTGATGCTCGGCCCCGGGATCTTGGCGTTGAACTGCAGCTCGATGGTCTCAGTCGGGGCGATGCCGATGGTGAGGAAGTTCTGAGACAGGCGGTCGACGTCCGTACCCGAAAACATCGACAGCGGCGCCTGCTTGAACTTGATCGCGACTTCGGTGCGCTTGTGGCCGAGCGCCTTGCCGGTGCGCAAGTAGAACGGCACGCCGGCCCAGCGCCAATTGTCGATCATCAGCTTGAGCGCAACAAAGGTCTCGGTGGTGCTGTCTGGCTTGACGTCCGCGGTCTTGCGATAGTCCGTGATCTCGTCGTCGCCGCTGCGACCCGCGAGATATTGCGCGCGCACCGAATTCTTCAGTGCGTCCTCCCGGCTGGGCAGCTGGATCGATGTCAGCACGTCCGCCTTCTCGGAACGCACAGAGTGCGCATCGAAGCGGGCGGGAGGCTCCATCGCGACCAGCGACATCAGCTGGAACAGGTGGTTCGGCACCATGTCGCGCAGCGCGCCCGTGGCATCATAGAAGCCGCCGCGGTGGCCGACCCCGAGCTTCTCTTCCACGGTGATCTGGATGTGGTCGATATGGTTGCGATTCCAGATCGGCTCGAACATGCCGTTGGCAAAGCGCAGCACCAGGATGTTCTGCACCGTTTCCTTGCCGAGATAATGATCGATCCGGTAGATCTGGTGCTCGTCCATGATCTTCAAGAGTTCGGCATTCAGCGCGCGGGCCGAGGCGAGGTCGGTGCCGAACGGCTTTTCGATCACGAGCCGCCGCCAGGCGCCGTTCTCCTTCATCATGCCGGTGCGGCCGAGCTCCCGCGCGGTCGGCGCGAACGCGGCCGGCGGGGTTGCCAGATAGAACAGCCGGTTGCCGCCGGTGTCCTGCGCGCATTCCAGCGAATCCAGATGATCGCGCAAGCGATCGAAGGAGGGCGGATCCTTTGCGTCGGCCTCGACGAAGGTCACGCATTCCAAAAGCCTCGTCGCGATGTCGTCGTCCACCGGGCGCGTCGCGAATTGCCGCAAGCCCTTCAGCAGGCTGTCGCGCAGCTCCTCATCCGACTGGCCCCTGCGGGCCACGCCGACGACGCAGAATTTTTCCGGCAAAAGATGCTCGGCCGCCAGGTTGTAGAGTGAGGGCATCACCAGGCGATGGGTGAGATCGCCGGTGACGCCGAAGATGACGAAGGCGCAATTTTCCGGCTTGCGCTTTGGCTGCGGGTCTTTTGTCACGAATGGTCGGCCTTCGCTTGGTTTACGCGTTACTTCGGCTTCGCCGCGCCCGGCTGCGTCGGCTCCTTGTGCCCGCCGAACCCTGCACGCATCGCCGAGAGAATTTTTTCGGCGAAGGTGTGTTCCTTGCGGGAACGGAAACGTGTGTAGAGCGCCGCGGTCAAAACCTCGGCTGGCACGGCCTCGTCGACCGCGGCATTCACGGTCCAGCGGCCTTCGCCGGAATCCTCCACGAAGCCGGAATATTCCGACAGTTGCGGACTGTCGGCGAGGGCGGTCGAGGTGAGGTCGAGCAGCCAGGACGGAATCACGCTGCCGCGCCGCCACACTTCGGCGATGTCGGCGAGATCGAAATCGTAGCGATGATCCGCCGGCAAAGCCTCGATATTGGCATTCCTGAGGATGTCGAAACCTTCGGCATAGGCCTGCATCAGGCCGTATTCGATGCCGTTGTGGATCATCTTGACGAAATGGCCGGCGCCGACGGGCCCGGCGTGGATGTAGCCTTGCTCGACGCGGGGATCGCGGCCCTCGCGCCCCGGCGTGCGCGGAATGTCGCCGGCGCCCGGCGCGAGCGCCGCGAAGATCGGATCGAGCCGGTCGACCACCTGCTTCTCGCCGCCGATCATCATGCAGTAACCGCGGTCGAGCCCCCACACGCCCCCGGAGGTGCCGACGTCGACATAATGGATGCCGCGCGCCTTCAGCGCCTTGCCGCGGCGGACGTCGTCCTGCCAGAAGGTGTTGCCGCCGTCGATGATGACGTCGCCTTCCTGCATCACGCCGGCGATTGTCTCGATCGTGGTCTCGGTGATGCGTCCTGCCGGCAGCATCACCCAGGCCGTGCGCGGCCGCTCCAGCTTGGCGACGAACTCTTCCAGCGTCGCCGAGCCGACCGCGCCGTCGGCGGCAAGGCCAGCGACGGCCTTGGCGTCCTTGTCGTAGACCACCGTCGAATGCCCGTGGCGCATCAGGCGGCGAACGATGTTGCCGCCCATTCGGCCGAGGCCGATCATGCCGAGTTGCATCTGCGTTATTCCTTTAGTTCAGCGCGTCGTTGAGCGCTGCATTGAGCGCGGCGAGGCCTTTCTTGAGCCCACCCTTCAGGTGCACCCGCAGCGCACGCCGGCCGCGTTCCGTCAGCACGTCGAAATCGCCGCGCGCCTGCGCCGCCTTGATCACGCCGAAGCTCGCCTTCTGCCCCGGTACGGGCAGATCCTTGGCGTCATCGGCTGTGATCTGGAGGAAGATGCCGCTGTCGGGCCCGCCCTTGTAGGCCTGTCCCGTCGAGTGCAGGAAGCGCGGGCCGAACTCGGCGCAGGTCGCGACATGCCGCTTCTCGCGCACCTCTAAGCGCATGGCCTGAAGCGCGTCGATCGTGGCCTTGTCGCGCGCGATGTAGCCGAGCAGGGCGACGTAGTCTCCGTCGCTGGATCGCGACAGATGCGCCTTCAGCCAGGAGCCGAGATCGCCATTGGCGCCGGCGGCGCGCAGCGCCGTGGCATTGGCCTCGTCGGTGTAGAGATCGGCGTCCTTGGTGCTGACCACCGGCTCTTCCGCCGGCAGCTTGCCGGTCTTCTCGAACGCGGCGGTGAGCTCGCGGGTCTTGATTTTCGCGGCCTCCACGTCCGGCTGGTCGAACGGGTTGATGCCGAGAATGCTGCCGGCCACGGCGGTCGCCATCTCGAAGCGGAAGAATTCCTGGCCGAGATGCTCGATCGACTTCATGACGATGCGCACCACGGGGTGACCCGCCGCCTGGATCGCGGCAAGCTGGGAATCGTGTGCGGCGTCCGCTTCGCCTTCGACACGGATGTCGATGAAGAAGCGGTCGTTGCCGTAGACGGAGGGATCGCCCAGCGGCTCGCCCTCGATCGGGATCAGGCCCTTGCCCTCCTTGCCGGTCGATTCCGCGATCAGCTGCTCGGCCCAGGCGCCGAAATCGGCGATCTTCTTCGACGCCAGGATCGTCACCTTGTCGCGGCCTTCGAGTCCCGCGAGACCCATGGCAAGGCCGAGCTGCACGCCCGGGTTTTCGGACGGCGGCACATCGGGGCCACAGGAGCGGGCCATCGCCAGCGCATGCTTGACGAAGCTCTTGACGTCGATGCCCGCGGTCGCCGCCGGCACCAGCCCGAACGGCGAGAGCACCGAATAGCGTCCGCCGATCGAGGGCTCGCCATGGAAGATGCGGGCGTAATGAAGGCTCTTCGCCGCCTTCTCCAGCGACGAGCCGGGGTCGGTCACCGCGATGAAGCGATGCCCGGTCTTCACCTTTGCACCCACCGCCTTGGCAACCTGCTCGTGGAAATAGTCCTTCATCGCGTTCGGCTCGGTGGTGCCGCCGGACTTGCTGGAGACGATGAAGACGGTGTTGGCGATGTCGATCTTCGCCTCCATCGCCCGCACCTGCGCCGGATCGGTGGAGTCGAGCACGTGCAGCTTGGGGAAGCCGGGCTTCTTGCCGAAGGTCTCCGCCAGCACCTCGGGGCCGAGGCTGGAGCCGCCCATGCCGAGCACGACGGCGTCGGAGAATTTCTGGCCCTTCACGCGGCCCGCATAGTCCTCGTAATCGGCAATGTCGGCCTTGGCTGGACTGTCGAGCCAGCCGAGCCATTTGTCCTCGTCCGCACCGGTCCAGACCGACTTGTCGCGCTGCCACAGCCTGCGGATCTTGGCCGACGCCCGCCATTCCTCCGTGGTCTTGGCCAGCGCCTTGCCGAGCGCCTCGCCCAGCGAGAGCTGCTGGCGGTCGAGTGCGGGCCCGAGCACGACCGCCCGCTTGTGGGCGACGGCGCCGTAGAGCTTGTCGGCGGCATCCGCAAACAGCTTGACGCCGTCCTTGACCAGCTCCTCGGCGATCGCATCGAGCGAGATGCCGGAGCGCTCCAGCTCGTCCAACACGCGCTTGGCGTCCTCGACGTTCTCCTCCAGGCTGTCGCGCGGCTTGCCGTGGTCGCGGAACGCATCCAGCGTTGCCGGCGGCACGGTGTTGATGGTGTCGGGGCCGATCAGCTCCTCGACATAGAGGACGTCGCTATAGTCCTTGTTCTTGGTGCCGGTGGAGGCCCACAGCATGCGCTGCGGCTTGGCGCCCTTGGCGGCGAGCTTCTCCCAGCGGGGGCCTGCGAACAGGCGCTTGTAGTCCTGGTAGGCGAGCTTGGCATTGGCGATCGCCACCTTGCCCTTGAGCGCGGCGAGCCGCTCCTTCTCGGACGGATCGTTGGCACGGGCGATCTTCTCGTCCAGCTGCTTGTCGACCACCGAATCGATCCGGCTGACGAAGAAGCTGGCGACGCTGGCCACATGCGACGGATCGCCGCCGCCGGCGACGTAGGTCTCGAGACCGGCGATGTAGGCCTCGGCCACCTCGAGATAGACGGCCTTGGAGAACAGCAGCGTGATGTTGATGCTGATGCCTTCGCTGATCAGCTGCTCGATCGCCGGCAGGCCCTCCGGCGTCGCCGGCACCTTCACCATCAGGTTCTTGCGACCGACGTCCTTCCAGAGCCGCCGCGCCTCCGCGACCGTGCCTGACGTGTCCATGGCGAGATAGGGCGAGACCTCCAGGCTGACATAGCCGTCGCCGCCCTTGAGGCGGTCATAGACCGGGCGCAGCACGTCGGCGGCGTTCTGGATGTCCTCGATCGCGACGGCCTCGAACAGGCCGGCCACGGTGCGGTCGCCGCGCTTCAGCGCCTTGCCGATCGGGGCGTCGTATTCGTCCGAGCTGCCGATCGCCTTCTCGAAGATCGACGGGTTGGAGGTGACGCCCTTGACGCCGTCGGTGTCGATCAGCCGCTTCAGGTCGCCCTTGGCGATGAAGCCGCGGGCCAGGAAGTCGAGCCAGACCGCCTGTCCGTGCTTTTCCAGTTCTTTGACGGGATTCATGATGCTTATTATCTCCAAGCCTGCGGACGAGGGTTTTCGCGAAGGTCTGTCGCGCTATCCTCTAGCCTACATGCACCCGGGAGGGAACCAATCAAGGGTGCAGGAGTCATACCCTCCAGTGTAACTCCGTCGCGATCATGGCGATCCAGACGGGCAGCTTACTGTTGCGTAAAGGTCGTTCACCATCCGGCCGATCTGAGCGCTTCGCTGCCCAGCGGGCATGTCGTCGTCATCCACTCCTTCGCATCCGCGCTTTCCCGTATCGACAATGAATTTCTGCCACGGGGTTCGATAGCGGAGATCTTGCTCGAAGATTGCCGCGGTCACGAAATGATCGTGCTGAGGCCGACGCCGGACATGCGAAGAGCTCCGCAGCATCCCAAGCTGGCCGTTACGCAGAGAACGATCGCGTTGTCATCCGTCGGGGTGGGCCTGGCCTGGCAGCGATTGTGACACGGTGCTGCGCGTTGCCGTGACGTAGGCCGCCAGCACACCGCATTGCAGCAGGAAGATGAACGGGGACCGCAAGGCTTCGCCGTACGAGCGTCATAAGATCGCCGCTCCCCGATCGCTATGCTGCACCGCCGGATGGGGCCATCCCCGGGAACGCCCGGATGTGGCGACCGAGTGACATTTTCTGGAAATGAGCCAGAATAGACGGAGATTCGCACAAATTACAGGCAGGTGCCTGTTCGTAACTCATGGAGTGCCTACGTTGTGCGTTGCGTCGAGTCGGCACCAGGGTGTCCAATGATTGTCATGTGCTCACGCTGATTCGAAACGGCCTGAGGAACGGTCCGGTAACTGCTTTCGTTTCAGCTTGTAGCGGAACTCACGCGGAGAGGGATCATGTACAACGATTCTCTATTCAACGCTTTCGCTCGGTCGTTCGAGGCGAGAAGCCAGCACGACATGTCGATGGCGGAATATCTGGAATCGTGTCGAAGCGATCCCATGAAATACGCGAACGCGGCTGAACGACTGCTAGCGGCGATCGGTGAGCCTCAGACGATTGACACGGCCAAGGACCCACGCCTTGGCCGTATTTTTTTGAACCGCACCATCCGCACCTATCCAGCCTTCGCCGGCTTCTACGGCATGGAAGAAACCATCGAGCGCATCGTCGGTTTCTTCCGTCATGCGGCGCAAGGTCTCGAAGAGCGCAAGCAGATCCTCTACCTGCTCGGCCCGGTCGGCGGCGGCAAGTCCTCGCTCGCCGAGCGGCTCAAGTCGCTGATGGAAGTGCAGCCGATCTACGTGCTCAAGGCCGGCGACGAGCTCTCGCCCGTGTTCGAGAGCCCGCTCAGCCTGTTCGATCCCGATCAGCTCGGTCCGATGCTGGAGGAGAAGTACGGCATTCCGCGCCGTCGCCTCACCGGCCTGATGAGCCCGTGGTGCTACAAGCGGCTGGAAGCGTTCGGCGGCGACATTTCCCAGTTCCGTGTCGCCAAGATCCAGCCGTCGCGGCTGCGCCAGATCGCGATCGCCAAGACCGAGCCCGGTGACGAGAACAACCAGGACATCTCCTCGTTGGTCGGCAAGGTCGACATCCGCAAGCTCGAGACCTACGCCCAGAACGATCCCGACGCCTACAGCTATTCCGGCGGCCTCAACCGCGCCAACCAGGGCGTGCTCGAGTTCGTCGAGATGTTCAAGGCGCCGATCAAGATGCTGCATCCGTTGCTGACCGCAACCCAGGAAGGCAATTATATCGGCACCGAGAACATCGGCGCGATCCCGTTCACCGGCATCATCCTGGCGCACTCGAACGAAGCCGAGTGGGCGAGCTTCAAGGCCAACAAGAACAACGAAGCCTTCATCGACCGCATCTGCGTCATCAAGGTGCCCTACTGCCTCAGGGTCACCGAGGAGCAGAAGATCTACGAGAAGCTGATCCAGGGCTCCGAGCTCGCCTCGGCTCCTTGCGCGCCGTCGACGCTGGAGACGCTGGCGCGGTTCTCGGTGATGTCGCGCCTGCGCAAGCACGAGAACTCCACCCTGTTCGCCAAGATGCGGGTCTACGACGGCGAGAGCCTGAAGGAATCCGATCCGAAGGCGCGCAGCGTCCAGGAATATCGCGACGCCGCCGGCGTCGACGAGGGCATGGATGGCGCCTCGACCCGCTTCGCCTTCAAGATCCTGGCTGCGACGTTCAACCACGATCCGCAGGAGGTGGCCGCGGACGCCGTGCATCTGATGTACGCGCTGGAGCAGGCGATCCGCCGCGAGCAGCTGCCTGAGGAGACCGAGAAGCGCTATCTCGAATTCATCAAGGCCGAGCTCGCACCGCGCTACGCCGAGTTCATCGGCAACGAGATCCAGAAGGCCTATCTGGAATCCTACTCGGATTATGGGCAGAACCTGTTCGATCGCTACGTCGACTATGCCGACGCCTGGATCGAGGACCAGGACTTCAAGGATCCCGATACCGGCCAGCTGCTCGATCGCGAGCTTTTGAACCAGGAGCTGACGAAAATCGAGAAGCCGGCGGGCATCGCCAATCCCAAGGATTTCCGCAACGAGGTCGTCAAATTCTCGTTACGCTCCCGGGCCCAGAACGGCGGCAAAAACCCGACCTGGACCTCCTACGAGAAGATTCGCGATGTGATCGAAAAGCGGATATTCTCCCAGGTCGAGGACCTGCTTCCGGTCATCTCCTTCGGGTCGAAGAAGGACGGCGAGACGGAAAAGAAGCACGGCGAGTTCGTCGCACGCATGGTGGAGCGCGGCTATACCGAACGTCAGGTTCGCCGGCTCGTCGAATGGTACATGCGCGTGAAGCAGGCCGGTTGAGGCGGATGGGAGGCGAATGGTAAAGTGCCCATTCACATTATTGACAGGCGCCTGAATCCAGGCGGCAAGAGTCTTGAGAACCGCCAGCGGTTCTTGCGTCGGGCCAAATCCCTGGTGCAGGGCGCCGTCAAGAAGACCTCGCAGGAACGCGACATCAAGGACGTCCTGGAGGGTGGTGAGGTTACGATTCCACTCGACGGCATGCACGAGCCGCGTTTCCGCCGTGAAGGCGGGACGCGCGACATGGTCCTGCCCGGCAACAAGAAGTTCATCGAAGGCGACTATCTCCAGCGCTCCGGCCAGGGCAGCGCCAAGGATTCCGGTCCCGGCGAAGGCGACAGCGAGGACGCCTTCCGTTTCGTGCTGAGCCGTGACGAGTTCGTCGATCTGTTCCTCGACGACCTCGAGCTTCCGGATCTCGCCAAGCGCAAGATCGCACAGACCGAGAGCGAAGGCATCCAGCGCGCCGGCTACACCATGACCGGCTCGCCCGCCAACATCTCGGTGAGCCGGACGGTGAAGCTCGCGCTCGCCCGCCGCATCGCGCTCAAGCGTCCGCGCAAGGAGGAGATCGAGGAGCTGGAAGCCGCGATCGAAGCCTGCACGGACGAGGACGAGCGTGCGGCTCTCGTGGCCCGGCTCGAAACGTTGAAGGCGAAGTCGAAGCGCATCCCCTTCATCGATCCGCTCGACATCCGCTACCGGCGCTTCGAGACGGTCCCCAAGCCCGTCGCGCAGGCCGTGATGTTCTGCCTGATGGACGTCTCCGGCTCGATGTCCGAGCACATGAAGGACCTGGCGAAACGCTTCTACATGCTGCTCTACGTCTTCCTGAAGCGGCGCTACAAGCACGTCGAGATCGTCTTCATCCGCCACACCGACCGCGCCGAGGAGGTCGACGAGCAGACCTTCTTCTACGGTCCGGCCTCGGGCGGTACGCTGGTCTCCAGTGCGCTGCAAGCGATGCACGAGATCGTGCGCGAGCGCTTCAACCCGTCGGACTGGAACATCTACGCCGCGCAGGCTTCCGACGGCGACAATTCCTATTCCGACGGCGAGCTCACGGGGCTCCTCTTGACCGAGAAGATCCTGCCGGTCTGCCAGTTCTTCGCCTATCTCGAGGTCGGCGAGGCCGGCGGCAGCGCCTTCGATCTCTCCGACTCCTCGCTCTGGAGTCTCTACGAACGCCTGCGCAACAGCGGCGCCCCGCTCTCGATGCGCAAGGTCTCGGAGCGCAGCGAGATCTTCCCGGTATTCCACGATCTGTTCCAGCGCCGCGACACTGCCCAGGAGAAGGCCGCTCCATGAAGGAACGTTTGTTCGAAGGCGCCGATTGGGATTTCCACACCTTGCAGCGCATCACCGATGCCTGCGAGGAGGTGGCGTTGAAGGATCTCGGCCTCGACGTCTATCCGAACCAGATCGAGGTCATCACCGCCGAGCAGATGCTGGACGCCTATTCGTCGGTCGGCATGCCCCTGTTCTACAAGCACTGGTCGTTCGGCAAGCACTTCGCGTTCCATGAGGCGTCCTACCGCAAGGGCCTGATGGGGCTCGCCTATGAGATCGTGATCAACTCCTCGCCCTGCATCTCCTATCTGATGGAGGAGAACACGGCGACGATGCAGACGCTGGTGATCGCGCACGCCGCCTTCGGCCACAACCATTTCTTCAAGAACAATTATCTGTTCAAGCAGTGGACCGATGCCGACGGCATCCTGGACTATCTCGACTTCGCCAAGAACTACGTCATGCAGTGCGAGGAGCGCTACGGCCGCATCGAGGTCGAGCGCACGCTCGATGCCGCGCACGCGCTGATGTCGCACGGCATCGACCGTTACCCCGGCAAGAAGAAGCTCGATCTGCGCGCCGAGGAGAAGCGGGCAGGGCGCCGCCGCCAGCACGAGGAGGAGGTCTTCAACGATCTCTGGCGCACGGTGCCGAAGGGCGCCGCCAAGAGCCGCTCCACGCTCAGCATCGAGCGCCGCCGCAAGCTGCTCGGCCTGCCGCAGGAGAATTTGCTCTATTTCCTGGAGAAGAGCGCGCCGCGGCTGGCGCCCTGGCAGCGCGAGCTGCTCCGCATCGTCCGCCACATCGCGCAATATTTCTATCCGCAGAGCCAGACCAAGGTCATGAACGAGGGGACGGCGACCTACGTTCATTATCGCATCATGACCAAGCTGCACGAGCAAGGCCGCATCAGCGACGGCAACTTCCTCGAATTCTTGGGGTCGCACACCAACGTGGTGTTCCAGCCCGAATTCGACGACCCGCGCTTCTCCGGCTTCAACCCTTACGCGCTCGGCTTCGCCGTGATGCAGGACATCGAGCGCATCGTTAGCAATCCGGAGGACGAGGACCGCGAGTGGTTCCCCGACATCGCCGGCAAGGGCGATGTCATGGGCGTGCTGCGCGACGTCTGGGCCAATTATCGCGACGAGAGCTTCATCGGCCAATTCCTGAGCCCGAAGTTGATGCGGCACTTCCGCATGTTCCATCTGCACGACGATCCCGAGGAGCGCGCCGGCATCCGGGTCGACGCCATCCACGACGAGCGCGGCTTCCGCCGCGTCCGCCGCGAGCTGGCGCGGCAGCACGATGTCGGCTACATCGACGCCAATATCGAGGTGGTCGACGTCGATCTCTCCGGCGACCGCCGCCTGATCCTGCATCATCACGTCATCAAGGGCTCGCAGCTCAACGAGACCGACGCCAAGCGCGTGCTCCAGCACCTGGCCGATCTCTGGACCTACGACGTCGCACTGATCGAGGTCGATGCCAACGACAAGGTCCTGCGCGAATACGTCGTCAGCCCACGCCCGATTCCCGCCGCGGTGGCGTGAGGCTGTCTCCTCTTTTGAAGTGAAGCTCGCGCGCCGAAGGCGGTGCGCTCCCTCCCCCGCTTGCGGGGGAGGGCTGGGAGAGGGTGTCTCCGCAGTGGGGTTCCCCAAGAGGATAGAGCCCTCTCCCGCGCCTTCGGCACGACCTCTCCCGCAAGCGGGAGAGGTTGCACCGAGCCCGGGGCAATCAAGTCAACCTAAAGCCATTCCGCTCTACGCCGATCGCTTCCCCGGCTTCTTCTTCGACACATTCAGCTCCACCGCCGCGCGGATCAACGCCTTCAGCGCCTTCTCGTTGACCTTTTCGCCCTCGCGAAGATCGATCGCCCGGCGCACATTGCCGTCGAGGCTGGAATTGAAGAGGCCTGCGGGATCCGCGAGTGCCGCGCCCTTGGCGAAGGTCAGCTTCACCACCTCCTTGTAGGTCTCGCCGGTGCAGATGATGCCGTCGTGCTCCCACACGGGAACGCCCCGCCATTTCCACTCTTCGACGACATCAGGGTCGGCCTCCTTGATCAGCGCGCGAACCCGCCCCAGCATCTCACCGCGCCAGTCGCCGAGCTCCTTGATCCTGCCGTCGATCAGCTTGGATGGCGAGGCGGTACCTGCTTGCTTCGCGCTGCTCGTCTTGGCCGCCACGGGCTTCTTCATCATGGCCTCGTTCACGCGTCGCTGCGGCCGCGATAAGGCAGCGCGAACAGATAGAGCCCGGTCGCGAGCAGCGGAATCAGCGGCACCAGTGCCAGGAAGCCGATCCACACGGCCTCGACTTGCATCGTCATCGCCACGATGTTGGCGATGACGGCAAGCGTGAAAGCCATCGACAGCCAGCGATGAATCTGCCGAATCCACATAGGCGTGCTCACTGGGACCTCCTTTGAGAATGATCGGAATGGGTGGTGGAGCTAGCTCGCCCGCGCCAGCAGATCGTCCAGCTTCGCCAAAAACTGCTTCCAGCCGGCATGCGCGCCGCCGAACGCCTGTTTCTGCGTCGGGCGGAAGCCCGCCTGCTCGACGCGCAAATGCGTGCCCGCGCTCGTCGGCGTCAGCGTGAAGGTGACGATGCTCTTGAGATCGAACGCGGCGTCCTCGTGCGAGAAATTCCAGGTGTAGGCCAGCGTCCTCTGCGGCTCGATGGTGAGCACCTCGCAGTCCAGCACGCCGCCCCATTCGCCGCGCAGATTGAAGCGATGGCCGACGACCGGCTTGAAATCGTTCTTCATCAGCCATTCCTCGATCAGATGCGGCTGCGTCAGCGCGCGCCAGAGCCGCTCGGCGGGATAGGCAAATTCGCGCTCGATGACGACGGAGCGCGTTTCGGCGGGTTCGTTCATTGGTCCATCCTCGTCAGGAGATCGTCGAGGGCATCTAACCTTTTCTGCCAGAACCCGGCCATCTGGCCGGTCCAGTCGATCAGCGGATTGAGCGCGCCGGGCTGCGCGCTGTAATGGGTCTGCCGTCCTTCGTGCCGGTCGCGCACCAGGCCCGCCTGCTTCAGGGCGCCAAGATGTTTCGACACCGCCGGCTGCGATACGCCGGATCGCGCCGTCAGCGCCCCGACCGTCTGCTCCCCCTCACGGCACAGCCGCTCGAAGATCGCCCGCCGGGTCGGGTCGGCGAGCGTCCTGAACAGGAGGTCGGGGGTGGGAGGCATGAAAAATCCATAACCGGGAGGTTATGAATAGACTCATAACTGTGGAGTTATGGGTAAGTCAAGTACGATGGGGCCTGCGGCGCCGCCATACGCCCCCGTCATTGCGAGCGCAGCGAAGCAATCCAGAATCTGTCCGCGGAGGCTGTCTGGATTGCTTCGTCGCAAGGGCTCCTCGCAATGACGCGGAAAGGGCTGCGCCAGACGTCGCCGTGCCCGCCTACGGCCGCAAATACAGATACCCCTGCGACTGCAGCTCGGCGAGCCGCACCACGCCGCCGTTCTCTGCGTTGACGAAGCCTGGCAGCAGCTCGCTCAGCGTCACGTTCTGCGCCTTCATCGTGTTGCCGCAGGCCGCGAGCTCGACGCCGCCCGTGGAGAAGTCACCGACGCGCTTGCTGACGTCGGGGTTGGCCTGCGCCGAGTGAAACGCCTTCAGCGCCGGGCCGTGGATCACCAGCGCGATCGTCACGTGCTCGGGGCCGCCGACGCCGTCGATGTGGTTCTGGATATTGCCGAGCACGAAATGGACCTTCTCGGCGTCGCTGAGGTGATAGGCCACCTTGAGCTTGTTCGACCGCGCGGTGGCGGTGGTGGCTTTCGCGCTGGAGCCGCCAAGCGCCGCACCGAGTGCCGAGACGGCGCTCCACAGGATGTTCCGGCGGTTCATGGCGATCTCCTCGACGAAGCCCGAATTTGCCGCAGGCATATCATTTGTGGCGCAGCGCCGCGAGTTCCTTGCGGTCGATCACCAGCGAGGCGCACTCGCGATTGTCGGCCCGGTCGAGCCGGAAAATCTTGTCGTCGGCGCCGGCGGTCAGCGAATGCTCGGCGTCATCGTCCGGCTTGTTGTTCTGCCAGACCCTGACACGTTCGAGCCGGACGATCGCGGACTTGTCGTCCTTGGAGAGCGCAACACCGATGCCGCCGCCATCGCAGTCGACGCCGCAGCCGAGGCGCACCTCGTCGCCGCTCCTGGTGAATACGGCGTGGTTGCACGAGCCGCTGGAGTCGAAATCGCCGCTGCGGTGACGGTACCTGAAGCCAAGGCGGAAGGAATGGTGAAGCTCCTTGTCCTCCTTGTCGAATTCCGCGGAGATCAGCAGCTTCATCGCGGCGACCTTCTGCTTCGGATGCCGCGCCAGATGGTCGGCATCGTAGCGGCGGACGAAGCAGGCATAGGCCTTGTCGCCGGGAGGCTTCGCATACATCCGCGTATTGAAGGTCTCGGCCTCGGCCTTGCTGGGCTCGCGAATATCGTCGACTTCCTCGGCGCGGCCGACGCTGGTCAGCGCAGCAAAAGTGAGGGCAGCAAGGATGACGAGCTTCATGAGGGCCTCGCGCACACGACAATTTCGTCGCAGCAGGACAGAGCTGCTGTCTGTTAGACGCAGAATTGGTGACCCGCGTTCAACCGTCGCAAGCCGCTCGAGCGGTGGTCGCGGTGCGGATTCGCGCAACTCGCTTCACGCTCCGCCTTAGTCACTGATGGGCTTGAGAAGGTTCAAGCGGTGAAGCGGGCGGCCCTTCGGAACTTGAAGTCTGCAATCGCTGCGACATTGTCTCGGTTCGTCAATGTGATAGCCTTCACAAACGACCGCCTTCGGCGGTCGTAAGCTGGGGCTGCCTTGTCAGTATGTGGAGTCCCCCCGCAATGGGCGAAATTCGCAGCTTCAAATCCGGCAATCAAGACGAGCCGCCTGCGCACGGCGCCATGCCTCGTCGCCTCGCAGCGATCATTGTCGGTGACATCGCTTCGTACAGCCGCATGATGCAGGCCGATGAGGAGGGGACGCATGTCCGCGTCAAGCGGATCGAGCGCGACCTCATCTATCCAAGCATCGTCGAGCACCATGGAACTCTGGTGAAGACGACAGGCGATGGCTTCATCGCCATTTTCGACAGCCCCGTCGAGGCCGTTCGATGCAGCATCGTCATCCAGCAGAACCTCATCGGCCGCAACGCGTCGCTTCCCAAGCATTCGCGGCTCGAATATCGGATCGGCGTCAATCTCGGCGATGTGATCGTGGAGTCGGACGATGTCTACGGCGACGGCGTCAACATCGCCACACGCATCGAGGGCATTGCCGAGCCCGGTCAGGTCTATATCTCGGGCGCGATCTACGAGCAGATCAAGCACAAGGTAGTATGCGGCTATGAGTCGCTCGGCGACCGCAAGGTCAAGAACATCACCGATCCGGTGCGCGTGTATCGTGTGCTGCCGGACGCTGATGCGATCGGCAAGACAAGAAGCCGGCGTGAGAACGCGCTGATCTTTTTGCTGGCCATTACAGTGCTGATGATGGCCACCGGCGTGCTCTGGTATTTGCTGGCGCAACCCGGCAAGATGGGCGAGCAGGCTGCCGCGCCGCCCACCGCTCCGGTGGTCTCACCGGTTCCTCAGCCGTTGCCGAGCGAGGCGGCGAAGCAGACGCCGCAACCCTCTCCGTCATTGGCTTCGTCGCCTTCGGCCCCGACTCCGGCTCCGGCTCCCAGCCCATCGGCAACGCCGGTGCGCGAGCCCGAAATGATCGCCATTCGCGGCGGCAGCTTCGCCATGGGAAGCAACGACGATCCGACCGAGCGTCCCGTCCACCAGGTCACGATCAAGCCGTTCTCGATCGGAAAATACCCGGTGACGGTGCAGGAGTGGAACGAATGCGCTGCCGCCAAGGCGTGCGGATTCACGGCCACCGGCAAGGACGATGCCCCGGTCAGCAATGTGAGCTGGATCGATGCGCAGCAATATGTCGCCTGGCTCGCGCAGGCGACAAAGAAGCCCTATCGGCTTCCGAGCGAAGCCGAATGGGAATATGCGGCACGCGGCGGGACACAGACCAAATATTGGTGGGGCGACAAGCTGCAGCCGGGCATGGCCGGCTGCAAGGATTGCGGTGAACTTGCGGCCGAGCAGCCGGCCAAGGTCGGCAGTTTCAAGCCCAATCCGTTCGGGCTTTACGACATGGGCGGCGGCATCGATCAGTGGGTCGCGGACTGCTGGCACCGGACCTATCAGGGCGCGCCCAGCGACGGCTCGGCGCGGACCAGCGCTGACTGCAGCTCTCATGTCCTGCGCTCAGGCTCCTGGAAGAACGATTCGAGATATGTGCGGCCGTCAAACCGCGGTGGATACGACACCGGCGTCCGTTACCCCACGCATGGATTCCGGATCGCGCTCAGTCCGTAGGTACTGGAGTCAATTTGATGAAGATCGTTTCCTGTATCGCGCTGGCGGCCGCCATCGCATTGTTCCCCGGCGCGGCCTATCCGCAAGGCAAAGCTGCGCCAAAGGACGCCAAGCTTTATTTCATCTCGCCGTATGACGGCCAGAAGATCCGTGGTGGGTTTTGGGTCCGTTTCGGCCTGCGCAACATGGGCGTGACGCATGCCGGCGACGACTACCACAATGCCGGCCACCATCATCTGTTGATCGATGTGAAAGACCCCATCAATGCCAAGGAGCCGATTCCGCAGGACAAGTCCCATCTGCATTTCGGAGCGGGACAAACCGAAACGTTTCTCGAGCTTCCGCCGGGCACGCACACGCTGCAACTGGTGCTTGGCGACGCCAAGCACTATCCGTTCGAACCACCCGTCGTGTCGGAGAAGATCACGATACGCGTCAGGCCGGCGGCATCAGCGCGAAGATGATCACCGCAGGCTGGCGTTGATCTTGTCCAGCACCGCCGAGCCCGGGCAGAGCGTGTCCGCCTCGAGCGCGTTGAGCGGCGTCTCGACCGTGTTGAGATGCTCGTGCAGGTCCTCCGCGTCGGGGTCGACGTACAGAAGACCGGTGACGATCTGGCCCTTGGCGGCGTGCCTTGCGAGGAAGGTCTGGGCGCCCAGGCGGTCGTGCGGATCGTAATCCGCATCGATCTTGCGCAGCGCGATCTTGCTGCCGTCGTGCTGCTCGACCACCTGCACCGTGCCGGGCGCGTAGTCCACCGCAATCGGGTCGCGGTCGACCAGCACGTCGAGCCGGTTCACGGCGTCATTGTGCTCGCGGACATAGTCGAAGCTCTTGGTCGAGCCGGCATGGTTGTTGAAGGCGATGCAGGGGCTGATCACGTCGATGAAGGACGCGCCCTTGTGGCCGATCGCGGCGGCGATCAGCGGCACCAGCTGGCTCTTGTCGCCGGAGAACGAGCGCGCCACGAAGGTGGCCCCTAACTGCAGCGCGATGGCGACGAGGTCGATGGCGTTGTCGGTGTTGGTGACGCCCTTCTTGCTCTTCGAGCCGCGGTCGGCGGTCGCCGAGAACTGACCTTTGGTCAGGCCGTAGACGCCGTTGTTCTCGACGATATAGGTCATGTTGACGCCGCGCCGGATCGAATGTGCGAACTGGCCGAAGCCGATCGAGGCGGAATCGCCGTCGCCGGAGACGCCGAGATAAATCAGATCGCGGTTGGCGAGATTGGCGCCTGTGAGCACGCTCGGCATGCGGCCGTGCACGGAATTGAAGCCGTGCGAATTGCCGAGGAAATAGTCCGGCGTCTTCGACGAGCAGCCGATGCCGGAGATCTTCGCCACCCGGTGCGGCTCGATCGAGAGCTCGTAGCAGGCTTCGATGATCGAGGCCGTGATCGAATCATGGCCGCAGCCGGCGCATAGCGTCGAGATCTTGCCCTCGTAGTCCCGATGCGTGTAGCCGAGCGCGTTCTTCTTCAGGCCCGGATGATGGAATTTCGGTTTTGCAATGTAGGTCATGAAAGCACCTGCGATCCCAGGGCCGTCATGGCCGGGCTTGACCCGGCCATCCACGTCTTGGCCGAGAAAAAGAAAGGCGTGGATGCCCGGGTCAAGCCCGGGCATGACGAAAGAGAGAGTGATGCGCTAATCATGACACGGCCTTGCGGAGCGGGGTCACCTTGAGGTGGTCCTGGTGGTCGCCAATGGCCTTGGCGATGAAGCGGGCAGTGATCGGCGTGCCGTCGTAATGCACGATCGGCACCAGCCGGACGGGATCGATGCCGTTCTCGTTGACGATGAGCTGGCGCAGCTGGCTGTCGCGGTTCTGCTCGACGACGTAGACGAAATCGTGCTCGGCGAGGAAGCTCGCCACGCTCGAGTGGAACGGGAACGCGCGGATGCGCAGGCGGTCGAGCTGATGCCCGCGCGCTTCCAGCAGGCCGATCGCCTCGTCCATCGCCGGCGAGGTCGAGCCAAAATAGATCACGCCATATTTGGTCGGCCGTTCCGCATTGGCCTGCAGCGGCCGCGGCACCAGGTCCTGAGCCGTCTCGAACTTGCGCACCAGGCGCTGCATGTTGTCGGCGTAGACGGTGCCTTCCTCGGAATAGCGCGCATAGCGGTCGCGCGACGTGCCGCGGGTGAAATAGGAGCCCTTGGTCGGATGCGTGCCGGGATAGGTGCGGTAGGGAATGCCGTCGCCGTCGACGTCGAGATAGCGGCCGAAGTCGCGGCCCTCCTCCAGCATCTCCGCCGTCATCACCTTGCCGCGGTCATATTGCCTGGCGTCGTCCCACTTCAGCGGGCGGCAGAGCCGGTGGTTCATGCCGATGTCGAGGTCGAGCATCAGGAAGATCGTGGTCTGCAGCCGCTCGGCAAGGTCGAACGCGGCGGCCGCGAACTCGAACGCTTCGGCGGGGTCTTCCGGGAACAGCAGCACATGCTTGGTGTCGCCGTGCGAGGCATAGGCGCAGGCGATGATGTCACATTGCTGGGTGCGGGTCGGCATGCCCGTGGAGGGGCCGGCGCGCTGGATGTTCATGATCACGGCCGGGATCTCGGCAAAGTAGGAGAGGCCGATGAACTCCGTCATCAGCGAGATGCCGGGGCCGGAGGTCGCCGTGAAGGCGCGGGCGCCGTTCCAGGACGCGCCGATCACGATGCCGATCGAAGCCAGCTCGTCCTCGCCTTGCACGATCGCGTATTTCGCCCTGCCGGTCTCAGGATCGTGCCGGTACTTCTTGCAATGGGCGGTGAAAGCTTCGGCGACTGACGAGGACGGCGTGATCGGATACCACGCGCACACGGTGGCCCCGCCATAGACGGCGCCGAGCGCGGCGGCGCTGTTGCCTTCGATGAAGATACGGTCGCCGACCTTGTCGGACTTCTTCACGCGCAGCCCGATCGGGCATTTCAGGTTCTGCAAGGCCCAATCGCGGCCGAGATGCAGCGCATGGACGTTGGAGGACAGCAGCTTCTCCTTGCCCTTGTACTGCTCGCCGATCAGTTGCTCGATCAGCTTCGGATCCATGTCGAGTAGCGCCGAGAGCGCGCCGAGATAGATGATGTTCTTGAACAGCTGGCGCTGGCGCGGATCGGTGTAGGTCGAGTTGGTGATCGCGGTCAGCGGCACGCCGATCACGGTGATGTCGTCGCGGAATTTGGTCGACGGCATCGGCTTGGTGGAATCGTAGAACAGGTAGCCGCCGGGCTCGATGCCGGCGACGTCCTTGTCCCACGTCTGCGGATTCATCGCCACCATCATGTCGACGCCGCCGCGTGCGCCGAGATGGCCGGCTTCCGTCACGCGCACCTCGTACCAGGTCGGCAGGCCCTGGATGTTGGAGGGGAAGATGTTGCGTGGGCTGACAGGCACGCCGTGGCGCAGGATCGCGCGCGCGAACATCTCGTTGGCGCTGGCCGAGCCCGAGCCGTTGACATTGGCGAAGCGGACGACGAAGTCGTTTACGCTGCTGATCGGCTTTTTGTCGGACATGTCGAACCTGCGTGGGTCATCTCGATGAAATATTTCTGCATGTCCCAGGCGCCGGTGGGACAGCGCTCGGCGCACAGCCCGCAATGCAGGCAGACATCCTCGTCCTTCACCATCACCCGCCCGGTCTTCAGATCCGAGGAGACGTAGAGGTCCTGGTCCGGGTGAGCGGAGGGCGCCTTCAGGCGCTGGCGCAGATCGCTTTCCTCGCCGTTGGCGGTGAAGGTGATGCAATCCATCGGGCAGATGTCGGCGCAGGCGTCGCACTCGATGCAGAGCGAGGTCGAGAACACGGTCTGCACGTCGCAGTTCAGGCAGCGATGGGCTTCGCCGAGCGCCAGCTTGACGTCATAGCCGAGCTCGACCTCGGCGCGGATGTCCTTGAGCGCAACGACCTTGTCGCGATGCGGCACCTTGTAGCGCTTGTCGGGCGAGATGTCGTTGTCATAGCTCCATTCGTGGATGCCCATCTTCTGCGAGGAGATTTGCACCTCCGGCAGCGGGCGCTCGTCGACCGCTTCGCCCGAGAGCATCTTGTGGATCGACAGCGCGGCGTCATGGCCGTGCGCGACCGCCCAGATGATGTTCTTCGGGCCGAACGCGGCATCGCCGCCGAAGAACACTTTCGGATTGGTCGAGGCGAAGGTCTTCGGATCGACCTTCGGCATGTGCCATTTGTCGAACTCGATGCCGCAATCCTGCTCGATCCAGGGGAAGGCGTTTTCCTGACCGACCGCGACCAGCACGTCGTCGCAGGGAATGGTCTGATCGGGATCGCCCGAAGGCACGAGGTTGCGGCGGCCTTTGGCGTCGTATTCGGCTTTGACGTGCTGGAAGGTGACGCCGATCAGCTTGCCGGCGACATGCTTGAAGGCCACCGGGACCATGTAGTTGAGGATCGGGATATCCTCGTGGATCGCGTCCTCCTTCTCCCAGGGCGAGGCCTTCATCTCGTCGAAGCCGGAACGCACGACCACGGTGACTTTCTCGCCGCCGAGCCGGCGTGCGGTGCGGCAGCAATCCATCGCCGTGTTGCCGCCGCCGAGCACGATGACGCGCTTGCCTATCTTGTCGACATGGCCGAACGACACGTTGGCCAGCCATTCGATGCCGATATGGATGTTGGCGGCGGCCTCTTTCCGGCCGGGAAGCTCGAGCTCGCGGCCGCGCGGCGCACCGGAGCCGACGAAGATGGCGTCGTATTTCTCGGCGAGCAGCGCCTTCATGCTGTCGATGCGATGACCGCCTTTGAACTCGACGCCGAGATTGAGGATGTAGCCGGTCTCCTCGTCGATCACGGAATTGGGCAGGCGGAATTTCGGGATCTGGGTGCGCATCATGCCGCCGGCTTCCGGGTCGGCATCGAACACGGTGCAGTGATAGCCGAGCGGCGCGAGATCGCGTGCCACCGTCAGCGAAGCGGGACCGCCGCCGACCAGCGCAATGCGCTTGCCGTTCTTCGGCCCGGGCTTCGGCAGGCGCTGCCTGATGTCGTCCTTGAAATCCGCCGCAACGCGCTTGAGGCGGCAGATCGCGACAGGATTTTCCTCCACGCGTCCGCGCCGGCACGCCGGCTCGCAGGGACGATCGCAGGTGCGTCCCAGAATGCCGGGAAATACGTTCGATTTCCAATTGATCATGTAGGCATCGCTGTAGCGGCCTTGGGCGATCAGTCGGATGTATTCGGGAACCGGGGTGTGCGCAGGACAGGCCCATTGGCAATCGACCACTTTGTGAAAGTAGTCGGGGGCCGCGATGTCGGTCGGTTTCATTCCTACCCTGTCCGCGCAGGCCCGAAGACCCCGCGGCCTTTTTTGTTAGAGCTTGGCGAGCGCTTAACGCGCTTCGATCTGGTTTCTGAATGACGTCATTGGGTTAGCTTATTAGAACCGTTCCGAAGTACAACGGCAAATTTGCGCGCGTCACCGCTTTCATGGGAGCTACGCGTGCACGGCATTAACGCGCGGCGCACGAGATGCGTGCGGTGCAATATGCTGCGATGCGGGTGCCGTTCAGCCGCGCGCGATGTCGCTCTTGGCGAGGTCCCACATCAGGCAGTAGGTGCCGACGGAGATGGGGAGCGGGAAGGGCGCCGCAGCCGGGCCGGTGAAGCGCTCGGCGATGACGGCGGAGACCGCATTGACATGCGTGCCGTCGATCAGCACGAACCAGTCTCGCGCGCCCTCGTTGCGCACCGCCGGAATTCCCGCCGTTGCGCCCGACAATTCCGGCTCGCTTTCGAGCAGGTGCATCGAGATGATGCCGTCGCGGTCTTGCGGCGCCAGCTTTTCTTGCAGCGCATCACGCCACGCACCGGCGTTGTCGGGCGTCGGCCGCAGCCGCACCAGGCCGAGCGACGTGCCGCGGCCAGTACCCTTGCTGATTGTGATGCGCGCGACCACGCGCAGCATGTCCCGGAAGCGCGCCATGGATCGCCGCGACCATTCGGTCTGGTCGGCGAGCCGCGCCCGGTAGGCGGGGCTGTCGAGCACGCCGAGCGTTTCGGTCGAGTACAGCGAGAGATATTTGGGGTTGGCGGCATGCGCGACATAGCGCCGCGCTTCGAGAAATCCGTCGATTGCGACGCGCTCTTCCAGATGCTCGCGATCGTACCAGCGGTTGAAATCGGCCTCGTCCACAGCGTCGATGTTCATCGACGTCAGCAGCATGCCCTTTCCGGCGAGCGGCATTCTTCTTGTCCTCTCATCGCCCGATCTTCGATGCGAGGTCCGCGATCGACTTCATGACCGCGTCCCTCACGCCGCCATCATAGAGCGAATGCCCGGCTTCTTCCACGATGCGAAGCTCGGAACCGGGCCATACTTTCGCAAGGGCCTGCGCTGTCGCGGGAGGACACAATAGATCATAGCGCCCCTGCACGATGATGCCGGGAATGCCGTCGAGCCGGCCCGCGTTCCGCAGCAGCTGGTCCTCGTTCATGAAGCTGTCGTTGATGAAATAATGCGCTTCCATGAACGGCGTCGCCGGCAATGTGCGCCAGACGTTCAGCGCGGCGAGGTCGAGCCGCATCCTGGCCGGCTTGTGCTCGGACAAGGTGCGCTCGGTGTCGTGCCAGGCCTTCGCCGCCGGGCCATGCACGGCAGGGTCGGCATCGAGGATGCGGCGCCAAAAGGCCTCCACCGGCTGCGCCCGCTCTTGGGGCGGCAGCACGCTGAGGAAATCCTCGTACAGCGCCGGATGGAATTGCGACAGGCGCGAGGTGAAGGCCGTCTCGACCTCGGCCCGCGTGCCGAGAAACGTCGCGCGCAGCGCAATGCCCGAGACGCGCTCGGGATGCACCTCGGCATAAGCCAGCGCCAGCGTCGCGCCCCAGGAGCCGCCGACCACCATCCAGCGTTCGAAGCCGAACTTTTCGCGGATCGTTTCCATGTCCGCGATCAGATGCTGTGTGGTGTTGTGCTCGCGCGATCCCTTGGGCCGGCTGCGGCCGCAGCCGCGCTGGTCGAACAGCACGGCGCAGAAGCGGTCGGGATCGAACAGCCGGCGATGGTCGGGCTGGCAGCCGCTGCCGGGCCCGCCATGCAGGTAGACCGCGGGGATGCCGTCGGCGCGGCCGACGCTCTCGACATAGAGCTCATGGCCGTCGCCGACGTCGAGGATGTCGGAGGTCAGCGGCGCAAAGGGATCGGCACGTTTGGTGGAAGCGGCCGCGTCGGCGTCAGGTCCCATTCTCGGATTCCAGGGTGCCGCCGGCAAAGTTGCGATAGAGGAAGCGGCTGGTCTCGCCCTCGGCCTCGGCTTCCGCCTGCTTGAAGATGGTCTCGTGCAGCGGCGACAGCGCGCAGGCCGGGTCGGTGTTGGCGGCATCGCCGGTCAGCGCGAAGGCCTGGCAGCGGCAGCCGCCGAAATCGATCTCGCGGAATTCGCAAGACTTGCACGGCTCCTTCATCCAGCCGGTGCCGCGATAGCGGTTGAAGGCCTCCGAGTTCTGCCAGATCCAGGCGATCGAATGGTTGGAGCGCACCGACTCGAAATCAAGCCCGGTGATGCTCTCGGCGGCATGGCAGGGCAGCACCTTGCCGGCGGGCGAGATGTTGAAGAACTGCCGGCCCCAGCCGCCCATGCACTTCTTCGGCCGCAGCGCGTAATAATCCGGCACCACGTAGTCGATCGTCAGTCGGCCCTTCAGCCGCTCGCGCGCCTCCTCAACGAGGCGGGTACACTCATCGAGCTGCGCCACGGTCGGCATTAGCGCGGCGCGGTTCTTCAGCGCCCAGCCGTAATATTGCACATTGGCGACCTCGAGCCGGTCGGCATCGAGATCGAGCGCCATCTGGATGATGTCGGGCAGCTGGTGCAGGTTCTGCCGGTGCATCACCGCGTTCACGGTGAGCGGCAGGTCGAGCTCGCGCGTCCATTTCGCGACTTCGAGCTTCTTGCGGTGGCCGCCCTTGTAGCCGGCAACGCGATCTGCGAGGCCGTCCTCGATCCCCTGGAAAGAGATCTGCACATGGCAGAGCCCGGCATCTGCGAGATCGCTGAGCCTCTCGCGCGTCAGCAGCACGGCCGAGGTGATGAGATTGGTGTAGAGCCCGGCGTCGCTTGCATGCTTGACCAGCTCGACGAGATCTTTCCGTGCCGTCGGCTCGCCGCCGGAGAAATGCACCTGGAGCACGCCGATCTCGGCGAGCTCGCTCAGCACCTTCTTCCACTCGTCCGTCGTCAGCTCTTTGCCAGAGCGGTCGAGCTCGACCGGGTTGGAGCAATAGGGACATTGCAGCGGGCAGCGATGGGTGATCTCGAGCAGCACGGCGAGCGGAATGCCGAACGTCTCCGCCGTCGAGCGCTGCTTCTCAAGCACCGCGAGGCTGTCGCTGGGCGGGATGGTCACGTCGCTCATGACGTCTTCTCCCTGATCTCGGTGAGAAAGCCCTTGTCGGCGAGATCCTGCAACATGGCGATGACATCGGTCAGGATCGCCTCGCGCGGCGCTGCGTACTTTGTGGCGAGCTGATCGGCGACCTCGCCGACATTGCGCTCGCCGTTGCAGAGTTGCAAGACCTCGACCGCGATCTCGTCCGGCGCTAGCACCCGCTCCGGCGCCAGGATCACCCAGACCTTGCGAGTCTCGTCATATTTCAGCTTGGCATGCCGCGGCAGCACGGGGCGGCTCGCCTCGCTGACGCTGATGTTCCGCGGCCCGGCCATTGCTTTTATCCTTAGCTCGCTTTGGGCACGAACGCGCCCGGCGGAATGTGGCCCTCGACATAGGCATGCTGGAGCGCGTCCAGCTGCACCCACAGCACGTTGGTCTTGAAGATCAGCGCGTTGCAGACCTGCGCGCGCTGCTCCGGCGTCGTGGCGTGCCTCTTGACATAATCGAGCGCGAAATTGGCGTCGCGCGGCGCCTGGGTCAGGCGGCGCTTGAAGTAGCTCATGATATCGGGGTTGACGAAGTCGTAGTGCTCCAGCATGCCCGAGATGCGTTCTTCATGCAGGTTCGGCGCGAACAGCTCGGTGAGCGAGGAGGCGATCGCCTCCAGCGGGCTTTTTTCGCGGCAGAAGTGCACATAGGCTTCGACCGCGAAGCGCGTCGCCGGCAAGATGCCTTCGGTGGATTCGACGTAAGCGGTGTCGAGCCCGAGCCCTTCGGTCAGCTTGATCCAGCGCTCGATGCCGCCCTCGCTGCCGATATCGCCGTCATGGTCCTCGATGCGATGGCGCCATTCCAGGCGGGTGGCGCGGTCGCGGAAGCGCGAGATCACCACTGCGTCCTTGATCGGAATCGTGCTCTGGTAATAGTAGCGGTTGAGCGCCCAGGCCTGCACCTGGCCCTTGTTCAGCTTGCCGCCATGCAGCAGCTTATGGAACGGATGCAGGCTGTGATAGCGCGTGGCGCCGATGTGGCGCAGCGCCGCCTCGAGCTCCTCAGCCGAGTTGAGCTTCAAGTCCTTGCCGATCGAGAGCGCGGTCATTCCAGTCAGTGATGCGGCGTTCACAGCACGATCTCCGTTCCATCCGCCGGTATCTGCCAGCCCGCCTCCTGAGTAATCTTGCGCTCGGGCGAGCCGGGCAGCAGTGCCGGATTCGAGTTATTGATATGCAGAAACAGCTTCCTGTCGATATTGAGGTCGGCCAGCCGCGCGATGGCGCCGTCCTCGCCGGACATGGCGACATGGCCCATGCTCTTGCCGGTCTTGTGGCCGAGGCCGGCCCTGATCATCTCGTCGTCGCGCCAGACCGTGCCGTCGAAGAACACCAGTGAAGCGCCGTCGATCTCGGCCTTGAGCGCGTCGGTCACTTCGGCGCAGGCCGCGATGAAGTAGAAGAACTTGCCGGTGGCCTTGTCGGTGATCTTCAGGCCCAGCGTGTCGCCGTCGCCGCTCTCGCCGCCCGGATGCGCCTTGCCTTCGAGATACCACGCCGACTTGCCCGGCACCGCGAAGGGCAGCACCTCGAGCCCCGAGCGCGTGCCGCCGGGCAGCCGCGGCTCGAACGGCTCGCGGATCGCGATCGGCTGGCGCCGCACGTTCTTCTCGTTCAGCACGTTGAAGATGCTGTTGCTGGCAAGGATCGCCAGCACCTTCTCGTGCGCATAGATCGTGAAGGGCGAGCCTTCGCGCATCGACAGCAGGCCGGCCACCGCATCGACTTCGCTGTTGGTCAAGATCACGCCCGCAATCGGCGTGTGGCGCAGCGCGCCCGCCTTTGGGTGCAGCTGCGGCGTGGCGTTCAATTGCTGGCGAAGATCGGGCGAGGCGTTGATCAGGAACCAGTGCTCGCCGTCGCCGCTGAAGGCGACCGAGGCCTGGGTTCGAAAGAGCTCATGTCCCTTCGCACGAGCCGCGCGGCAGCCTTCGCAGCCGCAATTCCACTGCGGAACTCCGCCGCCGGCCCCGGCGCCCAGGACGACGACGCGAAGCATGATCCGTCTCCTGGAGGCGAATTGGCGAGGTGGATCTCAGGCCGAGACAGTTTCGGACAAGGTTTCTGACTGTCGGAAACGTATCGTGACCGAAAGAACCACCTGCGCAGAACGCGTTTCCACCAGCCGCTTACTTGCGGGTGGCGCTCACATACATATTGATTTCCATGCCGCAGGGCACTTCGACGATCTTCGGGGCTTTCCAGGCCATTTGGCTCTCCATTTTCGCGAATTCGGACGTATCCGCCCATTGGACAAGTTAGTGCGGACGGCAAAGTTCGCCAGTGAAATTTTCCCGACCTAGGTAGTAGGCTGCGGGAATTGTTGCACTGCAAAGATGGCGTATTGCGGCCGCAAAGATGAGCGGATCAGATACGCAAAATTGCCGATAGGTCGTGATCCCTGTCGGGATAAACCAGTTGTGAGTATGGATCGGCTTCTCATCGGCGACAGACGACCCCATTGGATCAGGCATGCCCAGATATTTCTTCAACACCCGCATCGGCGACGAACTGATTGTGGATCCTGACGGCGAGGACCTGCGCAACCCCGATCGCGCCTGGGAGGTCGCGCGCCAGATGATCCTCGAGGTCGTGAAGTCGGAAGGAACCCAGCCGGCGCTGCTGGAGGCCGTCATCGAGGTCACCGACGCCGACGGCGAGATCGTGCTGGAGTTTCCCTTCACCGAGGCGCTGCTCGACATGCCGGACCAGTCCGCCACGAGGCATTAGCCGGACCAGTCCGCAAGGTGGCAAGAGAGGCCCACCACTCCCTCCACGTCATTGCGAGCGTAGCGAAGCAATCCAGAATCCCGCCCCGGAGGCAGCCTGGATTGCTTCGTCGCAAGGGCTCCTCGCAATGACGGAGAATGAGGCAGCACCCGGGCCAAACCCGCCCTCCACCCCCGCGAAATCCGCATGGCTTTGCCGCGTTCCCGGCGCTAAAAGACGCCGGTCATACGGAGCAAGCCATGCAAGATCTCTGGCGCCTGTCGGCCGCCGACCTCGCCGCCCTCGTCAGGTCTAAAAAAGTGTCCGCCAGGGAGGCCGCCAAGGCGGGTCTCGCGCGGCTCGATGCCGTCAATCCCCAGCTCAACGCGGTGATCGACCACCGGCCGGACGACGTGCTCAAGCAGGCCGATGCCGTCGATGCCGCAATTGGGCGGGGCGAGGACCCCGGCGTCCTTGCCGGCGTGCCCGTCACCATCAAGGCCAATGTCGACCAGGAAGGCTTTGCCACCACCAACGGCCTCAAGCTGCAGCGCGACCTGATCGCGCGCGAGGACAATCCGGTGGTCGCCAATTTCCGGAAATCTGGCGCCATCCTGCTCGGCCGCACCAATTGCCCGGCCTTCTCCTATCGCTGGTTCACCACCAATCTCATCCACGGCGACACCAAGAACCCCCGGGATGCCTCGCTGACGCCCGGCGGCTCCTCCGGCGGCGCCGGCTCGGCGGTCGCGGCCGGCATCGGCCACATCGCGCACGGCACCGATATCGCCGGCTCGATCCGTTATCCCGCCTATGCCTGCGGCGTGCATGGTCTGCGCCCGACGCTCGGCCGCATTCCCGCCTTCAACCCGGCGCTGCCGGAGCGCCCGATCGGACCGCAGATCATGGCGGTGTCGGGCCCGCTGGCGCGCACGGTCAACGATTTGCGCATCTCGCTCGAAGCCATGTCGGCCCGCGACATCCGCGATCCCTGGTTCGTGCCGGTGCCGCTGCAGGGCCCGGCGCGGGACAAGCGCGCCGCGCTCTGCCTCAATCCGGGCGGCCTTGCCACCGCGCCGGAGGTGAAGGCCGCGGTGAGCGATGCCGGCAAGCGGTTGGAGCGCGCGGGCTGGACCGTCGATGTGATCGAGGACACGCCGCCGATGCGCGAGGCGGTCGAGTGGCAGATCAAGCTCTGGCTCGGCGACGGCTATGAGGCGCAGCTGGAGATGGCCGAGCGCGAGGGCGATCCCGGCGCGCTGGCCTGCCTGCGCGGCAACCGCGCCAGGGTCACGCCGATGGATCAGGCCAATTACGCCAGGGCGCTGACCCGACGCGCCACGCTGACGCGCGACTGGATGCTGTTCTTCGAAAAATACGCCGTGCTGCTGACGCCGGTCTCCGGCGAATTGCCGTTCCCCGACCATCTCGACCGCAAGGACGAGGACTCCTTCAAGCGGGTCTGGGAAGCGCAGCTGCCGCAGATCGCGATTCCCTTCATGGGACTGCCGGGCCTCGTCGTCTCCACCGGTCTCGTCGGCAAGGCGCCGGTCGGCGTGCACATCGTCTCCGGCCGCTATCGCGAGGATCTGTGCCTGCTCGCGGGCGAGGCGATCGAGGCCGGCGGCGTGCCACCGTCGCCGATCGATCCCATGGGCTAGCGATGACTGATATCTACGACTTCAAGGCCAACTCGCTGGCCGGCGAGGAGGTCGCCCTGCGGCGTTTCGAGGGGCAGGTGCTCTTGATCGTCAACACCGCGAGCAAATGCGGCTTCACGCCGCAATATCGCGGCCTCGAGGATCTCCATCGCGACCTCTCGCCGCGCGGCTTCTCGGTGCTCGGCTTTCCCTGCAACCAGTTCGGCGCGCAGGAGCCGGGGCAGGCGAGCGAGATCCAGGAATTCTGCTCGACCCATTACGACGTCACCTTTCCCCTGTTCGAGAAGATCGACGTCAACGGGCCGAAGGCGCATCCTCTGTACGAGTACCTGAAACGCCAGCAATCCGGGCTTCTCGGCGCCGCCATCAAATGGAATTTCACCAAATTCCTGGTGAACCGTGAGGGCCGCGTGGTGGCGCGCTACGCGCCGACCGCCCGGCCCGAAGGATTGCGCAATCAAATCGAAACACTGTTGTGAGCGAGACAATCATGAGCGACGAATTTCCGGACCGCCTGTCGGTCGACCCGAACAGCCCCTATTACAACGCGGAGATCCTGTCGCGCGACGTCGGCATCCGTTTCAAAGGCATCGAGAAGACAAACGTCGAGGAGTACTGCATCAGCGAAGGCTGGGTCCGCGTCACCGCAGGGAACGCCAAGGATCGCCACGGCAACCCGCTGACCATCAAGGTGCACGGTCCGGTCGAGCCGTATTTCCGGGATAAGAAGTGACGGCGAAGCCGTCATTCCGGGATAAGACATAGTCTCGTATTTCGCCCACACTCTGTCGTCATGCCCGGGCTTGACCCGGGCATCCACGTCTTCAGACTTGCTCCGTGGCAAAGACGTGGATGGCCGGGTCAAGCCCGGCCATGACGAGCGGAGAGATCCAGCCAGGAAAACCGCCCATGTCCGTCCGCATCGTCGACGTCCGCGAAATTACAAAACCGATCTCTTCGCCGATCCGCAACGCCTATATCGACTTCACGAAGATGACGACCAGCCTCGTCGCCGTCGTCACCGATGTGGTGCGTGACGGCAAGCGTGTCGTCGGCTACGGCTTCAACTCCAACGGCCGCTATGGGCAGGGCGGTCTGATCCGCGAGCGCTTTGCCGCGCGCATCACGGAAGCTGATCCGAAGTCGCTGCTCAACGCAGCCGGCGACAATCTCGACCCCGACAAGGTCTGGGCCGCGATGATGACCAACGAGAAGCCGGGCGGCCATGGCGAGCGCTCGGTCGCGGTCGGCACCATCGACATGGCGGTGTGGGACGCGGTGGCGAAGATCGCGGGCAAGCCGCTGTTCCGTCTGCTCGCCGAACGCCACGGCGTCAAAGCCGATCCGCGCGTGTTCGTCTACGCCGCCGGCGGCTACTATTATCCCGGCAAGGATCTCTCGATGCTGCGGGCTGAGATGCGCGGCTATCTCGATCGCGGCTACAACGTCGTCAAGATGAAGATCGGCGGCGCTGATATCGACGAGGACCGCAGGCGCATCGAGGCGGTGCTGAAGGAGATCGGCAAGGACGCGCAGCTCGCCGTCGACGCCAACGGCCGCTTCAACCTGGAGACCGCCATCGCCTACGCCAAGATGCTGCGCGACTATCCGTTGTTCTGGTACGAGGAAGCCGGCGATCCGCTCGACTACGCGCTGCAGGCTGCGCTCGCGGAGTTCTATCCCGGCCCGATGGCGACCGGCGAGAACCTGTTCAGCCACCAGGACGCCCGCAACCTGATCCGCTACGGCGGCATGCGCCCCGATCGCGACTGGCTGCAATTCGACTGCGCGCTGTCCTATGGCCTGTGCGAATACCAGCGCACGCTGGAGGTGCTGAAGACCCACGGCTGGTCCCCCAGCCGCTGCATCCCGCACGGCGGCCACCAGATGTCGCTCAACATCGCCGCCGGCCTCGGCTTGGGCGGCAACGAAAGCTACCCCGACCTGTTCCAGCCCTATGGCGGCTTCCCCGACGGCGTGCGCGTCGAGAACGGCCACATCACCATGCCCGAGCTTGCAGGCATCGGCTTCGAAGGCAAGTCGGATCTCTACAAGGAAATGAAGGCGCTGGCCGAGTAGGCGCGCGCTTCGGAGTTCGAGGCGAGACGGCCGCGCCAACAACGGTGTCGTCCCCGCGAAGGCGGGGACCCATAACCCCAGGGAGGAGTCGTTTCGCGAAGCTAATAACTCCGAGTCCCCGTAACCACGAGCTCCTGTGGTTATGGGTCCCGGATCTGCGCTTCGCTCGAGACAACGCTACGCGTTGTCGGGAGCTGCGCTTGTCCGGGACGACGCCGAGTGTGTCGTTACGACAACCTCATATCCAGCAGCCTTCGCCCCTCGCCCTTCAGCAGCTTCTTCACTGCACTCGACGCCACGACCTCGCCGTCATTGGCGTAGGCCTCGTGGTTCTTCTCGATGTCGTCGAGGCGGTAGAGGTAGTTGACCATCACGCCGGCGGACTCGCGCATTCCCTTGGGCGAGAGGTCGCCCAGCCAGTTGATGCGCTCCAGCCGCGCGCCGTTGCCGAGATGGAAGCGGGCGACGGAATCGATCAGCTTGCCTTTCGGCGTGCGCGCCTTGAGGAAATAGTGCGCCGCGAGCGGCTCCAGCACGGCGCGGAGCAGCGCCGCCGTCTCCGGGCTCTCGAACCATCTGGGATCGTCGAGGCGCCTCAGCACCTCGCGGTCCTCGTCCGACAGCGGCAGATCCTTGTCCTGCTTCACCCAGGCCATGAAGCCCGGCACCGGCGACAGCGTGACGAAGGTGTCGAGCTTCGGCAACTCGCGGCGCAGCTCTTCCACCACCTGCTTGATCAGGAAGCTGCCGAAGGAGATGCCACCCAGGCCGCGCTGGGTGTTGGAGATCGAATAGAACACGGCGGTGCGCGCGCGCTCGATCGGCAGGTGCTGGCGGTCGACTGCGAGCAGGGGCTGGATCGCGCCGGGGATCGTCTCGGTCAGCGCCACCTCGACGAAGATCAAGGGCTCGTCCACCATCGCAGGATGGAAGAAGGCGTAGCAGCGCCGGTCGACCGGATCGATGCGGCGGCGCAGATCGTCCCAGTCCGAGATCTCGTGCACGGCCTCATAACGGATGATCTTTTCGAGGATGTTGGCCGGGGTCGACCAGTCGATCCTGCGCAGCACGAGAAACCCCCTGTTGAACCACGAAGAGAGAAGATGCGAGACGTCGCGATCGAGCGCGGCGAGATCGGTGTGCCCGTTCATCATGCCGAGCAGATCGGCGCGCATGTTGACGAGATCGCCGGTACCGCCGGGTGCGCGGTTGAGCCGCCGGATCAGCTCCTGCCGGCGCGGCTCTGAGGCGAAGTGCAGCGAGCTTGCGTCCTCGTCGCTGGGCGCGGCCCGCCATGTCTCGATCGCCTTGGACAGGCGCTCCCGGTCGGGACCGAAATCGCGCACCAAGCCCTCGAAGAAGGCGCGGCGTCCGGCCGCGTCCAGCTCCCGGTAGATGTCGAGCACCTCGCGCGCCATCGCGGTGCCCGAGGCTTCGCCCCGGCCCGACAGCAGCGCATCGCAGAGCTCGAGCAGTCCGTCGGCATCATGCTTGGTATCGGCGGCGTCTCCCCGGCGAAGCAACGTGCGGCCGCGCTCGGAGATGGTGGCAAGCAGGTCGGAGAAGAAGGCGTTGGCCATCGGGGCTTTCGTATCAGGTCTGTGCGATGCGGCAAGCTTACACGGGATTTGGGTGCAAGCCGATCACAATCAAGCAGGCGAATGCGGCATCTTTCGTCGGGCCGTGCGTTTGGAGAATGAGGGCATGCCGGAACGGGTCGATGATATGCCGGGCAGTGCTCATTCCAAAACGCGCTGTCATGCCCCGGCTTGACCGGGGCATCCAGTACGCCGCAGCTTCTCGATTCTAGCCGAGCCGTCTCGGCGTACTGGGTCGCCCGGTCAAGCCGGGCGACGACACCGCGTGTGTTGCAAACTCCGTCGGCGTCCGCCCCGTCACCTGGCGGAACGCGGCCGAGAACGCCGGCACGCTGGCATAGCCGAGCTGGGTCGCGAGCTGCTTCACCGAGACATTCGCATCCGTCGATAACCGCTCGATCGCCGCCGCAATCCTCGCGCGCTGGCACCAGCTCTTGAAGCTCAGCTGCGTCTCGCTCGAAAACAGCCGCGACAGCGTACGCCCGGAGGTTCCCACCTCGCGCGCTAGCGTGTCGATGTCGTGCAGGCCGGTGGGATCGTCGAGCACGATCATCGCGGCGCGGCGGCAGCGCGCCTCGCGCGGCAGCGGCACGAAAGTCGCGGAATCCTCGGCCTGGTGCAATTCAAGCATCACCAGGCGCACCAGGAGCTCGGTGCGTTCCTCGGTGTTGCGCCCGTCGAACAGCGCGAGGATCGCCTGATTGAGCAACGGCGACACCCGCACCACGAATTCCCTCGTCAGACCGTCATAGCGCTGCTCGCGCTTCAGCCAGGACAGGTCGAAATACAGCGTGCGCATCTCGATGTCGGCGAGCAGGTCAATGGCATGCTCGAGCCCGGCCGGCACCCAGACCGCGCGGTCCGGCGGCACCAGCCAGCGTCCGGCGGGCGTCGTCACCTGCATCGTGCCCTTTGCCGCATAGATCAGCTGCGACTCGCGGTGCATGTGCAGATCGATCCGCATCCCCTTGGGATAGTCGCGGGCGACCAGGTGCACGCCCGCGGGCGAGCGGTGGTTGCTCCGGACCTCCCGCAGCATTGGCGTTTCCAAGATTGGCCTTTCCACGACAGTCATTGGCAGCATCTCGTCATTGGGAGGACATATAACTCATTTCGGAGCAGGAGAGGATTCGGAATGAACAGCCCCAGCCGGGTCATCGGTTTCGTCAACGCAGGTCATTTCATCGACCATTATTCGATGCTGATCTTCGCAGCCGCCGTCATCATCATGGGTCCGGCGCTCGGCATGGCCTATTCGGAACTCTTGCCCTACGCGACGCCGGGCTTCGTCGCCTTCGGCGCCGGCTCGCTGCTCACCGGCTGGCTGGGCGATCGGTGGAGCCGCCGCCACATGATGCTGATCTTCTTCGTCGGCATCGGCCTTTCGATGATCGCGGTCGGCTTCGTGCAGACCCCCGTGCAGCTCGGCGCCGCGCTGCTCGCGATCGGCATCTTCGCCTCGATCTATCACCCCGTCGGCACCGCCATGATCGTGTCTTACGCCGACCGGCTCGGCCGCGAGATGGGCATCAACGGCGTCTGGGGCAATCTCGGCGTGGCCTCGTCGGCGCTGGTCACAGGCGTGATCGGCCAATATCTCGGCTGGCGCTTTGCGTTCATCGTTCCCGGCGCGGTCACCGTCCTGATCGGCATCGCCTTCGCGCTGACCATCGTGCACGAGGACCGCAAGGGCTCGAAGCAGGCCGCGGCGCAGGCGCGGGTTGCCAGGCAGGACATGTGGCGCGTGATCCTGGCGCTGCTGATCGTGGTGATCGCGATTTCCACGACCTTCAACGCCGTCACCGTGGCGCTGCCAAAGCTGTTCGCCGAACGGCTCGCGGACCTGACCAAAAGCCCGGCGCTGTTAGGTGTCATCGCCGCCGGCGTCTACGTGTTCGGCGCGATGACGCAGTACACGATCGGACGGCTGCTCGACCGCTATTCGCTGAAGACGGTGGCGCTGCCGCTGTCCTTCATGCTGGCGCCGTTCCTGTATCTCGCTGCGAGCCTGAACAATCTTCCGCTGATCCTGGTGTCGATCGGTATCGTCATGGGCGCGTTCGGGCAGGTCACGGTGAACGACGCCATGGTCGGCAAATACACGACGGAAGAGTGGCGTTCGCGCGCCTATGCCGTGCGCTATTTTGTCGGTTTCACCGCGGCCGGCGCCTCGGTCGGCCTCGTTGCCTGGCTCTACGAGCAGGGCGGCTTCGTCACCATGCTGCACGCCTTCGCCGCCCTTTGCCTGCTCGCCATCGCCGCCGCGCTGATCCTGCCGCGCGAGATCAGGACACCGCAGGCGGTGTGAGCCGAACTCTCTCCACCGTCATTGCGAGGAGCCCTTGCGACGAAGCAATCCAGACTGCCTCCGCGGAGGCGGTCTGGATTGCTTCGCTTCGCTCGCAATGACGGAGGATGAGGAGGCACCCTCGCCATGCCGCCTATGATGCCATTATGCCCCTGTTTTGCCCGACGGAGCAAGCCGGTTCGGTAAGACCGAAATTACGCCAACCTTTTCAACTCCATCCCTACTGTGCATGGGGTTGTTTTTCGCACTCTTTGTTTTGAGCGGAAGCTAAGTCTTCACCTCCGCCACCGCCTGCGGCTTCTTCTTCGACGCCCGCCAGTTCTCGAAGCGCTGCACCACCACGAAGAAGGCCGGCACGAACAGCACCGCAAGGCAGGTCGAGGCCAGCATGCCCGAGAACACCGTGATGCCGATCGACTTGCGCGCGCTGGCGCCGGCGCCGGTGGCGAGCACCAGCGGGACGACGCCGAGGATGAAGGCGAACGAGGTCATCAGGATCGGGCGGAAGCGGGCGCGCGCCGCCTCGATCGCGGATTCGATGATCGGCTTGCCGTCGCGGCCGTGCAGCTCGAGGCCGACCTCGACGATCAGGATGGCGTTCTTGGCCGAGAGCGCGATCAGGAGGATCAGGCCGATCTGGCAATAGAGGTTGTTGTCGATCTTGAGCGCGGAGAGGATCAGCATCGGTCCGAGCAGCGACAGCGGCACGGCGAGGATCACCGAGATCGGCGCGTACCAGCTCTCGTACTGGCCGGCGAGCACGAGATAGACCAGCAGCATGGCGAGCCCGAACACCCAGTAGATCTGGTTCGAGACCGCCTTCTCCTGATACGACATCGCGGTCCATTCATAGCCGGTGCCCGGCGGCAGCGTCTTGTCCGCGATCTCCTCCATCAGCTTCAGCGACTGGCCGGAGGAGTAGCCCTGCGCCGGTAGGCCGATCACGGTCGACGACGGATAGAGATTGTAGAGGCTGATCAGCGACGGCCCCGTGGCCGGGGTGATCTTGGCGACGGTGCCGAGCGGGATCATGTCGCCGTTCGAGTTGCGCACCTGCATGTTGGCGATGTCGCGCTCGGTGACGCGGAAGGCGGGATCGGCTTGCGTGTAGACCTGGAACACGCGGCCGAACTTGTTGAACTGGTTGACATAGGACGAGCCGAGATAGGTCGACAGCGCAGAGAACACTTGATCGGTGGTGACGTGCAGGGTCTGGGTCTTGATGCGGTCGATCTCGACGTTGAACTGCGGCACCGAGGAGCGGAACGAGGACTGCACGCGCTGCAGTGCGCTCTGGCTCTGTGCGTTGGACACCATCGCGCCGGTGATGGCCTGAAGCTTGGCGAAATCGCTGTTGCCGTCGCGCAGCTCGACCTGCATCGAGAAGCCGGCGGCGTTGCCGATGCCCTGGATCGGGGGCGGCGGCAACACGATGGTGCGCGCCTCCATGATATCAGCGAGCTTGTCGTTCAGGCCAAAGACCAGCGAGCGCAGATCCTCACCGGGCCCTTTGCGGGCGTCCCAATCCTTCAGGATGATGTAGGCGACACCGGCATTGGCGAGGCTGGCGCTGTTGTCGAGCGCGGAGATGCCCGCGATGGTGATGACCTGCGCCACGCCGGGCGTCTCCTTGATCAGCCCGCTTGCTTTGTCGAGCACGGCCTGCGTCCGCTCCAGCGCGGCGCCGTCGGGCAGCTGCACCGCGGCGATCAGATAGCCCTGGTCCTCGATCGGCAGGAAGCCGGTCGGCACCCGCGACAGGCCGTAGCCGCTGGCTGCGATGATCAGCAGCGCGAACGCGACCGAGATGGTGGCGTGCTTCACGAGAAACGTGATCAGCCGCGTGTAGCCGCGCTCGACGCGGTTGTAGACTGCATTGAAACCCCGATAGAAGAAATTGCGTTGCTCCGGCGGCACCGCCGGCCGCAGCCACAGCGCGCATTGGGTCGGCTTCAAGGTCGCGGCGTTGATGGCAGAGAGCAGGGCGGTCGCGGCGATCACCAGCGCGAATTGCGAATAGATGCGCCCGGTCAGTCCTGCCAGGAACGAAGCCGGCAGGAATACCGAGATCAGCACCAGCGTGATGCCGACGATCGGCGCGAACAGCTGGTCCATCGCGCGGATCGCGGCGTCATGACCGTTCATGCCCTGCTCGATGTTGTGGGCGGCGCCCTCGACCACGACGATGGCGTCGTCGACCACGATGCCGATCGCAAGCACGATCGCGAACAGCGTCGACATGTTGATGGTGAAGCCGAGCGCCGCCATCGCGGCGAAGGCGCCGATGATGGTGACGGGCACGGTCGTCGCCGGCACCAGCATCGCGCGCCAGTCCTGCAAAAAGATGAGGATGACGACCAGCACCAGCAGGCCGGCCTCGATCAAGGTCATGTAGACCTCGTGCACCGAGGCCTCGACGAACTTGGTGGTGTCGAACGGCGTGTCGTACTTGATGCCTTCGGGGAAGCGCTTGGCGAGCTCCGCCATCTTCTTCTCGACGGCCTGTTCGACCTGGAGCGCGTTGGCGCCCGGCGATTGGAATACGCCGATGCCGACCGCGGGTTGCTTGTTGAGCGAGAAGATCTGGCTGTAGGTCTGCGCGCCGAGCTCGACCCAGCCGACGTCGCGCACCCGCGTGACGTCGCCGCTCGTGCCGGTCTTGACGATGATGTTCTCGAACTGGCCGGCATCGTCGAGGCGTCCGTTGACGTTGAGCGTGTACTGGAACGCCTGTCCCGGCGGCGTCGGCGGTGCGCCGACCTGGCCGGCGGCGACCTGCTGGCTCTGCTGCTGGATTGCCTGGATCACGTCCTGCGGCACCAGGCCGCGAACCTGCAGCTTGTTGGGATCGAGCCAGATCCGCATCGAGTATTGCCCGGCGCCGAATACGGTGACGTTGCCGACGCCGGGCAGGCGCGAGAGCTCGTCGCGGATGTTGATGGTGGCGTAGTTGCTCAAGTAGAGGCTGTCGTATCGCGAATCGGGCGAGGTCAGCGTCACGAACAACAGGATCGAGGTCGACCGCTTCTGTACGGTGACGCCCTGGTTCTGCACGGCTTGCGGCAATTGCGACAATGCGCTGGAGACGCGGTTCTGCACCAGCACCTGCGCGAAGTTGAGGTCGGTGCCGATCTTGAAGGTCACGGTCAGTGTGTAGGTGCCGTCGGAGCCGCTGTAGGACTGCATGTACAGCATGTCCTCAACGCCGTTGACCTGCTGCTCGATCGGCAGCGCCACGGTGTCGATCACGGTCTTGGCGCTGGCGCCGGGATAGCGCGTGGTGACCTGCACGGTCGGCGGCACCACGTCGGGGTATTGCGCAATGGCGAGATTGAACAGCGCAACGCCGCCGATCAGGATCATCAGGAGCGCGATGACGTTCGAGAGGACCGGCCGCTCGATGAAGAACTTTGAGATCATGGCTGGCAGCCCCTACTTGCTCGAGGCCTGCGTCTGCTCGATCTTCGTCACCTGCGGGTCGATCTTCTGGCCCGGGATGACGCGCAAGAGCCCCGCGGTCACGACCCGATCCTCTGGCTTCAGGCCGCTCTCGATCACGCGCAGGCCGTTATCGACCGGGCCGATCTGTACCTTGCGCTGCTCGACGACGTTGTCGTTGTTGACGACGAGGAGATAGCGGCCGCCCTGGTCGCTGCCGAGCGCGGTATCGGGAACGAGCAGGGCGCTCTTCTCCTGGTCGAAGGGCACGCGGACGCGGACGAAGTAGCCGGGCAGCAGCACCCGCTTGTCGTTGGGAACGAGGCCGCGCACGGCCAACGTGCCGGTCGACTGGTTGAGGGTCGGCGAGACGTAGTCGAGCTTGCCCTCATGCGGGTAGCCGGTATCGGTCTGCAGCCCCACTTGAATCGGGAAGTGCTTCATGTCCGCGGGCGTCAGTCCGCGACGGGTCGCCTCGGCGCGGATGCGCAGCACGTCCTGCTCGTTGACGGTGAAGTTCACATAGATCGGGTCCATCGCGACGATGGTGGCGAGCTGGGTCGGCGAGGACACGCCGACGAGCTCGCCGATCGAGACCATGTGCGCGCTGACGATGCCGTCGAACGGTGCCGTGACCTTGGTGTAGCCGTAATTGACCTCGGCCAGCTTGGTGTTGGCCTGCGCCTGCTGGAGATTGGCCTGGGCGTTGTCGCGGTTCGAGGTCGAGGTGTCGAGCGTGGCTTGCGAGACGGCCTGGCGCTGCACCAGCTCGGCCTGCCGCTTGTAGTCGGCTTCCGCTTGCCGGAGCGAAGCCTGCGCGCCGACTTCGGCCGCTTGCGCCTGCTCGAGCTTGAGCTTGTAGGTCTCAGGCTCGATCGTGAACAGCTGGGTGCCCTGCTTGACGAACGTGCCGTCCTGATAATCGATCGTTTGCAGAAAGCCCTGCACGCGCGCGACGAGATCGACGCTCTTGATCGGTGCCGTGTTGCCGGTCGCCTCGATGTAGCGCGTCACCGGACGCTGCACCGGCGTCGCGACGTCGACCTTGGGCGGCGGCGGCGCCACGAACGTGTTCTTGTCCTCGCAGCCGGCGAGCACAGCCAATGCCGCGGTTGCGGCGAGTGCCCGACCGATATGTTTCCTCGCTGCTCCATTGCGTCGTGCGGGAGATGCGGGATTGGCGCGCGTCATTCGGTGGTCCCCGATTGCTGTCTGTCGGTGCGGCAGGCTACCAACAAATGGGCAGTCGTGGAACACCATAGCCATGGCGGTCACGGACCTTGCACAGCAAACGGCTGTGTGGCTTTTGACAGAATTTGTCACGACAAGGCGCTTTTTCACCCGGCGAACGATCGGCCCGTCCGCACCTAGGGCTGGCGCGCATGCCACGCCGCGAGCACATCCTTCTCGTCTTCGGCAGTGAGACCGACGACTGGCCCGTTGTTGGCGCGGAGCCAATGAAGCGTATCGCGCGCGGTGTCTCCCGGCGGTCGCGAGGTCAAGCCGGCCGCGCGCGCGGGCGAGGTATCGCGCGTCAGGAAGCCGGCGTAGTCCGGCAATGGCAGCCACATCGGCAAGGACCGCGGGCCCGCCCAACGCCTGACGTCATGCGCTTCCAGAAAGTCGCGATCGACCCAGGTGAAGGTGCAGGAAGCGTTCAGCGCGGCTGCGCATTCGCTCAGGAATCCGCCGCGCGTGCGGATCGGCCCAATCCCGTCATAGATGCCCGTGAGATCGGTCTCTGCCGCATGCACGATCCATTGCGCGAGATCGCGCACGTCGATGAACTGGACCGCATCCTCCGGCGATCCCGGCGCCAGCACCTCGCCGCCGCGCGCAAGCCGCGCCGGCCAGTAGGCGAACCGTCCGGTCGGGTCCTCAGGCCCTGCGATCAGTCCGGCGCGGCAGATGAAGGCGTCATCGCCGACCGCCTGTTCGCAGGCCACCTTGGCGGCGCCGTAGATCGCCTCGGTGCTGTGCTCGATCTCTCCCGCAACAGGCTCGCGCAGCGGCGCGGAGTCGGCGCGTTGCCCCGGGATGCGGTTGTCCGCATAAACGCTGATCGTCGAGACGAAGGTCCAATGCACGCCCGGCCGCTTTAGCGCGGCGACTGCGCGACGGACCTGGCCAGGATGACGCGAGACATCGACCACGGCGTCGAATGTCTCACCCGCGAGTGGCGCAAGTCCGTCGGCCACGTCGCGGTCGATCCGCAGGAAGCGGGCGCCCGCGGCAATCGGCCCTGCGAGGCCGCGAGCGGCGCAGGTCACGTCATGCCCGCCAGCGCAGGCATGGCTTGCGATCGCCCGGCCGAGAAACTGGCTGCCGCCGAGAACGAGAATGCGCATGGAAAGGTCCGCGTGATCGATGCCACCGCGAGACTACAACCTGCGCTGGCAGTTGCAACCCGCTTCCTCAGCGTGCCCTGATCTCCGCGTATTTCGCCATTGCCTTCTCGAACTTCCGGTTGAACAGCCACATCGCGGCGAAGATCTCGCGATAGCTTGCCGAGGTTCGCGCCCGGTCGGCCTGTCCGAACGCGAAAATGCTGTTGTTGCGCAGGTACCTCATGATCCTGGGGCTGGACACCCGGTAGTTCAGGAGATCGCCCGATCTCAGCGCGGACCGCGTCGGGGTGGGAACGATCTGGATCAGTTGAAACAGCTTCATCTGGTCGATCGTATCAGGCAGCGTCTTCGCGATTCCCGGGATCTCACGAAACAGATCGGCGTGCGCGTTCATCAGGCCGTTGCGCACGTTGGTCCAGTGGTTGAAGCGCTGATCGGTGCCGCGGGCGCGCGCCTCTTCCTTGTCGTCGCGCGCGCTCAGGTGCGGATCGATCGCGGCGATGTCGCTCTTGATGGCCTCCCATTTCCGCCGGCCGTTGCGGTCTTCGGAGGGGCCGGTCTGGAAGCTGCCCATATAGGTGTTCGAGCGTGCATTGCGGACATTCTGCTTGCCGTTGGTCTCCGCAAAGAACAGCCCGAGGCTGATGCGCCCGGCAGCTTCGGCATGCTCGGGGGCGAGGCCCTTGGCGCGCGCAATTACAACGGCGAGATCGACGACGTCCTCGAACGGCGTCGGCGAGCTCTGCGCGCTGGCAGGCGGCGCCTCCATGATGTCGAACAGCTTGCCGTATTCCTCGACCAGCGGCTCGATGTCGGCATCGAAATAGGCCGGAGGAATCTCGAACTTGTTGGGCCGGCCGATCCGCGACGGCATGACGTCGGTGAGGTCCTTGTAGCTGCTGATCACAGCGACGCGCGTGAGATAGAGCGCCTGTCCCGGCAGGTTCGGCAGCGGCTCCTTCGCCTCGATCTGGCGCCGCCGCTCGGCGAGAATGGATTTGAAGCCGCCGAGCGCGCGCTCGTAAGCCGCGAGCGCCTCCGATTGCTGTGGCGTCGGCGCCGCCTCCTGCGCAGCGGCGGGTGCCGCGCCGAAGAAGGCAGCAGCCGCAAATGCTACGGCAGCAAGTCGTCTCGATCCCATGGCTGGTTCCCGTCGATTCGATGGCCAGCGAGATCGTAGACGTCGGAGGCGAGCCGCCGCAATTCTCCTTTCACGCCGCCCGGTAGTCCGGCGCCGTCGCCAGGAACTTGGCGTAAGCATCCGCATCCGGCGGCTGGAAGCGTCCCGCAAGTCCGCCGCGCTTCTGCTGCTTGGCACCGATGTCGGCCATCAGCTCGTCGAAATGGCGGTAGTGATAGGGGGCGACGCAGAGGCCGCCATAGACGCCCGCGGCCGGCCGCTCGACGCGCTTGAAGTGCAGCATCATCTCGATGTTGTCGCGCATCGTCTGGGCCGTCGGCTGGTTGGCGAGCTGGCCGTCGGCATAACGCACCAGCCAGTTCGCCGCGAGGTCGGCGCAGAGCACGGTGCAGAACGAGGAGTTGAAGCCGACGAAGCCGAGCTCGGGCAGATCCGGATTGGCGATCAGGCGATAGAGCCGGTACTGCCCGTCGGTATCGACCAGTTTCTGCCGGTAGGCTTCGGGCAGGAACGGCACGCCGAGCTTGTAGCCGATCGCGAGCACGGCGACGTCGGCGCCCACGCGCTCGCCGCCACTCATCACGATGCTGTCGCCCTCATAATGGTCGAACGTGCCGAACACGGCCTTGATGCGGCCGTCGGCAACCATCGGGTAGAAGCCCGGCGTTGCGATGGGCACCGAGCAGTTGACGCCGTCCTCGATCCGCTCCTTCGGCACCATCTTGCAGCGGCCGAGCTTGAGCTGCGCCTTCAGCAGGCTCTCCAGCCCGCGCCAGTTCGCCCAGACCAGCGGCGCGGCGATGCGGTGCGCGAGCCGCCCCATCGCGCTGATGCCCCAGCCCGGAAACATGTCCTCCTGCGCGCGGATGTAGAGGATGCGCTTGAAGTTCACGAGACCGCCGATGAAATAGGGAATGCGCCAGACCGGCTCACGCATCACGATGGTGACCTCGCGCGCGCCTGACTTCACCGCATTCACGGCGATGTCGGTTGCGGACTTCGAACCGCCGAGCACGACGACGCGGCGTCCCTTCGCCAGTGTCGGATCGCCGTATGTCGACGAGTGCAGGATCTGGCTGCCCTGCGCCAGAAAGCCGTCCTCGCCGGGGCAGTGCAGCTCGCGCGGCTCGTTGAACTGCCCGGTGCAGACCGCAACGAAATCGAAATCCTCGTTCGTGGTCGTGCCGTTCTTGTCCTTCAAGGCAAGCGTCCATCCCGGCCTGCCGTCCGCCCGGCGCGCCATGCCGGCGACTTCGGTGTTGAGCCGCAGCATGCGCTCGAGGCCAAAACTCTTGGCATAATCGGCGAGGTAGGCGTGGACCTGCGGCCCGGTCGGCCATTCCGGATAGGCCTCCGGCATGGCGCGGTCGGTGTAGCGGTAGAGCTCCTTCGGGCTCTGGGTCTGCACCTCGGGGTAGGAGCGCGCCGGCTCCCAGACGCCGCCGAGATCCGAGCTGCGCTCGACGATGGTGACGCGGTGGCCTCGGATGGAGAATGCTTTCGCGGCGGCAAGGCCGGAGACGCCGGCGCCGATCACGCAGACATGTTTTGGGCTGACCATGGGATTGCTCGATGTGTTTGGCGCGCAAGCGGCCGCGTTCGGCCGCAAGGCACGGCCGGCCGGACTGCAAGCAAATGGAAGCGGAGGAAGCGGCGACGGCTAGTCGTTGGCCTCGGGCGGCAGGAAGTCGACCTCGTGCAGCGCCGAGATGCGCACGACCTCGGCCGGGTCGGTCAGATTGTGCAGCTGGTTGAACAGCGCCTCCAGCTTCTGCATCGGTGAGACCCAGAACAGCGCGCGGCACGGCTTGTCAGACTTGTTGAAATAGCCGTGCGGGATGCCGCGTGGCATGCGCACGAGGTCGCCGGCATGGGCCTTGACCCATTGACCGTCGAGCTTGAGATCGAGCGTGCCTTCCTGCACCAGGATGAACTCGTCCTGGGTCGGATGGATATGCACCGGCACGAACTGGCCGGGATCGCTGTTGGTCTCGAACGCGAAGGTGGAATCGGTGACGGCCTTGGGGAAATAGACCTGGCCAAGGATGTTCCAGCTCTTGCCGCCGTAGCCTGTGCCGTTCGCGGTGATACCTTTTTCGAGTGCAGTCATGGCTTGCTCCTCATGGATTCCGGCGGGGCGGAGCATCGGCCGGGGACGGACCGCCTGTCTATCCGCTAAACGAATCCGGATGAACCTATTGCCATGCAGCACGACGAATTTGCGAGCTACGGCCCTTTTCGCCCCCGCGGAACTATTCTAGGCTTAAAGGAATTCCGGGCGCGAAGCATGGTCGACGATGTCCGCAGCCGAGCTGGAAATGAGCGCAACAGCCTCTGCAGCCGAACGGCTTGCGGCCTTCGCCCGCGTCACCACTGATGACGTCGACGAGGCGGCCGAGCAGATCGGGCGCATCTTCTGCCCGCATGATCTCAAGCCGACACAGGCGCGCGCGGCCGGCTTCTCGGCCCGGCACAATTGCGCGGCCTTCGACGGCTTTTCCATCAACTACGTCGCCTATGGCGGATCGGTCAGCATCGATCCGGGCTGCCTCGAGCGCTTCTTCCTGGTGCAGGTCCCGCTCGCGGGCAGCGCCCGCATTCGTGCCGGTCGTCGCGAGCTCGATGCGGCGCCGGGCCGGATCGCGTCGCTGCTGTCGCCGACGATTCCGACCCGGATGACGTGGACCGATTGCGCGCAGGCGATCCTGCTGCTCGACCGCCGCATGGTCGAGCAGCGCGCCGCGGCCTTGTCGGGCCGGGCGGCCGGTGTGGTCGAGTTTGATCCGGTAATCGAGCTGGATGCGCCGTCCGGGTGGGCTCTGCAGGCCAGGCTCGCCGACCTGATGACACTCGCCGAGCGCCTCGGGCCATCAGGCCGGCTGTCGCCGGCCGCGATGGCCGATTGGCGCGAAGCGCTGCTCGATCATCTGCTCAACCGGCAGCGGCATGGCCTGTCGGATGCGATTGAAACGTTCTCGGGGCAGGCCGAGCGTTTGCCGCGCGCCTTGCGCGCCGCGCGCGATTACCTTGCCGACCATGCCGGCGAGCCGCTCGATCTTGCGCAGCTCGCCTGCGCTTCAGGCATCGGCATCCGCGCACTGCAGCTCGGCTTCCGCCGTCACTTCGGCGCGTCGATCTCGCAGATGCTGCTCGACATGCGCCTTGCAGGCCTTAACGCGCGCCTCGCGCAAGCCGCTCCCGATGTCTCCATCACTGAGATCGCCTTCGATCTCGGCTTCACCCATCTCGGCCGCATGGCCGGCGCCTACCGCGAGAAATTCGGCGAGACGCCGTCAGCCACGCTGCGGCGAAGGATGAGCTAGATCCGTCTCGCCAGACCTTGATGCCGGACTCAACCCGCCGGCGAGTCGGTCTGGCGCAGCGTCGTCACCCAGATCACGCGCGCCACCTGCTGGGTCGGGTTGTCGAACATGTGCGGCACGATGCTCGGAAAACGAAAGCTGTCGCCGGCTTCCAGCACATGGGCCTGGTTGTCGAGCCACAGCCGCAGGCTGCCCGAGAGAATGTAGCCCGCCTTCTCGCCGGTGTGCTGCAGGAAGTCGGTGCCGGAGGAGGCGCCGGGGTTGAGCGTGAGCTCGTAGAGCTCGAGCTGGCCCTTGCCTTCCGGCGTCAGCGCTTCCTTGACGACGCCGCTGGCGGTGAGCCGCAGCAGCCGCCTGGCGTTCTTGCGCACGGTGTAGCGCGGCGCTTCAGTGGGATCGCTGCTCTCGAAGAAATAGGAAATGGGAACGTCGAGCGCGATGCTGAGCAGGCGCAGCGTGCGGATCGACGGCATCGCGCGCGCACGTTCGAGCTGGCTGATCATGCCGGTCGACAGGCCGGTCTTGTTGGCGACGTCCTGGATGGACAGGCCGGCGCGCTGACGCAGCAGCCGCACGGTTTCACCCAGGCGCTGGTCGACCGCATCGTCAGCTTCGATCGCCGAAGCGTCCTTGCTGCCGTTGGTATCGCCGCGACCATCCATGTCGCTCTCCCATGCATCATCTCAGCGTCGGGGATCGAGCCCCGCGCCTTCAGTCAGAGTGAAAAGCTGGCGCATTCTAGCAATGCGATTGACAGCTGTATTTAGTCGTGATGAACTTTTGCGAGAAAAAATTTAGAAGCACTAAAGCCCACTCCTGTCCCTTTGCCGGGGTCTCGGGGGCGCGGGAGACGGTGCCGCGTGCGGAACGGAGAGTGGGTCATGGCGAACGACACCGGCGAGTTCGGCGTTGGGGCAGGGCATCTCGGCATTCCGAATCGCCGTCAATTCTTCCAGCTCGGCGCGGGCGCAGCCGCAGGCTGGACGCTTTCAGGGAACGCCTTCGCACAGACCGAACGTCCCTCTAATCCGCCGGACAAGCCGCGCGGGCAGGTGATCGCGGCGCTGTCGCAGGAGCCGACCGTCTTTCATCCCTTGATGCCGGGCATCGAGGTTGACCAGGGCGTCTGGTGGCAGGTGTTCTCGCCGCTCTGGTACATCGAGCCCAACGGGAAATTCGTTCCCGACCTCGCCCGCGAAGTCCCGACCATCGAGAATGGCGGCCTCTCGGCCGACGGGTTGACCTGGAAGATCAAGCTGCGCAGCGACGTGAAGTGGCACGACGGCACGCCGTTCACCGCGGAGGATGTCAAATTCTCCATCGAATTGATCAACAATCCCGGTTTCCGCGCGCGCAGCCGCGTCGGCCATAGCCTCGTCAAGGACATTACCGTCGTGGCGCCCGACGAGATCCATTGGCGGATGGAAGCGCCCTATTCACCCTATATGTCGATCCTGGCCTCGTTCACCTTCATCGTGCCCAAGCACATCCTGGAGAAAGTGTCCGATCCGAACGCCTCACCGTTCCACAATGCGCCTGTGGGGACCGGCCCGTTTCGCTGGGGCGAGCGCGTGCCCGGCGACCGTATCCAGTTGAACGCCCACACCGGCTATCATGGCAAGGGGCCGTACGTCGAACGCGTGGTCTTCAAGTACATCCCTGATCTCACCGTGCTCTACACCCAGTTCCGCACCGGTCAGGTCGATTACACCGGCCTGCAAGGCATCCTGCCGAACTTCGTGCAGGAGGCAAAGACGCTGAAGGGCCGCAAGATCTTCGTCTCCTCGACCTCTTCGGTGGAACACATCGCGCCCAATCTGGAATTCGGGCCCTTTGCCGATCGCACCGTGCGCGAGGCGCTCTATCTCGCCATCAACAAGCAGGCGATCATCGACGCGCTCTATTACGGCCTGCCGACGCCGACCGAGAGCTTCGTGCCGCAGCAGGCCTGGTCGTTCCAGCAGGGGCTGCCGCAGCACAAATACGATCCTGCCAAGGCCAATGCGCTGCTCGACGCCGCGGGCTGGGTTCGTGGCTCCAGCGGCATCCGCGAGAAGGGCGGGGTCAAGCTCGAGTTCGCCAACTCGACGACGGCAGGCAGTGCCGTGCGCGAGCAGTGCCAGCAGCTCCTGATCCAGGACTGGCGGGCCATTGGCGCGGCGATGCGCGTCAACAACATGCCGGCGGCCGTGATTTGGGGCGACTTCTGGCAGCAATCGAAGTTCAATTCGGTGATCGTCGGCGTGAACTTCATGCTTGGCAGCGACCCTGACGTGACGCCGCGCTTCGGCTCCGGCGCCATTCCCGCCAAGGGCGGCCGCGGCTTCAACACTTATCAATATCAGAGCGCGGAGGCCGACCGGCTGTTGTCTCAAGGCGCCAAGCAATTCGACCTGGCGCAGCGAAAGGCGACCTATGGCGAGCTGCAAAAGCTGATCCGCAACGACCTCGCGATCCTGCCGCTGTTCCAGGGCTTCATCGCCGAAGGCATCAAGGAGGGGCTGCAAGGCTTCCGTCCCAACATCAACATGTCGATCAACAGCTGGAATATGCGCGAATGGTATTGGGCCTGATGTCTCGGGCTGGTCGGATCGCCTGAGATGGCCCGCTACGTCGTCAATCGCCTGGCACAGGCGATCATGCTGCTGGTGATCGTCTCGGGAATCGGCTTCGCCATCCTGCATCTGGCGCCCGGCGGGCCGCTGTCGCAGTTTGCCGTCTCAAGCCATATGACCCAGGAGGATCTCGACCGCGTCACCAGGCAGCTCGGCCTCGATCGGCCGTTGCCGGTCCAATATCTCGACTGGTTCGGCCGCATGGTGCGGGGTGATTGGGGCAAGTCGTATCGCGACGGCGAGGCGGTGCTGTCGGTGATCTCCTCGCATCTCGGCGCCACGCTGGAGCTGATGGCGACGGCGACGATCATCGCGGTGCTGCTCGGCTGCTGGATCGGCATCCTCGGCGCGCTACGCCGCTACTCGCTGTTCGATACGCTCGCCACCGTTGGCGCCATGATCGCGCTGTCGATCCCGACCTTCTGGTTCGGCCTCGTCACCATCTACGTCTTCTCCGTCAAGCTCGGCTGGCTGCCGGCGGGCAACCGGCACACCATTGGCGACGGCTCCTTCCTCGACCTGCTGCATCATCTGATCGCGCCGGCCATGGTGCTGGCGCTGGTCGAGACCGCGATGTGGGGCCGCTTCATGCGCTCCTCGATGCTCGAGGTCATCAACCAGGACTACATCCGCACCGCGCGCGCCAAGGGCATGCCGGAATGGCGCATCCTCACGGTGCACGCGCTGCGCAACGCGCTGCTGCCGATGATCACGGTCGCGGGCCTGCAGTTTCCGACGCTGCTCGGCGGTGCGCTGGTTGCGGAGACCGTGTTCACCTGGCCGGGCATGGGCCGCCTGTTCCTGGATTCGATCGGTTACCGCGACTATCCCGTGGTGATGGGCATCCTGATGTTCTCGGCGACGATGGTGCTGATCGGCTCGCTGCTCGCCGACATCCTCTATGCCGTCGTCGATCCCCGCATCCGGGTGGGCTGAAGCGATGGCAACCGCAGCCCTCTCCACGGTTCAGCTCGCGCCCGGCCAGGCCGCGTGGCGGCGCTTCCGCCGGCATCGGCTGGCGCTCGCGGGCGCATTGATCATCCTCGTCCTCGTGCTCGGTTCGGCGTTCGGTCCCTACCTGCTGCCGTTCGACGACACCTACATCGACATCATGAAGCGGTTCGCGCCGCCGCTCTCCGGCGCGCACATCCTCGGCACCGACGAGCTCGGCCGCGACGTGCTGGCACGGTTGATGATGGGCGGGCGGGTCTCGCTTTCGATCGGCATCGTCGCGATGGTGATCGCGATGGCGGTCGGGATCGTCGTTGGCGCCTTTGCCGGGTTCTATGGCGGCGCGGTCGGTGCGGTTCTGATGCGGCTGGTCGACGCCGTGCTGTGCTTTCCGACCATCTTCCTGCTGCTGGCGCTCGCAGCGCTCACCGAGCCCGGCCTCGTCACCACCACCGTGCTGATCGCGGCGACGGCCTGGATGGCGGTGGCGCGCGTGGTCGAGGCCCAGGTGCGCTCGTTGCGTGAGCGGGAATTTGCAGTCGCCGCGCTCGCCTTCGGCTCCTCGAACCTGCGCATCATGTTCCGCGAGCTCGTGCCCAACGCGATCGCGCCGATCGTCGTTGCCGCGACGCTCAACGTCGCCAAGGCGATCCTGCTCGAATCCTATGTCAGCTATCTCGGCTACGGCATCCAGCCGCCGGCGGCGAGCTGGGGCAACATGCTCAACAATGCGCAGATCTATCTGACCAGCGCGCCCTGGCTCGCGATCGCGCCGGGCGTCGCCATCACGCTCGCGGTGACCAGCTTCAACTTCCTCGGTGACGGCCTGCGCGATGCGCTCGATCCGCGAATGAACATCCCGTGACGCGCAAGACCTCTGACGCGCAAGAGCTCGAACTGAACTCCAGGAGTGCCCCATGTCCCCGCCGCTCAACCGCATCAACAGCGACGAACGCCTGCCGGCGCAGGTAGATGTCGTCGTCATCGGCGGCGGCGTCATCGGCGTCTCGGCCGCCTATCATCTGGCGAAGAAGGGCCTCTCCGTCGCGCTGGTCGAGAAGGGCCATGTTGGCGGCGAGCAGTCGAGCCGCAATTGGGGCTGGTGCCGCCAGCAAGGCCGCGCGCGCGAGGAGATTCCGCTCGCCCGCGAGGCGCTGCGGTTGTGGGAGGACATGCAGAACGATGCCGGCGTCGATGCCGGCTTCCGGCGAACAGGGGTGTTGTTCCTGACCAAGAGCAAGGACGAACTGGCAAGCTGGGAGCGCTGGGCAGCGGTCGCGCGCGAGATGCAGGTTCACTCCACCGTGCTGACGCTGGCCGAAGTCGCCGAGCGCATGCCCGGCAATGCTGACACGTGGGTCGGCGGCCTGCACACGCCGAGCGATGGCCGCGCCGAGCCGTCGATGGCCGTCCCTGCGCTCGCCACCGCCGCACGCAAGCACGGCGTCACCATCCACCAGGGCTGCGCCGCGCGCGGACTGGAGACGACGGGCGGACGCGTCAGCGCGGTCGTCACCGAGAAGGGCACCATCCGCACGCAATCCGTGCTGCTGGCGGGCGGCGCGTGGTCGTCGCTGTTCTGCCGCCGCCACGGCATCGAGCTGCCGATCGGCCTCGTCAACGCCACCGCGTGCCGGACTACGCCGGGACCGGAGATCACCTCCGGCGCGCTCGGCACCGATTTCTACTGCATCCGCCGCCGCCTCGACGGCGGCTTTACGCTGGCGCTGCGCAACCGCGGCACGGTCGAGCTGTCGCCGGACCTGTTCCGTTACGCGCGCACGTTCTGGCCGACCTATCAGCATCGCAAGAACGGATTGAAGCTCTCGTTCGGCAAGTCGTTCTTTGATCAGCTCGTGCGCGGCACCAGCTGGAGTTTCGACAAGCCATCGCCCTTCGAGGCCGAGCGCGTGCGCGATCCCGCGCCCGACATGTCGCTGGTCAATGCGGCGCTGGCGGCGCTGATCAAGTCGAATCCGGAATTGAAGGACATCGCAATCGCGGAAGCCTGGGGCGGCACCATCGACTGCACGCCCGATACGATTCCGGTGATCTCACCGGTCGATGCGCTGCCGGGCTTCTTCCTCGCGACCGGCTTCTCCGGCCACGGTTTCGGCATCGGTCCAGCCGCTGGCAAGCTTGCGGCCGACCTCGTGACGGGCGCGACGCCGCTTGTCGATCCCGCCGCCTACAGCCACAAGCGCATGATCGACGGCCGTCGTCTCGCGCCGGTCAGCCCGTTCTGAGGCCGGCATGACGGTTCTCTACAAGGCCAACATGGTGCGCGGCGCCGAGTGGGCGCGCTTCTTCGCGGAGCGCGCGCCCGACGTGCCGTTCCGGCTCTGGCCTGATATCGGCGACCCCGCCGCGGTGCGTTATCTCGTGGCCTGGGTGCCGCCGGATGACATCGCGACGACCTTTCCCAATCTCGAGCTGGTCTTCTCGGTGGGTGCCGGCGTCGATCAGTTCGACACCACGAAAGTCCCAGCGCACATCCCGCTGGTCCGCATGCTGGAGCCCGGCATCGCCGAGACCATGGTCGAATACGTCACCATGGCCGTGCTCGGCCTGCATCGCGATCTCCTCGATTTCATCGGCCAGCAGAAGCAGCAGGTCTGGCGCGAGATCCGGATCACGCCGGCCAGGCGCCGGCGGGTCGGCGTGATGGGGCTCGGCCAACTCGGCCAGGCCGTGCTGAAACGGCTCAAGACGTTCGGCTTTCCGCTACTTGGGTGGAATCGTTCGCCGCGCGAGATCGAAGGCGTCACCTGCTATGCGGGGGCCGATGCCTTGCCAGAATTTCTGGCGCAGGCCGACATTCTCGTCTGCCTGCTGCCGCTGACGGATCAAACGCGCGGCATTCTCAATGCCGAGTTGTTCGCGCGCCTGCCGCGCGGGGCAGGGCTCGTCAATGTCGGGCGCGGCCCGCATCTCGTCGAGGCCGATCTCCTCGCAGCCCTCGACAGCGGCGCGCTATCAGGTGCGGTGCTCGACGTCACCGATCCCGAGCCGCTGCCTGCAGGCCACCCGTTCTGGAGCCATCCGCGCATCCTGCTGACGCCGCACAATGCCAGCATGACGACGCCCGATACGGCGGTCGATTTCGTGCTCGACGTCATCGCGCGGCATCGTCGCGGCGAGGAGCTGCCCGGGCTGGTCGATCGCAAGCGGGGGTACTAGGGCGGAATGGTGATGGTGACATCAGTGCTGCCACGGGCTCCTCTTACCTCTCCCGCCTGCGGGAGAGGTCGGCGCGTAGCGCCGGGTGAGGGCTCTCTCCTCTGGGGGGATCTCGCTTGCGGAGACACCCTCTCCCCAACCCGCCCCCGCAAGCGGGGGAGGGGGCGCATCTTCTCCGCGGCGGTTGGCGGAGGCCTCGCATGAGCATCGTGGCAAACATTTCGAACGAAGCCATCGCCAACGCACAGGGCCCCGTGCTGTCGGTCGCCGGCCTCACCACCTCCTTCATGCTCGAGCGGCAATGGGTACCCGTCGTCCGCAACGTCTCGTTCGACATCGCGGCCCGCGAGACCGTCGCGATCGTCGGCGAGTCCGGTTCGGGCAAGAGCGTCACCGCGCTGTCGATCATGCGGCTCATCCCGAGCGAGATCGGCCGGGTCGAGGGCCGCGTCATGCTGGCGGGGCGCGATCTGCTCGCGCTGCCCGAGGCTGATATGAAGGATATCCGCGGCAATGACGTCGCCATGATCTTCCAGGAGCCGATGACGAGCCTCAATCCGGTGCTCACCATCGGCTTCCAGATCGCGGAGGCGCTGATCCAGCATCGCGGCCTGTCGCGCGCGGCAGCGGAGGCGGAGACCATCCGCCTGCTCGATCGCGTCCGCATCCCTGCGGCGGCGTCGCGCTTCCACGAGCATCCGCACCGCTTCTCCGGCGGCATGCGCCAGCGCGTGATGATCGCGATGGCGCTGGCCTGCAAGCCGAAGCTTCTGATCGCGGACGAGCCGACCACCGCGCTCGACGTCACCATCCAGGCGCAGATCCTCGAGCTCTTGAAGGAGCTTCAACAGGAGGAGGGCATGTCGATCCTCTTCATCACCCACGACATGGGCGTGGTCGCCGAGATCGCGGACCGCACCGTGGTGATGTATGGCGGGCAGGCGGTGGAGACGGACGCCACCGCCCGCATTTTCGCCGCGCCTGCGCATCCCTATACGCGCGCGCTGCTCGCGGCCGTGCCGCGGCTCGGCTCGATGGACGGGCGGATGCGGCCGATGCGGTTTCCGATCGTCGACAAGGTGACGGGCACGTCGGACGAGCCGGCCGAGACGCCCGATACGGTCTCGCCCGCCGAGCGGCCTCTGCTGGAAGTCTCAAACCTCACAACGCGCTTTCCGATCCGCTCCGGCCTGTTCGGCAAGGTCTCGGGCCGCGTCCATGCGGTCGAGAACGTCTCCTTCACCTTGCGCGCCGGCGAGACACTGGCGGTGGTCGGCGAATCCGGCTGCGGCAAGTCGACCACCGGCCGATCCATCCTCAAGTTGACCGAGCCGGACAGCGGCACCGTCCTGATCGACGGCCAGGATGTGCTGGCCATGAACGGCCGGGCTCTACGCGATGTCCGCAAGCACATGCAAATCGTGTTTCAGGATCCGTTCGCGAGCCTCAATCCGCGCATGTCGGTGGGGACGGCGATCGCCGCGCCCCTGCTTGCCAACGGACTCGCAACGGCGTCGCAGGCGCGCGACAAGGTCGCCGACCTGCTCGTCCGCGTCGGCCTCTCCGCCGACATGGCCGCGCGTTTCCCGCACGAATTCTCCGGCGGCCAGCGCCAGCGCATCTGCATCGCGCGCGCGCTCGCCCTCGGGCCGAAGCTGATCGTCGCCGACGAAGCTGTCTCCGCGCTCGACGTCTCGGTCAAGGCGCAGGTCGTCAACCTGATGCTCGACCTCCAGGCCAGCATGGGCCTTGCCTATCTCTTCATTTCCCACGACATCGCCGTGGTCGAGCGCATGAGCCACCGCGTCGCCGTGATGTATCTCGGCGAGATCGTCGAGATCGGCCCGCGCGCGTCGGTGTTCGGCAACCCGCAGCATCCCTATACGAAAAAACTGATGGCCGCCGTGCCGGTGCCCGACCCGTCACGCCGCGGCACGCGGCGCCAAGCCTCGAACGATGAGATCAGAAGCCCGGTCCGCGCGCCGGACTACCAGCCGCCGGTGCGGCAATATCGCGAAGTGTCGCCCGGCCACGTGGTGCAGGTGTGGGGCGAGGAATGGTCGACATGAGGCTGCGAGCTTCACGAAAGCAAGCGCGGATCTTTGATTTGGGCCAGACGTGATCAGCGTGCTGACCAACCGCGCGTTGCAGAGCCAGCATGTTCGCCCTCCCTTATCGCAACAATGCAGGCGCGTCCTCCGGAAATTGTGACCGAATAGAGCGACAGGGAAGAGCCGTGTGTGAACCGTTTCATACGCAATCGCTCTCTTTCTGAATTACCACTCTCGCAACGAAATTGCCGCACCCGGATCATTTCAAACACGGGTGAGAGGCAATGCCTGCGCAGCCGCATGCTCGCAGCTTTGGATTGGCTCCATCTTGCTCACGAGCAAGCCAGTCCCATCACTCAGCAAAGATCCTTCAGAAATTGGAATGAAAGGGCATCGCGCAACTCACGCAGCTTCTGTTCGGGGTCGGCCGGTAGGCTGCTACTTACTCAGAAGGAGCTCCTATGAAGATAAGCAGCGCAATTTCCAACGCCTTCTCCGCAACAAGGCGGGTCGGCAATCTTCGGATCCCCCGTTCCAGTTTGATCAAATCGGCCCATCTTCTTGAAAGAATCGGACTGGCCGCGGTTGGGGCCTCTGGCGGGCTCTATGTTGGTGCGACCCTGTTACGTCAGAAGGCCGGACTGTTTGAAAGCGGCTGGATCGTCCTGATAACGATACTCTACGGAGCTCTTGGCTATTACATGGGGATTGATTTGTCGGGCAATGCCCCCGCGCAGAGGTCGACATCGAGCATCTCGGAAGAGTGGAACGGTTCCGAGCCGATAGAGATCATGAGTGCGGCCGGCACGTTCGGCGCGGCAATCGCTGCAACTCTGTCCGTCAGCATCCTTGTCCTTGATCAGAATTTGCCAAACGGCCTGATCGGCTTTGTTGCCGGCTGCTGGGTAATTGGTTCTTCGCTGCAGGTTGCGGCGGGCACGATGGCTCGCAGCTACGAAGCGCCGATCAGCGAGCAATGAAGGAGCTGCTGTCGCGGAAAACGTCCGTTCGGCACAAGCCGCAGTGTTGGTTCGGTTTCGGTTCGAAATGACCGCCACGACTCATCGCAACCTCCGCCGTCCAATGCTGCGTGCCGACGATGTTTGGTAGCAAAGCCGTTCGCATCGAGCAGCGTCACCGCTTGAATGCGATATCGGCATTGAGAAACCCAGGTTATCGCGCAACAAACAAGACGTGCCATCATGGTGGTGTTGGTATATTGTCCCCGCGCGCCGTGGTCCAAAATTTCTGCTAACCGCTAACCACACGATCGGTGGAGCCAATGCAGATTGCGGAGTGGCTCGAGAAGCTGGGGCTTGCGCAATACGCGGAGCGCTTTGCCCAAAATGGGATCGACATAGGCGTCCTTCCCGAACTGATGGACGAGGACTTCGATAAGCTCGGAGTCCTGCTCGGCCATCGCCGCAAGATGCTGCGTGCTATCGCTGACCTCGATCCGGCCGCGTTGATCGCATCTCCCGCTCCTCCTCAGGACGCCGAGCGGCGTCATCTCACGGTCATGTTTTGCGATCTGGTCGGCTCGACTGCGCTCTCGGCGCGTCTCGATCCCGAGGATATGTGGGAGGTGATCCGGGCCTATCGCGCTGCCTGCGCGAGCGTGATTGCTGCTTATGATGGCAGGATAGCCAGATTCGTCGGTGACGGAATACTCGTCTATTTCGGCTATCCGCGCGCCCACGAAGATGATGCCGAGCGCGCGGTGCGCGCCGGCCTCGACATGATCTCCGCGATACGCCAGCTCAAGACAGGGACCGACGAACGAGCTGAACTGCGGATCGCAATTGCGACCGGACTCGTGGTGGTCGGAGACCTCATCAGCGGAGATGCGTCGGAGGAGCACGCAACCATCGGCGACACACCAAACCTCGCCGCCCGGCTCCAGAGCCTGGCGGAGCCGGGGGTCGTCGTCGTTGCTTCATCGACGCGCCGGCTGCTTGGCGATCTCTTCTCCCTGCGCAATCTCGGCCGTCGGGAGGTCAAGGGAATGGCAGACCCCATCGCGGTCTGGGCGGTGGAAGGCGCGACCGCATCCGAGAGTCGCTTCGAGGCAGTCCGTGCCGCGCGCTCGATCGGCTTTGTCGGCCGTAAGAACGAGATCGAGTTCATCCTCTCGCGCCAGCGGGAGGCATGGCAGGGCCGGGGACAGTTCGTGTTGATTTCCGGCGAAGCGGGCATCGGCAAGTCGCGTATTGTGGCAACGCTGTCCGAAAGTCCCTCGTTGGGGACGCACCGTCGCGTGCGATATCAGTGTTCACCTTACCACACCAACAGCGCGCTTCATCCCTTTGTCGCGCAGCTCGAGCGCGCCGCCGGAATTCGCTCGCACGACACGGCGGATCAAAAACTCGACAAGCTCGAGGCAATGCTCGCAATAGGAACCCAGCAGGTCGCCCGGGCAACACCGCTCATTGCGGCATTGCTTTCGATTCCCACCGGCGACCATTGCCCGCCCCTCGGCTTGAGCCCGGCGCAGCAGCGGCGGCAGACATTTGCCGCCCTTCTCGATCAGCTTGAGGGACTGGCGAGAGGCCAGCCGCTGCTGATCATCTGCGAGGATATGCATTGGGCCGATGCCACGACACTTGAACTGTTCGATCTCGCGGTCGATCGGATCAGAGGGCTGCCGATACTCGTGCTCTTGACGTCCCGGCCGGAGTTCGAGCCCTCCTGGTCGGGCCTTGCCAACGTCAGTCTGTTGCGGCTCGACCGGCTCGATCGGCAGGACACCCGCGCGCTCGTCGAGCAGATTGTCGTCGGTCGCCGGCTGCCAAGCGAGATGATGGAGCAGATCATCGACAAGACCGATGGCATTCCGCTATTCGTCGAGGAATTGACCAAGATGGTGCTGGAGTCCGGGCTGCTCGTTGAGGATGCCGGGCGCTACCGCCTGAATAATCCGCTGCCGCCGCTTGCTATCCCTGCGACGCTGCAGGATTCGCTGATGGCGCGGCTCGATCGGCTCGCTCCGGTCAAGGAGGTGGCCCAGATAGGAGCCGCCATTGGCCGCGACTTCTCGTACGCGCTGCTGAAAACCGTGGCGGGACGCGACGATCTGACGCTGAGCGCTGCGCTGGGACAACTCGAAGAGGCCGAACTGCTGCTTCGTCGCGGGACGCCGCCCGAAGCGAGTTATAGTTTCAAGCACGCCCTTGTTCAGGAAGCGGCCTACGAGAGTCTGCTCAAGAGCAAACGGCAGGTTCTTCACACACGAATTGGCGATGTCCTGCGTGAGAAGTTTCCAGCCGTCGCCGAGACCGAGCCGGAAGTTCTGGCGCACCACTTCACCGAGGCGGGGCTGAGCGAGATCGCCCTCGAATGGTGGCGCAAGGCGGGCCAGCAGGCGTTGAAACGCTCGGCCTATTCCGAGGCGATCGCCCATCTCGGCAAGGCCATCGCGATCGCCGATCAATTGCCTGGCGAGCCCCACCGGATGACGAGCAGGCTGCATCTTCAAATCGCATATGGCCGTGCCTTGCGGGGCAGCCTCGGCCACAGCGCTCCGGAAACGGTCGCCGCATGGACGCGCGCGCGACAATTCGCAGCCGGTATCGATGATCCCGTTGAACTTGCGCCGGTCCATTCCGGCCTCTTCAATGCCTGCCTGACCCATGGCGAACTTGCTCCGATGCGGGAGCTGGCGGATGCCATCAGGAGCGCCGCTGAGCGACGGCCGGACTCGCCGGTGGCCGCCGTCGTGGCCCATTGGACTGGGGGCGTGACCTGCTGGTTCGCCGGCGAGTATTTGAACGCGCGTACGCATCTTGAGCGGGCGCTGGCGATCTATCGGGCCGAACCGGATCCCGCGACCTTCAGGGCTTCGGCGCTGGATCTCCCGTTCGTGATCATGCGATTTCTCGCTTTGGTGCTCTGGCCGCTCGGCGACATCGCTCGTGCGCGCAAGCTCGCCGCGGAAGCGGTGGGTACTCCAGGAGAAAAACGGGCGCTGTCCCAGGCCAATGCGTTGGTTCATCGCGCGGTGTTCGACGGAGTATGCGGGGGCATGTTGCAGCAGACAGAGACGATCCTGGCGCTCGGTCTCGCACGCGACCACACGATGCCGCTGTACGTGGCCGCCGGCACCTACCTGAACGGCCTCGCCAAGTGGCGTGCAGGAGACCGAATGGCCGGACTGGCGGACATGCGTCACGGCTGGACCTTCCTGCACGAGAACGATTGCTACCTCTGCGAACCGTTCTGGGGGATGCATGTCGCCCTGGCGATTGCAGATCTAGGCGAAGTCGAGACCGGGCTGGAAATCCTGGACGAATTGATCGCCGGGACGGGACAATCCGGCCAGCATTGGCTTGATGCCGAGCTGCATCGTGTCCGCGGTAAACTCTTATCGCGCCATGATCCTTCGGACGAATCCAGCGCCGAAGACGCCCTCAAGCGGGCGCTGGACATCGCACAACATCAGCGGACCAAGACTTTCGAGCTGCGCAGTGCCCTTGAACTTGCACGCCTGTACAAGACAAATGGCCGAGCGCGTACGCTATCCGAAGTTCTCGCTCCCGTGCTCGCCGAATTCGAGGCGGAACGAAATCTTCCGGAATCCGTGGAAGCGAAAGAGCTGCTCAAGCAAGAGCATGAGGCACATGCCGTTGCCCCAGGCCGGACGTCGTATCGGCAGAGATGATCCTCACGAATTCACGTGCACGAAGTCCCGCAGCAGCGGATAGATCTCGTTGTTCCAGCGCTTGCCGGAGAACACGCCGTAATGGCCGACGCCGGCCTGCATGTGGTGGACGCGGCGATAGGCGCGCACGCCGGTGCAGAGGTCCTGGGCGGCGAGCGTCTGGCCGATCGAGCAGATGTCGTCCTTCTCGCCCTCGACCGTCATCAGCCCCATGCGACTGACGGCTTTGGTGTTCACTTGACGGCCGCGATGCATCAGCTTGCCTTGCGGCAGGAGGTGCTCCTGGAACACGTCGCGCACGGTCTCGATGTAGAACTCGGCCGGCAGATCCATCACGGCGAAATATTCGTCGTAGAAGGTCTTGATGGTCGCGGCCTTCTCCTTCTCGCCCTTGGCGATGTGGTTGGCGAGGTCCATGTGCTGCTTGATGTGGCGCTCGAGATTCATCGAGACGAAGGCGCTGAGCTGCACGAAGCCGGGATAGACTTTGCGCAGGGCGCCGCGGCACTGCACCGGCACGTAGTTGATCAGATTGCGCTCGAACCATTCGATCGGCTTGCTCTTGGCGAACTCGTTGACCCTGGTCGGCTGGATCCGCGTGTCGATCGGGCCGGCCATCAGCGTCAGCGTCGCCGGGCGCGAGGGATGGTTGTCCTCGCACATGATCGCGGCAGCCGCGAGCGCGGAGACGGACGGCTGGCAGATCGCCACCATGTGCGGGCGCGGCCCGAGCTGCCCAAGGAAGTCGATCAGGTGCTCGGTGTAGTCGTCGAGCCCGAAGCGGCCCTCGCTGCGCGGGATGTCGCGCGGATTGTGCCAGTCGGTGATGTAGACGTCGTGGTCCTGCAGCAGCGTCTTCACGGTGCCGCGCAGGAGCGTGGCGAAATGTCCGGACATCGGCGCCACCAGCAGCATGCGCGGCTGCTCGCCGACGCCTTCTTTCTTGAAGTGCAGCAGCGAGCCGAACGGCGTCGCGTAGGCGATCTCCTCGCTGACTGCGACCTCGCGGTTGCCCACCATGACGCTGTCGATGCCGTAGGCGGGACGGTCATAGGTGAGGGTGGAGCGCGAGATCAGCTCCAGCGCGGCCGACAGCCGGCCGACCACCTGGTCCGATGAGCCCTGAGGCACCAGATTGAGGAATTTGAGTGCGGACGAAGCCCCCGCGCGCCATGGCGCAGTCAGGTCCATGTGGTTCTGAAAAGCCTGATAATACATCGACATCATACTGAAGCGCCCACTTGCCTCCTGTCGTGATGCAATATCGAAGCCAGACGGGAGCCGGACCGCCCGGAAAATTGGCACGTCGCTTGCTGCGCCCCGGGCGGGTAGGCACAGATCACGGGCACGCACGCGCGGGGTGCGTTGCCCAGGCGTGAGGGAAGGGCTCTATGGCGAAGGCGACACTGACCATCAGCAGCAAGAACTACTCGTCCTGGTCGCTGCGTGGCTGGCTGCTGACGAAATTCTCCGGGCTCGACTTCGAGGAGATCGTCACCGCGCCGGACGATCCGTCGGCGCGCGCGGAGATCCTGCTGCTGTCGTCCTCGATCCTGGTGCCGTGCCTGCGGCACGAGGGCGCCGTGGTCTGGGACACGCTGGCGATTGCCGAATATCTCAACGAGGTGATGCCGGACGCAGGCCTGTTGCCGGCCGACCGCATCCAGCGCGCCCATTGCCGCTCGATCTCAGGCGAAATCCATTCCGGCTTCACCACTTTGCGCGCCTCGCTGCCGGTCAACCTGAAGGGGCACTTTCCCGGCTTCAAGATCTGGTCGCGGGCGCAGGCCGATATCGACCGCGTCTGGTTCATCTGGCGCGACTGCCTGGAGAAATCGGGCGGTCCCTTCCTGTTTGGCGAGAAGCGCACCATGGCGGATGCGATGTACGCTCCCGTCGTGACGCGCTTCGTGACCTACGACGTTAAGCTCGCACCGCCGCTGAAGGCCTATGCCGACACCATCATGGCCATGCCCGAGATGCAGGAATGGGTCGCGGCGGCAAAGGAGGAGCCGGCCGAGATCGAGGAGCTCGAGGTCGAATATTAGGCAGGCGTTGCACGGCTGTGCCTGTTTCGGGGGCGGCGGCCCTCCGCTGCGGACCGCAGCGCTATGCCTTTGCAACAATTAACCTTTGGACCCGGTGACAGGCGCCTGCGATCCGGCCGGCTGCGCAGATATTGTGCGCGCCTGCCGAACCGCAGCGAGATCTAGCCGTGAACAGGTGCGTACAAGGCGCTTCGGCTGATTCGGACGTGATTCGTTCGGGCCGCGTTGCGAAGGTTAAAGCGCAGCGCCGCCCCGTCGCATTTTGAAACAGACACCGCCTTCAGGCGGCCCCGCGCTGCTTCACGCGCGGCAGGCGCCAGCCGATCACGGTTGCTTCCACCGCAATCCCGGCCTCGTGGTTCTGCCAGCGTCCCTCGACATAGCGGCAGGCGAACGGCAGTTGATAGGTCCCGCTGTGATCCTCGCACAGCACTTCGAGTGGCAGGCCCGGCGGTGGTTCTCCGGCGCCGTCGAATTCCGCCAAACGTCTATCGCGCGTTGCCATTCCGAAAATCTCCCCTAAACAAAGCCGCGGAGAGCGCCCACTTCTTCCGCATGCGGTTCACTGCTCCCCCGTCCCAAGGGGAACGAGCCCAAGCTCAACGCGAGAATGCGGTGCGAGTGTGGTAGCCTCACGCTGCAGTGCGCAAACAGCGCACATTGATGTGATCGACTGGCGAGGAACTTTCATGCTGCTTCGAAACGCCGGCATTTGTTTCGCAATGTTGCTGCTCGCAGCGCTGGCGCCTCTGCCCGTGCTCGCGCAGGACGTGCCCGGCATCGAGATCTGCACGGTCGAGAAGACCATGGAACGCCGCACCAGCTGCCTTCAGAGCAATGTCGACTTCCTGCAGAAGACGATCACCAAGCTCTCCCTCGATCATCAGCAGAAGCTGGATGCGGCGGGTCGCCAGATCGATGCGTTGAAGACAGCCGTCGCCGGCCTGCAGAAGACGCTTCTTGATCTCCAGGCCGCGCAGGCGAAGACCGCCGAGGATCTGAAGAAGAAGCAGGACGCGCCGCCGGCGAAGGATGCTGCGAAATAGGCGCGCCGGTCACGCCACGCGATAGCGCTCCATCACGCCGCGATCGGGCTCATAGCCAAGCCCGCGGTCCGTGGGCACCGCGACGTGGCCGCTTGCATCGACATCGGCGCGGCCGCCCCAGAGGCAGGCTTCGCGCTTCAGATAGAACATCTCGACCAGCCCGTCGTCGCGCGTCGCGAGCAGATGCAGCGTCGCCAGCAGGCCCGGGCCAAAGTAAGGAGAGTGCGGCACGATCTTGACGCCGGACCGATCGGCCAAGTCTGCGACCTTCAGGAATTCCGTGATGCCGCCGACCTTGATAACTGACGGCTGGGCGTGGCTGACCGCGCCTGCCTCCATCATCTGGCGGAATTGATATTCGGTGCAGGCATTCTCGCCGGCGGCAATTCCGACGCCGCTCTTGCTGCGCACCTCGGCAAGCGTGGCGAAGTCTTCCGGCGGCCAGACCGGCTCCTCCAGGAACATCGGCTGCGCCTCGCGGCATGTCGCCGCGAACGCGATCGCCTGCTCTCCGGTCAGCGGGCAGTTCATGTCGACCATCAGTGGAATGCTCGGGCCGATCGCCGCGCGCGCGGCGAGCACCGCAGGCGTCGTGGTCTCGTGCAGCTTGATCGCGCCATAGCCGAGCGCGAGCGCCTTCCTGCATTCGGCGGCGATGGTGTCGGGCGCGCCGATCCGGAGCAGGCTCGCGTAAGCCGGAATGGCGGTGCGCCTGATCTCGCCCAGCAGGCGATGCAGCGGCACGCCGGCGACCTTCGCGGCCAAGTCCCACAAAGCGATATCGAGCCCGGAGATCGCGAACATCGTGATGCCGTAGCGGCCGAACAGATGCAGGTTGCGCTGGATCTGCTCCATCACCGCGGCAATGCCGGCCGCATCGGGCACCTTCAGCCCGCGGGCCTGCGGCGCGATCATCTCCTCGACCGCGCTGCGCGTCGTGTGCGGGCAGACATAGGCGAAAGCATCGCCCCAGCCGGTCAGCCCAGCATCGGTCGTGACCTCGACGAGGACCATGTCGAGGGCCGTGATGGCGGAAGCGCCCTGGCGGAAGCTCGCGACGCCGGCATCATAGGGGATGCGGATATGGTGCGCCCGCACATCGGTGATTTCCATGACCCGGTTCCTCTTTCTCGTGAGCGGTTTCGGTGAGTGTAGCCACGAACACCGGGGCGTTGCCAGCTTCCATTGGCCGGCTATCCTCATGCGGAGCACCGCAATGCCGATCAAGCAGGGTGATGCCGACCGGCGCATCATCGCCGCGCTTCGAACGAGGGCCTGAACCACATGAATCCAGCCCAGCGCGCGCTCTGGTATATCGAGAGCCATCTGGCCGAGCCGATGACGCTCGACGAGATCGCTGCGATCTCGGGCGTGTCGCGGTTCCACATCGTGCGTGCGTTCGCCGCAGCCGTCGGTCTGCCGGTGATGCGCTACGTGCGCGCGCGGCGGCTGAGTGAGGCGGCGCGCAGTCTTGCAAAGGGAGCGCCGGACATCCTGTCGCTGGCGCTGGAGGCAGATTACGGCTCGCACGAAGCTTTCACCCGCGCGTTCCGCGACCAATTCGGCACCACGCCCGAAGCGGTGAGGGCGGCAGCGTGCGTCAACCAGCTCAGGCTACAGGAGCCGATCCTCATGGACTCCACCATGCTCGACCATCTTGCCCCACCGCGTTTCGAGACCGCAAAAGCCTTCCTCGTCGCCGGTCTCGCCGAGCGCATCTCCTGCGACAACGGTGCCATGATCCCTGGTCTATGGCAGCGCTTCAATCGGGAGGTCCTCGACATTCCCGCGCGCGTAGGCAACGTCGCCTACGGCGTCTGCTGCAACGGCGATGATGCCGGCAATTTCGATTACATTGCCGGCGTCGAGGTCGCCGATTTCTCCGACCTGCCGCGCCGCTTCGGTCGCATCCGCATTCCGGAGCAGCGCTATGCGGTGTTCACGCACAAGGATCACGTCGCCTCGATCCGGCGCACCGTCAACACGATCTGGAATCAATGGCTGCCGGCGTCTGGCCTGAAAGCCGCGGACGCGCCCAACTTCGAGCGCTATGACGAAAAGTTCGATCCCGCCACCGGCAACGGCGGCTTCGAAATCTGGATACCTGTCAGCGAATAACACGCAACGCTGGCATACCGTCCCGCTTGCTTGGCAAGCTCCGGCGACTTTGCCATAACCGCAGGCAAATCTTGCCTGCGGGGGCCCGTGCCGGACATCCCGTGCAAGCCATAACAAGCAGCCGGGAGGGTCTCCGATGTCCAACGTCCGCGTTCTCGCCACCGACCTCGAATTTCCCGAAGGGCCGGTCGTGATGCCGGACGGTTCGGTGGTGCTGGTGGAGATCCGCGGCCAGCGCCTGACGCGCGTCTATCCCGACGGCCGCAAGGAGATCGTGGCCAGGATTCCCGGCGGCCCGAATGGCGCCGCGCTCGGACCCGACGGCAAGATCTACATCTGCAACAATGGGGGCTTCTCCTGGATTCCGGCCGGCAAGATGATCATGCCGGGTCCGCAGCCGGACGATTATCTCGGCGGCGCGATCCAGCGCGTCGACCTGCAATCCGGCAAGGTCGAGACCGTCGTGACCAAATGCGGCGTCCACGATCTGCGCGGGCCGAACGACCTCGTCTTCGACAAGCACGGCGGCCTCTGGTTCTCCGATCTCGGCAAGCGCCGCGCGCGCGAGATGGACGTCGGCGGCATGTATTACCTCAAGCCCGGCATGAGCGAGGTCGTCGAAATCGTGCATGGCGTATTGCCGGCCAACGGCATCGGCCTGTCGCCGGACGAGAATACGGTCTACATCGCGGAGACGCCGACCGGGCGGCTTTGGGCCTATGAGCTCTCGGCGCCGGGCACGCTCAAGCCGCGCGATCCGATCTATCGCGGCGAGCGCGGCCAGCCGATCTGCGGCCTCGGCGGCTACCAGATGTTCGACTCGCTCGCGGTGGAAGCTGGCGGCAATGTCTGTATCGCCACGCTCGTCTCCGGCTGCATCTCGGTGATCGCGCCCGACGGCACCCTGGTGGAACAGGTCCCGACCGGCGACCGCGTCACCACCAACATCGCCTTCGGCGGCCCCGAGCTGAGGACCGCCTACATCACGCTGTCGGGCAAGGGCGAGCTGATCGCCATGGACTGGCCGCGCGGCGGATTGCCGTTGAATTTTCTGAACAAGTGAATGTATCTGGACGAGTTGTGCCAATACATCCGTCGTCATTCCGGGATGCGTGCGCCAGCACGCAGGCCCGGAATCCATAACCCCAGGCGGTGGTTATGGATTCCGGGCTCGCGACTTCGTCGCGCCCCGGAATGACGGCAGTCATTATGGAGTGAGAAATGCCCTGGCCCGATCCCATCACCCTGCGCGGACAGCACGCCCGTCTCGAGCCGCTGTCGCATGACCATCGCGAAGGGCTGGTCGAGGCGGTCAAGGACGGCGAGCTGTCGAAGCTGTGGTACACCGCAATCCCGCTGCCGGAGAACATGGGCAAGGAGATCGACCGCCGCTTAGGCCTGCAGGCCGCGGGCTCGATGCTGCCCTTCACCGTGTTCGATGCCGGCGGCAAGATCGTCGGCATGACCACCTACATGAACATCGATGCCGCCAACCGCCGCGTCGAGATTGGCTCGACCTGGTACGGCAAGAGCGCGCAGCGCGGCCCGCTCAACACGCAGTGCAAGCTGCTGCTGCTGCGCCATGCCTTCGAGACGCTGAACTGCATCGCGGTCGAGTTCCGCACGCATTTCTTCAACCACCAGAGCCGCCGCGCCATCGAGCGCCTGGGCGCCAAGCAGGACGGCATCCTGCGCAGCCACCAGGTCGCGCCGAACGGCACGTTGCGCGATACCGTCGTCTACAGCATCACCGCCGCCGAATGGCCGACGGTGCAGGCGCATCTCGAATTTCAACTCAACGACAAGCCGCGCTAGGGGCGGCCGAGGGACCATGGATAGATTTGATTATGTGATCGTCGGCGCGGGCTCCGCCGGTTGCGTGCTCACCAGCCGGCTCAGCGAGGACCCCAACACCTCCGTTTGCGTACTCGAGGCGGGCCCGTCCGACTGGCACCCCTACATCCATCTGCCGGCGGGTTTCATCAAGACCTTCCACATGAAGAGCATCAACTGGGCCTATCAGCAGGAGCCCGGTCCCTGGACCGGCGGGCGCAGCATCTACGCGCCGCGCGGCAAGACGCTGGGCGGCTCGTCCTCGATCAACGGCCACATCTACAATCGCGGCCAGCGCATGGATTTCGACACCTGGGCGCAGATGGGCAATCGCGGCTGGGGCTATGCCGACGTGCTGCCCTATTTCCGCCGACTGGAGAAGCGGATCGGCGAGGGCGAGGACACCTATCGCGGCCGCGACGGCAACCTCATCGTCACCACCATGAACTGGCGCGATCCGCTCTGCGAGGCCTTCATGGAAGGCGCGGTCTCGCTCGGCATTCCCCGCAATCCCGATTACAACGGCAAGACCCAGGAAGGCGTCTCCTACTGCCAGCGCACCATCAACAACGGCCTGCGCGTCTCCGGCGCCACCGCGTTCCTCAAGCCGGCGATGAAGCGGCCCAACGTGCATGTGCATACGCATGCGCACGCGACCGAGATCATCTTCGAGGGCAAGCGCGCCGTCGGCGTGCGCTACATGAAGGGCGGCCGCGGCGGCCATCCCGTCGAAGTGCGCGCCAACAAGGAGGTGATCCTCTCAGGCGGCAGCTATAATTCGCCGCAGCTGCTGCAGCTCTCCGGCATCGGCTCGCCGGATCTGTTGCAGCAGCACGGCATCGCCGTGCGTCACGCGCTGCCGGTCGGCGAGGGCCTGCAGGATCACTACGCCCCGCGCACGGTGGCGCGGGTCAAGGACATCAAGACCATCAACGAGCTCCGCCGCGGCTGGCGTCTCTGGGTCGAGGCGGCGAAATGGGCCACCGCGCGCCGCGGCCTGCTGTCGCTGTCGCCGACCATGGTCTATTGCTTCTGGCATTCCGGCGAGAGCGCGGAGAGCTCCGATCTGCAGCTTACCTTCACGCCGGCAAGCTACAAGGAGGGCGTGCAGGGCCAGCTCGAGGATGAGCCCGGCATGACGGTGGCGTCCTGGCAGCAGCGGCCGGAGAGCCGCGGCTATGTCCGCATCCGCTCATCCGATCCGTTCGCGCCGCCGATCATCCAGACCAATTATCTCGATGCCGAGCTCGACCGCCGCGTCATCGTCGGCGGCATGAAGCTCGCGCGCAAATTGCTGAAGTCCGCGCCGCTGTCGCCCTATTACGCCTACGAGGATTTCCCCGGCCCCAACGTCAACACAGACGACGAATTCTTGCACGCCGCCACCGAGCGCGGCACCACCACGTTCCACCCCGGCTGCACCTGCCGCATGGGCCCGGCGGATTCCACCTGGGCGGTGGTCGACGACCATCTCCGCGTCCACGGCCTCGAAAGCCTCCGCGTCATCGACGCCTCGGTCATGCCGCGCATGATCTCGGCGAACCTCAATGCATCCACCATGATGATCGCCGACCGCGCCTCCGACCTGATCCGCGGCAAGCAGCCGATGGAAGCCGCAAGGATTCCGGACGCCGCGGTGGCGTGAGGCACGACTGCGTAGGGTGGGTTAGCGTAGCGTAACCCACCACTTCTGCCGATGCAGAAACGAAAGAGGTGGGTTACGCTGACGCTAACCCACCCTATGAGACCGGCTGTGTCGCTGCCCCGTCAACCCCTTCCCGCAAAAATATTCCGCTTTACCGAAATTCGGAATTGCGGCATAACCTGAACAGCCCGGCCCGACGAAGAGGGGCGGTTCGCGAGTCGTTCGAAACGCGGGCCGGGTTGCGGTGGACGCGGCAGCGTCGGCACGATGGGTGCGGGCAGGGCGGGTAGTCCCTGTGAGCCCGAGGCCCCCGTGCAGACGAACGGCGCTGAAGTCCGGCGAAGCCTCTTGGCGAAGCCGGATGAGCTGCGTACGGCAAAACCGTGTGGTCCTGGCCGTCGTTGCTACGGTCAAGCTGGCTGCGGAGATGCGCGCGAACCCAACCGGGCGGACGGCATCGTCAATTCGCGGGGCGAGGGAGGCCAGAAGGAATTCGGCTCCCGGGAGAGCGCGGCATAAGCCGTCCGACCATCGCGCAGGGAAGGCCGAGTGATCGGCGACACCTGTATGCTGCTGTGCGGTTTTCTGCGTGTGCTTTTCGCGCAGCGGACCGCGGGTGCCCGTCGGCACCCGGTCTTCCCTGCGCCCTCTTTCTTTTGGGCGACGGAATGAAGCAAAGCTCGGGCGAGATGAGCCGCGAGGCTGCGAAGGTATGTCAGCAAATTGAATTGGCTTGCTCCGTCATTGCGAGCGCAGCGAAGCAATCCAGACTGTCAATGCGGAAAGATTCTGGATTGCTTCGCTGCGCTCGCAATGACGATGGGGAAGCAGGCGGGTGCCACACTCTCACTGTCATCGCCCGGCTTGACCGGGCGATCCAGTATTCCGAGACAGGAGTGATTCAATCGAGATGCTGCGGCGTACTGGATTCCCCGCCTTCGCGGGGAATGACACCAATGTTTGAAGCGACAGCGGGGCGCTATCGCGAGCGAGCCCGAGGCTCACACTTCCCGTCGACTCAAGAACGCCAGCCGCTCGAACAGATGCACGTCCTGCTCGTTCTTCAGCAGCGCGCCGTGCAGGGGCGGAATCAGCTTGCGCGGGTCCCGTTCGCGCAGCTGCTCGGCGCTCATGTCCTCGTTGAGCAGCAGCTTGAGCCAGTCCAAGAGCTCCGAGGTCGACGGCTTCTTCTTCAGGCCGGGCACCTCGCGGACCTCGAAGAAGATGCGCAGGGCTTCTTCCACGAGGCGCTTCTTGATGCCGGGGAAGTGAACGTCGACGATGCGGCCCATCGTGTCGGCGTCGGGGAACTTGATGTAGTGGAAGAAGCAGCGGCGCAGGAACGCGTCCGGCAGCTCCTTCTCGTTGTTGGAGGTGATCATCATGATCGGGCGCTGCTTGGCCTTGATCGTCTCGCCGGTCTCGTAGACGTGGAATTCCATGCGGTCGAGCTCGAGCAAGAGGTCGTTGGGGAATTCGATGTCGGCCTTGTCGATCTCGTCGATCAGGAGCACCGGGCGCTGCTCGCTGGTGAAGGCGTCCCACAGCTTGCCGCGCTTGATGTAGTTCCTGATGTCGGACACGCGCGCATCGCCGAGCTGGCTGTCGCGCAGGCGCGATACCGCGTCGTATTCGTAGAGGCCCTGCTGCGCCTTGGTGGTGGACTTGATGTGCCAGGTCAGAAGCGGCGCGTTCAGCGCCTTCGCCACTTCCTCCGCCAGCACCGTCTTGCCAGTGCCGGGCTCGCCCTTCACCAGGAGCGGGCGCTCCAGCACGATCGAAGCGTTGACGGCGACCTTGAGGTCATCGGTCGCAACATAGTCCTTGGTGCCGGTAAATTTCATTGCGCGTCCTTGTTGGTCGTCGTCGCAAGGCATTGCCAGTCTCAATGGCCTTGCTCACGACAAGCGAACGGCCGCTCGCGGCGGCCGTTCCTGGTTCGGTCAGGCTTTCAGACCCGTTTTATCAGCGAAAGGATGACGAGCACAATCACCGCGCCGATCGTGGCATCGACGATGGCGCCGATCGTGCCCGTTGCCAGCTGGATGTGCAGCTGTGGCAGAACCCAGCTCGCCACCAGCGCGCCGATGATGCCGACGACGATGTTGCCGACCAGCCCAAATCCCGCCCCGTGGACAATCTTGCCCGCAAGCCAGCCTGCGATCGCGCCGATGATGAGCGCTGCGAGAATTCCCATTGCAAACGTCCCCCAAACCACCCCTTGATTTCGCCAATTCTAGAGCAAAAAGTGATTGGGTCCACGTTGAATTGGTTCGCCGACGCGCGTGGTTCACCTCTCCCAATGGGAGAGGTGCGCCGCCCCTTGACGTTCGCCACCCGACGGGCAATCTGTCACCCATGTTCCTGCAATTCTTCACCTCTCTGCGCGATGCGCAGGTCCCCGTGACGCTGCGCGAATACCTCACGCTGATGGAGGCGCTCGACGCCGACCTTGCGGACTACACGGTCGAGAACTTTTATTACCTGTCGCGCGCCTCGCTGGTGAAGGACGAGCGCAATCTCGACAAGTTCGACCGCGTCTTCGGCACCGTATTCAAGGGGCTGGAAAGCCTGCTCGACGCCATGGAGAAGGCGGAGATCCCCGAGGAGTGGCTGAAGAAGCTCGCCGAGAAATACCTAACCGAAGAAGAAAAGAAGCAGATCGAGGCCATGGGCTGGGACAAGCTCATGGAGACCCTGAAGAAGCGCCTCGAGGAGCAGAAGGGCCGTCACCAGGGCGGCTCGAAATGGATCGGCACCGCCGGCACCTCGCCGTTCGGCGCCCACGGCTACAACCCCGAAGGCGTGCGGATCGGCCAGGAGAAGAACCGCAACAACCGCGCCGTGAAGGTGTGGGACAAGCGCGAGTTCAAGGATCTCGACGGCAATGTCGAGCTCGGCATCCGCAACATCAAGGTGGCGCTGCGGCGCCTGCGCAAATTCGCCCGCACCGGCGCGCCGGACGAGCTCGATCTCGACACCACCATTCGCGAGACCGCCAATCACGGCTATCTCGACGTGCACATGCGACCCGAGCGGCGCAACGCGGTGAAGCTCTTGGTGTTCTTCGACATTGGCGGCTCGATGGATGCGCATATCGAGCAGGTCGAGGAGCTGTTCTCGGCGGCAAAGAGCGAGTTCAAGCATATGGAGTATTTCTACTTCCACAATTGCCTCTATGAGGGCGTGTGGAAGCAGAACAAGCGCCGCTTCACCGATCGCACGCCGACCTGGGACGTGCTGCACAAATACCCGCACGACTACAAGGTCGTGTTCGTCGGCGACGCCTCGATGTCGCCTTACGAGATCATGGTGCCCGGCGGCTCGGTCGAGCACGTCAACGAGGAGCCGGGCTCGGTCTGGCTCGACCGCATCATCCGCACCTATCCGCATACGGTGTGGCTGAATCCGGTGCAGCAGAAGCACTGGGACTATTCGGAATCCACCACCATCATCAAGCGCATCTTCGCCAATCGGATGTATCCGATCACGATCGAGGGGCTGGAAGCCGCGATGAAGGAATTGACGCACTGATGCCTCCCGTCGTCATTCCGGGGCGCCCGAAGGGCGAACCCGGAATCCATCGGGCGCAGTGCATGTAGAGGAATGGATTCCGGGCTCGCGCTACGCGCGCCCCGGAATGACAACAAGAGGGAGAAGCACGTGCCCCAGACCATCACCCGCGGCATCAAGGCGCTGATCGACGAGGCCAATGCCGAGATCGAGACGCTCACCGCCAAGGACGCGATCGAGATCTCCAGGAACGGCGACGTCGTCATCGTCGACATCCGCGATCCCCGCGAGATCGAGCGCGACGGCCGCATCCCCGGCGCCTTCGCCTGCACCCGCGGCATGCTCGAATTCTGGATCGACCCGCAGAGCCCGTACGCCAAGCCGATCTTCCAGGAAGACAAGAAGTTCGTGTTCCACTGCGCCGGCGGCTTACGCTCCGCGCTCGCCGCCAAGACCGCGCAGGACATGGGCCTCAAGCCCGTCGCCCACATCGCCGGCGGCTACGCCGCCTGGCGCGATGCCGGCGGGCCCACGGAGAAGTGGGAGCCGAAGAAGAAGGGGTGAGTTGGACGCCGCGCGTGCCACACACTCCGTCATGCCCGGGCTTGTCCCGGGCATCCACGTCTTCGCCGCAAGAAAGAACGTGGATGGCCGGGACAAGCCCGGCCATGACGACTGAGACAATTGCCGGAGCATGCCCATGACCATCGCCACCGACCCCCTCGTCTCCACCGAATGGCTCGCCGCTCACATCGACGATGCCCACCTCAAGATCCTCGACGCCAGCTTCAAGCTGCCGGGCGTGCTGCCGCTGCCGAAGGACGACTATCTCGCCGCGCATCTGCCGGGCGCCGTGTTCTTCGACGTCGATGCGGTGTCCGATCATTCCAACCCGCTGCCGCACATGTTTCCGAGCGCGGAGCAGTTCGGCCGCGACGTCGGCAATCTCGGCATCTCCAACGCGGACACCGTCGTGCTCTATGATGCCGGCGGCTGGGTCGCAGCGCCGCGTGCGTGGTGGATGTTCCTGTCCTATGGCCACAGCAACGTGCGTATCCTCAATGGCGGGCTGAAGAAGTGGCGCACTGAGGGACGCGCGACCGAGAGCGGCGAGGTCAAGCCGAAGCCTGCGACCTTCACGGCGAGCTATGATGCAAACCGCGTGCGCAGCATGCAGCAACTGATCGCCAATGTCGAAAGCCGCAACGAGCAGGTGATCGACGCGCGCGCCGCCGATCGCTTCGAGGGCCGCGCGCCCGAGCCGCGCCCGGGCATCCGCTCCGGTCACATCCCCGGCGCCCGCAACGTGCCCTACAATCTGCTGTTCGACGCCGCGACCGGCGAGATGAAGCCGCTCGACGAGCTCCGCGCCGCCTTCACCAATGCCGGTGTCAAGCTGGATGCGCCGATCGTGACGAGCTGCGGCTCCGGCGTCTCGGCCGGCGTGCTGACGCTCGCGCTCTACCGCCTCGGCATCACCGACACCGCGCTCTATGACGGCTCGTGGTCGGAATGGGGCCAGGCCGGCGGCCCGGCCATCGCGACCGGCCCGGCGTGATATGAGTATTGGATGCGTTCGCGCTTCCACAGCGTCATGGCCGGGCTTGTCCCGGCCATCCACGCCTTGACGCGCAGTACGAAGAACGTGGATGCCCGGGACAAGCCCGGGCATGACGACCTCTGTGAGCGTTCCAGATCGGCTCCCGCAAGCGGGGCGAGGTGAAGAAGATCACCGCGTGCGTGCGGTCGTTGTTGTCGCGAAAGCCGGCTGCTGCTGACCGAACGGATCGAGCTGCTGCTGCAGCTGCTGAGGCGGCGGGCGCCGCACCACGCGCTGGCGCTTCTTGGCCTTGGCCTTGCGCTTGGTCGCCTTGCTGTCCGACTTGGTGCTCTCGACCTTGCTGTTCTCGGTTCTGGCCTTCGCCGGCGCGTCCGTCGCCGCCGTGGCAGCGTTCAGCGCAGCGAGCCTTGCGGAGGCGACATCGAGCGCCGCGGCGGCGAGGGCCGGGTCAGCCGGTTCCGGCTCGTTGGCGATTGCGGCAGGCTGGGCCTCGGGAATCCCGGCCGTGGTGTCGGCGGGGGTCAGCGTATCGATCGAAGCCGGCGCTGCGGCCGCCACCGTCGGTTCGGGCTTGGCTGGTTCGATGGCCGGCACTTCAGCCAGGGGCGCGGCGGCCTCAGGCTGGACGTCGGTCTCGGTCGTGAGTGCGGCCACCTGTTCGGGCTCGCTCAAGGGCAGAGCGATGGTCGGCACTTGGTCGCGCAGCGATGGCGTGGTCTCGGCGGGCGGCTCCGGCTCGGCCCGCAGCACCGCGAGCACCGGCTGGGCCGGCTCGGGCGCTTGCGCAAACACCTGCTCCTGCGGCCCGTTCCGCCAGCCGGGGTTGTTGACATATTGCTGATGGGTCGCCCGGAGCAGCGCGGCGGCCCCTAGGCCGAACACCAGGATGGAGGTTGACAGCAGGATCGCGGCAAACAGGAAGCGAAAGCCGGGAAGCATTGAGCGATTGCGAATTTCCGCCCCGGCGGCGGAGTGGCCGGGGCTCAAGAGCCATCTGAACGCGGTGACGGTACTGCTTGCCGCGTTCGCCACGCGGGATCGGAGCTCAAAAAGGTGGCGAATCAGGCTGATTCGACCATATCGCAACGTCTCCGCATCGTTCCGTTAAAATCGCGGTCGACCGTCGCGCCAATCGAAGGCGCGACACGATTTCAGCCCCGTGATGCAACGGGGCAACGGTAGTCTTGCGGATCACAAATCGGCAAATCCGGCGCAAATACGCCTGATATGTCTTGAATGTGCCGCTATCTTCCGTCATCTGGCCGTTAACGGTCCGATCGGGCTTGGGGACTATACAAGAGCGATGATGATCAAACACTTTCTGACGATATGCGCTGCCGCAACAGTCGCTGCGGCGGGAACCTCGCTCGCTCAGGCTCAGAGCTATCCGATCCAGCAGGTGCCCGGCTATGGCGCACCGGCCGAATATCGGCCCGGTGACCGCATGCCGAATTTCGACGCGCTCGACGAAGACGACGAGGCGATGCCGCATGCCTCGCTGCCGCCGCCCGGTCCGGCCGACGATCCGCGCTACGGTCGTCCGATGAGCGCGCCTCCGGTCTATTCGGCTGCCCCGCCCCAAGGTCCGGTGATGTCGCCGGATGATCCGCGCTATGGGCGCCCGGCTGGCGCCCCGCCGGTCTATTCGGCCGCGCCGCAGGGCCCCGTGATGTCGCCCGACGATCCCCGCTACGGCCGGCCCGCCGGTCCGCCGGCGGTGATCTACGCCGACCGTCCGCCTCAGCAATCGCCCGCCAATGATGGCCTGCGTCCGCCCGAGGCTGTGGGCGGTCCTGCCGCGACCGGGGCGGTCCAGGCCGGACAGCCGCCCGTGGGCACGGATGGCCGCCCGGTGGCCTTGGCCGCGCTGCCGCCCGAGGAGCAGCCCGATGCTGCACCGGTGCAGCTGCCGCCGAACCTGCGCCGTCAGGAGGTCGCGTTCCAGACCAAGGAGCCGGCCGGCACGCTCGTGGTCGATACGCCCAACACCTACCTCTATTACGTGCTCGGAGGCGGCCGTGCGATCCGCTACGGTGTCCGCGTCGGCCGCGACGGCTTCACTTGGACCGGCGTGCAGAAGATTACCCGCAAGGCCGAGTGGCCGGATTGGCATCCGCCGACCGAGATGATCGAGCGCCAGCCCTATCTGCCGCGCTTCATGGCCGGCGGCCCGGGCAATCCGCTCGGCGCCCGCGCGATGTATCTCGGTTCGACCGTCTACCGCATCCACGGCACCAACCAGCCCTCGACGATCGGCAAGTTCGTCTCCTCCGGCTGCATCGGCATGCTGAACGAGGACGTCTCCGACCTGTTCGAGCGCGTCAAGGTCGGCACCCGCGTTGTCGTGATGCCGGGTGGTCCGCCGCCGGGAACGGCGACGGCCTCCGCCGCGCCGACGCAGAGCGCTGCCGGGCCGGCTCCGATGTCCGCCCAGGCGGGCCCGGTCCCGGGGACGCAGCCCACCGTTGTGCCGCCGCTGCCCGCGCCGGTTACGGTGCGCTGAGCGCCTCAACTCGATGAGATTGCGAAGGGCGTGCCGTCGGCACGCCCTTTTCGTTTCAGGCCAGCTTCCGCGGCAGCTCGCCGCCTTTGGTGAAGGCGTCGATCGCCTCGACCATCTGGCCGTAATGGATGCGCAGGCCATCCGTGGTGGCGTAGCCCAGATGCGGCGTCAGCACGAGATTGTCGAGCTTGCGGAAGGGATGGTCGACCGGCAGCGGCTCGACCGAGAACACGTCCAATCCGGCACCTGCGATCTTGCGCTGCTGCAAAGCGTCCAGCAGCGCCTGCTCATCCACGATCGGCCCGCGCGCGGTGTTGACCAGGAAGGCCGTCGGCTTCATCCGCGCAAGATCCGCGCGGCTGACGAGGCCACGCGAGCGCTCGCTCAAGACCACGTGGATGGTGACGATGTCGGCCTTGGCGAACAGCTCCTCCTTGGAGGCGTAGCCGACGCCGGCCGCCGTACATTTCTCCGCGGTGAGGTTCGGGCTCCAGGCGATCACGTTCATGCCGAACGCCTTCGCAATGCCCGCCATCTTGCTGCCGAGCTTGCCGAGCCCGACGACGCCGAGCGTCAGCCCTTCGATCTCGACACCGGCAAAGGTCTGCCAGGACTCGCCCGCATGCATCCGCGCGTTCTCGCGGCCGATGCCGCGGGTCAACTCCAGGATCAGACCCATGGCGAGCGGCGCCGTCGGATCACGGGAATATTGCGTGCCACCGATGGCGATGCCGCGCGCTTTCGCGGCCTCGATGTCGATCGCAGCGTTGCGCATGCCCGACGTCAGCAGCAGCTTCAGCTTCGGCAGGCGATCGAACAGGCTCTTGGGAAACGCCGTGCGCTCGCGCATCGCGCAGATGATTTCGAAGTCGGTGAGCGCACTGGCTGCGGCCTGCTCGGAGGCGAAGGGATGGCTGAACACGGTGACGTCGACGCGATCCGACAATTTCGGCCAGTCGGCGACGTCGAGGGCGAGATTGAAATAGTCGTCGAGGATTGCGCAGCGCAGCCGGCTCATCAGCATTCATCCATGGCGAGAGGTGAAGGCGCCGGGCGGGCGCCGTCATCGGAACCTGGCCATGGTTTGCGCGCAATCGCGCCGGCGCGCAAGCAGCCTGCGCCTTCAAAAATCCGATAGGAGATCGTCGCTCAGAGGTCGCGGGGCTTCAAGCGGAACGGTGCATCCATGCCGTGCTTGGCGCGCCAGGCGGGGCCGGGGCCGCGCATGTAATGCAGCTCGGGCCGGTAGGGATTGAAGGCGGTGACGAAGAAGCGCTTCCAGAAGGCCTTGATCTCCGAGGCGAACCCGGAGTCGCGCCCGGCTCCTGCCGGAACAGGAAGAGAATGGGTCTCGATCAGAGCCATGATGCGGCCTCGCTGTGCTCCCCGTTCGTTCTGAGCGGGTGGCGCTGTTTCCGCGCGAAACCGAGCTTTGGCCTGATTTATTAAAAGATGGTTTCAATTGTCCGGATCGGTGGCCGGATGGTTTCCTGACCGTATTCATCCGTGGTGAACGGACGGAAAACGTTGCCCTTTGGGGGCGGGATCGCTACATCGGCGGCAAGCAAAATTTCCTCAAATCGAAGGTTTCACGGGACCGATGGCGCGCCAGTTCATCTATTTCATGCAGGGCCTGACCAAGAGCTACCCGACCCGGAAGGTGCTCGATAACATCCATCTGAGCTTCTACCCGGACGCCAAGATCGGCGTGCTCGGCGTCAACGGCTCGGGTAAGTCGACGCTGCTCAAGATCATGGCCGGTCTCGACAAGGAATACACCGGCGAAGCCTGGGTCGCCGAGGGCGCCCGCGTCGGCTATCTCGAGCAGGAGCCGCAGCTCGATTCCAAGCTGACCGTGCGCGAAAACGTCATGCAGGGCGTCGCCAAGCAGAAGGCGATCCTGGACCGTTACAACGAGCTCGCGGTCAACTATTCGGACGAGACCGCCGACGAGATGACCAAACTGCAGGACGAGATCGAGGCCCAGGGCCTGTGGGATCTCGACAGCAAGGTCGACCAGGCCATGGACGCGCTGCGCTGTCCGCCCGACGATGCCGACGTGACCAAGCTCTCGGGCGGTGAGCGCCGCCGCGTCGCGCTGTGCCGCCTGCTGCTCGACCAGCCCGAGCTCTTGCTGCTGGACGAGCCGACCAACCATCTCGACGCGGAATCCGTGTCGTGGCTGGAAGGGCACCTGCGCAATTATCCGGGTGCGATCCTGATCGTCACCCACGACCGCTACTTCCTCGACAACGTCACCGGCTGGATCCTCGAGCTCGATCGCGGCCGCGGCATCCCGTACGAGGGCAATTACTCGTCCTGGCTGGTGCAGAAGCAGAAGCGTCTGGAGCAGGAGGGCCGCGAGGATGCGGCGCACCAGAAGACGCTGGCCCGCGAACAGGAATGGGTCGCCTCGTCGCCGAAGGCCCGCCAGGCCAAGTCGAAGGCGCGCTACCAGCGCTATGAGGAGCTGCTGAAGAAGGCGAGCGAGAAGCAGACCCAGACCGCGCAGATCATCATCCCGGTCGCCGAGCGGCTCGGCGCCAACGTGGTCGATTTCGAAGGCCTGAGCAAAGGCTTTGGCGATCGTCTCCTGATCGACGATCTCACCTTCAAGCTGCCGCCGGGCGGCATCGTCGGCGTGATCGGTCCGAACGGCGCCGGCAAGACCACGCTGTTCAAGATGATCACCAAGCAGGAGACGCCTGACAAGGGCACGATCACGGTCGGCGAGACCGTGCATCTCGGTTACGTCGACCAGTCGCGCGACGCGCTCGACGGCAAGAAGACGGTGTGGGAGGAGATCTCTGGCGGCAACGAACTAATCCTGCTCGGCAAGAAGGAAGTCAACTCGCGCGGCTATTGCTCGTCGTTCAACTTCAAGGGCGCGGACCAGCAGAAGAAGGTCGGCGCGCTCTCGGGCGGTGAACGCAACCGCGTCCACCTCGCCAAGATGCTGAAGTCCGGCGCCAACGTCCTGCTGCTCGACGAACCGACCAACGACCTCGACGTCGACACGCTGCGCGCGCTCGAAGAGGCGCTAGAGGATTTTGCCGGCTGCGCAGTCATCATCAGCCACGATCGCTGGTTCCTCGACCGCATCGCGACGCACATCCTCGCCTTCGAGGGCGAGAGCCACGTCGAATGGTTCGAAGGCAATTTCCAGGATTACGAGAAGGACAAGATGCGCCGGCTCGGCCAGGACAGCATCATCCCGCACCGCGTGAAGTACAAGAAGCTGACGCGGTGATCGCGGCATGATGCGGCGGGCGCTTATTGCTGCGGTGATCGTTATCGCCTGCGGCTGCTCGCCCGCCCATGCTGCCGACGCCGCCTTCACACAGTTCATCGCCTCGTTATGGCCGGAAGCGCAGGAGGCCGGCGTCTCGCGCAAGACGTTCGAGGAGCAGACGCGCGGACTCGAGCCCGATTACAAGCTGCCCGATCTGCTCTTGCCCGGGCGGCCGGCGACTGGCGCGCCGTCGCAGGCCGAGTTCGTGCAGGTGCCGGCCGACTACGTCAAGGAAGCCTCGATCGCGCGGCTTGCAGGCGAGGGGCAGCGGCTGCTCCAAAAGCATCGTACCTCGCTGGACGAGATCGAGAAGAAGTCCGGGGTGCCGGCGACCGTCATGCTCGCCATCTGGGGCCGCGAGACAGACTATGGCCGGCACACGTTGCCCTACGATCTGGTGCGCGTACTGGCGACGCAGGCCTATGTCGGACGCCGAAAGGATCAGTATCGCAACGAGTTCATTGCCGCGCTCAAGATCCTCGATGAGGGCGTCGTCACGCGCAAGGACATGCGCTCGTCCTGGGCCGGCGCGACCGGCCTCACCCAGTTCCTGCCGTCCGAATATTACAAGCATGGCGTCGATTTCGACGGCGATGGCCGCATTGACATCTGGCACTCGGTGCCGGATGCGCTGGCCTCGGCTGCGCAGCAGCTCGTCAACAAGGGTTGGCAGAGCGGCGTGCGCTGGGCTTACGAGGTGCAGGCGCCGCCGAAGGTCGATTGCACGACGGGCGTGCCGGAGGTGACGAAGCCGATCGGCCAATGGCTGCGCGAGGGTTTTGTCCCGGTACGCGGCCAAAAGCTCAGCGCCGCCGAGCAGGCGCAGCCGGCCTCGCTGCTCCAGCCCGAAGGCATCTACGGCCCGTCATTCCTGACCACGAAGAATTACTTCGTCATCAAGGAATACAATTTCTCCGATCTCTACGTGCTGTTCGTCGGCCATCTCAGCGACCGCATGACGAGCCCGCTGCCGTTCGCAACGCCCTGGTCCGCCTCGAAGCAATTGCGCACGAAGGACGTCGAGACCATGCAGCGCGGGTTGACGCGGATCGGACTCTACAAGGACAAGATCGACGGCAAGGCCGGCATGCAGACGCGTGCCGCGCTCGGCGCCTATCAGAAGTCGGCGGGCCTCAAGGTCGATTGCTGGCCGAGCGAAGAGGTGCTGCGTTCGATCCAGGCGGCGCGATAGCGTGCGACCAAAGAAAAAGCCCGGCCGAGGTGCTCGGCCGGGCCTCGATCGCCGCGCTCATGAGCGCGTTGCGATCAGATCAGTAGCAAACGCGAATCGGACGGCTGACCCAGCCGTAGCCGTCCCAATAGCGCTCGCGGCGCCAATAGCAGGGCGCGGGCGGCGGGGGCTCGGCGATGTAAACGGGGCCGCCATAGGCGGGACGGCTGGAGGCGATGGCGCCGCCGACGATGGCGCCACCGATCAGGCCGGCTGCGATACCGGCGCCGACGCCGTCATGGGCCTTCGCGGACGGAGCGGCGGTCACCAGCGAACCGGCGACCGTCGCGACCGTGAGCGCGGCAACTAAAGTCTTGTTCATGCTCTTGGCTCTCCTGGGAGATGGGTCCTCCTGTTAGAGGCGCCCGGGTTTCAAAGGTTCACGCACACTCTGATGGAATTGGCCTTGCAGCTAGGAAGCGCGCAAATGGTCAATCCACGGTAAACGCACACGGAGCTGTGACGAGAAAAAGCGGTCTTTTTCAGGCCCTGAGATGAACGGCGCATCCGTAGTCAACCGGCTTGGCGCGCCTCAGCCGCAGACTCGGACGCGACGGACGCGCCAGGCATAGCCATCCCAGAAGCGCTGCTTCTGCCAGACGCAGCCGCCGTAATAGTCGTCGGCAACATAGCCTGGACCCGGGGCGTAGTAGCGCGGCGGATAGTAACCCGGCCCATAGTAGCCATAGCTTGGTCCGTAATAATACGGAGAAGCCAGCGCGCCGCCGACAATGGCGCCGCCGATGATCCCGGCCGCCACGCCTGCCGCGACACCGCGCTGGGCATGGGCCGGCGTTCCGGCCGTCAGGGCCAGAATGGCGACGGCAGCGACCGCCAGGAGCGACTTCTTCATTGCTTGACCTTTCAGACGAACACGCGGGAACCTTTGGGCCGCAAGGTTCCATATTTCGCTTGAATGATCAATGAACGGCACCTTTGCCGGAGACGACCAATTGGTATGGGTCCCACCGGGAGACGATGATGGGCAACGCGATGGTTAATGCTTTGATTGCGGCCGGGATCGTTTCCGCGATCGGCTACGGCTGGATCGCACATCTCCAGAACCGCGCACGGCGCTCCCGCGCCACCGCCGGCAGCCACGGAGGGAGTAGCGGGGACAGCAGCTATTCCGGGACGAATGACGGCTTCTCGCTGGGAAGCTGGTTCTCCGGCGGCAGTTCGGGGAGCTCTGGCGACGGCGCAAGCTGTTCGAGCAGCGATAGCGGCAGCAGCAGCGGCGGCGACTGCGGAGGCGGTGGCGACGGCGGAGGAGGAGGCGGCGGTGGCGGCGACTAGTCCGGCTACAATCTTGATCCAGCGCAAGAGCTTGATTTAGAGCCGTTCTAGGCTTTGATCAGGCCAGTTTGGAATAGCTTCAAATACCTGTTTTTCCTTTTGCATCCGGCCGGCCTGTTAAATATCGATGATGGCGCATCACCGAAGGGCCGGCCGCTTCCATGATCGTTTGTTCCTGTAATGTGCTGAGCGATGATGATATCCGCGCCGCCGTCGCCGAGTCCGACGACGCCGTGCGGCATGCCAAACAGGTCTATGGCTGTCTCGGCTGCAGCGCCGAATGCGGCCGCTGCGCCCGGACGATCAAGAGTATCATCGACGAAGCGCTCGGCCCCTGTGCGCAGTCCTGCTGCGCCGGCTGCCCGCATAGCCACACCGTGGCCGCCAACGACGAGACCGCCGAACCCGCCGAGTTCGCCCTCGCGGCCTGCTGAAAACTTCCGCAATTCCGGCTGAGCTTTTCCCCGGCTGGGTTCCCGTAGCCGGTTGCTCTCGCTCGCAAAGTGATTTAGAAGCGTTCTAAACTCGGTTTGGGACCGATTTGGACTGCAAGAGCTGGAGTGAACCATGCAGGGCGACGCAAAAGTCATCGACTATCTCAACAAGGCGCTGCGTCACGAACTGACTGCGATCAATCAGTACTGGCTGCATTACCGCTTCCTGGACAATTGGGGCCTGCTGGACATGGCCAAGGTCTGGCGCAAGGAGTCCATCGAGGAGATGGAGCACGCCGACAAGCTCACCGAGCGGATCCTGTTCTTCGACGGCTTTCCGAACATGCAGGTGCTCGATCCCCTGCGCATCGGCCAGAACGTCAAGGAGATCATCGAGTGCGATCTCGCCGCCGAGATGAGCGCGCGGGCGCTCTATCAGGAAGCGGCGACCTACTGTCACAGCGCCAAGGACTATGTCACACGCGACCTGTTTGAGAAGCTGATGAGCGACGAGGAGCACCACATCGACTTCCTCGAGACCCAGCTCGATCTGATCGGCCGCATCGGCCTTGAGCTCTACACCCAGAAGCATGTCGGCGGGCTCGAGGGCGAGGGGCACTAAGCTCGGGCCCGGCTCCCTCCATCGTCATGGCCGGGCTTGACCCCGGCCATCCACGTGCTGCCGCACGACGTTTCGGTTTGCGGAACCGCTCTCGGCTACAGCTGCGTCTTGTAGAGCTCTTCCACGGCCTCCTGGCTCGCCGGTTCGCCGAGGCCGGTCTGCTCGTGAATGACCGTGACGATGCTCGGCATCACCGAGCGCTGCACCTTCTCCGACGACCACAGCTTCGAGCGCATCAGCGCCTTGCCGCAGTGGAAATAGACCTCGCTGACCGCGACATTCAGCACCGCGCGCGGCGGCTTGCCGAATTCCACCATCGAGGCGAGCAGATCCGGGTCGGCCGACAGCGTGCCGCGGCCGCCGACGCGCAGCGTCTCCTCGATGCCCGGCACGAAGAACAGCAAATGCACGAAGCCTGAGCCTTCGACCACGTTGCGGAAACTGTCGATGCGGTTGTTGCCGGAGCGGTCGGGCATCAACAGCTGGTTGGGGCCGGCGACGCGGACGAAGCCGATGCCGCCGCCGCGCGGCGAAGCGTCGACGCTGCCGTCCGCTCCCGATGTCGCGAGCACGCAGAATGGCGACATCTCGATGAATTTCTTCGCATGCGCATCGATCGCGGGCCGTGCCTTCGCGATCACGCGCGGGCTCGGCTTGGCATAGATGGCGGCGAGGTCTTCGGCGCTAAGATCGGTCAACGGCGTGCCTCCGCTTCAGCTAGGCTTCAAGCTACCCGATCGGGCCGTCGCCAGCCAATGGAAATCACCAAGGCGCGTTACACCGCATCCGCCGGCACGAAGCAGCTGATGATGATCGAGCCGCGGTGGTGGACGTACCACACCACGGCCTGGCCGATCGGGTTGCCCTGGTTGCGGATGATGGCGCGTTCGGGCACCTCCATCCATTGTCCCTCGATCGGCACCCAATAGGCGCCATTGCGCACGTCGTATTCAGTGCGATGGCCATCGGAGATGTCACAGCAGGGAACCCCGTTCGGCGCGATCACGCTCTTGAACCAGGCGCGGATGTCGGGCGGAACGTGGTCGTATTGGCCATTGTCGCGCGCGAACGCAACGTTAGCCAGCGCTGTCGCCGCAACCAGCCAAACGCACAGTGCGAGCCTGTGCATGCGATCCTCCTCATCGCGTATCGTGCCATGGGCGCGCGATTGTCCTGCGCGTCTTTCCCTATCGTTGGCACGGATTAAGCCTGAGCCGTCACTGCAATGCATGCTCAAATAATATGCGATGCCGGCGCCCCGCTTATGATGCGCTGCGAGATGCAGCTTGTGGCGATGCGCATCCACCAAGTTGGTCGCAGAAGCGAGAAGGGGGATGTAGGATTTCGGCTCGGACCTTCGTCTTCAGGAAAACGCCGGGAGAAAGTGCATGTGCCGCAACATCAAGACGCTGTTCAACTTCGAGCCGCCGGCGACGGAGGATGAGATCCACGCCAGCGCGCTGCAATTCGTGCGAAAGCTGTCGGGTTTCAACAAGCCGTCGCAGGCCAACGAGGTGGCGTTCGAGCGTGCGGTGGCCGAGGTCTCCGAGGCGGCGCGAAAACTCCTGACCTCGCTGCATACCAATGCGCCGGCGCGCGACCGCGAGGTTGAGGCGGAAAAGGCGAAAGAGCGTTCGCGGCTGCGCTTCGGTGCGTGAGCTCAGGCAGCGTGCTCCGTGATCTGGCTCACGGTATCTGCTGCCTCAGCTTGCGATGATGGCGGCCGGGGTTTTGATCGCCCGGAGCACGACATGAGCCACCCCCTTCTTCCTTTGAAAGCAGGTGCCATCGTCTTCACGCTGCTGTGGACCGCGTGGATGATGTGGTGGAGCGGCTCGTTCTCGAGCGCGAATGTGATCATCCTCGCCCTGTGCGGCGCGGCGGTCGGCTATCTCTGGTATCGCGCCATGCGCTGGCAGTTCGAGCGCATGGGCATGCTGCCGCGGCGCGAGGATCGGCCCGACTAGACCCGTCGGCTATCCTTGCCCTGCTTCTTCTTTTTCTTTTTCTTCCGGTGATCGTCGACGTCATCGCCCTCGTCATCGACGGTTGCCTCGTCGGTCTCCTGGACGGCGGCTTCGAGCGCTTCGCGCTCAGCGGCTTCGCGCTCGCGCTGGCGGCGGCGTTCGTCCCAGGCGTCGAAGAGCTGGTCAAGCCAGGGCAGCACCTGCTCGATCGACGGCAATTGGCCGGGCGGACCCGGCTCGCCGCGCGGGCCTTGCGGCCCCGCCGGTCCCTGCGGCCCGGCAGCGCCGGCTGGCCCACGCGGACCGGCTTCGCCCTGTTTGCCTTGCGGACCGGGCTTGCCGGGCGGTCCGGCCTTTCCGACCGGGCCCGGCTTGCCCTGCGGCCCGGGCTTGCCGCGTGCGCCGTCGGGGCCGCGCCGGCCCGGATGGCCCTGTGGCCCCGGCCGTCCCGGCTCGCCTTGCCGCCCGCGAGGCCCCTGAGGCCCCGGCCGTCGTCCCTGGTCGTCTGCCACGCCACCGCTCCCTTCACCTGGAGCAAGCTACTTAGCGGCGTTTGACGACAGCAGCAATTCTGCCCGCGCATCGTGCCAGGCTTGATCAACATCAATCGGCGGCGCGAGCGGCCGCCTCATCGCGCGTGGCTGCGCAGCGCGTCGTCGCTGTCCGACTGATGTCGTGCGCTAATCCTGACAGGCGGGCACGTCGATGCCGGAGGCGGCATAGAGCCTGATCTTGTTGCGCAGCGTGCGCACGGAAAGGCCGAGCACGCGCGAGGCGCGCGTGCGGTTGCCGTCGCAGCGCGCCAGCGTCTGGAGCACGAGCTCACGCTCGACCTCGTCGACGGTGGCGCCGATCAGAAGCGGAACGATCTGATTCGGGGCAAGGAATTGTGCGTCCGGCCCGGACGCGGCGACATGAACAGTGGTCATCAACACACCTCCCGATCAACGCCCGCTTCCATCGTCGGAAGCGGATCGAGAACCAACGACCCCCAAGCCGTGAATCTACGGTGGTCGCGTTTGGTTAATGAAAGGTTAATTGGAGGGGCTGCACCGAATTGATCTTGAGAATGCCCAGATGCCGCCGCGATTGGTGCGAGCCTCGCATCCCTCACACCGTGCGATAGCCGCCGTCCACCATCACGATGGTTCCGGTGACATAGGCCGACAGGTCGGAGGCGAGGAACACCGCGGGACCGACGATGTCCTCGGGCTTGCCGGTGCGCGCCAGCGGGGTGTGATCGATGAAGGCCTGCACCAGCGCCGGATTGGTCGCGCGCGCATTGGCGTTGAGGTTGGTCTCGATGAAGCCGGGGCCGATCGCGTTGACGCGCACGCCTTCCTTGCCGAGCTCGACCGCGAGCGCCTTGGTGAAGCCGAGCACGCCGTGTTTCGAGGTGGTGTAGGCCGCCGAGCTCGGCGTGCGCAGATGCACGAAGGACTGGATCGAGCCGATGTTGACGATGCGGCCTTTGCTGGCGCGCAAGGGCGCGAGGAACGCCTGCGTCACGTTGAAGACGCCGTTCAGATTGAGCGAGATGATGTCGTTCCAGTCCTTCGCCACCGTCTCGGTCTCCGCGGTGAAGGCGTTGCGGCGGGTGATGCCGGCATTGTTGACGAGGATCGAGACCTGCCCGATCTTGTCCGCGATCTGCCTGGCGAGCGCGAAGCAATCCTCGCGCCTGACAACGTCGAGCGCAAAGCTCTCGGCCTTGCCGCCCGCTGTCCGGATCTCCTGCGCCGTCTCCGCCACCGTCTCGGCGTTGACGTCGAGCAGCACGACCTGCGCCCCCTCCCGCGCATAGCCGGCGGCGATCGCCCGGCCGATTCCGGAACCGGCGCCGGTGACGACGGCGATGTGGTTTGCGAGCAGCGCCATGGCAGTTTCCTCCCGTTTTCGTTTCGAAGTTTCTCGAAACGCTAACGCGAAATTAAGGGGTCGGAAACGGCGGCCTTGGCATACTGATCCTGATTGCTAAACGTTGCGCGCATGATGGAACGGCTCGAAACCTGGAAACTCGCTCTGGAACGCGGGCGGTCCGCGCAAGCGCCGGATTGGGCCGAGGCCGGCCGGCTGGTGGCCGAGATCGCGCGGATGAGCAGCGACGTCACGCTGCGCCAGGCTGCCGAGCAGGCGCTGCCGGTGCTGCGCCAGGCCGTCGACAATGACGATCATAGCGTGACGCTGGCGGCGCAGCGCCGTCTCGGCGTGGTGCTCGAGGTCGTGCACGATCTGACCGCGCCGCGCTTCGGCCGCCGCAACGCCGCGCCGAAGAAGCTTTCCAGCGAGGATCGCGCCCGCAAGGTGCTCGGCCTGCCGCTCGCGGTGCAGCTCACTTGCGAGGACATCAACCAGGCCTATCGCCGTGCCGCCAAGGGCTTGCATCCCGACCAGGGCGGCAGCGCCGAAGCCTTTATCGACCTCGCCGCCGCGCGCGACATCCTGATCCATCCCGGCGCGCACAAGGACGCGTGAGCGTCACGGGCCTTCGAAAAGCAAACCGGGCAAGGACGCTCGCGTCCTTGCCCGGTTCTTCGTCCGCCGATCGATTACCTTACCACTTGCAGCTACCGCTCTTGAGCGCGGCGTCCTTCACCGCGAGCGCATCGACGAAGGTCGGCACGCTGGCGCTGGCGCGGTGATAGCCGGCCGGCCACGGCGTGGTCGGGATGCTCTCGTCCCAGATCTGGCAGAAGCCGGTGTCCTGCCAGCGGATCAGATGATAGCTGGCTTCGGCCGGGCTCGCGGCGACGAACGCGGTGACGGCAAGACCGGCGGCAGCGCACAGCATGGAAATACGACGCATGATCAGCTCCTCAAATGAATGATGTGATGCGCCTCCCGACAATGACGGGGAGGGGTGGTGCGGGACGCGCTTGGCATGCGCCCCGGACAAGATGTGAGTAGTTCCACCCGCCGAAGAGGTTCAAAGAATGTGCGCGGGACAGGTCTGATGGCGGCCGGGGAAACGCGTCAGGCCACCGCAAAGCAAAAGGGCGGATCGCCCGCGCGACCCGCCCTTCAAACGCTATTCTCGCGTCCGGCTCAGAGCGTGCACTTCCGCTCGGCGCGCATCTTGATCTGCAGGTCCGAGGCTTGCTGGAAGGTCGGGAACGGCTTGCTGACGACCTTGTAGGTCGAGACACCGAACTGGAACGGCTTGTACTGCAGGTCCTCGTTCCAGACCTGGCAGATGCCGGTGTTGTCCCAGCGGATCACGTAATAGCCGACCTTCGCGGAGGCGGGCACGGCGAACACGGAACTAGCGATGCCGGCAACGGCACTGAGCGCGAGAAGGCGACGCATGAAGTATCTCCTGGTGGGACATGGGTGGTGGGACATGGGACCGAAAAAATTCGTGCGGTAAAAGCAGGTTCTTTGCAAGCCGGGGAGCCGCCATTCACGGACATGTCAGCCGTGCCCAACGTATTTGGTTTGGACGCGTGCCCGATAGGTCACACGCAGCTGACTCGGCGCCTACTTGGCCAGCGAAGCGACCGCCTCGATTTCGATCAGCATCTTCGGATCGGGCAGCGCCTGCACCACGCATGTGGTGCGCGCCGGGTAGGGCGGCGGGCCGAAGGCGCCGGCATAGAGCGCGTTCATCGCGGCGACGTCCGAGGCGCGGGTCAGGAGCACGTTGACCTTGACGAGATCATGCATGCCGGCGCCGGCCTCGCCCAGCACGCGCTTGATGTTGACGACGACATTGGCGAACTGCGCCTCGAAGCCGTCGGGCAGCGCGCCATTGGCATCGAAGCCGGGAATGCCGGAGACGAACAGGAGGTCGCCAACCCGCGTCGCAAAGGACAGCGGCGGCGCCTTGACGTGCGGCGGGGGCGCGAAATGCTGGATCGGCATGGGATCACCTCGGGACGTGGCTGAGGCAGGAGCGTAGCGGCTGGCGCGGGCTTCTCAAAACACAAAGTGCGAAAACAACCCCATGCACAGTAGGGATAGTGCGGAGATCGTTGGGGTTTTCGGAAATTCGGGATTGCGGAAGTGCGCGTTTGCTCCGTCGGGCAAAACAGGGGTAGTATGGCATGCTGGCGATGGTGGTCTTCGCCTCTCCCCGCGTGCGGCCTGCGCGTGGTGAGAGAGCAGGCCATTCACCCCGTCATTGCGAGGAGTCCTTGCGACGAAGCAATCCAGACTGCCGCCGCGGAGCGATTCTGGATTGCTTCCGCCTTCGCCAAGGCTTCGGCGGACAAGTCGCTGCGCTCGCAATGACGGAGCATGAGGACCTTCCGCGAGTCTCGCCGCCTCCTTGTTTGCGGAAACGCCCGCCGATCATGTTGCCGCCCCGATCGATCAGGTACATTCGCTCCGTCTGATTCGAATCCTCCTTTTAAAAAGCAGCCCCCGGAGACCCCCATGAAGCTCGCATCCACCCTCCGCGCCGCGTGCGTCGCCATCGTCGCCCTGGCTGGCCTCTCGACGACGGCGCAGGCCGACAGCGGCTTCGTGACGCTGACGATCTACAAGGCGGGCTGGATCATCGGCGGCTCGGGCGGCTCGGGCGTGCTGAACTTCCGCGGCCGCTCGTACGGGCTCTCCACCGGCGGCCTCGACTACGGCCTGGTGTTCGGGGGCTCCAAGACCGTGCTGCGCGGCCGCGTCTCCAACATCAACCGCCCCTCTGATGTCGCCGGCGTCTACGGCGCCGCCGGTGCCGGCCTCGCGGTCGGCCGCGGCGCCCGCGCCATCGTGCTGACCAACCAGAAGGGCGCGGTGCTGGAGCTGACGGGTCACCAGGTCGGCCTGATGGCGAATGCGGATCTCAGCGGGCTCGCGATCACGATGCGGTAAAAGACGGTGCCGTAGGGTGGGCAAAGGCGCGAGAAGCGCCGTGCCCACCATCGGTCTTGGTGCCATACGCAAAGGTTGGTGGGCACGCTTCGCTTTGCCCACCCTACGATTTCCCGACCATCGCATGCACCCGCTCGCAATGCGCGACGAGGTTTGCGTGCGCATCGACGAAGGCCTTCAATGGGGTCGCGATCGGAAAGAAATAGATGTTGGCGATGAAGCCGTAGATGCCGGCATCAACGCTCGTCGGCGCCGCGCTGTGCACGAAGCCTTGCGCCGGCACGATGTCCGCCAGCACCTTCAGATCGGCGAGCCCCCGGGCATAGGCCTGCTCGGGCGTGTAGCGGCCGATGCCCTGGAAATGATAGCGCTGCGCGTTGTAGGCCTTGGCCTTCTCGAAGCCGGCCGGGTCGATCTGCGGATGCTGCGCGATGAAGGCGTCGCGGAACGCCGGATAAAAGCGCTCGTCCTTCCAGCGCGAATAGGACATCACCCAGTAGAGATCGTCCAGCATGCGCGTGACGAGATGGTTGGTGCGGCGCTGCTCCGCTGACAGGCCGGCGTCGATCGTGAGGCGATATTTCGCGATCGCATGCGCGATGATGGTCTCGCTGTCGCCGATGATCTCGCCGTCGTCGACGATGTAAGGCAGCTGCCCGCGCGGCGCGGCCGAGGCATCGAAGACGTGCTCATGCACGAACGGCACGCCCGCGAGCTTGAGGAAGGCGTAGACCTTGAGGCCGTAGCCGTTGTTGTCGGCGACGCCGAAGAGCTCTGGGTAGGAGTAGAGGGTCAGCATGGGCGGGCTCCTCCGGGGTGGCGGAGGCCAGCATGCTAGGGAGTGGAAACGGATGCAATCCTTGTAGCCCGCATGAGCGCAGCGACATGCGGGAAGGGGCTCCCGGATATCGCTTACGTCAGAGCGCCATTTGCGAACTGCCTTTTGCGCAATAGGATGACCGCAATCCCCTGGTCCGGGAGATCACGATGGCCATCAACAAGGACAAGATCGACAACGTGAGACCTCGCCCATGACCCGCGACGAATTGGTCGCTGCCTATGCGGCGCCCGGCCGCCACTATCACAATCTCGCGCATATCGAGCATTGCCTGGCGGTGCTCGCGCGCGCCGAGGGTCTTTCGGCCGCCGAGCGCGAGACGCTGTCGGAAGCGATCTGGTGGCACGACGTCGTCTACGATCCGACGCGAACGGACAACGAGGAACGCAGCGCGGAGCTCGCCGAGCAGCACGTCCGCGCCGAGCTTCGCCAGGAGGTCGGCCGCCTGATCCGGCTGACCAAAACGCACGACGTTCCCCCGGGCGACCGTCTCGGGGCGATCCTGATCTCGATCGACCTCAGCATTCTCGGCGCCGATAACGCCCGCTACGACGCCTATGCCGCCGCGATCCGTCGGGAGTTCAGCCATGTCGCCGAGGACGACTATCGCGCCGGCCGCGCCCGCGTGCTGCGCCGTTTCGCGGCACGCGAGGTCATCTTTCCCGACCCGGTGTTCGCCGCGACTTTCGATCGGCAAGCCCGCGCGAACCTCGCCCGCGAACTGGCCCAGCTGAGCTGAAGCGGCTAACCCGCTTACGAACGCGACGCCGCCGTGAACACCGCAAGCTGCGCCTCGAACGCGCGCCGGAACGCCGGCCGCGCCTCGCCGCGTGCGACATAGGCGGCGATATCGGGGAATTCCTCGAGCAGGCCTGATTTGTTCAGCCGCCGCAGCACCGTCACCATCATGAGATCGCCGGTGCTGAAGGCGCCGTCGAGCCAGTCGGCCTTGCCGAGGCGGCGGAACAATTCGCCGAGCCTGGTGCGCACGCGCTCCTGCAAGCCGGGCAGGCGCTCGGCGTACCAGCTCCTGTCGCGCTCGAACAGCATCGCCATGGTGAGCTCGACGATCGGCGGCTCCACCGTGTTCAGCGCAGCGAACATCCACGCGATCGCGCGGCTCCTCGCGTTCGCATCCTTCGGCAGCAAGCCGTCATGGCGCTCGGCGATGTGCAGCACGATCGCCCCGGACTCGAACAGGGTGAGATCGCCATCCTCATAGGTCGGGATCTGCCCGAACGGATGCAGCGCACGATGCGCCGGCTGCTTCATCGCGGCGAAGGAGAGAAGGCGGACGTCGTAGGTCTGGCCGACCTCTTCCAGCGCCCAGCGCACCCGCATGTCGCGCGCGTGGCCCTTGCCGCGGTCGGGGGAGGATTCGAAGGCGGTGATGGTGGGAGGCATCTGGGGCTCCGGGGTGATCGTTTCCAGAGGACGAACGACGATGCGGTTTTCCGACAGACACTGTGCGAAATATCGGTGGTGGCGTGCCCCGGACGCAGCGCAGCGCGCCCCTGACGATGCGAAGCATCGTCCAGTGCGGCGTGATGCGCTGCAGAGCCGGGGCCCATGGCGAACGCGCGCCGGGGCTTCTGGGTCCCGGGTCTGCGCTACGCTTGCCCGGGACACGAGAGCAAGGTCCCGTAGGGTGGGCAAAGGCGCTCTTCGCGCGCCGTGCCCACCGTCCTGCCGGACCCATGGAAAGATCGTGGGCACGGCGCAAGAGCGCCTTTGCCCACCCTACGCGGCGATCCACGCCGCCAGCTCGCGCCACGGCTCAATCGTCCAATGCCCGGACGCCGCACCCGACGGCGACGGCAGCACAAAAATTCCCGGTAGGTTTTCATCCCGCGCCTGCCGTCCCAACGCAATCGCAGCTGACGGTCTGCCGTAAAACAAGCTCGCCGCCTTCTTGCTCGTGAACGCAATCGTCCGCGGTCGGTACTTGTCCATCTTCGCCCGAAAGCCCGGCACGTCGATCGTCTCCGCCGCGATCTGGTGATCCATCCCGGCGCCCGTCTTGCAGAGATCAGTGAAGCCGATCCCGAGCTCGATCAGCGAAGCAAACTCGCCCGGCTGATAGCGCCGCGGCGTGATCCCGGCCTCATGGATCGCGCGCCAGAAGCGGTTGCCGGGATGGGCGTAGTAGTGCCCGAGCTCCGCCGAGCGCGTCGAGGCGGCGGTGCCGACGAAGACGAGGCGGAGGTTGGGGCGGAGGAGGTCGGGGAGGCGGTGGAGCTTGCTATCGGACAAAATCACTTATCCGTGGAGTTGTAGCCGGCAGGAGCGTCAGCGATATGCTAGCGACAAAGACCCCGGATGTCGCTACGCTCGTCCTGGCTGCGCTTGTTTCATCTGGGTTGAAAATGCAAGATCAGTTCGAATGGCCCGAGCCCGAGCACGAAGCCGATAAAGTCATTTTGCGCAACGTCCGCAATCACGGCTGCCATATCACGGGCATACCAGATGCAAATCCACCGTTTGCATTTTCAATTGGTCTGCATCTGAACTATGGTCATCCCGAACTCATCATTTTCGGCCAGAGAGCCGAAAGGGCGCAGGCCATCATCAACCTTGTCCGTGACCGAGTGCAATCCGGCCATAAATTCGTCGATGGCGATATCTCCGATGATTTGCTGGAGAACGGCTACAAGCTCGGCTTCTGGGAAGTGCCGTTCGCGGCCTATCCCGAATATCTCGGCACGGCGATCTGGTTCTACTGGAAATCGCGGCGTGCATTCCCCTGTCTGCAGGTCATCTGGCAGGACGTCAATCGGCGCTTCCCTTGGGAAGTGGAATGTTTGCCCGCGGTCAAAGAGGACCAGCCGTTATTGAAGAAGAGGATTTCTTAAAGCGAGTTTCGAAGAAAAAGCCGGGCTGTCTGCCCGGCTCCTCTTTTTCGGATGGATGCCCGGGTCAAGCCCGGGCATGACGAGGAGAACTCTCTCACAACACCCGATTGCTCTCCTTCACCTTCTCCGCATCCAGATACAAGCTCTCGCCCATCTCCTTGAACTTCGCGCTCATCTTGGCCATGCCGTCCTCGGCCGTCCCGCTCATCGACATCCCCACGCTGTTCGGATCGTTCAGCGTCGCCGCGTAGTCGCGCACGTCCTGCGTGATCTTCATCGAGCAGAATTTTGGGCCGCACATCGAGCAGAAATGGGCGACCTTGTGGGCTTCCTTCGGCAGGGTCTCGTCGTGGAAGTTTTTCGCGGTGTCGGGATCGAGGCCGAGGTTGAACTGGTCGGTCCAGCGGAATTCGAACCTCGCGCGGGAGAGGGCGTCGTCGCGCAGTTGCGCGGCGGGGTGGCCCTTGGCGAGGTCGGCGGCGTGGGCGGCGATCTTGTAGGTGATGACGCCGGTCTTGACGTCGTTGCGATCAGGGAGGCCGAGATGCTCCTTCGGCGTGACGTAGCAGAGCATGGCGCAGCCGAACCAGCCGATCATGGCGGCGCCGATGCCCGACGTAATGTGGTCGTAGCCCGGCGCGATGTCGGTGGTCAGCGGCCCCAACGTGTAGAACGGCGCCTCGCCGCACTCCTTCAGCTGCTTGTCCATGTTGATCTTGATCTTGTGCATCGGCACGTGGCCGGGGCCTTCGATCATGACCTGGCAGCCCTTGTCCCATGCGATCTTGGTGAGCTCACCGAGCGTCTCCAGCTCGGCGAACTGTGCACGGTCATTCGCGTCCGCGATCGAGCCGGGGCGCAGGCCGTCGCCGAGCGAGAACGAGACGTCATATTTGCGCATGAGGTCGCAGATCTCGTCAAAATGCGTGTAGAGGAAGCTTTCCTTGTGATGCGCGAGGCACCACTTCGCCATGATCGAGCCGCCGCGGCTGACGATGCCGGTGACGCGGCTCGCGGTGAGGTGGATGTATTGCAGGCGCACGCCGGCGTGGATGGTGAAATAGTCGACGCCCTGCTCGCACTGCTCGATCAGGGTGTCCTTGTAGAGCTCCCAGGTCAGCTTGACCGGATCGCCGTTGCACTTCTCCAGCGCCTGATAAATGGGAACGGTGCCGATCGGCACCGGCGAGTTGCGCAGGATCCATTCGCGCGTGGTGTGGATGTTGCGCCCCGTGGAGAGGTCCATCACGGTGTCGGCGCCCCAGCGGATCGCCCACACCATCTTCTCGACCTCCTCCTCGACCGACGAGGTCACCGCCGAGTTGCCGATATTGGCGTTGATCTTGGTCAGGAAGTTGCGGCCGATGATCATCGGCTCGAGCTCGGAATGGTTGATGTTGGAGGGAATGATGGCGCGGCCGCGCGCGATCTCGTCGCGGACGAACTCGGGGGTGATGAAGGCGGGCACCGAGGCGCCAAAGCTCTCGCCGTCGGCGAGCGCGGCTTCGGCGCGCTCGAGCTGCTGCTTGCGGCCGAGATTCTCGCGTTCGGCGACGTAGATCATCTCCTTGGTGATGATGCCGGCGCGGGCGAATTCGAGCTGGGTCACCTTGTGACCGTCGAGGCCGCGCAGCGGCTTGTGATAGGCCGAGAAGGCGCGCGCGGCCTTGTCGGTGGAGACGCTGCCATTGTCCTCCGGCTTGATCTGGCGGCCCTCATATTCCTCGACGCCGCCGCGCTCCAACACCCATTGCTTGCGGTCGCGCGCCAAGCCGGCGTTGACGTCGATGGTGACGGAGGGATCGGTGTAGGGGCCGGAGGTGTCGTAGACCGGCAGGTTCGGCTCGCCGGCGCCTTCGGAGAGAATGATCTCGCGCAAGGGCACGCGGATATCAGGCGCGGCGTCGGGCGTTGCGAAGATTTTTCGCGAGGAGGGCAGCGGGCCGGTGGTGACGGCGGGAACGGTTTTTTCGGGATTGGAGCGGATGTTCATGGGATCCTCCGGTTTAATTCGTTAGTTTCGCTACGCGAGAGGCAAATTCCGGTGTCATCCCCGCGAAGGCGGGGATCCAGTACTCCGAGGCGGTGCGGCTGGAGCCGAGAGGCCGCGGCGTACTGGATCGCCCGGTCAAGCCGGGCGATGACAGTTGAGGGTGTGGGGAAAGCGTGCGCATCACGCCGCCTCCTTCAGACCAAGCCATTGCCGCACGCGGGCATCGGGATCGGGGTTTTGGGTGACGTCGGAGACAACAGCAATCGAATCCGCGCCGGCGGCGAAGATCTCCGCGGCTTGCTCGAACTTGATGCCGCCGATCGCGACCAGCGGGATGGTGCCAATGCGCTTTTTCCATTCGGTGATTTTGGGAATGCCTTGCGGCTCGAAGCGCATCGATTTGAGCGTGGTGAAGAAGATCGGACCGAGCGCGACGTAGTCAGGCTTGGCGGCCAGCGCGGTCGCAAGCTCGGCGTCGTCATGGGTGGAGATGCCGAGCTTGAGGCCGGCCTCGCGGATCGCGCCGAGGTCGGCCTCGGCCAGGTCCTCCTGGCCGAGATGCAGATATTCTGCGCCGGCGACGATCGCGGCGCGCCAATAATCGTTCACGACCAGCTTGGCCTGCGTGCCCTTGGTGATCGCCAGCGCGTCGGAGACGATCTGCAGCGCCTGCGAGTCGTCGAGGTCCTTGGCGCGCAGCTGGATGGTGCCGACGCCGAGTTTTGTCAGGCGCTCGACCCAGGCGAGGCTGTCGACGACGGGATAGAAGCGATCAGGATACGGCATGCCAGAACGGGGTCCCAACGACAGGGGTGGAGGGCGAAGCGAAATCGCGGGCGTTCATCAGCCCGGCCTCGTAAGCGGTGCGGCCGGCCTCGCAGCCGAGGCGGAAGGCGTTCGCCATTGCGACGGGATCGGCGGCTTTGGCGATGGCGGTGTTGAGCAGCACGGCATCATAGCCGAGCTCGAACGCCTGCGCGGCGTGGGAAGGCGCCCCTAAGCCAGCGTCGACCACCAGCGTGATGTCGGGCAGCCGCTCGCGCAGCAGTTTTAGCGCATCGCGGTTGGTGATGCCCTTGGCGCTGCCAATCGGCGCGGCCCACGGCATCACCACCTTGCACCCAGTTTCGACCAGGCGGCTCGCGACCGAGAGATCCTCCGTGCAATAGGGAAAGACTTCAAAACCGTCCTTGATCAGGATGCCGGCGGCTTCGACGAGACCGACGACGTCGGGCTGCAGCGTGTCGTTGTCGGCGATCACTTCGAGCTTGATCCAGCTTGTGCCGAACAATTCGCGCGCGAGTTTTGCGGTGGTCACCGCCTCGCGTACGGTGCGGCATCCCGCGGTGTTCGGCAGCACGGTGACGTCGAGCTCGCGGATCAGCTTCCAGAACGCATCGCCGGTCTTGCCGCCGGCGGATTCGCGCCGCAGCGAGACCGTGACGATGTTGGCGCCGGAGGCGCGGATCGCGCCTTGCATGATCGCAGGCGAGGGATAGAGCGCGCTGCCGATCAGCAGGCGGGAGGCGAAGGTTTTGCCGTAGAAGGTCACCATGTGGCAGGTGTCTCCGCAAGTGCAGGAGTCATCCCCGCGAAGGCGGGGATCCAGTACGCCGCAGCAGCGCGGCTGGAACCGTGAAGCCGCGGGGTACTGGATCGCCCGGTCAAGCCGGGCGATGACAGTGGGGTGTAGGGAATGCGCCGGTGGGACAAATAGACAGCCATCACCTCACCCTCCCTGCCGCGGCGTGATGATCTCGATCTCGTCGCCGGCCTTGAGCTGCGTCTCGGCCCAGCGGCTCTTCGGCACGACGTCGTAGTTCAGCGCGATGGCGAAATGGCTGCCTTCGTAGTCGAGCTCGGCGAGCAGCGCGTCGACGCTGGCTGCGCTGACCTCGCGCGGCTCACCGTTGACGATCAGGCGCATTGCATTACCTCGTTGTCGATCTGGCCGCGCTCGACATAGGCGAGCGTCAGCTCGGCGAGCGCCGGCGCGATCAGGAAGCCGTGGCGGTAGAGGCCGTTGACGCTGATCTTGCGATCGCGAATGCCGATGCGCGGCAAATTGTCGGGAAAGGCGGGCCGAAGCCCCGAGCCGAACTCGACGATACGGGCCTCGCCGAACGCCGGGTGCACGGTGTAGGCCGCGCCCAAGAGCTCCAGCGCGGAGCGGACGCTGACGCCGGTGTCTTCCGCCTCGATCGAGGTCGCGCCCAGCATGAACAGGCCGTTCTCGCGCGGGATCACGTAGAGCGGCCAGCGCGGGTGGATCAGCCGCACCGGGCGCGCCAGCTGCACCTCGTCCGTCTCGATCAGGATCATCTCGCCCTTGACGCCGCGAAGCTCGCTCTGCTCGTCGCGGGCACCAAGGCCGCGGCAGTCGATGACGATGCCGTCAAGCTCGTTCGCAGTGACGTCGCTGCAGAACTTGATGGTGCCGCCGGCAGCCTTGATGCGCTCGTGCAGCTGCGGCAGCACGCGGCGCGGCTCGACATGGCCCTCGGCGGGGAAGAACAGCGCATCGCGGAAGCGGCCCTCCAGCGACGGCTCGAGCGCGGCAAGGCCGGCGGCATCGAGCCGGCGGTGATGCTCGGTCATGCGCGCAAACCGCTCGAAATCGTTGCGCTCGCGCGGATGGGCGACGACCAGCGAGCCGTTGAACGGCGTGTCGGGCAGCTCGCGCCGCCAGAGATCGAGCGAGCGCAGCCCCAGACGGCTGATGATGGGCTCGGCGACTTCGGCCTCGCAATAGGGCGCGAGCATGCCGCCGGCCCAATGGCTGGTGGCATCCGTCATCGCCTCGTCACCGCGCTCGTGCAAGGTGACGGCGTGACCGGCCTGCGCGAATAGCAGCGCCTGCCAGGCGCCCGCGATGCCTGCGCCGATGATGGATACCGGTGAATCCGGTCGCTTGATGGTCTGCAACATCCCTGTCCCTTCGCCGGCATGACCCGGATCAGGTTCAAAGGGTCACCGCGGTCCTGGGCGGTATTGCCCATTTAGCGGTATCTCAGCTCCTCCTCGGAGCACCCCTCGGAACGGTGGTAATGTATGCCAGCGGGACGGGGTGGTCAACGCGTGTTGGCGCGGAACCCGACCGTGCCCCGGACGCAGCGCTGAGCCGGGGCCCATTGTTGTGTAGGGGCTGGGTCCCGGCTCTGCGACGCAACGCTCGCGCGTTGCGTCTCGTCCGGGACACGAAGGCTACTTTAATGCCTGCGCCCGCGCGTTGCGGACGCGCTGGGCGAGCTTCCTCTGCGCCGGCGCGGCGAACATCGGCTGCGGATTGCCGTTCGGCTCGAGCCAAGGTTGGCCCATAGTGCCCTGGCCCATGGTGTCGCCCATACTCGCGACCTGGACGGCCTCCTGCCGCTGGCGCTTTGCAGCGTAGTAATAGCCGCCCGCGAAATAACGCACGGCTCGCGCGTGATCGCCATTGGCGGCGCGGTAGGCGCCGGCGAGGTACTTCACCGCATAAGTGAGGTTGGTGTTGGGATCGCGCAGGCCGGCGGCATCGCCGGTGTAGCCGACCCCGCGGGCGGTCGCGAGCTTGATCTGCATCAGCCCGATGGTGCCGCCGCGACCGACCACATGCGGCTGATAGCGGCTTTCGCGCATGATGACGCGATGCACCAGCGCTTCCGGCACGCCGTTGGCGCGGGCATGGGCGGCGACCATCTCGGCATATTCGGCTTGCCCGGCGAAAGCTGCCTGCGGCAACGTCAATCCGGCCGCGAGCAGCGCGACAATTCGTAAGATTTTCATCGAAGTATTCCTCGGCAGAACGGACCCGCACCCAGCGCGTTAGGCCGTGGGAACACGGCGATGATGTGGCGAAATGTCACCAGCGGCAATTTTTGCCGGCTCGTCGCTTTTGCGACTCAAACCTGGGTTAAGCTCGGACCTGGTAGAGCGCCTTACGCGACAGCGGGTCTGTCCATTTCGCGCATTCGCCCAACAATCGCTACTCAAAACCAGCACTCGGGAGGACGTCCATGAATCCTGCAGACATCGACGACATTCCCAAGCAGAACCCTTGCGCACAATGTGGCACACCGATCCCGTTTCCTGACTGGATCGAGCCGGGCGAAGGCCGCGTCTCTTATCTCTGGACCTGCCACGCCTGCAACTATCGCTTCGAGGCGGTGGCGATCTTCCCGCACGAGGCCATCGAGCACCCGCCGCTCGCGGCTTGATCAGGCGGCGCGGCGCCTGCGAGACCGGCAATTTCATCCGCACGACCAGCTTGGTGACGCCGCGATGCAGATCGTCGGGGCGCGCGGCGGCGGTCGCGGACGCCGGCCCGACATAATGCACGAGGTGGCCCATATCGCCGAACTGATTGGCGACGAGCTGCAGCGTGCTGGCGATGTCGACCAGCGTCACCGCCTCGACCTTGCGGTCGTCGCGCAAGAGCGACAGCACCGATTCCAGCATCGCGCGCATCTGGTCTAGATCCATCAGCATGCGCTTGCGGTTGCTCTCGTCCTCGATGAACTCGGCGCGCAGGCGCAGCCGCGTGATCGGCGTGCGCAAATCGTGGCTGATGGCGGCCAGCATCCGCGTGCGGTCCGACATCAACCGCACGATCCGCTCGTGCATGCGGTTGAGCGCGCGCGCCACCGCGCGGATCTCCTCCGGGCCGCGGCTCGGGCAGCGGCTCGGCGGCGCCGTCGAGGCTGAAATTCTCCGCCGCCGCGGCGAAGGACGACAGCGGCCTCGTCAGCGCGCGCGCCGCCCACAGGCCGAGCACGGTGACGCAGATGAAGGCGCTCATCAGCCAGGGCGCGCCAGAGAACAACGGCCGCGGGGCGCCATCGACATGGCCCGCGATCACGGTGCCGTCGGGCAATTGCACGCCGATACGGGGCTCGATGCTGCCTGACGCCAGCCGTCCGGTCTTGTAGGCGCGGCCGAGATGGCGGCGCATCCAGCGCAGATGCAGGCTGTCGCTCTCCGCGAGATCGGCCGTGCCGGGCGCCAGCATCTCAATGCCGAGCCCGGGAAAGGCGCGCGCGAGATTGGTGACAAGGCGCGGACGCGCTCCTAATCGACTACAAGAGCTGACCTCGGCGACGCCGGGTCGGCGCGGTCCTCGCCGCGGTCCTGCCTTGCCCCAATGCGCACGATCGTCGGGGGGAACCGTGCATCGCAAAATGTTCCTGAGTGACGCAGGAACAGTTCGCGCATGGCGCGACGAAATTGCGGCACGCACGGAACTGCGCCCGATCAGAGCGGTTTTCTCCGCACGAGTTTTCTGTGAAGGAGAGGACAACCATGTTGATGAAATCGATCGTCACCGGCCTCGCCGGTACCGCGCTACTTGCGACCGTCGCAATCGCGCAAACGCCGCCCGCCGCCACCACCGACAAGGCGGCCCCTGCGGCCACCGCAACGACCACGACGGCTTCCGGCCAGTGGCGCACCTCGAAGATGGACGGCCTGAAGGTCTACAATGAGGCCAACGAGAACATCGGCACGATCAACGACCTGCTGATGGACAAGAACGGTGACATCAAGATCGCCGTGATCGGAGTCGGCGGCTTCCTCGGCATGGGCGAGCATCTGGTCGCCGTGCCCTACGAGAAGCTGAAATTCGTCAACGAGCCCGTCGCCTATACCGGCACCGGCGCGAACACCGGCGCCCGGCCCGCTGGCACGACGACCGGCGCTGCGACCGGTACCGACAGGCCCGCAGCGACCGCATCGACGTCGTCCGCGTCAAAATGGTATCCGGACCACGCCGTGTTCAATGCCAGCAAGGACGAGCTGAAGAACATGCCGCAGTTCAAGTACGCGGAGTAATGCGGCTCGCGTAACTGCCTGAACGAAGCGCGCCTGGTTTTCACCGGGCGCGCTGTCGTGCTTCGACCTCCTGCGTCCTCAACCCCCGCTGCCCTTCAGCCGTTCATTACGCCGCCGCAGGGCTTCCAGGGTGGCAAGCAAGATGACCGAGACGGTCGTCAAGATCACGGCCGCTGCCGTGATGGTCGGGCTGATGTTCTCGCGGATGCCGCTGAACATCTCGCGCGGCAGGGTCCGCTGCTCGGGACCCGCCATGAACAGCACGATCACCACCTCATCGAAGCTGGTCGCAAACGCGAACAGGGCGCCAGACGCCAGACCCGGCAGGATCAGCGGCAGGATCACGCGACGGAACGCGTAGATTGGCGAGGCGCCGAGCGAGGCGGCGGCGCGCGCCAGGTTGGTGTCGAAGCTCTGCAGAGTCGCCCCGACCGTGATCACCACGAAGGGCGTCGCCAGCGCGGTGTGGGCCAGGATCAGGCCGAGATAGCTGCCGGTCAGGCCGATCGGCGCGAAGAAGAAGTACAGGCCGACCGCGGTGATGACGCCGGGCACGACCACCGGCGACAGCACGAAGGCCAGCACGAGCGGCTTGAACCGGCTCTTCCACTGCGCCAGCCCCAGCGCGGCCAGCGTGCCGAGGACCATGGACAACAGCGTCGAGGCGATGCCGATGATCATGCTGTTCTTGAGCGAGTTCATCCAGCGCGGCGAATTGACGAAGTCGTCGTACCAGCGCAAGGAAAGACCCGGCAGCGGATAGGTGAGGTACGAGCTTGAACTGAAGGACAGCGGCATGATCGCGAGGATCGGCGCGATCAGGAAGATGAAAACCAGCGTGGAGACAACGATAGTCGCGGTCCACGCGATGCGCTGGCTGGGGGTGCGCAAGGAGGAATTGTCGCTCAATTCTTCATCCCTCCCGTGACCTGCTGGCCCTGCACCAGCTTGCCGTAGACGAGAGCGAGCAGAACGGTGGCCAGCAGCAGCACCGCGCCCAGCGCCGAAGCAAGGCCCCAATTGGCCGTCTCGGTCGTGTAGAGGGCGATGAAGTAGCTGATCATCTGGTCGGCGGCGCCGCCGACGAGGGCCGGCGTGATGTAGTAGCCGAGCGCCAGGATGAAGACGAGCAGGCTTCCCGCGCCGATGCCAGGCAGGGTCTGCGGCAGGTAGATCCGCAGGAAGGCGGTGAGGGGTGGCGCACCGAGCGAGGCGGCGGCCCGCATGTAAGCGGGCGAGATCGCCTTCATGCTGCTGTACAGCGGCAGGATCATGAACGGCAGCAGAACGTGGGTCATGGCAACGCAGACGCCGAAGCGGTTGTAGATCAGGCGCAAGGGCGCGTCGATGATGCCGAGCCAGAGCAGACTGTCGTTCACGACGCCCTTGCTCTGCAACAGGACGATCCAGGCGCAGGTGCGAACCAGGAGCGACGTCCAGAACGGCAGCAGCACGAAGATCATCAAGAGGTTCGACCGGCCGGGCGGCAGCGTCGCCAGGAGGTAAGCGACCGGAAAGCCGAGGATCAGGCAGAGCGCCGTGACACCGAGGCTGATGAGAAATGTGCGGAGGAAAATGTCGCGGTAGATGGCCTGATCCGGTGGTGCGGCGACGATCGCGCCGTCCGCGTTTCGCGTCAGGTCGAGCGAGGCAAGCAGGTAGAAGCCGGTGATCGGGCCGCTCGCGTTCTTGATCGTGGTCCAGGTGGCGCGTTCGCGCCAGGCGGGGTTGATCCTGCCCAGCGTCTCCCTGGCCGTACCGGGCTCAGGCACCGCCTTCAGATTGCGTCCCGTGCTGGTCAGGATCGTGCGGAAGCCGTTCAGCGCGTAGTTGAGCCGTTTGGCCGCAATCGCAAGGGTGCCAGCGGCGCGCGCCGCCAGGATGTCGCTTGCAAGCGCCGCATAGGCGTTTTCATCCGGCAGGTCCTTGCCGTCCCAGCTGGCAAGAGCAGCGACCGTTTGCGGCAGGACCTGACGCACCTCCCAGTCCTCGACCGAGCGCCACAGCATGCCGGCGATGGGACCTGCGAAGGTGAAGAGCAGAAACAGCAGAAGCGGCAGGACCAGCGCCAATGCCTTGACCTGGCGTGTCCGCTCCGCACGCCGCAATCGGCGTTTGAGCGGCACCTCGGTCGACGCATTGGCGCCAGTTAGAAGCGCTTTGGTCATTGATTGCTATTTCGCGGCCCATTTGTTGAAGCGCTCGGTCAGGCGGTCGATGTTCTCGAGCCAGAAGGCCACGTTGATCTCGACCGCGTTCTTGATGTTATCAGGCGCCGTCGGCAGGTCCTTCAGGACGGCGGGCGCGAGCCGGCCGGCGGCATCCTTGTTCGAAGTGCCATAGGCAATGTTCTCCGACAGCTTGGACTGGTTCTCCGCCTTGCCGACGAAGTCCAGGAACTTGTAGGCCGCGTCCTTGTTCGGGCTCCCCTTCAGGATGACCCAGCTGTCGAGAGTGAACAGCGCGCCGTCCCACACCATGCCAAAGTTCTTCTTCTCGTTTTTGTTCGCGGTGTCGATGCGGCCATTGTAGACCGAGGTCATCGCCACCTCGCCGGAGGCGAGCAATTGCGGCGGCTGCGCGCCGGCCTTCCACCAGACGAGGTCGCCCTTGATGGTGTCGAGCTTTTTGAAGGCGCGCTCGATGCCTTCGTCGGTCGCCAGCACCTTGTAGACGTCCTTCGGTGCGACGCCGTCGGCCATGAGGGCGATCTCCAGCGTGGTCTTCGGGCCCTGGCGCAGCGCGCGCTTGCCCGGAATCTTCTTGGTGTCGAAGAAGTCGGCCCAGCCTTTCGGGGCCTCCTTCAGCTTGTCCTTGTCGTAGCCGAGCACGAAATCGTAGAGGATGGCGCCGACGCCGCAAGGATTGACCGACGGCGGGATATAGGCGGCCTCGCCGCCGATCTTGGAATAGTCCAGCTTCTCGAACAGGCCCTCTTCACAGCCGACCGCGAGCTCATCGCTCTCGACCTGGACGACGTCCCAGGTGGCGGCACCTCCCTGCACCTTGGCGCGCAGCACGCCGACGCCGCCGTCCCAGGATTCGTCGTTCATCGCGATGCCGGACGCTTTCTTGAACGGCTCGAAATAGACCTTCTTCTGGGCCTCCTGATACGCACCGCCCCACGAGACGACGGTGAGGTCACGCGCCTCCGCGACATTGGCCAGCGCAGCACTGGCGCCCAGTGCCGCGGCGAAACCCAGAGCAATCTTGCGCTTCAGCATGGTCTTCGTTCCTTCTTCATGTGAGTTGCGTTGACATCGAGTGTTCAGTTTCGTCGCCGGCAGATCAGACGGGATCGAGGGCGAGGCAGTCCTCCGGGCGGAAAGTGATGAGCACGCTTTCGCCAGGTCTTAGGCCGTGATGCGCTCCCGGCTGAAGCTTGACCATGAACTCGGCGTTGCCGGCCACATCCAGCACGGCCAGCGCGTGGTCACCGAGATAGATGGTGTTCTGCACTTTTGCCGGCAGCCGGTTCGGTCCCTCACTGGAATTGCCATTGGGAATTATTGCGACACGCTCCGGCCGCACCGACAGGGAGGTCGATGCGCCTGCGCCTGACACGTTGACCGCCCGTGCGGCGACTGTGCCGCCACCGGCCAGCGCGACGCGGCAATAATCCCTTTCGACACTTTCCAGGGTGCCGGCGAGCACATTGTTCTCGCCGATGAAATGGGCGACGAAGCTGTTCACGGGATGCTCATACAGCGCGTCGGGGCGGTCGATCTGCTGCACGATGCCGTCGTTGAATACGGCGATGCGGTCCGACATCGTGAGCGCTTCGCTCTGGTCGTGGGTGACATAGACGACCGTGATGCCCATCGTCTCGTGCAGCTGCTTGATCTCCAGCTGCATCTGCTCCCGCAGACGCTTGTCCAGTGCGCCCAGGGGCTCGTCCATCAGCACGAGCTGCGGATTGAACACCAGCGCGCGGGCCAGCGCCACGCGTTGCTGCTGACCGCCGGACAATTGCCCGGGCCGCCGGTGCGCCAAAGTTTCCATCTTGATCATGCGCAGCGCCGCGCTGACGCGCTCTTGCGTTTCCGCCTTGCTCGACTTGCGCACCGACAGCGGGAAGGCGATGTTTTCAGCGATCGTCAGGTGCGGAAACAGCGCGTAGTTCTGGAACACCATGCCGATGTCGCGCTTGTGCGGCGGCACGTTCTTGATCGGCCGCTCGCTGAGGTAGATCTCGCCATGGGTCGGCACCTCGAAGCCGGCCAGCATCATCAGCGTGGTCGTCTTGCCCGATCCCGACGGGCCGAGCAGGGTGATGAATTCGCCCTTCCTGATGTCGAGGTCGAGGTTCTTCACCACGAGATGCTTGCCATCATAGGTCTTTTGAATGCCGGAAAAACGCACCAGCGCCGGCGCAGGCGTGACCATGCCGGCTTCCATGTTGTCCTCGCGTTGTCCCCTACAATGCGCGTGCGAGATTAGCATCCTGCAGCGAGAATGCCAGCGGCGCAAGCGACGAGGAATTGTGCAGGTCCGGCGAGTGGCGGGGCTATCGCATATGAACAGTGCACGTCTGGCACGATAGTCCCCACATCGTCATGGCCGGGCTTGCCTCGGCCATCCACGCCTTGCCGCGCAGCACAAAGAACGTGGATGCCCGGGACAAGCCTGGGCATGACGACCTCTGGTGAAGGTCCAAATGCAATAGCCCTGCGACTCGTAGGGACGCGCTACATCCCCGACAGCTTCGTCACGAATACGTTCAGTGAGCCGCCGGCTTCCGCAACCACGCGCAGAGTCTTGGAATCGAAGGCGATGTCGGCGAGAGTGAGGCTCTCGATCCTGGCCTCGACCTTGAGGCCGTCCTCGCTCTTCTGGTAGTCGGCGATTGCGGCGGCGATCTTCTCGCGGGCGTTGGCGGCGATCGGCTTCAGATCGAGCGTTGCCCTCTGCAGCAGCGCCTGCTGCATCTGCGGGACGACGGCGCGGGCGGCGGCACCCAACAGGCCGAAGGCGGCCTCGGATTCCACCGCGAGCTGGATGTCGGTGAGCCGCAGCGTCTGCTGCGCCTGGTCGAGCACCGGCCGGCCCCAGATGTGCACATTCGCCTCGGCGCCGAGGCCGAACCAGCTCTTCTTTTCCTTGGCGCGCACCAGAAGCGAAATCAGCAGTTGGTCGCCGGAGGGGATCACGTTGGCGCTCTTGACGGTGACGTCGACCGGGCCGGAGCCGTCCTCGGGATAGGTGCGGCCGACCATCTGCGCCGCGATCAGCTTGTTGATCTCGGTGAAGGGCACGTCGATCGGCACGCCGATGTTCACGCCGGTGCCGGTCGGCGGTACGATCGAGATCTTGTCGGGGAACGGACAGTCCGGCTTGGTCGGCGTCGAGGTCACGCGTGTCTCGGCTTCGAGGCCGAGCAGCAAGGTCACGGCCTGCGCATCGACGCGCGGCTGCGCCGCGATCGCGCGCACCGGCTTCATCTCGAGCCAGAGCGGCGGCAGCGCCGCCGAGGCGCTAGATCCTTGCAGCGGGATCGAGCGGCAGGCCTTGATCCATTGCGCTTTGGCATTCTCGCGCAGCGAGGAATCGTTGCGGATGCGCTCGGAGACGGCGTTGATCTGCTCGCCGACGGTCTTGTCAATCAGCGGCTTGACCTGCGCGGGCACGTTGACCTTGGCGCCGGCGACGTTGAGGTTGGTGTCGCCGAGATTGACCTGGGCGCCGAGATTGGGCTCCAGATACCAGGCGGCGGCGAGCTTCGGGCGCGAGGTGACGACGACGTTGCCCTTGATCTCAGCGCTCGCGTTCAGGTTCTTGATGTTGACCGCGCCGATCCGCTTCGCGGCGTCGCCGCCGAGCACGCTGCCGAGCGCATCGCCAAGCGCGCCTGTGGCCTTCGACGACAGCGAGCCGGTCACGTTGAGCTTGCCGGTGAGCGGGGTCGAGATCGTCAGCACGTCCTTGTCGCCGGCTGCCGCCATCGGGCCCCGGACGGCGGACCAGCCGATATCGGCATTCTCCAGGATCTGCGAGATCGGGTTGTCGGCCTTGCCGGCGAAATTGCGCGGCGCGGCCCTCTCGGCCTGCTCGCGGATCGCCGACAGCGCGATGGCGACCGGCGCGATCACGATGGAGCTCTTCGAGGCCGGCGGCAGCGGCGGCAACTGAGCGACCGGCGGCGCCGAATCTGTCGCGCGCGGCGCCAGTAAGTCCATCGCCTTCAGGCTGATGAAGAACGACGCCGCGAGCACCGCGACACCGATCAGGATAGTCTTCACATTCCACGTCAGATGCATCAATCCCCCAAGTCGCCCCGACGGGGATTCTACAGGGCGGGCGAGGAGGGCGCTAGAGCGCACCCGTTGGGTGGAATTGGGGCGAAACCGCAGCGTGAGATCTGCGACTGCGGCCATCCTTCGAGACGCCCGCCGTTGGCGGGCCCTCAGGATGAGGACCGTGTGTGTGCGGCGCTGGCTTCAGCGAGCGCCGATGTTGCTTAGCCTCATCCTGAGGAGACCGCGAAGCGGTCGTCTCGAAGGACGAGGCTAAGCGCTCAGCTCACCGTGAACTAGCTTTGCCGCGGGCGCCGGACCGCTCTCACCTTGCCGCGATTGCCGCCGCCGCAGAAGAAACGGTCACCGCCGTCCGATTCCAGGCCTGACACGATCGTGCCGGCGGGCATGTCGATCTGCTCGATCACTTGTCCCGTTTCCGAGTCGATCCGGCGCAAATCGCTCTGTTCGTTCTCCCAGGTGCCGTGCCAGAGCTCGCCGTCCACCCAGGTCACCCCGGTCACGAAGCGCTTGCTCTCGATGGTGCGGAGGATCTTCCCCGTTTCGGGGTCAATTTGATGGATCTTGCGCTCGCGATATTGCCCGACCCAGAGCGAGCCCTCGGCCCAGGCGAGGCCGGAATCGCCGCCGCCGCCGGGCGCCGGAATGGTGCCGAGCACCTTGCCCGAGGCCGCATCGATCTTCTGGATGCGGTCCTCGGCGATCTGGAATAGGTGCCGTCCGTCGAACGCCGTTCCCGCATGCGCGGCGACGTCGATGGAGCGCGCGATCCTGCCGTCGGCCGGATCGAGCGCGTTCAGCTTGTCGCCGGAGGCGAACCAGACTCGCGTGCCGTCATAGGTGACGCCATGCACGGCTTCGACGCCTGGAAAGGGGCCATATTCCGTGACGATCTCGGCGGCTGAACGTTTCATGTGCTTGCTCCCTGTGCTTAACGCGCATCCTACGTCTTCAGGAGCGGCGTGGGGAGTAACAAGCCTGTCGGGAAACCCGGAACGGGCGGCGTCATCCAGCGGCGCGCCCGTCCGTGTCCGTACGACTGCACCTTGCCCGACCGCGCCAGGTCCTCGAGCGCGCGCTGCACGGTGCGCGGACTGATGCGAAGCGCAAGCGCGAGCGCCGAGCTCGACCATGGCTCGCCGTCGGTAAGAAAGGCGAGGACGGCGGCGTGCCTCTCCTCAACGGGCCGCGCCAGCACGAGGACGTCGCGCGTCTTCCGCGGCGCCAGCACGAAGCCTTGCTTCGTCGCGCTGATATCGGCCAGCGGCGCGAGCTTGGTGCGGAGCCGTCCGATCTCGACGCGCAGGCGCGCGCGGTGCGATTCGTCGGCGTGCCCGGCTCGAAAGGCGCCGGATATCAGCGTCTCGCGCGAGACATCCGCAGGCCATGCCTGGGCCAGGAGACGCGCGAGCGCGAACAGCACGGGGCGCGTTCCGAGCGACACCGCGACGCCTTGCCTGCGCACGACGTGATGAAAGGTATCCACGACCAGCGCCGTCGAGGTCGCCAGACGTTCGACCTCTCCCAGCAACAGCGGATGTTCGCTGCCGCGGGCGATCAGGCGTGCTGCCGGCGTGTCGAGGATCAGGCTCGCGCTGTCGACCTCGGCCACGAGCGCCGGAATGGCTGCAAGGCGCGCTGCGTGAGCCGCGCGGCCGAGCGCCGTGCGCGCGTCGTTCGTTCTGAGCCGCCTGATGGCGATGCCGGCGAGCACGAGCTCGCGGACGACCTGCGACGCGGGCGGGAGCATGGCGGGACGGACTTCGGCGAGCGTGCGCTCGGCCTCGTCGAGGCGCCCGACCAGAAGCAGGCGGCGGGCCTCGACATGGCCTGCATGGGCGGCATTGACGAGATCGCCGTGCTGTTCGAGCGTCGCGCGTGCCGCCGCGAGCGTCTTCACCGGCCAGTTCAGATCGCGCGAGACCAGCGCGATCTCGGCTTCGGCCACCAGGCATCTTGCGCGTGCCACCGCCTCGCGCGGACCGAAGGCGCGCGCGGCGGTGCGCAGCAGCAACTTGGCCTTGGCGAGATCGCCGAGCTGCGCCATCGCGATGCCGCGCAGCGCCAGCGACGGCGCATCGTTGCGCAGCGCGACGCGGTTCAGGGCCCCGAGCGGATCGCCGGCCTCTAACGCGCGCGCAGCGGCAGTGATCAGCGATTCCATGTCAATCCCGCCACACTTGTTACTCCCGCACCGTGGCCGCTTGGTGCCAGAAATCGTTGGCAGGACGTCGAGCAAAAGCTTTGGAGAGTCATGATGACATCAGCAGAAAAAGCAGGAACCAACGGAAAGACCGCCATGCAGACACCGCCGGTGGTGTCTCCGCAGGACTGGGAGGCGGCCCGTCTGCAGCTGCTCGTGAAGGAGAAGGCGCATACCCGTGCCCGCGACGCCCTGGCCGCCGAGCGGCGCCGCATGCCATGGATGGCGGTCGACAAAACCTATGCGTTCGAGGGCCCCGGCGGCAAGCTCAGTCTGCACGAGCTGTTCCAGGGCCGGCGGCAACTGATCGTTTATCGCGCCTTCTTCGAGCCCGGTGTGTTCGGCTGGCCCGATCACGCCTGCCGCGGCTGCTCCATGGTGGCCGACCAGGTCGCCCATGTCTCGCACTTGAATGCCCGCGACACCACGCTGGTGTTCGCGTCGCGCGCGCCGTACGCCGACATCGTCAGGCTGAAGCAGCGGATGGGCTGGACCATGCCCTGGGTCACCATCACCGACAGCTTCGATGCCGATTTCGGCGTCGACGAATGGCACGGCACCAACGTGTTCTACCGCGACGGAACGCGAATCTTCCGCACCTATTTGGTCAAGAGCCGCGGCGACGAGCAGATGGGCGGGACCTGGAACTATCTCGACATCACCCCGCTCGGCCGCCAGGAGGTGTGGGAGGACTCGCCTCCGGGCTATCCACAGACGCCGACCTACAAATGGTGGAACTGGCACGACAGCTACGAGGAGGGCGCCGCGCCCGACAAGCGATGGGTGGAGATCTCGGACGCCGGCGAGAAAGCCTTCCGCGAGGAGGCCGCGGGAGAACGGAAATGACCGGCCCGGTCAGCGCGGTCCCCGGCGCCAGCCCCGACGCTGTGGCGGCCGCGCGCCACCTCGCCAAATGGCTGGCGCTGGCGGCCACGCCGACTTTCGCGATCATGGCCGTGATGACGGCCATGATCGGGGGTGGGCCGGCGGACATGCTGTGCGGCGCCGGGCAAGGCTCCCTGCTCGGCGGGATGGTGCCGATGTATCTCTTGATGAGCGCGTTTCATGCCGCGGCGTGGCTGAGGCTGATGGCGGAGCGGCGGCGGTAGCGGCCGGTGAAGCGATCCGCCGGTGCGAACGCCTCGTCCTTCGAGACGCGCGCAAGGGCGCGCTCCTCAGGATGAGGCTATCTGGCATTTGGCGAGTGGCGCAAGTACTGGATGACTGCGAGCCACACACTCAGTCCTCATCCTGAGGGCCCGCCGTAGACGGGCGTCTCGAAGGATGATGTGATCCTCGCTTTGCCAGCTCATGCAGCTCGGCGAAGCCGCCGCGCATGAACGCCTCCTTCTTCGCGCGGCTCCATTTCTTGAGCTTGCGCTCGCATTCGATCGCGTCGGTGATGTGGTCGAACCATTGGGAGAAGATCAGCGTGACGGGGCGACGAGACATCGTGTAGCCCTCGAACGTGCCGGCGTTGTGTTGAGCGACCCTAATCTCGAGCTCGGTGCGCGTCGTGCCGATGTAGTAGCTGCCGTCCGCGCATTGGAGAATGTAGAGCCACGCGCCGTCGGTCATCGTGAACGCCTCGTCCTTCGAGACGCGCGCAACGGCGCGCTCCTCAGGATGAGGCTATCTGGCAGTCCTGCCTTGGCGCAAGAGGATTGATCATGACCGGGAAACGTCTCGGCAGCCAATCGAAGCAGCAGACTCAGTCCTCATCCTGAGGGCCCGCCGCAGGCGGGCGTCTCGAAGGATGCGCCGCAATCACCGGTCACTGCGACATTGCCTTCAGATGCGTTACCACTTTCGCCGCCTCCTCCGCCGAGATACCGCCATAGGGCTGCATCTTGTGGCCGGACACGACTTCGTCCGGCTTGACCATGAAGCGGGTGAGCTTGTCCTGGTCCCAGGCGAAGCCGGCTTCTTTCATGGACGAGGAGTAATTGTAGTCCGGCAGCGAGCCGGCCTTGCGTCCGACGATCTTGTTGAGATTGGGACCGAGGCGATTGTCGCCTTCCTTCATGGAATGGCAGGTGCGGCAGGAATTGTTGAAAGCCTGCTTGCCGGCGTCGTCATTCGCGGGTTGCTGCGCGCGCGAGGCGTGCGCGGACACGAGCAGCGTCAGTGCTCCGGCGCAGGCGAGGGCGTGCAGCCATGGGCTTGGCGAGGGTTGCCTTCGTGGTCGCATTTGCGCCTCCATCGGGGATTGCGCCGCAACAGGCGCAACGGGGATGTCGAGGGCAAACGAAAACGGCCCCGGTGGGTTCCGGGGCCGTTCGCGTTACGTTGTCCTGTCGCTTCAGCGGCTCGCGGCGCCGAGGTCTGCGCGGCGCTCGGTCATCGGCAGCACGATCACCTTGGTGCCGACGTTGACGCGGGAATAGAGGTCGGTGACGTCCTCGTTGGTCATGCGGATGCAGCCGGAGGACACGCGCTTGCCGATGGTTTCAGGGGCGTTGGTGCCGTGGATGCGGTAGATGGTGCCGCCGAGATACATGGCGCGCGCGCCGAGCGGATTGCCGGGGCCGCCGGCCATGTGGCGCGGCAGATAGGGCTGGCGGGCGATCATCTCCGGCGGCGGCGTCCAGGCCGGCCACTCGGCCTTGCGGCTCACTGACTGGATTCCGGACCAGGTGAAGCCGTCGCGGCCGACGCCGATGCCGTAGCGCAGTGCCTGGCCATTGCCGAGCACGTAATAGAGATAGGTATTGGGCGTATCGATGATGATTGTGCCCGGCGCTTCGCGCGTCGCGTAGGAGACGGTCTGGCGGCGGAAGCGGGCCGGCAGCTCGACCGCGTCCTGATCCTCAGGCTCGGTCTGGTAGGTCGGCGCCTGATAGGGCTGATACGGCTGATAGGGCTGCAGCGGCTGCGGCGCGGTCATCGGCGGCAGCGGCTGGAAGAACGGGAAGATCTGCACCGGCGCGGCCTTGGCTGCACCAGCGAACGCGATTGCGGAAACCGCGACGGCACTGAGTGCAACGGCGCGCGAAAACGTCTTGAACGTGTCCAGATTGAACATGTGATCGCCCCTGTTTGCTCGGTGTTTTGCTCACCGCGGCACCGTTGCGGTGCTCCGTTGCCTAAAGTCCTAACGGCAAAACGTTTCGGGACATTTGCGCGGAAAACCGAAAACGGTTTCACGGCGGCAAGAATTGTTTCATGACAGTTTCGTGGCTCCGCCGGCTCGTTAACGAACAAAACAGCACGCCGACACTTCTGTGACGTCACACGCCTGAAATAACCTTCGTTGATGGTCGATGCCTGAGAATCATCAAACTCTCGGGATCTTCCCATGCGGGTATTAATCGCGACGGACGCCTGGCATCCGCAGGTCAACGGTGTGGTCCGCACCCTGACCTCCCTAGCGAATGCGGCCAAGGCCCTCGACGTCGAGATCGACTTCCTCACCCCCGACGGCTTTCCGTCCTGGCCGCTGCCGACCTATCCGGGCCTGCGCTTCGCGCTGCCTTCGGCGAAGGAGATCGCGCGGCGGATCGAGAAGGCCGCGCCAGAGGCGCTGCATATCGCGACCGAGGGCCCGATCGGCTGGGCGGCGCGCGCTTATTGTCGCCGCAACCGGCTCGCCTTCACCACCTCCTACACGACCCGCTTTCCGGAATACGTCTCGGTGCGGACCGGCATCCCGGCGGGCGTCGGCTACGCGGTGCTGCGCCACTTCCACGATGCCGCCGCCATGACCATGGTGGCGACGCCCTCGCTGCGGCAGGAGCTGTCCGAGCGCGGCTTCAAGCGGCTCGGCTTCTGGACGCGCGGCGTCGACACCGGGCTGTTTCATCCCGACGCTCCGGCACAGCTCGACCTGCCGCGCCCGATCTTCATGACAATGGGGCGCGTGGCGGTGGAGAAGAATCTCGAAGCGTTCCTGTCGCTCGACCTGCCCGGCACCAAGGTCGTCGTCGGCGACGGCCCGCAGAAGGCGGCGCTGGAGAAGAAATATCCGGACGCAGTCTTCCTCGGCGAGAAGAAGGGGGCGGATCTCACGGCCCATCTCGCCGCGGCCGACGTATTCGTGTTTCCGAGCCTGACCGACACCTTTGGCGTGGTGCAGCTCGAGGCGCTCGCCTGCGGCACGCCGGTTGCGGCGTTTCCGGTGACGGGACCGAAAGACGTCATTGCCGATCACCCGATCGGCGCGATCGACCACGATCTGGGCTCCGCCTGCCTGCGCGCGCTCACGATGTCGCGCGAGACCTGCCGCAATTTCGCGCTGGAGCACTCCTGGGAGAACAGCGCGCGCCAGTTCGTCGGCAACCTCACCTCACTGCAGCCCAGCCGCGTCCTGCGCGCCTCGCCTCGCATGGCGCGGCGGCCGGTGCGCGGCTGACCGTTTATTCGAACCACAGCGAGAACCTCATCGATGGCTAAGATCATGAACTTTGACGGCACCCAGCAGCTGGACCTCACGCGCGGCACGGTCGAGCAGGCCTATGACCGCTGGGCACCGGTCTACGATCTCGTGTTCGGCGGCGTGTTCGCCAAGGGCCGGCAGGCGGCGATCGCGGCCACCAACAAGATCGGCGGCCGCGTGCTCGAGGTCGGCGTCGGCACCGGCATCTCGCTGCCGCTCTACGCGCCGAACCTGCGCATCTTCGGCACCGACATTTCGGAAGCGATGCTGGACAAGGCGCGCCGCCGCGTGACGGAGCAGAAGCTGAAGAACGTCGAGGGCCTCGCGGTGATGGACGCCGAGAAGCTCGAATTCCCCGATAATTCCTTCGACGTCGTGATGGCGCAATACGTCGTCACCGCCGTGCCGAACCCGGAGAAGGCGCTCGACGAATTCGCCCGCGTGCTGCGTCCGGGCGGCGAATTGATCATCCTCACCCGCGTCAGCGCCGACACCGGGATGCGCCGCTTCATCGAGCAGAAGCTGCAGCCGGTGGTGCGTCCGCTCGGCTTCCGCACCGCCGAATTCGCCTGGTCGCGCTATGCCAAATGGCTCGCCGGCGCGCACGGCATCGAGCTTGCCGAGCGCCGCTTGATTCCGCCGCTGGGACACTTCTCGCTGGTGCGCTTCCGCAAGGTCGACGTCGCCAAAGCGGCGTGATCTGAAGCTCACGCGTCGCGTGCGTCATCGCGCCGCTGCACATCGTCACATGACAAAATGATGATGTCACACGGCCTACATCGAATCCCTGTAATCCTGAACCCGAAAGCATTTTGGGGAAGAGCATGATCAAGAATTATCTCGAGCAGCTGCGGATCCAGCGCTGGGACGACCATCGCTACTATCACCACAGCCGCATCAATCAGAGCCTGCACTTCGTCAGCGCGCTGAGCTTCCTGTTCGCCTATGTCTGGCTGTTCATCGATCCCGTCGTCTCCGCGCTGGTCGGCTGGTTGGTGTCGATGACCTCGCGCCAGGCCGGCCACTTCTTCTTCGAGCCGCACACCTACGACCACATCAACCAGGCGACGCACGAGTACAAGGAAGAGATCAAGGTCGGCTACAATTTGCAGCGCAAAGTGGTGCTGATGGCGATCTGGGCGCTGTCGCCGCTGGTGCTGGTCGTCGATCCCACCCTGTTCGGCATCTTCACGCCCTGGCAGAGCGCGACCGACTTCATGCGGCAGGTGGCGAAGATCTGGCTCGTGGTCGGCGGCGGCGGCCTGTTGTTCCGCACCGTGCACCTGTTCTTCATCCGCGACGTCGAGACCGGCCTCGTCTGGATGACCAAGATCCTGACCGATCCCTTCCACGATCTGATGCTCTATCGCAAAGCCCCGCTCGCTTTGATGCGCGGCGAGCTGATGGATCCCGGCCTGCACCTCAATCCCGAGCACACGCTGGGCTTCATCGACGAGCCCGTGCTCGAAGAGCAGCACGCTTGAAGCGCGCGGCGCACGCGACAGGCTCCGATGTCTGATGGCTACGTCATGCCCGGGCTTGTCCCGGGCATCCACGTGTTCGGGGCTGCGAACGCGGTGCTTCCTTCACCTCTCCCCGCGTGCGGGGAGAGGTCGAATTTGCGCGGAGCGCAAATTCGGGTGAGGGGGGCTATCCGCGGGGACGCTGCCAGATGGTCGTGCGTCAATGCTCACCGCACGCGCGGAGAGCCCCCCTCACCCCGACCCTCTCCCCGCAAGCGGGGCGAGGGAGAAGGGCGAGCGGTGATCGGGGCTAAGTGTCAGAGAGCCTCAGCGCCCGAAGCGCTTGGCCAGCATCTCTTTCAGGATCTGGCGCTTGATCTGCTTGTTGGTGAGCACGCCATCGTGCCACCAGAAGCCGTCGGCCTTCATCTTCTGGGCGGCGCGGACGAAGCGGTCGGCGACTTCGGTGAAGTCGGCGTCGGTGTAGTTGAGGCTGAAGATCAGCCGTCCCGTGCCGACCCAGCTCAACGCCAGGCCTTCGGCGCGCAGGTAATATTGCAGCATCCAATTGTAGCGGGACGGCGTGGTGTATTTCACCGTCCAGATCGAGGAGAAGTTGGCGAAGCGCACCGGCAGGTCGGCATCCTGCATCATCTGGTTGAGCTTCTTCACGCGCCCGTTCCAGGTCTCTTCCAGCCCGTCATAAACGGCGCGGAAGTTCGGGCTGGCGAGGCGGCTCAGGAACTCGTCCATCGCCGTCATGACGTAGGGATGCGAGTTGAAGGTGCCGCGGGCGAAGCAGATGTCGGCGGGACGGTCGTCGCGGAAGCGCCGCATCAATTCGCGCTTGCCGCAGACCACGCCGACCGGCAGGCCGCCGGCGAGGCTCTTGCCATAGGTCACCATGTCGGCCTTGACGCCGAAATATTCCTGGGCGCCGCCGGCGGCGAGGCGGAAGCCGACGAAGACCTCGTCGAAGATCAGGACAATACCGCGCTCGCTGCAAACCTCGCGCAGCTTCTTCAGCCATTCGGTGTAGGCCGCGCGATCGAAATTGCCGCCGCGGGAGGAATCGACCAGCGAGGAATCCCCGGGCGCGTTGGCGTTGGGATGCAGCCCCTGCAGCGGGTTGACCAGAACGCAGGCGATGTCCTTGCGCGTGCGCAGGACATGGAGCGTCTTCTCCGACATCTCGGCGAGGGTGTAGGTCTCGTGCGCAGGAATGGGATTGCCGACGCCCGGCTGCACGTCGCCCCACCAGCCGTGATAGGCGCCGGCGAAACGAACCAGGTGCGTGCGCTTGGTGTGGTAGCGCGCCAGCCGCACCGCCTGCATCACGGCTTCGGTGCCGGACATGTGGAACGAGACCTCGTCGAGGCCGGAGATTTGGCAGAGCCGCTGCACATTCTCGAGGATGACGGGATGGTAGGGGCCGAGCACGGGGCCGAGCGCATGCGCGCGCTTCTCGGCGCCCTCGATGCACTCCTTGTAGAAGTCGTTGCCGAAGATGTTGACGCCGTAGGAGCCCGTGAGGTCGTAGAAGCTGTTGCCGTCGACATCGGTGACGGTGACGCCGCTGGACGATTCCATGAAGGTCGAGGTCCCCAGATGCTCGCGGACGAGGCGCGAGAACTGGAACGGCACGCGATAGCTTTCGGTGAAGTTGAGATCGGAGATCTGCTCCGCCGCTTCCTTGGTCATCGCGCGGCCTTTGGGGTAGCGCTCGGCGTAGAGCCTGGCGAGACGGAAGAAGGCGTCCTTGCGTTGCGCTGCGATGTTCGCCGGCGCACCGTCGCAGGCGAAGTATTGATCGCCCTCGAACTCGTAGAACGGCAGCAGCCGCGCCACCCGGCGCGACATCTTGGAGTGCCCGGCGAGCGAGCGGTGCTTGGCGCGGGAGAGTTCGACCCGCGCCTTGATCTTCGGGAGGACGGCGGCAGCGGACGCTGCGGCGGCCACGGACATCGAGAGAATCGGGAGTGTCGTTTCCATGACAACAAGCGCTAAACCTGCGAGCTGACAGATTCATGACAGTCAAAGCCCTCATCGCCTCTTTCACTCAGCAGGAAGACCTCAACTTCCTGTTGACCAATCGCATCCCCCGCGCGGCCCTGACCCGCTTCATGGGCTGGTTCTCCAAGATCGAGAATCCCCTGGTGCGGGACTTCTCGATCGCGCTGTGGAAGCTGTTCTCCGACCTCGATCTGTCGGAGGCAAGCAAGACGCAGTTCAGGAGTCTGCACGACTGCTTCACCCGGGAGCTGAAGCCGGGCCTGCGGCCCTTCGATCCTGATCCTGCGGTGGTGGCGAGCCCCTCCGACGGCATCGTCGGCGCTCACGGGAAAATCGCGGACACCGAGCTGTTCCAGGTCAAGGGCGCGCCCTATTCGCTGCTCGATCTCGTCGGCGATTCCGCGCTGGTCGAGCAGCACCGCAACGGCTCCTTCGTCACGCTGCGGCTGACGTCGAGCATGTATCACCGCTTCCATGCGCCCTATGACGCGCACATCGAGCGGGTCACGCTGATCCATGGCGACGTCTGGAACGTCAACCCGATTGCGCTCAAGCGCGTCGAGCGTCTGTTCTGCAAGAACGAGCGCGCGGTGATCCGCACGCATTTGTCGACCGGCGAAGCCGTGACGCTGGTGCCGGTGGCGGCGATCCTGGTCGCGAGCATCCGCCTGCACTTCCTCGACATGGTGCTGAACGCGCAGACGCGCGGCCCGGTCAATTTTCCCTGCGACGTCAACGTGAGCAAAGGCGAGGAGCTCGGCTGGTTCGAGCACGGCTCGACCATCATCATCCTCGCGCCCGGCGATTTCTCCTTCTGCGACGGCATTGCCGAGGGCACGCGCATTCGCGCGGGGCAAGCGTTGCTCAGGAGAAAGTAGCCTTCAATCCGCCGCCCCCGCCGCCTATATCGTCGGGTGGGGACGATTCGATCGATACGGATGTGACGATGGCGCGGGCGCCGGTCATGGCGGCGGGTGGTATTGTGTTGCGGCGCGCGCCGGTGCCGCTGGTTGCAGTCGTGCGCCAGCGCAAGCGCAACGAATGGGTCCTGCCCAAGGGCAAGCTCGACGACGGCGAGACGCCGAGGGAAGCCGCGCACCGCGAGGTGCTGGAGGAGACCGGCCACGACGTCGCCGTGCACGAATTTCTGGGCACGCTGGTCTATCAGTCCGGCGGGCGCTCCAAGGTCGTGCATTACTGGCGGATGGAGGCCGACGGCGGGCCGGTCCGCAAGCTGATGAACGACATCAAGGCGGTCGACTGGTTGACGCTGGACGACGCGATCGCCCGTCTGTCGCGCGAATACGAACGCGTCTTCCTGACTCAGATCGGACCGATCGCGCTCGCGGCGGCAGGGCTGGCGCCTCTGTCCGTCCCGGAGCAGGTTTCCGAGCCGGTGTCGCCGTTGGCGAAGGACGACATCCATGCATCTTTGCAGACGCTGACACAAGCGGAAGCAGCTTCTGTCGATGAGTTGCGGCATGGCCTGTTGCAGAAGGTGAAGGCTTGGCTGCGCGGCGAGGCGTGAGTTCTCTCGACCTCGCCCCGCTTGCGGGGAAAGGTCGGATTGCATCGTAGGTGCAATCCGGGTGAGGGGGACTCTCCGCGAGTCTCACTGTCACTATTTCTGCCGAAGCAGCCCCTCACCCCAACCCTCTCCCCGTAAGAACGGGGCGAGGGAGCGCACCGAGCGCGCTCACGTGCGTCGAACGTGTTTGAGCCGACCCTCCGCGCGTCAGCTGACGCGCTTCCAGGTCTGACCGCCGCAGAACATGCCGCCGAAGGCGCAGCCCTGCACGCGCATCACGTTCGGACCTTTCATCGAGATCGTGGAGTCGTAATTGCGTCCGGAGTTGGGATCGCGAATGCGGCCGCTCCACTTCGATCCTTCGGGCTTCATGTTGATCAGGATGCGCTCATTGGTCTTCTCGGCATAGCCGCAGAGATTGGCGCCACACTGCTCGACGCGGACATTGCCCTTGTTCTCTTCGGTCGCCCAGATGCCGATCGGCGAGTTCGCTGCGGCCACGGGCGCGGCAGCCACCGGAGCCGGCGCGGGAGCCGCGGCGACGGGAGCGGTGGCAGCAACGGGCGCGGGCGCCGCAACCGGAGCAGGCTGCGAATTGTCGAAGCCAATAGAGGGAGCGGCGGCAGCGGTCGCGGCTGGGGCAGCGGGCGCGGCTGGCGCTGCCGGCGCAGTCGCTTGCGGCACCGGCTGCTGCTGCACGGGAGCCGGCGCGGGCTGCGCCGTCGTGGGCGCCGGAGCCGGCGTGGTGTCCTCGTCATCGTCCTTGGAGCCGCCAAGGCCCTTGAGGTTGATGTTGTTCAGCTTGATCGGCTTGTCCGACAGGCCCGGCGCGACGATGGTCACGCAGTTGAGCGAAGCGCAGTTGCGCGGCGTCTCGATGCGGATGTGCTGGCCCTCGATCTGGAACGAGATCGAATTGCCGGCATGCGCGGCGGCGGTCGAAGCCAGGAAGAGGGCGGTGGCGGCGATGGAGAGCTTGTTCATGACAACCTCCGAAAATAGCGCGGTCCCGATATGGACTGGTGTCGCTGGTGGATGAAGCGTGGTTCGACCCTACGCCGCGGCGGTCGGGCGTTCTGTGATGGGCGTCACAACGAGCGAACAACGCCTGGGTGATGCAGCGCACATTCAGCCTCGCCTGCGCTGCGTAACGTCGTCGCGACCTGAGGGAAACGCAGATGCAGCGGCTTGCAACCTGGCTTGCCACTTGTCTTGCCACATCGATCGCGCTGCTGGCGGTCGCGCCGACGGCGCAGGCCGGCTCCTACACGTTCTCGATCGGCGGCAGCCGGTTCCATGTCGAGGCGCCGCGCAATTGCCGAGCCGCGTCCTGTATTACGGTGGCTCCCAAGCGCAGCCTCAGGCCGACGGGGGATGTCGGCCCGGCACGAACTGTGCAGCCGGCGCCCGCGCCGATGGTCCAGGCGCCGCAGCCGGCTTGTCCGGCGGCAGCGGTCAAGCCGCCACAAGCGGCTGTGGTGGTGCCGCCACCGGCGCCTCCCGCCCTTGCCGCGGCGACATCGCAGCCCGTTGCACCGCCGCCGGCGCCAAGCTTGGAGATTGCAAGAATGGAGACGCTGAGCCCCGGTCCGCCGCGGGTTGACCTGGAGCGCACCGATCAGCCGAAGACCGCCGCGCTCGAACCGCCGCGCATCGAGCCGCCGGTCATCGTTCCGAGCACCGAGATCAATCAGACCGTAGCGGTGGCGCAGATCACCACTGACACGGGCCACGCGCTGCTCGGCGAATGGGAGAGCCTAGGTGCCAAGGGCACGGTCCGCATCGAGCGCTGTGGAGCTGCGTTGTGCGGTTACGCGCTCAGTGAAGCGTCGAGCCGCGGCGAGAGCGTGCTCGTCAACATGAAGCCGAGGAAGCGCGATGTCTGGGCCGGCAGCATCTACAGCCGCTCCAGCGGCAACACCTACTACGCGAGGATGACGCTGAAGGGCTCCGGCAAGCTGCACGTCGAAGCCTGCGCGCTCGGCCGCTTCTGGTGCTCCGGCAACGACTGGACGCGAGTCGATGCGCCACGGGAGGAGATCACCGCCTCGTCGCAATCCTCGCGCACGCGGTCGTAGTGTTTCTTACCCTCCCTTGGAGGGGGAGGGTCGATCGCGCGCAGCGCGAGCGGGGTGGGGTGATCTCTCCTCTCGGACACTGTGGATGGGGAGAGACTGTCACCCCACCCCGCTACGCATTCCGCTTCGCTACATGCGCAGCGACCCTCCCCCTCCAGGGGAGGGTAAGCAGCCGCGTTGTGTCGATCGATGCCGTCTAAATCATCCCGAGCACGATGGCGCCGACGAAGGCCATGGCGAGGTAGGCGGTGATAACGCTCAATCTGCCGGCGAACGTCATGAGGTCGCTCCCTCCGTGCGCGTTGCTTGGCGCGCAGCTCTTATGGTTAACAGAAAGTCTCTTTCTGAAAAAGTCAGGCTCGCTGTCGCTCGTCATCGGCAGCAACCGGCGCCGCCGCGCCCGGTATGGTTAAAGAACACTGAAATCAACACGTTGAAGAGTCTTTAAGTAAATTCACCGAACGTGCGTTCATGACGCGCGGAGTTCGTTTGTATCTCGTCGGCTCCATCGTCCTTGTTTCGCTAGCGGGTTGCGGTCGCGGCTTCTTCCAGGCCGAACGCGAACCGTGGCGGGCCGAGGCAGAAGCCGCATGCCTGAAATCGGGCGCAGTCAAGGAAAGTGCGGACATCGTCCGCATCGACCCGATCTCCGGCCCTGGCAGCTGCGGCGCCGAGTTTCCGCTCAAGGTCGCCGCCATCGGCGAAGCCTCCGGCACCTATGGCTTTGCCGACGAGGCGCTGCGCCCCCCCGGCAGCATCGGCAACCAGCCGCGTTGGCCGGTGCAGCCGCAGTCGAATTATCCGCAGAGCCGGGGATATCCCGCATCGTCCTATCCGCAGCCCTCGAACTATCCCGAGAGCGCGGTGCGCCAGCCCGCCGGCTACGGCACCTCATCCGGGCCGATGTCGCTCAACGCTCCCGGCGTGGCTGCGCAGGAGGACGAGATCGACCTGCCGCCGGAGGGCACCGATGCCGCGGGGGCGGCACGTTACATGAACACACCGAGCTATCCGGCTCGTCCGGCGCCTTACTCGCAGGCGCCGGCACAGCAGCCGCTGCCGCGTCTTGGTCCTGCGCAGGGTAATCCCGTCACGAGCGTCGGTCCCGTCGCGATCAAGCCGACCGCGACGCTCGCCTGTCCGATCGTGTCCGAGCTCGACCGCTGGCTCGCCGACACGGTGCAGCCGTCGGCGATGCGCTGGTTCGGCGTACGCGTCGCCGAGATCAAGCAGATCTCCGCCTATTCCTGCCGCGGCATGAACGGCAATTCGCGGGCCCATATTTCGGAGCACGCCTTCGGCAACGCCCTTGACATTTCCGCCTTCGTGCTCGCCGACGGCCGCCGCATCACCATCAAGGACGGCTGGCGCGGCATGCCGGAAGAGCAGGGCTTCCTGCGCGACGTGCAGGCTGGGGCCTGCGCGCACTTCACGACCGTGCTGGCGCCGGGCTCCAACGTCTTTCACTACGATCACATCCATGTCGATCTGATGCGCCGCGCCAGCCGCCGCCTGATCTGCCAGCCCGCCGCAGTGTCGGGCGAAGAGGTCGCCTCCCGCGCGCAATCGCGCAAGCCCTATGCGAGCGCGCGTGAGCCGGCGGTGACCGGTTCGCTCGGTGCGCGCAAGAGCACGATGCACAAGCGGGAAGACGACGAGTACATCGACGAATAGGCATGACCTTGCGGAAGTCATCTCCCGCCGTCATTGCGAGCGGAGCGAAGCAATCCAGACTATCACCGCAGCGGCAGTCTGGATTGCTTCGTCGCAAGGGCTCCTCGCAATGACGAGGAGAGACCGGATTCACTATGACCGCTGGCATCGTCCGCTATCTCACCCACCCGCAGGTGCAAATCGATCCCGATGTGCCGGTGCCGCAATGGGGCCTGAGCCCGGTGGGTCGCGCGCGCACCGAAGCTTTGGCGAATGCAGGCTGGCTCGCAAGCACGACGCAGATCGTCTCCAGCGGCGAGCGGAAGGCGATCGAGACCGCCGAGATCATTGCCGCTCGGCTCGGACTCATGATCGAGATCCGCGAGGCCATGCACGAGAACGATCGTTCGGCGACCGGCTTCCTGAAGCCGGCCGAGTTCGAGCAAGTCGCCGACCAGTTCTTCGCCGCGCCTCATCTCAGCGTGCGCGGCTGGGAGCGCGCTGCGGATGCACAGGCGCGGATCGTGCGCGAGGCCGAGGCGGTGCTGGCGCGACATCGTCCCGGCGACGTCCTGTTCGTCGGCCACGGCGCAGTCGGCACGCTGCTGTTCTGCCACATTGCGGGCCACCCCATCGCCCGCATCCACGATCAGCCCGCCGGCGGCGGCAACTGCTTTGCGTTCGCGCGGGAGGGGCGGCGCGTCCTGCACGGGTGGCGCGCAATGGAAGACATCGGAATTTGATCCCAGCGGAGCCGGGGTTCATCCGGCGGCCGGCTTCCGCGGCGCGGGTGCCAATCCCATGCAGCGCTGCACCTCACCCGGGACGTTGTAGGTGCGCATGATGTGGCGGCTGTCGCGCAAGCCGGACGCCTCGCGTTGCACCACGAACATCCAAAGCGCCTCGCCAGCTTCCAGCACCAGCTTGCGCCTGGCCGGTTGCATCGCTTCCGGCACATCGGTCGCTGCGTGGGCGGCGTCGAACTCGCGCAAGCGCGACAGGCTCTGTTCGAGGGCACGGCCCATCCGTCCAAGCGCGGAAGCCTGTTCCTGGACGATCTCGTAGTGGAGGATGTCGACCGGCGGGCGAAGATCGCGAGACATGGCCGCAATATAGCCGCCCGGCCCACAGGCGCAACGCGCGGCTACTTCGCCTTATACGCCGCCAGGAACATCCGCGTTGCGCTCTCGACCACCGCACTCATGCGCTGTTCCGACGGCGCGGGCGCCGCCTGGAACACGAAGGGCAGGAACAGCGAGGCCTTGCTGAGCTCCATGAACTGCGAGGCGGCGAGATCGCAATCGTCGATCGCGAGATCGCCCGAGGCGACACGGGCCTTGAGATAGTCGGAGAGGCGGTTGATGCTCTTGTCCAGCACGCGCGCATAGTAACGGCGGCCGACATCCGGCATGCGCTCGGCGATCGCCATCACGGTGCGGATCGCCGATCCGCCACCGGGGCGGCAGACCAGGTGAAGATAGGCGAGGCCGAACTCCTTCAGCGTCGTCTCGGCCTCGCGCTCGGGATCGAAACTGAACACGACCTGGCCATGCTGGAGCGCCTCCTGTTCGACGATGGCTTCGAACAGCGCGAATTTGTCGGCGAAATAGACGTAGAGCGTGCCCTTGGAGACCTGCGCGGCGCGGGCGATCTCGCCCATGCTGGCGCCGTCGAAGCCAAGATCCATGAACACCTTGCGGGCACCGTCCAGAATCTGGCGGCGCTTGGAATTGTCCTCGTCCGGGACGACGTGCAATTGTTCGCCGGCAGCTACAACCATTGGTTTAGGGTCTCGGAAGCTTTTTGGTTCGGATCAGGGCCATGAAACGCCAACGAAGGCTTCGCGGCAGTAAGGTCTGCAGGACACGATCTCTATATTGACCGAACCGTTCGGTCAATGGTATTTGAGATCCAGCGAGGAGACCGCCCGCAGCAGCGGGCGCCCTCGGTTGCGTTTTTGGGGAGGCCTGGATGGCCGCATCGAGAGACCAGACGGCTCGCGTCCTTCGCCAGGAAGCGGTGGAGGGCCAGGCGGGTGGTGATGCTGTCTCCGAGGCATCCGCACTCCCTGCCGAGCAGCTGCGCCCTCATGTCGCCGAGGAAGCGAAGCGTCCGACCCGCGAGGCGCCGGAGGGCCCGGTGACCGACAAGCCGCCGGCACCCGCGACGGAGGTGCCTGCCGCCGCTGCGCCCAAATCCGGCAAGCGCAAATTCGTCCTGACCGGCGTCGGCCTCGCGCTCGCGCTCGCCGTTGCGGGCTATGCCGGCTATTACACGCTGGTCGGCCGCTTCTACATCTCGACCGACGATGCCTATGTCCGCGCCAACAACACCATGCTCGGCGCGCGCGTTGCCGGCCATATCTCCGCGATCCTCGCCGGCGACAACACGGCCGTCCAGGCCGGCGACATCATCTTCCGCATCGACGACGGCGATTACCGAATTGCGGTCGAAGCCGCCGCGACCAAGATCGCGACCCAGCAGGCCACCATCGATCGCATCGGCCGCCAGGTCGCCGCGCTCGACAGCCAGGTCGCCCAGGCCAAGGCGCAGCTCGTCTCCGCGGAAGCGGGCCTCAAGCGCGCCGACCTCGATTACGAGCGCCAGCAGGCGCTGAGCAGCAAGGGCTTTGCCTCGCGCGCCACCTTCGAAAGCTCGGAGGCCGGACGCGACCAGGGCGCCGCCGCGGTCAAGGCCGCACGCGCCGCCTATGAGGTTGCCGTCAGCAATGTCGACGTCGCCAAGGCGCAGCAAGCCGAAGCGCAAGCGCAGCTCGCCGAGCTCAAGACCACGCTCGCCAAGGCCGAGCGCGACCTCAGCTTCACCGCGGTGCGTGCGCCGGTCAACGGCACGTTCTCGAACCGCCTGGTCAACACCGGCGACTTCGTCGCGGTCGGCCAGCGCCTCGGCAACATCGTGCCGCTGGATGAGGTCTATATCGACGCGAATTTCAAGGAGACGCAGCTCAAGCGCATCCGTCCCGGCCAGCCGGTGACGATCAAGGTCGATGCCTATGGCATGCGCAAGTTCTCCGGCGTGGTCGACAGCATCGCGGCGGGCGCGGGCTCGGTGTTCACGCTGCTGCCGCCCGACAACGCCACCGGCAATTTCACCAAAATCGTGCAGCGCGTGCCGGTTCGCATCCGCGTGCCCAAATCAGTGGCGAAGCAGAACCTGCTCCGCGCCGGCATGTCGGTCTACGCCACCGTCGACACCAACAAGGGCGCCGCCGACGCCGACACCGAGGTCGACCTCGACCATCCCACCGCGGTCCATCCGCAGTAGGGACGATGACATGAGCCGCGCCGCTGCCCCGAATGCAGGTGCGCTCCCTCTCCCGCTTGCGGGAGAGGGCTGGGGAGAGGGTGTCTCCTCCAGGGAGACTCCCCAAGAGGAGAAAGCCCTCACCCGCCGCGCTCTTCGAGCGCGTCGACCTCTCCCGCAAGCGGGAGAGGTAAGAGCCCGCCGCTCCAGTCCGAACTGACACATGGCCACCGCCACCACCGCTTCACCTGCCATGATGGCGGATCCCGCTTCGGAGCGCATTGCGCCGAAGCGGCTGTTCGCGTTCATCATCATGGTGTTCGGGATGTTCATGTCGATCCTGGACATCCAGATCGTCTCGGCCTCCTTGAGCGAAATCCAGGCCGGGCTGTCGGCGAGCTCGAGCGAGGTGTCCTGGGTTCAGACCGCCTATCTCATCGCCGAGGTGATCGCGATCCCGCTGTCGGGCTTCCTGTCGCGCGCCTTCGGCACGCGGCTGCTGTTCGCGATCTCGGCGGCGGGCTTCACCGCCGCAAGCCTGCTTTGCGGCTTCGCCACGACGATCGAGGAGATGATCCTCTGGCGTGCGCTGCAGGGCTTTCTCGGCGCCGGCATGATCCCGACCGTGTTCGCTTCGGCCTACACCGTCTTTCCGCGCACGAAATTCCACATCGTCGGACCCATCATCGGCCTCGTCGCGACGCTGGCCCCGACCATCGGGCCGACGGTCGGCGGCTACATCACCGACCTGATGTCGTGGAACTGGCTGTTCTTCATCAACGTCGTGCCCGGCATCGGCATCACGTTGGGCGTGCTGGCGCTGGTCGATTTCGACGAGCCGCATTTCGAGCTGCTCGAGCGCTTCGACTGGTGGGGCCTATTGTTCATGGCCAGCTTCCTCGGCACGCTGGAATACGTGCTGGAGGAAGGATCGCAACATCAATGGATGCAGGACACGTCGGTCGCGATCTGCGCCTGGATCAGCGGTCTCTCGGCCATCGCCTTCTTCTGGCGCGTGTTCACGGCGGCCGAGCCGATCGTCAATCTGCGCACCTTTTCTGACCGCAATTTCGCCGTCGGATGTACGCTGCAATTCTGCATCGGCATCGGCCTCTACGGCCTGACATACATCTACCCGCGCTATCTCGCCGAAGTGCGCGGCTACAGCGCGCTGATGATCGGCGAGACCATGTTCGTCTCCGGCATCACCATGTTCCTGGTCGCGCCGCTGGTCGGCCGGCTCATGGCGAAGGTCGACATGCGCTACATGATCGCATTCGGCCTCATCGTGTTCGCGATCGGCTCCTACCAGATGACCTTTATCACGCGCGAATACGATTTCTACGAGCTGCTGGTGCCGCAGATCCTGCGCGGCATCGGCATGATGTTCGCGATGGTGCCGACCAACAACATCGCGCTCGGCACGCTCGCGCCCGAGAAGGTGAAGAACGCGAGCGGCCTGTTCAACCTGATGCGCAATCTCGGCGGTGCGGTCGGCCTCGCCGTCATCAACACCGTGCTCAACGAACGCACCGACCTGCACATCGTCCGCCTGCAGGAGCGGGTGACCTGGGGCAACGCGACTGCGACCGAAACCCTGACCATGTTGATGCAGAAGTTCCAGGGGCTCGGCGATTCCGCGCTGATGGCGATGAAGCAGCTCAGCCAGATCGTGCATCGCCAGGCCGTGGTGATGAGTTTCGGCGACGTCTTCCTCATGCTGGCGCTGTTCTATCTCGGTCTCAGCCTGCTGGTCGCGCTGCTGAACAAGCCGGCTTCGCCGTTCGGCGCCGGCGGCGACGCGCACTAATTTGCAACACTCGTGCGTGATCTCGCGCGAGGCCCGTTGCAATCGGCTGGCGACACATCTATAAAGCGCACCTCATTCATTCGAACCGGGGAGAGATTTGCATGATTTCGTCGCAATCGCAGATCGTACGCCCGCGCTCGATGATGACCTCGATCACGTTCTGGCTCGGTATGTACGCGGCCTGTTAGAGGCCTCTTCCGCCAGCTTCGATTGGGCCAAGGTTTTGGCCAAGCGTCCCGATCGCTTCGTTTCCCAAGTCAAAATCAGTCTTACGTGACGCCGTCTCGGCCCTCGCGGCCGGCCTGCGTCCACCGATGGAGCCGGCCCGCGCGAAGCGGCCGGATGATGCCATGACCGCTCTGTCCAAGAAGCCTGCGGCGATTCGCGTCGTGCTTCCCTTCGTGTTCAAGCATTGGCTGAAGCAGCCGGGGCGCGGCCTCGTCGTGGCCGGCGGCCTGCTCGGCGCAACCGCCGCCGATTTGTTCATGCCGGTCTTCTCCGGCCACCTGATCGACGCGCTGACCCGAGGTCCGTCCGACCCCGATGCCCGGCACGCGGCGCTGGTCGCGTTCGGCGCCATCGTGGCGCTGGGTGCGGCCTCGATGGTACTGCGGCTCGCGGGATTGCAGGCGATCGTGCCGTTCACGCTGCAGATCATGTCCGAGGTCGCGCAGGAGGCGTTCACGCGCGTGCAGCGTCTCTCGACCGACTGGCACGCGAACTCCTTCGCCGGCTCCACGGTCCGCAAGATCACTCGCGGCATGTGGGCGCTCGACCTGCTCAACGACACGCTGCTGCTCGCGCTGCTGCCCTCGTTCGTCGTTCTGATCGGCTCGATGATTCTGCTCGGCCTGCACTGGACCTCGCTCGGCGCGGTGATCGCGCTCGGCGCGCTGGCCTATGTCACGATGACGGTGCTGTTCTCGACCCGCTACATCGCGCCGGCCGCGCGCGTCTCCAATGCCTGGGACACCAAGGTCGGCGGCACGCTGGCGGATGCGCTGACCTGCAATGCCGTGGTGAAATCCTTCGGTGCGGAGCTGCGCGAGGATGCGCGGCTCGCGCGCGTCATCAACCGCTGGCGCGTGCGGGTGCGGCGGACCTGGTTTCGCTACAACTACACCGCCATGGCGCAGCTGACGCTGCTGCTGGCCTTGCGCGCCTCGGTGATCGGCGGCTCCGTGTGGCTGTGGGTCTCCGGCTACGCCTCGCCTGGCGATGTCACTTACGTGCTGACGAGCTACTACGTGATCCACGCCTATTTGCGCGACGTCGGCATGCACATCAACAACCTCCAGCGCTCGGTCAACGACATGGAGGAGCTGGTGGCGATCCACGACGAGCCGATCGGCATCGCCGATGCGGCCGACGCGCAGCCGATCGCGATCGAGGGCGGCGAGATCGTGTTCGACGACGTCACGTTCCATTATGGCGGCCATCGCGCGCCGCTCTATGACGGGCTCTCGCTGACGATCCGCGCCGGCGAGCGGGTCGGCCTCGTCGGCCGCTCCGGCTCCGGCAAGACCACCTTCGTCAAGCTGGTGCAGCGGCTCTACGACGTCAGCGGAGGCCGGGTGCTGATCGACGGTCAGGACATCGCGCTGGCCACGCAGCAATCGCTGCGCAGCCAGATCGCGATCGTGCAGCAGGAGCCGATCCTGTTTCACCGCACGCTCGCCGAGAACATCGCCTATGGCCGGCCCGGCGCCAGCTTGGAAGCGATCGAGCAAGCGGCGCGGCTTGCCAATGCGCACGACTTCATCCTGCGCCTGCCGAAGGGCTACGGCACCCTGGTCGGCGAGCGCGGCGTGAAATTGTCGGGCGGCGAGCGGCAGCGCGTGGCGCTGGCGCGCGCCTTCCTGGCGGATGCGCCGGTGCTGATTCTGGACGAGGCGACCTCGAGCCTGGATTCGGAATCCGAGGCGCTGATCCAGGAGGCGATGGAGCGGTTGATGCAGGGCCGCACCTCGATCGTGATCGCGCACCGGCTGTCGACGGTGAAGAGCCTCGATCGCATCCTGGTGTTCGATCGCGGCGAGATCGTCGAGCAGGGCACGCACGCGGTGCTCGCGCGCAAGCCGGACGGCATCTATCGCAGCCTGTTCGAGCGCCAGGTGGTGGAGCTCGGACAGATCGCAGCAGCGGAATGACGCGCGTGGCCGGCGGACGAATGCCGGCGCGCCGCGTGAGGATCGAATGACATGAAAGACCTGACGCACGGCTCCATCGCAAGTCACATCCTGAGCATGGCGCCTCCGATCATGGCCGGCATGATCTCGATCATGATTCTGCCAGCTGGTCGATCTGTATTTCGTGTCTAGCCTCGGCGATGCCGCGGTTGCCGGCGTCGCCGCGGCCGGCAATGCCGGCTTCCTCGTCAACGCCTTGATGCAGGTGCTCGGCGTCGGCACGGTGGCGCTGATCGCGCATGCGGTGGGACGCAAGGACCGGCGGGACGCCAACCTGATCTTCAACCAGTCGGTCGTGCTGTCGGTGCTGGCGGGCGTCTCGACCCTCGTGATCGGTGCGGCGCTGTCGCGTCCTTACATGCGTTCGATTGCCGCTGACCAGGCCACGATCGAGGCGGGGACCACTTATCTGTTGTGGTTCATGCCGGCGCTCGCGCTGGAATTTGTCATGCAAGTCATTGCCTCCGCCCTAAGCGGGACCGGTATCGTTCGCCCCGCTATGTTGGTGCGGATCCTTGCCGTCATCATCAACATTGCACTGGCGCCGGTACTGATCTCGGGCTGGGGCACCGGTTATCCGCTCGGTGTCGCCGGCGCCGGACTGGCGAGCACGATCGCGGTGGGCGCCGGCGTCCTGATGCTGCTGGCGTATTTTCGCAAGGTCGAGCGCTACGTTGCATTCAATCCGGTGCAGTGGCGTCCGCAGCCGCGCTACTTCAAGCGCATCCTCAATGTCGGTCTGCCGGCCGGCGGCGAGTTCGCAATGATGTTCATCTTCATGGCGGTAGTTTACTACGTGCTGCGCGACTTCGGCGCGGCGGCACAGGCCGGATTCGGTATCGGCCAGCGCGTGCTCGCCCTCATCCAGATGCCGGCGCTCGCGGTTGCACTGGCGGCCGGGCCGATCGCAGGCCAGAATTTCGGCGCTGGCGACGCCGCGCGGGTGCGAGAGACTTTCGTCAAATCGGCGCTGATCGCCACGGTCGTGGCGGTCGGCTTCATGATCCTCGCGCAGCTGAAGCCGGAGCTGCTGCTGGCCGGATTCTCCAACGACCGGGAGACGATGGAGGTCGCCTTCCTGTTCCTGCGGATCATCTCGCTCAACATGGTGGCGCAGGGCCTCATCTTCACCTGCTCCAGCATGTTCCAGGGCCTCGGCAACACCAAGCCTGTGCTGCTGAGCTCGCTGACGCGCGTGTTCACCTATTCGGTGCCGGTGCTCTGGCTGTCGACGCGACCCGGATTCCGCATCGAGCACGTCTGGTATCTTTCGATCGCGGCGACGACGCTGCAGGCCGGCTTGAGTCTGTGGCTGATGCGCCGCGAGTTCGGCAAGCGCTTCGCGCCGCGGGACCAGGCTGCGGAGACCGTGGAAGCCGAGGCGGTCGCGCCTCCCGCGCGTGCTCCCGCGTAGAGAAAATGACCGCCCGCCAGTTCGCGGCGCTTCAATGCCCGCCAAGGCTATTCCAGACGAGCGTCAGGCCGGACAGGAACAACAGGCCGAGCACGACATCGCCGAAATGCTTGTCGTTCAGCGCATGGTAGACGCGCGCGCCGGCCCAGGCGCCGACCAGCGTGCCCGGAAACGCGACGGCCGCGAGCCAGACCACCTTGAGGGCGACGAGACCTGATGCCGTTTGCAACACCAGCGCGGTGGCGAGCACTGTGAAGTTAAAGAGTTGGAAGATGCCGCGCCGCTCGTGCTTGTTCCAGCCGCGGATGTTGGCCCAAAGGATCGGCAGCGGGCCGGACAATCCGGCAAGTCCGCCCAGAATGCCGCCGGCAAAGCCGATCGCACTGTCTGCGACCCGGCCGCCGATTTTGATCGCGAGCGGTCTCTTGTTCAGATACAGCGCGCTCGAAAAGATCAGGATCAGCACGCCGACGCTCAGCCTGAACACCTCCGGGTCCGCGGAGGCGACCATCATGGTCCCGAGCGGCACGCCGATCAGTCCGCCGATCAGGAACGGCCAGACCAGCGAGAGATCGAAATTCTTCCACATCGAGGGCAGCGTCGAGGTCTGCGCGATGACCGAGCAGATCAGCACCAGGGGCACCGCGAGCGAGGGCGGCAGCACGTAGAGCCAGATGCCGAGCGCCATCAGCGCCGTGCCGAAACCGGCCAGTCCCGAGACGAAGCCGCCGGCGAGCGCGCCGAGCAGCAGCAGGACGTAGGTGAGCGTTTCCAACGGATTGTCCTTGTCGCAAGGGGCGACCCTGAACGGTTGATCGCGCGGCTCGCATAACATGCCTGCCGGCATCGAGGTCAATCCAACCGCATGCAAGCGTGGTCTGCGGCCGCTTCACCGTCGGTGATCTGAAGTGCGATGAATGTAGCCCGATTGCTACGAGGGAGGTGCGCTCCCTCGCCCGCTTGCGGGAGAGGGTTGGGGAGAGGGTGTCTCCACAACGGGACAATCCCCCAGAGGAGAAAGCCCTCACCCGCGCCTTCGGCGCGACCTCTCCCACAAGCGGGAGAGGTGAAGGAAGCCATTTCCGCACTAGACGATCTGCCTGGTGTCGGCAGGCTTCTGCAGCGCGCCGACCAGGATACGCAGCGCTTCCGTCAATTCCGATCTGTTCCGGGCCGCGCCGAGCGAGACGCGTGCCGCATGCGGCGGTGCCCCGTCGACGGTGAAGGCATCGCCGGCGACGACGGCAAGCCCGTTCCGCAGCAGATGTGCCGCGACGTCGGGGCGTCCTTCCGGCAGCCGCAACCAGAGATGATGCGCAGCGGGCCTGGCGAGGAACTGAAAGCCTTTCAGTGCGCGTTGCGCGAGCTGCTGGCGTCCGACCGCCTCGTTGCGGATGGCGCTGACGATGCGGTCGGCGATGCCGTTTTCGATCCAATGCGTTACCAGCGCGACCATCAGGGGCGCCGGCATCTGTACGGTCGCCTGCAGGGAGGTGCGCATGTCCCGCTGCGAGCCGCTGTCGGGCGTCACCAGATAGGCAACGCGCAGCGCCGGCGCGATGCATTTTGACAGCGTGGTTGCAAGATAAGTCCGCTCCGGAATGAGGTTCGCGACGGGCGAGGCCGAGCGGTCGAGCAGCCCGTAGGCATCGTCCTCGATCAGGATGGTGCCGGCATCGCGGATGATCTTCGCAATAGTGCCGCGCCGATCGGCGGAAAGCGTCGCCGTGGTCGGATTGTGCAGCGTCGGAATGAGATAGACGGCTTTCGGCGTATGCACGCGGCACGCCTTTGCCAGCGCGTCCGGCAGGATGCCGTCCTCATCCATGGGGACACCGACGAGCTTGACGCCGAGCAGTGCCGCGGCGGCCTTGATGCCGGGGAAGGTGAGGGCTTCGGTCAGCACGGTCTCGCCGGGCCGCGCAAGATGGCCGAGCAGGTTGAAGAGGATCGTCTGAGCGCCGGGAAAGACCACCAGCCTGTCGGCCTGCGCATGCGGAACGCGGGCGCGCATCCAGCGCGCCGCGACCTCGCGCTCATGTGCGCTGCCGCCGGGCGGCTGATAGTTGAGATACGCCGTCAGGCCCGATTGCGCGCGCAGGGCCTCCAATCCGGCAATGATGCGCTCGTCGAGCTGCGCCTCCAGCGGGTGCGGTGGCACGTTCATCGACAGGTCGATCGCGACCGGGTGCGGCAGGTCGACCGCGCGCCGCGCGCTGGTCTCCGACACGAACGAGCCCTGTCCGACCCTGGCTTCCATGATACCCCGGCGCCGCGCCTCGGTGTAGGCGCGCGTCACCGTGGTGAGGTCGATGCCGAGGGCCTTTGCCAGCGCGCGCTGCGTCGGCAACTGTTGACCGCGCACCAGCCTGCCGGCGGCAATGTCCGCCTCCATGGCCTCGACGATGCGCTGGTAGCGCGGGCCCGAAAGCTCCGAGATTGTAGGGATCCATTCCATGCAATTTAGGCCCATAACCTTTGAATGTATGGATACAAGATAGTATTGTATGGATCATCGAAAAGGAAGAGGTGTGGTCATGTCTGTCTCTCCGGCGACGGTCTCTCTGGCCAAGGCGATGTGGCGCGGTTTCAGCGGCAAATGCCCGAATTGCGGGGAAGGGCACATGTTCGGCCGCTTCCTGAAAGTGGCGGAGGCTTGCGACCATTGCGGCGAGGAGCTGATCCACCAGCGCGCCGACGACTTTCCCGCCTATCTCGTGATGGTGGTGGTCGGCCATCTCGTGGTCCCGGCGATCCTCGCGGTCGAGACCGCCTACGCCCCGCCGGAATGGCTGCAACTCGCGGTGTGGCTGCCGGTGACGCTGTTGGCCTCGCTCGCGCTGCTGCAACCGACCAAGGGCGCCATCGTCGGCCTGCAATGGCAGCTCGGCATGCATGGTTTCGAGGCGGGCAAGTTGCGGCGTAACGCCGGCGAGCTTGCGCCGGTGCTGGTGAAGGCAGACACGCGCGCCGCCTGAGGCGGCGTTTACATCGCGCGGCATGCCGCTACACTCCATCATATCAAGCAAGAATGATGGAAACCCCGATGGCCCCGCGCGCGAAGACCTTCCTGCTCTGTCATGGCGCATGGTCCGGCGGATGGGCGTGGAAGAAGATGCACCCGCTGATGGCGCAGGCCGGCCACCGCCTGGTGGCGCCGACCTACACCGGGCTCGGCGAGCGCGCGCATCTGGCCAATCCGTCGGTCGATCTCGACACCCATATCCAGGACATCCTCAACGTCATCGCTTTCGAGGACCTCAGCGACATCGTGCTGCTCGGCCACAGCTATGGCGGCATGGTTGCGACCGGCGTCGCCGACCGCGCGCGCGAGCGCGTAACGCAGCTGATCTATCTCGACGCCTTCGTGCCGCGTGACGGCCAGTCGCTGTTCGACCTCAACGAGGGCGGGCGCGTGCCGATGCGCAAGGCAGTCAGCTCGGGCGACGGCTATCGCATCCCGCCGAACCCGCCGCCGCCGGACACCTCGCCGGCCGATCTCGACTGGCTCAACGCGCGCCGCGTCCCGATGCCGATCAAGTGCTTCGAGACGCGCCTGAGGGTCGAACACGGCGAGCCGGAGATGCCGCGCAGCTACATCTACTGCACACGCCTTCCGCCCGGCGATGTGTTCGGGCAGTTTGCCCAGCGCACGAAGAGCGAGGAGGGCTGGCGCTATGTCGAGCTCGACGCCAGCCACGCGCCGAATGTGACGGCGCCGGAGGTGTTGATGAAAGTGTTGAGCGAGATCGTGGCGTAGTTCGTCATTCCGGGGCTCGCGAAGCGAGAACCCGGAATCCATTCATCCACCGACACTGCCGCGCGATGGATTCCGGGTTCGTGCTGCGCACGCCCCGGAATGACACTGGTTGAATGTTTGCGCGCTCGTACAATTGGTGAGGGGTCCGATGCGCTAGCATCGAACCCCTCGTTGCAAGATATCAGCCGGCCTGTAAGCCGGGTTCTGTAGGGCACCGTCCGCTTGCGCGAACGATACGTGACGGCCATTCCTCTGGGACCATGTTTGCACACGGCCTCGAGCAACCTACCCGGACGGCGGGCCTGACATCGCCCCGCGGCGTTATCGCTTTCGCGAACAGCCCGCTTAAGCCGTCCCTATTCGGTTTTGCTCCCGGTGGGGTTTGCCATGCCGGCTCCGTTGCCGGACCCGCGGTGCGCTCTTACCGCACCTTTTCACCCTTGCCGCGCCGAAGCCCCGGAGGGCGAAGGCGGGCGGTTCGTTCTCTGTGGCACTTTCCCTGGGGTCACCCCCGCCGGACGTTATCCGGCACCGCATGTCAAGGGAGCCCGGACTTTCCTCCCCGGCGGCCTTTCGGCACCTGCCGGAGCGGCCGTCCGGCCGACTGACGGCTTTAGGCATGGGCATTTGTGACGGTTTCGTCAAGCCGATATCGCGAGGCACGCTCGCCCAGAAATAATTTATCCTGAAGATGTCGTTTGGCGCGTGCCCCGTTCGACTGGATGTCGGCGATGGAGCCGAACACAGGAGTGAAGCAATGCAATATCTGCTGATGATCTACCAGAACGAGGTCGAGTACGCGAAGATCGACGCGGCGACCAGCCAGAAGATCCTGGCCGAGTATCAATCCTTCACGCAAGACATCATCCAGAACGGCAATTTCAAGGCCGGCGACCGCTTGCAGCCGACCACGACCGCGACAACGGTGCGCGTGCGCGACGGAAAGACGCTGACGACCGATGGTCCGTTCGCGGAAACGCGCGAGCAGCTCGGCGGCTATTACCTGATCGAAGCCAAGGATCTCAACGCCGCCATCGAGATCGCGGCGCGGATTCCGAGCGCACGCATCGGCTCGATCGAGGTGCGGCCGATCTGGGTCTACGACAAGTGACGGCTCTCACCTTCGTCATTTCCGGGATGCGCCGCAAGGCGCAGGCCCGGAATCCATATCCCCGAATCGTGGTTATGGATTCCGGGCTGCCGCGCCCGGGAATGACGAGAGGGGAGTGATAGCGTGACATGACCCCGAGCGAGATCGGAAAAATCTTCCGCGACGAGGCGGGGCGGGCGCTGGCCACGCTGATCCGTCTCGTCGGCGATTTCGATCTCGCCGAGGACGCGCTTCAGGATGCTTTTGCGGTCGCGCTGGAACGCTGGGCGTGTGAGGTCCCCGACAATCCGCGCGCCTGGCTCGTCAACGTCGCCAAGCATAAGGCGATCGATCGCATCCGCCGTCAGGCTGTGTTCCGCGGCAAGCAGCAGGCGCTGGTGCACGAGCTCGAGCTTAACGCGCTGGGCCCGGACGAGCCGACCGCAACGCTTGACGACGACATGCTGCGGCTGATCTTCACCTGCTGCCATCCCGCGTTCGCGCCCGAGGTGCAGGTCGCGCTGACGCTGCGCACCGTGTGCGGACTGTCGACGGCGCAGGTGGCACGCGCCTTCCTCGTCGGCGAGGAAGCGATGGCGCAGCGGCTCGTCCGTGCCAAGCAGAAGATCAGGCTTGCCGGCATCCCCTATGAGGTGCCGGAGCGCGAGATGCTGGCGCCGCGGCTCGATGGCGTGCTCGCCGTGATCTATCTCGTCTTCACCGAAGGCTATGTCGCGACCGAGGGCGCGGACCTGATGCGGCCCGATCTGGCGAGCGAGGCGATCCGGCTTGGCCGCCTGCTGAACCGGTTGATGCCCGACCGCGCCGGCATCAAGGGCCTGCTGGCCCTGATGCTGCTGCACGACGCGCGCCGCGCCGGGCGACAGACGCCGGCCGGCGACATCGTCCTGCTCGAAGAGCAGGACCGCTCGCTGTGGGACCGCGCGCAGATCGAGGAGGGCTTACGACTGGTGGAGCATGCGCTGCGCGTGCCGGGCCGGCCGCAGCCCTATGCGGTGCAGGCTGCGATCGCAGCGCTGCATGCGCGTGCGCCGAGCTTCGAGGAGACCGATTGGCCGCAGATTGCGGGGCTGTACGGGGTGCTGCTGCGCATCAATCCGTCGCCGGTGATCGAGCTCAATCACGCCGCGGCGCTGTCGATGGTCGATGGGCCGGCACGAGCGCTCGATCTCGTCGATGCGATCGCCGCGCGCGGCGGGCTTCGCGGCTATGAGCTGTTGCCCGCCGTGCGCGCGGATCTGTTGCGGCGGCTCGGCAGGACGGAGGAGGCGCGCGAGGCCTATCGTGCAGCGACGGCGGCGACACAGCTCGCGCCGTTGCGAAGGCTCTATGCGCGAAGAATGAGGGAGATGGATTGAGTTTCCGTCTTGGCCGGGCTTGTCCCGGCCATCCACGTTCGCATGCGCGGAGGCAAGACGTGGATGCCCGGGACAAGCCCGGGCATGACGGAGCAAGAGGTCACATTCTCGGAAGACCTCTGCTATGTCGACGCCACCGGCGTTCCTTCCGCCGGCAGGCTCGCCAGCAGCGCTTGCAAGGTCGACAGCGTCGAATGATCGGCGACGCCGTCGAGCCGCGCCGGGCGGAAATGGCGCTGGAAGGCGGTGACGACTTCCATCGTCGCAGCGTCGTACTTGCCGTTCAGGGGCACGCCATAGCCGTACCTTGCCAGCGCCTGCTGCATGCTCAGCACCGCGTCACTGATGGTGCCGAGCATGAGAGTCTCGCCGCGGACGATCGGCGCGGGCGTCACCCAGTGGCCGACGCCGGAATTGGCCAGCGAATGCCATGGAAATTTCTCGCCGGGATCCTTCTTGCGGGCGGGCGCGACGTCGGAATGGCCGAGCACCCGGTGCGCCGGCACCTTGCGGCGGAGCATGATGCCGCGACACAGCGCGATCACGGCAGCGATCTGGCGCAGCGGATACTCCGGATAGCCCCAGTCATGGCCGCGATTGATGATCTCGATGCCGATCGAGCAGGAGTTGATGTCGTCCTCGCCGGCCCAGGAGGAGACGCCGGCGTGCCAGGCACGCTTGGCCTCAGGCACGCATTGCACGATGCGGCCGTCCTCCAGCACGACATAATGCGCCGACACTTCGGTGCCGGCGGTGCAGAGGCGCGCCAGCGCGCCTTCGACATCGGGCATGCCGGTGTAGTGCAGCACGATCATGTCCGGCTGCCGTCCCTTGTTGCGCTCGCCATGGTTCGGGGAGGGGATGATGTCCGAGACGATCGAGGAATCGGGCTCGAAGGTGCGCAGGCCCGCCACGGTCTTGGGAACCGGGAGAACGCGGTGACGCTTCGAATCAGATCCAGGCGTGGACGAACCCGAGGGCATGAGCAGCTCAAATCGACGGAGAGTGGGGCAAGCCCTTCTCTTTACTATTCCTTTACCCTCCATCGCGCGCAATCGCGCGGCGCGGTTAACGGATTCATTTTGGCAATGTGTGTGGATGACGCATCACCCCATCGTCACCTTTTCCACTTGTCTCGAACCGAGCAACGCTTTCTTAACGCTAAGGGCCGTTACTGAGGGATGAAGAGCCGACCCGCGTCCGGAGGCGGCCAAAGCGTATTTTGGCTCGAAATCCCATGGCTGCCCGACAAATTCCACTGGGAACACTGGGTTTGTGGCCCAGGACGATCGGGCTCGGTAACCATGCTGGACGGGGGCTTTGTCGTGGAACCGCCGCGACGCGCAATGATTCGAGGCGTTATGGGCTTGTTCGGCCTCGATTCCGCTCGGGTATTTCGGCCGGCGGCCGGCAGGCGTCGCCCATGAGCTCGACTCCGCATATCCCCGTTCTGGGCCGTGAGGCCATCGCGCATCTCGCTCCGCGCGAGGGCGGCGTCTATGTCGATGCCACCTTTGGCGCCGGCGGCTATAGCCGCGCGATCCTGGACGTGCCGGGAACCCGACTGATTGCCATCGATCGGGACCGCACCGCGATTGCCGGCGGCGCCGAGCTGGTCGAACGCGCCGCGGGCCGGCTGACTCTGGTCGAGGACCGCTTCTCCAATCTCGCCGAAGTCTGCGCGGCGCAAGGCGTCGATGTTGTCGACGGCGTCGTGATGGATGTCGGGGTATCCTCGATGCAGCTCGACCAAGCCGGCCGCGGCTTCTCCTTCCGCCTCGACGGTCCGCTCGACATGCGGATGGGACAGACAGGTCCGACCGCGGCCGACATCGTCGCGCGCGCCTCGGAAGGCGATCTCGCCGACATCATCTATCTCTTCGGCGAGGAGCGGCATTCGCGCCGCATCGCCCGCGCCATCGTGGCGGACCGGCAGGAAACCCCGTTCACGACCACGCGTGCGCTCGCCGATCTCGTCGGCAGGGTGGTGCGATCGAAGCCCGGCGACATTCATCCGGCGACACGGACGTTCCAGGCGCTGCGCATCTTCGTCAACGAAGAGCTCGAGGAGCTCCAGGCGGCGCTCGTTGCGGCCGAGCGCGTGCTCAAGCCCGGCGGCCGCCTCGTCGTGGTCTCGTTCCATTCGCTGGAAGACCGCATCGTCAAGAATTTCCTCTCCGAGCGTTCCAAGACCGGCGGCGGCTCGCGGCATCTGCCGGAAGTCGCGCAAGTCCCGCCGAGCTTCCAGCTGCTGACGCGGCGACCGGTCGTCGCCGGCAAGGACGAAGTTGCGCACAATCCGCGCGCGCGCTCGGCAAAGCTGCGCGCGGCCGAGCGCAGCTCGGCGCCGGCGCATGAGACTGATGAGGCATCGTCCTGGCCGAAGCTCGCCGACGTGATGAGGGGCGGCTAGCGCATGCGCATCATCCACCTCCTCGTCATCGGTGCGCTGATCTTCGCAGCCGCCCATGTCTACCGGATCAAGATGGACTCCACGGCGCGCACCGAGAAGGTGCTGCGGCTGCGTGCGGAGATCCGCGAGCAGCGCGATGCGATCGCGGCGCTGCGCGCCGAATGGGCCAAGCTCGATGCGCCCCACCGCCTCCAAGGCCTCTCCGACCGGCATCTGCACCTCAAGCCGGTCAACGGCACGCAATATGATTTGCTGAAGAACCTGCCGGAGCGTCCGCCCCGGATGTTCAGGCCGGGCGAGCCCGATCCGATCGGGGCCATGCTCAAGACCATTGAAGCTGCGAGCGATCCCGACACGGTGACGGGCTCCGTGCCTCAGCCCGAGGACAAGCAATGAGCCCGGCAACGCCTGCAAAACTTACCGAAAAGTCGACCGAGCGGTCAGGTGAACCTTGGCGGCGGCGGCTGATCCGAAGCCTGCTCTACGGGCGCAACGTCGATCGCGCCGCGAAGGCGCGCGCGCGTGTCGGCCTCGCCATGCTCGCCTTCGCTTCGGTCTATGCCCTGATCGGCGGGCGGCTCGTGATGTTCGCCATCGGCGCCGACGCCCACAGCGCGCGCCGCGCCGCAGCGCAAGAGGTGGTTGCGACCGCGCGGCCCGACATCGTCGATCGCAACGGCGCCATCCTTGCGACCGACGTCAAGGCGGCGAGCCTGTTCGGCGAGCCGCGCCGCATCATCGACAAGGACGAGGCGATCGAGCTCCTCACCGCGACCATTCCCGACCTCGACGAGGCTGAGGTGCGCGAGCGCCTGAGGACACGCAAGGGCTTCGTCTGGCTCAAGCGCGAGGTCACGCCGGCGCAGCAGCAGGCCGTCCACAAGCTCGGCATTCCCGGCATCGGATTCCTGCGCGAGAACAAGCGCGTCTATCCGACCGGCAACGAGGTCGCTCACCTCATCGGTCTCGTCAATATCGACAACCAGGGCATCGCCGGCCTCGAGAAGTGGCTCGACAATCAAGGGCTCGCCGACCTCCACCGCGCCGGCTTTGCCACCGACCGGTTGCAGAAGCCGATCGAGCTCGCGGTCGATCTGCGCGTCGAGCACGCGCTGCGCGACGAGCTGTTGAAGGCCAAGGACAAGTTCCGCGCCAAGGCCGCCTCCGGCATCGTCTCAAACGTCAAGACCGGCGAGATCGTGGCGATGGTCTCGCTGCCGGACTTCGATCCCAACAATCCGAAGGAAGCGCACGACCCCGACCGCATCAACCGCCTCACCACCGGCGTCTACGAGATGGGCTCGACCTTCAAGGCGTTCACGCTGGCGATGGGGCTCGATTCCGGCAAGATCAGTCTGAACTCGATGTGGGACGCGCGCGGAAACCTGCATTACGGCAAGTTCACGATCCACGACAGCCATCCGGTCGGGCGCTTCATCAACACCAAGGAAGTGTTCACCTATTCCTCCAACATCGGCGCGGCGCGGATTGCGCTCAACCAGGGGGTCGAGGCGCACAAGGCGTTCCTCGCAAAGCTAGGCCAGACGACGCGGCTGCGCACCGAGTTGCCGGAGAGCGCGGCGCCGCTTCTGCCGCGGCGCTGGAGCGAGCTGAACACGGTAACCGCCGCGTTCGGCCAGGGCCTGTCGGTGGCGCCGCTGCAGGCGGTGATGGGCATCAACGCGCTGGTGAACGGCGGCCATCTGATTCCGCCGACATTCCTGAAGCGCAGCGAATCCGAGGCCATGGCGATGGCCAAGCGCGTCATCAAGCCGGAGACCAGCGACAAGATGCGGTTCCTGATGCGGCTCAATGCCGAAGTCGGCTCGGCGAGAAAGGCGGACGTCAAGGGCTATTACGTCGGCGGCAAGACCGGCACGTCCGAGAAGGTCGTCAACGGCCGCTACGCCAAGAAGCGCGTGCTCAATTCCTTCACCGCCATCCTGCCCTGCGATGATCCCAAATATCACGTCCTGATCATGCTGGACGAGCCGCAGGCACTGCCGGAAACGCATGGTTTCATCACCTCGGGCTGGAACGCGGTGCCGACCGGCGGCAAGGTGATCGAGCGGATCGCGCCGCTTCTGGGGGTCGAGCCGCGGTTCGAGCTGCCGCCTGCGGAGCGCCTTATTCTTGCAGCATCCAGGACAACCCAGTAATCAACCGGGTGGGCCATTGCCGCTGCTGAGTCGGGATTTTCTCCCGAGAATTCGGCCTTCCGGCAGGGCATGTCGACTGGAACACCATGAAGCTGCGCGACCTCTTGAGTCAGGATGTCAAGGGCAATGATGCCGCAATCGAGCCCGCTGTTGCGGCGCTCGAGGTGAGCGGCGTTGCGCTCGACAGCCGCCTAGTCAAGCCGGGCGATCTCTTCTTCGCGCTGGCAGGCAGCAAGACCGACGGCGCCCGCTTCGTCGATGCGGCGATTGCCGCTGGCGCTGTTGCCGTTGTCGGTGACCATGCACCGGCCGCGTGCAAGGTGCCGTTCATCACGAGCGCCAATCCGCGCCGCGCGTTGGCGTTGGCCGCTGCGAGGTTTTTCCCGGCACAGCCTACGACGATCGCCGCGGTGACCGGAACCAGCGGCAAGACCTCGGTCGCCGCGTTCACGCGCCAGATCTGGGAGCGGCTCGGGCATGCCTCCGCCAGCATCGGCACCATCGGTCTGGTGTCGCAGAAGCGCACCGTCTACGGCTCGCTGACCACGCCGGATCCGATCGCGCTGCACCGGCAGTTGGACGAGATCGCGCGCGAGGGCGTCACGCATCTCGCCTTCGAGGCATCTTCGCACGGGCTGGACCAATATCGCCTCGACGGCGTGCGCATCTCGGCCGGCGGCTTCACCAATCTCTCCCGCGACCACATGGATTACCATCCGACCGTCGCGCATTATCTCGCGGCCAAGCTCCGCCTGTTCCGCGAGCTGGTGCCGCCGGATGGCGCCGCGGTGATCTCGGCAGATCATGATTGCTCGGCGGAGGCGATCGATGCGGCGACATCGCGCGGCCTGCGCGTCATGGCGGTGGGCCGCAACGGCGATGGCGCAGGCGAGGGCATCCGCCTCACGGAGGCCGTGGTCGAAGGCTTCTCGCAAAAGCTCACGGTCGAACATCGCGGCAGGGCTTACGCGATCCGGCTGCCGCTGGTCGGCGAATTCCAGATCGAGAATGCGCTGGTGTCGGCCGGCCTTGCCATCGGCACGGGCAGCGATGCTGAAAACGTGTTTGCGAGCCTCGAACATCTCGAAGGCGCCAAGGGCCGGCTCGAGCGCGTCGGCGAGCGCAACGGCGCGCCGATCTTCGTCGATTATGCGCACAAGCCCGATGCGCTCGCGAAGGCACTGCAGGCGCTGCGGCCTTATGCGAGGCGCAAGCTGGTCGTCGTGTTCGGCGCCGGCGGCGACCGCGATGCCGGCAAGCGTCCGATCATGGGCGAGATCGCGGCGGAGAATGCCGACGCCGTCATCGTCACCGACGACAATCCGCGCAGCGAGAAGCCGGAAGCGATCCGCGCCGCGATCCTCGCCAGCGCCAAGGGCGCGCGCGAGATCGGCGACCGCGCCGAGGCGATCCGCGCCGCGATCGAGGACTTGCAGGAGGGCGATGCGCTGCTCATCGCCGGCAAGGGCCACGAGACCGGGCAGATCGTCGGCGGCGAGGTGCTGCCTTTCAGTGATCACGAGGCGGTCGCCGCCGCACTAGCGTCGAGGGTTGCATGAGCGGGCCAATATGGACGGTTGCCGAGGTCGCGCGCGCGCTGGGCGTCGCCGGATCGTTCCCGGAGACGCCGATCGATTTCGTCACCCAGGACAGCCGGCTGGTGAAGCCGGGCAGCCTGTTCGTTGCGCTGAGCGGCACGCCGAGCGGCGGCTTCGTCTCGGCTTTTGCAAGCGCGCGCGACGGCTGGGAGTTCGCCGACAAGGCGGAAGCCGCAGGCGCAGTCGCGATGATCGTACCGCACGAGATCGCGGGCATCCGCATTCCCCAGATCGTCGTCAACGACACGCTGATCGACGGCCTCTGGGGCCTCGCGCGCGCCGCACGCGCGCGCTTCAATGGCCCGGTGATCGGGCTCACCGGCAGCGCCGGCAAGACCAGCACCAAGGAATTTCTCGCCGCCTATCCGAACGCCTATGCCAGCCCCTCGAGCTTCAACAATTTCTGGGGCGTGCCGCTGACGCTGTGCAATGCCAGACGGGACGCCAGCCTCTGGGTCGTCGAGATGGGCATGAACCAGAAGGGCGAGATCGCGCGATTGAGCGAGCTCACGCAGCCGACCGTCGCGCTCGTCGTCAACGTCCAGCCGGTGCATCTGGAAAAGCTCGGCTCGCTCGAAGCCATCCGGCGCGAGAAGGTATCGATCGCGCTCGGACTGCCCGAGAACGGCGTGCTGGTACTGCCCGCCGGAATCAAGGCTTCCGAGTGGAAGGGCAAGGTCGTGCGCTTCGGCGGCGAGCATGCCGAGGTGCACGAGGTCGCGCACGCGCCGCACGGCGAGAGCTGGCAGGTCGTGGCCGCGATCGGCAGGAAGGAGATCGCCTTCAGCCTCACCCCTGGCGCGCCGCACCGGGTGCACAATGCGCTGGCCGCGCTCGCCTCGGTTCATGCCGCGCATCTCGACGTCGCGACCCTCGCGGTCAAGCTCGACCGAGTCGGCATCATGACCGGCCGCGGCGTCGAGCAGGCGGTCGGCGACGTCACCGTGATCGACGACAGCTTCAATGGCAATCCGGCCAGCGTGGCCGCGGCGCTGCAAAGCCTGCAGGCGCGCAACATGAGCGGCGGCCGCCGCATCGCGATTCTCGGCGACATGCTCGAGCTCGGCGCGGACGCAACGAGCTATCACACCGGCCTTGCCAGCCACCTCGACGGCATCGACGGCGTCTATTGCGTCGGGCCGCTGATGCGCCACCTGTTCGACGCATTGCCCTCGGGCAAGGGTCTTGGCTGGCACGACGATCCCGCCACGCTGAAACCGGCGGAGGTCGCAAACCTGCTGAAGGCAGGCGACGTCGTGGTTGTCAAGGGCAGCAAGAAGATGTTCTGGGTCAACAAGTTTGTGCCGGGGCTGGTGGCCGCCTTGCAGGCAAAGGCGTAAACTGCTTGGAAGGCGCCGTTCCCGAATCCCACCCCTTGCGGCGAAAGCCGTCCGTTTCCCGAACGCGCGGCCCATGACGAAGACCAGCGAATGCGCGTGAAGCACCTGGACGTGCAAAGGCGCCATAGGACCGTCTGAATGTTTTACTGGCTGATCGAGCTTTCCAACACATTTCCGGGCTTCGGTGCCTTTCGCACCTTCCTGAACGTCTTCCGCTACATCACCTTCCGCACCGGTGGCGCCATCGTGACCGGCGCGCTGTTCGTGTTCCTGTTCGGCCCCTGGATCATCGATCACTTGCGCATCCGTCAGGGCAAGGGCCAGCCGATCCGCACCGACGGTCCGCAATCGCATCTTTCCAAGAAGGGCACGCCCACCATGGGCGGGCTGATGATCCTGTCCGGGCTCACGGTCGGCACCGTGCTGTGGGCGAATCCGCTCAACCCCTATGTCTGGATCGTGCTCGCGGTGACGCTCGGCTTCGGCTTCGTCGGCTTCTATGACGATTACCTCAAGGTGACCAAGCAAACCACGACCGGGTTCGGCGGCAAGCTGCGCCTCTTGATCGAAGCCGTGATCGCGCTGGTCGCCTGCTATGCGCTGGTGCGGCTCAACCGCGATCCCGCCTCGACCGCGCTGACGATTCCCTTCTTGAAGGATACCGTGCTGCATTTCGGCTGGTTCTTCGTCGTCTTCGGCGCGTTCGTGATCGTCGGTGCCGGCAATGCGGTGAACCTCACCGACGGGCTCGACGGCCTCGCCATCGTGCCGGTGATGATCGCCACCGCGAGCTTCGCGATGATCGCCTATCTCACCGGCAACTTGGTGTTCGCCGACTACCTCCAGATCAAATATGTCGCAGGCACCGGCGAGCTCGCGGTGCTCTGCGGTGCGCTGCTCGGCGCCGGTCTCGGCTTCCTCTGGTTCAACGCGCCGCCGGCCTCGATCTTCATGGGCGACACCGGCTCGCTCGCGCTCGGCGGCATGCTCGGCGCGATCGCCGTCGCGGTGAAGCACGAGATCGTGCTCGCCGTGATCGGCGGATTGTTCGTGCTCGAGGCGGTTTCGGTCATCGTCCAGGTCGTGTCCTTTAAGCTCACCGGCAAGCGCGTGTTCCGGATGGCGCCGATCCACCATCATTTCGAGCAGAAGGGCTGGACCGAGCCGCAGATCGTGATCCGATTCTGGATCATCTCGGTGATGCTGGCGCTCGCCGGCCTCTCGACGCTGAAGCTGCGGTGACCGATCGATGATCCCCGTCACGTCCTTCGCCGGCAAGACGGTCGCGGTGTTCGGCCTCGGCGGCTCGGGGCTCGCCTCCTGCCATGCGTTGAAGGCCGGCGGCGCCGACGTGATCGCCGCCGACGACAATGCCGAGAACGTCGCTAAGGCCGCGCAGGCCGGCTTCATCACCGCGGACTTGCGCAACGTCTCCTGGGCGAAGTTCGCCGCGTTGGTGCTCGCGCCCGGCGTGCCGCTGACGCATCCGGTGCCGCACTGGAGCGTGTTGAAGGCGCGCGAAGCTGGCGTCGAGGCAATCGGCGACATCGAGCTGTTCTGTCGGGAGCGGCGCCGCCACGCGCCGGACGCCCCGTTCGTCGCCATCACCGGCACCAACGGCAAGTCGACCACGACGGCGCTGATCGCGCATCTCACGAAAGTCGCGGGCTACGACACCCAGATGGGCGGCAACATCGGCACCGCGATCCTGTCGCTGGAGCCGCCGCGCACGGGCCGCGTCCACGTCATCGAGATGTCGTCCTACCAGATCGACCTGACGCCCTCGCTCGATCCCTCCGTCGGCATCCTGCTCAATGTCAGCGAGGACCACATCGACCGCCACGGCACGATCGAGCACTACGCCGCGGTGAAGGAGCGCCTCGTTGCCGGCGTGCAGGTCGGCGGCACCTCGATTGTCGGTGTCGATGACGGCTTTTGCCGCGACATCGCCGACCGGCTCGACCGCGCCGGCAAGAACGTGGTGCGCATCTCGGTCAAGAACCCGCTCGCGTCGGGCATTTACGTCGAGCACGGCACCATCGTGCGCGCCGCGGGCGGCGCCCGCAGCGAGGTCGCCGCGCTCGGTGGCATCGGCTCGCTGCGCGGCCAGCACAACGCGCAAAACGCGGCCTGCGCGGCTGCTGCCGCGCTCGCGATGGGCATCAGCCAGGACGTGCTGCAGAACGGCCTGCGCAGCTTTCCGGGCCTGGCGCATCGCATGGAGCAGGTCGGGCGCCGCGGCAACGTGTTGTTCGTCAACGATTCCAAGGGCACCAACGCCGACGCCACGGCGCATGCGCTGTCGTCCTTCGCTGACATCTTCTGGATCGCCGGCGGCAAGCCCAAGGCGGGTGGCATCACTGGCCTCACGGGCTTCTTCCCGCGCATTCGAAAAGCCTATCTGATCGGCGAAGCCGCGCAGGAGTTTTCGGGCACGCTCGGAACGGTCCCGCACGAGATCAGCCAGACCCTCGACGTCGCCGTCGAGCACGCCGCGCGCGATGCCGAGGCTTCGGGCCTCACTGATGCGGTCGTGCTGCTGTCGCCCGCCTGCGCCTCCTTCGACCAGTACCGCAATTTCGAGATCCGTGGCACCAAGTTCCGCGAGCTGGTGCAAGTCCTGCCGGGCGTGAAGCCGGTGGTGTGAGGGCGCTCTCGTGTCCCGGACGCGCGGAGCGCGAGCCGGGACCTAGAAGGCGATACGGTATACTGTTGAGAGTTGGGCCCCGGCTCTGCAGCGCAGCGCGCCGCAAAGGGCGGCGCGCTGCGCTGCGTCCGGGGCACGAGACTCTCCACAACTTGAACCATCATGTTAACCCCCCGGTAACCAACCTCGGCGACCAATGAACGGACCTCTGTCCGAAAGCGGCCGCCCATGCTCTCCCGTGAAGAACGCACCCCCTTTTCCGAGTGGTGGTGGACCGTCGACAAGCCGCTGATGGGCGCCATCCTGGGGCTGATGCTGACCGGGGTGATCCTGTCACTGGCGGCGAGCCCGCCGGTTGCGACCCGCATCGGGCTCGATGCCTTCCATTTCTTCAGCCGCCACGTGCTGTTCCTGGTGCCCTCCTGCATCGTGCTGCTCGGGGTGTCCTTCCTGTCACCGCGCGCGATCCGCCGCTCGGCGCTGATCATCTTCGCGGCGAGCATCGTCCTGATCGTGCTCACGCTCGCCTTCGGCCCGGAGGTGAAGGGCTCGCGCCGCTGGATCACGCTGCTGGGCGTCAACATCCAGGCCTCCGAGATCGCAAAGCCGTCCTTTGTCGTGATCGCTGCCTGGCTGTTCGCGGAATCGACCAGGCGCCCGGAGATGCCGGCGACCTCGATGGCAGTGGTGCTGCTCCTGATGCTGGTCGCGCTATTGGTGATGGAGCCGGATTTCGGCCAGACCATGCTGGTGCTGATGGTGTGGGGCTCGCTGTTCTTCATCGCGGGCATGCGGATGATCTGGGTGTTCGGCCTCGCAGGGCTCGGCGCGGCCGGCCTGTTCAGCGCCTATCTGTTCGTCCCGCACGTCGCAGGACGTATCAGGCGCTTCATGAACCCGGCCTCCGGCGACACCTTTCAGGTCGATACCGCCATGGAGGCGTTCTACAACGGCGGCTGGTTCGGGCTCGGACCGGGCGAGGGCATCGCCAAGCGCAGCCTGCCGGACAGCCACACCGACTTCGTGTTTGCGGTCGCTGGCGAAGAGTTCGGCATCATCCTGTGCCTTGCGATGCTTGCGCTGTTCGCCTTCGTCGTGATCCGCACGCTGTCGCGCGCCTATGCCAACGAGGACATGTTCGCGCGCTTTGCGGCCTCCGGGCTCGCGATCCTGTTCGGCGTGCAGGCGGCGATCAACATGTCGGTGAACCTGCAGCTCATCCCCGCCAAGGGCATGACGCTGCCCTTCATCTCCTATGGCGGCTCCTCGATGGTCTCGCTCGCCTATGGCGTCGGCATGATGCTGGCGCTGACGCGGCTGCGCCCGCGCACCGAGGTCGAGGCGAGCGGCCACGCCGAGGCGATGCGCAGTTACGCGTGAAGCTCTCGTGTCCCGGACAAGCGCAGCGAAGCGGAGCGCAGAGCCGGGACCCAGGATGCCGCAGCCATATCGCAGAAGGAATGGGCCCCGGTTCAGCAGCGCACCACGCTGCGAAGGGCAGCGCGCTGCGCTGCGCCCGGGGCACGAACACTCATTGTTGCCTTCGCTCGCAATGACGAGAAAGACCCTGTAAAACTCTCTCATTATGGACACGTCCCCCCTGATTCTTCTCGCCGCGGGCGGCACCGGCGGCCATCTGTTTCCGGCCGAGGCGCTCGGCGTCGAATTGATCCGGCGCGGCTATCGCGTCCGCCTCGTCACCGACGAGCGCGCGCTGCGCTATAGCGGGCTGTTCAGCAAGGACATGATCGACGTCGTCAGAAGCGAGACCGCGCGCGGCCGCAATCCGTTCCAGCTCGCCTATGCCGGCCTCACGCTTGCCGCCGGAACGCTGTCGGCCTATGCGCTGATCAAGCGATTGAAGCCCGTCGCTGTCGTCGGCTTCGGCGGCTATCCGACGCTGCCGCCGCTGGTCGCGGCGAAATTCGCCGGCGTGCCCGGCATCATCCACGACGCCAACGCCGTGCTCGGCCGCGCCAACCGGTTCCTGTCGCGCCACGTGCGCGCCATCGCGACGTCCTTGCCCGGTGTGCTCGATCGCGACCCGGCGCTGGCAGGCAAGACCACGACCGTCGGCACGCCGATGCGTCCGGCGATCCTCGCGGCCGCTGCGGTGAAATATGCAGCGCCCGAGCCAAACGGTCCGCTGCGTCTGCTCGTCGTCGGCGGCAGCCAGGGCGCGCGCATCATGGCCGACATCGTGCCGGGCGCGATCGAAAGGCTCGAGCCTGCGCTGTGGAGCCGTCTCGTCCTCACCCAGCAGGTGCGCGAAGAGGACATGAGCCGCGTGCGCGCCGTCTACGACAAGCTCAAGATCAAGGCCGAGCTCGCGCCGTTCTTCACGGATCTGCCGGCGCGGCTCGCCTCCAATCATCTCGTGGTATCGCGCTCCGGCGCGGGTACCGTGGCCGAGCTCGCCGCGATCGGCCGCCCCTCCATCCTGGTGCCGCTGCCCGGCTCGATCGACCAGGACCAGTTCGCCAATGCCGGCGTGCTGGTCAAGGTCGACGGCGCAATCCGCATCCCGCAGACCGAGTTCACCTCCGACCGGCTGGCGTCGGAAATTTCTGGCTTCGCCGCCGAGCCGGCGCGGCTTGCCGCGATGGCTGAAGCCGCCCGCGGCGCTGGCCGGCTCGATGCGGCCGAGCGGCTGGCGGATCTCGTGGTCAAGGTCGCGGGAATCTGACGCCTGTTCCGGCCCGAATGGCCAAAAAAGTCACTTGTCATGCCCCGCGAAAGCGGGGCATCCAGTATCCGACGCAGTTGATTTGAATCTCAGGCGTCGCGGAGTACTGGATCGTCCGCCTTCGCGGACGATGACCCCAAGGAAACCACATGAGACTGCCGCGCGAGATCGGACCCATCCACTTCGTCGGGATCGGCGGGATCGGCATGAGCGGCATCGCCGAGGTGCTGGTCAATCTCGGCTATGCCGTGCAGGGCTCGGATGCCTCCGACAATTACAATCTCGACCGTCTGCGCAAGAAGGGCGCGAAAGTCTCGGTCGGCCACAAGGCCGAGAACATCGACGGCGCCGAGGTCGTGGTCGTGTCCTCCGCGATCAAGCGCGACAACCCGGAACTGATGGCCGCGCGCGAGAAACGCATTCCCGTGGTGCGCCGCGCCGAGATGCTGGCCGAGTTGATGCGGCTGAAGAGCTGCGTCGCCATCGCCGGCACGCACGGCAAGACCACCACGACGACGATGGTCGCAACGCTGCTCGACGCCGGCGGCCTCGATCCGACCGTCATCAATGGCGGCATCATTAACGCCTATGGTTCGAACGCACGTCTCGGCGCGGGGGACTGGATGGTGGTGGAAGCCGACGAGAGCGACGGCACCTTCCTGAAGCTGCCGACCGATGTCGCGATTGTCACCAATGTCGACCCCGAGCATCTCGATCACTTCAAGACCTTCGAGGCCGTGCAGGACGCGTTTCGTCACTTCGTCGAGAACCTGCCGTTCTACGGCTTTGCCGTGATGTGCATCGATCATCCCGTGGTGCAGAGCCTCGTCGGAAAGATCGAGGACCGCCGCATCATCACCTATGGCGAGAATCCGCAGGCCGATGCGCGGCTGGTCGATCTCACCGCGGGCGGCGGCGGCTCGAAGTTCAAGGTCGTGATCCGCGACCGCAAGAACGGCACCACGCACGAGATCGCCGATCTCGCGCTGCCGATGCCGGGCCGGCACAATGCCTCGAACGCGACGGCGGCGATCGCGGTCGCGCACGAGCTCGGCGTGTCGGACGAGGTGATCCGCAAGGCGCTGGCCGGCTTCGGCGGCGTCAAGCGCCGCTTCACCAAGACCGGCGAGTGGAACGGCGTCACCGTGATCGATGATTACGGCCATCACCCCGTGGAGATCGCAGCCGTGCTGAAGGCCGCGCGCGATTCCTACACCGGCAAGGTGATCGCGGTGGTGCAGCCGCATCGCTATACCCGCCTGCAATCCCTGTTCGAGGAGTTCTGCACCTGCTTCAACGATGCCGACGCGGTCGTCGTCGCCGATGTCTATGCCGCCGGCGAAGCGCCGATCGAAGGCATCGACCGCGATCATTTCGTCGCCGGCCTGCGCGCCCACGGCCATCGCGAGGTGATCCCGCTGCCCAATGCCGGCGAACTAGCCAAAATCGTCCATGGCATCGCCAAGAGCGGCGATCTCGTTGTGTGTCTCGGCGCCGGCAACATCACGCAATGGGCGTATGCGCTGCCGGACCAGTTGAAGGCGTTGGGGTAAGGACGGTGGGTTTCCCCGACATCACGCCCGCTCTCAAAGCCGCGATGCCGGATCTGCGCGGCCGGCTGCTCGCCAACCAGTCGCTCGCCGAACTCACCTGGTTTCGCGTCGGCGGTCCAGCGCAGGTGCTGTTCACGCCAGCGGACGAGGCCGATCTCGCTTACTTCCTGGCGCATCTCGCCTCCGACATTCCCGTCTACGTCATCGGGGTCGGCTCCAACCTGATCGTGCGCGACGGCGGCATTGCCGGCGTCGTGATCCGCCTTGCGCCGCGCGCTTTCGGCGAGGCGAGCGCGAGCGGCGACATCGTCACAGCGGGCGCCGCCGCGCTGGACAAGCGGGTGGCCGAAGTCGCCGCCGCCGCCAATATCGGCGGGCTCGAATTCTACTTCGGCATTCCCGGCACGATCGGCGGCGCGCTGCGCATGAATGCCGGCGCCAATGGCGGCGAGACCAAGGACGTGCTGATCGAGGCGAGGGGTGTCGGGCGCGACGGCACCAAGCACGTCTTCTCCAAGGCCGAGATGAAGTTCGTCTACCGCAGCAGCGGCGTCGATCCCTCCATCATCTTCACCTCCGCGCGCTTTCGCGGCGAGATCAGGGACGCGGAGGCGATCCGCGCGCGCATGGCGGAGGTGCAGAGCCATCGCGAGACCGCGCAGCCGATCCGCGAGAAAACCGGCGGCTCGACCTTCAAGAATCCGCCCGGCCATTCCGCCTGGAAGCTGATTGACGCCGCCGGCTGCCGCGGCCTGCGCGTCGGCGGCGCACAGGTTTCGGAGATGCACTGCAACTTCCTGATCAACACGGGCGATGCCACCGCGCACGACATCGAGACGCTCGGCGAGACCGTGCGCGAACGGGTGAAGGCGAATTCCGGAATTGAGCTACACTGGGAAATCAAGCGGATCGGGGTTTCATGATCACCGTCATTCCGGGATGCGCCGCAGGCGCAGGCCCGGAATCCATAACCCCGACTGGTGGTTATGGATTCCGGGCTCGCGCTTTCAGCGCGCCCCGGAATGACGATGCAGATAGGTAACGGACCAAAAAACATGCGCATCACCATCCTCTTCGGCGGCTCCAACCGCGAGCGTCTTGTCTCGGTTGCCACAGCCCAGGCGCTGCATCAGGCGCTGCCCGAGGCTGACCTCTGGTGGTGGGACGTCGAGGACAAGGTGCACGTCGTGCAGTCGAAGCAGCTGCTCGAGCATGCCCGCCCGTTCGAGGACGAATTCAAGCCGGGCACGCGCGGCGTCCCGCTCGCGCAGGCGCTCGACCGGGCCAAGGCTGAGGATCGCGTGCTGGTGCTCGGCCTGCACGGCGGGCGTGCCGAGAACGGCGAATTGCAGGTGATGTGCGAGGCGCGCGGCGTGCCCTTCACCGGCTCGGGCTCGGCGTCGTCGCATCTGGCCTTCGACAAGATCGCAGCCAAGCACTTCGCCGCGCTCGGCGGCGTGACGCCGCCGGAAAATCTTGCGCTCGATGATATCGACGAGGCTTTCGCCGAGTATGGAAGGCTGATCGCAAAGCCCGCGCGCGACGGATCGAGCTACGGCCTGATCTTCGTCAACGCCAAGCAGGATCTCGTCGCTGTCCGCAACGCAGCGAAGCATGAAGAGTACGTCATCGAGCCCTACATCGCCGGCGTGGAGGCGACCTGCGGCGTGCTGGAGCGCACCGACGGCTCGATCATCTCGCTGCCGCCGATCGAGATCATTCCGGGCGAGGGCAATTTCGACTACGCGGCGAAGTATCTTTTGAAGTCGACCCAGGAGATCTGCCCCGGCCGCTTCGCACCCGAGATCACCGCCGCGCTTAAGGAGCAGGCGATGCTGGCCCACCGCGCAATGTCCTGCACCGGCTATTCCCGCTCTGACTTCATCGTCTCGGACAAGGGCCTCGTCTATCTCGAAACCAACACGCTGCCCGGGCTGACCAAGTCCTCGCTCTACCCCAAGGCGCTGAAAGCCGAAGGCATCGAGTTCGTCGACTTCCTGCGCGGCCTGGTCGAGCTCGCCTGCCAGCGCGTGCGGAAATAGTCAGGACTGGTTAACGGCCAGACCGGCGAAACGGGGCGGTTTGGTGGCCAAAACCGGTAAAATGCCGGACATCGCGGCGCAAATGCCAGACATCGCGAGGCAAAATGCGCGAGTCGTTAACGAACTTTACCTTTTGTTTACCAGGACGTCCGAAGGTTAACGCTGGCGGCGCATATGGCGCTTTGGCTGCCGGCGCGTGAGCTGTCGCGGGTGATGTCACCCCCAGCGAACGCTTTGAAGGGGAGAGGTTTTCTTCTGCTGAAGACCAGCACCCGGCCCGGCAGGTCCGAGACGTCATGTTCGCCAGGATCCGCGCGATGTCGCGGGCAAACTGTTGACGAGCTCGTGCAATGGATGGTGCAGGACGCCTCACCCGATCGCTTTTAAGGTCGCTGAGGCCCCAAGCTGACCTGAAGGCGGCCGCTATCGGAGCGGTCGTGCTTCTGCGCGAGTGGATGCAGGACAAGCACGAAGCGGCGCGCGCTGCCGCCAGGGACAAAGCCAAGGCCAAGGCCGTCATCGAGCGCGAGCCACCGCCGCGCCTGGTCGCGCTGGTCGAGCGCTATCTGCCGCGCCGGGTCGGCCTGACCATGACCGTGCTGCTGTTGATCGGCAGCTGCGGCTTCGGCATCGTCAAGGGCGGCCACCTCCAGGATTTCGTCACCGCGGTCAGCGATGCCCGCAATGCGCTGGCCAATTCCGCCGGCTTCCGGATCACCTCCGTCGTCATCAACGGCCGCAAGCAGCTGACGCAGGACGAGATCCTCGCGATCGGCGGCGTCAGCGGCCGCTCCTCGCTGCTGTTCCTCGATGCCGAGGCGGTGCGCGACAAGCTCAAGGCCAATCCCTGGATCGCTGATGCGACCGTGCTGAAGCTTTATCCGGGCCAGCTCATGATCGAGCTCACCGAGCGCAAGGCGTTCGCGCTGTGGCAGGAGGCCGGCCGGCTCTCCGTCATCGCCGACGACGGCGCCGTGCTCGAGCCCTATGTCTCGCGCCGCTTCCTGTCGCTGCCGCTCGTAGTCGGCAAGGGCGCCGAAACCCAGGCGCGCGATTTCCTGGCGCTGCTGGCGCGCTATCCGCAGGTCCATTCGGTCACCAAGGCCGCGATCTACGTCGGCGAGCGGCGCTGGAACCTGCGGCTCAAGGACGGTCTCGACATCCGCCTGCCCGAGCAGGACGTCGGCAACGCGCTTGCGATGCTGTCGAAGCTCGACAAGGAGGACAGGCTCTTTTCGCGCGACATCGTCGCCGTCGACATGCGCCTGCCGGACCGGCTGGTGGTGCAGCTCTCCGAGGACGCCGCCAAGGCGCGCGAGGAGCTGTTCAAGGACAAGAAGAAAAAGAAGGCCGGGGATTCCGCATGACCGGTCTCGATCGCACCCAGACGCCGAAGACGCGCCCGATGCCGCACAAGCGCGGCGGCATCGTCGCCTGCCTCGACATCGGCACCAGCAAGATCGCCTGCATGATCGCGCGGCTGAAGCCCTCGCCGCCGAGCGATGCGCTGCGCGGCCGCACCCATGCGGTGGAATTGATCGGCTATAGCCAGATCCAGGCGCGCGGCATGAAGGCCGGCGCTGTGATCGATCTCGGCGAATGCGAGCAGGCGGTGCGCCAGGCGGTCGGGCTTGCGGAGAAGATGGCCAAGGTGCGGGTCGAGTCCGTGCTGTTGTCGGTCTCCGGCGGCCGGCTCGCCGGCCAGCTGGTCGAGGCTGCCGCCGACATTCGTGGCGGCGCCGTGACGCCGGCCGATGTCAGCCGCGTCACCTCCACCGGCATGCGCCACGCCACCGGCGAAGGCCGCACCGTGCTGCACGCCCTGCCGGTCGGCTACACGCTCGATGGTGTCAAAGGCATCCGCGATCCCCGCGGCATGGTCGCGCACCAGTTCGGCGTCGACATGAACGTCGTCACCTGCGACGCCACCGTGGCGCGGAACCTGATGCTGGCGGTGGAGCGCTGCCACATCAATGTCGAAGCCATGGCAGCGAGCCCCTATGTGGCCGGATTGTCGGTGCTGACCGACGACGAGGCCGATCTCGGCGCCGCTGTCGTCGAGATGGGCGCCGGCACCACCACGATTGCCGTTTATTCGGGCGGCCGCTTCGTGCACGCGGCGGGTTTTGCGGTCGGCGGGCAACACATCACGATGGATCTTGCGCGCGGACTCTCGGCGACCATTGCCGATGCCGAGCGAATCAAGACCTTATACGGCACCGTCATCACCGGTGGATCGGACTCGCGTGAGCTGATGTCTGTGCCGACAGCCGGTGACGAGCAGGATCTGCCGCAGATCGTCTCCCGCGCCACCATCGCGAACATCGTCAAGCACCGTGCCGAGGAAGTCTTCGAAATGGTTCGGGACAAGCTGAAGGATTCGCCCTTCGCCGCAGAGCCGAACGGCCGTGTCGTGCTCTCGGGCGGGGCCTCGCAGCTGACCGGCCTCGTCGATCTCGGCACCCGGATTCTCGGCCGGCCCGTGCGGGTCGGTCGTCCGCTCGGCTTCGGCCGGCTTCCCAACGAGGCGAAGAACGCCGCGTTCGCGGTGCCGGCCGGACTTCTGGTCTACCCGCAATATGTTCACCTCGAACATGTCGAACCGCGGCATACGCGGCAGCAGATCAAGACAGGGACCGGCGGATATTTCGGAAAGGTCGGACGATGGCTACGCGAGGGCTTCTGATGACCGCTTTCCGCAATCTTCGATTTTCACCAACTCCCGCGGCCACCGGCCGGGGCGAACCCACGCGCGCGTGATCGAGAGGCAACCATGACCATCAGCATCAATGTTCCTGATATTCACGAACTGAAGCCCCGGATCACCGTGTTCGGCGTCGGCGGCGCCGGCGGCAACGCCGTCAACAACATGATCACGGCGGGCCTGCAGGGCGTCGACTTCGTGGTCGCCAACACCGACGCGCAGGCGCTGACGATGTCGAAGGCGCAGCGCATCGTGCAGATGGGCACGGCCGTCACGCAAGGCCTCGGCGCCGGCTCGCAGCCGAACGTCGGCGCCGCGGCCGCGGAAGAGGTGATCGACGAGCTGCGCGACCATCTCTCGGGCGCCAACATGGTGTTCGTCACCGCCGGCATGGGCGGCGGCACCGGCACGGGTGCAGCTCCCGTCATCGCCAAGACCGCGCGCGACATGGGCATCCTCACCGTCGGCGTGGTGACCAAGCCGTTCCACTTCGAGGGCCAGCGCCGCATGCGCACGGCCGAAGCCGGCATCTCCGAGCTGCACAAGGTCGTGGATACGCTCCTGATCATCCCGAACCAGAACCTGTTCCGGGTCGCCAACGAGAAGACCACCTTCGCCGACGCCTTCGCGATGGCCGACCAGGTGCTCTATTCGGGCGTCGCCTGCATCACCGACCTGATGGTCAAGGAAGGCCTGATCAACCTCGACTTCGCCGACGTCCGCGCCGTCATGCGCGAGATGGGCAAGGCGATGATGGGCACCGGCGAAGCCTCCGGCGACAAGCGCGCGCTGACCGCCGCGGAAGCCGCGATCGCCAACCCGCTGATCGACGACTCGTCGATGAAGGGCGCCAAGGGCCTCCTCATCTCCATCACCGGCGGCAAGGACCTCACTTTGTTCGAGGTCGACGAGGCCGCGACCCGCATCCGCGAGGAAGTCGACCAGGACGCCAATATCATCGTCGGCGCCACTTTCGACGAAGCGCTCGACGGTCTGATCCGCGTCTCGGTGGTCGCCACCGGCATCGAGCAGGCCGCGATCGCCCGCAACAGCCAGGCCACCTCTGCGCCCGTCGCCAACCCGGCACCACAGATGCAGCAGGCTGCCGCCCCGGCCGCCGCCGAGAGCCGTCTCGCCGACCTGACCGCCCGGCTGCGCGCCGACAACCAGCGTCTGGCCGAGCGCGCCCAGAAGCTGGAAGCGCAGACCCCAGCCGCCGCGCCGGCTCCCGCTGCGCCCCGTCCGAACGTCGAGCGTGCTGCGCTCGCCGCGATCGCCGCTGCCGTTTCCGAGGTGCCGCAGGCGCCCGCGCCGCAGACCTATGGCGACGTCACCGTGCGCCCGATCGCGCAGAAGCCGACCCTGTTCCCGGAGGCCGATATGGCCCCGGTCACGGTGCAGGAGCCGATGACGCCTGATACCTTCATCCCGCCGCAGGCCGAGCGTCCGGCCCGGACGCCGCGCATGCCGCGAATCGAGGAGCTGCCGATGCCGGCGCAGGCCGAGATTCGGCAGGCACGCGGCGAGGCCGAGGAGGAGACCCCGCAGAAGACCCGCCTGTCGCTGTTGCAGCGCCTCGCCAATGTCGGCCTCGGCCGTCGCGACGAGGAAAGCGAGCCGCCGGTCGCGGCCCGCACCGCCGGTCCTGCCATGCCGCCGCTGCCTGAGCGCCGGCCGCAGAAGACCGTGGCGCAGCAGATCGCGTCCAATGAGCCGGTATCCGAGTATGCCCGCCGTCCCGCGCCGCAAGGGCTGGACATCCACGGCCGCCCCGCGCCTGTTGCGCCGGCGCCACAGGGTGACGACCATCTTGATATCCCGGCCTTCCTGCGGCGGCAGGCGACCTGAGAATTGTTACAATAAGGCGGACGAAAAAAGGTCCCGGCGAGAAGCTCGCCGGGACCTTTCCTTTTGTCCCGGGCACATCCGGATAGCGCAGCCAAACAACTGATTTTAAATCATTAATTACGACTTCAGTGGTTCAGTAAAACTGCCGATAAGGGTCCCGAAACCCGGTGCAATTTGGTTAAGCCTTGGCGCGAATACGGCAGGTTTGGGGTAACAATCGGTAAAAAAGCGTGAGTTGGCGCTGTTTGAGGCTGCAACTATGGTTTGCCGTGACTTGGGGATACGGAGATTCGGTAGCGTCGGCTCTGGCCGGGCAAGCGGGTCTCGTATAAGTCGCAGTGGGTCGTAGCGGGGCGGGTTCCTGATGAAATTTAGCCGGCAAACAACGCTTCGTGCGCAAGCCTCTGTGGCAGGCGTCGGCGTTCATTCCGGTCTTCCCGTCACTCTCACGCTTGGGCCTGCGTCTGTCGACGCGGGTTTTATTTTTGTCCGGACCGGACTTGAGGGAAGTGATCGCGAAGTTCAGGCCACCGCCGAGCAGGTGATTGCGACTGACTTTGCCACCGTCCTCGGCGACCGCAACGGTCCGCTGGTGTCCACCGCCGAGCATGTCCTTGCTGCACTGCGGGGAATGGGCGTGGACAACGCCACCATCGAGATCGACGGTCCCGAAGTCCCGATCATGGACGGCAGCGCTGCCGCCTTCATCGCGGCAATCGACCAGGCCGGCATCGTCACCCAGCCGGCGCAGCGCCGCTTCATCCAGGTTCTGAAGCCGATCTCGGTCAAGATCGGCGACTCCTTCGGCGAGATCAGGCCCCACACCAATGGGTTCCGCGTCGAGGTCGAGATTGATTTCACCAATCCCGTCATCGGCCAGCAGGCTTACGCCTTCGACGTCAACCCTGAAGGTTTCCGCCGCGAAGTCGGCCGGGCCCGGACCTTCGGCCTGATGTGCGACGTCGCGCGGCTCTGGAGCGCTGGCTATGCCCTCGGCGCCTCCTTCGACAACACCGTCGTGTTCGACGACGAGCGGCTGCTCAATACCGAAGGCCTGCGCTACGCCGATGAATGCGCCCGCCACAAGGTGCTGGACGTGATCGGCGACCTCGCGCTGGCCGGCCTGCCGCTGCTTGGCGCCTACCGCTCGGTGCGTGGCGGCCACAAGCTCAACCACGCCGTCCTGACGGCGCTGCTCGCCGACCGGACCGCCTGGCGGGTGGTCGAGGGCGAGGCTGCCCGCCGCACCACGCGCGCCATGGGCGAGGTCGGTCGCGGCATCGTCGGCGGCCGGGTCGCTGCGGCCTTCGGACCGGATGTGTGACGCGGCCTGCCGCCTTCAGAACGTGGTTGGCGGCCCCCGGGAAACTCCTGGTAACCATGATCGGCTAGCATTGCGGCAGGTTCGCCTTAATCCGGGCGAAATGCCTCCCTATCCGGTTCGTTAACGATCGTTTTCGGATACATCGGCGTGGTCGCGTGGCAGGCACCACGGTTACATTTCGCGCCCATGAGGGGTTCGTGGGCTGGCGGACACCGCATCACAGGGCGTCAGGGCTTAAACTCATGTCGGCACAGCGTATGACGCGCGGATATTTCTCGGTCTCGTCGCGAGCCCGCGGGCTGCTTCAGGCCGTCACCTTCATCATGCTCGCGCTGCCGCTCGCCGGATGCGGCACGGGCGCGCTCTGGGACAAGTTCACCGCCAAGGACGACACCTTCGTCGAGGAGCCCGCCGACAAGATCTACAATGAGGGCCTGTACCTCATGAACGAGAAGAAGGACATGAAGGCGGCGAACAAGAAGTTCGAGGAGGTCGACCGCCAGCATCCTTATTCCGACTGGGCCCGCAAATCGCTGCTGATGTCGGCCTATGCGTCCTATCAGGGCGGCGATTATGACGGCTGCATCGGTGCTGCCACCCGCTACGTCACGCTTCATCCCGGCAGCCCGGATGCGGCCTATGCGCAATATCTGATCGCCGCCTCCCATTACGACCAGATCCCGGACATCAGCCGCGACCAGACCCGCACCGAAAAGGCGATCGCCGCGCTGGAAGAGGTGGTGCGCAAATATCCGAACTCGGAATATGCGACCTCGGCCAAGGCCAAGATCGAGGGCGCGCGCGACCAGCTCGCCGGCAAGGAAATGAGTGTCGGCCGCTACTACGCCCAGAAGCGCGACTACACGGCTGCGATCAATCGGTACAAGACCGTCGTCACGCAGTACCAGACCACCCGCCATGTCGAGGAGGCGCTGTTCCGGCTGACCGAGGCCTACATGACGATCGGCATCGTCGGCGAAGCGCAGACCGCGGCGGCCGTGCTTGGGCACAATTTTCCTGACAGCCGCTGGTACAAGGACGCCTATAATCTTGTAAAATCCGGCGGTCTCGAGCCGAGCGAGAATCAGGGGTCCTGGATCAGCCGGACCTTCAAGAAGATGGGTCTCGGCTAGGAAATTTGGTTCCATGCTGGCGCGTCTGTCGATCCGTGACATCGTCCTGATCGAACGGCTCGATATCGAATTCGCCTCCGGCCTCGCGGTTTTGACCGGCGAGACCGGTGCGGGCAAATCCATCCTGCTCGATGCCTTTGCGCTGGCGCTCGGCGGCCGCGGCGACGCCGGCCTCGTGCGTCACGGCGCGGAGCAGGGGCAGGTCACGGCCGTGTTCGATGTCCCGAAGAATCACCCTGCCGCGAAGATCCTGGCCGAGAACGGTCTGGACGATACCGGTGAGATGATTCTCCGGCGCGTGCAGCTCGCCGACGGCCGCACCCGAGCCTTCATCAACGACCAATCGATCAGCGTGCAGACGCTGAAGGCGGTCGGCACCGCCCTGGTCGAGATCCACGGCCAGCACGACGAGCGCGCGCTGGTCGATGCCGCAACCCACCGCCGCCTGCTCGACGCTTTTGCCGGCCTCGAGAAGGACGTCGCGGCCGTCGAAGCGCTCTGGGACGCGCGCCGCACCGCCAACACCGCGCTGGAGGAGCATCGCGCCGCCATGGAGCGCGCTGCGCGCGAGGCCGATTATCTGCGCCACGCCTCGGACGAGCTGAAGCAGCTCGCGCCCAAGGACGGCGAGGAAACCGCGCTGGCCTCCCGCCGCACCACCATGATGCAAGGCGAGAAGATCGCCACCGACCTGCGCGAGGCGCAGGAAGCGGTCGGCGGCAATCATTCGCCGGTTGCCGCGCTCTCGGCGGCGGTGCGCCGGCTGGAGCGGCGCGGCGTCAACTCGCCGGCGCTGGTCGAGCCGGCGGTGAAGGCGATCGACGCCGCGATCAACGCGCTGGAGGAGGCCGATCAGCACCTCCAGGCGGCGCTGGCCGCAACCGATTTCGATCCGGCCGAGCTCGAACGCATCGAGGAACGGCTTTTTGCTTTGCGTGCGGCGTCTCGCAAATATTCGACCCCGGTTGACGGCCTCGCCGCGTTGGCCGCCAAATATGCCGCTGACGTCGTGCTGATCGATGCCGGCGCCTCGCGCCTGAAGAAGCTGGAGCAGGCCGCGATCGAGGCGGACAGCCGCTATGCGGCGGCCGCCAAGAAGCTGTCGCTGGCGCGGCAGAAGTCGGCCGAGAAGCTCAACAAGGCGGTCAATGCCGAGCTTGCCCCGCTCAAGCTCGAACGCGCCAGGTTCATGACCCAGGTCGAGACCGACGAGGCCGCGCCCGGGCCGCAAGGTTTCGATCGCGTCGAGTTCTGGGTGCAGACCAATCCGGGCACCAGACCGGGGCCCTTGATGAAGGTCGCCTCCGGCGGCGAGCTGTCGCGCTTCCTGCTCGCGCTCAAGGTCGTGCTGTCCGACCGCGGCTCGGCGCCGACGCTCGTCTTCGACGAGATCGACACCGGCGTCGGCGGTGCGGTTGCGGACGCCATCGGCGGGCGCCTGGCGCGGCTTGCCGGCAAGGTCCAGGTCATGGCCGTGACCCACGCCCCGCAGGTCGCCGCCCGCGCCGACCAGCACCTGCTCATCTCCAAGGACGCCCTCGACAAGGGCAAGCGCGTCGCCACCCGCGTCAATGCGCTCGCCGCCGACCACCGCCGTGAGGAAATCGCCCGCATGCTCGCCGGTGCCGAGATCACGGCCGAGGCGAGGGCGGCGGCGGAGAGGCTGCTGAAGGCAGCGACGGCTTGAGGTTCGTGTCCCGGACGCGCGGAGCGCGAGCCGGGACCCAGAATGCCTGCCGCGACATGTGGCGCCGGCTCGCAGCGCACCGCTGAAGGAGCGCTGCGCTGCGTCCGGGGCACGAGATTTCCACAAGCCTTTACCCTCCCGCCCGCTCCGTCGTATCCAAGCGCCATGGCCAGAGCAGCAAAATCCAAAGCAACACCGCAACGCGACGTCGCCGAACTCACCAAGGCGCAGGCCAGGGTCGAGCATAAGCGGCTCGCGCTCGAGATCGAGGGGCACAACGAGCGCTACTATCAGGAGGACGCGCCCACCGTCTCCGACGCCGAATACGACGCGCTGCGCCAGCGCCTCAACGCGATCGAGGCGCGTTTTCCCGAGTTCGTCACCGCGGACTCGCCCTCGCAGAAGGTCGGCGCCGCGCCGTCAGGGCGCTTCAAGAAAGTCCCGCATGCCGTGCCCATGCTGTCGCTCGACAACGCCTTTGCGGAGGAGGACGTGCGCGACTTCGTCGGCCGCATCGTGCGTTTCCTGAAGCTCGACGACGACAAGATCGACTTCTCCGCCGAGCCGAAGATCGACGGTCTCTCGATGTCGCTGCGCTATGAGGGCGGCGAGCTCGTCACCGCCGCGACGCGCGGCGACGGCGCTGTCGGCGAGGACGTCACCGCCAACATCCGCACGCTCGAGGACGTGCCGCAGAAGCTGAAGGGCCGCAACATCCCCGACATCTGCGAGGTGCGCGGCGAAGTTTACATGACCAAGAAGGCGTTCCTGGCGCTCAACGAACGGCAGAAGGCGGCAGGCGATACCATCTTCGCCAATCCGCGCAATTCGGCCGCCGGCTCGCTCCGCCAGAAGGACCCGACCATCACCGCCTCCCGTCCCCTCGGCTTCTTCGCCTATGCCTGGGGGCAGATGAGCGCGATGCCGGAAGAGACGCAGAGCGGCATGATCGGCTGGTTCGAGCGCTGCGGCTTCAAGACCAATCCGCTGACCAAGCTCTGTCACTCGGTCGAGGAGCTGCTCGCCTTCCACCATGCGATCGAAGAGCAGCGCGCGCGGCTCGATTACGACATCGACGGCGTCGTCTACAAGGTCGACCGCATCGACTGGCAGGAGCGGCTCGGCTTCGTGTCGCGGACGCCGCGCTGGGGCATCGCGCACAAATTCCCGGCCGAACGCGCCATGACGGTGCTGCGGGACATCGAGATCCAGGTCGGCCGCACCGGTTCGTTCACGCCGGTCGGCAAGCTCGAGCCGGTCGGCGTCGGCGGCGTGATCGTGCAGAACGTGACGCTGCACAACGAGGACTACATCAAGGGCATCGGCAACAAGGGCGAGGTGCTGCGCGAGGGGCGCGACATCAGGATCGGCGACACCGTGGTGATCCAGCGTGCCGGCGACGTCATCCCGCAGGTGGTCGACGTCGTCCTCGACAAGCGGCCGAAGACCGCCAGGGAATTCCACTTCCCGAAGAAGTGTCCGTGTCCGCTGCACACCGACGTCATGCGCGAGGAGACGGCGACGGGCGAGGAGGGCTCGCGTGCCCGCTGCACCGGCGAGTTCGCCTGTCCCTATCAGAAGATCGAGCATCTGAAGCTGTTCGTGTCGCGGCGGGCCTTCGACATCGACGGTCTCGGCGAAAAGCAGCTCCAGTATTTCTTCGACGAGGGCTGGGTGAAGGAGCCTGCCGACATCTTCACGCTGGAGCAGCGCAACGCGAAACTCAAGCTCGAGGAGATCGAAGGCTACGGCGCGACCTCGGTGCGCAACCTGTTCGGCGCCATCGAGAGCCGCCGCAAGATCGCGCTGGAGCGCTTCATCTTCGCGCTCGGCATGCGCCATGTCGGCGAGACCACGGCGCTGGCGCTCGCGCGCGGCTACGGCTCGTGGGACGCCTTCCACGATGCCTGCCTGAAAGTTGCCAAGGGCGACGAGGAGGCGATCGCGGACATGGACGCGCTCGACCAGATCGGCGACACCGTGATCAAGAGCATCGCCGATTATTTCGGCGAGAGCCACAATCGCGGCATCGTCGAGCGGCTGACCAGGGAGGTCGAGATCGTCGACGCCGAGAAGCCGAAGAGCAATTCGGCCGTCGCCGGCAAGACCGTGGTGTTCACGGGCTCGCTGGAGAAGATGACACGGGATGAAGCCAAGGCGACAGCCGAGCGGCTCGGGGCCAAGGTGTCGGGCTCGGTTTCGAAAAAGACCGACCTCGTCGTCGCGGGCCCCGGCGCCGGCTCCAAGCTCGCGGACGCCAACAAGCACGGCGTCAAGGTGCTGACCGAAGACGAGTGGTTGAAGCTGATCGCCGAGTGAGGGGCGCGTTGGCCCCTCGCAACCGTCGTCATCGCACAGGCGCTCCCCCAACAGCTTCCCGTGATGGTACGCGGACGCAAGAGTTCCTTCACCATTCGCGTTGACCCGATGTTTACCGCTTCACGTGAGGCCGCGTTTACCAATGCGCGACGTCGCCCCGTGAAAACACCTGCATTCGCTTGAGTGTACCGCCTGCGCAACGCCGATTAACGCCCCGGCAACCTAAATTAGATACTCACAATAAAGGTCGAATTGCACGGATGTACTGAGTTCGATCAAACGAGCGTAAGCGTAGCGTGAGCGTATCGATGTCTGTGTTGCGTAACCATCCGAAGGGCGCGCGGTTCGCGTCCTTCGGCATCGGTCTCTGCATCTTCGCATTGATGCCGAGAGAGACCGGCTATCAGGACATTGCCTCGCTGCTGGCGCGCCAACCCGGCGTCGCCGAGCGGTGGCAGAAGCAGGTGTTCTCCGCTGCGTCCTCGATCCAGCTCGCCACCTACAGTTTTTCCCGGCCCATCGGCACCTCGGTTCCGCAGAGCGCGATGGTTCGGCTCGCGAGCCTCGACGGCAGCGACGTCACCGGCGCAATCCGCCGCAATCCGGCGCTTCAGGCACCGCCGCGCTACCACGCATCCGACTTTCCCAAGGTCGATCGCGCCCTGAAGGGCGATCGCCTCGCAATCGTCGCGCCGACGCAGTCGCCTGAGACGGCCGCGCCGGCTGCAGCACCGGCCAAGGAAGATCCCGCGACCTCGAACAGCTCGGTATTCGGCGCCAAGACCGCCGCATTGCCGCCGGCGATGTCGCCGGAATCCGCGGCCCCGCTCGATCCCGAGCTGCAGGAGGCGATGCGCGCGCCGCCGCTGCCACAATATTCCAATCCGCCGCAGGCGAGCGAGGCTGCGCGCGCGTTCGCGGTGCAGCCGCTGGAAGCGCTGAAGCGCGCCACGGCGCCGGCTGCTCCCGCGCGCGATCCTTTCAGCGTCAAGACATCGAGCCTGTTCTTCGGCAGCTCCTCGCTGGGCGGCAATCTCGAGACCATCGAGAGCTGGCAGCCCGGCGCCGAGCCGCTGATCGTGATGCCCGACCCCGACATGAAGGTGACGGCCTCGCTGACCCCGCCGACGGCGGAGATCGCCAAGGACATCGAGAGCGGCGAGAGCGTCGCGCCGAAGGGCGAGGTCAACGCCGACAACCAGCGCGGCAAGTCGCCGGCGGAGCGGCTCGCGCTCGACGACAAGTCGCGCGCCAAGTCCGAGAAGTGTCTTGCCGAAGCCGTCTATTTCGAAGCACGCGGCGAAGCCGTGCGCGGCCAGATTGCGGTGGCGCAAGTGGTGATGAACCGCGTCTTCTCCGGCAAATATCCCGACACCGTGTGCGGCGCGGTCTACCAGAACAAGCACCGGCATCTGGCCTGCCAGTTCACCTTCGCCTGCGACAACAATCCGGACGTGATCCGCGAGCCCGAAATGTGGGAGCGCGCCAAGAAGATCTCAAAGGCGATGCTCGACGGCCAGATCTGGCTGCCCGAGGTCGGCAAGTCCACGCACTACCATGCCTACTGGGTCCGCCCGTCCTGGGTCGCCGAGATGAAGAAGCTGTACAAGACCGGCGTGCACACCTTCTATCGGCCGCGCAACTGGGGCGACGGCAGCGAGCTGCCGAGCTGGGGCACGCCGGCGCAGACCGCTGCGCTGTCGGCCGAGCTCGCGCAGGAAGCCAAGAGCTCCGCGGAGTTGGGCGAGCGGCGGTAGTTTTCTCAACCTCGCCCCGCTTGCGGGGAGAGGTCGAATTCGAGCGAAGCTCGAATTCGGGCGAGGGGGTACAGGACTCTCGACTGGTCGCATGTGCGGAGAGAGGCCCCTCACCCAACCCTCTCCCCGTAAGAACGGGGAGAGGGAGAAGAGCTCCCTACGCCTCGATGTCCAGCGCACAATCGAAATTCGGCGCAGAATGCGTCAGGGCGCCGGCCGACGCATAGTCGACGCCGGTAGCCGCAATGGCGGCGATCGAGTCCAGTGTGACGCCGCCGGACGCCTCCAGCGCGAGGCGGCCCGCGTTGAGCTTCACCGCCTCGCGCAGCGTCGCAAGGTCCATATTATCGAGCAGCACCGCATCGGCCATTCCGCTGTCGAGCACCTCGCGCAGCTGAGCCAGCGTGTCCACCTCGATCTCGATCTTGACGAGATGGCCTGCATGGGCGCGGGCGCGCTCCAGCACCGGGCGGATGCCGCCGGCGACCGCGATGTGGTTGTCCTTGATCAGGATCGCATCGTCGAGCCCGAAGCGATGGTTGAAGCCGCCGCCGCAGCGCACGGCGTATTTCTCCAGCGCGCGCAGTCCCGGCGTGGTTTTTCGCGTGCAGCAGATGCGCATCCTGGTGCCTTCGGCGCGGGCGACATAGTCCGCCGTGAGCGTGGCGATGCCCGACAGCCGGCCGACGAAGTTCAGCGCGGTGCGCTCCGCCGTGAGGATGGCGCGCCCAGGACCCGAGATCGTGAGCACGTGCTGGCCTCGCGCAACCCGAGCGGCATCGCGAACATGTGCGCGCACCTCGATCTCGGGCGACAGCTTCTGCAAGGTCGCGAGCGCCAGCGGCAATCCGGCGATCACGCCGGACTGGCGCGCGACAAGGATGGCTTGCGCGCGCGTCGCCTCCGGGATCGTCGCCAGCGAGGTGACGTCGCCGGCGCGCCCCAGGTCCTCGTCGAGCGCGCGACTGGCGGCCGCCTCGATCGCGAGCGGCGAGAGGAAGGCATCGGGATAGAGCAGTGAGGTCGGGGTGATCATGGGGCCTCCTTCAGGCGATCATGGATTGCGCAAGGCGTGGCCGCGGGTGCTCGTCGAGGCTTTCCGCGACCTCGCGCGCCGCCGCGAGCGTGGTCATCGTTCTCTGCGCCAGCGCTGGGTTTTCGGCCGGGTGATCGGAACGGTAATGCGCACCGCGGCTCTCGCGCCGGGTCCAGGCCGCAGCGGCGACGAGCAGGGCCGAAATCGCCATGTTGCCGAGGACGCCGCGTCCGGCCTCGCGCTCGAGCCTTGCGAAATGGCGCATGGCTTGTGCAAGCCCGCCATCGTCGCGGATCACGCCGACATGTGCGCTCATCGTCGCGCGCAGCCGCTTCACTTCTGCGGCGTCCGGCGTGCCAGCGCGCGACCTCACCAAAGAGTCGGGAAGGCGTGCCGGCGGGGGCACGGTGCGGCCGGCGATGTCGTCGGCAATGCGGGCGGCATAGACGACGGCTTCGAGCAGGGAATTCGAGGCAAGCCGGTTGGCGCCGTGCGCGCCCGTGGAGGAGACTTCTCCGGCGGCCCAGAGACCGTCGATCGAGCTGCGACCGCGCGCGTCCACCGCGATGCCGCCCATGTGGTAATGCGCGGCCGGCGCGATCGGAATCGGCTGCGCCGCGGGATCGATGCCGGCGGCGATGCAGCTCGCATGCACGGTCGGAAACCTCGTCGCAAAGCGCGCGCCCAGCGCCTGGCGCGCATCGAGGAAGGCGCCGCGCCCGGCCGCGATCTCGGCGAACACGCCGCGGGCCACGATGTCGCGGGGCGCGAGCTCGGCGAGCGGGTGGCGGGCGCTCATGAAGCGCTCGCCGTTGCCATTGATCAGCGTTGCCCCTTCGCCGCGCAGCGCTTCGGTGGCGAGCGGCGCCGGGTCGCGGCCGACCATGATGGCGGTCGGGTGGAACTGCACGAATTCAGGATCGGCAATCACGGCACCGGCGCGGGCGGCGATCGCAAGGCCCGAGCCGCTCGCTTCCGACGGATTGGTGGTGACGGCGTAGAGATGGCCGAGCCCACCGGTCGCAAGCACGACCGCACGCGAGGCGAGCACGAGCGGCCGTGCTGCGGGATTGCCGGCCTCGCGCAATTGAAGCCCGGTGACCGCGCCGTCCTCGGTCAGCAGTGCTTCGGCGACGAAGCCTTCCATCAGGCGGATCGAGGGCGTGCGGCGCGCGGCCTCGCTCAAGGCCGCGATGATCGCGGCGCCGGCGCCATCGCCGCGCACATGCACGATGCGGCGCGCCGAATGCGCAGCTTCGCGTCCGACGGCAAGCCTGCCGTCGAGATCGCGGTCGAACGGAACGCCAAGGGCGAGAAGATCGTGAATGCGCGGCGCCGCTTCGCGCGCGATCCCGAGCGCGACGGCTGCATCGACGAGGCCGCCGCCGACCGCGACGGTATCGGCAGCGTGTGTCTCCGGCGTATCGCCTTCGGCAACTGCCGCGGCGATGCCGCCTTGCGCCCACGCGGAGGATGCGCCGTGCCCAAGCGGTGCCGCCGAGATCAAGGTCACCGGCCGCGGTGCAAGCTTCAGCGCGCAGAACAGTCCGGCAAGACCGCCGCCAACGATGACGACGTCGTCGGTGCGGGCGGGGTCGTGGATGTCGTGTTGCATGTTGCTCGCTCTCAATTGCTCAGATTGATCATGCGCTGGACCGAGCGCCGCGCACGTTCCGCAAGCGCGGGATCGATCGTCACTTCCTCACCAAGCGTCAGCAGGCTCTCCAGGATGTTCGCGAGCGTGATGCGCTTCATGTGCGGGCAGAGATTGCAGGGGCGAAGCATCTCCACGTCGGGCAGCTCGGCCCGGACATTGTCGGCCATCGAGCATTCCGTGATCATGACGAGCCGCCGCGGCCGCTTCGCGCGTACCCAGTTGATCATGTGCGCGGTCGAACCGGTGAAGTCGGCTTCCGCCAGCACGTCCGGCGGGCATTCTGGGTGCGCGATGATCTGCACGGACGGATCGGCCTCGCGAAAGCTCCGCAGCTCTTCGCCCGTGAAGCGCTCATGCACCTCGCAGGCGCCATTCCAGGCGATGATCTTCACGTCGGTCTTCGACGCCACGTAAGTGGCGAGGTATCGGTCGGGCAGGAAGATCACGGTCGGGGCGTTCAGGCTCTCGACCACCTGCACCGCGTTCGAGGACGTGCAGCAGATGTCGACCTCGGCCTTCACCTCCGCCGAGGTGTTGACGTAGGCGACGACAGGCACGCCGGGGAATCTCTCCCGCAGCAGCCGCACGTCCGCACCGGTGATGCTGGCGGCGAGCGAGCAGCCCGCACGCGAATCGGGAATCAAGACGGTCTTGTCCGGATTGAGCAGCTTCGAAGTTTCCGCCATGAAGTGCACGCCGCATTGGACGATGATGCCGGACTTCACCTTGGTGGCTTCGACCGCGAGCTGGAGCGAGTCGCCGCCGATATCGGCGACGCAGTGGAAGATCTCCGGGGTCTGGTAGTTGTGGGCGAGGATGACCGCGCCCCGCGCGCGCTTGAGCTCGTTGATCGCATGAATCGTCGGCGCCATCAGCGGCCATTCGATCGACGGGATCACGTGCTTGACGCGGTCATAGAGCGGCGCAGTGGCGCGTTCGACCGCCGGCGTCCATTCCAGGGAGGGCATCGGCCATGTCGGTCCCGGAGGCGCGGCGCGGGGGAAGGTGATCGGCTGGCCTTGCGGCCGATTGGCAAAGTCGTCGGGACCGTACATTCCAGTGATCGGCATTGAAGCCTCCCAAGTGTGGCCATTAGGTGTGCCATTATGCTCAGTTTGAGAATATATAGGGCCCGAGAAAGCCGGCCGAGCAGGCCGGACAGAAAGCCATATATGCTCAATATGAGTAGATCAAACGTAGCACGCACGGGCGAGTATCGCTAGGGCCTGCCGTACACATTCCCGTCACCGCGCACCTGTCAGGCGAGGTCGGATTGAAACGCAATGCTCCCGCTTCAGCTCTTCGTGGAATGCAATCGTTTTTGCCTTGGGATTTTCATGCATATGCATTAAACGGGCTGTCCCGCGGCTGCTGATTTGCGGCTCCGCCAAGGACAGACGAGGACAACCATGTCGACACAGATCGGCGAGCTCGCACCGGCCTCGCGTTCCTCCAACTGGCGTACCCCGGCCGTCATCATCCTCTGCGGTTGTGCCATCGGCATGCTCGGCTTCGGTCCGCGCTCGGCGCTCGGCTTCTTCGTGCAGCCGATGAGTCACGAATTCAGCTGGGGCCGTGACGTGTTCGGCCTCGCCATCGCCGTGCAGAATCTGTTGTGGGGACTGGGCCAGCCGTTCGCCGGTGCGGTCGCGGATCGCTTCGGCCTGTTCCGGGTGATGTGCGTCGGCGCGCTGCTCTATGCCGGCGGGCTGCTGTTGATGCGCTATTCCTCGACGCCGCTGTCGCTCAACATCGGCGCCGGGGTGATGATCGGCTTTGGCCTCGCCGGCTGTTCGTTCAATCTGGTTCTGTCGGCCTTCACCAAGCTCTTGCCCGCGGAGAAGCGCGGCATCGCGCTCGGCGCCGGCACGGCGGCGGGTTCGTTCGGACAGTTCCTGTTCGCACCGATCGGTGTCGCCTTGATCGACAATTTCGGCTGGCAGCAGGCGCTCTCCGTATTCGGCTTCCTGATGCTGCTGATCATCCCGCTGTCGCTGGCGCTCTCGACGCCGCCGGTGACAAGCGTGAACAGCGCAACGCCCGCGGATGACCAGACCATCACCACGGCGCTTGCCGAAGCCTTCGGTCATCGCTCCTACGTGCTCCTGGTGCTCGGCTTCTTCACGTGCGGCTTCCAGCTCGCCTTCATCACCGTGCATCTGCCGGCGTTCCTGGTCGATCGCGGTATCACCGCACAAACCGGCGGCTGGGTGATCGCGGCGATCGGCCTGTTCAACATCATCGGATCGCTGAGCGTGGGGTATCTCCAGAACTATCTTCCCAAGCGCTACATCCTCTCGGCCATCTACTTCACGCGCGCGCTTGCGATCCTCGCTTTCATCTCGTTCCCGATCACGCCGTTCTCGGCGATCGCGTTCGGCGCGATCTCCGGCTTGACCTGGCTGTCGACGGTGCCGCCGACCTCGGCGCTGGTGGCGCTGATGTTCGGAACGCGCTGGCTCGCGACGCTCTACGGCTTTGCCTTCGTCAGCCATCAGGTCGGCGGCTTCCTCGGCGTCTGGCTCGGGGGCATCGTGTTCGAAAAGTTCGGGTCCTACACGCCGATCTGGTGGCTCTCGATCCTGTTCGGCGTGCTCTCGGCGCTGATCAATCTTCCGATCGTGGAGAAACCCGTTCAGCGGGCGGTTGCGCAGCCTGCCTGATCGGCTAAACATCCCCGACAAACAAAGTCAGGGAGTTCAGTCGTGGCCACATTCAAGGCGATCAGGATCGACAAGGCGGACAAGGGCACCACCGCGCAGCTCGCGCAGTTCGACGAAGCCGAGCTGATGGAGGGCGATGTCACCGTCCGCGTCGAATGGTCGACGCTGAACTACAAGGACGGCCTTGCGCTCACCGGCAAGGCGCCGGTGGTGCGTCGCTTCCCGATGATCGCCGGCATCGATTTTGCCGGCACGGTCGAAGCCTCCTCGCATCCGCAGTGGAAGGCGGGCGACAAGGTCGTTTGCACCGGCTGGGGCATGGGCGAGACCCATCTCGGCGCCTATGCCGAGAAGGCGCGGGTGAAGGGCGACTGGCTGGTCGCTCTTCCGCAAGGGCTATCGGCGCGCGACGCCATGGCGATCGGCACCGCCGGCTTCACCGCGATGCTCTCGGTGCTGGCGCTGGAGAAGCATGGCATCTCGCCGAAGAGCGGCCCGGTCTTGGTGACGGGCGCTGCCGGCGGCGTCGGCTCGGTCGCGATCGCCGTGCTCTCGAAGCTCGGCTACCACGTCATCGCTTCGACCGGGCGGGCCTCCGAGGCCGACTACCTGAAGCAACTGGGGGCTGCCGAGATCATCGACCGCAACGAATTGTCGGCGCCGGCAAAGCCCCTCGCCAAGGAGCGCTGGGCCGGCGGCGTCGACAGCGTCGGCTCGACCACCCTCGCGAACCTGCTCTCGATGACGAAATATGGCGGCGCGATCGCGGCCTGCGGCCTCGCCGCAGGCATGGACCTGCCGTCCTCGGTGGCGCCGTTTATTTTGCGCGGAGTGTGCCTTCTCGGCATCGATTCCGTGATGTGCCCGATTGAGCCCAGGAAAGCGGCCTGGCAGCGTTTGGCCTCCGACCTGGACCGGACAAAACTGGCTGAAATCACTGAGGAAATTTCGCTCGACGAGGTTCAGGGCTGGGGCGCGAAGATCCTCGCCGGCCAGGTTCGCGGCCGCGTCGTGGTAAAAATTGTCTGACGGCGTTCAGACTTTACCAACCAAGCTGCTTCAATGTCGCCATGGTTGGTATGGTAAGCAGCGGGTAAAGAGATAAAGGCATCGCCCGCTGCGGGGGTTGGTTCGGAGTTGAGCATGCTTGCGCGTATTGTGTTGGGGGCTGTCACGGCGGCAGCGACGTTTGCGCCGGCCATCGCTGGAAGCATGAACGCCGACGAGGCACGCCGTTTCGTGGCCGGCAAGGTGTTCGCCTTCACCTGTTTCGACGGCACCCGCGGTGCAGGTCGCATCCTCGACGATCTCGGCGCCGCCGGTGCGGTGCAGTTCTCGGGCGCAGGCCCGGTCCGTCATCTCCGTCTGCCCGGCAACACGCTCCAGATCCGTGGCCAGAACGTCTGCGCCTCGATCAAGGGCATTCCGTTCGAGCCCTGCTTCAACCTTGAAAAGACCGACGAGCGCAGCTTCCGCGGCTCGGTGTCGGGCATGGGCTTCGCCTATTGCGACTTCCGTCACCAGGGCGGCAACCAAATGCTGATGGCGCGCGCTGCGGCGCGGCCGCGCTCGCTGCACAAGCCGGAGCACACCGGCACGGTTGCCGCATCGAACACCGAGGTAGCCGCGCGCGTCGAGACGCCGCGTGTCGAGGGCAGCCGGCTCGAGCCGGTGAAGTCCGAGCCGGCGAAGAACGAGGGACCGCTGGAGCTGCGCCGCTCCACGCAGTGAGCTCGCCTGCGCGGGACAACCCGCGCCATTGATCGTCGAAGGCATCATCGAACACCAAGCCGCCTGCGCCGTAGTCATACGGACGGCGGCTTTCATGCCTTGGTAGCTGTTCGGGCCGCAGTTTGCGCGCGGCCGGGGGGCGGTCCCACGCAAGGGTTCAACGATGTCGCTCTATTTCTTCCGCATCAGCACCGGCCGTTATTCCGGCGCCGCCGACCTGCCGTACGAGTTCGAGGATCGCGCAGCCGCCTGGACCGAGATGACCGAGGTGTGCGCCAATCTGCTCAGCGGTATCGCGCGCAGCCTGAAGCCGAACGCCGAATGGTGCATGGAGCTGCTCGACGAGGACAAGCAGCCGGTCTTTCGAATCAGCCTCGTCGGCGAGGCCATCGGATGTAAAGCGTCCTAGCTCCGACTTGAAGCTGCAATTTACAACTATGACGGGATCATTTCCTTTCGCGCTCAATCATTTAGCGTGCAAAGTCAGTATTTCTGCGAGGGGTTTCGTTAACCAAATCGGAATGTGAGAAGCTCACTTTTTGGGCAATGGCGCAGTCAGGGGAAGCCGACAATGACTCGGCTGCGCGTTCCTTCGGGGGAAGCATGCCCATGTTGAGCCTAGTTCAGAATCTGAGGATCGGGACCAAGCTGGCGATTGCGTCGGCACTCGGTGTGCTCCTGGTTGGGGCCATGATTGCAAGCCAGATGCTCGGCAATGCGGGCATTCGCGAGAGCAGCCAGAGCGCGCTTGCGCAGCAGCAGATCGCGCGCGACGCAGTCAAGGCCGAGGCTGCGGTTCGCGGCATGCAGCTCGCGGTACGAGACCTTCGCCTTGCCAATAGCCCGGCTGACATTCAGAAGGCCGTCCAGAATCTGGGCGACCAGCAAAAATCGATGAATGCGCTGGTCGATGGAATGCTGAAGCTTTCTCACGAGGTGGAGAACCGCGCTCGGATGGAGAAACTGAGATCGCTGGCTGCGAATTACGAAAAGGCCGCGCAGCAGATCGCCGGCGTGCGCGGCGAAGCCCTGGCCGCCAGCGGTGCAGACGGAGCGGCCCGCGCTGCGAAGCTCAATGAAGACGTCGTTCGCATCGCACGCGAGGTGACCCTGCCGATTGCCGGCGAACTCGACGTGCTGATCGGCCAGATCGCCGACTACGCAAGGCACAAATCCGAGGAGAAGAATGCCGCGGCCGCGGCCCAAATGAGATCGAGCGAGCAGCTTGCGATCCTGGTCGGCGCACTCGCCATGCTCGTCCTCGTCGGCTCCTGGCTGATGTCGTTCCTGACCATCGCGCGGCCGATCCGTGCGCTCACGGTCGCCATGGAAAAGCTCGCCGGCGGCGATTTCTCCGTGGTTCTGCCCGGTCTCGGCCGCAAGGACGAGGTCGGCGGCGTCGCGGCGGCCGTTGAAAAGTTCAAGGTCGTGTCGGAGCAGAAGGCGCGCGAGGACGCCGAAGCCAAGATCAGGCAGGACCAGATTGCGGCCGCGCAGCGCAAGGCCGAGATGCACAAGCTGGCTGACAGCTTCGAAGCCGCGATCGGTGAGATCGTCGATACCGTGTCCTCGGCCGCGACCGAGCTGGAAGCTTCCGCCTCGACGCTGACCGCGACCGCGGCGCGCGGCCAGGAGCTCACGACCATGGTTGCTGCCGCTTCCGAGGAAGCGTCCACCAACGTGCAGTCGGTCGCGTCGGCGACCGAAGAGCTGTCGTCGTCGATCACCGAGATCAGCCGGCAGGTGCAGGAATCCGCCCGCGTCGCCGGCGATGCGGTGAACCAGGCTCGCACCACGACCGATCGCGTCGGGGAGCTCTCCGCTGCTGCGGCGCGGATCGGAGACGTGGTCGAGCTGATCAACACCATCGCCGGCCAGACCAACCTCCTGGCGCTCAATGCAACCATCGAGGCCGCGCGCGCCGGCGAGGCAGGCCGCGGCTTTGCCGTCGTCGCTTCGGAGGTCAAGGCGCTTGCCGAGCAGACGGCGAAGGCGACCGGCGAGATCGGCCAGCAGATCGCCAGCATCCAGACCGCCACCGAGCATTCGGTCGGCGCGATCAAGGACATCAGCCACACCATCGAGAAGCTGTCGGAGATCTCCTCGACCATCGCAGCCGCGGTGGAAGAGCAGGGGGCCGCAACGCAGGAGATCTCCCGCAACGTGCAGCAGGCGGCGACGGGCACCCATCAGGTGTCGTCCAACATCACCGACGTGCAGCGCGGCGCGAGCGAGACCGGTTCGGCATCCTCGCAGGTGTTGGGGGCCGCGCAATCGCTGTCCGGCGACAGCAACCGGCTGAAGCTCGAAGTCGGAAAATTCCTCGATACCGTGCGCGCGGCCTGACACGTGCCTTTTCGCGAGCGTCCGCATCGTAACGGGAAATGCTGGTGCGGCTGCAACAGAGAGTTGCAGCAAAACCACGATCGCTGCGCACGAGCCGTATTTTTACGTAGCCTCCTGTTAACGCCTGTTTGCGATTATGCGCGCAATCCTTCGGGAAAAGAACCAGCCAGCATTGTTGAACTGACCTTCGCCCGGGTCGTCCGTTGTGACGTCTGCGGCGCAGGTGATGTGCGCGTTGCCGGGTAATCATCGGGATTGTCGTGATGTCGAAGTTGTCGATCGTCTTCAAGCTGCTGACCGTGCTGTCGGTCCTCGTGCTCTCGCTCGCCGGCGTCGGCGTGATGGCGATCGGCACGATGCAGAACATCAACGCCCACACCGTCGAGATCGCGGAGAGCTGGTTGCCGAGCGTGCGAGCCCTCGGCTCGATGCGCGCCGACATCAACGAGCTGCGCGTCGCGCTGCGCCTGCACCTGATGCAGGACACCGCCGAAGGCAAGGAGGCCGCCGAAAAGCGCCTCGCCAATTTGCGCGAGCGCATCGAGAAGACCCGCAAGGTCTACGAACCGCTGATCAATGCGGCCGAGGAGCGCGCGCTCTACCAGCAATGGTCCAAGGCGTGGGCCGAGTACCTGAATGGTGTGCAGGACGTCATGGCGCTGTCCCGCAAGAGCGTTGGGCGCTTCCCGACCGACGCCAACGAGATGTTGCAGACCAAGGTGGCAAAGATGGCCCAGGCGGCCGATCCGCTGCTTCAGAAGGGCATCGAACTCAACAACAGCGGTGCCGAGCTGGAGACGAAGCAGGCGGCGGAGAGCTACGCGGCGGTCTTCCGCGTGCTGGTCGGCGTCATCGTCGCGGCTGTCGTGATCGCGATCGCCGCCGCCTATTACCTCGTGCGCGACGTTTCTCGCGGCATTGCCTCGATCATCCGTCCGATGCAGTCGCTCGGCGAAGGCGACCTCTCGGCCGAGGTGCCGCATCGCGGCGAGAAGACCGAGATCGGCTCGATGGCGGATGCACTCCAGATTTTCAAGGAGGCGCTGATCGCCAAGAAGGCCTCCGACGAGGCAGCGGCGCGCGACGCCGAGGCCAAGATCGAGCGCGGCCGCCGTGTGGATGCCATCACCCGCAATTTCGAGGTCATGATCGGCGAGGTCGTCGAGACCGTGTCGTCGGCCTCGACTGAGCTCGAGGCCTCCGCCGCGACGCTGAGCGGCACCGCGCAGCGCGGCCAGGAGCTCGCAACCGTCGTTGCGGCCGCATCGGAGGAAGCTTCCACCAACGTCCAGGCGGTGGCCTCTGCTTCCGAGGAGCTGTCGTCCTCCATCACCGAAATCAGCCGCCGCGTGCAGGATTCGGCGCGGATGGCGGCGGAAGCGGTCGAGCAGGCGGCGCGGACCAACGAGCGCGTCAACGCGCTGTCGCAGGCCGCCGCCCGCATCGGCGACGTCGTCGAGCTCATCAACACCATCGCGGGCCAAACCAACCTGCTCGCGCTGAACGCGACCATCGAGGCGGCGCGCGCAGGCGAAGCCGGCCGCGGCTTTGCCGTCGTCGCCTCCGAGGTCAAGGCACTGGCCGAGCAGACCGCGAAAGCGACCGGCGAAATCGGGGCGCAGGTCTCGGGCATCCAGGCGGCGACGCAAGAATCCGTCAACGCCATCCAGGAGATCGGCGGCACCATCGAGCGGCTGTCGGAGGTGTCCGCGGCGATCGCCGCCGCCGTCGAGGAGCAGGGCGCGGCCACGCAGGAGATCTCGCGCAACGTTCAGCAGGCCTCGCTCGGCACGCAGGAAGTGTCGTCCAACATCACCAACGTGCAGCGCGGTGCGATCGAGACCGGCTCGGCCTCGAGTGAAGTGCTGTCGGCGGCGAAGTCGCTGGCGACCGACAGCACCCGCCTGAAGGTCGAGGTCGCGCAGTTCCTGGAATCGGTCCGCGCGGCGTAGAGGCACCCGCTCGATCGTTGTTGACCTCTCCCCGCTGGGGAGAGGTGGAGTGCCCGCCCGACGATCCAGTCTAGCTGCCCGTCTGCGGCGCGGCCGGCGGCGGTGCGATCTGCCGCCGGAACAGGATACGCTGGTAGAGCCAGCCGATCGCGACCAGCACGACGCCGAGGCACATGAACGAGAGCGCCCGGTAGACACCCGTCAGCGTCCACACGTCGACCGCGAAGGCCTTGAAGATCGTCAGCGCGATGACGGCGGCAGAAGCCAGCCGCGCACGCTCCGAATTGACCAGGATACCGACGCCGAGCAGCGCCACGCCGAAGGCGAGCCAGCCGATCGAATAGGTGTATTGCTCGGCACTCGTGGTGTCGCCGTAGAGCAGGACCGGGCCGTGATAGAAACGGCGGATCTCCAGCGTCACATAGGTGAGCGCGAACACCAGGGCACCACCCGCAATCGTGTTTGCATATGCGACACTGCGGTGTCCTGCGACCGCGTAGGAGAGCAGCAGCATCAGCACGGCCGGCAACGCATAGCCAAGCAGCAGCAGATTGAACACGAGGCCGCCGACATTGACGCTGGAGAGCAGCAGCGGGTTCTCCAGGATCAGGAGACCGAACACGCTGATGAGGCCGGCGATCGCCGTCAGCACGACCGCGCCGACATTGTGCACGATGCTGTGGGTGCGCAGCCGCAGGCGCTCCAGGCCGATTGCCATGGCGAGCGTGACACAGACTTGCAGCGCGAACTCGAGCAGTGAGGGGGCCGCGGTCATGCGACCGCCAGTCGCGAAGTGCCGGATCTCCATGAAAGCGAGCAGGGCCGTGAACAGGATGGCGGCGGTCTCGACCACGCGCAGCGGCGCGTCGTCGGCGCGGCGGCGCAGGAAGATGCTCGCGCCCCAGAACGAGGCGGCCGGCAGGCCATAGCCCCACAACAGCCAGTTGAAGATCGGCGTGGTGCCGACGGCATCGCCGACGATGCGCGGATCATAGACGATGCGCGCGGTGACGATCGCAGCGAAGATGGCAGCCAACCGCCGCAGCACCGGAATCGGCCGCTGCAACGAGATCCAGGCGGTGCCGAGCGACATTAGCGCGAGCGCGATGGTGAGCCAGCCCTTCTCCAGGGCGAAGGTCAGCGCCAGCGCCAGCGCGCCGAGTGTACCGGTCGCGAACAGCGCGATCGAGGTTGCAACGCCGGGGCGCTCTTCGCGGCGCATCAGCGCTTCGGTCGCAGCGCCAAAGGCCGCAGCGAGCAGCACGGCAAGGATCGCAAACGGGATCGAGCGGTCGAGATGGGCAATGCGCGCATAGAGCGCAACCAGGATGGCGATGGGCGTTGCGACGCCCGCCGCCGACCACACCACGGGAATGATCGCCGAGTTCGAGCGGCCTTGCGCGAAAAAGCCCGTGACGCCGAAGCCGGCGGCGAAGATCGCGGCCGTCACCAGATGCAGCGTCACCGCGCTGTCGGTCGCGACCGGGCCGACGCCCGGCATCGGGCCGCCCGGCAGCACCAGCATGTCGGGGTTAGCGCGCACCGCCCATTCGGCAAACACGATGAAAACGGTCGCCGCGGCCGCGCCCAGCGCGCCGGTCGCCGCCGGTGCGCGCCAGGCGACGAACAGCGTGCCGCCGACGAGGAGCGTGAACGCGATCAGCGCGAGATCCGCATGCGCGCTCGACAGCACGACCAGCATCGCGCCGAACAAATAGGCGCCGAGCGCGCCCGATGAGACCGGCTCGATTTCGCCGTCCTCCATGCTGGGTCCGAACATGAAGCCGCAGACGACGAGCAGTGCGGCGAGCACGAAGCCGGCGATGGCATGGAAGGCGTGCGGCGCGACCTGCACCTGTTCGATATCGAGACCCGGGAATATCCAGAGCACCGCGAAGGCAATGGTCGTGACCGCAAGCCAGCGCCATAGCCTGATGCGGGCGAGCCCGAAACTCGCGGCCGTCACGACCGCAAGATAGATGTAGAGCGCCCAATAATCCGGCTTGCCCGAGGAGACGAGGATCGGCGTCACGAAGGCGCCGACGACGCCGAGCCCGGCGAGCGCGGGGCCGTGCAGGAGCGCTGCGGCCAGCGTGCCCATCGCAACGATGCCGAGCAGCACGAAGGCTGTCGCAGGCACGAGGAAGTCGTAGAGCGCGTACGCCGCGTAGATGGTCGCGAACGCCACCGCCGTGCCAGCCGCGGTGAGGATCGCGGGAATGTTGGCGATAGGCAGCGCCGCGATGCTCGAGATGCTCTCCTTGCGCCGCGTCCATTCGCCGGCGCCGAGCAGCGCAGCGGCGAACAGGCCGCCGAGGAACACGCGCACGCCGGGGCCGAGCAGACCGGCCTCGATCGAATAGCGCACCATGAAGAAGCCGCCGAGCGCGAGCGCCAGGCCGCCGATCCACACCACCCAGCGCGTGCCGAGCCGCTCCTCCAAGCCGGGTGCGGGCGCCGGCAGCGGCGGCGGTGCGCCGGGCTCCGTGTCGGCCTCGAGCGGGGGAGAGGAAGCATCCTCGGTTAGGGGCGGAGGCGGCGTCTCGGGTTCGGGCGCAAGCGGCGGCGGCTCTGGGGCGGCCGTTGTGGTGGCGGCTGCGGGCGCCTGCTCCCAAACAGGCATCAACGGCGGCGGCTGGACCGGACGTTGCGCGGAAAACATCTCTTCAAGCGAGTTCAGCCGCCGGCGCAGCTCGGTCGCCTGGTTGGAGGACTTGATCGCGATCAGGAAGGCGATGATCGCAATGATCAGCGCGAAGACGTCAAACGGGCCGTCGAACATGAAGCCTCCAGGCAACCGGCGGGGCAGGGGCCGGTCGCGCATATCAGGATCTTAATTTCTTGAGCATGATCTTACCGGAAAACCGCTACGCACTTTGCGCTAACGCGGCCGTTCGGGTCCGGATCATGCTCTAGCGCCGGGAGCGTACGCGCAAGCCCGGCGCGGGCCGCTCCTGGAGCACCTCGCGGCGGAAGCGGTAGAGCGCTGCCGGCCGTCCGCCCGTCTGTGTCGACATCACCCCGGTCGGTTCGACCAGGGCCTCCATTTCGACCAGGCGGCGGAAGTTCTGCTTGTGCAGGTGCCGGCCGGAGATCGCCTCCACCGTATGCTGCAGTTCAGTGAGTGTGAATTCAGCCGGCAAAAGTTCAAAGACGACAGGACGATACTTCAACTTTGCGCGCAGCCGCGCGATTGCCGTGGCGAGAATCCGGCGGTGGTCGAACCGCATCGAGGTCCCGAGCGGGGGAAGCGTCTTGCGCGCCAGTGCCGCAGGACGTCCGTCGCGGCGGGCCTCCTCGATCAGCCCGGCCTCGTAGAGCAGCTCGTAGCGGTCGAGCACGCGCTCCTCGTCCCAGGGCGCGCCGTCGAGACCGAAATAGAACCGCACGCGATCCTTCCGCGGCAGCGCGCGAACAGTCTCCGGCGTCTCCGCCTCGGCCCATTCGCTCAGCGCAGGGATGATGTCGCGGGCGATCATCGCCGGCGGCTGCTCGCGCCAGTCTTCCCAGGGGAAGAAGCGATACCAGGGCGCGAAGCTCGCCGTGTTGGTCGCGAGCTCGCCGCCCGCAGGGCGCGTCAGCGCGAGATAGCCGATCGAAACGATATGGGCGCCGGTGTCGCCGGCCTCGGCATGACGGCCGCGGTCGCCGAACGTGTAGAGCTGCTCGACATAGCCGAGCCGCAGCCCCGCCTGTTGCTCGACCCAGGCGCGCAGGCCGATCTCGAACGTGCGATGGCTCACCGCGTCGAACGGACCGAACGGCAGGCCGGCAAGCCCGTCGGCACCGTGTGCGGTCAGGATCAGCGGCTCGTGGTTCTCGATCGCGACGATAGCGGCGGTGAGGCCGATTTCGATTGGCGTCAGCAGCGTCTCGCTCATACGGCTGCCGTGTCGTTGAATTGAACGGAATGCCGCATGGTTAAGACGGCCCATCCGCGGACTCGGTGCACCTTTCCCGCTTGCGGGAGAGGTCGCGTCGCATCGACAGATGCGAGGCGGGAGAGGGCTCTATCCTCTGGGGGAGTCTTCGTCGCCGAGATACCCTCTCCCCAACCCTCTCCCGCAGGCGGGAGAGGGGGCGCACCTCCATCGTGACAACCAGCTGTCATTCGAGCTCGATCGCGAAGGGGCGGCCTTCCACCATCATCGCGCCGGGGCCCATCTCGTCGAGCGCGCGCAGCATGCGGCCGTTGCGTCCGAGCGCATGATCGGCGAGGCTGACGATGCGCCGGTTCGGCGAGGCGATCGGCGAGGCCGCGCGAATCTTCCTGGCGATCTCGATCTCGTCGCGATTCGGATTAAGCGCGCAAACGGCCGCGAACGCACTGGCAGTGGAGCGGCTGATCCCGGCATAGCAATGCACCACCAGCGGGGCGCTGCGGTCCCAGCCGCGCACGAAGTTGAGCACCTGCTCGATATGCGTCTCCGACGGCGCGACGAAGCCGTCCATCTCCTCAGTGATGTCGTCCATCGACACTTTGAGATGGTTGGCCGGGAGCACCGACACGGGACGCGCCACCTGCTCGACATTGGCCATCACGGTCAGCACGTGGCTGGCCTTGGTGAGGCGGACGGTTTCGGGAAGCGCGGCGAGGGAACAGACGTGGATCATGGCGAACCTTTTTCTTGATTATAGCCGCGGCCGTTGGGTGGGCAAAGCGAGGCGTGCCCACCACTTTTGTCGCAAACGCGAAGTGATGGTGGGCACGGCGCAAGAGCGCCTTTGCCCACCTTACAAGACTCACGCAAACACGGCGCCAAACCGCTCCAGAAACTGCTTCTCGGCCCGCGCCGCGGTCCAGGGCGTCAGATAGTCGCGTCGGACGCTGTCGGAGAGACCCGGATCCTTGCCGAACAGGCGCCGCGCTTCGCTCGCGCTGAAGCCGGCGAGCTCGGTTGCCTCGAGATAGGCCGCGCCGCGATCGGCGGCCTTGATGGCCTGCGTGATGTCATCAGGCAAGACCGGCGGCAAACCGAAGCGGATATGGATGGCGCCGAGCAGCCGCTTCTCGACGACCTTGTAATGACCGTCGAGCACGGCCTTGAACGGCGAGATCATGTCGCCGATCACATATTCCGGCGCATCATGCAGCAGGGCCGCGAGCCGGACGCGCTGGTCGACGCGGGGTATCTCATGGCGCAGCACGGTCTCTACCAGCAGCGTATGCTGTGCGACCGAAAAAATGTGCGCTCCGAGGGTCTGTCCGTTCCAGCGCGCCACCCGCGCCAGGCCGTGCGCGATGTCGCCGATCTCGATGTCGAGCGGGGAAGGATCGAGCAGATCGAGCCGCCGGCCCGACAGCATGCGCTGCCAGGCGCGGACCTCTTCGTTGCGCGCTGCCTTCTTCGCCGTCATTTGGCCTTGAGGCGCAGCTTGCGCTGGGTCTTGCTGCAGGTCGCATGACAGTGGCAGTCGACCAGGTGGTCGTTGACCATGCCGGTCGCCTGCATGAAGGCGTAGACGATGGTCGGGCCGACGAATTTGAAGCCGCGCGAGGACAGCTCCTTGGAGATCTGCACCGACAGCGGCGTCGAGGCCGGCACGCTTGCCGTGGTCTTGAACTGGTTGACCTTCGGCCGTCCGTCCATGAAGTCCCACAGCAGCTTCGAGAAGCCCGGGCCCTTCTCCATGATGTCGAGATAGGACTTTGCGCTTAGGATCGCGCCTTCGATCTTGGCCTTGTTGCGCACGATGCCGGCATCGTTCATCAGCGCGTGAACCTTCTTGGGCGTGTAGCGCGCGATCTTCTCCGGCTGGAAATCGTCGAAGGCTTTGCGGAAATTGTCGCGCTTGCGCAGGATCGTGATCCAGGACAGGCCGGCCTGGAAACCGTCCAGCATCAGCTTCTCGTATAGCGCGCGGTCGTCGTATTCCGGCACGCCCCATTCGGTGTCGTGATAGGCGACATAAAGCGGATCTTCGCCCGGCCAGGGGCAGCGGGTCAGGCCATCGGGATGCAGGCGGGCCGCGCGGCTCATGCGATGGGCTGCTTGGCTGGAATGCGAACGACGTCTGGTTCAGCCAGCGTCAAAGCCAGCCCCCCAGCGGTGAGCGGCTGGCCTGCATCGAGTGCATCGGCGACACGATCGATGCGCACCAGCGCGATGCCCTTGCCGCCGGCCGTCGAGCCGATGGTGCCGACCGGCTTGTCGCCGGCGAGAATGGTTGTGCCAGGCTCGGGCGAGGCGTCTTCGAGCAGCACCTTCACGCTGCGCGTGCGCGCGGTGCCGCGATGCTGCATGCGCGAGACGACCTCCTGGCCGACATAGCAGCCCTTGTCGAAATCGACGCCGGCGAGGCGATCCATGTTGGTCTCATGCGGGAACGCATCGCTGTACATGAAATCGAGCCCGCCGCGCGGCACGCCGAGCGCAATGCGGTGCGCCTCGTACTCGGCTGCATCGACCAGCTCGGCGCCAATGAGATCGGACAGTTTCTGCTTGAGATCTTCCGGGACCAGGATGCGGTAGCCGAGCCCCTCAGCCCGCGGATCGGCAAAGGCAAGGTCAGGCTGCGCCGCCGGCTCGCCGTCCCACGCCGCGAGCACGCCGAGGTCGAGCTTGTCCACGGTGACCTTGGCGCGCAGCTTGTAGAATTTCAGCTTGGTGGCGAGGGTGTCCGCCAGCGCTTTCGGGCAGTCGATCAGGAACCCGCCGCCGTGGCCCGCGGGCGCTTCCGTGATCAGGAAATCCACGATGATCTTGCCCTGCGGCGTCAGCAATGCGCCGAATCGCCCCAGACCAGGCTTCAGCCTGTCCAGGTCGGTGGTGACGAGGCCATTGAGGAAGCTGCGTGCATCCTCACCCGCGACTTTGATCACGCCCCGGTCGGGAAGAAACGCCGATTTCATGCGAAAATCTCTTGCGACATGTTGCTCCGGAACGTAAGCCCGCAACGCATAAACGACAAGACCTCGAGCCCTGCGCTTGGGGATGAGAGAGGCCCAATGACCCAGCATTTCGATGTGATCCTCAAGGGCGGCACCGTAGTCAACCAGGACGGCGAGGGCGTCCGCGATATCGGCATCACGGGCGGTCGCATCGCCGAGCTCGGTCCGCTATCGCAAGACTCAGCCGCCGAGGTGATCGACTGCAAGGGCCTGCACGTCCTGCCCGGCGTGATGGACACGCAGGTGCATTTCCGCGAGCCCGGGCTGACGCACAAGGAAGACCTCGAGACCGGCTCGCGCAGCGCCGTGATGGGCGGCGTCACCGCCGTGTTCGAGATGCCCAACACCTCGCCGCTGACCGTGACGGAGGCCGAATTCACCGACAAGGTGAAGCGCGCCCATCACCGCATGCATTGCGATTTCGCCTTCTTCATCGGCGGCACCCGCGAGAACGTCCAGGTCCTGCCGGTGCTGGAGCGCGCACCCGGCTGCGCTGGCGTCAAGGTGTTCATCGGCTCGTCCACCGGTGCGCTGCTGGTCGAGGACGACGAGAGCCTGCGCCGCATCTTCCAGGTGATCCGCCGCCGCGCCGCCTTCCACGCCGAGGACGAATACCGCCTCAACGAGCGCAAATCGCTGCGCATCGAGGGCGATGCGCGCTCGCATCCGGTCTGGCGCGACGAGACCGCGGCGCTGTTGGCGACGCAGCGCCTGGTCAAGCTTGCACACGAGACCGGCAAGCGCATCCACGTGCTGCACATCTCGACCAAGGAGGAGATCGAGTTCCTGCGCGACCATAAGGGCGTCGCCTCCTGCGAGGCGACGCCGCACCATCTGACGCTGGTCGCGCCGGAATGCTACGAGCGGCTCGGCACGCTGGCGCAGATGAACCCGCCGGTGCGCGGCGCCGATCATCGCGCCGGCATCTGGCGCGGCATCGAGCAGGGCATCATCGACGTGCTCGGCTCCGATCACGCTCCGCATACGCTGGAGGAGAAGCAGAAGATATACCCGGCTTCGCCCTCAGGCATGACCGGCGTGCAGACGCTGGTGCCTGTTATGCTCGATCACGTTAATGCGGGTCGGCTCTCGCTGGCGCGCTTCGTCGACCTCACCAGCGCCGGCCCTGCGCGCCTCTACAACATGGCCTGCAAGGGCCGCATCGCCGCCGGCTACGACGCCGACTTCACCATCGTCGATCTCAAGCGCAGCGAGACCATTACCAACAAATGGGTGGCGTCCAAGGCCGGCTGGACGCCGTATGATGGCGTTCGCGTCACCGGCTGGCCGGTCGGCACCTTCATTCGCGGCCGCCGCGTGATGTGGCAGGGCGAGCTGGTGACGGCCGCGCAGGGCGAGCCGGTGCGGTTTCTGGAGACGCTGAAGGCGTAGGGGCGGCAAGCTCGTCATTGCGAGGAGCGAAGCTACGAAGCAATCCAGAATCGTTCCTCGGTGGCAGCCTGGATTGCTTCGCTTCGCTCGCAATGACGAGAGGAGAGGTCTACATTTCATTTCGAACGGGAGTGTAGTCCGATGTCCCAGCCATCATCTCTCATCACCACCGAACAGCTTGCCGCTCGCCTCGGCGATCCCGACCTGCGCCTCTACGACTGCACGACCTATCTTGAGCCCGCGCCGGAAGGCGGCGTCGTGCCTTATCGCGCAGTTCCCGGTGACAAGACGTTCGCCGCCGGCCACATCCCGGGCGCCGATTTCCTCGACCTGCAAGGTGAGTTCTCGGACACCTCGTCGCAACACTTCTTCATGATGCCCGATGTCTCCCAGCTGGAGGCCGCCTTCGGCCGCCACGGCCTCGATGCGGGCAAAACAATCGTGCTCTACAGCATCGGGACGATGATGTGGGCGACACGGTTCTGGTGGATGCTGCGCGCCCTCGGCATCGATGCCCACGTGCTCGACGGCGGCTTCGACAAATGGCAGCAGGAGGGGCGGCCGGTCGAGACGGGCGCGCCGAAGGGCTATCCAGCGACGACCTTCAAGGGGGCACCGCGCGCAGGCTGCTTCGTCGACAAGGAAGCCGTGCTGGCGAAGATCGGCGATCCCGCAACCGTCATCGTCAACGCGCTCGGGCCGCAGTTTCACCGCGGCCTCGAGCCGAGCCGCTATGGCCGTCCGGGCCGCGTTCCCGGCAGCGTCAACGTTCCCGGAGCCACACTCGTGAATGCCGACAAGACGGTGACGAATCTTGCGGATGCGCAAGCGAAGTTCGCCGCCCAGGGCGTCACGCGCGAAAAGAACGTGATTCTTTATTGCGGCGGCGGCATCTCGGCGACGATCGACCTCTTGCTGCTGACGCAGCTCGGCTACGACAAACTGACGCTCTACGACGCTTCGATGGGCGAATGGGCGAGGGATCCGGCGCTGCCGATCGAGACGGATTAGGTTTGCTGACGCTTCCCTCAGTGAAAGATCCCATTTGTCCTGCACAAGAGGTCGTCATGCCCGGGCTTGTCCCGGGCATCCACGTTCTTTCATGCTGGCGGCAAGACGTGGATGGCCGGGACAAGCCCGGCCATGACGATGTGGAGACTAGTGTGGCCAACGCGCACTGCTCATATGCGATAGCCCTTCCTCCAGGAGAGGGTAAGATCGGGGCAAGAAATCTCGGAACCTTTGCCCTGGGCCTGCATCCAATGTCCGAAGCCAAGGGAGCTAACCGCCATGCCAGGGACCGCAGCCGGCCTGACCGCCGGCGCCAGGACGTCGGAAGCCGCGCTGGTGGACCGCGCGCGGCGCCGCGACGAGGCCGCTTTGCGCGAGATCATGCAGGCCAATAACCGCCGGCTCTTCAGGCTCGCCCGCGGCATCCTGCGCAGCGACAGCGACGCGGAGGACGTGGTGCAGGAGACCTATGTCCGCGCCTTCACGCACCTCGATGGATTTCTTGGCGAGTCGGCGCTGTCGACGTGGCTATCGCGCATTGCCATCAACGAAGCGCTCGGACGCACACGCGGTCGCAAGCCGCAGGTCGAGCTGGGATCGGTGCCGGAGGCAACGCTCGAAGCGCAAATCATCCAGTTTCCGCTTTCGTCCGCCGCGACTGATCCGGAAAAGTCCATGGCCCAACGCGAGATCCAGCGTGTCGTCGAACGCGCGGTCGATGAACTGCCCGAGACCTTCCGCATGGTCTTCATTGCGCGGGTGATGGAAGGGATGAGCGTGGAGGAGACCGCCGAGCTGCTCGGCATCAAGCCCGAGACCGTGAAGACGCGGTTGCACCGTGCGCGTACGATGCTGCGCGAGAACGTCGAGAAGAAGATCGGTCCGGTCGTGATGGATGCGTTTCCGTTCGCTGGTGAGCGTTGCGAGCGCCTGACGGAGGCCGTGCTCAGGCGCCTTGGCATCGGGGCGTAAATTTCTCGGGAACGTTCGCTCGAAATTGGCATCCAACCTGTGCAAGCAACAGTCCGGAACGTTTCCGGCCCACAGGAGTGTCAAGTCATGTTGATCCGATGGAGCGCGGCGGCCGTCGCGGCGATGATCTTGTCGTGTCCCGTATTGCTGCAAGGCGCCAGCGCAGCCGACAAGCCCACCGATCCCCAGATCGCGCATATTGCCTACATCGCGGGCGTGATCGACATCAACGCCGCCAAGCAGGCGCAGAAGAAGGCCAAGAACAAGAACGTCAAGGCGTTCGCCGAAGACATGCTGCGCGACCACGAAGCAGTCAACAAGCAGGCCCTCGCGCTCGTCAAGAAACTGAACGTCACGCCGGAGGACAACGACACCAGCAAGGCGCTCTCGAAGCAGGCGGCAGACAAGCTGGCCGAGCTCGAGAAGCTCGATGGCGTGGCGTTCGACAAGGCCTACGTCGCCAACGAGGTCGCCTACCACAAGGCAGTCAACGGCGCCTTGGAGACGCAACTCATTCCGTCTGCGAGCAATGCCGAGCTGAGGAGCCTGCTGCAGACCGGGCTGAAGATCTTCCAAGGTCATCAGCAGCACGCCGAGCATGTTGCGGCCGAGCTGAAATAGGAGCCTCGCATGATGCCGGGACGTCTCGCTTCGATCGCGCTTGCGCTCGTCCTCCTGTCGACGATCGTCCCGGCACGCGCCGCGACGATCGAGATTACGATGGACAATCTCGTGATTGCTCCGGCTGAAGTATCGGCGAAGATCGGCGATACCATCACCTGGGTCAACAAGGACGTCTTCGCCCACACCGCCACCGCCAGGAACGGCGATTTCGACGTGATGCTGCCGCCGATGCAATCGGCGACGTCAGTTCTGAAGAAGGCTGGAATGGTCGAGTATTACTGCCGCTATCATCCCAACATGAAAGCGACTCTCAAGATCGAGCCGTGACCGAGGGAGAGAGCGCGTTCCCGACTCTGTCGGGAACATGTCCCGGTCATCGCGAGACTAATGCTTGTCTGCCGGCAACGGCTTCCGTGCGATAAGAGCGGCAGACTTCGCGACGACTTTCGCAGAGTCATTCATCCGTCAACTGGCCCCGCCCGCGTGGCGGGGTCATTTTCAGGCGGCTTACTGCTTCAGGACGGCTTACTGCCTGCAGATGCCGACCGAGAATTCGCCGTTGCGGATGCGGCCGGGAAAGCCCTCGACGAACTTCGCAACCGCGTCCTCGCCATAAGTGCCGACGAGCTCGGCGAGGGCCGCGAACAGGCTCGCCTGCGCCAGGCAGTCGCCGTCGACGCCGTCATGACGCGCCTCGGCCCAGGCCTCGTTGAGATAGCTCAGTGCGGCCTGTTTCTGCTCGTGATCGGGCAGCGGCGCGCGGGCGGGGGCGTAGGAAATCGGCTGGCTCATGAAACTCGGTCAGGCTGGGGCGCGATCCACGGCGATGCGCTGTGCGAGAGGTGTAGCACGGGCGTTAACGACCGCTAGGCCACATCTTTAAGAACGGTTAACGGCTGTGAACAAAGTCGATGACAGGGTTCCAGTCACGCACATGCGTCGACCGCGCCGTCGTTCCGGGGCGCGCCTCGCGCAAGCCCGGAATCCATCGGGCATCAGAGACGGTGGATGAATGGATTCCGGGCTCTCGCTTCGCGAGCCCCGGAATGACGGGGTAGCTAGTTCGCGTAGCGCGCCGTGAGATCGCGCGAGATCTTCGAGCCTTCCTCGATGTAGCGGCGGATCGCCACCATCGCGGCCGGCGTGCAGCTGCGATAGGTCTGCTGAAAACCGTTATAGCCGCGATTGAAGCCGGCGATCATGCGGGTGCGGCGCTCGCCGGAGGGGGTCTCGGCATCGATCAGCGCCTGCATCTCGTTGCGCCATTTGTTACCCTCATTGGCCCCGCAGATGCCGCGGAGATAGTGCAGGCCGCCGAGGATCTCGGCCAGCCGCTGCAGTTCGCCGTCAAACGGCGCCGCCACGTCCTGGGCCCTCGCAGGCACGGAGGCGCAGGCGAGAATCAGGACAAAAATGGCCAGAAATCGCGACGACATCGGCGGCTGTATGCCCCCTCGGGACGGCTGGCGCAAGGCGGGCCGTCAGGCCCCAAGCAGCCGGTGAGCGGACTGGATGACCTCCTCCAGCCCCCCGGTCAGCTTGAGGTCGCCGAGGCTTGCCAGGGCGCCAGGGGCGATCCAGCGGTAATCGTCGAGTTCGTCGTTCAGCGCCGGCTCCCGGGCCGTCCAGCGCGCGGCAAAGGACATGATCAGGTAATGGCCGGCGCCGGTCGCGGCCGGCAGCACCTCGCGCCAGCCGGCGAGGCCAATGATCTCGATGCGAAGGCCGGTTTCCTCGTCGACCTCGCGGCTCAGGGCCTGATGCAGCGATTCGCCGAACTCGACCCGGCCACCCGGCAGCGAATAGAAGCCCTTGGCCGGCGAGCGGGCGCGGCGGACCAGCAGCACCTTGCCGTCGCGGAAGATCGCCGCGCTGACCGCAAGCTGGGGATGGGCAGGATGGACGATTGCGGCCAATCGCGTCACCTATCCGGATGAATTCGCCATGATGGTGTCGACGTCGGCCTCCGCGCCACCATTGATGATGCCGCCGCAGGCTGCGATCAGCGGCTTGACCCAAAGCGTGGCCTGCTCGGCGAGGCGGACGCGCGTCGTGTCCTTCTCGACCTCGCGCATGGCCGAGCCGACCGCGGTCAGGATCGAGGTCATGGTATCCGTCAAGTGGTCGAACTGGGCACGCACGTTGGGATCGGCTTTCTCATAGGCTTCGATCGCCAAATCCCGCGCCTTGAAATTCGACGCCGTGAAATGCTCGGCATAAGACAGCGGCGTCCAGGTCAGGAAGTCTTCGGCGCATTCCGGCATATCCGGCACCATTTCGAGCAGCATCACGGCTTCATTGAAATGGTTGAGATAGTCGGTGGCAAGCCCGGTCCGCGGATTGATGTTGGCCACGCGCAGCCGCTCGGCCCAGGCGGTCGCCTCAGGGCCCGTCTGTACATGCGTCCGCGCGGGTTGGGAGGCCGTTGAGCTCATCTGCCGCAGTGTTAACGTTCGGGGTTAAAAGGACCTGAACGGACCCTATATAGGCCTCCAAGGATGTGTGGACGCTTCGTCATAACTTCGGCCCCCGCGGCTTTGCGGCAACTGTTCGGCTATGTCGAGCAGCCGAATTTCCCGCCCCGGTACAATGTCGCCCCGACGCAACCGATTCCGGTGGTGCTGCTCGAGAACGGCGCCCGCCATTTCCGCCTGATGCGTTGGGGCTTGTTGCCCGGCTGGGTCAAGGATTCCCGTGGGTTCACGCTCCTGATCAACGCCCGCTCCGAGACGGTGCTGGACAAGCCTGCGTTCAAGAATGCGATTCGCCGCCGGCGCGGCCTGATCCCGGCCGACGGCTATTACGAATGGAAGACGGAAGGCGGCCGCAAGCAGCCGTTCTTCATCCACCGTGCCGACGGCGAGCCGCTCGGCTTTGCCGCTGTGTTCGAGACCTGGGTCGGTCCGAACGGCGAGGAACTCGACACGGTCGCGATCGTCACCGCCGCGGCGGGCGAGGATCTCGCCGCGCTGCATGACCGCGTGCCCGTCACCATCAGCCCGCGCGACTTCGAGCGCTGGCTCGACAGCAAGGGCGACGAGATCGACGCGATCCTGCCCTTGATGAAGCCTCCGCGCGCCGGCGAATTCGCCTGGCACCCAGTCTCCACCCGCGTCAACCGCGTCGCCAATGACGACGAGCAGCTCGTGCTGCCGATCAGCGCGGAGGAGATCGAGGCGGAGGCCGAGGCGGCGAAGCCGAAGAAGCCGACGCGGAAGGTTGCGGCAGCGTCATCAGATGACGGGCAGGGGTCGTTGTTCTAGGTGCGGTGCCGTAGGGTGGGGAAAAGGCGCAACGCGCCGTGCCCACCATCTCTCTGGTCGTCCGCTGCGCGATGGTGGGCACGCTTCGCTTTGCCCACCCTACAGCAGCGGTGTTCTAAACAATCTCCCGCGCCCGCAGCCCCGCGATCTCTGCCGCATCGAACCCCAACTCGCCCAGCACCGCATCCGTATCCGCGCCCAGCTCCGGCGCCATGCGATCCAGCCTGCCGCCGCCATGGGCGAGCTTGAAGCCGCTGCCGGCAAAGCGCAGGCGGCCGTATTCCGTGTCCAGCTCCTGGATCGCGCCGCGCGCCTTGATTTGCGGATGGTCAATGACCTCTTCGACCTTCCAGATGCTGGCGCAGGGCGCGCCGGCGTCCTCCAGAATTGTCTCCCATTCGCGTGCCGGCCGTTTTGCCAGCGCTTGCTCGATGATGGCGCGCAGCGCGCCCTCGTTCTCGTTGCGGGCGAACCAGTCCGCAAAGCGCGGATCTGACAGCGTGTCCTCGCGGCCGAGCGCAGCCATCAATGCGCGGTACTGCTTCTCGTTGTTGACGGCGAGCAGGATATGGCCGTCGCCGCACTTGAACAAATTTGCCGTGGTCCGGCGGCTCACTGCCTGGTTGCCCGACAGCTGCTGCCGATGGCCGGCGACAGACCAGTCCGCAATCTGGCCGGAAAGAAACGCCAGCGTCGCCTCCAGCATGGAGACGTCGATCAGCTGCCCCTTGCCGGTGCGGTCGCGCTGATACAGCGCGCTCGAGACACCAAAAGCAGCGGTGGCGCCCGAGAGCACGTCGCACACGGCAAAGCCCGCGCGCGTCGGCCCCGTCTCGGGGTGGCCGGTGATCGCCATGATGCCCGATAGCGCCTGCATCTTGCCGTCATAGCCGGGCCGCAGGCGGTCCGGGCCCGTCTGGCCGAAGCCCGACACCGCGCAATAGATCAGCTTCGGGTTGACGGCCGACAGCGCCTCGTAGCCGATGCCGAGCTTGTCCATCACGCCGGGGCGGAAATTCTCCATGACCACGTCGACGCGGCCTGCGAGCTTCTTCACGATCGCGATCGCCTCCGGCTTCTGCAGATCGAGCGTCAGGCTGCGCTTGTTGCCGTTGACCGCCTGGAATGCCGGCGCCAGACCGCGCTCGGCCCATTCGCGGCTGAGCGGCGTGCGGCGCATGTCCTCGCCCTCGCGCCGCTCGACCTTGATGACGTCCGCGCCCAGCAGTGCGAGCTGATAGCTCGCATAGGGGCCGGCCAGCACTTGCGTGAAATCCAGGATCTTCACGCCCTCGAACGGTCGCGTCACGTCGCTCTCCCTCGGCTTATTGTTGTTGGAGGACGTCAGGCGGCGCGGTTGCCGCGCGCAATCTCCTTCTGCTTGTCGAAATCGGCGCGGCGCCGCGCCAGCTCTTCGGGCGAGAGCTGCGCGACATTGTTGTAGTCGAGCTTCCAGGAGGCGTCCTCGCTCCAGCGCAGCGGCGATTGCATCGTGGTCTGCGGACCGCTCGCGCTCTCCAGCAGTCGGAGCGCCAGCTCGAGCGTCTGCGCCTGCGAGGCGATGTCGTGCGGCTTGCCGGCGGAATTGCCGAGCGGGAAGTCGGAGAACAGGAAGCGCGGCACGGCCGCGTGCTCGACGATGTCCTTGGCGCAGCCCATGATCACGGTCGGGATGCCATTGCGCTCCAGGTGCCGCGCCACCAGCGCCGTGGTCTGGTGGCAGACCGGGCAGTTCGGCACCAGCACCGCGACGTCCACCTTGTCCGCGAGGCAGCGCGCCAGGATCTCCGGCGCGTCGGTGTCGAGCGTGACGCGATGGCTGCGGTTGGTCGGCGCGCCGAAGAAGCGCGGCGCGACTTCGCCGATGCGGCCGGCGGCGGATGCCTTCAACAGCTGCGGTAGCGGAAACCAGGTGCCGCTGTCGGTGGCCGACGTGTGCTTGCGGTCATAGCCGATGTGCGAGATGCGCAGATCGTGCTCTTTCGACGTGTCGCCGTCATAGACCTGATAAAACTTCGCGCTGCCATTATACGCCGCGCCCGGCCCCTGGTCGCCCTTGGCCGGATCGTAGGGCGCCGCGGTGGTGATGATGGTAACGCGCGACTGAGCCAGCGGTTTCTTCAGCGGCTGGAACGGCGCCTCGGTGTAATGCGCCCAGCGGTACGGCGTGGTGTAGCCGATCGCCGCGTAATAATCGCGGGTGCGCTGCATATAGGGGACGGGGGAATCGTAGTCGGGCGCAAAGCCGAATTCGTCGTCGCGCGGAGCAGACATGGCGCGTCTCCTGGTTCTTGGTTGGGGCCAGACTAGAGATAGTTGCGGGGTTGCTCAACGGGGGAGGGAGAATGCAGGACAGAATTGCAGTTGAGGATAGCGCGGCGCGGACGGTGCCTCTTACCCTCCCCTGGAGGGCAGGGCTATCGCATGTGGCCTAGGAGTTCGAAGAAGAAGGTATCGTTCCAGCCGGCGCGCTTGAGCTTGAGGCGCAAGGAGATTTTTGTATCGGGGTGAGCTCTGGCGACGTTGAGGGCGAGTCGTCTGAGCACGGCAAGGTTGGCCGGACCGTTGTCCTTGCGATTGCGGGCCAGATCCTCGTCGAGGATGACATCGAGCGGCCAGTGCAGGCCGTTTTCGATGGTCCAATGGGTGCGAACAATGCGCAAAACCTGCGTTCGACTGTAGTTCTGGCTCATCAGGAAGTAGCGTTCGACGGTTTTATCGTTCCCCCGCTTGCTCCTGATCCGCGCGACTGCCTTGAGGCCAGGAAAGTTATGCTTTTGGGCCATGTCTTTGACGGGCACGACAAGCGCGCTGCGCTTTTCTTTTCGCCCATGGTCTGCATCCGTGGTGGCGACCGGCTTCTGACCCTTGCGCGTGGCTGCGGCAATCGCTGCCTTGGCGTCAGCCAACAGCGCGGGCTGATTCTCCTTCACAGCCAGCACGTAATCGCCGCCCCGCGTCACGATCTTTTCGGCCATGCCGCGGTGGCAATGCAGTGCATCCGCCGTCACTACGCAGCCTTTGAGTTGCAAGAGTTCGAGGAGTTGCAAAGCGCCGAGAGCTTCGTTGTTGTTTGGCGCCAGAACATTGGCCAACGCCATACGCGTCTGCGCCGCCCAGGCCGTCACCATGACCGGCGGCATGTGGCTTTTGCCGCTCTCGTAGCCACGCCGCAGCGCCTTGCCGTCTAACGCGATCACGCCTTGTGGCTGTGCAATCTTCGCACCTTGAGCGAAAGCCTCCATAAAGCGTCGGAATGCCGCTTCGAACGCTTTTGGATCGAGCATGCGGAACACACGGCTGAACGTATCATGGCTCGGTAATCCATGCTTAAGCACCAGCACGTCCTGCCAAAGGTAAGCCTTCAGCCGCGCAAACAGCGCCATGTCGGTGCAACTTGTCGCTCCGCACAACGTAGCCATCAGGGCGATGAACAAAAGCTCCGTCAGGTCGTGCAGCGCATTGTCCGCACGCGGGTCGGGCAGCTCTTCGAAGCACTCCGAAAATCGATCCATCGGTCGCTCCTTCCAACTCCGGGAGTCACCTTCAGAATCGATTTCTCTCCAAATCGCAATGCCTTAGGATTACATGCGATTCCCCTGCCCTGGAGGGGGAGGGTCGATCGCGCGTAGCGCGAGCGGGGTGGGGAGATCTCTCCACTCGGGCACTGTTGGAGGTGGAGAGACCGTCACCCCACCCCGGCTCACATTTCGCTGCGCTCAATGTGAGCCGACCTTCCCCCTCCAGGGGAGGGTAAGCACACCTACCTGAACACATGCAGCGCCACATACTGCAGCAGCATGATCGCCTTGGCGTCGATGATGCGGCCGTCGGCGATCATCGCGAGGGCCTCGTCGATGGACAACTCCAGCACCTCGATGTCCTCGCCCTCGTGTTCGAGGCCGCCCCCATCGCTCACCCGCATCTCGGGCTCGTATTCGGCGACGAAGAAATGCAGCTTCTCGGTGATGGCGCCGGGGCTCATGAAGGCCTCGAACACCTTGTGGACGTGGTGCAGGCGATAGCCGGTCTCTTCCTCTGCCTCGGCCCGGATGCGCTCCTCGGGCTCGGCGTTGTCGAGCACACCGGCGGCCGCCTCGATCAAGAGGTCGTCGTAACCGCGGATGAAGGCCGGCAGGCGGAACTGGCGCACCAGGATCACGGTCCGTCGCGCAAGATTATACGGCAGCACGGCGGCGGCATTGTCGCGCTCATAGGTCTCGCGGTGCTGGGTCTGCCACTCGCCGTTGGCGCGCCGGTACTCGAACGTTGTGGTCTTCAGCGTGGTCCAGCCGTCCGAGAGCACGTGGACGTCCTTGATGCGGACGCGGTCGGAAATGGTCATGAGGTCTCTCTCTTCTTCACCTCTCCCCGCTTGCGGGGAGAGGTCGGATCGCCCTTGCGATCCGGGTGAGGGGGTACAGATCCGTCGACGGTCCCACGTGCGGAGAGAGGCCCCTCACCCCAACCCTCTCCCCGTAAGAACGGGGCGAGGGGGCGCAGTTGCGTTCGCGGCCGCATCCCGAACTCAATTGCTTGGCGTTGTCGCGCGGCCGTCGAGCCACTTCTGGAACATCACGGATGTCGACAGTTCGAAACCCAGCGAGCCATAGAACGCGTTGGCCTGCGCGTTCTCGCGCCGGACCAGAAGCTGCAGCTTCGAAATCCCGGCGCTTCGCAGCCAGTCCTCGGCCGCCGCCATGATAATGCGGCCATGGCCACGCTTCTGACAGCTGGGATCGACGGCGACGTAATAGACCCAGCCGCGATGGCCGTCATGGCCGACCATCACGGTGGCGACGATCGCGCCATTGTCGCGGCCGAGCAGCACGGTGGAATTGTCGCGCCGCCGCGCCAGTGCGATGTCGGCATGCGGATCGTTCCAGGGCCGCGTCAGGCCGCAGCGCTGCCACAGCGCGACCACGGCCTCGACATCGGGGTCGGTGATCGCATCGATCGCAAGGGAAGAGCTCACAGCACCTTCCCCGGATTCATGATGCCGAGCGGATCGAGCATGGCCTTGATGGAACGCATCAGCTCGATCGCGGTCTTGTCCTTCACTTGCGGAAGCTCGTCGCGCTTGAGCACGCCGATGCCGTGCTCGGCGGAGATCGAGCCGCTCATGCGCAGCACGATCTCGAAAACCACCGCGTTCACATCATGCCAGCGCGCCAGAAAGTCGGCGGTGTCGGCGCCGATTGGCTGGCTGACGTTGTAGTGCAGATTGCCGTCGCCGAGATGGCCGAACGGCACCGGCCGCGCGCCGGGGATCAGGTTCACCACGGCCGCATCGGCTTCCGCGATGAATTCGGGCACGGCCGCAACCGGGACGGAGATGTCGTGCTTGATCGAGCCGCCTTCCGGCTTCTGCGCCGCCGACATCTCGTCGCGCAGCTTCCAGAACGCGCCGCGCTGGGCGAGGCTCGCCGCGATCACGGCGTCGTCGACGATCTCCTCCTCCATGGCACGGCCGAGGATCATCTCCAGCGGCGTGCGGGCATCCTCGCTCGGCGATGACAATTCCATCAGCACGTACCAGGGATGCTTCTCTGCGAGCGGATCGCGCACGTCGATGCCGTGGCGGACCGAGAAATCCACCGCCAGCTCCGACAGCAGCTCGAAGCTCGTCAGCGCGTTGGCGGCTTCGCCTTGCGCGATGGTGAGCAGCTTCAGCGCCGCCGCCGGCGATTTCAGCCCGACGAAGGCGGTTTCGATCGCCCGTGGCTTCGGAAACAGTTTCAGCGTCGCCGCGGTGATGATGCCGAGCGTGCCTTCGGCGCCGATGAAGAGGTTGTGCAGATTGTAACCGGTGTTGTCCTTCTTCAGCTTCGACAGCGAATTGAGCACGCGCCCGTCGGCGAGCACCACTTCCAGGCCCAGCGCCATCTCGCGCGCGACGCCATAGGCGAGCGCCGCGGTGCCGCCGGCATTGGTCGAGAGATTGCCGCCGATGGTGCAACTGCCTTCGGCCCCTAACGACAGCGGAAACAGCCGGTCGACCTCGGAGGCCTTGGCTTGCGCGATCTGCAGCACCACGCCGGCCTCACACGTCATGGTGTTGGAGGCGGTATCAACTTCGCGGATCTTGTCGAGCCGGCGCAGCGACACCACCACCTCGCCATTGTGCGGCGTCTGGCCGCCGACGAGCCCGGTGTTGCCGCCCTGCGGCACCAGCGCGATGTTGTGCGCGGAGGCGAGCTTGCAGATCGCGGAAACCTCCGCCGTCGAGCCCGGGCGCAGCACCAGCGGTGAGCGGCCGTGGAACAGATTGCGCTCCTCGGTGACGTAAGGCTCGATATCAGTCGGGTCGGTGATGGCGTGGCGGTCGCCGACGATCTTGCGGAATTGCTCGATCAATTCGGGCGCAAGCGGCGGGGTGGCAGGCTTGTTGATGTTCATGTCCTCGTCTCTTGCTTCAACGCGCCACCGCGGCGCGGCGCAGCCGGTCGTTGATCGCCTCGCCCAGACCATCTTCGGGAATCGGCATCACCGCAATCGCCCGCGGCGCTTTCGCGTCGAGGCTGCGAAGATAGCCGAACAGATTGGCGGCGGCTTCATCGAGATCGGCGGTGGGCGACAAATTCATGACGGCCGAGGCGGCGTCAAGCCCGGGCAGGCGTTCCGGGCCGAACGCCAGCAGCGCATCGCCCGGCGCGACCTCGCGTGCGTTGAGCCGCACAAGGGCGCGCGGCGCGTAATGCGAGGCCAGCATGCCCGGGGCCAGCGGCTGGCTGTCGTCGCTGTCAGCCTCCACCGGCGGCCGCGCCAGCTTCGCGCCCAGCACAGCCTCGATCCGCTCGCGCGATAGCCCGCCGGGACGAAGCAGCATCGGCGCGTCGAAGCAGCCGATGATCGTCGATTCCACGCCGACCATAACAGGTCCGGCGTCGATGATCAGGTCGATCCGCCCGGCAAGGTCGCTCTCGACATGGGCGGCCAGCGTCGGCGAGACGTGGCCGGAGATGTTGGCCGAGGGCGCCACCACGGCGCCGCCGAAGGCGCGCAGGATCGCCTGCGCGACGGGATGGGCGGGGATGCGGATCGCCACCGTGTCGAGGCCGGCCGTGGCGAGATCCGCCACCGGGCAGTCCTCGGTCTTGGGCACCACCAGCGTCAGCGGCCCCGGCCAGAACGCCTCCGCGAGCGCCAGCGCGCGCGCATCGAACCGCCCGATCCGCCGCGCGGCTTTGAGGTCCGCGACATGCGCGATCAGCGGATTGAACGCCGGCCGGCCCTTGGCGGCGTAGAGATGGGCGATCGCGACCGCATTGGCAGCATCCGCCCCGAGCCCATAAACCGTCTCGGTCGGGAATGCGACCAGCCCGCCGGCCGCAAGTCGCCGGGCGGCGGCTTCCGCGCCGGCCTCGCCGGCCGGCAATATCAGCGTTTCGACACCCGTTTTCACAGGGATAAAATTCCTCATCTCGGCCGCTTGCAGTGCGTCAAGCCCGACGCTATAAGCCGCCTTCTTGTCGGAGTGTGGCTCAGCCCGGTAGAGCACTGCGTTCGGGACGCAGGGGTCGCAGGTTCGAATCCTGCCACTCCGACCATTCTTCCAAGTACTTATAGTTTCTATGTTTTTCCTGCGCAATGAAATGCGCAATGATTTCAGGCACGGCAGCCATGCCTGTCGCTCCCAAGGCTTATGCCAAGGGCGTCGAGGAGCAGATAAGGCGAACGCCTGCCGCCTCTTCATCCGGATGGTGAAGGCCGTCGTTGGCTTCCAACTTCTCTACGCTCATTCCAAGCCTGCGCGCGGCCTCCCTATCGACACCCGCTTGGGGCCAGGTGTGCCACTGCGTGAGGATTCTAGGCAGGCAATGTCACCAGCCATTAAACCTCTGCCATCTTTCAATGCCGTTGTCCGTGGCGGCATAATATTCGGAGAATTGAGCTCCGGTCGCACAGGCGTGATTCGGGAGTATTCGAAGTCGTGTGCCAATCGGAAAGCAATTTTCAAGAGAGATGACAGAACCGTCTCTTACGGCAAGGATTCCGTGTTCCTGATTTGCTGCGATCATCACCAAGTCTTCCTTGAGGGGGCGCCCCCCTAAATCGCATGCGATCCCGTATCCGTAATCATGGCGCTGACGAGCAGTGCCGCGGTCTCGGCTCATCGCCATCCATCCGGCATCGACGATAATCCAGCCTTTCTCCGACTGATGGCCGACCACGGTCGTCAGCACGGAAAGGGCAATATCGTCGAACGCGCAGACGCCGACATTCGTCATGAATAGATCGAAGAACACGTACACGCCGCAGCGCACTTCCGTAACGCCGTCCAAGGCGCGGGCGGACAGCGCTGTCGGGGTCGATCCGACGCTCACGACCGGGCACGGAAGGCCGGCAGCGCGAAGCCGTTCGGCCGCGCGAACGCTCAAGGCACGCTCCTGCTCCGCCAAGCGCTCCAGGGCCCCGGGCTCGTCGAGCTCATAGGAGTTTCCGGCATGAGTCAGCACGCCGCGAAGTGTGGCGCCGCCGGTGTGAAGAATGCGACCGATCTCGATGAGACGCGCATCCTCGGGGCCTACACCCGATCGGTGCCCGTCAGTGTCGACCTCGAGCAGGACGTGGAAAGGATCGCGATGGGACTGCGCCTCGACGACGGCCTGCGCAGCCTCGACCGAGTCGACCAGAATCTTGAGGCGGCAGCCCCGATCACGCAGTCGCTGAGCCCGGCCGAGCCGGTGCGGCGCGATGCAGACGGCGTAGAGGATGTCGTCGTAGCCCGCAGCAAAAAACTCCTCGGCTTCGCGCAGGGTCGAGACGGTGATGCCGTTCGAGCCCGCGGCGCGCTGCCTGTCCGCAACAGCGAAGCATTTGGTCGTCTTGACGTGGGGACGGAAACTGACGCCCAAGGCGCTCATCCGGTCCTGCATGCGGGCGATATTACGCTGCATGCGCACGACGTCGACGATGGCAGCGGGCGTTTCGATGTCGGAGAAAGATGTCATGCTTAGTCCAGATATTCGCCCTTGACGCGCAGCACTGGCACGTCGTGCTCCAGCCCTTCGGCGATCAGCGCGCTGACGGCGCCGGGCTCGAGATCCGCTCCCCGTGGCAGTTCGACACCAACCGCCGTCATTTGCCGCACGAGATCCGGGTCGGCGAGTGCTGCGCGCAAGGCGTCGTTTAGTTTCTGACGCACCGGAACGGGCGTTCCCCTCCGCACGAAGATCGCGTTCCAGGAGCGGAGTTTCACGCCCGGAAAGCCGGCCGCTGCCGCAGTGGATATTTGAGGCGCCTGCGGCAGGGGTTGATCACTCAGCGCCGCGATTGCCTTGATCGTTCCGCCGAGCACTTGAGGTAGCGCCGTGGTGGTCTGGTCACACATGAAGTCGACGTGACCACCCATGAGGTCGTTCATCGCTGGGGCAACGCCGCGATAGGGAACATGGGTGATGTTCAGTTTCAGGTTTGACAGCAGCAGAACGCAGGCATAGTGCGAAATCGATCCGACGCCAGCGCTGCCATAGGTGAGTTTATCGCGGTTGGCACGGGCATAGGTGACGAACTCATGTAGATTGGATGCCGGCAGGTCCGACTTCGCGACAAGAAGTGTGGAAGCCATCCCTGCGAGCCCCACAGGCTCGAAGTCGGCGGTTGGGTCGTAAGGAAGGCGCTTGTAGAACGCGACATTGGCGACATGTGTGCCGATGGTGCCAAACCCGAGCGAATATCCATCCGCAGGCGCCTTTAGCAATTTGGTTAGGCCGATGGTGCCGCTGGCGCCGCCAACATTTTCCACGATGATCGATTGCTTCAAGTGGGCGGCCATGGCTTGAGCCACCGCCCGGCCAAGTGCATCGCTCGGGCCACCGGCGGGAAACGGAACGATCAGCGTCAATTGCCTCTCGGGAAACTCCTGAGCCGTTGCCGCAGAGATGTTCAATCCGACTGCGAAGATGGCGGCCAACGTGCGAGATATCATGAAAAGTCCTCCAGCCACGGAACGAGGTCGTCGAGGTTCGGAGATTCTTTCTCGGCTGCCGGCGCGCCCTCCGGACGAGCCAAGCCCACGCGATTGTGCCAGTAGGTGCGCAGCCCGACGGCTGAGGTGCCGATGAGGTCGTAGCCGGAGCCTGCGACAAACGCTGCGTCCGCGGCCGACACGCCCAGCATGTCCAACGCAAGACGATAGGGGCGGGTGTCGGGCTTATAGAAGCCGGCCTCTTCCGCGGTGATCACGACGTCCCATTGTGTGCGGAGGCGGGCGGCGGCCATTCGTCCAAGGCGCGTCGAGCAATTGGTCACGACTGCCAGGCGCGCGCGTCCTGCCAACTGGTCTAGCGCAGCCTGCGCCCCGCTCCAGACCGGGAGGGACATCCAATTTGCTTCGAGGGCGTCTGCCGTCGACGGCGCGAGACCGGTTGCGCGCGCAGCCTGGCGGACCAGACTGTCATACGGAACATACCTCCCGCAACCATACGTCAGGCGGAGATACTCGGCCCTCCAGGCTCGGCCCGATGCTTCGGATCCGGCGGCGGCATTCCAGACGCTCCAAGAATCGAGGAGCGCCGTGAGAAGATCGAAAAGAACGGCGCGGGGCATGGTCATTGTCAAACTTCTATCACTTTCGTGATCAGTTGTGATTAAGTATGATTGTCTCTTCCCTTCAGGAAAATTGAATGATTGCGCTTGAGGATTTTCGGTTCGTGGTCGCCCTGAGCCGAACCGGCTCGCTAAGCGGGGCAGCGAGGGCGCTCGATGTCACGCCGCCGGCGCTTTCCATGCGATTGAAAAAACTGGAGGCCGTTCTCGGGATCAATCTTGTCGTCCGCAACTCCCGAGGGCTGCGCTTCACGCCGGAAGGCGAACAACTCGTTCATGAAGCCCAGTCTCTGTTGGCGCGCATCGATGATCTCGGGAACAGTCTCAGCGGCGGCGTATTTGCCGGCCCCCTAAGGGTTGTCGCGCCGTTCGGCTTTGGCAGGATCCATGTCGCGCCCGTCATGGCGGCATTCATTCGCGACTACCCACAGGTGCGTGCAACGCTGGATCTTTCCGAAACGCCGTGGAACAGCAATGTCGAAGCTGACGTCGTCATCTATATTGGGACAGTCCGGGATTCCTCGTGGATCGCTCATCTTCTTGCCCGCAACGCGCGCTGGGTGTGCGCCAGTCCCGACTATCTTCGACGACGCGGAACGCCGTCACATCCTCGCGACCTGGCGCAGCATGCATGTCTCTCCGTTCGCGAAAACGAAGAGGACGTGACGCTGTGGCGCTACAAGAGCAGCCACGCGTCATCCAGGCGATCAGAAGCGCTTCGAATAACTCCGGCACTCACGAGCAACAATGGTGAGGTCGTTCGCGAGTGGGCTATTGCAGGGTTGGGCATCGCACTCAGGTCCGAATGGGACGTGGCGCCATCCGTTAAGAGGGGCGAGCTGCGTCGGCTGTTTCGTGAATATGAATTCGAAGGCGCCGATATTCTGGCTTTGGTGCCAACGCGTCGCGGGGTCTCAGCTCGTGTTTCGCATTTTGTTGAAAGCCTCAAAGCCCGCTTTCAACCGAGGCCGCCTTGGCGAAGTATTTGACGTGCATGCCACTCGGCAGCGGGACAACCGGCAATGTCCGCTATGGGCGCGGCAGGGCGGGGTCATGGCCCAGAGCCGAACCGGGCAGGACAGCGGCGCGGCCGTGCGACCGCGCCGCTGTGACGCTGTTATGTGGAGGCCCTAGTCCTCGTAAGGCGCGTAGGCTGACGTGCCCCAGCGAGGCCCTTCATAGCCGTAACCAGGACCCCAATATCCGTAGGTGTTGGTGGGGTGCCAACTGCTGCCGATGCGCTGGCATTGGCCGACGCCGGCCATCAACTGGCCGCCGCTCATGGCGGGCCCAGCGGCGCCGACTGCTTCTCCAGCTGGTGGGGTGCACGGGCCGGGACCGCGTCCCGCAGCGAGGCTGGGGCTTGCAGTTGCGAGCGGCAAAGTCGCGGCCAGAGTTGCGGCGACGCTCACGAGTTTCGTACGTGTCATGGTTGTCTCCATGTTCGGGTTCAACGGGAGACCAATCCCTCCTGCTTCGAGACGTTCCGCGCGGAACGGTCGCGATTTCGCGAGCAAAAAAGGTTTCCTCTGGTTTCACGGAACGCGGTGAATCCATTCACGTAGCGCGCCGTCACGGGCGCATCATCATCTGCGAGCCACCAGCACACCAACGAGGAAGGCCACCAGCAGCGACGGCAGCGGGGCGTCGCGCACCACCAGTGCTGCTCCGGGACCAGTTTCGGCGATCGCACCCTAGGCGCGGGATCGATGCTCCATTGTGATGCGAGTTCGGCGATCTCGCTTTGCGCGAGGCGCACGCCGTCGCGGACGCGAAAGATCGCCGCATCGGACCGCTCGCGCGGCGCGAGCAGCATCAAGGTTTCGACGGCGGTGCGCAGCGTCATCTCGCCGTAGCCTTGCAGCCTTACCTGCTCCTCGGGGTCGGACGTCATGCGAAATCCCTCGCAGCGCCAATTCTTCATGACGCGAAGTGCTTTGCATGGAAATGGCCGCCGCCGAGCTTGGTTCCCTGCGCGGCGCGAATCGGCGGGCCGACTATTTCCGCAGCAGCTCGCTCAAGGCCGCCGTCGCTTCGGCGCAGCGGATGTCGTCGATCTCCCGCGACAGGCTGAGCGCGCTCGATCTCAGCTCCTCGAGCTTCCAGCTGTCCGGATGCTGGTTTTCGAGCTGACCGAGACGCTTGTTCAGATCGTCCAGTCTCGATTGAAGCTGCCCGATGCTGGCGGCCCCATTCACTTTCCAAACGCGTTGTGCACGCATCGTCGTTCCCCTGATAGTCTCACGGCCTTGTGAGAGCGGTTCATGGCCGGAATGGGAGTTTGTTTTGTCCGGCTTCAGACGGTGGGGAACCGTTGCAGATCGGCAACGAAGTTCTTGTTTGGTGCTCACCCAGCGCCGCACGATGGTACCCGCAGGGACAGAATTTGATTGTGCCCTCAGTAGGGGGCGCCGAGGAAGCCTGTGCGCGCGATGATAGGCTCGGGCCGGGCGCACTTGAAAAAGATGAGGAATGACGCGTGACGAGAATTGTGACCATTGCAGCCGGCCAGCTCGGACCGATCGCGAGGAGCGAGACCAGGACCGCGGTGGTGGCGCGGCTGATGGCGTTGATGCGCGAGGCGCGGGCCTGCGGCTGCGACCTGATCGTCTATCCCGAGCTGGCCCTGACCACGTTCTTTCCGCGCTGGTACTTCGAGGATCAGGCCGAGATCGACAGCTTCTTCGAGCGCGAGATGCCGGGTCCCGAGACGCAGGCGCTGTTCGATCTCGCCCGCGAGCTCGGCATCGGCTTCTGCCTCGGCTATGCCGAGCTGACGCTCGAGGCCGGGATTGTCAGGCGCTACAACACGTCCATCCTCGTCGACAAGAGTGGCGCGATCGTCCTGAAATATCGCAAGGTGCATCTGCCCGGCCATGCCGAGCACGAACCGTGGCGCGAATTCCAGCATCTGGAGAAGCGCTATTTCGAGCCCGGCAGCGGCTTCGGCGTGGTCGATGCCTTCGGCGGGTTGATGGGCATGGCGATCTGCAACGACCGCCGCTGGAGCGAGACCTATCGCGTGATGGGCCTGCAGGGCGTCGAGATGGTGCTGATCGGCTACAACACGCCCGTGCACAATCCGCCCGCGCCGGAGCATGACGATCTCTCGCTGTTCCACAATCATCTGGTGATGCAGGCCGGCGCCTATCAGAATGGCACATTCGTGGTCGGGGTCGCCAAGGCCGGTGTGGAGGAGGGCGTCGACCACATCGGCGGCAGCTGCATCATCGCGCCCTCGGGCGAGATCATTGCGGCCTGCACGACAAAGGGCGACGAGATCGCGCTGGCGCGCTGCGATCTCGATCTCTGCAGTTCCTACAAGCGCACCACCTTCAATTTCGACGTGCACCGCCAGCCGCGCGCCTACGGCGTGATCGTCGAGCGGAAGGGCGTGACGATCATGGCGGATGGGACGCCGGTGCCGCGCAGGGGGTGACGCTCTCTCCTTCGTCATTGATTCCCTTCACGACCACGTGTGTTTATTTGGAAACGTTCATTCCCTATTATCCCGCAATGCAAAAGACCGCGCGCCGCTCCCGGCCTGCCGCCCGTCTGCCCGGCCGTCCCCGGGAATTCGACATGGACACCGCGCTCGACCGCGCCGTGCGTGTGTTTCGCGAGCGCGGCTATCATGCCACCTCGATCGGGGACCTCACTGCGGCGATGCGGCTCGCGACGGGAAGCATCTACAAGGCGTTTCGCGACAAGCATGCGGTGTTTCTCGCCGCCTTCGAGCGCTACACGGCCCTGCGCCAACAGCAGACCCGCAGCGCGGCGGCGCGTGGTGCAAACGGTCGCGAGCAAATCCGCAACGTGCTGCTGTCCTATGTCGAGCACTCCCGGGGAATCGAGGGGCGGCGCGGCTGCCTCGTGGTCGGCAGCGCGGTCGAACTGTCCGCGCTCGATCCGGTCGTGGGTGCCCGCGTCAGCACACAGCTCGCGAGCAACGAGAGCTTCATCGCCGGCCTCATCCGCGCCGGACAGGCCGATGGCTCGATCCCCCGCCATGTCCTAGCCGACGACACCGCGCGGCTGATGCTCTGCATCACGCAGGGAATGCGCGTCGTCGGCAAGGCGCGTCTGCCGCTCGACGCAGGGCGTCTCGTCGGCGCCGCAATGAAGCTGCTCGCCTGAATTTTTTGTCAGAATAGGGAATGACCATTCCCTATACCCTACCTAATGGCCATTTCCCTGCGCCTTACCTGGAGTCCATGCGAATGACGATGAATGCCACGATCGAGACCGCACCCGGGCCGGATGCGGTATCGCAGCGTCTTACCTTCGTGCTTGCCGCGGCCTGCGGCATGGTCGCCGCCAACATCTATTATGCGCAGCCGCTGATCGCCCCGATCAGCGCCGCGCTCGGCCTGTCGCATGCAGCTAGCGGGCTGATCGTGACGATGACGCAGATCGGCTACGGCACCGGGCTGCTGCTGATCGTGCCGCTCGGCGATCTCGTCGAGAACCGCGCGCTGATCTGCTCGGTGATCATGCTCGGCGCCGCGGCGCTGCTCGCCGCGGCGTTCGCAACCCATGCGCTGCCGTTCCTGCTCGCCGCACTGTTCATCGGCCTCGGCTCGGTCGCGGTGCAGATCATCATCCCCTATGCGGCGCATCTGGCGCCTGAAGCCATCCGCGGCCGCGTCGTCGGCAACGTCTCGACCGGCCTGATGCTCGGCATCATGCTGGCGCGTCCGGTGTCGAGCTTCGTCACCGCCTTGCTGTCGTGGCACGCAGTGTTCTTCGCCTCCGCTGCGCTGATGATCGTGCTCGCAGCCGTGCTCCGGATGACGCTGCCGAAGCGCAAGCCGGTCACGCGGATGCATTACGGCCAATTGCTGCTGTCGATGCCGGATCTGGCCACGCCGCTGCTGCGGCGCCGCGCGCTCTACCAGGCGAGCCTGTTCGGCGCCTTCACCCTGTTCTGGACGGTGGCGCCGCTCCAGCTCGCCGGCGAGTTCGGCTTCTCCCAGCGCGGCATCGCGCTGTTCGCGCTGGCCGGCGTCGCCGGCGTGTTCGCAGCACCGATCGCCGGGCGCCTCGCGGACCGCGGCCATAGCCGGATCGCGACGCTGGTCGCGATGCTGCTCACGGCCGTCGGCTTCCTCGTGACCTCCATCGGCGCTCCCGGCTCGATGCTGAACCTCGCCTGTCTGGTGGTGGCCGCGATTGCAATCGATGTCGGCGTCCAGGGCAATGTGGTGCTGGGCTTCCGTGCCATCTTCGCGCTCGGGCACGAGCACCGCAGTCGCCTCAATGGTCTCTACATGGCGACGTTCTTCGCCGCCGGCGCGGTCGGCTCGGCGGTCGGAGCCTGGGCGTTCGCACAGGGCGGCTGGACGCTCGCATCGGCCATTGGCCTTGCTTTGCCTGTCGCGGGGTTGCTCTACGCGCTGACCGAGTAGCGGCCGCCGCCGGAACGGTGCGGCCGACCTCGCGATGACGCAATTTCCATCTCGCGGACTGGTTGCGGTTGTAGTACTTTCGTCGCAACGCACCTGGTTAACGGGCGGCAGGGGGGATGCTGATGAAACGTGCGGGGCTGTTTGGCGCACGGCGGGTACGGCCATGGTCGTGGCGGGCGTTTCTGCTCGGACTAGCCGTCGTCGCGGTGTCGGCCGTGGTTCAGGGCATCTGCGTCCTGCTCGGCGCAAAGTTCTATTTCGCAGCGTTCCTGCCCGGCCTGTTTGTGCTTGCGCTGATGGCGGGTGCACCGGCGGCGGCATTCGCCGCGCTGCTCACCGTGCCGCTGGTGTGGTGGGCGTTCATCCCGCCCTTCTTCGAGCTCAATGCGCTGACCAGCGCGCATGCCGATTCCATCAACCTGTTCTGTCTTCTTGCCGTCCTCCTGATCGGCCTTGCCGATCTCTGCCGCGCGACGATGACGATCGTCAGAAGCGGCGGGCTGAAGCCTTCGGGCGAGAGCGCGGCAACGAATCCGCAATAAATCGAGCCGCGCGCGTTGCGCCCGAGCAACAGTCCGGCAACCATCCGCGAACTTGCCGCGCGCCGCTAACTTTTCGAAAAAGATTTGGCCGCAGTTTCTCCCGCGGGAATGACGAGGGAGTTTTCGGACATGAACGGTCACGCCATCCTGGAGAACGTGCGCCGCTACCGCGGCATCGCATCGCTCTATCGCCAGACCGCAGCGTTCCGCCCGGGCCAGAGCTGGTCGCTGCTGGAGCAGGCGAGCGAGTGGGAGGCGCGGGCGCTGTCGGAGCTGGAAGCCTATTTCGCCTCGCGCACGGACCACGCCGCCCCGCTCGCGGCCTGATCGCCGGCCATCGGCGCGCCCCTGAACCGGCTCGCCGAAGGCGCGACCGCCACGGGCAACTACGGAGTTGTCTCCGCATCCTTCTGTGCTAGCAACGGCCGAGACATTCTTCACGTCGGCCGGGGCACGCGATGACCACCTTCAACCGCATCTTCACGACGGAGCGCCTGCTCCAGATCATCGTGGTGCTGGCGGCGACGCTCGCCATGAAGCTGATGAGCTGAGCGAAGCCCGGCTATCGTCCGCCTAGCTCGGGCAAATCAGGCAGATAGTTCGAGCCTTCCGAGCCGAGAAAATCGAACATCGCCTGCGCGGGCGGCAACAGCACCTTGTCGCTGCGGCGGATCACGTACCATTGCCGCACGATCGGCAGGCCCGCGACGTCGAGCACGACGAGCCGGCCCTCGGCGAGCTCATGCGCCACGGTGTGAGCCGAGATGAAGGCGATGCCGAGCCCGGCGATGACCGCCTGCTTGATGGTCTCGTTGCTGCTCATCTCCATGCCGATGATCGGCTCGAGTTCCGATTTCTGGAACATGCCCTCCATCAGCGTCCGCGTGCCCGAGCCGGGCTCGCGGGTGAGGAAGGTCTCGTGCACGAGATCGGTCAGGCTGAGGCCGGAATCCTTCTCCAGCCAATGGCCCTTGCGCGCGACGATGATGTGCGGGTTGCGCCCGAGCTGGCGGACGTCGACGGTGACGTCGGCCGGTGGCCGACCCATTACCGCGAAGTCGAGGTCGTAGCCGTGCATGGCCTCGCGGATCTCCTCGCGATTGCCGATGGTGAGCTTGATCTCGATCTTGGGGTAGCGCTTGGAAAACGCCGCGATCGCATGCGGCACGAAATATTTCGCGGTCGAGACCGCGCCCAGATGCACGGTGCCCCCGGTCCGCCCCGCGAGCAGGTCGAGCGCGCCCTGGCAATCGGTGATCGCGGCTTCGACCCGTTCGGCCAGCGCCAGCACCTCCCTGCCGGCTTCCGTCAGGAGCATGCCGTCGCCGGTTCGCTGCACCAGGGGCAGGCCGGCCAGGTCCTGCAGCTGCCGCAGCTGCTGGGTCACGGCCGGCTGGGTCAGCCCGAGATGGCTCGACGCCGCCGTCACGCTGCCTTTGGCCGAGAGCGCCGCGAGCGAGCGCAGTTGCCGGATCGTCAGATGCCGGAGCTGGGCCGCTGCATGGCCGGCGCCATTATAAGAAAATTCTTTGAGGCTCATTATGATTAGAAATTTTCCTTATTAAGCGGCCCCTGTCAATCTCCTGATGCCGGCACTGACTGCGACCTGCCTCCACCGGGAGGGAATGGATGCGGCACCGGCAAAGGGATGGACGCAGATGACCGGGCAACTCAGGCTGGACGACCACCTTCAACGGTATTCCGAGACCGCGCCGTATGCGCTGGCCGTGGCAGCCGCGGTCGATGCTATCGCGGCCGGGGCGATCGAGATTGCCGATCTCATCGCCAGCGGCGATCTCGCCGACGCCTCGGGCCTGACCACCGGGCGCAACAGCGACGGCGATCTCCAACGCGACCTCGACGTCCAGGCGGACGCGATCCTGCGCCGCTGCCTCGGCCGGCTGCCGATCGCGGCGCTGGCGTCGGAAGAGATGCGCGAGGCCCAGATCGTCGATCGTCAGGGGCGAATCTGCATCGCGATCGATCCGCTCGATGGCTCCTCCAACATCGACATCAACATGACCGTCGGCACGATCTTCTCGATCTTGCCGGCCCCCGATGATCTCTCACTCGCCTTTCAGCAGCGCGGCTCGGCGCAGCTCGCGGCGGGCTTCGTCACCTACGGTCCGCAGACCTCGCTGGTGCTGACGCTCGGCGACGGCGTCGACATCTTCACGCTCGATCGCAAGGCGGGCTGCTTCCGCTTCGCGCGCAGCGGCGTGCAGATCGCCGAAGCCTGCGAGGAGTTCGCGATCAACGCCTCGAACCGCCGGCATTGGGATCCGCCGGTGCGCGCCTTCATCGACGAATGCCTCGCCGGCGTCGACGGGCCCGCCAACCACGATTTCAACATGCGCTGGATCGGGTCGCTGGTCGCGGAGGCTTATCGCATCCTCACCCGTGGCGGCGTGTTTCTCTACCCTTCCGATGCGCGGCCCGGCTACGGCGACGGCCGTCTGCGCCTGACCTACGAGGCGCACCCGATGGCGATGATCATCGAGCAGGCCGGCGGCTCGGCCTCGACCGGGCGCGAGCGCATCCTCGATCTGTCGGCGCAAAACCTGCACCAGCGCGTGCCGCTGATCATGGGCTCGAGCAACGAGGTGCGGCGCGCCGAGGAGCTGCACTGCGACCCGCTGCTGGTCGCCAGCGTCTCGGCGCCGCTGTTCGCGCGGCGCGGATTCTTCCGGCTCTGAGCGAGGCGCCGATGTCCAGAAAGCATCCGATCATTTCCATCACCGGTTCCTCCGGCGCCGGCACCACCTCCGTCAAGAAGACCTTCGAGCAGATCTTTTTCCGCGAGAAGGTCAACGCCGTCTACATCGAGGGCGACGCCTTCCACCGCTACGACCGTGCCGAGATGCGTGCGCAGATGGCGAAGGAGGCCGAGCGCGGCAACAAGCATTTCAGCCATTTCAGCCCCGAGACCAATTTGTTCGAGGAGCTGGAGCGCGCCTTCCGCGACTACGGCGAGACCGGCACCGCGGTGACGCGGCACTACGTCCACGACGCCGAGGAATCGGCGCTGCATGGCGCGGCACCAGGCACCTTCACCGACTGGAAGCAGCTGCCGGAGGATTCGGACCTGCTGTTCTACGAGGGCCTGCACGGCGCCGTGGTCACCGATAAGGTGAACGTCGCGCGCTATGCCGACCTCAAGATCGGCGTCGTGCCCGTCATCAATCTCGAATGGATCCAGAAGCTGCACCGCGACCGCAGCGCACGCGGCTATTCGACCGAGGCCGTCACCGACACCATCCTGCGGCGGATGCCCGACTACATCCACTACATCTGTCCGCAATTCACCGAGACCGACATCAACTTCCAGCGCGTCCCGACCGTGGACACCTCCAATCCATTCATCGCGCGCTGGATCCCGACGCCGGACGAATCGATGGTGGTGATCCGCTTCAAGAATCCGCGCGGTATCGACTTCCCCTATCTGCTCTCGATGCTGCCGCAGAGCTGGATGTCGCGCGCCAATTCGATCGTGTGCCCGGGCGCGAAGCTGGACCTGGCCATGCAGCTGATCCTGACGCCGCTGATCATGCAGCTGATCGAGCGCAAGCGCAGCCTGAAGTGAACAGGGAGAGACTCCGATGAACATCTCCGTCCATGCCGAAGCCGACCTCAATGCGGTCACGCACAACGATCTCGCCAATGCCGTCCGCTTCCTCGCGGTCGATGCCATCGAGGCAGCGCAGTCAGGCCATCCCGGGCTGCCCATGGGCATGGCTGATGTCGCGACTGTGCTGTTCTCGCGTTTCCTGAAATTCGACTCCGCGCACCCCAATTGGCCTGACCGCGACCGCTTCGTGCTGTCGGCGGGGCATGGCTCGATGCTGCTCTATGCGCTGTTGCATCTCACCGGCGGCGATATCAGCCTCGACGACATCAAGGCCTTTCGCCAGTGGGGCTCGAAGACGCCGGGTCATCCTGAATATGGCCACACGGCTGGTGTCGAGACCACGACGGGACCGCTGGGCCAGGGCATTGCGACCGCGGTCGGCATGGCGCTCGCCGAGCGGATGGCGAATGCGCGGCATGGCGATGGGCTCGTCGATCACTTCACCTATGTCATCGCGGGCGATGGCTGCCTGATGGAAGGCCTCAGCCAGGAGGCGATCTCGCTGGCCGGTCATCTCGGGCTCGGCCGGCTGATCGTGCTGTTCGACGACAACGGCATCTCCATCGACGGTCCGACCTCGCTGGCGACATCGGACGACCAGCTCGCGCGCTTCGCCGCCTCCGGTTGGTCGGTGCGCCGCGTCGACGGGCATGATCCCGCAGCGGTGGCGCAGGCGATAGCGGAGGAGCGGGAGACCGCAAAGCCGTCGCTGATCGCCTGTCGCACAATCATCGGCTATGGCGCGCCTGATAGACAGGGCACCGAGAAAGTGCATGGCGCGCCGCTCGGCACCGAGCAGACGGCAGCGGCGCGGCGGACGCTGGGTTGGGACTATCAGCCTTTCGTGGTGCCGATCCCGGTGCTCAAGGCGTGGCGGATGATCGGGCAGCGCGGGCAGGTCGACCGCCTCGCCTGGCTCGATCGCTACGAAGGAGCGACGCCGGAGCAGCGCGACCTGTTCGTCGAGGGCAAAGCCGTGACTCTGCCCGCCGCCTATGCGCTGGCCGCGGCGAAATTGCGTGAGCACTTTGCATCCGAGCGGCCGAAGCTGGCGACGCGGCAGGCCTCGCAACAGGTGCTCGAGGGAATCGCGGGAACAATTCCCGGCCTGGTCGGCGGCTCCGCGGACCTCACCCATTCGAACCTGACGCATGCCAAGGCGCAGGCGCCGGTCAAGAGCGGTGCGTTCGCCGGCGACTACATCCATTATGGCATTCGCGAGCACGGTATGGCCGCGGCGATGAACGGCCTCGCGTTGCATGGCGGCTTCATCCCCTATGGCGGCACGTTCTTGGCGTTCTCCGATTACAGCCGGCCGGCGATCCGCCTGGCGGCCTTGATGCGGCTGCGCGTCATCCATGTCATGACCCACGACTCCATCGGGCTCGGCGAGGACGGCCCGACGCATCAGCCGGTCGAGCATCTCGCGGCGTTGCGCGTCCTTCCCAACCTGCTCGTGTTCCGCCCCGCCGATGCGGTGGAGACGCTGGAAGCCTGGGATTGCGCGCTCGCGGCGGAGCATCGCCCCTCAGTGCTATGCCTGTCGCGGCAGGCCCTGCCGACCTTCCGCAGCGATGCGCGCGGCAGAAACCACGTAGCGAACGGAGCCTATCTCGTCATCTCGCCGGATGGTGGCCGCGACGTGACGCTCATCGCAACCGGCTCGGAAGTCTCGATGGCGCTGGAAGCCGCACGCTTGCTCGCGACCGAACACGTTCGCGCCGCAGTGGTCTCGGCGCCGTGTTTCGCACTGTTCGAGGAGCAGCCGGAGGATTACCGCGCCTCGGTGCTCGGCACCGCGCCGCGTGTCGGTGTCGAGGCCGCTGTCGCCGGCGACTGGCATCGCTGGATCGGCACCGACGGTGAGTTCGTCGGCATGCGCGGCTTCGGCGCCTCGGCCCCGGCGTCGGTGCTGTACCGCGAATTCGGCATCACGCCGCAAAGCATTGCGGAAGCGGCCCGCCGGGCGATCGCCCGCAAGAGCCAATAAGGAGGACGCCCCTTGGCCCGTATTACTCTCCGCCAATTGCTCGATCACGCTGCCAGCCACGGCTACGCCGTGCCGGCGTTCAACATCAACAACATGGAGCAGGGCATCGCCATCATGCAGGCGGCGGCTGCGGTCGATGCGCCGGTCATCATCCAGGCCTCGCGCGGCGCGCGCAGCTATGCCGGCGATCTCATGCTTTCGCACATGATCGACGCGCTGGAGCGGACTTATCCGGACATTCCGCTCTGCATGCACCAGGACCACGGCAATGACGAGGCGACCTGCGCGTCCGCCATCGCCCACGGGTTTACCTCGGTCATGATGGACGGCTCGCTCAAGGCCGATGCCAAGACGGCGGCCGACTATGATTACAACGTCGCGATCACGCGCCGCGTCGTCGATCTCGCCCATTGGGTCGGCGCTTCCGTCGAAGGCGAGCTCGGCGTGCTCGGCTCGCTCGAGCACGGCGGCGGCGAACAGGAGGATGGCCACGGCGTCGAGGGCAAGGTCGGCCACGACCAGCTCTTGACCGATCCGGATCAGGCCGTCGACTTCGTTCGCGCGACCAAGGTCGATGCGCTCGCGATCGCGATGGGCACCTCGCACGGTGCCTACAAGTTCAGCCGCAAGCCGGATGGCGATATCCTGGCGATGCGGGTGGTCGAGGAGATCCACGGCCGGCTGCCGAACACGCATCTGGTCATGCATGGCTCCTCCTCGGTGCCGCAGCCGCTGCAGGACATGTTCAACCAGTTCGGCGGCGAGATGCCGCAGACCTGGGGCGTGCCGGTCGAGGAGATCGTTCGCGGCATCCGCAGCGGCGTGCGCAAGGTCAATATCGACACCGATTGCCGGCTGGCGATGACCGCGGTGTTCCGCAAGGTGGCGGCGGAAACGCGCTCCGAATTCGATCCGCGCAAGTTTCTCAAGCCGGCGATGGACGCAATGCGCGAATTGTGCCGCGAGCGGTTCGAGCAGTTCGGTACCGCAGGCCACGCCAGCAAGATCAAGGTCATTCCGATGAGCGAGATGGCGCGGCGCTATCGCGCCGGCGAGCTCGACCCGCGCATCGATGCCCGCGAGCCGGTTGCCGCCTAACCAATCAGAAAGAGCAGAGAAAAGAGCAGGAGAGAGACATGAACGCACATGCAGGCACGGTCCGCGGCAAGGAGCGCTATCGCTCCGGCGTGATGGAATACAAGCGCATGGGCTATTGGGAGCCCGACTACACGCCAAAGGACACCGACGTCATCGCGCTGTTCCGCGTCACGCCGCAAGACGGCGTCGACCCGATCGAGGCCTCAGCCGCTGTGGCAGGCGAATCCTCGACCGCGACCTGGACGGTGGTGTGGACCGATCGCCTGACCGCGGCCGAGAAGTATCGCGCCAAGTGTTATCGCGTCGATCCCGTTCCGGGCTCGCCGGGCTCGTATTTCGCCTACATCGCCTATGATCTCGACCTGTTCGAGCCGGGCTCGATCGCCAACCTCTCGGCCTCGATCATCGGCAACGTGTTCGGCTTCAAGCCGCTGAAGGCGCTGCGGCTCGAGGACATGCGCTTTCCCGTCGCCTATGTGAAGACCTTCCAGGGACCGGCGACCGGCATCGTGGTGGAGCGCGAGCGGCTCGATAAGTTCGGCCGGCCGCTGCTCGGCGCGACCGTGAAGCCGAAGCTCGGTCTGTCCGGCCGCAATTACGGCCGCGTGGTCTATGAGGCGCTGAAGGGCGGGCTCGATTTCACCAAGGACGACGAGAACATCAACTCGCAGCCCTTCATGCATTGGCGCGATCGCTTCCTCTATTGCATGGAGGCGGTGAACCGCGCGCAGGCCGCTTCCGGCGAGGTGAAAGGGACCTACCTCAACGTCACCGCGGCCACCATGGAGGACATGTACGAGCGTGCGGAGTTCGCCAAGGAGCTTGGCTCGGTGATCGTGATGATCGACCTCGTGATCGGCTACACTGCGATCCAGTCGATGGCCAAGTGGGCGCGGCGCAACGACATGATCCTGCATCTGCATCGCGCCGGCCACTCCACCTATACGCGGCAGAAGAGCCATGGCGTGTCGTTCCGCGTCATCGCGAAATGGATGCGGCTTGCCGGTGTCGACCACATCCACGCCGGCACGGTGGTGGGCAAGCTCGAAGGCGATCCCAACACCACGCGCGGCTATTACGACGTCTGCCGCGAGGACTTCAATCCGACCAAGCTCGAGCATGGCCTGTTCTTCGACCAGTCCTGGGCGAGCCTCAACAAGATGATGCCGGTAGCCTCCGGCGGCATCCATGCCGGGCAGATGCACCAGCTGCTCGACCTGTTAGGCGAGGACGTCGTGCTGCAGTTCGGCGGTGGCACCATCGGCCATCCCATGGGCATTGCGGCCGGCGCGACCGCCAACCGCGTGGCGCTGGAAGCGATGATCCTCGCCCGCAACGAGGGCCGCGACTATGTCCACGAGGGCCCGGAGATCCTGGACAAGGCGGCCCAGACCTGCACGCCGCTGAAGGCTGCGCTCGAGGTCTGGAAGGACGTCACCTTCAACTATCAATCCACCGACACGCCGGACTTCGTGCCGACCGCGCTGGAAACCGTCTGAGGAGATTTGAGATGAAGATCACCCAGGGCTGCTTCTCGTACCTGCCGGATCTGACCAACGAGCAGATCACCAGCCAGGTGCAGTATTGCCTCGCCAATGGCTGGGCGGTGAACATCGAGTTCACCGACGATCCGCATCCCCGCAACACTTATTGGGAGATGTGGGGCCTGCCGATGTTCGATCTCCAGGACGCCGCCGGCGTAATGATGGAGCTCGCCGAGTGCCGCAGGGTCTATGGTAACAGCTACATCCGCATCAGCGGCTTCGATGCCAGCCACGGCTGGGAATCGGTGCGGATCTCCTTCCTCGTCAACCGGCCGAAGCAAGAGACGGAGTTCGAGCTGGTGCGGCAGGAGTTCGGCGGCCGTGCGGTCCGCTACACCACGGTTCGAAAGCCGGCGGCGCACGCGCCAGCTTGAGTCATCCGCTTCCGCGCGGAGCTCTCCCTGCTTCGCATCCTTGGCGGACAACTGCTTCGCCGCCTTGCTCGCGGCGAAGCTCTTTTCTTCGAGGGTAGTCATGCTTGATGTCCCCCACGCAACCACGACCGAACACAGCGAGACCCATTTCGATCTCCGCAAAGAGGCTGAAGCGGCCGGGATCACCGAGACGCTGCAACAGCTCGATCGGGAGCTGATCGGGCTCAAGCCGGTCAAGAACCGCGTGCGCCAGATCGCCTCGCTGTTGCTGATCGAGCGCATCCGGCAGCGTGCGGGCCTGGCTTCCGCGCCGCCGACGCTGCACATGTCGTTCACCGGCAATCCTGGAACAGGCAAGACCACCGTCGCTCTGCGCATGGCCAGGATCCTGCACGGCCTCGGCTTCGTGCGTCGCGGGCAGGTGATCTCGGTGACGCGCGACGATCTGGTCGGCCAGTACATCGGCCACACCGCGCCGAAGACCAAGGAGATCCTGAAGAAGGCAATGGGCGGCGTGCTGTTCATCGACGAGGCCTATTACCTGCATCGTCCCGACAACGAACGCGACTATGGTCAGGAATCGATCGAGATCCTGCTCCAGGTGATGGAGAACCAGCGCGAGGACCTCGTCGTGATCCTCGCCGGCTACGGCGAGCGGATGACGAGTTTCTTTGGCTCAAACCCCGGCTTCCGCTCGCGCATCGCCCACCACATCGAATTCCCTGACTACGCGGAGGCCGAGCTGCTCGTCATCGCCGAGCTGATGCTGAAGGAGCGTGGCTATCGCTTCTCGGCTGCGGCGCGAGAGGCGTTCGAGAAGTACATCGCGCTGCGTCGGACCCAGCCGTTCTTCTCCAACGCGCGCTCGATCCGCAACGCCGTCGACCGCATCCGCCTGCGGCAGGCCGATCGGCTGGTGTCCGATCTCAATCGCATGCTCGATGTCGCCGACCTCGAAACCATCGATGCCATGGACGTGCTCGCGAGCCGGGTGTTCAGCGGCGGTGCGGATGCGCGGAGTGCAGTGCCATGACGAAGGAGATCATGATCGCTCCCTCGATCCTCGCCGCGGATTTCGCGCGCCTCGGCGAAGAGGTCGCCGCGATCGACGCCGCTGGGGCCGACTGGATCCATTGCGACGTCATGGACGGACATTTCGTGCCGAACATCAGCTTCGGTGCCGACGTCATCAAGGCGATACGGCCGATGACGAGGAAAGTCTTCGATGTGCATCTGATGATTGCGCCGGCCGATTCCTACCTCGAGACCTTTGCCAAGGCCGGGGCTGATGTGATCACGGTGCATGCGGAAGCCGGCCCGCATCTCGACCGCTCGCTCCAGGCGATCCGAGCGCTCGGCCGCAAGGCTGGCGTCAGCCTTTGTCCGTCGACGCCGGAAGCGGTGATCGAGTATTTGCTCGATCGTATCGATCTCGTGCTGGTGATGACGGTCAATCCGGGTTTTGGCGGCCAATCCTTCATCACATCGCAGATCGACAAGATCAGGCGGATCAGGACCATGATCGGCGAGCGGCCGATCCGGCTGGAGGTCGACGGCGGTATCACGCGCGATAATGCCGCGGCCGTGGCTGCAGCGGGCGCCGACACGCTGGTCGCCGGCTCCGCCGTGTTTCGCGGCAAGGGCGCTGGCGAATATGCCGCTAATATCGCGGCTATTCGAATCGCCGCGGAGATCGGCCGGGCTCCGAGGCTGCAAGATAGTTCCTCGCCCACGAAGCGGGCAGAAGAAAGTGCGCTCATCCGGTAGATTACGGATCAGTTGCGGACCGCTGCTGGGGTCCCAGTGCGCCAAGAGAAGAATCGATGAACGACCGCGCAATGCTAAGCCTCTCAATTTGCGGTTTGGGAACGCTATGAGAGCGCGGATGCAGAACGACGGTAATTGTGGGCATGAAGCCTGCACGCCGCGAGGCGTGCCGCGAGGCGGCATCCTGGCCGCGGCCGTTGCAGGTCGCGGTCAATCTGTCGCCGGTCCAGTTCCAGGTGGGCGATCTCGAGCGCTCGATCCACCAGATTCTGTTGGAGACGGGGCTGACGCCGACGCGGCTCGAGGTCGAGATCACGGAGGGCGTGCTGATCGGCGATTTCACCCGCGCGCTCAACCTGCTGCGGCGGCTGAAGGCGCTCGGCATCCGCATCGCCATGGACGATTTCGGCACCGGCTATTCCTCGCTGTCCTATCTGCAGTCGTTCCCGTTCGACAAGATCAAGATCGACCGCAGTTTCATCTCCAACCTGGAGGCGACGCCGAAATCGGCCGAGATTGTCCGCGCCGTCCTGAGCCTGGCGCACGCGCTGAAGATCCCGGTCATTGCCGAGGGAGTGGAGACGGAAGCCCAGCGTGCTTTCCTGGCGCGCGAGGCCTGCGAGGAGATGCAAGGCTATCTCGTCGGCCGGCCTGATCTGATCGAACGCTATCTCGACTTGGTCGGCGTCGCCGTGGAGCGCCGCCTCTCCGCCTAGCGTTGGGCACACAGTTCCAAACGGACGTTTGGAACTAAAATCCTTACCGGCACTTCTCGAAAATCAACTTGGTTCAGGCGCGTTGTGTGCGCAGCAAATGTTTTGCATAAACGCCATCGGCCTGACGCAAATCAGGGCAATAAGCCCGTGAACGCGAGGGAGGGTCTCATGGAGAACGTACGTCGCTACCGGGCGCTGGCGTCCCTCTGCCGTCAGCAGGCGGCCTACCGGCCGCTCCAGAACTGGGAACTCCTCGGCCAGGCCGAACATTTCGAACATCTCGCCGAAATCGAGCTCAAGGCGCATTTCGACGCGTGCAATGTGCATCGCGAGAAGGACGCCGCCGCGTCGGCGCCGTGGGAGGCTCCCGTCGCGGCGTGACGGCGCCAAGGCGGCTCATCAATGCGACATCAGCGTCGAGACCGTCATGGCTTCCAGCATGGCGCGGGTGACACCCCCGAGAACGCGTTCCTGCAACCGCGAATGGCCGTAGCCGCCCATCACCAGGAGATCGAGACTCTCGTCGGCCGCCAGCGACAGAATGATCGGCTGAATGTCGGCGCGCGTGGCGGTCAGGCTGACCGTGCGGGTGGACAATCCGCGCCGGCCGAGATGTCTGGCCAAGCCGCTCGCTGAAGCTTCGCCGGAGACGTCGTCGGTCTCGTTGACGGTGATGATCACGATCTCTTCGGCGCGCGCCAGGAACGGAGCTGCGTCGCGCATGGCGCGGGCGGCAACGCGACTGCCGTCCCAGCAGATGCCGATCCGCTTCGCCTTGAAGGCTCCCCGGAAGGTGTAGGGCAGGAACAGCACCGGGCCGCCCGCCCGGAACAGGATCTCGCTCGGCACGTCGTTGTCGAACGAGCCCTGCGCCGGATCGGGCTGGAGCACCACGTTGAGATCGTGCAGCCGTGCCATCTCGCCGAGCGAGCCGGCGGCATCCGCGGGGATCGCGCCGAGTGCGTGGCAGGTATAGGAGATGCCGGCGTTCGCCGCCTCGCTCTTGAATACCGCGAGCGCCGCCTCGGCCCGCTCCACGGCGCGCTCGCGCTCCAGCTCGAACACGGCCGCCACCGCCGCGCCGCCTTCCATGACGTAAGCTGTACTGGTGGCGACATAGCCGACCGCGACCGCGTCGAGATGCGCGTTGAGCTTCGCCGCGAGCGAGACCGAGCCCTCGATCGCGGGACGCATGGGACGTTCGGTGGGAATGTGGACGAGAATGTCTTTGTACATGGCGCGCCTCCGCTGAGCATCATCCGATGGTCGCAGTTTCTCCCTGCGCGAAGGCGACGCGTTGAGCTGTATCAAACGTCCGGATTGCCTGCTGCGCCCGCTCATCCATTCTTTGCCGAGATTTAATCGGACGGACGGGACGTCGTAAGGTGGCAGCGACCATGTTGAGGGCAAGGCGACACCTGCTCAACATGGACATTTCGACATGAACGATCGCGTCAATTCCGACATCAACACTTCTCGCAAGATCTTGCGGCCGCGGCGGCTCGCGCTGCTCGGCACCGTGGCCGCGCTGGGCGTGGCCGCCCTGGCCGTTGCGCCAGGCGCCACGCCGTACGGCATCAACTCCTTGATTGCGCCGGCTCAGGCGGCCGAAGCTGCCGCGACGCCGCCCGGCTTCGGCGATCTCGTCAGCAGGGTCAAACCCGCTGTGATCTCGGTGCGGGTCAAAATCGATCAGGACAACGACAAGAGCGCGATGCTGCAGCAGAACCGGATGGATTCGGACGAGGACACGCCGTTCGACCAGTTCTCGCGACAGTTCGGTTTCCGCTTTCCGGGCGGCGCGAACGGCATGCCACGCCAGCGCCACCAGATGATCACGGGCGAAGGCTCCGGCTTTTTCATCTCCGCCGACGGCTATGCCGTGACCAACAATCACGTCGTCGATCGCGCCGAGTCCGTGCAGGTGACGATGGACGACGGCACGACCTACACCGCGAAAGTGGTCGGCACCGATCCGAAGACCGATCTCGCGCTGATCAAGGTCGACGGCAAGAAGGACTTTCCGTTCGTCAAGTTCTCCGACCAGAAGCCGCGCATCGGCGACTGGGTGGTCGCGGTCGGCAATCCCTTCGGTCTTGGCGGCACCGTGACCGCCGGCATCGTCTCGGCCAGCGGCCGCGACATCGGCAACGGTCCCTATGACGACTTCATCCAGATCGACGCGCCGATCAACAAGGGTAATTCCGGCGGCCCGGCCTTCGACATGAACGGCAACGTGATCGGCGTGAACACTGCGATCTTCTCGCCCTCGGGCGGCTCGGTCGGCATCGGCTTCGATATCCCGGCTTCGACCGCCAAGCTCGTCGTCGCGCAATTGAAGGACAAGGGCGCGGTCACCCGGGGCTGGCTCGGCGTGCAGGTGCAGCCGGTGACGTCGGATATTGCCGACAGCCTCGGGCTCAAGGAGGCGCGCGGCGCGATCGTCGACAATCCGCAGGATGGCAGCCCGGCGGCGAAGGCCGGCATCCAGGCGGGCGATGTCATCACCGCCGTCAACGGCACCACGATCAAGGACTCCCGCGACCTCGCCCGCACCATCGCCGGCTTGGCGCCGGGCACGTCCGTGAAGCTCGATGTCTTCCGCAAGGGCGACAGCAAGACGATGACCCTGGTGCTCGGCGAACTGCCGAATGAGCGCCAGGCTAAAGGCAATGGCAATGCCGACGAGGGCAGGGGACAGTCGGGTGCCGGCACGCCGCGCCTCGGCCTCAGCCTGGCGCCCGCAGGTGACGTCCAGGGCGCAGGCCAGAACGGCGTCGTCGTCACCGAGGTTGATCCGCAAGGCCCGGCCGCGCAACGGGGCATCCGGACCGGCGACGTCATCCTCAATGTCGGCGGCAAGGCTGTCAGCAATGTCGGCGAGGTCCGCTCCGAGCTGGCGCAGGCCAAATCGTCGGGCAAGCGCAGCGTGCTGCTTCAGGTCAGAAGCGCGGAGGCCACCCGCTTCGTTGCGGTGCCACTCGCATAGCGCGAACTCGACCCTCACAAATCCAGGAAGGCGGCCTTCGGGCCGCCTTTTGCACACACGTCACGTCCGCACCAGGCCGGTCACATTCTCGTTAACGGCAGGGATGATGACCTGGTGCGTCCGAAAAAGCCGTGTTCGCTGATCACACTCGCAAGACGCCTCAGTGCTCTGCGGCAACGCCGCCGCCGACCGGGTTGCAAGCGTGGAACTTCGAGCCTCCCGGCGCTTTGTGGAACTCGCCGGTGGTTCACAAGTGATCGGTGCCATCATGGATCGACTGAAGCTCTCGCTCAGGAGTGCGCTGCTCGTGGTGCCATTGGTGCTCTCGGGTGAAAACGCGCTCGGGCGCGACGACGGCCGCTACGCGAATTCTCCTCTGAAGCCATGGTTCGACAGTTTGCGCAGCCATCTCGGTCCGTGCTGCTCGGATGCCGACGGTTTCGCCCTCGCCGATCTCGACTGGGAGTCGCACAACGGGCGCTACCGTGTCCGCATCGACGGGCAGTGGATCGACGTGCCGGACGAGGCCGTCATCACCGAGCCGAACCGCGCCGGCCGCACCATGGTGTGGCCGGTCAAGACTGCGTTCGGGATTTCGATCCGCTGCTTTATGCCGGGGAGCATGATCTGAGACCGGTCAGCGCGACCGCTTGGATGATTTGCGCTTCGATGATTTCTTGTTGGATGATTTCTTGGACGACGTCCTCGACGATTTCTTGGACGTCGTCTTGGCGCTCTTGCGCTTTGAAGCCTTCTTCGGGACCTTCTTGCCCTTCTTGCGTGCCTTCGACAGTCCGATCGCGATGGCCTGCTTGCGGTTCTTGACGCGGCCGCCGCGCCCGCCACGGCCGCTCTTCGCGGTGCCCTTCTTGTAACGCCGCATCTCGGTGGCGACATCGCTGCCCGAGCTGCGTGAGTAGCGGCGCTTTTTTGCCTTGCGTGCCATGCATATTCTCCCTCGGCGGGGAGAACCATTCTGCACAGCCATGGTTCCGGGAGCGTGGAACGGCGCAGGCCTAAAGCGCGATGCGATGCTCTAGAAGGAGTTTGCCAGCTCGATCTCCGCTTCCAGCACCTGGATGCGCCGGGCGGCCTCGCTGAAGGACAGATCCCGCGCATATTGGCCGGGCTGGTAGGCCTCTTCGCTGAGCCGCTTCAGCTTGAGGCCCTGCGCCCGCGTCATCTGCTCGCCCAGGAAAAATCTGGCGTCGTATTTACCTTGAACCTGCATCTGGCGTCTCCGTCCTGAAATCGTGACTTGACTATATGTTCTTATTTTGTTCTAACAAGGCATGGACAACAGAATTAATGAAATTCGACGTAAAATCAGAGCCTTGAGGTTTGAGATGGCCGACGTCGAGGCGTCGGTGCGCGACCTCGTCGAGCGCGATCACGACTGCACGGAAAAGGCCCTGGCGCAGATGGACCTGCGCCGGAAGATCAATCTCTTGATCGCCGAATGGAAGGCGGCCGGCGGCAGCGACGTACTGCCGAACGTCCGCGACCGAGTGCGACTTCGTGCCGTGAAGACAGGCGGCAATTCCGCGCGCGCAGTCGAGCGCCGCTGAGATCCTTGGCGCCGGATACTGAAGGCCGAGTGCCGAGCCCAAAGATAGAAGACAAAGGGCTCCGCAATGCGGAGCCCTTCATGATTCCAGGGCGCGCCTATTTGGTGGTGGTCATGCCGCCCTTGTTGGTCATGGTGCCGCCCTGATCGGAGCCGGGACCGGCGCCGCCTTGGCCGGATGGATCAGCGCCCTTGGAGGACTTGGTGTTGGCGCCGGTGGTCTGTGCCGACGATTCATGCTTGGCCTTATGCGATTTGGCCTGGGCGGCAAACGGCGCGGCGGCAAGGCCCGTTGCCAATATTGCGGCGAGAGCGAGCTTGGTCGTCTTCATGCGGGGGAACTCCCTGAGTTAAATTGACGCAGGCAGCAAACCGCGCGTCGCGGCAGGAGTCCCGGCGAAGTATCTTCCGTGCGTCACGCACGCTTCAAGTTTGCTTGTCCTCGACCAGGATGAACACGGTGCCGGTGAGCGTCGCGCCGATCGCGAAGGTCGTCACCAAGGTGAGGGCGAAGACCATCGCGGCCTGGCTTCCGCCATTGTTCAGCAGGTTGGCGACGGCTGGATTGGACAGGACGAGCGTGAGGCTGAAAATGAGGCCAAGCGCTGCGCCCATCATTGCATGTGTCATCAGCTTGATAAGGCCGCTGGCAGAGATCAGCTCAGACGACTTTTTGGTGCGCAAGGGACGGCATCCCGAACTGCCACGCCAACGCGCATGTGATCGCCGGGTTCCGCTCCGCTGAAGGAATTGTTACCGCCCGTTTCATCCGGCGTTCATGCCGGGCTTGCCAAGATGGGCGCCAGCAAAACGGGAACATCGATATGGGTAAGGTGGTCTTTCTTTACCGCTCGCTAGCCTATCGCAACGCAGCCGCGGACATCCTGCGCAAGGCGCGCAAGCTCCCGATTGGCGCGGAGCGGAGCGCAGCTCGCCGCTACGCGAGGGCGCTGCGCGATCTCGCCCGAACGGAAGCCTGGCTCGAAGGGCGCGTCGCGCGCGAACCGCGCACGGCGGAGCGCATGAGCAGCGCAGCGTCAGGTTAACCGGATGCGCGTTGCAATTCGGCGGCGCCGGCGGTGTCGAACTTGCTTGGTGCAGCCGCCGCGGTCTTGCGTGTCAACGGCACCTCAAGACGGCACAGCAGGCCCTCGGCGCGCCAATCGAACTGCGCCTGTCCGCCAAGCTGGGACTCGATGCTCGCAAGCAGGCTTCGCGTGCCGAAGCCGCGCGATTTCGGGGTCTTGACCAGGGGACCGCCAGATTCCTCCCAGCTCAGCGTGAGCAGCTCCTCGTCGACCTGCCAATCGATCGCGAGCCGCCCCGATCGGGTGGATAGCGCGCCGTACTTGGCCGAGTTGGTGAAGAGCTCGTGCAGCGCGAGCGCGAGCGTCTGGGCCGTCGCCGGCAGCAACTGAACTTCGGGCCCTGCCAATTTGATCTGGTCACCCAGCGAATAGGGCGCAAGCTCCTCGTCGATCAGCCTGGAGAGCTCGGCGCCCTGCCAGCTCGACAGCGACAGGATGGTGTGCACGCGCGCCAGCGCATTGATGCGCCCCTCGACGGCGTTGACATAGGCCTTGACCTCGTCGGCCCGGGTGAGGCGCACGATCGATTGCGCCAGCGCCAGCGCGTTCTTCGCGCGATGATCGACTTCCCGCGCCAGCAGGTTCTGCCGCTCCTCGGCGCGCTTGCGCTCGGTGATGTCGACGGTCACGCCGCTGACGCGCACCACGCGCCCGCTCTCGTCCGTGGTTGCGGCCGCCGTGCCGACGCACCAGCGCACCTCGCCGTCGGGCCGCAGGATGCGGAACTCCGTCTCGTACGCGCGCGTACCCTTGTTGAACTCGGCGATCGCCTTGCGCAACTGATCGACGTCATCGGGATGCAGCAGGCCCTGAACGCTGGCCGGAGTGACCTCGAAATCCTCGGGGCTGACGCCGAAGATGCGGTATTGCCCCTCGTCCCACATCCAATCGCCGCTGATCCAGTCCCAGTCCCATGACCCCATCTTGCCGGCCGCGATCGCCATGCTGCGCCGCTGCTCGCTCTCGCGCAGCTTCGCCGTGGACGCCTCCAGTTCCGCGGTGCGGGCGCGGACGCGATCCTCGAGCTCGTGGTTCAGCCGTTCGAGCTCGCGCGTCTTGCGGTAGAGCTCGGCAAACACCTTGATCTTGGCGCGAAGCACCTCCGGCACGACCGGCACTGGCACGTAATCGACCGCGCCCATCTCGTAGCCGCGCAGCCGGTCGATGTCGCTGACCTGGATGGCCGAAATGAAGATCATGGCGGTCTTCTGAAAGCGCGGATGCTCGCGGATCATCGCGGCGAGCTCGAAGCCGTCGAGCTCGGGCATGCAGACGTCGACCAGGATCACCGCGATCTCGGTCTTGAGCAGCACCTCCAGCGCCTCGCGGCCCGAGGAGGCGATCACGAGGTTCTCGCCGAGATCCTTCAGGATCACCTCATAGGCGAGCAGCTTGGCCGGCTGATCGTCGACGAGCAGGATGTTGACCTTTTCCTGGTCCATGCGCGGGTCCAACTCAGCGATGCAGCCACATGCGGATCGCAAGCAGCAATTGGTCGGTGTTGACCGGCTTGGCGAGGTAGTCAGACGCGCCGGCTTCGAGGCACTTCTCGCGGTCGCCCTTCATCGCCTTGGCGGTCAACGCGATGATCGGCAGACGGGCGAAGGCCGGGTTCTCGCGGATCACGCCGATGGTCTGATAGCCATCCATCTGCGGCATCATGATGTCCATCAGCACGATCGCGATCTCCGGATTGGATTCGACCAGCGTCACCGCCTCACTGCCGGTCGTGGCCGTCAGCACCCTCATGCCGCGTCGTTCCAGCACGCTTGAGAGCGCGAAGATATTGCGGGCATCGTCGTCGACGAGCAGGGCGGTCTTGCCGATCAGGTCCTCGTCGGAACTGTTCAGCTTCTCCAGCATGCGCTGCTTCTCGATCGGCAGCTCCGTGATCACGCGGTGCAGGAACAACGCGGTCTCGTCGAGCAGGCGCTCGGGCGATTCCACGCCCTTGACCACGATGCTGCGTGCCATGGTGTGAAGCTCGGCATCCTCCTCGGCGGAAAGCTCGCGGCCGGTGAACACCACGACGGGGATGTTCGACAGCGCCTCGTCGTTGCGGATCTGATCGAGCACCTCGAAGCCGCTCATGTCGGGCAGCCTAAGGTCGAGCACCACGCAATCGCAGGGTTGCTCGCGCAACGTCGTGAGCGCGCCGGCCCCGGTATCCGTGGCCAGGATCTCGATGTCGTCGTGGTGCAGCAGCTCGCGGATCGAGAGCCGCTCGGCCTCGTTGTCCTCGACGATCAAGAGCCGCTTGCGCCGCGGCCGCGCATATTCCTTGATTTGCGTCAGCGCGGCCGAGACGCCCTCGGTCGTCGTCGGCTTGTTGACGAAGGAGAAGGCGCCGCGCGCCAGCGCATGCTGGCGGTCCTCGTCGAGCGTGATGATCTGGACCGGGATGTGGCGGGTGAGCGGATTGTGCTTGAGCTGGCTCAACACGGTCCAGCCCAGCATGTCGGGCAGGAACACGTCGAGGGAGACGGCCGTCGGCTGGTATTGCTTGGCGAGCTCGAGGGCCTCGGCGCCGCGCGCGGCGACCAGGACCTTGAAGCCCTTGTCGCGGGCCAGATCGACCAGCACGCGGGCATAATGCGGGTCGTCCTCGACGATCAGGAGAATGGTGTCGCCGGGCTCGAGGTTGAGGCGGTCGTCGGGCAGCTGCTCGATAACGCGCTGCTGGTCGGGCGCAGCAGGCTGCAGCGCCGGCGGCTGGCCGTATTGCTGTGACGCCGGCGCCCGCGGCGCGAGGGTCGGGCCGGAATATTTCAAGGGCAGATAGAGCGTGAAGGTCGAGCCCTTGCCCGGCGCGCTGCGCAGGTGGATCTCGCCGCCGAGCAGGCTGGCAAGCTCGCGGCTGATCGCAAGGCCGAGGCCGGTGCCGCCATATTTGCGGCTGGTGCCGGCATCGGCCTGCTGGAACGCCTCGAAGATCAGCTTCTGCTTCTCCAGGGGAATGCCGATGCCGGTGTCGGACACTTCGAAGGCGATCACGGCCGGCGCCGAGTTCAGCACCGGATGATCCGTCCCCCAGCCGCCGATTGCGCCGGCGACCTTCAGGCGCACTTCGCCGTCGGCGGTGAACTTGAAGGCGTTGGAGAGCAGATTCTTCAGAACCTGTTGCAGCCGCTTGGAGTCGGTCACGATGCTGCGCGGCAGGTTCGGATCGACGTCGATCTTGAACGACAGGTTGCGGTTGTCCGCCTCGTGCCGGAACGGCCGGCCGACGGTCTCGAGCAGGTTCGCGGTCAGGATTTCCTCGGCGTCGACCGTCACGGTGCCGGACTCGATCTTGGAGAGATCGAGAATGTCGCTGATGAGGTTGAGCAGGTCGGTGCCGGCACCATGGATGGTGCGGGCGAACTCGACCTGCTTGGCCGAGAGGTTGCCATCGGGGTTGTCGCTGAGCTGCTGTCCGAGGATCAGGATCGAGTTCAGCGGCGTACGCAGCTCGTGGCTCATATTGGCGAGGAACTCGGACTTGTACTTCGACGTCAGCGCGAGCTCGGTCGCCTTCTCCTCGAGCGCGCGGCGGGCCTGCTCGATCTCCTGGTTCTTGCGCTCGACCTCGACGTTGCGTTCGGCGAGCTGCTGCGCCTTCTGCTCGAGCTGGTCATTGGTCTGCTGCAATTCGCGTTGCTGGGTCTGCAGCTCGCCGGCGAGCTGCTGCGACTGCTTGAGCAGGCCTTCGGTCTGCATCGTGGCCTCGATCGAATTGAGCACGATGCCGATGGAGTCGGTGAGCTGCTCCAGGAACGTCATCTGCGACGTCGTGAAGGAGATGAGCGAGGCGAGCTCGATCACGGCCTTGACTTGGCCCTCGAACAGCACCGGCAGCACGACGAGGTTTTTCGGCGCGACGCGGAACAGCGCCGAGTTGATCGGCACCACGTCCGACGGAATGTCGGAGACGACGCGCGGCCGCTTGTCGAAGGCGCATTGGCCGATCAGGCCTTCGCCGAACTGCAGCACCGGCTGATAGGGGTAGACGCCGTCGCTGGCGTAGGAGGCGAGCAGCAGGAGCTGCGGATCGTTCTCGTTTTCGACCTGGTAGATCACGCCGGTATGGGCGTTCACCAGCGGCGACAATTCGGTGAGCAGCAGGCGGCCGACGGTGGTGAGGTCGCGCTGGCCCTGGAGCATGTTGGTGAACTTGGCGAGGTTGGTCTTCAGCCAGTCCTGCTCGGTGTTCAGCTCCGTCGTGAGACGGAGGTTGGTGATCATCGTGTTGATGTTGTCCTTCAGCTCCGCCACTTCGCCGCGGGCGTCGACCTGGATCGACCGCGTCAGGTCGCCCTTGGTCACCGCAGTTGCGACTTCCGCGATCGCGCGCACCTGCGAGGTCAGGTTGGCCGCGAGCAGGTTGACGTTGCCGGTGAGATCCTTCCAGGTGCCGGCAGCGCCGGGCACGTTGGCCTGACCGCCGAGCCGGCCTTCGACGCCGACCTCGCGCGCCACCGAGGTCACCTGGTCGGCGAAGGTCGCGAGCGTCTCGGTCATGTTGTTGATGGTGTCGGCGAGCGCCGCGACTTCGCCCTTCGATTTCACCGTGAGGTTCTGCTTCAGATCGCCGTTGGCGACCGCGGTCACCACCTTGACGATGCCGCGCACCTGCTCGGTCAGGTTCGCCGCCATGAAGTTGACGGTGTCGGTGAGGTCCTTCCACGTGCCGGCGACGCCGGGCACTTGGGCCTGGCCGCCCAGCTTTCCTTCCGTGCCCACCTCGCGTGCGACGCGCGTCACTTCGCCGGCGAATGCGTTGAGCTGGTCCACCATGGTGTTGATGGTGTTCTTCAGCTCCAGGATTTCGCCCTTCACATCCACAGTGATCTTGCGCGAGAGGTCGCCGCGCGCGACCGCCGTGGTGACTTCGGCGATGTTGCGGACCTGGGTGGTGAGGTTCGCAGCCAAGAGGTTGACGTTGTCCGTGAGATCCTTCCAGGTGCCGCCGACGCCGGGCACCACGGCCTGACCGCCGAGCCGTCCCTCGGTGCCGACCTCGCGCGCCACGCGCGTGACTTCGGCGGCGAAGGAGCGGAGCTGCTCGACCATGGTGTTCAGCGTGTCCTTCAGGAGAAGGATCTCGCCGCGTACGTCCACCGTGATCTTCTTCGACAGGTCGCCGCCGGCGATGGCGGTTGCGACCTCGGCGATGTTGCGGACCTGCGCTGTCAGGTTGGAGGCCATGAAGTTGACGTTGTCGGTGAGGTCCTTCCAGGTGCCGGCGACGCCGGGCACCTCGGCCTGGCCGCCGAGCTTGCCTTCGGTGCCGACCTCGCGCGCCACGCGCGTGACTTCGCCGGCAAAGCCGTTGAGCTGGTCCACCATGGTGTTGATGGTGTTCTTCAGCTCGAGGATTTCGCCCTTCACGTCGACGGTGATCTTGCGCGAGAGGTCGCCGCGCGCCACCGCGGTCGTCACCTCGGCGATGTTGCGGACCTGGGCGGTGAGGTTACCCGCCATCGAGTTGACGGAGTCCGTCAAGTCCTTCCAGGTGCCGGCGACGCCGGGCACGTTGGCCTGACCGCCGAGGCGGCCTTCGGTGCCGACCTCGCGCGCCACGCGCGTCACCTCGCCCGCGAAGCGGTTGAGCTGGTCGACCATCGTGTTCAGCGTGTCCTTGAGCTGAAGGATCTCGCCGCGCACGTCCACGGTGATCTTGCGCGACAGGTCGCCGCCGGCGATGGCGGTGGCAACTTCCGCGATGTTGCGGACCTGGGCGGTGAGGTTGCCCGCCATCGAGTTCACGGAGTCGGTCAGGTCCTTCCAGGTGCCGGCGACGCCGGGCACGTCGGCCTGGCCGCCGAGCTTGCCGTCGGTGCCGACCTCGCGCGCCACGCGCGTGACTTCGCCGGCGAAGGCGTTGAGCTGGTCGACCATGGTGTTGAGCGTTTCCTTCAGCTGAAGGATCTCGCCCGAGACGTTCACCGTGATCTTCTTGGACAAGTCGCCCTTCGCCACCGCGGTTGCGACCTCGGCGATGTTGCGGACCTGGCCGGTGAGGTTCGAGGCCATCGAGTTGACGCTGTCGGTGAGGTCCTTCCACGTGCCGCCGACGCCGCGCACCACCGCCTGACCGCCAAGCTTGCCTTCGGTGCCGACCTCGCGCGCCACGCGCGTGACTTCGCCGGCGAAGGCGTTGAGCTGGTCCACCATCGTGTTGATGGTGTCCTTCAACTCGAGGATCTCGCCGCGCACGTCCACGGTGATCTTCTTCGAGAGGTCGCCGCCGGCGACTGCGGTGGTCACCTCGGCGATGTTGCGGACCTGCGCGGTCAGGTTCGAGGCCATCGAGTTGACGCTCTCGGTGAGGTCCTTCCAGGTGCCGGCGACGCCGAGCACGTTGGCCTGGCCGCCGAGCCGGCCCTCGGTGCCGACCTCGCGGGCGACGCGCGTGACTTCGCCGGCGAAGGCGTTGAGCTGGTCGACCATGGTGTTGAGCGTCTCCTTCAGCTGAAGGATCTCGCCCGAGACGTTCACCGTGATCTTCTTCGACAAGTCGCCGCTCGCGATGGCGGTCGCGACGTCGGCGATGTTGCGGACCTGCGCGGTCAGGTTGGAGGCCATGAAGTTGACGTTGTCGGTGAGGTCCTTCCAGGTGCCGGCGACGCCGGGCACCTGGGCCTGGCCGCCGAGCTTGCCCTCGGTGCCGACCTCGCGCGCCACGCGCGTGACTTCCGAGGCGAACGAGTTGAGCTGGTCCACCATGGTGTTGATGGTGTCCTTCAGCTCCAGGATCTCGCCGCGCACGTCCACCGTGATCTTGCGCGAGAGGTCGCCGCGCGCCACGGCAGTGGTGACGTTGGCGATGTTGCGGACCTGTGCGGTCAGGTTGCCGCACATCGCGTTGACGGAGTCGGTCAGGTCCTTCCAGGTGCCGGCGACGCCGGGCACGATGGCCTGGCCGCCCAGCTTGCCGTCGGTGCCGACCTCGCGCGCCACGCGAGTCACTTCGGAGGCGAAGGAGCGCAGCTGGTCCACCATCGTATTGATGGCTTCCTTGAGCTGGAGGATCTCGCCGCGGACGTCGACCGTGATCTTCTTGGAGAGGTCGCCGTTGGCGACCGCGATCGTCACCTCGGCGATGTTGCGAACCTGGTTGGTCAGGTTGTTCGCCATCGAGTTGACGCTCTCGGTGAGGTCCTTCCAGACGCCGGTCACCTCCGGCACCTGGGCCTGGCCGCCGAGCTTGCCTTCGGTGCCGACCTCGCGCGCCACGCGCGTCACCTCCGAGGTGAACACGCCGAGCTGCTTGATCATGGTGTTGACGATCGTCGCCGACTGCAAGAACTCGCCGCGGAGCGGACGGCCGTCGACGTCGAGCTTGACGGTCTGCAGCAGGTCGCCTTGGGCGACAGCGGCAACCGCGCGTGTCACCTCGCGGGTTGGCCACAACAGGTCGTCGATCAGCGTGTTGACGGAGCCTTCCATGTCGGCCCAGGAGCCGGAGGCGAGGCCGAATTTCACACGCTGGCGGGTCTTGCCTTCGCGTCCCACCACCTGGCCCACCAGCTCGAGCTGCTGTGCCATGCGCTGGTTGGCGGCGATAATTTCGTTAAAAGTGTCGGCGATCTTGCCGTCGATACCGAGATAGTCGCCGCTCATGCGCACCGAAAAGTCACCGCTGCGCATCGCCTGGAGGGCGAGCAGCAGTTCCGCTCGGGAATCTGACTCGGACGTACCGTTGATTTTTGGCTTTGGGACGCGACGACCGGAGCGTGATGCAGTTCCGGAATCGAGGTCGCTCATACTGTTTCCCCCGCAGGCGTCGGCCGAATCTGAGGCAAGACGCGTTCGACGAAATAAGAGCGTCAGCCAAATTCGAAATCAAGCGCCAACGTACGGCGCAAGGAAATGGAACCCGCTTTGCTCAGCCCAACCGAGTTAACGACGGACCGGCCGGTTTGTTCCACACCTCCTCGAAAGGAAAAAGGCCGCAGGGGCGGGTCGTCAACGCGTCCGTCGTCCGCAGCCCTGCTTCGGAACGGAGCGCCGAGCCTGACGGTTAGCCGGGGCAGACAGGGAGAACGGACATGAAGGCAGCAATTGTCGCCATCGCCATCACGGCGCTTGCCGCGGGGTCGGCTCTGGCGCAGGGCGGTGCGCCAAGCGGGCGCGGCTCCGTGACGGGCGACCCCGCCGCAAGCTCCGCCAACCCGCAGGCGGACACGCCGACCACCGGAGCGGCCACCCGCTCGAATCCAAGCGGAAGCGGCACGTCCTCGTCCGGCGGCAAGGACGACAACGGCGATGCGGGTCGCGATAAGATGCCGGAGAGCGACCGCACCGTGCGGCCGCAGAGCCAGCAACACCGGAACGACAAGTAGAGTTATTTGTCCGCCATGGTGCGCTCGGCGTCCCTGACCTGCGCGCGAAGCAGCGGAAGCTGTTCGCGCGCGAACGCTGCGAGCGCCGCATTGTCGGGCGCCGTCAGATAGCGCTCGAGCAGGCCGATGATCGATTCATACTCGGGAATTTGTGCGGCATAGAAACTTCTGACGTAGGCCGGACCATCCGACATTTCGGGCTCGACGAGGCTCGCGCTCAAGGATGTTGCCCTGCCGACATGCAGTTCCGCGCCGATGGCCTCCTGGACCTCTTTTAGTCGCTTGTCGCGCTTAGCCGCTTCCTCGGCGCGCAGGGCGGCGAGGTTCTTGACCTCGGCGTTGCCCTTGAGGTCGGTGTTCTCGAGCAGCCCCTGTTGAAACCGGCTGAAATTGTAGGCACCGCTGATCACCTCGATCGCGGAGGGCGCCCGTGCGCCGGGCTTTCGTTCGCCAAGGCTGTCGGCAAGCGCCGAGGTGCTGATCAATGCCAGAATGATTGCGGCGACAACTCGCATTGATCTTCAATGACGAACCGCGTGCGAAAGTTCCCCTACCATTACGATCCGGTAAGCGGGTTGCGGCGCAAGAGTTCCGTCCCCACGTCCTTTATATGAAACAGTCTGACGTCTTCAGAGACAACGCCGACAATTGTCTTCAGCTTGCCGAGCGCGCTGACGGACAGCCCGCCCATAAGCGCTATTCGCGCATGGCCGACGCCTGGACGGCACTCGCCAACGAGCAGGATTGGCTCGACGGCGAAATTTCGCCCGTTCCCGTCCATGCAGCTCCAAAGCGGAACGGGTGAGCTCGTCTTTAAAAATCTGCATGTGAGACCGCTCACGGAAGGCGCACAACTGATTTGGGATCATCCGGGAAGGTCGATCGCGGAGGTTTCCAATTGCAGAAGGAGGTTTGACGATGGCTCCACGTCTGGCTCTTCTCTCCCTCATTCTCGCCTTTGGCGTCTCCGTCGCGTTCGCGACGGTGACGACGGTGCGACAGGTGCATCTCGAGAGCGCATCTGCCGTCCATGCCGTGCGCAGCTGATTGCGGCAGCGGAACATTCGACGCCGCAATGCGTAAGCGCTCCGACACATCAGCAGAAGCGAGAGCGCATCATGGCCCATTCCGACCAAGGCATCGTCAAGGACAAGCGTGGGGAGGAGCAGCCCCGCGACAAGGAACGTGCGCAATCCGTGCACAAGGCGGATCCGAAAGGCTCGCCGTCGCGTGAAGCGACGCGCGATCCCAAGCTGAACGACAACATCAAGACGCCGGGTTCCGGCGCCATGCCGGACGGCTCGAGCGACGCCACGGGCTAAGCGCTCACCAGGAACGAATTCGCGCAGGAAGAGTCGCCGGGTTGCTTCCGGTAGTCATGCCCCCGGTGCGCCGGAAGCAATCTCCAAGGACGGCCCTGGCACCCACCGTGCCGGGGTCGTTTGCTTTTGAGGGGGGCTTTCCGTGCGTCATCCGCCGCCGCTCTCCGGATCCCCCTGAGTATGTCCTTCAGGCCCGCGGCCGAATACGCCGAAGCTGCTTGACTTCACGCCGGCAGCGGCATCGACGCCCACAGCGGCCAGTCCGAACTTCAGGAGTTCGCGGACTGCTGCCGCCCGCGTCGGCATGCGGTGCTTGAACCGGAAATCGTCAATGGCGGCCAACTCTTCCGGCGAGAGCATGACCTGGAGGCGCTCGGCGCGAAGGTCGTTCATGGCGATCACGCAAATTGAGTAGGTTGAGTAGCTTACTCAACGAACCAGCTTGATGAGAGTTCCGCGAAAGCCGACGAAGTCCGCAAGTGAGTAGGAAATCAAATGAAATCAATAATTTATTGTAACGCATGCCGCCGTAGGGCATTGTTCCCGGAAGGGAGGAGAAACCATGACGGACGAAGTCAGGTTACCTCGCAAGCTTTCCGAAGAACCCGCAGCGCCCGAGCCGGTGCGGCCAAGCCAGCAGAAGATCATCGATGAGGTCGAGCGCTGGGCCAACAGCCCGGGCCTCCAGCCGCCGCAATCGCGGCCTTCGACGGGAGCGAAAGCGAGCTAGGGCATGATCCGGAAAAGTGCGAAGCGGTTTTCCGCAAAGATCATGCGTAAACAACAATCTAAAGCGCGATGACGATTCATCCAAATCTCATCGCACTTTAAGGCTTTGCGAAGCGAGAGCCCGTTGCCGACGGCGAATGGCCTGATCGACGCGATTTGTGGGAGACACTGCGAAGCTTGCGTCTGAGCCACCAGGCCGACACGGACACGATGGCCCAGACCGTCAGCGCGGCTAAAAAAGCGAGCGCGACGCTTGCCCCGACAATTAAATGGAAGATAGCGGCGAACGCGGCGAGGCCGATGCTGCCGAGCGCGGCGCCGACAGCATCGAGGGCCGCGGCCTTCTGTCCGCGACGCCGCCCGCTCAGGCCGGCCTTCTCCTTGGCGTGACGCTCGTGACTTTCGATCAGCGTCGCGCTGGCGCAGAAGATGGCCGGAAGAGCAAGAAAGAGCCCGCCGACGGACAGGCCGAACTTCGAACCGATAACGCCCGCGAGCACCGTCGCACCGCCGCCGAGCACGAAGCGAATGGCGTACTCGTACCACCGCGTCTGTTTCAGCGCCGATGTCGATAGCTTCACCAGCATCAGGCGGCACCTCCCAGGCCGGCGAGCAGGCCGAAGGCGACAACGAGCCATGCGGCAAAGGCGAGGATCGTGGCTGGAAGCGCGCCGAAACGGAACCTCATCAGGAGGTGGCAGACGACGACGCTGTAGCAGGCGAGCGCGATGGCGCCATAGATCATCGTCCAGCTCTGGGCCGCAGCATATTGCGGGCCGTGCTGGACCACTGCGATGCCGAGGGTGGCCAGCGCCACCGACGGTGCGGCGCCGAGCAGCCCGGCAAAGCTCTTCGGCCGCAGCATGTCACCGACGATCGTGAAGACGGATACGATCAGGCCGCCGGCGACGAAGCGCACGAGATATTCAGTCATGGCTGTCCCCCCGAGCCCTTGCGCTGCCGCTGCCGTGACTTCGCCATCGTGAACGGCCGGAACAGGCGCTCAATGATGATGCCGAGCGTGAAACCTGCCACGACGTCGCTGGCCCAGTGCGCGAGCAGCGCGACGCGCGTCAGGGACAGCGCTACCGCAAAGGAGCGCGCCAGGCTGCGCGGGGCCGGCGGCAACAGGCCTGCGGCCGAGGCAAGGGCGCCCATATGCACGGCGTGACCTGAGGGAAATGCATCGCGCGCTCGCCCCGAAAAGGGAACGCCGCGCCTATGGCCGCTCACCGTCAGCCGGTCCGGCCTCGTCTGATCGAACACGGATTTCAAGACATGTGGCAACACGGCCGTCACCAGCGACACGATCAGGACGTGATCGGCAACGGGACGCTGCTGCGGATGCCGAAGGCGGGTGTAGAGCCATCCCACTGCCGCGAGCGCAACCAGGACATGCTCGTCGGCGCCCCAGGTCATGGCCTGGGCGGCATGCTCGAGCCCCGAGTTGGTATTGTGCGCGATCTCGTTGGCGATCGCCGTATCGATCCGGGTGGGTTTGACTGTTACAAGGGCCATCGGTCCGTCGGCGACTGTTCCTCCATGACAGTTTTGTAAAGCCCTGGAACAAAGAAGGTTCCTGGCTCAACCGGCAGGCACCGCACAGCGGCAGCGCGATGACGTTCTCATCGCGCGCCAGGAAAGGACGCCGGAGGGCCGGCGTCCTTTCAGCAATGCGTTACTTGCTGGATTGGCCGACGCTCGGCGCCCTGCCGAGGTTCTTGGCCATGTCGAGGTGGTGCTTCAACGCCGGGAGCGTTTTGCCGGCCCAATCCTTGAGCTCGGCATTGTCGCCGCCCTTGGCGTAGCGCTCGAACAGCGACACGGCATCTTCATGCGCGCTGACCTGATAGGAATTGTAGTCCGAGCTGAAATCCTTGCCGCTTGCATTCTTGAGTTTGTCGATCTTGCTCTGATGCGAGCTGTCGAGCGCCGTCGGCAGCTTGGCCTGCACCTTGCCATTGCCGACCAGTCCCTTGAGCTCGTTGCTCGTCTTGGTGTGATCGGTGATCATCTGCTGCGCGAAGGCTTTCTCTTCCGCGTTGCCCTTCTGCTGGGCGAGCTTGCTCGATTCGATCTCGAACATGTCGCTGATCGCGACCTGCGTCACGAAGTCCGCGGTCGCAGGCGCAACGCCGAGCGCCGAATTCACGCCGGTCTTTTCGCCGAGCGACTGGGCGAGGGCGGGGCCTGCGAGAACCATGCAGGCAAGAGCGATGATTGTGCGTTTCATGGTCAAATCCTTCCGAAAAGGTCGCGTGGCCGCTTGCCGGCGACGTGCGGCGACCAACACGCCGCGGGGGCCCGAGGTTCCTAACGGCTAATCCGCGCGATTCCGTCCGGTGCGCGGATTGATGGGATCTGTCGGCTTGCGTCGAAGCCGTTCGGGCAGGAACGGTTCGGCCGCCGTGGCGGTCGCGTCGGCCCGTACATCCGCGTGGTGCTGCGCCTGCTCGTGGGAGGTGCGGTTGTCATTGATCCGGCGCTTGACATCGAGACCGTCGACCGGATCGTTGACGCCGTGCCTGATGTCGCGGAAATCACTCATGGCTCGCCTCATTGCTTTCCTGGCAGGATCGATTCCAGCACCTGCCGCGCTGCTCCCTTGATCATCCCGCTCTCGTTCGGGTCGCCCTTCATCAGGGCGAGCGAGAAGTTCTTCGCCTGCTGCAAGGTGATGTGTGGCGGCAGCGGCGGCACCTCGGGATCGGTTTTCACTTCCAGCACGACGGGCATCTCGCTTGTTAGCGCCTGCTCCCAGGCCGAGCCGAGCAGCTGTGGGCTGTCGACGAAGATGCCGCGCAGGCCGATCAGTTCGGCGAAGCGCGAATAGGAGACGTCGGGAATGCGCTGTGACGCCTCGAACTTGGGATCACCGTTGATGATGCGTTGCTCCCAGGTCACCTGATTGAGGTCCTCGTTGTTGAAGACGCAGACGATGAACCGCGGGTCCTTCCAGTCGCGCCAATACTTCGCCGCGGTGATCAGCTCGGCCATGTTGTTCATCTGCATGGCGCCATCGCCGACGAGTGCAATCACGGGGCTGTCCGGATGGGCGTATTTGGCCGCGAGCGCGTAAGGCACCGCAGCGCCCATCGAGGCGAGCCCGCCGGAGAGCGAGGCCGTCATGCCGCGCCGCATCTTCAGGTCGCGGGCGAACCAGTTGGCGCATGAGCCGGAATCGCTGGTGATGATGGCGCGGTCCGGCAGGCGCGGTGACAATTCCCAGGCGACGAGCTGCGGATTGACGGGCGCGGCGGGCTGATGCGCGCGGCCATCCAATGTCTTCCACCACGTCGCAACGTCGTCCTGGATGCCCTGGCGCCAGGCCCCGTCGCTCTTGGGTTTCAGCCGCGGCAACAATGCCCGCAGCGTCTCGGCCGCATCTCCGACGAGGCCGACTTCCATGGGAAAGCGGATCGACATCATGCTGGCGTCGATGTCGATCTGCACGCCGCGCGCGCTGCCTTCCTTCGGCAGGAATTCTGCGTAAGGAAAGGTCGAGCCCACCATCAGCAGCGTGTCGCATTCCATCATCATGTTGTAGCTGGGCTCGGTGCCGAGCAGGCCGATCGAGCCGGTGACCCATGGCAGGTCGTCGGGCAGCGCGGCCTTGCCGAGCAGCGCCTTGGCGCAGCCGGCCGACAGGCGGTCGGCGACCGCGATGATCTCGTCGGTGGCGTGAAGCGCGCCGGCGCCGACGAGCATTGCGACCTTCTTGCCGGCATTGAGGATATCAGCGGCGCGGTCGAGATCGACGTCGTGTGGGATGATTCTAGGGGCGCTGTATCCGACGCCCGAGTGCAGCGTGCCGTGCGCGCGGGGCGGGTCCTCGTAAGCCTCCTCCTGCAGGTCGTTGGGCAAGATGATGACGGTAGGAGTCCGCCGCGCCAGTGCGATCCGCACCGACCGATCAATCAGGTGTCGCACCTGCGCGGGCGAGGAGGCCTGCATGACGTAGGCGCCCGCGACGTCCTTGAACATGGAGAGGAGGTCGAGTTCCTGCTGATATTGGCCGCCGAGGGCGTTGCGCGACTGCTGGCCGACAATCGCCAGCACCGGCTGGTGATCGAGTAGCGCGTCGTACAGCCCGGTGACGAGATGCGATGCGCCGGGACCGGAGGTCGCAATGCAAACGCCGAGCTGACCTGAGAATTTTGCGTAAGCGGTTGCCATGAAGGCCGCCATTTCCTCGTGCCGCGCCTGCACGAAGCCGATCTTGCCGCCCGCCCGGTTCATCGCACCGAACACGCCGTTGATGCCGTCGCCGGGATAGCCAAAGATGTGGCGCACGCCCCATTGGTACAGGCGCCCAATGATGAAGTCGGAGACGGTCTGGGACATCGCGGGCGGCTCTCTCTGTTGCGGCCTCGGTAGCCTCAGAGAACCGGCTCTTGGTGGTGATGTTCCCAAAGCTTTTGCGGAATACCCGCCGGAACGATCACTCACCCCTTCCGGTTGATTGATAAATGGCTGAGTGGAGAATGACGATGCTGAATCAGGGCGAACTGGACCGTAACGAGATGGGCCGGCTGATCGGAAGCGACAAGGTCGAGGGAACCGCGGTCTACGGTGCCGATCGCAACAAGATCGGTTCAATCGAACGGGTCATGATCGACAAGATCAGCGGCAAGGTCTCATATGCGGTGCTTGGTTTCGGCGGCTTTCTCGGCCTCGGCAATGATCACTATCCGTTGCCCTGGCAGTCGCTGAAGTACGACACCGAGCTCGGCGGTTACGTGACTGCGATCACCGCCAAGGATCTGGAAGGCGCGCCGAAATACGGTGAGAAGACCGACTGGAACTGGAGTGACGACGCCGCCGTGCGCGGCATCAACTCCTATTACGGTGTTCCCTTCGCTTGAGCTTTGAGAGGCGCGGCGCCTCGCTCACCCCGCCGCTTCTCTCCGCCCCGGGCCCGCATGCACATGCACCTGCTTGGCATGCAGCACCTCGCCGCATTCCGAGCACACCATTACGGGATCGAACAGCTTGCCGCAGCTCTTGTGCTCGTGCAGCAGCGGGCGGCCGCGCTCGTCGCCCATATGGGTGTCACCCCAATGCACCATCGCCATGATGATCGGGTAGAGGTCGAGCCCCTTCTGGGTGAGGATGTATTCGTAGCGCTTCGGCGCCTCGGAATAGGGGACGCGGCGCAGGATGCCGAAGCGGACCAGCTTCTTCAGCCGCTCCGAGAGCAGATGGCGTGTGATCTGGAGCGAGGACTGAAACGCCTCGAACCGCCTGACCCGCAAGAAGCACTCGCGCAGGATCAGCAGCGTCCAGCGGTCGCCAATCGCGGCGACGGTGCGCGCAAGCGAGCAGGGCTCTTCCTCCAGCGTGTCCCATTTCATGATGCGGTTCCTCAAGTCGTCAGTCTGAAAAAGGAACTAAGTTGATCGATCAGAGAGATTTTCACTAGAAACTAACATTCAGCTGCTCAGTTTGACAGTTCTATTATTGAACTATAGCCTCCGGCACACAAACGCCGCGCGCTCGCAGCGCGGCCCATGGGAGGAGGCGGTCTTGTCCAAGCGAAACGCGACTGCGGCCGTCATCGGGGCCGGCGATTTTATCGGCGCCGAGATCGCCAAGAAGTTTGCCGCCGAAGGGTTCTCGATTTTCGCCGGCCGCCGCAATGGCGATAAGCTCGCGCCGCTGGTGCAAGAGATCGAAGCCGCCGGTGGTGACATCCACGCCCGCTCGCTCGACGCGCGGAAGGAGGATGAGGTCATCGCCTTCCTCAATGACGCCGACAAGCATGCACCGCTCGAAGTCTGCATCTTCAACGTCGGCGCCAACGTCAATTTCCCGATCCTCGACACCACCGAGCGCGTGTTTCGGAAAGTGTGGGAGATGGCCTGCTATTCCGGCTTCCTCGCCGGGCGCGAGGCCGCGCGGCTGATGCTGCCGCGCGGCGGCGGCAACATCTTCTTCACGGGTGCGACCGCGAGCTTGCGCGGTGGCAGCGGCTATGCCGCCTTCGCCAGCGCCAAGTTCGGCCTGCGCGCGGTCGCGCAGGCGATGGCGCGCGAGCTCGGGCCGAAGAACATCCACGTCGCCCATCTCATCATCGATTCCGGCGTCGACACCGAATGGGTGCGCCAGCGCCGGCTCGAGGCGCTCGGGCCGAATGCGCTCGATAATCCCGACCTCCTGATGCCGCCGTCCTCGGTCGCGAACGCCTATTGGCAGCTTTACCAGCAGCCGAAGAGCGCCTGGACTTTCGAGATGGAGATCCGCCCCTTCGGAGAGAAATGGTGACCGCGGCGAGAAAGTCCGGCTAGACTGAGCTCAACATCAAGCAAATTCCGGGAGGATTTTCAGTGAAGACCGCGATCACCGAACTGTTCGGCATCGAGCACCCGATCATCCAGGGCGGCATGCATTTCGTCGGCTTCGCCGAGCTGGCCGCTGCCGTCTCCAATGCCGGCGGGCTCGGCATCATCACCGGTCTCACGCAGAAGACGCCCGAGCTGCTCGCCAAGGAGATCGCGCGCTGCCGCGACATGACGGACAAGCCGTTCGGCGTCAACCTCACCTTCCTGCCGGCCTTCTCGGCGCCGCCTTATCCGGAATACATCGCGGCCATCGTCGAGGGCGGCATCAGGGCCGTGGAGACCGCGGGCCGCAGCCCGGAAGCCTACATGCCGGCGCTGAAGGCCGCCGGCATCAAGGTCATCCACAAATGCACATCGGTGCGCCACTCGCTGAAGGCCGAGCGCATCGGCTGCGACGCCGTCAGCGTCGACGGCTTCGAGTGCGGCGGCCATCCCGGCGAGGACGACATTCCCAACATGATCCTGCTGCCGCGTGCGGCGGAGGAGTTGAAAATCCCATTCGTCGCCTCCGGCGGCATGGCCGATGGTCGCAGCCTGGTCGCGGCGCTCTCGCTGGGCGCGGCGGGCATGAACATGGGCACGCGCTTCATCGCCACCAAGGAAGCGCCGGTGCACCAGAACGTGAAGGACGCGCTGGTCGCGGCCACCGAGCTCGACACCCGCCTGATCATGCGGGCGTTGCGCAATACCGAGCGCGTCCTGAAGAACGCCAATGTCGACCGCCTGCTCGAGATCGAGCGCGAAAAGGGCGCCAAGCTCACGATCGACGACATCCACGACCAGGTCGCGGGCGTCTATCCCAGGATCATGCTGGACGGCCAGATGGATGCCGGCGCCTGGAGCTGCGGCATGGTCGCGGGCCTGATCCACGACATCCCGTCCTGCAAGGAGCTGATCGATCGCATCATGGCCGAGGCTGAAACCATCATCCGCAGCCGCCTGATGGGGTTCCTGGACGGGACGGACGCTGCGCGAAAGGTCGCCTGACACCGCCAAACTTCTTAACCACGGCGGCATCTGACCGCTGGAATTACGCGCGGCGCCTCCTAGATAGGGGTAAATTGCCCCTTTCATAAATCGATTTCAGGAGGCGTCCGTGGTCCTGAAAAGCGTTCCCTTCGCAATTGCCTTTGCCCTCGTGGTCGCAGGGGCCGGTGTTGCGCGCGCCGACGACTACAAGCCGGGCGAATATCTCGGCCTCGATCTATCCAAGGCGGTGCTGTCGCCGAAACGTCTCGGGCCGGAGACGCACTTCGCGCCGGTCGCGCTCGAAGCGCGCGGTGGGAACGAGGCACAGGCACGCGCTGAGCCCGTCGACGTGCCGAAGAAGGTTGCCGCCGAACGCGTTCGTGTGGCCGAGCCTAAGGGCACGCATGCGGCGAGCAGCCAGCCGCGGGGCGCGGCCCGCGCCAAGCTCGCGCACCGCCGCGGCAACCCGCTCGATGCGCAGGCACTGGACACCCGCATCCAGACCTGGCCATGCCGCTCCGGCGGCATCTGCAACTGGAAGCGGTGATCACAGGCGTCATCCCCGCGTCGCAAAACCGTAGGCGCGGAGTCAAGAATCCGTAAGCCGGGAGTCAAGGAGCGCAGGCACCTTCCGTCGAGATTCGACGAAGGTCTCCTGAATGGCAACGCTCCGCGCCTCGCGCGCATGGACCCGGCGGCAGTTTCTGGTCCGCTCCGCTTCCAGTCTCGCCATCGCCGCGCTCGCGAAGCCTCATTTGAGCCGCGCGGCCGATCGGCCGCAGATCGCAGGCGGCATCCAGTCCGGCGATGTCTCCGGCGGCTCCGCGGTGATCTGGGCGCGCGCCGATCGGCCCGCGCGGATGCAGGTGGAATGCTCTACGGTCGAGAGCTTCAAGACCATCATCGCCTCGGCCTCCGGCGATGCGCTGCCCGCCGCCGATCTCACTGCAAAACTCCTGCTGGCGGATCTGCCGCCCGGGCAGGACATCTTCTACCGCGTCCGCTTCGACGACATCGCCACCGGTCTCCTCGGTGAAAGCCGCATCGGCCATTTCCGCACCGCGCCGGCAGCGCGTCAGTCGATCTCGTTTCTGTGGTCCGGCGACACCGCCGGGCAGGGCTGGGGCATCGACGTCTCCCGCGGCGGCTATCGCAGCTATCGCACCATGCTCGACAACAATCCGGATTTCTTCATTCACTGTGGCGATCACATCTACGCGGACTGCACGATCCCTTCCGAGCAGAAGCTGCCGAACGGCGACACCTGGCGCAACATCGTCACCGAAGAGAAATCGGAGGTGGCGCACACCCTGGCGCAGTTCCGCGGCAACTACAAATACAACCATCTCGACGAGCACTTCCGCGCCTTCCATGCGCAGGTGCCGATGTTCGCGCAGTGGGACGATCACGAGGTGACCAACGACTGGTCGCCGATCGGGACCTATGACGAGTCCGGACACGAGGACGACGGCACCCCGCGCCTGGTCGCGCGCGCCCGCCGAGCCTTCTTCGATTTCATGCCGATCCGCGACATCGGCGCGCGGCACGGCCGCGTCTATCGCAAGATCGCCTACGGCCCGCTGCTCGACGTCTTCATGATCGACATGCGCAGCTACCGCGACGAGAGCTGGAACAAGGGCGATGATCACCGCGGCTGGATCCTGGGCGCCGAGCAGCTCGCCTGGCTCAAGCGCGAGCTCGCCGCTTCGCGCGCGACCTGGAAGGTGATCGCGGCCGATTTGCCGATCGGCCTGATAAGCCTGGATGCCGTTGCGCTCGGCGATGGGCCGCCCGACCGGCGCGAGCACGAGATCGCGGATCTGCTCGCCTCGATCAAGCGCGCCGGCATCCGCAACATCGTCTGGCTCACCGCCGACATGCACTACACCGCCGCGCATTATTACGATCCGAGCAAGGCGCAATTTAGGGATTTCGAGCCGTTCTGGGAGTTCGTCTCCGGCCCGCTGCATGCCGGCAGCTGGGGACCGGGCGAGCTCGACGACACCTTCGGCCCGGTCGCGATGTACCAGCATGGCTGCAGCGCTGCGCAAGGCGAGAATCTCGCGCCCTGCTTCGGCCTGCAATTCTTCGGCAAGGTCGATATCGATGGCCGGACCGGCGTGATGACCGTGACCCTGAAGGACGTCGACAATCGCGACCTCTGGTCGGTCGACATCGTACCGCAGCCGCAGGTGCATCCTTCGCTGGTGGCGCAGCATTGGTGAGGTTGCGGCGCGCCAGTCGTCATGCCCGGGCTTGTCCCGGGCATCCACGTTCTTCGTGCCGCGTGGCAATGCGTGGAGGGCCGGGACAAGCCCGGCCATGACGATGGAGAGGCATTGCTAACCCGATCTTGATTGGCCGCCGTGCTCCTCCCGCGCTAGGGTGGGGGGTCCCGCCACTTCTTCTCCATCACTCGAAAAGTCTGCTCACGCGACATCGCCGCGCGCATCCGGTGGGCTGAATTGCTCAGGAGCCTGTTGCATGGATCATCTGAAAACACAGGGCATCAGCATGCCCAAGCTCGGCCTCGGCACCTTCCGCATGCAGGGCGATGCCTGCCGTGCCGCGGTCGAGAGCGCGCTTTCCATCGGCTATCGCCACATCGACACGGCCGAGATGTACGCCAATGAGGAGGCGATCGGTGCGGCCATCGCCGCCTCCGGCGTGCCGCGCGGCGAGCTGCACGTCACCACGAAAGTCTGGCACGAGAACCTCAGCCGCGATGCGATCCGCCGCGCTTTCGACGCCAGCCTTAGGAAGCTCCGGCTCGACCATGTCGACCTCTATCTCGTGCATTGGCCGTCGAAGGCCGCGAACTGGGGCGCGGTGTTCGAGACGCTGATGACGCTCAAGGCGGAGGGGCGCACGCGCGCGGTCGGCGTTGCCAATTTCACCACCGCGCTGCTCAAGGTCGCGGTCGAGGAGATCAAGGCGCCGATCGCCTGCAACCAGGTCGAATATCACGCCATGCTCGATCAATCGAAGGTGCTGGCCTATCTCCAAGCGAGGTCGATTCCGCTGGTTGCCTATTGTCCGCTGGCGCAAGGGCGTTTCGCGAGCGATCCGGTGCTGGCCGACATCGGCGCCCGGCACAATGCCACCGCTGCGCAGGTCGCGTTGAAATGGCTGCTCGACCAGGACGGCGTCGCCGCGATCCCGAAGGCCTCGCGTCGCGAGAGCCAGCAGGCCAATCTCGACGCGCTGAAGATCACGCTCGACGATGCCGACCGCATAAAAATCGCCGCGCTGGCGAAGGACAGACGTTGCGTCAATCCCGGCTTCGCACCGGCATGGGATTAGCTGCAATGACAAGCAATAGAAATGGCCCCGTGAGGGGCCATTTCCATGTTGCGTTGCGCATTAGTCCCAGTGGTGGTGATGGCGATGGCTGCGCTTGATGACGACAACCTTGTCGCCGCGATGGTGGCGATGCCAGCCATGGCGATGTCCGCGGAATTCGGCGCGGGCGCCGTACGGGCCGTGGTGATGATGATGATAGCCGCCGCTGCGCTTGATCACCACCGTCTCCGCACTTGCGAGTGTCGGCGCCGCGATCACGAGCGCACCGAGAGCCGCAACCACATAACCAAGCTTTTTCATGATGTCCTCCTCCAAACGAATGCACATCTAAACCGCAGATTTGCGCGAACGTTCCGGAGGAGCGGGAAGAGAATTCTGAACGGATGTTCAGACGAAGGCGTGCTAATCGCAGCGCTGCTGCGCGGGCGTCGGCGCACCGCTGGCGACGTATTTGCCGTTCCTGATCGTGTACTCGCCGCGCTCGCTGCGATTGTAGATCGCGCGCAGGATGCCGTCCTTCTGCAACAGCAACCCGAACTCGCGGGCCTGATGCAACGAGGGGAAGTACACCATGACATTGAGCAGGCCCTCGGCATTGACCGTGGCGGACACCACCTCGTTCTCGTCCCTGGCCTCGCCGAAATTGCGCCGGTACATCACCCGGCCGTCTTTCCGGATGTCGTAAGTCAAGCGCGCGCCCTGGTCGCGGTCGGGCCTACCCGAGCAATCGACCGCCCACGAGCCGAGCAGACCCCATTGCTCAACGGTCGTGGCCAGCGTCTCGGCACCGGCCGTGGAAGTGAACGCGACCCACAGCACCGCAGCCGCGATCCAGCGGCTCGAACAACGCATCATGTCCTGAAAAACCCCGCCTCGAACAATTCCAAAGTCTAGCATCCCGCGCGCGACCCCGCCACGGAAGCCGCCGATCGCCCGCGAATTTGATCCGCGTCAATGAGGCAGGGCGTTTGGAAGGTAAGATGGCATTTCCCGAAGGCGAACGTGGATAGAGCAATGCTGAATCAAGTCATGGATTTTGCGGGCGAAGTGCTGCCCGGGAGCTGTGCCGTACCGCCTTATTCCGAGGCCGCATTTCTGAGCGAGTTGGGCGATCGCCTGCGGTGCTCCCGCATGCGCTGCGATCTGTCGCGCCGGGAGCTCGCCCGCCGCTCGGGGATTTCCGAGCGCTACATCGCCCAGATCGAGGCCGGCAAAGGCAACGTCTCCATCGTCCTGTTGCTGCGGCTGGCTTCCGCGATTCACGGCAGTAAGCCACAGGCGGCGTGAGGAGACGTCCGGACCGGGCCTCAGGCTCGCTTCTCCACATTGGCGCTGCGGGCGGGCACGCCGAACTCCTTGCGGCAGACCTCAGCTAGCACGGCGACGCCATCGCGGATCTGCTGATGCGTGGGGCTGGCAAAGCACAGCCGCAGCCGCGAGGCGGAATGGCCCTTGCTGGTCGACCATTCCGGCCCCGGATTGATCGAGACGCCGACGGCGAGCGCGGCCTGATACAGCTTCAGCGTATCGACCTGGTCGGGCAGCTTGACCCAGAGGAAGATGCCGCCCTTGGGCTCCTCGAACTCAGCGGCGGTCCCGAACTGCTCGTTGAGGGCTTCCATCAGCGTGTCGAGCTTGCTGCGCAGCGCCTTGGTCAGGGTCGGCACGTGGGTTGAAAAGTGCGGCTTGCAGTAAGTGGCGAGCACCATCTGCTCCAGCGCACCGGAGCCCGCATCCGTCTTCAGCGCGAGCATCCGTGACATCACCTCCCAGGGCGCCACGACGAAGCCGACGCGCAGCGCCGGCGCGATCGACTTGGAAAACGAGCCGATATGAATCACGCCGCCGCTCTCGCTCATCGCGTAGATCGCGGGCGGCCGCTGCCCCGACCAGATGAGGTCGGCATAGCAATCGTCCTCGAAAATCGGCACGCCATATTCGGTCGCGAGCCGCACCAGCTCGGTGCGGCGGCTCTCGGGCATGATGCTGCCGGTCGGGTTCTGCACCGTCGGAATGGTGTAGATGTATTTCGGCCGGATGCCGCGGCGCTTCAGGTCGGCCAGCGTGGAGGCCAGCAGGTCCATGCGCATGCCGTCCTGGTCGAGCGGAATGCCGACGACGTTGACGCCGAGCCGCGCCAGGCGTGTCAGGGAGCCCTGATAGCTCTCCTGCTCGAAAATCACGGTGTCGCCGCGCGACAGCAGGGTGGCGTTGACGAGGTCGAGCGCCTGGAGCGAGCCGGAGACGATCAGGAGGTCGTCGACCGTGCAGCTGATGCCGGCGTCGCGCTTGAGTTTCGTCACCAGGAATTCGCGCAACGGCAGGTAGCCCTGCGGACCATGCGCCAGACCGTAGGTGGCGAGCGAGCGGCCCTCGCGCCGCAGCACCGTGTCGGCCGCTTCGATCAGCTCGTCGAGCGGCACCTGTTCGGAATCGTTGTTGCCGCCGACGAAGCTGTATTTGGCAAGGCCCGTCCAGCGCGCAGACGGGGCCGGCAGCCCTGCTGGAAACAGGGGCGCGAAATCGAAGCTGGACGTCATGGGAGCGTTCCTCGTTTTGTTCTTGTTGAGCGTCGGCTTTGCACCGGCCGCCTTACTTCTTGCCGGCCGTCCTGGTCGGACGGCCCTGACTGATGAAAGCGTAATGCGCGTTGGCGACGCCGCCAACCATTAAGGCTTCGACCACGGATTCTGCGATCTCGCCCGTGGCGGCCCAGTCGACCAGAAAATTGGCGCCGGTCCCGCCGCGCACGTCGTCGGTCGGAATGAAGATCGAGACGGTGGCGAGCGGCCTCAACGCCACCGGCGTCTTCAGAAAGCTCTCGACCTGCTTGCCTGCGGTGTCGAAATAGGCGATGCGTTTGATGACCAGCGGCTGGGTCTCGGAGGCGTTGTGTACGCTCAGCGTCACCGAGAAGTCGACACGCAGCTTGCCTTGGCTCATCGCGACGCTGGAATAGGCGGGCACGTAGAAACCGCCGGAGACGGCGAGGTCCTCCTTCGGCGGCGTGGTGAGCGAATCGGCAAAGTTTTGTTCGATACTGATCTTGGATTGCGCGGCGGCGGGCACGGCAAAGGCGAAGGGAGCGAGCAGCATGGCTGCGAAGAGCCCATTCCGCATGTGACGAATTGCTCGCTTGCCGCACCGCAACCCGCCACTAGGGTGCGGCAAAACGGACCAATTTGGCATGCATGAGCTCATTCGCGATATCACACTCTCTATTCTGTTCGCCTGGATGCTGGGGCTTCTCGCCCATTTCTCCCGGCAACCGCTGATCCTGGCCTACCTTATCGCCGGCTTCTGCATAGGTCCATTCGGTGCCGGCTGGGTCCATTCGCAGGAATCGATCAGCGTCATCTCCGAGCTCGGCCTGATCTTCATGCTGTTCATGATCGGGCTCGAGATCGACCTGAAGAAGATCGTTCGGGCCGGGCGGGTGATCCTGTTCGCGGCGGGCAGCCAGCTGCTGGGCGGCTGTCTGCTCGGGCTTCTGTTCTTTGTCGGCATCGGCCTGTCGCTCGGCGGTGGGCATTTCGATGCGGTCTATCTCTGCGTCGCCTGCGCGCTGTCGAGCACGGTCATCATCGTCAAGGTGCTCTACGAGAAGCGCGAGCTCGATACGCTGCCGGGCCGCATCACCCTCGGCATCCTCGTGCTCCAAGACATCTTCGCCATCCTGTTCCTGGCGGTGCAGCCGAGTCTGGCCAATCTGCAGGTCAGCGTCATCCTGCTCTCGATCGGCCGCGTCGCGGTGCTGGTCACGGCCGCGCTGCTGGTCAGCCGCTACGTGCTGCCCCGCCTGTTCCACCAGATCGCCCGGCGGCCCGAGCTGATCCTGCTCGGCGCGCTCGCCTGGTGCTTTCTCGTCGCCGAGACCGCGTATCAACTGTCGCTGTCGCGCGAGATGGGTGCGCTGATCGCCGGCGTCTCGCTCTCGACCTTCCCCTATGCGCTCGATGTCACCGCCAAGGTCACCACGCTGCGCGACTTCTTCATCACGCTGTTCTTCGTCGCGCTCGGCATGACCATTCCCGTGCCCGGCCTCTCGGTGATCAGCCTCGCCTTGATGATCGCGGCGTTCACGGTGGTGAGCCGCCTCGTCACTACCTTCATCCCGCTCTACCTGATGAAGCAGGGCCTGCGCGCCAGCCTGTTGCCGGCGCTCAACCTCGCGCAAATCTCCGAATTCTCGCTGGTGGTGATCCAGACCGGCGTCGCGGACCGCCACATCGCTGCCGAGACGGCGAATGCGGCTTCGTTCGCCTTCGTGGTGCTGGCGGTGCTCTCGACCTTCGTGATGACCCGCAGCGACGAGATCACCCGTTGGGCGATCGGCCCCTTGAAGCGGATCGGCCTGCGCGATCTCGACCATGGCAACGGCCATGCCGAGGAGGGCCACGAGGGCGGCCATGGCGAGGCCCGCCGCATCGTCATCCTCGGCTTTTTCCGTGCGGCGAGCGCGCTGCTGGCCGAGATCGAACGGCAGGCACCGGTGCTGCTCGAGCAGATCACCGTGGTCGATTTCAACCCCAATGTGTACCAGACCCTGCTTTCACGTGGTCTGCACGTGATCTATGGCGACATCAGCAGCGCCGACACGCTGCTCCATGCCGGCGTCGGCAAGTCCGAGATGATCATCCTCAGCGTGCCGGATTCGCTGCTGAAGGGCGCCACCAACGAGAAGCTGGTCCGTCACGTCCGCGCGCTCAATCCGACCGCCCTGATCGTCGCCACGGCCGACCTGTTGGCCGACGTCGGCGCGCTCTACGAGGCCGGCGCCAGCTACGTCACCGTGACCCGACTCAGCGATGCACATGAGCTGTTTACCGTGATCGAAGCCGCCCAGGCCGGCCTGCTCGCGGACAAGCGCGCCGAGCTCGATCAGCGCCTCGGCGAGCGCCGCGAGGTGCTGCCCTGACGGCGTAGGGCCGCCTTCCTTGCGGGCAATCTGCGCCTATATCGCTGGTATGCCCGGTGCAAGCCTGAAACCCATCGGCAGGCCCGCCCTCGGGCATATGTGGTTGCGCTGGGGAGACTAGCGCCCCGACCCAAGTCCGGCTAAGCCTCCCGGCCATAACCGATAGAGATTGGGAAATGCCCGATAGCGTTCAGGAAGTCTTGCAGGCCTTTGCCCGGGGTGAGCTCGTGGTCGTCACCGACGACGAGGACCGCGAGGGCGAGGGCGATCTGATCGTCGCCGCCTCGCTCTGCACCGCCGAGAAGATGGCCTTCATCATCCGCCATACCTCCGGCATCGTCTGCGCGCCCGTGACGACCGAGGACGCGCGCCGGCTGCGGCTCGATCCGATGGTCGCCCACAACGATTCCGCGCACACCACCGCGTTCACGGTCTCGATCGACTACAAGCCCGACGGCGGCACCGGCATCTCCGCCGAGGAGCGCGCCTCGTGCTGCCGTGCGCTCGCCAATCCCAATGTCGGCGCCAACGACTTCGCCCGGCCCGGCCACATCTTTCCGCTGATCGCCAAGGACGGCGGCGTGCTGCTGCGCTCCGGCCACACCGAGGCCGCCGTCGACCTCTGCAAGCTGTCCGGCCTGCCGCCGGTCGGCGTCATCAGCGAGCTCATGAACGACGACGGCAGCGTGATGAAGGGCGAGCAGGTCGCGCAGTTCGCGGTCAGGCACAAGCTCAAGCACGTCACCATCGCGGACATGATCGCCTACCGCCAGGCGCGCGAGAAGCTGATCGAGCGGGTCTCGACCTTCGTCACCGACAGCCCGATCGGTCCCTTGCAGGGCTATGCCTACCGTTCACCGTTCGATTCCATCGCTCACGTCGCCTTCGTCTACAACGGGGTCGGCGACGGCAAGAACGTGCTGACGCGCTTCCACAAGCCGAACATCGTCAAGGACACTTTCACCGGCCACAAGCGCATGGCCGCCGTGCTCGAGCATTTCAAGAAGACCGGCCGCGGCGTGCTGGTCTACCTGCGCGACGGCGCGGCCGGCGTGCCCGTTTCGCCGCTGCCGGACGAGACGTCGACGGAGGCCGACCGCAACCGCCAGTGGCGCGAGGTCGGCGTCGGCGCGCAGATCCTGCGCGACCTCGGCGTGACTTCGATCCGGCATCTCACCTCGTCGGTGCACGACTACAAGGGCCTATCGGGCTTCGGCATCGAGATCGTCGCCAACGAGCAGCTCGAAAGCTGACACGCATTGTCTTTCCCGGTCGCGCTGAAAGCGCCACCCCGGAGCGACCGAAGCCAGGATGCAATTGAACTTGTTGCCGCGGCGCTTTACTTTGTCGGGCAATTATCGACGGAACCAGACGCGAAAGGACGTTTCATGAGCGTGCGCCCTCAGGCCAAGGACAAGCCGGCTGCGGCTTCTTTCCAGTGGGACGATCCGTTCCTGCTCGACGAGCAGCTCACCGAAGACGAGCGCATGGTGCGCGACACCGCCCGCGCCTATGCGCAGGACAAGCTGCTGCCGCGCGTCTCCAAGGCCTATCTCGAGGAGAAGACCGATCGCGAGATCTTCAACGAGATGGGCGAGCTCGGCCTGATCGGCATCACGCTGCCGGAAGAATATGGCTGCGCCAATGCGAGCTACGTCGCCTATGGCCTCGTCGCGCGCGAGATCGAGCGGGTCGATTCCGGCTATCGCTCGATGAACTCGGTGCAGTCCTCGCTGGTGATGTACCCGATCTACGCCTATGGCGACGAGAACCAGCGCAAGAAGTACCTGCCCAAGCTCGCCAGCGGCGAGTGGGTCGGCTGCTTCGGCCTGACCGAGCCCGACGCCGGCTCCGATCCGGCCGGCATGAAGACCCGTGCCGAGAAGGTGTCGGACGGCTATCGCCTCACCGGCAGCAAGATGTGGATCTCGAACGCGCCGATCGCCGATGTCTTCGTGGTCTGGGCCAAGTCGGCCGCGCACGACAACCAGATCCGCGGCTTCGTGCTGGAGAAGGGCATGAAGGGCCTGTCCGCGCCGAAGATCGGCGGCAAGCTCTCGCTTCGCGCCTCCATCACCGGTGAGGTCGTGATGGACGGCGTCGTGGTCCCGGAGGACGCCCTGCTGCCCAACGTCTCCGGCCTCAAGGGCCCGTTCGGCTGCCTCAACCGCGCCCGCTACGGCATCTCCTGGGGTGCGCTTGGCGCCGCCGAGGACTGCATGCACCGCGCCCGTCAATACACGCTCGATCGCAAGCAGTTCGGCAAGCCGCTCGCCGCGACCCAGCTGGTGCAGAAGAAGCTCGCCGACATGGAGACCGAGATCGCCCTCGGCCTGCAGGGCTCGCTTCGCGTCGGCCGCCTGATGGACGAGGGCAAGTTCGCGCCCGAGATGATTTCGATCATGAAGCGCAACAATTGCGGTAAGGCCCTCGACATCGCCCGCACCGCCCGCGACATGCACGGCGGCAACGGCATCTCGATCGAGTATCACGTGATGCGCCACGTCCATAATCTCGAGACGGTCAACACCTACGAGGGCACCCACGACGTCCACGCCCTGATCCTGGGCCGCGCGATCACGGGCATTCAGGCGTTCTTCTAGTCACTGTGTTTTTCCGCCGCGGCTAGCTTGCTCAACTGTCATCGCCCGCGCAGGCGGGCGATCCAGTATCCCAGAGACTTCGCTTTTGTCACTGGCGCTGCGGCGTACTGGATACCCCGCCTTCGCGGGGTATGACGGCGAAGAGTGTGGCACAGGAAGTCCCATGTCCGACAACGACGACGTCCCGTTCAACCGCAACTTTCCGCTGAAGCCCGGCATCGTCGAGGAGGTCCGCCCCGGCGTGCGGCGCGTGCTCTGCAACAATCCGAGCCCGTTCACCTTCACGGGCACGGTCAGCTACATCGTCGGCAAGGGCAATGTCGCGATCATCGATCCCGGTCCAGACGATGCGGCGCATGCGGCGGCGCTGCTCGATGCCGTGCGCGGCGAGACCGTGACGCACATCTTCGTCACCCACACCCATCGCGACCATTCGCCGAACACCGCGCGGATCAAGCAGGCGACGGCTGCGCCGGTCTATGCCGAAGGCCCGCATCGCGCCTCGCGGCCGCGATTCGAGAGCGAGAAGCACAATCCGGAATCCGGCGCCGACCGCGATTTTGCGCCCGACGTCAAGCTGGCGCACGGCGACGTCGTGGAAGGCAACGGCTGGCGGCTCGAGACCGTCGCGACGCCCGGCCACACGGCCAACCATCTGGCATTCGCCTGGCCGGAGCGGAAGTTCAACTTCGTCGGCGATCACGTGATGGGCTGGTCGACCTCGATCGTGGCGCCGCCCGACGGCTCGATGATCGACTACATGGACTCGCTTGACCGGCTCGCCGCCCGCGAGGAGGATCTCTATTTCTCTGGCCATGGCCCCGAGATTCCCGAGGGCCAGCGCTTCGTGCGCTTCCTGATCCGCCACCGCAAGGCACGCGAGGCCTCGATCCTGCACCGCCTCGCCAAGGGCGAGACCGACATCCCGACCATGGTCCGCGCGATCTATATCGGTATCGATCCGCGCCTGACGACAGCTGCCGGCTATTCCGTGCTGGCGCATTTGGAAGATCTGGTCGCCCGCGGCGTGGTGGCGACGGATGGCGATCCCGTGATCGGCGGCACCTATCGGATGGCCTAGGGGCGAATAGCGAATGGGGAATAGCGAATGGGCGGCTCCATTCGCTATTCGCTACTCCCCATTCGCCAAGTCACTTCTTCACCGTCTTCGCCGGCGCCTTGGGCGGCGTCACCGGCGTCTTCTTCACCGGCTTGAGTGCATCGGCGTCGGCGGCGGTGTTGAGGTCGTCGATGAATGTCTTGACGCGTGCGGCGTTGCTGCCGAGGTCGCTGTCGAAATTTCGCGACGCAGAGCGGATATCGACGCGGGAATCATCGCCATCCGGCACGACCCTGATCGAAACGTCCTCGCGGAAACCCATGATCGGCGTGCGCGCCACCGCCTCGATGCGACCGATGCGGCGCGGCGGCTGCGGTGCGCGCTCGTCGATCACGATCCATTTGCGCTTGTGGACGAGCTGAAGCGCGATCGCATAGGCGCGGTCGGCCGAGATCTCGAGCTCGACGGGCTCGATCTCGGGATAGAAATGGCGCTGCTGCTCCGCCGAATAGAGGCCGGCATAGACCGCGGTGTTGGTGCCCTCGCCGGTGCGCAGGCGCGCCAGCGCATCGAAGCGCGGCGGATCGATCGGGTCGGTGGTGATGTCGTAGATCGACGGCAGCTTGCGATATTGAAAGGCCAGATAGGCGGGATAGGCGAGGATCGCCCCGTCGATCAGGAAGGCGAGCAGGATGCGCGCCATGCCGCGCGAGCCGTTCTGCCAGATTGCGGCAAAGCCGGCGAGCCCGAACAGGATCGAGAGGCCGGCGATCGCGAGCCCGCCGATGAACGTCGCCAGCGCCGGCTTGGGCTCCAGGAAATCGAAACGGACGACGATGATCGACACCACCACCGCCAGAACCGCGAATACGGCCAGATTGCGCGCCCAGCTCGCGAGGCTGGACACGGGCTCCGACTGGTAGGGAGCGGAAAACCTGCGGGCCATCGGGTGAGCTCTGCCGGGGTTGGCGATGCCGGCCGATCTGGCGCGACAATGCGCCGTTGAGACCACGGCCGAGGGGCAAATTCAAGGGTCGATCACCCTCTTACCCTGCGCTGGAGGGGGAGGGTCGGCTCACATGGAGCGCAGCGAAGTGTGAGACGGGGTGGGGTGACGGTCTCTCCACATCCGACACTGCCCGAGCGGAGAGATCACCCCACCCCGCTCGCGCTGCGCGCGATCGACCCTCCCCCTCCAGGACCCCTCCAGGGGAGGGTGAGCACCACTGCCTACGCCGCCGCGTTCGGGAACCGGTAATCCCTAAACTGGTCGCGCAGCGCCGTCTTCAGGATCTTGCCGGTGGCGGTGTGCGGAATGCCGTCGACGAAAGCGACGTCGTCGGGCATCCACCATTTGGCGATCTTGCCCTCCATGAACTTCAGGATGTCCTCGCGCGTGGCCTGCTGGCCCTGCTTGAGCTGCACGATCAGCAGCGGCCGCTCGTCCCATTTCGGGTGGAAAACGCCGATCACGGCGGCTTCCGCCACGGCGGGGTGGCCGACCGCGAGGTTTTCGAGGTCGATCGAGGAGATCCACTCGCCGCCGGACTTGATCACGTCCTTGGAGCGGTCGGTGATCCGCATATAGCCGTCCTCGTCGATGGTCGAGACGTCGCCGGTGTCGAAGAAGCCGTCCTCGTCGAGGATGTTGCTGTCGACGCGGTAATAGGCCTTGGCGACGGCGGGACCGGAGACCTTGAGGCGGCCGAAGGTCTTGCCGTCCCAGGGCAGTTCCTTGCCGGCATCGTCGGTGATCTTCATCTGCACGGCGAACGGCGCATAACCCTGCATCTGCAGCACGTCGAGCCTGGCATCGCCGGTCGCATTCTGGAACGGCGGCTTCAGCGCCGCGACGGTGCCGATCGGGCTCATCTCGGTCATGCCCCAGGCATGGCGGACGTTCGAGCCCATGTCGAGGAAGGCCTTGATCATCGAGCGCGGCATTGCCGAGCCGCCGCAGATCACCATCTTCAGATCCGGCAGTTTGAGATTGTTGGCGGTCATGTGCTGGAGCAGCATCAGCCACACCGTCGGCACGCCGGCGGTGTGCGTCACCTTCTCGGTCGAGAGCAGTTCGTAGACCGAGGCGCCGTCGAGCTTGGCGCCCGGCATCACCAGCTTGGTGCCCTGCGAGGGCGCGGAGAAGGCGATGCCCCAGCTGTTGGCATGGAACAGCGGAACGACCGGCAGCATTGTCTCGGACGCACTGGTGCCGAGCGCGTCGACGTTGTTGGCCATCAGCGCGTGCAGCACGTTGGAGCGATGCGAATACAGCACACCCTTGGGATCGCCGGTCGTGCCGGAGGTGTAGCACATCGCCGCCGCCGTGTTCTCGTCAAAGTCCTTCCATTTGAATTTGCCGTCGGCCTGCGCAATCCAGTCCTCGTAGGCGACCGCGTTCTTCAGCGTGGTCTCCGGCATGTGAGCCTTGTCGGTGAGCACGATGTAGCGCTCCACGCTGGGCAGCTTGTCCGCGATCTTCTCCAGGATCGGAATGAAGGTGAGATCGGTCATTACGACGCGATCCTGCGCATGATTGATGATCCAGGCGATCTGTTCGGGGAAAAGGCGCGGATTGACGGTATGGCAGATGGCGCCGATCCCCATGATGCCGTACCAGACCTCCAGATGGCGCCAGGTGTTCCAGGCGATCGTTGCGACACGATCGCCGAGCTTGATGCCGTCGCGCTCCAGCATCTGCGAGACCTTGAGCGCGCGCTTGTGGATCTCGGCGTAGTTGGTGCGATGGATCGGTCCCTCGACCGAGCGTGTGACCACCTCCTGCTTGCCATGAATCCTGGCGGCGTGTTCGATGATCCGGTGGCAGAGCAGGGGCCAATCTTGCATCAAACCAAGCATTCCGACGTTCCTCCGAGAAGTCGCTGGGCGCGTTATCGCTCTCAGCGTTGGGCCAAAGAATTGCCATGAGTTTTAGCCTGCCGGACTTTCGTCGCAAATGGTCTTGTCGCGGCTATATGTCCGCCGGGGCGGCAATGGTTACCGCTGCGGCGGGGCTGTTGCTGCTCGCCGAAAGGGCAGAGGCGCGGAAATATCCTGCGCCGCTCGATATCTTCAACCTTGGAGCACCGAAGCCCCGCGCAACCGTTCGCGCCGCCAGGATTCCGCTGCCGAAGCCGCGTCCCGAGGAGGCCCCCAAAGCGTCGGATGAGGGGGCGGCGCAGGCAGACGGCAAGCCGTCCCCCGACAAGCCGTCTCCCGACAAGCCAAGCGCGGACAAGCCCGCCGAGGCCGCGCCGCCGCCCGAGAAGCAGGCCTCGGCCTGCCGGCTGGCGCTGACCGAGGAGATCGCGATCGCGCCGTCCATTCCGGATATCCGCGGTCCGGGTGCCTGCGGCGGCGAGGATCTGGTGCGGCTGGAGGCCATCGTGCTGCCGGACAAGCGCAAGGTGACGGTCAAGCCGGCGGCCATCCTCCGCTGCACCATGGCGTCCGCGCTCGCCGATTGGGTGCGCAAGGACATGGCGCCGCTGGCGACCAGCCTCGGCTCCGCCGTCAGCGAGCTCGACAATTTCGACAGCTTCGAGTGCCGCGGCCGCAACCGCGTGGCCGGCGCGATGCTGTCCGAGCACGGCAAGGCCAATGCCATCGACATCCGCGCCGTCAAGCTTGCCAATGGGCAGTCGATCGGCCTGACCGACCGCACCACCTCGCGCGAGGTGCGCGAGCGCGTGCTGCACTCGGTCTGCACTCGCTTTTCCACCGTGCTCGGCCCGGGTTCGGACTGGTACCACGAGGACCACATCCATCTCGATCTCGTGCAACGGCGCAACGATTACCGGATTTGCCAGTGGAACGTCTGGGATCCGCTGCCTCAGGTCGCACCGCTGCTGCCGGCGGAACGTCCCGAGGAGGCACCGCCGCGCGAGGTCGCGGCCAAGCCCGAGGCAAAGGAGGGCGCCGACGACGGTGGGGCGGAGACGCCTCCTGCGCCTGCCAACAAGCCGGCGGCGGATGGCAACAAAGCCAGATCACACCAGCCGGCAACAAAAAAGCGCCGGTGAAACCGGCGCCTTTGAAAAGCCTCGGGCATGGCCTGCTTAGTAGGGTGAGCTGGAACCGCCCTGGAGCGCGAGGCGCGGCTTGTAGGGCGAATCGCCGTGCTTGGGCTCGAGCACCACGACGAGGGTGCCGAGCTTGACGCGATCATAGAGATCGATCGCGTCCTCGTTGGTCAGGCGGATGCAGCCTGACGAGATCGAGGCGCCGATATATTCCGGCTGGTTGGTGCCGTGGATGCGGAACAGCGTGTCCTTGCCCCCAGAATGAAGGTACAGGGCGCGGGAGCCCATCGGATTGTCCGGTCCGGGTGCGACATAGGTCGGCACGCCCAAGCGCGAGATTTCGCCGGGGGTGGGGTGCCAGGCCGGCCACTCGGTCTTGCTGGCCACCTTGGCGATGCCCGACCAGGCCATAGCTTCTTCGCCGACGGTGATGCCGTAGCGGATCGCTTTGCCGCCCTCCAGCACGTAATAGAGGTAATGGTTGTCGGAATCGACCACGATCGAGCCCGGCGCTTCCTTGCGGTGGAATTCGACAATGGCGCGGCGGAACGGTTCTGCGACCGCGGTATTCTCGTATTTCACCTTGGCAAGGAGCTCTTTATCCTTAGGCTTGAACGCCTTGGTGTCCGTCGCCTCGTAGCGCGTGGTGGCCTGCATGCAGCCCGACAGCAGCAGGCCAGCGGCCAAAATCCCAAAAATAATTCTCAGCGACGACATGGTTTGGTTCCAATCAAAACAATACCGTGCGGAAGGGACCTGAGCGTAGCGCTCAAGTTCCTCGACTCCGTTAAGCCCATTATGGTTGAAATCTGCCACAATTCCAGCGCTGAAGCCGTTTTCCAGGGCTGTAAGACCGCAGCTGTGGCTTTTCTGCCGCAAATTTGGGGATGTCGTGCGGGTTTTTTTGGTAAGACGCGCCAGACTGTTCCTCCGGCGCCACAGTTAAGCCTTGGGGCCGCCGCGGATCTAAACGCTCCGTTAATGTTCTTGTCATCGTGAACCTGTCAGAATCGCGCTAAGGGCTGTCGTTCTGTCGCAGGATCTCTGGAGCTTTTGATGTTTTCGGTGTTCGTTCCCTCCGAGACCTCCCTCAAGAAGGCGGTTGTCGAGGATCTCACAGCGCTGCCGGAGAACGCAGTCTGGATCGACCTCGTCAACCCCTCGGCTGCCGAGGACAAGGCGGTCGAGCGGCTGGCGGGCATCGCCATCCCGACCCGGGAAGACATGCAGGAGATCGAGATCTCCAGTCGCCTCTATATGGAGAACGGCGCGCGCTACATGACCGCGACGCTGATGTGCCACTCCGATACCGACATGCCCCGGACCACGGCGGTGACCTTCATCCTCGGCGACCACCGCCTGGTGACGGTCCGCTACGACCTGCCCAAGCCCTTTGCGCTGGTCGAGGCCAAGCTCGCCCGCTCCTGCACGCCCTCGATCACCGGCGAGATGGTGCTGATGGAGCTCCTGGACGCCGTGATCGACCGCTGCGCCGACATTCTGGAGCGCTGCGGCGCCGAGATCGACCAGGTCTCCCACGAGATCTTCGAGCCGGAGAGCGAGCGCCACGGCCACGCCAAGCGATATTCCCAGATCCTGATCTCGATCGGCCGCAAGGGCGATTTGACCTCGAAGGTTCGCGAGAGCCTGGTGTCGATCGGCCGCGTCGTGACGTTCCTGTCCGCCGTGGTCGAGGGCGTGAAGTGGTCGAAGGACATGCGCGAGCAGCTCAAGACCATGCAGCGCGACGTCGCCTCGCTGACCGATCACGCCTCCTATCTCTCCAGCAAGATCACCTTCGTGCTCGACGCCATGCTCGGCGTCGTCAATCTCGAGCAGAACAACATCATCAAGCTGTTTTCGGTCATGGCCGTTGTCCTGATGCCGCCGACTCTGATCGCCTCGATCTACGGCATGAACTTCAAGGTGATGCCGGAACTCGAATGGGTGCACGGCTATCCGATGGCGCTGGTGATGATGCTGATCGCCGCCATCGTCCCGTACTGGATCTTCAAGTGGAAGAAGTGGCTGTAGGATCGTGCGCGAGCAAAGATACCTACCGAGACCTTACGCCGCTCGCATAGACACGATGAATCGTGTCGCAGAATCGATCGGGATTGCGGCGACGCGGTGACGCGTGTGTCATGCCGCAATTCCTCCGGTAAAATTTGAGCGGTGGGCTGAACGTTTGCGCGAAACTTGTCTGCGATAAGCAGGGCGTAGCCGCGAGGAACAGCCATGGTTGAGAAACACATAACGTCGCCCCGCAACGTCATCGATCTGGCGAACTACCGTCAGGCGATGACGAGCGGCAAGGCGCCGTCGATGTCGGCACGCATGTGCCGGCACTGTGGTGCTCCGCTGCTCGATGGTGAGAACGACGACGACTGCTCGACTGCATTCAGCACGGCCGCTCCGCGGCCGCGCAAGCGGTCACGTCGGATTCGACTCGATTGAGGAACGGAAGGTAAGGGCGATCCAGGCCTTGCGGCGGCGTTGTCTGGATCGCCTTGCTTCCCTGAGCGGCCATTTCCACTTCCGTCATTGCGAGGAGCGAAGCGACGAAGCAATCCGGACTGTCTCTGCGGAGGCAGTCTGGATTGCTTCGCTTTCGCTCGCAATGACAGTGCCCGTCTACACGTGCTGGCCGCCGTTGATGTGGATCTCGGCGCCGTTGACGTAGGAGCTGGTGTCCGTGCACAGCACGTAGATGATCTTTGCCACTTCGTCGGGCGTGCCGAGGCGGTGCATCGGGATCTGCTGCTCCACGATTTTGTCGGTGCCCGGCGACAGGATCGAGGTGTCGATCTCGCCCGGCGCGATCGCGTTGACGCGCACGCCGACGCGGCCGAAGTCCGAGGCCATTTCGCGTGTCAGCGAAGCCAATGCGGCCTTCGAGGTGGCATAGGCGGCGCCGGCGAAGGGGTGCACGCGCGAGCCCGCGATCGAGGTGACGTTCACCACCGAGCCCTTTGCCGCCTTCAATTCCTCGATCAGCCCGCGCGCCATCATGATCGGCGCGAAGAAGTTGACGTGGAAGACGTGCGTCCAGGTCTCGAGGTCGGTGTCGACCGAGCCGAGCCGGGAGCCGCCCGGGCCCTTTGGCGAGATCGCGGCGTTGTTGACCAGGGCATGCAGCATGCCGCCCTCGAGCCGGTTGCGGATCTCCGAGATCGCGCGCGCGGTGTCCTGGGGATCGCCGAGGTCGACCTGGATGTGGTCCTCCGGCCCGGCGTCCCAGGGGCAGTCCTCGGGGAAAGGGTGCCGCGAGCAGGTGATGACGCGCCAGCCGGCCGAGGAGAAACGGATCACGGTGGCGTGGCCGATGCCGCGGCTGGCTCCGGTCAGGAGCAGCGTACGGCGCGGCGCATTGGACGAATGCGGCATGGACATCTTTCAGGTCGGCCCAAAGCTTACGGATACATTCGCGTCTTGGACCACGGTTGGCCCGCGGCGTCACGGCGAAATTCGATGCGGTCGTGCAGGCGGAACGGGCGGTCGTGCCAGAACTCGATCCGCAACGGCGTGATGCGCCAGCCACTCCAGCCCGGCGGCCGCGGCACTTCGCCGATGACGTATTTGGCCGCGACCTTGGCGATGGCCTGCTCGAACGCGAAGCGGCTCTCCAGCTCTTGCGATTGCTTGCTCGCCCAGGCGCCGATCTGGGCCTGCTTCGGTCGGGTCGCGAAATAAGCGTCGGCCTCGGCGTCGGTCACCGGCGTCACGTTGCCGCGGATGCGGACCTGACGGCGCAGCGACTTCCAGTGAAAAAGTAACGCTGCCTTAGGATTTGCGGCGAGTTCGCGGCCCTTCTGGCTGGCGATATGGCTGTAGAAGACGAAACCCTCGGTATCGAAGCCCTTCATCAGCACCATGCGCACATCAGGCAGCCCGTCGGGATCGACCGTTGCGAGCGCCATGGCGTTCGGATCGTTCGGCTCGCTCTTGACCGCTTCGTTCAGCCAGGCCTCGAACAACGCAAATGGCTCGTCGGCGGCGGTGAAATCACCGGATGTTAAGGGTGTCTGGTGTTTCATCGAGGTCGTGTCGGTCATGTCCGGAGTCCGAGTTGCGTCCCGCGGCCCAAAACGCGTTGTTGTCCGCTACCGCCCTATATAGGGCATGGGGACGCGTTGGCCTATCGGCGATCCGGCCGTCCGGCTTCGTCATGACGATGATTCTGATCGGGCTTGGTGCCGGCGGCTGCAGCTTTTCCCGCAACGACGGCAGCGCCTATGCCAAGGCCGAGGACAGCGACCTCACCGGCTCGATCGCGCGGCCGGCGAAGGACGCTCCCCCGACCGAGACCGATCTCGCCTTCACCCGCAATGCCGCCTCCGACGTCCTCAGCAAGGGCGACAAGGATTCCAGCCAGCATTGGGAGAATCCGGAGACCGGGGCGCGCGGCTCGGTGACGCCCATCGCCCAGTCCTACGCCGCCGAGGACGGGCGCAAATGCCGCGACTTCCTGGCGAGCTACGTCAACGGCAATACCGAAAGCTGGCTCCAGGGCGCCGGCTGCCAAAGCGGCCGTGGCCGTTGGGAGATTCATACGCTAAAGCCGTGGCGGAGCTGAGCATGATCCGGAAACGTGGGAACCGGTTTTCCGATCAGACCATGCTCCAAAGATAGAGCTTCAGCTCGCGTTCCTAGTTGCAAAAATGCCACTCTCTTCCCACATCACCCGCAGGTGGGGCGGGGAGCCCTTTGAACAATTCGATTTCTTGAAGGAGACGTGACGAATGCGCGACCCCTATGAGGTCTTGGGGGTGCCGCGGAGCGCCAGCGCTGCCGCGATCAAGAGCGCCTATCGCAAGCTGGCCAAGAAGCACCATCCTGACAGCAACAAGGGTGATCCGAAGGCTGCCGAACGCTTCGCCGAGATCAACTCGGCCAACGAGATCCTCGGCGACGAGGACAAGCGCAAGCAGTTTGACCGCGGCGAGATCGACGCCGAGGGCAAGCCGCGCTTCCAGGGTTTTCCGGGCGGCGGCGGTCCTCGCGGCCGCGCGGGCCCTGGCGGATTCGAAAGCTATACGTTCCGAAGCGGCGGTGCGGGCGGCCCGGGCGGCGGCGCGTTCGAGGACATCCTCAACAGCATGTTCGGCGGCGGGATGCGCGGCGCGCGGCCCGGAGCCGGCGCCCAGTTCGAGTTCGACACTGGCGGCATCGGGCTCGATCTCGACGTCAACGTCGCCATGAGCGTCTCGCTGGAAGAGGCGGTCAAGGGCGGCGAGAAGCGTGTCCGGCTGCCGACGGGCAAGGAGCTCAACGTCAAGATTCCGGCCGGGGTCACCGAGGGCCAGCAGATCAGGCTGCGGGGGCAGGGAGAAAGTGCGCAGGGCCATCCGCCCGGCGATCTCCTGATCACCATCAACATTGCACCGCACCCGTTCTTCAAGGTCGAAGGCGCAGACCTCAGGATCGACCTGCCGGTCACGCTCTACGAGGCGGTGCTCGGCGGCAAGGTCCGCGTGCCGACCCTCGGCAATGCCGTGGAGCTCTCGGTCCCCAAGAACACCTCCAGCGGTCGGACCTTCCGCCTCAAGGGCAAGGGCCTTCCGAAAGCCGGCGGAATCGGGGATCTCTTCGTCATCATCAGGATTATGCTACCGGACGGGAACGACGCCGAGCTTGAAGCATTGATGGAGAAGTGGCGGGACCAACACCCCTACAATCCACGTAGCGGTGTCGGTTAGGGCGAGAGCGAACTGAAGGGGTTCTCCTAAAGGACCACGGCATCGTCCTGGAGATGATGCCCATCATACGCCTGAGGCGTGGTAGCGCTTCATGGTTTCGACGTGTCGGCTGTCCGGCGGGGCAGCCGATAAAAAGGTGCGGCCTCGAGAGGGGGACCAGCGCGGTACCAAAAACCCCAATCGAGGCCGCCCGCGTCGATCGGCGGATCGAACGCCACTCATAATCGCGTGAACACCCGGTGCGATAATGAGACGCGTCGATGTCCTGATTCCAAATTTTCGATGACGGAATCTAGGCACAGCGCTTGTGCGGTTGTCTAGGTGCCATTTTTCTCTGCTTGGTCGTAGACGGCCTGCGCCACCTTGGTCAGCCGCTCGCGATCGCTGCTGCCGCTGACGACGTAGCCGACGCCGCGCTCGGACCAGAACAACGCGCCGTCCTTGTCCGTCTTGGCGTAGCGCATTTGCGTCGCACCATTCTCGGTCTTGGCGCTGTAGATCGTGTACCGCTCGCCCGAAGCGCCCTCGTACATCAGGAACGACGCCGGGCCGTTCGGTCCCGGCAGAAGCCGGCCGCCGACCAGCTTCAGCCCGCTCGCCTCCAGGTTCGGCGCGAACACGGTCCAGCCGCAGCGCCGGGTCAGCCAGGCCTGCAAGTGATCGCGCTCGTTGCCGCCGACCTCAACGGGGTGGCGGACCTCGACGACATAGAGGCGGTGGGCATCGAGTGCGTCCGCCGTAAAGCTCCGGAAGGTCGAGGGTGCGTTGGCGGCGCCATGCGCCACCCAGCCGGCGGTGCCGCCGGCGACGAAGGCGACCAGCACGGCCGCGGCGGCGCCATAAAACCATTGCCGCGGGCGGCGCTCCAGCCTCTCGAGCTCGAGCCGTGCGGGCACCCGTTCATGGGCAATCGAATCGTAACGCGCGTGCAGCATCTCGGCCATGGTCCGCCAGGACTGCACCCGCTCGGCGTCCTCGGGGTGGGCGGCAAGAAAGGCCTCGACGTCGGCGCGTCGCTCGGCCGGCAGCTCGCCGTCGACATAGGCGTGCAGTTCGTCCTCGGTCACTGGGATGTTGCGGTCGTTCATATCGGTCGTCTCTGGCTCTGCGGCCCAAAATGTCTTCTGCGAGTTAGCTTCGCGCAGCTCACTATCCGGCTGCGGGCGGAGATCGTTCGATGCATCGACCCGGCCATCATTTCACCCGCCTGAGCGCCGTACGCTCGCCCTCCAGCGAGGCTTTGACGTGGGCTCTTGCGCGCGCCAGGCGCGACATCACGGTGCCGATCGGCACGCCCTGGATGTCGGCAACCTCGCGGTAGCTCATGCCTTCCAGCATCACCAGCAGCAGCACCGAACGTTGCTCCTCGACGAGGGTGGTCAGCGCCTTCTCGATGTCGCGTCCTTCGGCCTCGGTCCCGCTTGCATCGGGGTTGTTATCCGTCAGCGGCATGAATTGCGGCCGCCTTGCCAGCGAGCGCCGTCGGTTTTTGTTGAGGTTGGTCAGGATCGTATAGAGCCAGCTCCTGACGTCGCCTCCGAGAAACAGCCGCTCCGAACGCAGCGCGCGTACCAACGTATCCTGGACCAGATCGTCGGCCGCATCGGCATCGCGTGTGAGCGCGCGGGCGTAGCGGCGCAACGCCGGGATCATGGCTTCCACACTCTGGCGAAACGCACTCATTGCGGTCCTGACATCCCTGGCGTTAGGCGCGCGCCTATAGCGATCATAACACCCAAGCGGAACGGCTATTCCGGCACTCGAAACAGCGTTAATGCGGATTAGGGCTGTACCGCGGGGGAGGGCTGGTGTACCTCCAGACCTCAACGAGAGTTCGACGGGACGTGCAAAAAATGGCGCAGAATTCGGGTCTGATGCAAGGAAAGCGCGGGGTCATCCTCGGCGTCGCCAACAACCGCTCGATCGCCTGGGGCATCGCCAAGGCATGCCACGCCGCGGGCGCCGAGCTCGCCTTCACCTATCAGGGCGATGCGCTGAAGAAGCGCGTCGAGCCGCTCGCCGCCGAGATCGGCGGCCTCGTGCTCGGCCATTGCGACGTCACCGATGCCGCGACCATCGATGCCGTCTTCGCTGTGCTGAAGGAGAAATGGGGCAAGATCGACTTCCTGGTGCATGCGATCGCCTATGGCGAGCAGCTCGACGGCCGCTACGTCGACACCACGCAGGAGAATTTTTCGAAGTCGATGCTGATCTCCTGCTATTCGTTCACGGCGGTGGCGCAGCGCGCCGAGAAGCTGATGACGGATGGCGGCTCGCTGATCACGCTCTCCTATTACGGCGCCGAGAAGTGGATGCCGCACTACAACGTCATGGGCGTGGCCAAGGCGGCGCTGGAAGCCAGCGTGCGCTATCTCGCTGCCGATCTCGGCGAGAAGAACATTCGCGTCAACGCGATCTCGGCAGGTCCCATCAAGACGCTGGCGGCGTCCGGCATCGGCGACTTCCGCTATATCCTGAAGTGGAACGAGACCAACGCGCCGATGCGGCGCAACGTCTCCACCGAAGACGTCGGCGGCAGCGCGCTGTATTTCCTCTCCGACCTCTCGCGCGGCGTCACCGGCGAGGTGCACCACGTCGATTCCGGCTATCACGTGCTCGGCATGAAGCGGCCGGATGCGCCTGATATCTCGCTTGGCGGGAAGGACTAGCCTCTAACTGAAATGCCCAAGCCTACGATCTACTATCTTCGCCACGGCGAGACCGAGTGGAATGCGCTCGGCAGGCTTCAGGGCACCAGGGACATTCCGCTGAACGCGCGCGGCCTCAGCCAGGCCGTGCAGGCTGGCGGCATTCTCGCCGACCTGTTCAAGCGCGACGGGCACGACAAGGCCGCGCTGGCTTACGTGTCGAGCCCGCTCGGCCGTGCGCGCCAGACCATGGAGCTCGCGCGCGGCAAGCTCGAATTGCCGCCTGCCGATTACGCGCTCGATGATCGTCTGCGCGAGATCGGCTACGGCACCTGGGAGGGGCTGACGCTAGCCGAGAGCGAGGCGAGGGATCCGGACATCTATGCCAGGCGTCTCGCCGACAAATGGACCGTCGGGCCTGCGGGTGGGGAGACCTACGCCGACGTGCAGGTCCGCGTGCGCGCCTGGTACGACCAACTCCTGACCGACACCGTCGCGGTGGCCCATGGCGGGACCTGCCGGGCCCTGATGGTGTCCCTGGGGCTGGAGACACCGGCAAGCGCCGCCGATCTCTATATCGAGCAGGGCGCCGTCTACGTGTTCCGCGACGGGCGGTTGGAGAAGTGTAGTTAGGGGCCGCCCCATCCCTACCGTCATGCCCGGGCTTGTCCCGGGCATCCACGGACTTTTTCGGTTTTGGTGTGCGCAAGAACGTGGATGGCCGGGACAAGCCCGGCCATGACGCTGTGGCAGGCATTTGACCGCCCCTTCAGATCGCGTTAGGTCACGGTGACATTCATCATAAACGTTGCAAGTCAACGTTACGCGGCAGTTCGGGATGTCCTTCAATACCTTCGGCCACATGTTCCGCGTCACCACCTTCGGCGAGAGCCATGGGGTGGCGATCGGCTGCGTGGTCGACGGCTGCCCGCCGATGATCCCGCTCACCGAGGCCGACATCCAGCGGGATCTCGACCGCCGCCGTCCCGGCCAGTCGCGCTTCACCACCCAGCGCCAGGAGCCGGACCAGGTGAAGATCCTGTCTGGCGTGATGGCCCATCCCGAGACTGGCGTTCAGGTGACGACGGGCACGCCGATCGGCCTTCTGATCGAGAACACCGACCAGCGCTCGAAGGACTATTCCGAGATCAAGGACAAGTTTCGTCCCGGTCACGCCGACTTCACCTATGAGGCGAAATACGGCCTGCGCGACTATCGCGGCGGCGGGCGCTCCTCGGCGCGCGAGACCGCGATGCGCGTTGCGGCCGGCGCCATCGCCCGGAAAGTGCTGCCCGACGTCAAGGTGCGGGGCGCCCTGGTGCAGATCGGCCCGCACAAGATCGACCGCGACAAGTGGGACTGGGACGAGGTCGCCAACAATCCGTTCTTCTGCCCGGACAAGGACAAGGCCGCGTTCTTCGAGACCTATCTCGACGGCATCCGCAAGAGCGGCTCCTCGATCGGTGCCGTGATCGAGGTCGTCGCCGAAGGCGTGCCGGCAGGTCTTGGTGCGCCGATCTACGCCAAGCTCGATTCCGATCTGGCGGGCGCGATGATGACCATCAACGCCGTGAAGGGCGTCGAGATCGGCGCCGGTTTTGGTGCGGCAGAACTGACTGGTGAGGAGAACGCCGACGAGATGCGTTCCGGCAATGACGGCACGCGCTTCCTCTCCAACCACGCCGGCGGCGTGCTGGGCGGCATCTCCACCGGACAGCCCGTGGTGGTGCGTTTCGCGGTGAAGCCGACCTCGTCGATCCTGCAGCCGCGTCTCACCGTCGATCGGCAAGGTACCGAGACCGAGATATTCACCAAGGGCCGCCACGACCCCTGCGTCGGCATCCGCGCCGTCCCCGTCGGCGAGGCCATGATGGCCTGCGTGCTGGCCGATCACTTCCTGCGCGATCGCGGGCAGGTGGGACGCTGAACTTGCGGTACTAGTCCACCGCGCAGCTTGACGGCTCCACAACTTCGTCCGCAAATGCGGCCATGAACAGCTCCGAGCTTCAGCGCATCTCCAACTGGCTGATTGACGGCACTTGGGCGGCTCAGGAGCCGGCCGTAGGGATTGCCGATTTCTGCGAACGTCTGGTCGCGGCCGGCCTGCCGCTGTGGCGGTTCGGCATCTTCATCCGTACGCTGCATCCCGAAGTTTTCGGCCGCAACTTCATCTGGCAGCAGGGCCAGGGAGTCGAAGTCGGCAGCGTCGATTTCGAGATCCTGGACACGCCCGAATTCGCCCGCAGCCCGCTGCGCGTCGTGTTCGAGCAGGGGATCGAGGTCAGGGGCCGCGCAAGCGATCCCGACAGCAAGCGATTTCCGTTCCTTGAGGACATGCGCGCCGAAGGCGCGACCGACTATGTCGCGGTGCCGGTGCCTTTTCTCGACGGCTCCATTCACGCGACGAGCTGGATTACGAAGCAGTCCGGCGGCTTCAGCGACGACGACATCGCGACGATTCGCTCCCTCGTGACGCCGCTCGCGCGCATCAGCGAGATCATCAGCCAGCGGCGCACCGCCGAGATGCTGCTCGACACCTATGTCGGCAACCGCGCCGGCGCGCGCGTTCTCGGCGGCCAGATCCGCCGCGGCCACCACGACACCATGCAGGCCGCGATCTGGTTGTCGGACCTGCGCGGCTTCACCGCGCTGTCGGACCGGCTGCCGCCCGAGACGGTTGTCCAGATCCTCAATCATTATTTCGACTGCCAGGTCACGGCGATCCGAAACCATGGCGGCGAGGTGCTGAAGTTCATGGGCGACGGCCTGCTCGCCGTGTTCCCGATCGACGAATATGTCGGCGATGCCGCCCATGTCTGCGCGCACGTGCTGGAGGCGGCGCGCGAATCCCGCGCCAGCGTCGAGGCGCTCGCCTTTCCGGTCGGCGACGTCGTCGAGCGCTTCCGCTTTGGCGTCGCGCTGCATGTCGGCAACATCCTTTACGGCAATATCGGCGGCGGCAACCGCCTCGACTTCACCTGCATCGGCCCGGCGGTCAATCTCGCCGCAAGGCTGGAGAAGATCACGGGGCGCCTGGGGCGGACCGTCGTCGCCTCGGAAGGTTTTGCCAATGTCTGCCGCCATGATTGGCACCAGCTCGGCGAGTTTCCGATCGCGGGATTCTCCAAGGCGCAGCGTGTGTACGGGCTGGCGGAGGAGACGTCGGTGGTGATGGCGTGAAAGTCGATCCGTGCTCTCGCATGTGAGACCATGGGCATCCTTGGCGCTCTCCCTGTGCCTGACTGGCTGCGGGTTCGTTCAAGACGAAGCGGTTGATGGGCCTTATCGTCTCGTCGCCCTCGACGTCGATGAAGATATGATGCTTTGCCGATCCATCGGCACCGATGCAGATTGTGTAGGCGATGGTCTGCCGGGGCCTACGGTGTTTCAGGCCGGCGCGAATGCCCGGTACATCGTGTTCGCTCGCCACCCGCGCAAGCGGGGAGAGCAACCGAACCGTTCGGTCACGGAGTTCTACTATATCGCACGAGAGGCGAATGAGCGGGACGTTTTGGTGCAGGTATCCGTGAGTGGCCCTTTCAATGAAGCTGAATGGCAGGAGGAGAAGCGAAGGCTGCAGCTTCCGGAGTTCAGCAAGGTCTTTGCCAAATTGAAGTAGCACGCGGCCAGATCATCTTGGCGCGCCTTGACCGCACTTCTAGGCTGTATGCCTCACTCCTCCGGCTCTGTCGTGAACAGCAGCGGATAGCCCTTGGCACGGCCGGCGTCGGTGGCGCGCGTTGCCTTGGTTTCGGCGACGTCCTTGGTGAATACGGCCACCACGCAGGCGCCCAGCTTGTGCGCGGTGATCATCACCTTATAGGCCTGATCCTCGGTCATGCGGAATTCGGCTTTCAGCACCATGGTGACGAATTCACGCGGCGTGTAGTCGTCGTTGATCAGGATGACCTTGTGGAGCTTCGGCCGCTCGACCTTGGTCCTGGTCCTGGTTTTCGGTTTGGTGACGGTATCGTTCATCGTGTCCCGAAACGCTCTGGCTCGGATGAGCCACCAGCCAACGCATCATACCGCAGGAGCGGGCAGCGCTCCAAGATACGCGGCCGCTCGCCACTATGCCGTCGCGGCTGGGCAGGAATGCACGACTTGCGCCTGCTCGAGTTACGGAAGCGCGCGAACGAGCTGCAATGCGGCGATCAGAGCGCCCACCGACAGCACGACCGACGCAATCATGTAGGCGGCGGATGCCCATGTCTGGCCGCGCTCGATCAGAAACCAGGCATCCAGCGAGAACGTCGAGAACGTGGTGTACCCGCCACAAACTCCGACCGTCAGAAAGATCCGCGCCGCCTGCGGCAGGTTCCATTTGGTCGCGAACAGCGCGGTGAAAATCCCGATCAGGAACGATCCGGTGACGTTGACGATCAGCGTGCCCCAGGGAAAATCCGTACCGAACGCGCGGCCCGACCCGATCGCAACGAGATAGCGTATGACCGCGCCGAGCGCTCCGCCGCCGGCGACGGCGAGAATGTATTGAATGTTCAATGTCTCGGTCCCCACTTCGCCATTTGCTTCACTTGCCCTCCGTGGCCAGACCCTTGCCGACGGCGAGCAGCCCCACCAGCGAAATCAGCGCGAATCCAAGTCCGGCAAGAAACGTTCCCGCCGGTCCATAGGCGTCCCACAGCGCACCCGCGATCACGCTCGCAGCCAGCAGGGCAAGCCCGGTGAACAGGTTGAAATAGCCGAAGGCGGTGCCGCGCAGGCTTGGCGGGGCGGCATCGGCGACCATGGCCGAGAGCAGGCCCTGCGTCAGTCCCATATGGAGTCCCCACAGCACGACTCCGAGTGCGAGGCCCGCAAGGCTCGGGAGCAGCGCCAGCGCGAGGTCGGCCGCGGCGAGGAAGACCAGGCCGAGCGCGAGCAGGCCGGTCCGGTTGATCCGGTCCGACAGCACGCCGGCCGGATAGGCCGACAGTGCATAGGCGACGTTCATCAGCACCAGTACAGCCGGCACCCACATCACCTCGAGCCCGATGTTCTGTGCGCGCAAGATTAGGAAAGCCTCGCTGAAGCGCGCGAGCGTGAACACGACGCCCACGGCGACGACGCGCCAATAGACCGCTCCGAGCTGGCGCATTGCGGCGAGATTGAGCGGATTTTCGGCACGTTTCCGGCTCGGATCGGGATCCGGCTCCTTCACCGCGAACGCGATCAGCCCGAAGGACAGGAAGGCCGGCAGCACCGCCACCCAGAACACGAGGGCAAAATTGTCTGCCGTCCACCACATCAGGCCGATTGCCACGAGCGGCCCGACGAAGGCGCCGATCGTGTCGAGCGATTGCCGCAGGCCAAAACTCGCGCCGCGCAGGCCGACGGGGGCGATATCGGCGATCAGCGCATCGCGCGGCGCGCCGCGAATGCCCTTGCCGACGCGATCGATGAAGCGCGCTGCCACCAGCCATCCGACGCTGGGCGCGAGCGGGAACAGCGGCTTGGTGAAGGCGGCCAGCCCATAGCCGAGCGCGGCGAGCAGCTTGCGGCGGCCGAGCCAGTCCGACAGCGCACCGGAGAAGATCTTGGTGATCGAGGCGGTCGCCTCGGCAACGCCCTCGATGAAGCCGACGGTGAGGGTGGAGGCGCCGAGCACGGTGACGAGATAGACCGGCAGCAGCGCGTGGATCATCTCGGAGGAGATGTCCATGAACATCGAGACAAAGCCGAGCACCCAGATCCCTCTGGGCAGCGTGGTACGTACGGCATTCGGTGTCGTCACGTCTTCGTCGTCCCCTCGCATTCGCCTGCCGGCCGCCAGCAGGCAACAAAAAACCCGCCATCGGCGGGTACATCCATGCTCCCGCCAAAGGCAGAGGCCCAAGATTGCCTCTCCTCGAGCAGGAGTCATCAGCCCATGAGGTCATCGACCGCCGGGCGGTTGTCGGGGGACTCCATCCCCATCTGTGCGACCAACCTAGCATGGAAATCGTGCCGGACAAGTGGGCGGGGTCGCGTGCCTCCGCCGGCAGCTGGATTCCCGGCCCTCGCTACGCGAGTCCCGGAACGACGGCTCTTGAGATCGCCCCTGTTCCCGACGCAAGCGCGGCAACATGGCGGCAGACTTGCGTAACGTGTGAATTCCTAACTCGAATGTGAAGCACAAGCGATCTTCGGCCTTTGCGGCAAGCCGATTGCATGTCACCATCGCGTCATACGACGGGAGACTGCGATGCGTTTGCTGTTCTCGATCGGGGCTGTGCTGGTGGCCGGCATGTTCGCCGGAGGGGACGTCGCGGGCATCGCGGCACCAGGACCCAAATTCGAATCACCCAGAACTCAACCGCAGCGGCTTGCGGCCGACAAGGACGCGCAGAGCGTCGATGTCGAGCTGATCCTCGCGGTCGACGTGTCCTACTCGATGGACATGGACGAGCTCGCGATCCAGCGCGAGGGCTATGCGCAGGCGATCCAGTCGAAGGAGTTCCTGCAGGCGCTGAAGCTCGGCCCGAACGGCCGCATCGCAGTGACCTATTTCGAGTGGGCCGCCTCCAGCGACCAGAAGATCATCATTCCCTGGCGGCTGATCGATGGTCCGGAGACGGCGGACGCGGTTGCCGCCGAGATCATGAAGACGCCGATCCGGCGCGCTTCGCGCACCTCGATATCAGGCGCGATCAACTTCGCGATGCCGCTGTTCGACGAGGATCCCTATCGCGGCCTGCGCCGTGTCATCGACATTTCCGGCGACGGTCCGAACAACAATGGTGGCCCGGTCACGATGGCGCGTGACGCTGCGCTGGAGAAAGGCATCGTCATCAACGGCCTGCCGATCATGGTCAAGGAGCCGTCCTATTCGACCATGGATATCGACAATCTCGATCTTTATTACGAGGACTGCGTCATCGGAGGGCCGGGGTCCTTCGTCATCACGATCAAGGAGCGCGACAAGTTCAAGGAAGCGATCCGCACCAAGCTGCTGATGGAAATCGCCGGCCGCACGCCGGAGCGCCCGGTGATGCGCGTTGCCGACAAGGAGCCGCGCGTCAATTGCCTCATCGGCGAGAAGATCTGGTCCGACCGCTGGGGACGGTGAGGGGGCGGTTTTTTCCGGCGGCATCACGCCCGCCAGTTCCGGCTGAGACCTTTTGCCCGCCCGAACCATGCGCGCGCTTAACGGCTCGTTAACGGCTGCGTGGCCCTAATCGCATCGTTACTGTTCGTTCCCGCCGGCATCCTGACCTGCCCAAACCAGCGAAAGCGGGTTTGTCAGGCCCGTCCGAGCAATCCAATGGCCATCGTCACATCGAGCACCAGCCAGATTTCGCCCGCCAACGAGCGGCTGTATCGCCAGAGCGCTCTGCTCGGTGACTGGAAGGGCAATTGGGTGGGCAACAACCAGCCCGTCGGCTTCAAGGTCGTCAACATCCGCGGGGCCCGGGCGCAGGTCGAGTACACCAACAACGGGCGCACCGAGCGCGGGTTTGCCGAGGTTAAGGGCACGCTCATCACCTTCGGCGGCGTCACGGTCGGCACCAAGGACGGCAAGAACATGGTGATGCTGTTCTCGTTCGGGGGCGTTGGCAAGCAGACCGCCAATCTGCAAAAGCAGGACCCGCCCGCGTCCGACAACCGCCTGATGGGAAGCTGGGGCGGCTATTCCAGCGAGAACGGCAAGAGCGCGAGCTTCAAGGTGCTGTCGGTCAATGGCAAGGAGGCCGAGGTCAGCGTCACCACCGACGGCGTCACCCGCAAGGGCACCGGCTTCGTCTACAAGAACGTCATCATGTTCGGACAGACGCAGATCGCAAGCGACGACGGGCAGAACGGCAAGATCATCTACCAGGTGGGCACCAAATCCTTCATGGTGCCGGTGACGAAATATCCGCCGGCGGATTCGTCGTCGTCGGTCGATAGGACGGCATAACACTTTACGGCGCTGTTCCGCCGGGGTGAGCCAGCGCCTTCAATTCTCGGTCGACCTGCCGCAGCATTGCGCAGGCCTGCGCGAAACCGCCATCAGCGACGAGTCGCCAGATTTCGTCGGCCTGCTCCACCAGGTGCGGAATCGTCAGCGGCAGGCCGGCTGCCTCCTGTAGCGCCCCCTTCTCGTTGATCAGATAGCGCTCGTTCACTGCGAACAGCACCTGCGCAATGCAGGCGAGCGACCTGTAGAGGCATCCCGCGACATGGGTCCGCTCGTTGCGTGCCGCCGCGAGCTCGGCATTCTCGATGCTGAACAGGACCTCCCATTGGAAGCGCCGGATCAGGGCGCTGCGCAGATCCTCCGGATAGGGAAGTGCGATCGATTTGAGCCGGGCGATCACGCCGCTCGGATCGTGCAGCGGCTGACAATATGCGATCTCGCCCATCCAGATGGTCGAGCAGAAACCATGCGGATGGCCGGGTTGGTAGGCCATGAGCACCTTACCGTACCGGCAGGCCGACATGACGCGTTCGACATCATCGAGGCAACGGTACAGCAGATCGACCTTCCGCCCCTCGACCGACAGCCAGGCTCCTCCGACGATCCACGATCCCCATTCGTTATATGTTGTCACGGTCGTGGCGCCTGGATCGTCGGCGATACTCTTCACCACCGTCAGCAGTCGATCCGTGTCGAGCGGAGCGGCGTTGGAGCGGTACAGTCCGATGTCATAGTCGGAGGAGGAATGGGCAGTGCCGCGCGCGCGTGAGCCCCCGAGCACCACGGCCTGGACGCCAGGTACCGCGGCAAGAACCGGTGTGAGGCGGGCGAGTAACGGATCGTGCGGCATCTGGTGAGGTTCCCCAAAAGTCCTGCGGGCGCGAGGACGACGCGGTCACTCCGCTGGCATTGATGATGGTCGAGGAGTATAGTTTTGCAGGGTTCTAGACGGTAGCCAGGATGTTCGACATTGCACGCTCATGCGCTCTTGCGGGTCTCGCCGTGCTCTGCCTCGGCGTGGCGTCGGTTCATGCGCAAGTCGCGCCGCTGCGATATTGGATTCCCGGTGGGCCTTTCGGCCTTGGGGGCGCTGCCGGCCTGAGCTCCGACACCTATGGCAACTTTGCGGGCTTCAACGCCGGAGAGGCCGATTGGCGCACGAGCTCTGCAAACGGGTTCTTCATCGGTCGCGAACGCGGCAATCTCGGATTGAGCGGCTTCAACCAGGCGGGCTCGCTCGGCAATTTCAGCGCGCTCTCTTATGACAGCACGCAATTCGGCTATCAGATGAAGACCGGCGGCGGTATGCCCGTCACCTTCTTTGCCGGCTTCGACACGCTGAAATACGGCAACGGCATCGGCAGCTCATTGGCGCCGCTCACCTCCGGCGCCGGGCCCGGCTATGGCGGGTTTGCGGGTGTCGAATTCAAGCCGACCTCAAATCTCAGCCTGTCGTTCGGCGTCGGCTACACCCAGCAGGATTCGGGCCGCATGGACAGCGATATCAGATCGAACATGCTGCCCGGCGAATCGCCGGCGCTGAGCGGCCTGCGGCGCTAGCGTCTAAACTCCGCCACCAGCTCGACATGCGGCGTGTGGCGGAACTGGTCGACCGGCACCACGGACTTCAGCCGATAGCCGCCGTCGATCAAGAGCCGTGCGTCGCGGGCAAAGGTCGCGGCGTTGCAGGACACCGCGATGACGACCGGCACCTTGCTCGCCGCAAGCTTCAGCGCCTGCGCCTGCGCGCCCTGGCGCGGCGGGTCGAACACCACGGCGTCGAAGTCCCTCAGCTCCTGCGGCACCAGCGGGCGGCGGAACAGGTCGCGCGGTTCGCACTTGATCGGCTTCAGGCTAGGTGTGCGCGCAGCTTTGGCCAGCGCCGCGATGGCGCCGGCGTCACTGTCATAGGCGGTGACGCGCGCCTTCTCCGCGAGCCTGAGCGCAAACGGACCGACGCCGCAGAAGAGGTCGAGCACCTCCTTGGCCTTGCCGATGCGGTCCGTGACGAGTGCCGCGAGCGTCTCCTCGCCTGCCACCGTCGCCTGCAGGAACGAGCCCGGCGGCAGCGTCACCTCGGCGCGGCCCATCCTCACCGTCGGCGGCAGGCGTTGCAGCACCAGCTCGCCATGCCGGGTCAGCCGCGCCAGGCGGTGCTGCTCGGCGACGCGCGACAGCGCGGTGACCAGCGGCGTCGGCAGCGGGCCGGAGCCGCGCACGTCGACATCGAGGCCATTGGCGGTCGCGGTGACCTGGATATCCAATGGCTTGGTCATCGGCATCTTGGACGTCAGCGGCTCGGCGAGCGCCCAGGCGGCATCGAGTGCGCCCTCGAGCGCGGGATCGAGGATCGGACAACGATGGATCGGGATGACGTCGTGAGAGCTCGCAGCCGAGAAGCCGACCTTGAGGATATCGTGTGTGCCGAACCGGCCGTGCAGCGTGATGCGTCGGCGCCCGGCGCCGTGGGCGTCGACCAGCGGCGCCACCTCGCAATCGATGCCGGCCTGCGCCAGCGTTTCGATCACGATATTGCGCTTCCAGGCTCGATACGGCTCGGTCGCCCAATGCTGGATGGCGCAGCCGCCACACACGCCGAAATGCGGGCAGAATGGTTCGACGCGTTCCGGGCTTGCGACCTCCACCGCCAGCAGCTTGCGCCGGTCGGCATGATGGCCTGCGACGTGATCGACCTCGACGGTCTCGCCGCCGAGCGTATAGGGCACATAGATTGCTTCGCCGGCGTCGAGGCAGACGCCGTCGCCGCGATGGCCGACATGATCGATCTTGATGCGCTCAACCACGGCGCGCGCCCAGAAAGAATTCGATGTTGCCGTCGCCGCCGGTGATCGGCGAGGGGAATATGTCGATCTCGGTGCAGCCGAGCGACGCCGCAAAGGCCGCGATGTCGTCGCAGATCTCCCGGTGTATGGCGGCATCGCGGATGATGCCCTTCTTGTTGTGCTTCTTGTCAGCCTCGAATTGCGGCTTGATCAGCGCCAGCAGGCTCATCGGCGCGGCCGCCAGCGACAGCGCCACCGGCAGCACTGATTTCAGCGAGATGAAGCTGACGTCGATGACGACGACATCGGGGCGCGCCGGCAGGCGCTTGCCCTCATAGCTGCGGATGTCGGTCTCCTCCATCGATACGATCTTCGGATGATCGCGCAGCGAGGGATGCAGCTGGCTTGTGCCAACATCGATGGCGAACACCAGGCTCGCGCCGTTCGCCAGCAGCACCTCGGTGAAGCCGCCGGTGGAGGCGCCGACGTCAAGGCAGACATGGTCCTCGATCTCGATCGGGTACCGCTCCAGCGCCCCGGCGAGCTTGACGCCGCCGCGGGAGACGTAAGGGTGCGCCGGCTCGGCCTGGATCACCGCATCCTCGGCGATCGTCTCCGACGGCTTTGCGACCTGCTTGTCGTCGGCCGTGACGAGGCCGGCTTCGATGGCCGCGCGAGCTCGCGCCCGGCTCTCGAACAGGCCGCGCTCGACCAGCAATACATCCGCGCGCTTGCGGGCAGGGGGCATCGGATCTCCGACGGACGACTAAAAAGCTTATGTAGCGATCAATCGCGCGGCCGCCATCCAGACGCAAGTCTCGAACGCGGTGAGATCGTGCCCAGACGTCGGTCGGCATAGTGGCCGGCGTCACCAGCGGGCAGCCGTGCAGCTCCAGCGCATGGATCATCATGAGGTTGTCAACGAGGCCGAAATCTTCGACCGCCAGCCCCTGTGCATCGACCAGCCGACCATCCTCGGACACGACGTCCATGAAGCGACTGAGGCGGTCGGCATAGACGGCGCCGTCGTTGGAATAAGCCAGGCAGAATTTGCGGCGGCCGGCCATGTAGCCGAGCTCGTAGACGGTGCCGGGATCGGCGCCGGCGCCCCGGAACGGGGTGAGGTTGGCGATGATCGCGTCGGCATCGTCCATCATCGCCTCGTTGCCGCAAAAGATTTGCCGCGAGGCGTCACGCGCGGTGAGGTCGATCGCATTGTCGAGGGGATAAAGGCCGGTAAGTCCGTGCGCGGCGCAGATTTCGACCTTGCGCCGGCCGATCTCGACCGCATCCGGCAGGAACACGTCGGGGCCTGCCAGATAGATTTTCATCGCGCGACCGATTGAGAAGGCATCGGAGTTGCCGCGACGTCGGCGGTGCAAAACCTCTCCAAGGGGAGAGGTCGCGCCGAAGGCGCAGGTGAGGGGTTACGCTCTCACGTGGGACCTGAGCCCCTCAGCCGGATTGCACTGGACGACGCTTCGCATCGCCAGGAGCAATCCGACCTCTCCCTACGGGAGAGGTGGGGTTCAGCGTCTGCCGCGACAATCAAGCCAGCTTGACCGTCTCGGTTTTCACGTCCTTGCCGAGCGCCTCGAACACCTTGGCGACGATGCCCTTGGCGTCGAGGCCGGCGCGGGCGTACATCGCGGCCGGGGTGTCGTGGTCCTGGAACACGTCGGGCAGCACCATCGAGCGGAACTTGACCATGCCGCTGTCGAGCACGCCCTGGTCGGTCAGGTACTGCGCGACATGCGAGCCGAAGCCGCCGATCGAGCCTTCCTCGATCGTGATCAGGATCTCGTGGTCGCGCGCGAGCTTGAGCACCAGCTCGGTATCCAGAGGCTTCATGAAGCGCGCATCGGCGATCGTGGTCGACAGGCCGTGGGCGGCGAGCTCGTCGGCGGCCTTCTCGCATTCGGCGAGGCGCGTGCCGAAGGAGAGCAGGGCGATCTTGCTGCCCTGGCGGATCATGCGGCCCTTGCCGATCTCGAGCGGAATGCCGACCTCGGGCATCTCGATACCGCGGCCTTCGCCGCGCGGATAGCGTAGCGAGCTCGGACGGTCATCGATCGCGACCTGGGTCGCCACCATGTGCACCAGCTCGGCTTCGTCCGCCGCCGCCATGATCACCATGTTGGGCAGGCAGCCGAGATAGGCGTTGTCGAACGAGCCGGCATGGGTCGCACCGTCGGCGCCGACGAGGCCGGCGCGATCGATGGCGAAGCGGACGGGCAGGCTCTGGATCGCGACGTCGTGGACGATCTGGTCGTAGCCGCGCTGCAGGAAAGTCGAGTAGATCGCGCAGAACGGCTTGTAGCCTTCGGTCGCAAGGCCCGCGGCAAAGGTCACCGCGTGCTGCTCGGCGATGCCGACGTCGAAGGTGCGGTCGGGGAAGGCCTTGTTGAAGATGTCGACGCCGGTGCCCGAGGGCATCGCCGCGGTGATGGCGACGATCTTGTCGTCCTTCTGCGCTTCCTTGACGAGGCTCTGGCCGAACACGTTCTGATAGGCCGGCGCGTTCGGCTTGGCCTTGGCTTGCGTGCCGGTCGCGACGTCGAACTTGACGACGGCGTGGTACTTGTCGGCGGAGGCTTCCGCGGGGCCGTAGCCCTTGCCCTTCTGCGTCACGACGTGGACCAGGATCGGGCCGGTCTCCATGTCGCGGACGTTCTTCAGCACGGGCAGCAGATGGTCGAGGTTGTGGCCGTCGATCGGGCCGACATAGTAGAAGCCGAGCTCCTCGAACAGCGTGCCGCCGTCCATCATGAAGCCGCGGGAATATTCCTCGACGCGATTGGCGCGGTTGGCGAGGATCTTGGGCAGGCGCTTGTTGATCTGCTTGGCCGCATCGCGCAGCGTGCGGTAGGTCTTGCCGGAGTAGAGGCGCGACAGATAGGCGCTCATGGCGCCGACCGGCGGCGCGATCGACATGTCGTTGTCGTTGAGAATGACGATCAGGCGCGAATTCATCGCACCGGCATTGTTCATGGCTTCATAGGCCATGCCGGCCGACATCGCGCCGTCACCGATCACGGCGATAACGTTGTTCTTGCCGCCGGAGAGGTCGCGCGCCACGGCCATGCCGAGGCCGGCGGAGATCGAGGTCGAGGAATGCGCCGCGCCGAACGGATCGTAGTCGCTCTCGCTGCGCTTGGTGAAGCCGGACAGGCCGCCGCCGGTGCGCAGCGTGCGGATGCGGTCGCGCCGGCCGGTGAGGATCTTGTGCGGATAGGCCTGGTGGCCGACGTCCCAGATCAGCCGGTCGCGCGGCGTATCGAAGACGTAATGGATCGCGGTGGTGAGCTCGACCACGCCGAGGCCCGCGCCGAAGTGACCGCCGGTCACCGAGACGGCATCGATGGTCTCCTGCCGCAGCTCGTCGGCAACCTGGCGAATCTGCTCGACCTTGAGCTTGCGCAGATCTTCCGGCGTCCGGATGGTGTCGAGAAGCGGCGTCTTACTGTATGCGTTCACGGCGATTTCCAATTTGTCAGCACCGGAAGGTCATTCCGGTGCGCGATGGGTTTGCACAATATCGGCGCAGCGCGAGTCCTATAACCGTCGGAGCCACCTGCACGGGGCAAGGCCCCGCCTTCAAGCTTAGGTAAGCTTAAGTGTGCTCCGGTTCAGTCTCTGTGATCCCTGTCACTTAGATCGGCTTCGTCCGTCCCAAGCCAATTTCATTAGCAGTTTGAAGCGCTTGTCGTCGGTAATCGGTGCCCACGCAAGGCTTACAAAAAGCCACACTCCGCGCAGCTTTACACCAAAGCTTGGGCCAAAGCCAACCCGCTGGGCCGATTAGGGGTATGCAGGTGCAACTCGCGGACCAGAAGTGGTTAACCTCGGTGCGGGGTAAGGGGTTCCGGCCTTGCTCGGTTCTTGGCCGCTTTTTGGCCCGAGTATGGGCTTTTCTCGCTCTCAACGACCCGATTCGATGGGGACGTATCGATCCACCGCCAGGGAACCGCATGCCGGTCGGGAACTGCGCACTGCGATAAGGACGCAGCGGCCACGCTCACCGCGAAGACATTCTATGCGGACCTGCGTCGCGCTCTTGCACGGCCCTGGGGAGTCAGAAGGCTGAGCGGGAGAGCACTCTTTTTACTGGACGTCGAGCGGCGCCGTGCCGGTGGCCTGGCCGCTGGCATCGGTGGTGATCTTGTCGACGCGCGCCTCGGCTTGGCGCAGCAATTCCTCGCAACGCCGCTTCAGGGCCTCGCCGCGCTCGTAGATCGTCACGGATTCCTCGAGCGGCACCTTGCCATCCTCGAGCCGCTTCACGATCGTTTCGAGTTCCTCGATCGCGCGCTCGAAGGTGAGCCTGGAGACGTCGACTTGAGTATTTTCGGCCATATCCGTTTCCGATTGCCCGATTCGCTTCACCTTGGAGAAAGCAGAGTTTTGCGGGCGTAATGTGGCGGGTGGGTCAAGCGCCCATCAGGGCGCCGACATGCGCCGTAACAGATTCTTTCAGTCCCTGCAGGTCATAGCCGCCCTCGAGCACCGAAACAACGCGGCCGCCAGCGGTCTTGTCGGCGAGATCCATCAGCTTGCGCGTCACCCAGGCATAGTCCTCCGCGCGCAGGTTGAGCGAAGCCAGGGGATCGCGATAATGCGCATCGAAGCCGGCCGAGATGATCAAGAGCTCGGGGCTGAATTTCTCGAGCTGCGGCAGGATCAGATTCTCGAACGCGACGCGGAATTCCGGGCCGCCGTCCTCGGAGGCGAGCGGCGCATTGACGATGGTGTCGTGATCGCCGCGCTCGCTTTTAGCGCCGGTGCCCGGAAACAGCGGCATCTGGTGCGTCGAGCAGTACATCACGGTCGGGTCTGACCAGAAGATGTCCTGCGTGCCGTTGCCGTGATGCACGTCGAAGTCGACGATGGCCGCCCGCTTGATGCCGTATTTGCGCTGCGCGTGGCGCGCGGCGATCGCGACGTTGTCGAAGAAGCAGAAGCCCATCGGCTTGCCGATCTCGGCGTGATGTCCGGGCGGGCGGACCGCGACGAAGGCGTTGCGATGCTCGCCGGCCATCACCGCTTCGGTCGCCGCGACCGCGCCGCCGACGCCGCGCATCACCGCCTCCCACGTGCCCGGGGACATCGAGGTGTCGCCGTCGATATAGACCTGACCGCTGGTCGGCGCGATGTGGCGCAGCTCGGTGACGTAATGCTCGTTGTGGCAGAGCGTGACGAGATCGAGATCGCCCTCCGGCGCTTCCTCGCGCGCCAGGAACTGGAAGCGCTCATGCGACAAGGCTTCTTCCACCGCGCGCAGGCGATCCGGCCTTTCAGGGTGTCCCGGCGGCGTGACATGGTCGAGGCAGGCCTTGTGGGAAAGGAGAAGCGTGCTCATCAGGTCGGCCTCACGGAAAACGGGCTTTTGGCGTCGTTGGCCCATTCGGCGCCAAAACGCAATGCAAAACCCAATCTAGGCGCTTGGCCGGGAATGGCAAAGGGCTGCCCGCTTGATCCGGATCAATTCACGCGCAGGATGCGCTTGGGCGGGAGCGGACCGACCGGCCCGTGCGCCCGGAAGAACGCGAACAGCGCGTCCGCATCGTAACCGCCGTATTGTGGCGCGGTGCCCTGTTTGGCGACGGTAAACCCGTCTCCGCCGACGGCGAGGTAATCGTTGAGCGTGACGCGGTAGCCGCTTCCCGGCTCGATCGGCCTGCCGTTGAGTGTCATCCGCTCGAGGCTGACGCGCTCGCCGAACGGCTTTGAAGCATCCCAAGTATAGCTGAAGCCGTTCGACACCTGGAGAATCCGCGGCCGCTTCGGGTCCAGCCATTGCTGCTCGAGCAAGTCCTTGAGCTGGCTGCCCGTCAGCGTCATGGTGACGAGGCGGTTGCGGAACGGCTGGCTGGCGAAGACGTCGCCGAACGTGATCGCGCCATTCTCCTTCGGAACGATGTCGGTGCGGATGCCGCCGGGATTGGTGAGCGCGATGACGGCGCTGCCATCCTTCGCATCGCGCGTTGCGAGCAATTGCGCGTCGGCGATGATATCGCCGAGCGCGCTTTCGCCGGCCTCGTTCGGCACGCGCGACAATGTCTGCGTCACCGAGCCGGCGGGCCGGTTGGCGATCGGCGCGGAGAGCTTGTCGTAGGCGTCGATCAAAGCGGTCTGCTCGGGATCCCTGGCCAGCGAAGCATTTGCGACGATCACGTTCTCGGCTTTTGCGGCGACGATGTCGCGCGTTGCGGGATCGAGCTTGAGGTCGATCGCGGTGACCAGCGTGCCGTATTTGTCGCCGCTGGTGACGAGCCGCCCGTCGATATCGCAGATGTAGGCGCGGTGGGTGTGGCCGCTGACGACGACGTCGACGGCAGGATCGAACTTCCTGACGATGTCGACGATCGGTCCCGTGATGGCAGGGCATTCATTGTAGTCGCCGGCGGGCTCGCCGCCCTGGTGGATCAGCACCACGATCGCTTCGACGCCGCGCGCCTTCAGCTGCGGCACCAGCGCGTTCACCGTCTCGGCCTCGTCGCGGAATTCGAGCCCGGCGATGCCCGCTGGCGAGACGATGCCGGCGGTCTCCTTCAAGGTCAGGCCGATGAAGCCGACGGGGATGCCGTCGAAGTCCCTGATCTCGTAGGGCGGCAGCACGCTCTTGCCGGTCGCGGTCTCGACGGTGGAGGCCGCGAGATAACGGAATTTGGCGCCCTTGAAGGGATGCGGCCCCTGGCAGCCGTCGACGGGATGACAGCCGCCGTTCTGCATGCGCAGAAGCTCGGTGTTGCCCTCGTCGAATTCGTGATTGCCGACCGAGCTGATCGCAAGGCCCATCATCGAGAGCGCCTCGATCGAGGGCTCGTCGTGAAACATCGCCGACAGAAACGGGCTCGCGCCTATCAGGTCGCCCGCGGCGACGAAGATGGCGTTCTTGTGCCCGTCGCGCAGCTGCTTCAGCAGCGTCGCCATGTACTCGGCGCCGCCGGCCGCCACCGTCACCTTCTTGGACTTGTCCTCGGGGTCGTTGATGCGGATGCCGCCCGGCGGCGGCCGCAGATGGCCATGGAAATCGTTGATGGCGAGAATGCGCAGCTCGACGGGGGCTGCGCTCTGGGCCGCAGCGGGGAGGGTGCCGGTGAGAGCGAGGACGAAGCAAGCCAGGCGGAGAGGATGTCGCATGGAGTTAGACTATTCGTTCGGCGCAAAGATTTCACGAAGGTTGTTGTCGTCATTTTTGGGGCACGTGCAGCGTCGTTCCCCCGAGAATCCCATCATCGCACGAGCCGTGCCGCTCGATGAATGCCATGCCCGTTACGTGCCGCAACAATTAGCTACAATGTTTCATTTGAAAAACCGTTGGTTGTGGGGCACGATCCGGCCCCGTTCCCTTCAGGCAGACCGTCAGATTGATGATTGCCGCCCCCCGGATCGACGAATCCTCGCCGTATTATCGCGGCTGGCGGGTCGTGCTGGCGTGCTTCCTGATGGCCTTCTTCATGTTCGGCTTCGGCCTCTACGGCCAGGGCGTCTATCTCGCCGAGTTGCAGCGCGCTCACGGCTGGCCGGGCACGCTGATCTCCGCGGCCAGCACCTTCTCGTTTCTCCTGACCTCCGTGCTCGTCATCTTCACCGATGACCTGCTCGAGCGCATCGGGCTGCGCGCGTTGATCCTGTGCGGCCTGACGGCGCTCGGCGCTTCGACCGTGCTGCTGGCGCTGATGCAGACGCCCTGGCAGCTTTATCTCGCCTATGCGCTGATGTCGGTCGGCTGGACCGGCATGGGCACGGTGGTGATCGCGACCGTGCTGAATTCTTGGTTCGAGCAGCGGCGCGGCCTCGCGCTCAGCCTTGCCTTCAACGGCGCGACTTGCGGCGGCATCATCCTCGTCCCGCTGCTGCTGTCGCTGACCGGCAGCATCGGTTTCCGGTCTGCGATGCTGACGGCGACGCTCGCGATGATGGTGCTGGTGCTGCCGGCGGTCGTGACCTTCGTCGGCTGGCCCGCAGGGACAGCGCCTGCAGCGGGCGGACGTTCCTCCGGCTCAGCGCCGGTTCGCTCGCGCAAGGCGGTGCTCGCCAACGCGGCGTTCTGGACCATGGTGCTGCCGATCGCGCTCGCGCTGCTGGCGCAGATGGGTTTCATCGTCCACCAGGTGGCGTTTCTCGAGCCGCTGATCGGCCGCGCCGCCGCAGGGCTTGCCGTCACCATCATGGCGGCGATGGCGATCGTCGGGCGCCTCTCCCTCGGCCTGTTCGTCGACCGGCTCGATGCCCGGCTCGCCTGTTCTGTTTCGATGACGAGCCAGGCGGCTGCGCTGTTCGTGGCTCTGCAAAGCACGAGCCCGACCGTGCTGCTGGCCTGCTGCGCCGTCTACGGCTTCTCGATGGGGAACATGATCACGTTCCCGCCCTTGATCATCCAGCGCGAGATCGGTGCTTCGGCCTTTGCGACCGCGGTGGGCCTGGGCACCTCGATCAGCGGCATCGTTAGCGCCTTCGGCCCCGGTGTCGTCGGGCTCGTGCGCAGCTTGACCGGCAACTACACGACCGCATTCGCACTGTGCGTGGTGCTCAATCTCGTGGCCGCCGGAATCGTGTTGTGGCGGCCGAGGAGAAGGCTGCAAGATTCGCACACTCTATCACCGTCGCCCTGAGGCGGTCGCTTCTTCAGCGGCCCTCGAAGGATGACGGGAGCGACAGACAACTAGCTACCCAGCAACGCCGCATCCGCCGCTGCGACCGATTCCGCGCTCTCCGTCACGGTGCGCTCGAGCGCGCCGGCCTGCACCGCGATGTTCTCGGCGAAGAAGCGCGCCAGCGCGACGTAGCGCGGCGCATCGCCAAGGCCTTCGGCCTTGGCGGCGAGCGCCTCGGAGGCGAGCAGGCAGCCGCCGAGCGTCGCGCCGAATTGCTGCAGATAGGGCGTCGCCCCCGCAAGCGCGTCGTTCGGAGCGGAGGCAACGCGCTCCAGCAGCCATTTGCTGGTGCGCGTGAGCGCCTCCAGGGCCTCGCGCAGCTTGGTGCCGGTGGTGCCGAAAGCGGGATCGTTGGAGGCCTCCACCTGCTTGACCGTTGCCGAGAGCTCGTCGAGCAGCGCCCACACCGATGCGCCGCCATTGGCAGCTAACTTGCGCGTGACGAGATCGATCGCCTGAATGCCGTTGGTGCCTTCGTAGATCGCGGTGATGCGGGCATCGCGGTAGTGCTGGGCCGCGCCGGTCTCCTCGATGAAGCCCATGCCGCCATGCACCTGCACGCCAAGATAGGCGACCTCGTTGCCGATATCGGTGGAGTAGGCCTTGGCCATCGGCGTCAGCAACGCCGCGCGCGCGGCGGCTTCAGTGCGCACCTTCGGATCCTTGGCACGGGTCGAGACGTCGATCGCGACGGCCGTCGCATAGCAGATGGTGCGCGCGGCCGCGGTCTGCGCCCGCATCCGCATCAGCATGCGCTTGACGTCGGGATGCACGAAGATCGCATCCGAGCCGTCGCCTTTCTTGCCGACCGCGCGGCCTTGGCGGCGCTCCTGCGCATACGACAGGGCCTGCTGGTAGGCCCGGTCGGCAACGCCGACGCCCTCCAGGCCGACGCCGAGGCGGGCCTGGTTCATCATCGTGAACATGCAGCGCATGCCCTGGTTCTCTTCACCGATCAGATAGCCGATCGCGCCGCCATGATCGCCCATGGTCATGGTGCAGGTCGGCGAAGCATGCATGCCGAGCTTGTGCTCGACGCCGCTCGCATAGATGTCGTTGCGCGGCCCCAGCGAGCCGTCCGCATTGACCATGAACTTGGGAACGAGGAACAGCGAAATTCCTTTGGTGCCGGCGGGCGCATCGGGCAGACGCGCCAGCACGAAATGCACGATGTTGTCGGTCATGTCGTGCTCGCCATAGGTGATGAAGATCTTCGTCCCCTTGATGCGATAGGTGCCGTCCGCCTGCTTTTCGGCGCGGGTGCGCAGCGCGCCGACGTCGGAGCCGGCCTGCGGCTCGGTCAGCTGCATCGTGCCGGTCCATTCGCCGGAGACGAGCTTTTCGAGATAGATCTGCTTCAGCTCGTCGCTGCCGTGGGCGTCCAGCGCCTCGATCGCCGACGCCGTCAGCAGCGGGCAGAGGCCGAAGGCGACGTTGGCCGCGCTCCAGATCTCGGTGCAGGCGGCGTTGATCGCGAGCGGCAGGCCCTGGCCGCCGAAATCTTCCGGGCCGGACACCGCGTTCCAGCCGCCCTCGGTCCAGCGCTTGTAGGCGTCAGGCCAGCCCGGCGCGGTCGTGACCTTGCCACCCTCGAGCTTGATGCCGTGTTCATCGCCGACCTTGTTGAGCGGCGCCAGCACGTCGGATGCGAACTTGCCGGCTTCCTCCAGCACGGCGGCCGCGAGGTCGGCGTCGAAATCGCCGTAATGGCCGGCCTCCAGGGCGGCCTTGAGGCCCGCGCCATGGTTGAGCGACAGCAGCATGTCAGAAATCGGCGCGCGGTAGGTCATGGCTCACTCCCCGAGAACAGATATTGGCGCCGTATTCCCATGAAACGGGAGCGGTCTCAACTGCCGGGACGCCGGATGCCTGGCCGGAACGGGCAGGGCCGTTGGGGCCCAGAATAGAGTGTCAGCCGCGGGCCCTTTTTGCCCCTCCAGGCGGTTGAAATGCTGCGCCGCTCCCTATAGACCGGGCTACGACCGACGGGAATCTTCGGTGGCCGGTTCTGCCCGTCCCGTTCGTCGTCAGTTGGGGCGTAGCCAAGCGGTAAGGCAGCGGATTTTGATTCCGCCATTCGGAGGTTCGATCCCTCCCGCCCCAGCCAGCATACAAGCTGTTGAGTTCGTTGGGTAAGCAGCTCCATTCCCGCCAAATTTTTGGCGCGTTTGGAAATTGAGCTTCTAATGCTTGGTCCAGAATCGAACTAAGCGACGTTCTGCATCACATGGACACTATTGGGTCTTTCCGTGGCTTTGATCGCAATATAAACCGCATAGGCTACTCGGGGAGACCTCTTACGCGCTGTCGTAGAACAGAGAGTTATGGCGAGCAAATCGGATAGTCAGTTGAGCTGATGCGCTTCTGCACCAGAGGGGCGTCAAGCTGTAGTTCGCCCAGCCGATGGCGCAGAGTTAGCCGCAGTGGCGCTGCGGCCGTTGTGGGGGAAACGCGGCTAGTCGCCGTTACGCCGCTTTCCTGCGGGGCTTCGGCTTTGCTTTTTTGTCAAGCAAGACCCTCTCTGGAGCCGGGCGCGCGCCTGGACCAGGGTGGACATGAACTTCCTTGGCTGAAAGCGGCTCGCCGCATTCCGAGCACACCATCACGGGGTCGAACATCTTTCCGCAGTTGCGGTGCTCATGCAGCAGGGGACGTCCGCGTTCGTCGACCATGTGCGTGTCGCCCCAATGTACGAGCGCCATCATGATCGGATAGAGGTCGAGGCCCTTTTGCGTCAGGATATACTCGTGGCGTTTAGGCGACTCCTGATAGGGAATGCGGCGCAGGACGCCCTGCCGCACCAGCTTCTTCAACCGCTCGGCGAGCAAATGCCGTGTGATTCCAAGCGCTGACTGAAAACCCTCGAAGCGGCGCGTGCGCAGGAAGCATTCGCGGAGAATCAGAAGAGTCCAGCGGTCGCCAATCACACCGATGGTGCGAGCCATCGAACACGGCTCTTCCTCAAGTTCATCCCATTTCATTCTGCTCTCCGGTCGACCGGCGCCTGTTCCGCTCGAATCAGGGGGAAGCGGCAGCACGCTTACACCATTCTAGATAGGTACTAAAGGGGATACAATCCCCCGCCGGTCGTCCGAAACCTCGTGATTTCATAGCAGATTTGACAGTTCAATTTTAGAACTATAGAAATGAGTGACAGCCTGCGTTCGGCCTAGAAGATCACTCAAATCTGACCAACATCGCGCCCTGCGGGAGGAGCTGACATGTCCCTCAAAGTTGAATTCCTGTTCGATTTCGGCAGTCCGAATGCTTACCTCGCGGAACTGGCGCTTCCGGGAATCGAACGGCGCACCGGCGTGAAATTCGAATATGTCCCGATCCTGCTCGGCGGCATCTTCAAGGCGACCGGCAACATGTCCCCGTTCGATTCCCTTCGTGGCATCAAGAACAAGCCGGAATACCAGGCTCTAGAGACCCAGCGCTTCATTCGCCGCTACGATGCAACGAAGTTCAGGTCCAATCCTTTTTTTCCGGTCAATACGCTGATGTTGATGCGCGGTGCCGTCGCGGCGCAATTCGAAGGCGTGTTCGAACCCTATTTCCGCGCGGCCTACCACCACATGTGGGAGGAGCCAAAGAAGATGGATGACCTCGAAACCTTCCGAGCGGCATTCATCTCCTCAGGCCTCGATATCGATCGGTTGCTTGCGCGTGCGCAGCAGGACGACGTCAAGAAGGGGCTGATTGATCGAACCACCGACGCCGTCAACCGCGGCGCATTCGGCTCGCCGACCTTCTTCGTTGGAAAGGAGATGTTTTTCGGCAAGGACCAGCTTCGCGATGTGGAGGAGTCGATCGTCGAGCAGATCGGCCAGCCCGTTTCGAAGACGGCCTGAGGCCAGAAGCTGGAGCTTTTGCAGAGCCGGGCAGACGTCCGCGCGCCTGCATGACGAAAGCTCAGTCGGCCTTATAACGAAACCAATTCAGGGAGAATGTCATGCCCGGTCCCCTCAACGGCGTTCGCGTCCTCGATTTGACAGGCGTCGTGTCGGGCCCGTTCGCGACCATGTTCCTGGCGGATCAGGGCGCGGACGTCCTGAAGATCGAGCCGATCGGCGGTGACATTACGCGGCGCAGCCGCGCCACCATCGACAAGGAAGGCGAGTTCTCGGCACTGTTCATTTCGTCAAATCGCGGCAAGCGCTCGCTCGCCATCGACGTCAAGAGCGAGGCCGGCCGTGAGGTTCTGGCCAAATTGGTCGCGAAGGCGGATGTGCTGGTGCAGAATTTCCGGCCCGGCACCATGGAGCGCCTCGGTCTCGGCGTCGAAGAGTTGCGCCAGCGCCATCCGCGCCTGATCTATGTCTCGATCAGCGGTGTTGGCGACTCCGGACCTTATGTGAAGAAGCGTGTTTACGACCCGATCATTCAGGGCCTGTCGGGCTTTGCCGATATCCAGTCGCAGCCGGTTACGAACCGTCCGCAGATGATCCGGACTATCGTCTGCGACAAGACAACCGCCGTGTTCACCGCCCAGGCGGTGGCGGCAGCCCTCTACGCGCGCGAGAAGACAGGGCAGGGTGATCACATCCAGGTCGCCATGCTGGACGCGATGATCTCCTATTTGTGGCCGGAAGGCATGATGCAATACACGGTGGTGGGGGCCGAGGCCACTGCTGCAGATCCCAACGATCGGCCGGATCTCGTGTTCAAGACCAGCGACGGCTACATCACCGCCGGTACCATTTCCGATTCCGAATGGCAGGGTTTTTGCCAGGCGTCCGGCGATCCGGAGCTTGCCAGGGATCCCCGTTTCTCGACGCCGGCGGCGCGCTCCGTCAACGCCACGGCACGTATCAACAAGATGGCGGAGTATATCAGCCAGCACACCACCGCCGAATGGCTGGAGCGTCTGGACGCCGCCGACGTCCCCTGTTCGCCGATCCTGCGACGGGGCGAGATCATTCACAATGAACAGGTGGTCGCCCGCGATATCATTGCCGAGTTCGACCAGCCGAAGGTGGGGCGGGTGCGGCAGCCGAAGCCAGCGGCGCGTTTTTCGGTCAACGAGGCCACGATCGGCGGGCCTGCTCCCAGGGTCGGCGAGCACTCCCGCGACGTGTTGCACGAACTTGGGTACGACGATGGCGCCATCGACAAGATGATCGCCGAGCGCAGCGTGCGCGTCGCGGTCTAACCGCGAAACCCGTTGGCGATGTCTTCTAGGCCTTCGTCGGCGCCGGCGTGATCGGCGCCATGGGAACATTCGCTGCAACGGCTCGCTGGAACGCTTCGCGTTTCCGGATGCTCTCGAGATAAGGCTGAGCGTTGTCGCAAATGCCGACGCCATAGGCGATAGCCCACTCGAGGCACGTCGTGAGCAGGATGTCTGCGCTCGTAAAACGGTCACCCATCAGGAATTTCCGGCCGTCTCCGAGCGCGACTTCAACATGGCGCAACTGCTGGCGGAAATACTCGCCGGCCTGGGCAACGACCTCGGGTGCGATGCCGTAGATCGGTCCGAGCGCGTCAGCCCGATGGCGGCGCATCACGTAAAGGCTCGTGGAATCCAGCTCCGCGACGATGAAGAAGCACCATTCCAGCCACGCGGCATACTCGCGCGGGGCGTCCGGAATCAGCGATCGATCCGGCGTGGAATACATGCGCGACAGGTAGGCAACGATCGCTGCGCTCTCGCCGATGCAGAAATCGCCATCTTGAAGCAGCGGGATCTTCTCGCGCGGATTGAGCTTCGAGTATTCTGCGGTCTTGGTTTCGCCGGTTCGTGGGCCAATGGGCCTTGTGTTGTAGGCCAAGCCCAGTTCGTGCATGGCCCAGTGCGGACGAATGGTGCGACTCGTTCCAACGCCCCACAGGGTCAGGTCTGGTGTCGCATTCATATTACCATTTCTCCACGGACGGACGGAGATCGAGTTCGTGGGTCCAGCCATCTTTGCTCTGCTGGTGGGTGAACCAATAGGCTTCGGCTATGGAAGACGTCTTGGTCAGGCTATCGGGCGGAATGTCGCTTGCTTCGATGCCCTTCGCCGCCTTCATGCGTTGGTGAATCGCCTCGCTATCCACGCCGGCGTCGATCAGGAGATGCACGACGTGGATGTTCTTCGGTCCAAGCTCGCGCGCCATCGCCTGGGCCACTGCACGAAGGCCGAACTTCGCTGATGAAAATGCTGCAAATCCCGGGCCGCCACGCACGCTTGCCGTCGCACCCGTAAAGAAGATGGTGCCGCGTCCGCGCGACAGCATCACGCGGGCCGCCTCACGTCCAACCAGGAAACCACCATAGCAGGCGAGTTCCCAGGCCTTGAAGAACAGCTTCTCCGTGGTCTCGAGCAGGGGCTTGTTGACGTTCGAGCCGGCATTGTAGAGACAAACCTCGACAGGCCCGTGCTCTTTCTCGACTCGCGCGAAAATGCCTTGGACGTCTGCTTCCTGACGCGCATCCACGCTGAATGCGTGAACATCATGCCCCGCATCCCTCAGCTCGGCCACGAGTCCCTGTGATTTGGACGCATCGCGCCTGCAGATGCAAACCGTATAGCCGCCTTGGGCAAAACGCCGGGCGACCGCCGCGCCAATGGCATCGCCTGCGCCAACAAGTATCGCTACACCGCGGCTCGCTGCCATCCTCGATCCTCCCTTTAAGTTCTTATTTGATACTATAGACTAGCTGCCGGATGATGCGTTGTAAACGGAGGTTCTTAGGAGCCGCGCAGAAAAAAGCTACTCGCGGATGGATCTTCCGTTCGACTCCGGGAAAGACCGACGACGATTTATCGATTGACGAGTTCTAAAAAAGAACTATAAGTCGAAGACAAGTGTGCCGCATTGCAACGTCGGCATGGTCGGTCGGGAGGTCAGTCGTGGCGGAGCTTTCAGAGACGATCAGTGTCGACGAGATCGCTGCCGGCTTGCCGAGCCGAATCGATAAAGTCACGGCAGGACCGGTTGCCAGAGCGCCCGACCGGATTGCGCTCGTCGAAGACGGGGCCTCCTGGAGCTATCGAGATCTGGAGCAGCGCGTTGGCGAGATCGCCACCGTTCTCTCCTCGCTGGGGATCAGGGCCGGCGATCGGATGATCATCGTCAGCGAGAACTGTATTGCGCTTGCTGCTTTGCTGCTGGGGGCGAGCCGGCTCGACGCCTGGGCGATCGTCGCCAACCCGCGCTTGGCGGCGCGCGAACTGGACCAGATCCGCGATCACAGCGGCGCCCGACGGATGTTGTTTACGTCGGGTATTTCGAAGGAGGCCGCTGCTCACGCCTCTCGCTATGGCGCCGAGAGCCGGCGAATTGGCCCGCTGCCGGATATTGGTGTTGGCCCGCTCAACGAAAGCGCGTCAGTCCAGCCCGTGGAGACCGATCCAGCAAGGCAAGTCGCGGTTTTGATCTACACGTCAGGGACGACCGGAACTCCCAAGGGCGTGATGCTCTCGCATGACAACCTGCTGATCAGCGCAAAGACCACCGCGTACTTCCGCAGGATGAACGAGAACGACAAGATCTATCTTGTGTTGCCGATCTCGCATATCGTCGGCATCTCGCTCCTGATCATGACGCTGATGGTTGGCGGCACGGTGCGGATGGTCAGCAAATACGATCCGGCCGCGACTGCAAAGGCCATCGCGGAGGAGGGCGTCACCATTCTCAATGGCGTGCCTGCCACCTATCAGCGCCTGCTGGAGTACAAGAGCGTATCAGGCGTGGAACAACTCCCCCGAGGCTCGTTGCGCTTGATCGCCGTCGCCGGCGCGCCGCTGGATTTGAACCTGAAGGTGCGCGTGGAAAAGGAGTTCGGGCTTCCCTTGCTCAACGGCTACGGGATCACTGAATGTTCGCCGGGAATATCAGGGGTACGTTTCGATAGGCCACGTTCCGATCAGGCGGTTGGCACGCTGCTGCCAGGCGTGGAGGCGCGGGTGCGAACCATCGAAGGATTTCCGACGGCAGTAGGCGAAGTCGGCGAGCTGCATGTTCGCGGGCGCAACGTGATGCTGGGCTACTATCGTGCCCCCGAGCTTACCGCGAAGGTGGTTGATAGCGAGGGCTGGTTCAATACCGGCGATCTCGCGCGTTTCGACGGCGACTGTCTGTACATCGTCGGCCGCACCAAGGAAATGATCATTCGTTCCGGTTTCAACGTCTATCCCGCCGAGGTCGAAGCAGTCCTCAACTCACATAAAGACGTCGTGCAATCCGCTGTGGTTGGTCGTGCCGCGGACGGCAATGAGGAGATCGTGGCCTTTGTGCAATTGCTGCCGGGATCCCGCACGACACCAGAGACGCTGATGCATTTCGTCAGATCTCAGCTTACGTCTTACAAGCGGCCGTCCGAAATCGTCATCCTCGAGGCCTTGCCGGCGACATCGACTGGCAAGATACTCAAACACAGGCTCGCGGAGTCCTTGCGCGAAGGCGCAACCCCTGCGATGCAGGCGCCCGAATTCCGCAGGCAACATATCTAACTTTACCGGGAGGACATCTTGCAAAAGAGAAACGCAACGGCGGCCGTGATAGGCGCGGGTGACTTCATCGGCGGCGAGATCGCCAAGAAATTCGCAGCAGAAGGCTTTACGGTCTTCGCCGGTCGTCGTAACGGCGACAAGCTGGCTCCGCTCGTCAGGGATATCGAGGCTGCCGGCGGAGAGATCCAGGCCCGTTCGCTCGATGCTCGCAAGGAAGACGAGATCATCTCCTTTCTCAACGATGCAGACAAGCATGCGCCGCTGGAAGTCTGCATCTTCAACATCGGGGCGAACGTGAACTTCCCGATTCTGGACACCACAGAACGCGTCTTCCGCAAGGTCTGGGAAATGGCATGCTATTCCGGTTTCTTGGCCGGTCGCGAGGCCGCCCGCCTCATGCTGCCGCGCGGGGGCGGCAACATCTTCTTTACGGGGGCGACCGCCTCGCTCCGCGGCGGCAGCGGGTACGCCGCTTTCGCAAGCGCCAAGTTTGGCCTTCGCGCGGTCGCGCAGGCCATGGCCCGCGAGCTTGGCCCGAAAAATATTCACGTCGCGCATCTCATCATCGATTCCGGCGTGGACACCGAGTGGGTTCGGCAACGCCGGCTGGAGGCTCTCGGGCCCACCGCGCTGGATGATCCGGACGCCTTGATGCCTCCGGCCTCCGTCGCGACATCCTATTGGCAGCTCTACCAGCAACCGAGAAGCGCATGGACGTTCGAGCTGGAGATCCGTCCCTTCGGCGAGAAGTGGTAGCGGAGCCTGCTGCGATGGAGCTCAAGCTTTCCCGCGAGGATGCCGCGTTTCGTGACGAGGTGCGCAGTTTCATTGCGCAGAACTATCCGCCGGAAATGCGCGTTCCCAATCCGGAGACCGACCTGACCAAGGAGCAGTCGCTGCTCTGGCACCGGATCCTGCACAAGAAGGGCTGGATCGCGCCGCTCTGGCCCAAGGAGTATGGCGGCCCAGGCTGGTCGGTCACGCAGCGCTTCCTGTTCGAGCAGGAGACGTCTCGCGCAGGCACGCTGCCGCCGCTCGCCTTCAGCGTGACCATGGTCGGGCCGGTGATCTACACCTTCGGCAACGAGGCGCAGAAGAAGAAGTTTCTGCCGCGGATCCTGTCCGGCGAGGATTGGTGGTGCCAGGGCTATTCGGAGCCGGGTTCGGGCTCGGACCTCGCGACCGTCAGGACCAAGGCCGTGCGTGACGGCGACCACTACATCGTCAACGGTCACAAGACCTGGACGACGCTGGCGCAGCATGCCGACTGGATCTTCTGCCTGGTGCGGACCGATCCGAGCGCCAAGCCGCAATCCGGCATCTCCTTCCTGCTGATCGACATGAAGTCGCCCGGCGTCACCGTGCGGCCGATCATCACGATCGATGGCAGCCACGAGGTTAACGACGTCTTCCTCGAAAATGTCCGCGTGCCCGTCGAGAACCTGGTTGGCGAGGAGAACAAGGGTTGGACCTACGCCAAGTTCCTGCTCGGCAATGAGCGCACCAGCATGGCCGGCATCGGCCGGTCCACCCGCTACATCAACAAACTGAAACAGATCGTGAGGGCCGAGATACCGGTCGACGATCCCGCGCATCTCGAATTCCTGCGCGACATTGCCCGCATCGAGCTCGACGTGCTGGCGCTGGAAGCGACGGAGTTGCGCGTTGTCGCCCAGATGGCGCGCGGCATAGATCCAGGACCTGCGGCCTCGCTGTTCAAGATCCGCGGCACCGAGATATTTCAGAATATCACCGAGCTCACCCATCGCGCGATCGGCAATTACGGCCTGGCCATCCGCGAGCATCCGGTCAGCGCCAACCGCTTCATGCCCGGCCCCGACTACGGTCACACCGCGTCGGAAAAATATCTGAACGCGCGCAAGCTCAGCATCTACGGCGGATCCAACGAGATCCAGCGAAACATCATCGCCAAGGCCGTGCTTGGGCTCTAGCCACGACGGATCGAGAGGATCGGATGGATATTCAGTTCACGGAAGAGCAGGAATTGCTGCGATCCAGCGTCCAACGCTTGCTGCGAGACCAGTATGATTTCGAGGCGCGGCGCAAGATCGTGGCGAGCGAGGAAGGCTTCAGCCGGAAGCAGTGGGAGGGTTTCGCCGAGCTCGGCCTGCTCGCCGCACCGCTCTCGGAAGGCGCGGGCGGTCTCGGCGGGGGTCCGCTGTCGACCATGATCGTCATGCATGAGTTCGGCCGTCACCTCGTGGTCGAGCCTTTCGTCGAGACGGTGGTGCTGGCCGGCGGATTGATCGAGCATGTGGGCACGCCGGAGCAGCAGCAAAGCTTCATCCCTGAAATCATCGACGGCTCGAAGATCTGGACCTTGGCCTGGACGGAGAAGGGATCGCGCTTCGATCTGGCCAATGTCACGACCAGAGCGCGGCGCGGGGGGAGCGACTACGTCCTGACCGGCGCGAAGACCATGGTGATCGCCGCGCCCTGGGCCGACCATCTGATCGTCTCGGCGCGGACCTCCGGCGACGATCGTGACCGCGGCGGCGTCAGCCTGTTCGTGGTGGATCGCCGCGCGACGGGCGTCGATCTTCAGGGTTTCAGAACCATCGACGGTCGGCGGGCAGCGGAGGTCAGCCTGCGCGGCGTCCGCGGGCAATTGCTGGGAGAGGAAGGCGAGGGCCTTGCCGCGCTGGAAGCCTGCCGCGACCGCGCCATCGGCGCGCTCTGCGCGGAAGCCGTCGGCGCCATCGGTGAGTTGAACTCGGCGACGCTGGATTATTCGAAGACGCGCAAGCAGTTCGGCACCACCATCGGCTCGTTCCAGGTGCTGCAGCATCGGATGGTCGACATGTTCATCGCCCACCAGGAGGCGCTCTCTCTGATGCAGCATCTGAGCCTCAGCCTCGGCGGCGGCGATGCCGGCCTGTCGCGGCTCGCCTCCGGTGCCAAGTCGAAGATCGGCTATGCCGGCAGGTTCGTTGCCGACCAGGCGGTGCAGCTTCATGGCGGCATGGGAATGACCGACGAGCTCAATGTCGGGCACTATTTCAAGCGTATCTCCTCCATCAACATTCAGTTCGGCGACCCTGCGTTCCACGTGCTGCGTTACGCGCAGCTGGACGCGGCCGCGTAGGCAGAGAGGCCAGCATGACGACAGAAGCAGTCATCGTTTCCACCGCCCGAACGGCCGTCGGGAAGGCCTATCGCGGTGCGCTCAACAACACGGACGGCCCGACCATGGCCGGGCACGTAATGGCCGAAGCGGTGAAGCGCGCCGGCATCGCGCCCGGAGAAGTAGAAGACGTGGTCATGGGCTGCGCGATGCAGCAAGGCACCATGGTGATGAACGTGGCGCGCAAGGGCGCCATTCGCGCCGGCCTGCCCGTCACGGTGGCGGGCACCACCATCGACCGGCAATGCGCGTCCGGCCTGCAGGCCATCGCGGTTGCCGCGCGCTCGATCATGCTCGACGGGGTCGAGGTCGCGATCGGTGGAGGCATCGAGTCGATTAGCCTCGTGCAGAACGAGCATATGAACAAATTCCACGCCGTTGACGAAGAGCTGATGGCGATGAAGCCTGAAATGTACATGTCGATGCTCGATACCGCCGAGGTCGTTGCCGAGCGCTACAAGATCGGCCGCGACAAGCAGGACGAATACAGTCTCGAGTGCCAACGCCGCGTCGGCGCTGCGTTGCAGGCCGGCCGCTTCAACGACGAGATCGTGCCGTTCACGACCAGGATGGCGCTGGTCAACAAGGACACCAAGGAGGTCACCTACCAGCAGGTGACGCTCGCCAAGGACGAAGGGCCACGGCCGGAAACCACCGCCGAGGGCCTGGCCAAGATCAAGCCGGTGTTCGAGGGCAAAACCATCAGCGCAGGAAATGCCAGCCAGCTTTCGGACGGTGCCTCGGCCTGCGTGATCATGAGCGACAGGATTGCTGCCAGGAAGGGGCTGAAGCCACTCGGCATCTTCCGCGGCTTCGTTGCCGCCGGCGTCGAGCCCGACGAGATGGGCGTCGGCCCGGTCGCCGCGATCCCGCGCCTGCTCAAGCGCCATAACCTGAAGATCGACGACATCGACCTCTGGGAGCTGAATGAGGCTTACGCGGTGCAGGTGATCTATTGCCGCGACAAGCTCGGCATCGACCCCGACAAGCTCAACGTCAATGGCGGCTCGATCGCGATCGGCCATCCCTACGGCATGACTGGTTCGCGGCTCACCGGCCACCTGCTGATCGAGGGGCGTCGGCGCAAGGCGAAATACGGCGTGGTGACCATGTGCATCGGTGGCGGCATGGGCGCAGCCGGTCTGTTCGAAATCATCCACTGAGCGGCAACGCGGGAGATCATTCGTGAAGACAGCAATTACCGAACTGTTCGGCATCGAGCACCCGATCATCCAGGGCGGAATGCACTATGTCGGCTTCGCCGAGCAGCTGCGGTGTCGAACGCCGGCGGGCTCGGCATCATCACTGGGCTGACCCAAAGGACGCCCGAGCTGCTGGCAAAGGAAATCGCGCGCTGCCGCGACATGACCGACAAGCCGTTCGGCGTGAACCTCACCTTCCTGCCGACCTTCAGCGCCCCACCTTATCCGGAATATATCGCCGCGATTAGGGAGGGCGGAGTAAAAGCGGTGGAGACCGCCGGCCGCAGCCCGGAACAGTACATGCCGGCACTGAAGGCCGCCGGCATCAAGGTGATCCACAAATGCACCTCGGTCCGTCATTCGCTGAAGGCCGAGAAGATCGGCTGCGACGCGGTCAGCGTCGACGGCTTCGAGTGCGGCGGTCATCCGGGCGAGGATGACATTCCGAACATGATCCTGCTGCCGCGCGCCGCAGACGAGCTCAGCATCCCCTTTGTCGCGTCCGGCGGCATGGCAGATGGCCGCAGCCTCGTCGCGGTGCTGTCGATGGGCGCGGCGGGCATGAACATGGGGACGCGTTTCGTCGCCACCAAGGAGGCGCCGGTCCATGACAACGTCAAGCAGGCGCTGGTCAAGGCCACGGAGCTGGACACCGTTCTCGTCATGCGCGCGCTGCGCAACACCGAGCGCGTGCTCAAGAACAAGGGCGTCAACGAACTGCTCGAGATCGAACGCGAGAAGGGGGCAAGCCTGAAGATCGAGGACATCCATGATCAAGTCGCCGGCGTATACCCGCGCGTGATGGTCAACGGTGAGATGGATGCCGGCGCCTGGAGCTGCGGCATGGTGGTCGGCCTGATCCACGACATCCCGACCGTGAAGGAACTGATCGACCGTATCATGGCCGACGCCGAACGCATCATCCGGGAGCGCCTGACTGGTTTTCTCGACGGCGCCGGGCAACGGCCGGCTGCGGTTAGGGCAATCGCCTGAACCCTTCCGGAAGGGCGTTGCGGACGTTCTGACGAGGTTATGCGCAGCGCATGGTCATGCGTGCGTCGATCGTTGTTGAGGCCGATGGGCTGATGGACGGCCTTCGGTAGCCTCGGAGGCACTTATGAGCCAAGCCGACTTCCACTACTACGAGCCTTCGAAAGGCCACGGACTCCGGCATAATCCCTTCAATGCGATAATCGCGCCGCGTCCGATTGGGTGGATTTCGTCGCGCAATGCAGCCGGTCAATTGAACTTGGCGCCGTACAGTTTCTTCAATGCGTTCCTCTACGATCCTCCGATCATCGGGTTTTCCTCGATTTCGTGGAAAGACACGGTCAAGAACGTCAGCGAGACGCGCGAGTTCGTCTGGAATCTGGTCACCATGGATCTCGGCGAACGCATGAACGTGACAGCGACGCCGCTCGATCACGGCGTGAGCGAGTTCGAAGCAGCCGGTTTGACGCCGATACCCGGCCGCCACGTTGCTGTGCCGCGGGTGGGCGAGAGCAGGGCCGCCATGGAATGCAAGGTCGTCGAGGTCTCTCAGCTGGCCAACGCACGCGGAGAAAAGGTGAAAGGATGGTTCGTGCTTGGTGAGGTCGTCGCGGTCTACATCGACAAAACGTTGATCGAGGACGGCGTCTACAACACGGCACTTGCGCGTCCCATTCTGCGCGCCGGCCGGGGTGGAGATTATCTCGAGGTCAGGACCGAGAACATGTTCGAGATGAAGCGCCCACCCGGCAGCAGCAAACCGGAATTCCACGGCACCTGATTGCGCTGGAAGCAGGCTCAACTGTCGGGCTGGCCAAGCACTTGGTCGACAGGCCTGAGCCCGGCTTCACAACGCCGATGAGAGACTAAACGGGAAGCCTGTGCGGGGTCATATGCCCATCAAGATCCCGGGCCTCGTGCGTACAGGCCAAGAGCCAGCAGCGAAAACGAGCTCATCACGACGCCCAACGCGAACATTGCTTCCGGTGACACTGTGGCAGCAAGCCATACGCCGATCGCGGCGATCATCATCTGCAAGAAACCGAGCAGCGCCGAGGCGGCGCCGGCCTTCTCGCCGAATGGAGAGAGCGCCCGCGCAGTGGCCAGTGGACTGACAACACCCATGCCGAGAAGAAAAACGCACATCGCGGCCAGAAACGGCAGGAAGGTCGGGCTGATCATCGAGATGAGCAGGATCGCAAGGCTGCTGGCCGTTGTCGCGCACAAACCTGCCCGGATCGGGCCGTCGAGCCCGTAGCGCGGTGCCAATCTCGTTGCGAGCATACCGGCGGCGAATACGATGAAGACGGTCCCGGCGAAAAAGAGGCCTAGCTGGATCGGCGTGAAGTGCAGCGCCTCGATGAACAGGCGCGGTGCGGCGGAAAACATCGAGAACAAGCCGCCCATAGTGAGGCTCGAGGCGGCCGCGGGGGTAGCGAAGCGGCGGTCGCCAATCAGGCTGGCATAGGTCCTGCAGATGACAGCTGGATTGAGTGGCGTGCGGATCGAATGGTGGGTTTCGCCGAGGACGATGCTGTAGGCCACGGCGCTGACGGCGGCGAATATCGCGACCAGCGCGAATTCGGCGCGCCAGCCCAGGCTGTGGTCGAGGGCGCCGCCAAGCAGCGGCGAGAACCCGGGCGCTGCGGACATCACGATCATGATGAGCGCCATCGCGCGCGCCAGTGCCGCGCCACTGAACATGTCGCGGGCAATGGCGCGAGACAGCACTGATGTCGCGCAGGCACCTGTTGCCTGCACGACGCGGCCGGCCAGGAGATTAGGCAGGTCGGTCGCCAGACCGCACCAAACGCTGCCGGCGAAGAACACGGCAAATCCGATCAGGACCGGCCAACGTCTTCCGTAGCGATCCGAAAGCGGTCCGACCACGAGTTGACCGAAGCCGAACACTGCAAGAAAGACGGTGATGGCGGACGTGACCGCCGCACTCGTGACATTCAATGAGATCGCGATCTGCGGCAAGGACGGCAGCAGAATGTTCGTCGCGAGCGTTCCCATCGCGGCCAGGACAGAAAGGACGGCGATGGGCAGGGCGCTGGAGGTGGGAATGTCCCGCGGCGCGGTGTTGATCAGGTCAGCCATGGGACCTTTCGTGTGATAGGGATAGGTAGATTGAGACGGCGAGTGAGGCGGTTCGCGCCGCTCGCCGACTTCGTTCTTGTCCGCCCAGCCGTGTTATCAGCGGACGATGCGTTCGACTGCTATGGCCGTAGCTTCGCCGCCGCCGATGCAGAGTGACGCGACGCCGCGCTTGAGGTTCCGCGTTTCGAGCGCGTGAAGCAGCGTCACGATCAGCCGCGCACCGGTGGCACCGATGGGATGACCGAGCGCGCAGGCGCCGCCGTTGACGTTCAGCTTCTCCCTGGGGATACCGAGATCCTTCTGCGCCGCCATCGCTACGACCGCAAATGCCTCATTAATCTCGAACAGATCGACGTCGCCAACGCTCCAGCCAACCTTGTCCACCAGCTTGCGAATAGCCGGGATGGGGGCCGTGGTGAACCATTGTGGTTCCTGGCTGTGGGTGGCATGGCCCTTGATCTCGGCGAGCACCGGGAGGCCGTCGCGATCGGCCAGCGAGCGTTTCGCCAAGATGAGCGCCGCAGCGCCGTCAGCATTGGCGGATGAGGCTGCGGGCGTGATGGTGCCGTTGGCGCGGAATGCGGCTTTCAGCCCCGGGATTTTGGCGGGATCCACTTTGAGCGGATGCTCGTCGTTCGAGATGATCCGGGGCCCGGCCTTCTCGGTCAACGTGATTGGAGCAATCTCAGCCTTGAACGCGCCGCCTTCAACCGCCTTGCGGGCGCGGCTCAAGGTCTCGATCGCATAGTCGTCCTGGTCTTTGCGGGTGAATTGATAGGCCTCCGCCGTGGCCTCGCCAAAGTCGCCCATCGAGCGTCCGGTCTCGTAGGCGTCTTCCAACCCGTCCATCAGCATGTGGTCGATGATGCGGTCGTGGCCAGCGCGATAGCCGCCGCGTGCCTTGGCCAGCAAATAGGGTGCATTGCTCATGCTCTCCATGCCGCCAGACAGAACGATCTCGGCGGAGCCCGCATTGATGATATCGTGAGCCAGCATGGTGGCCTTCATGCCGGAGCCGCAGACCTTGTTGATGGTGGTGGCGCCGGTGGCATCCGGCAATTTGGCGCCGCGCGCGGCCTGGCGTGCCGGCGCCTGGCCTTGTCCGGCTGGCAACACGTTGCCCATGAAAACCTCGTCGATCCGCTCGGGCGCCAGTTTGGCTCGTTCGAGAGCAGATCCGATCACATGGGAACCGAGCTTGTGGGCACTGAGTGGCGAGAGCTCGCCCATGAAGCGGCCGAGCGGCGTACGGACCGCGGAGAGGATGACGACGGGATCGGAAGCGGCGGCCATGGCGAATTCTCCTGTTGATCACTTCGTTATATGACGATAGTCATATAACATGGGCGACATTGCAATGAAATATTGCCGTCGCTCCAAAAGCGCGGTCCAGAAGCGCTGGTGGATGGGATCGGTCGAGCAGCCGGTCACCGAACAACTTGCACGGAGGGGAGATGCGTTACGTAGGAGACCACAGGCGCCAGACCCACAGCCGGATCGTTGAAAGTGCCTCCTACGGCTTGCGTCAAAACGGTGCCGAGGGACTTAGTGTCGTCGAGTTGATGAAACTCGCCGGTCTTACGCATGGCGGATTCTATAATCACTTCGAGTCGCGTGCCGCGCTTGTTGGCGAGGCAATTGCGTTTGCGATGGATCAAACGGCCGAGCGGTGGAAAAAGCTGGCGAACCGGAAGGCGAACGAGGACCGTTTCGAGACTTTGATCGCCGATTATCTCAGTTCCCGCCACCGCGACAATCCCAGACAAGGCTGCGCGCTTCCAGCCCTGGCCGCTGATGTCGCTCGATCGAGCCCGAGGGAGCAACGGGCGCTTGCGTCCAAGCTGGAGAAGATGATCGAGATCCTGGTCGAAATGCTTCCTGCCGAGGGTCCTCAACAGGCACGCCAAATCGCGACGAGCGCCATTGCGACCATGGTTGGATCGATCATGCTCTCGCGTGCTGTCGGCGCCGGGAAGCTTTCCGACGATATTCTCGACGCCGGACGGATGTCTGTCTGCGGCCCGGTTCACAAGCGACAGCGCAGAACAGCAAAGGCGATGAGCTGCGACAAACCATAATCTGGGAGGTGCCCATGACGGCCGGCAAGTGGCTCAAGACAGCCTGCAACCTGTGTTACGTAAACTGCGGCATCGAGGTCTGGGTGAATGAGGGGCGTCTCGAGAAGGTACGAGGCGACCGTTCAAACCCGAAGTCGCAAGGCTATTTGTGCAACAAGGCAGCGCGCATTCCCTACTATGCGCATCACAGGGATCGGCTCACGACCCCGCTGCGTCGTCGCGCCGATGGCGGCTTTGATGAAATCGAGTGGGACGTCGCGATCGCTGAAATCGCGGAGCGGCTTCGAGACGTCGTCGACAGGTATGGCGGCAAGAGTATTGCCCTTTATGGCGGCGGCGGGCAGGGCAACCACGCCGGCGGTGCCTACGCCAGTGGCTTGTTGCGTGCGCTGGGCTCGCGCAGCGTCTTCAACGCGCTTTCGCAGGAAAAAACCGGCGATTTCTGGGTCAATGGCCACATGTTCGGCAGCCAAACCTGCCACACGTCAGAGGACGTCCATCATTGCGATCTCCTGCTCGTCATCGGGGCAAATCCCTGGATCGCGCACGGCTTCCCCAATGCGCGCGACCATCTCAATCAGATCCGCAAGGATCCCGCACGCAAGCTGATCGTCATCGACCCCCGTCGAACCGAAACCGCAGAGATGGCGGATCTGCATCTTGCGGTTCGCCCCGGTGCCGATGCGTTTCTGCTTGGCGCGCTGCTGGCCACGCTCGTCCGTTCCGACCGGATCGACCATGCGTTCATCGAGGCGCACACGATCGGCTTCGCGGAAGTGAGGCAAGCGCTATTGAACATCCCCGTCGAGGAATGGGCGGCCGCCGCCGATATCTCGATCGCGGAGCTGGAGAGCTGCGCCGCGATGATCGCAGCCGCGAAGGCCATGGTGGTTCGGGTTGAACTCGGCATCCAGCAAGGCGTCAACTCGACACTCAACTCCTATCTTGAAAAGCTCTTGATCATGCTTTCCGGCAATTTCGGTCGTGAAGGTACCAACCAATTGCATAGCTGGCTTCAACCGCTATGGGGAAACTCTCCGAACCAGACATTCGCGCCGACCGGCGACGCGATCATTGGGGGCTTGTTGCCGCCCAACATTTTCCCCGAGGCGGTACTCAAGGATCATCCGGAGCGGTTGCGTTGCGTCTGGATCGACAGCTCCAATCCCGCCAACACCGCCGCAAATACCGTGGCGATGGAACGCGCGTTGCAATCGCTAGAGCTATGCGTTGTGGTCGACGTTGCGATGACCGAAACCGCACGGCTCGCGCACTACGTTCTCCCGGCCTCCACACAATACGAAAAGACCGAATTTACTCTGTTCAACTTCGAATTTCCGACCAACTATTTTCATGTCCGCGCCGGTGTTCTGCCGCCACTTGCCGGCACCTTGCCGGAGCCCGAGATTTACACGCGGCTTGCCGTCGCCCTGGGGCTTCTGCCGGGTGACAATGTGCTCGTGCCGCTACGCGAAATAGCACGGCGCTCGCGACCTGAATTCGCCGCGGCCTTTCGTGCTTTCATCGCGGAGAACCCTGCGGCAGTGCCTGCCCTGGTGCTCTACCATACGCTGGGGCAGACGCTTCCGGACGGTACCGCGGCAGCGGCGCCGATGTGGAGCGCGGCGCAGGCTTGCGCAAAGCGATCGCCGCAAGCGGTGCGGCGGGCGATCGGCGCATCCGAACAGGTGGCGGACCATCAGCTCGGAGATCTCCTGTTCGACACCATCGTGGCCTCCCGGCAAGGCACGGCGGTTACACGGCACGAGTATGACGAGGTCTGGTCACTGATCGGCCATTCGGATCGCAAGGTTCGCCTGATCGTCCCGCAGATGCTGGAATGGCTGGCGCGTCTCGATCCGCAAGCCGCTCGCGCGCCAAGGGAGTTCCCGTTCGCGCTGGCGGCTGGTGGCCGCCGCATGTTCAATGCCAACCAGATCTTTCGCGATCCCGCGTGGCGTCGCGACGACCCGGACGGCGCCCTGTTGATCAATTCGCGCGATCTGAGCGAGTTGGGCGCGAAGGATGGTGACTGGATCGCGGTGGAGTCGGCGGCGGGGCGGCTCGTCGTCCGCTGCAAGGTCGACGACGCCATGCGGAACGGCCAATTGGCGCTGCCGCACGGCTACGGTCAGGCATACCCGACATCGGACGGAGAGCGCCTGATCAACGGACCGCGCATCAATCTGCTCACCGAGAGCGGCAACCGCGATCCCATTGCGGGTACGCCCTACCACAAGAACGTCGCGGTTCGTCTGGCCCTGGTATCCGGGCACGAAGCTGCCGCCTGTCAGTCGCAATCCGAGCGAATTCACATGAGAGCGGCCGGACAATAGCTGGAAGGGAACATCACATGACTGAGAAACCGATCGCGATCGTGACCGGGGTGGGGCCGGGCACGGGAGCTGCCATCGTCAAGCGCTTCTCTGCTGGCGGTTTCCGTATCATCGCGCTTGCTCGCTCTGCGGAGCTCATCGATCGCCTTGCGCAAGAGCTTCCCGACGTGCACGCGATGACCTGCGACGTGTCGGACGAGTGCCAGGTGCGGACTGTGATCACAGACGTAAAGCGGCGTTTCGGCCCGGCTGACGTTCTCATCCACAACGCTGTCGGCGGGGGCTGGGGGAATTTTCGCGAGATTGATCCGAAGTTGTTGAAGGGAAACTTCGAGGTCAACGTGATGGGTTTGTTGTATCTGGCCCGCGAAGTGGTGCCTGACATGATTGATCGCGGCAAGGGCGCAATCCTGGTGACCGGCAACACCTCTTCGATCCGAGGCAAAGCCAATTTCGCCGGCTTCGCACCGACAAAGGCGGCGCAGCGTATTCTGGCCGAGTCGATCGCACGTGACGTGGGACCTCTCGGCGTGCACGTCTCCTACGTTCTCATCGACGCCGTGATCGATACCCCCCGGATGCGCGCGCGGATGAGCGACAAACCGGATGAATTCTTCATCAAGCCGGCGGCGATCGCTAACGAATTATTGCATCTCTACGGTCAGGACCGCTCGGCCTGGTCGTTTCTCACGGAACTGCGGCCATTCAACGAAAATTGGTGATGCTCGAGCACGGACACGGCGCGCTGGGTCACTTGGAGAGATCTCCGCGACTTGAAAGGTCAGAAACATGCCTGATGGATCCATCTCGGTTGATACGGGGACGGACGAACTGCTGTGCGTGATCCGGGATCGCGTCGCGGTGATTACCTTGAACCGACCCCAGGCCCGAAATTCCTTGTCCGATCATCTTACGCCGGCGTTGCGCCGGATGATCAAACAGAATGGAGATGATCCTGAGGTCGGAGCCCTCCTCATAACAGGGGCAGGCACCGCGTTCTGTTCGGGCGGCGACGTCAAGGGAATGGGCGGCAACTCTGCGGTGCCGGCCATGTCGGTCAGCGACAAGGTTGCGCGGTTGCGGGAACGTCAGCGAACCCTGACCGGCGTACTTGTTTCGGTGCGGAAGCCCACCATTGCGGCTTTGCCGGGACCGGCGGCTGGCGCCGGGCTTGCGATCGCACTCGCTTGCGACATTCGTATTGCAGCCGAATCCGCCATCATGACGACCGGGTACGCCAAAATCGCGCTCACCGGCGATTACGGCATTTCTTGGCTGCTGACCCGGCTGGCTGGGACGGCGCGTGCCCGCGAACTGATGTTCTTGTCCGAACGTATCGATGCGCGCCGCTGCGAAGCGCTCGGGCTGGTTAATCGCGTGGTGTCCGATTCCGAGCTGCAGGACGAAGCATTTGCAGTGGCGAGGACGTTGGCGAATGGTCCGGCGAGCGCCTATGCCTCCATGAAAGATAATCTCGCCCTTGCGCTGTCGGCTGACTTCCTGACGTCAATGGATCAGGAGGCCGAGAGGATGGTCGTGGCGGCGGGCACTGCGCAGCACACCGAAGCCGTCCGGGCTTTCATTGAGAAACGTTCTCCCAGTTACAGGTGAAGCCCGCTGGGTTCATTGCGTTGAAGTGCGGTTGGGGGCTACGCTCGCAACCGCGCCAGAGGAATGTACAATAGCTTATTCAGGTTCGGCGATACGAATGGGACGTGTTCCGATCGGAGCGCCGGTGGCGCGGTCGATGGTAAGGGGATCGATCTCCGTTCCGCCCTCGGCGTCGTAGAACCGGATTATCTTGCCCCCACTACGATGCTTGCGTCCCCACGCGCCAATCGCGAAGAGCACCGGCAAAAAGTCGCGCCCGGCTTCCGTCAGCACATATTCGTCCCGTGGCGGACGGTCTGAATAACGACGTTTCTCCAGCAGCCCTTCCTCGACCAGGGCTGAAAGCCGCCCTGTCAGCATCGTTGGCGCGATACCGAGACTCTTACGAAAGTCATCGAAGCGGGTCAGGCCCCCATGGGCGTCGCGCATGATCAACATGCTCCACGCGTCCCCGACAATCGCCAGGCTCCGGGCGATCATACAGGGCTGGGTCGAAAGTTTTTTCATGTAGGTCTCGTTTTAGTAGTGACTTCGTACTAAATTGATAGTAACACATCGCTCGTCGATGTTCCAGAGCAAATTGAGAAGGCCGGAATGAGCAAGACAGAACAGGGAATTGCGCTGATTCCGGGTGGTTCCGGTGCCAGCCGAACGATGGAGCAAGTGATGTCAAACTATGTCAGCCACTCGGGATCGGTCGTGCGCTATGTCGATGCGCCGAATCTCTCGATCAGTGCCGCAGGAATAACCTTTGCCTATCGCGATATCGGTCCGCGCACCGGCGTGCCGCTGATCCTTCTCAACCATTGGGGCGCGGTTCTCGACAATTTCGATCCACGAATCGTCGATGGGCTCGCCACCAGGCATCGCGTGATCGCGATTGACTACCGCGGTATCGGTGCTTCAAGCGGGAAGGCGCCTGTTACGGTTGGCGAAATGGCACGAGACACGATCGCTCTGATCGCCGCGCTGGGCTTTGCAAAAATCGATCTGCTCGGCTTTTCCCTTGGGGGTTTCGTGGCCCAGGATGTCGCGCTGAGAGCCCCTGGCCTGGTGCGGAAGCTGATTCTGACCGGCACGGGTCCGGCAGGCGGCGAAGGTATCGAGAAGGTTGGGCCGGTGTCCTGGCCGCTGATGATCAAGGGCTTGCTGACTTTGCGGGACCCCAAATTCTACCTGTTCTTCACCTCCACGGCCAATGGCCGCCGAGCCGCAAACGAATTTCTCGCAAGGCTGAAGGAGCGCAAGGCAGATCGGGACAAAGCAGCCACACCAGTTGCCCTCTTGCGGCAGCTCAAGGCGATCAAGAGTTGGGGCCAGCAGGCGCCTCAGGATCTCGGCAGCCTCCGCATCCCGGTCCTGATCGCGAATGGCGATAACGACATCATGGTGCCGACCGCAAACAGCACCGACATGGCACAGCGTATCCCGGGCGCACAACTGGTCATCTACGAAGATGCCGGGCATGGGGGGATTTTCCAGTACCACGCCGATTTCGTGCCGAAGGCGCTGTCGTTCCTCGACGCCTGACGCCGCAACCAGATTCCAGATTGGAGATGACATCATGAAGGCATTCGTCGTCGACAAATACGAGAAGAAAGGCGCTGTTCGCCTGGCAACCATGCCGGAGCCGGAGGTGCGGGACGACGATGTCCTGGTTCGGATCCACGCAACAGCCGTGAACGTTCTCGACTCCAAGATCAGGGGTGGGGAATTCAAGCTCATCCTGCCGTATCGTCCGCCTTTCATTCTGGGTCATGACGTTGCCGGAACAGTTGTCAGGGTCGGCCGCAATGTTAGACGGTTCAAGGCGGGCGACGAGGTCTACGCACGGCCGCGCGATCATCGGATCGGAACATTCGCCGAATTCATTGCGATGAACGAAGCCGACGTGGCGCCGAAGCCTGCGAACATCAGCATGGAAGAGGCCGCCTCCATCCCGCTGGTGGGACTGACCGCCTGGCAGGCGCTGGTCGAGGTGGGCAAGCTGAAGCCTGGCCAGAAGGTCTTCATCCAGGCTGGCTCCGGTGGCGTGGGGACTTTCGCGATCCAGCTCGCCAAGCATCTCGGTGCGGTCGTGGCGACGACGACGAGCGCGAAGAATGTCGAGCTGGTCAAAAGTCTCGGCGCGGACCTGGTCATCGACTACAAGACGCAGGATTTCGAGAAGGTCTTGTCGGGCTACGATCTGGTCCTGCACAGCCAGGACGCCAAGACGCTTGAAAAATCTCTGCGCGTGCTTAAGCCGGGCGGCTTGCTCATCTCGATCTCCGGGCCGCCTGACCCGGAATTCGCCAGGGAGCAGGGCATGAACCTCTTCCTGAAACTGGTGATGCGCTTGCTGAGCCGCAGTGTGCGGAAGAAGGCCAGAAAATTCGGTGTGCGCTTCTCATTCCTGTTCATGCGTGCGCAGGGACAGCAACTGAGCGAAATCACGTCCCTGATCGAAACTGGGGTGATCCGTCCGGTCGTGGACAAGGTTTTCCCGTTCGAAAAAACCGGCGACGCGCTCGCCTATGTCGAGACCGGGCGCGCAAAGGGCAAGGTCGTGATTGCCGTGACGCACTAGGTCCCGCAATGACGCTGCTCGCGTTGTGAAGCCCTGACTTGTGACCAACAAGGTAAACACATTGGAGGAAGCAACATGACTGAGTCCCCCCGCGACACTCACACTTCCACACCTGACGTTGCACTCATTGTCGGCGGCGGCCCTGGTATCAGCTCGAGTTGCGCCAGGCTGTTCGCGGAAAACGGGATGCGTGTCGCCGTCGCAGCCAGGAATCCGGAAAAAGCCGTCCTTGAGACACTCGAAAAGATGCACGGCGTGCGTCGGTACGCCTGCGATGCAAGCGAACCGGCGGCCGTGGCGCAGCTATTCAAAGACGTCGCTCAAGAGGTCGGGACGCCAAGGCTTGTCGTGCACAACATCGACGGTCGCGTTTCCGGCATTTTCCGCAAGACGGTGGTCGAGGCCGACCCGGTCATGACGTTCGAGACGCTTCGCAACGCCGCGTTCTCTGCGTTTCTGGTGGGCCAACAGGCCGCTCGGCTGATGCTCGGAAACGAGCCTGATGCCAACGGCGCGCGAGGAACGATCATCTTCACGAACGCCAGCGCGGCGCTCAAGGGCTTTCCATCAGGTGGGCCATTTGCAATGGCATGCCATGCCAAGTCCGGACTCGCGCAAAGCATGGCGAGAGAATTGATGCCGCGTGGAATCCACGTGGCGAATGTGCCGATCGACGCCGCGATCGGCTGGACTCAGGAGGACGGCACCCGGGCGCACCGGCTGGCGGGAACGACTGTCGACGACAACATGGCCGACCCCGCTCATATTGCCGAGACCTATCTGCAACTGCACCGCCAACATCGCTCGACCTGGGCCTTTGAAGTCGTGCTGCGGCCGTGGGTCGAGAAATGGTAGGCGCGCCTAGCTGATCCCTTCGAACGATTCTGAGGAGGTGGACAATTCCAAATTGGAATTCTGTGCATCTATTGGCGACTCCATAGAATATGGCCCGACCGGCCATACAGTCGCCTTGATAGTTCTATTTTAGAACGGTTTACTCCATCTGCCGATAGCAATGAGCGTGCGGACCTCCCGGTCGAAGGGGGCTGCAACGCTGCCGAAAACAAGGCACAGGGGAGGATGGCATGAGGAGCGTGGACGAGCTCACCGCAGCCGAACTGCTGGACGGCCTGCCGTCCAGGGTGCACGAGGTCTACGCGCCGTTCGTGCGGGATATTCCGGATCATCCGGCCTTTATGGAAGGCGGTCGTGCCTGGAGCTACCGGCAGTTCTCGGACGCAGTCGACGCAGCGGCAAAGGATCTCGTCGGTTTGGGCATCAGGTCTGGTGATCGCCTGATCGTTGCCAGCGAGAACAGCGTGGCCCTGGGAGCGATGCTCTTCGCGGCAAGCAAGCTCGATGCCTGGGGCATTCCAGTCAATCCTCGCCTTTCGCCCAGGGAAATCGATCTCATCGGAACGCACAGTGGCGCCAGACGCGTGCTGTTCAACTCGGCGCTGTCGAAGGAAGCGGCCGACCATGCCAGCCGCATCGGTGCGGAAATCGGCGCCGTGGGGCCGTTCGGCGGCATCGGCATCGGTCCTCTCAATGCGGATGCCGAAGCGGAGCCCGTCGAGAAGGATGGCGCCCGCCAGGTCGCAGGCCTTTTATACACCTCGGGCACGACCGGTGCGCCGAAGGGCGTCATGCTGAGCCACCGCAACCTCCTCTTCACCGCAAGGACGTCGGGAATCCTTCGCCGAAGCAGTCCAGGCGACCGCATTTACGGCGTGCTGCCGATGTCGCACATCGTCGGGTATTCGATCCTGCTGATTTCGACGCTGATGCACGGCGGCACGTTGCATGTCGTGGCCAAGGCTGATCCCGCTGCGCTGGCTCATGCCATCGCCGAGGAGGGGATTACGAGCCTGTTCGGCGTGCCTGCCACATATCAGCGGCTGCTTGAGCACAAGGCGGTCAAGGGCATCCAACGGCTCGAACGGGGCAGGATGCGGATCATGGCGGTCGCTGGCGCTCCGCTCGACCTCGATCTCAAGAAGCGGGTCGAGGACGAGTTTGGAATCCCGCTGCTGAACAATTACGGCATAACGGAATGCTCACCAGGCCTCACCGGGGTCCGTTCGGAACAGCCTGTTCCGGACGAGTCGGTCGGCCCGTTTCTTCCCGGCATCGAGCACCGGATCGTGGACGGACAAGGAAAAGAGGTGGCGACCGGTGAGGTGGGCGAATTACACGTTCGAGGTCCGAACATCATGCTGGGCTACTATCGTGCGCCCGACCTGACGGCGGCGGCGATCGATGAGCAGGGATGGTTCAACACGGGAGATCTCGCGCGGGTGAACGGCAAGGGGCATCTCTATATCGCCGGCCGCACCAAGGAGCTTATCATCCGCTCCGGCTTCAACGTTTATCCCGCCGGGGTGGAAGCGGTCCTGAACGCGCACGACCAGGTCGTTCAGTCGGCCGTCGTCGGACGAAAGGTCGAGGGCAACGAGGAGGTCGTCGCGTTCGTTCAGCTTCTCCCCGGTGCGAGCATCAGCGCGGAAGACCTCATGGCGTACACGGCCCAATTGCTCACGTCCTACAAGCGTCCGACCGAATTGATTGTGCTTGACGCTCTGCCCTCGGCCTCCACCGGCAAGATACTGAAACACAAGCTGCGGGAGATGGCGAACGATCAGGCTGCCCCGAAGGCGTCGCGTGCGGCAGCCGCTGGCTGACGGGCGTCAGGTGTGATTTGCACGGCAATATGCCGGTTTAAGAAAGAACGTTAGCGACGGACTTGTCGCCAAAGGGAGATGACAATGTTGAGAAACGCCATGATTGTAGCCGCGCTCGCGGCATCCATAGCCGGCGCGCATGCGCAGACGCCGGGCGTCACCGAATCCGAGATAAAGATAGGAGCGACGTTCCCTTTCAGCGGCCCCGCTTCGCCGCTCAGCAATACCGGAAAGGGCATGATCGCCTACGTCAATTCGATCAATGAGCGTGGCGGCATCAACGGGCGGAAGATAAACCTCGTCACCTACGACGATGCCTACAGTCCCCCCAAGACGGTGGAGCAGACCAGGAAACTCGTGGAAAGTGACGAGGTGGCGTTCCTGTTCGGCCCGCTGGGTACGCCCGGCATCAGCGCTACTATCAAGTACGTCAACGCGAAGAAAGTCCCGCATCTGTTTGTCGTGAGCGGAGTCACAAAATTCACGAACTTCGCTGAATTCCCCATGACCACGACGGGATTGCCGAGCTACGACACCGAGGGACGAATCTACGCGAAATACATCACCCAGACCCGGCCGGACGCGAAGATTGCCATCCTCTACCAGAACGACGATCTGGGTAAGGACTTCGTCAATGCATTCAAGGGCTATTTGAAGGACGATTTCGACAAGAAAGTCGTCGCGTCGTCCTACGAAGTGACGGAGCCGACCATTGATTCCCACGTCGTTTCGCTGAAATCGTCTGGCGCATCGGCGTTTTTGGTGGCCGGCACGCCGAAATTCGCAGCGCAGGCCATCAAGAAGGCCGATGAGATAGCGTGGAAGCCGCTGTTCCTGATCAACTTTGTTTCGAGCTCGGTGTCCTCGACCATCGTCCCCGCAGGACCGGAAAAGGCCGTAGGCATAGTCGCCGCGACAATCACGAAGGATCCGAATGACAAGAAGTGGGCCGACGATCCCGGCATCAAATGGTACCGCGAGTTCTTTACCAAATACCTGCCGGGCGCAGATATCGGAGACAACAATTATCTGTTCGGGACGCAGCAGGGACAGCTCCTGGAGCAGGTACTCAAGCAATGTGGCAACGATCTCTCGCGGGAGAATATCGTCAGGCAATCGCGCAGCATCCGCGGGCTGTCGCTTCCCACTGTTATACCAGGCGTCATCATCAACACGGGCCCCGAAAACAGTATGGCGTATACGCAGCTGCAGCTGCAGCGCTGGAATGGGACCACGTGGGAGCAATTTGGTAGCGTACTCAGCGCCGACGGAAAGTGAATGCACCTTCTGAATGCAGCGCGGGTGATTTGAGCCCGTAACACGACCAGCTTACTCGTGGAGTATGGATGTCCAGCGACGTTCTTTTCCGACCTTTCAAGCTGAAAGGGCTGAACCTGCCGAACCGGGTCGTGATGGCGCCGATGACGCGCTCATTCTCTCCGGGCGGAATCCCGACCGAAGACGTCGCGCGGTATTACCGCCGGCGTGCCGAAGGAGCGGTCGGATTCATCATATCGGAGGGTACGGGCGTGGATCGTCCGGCATCCCTGAACGATCCGAACGTTCCCCGTTTTCACGGGGAGAAGGAGCTGGCGGGGTGGCGGCGTGTGGTCGACGAGGTGCATGCCGCGGGTGGTCTGATGGCACCGCAGTTATGGCACGTCGGAGCCGTTCGCACCCGCGCCCAGGATTGGTCTCCTCCTGGCGCCTACGACAGTCCGTCGGGTCTGTCGCGGCCGGAGAAGAAATTCGGCGAGCCGATGAGCGAAGCGGACATCGCAGACGCGATCCGCGCTTTCGCCGATGCGGCGCTTGCTGCGAAGCGCCTGGGGTTCGAGGCCGTCGAATTGCACGGCGCCCACGGCTATCTAATCGATCAATTCTTCTGGGAAGGCACCAATCGTCGCGAGGATGCCTACGGAGGCAAGGACCTGCCGGGCCGGGCCCGGTTTGCCGCTGATATCGTCCACGCGGTGCGCAAGTCGGTCGGACCGGACTTTCCGATATTGCTCCGCATCAGCCAGTGGAAGCAGCAGGATTACGAAGTGAAGCTGGCCGATACGCCTCGCGCGTTGGAAGCCTGGCTCAAACCTCTGGTCGAGGCGGGGGTCGATATTCTGCACTGCTCGCAACGGCGCTTCTGGGAGCCGGAGTTCGATGGCTCCGATCTGAACTTCGCCGGATGGGCCAAGAAGGTGACGGGCGTGCCGACGATTTCGGTCGGGTCGGTCGGCCTGACCGGCGAGTTCATCGCCGCATATGGCGGGGAGAGCTCCCGTCCGGCGTCCCTCGACGAGCTGATCCGCCGCCTCGATCGCGAGGAGTTCGATCTTGTCGCGGTCGGGCGGGCGCTGCTTCAGGATCCGCAATGGCTCCTGAAGATACGCGAGGGCCGGACGGAGGAATTGATGGCCTTCGAACGGACTGCATTCGCTGCGCTGAGCTAAGGCTGAAAGGGGTGCCTGCAGTCGGCTGGAAGCAATTCGGAGACGAGCAATGAGCGACGCCAAGACCCAAGTCGGCCAGATACGCACCGAAGTGCACGGGCATGTGTTCAAGATCATCATCGACAACGTGGCGAAGAAAAACTCCTTCAGCCCGCAGATGATGGCGCAGATGTCGGATGCGATGACGCTTCTCGATCGCACCGACGATTATTGGGTCGGGGTACTGTGCGCCGAGGGGCCGGATTTCACGGCCGGGCTGGATATGCCGAAATTCTTCGGACCCAAGGCCGAGAATACCGAGCTAAAGCCCGGCAACATCGATGCGTTCGCCTTGAAGAGCCGGTGCCGCAAGCCGATTGTGACGGCCGTGCAGGGGATCTGCTTCACGATCGGAATCGAAATGATGCTGGCTGGCGACATCGTCGTGGCGGCCGACGACGCCAGGTTCTGTCAGATGGAATCCAAGCGCGGGATCGCGCCTCTTGGTGGTGCCCATTTCCGGTATTTGACGCGGGCGGGCTGGGGAGACGCGATGTATCACCTTTTCCTATGTGACGAGTTCGGCGCAGCCCGAGCTCACAAGATCGGGTTCGTTCAGGAAGTCGTTGCACCCGGCCAGCAGATTGCGCGCGCGATGGAGATTGCGAATCTGATCGCCAAGAACGCGCCGATCGGCATTCAGGTGACGAAAGAGGCCGCGTTGAAATACATCGAGGCCGCCGAGAAAGCCGCGATCGATTACATTCCCAAGATCAAGGATCGCGTCTTCAGCAGCGAAGACATGAAAGAAGGCATCCAGTCCTTCGTGGAACGTCGCTCGGCCGTGTTCCGCGGGAAATAGAAATCCGGCGGACCTTGTCCAGACCATAGTTGAAGACGGCAGATGCGTCGACCGGAGCGAGCCCCAGGTCCATGCCAAGCGGTGCAATCAACGACAGGCTCAGGAAGCCGTGGGCAATGGTGCCGCCTGCAGGACTTTCTTTGCTCGCACGCTCTGCGTCGACGTGGATCCACTGGCTGTCTCCGGTGCAGGCGGCGAACTGGTCGATCATGGACCGGTCGATGGTGACCCAATCGGACTTTCCGAGATCCTGGCCCACGAAATCCCTGATCGCTCCAAGTGTGATTTTTGCCATCGCTGGCGTCCGTTGTTTCGACTTTTGGCATATTCCCTTGTACTGCAGGGAAGGCCATGTCGATTTTGTTCAACGGGGACCGTAATCTTGAATAACGACCGCGCTCTGACAGTGTTTTCGTTGCGCAAGGGACGAGAGCATGACCGAGGCAAGCTGGGATTTGTTTCGCTTGTTTTCCGTGGTGGCGCGCACCGGAAGCGTCAACCGTGCCGCGCACGAACTGGGTATGAGTCAGCCGACATTGAGCAGGCGTCTGAAGGAGCTGGAGCGCTACGTGGCCGCTCCCCTGTTCTTTCGCGCATCGTCCGGCGTGAAGCTGACGCGGGAAGGCGAGGACCTGCAACGCTCGGCCGGCGATATGATGCTTGCATTCGAGTCGTTTCATCGTGATCTGCGTTCGCGGGTCGGGCAGCGATCGTCCGTGGTCAGGATATCGGCGACCGAAGGCATGACCAAGCACTGGCTCCTCCCGCGGGTTGCGGAGCTGCGGCGGCGCGATAGCCGAATCTATCTGGAAATAATCTCCACGGTGAACCAGCAGAGCTTGGCAACGAGCGATTTGGATTACGTCATCAGGATGGGAGATCCGGGTGAGAACGATCTCATTGGAAAGCGGGTCGCCGATGTGCCGATGGGGATATTCGCCTCCGAGCAGTACCTTGCCGGACGCTCTGCGCCCCGATCATTGCCTGAGCTGAGGGATCACGACATCATCGGCCATACTGCCGATTTTGTCTCATTTCGCAGTATTCGGCCCAATCAAAGGCATCTATTGGAGTATTTCTCGGAAGCGGCGGGTACTCGCAGCGTCGTTCGGGTCAACCCGGTGGCTAACCATTTTGCCGCCGCCGGTTGCGGCCTCGGGCTTGCGCTTCTTGCCGTCCTGTTCGCGCAGGCCGAGGGGCTGGTTCAGGTATTGCCGCAAGAGACAGTCACGATGAACGCATGGTTGCTCCGCAGGCGCGAGAGCGCCGCAATTGAAGTTGCGCGGCTTGAAATTCGCGACGCCATTGGGCGCCGCATGCTGACGGCACAGCGCGGCCTATCGGCAAACGCCGCGTCAGTGCTGACGCAACTTTGCGTTAGCTTGATTTCCTCGCTCGCAGTCGAGGCACGCGCGGGCGCTTCGCGTGCCTCGTTGGATAATGCAGCTGATGCATTGCCACCTTCATCGCCGGGTGCGCCGAATCGTCGACAAATCTAATTGAGAGGGCAGGGCGTTCAGTATAGCTACAGAGTTGTAGTGGGCGCATGGGACAGTCGGGTCGCAGTAATGGCAGATCACTCGCCAGGTGACACCAACGACCGTCGACGAAATCTCGGACGCGATGGAAAAGGTGTTCGGCCGGCACCGCGCCGAGATCAAGTCCATCACCGGCGTCTACAAGCGGGAGGCGTCCACCATGGGTAACCGGGTCGAGAAGGTTCAGGCGATGATCGACGCCTTCGTTCAATCCGCCCTGATGCTGCTTCTCGGCTTCGCGATGTTACGAGGCGCTGCGATCGACGGGCTTAGTCTTGTCAGCCAACAGGTCGTTAATCTCTGGTTTGTACGGCGCCGGGGCATTGCGGCGGCTGCCAGTCTCGGCCTTGCGGCCGATTCCTTCGTCTTTCCCAAGCTGATCGATGGTCTCATCACGCTCACACGAGCAGGTCGGTGCCGGTCGGATCCCTTACCGGGAAAGGCGCTTCCTCATTTGGAAACGTCTGCTAAGCAATTGATTTTTCTAGAGGCGAATGCGGCTATTTTTTCCAAACGCTCATTGGAATCATTGAATAATCAAACAGGTTTTGATTCCGCCATTCGGAGGTTCGATCCCTCCCGCCCCAGCCAGCACTCAAAGCTGCTGAGTTCACTTATATAAACAGCGCTATTTCCGCCAATTTTCTTGGGTGCGTTTGGAAATTGAGTTTCTGGTGCTCGGTCTGGACTCGAACTAAACGACCGTTGGCTTATCTCCGTGGGTCTCATCTCCCAACATATACTGCGGAAGCTGCTCGGGCAGGTCCGTTAAGCCCTCATCGTAGGATGGCGCATTGCGGCGAACAAATCGGACATGGCGGGCGCCTCTCCTGCGCGCGGGTGTGATGGGCTTTGACGGCGTGAAGTAGTTCACGAGCCGCAAGCATCGCCAGGGGTAGCGTTCCTCGGGGGTCGTGTCCCCTGTGGTGGTGTAGCTCGGTAGAGCAAAGCCGCCCGTACGCGCGCCGCAGATAGCGCCGTAGCGGGCGGGCGGCTTTGCGGTGGTCACCGGCGGTTCGCCGATAGGGTCGGGTTGCTGACACCAACCTGATTCGAGGAACCACCGATGACCGATGAGATGATGAACCTCCGCACGCTCGTGGAGAAGACCCCCGATGCGGATCTGCTGCGCGAGATGATCGGCTTTGCGGCCCAGCGATTGATGGAGCTGGAAGTTGAAGGCCAGGCCGGGGCCGCCTACGGCGAGAAGAACCCCGAGCGTCTGGCACAGCGCAACGGCTACCGCGACCGGACCTGGGAGACCCATGCCGGCACGGTCGAGCTTCGCATCCCCAAGCTGCGCAAGGGCTCCTACTTTCCAGGCTTTCTGGAGCCGCGCCGGATGGCCGAGAAGGCGCTCACCGCCGTAGTGCAGGAAGCCTATGTGCCAGGCGTCTCGACCCGCTCGGTCGACGATCTGGTGCAGGCCATGGGGATGAGCGGCATCTCCAAGAGCCAGGTCTCACGGCTGTGCGCGGAGATCGACGCACGGTGTCGGCCCGGTCCGCAAATACTCGATCGGTGCGGCGCTGCTCGACAAGCGCGACCCATCCAAGGTGCTGGCACGTTCGCGCGAGCCGCTATTGCGGCCTGAATCATCCGAGCGCGAAGGATACGTCCCTAACGTCGTTTATACTTGTGGCGGGATGCGGCACAACAACCAGATCATTCTGCCATATGCCGTGTCGGACACATTCTCGAATTTCGCAACGATCGAGATTTCCGAGCTCATGGACGCGATGAAATGCTAGGCGCGGCCTTCGTGGTCGTTGGCGTCAACCGTGTTTCTCAACAACTCGTAGGAACCTAATAGCCAGCTAATGCGAGCAAGGGCGGAAGCACCACTCTCCTGACGTGTTCGTAGCCATCGAGAGGATAATAACAGAGGAATCCAGATGCGTTACATCCAGCTGGCCTTCGATTGTGCTCACTTCCTATTCGAAACGCCACTCGTCTAGCACCCTCCGTGGACTTGACTCGATCCGCGCATCTTAAGCTGATCTCAGGAGCATACATCCAATTCAATAGCTCCTTTTTTTCCCGAGCTACTCCTGCGCCGTGACAGCGGGCCGCACGCTAATTCTTGCGAGCTCGCGACGCTCGTCGTCTGTCAGTTGCCAATTCGCGCACTGGCTGCAAAGCTGCGCGAAAACGTCGTGCAATTGGCTTCGGGCGACCCTGACGATCTCGGTATCGTCGAATTCGCAAGACTTCAGGAAAATTGGCAAGGTAAAACTGGTCTGACGGCTATCGAACTGAAACGTCAGGCGAATGTCCTCGCCACGTTCATTCGGCAGAATCATCTCGATGCGTGCGATCGTAATCTCGAACATATTGGTCGTGTCCCCGGAGGTGATGTAGCTCGGTAGAGCAAAGCCGCCCGGACGCGCGCCTCACCTAGCGCCGTAGCGGGCGGGCGGCTTTGCAGTGGTCACCGGCAGTTCTCCGGTAGGATCGGGTTGCGACACGCCAACCCAACCGAGGAAAGCCGACGACCAACGACATGATGAACCTGCGCACGCTCGTAGAGAAGACCCCAGGCGCCGATCTGCTGCGCGAGCTGATCGGCTTTGCTGCCCAGCGTCTGATGGAGATGGAATTCGAAAGCCAGACCGGGGGCGGGCTACGGCGAGAAGGCCCCGAGCGTCTGGCCCAGCGCATGGCTACCGCGACTGGATCTGGGACCCGGGCCGGCGCGATTGAGCTGCGCATTCCCAAGCTGCGCAAGCGGTCCTAATTCCCGGGCTTCCTGGAGCCGCGGCGGATGGCCAAGAAGGCGCTCACCGCCGTGGAGCAGGAAGCCCATGTGCAGGGCGTCTCGACCCGCTCGGTGGACGATCTGGTGCAGGCGATGGGTATGACCGGGATCTCCAAAAGCCAGGTGAGCCGGCTCTGCGGCGAGATCGACGACAGGGTGAATGTGAATAAGCCGAAGTTCGCCCCCCATCGGCTTACAACATTGACCCCATACGTGATGAACATTCCCGTGATCGTTCAATGAATTCGGCTGTGTTGGCGGGGGTCAACCTTCGGCGCCGATCGGGGTCAAACCGCGCGCCGAATAACAGCGGATCTCTGAAAAGGCCGTGCAACTCAAAGCAGAGAAGAGCATAAGATTGCAGAACTCACACCTTTGCATCCCGGCTCCCTAGCCGCCGCGGCCTTGGCAGTTGTGATGCTCTCGGAATATCGATTCAGCACGGTCTTGTACGTCCCCTGCGGCGGCTTATGTGCTGATTAGCACTTGCTGGCCACGACTGCTATTTCATCCAAAGCAACAACAACCAGAAAACAGGAGGACAGCATGAAGTTCCGTCCGCTTCACGACCGCGTTGTGGTCAAGCGCATCGAAGCCGAAGACAAGACCACTGGCGGCATCATCATTCCGGACACCGCCAAGGAAAAACCCTCGCAGGGCGAGATCACGGCGGTTGGTCCAGGCGGCCGCGACGAAGCCGGCAAGCTGATTCCGATAGACCTCCAGGTCGGCGACCGCGTGCTGTTCGGCAAGTGGTCCGGTACTGAGGTCAAGCTCGATGGTCAGGAACTGCTGATCATGAAGGAAAGCGACATTATGGGCGTTCTCGTCGATCTGCCTGCCGCGAAGAAGAAGGTTGCCTAAGCACCAGTCAGTTTTCCTCATCCTGAGCCGTCGGCGCAGCCGGCGTCTCGCAGGATGAGGCCCGCAAGTTCAAATCCCGCTCCTTAAGAGCTCGCCTAGGCGCGATCATTGGGATCTGACCAGTCGAAAACGGAGATCATGATGTCGGCCAAAGAAGTCAAGTTCGGCGTAGATGCCCGCGACAAGATGCTGCGCGGTGTCGAAATTCTCAACAACGCAGTCAAGGTCACGCTCGGTCCCAAAGGCCGCAACGTCGTTCTCGACAAGTCGTTCGGCGCTCCCCGCATCACCAAGGACGGCGTCACCGTCGCCAAGGAGATCGAGCTCGAGGACAAGTTCGAGAACATGGGCGCCCAGATGGTGCGCGAAGTCGCCTCCAAGTCCGCTGATGCCGCCGGCGACGGCACCACGACCGCCACCGTGCTCGCGGCTGCGATCGTCCGTGAAGGCGCCAAGGCGGTTGCCGCCGGCATGAACCCGATGGACCTGAAGCGCGGTATCGACCTCGCCGTGGAAGCCGTCGTTGCGGACCTCGTCAAGAACTCCAAGAAGGTCACCTCGAACGACGAGATCGCCCAGGTGGGCACCATCTCGGCCAACGGCGATGCCGAGATTGGTAAGTTCCTCTCCGACGCCATGAAGAAGGTGGGCAACGAGGGCGTTATCACGGTTGAAGAAGCGAAGTCGCTCGAGACTGAACTCGAGGTCGTCGAAGGTATGCAGTTCGACCGCGGCTATATCTCGCCTTACTTTGTTACCAACGCAGACAAGATGCGCGTTGAGATGGACGACGCCTACGTCCTCATCAATGAGAAGAAGCTGTCTCACCTGAATGAATTGCTTCCGCTGCTCGAAGCCGTGGTGCAGAGCGGCAAGCCGCTTGTGATTATCGCGGAAGACGTCGAAGGCGAAGCGCTCGCCACTCTCGTCGTGAACCGCCTGCGTGGTGGCCTGAAGGTCGCGGCCGTCAAGGCTCCAGGCTTCGGCGATCGCCGCAAGGCCATGCTGCAGGACATCGCGATCCTGACCGGCGGCCAGGCGATCTCGGAAGATCTCGGCATCAAGCTCGAGAACGTCACGCTCAACATGCTCGGTCGCGCCAAGAAGGTGATGATCGACAAGGAGAACACCACCATCGTCAGCGGCGCGGGCAAGAAGGCCGACATCGAGGCGCGCGTCAATCAGCTCAAGGCGCAGATCGAGGAGACCACCTCGGACTACGACCGTGAGAAGCTGCAGGAGCGTCTGGCCAAGCTCGCCGGCGGCGTCGCGGTCATCCGCGTCGGCGGCGCGACCGAGGTCGAGGTGAAGGAGCGCAAGGATCGCGTTGATGACGCGATGCATGCGACCCGCGCGGCGGTCGAGGAAGGCATCCTGCCGGGCGGCGGCGTCGCCCTGCTGCGCGCTTCCGAGCATCTCAAGGGGCTGCGCACCAAGAACGATGACCAGAAGACCGGTGTCGAGATCGTGCGCAAGGCTCTATCGTATCCGGCTCGCCAGATCGCGATCAACGCTGGCGAGGATGGCTCGGTGATCGTCGGGAAGATCCTGGAGAAGGATCAGTACGGCTACGGCTTTGACTCCCAGTCCGGCGAATACGTCAACCTGGTCACCAAAGGCATCATCGACCCGACCAAGGTGGTTCGGGTGGCGATCCAGAACGCGGCCTCAGTCGCGGCTCTCTTGATCACCACCGAAGCCATGGTCGCCGAGGTGCCGAAGAGGAATGCAGGCACCGGCGTGCCTGCGGGCGGCGGCATGGGTGGTATGGATTTCTAAGCGAGCCGGCTCATGACGAAGAATGGCAGAGAAGGAAACGGATGAGCCGAATCCTACAGAGATGCCGAGGTGCCGAGGTGAGCCTTGCTGTCCTATCGGCATCGACCGCGAAGTCCTCAAGCGAAAAGCCCGGCCACGAGAGCCGGGCTGATCGGTAATAATTCCAAGTCAGGCAATGCACGGAAGAAATCGGGGAAAGATGTCGCGTCTGTTCAAAAAGGAACACTCGAACCGATTATTGGCAAGACCGCGCAGTGTAGAGATTTCACAAGGGCGCGACATTTCGGGGAGTCCCGCTCCTGGCCCTTGGCGCAGATACTCGCTGTGAGCATAGGGCGCTGCCGCCAGGCTACGGCGACAAGGCGCATTGTGCCCTCGTAAGAGTGTCCGTATGCGATTGCGTGAGCAATTTGGTACAGACGCCGATCGCTTGACGTGTCTAGCCTCCTTAACGGGTGAGATTCGACTTACCTCTAGGTCAAGGCGAAAACGATGGAAATCTCCAGGGAGACAAAAGCTGCCGTGCGGCCGGCACTGTGGTGAGCCGTGGCCGGAGCAATCGCTCTGGCAATCGTGGGTTTCAGCTGGGGCGGCTGGGTGACGGGTGGGACCGCCGAGGCGCTCGCAAGGAATGGAGCTGCGACGGCTGTCGTCGCAGCTCTCACACCCATCTGCGTTGAGAAGTTTCGACAAGCCGCAGACGCGTCGGCAAACCTGGTCGAAATGAAGAAAGCGACCTATGCATGGGACCAGAGCAAGTTCGTTGAAAAAGGCGGTTGGGCCACCATGCCGGGAAGCACCGAGCCAAACTCGGCCGTTGCAAAAGCTTGTGCCGAATCGCTTGGTAGCAAGAATGCCGCGGAGCTGCGCGGATAGTCAGGAAACTCGTGCGGCGGAAAGACCGCTGCCATTGATGGTTCCCGGCCTCTTCTTGCAGGCACAGGCGGCTTATACCGTCGATTCGATGTGACCATCGCCACTTCCCGGGTGAGAGTCTTTTCTTTCCACGCAACCGTTCCGTGAGCCAGAACGCGAAGAGGAAAATTCCTACACACGACGGAAGTTAATTCGCGCGCAGTGTCGGTTGGGATCTTCCGGCACACGGGTGTCGGCCCAGCGCTATTGTCCAGGTGGGCAGATCAAAGAGTCGACGTTTAGCTGTTCGCCGCGCAATTTCGCTGATGGAGCCCAGCTTGCGCGAGCAGGACCGTTTCAAAAGTTTGCGGCGACCAAATCGTAAGAGCCCCTGCTGCCGCGGCTGTAGATCTTGGCAGCGGCGGCACAGATCAAGTCACGATTGCAATCAAACGCGTTCAGAAAGCCTGGTTCATCGTAGCTGGCATCTGGTTTAAGTCGCTTCAGCGCACCTTCGTTTATGAAGAACGACGCCTCAATAGCGCTGTCGTATCCCCAAAATCGCACGGCGCGCCGCGTGCGATCATAAGAGCGACTGTGATTTGGAAACTCAATCATGGTTGAGCCGATCAGTTGCCGATACACGAGACTCGCGCCTAGCACGATTTGCATCGGAGGTTGGAGCGATTCAGTTGCGCGAACTCTCAAGTGGTTATCTTGGAAGCGTATTACAATGTCGCTCGATGATAACGACAGCAAGAAAGTTGCGCTTGGCCCTCGTCATTCTGCGAATAGGCACTACATCTTAGTCATCACCGCGCGCTCCTCGGCTGTTATCGGTGACTGAGAGCATTGTGCTCCCGCCGCGGCCAAGAGGCGGTCAAATGTCGAATATCTCCAAGTTCAGTGTTCGCGAGTGGATGGTACCTCCCGTATTGCTGCCGATCTTTTTCGTGCTGCTGATCGCTGCTGCAGTGCTGATTCAGTGGTAGTTCCCTCCGGCAGGCGAGCGTCATCAGTTCCAGCCAATGATCCATTCGCCAAGGAAGGGAGCCAAATCGTTTGTTGGCTTCTGAACTGAGCATCAGGGCGGCAAACGCCTCGGATAGAGCTCGCAAGATGCCGCCGGACATCAGAGCGCGGAGGCACTGCAAAAGGTAACAATCCTGGAGAACGCTGCCGAGATGCTCAAGCATCTCGGCTGCAAGGTCGGCGTGTCATCAGAATGACAGGTGAGAGTTGATCCTGTCCGCTCCACCGTTCACGCACGCCGATGGGGTCGGATATTATGAGGAAAGAGCACCTGGGTATGGATCATAGGGGCACCGAGATGCTTGTCCCAGATCGATCGCTCGTACCAGTCTACAGCCGTTTCCCGTAGATGGCCCATCCAATGATGCTGGTCCAGCGCTGATCTTGCACGGCCGTCCGTAGCGCGATCGAAGCCTTCGACAATCCCGATGAGTCGAAATTCTCTCCTCGGGACCCGATAGCCGAATGACGTCGGCTGCCGTCATCGCTGTCGCGATGACGCTTAAGGAGCTTTGCACGAACTCCACGAAGTTTGGCGGCCGGTCGGTCCCGGAGGGCGGGTCGACCTCGTCTGGACAGTGGAAGGCATGTGATACGTCTTGCGGATCGTGGCAGCGGAAAGAATCGGACGACGAAGAATCAAGCTTGCCGCACCGGATGACCAGCTGCTGATCAATATTGCTCACGTTCCAAGAGAATGGGCGCCAGGTGCGGTCAAGGAGTTCGACCCGCATCCGGTGCATCCGGAGCCTGCAGCCTTGTTCAGTCCGCCGTATGAAGTGCTGTCTTTGTAGACTGAGCAATATTGCTCAGCAAAACATCCCGATCTGGATCAATATACTGGTTCGCAGGGGCGAACTCGGCGGAAGGAGCCAACTATGAATCCGATCACCGCATTTCTTGCGATAGCCTGCGTCGCTATCGGCGCGGTGCTTGGCCTGATGGGTTACTTCGCGCTCGGCACCGCTTCGCTGATCGCCGCGATCGTCATCGCCTCCGCGCTGAAGATGGCAAACACCTGGCAGAAGTTCGTTATCCTCCGCGCCGGCAAATTGCGCGGCGTGAAAGGGCCCGGACTTTTCGTGATCATTCCGGTTGTCGATAGTGTCGTTGCCGTCATTGACGAGCGTATCCAGACTACCGCTTTCAGCGCCCAGGAGGCCCTGACGAAGGACACCGTCCCAGTGAACGTGGACGCCATCATTTTTTGGTTCGTCCATGACGCACAGAAGGCGGCCTTGAACATTACGAACTACCGGGAAGCCATCGATCGTGTCGCCCAGACTTCGCTGCGCGAAATGATCGGCTCCTCGATGCTAGCGGCGCTCTTGTCGGAGCGGACCGCCGCTGACCAGCTGTTGCGAAGCGAAATCGGACGCAAAACGGCCGACTGGGGCATCTCAGTGAGGTCAGTCGAGATCCGCGACGTCGCGATCCCGGTGGCTTTGCAGGATGCGATGTCTCGGCAAGCGCAGGCCGAGCGGGAAAAGCAGGCCCGTGTAATCCTCGGATCGGCCGAAGCCGCCATAGCCGGCAAATTCGTCGAGGCGGCCGTGATCTATGCGGGGCGGCCGGCGGCATTGCAGCTCCGCGCCATGAACATCATCTATGAGACAACCAAGGAGCGCGGCACCACGATCCTGATGCCGACATCGATGGTCGACAGCATGAACCCCGTCGTGGCCTTGGCTTTGGCGAGCCAGGACAAGACCGTGTCGGCCGAGAAAACCGGCTCGCTGCCGCTGAGCACCCCGTTCACACAACAGAAAAACGCTTCCAAGGTTGACGAGACTTCGCTTGCTCTCGAGCCAACTTGACACACCAAACGCGGTTTTGGAGCTGTTACTAAGGGACCGTCGGTGGATACGCTCGAACGCACATGTCCGAAAGCAGTCTAGACATGGTTCAAGGCCCCTCAGAAACCCGCGCGTTGGCGCAGTTGCTTGCCCACTATCGCCAACCCAATAACGCGCGCGGTATTTTCGAGCTTTTGATCACAGCAGTACCCTTTTTGGTCATCTGGGCTCTAATGTTGGCCGTTGTTGTCCGCGGCCATTGGATTGGTCTGCTGCTGGCAGCGCCCGCGGCGGGCCTGCTCGTTCGTCTCTTCATGATCCAGCATGACTGCGGCCATGGGTCGTTCTTCCGCGGCCGTCTTGCGAACGATTGGGTCGGCCGAGCCATCGGCGTTATTACCCTAACTCCGTACGATTACTGGCGACGCAACCATGCGCGCCATCACGCGAGTTCGGGTAATCTCGATCATAGGGGCTCCGGCGACATTGATACATTTGACCGTGAGAGAGTTTGCCGCACGGCCTCGATGGCGACAGATCCTCTATCGTCTGTACCGGCATCCGATCGTAATGTTCGGCGCAGGTCCCACATATCTCTTCATTTTGCGGCATCGCTTGCCGATAGGGTCGATGCGCAGCGGCTGGCGGCCCTGGCTAAGTACAATGGGTACGAACGTCACCATCGCGGTTCTGATCGCCGGCATGATTGGGCTGGTTGGCCTTGGGCCATTCCTGCTGGTGCATCTGCCGATCGTGGTTCTGGCTGCGTCAATCGGTGTCTGGCTGTTCTATGTTCAACACCAATTCGAGGAAACATCGTGGTCCCGTGATAAGGCGTGGAGCTTTCACGAAGCTGCGCTGCATGGCAGTTCGCACTATCACTTGCCGGCTGTCTTGCGCTGGTTTACGGCGAACATCGGCGTCCATCACGTCCATCATCTATGCAGTCGAATTCCCTGCTATCGGTTGCCCGACGTACTCCAGGATCATCCGGAACTCGCTGCCGTGGGACGGAATCACGCTTTTGCAAAGCCTGCAGTGTGTGCCGAGGGCCTTGTGGGATGAGAAAGGGCGGCGGCTCGTTTCGTTTCGAGAGGCCCGTCTCCGGCAAAATTTCCAATGTGAGCAATATTGACCAGTGAGCGCGGCATTTTTGAAAGCATACTACCGCTCTGATCGCCAGAGATTGGCCGCCGTTGTCTAACATTCCGTTATTGGCTTGAGGTCTCAAACAGGTTCCCGTAAGCGGCGCATTGAAGCCGTCCTCGAAACGCGCGTTTCAGTCCCGCAGCGATGTGCGATGCGGTCAGGAAAGCGGGCGCGGTTCATTTTCTAGGAGTCGCCTAATGGTTGAAAATGCGCCGCAGAGTAGATTTTTCGTTCGCGCGGGAGGTGTCGGCTGGATGGTCTACGATCGAGAACGCAGGGGGCCGGCTCTGATTGGAACCGATGTGGCGGATCGTTTATCGAAGGAACAAGCAGGAAGGGCGTCCGCGATCCTACTTGCTTCAGCACAGAAGACCTGGAGCTGAAAGCTTAAGAGCGGGGCCGCCTCACTTCGCGGACTGACAAGGCTAGCCTCGGGTTTCGCACCATTTGCCGTGCGGGCACAGGCCGCTGAAGTTGGGCCGAGTCATCGGCCCTCTCAGACAATTGTCTCGTTCACGTTAGCACACGTCAAACCACGATGTGCGATTTGATCGCCGCTCGGTCAGCATTTTCTGGCATTTTCTACGTATGAGAGTTATCTTCAGCGTTTCTATCTATGGGAGTTCGCTAGAGACCAGAGAAGATCGGTGTCTCGCAAAATTGTGTGACGCGCCGCCGCCACGATCGGAAAACCGATGCTTAAATTGCTGGCACGATGCGCGGTGGTCTCTATTGTGCTGACTTCGGCGCTCGCCGCCGAACCGGTCAAGCTCAAATTGGCGTTCTTCAGCTCCGACCGCTCGACGAGCTATCTCGCGGCGGTCAAGCCGTTCGTCGACGCGGTCAACGCCGAGGCCAGAGGCCAGATCGAAATTGAAACCTATTTCAGCGGCGCGCTTGGCAAGGACCCGGCTGAGCAGCCCCAGCTCGTGCTCGATGGTAGGGCGGACATCGCCTACGTCGTCACAGGCCTGACGCGCAATCGATTTGCCGACAATGCAATCCTCGAATTGCCCGGCTTGTTTGCGAGCATGCGGGAGTCCGTTGCGGTGCTCACCCGGCTGATGGCAGCCAACGCGCTGCAAGGTTACGATGACTACATCGTGATCGGCGCTTATGTCAGCGAACCCGAGACGATCCACAGCAATATCCCGATCACGTCGCTGAATGATCTGAAAGGCAAGCGACTTCGCGTCAACAATCCTGGCGAAGCCGCCGCGCTCGAAAAACTGGGGGCGCGGCCTGTGCTCTTGCCGGTCAACAAGATCTCCGAAGCTATCGGCAACGGCAGCATCGACGGCGCCCTCGTGAACCCTGCTTCAGTGGTCGATTACGGCGTCAAACGCGTTGCGACTTATCACTACCTTCTTGGCATCAGCGGCGCGCCGCTGATGGTCTTGATGAACCGGAAGACATTCAACCGGCTCCCGAAATCGGCGCAGTCAATCATCCTCAAATACAGTGGTGCGTGGTCTGCCGGACGCTTCGTAGATACCTACGAAGCTGTGGAAAGCAGCATTATGAGGGAGCTAAAGTCAGATCCCAACCGTCACGTGATCGTGCCCACGCCGTCGGACCTGGATGCGGCAAATGCCGTATTCGCGACCATTGCCGATGATTGGGCTTCGAAAAGTCAGCGCAATGCCGAGCTACTGAAAACGGTCCGGGCCGAGCTCACGAAAATGCGATCGAACCGGTAGCCGCGGATGCCATCATTCGCCAGCATCCGGCCTCAGCGAAACATCGTCATCATCTGCGTCGCGCTTGCCATATTGTTGCTGGGTACCGGGGCGACCCTGAAGATCACGACTGATTATCTTCTCCGTCAAGACGCGACGTCGACCGCTCGCAGCTGGGCCCGGTTCCTGGCAGCCAGTGTCGCCGATCTCGAGCAGATTGCCGGCGGCGAGCAGCCGGCCGCCGCAAGCCTAGCGTTCTTCTTGTCGGCCCGAAATTCCGGTGAGGTCTTTCAATACGAGATCTTCAACCGCAATGGTTATTCGCAGCTCGTGTCGACCCAAGCAAAGATCGCACTCCTCGATTTGTCGGTATACAGCCCCGATGCAGCGCGATCGGTCGCCGAGGCTCAACCTATCGTCGATGTCAGGGAGGGCAATTCGGTCGACCGACCGGCATTCTTCGCGCGCGCCTATGTCCCGGTCCAGGCCGACGGTCGTCACATTGCGGTCGTTGCGGCCTACGTGGATCAAACGGAGCAACGCAGGAGTTTTCACAATACATTCCTGACCGCGGCCGCATTCCTTTGCCTGCTGTCGGGCCTCGCCTTCTCCATTCCCGCAGTTGCGTGGTATCGTGAAACAAAGGTGAAGCAGGTTGACCGACGCATCCGCTTCCTCGCCCACCATGACGCGTTGACCGGGCTGGCCAATCGTCCCCAGTTGATCGAAAAGCTGGAAAGAGCCCTCGCTCACTTGCCGACGCGGGGCGGCAGCCTTGCCGTGCACTTCATCGATGTCGACCGCTTCAAGGAGGTCAACGATACGCTTGGTCATGACGGCGGCGACTTTCTACTCAAGTCCATCGCCGAGCGTCTGCGCGCTGCGGTCCGGATCGACGACGTGGTGGCCAGGCTCGGCGGCGACGAGTTCGTCGTCGTGCAGAACGACGTCGGCGGCAGGATGCAGGCCGAGACCTTTGCGCGCCATCTTGCCACGGCCGCAAATGCTGCGGTGAAGTTCAAGCAGCACGAGATACACACCACCGCTAGCATCGGCGTGGCGCTGGCGATGGAGGAGGGCACCAGCCCGGAACGATTGCTCAAGAGTGCCGACCTCGCGCTCTACGCGGCCAAGGCCGCCGGCCGCAACTGCATCCGGTTCTTCGTGCCCGAGATGGATACCGAGCTACAAGCGCGCATCGAGCTCGAAAGAGCGATTCGCGAGGCGGTGCTGAATGATCGCTTCGAACTGCATTACCAGCCGCTCTTCGAAGTATCTCAGCGCCGTCTTGCCGGCTTCGAAGCGCTGATCCGGATGCACGCAGCGGACGGGACCCTCGTTCCGCCACTGGCCTTCATCCCGGTCGCCGAGGACTTGCGACTTATCGACAAGATCGGGGCGTGGGTGTTGCGGGAGGCATGCCGCACCGCCGCAACCTGGCCGGCGCACCTGACCGTTGCAGTAAACCTGTCACCCCAGCAGTTCGTGGCGGGCACCATCAGCGACATCGTCGCTGCCGTACTGAGGGAGGCGGAACTCGCGCCGCACCGGCTCGAACTGGAGATTACCGAAGGCTTGCTGCTCGGCAACACCGAAACGATCATGGCGCAGCTCCTGACTCTCAAGGCGATGGGCGTGGCCATCGTAATGGACGATTTCGGTGCAGGCTATTCGAGCTTCAGCTATCTGTGGCGCTTTCCGTTCGACAAGATCAAGATCGATCGAACCTTCATGCAGGGCCTCGACGGCCCCCATCGCCAGGTCGGAGCGGTGGTCAAAGCGATCATCGCGCTTGGACGCGAGTTGCACATGCGCGTAACGGTCGAAGGCGTCGAGACCGCCAGCCAGGCGGCATTTCTCGATACGGCCGACGGTGATCAGGTCCAAGGGTTTTTCTTCGGCCGGCCGGTCCCGGCCTCGGAGCTCGGCGCCAGCATTCTGGCGGGCTTCGCGAGGCCAATGTCGCCGGCTTTACCCGTGCCCAAGCTGCAGGTCGTCAACGCCACCGCTGAACGGTAGCACGAACCTGCACCTCCGTGGGCGGAGCGGCTCCCCGGCCCTCCGCCATTGTAGACCATTCTCGCGTTTCGGTTAGCGCTTGTCTCACCAACATGACATTTTTCTTCCGTAGCCTGCATCTCTCGCCGAGGTTGCGAATTGGTGATCATGCCTACCATGGAAAATCAATCGCGTTGCACCTCCGCGCCGGAACGCGGCAGCCCACACACAGGTGGCCCCCTCACGACGCCGATCGACGGCGCAACAAATGGCGGGTCCGGTCCACGGCACGCGTTGGACGTGCATCTTGATCCCGGCAAGACCGAGGTCTCGGAGACTGACGCTCCGAGTGCAAATGTGGCGCCGAGCCGGACACCACTGCGATTTGTGAAGGCAGCCGTGGGCATCGCCATCGTCGCAGTATTCGGCTGGCTCCCCCTGAGAGCGGTTTTCCAGACGTCAAGCGTCGAAGCAGTCGTCAACGCGAGGCTGGTGACATTGAGGTCGCCGATTGACGGCAAGATTTCATCCGGCGCCGGTCTGTCGGGCGATCCAGGCATCGTCGCCGAGGGCACGTTCATCCTTCGTGTCGTCAACGCGCGCGGTGACCGCGTGCGGCTCGACGATCTGCGCAGCCAGATGTCTCGCCTGGAAAACGAGAGGCCAAGCCTCGTTTCGAAGATAGCATCGGCTCGCGCGGCGCAGAAGGATCTGGCGCGTCAGGCGGCCCTGTTCACGAAGGGGCGTATTCGTCAGCTCGAGGCGCGCATCGCGGAAATCCAGGCCTCAATCGAAGCGGCCGCGGCGCGTCGCGAGGAGGCGACGGCCGCGGTGGAGAGAGCCTCTTCGCTTGTAAAATCGGGCAGCGTTTCCTCCGTCGAGCTTGGGCGCTTGACGAGAGATCAAACCATCGCCCAACAGACTGAGATCGGCGCGCGACGCCGCCTGGATGCAACCCAGGTTGAGCTCACCGCCGCCCGCGAAGGCACCTTTCTCGGCGACAGTTACAACGATCGTCCGAGTTCGGTGCAACGTGAGGAGGAAATGCGGCAGCGGGCGGAGGGGCTCACCGCGGACGTCGCGCATGCGGATGCGCAGATCGCGTGGCTCGAGGGTGAGATTGAATCCGAGCGATCTCGTTACAGCAGCCGCTCCGAAGCGGAGCTCAAATTCCCCGTCGCCGGCCGAGTCTGGGAAATCCTGACTGCGCCAGGTGAGGACGTCCGGGCCGGTCAACCGCTCGTTCGCCTGCTCGATTGTTCCGGCGCGGTGGTGACGGCGAACGTCAGGGAGAGTGTGTATAACAGCCTGCAACTTGGATCGGTCGCGCAATTCCGACCGAGCGCCGAAGGGCCCGAGTTGGCCGGCACCGTGGTCAATCTTACGGGCTCCGCAGGGGCCGCGGCCAACCTCGCCATCAATCCCGATGCCCTGAGCAAGGAACCATATCGTGCCACAATTTCGGTCCCCGCCCTTAACGATGGCTCCAACGATTGTCCGGTCGGGCGAACCGGACGCGTCATCTTCTCGGCAGATAGTGCGAGAATGCCATGATCGCCGCGCTGACACCGGGCCTTCTTGCGCTCGGGTTCTGCCTTGCCATCCTGCCCTGGCTGCGGCCTGGGAACTCTGCGTCGCGTTCGCTGATGATCGCGATTCTATTGCTGCTCATGATCCGCTACTTTGGATGGCGCCTTACGTCCACGATCCCGCCCGTCGGCTGGACCGCCGATTTCGTCGTGGGAGTCGTGTTCCTCCTCGTGGAGGCTGCATCACTCGCGGCGAGTGCACTGTCGCTACTGTTTCTCAGTCGTACGATCGATCGAACGCCGCAAGTCGAAGCCAATAGGCGGTGGCTTGCCGGACGGGACACTCCCCTCATCGACGTGTTCATTTGCACCTACAACGAGGAAGTTTCGATTCTCGAGCGCACGATCGTCGGCACAACTGGAATGAACTATCCTAACTATCGAGTTTGGGTGCTGGACGACGGGCGGCGCCGCTGGCTCGAAAAGCTTTCAGGCGAGCTCGGCTGCCGCTATCTGGCTCGGCCCGACAACAAGGACGCCAAGGCCGGCAACATCAACCACGCTCTTCGTCATGTGACAGGGCTCGTCGATCCTCCCGACTTCATTTCGATCCTCGATGCCGATTTCGTTCCCATGCCCGAATTTCTCGCTCGCGCGATGTGCCTGCTCCGCGATCCTGGCGTAGGCGTGGTGCAGACGCCTCAGCATTTCATCAATGCGGATCCGATTCAAACCAACCTGGCCGCGACCAAGGTCTGGCCGGACGAGCAGCGCTTCTTCTTCGATATTCTGATGCCAGCGAAGGACGCGTGGGGCGTGGCTTTCTGTTGCGGCACGTCGTCGGTCATCAGACACTCGTCACTGGTGAAAATTGGCGGCTTTCCGACCGATTCCGTGACGGAGGATTATCTACTGACACTGCGGCTGAAGGAGATTGGCGCGCGCACGGTGTACCTGAACGAGCGGCTGACCTTGGGGTTGGCCCCCGAAGGACTGAAGGAGTACATCACTCAGCGCAGCCGATGGTGTCTTGGCTTCATGCAGATAATTCGGGGGCGCAGCGGCCCCTTTTCGCGAAGATCGCGGCTGGAACTTGTCGACAGGCTATCCCTGGTCGAAGCATTCATGAGTTGGACCTCGACCTATGTCATCAAGGTATTCGGTCTTGTCATTCCGAGCCTTTATCTTCTGTTCGGCATCAAAGCCGTTCAGGCGGATCTTTCCATACTCCTCGGAAATTTCCTGCCGTTTTATATCTGGTATTCGCTCACCATCGCCTGGATTTCTCGTGGACGGTCAATGGCGGTGATGTCCGACGTCTCCCAATACATTGCTTTGCCAGCGGTTCTCAAAGCAGTCGCGAGGGGACTGCTCAAGCCGCTGGGGCACAAGTTCGAGGTCACCGCAAAGGGCGGGGATCGCGATCAAGGTTTCATCGAATGGCCGCTGCTCAGGATCTACGGCTCCGCGTTGGCGATTACGCTCGCCGGAATTACCTATGCCTTCGTGCTTCATGCGCAAGGCGACATTATCGCTTATGGCGGCCTGGCGCTGGCCTGGAGTTTATACAATGCAGTCGTCCTGACGATCGTCTGCCTGGTGTCCGTCGAGCAGCCGCGGCGGCGAAAGGCCGAGCGGTTCGAGCGAACTGAGCCAGTTCTTTTCAATATCGGTGGGCGGTCCGGCATCTACCGTTTGGCCGACATGTCGATCACGGGTGCCCGCTTCGTGAGCAACAATCCTCCACCGGTTGGCACCGTCGTCCATTGCACACTTCGTGAGAGAACTCTCGCCGCTCTGGTCGTGCGGCGTACAGCGGATGGATTTGCAATCCGATTCGATGAGACCCTCAACACGCGCGTTGATCTCATTCGAGCTTTCTATTCCGGCGACTACGTCACCGCATTCACCGGCATACGCGCCGTCCCCCTCGGCAAAGCAATCATGATGCGGATTTTCGGGTGACTACGTCTACCGGCGGTATTGTTGGGTCAGGCTTCGGGCGCTTCCATCGAAGGCGTTGGGCAGCATGGCTGTCCTAGCATGATAGTCGTGCTAGTGGGCGGCAAGAGCAGCCATAACCGAGAGCGTCGCGGCAGATCGGGGCCATTTGATAACCAACGCGCTCGCCGTGGAGACTGAGCAAAATTGACCAGCGAATCGGTGTCTCTAAGAGCATGTATCCTTGGGGGGCGGGCTGTTGGGAGGAAGGAATGATCGCCGAGCGAAAGCCACCCAGCTTTTGGCCTCAGAGTCCGGACGACGAGATGCGAATGAGGGGCACCCTTCGCTCTCTCGAAAAAGAGAATATGGAGCTGAAGGAGCTGGTCGTCCGCCTTTCGGAGACTATCCTTCGATACGTCGAAGGGCGACGCTGAGTTCGCGAAACGAGGCGCTGAGCTAGATGTCCGTTGAGCGGGTCACGGCCGTAGCGAAGCTAGGCTCGCCCCACGGCTTCGTCGCCGCAAGGCCTACATCGATGGTTTCGGCGCCTGATCGCTTCGGTTGCGCGCGTGCTATGTCGGCGCCCGCAGCTCGCCCCGAAACCAAGCTAAAGTATTTGCGCATTTCATCGGGTCGACTGCTTCGTCGAGGAGCTGGTGGATGAGATCACAAGCGGGACATTCGAAGGTTTGAATGCGAAAGCCGGCGGGACCGGGCGTAATGCGCGCCAGCATCATGCTTATCTGGCATTCGGGACACATCGGTCGCTGGATGGTCATTGAGCTAGCCTTGATCAGGGCGGGAGCGCGAAACTCCCAGTCACCGGTGGATGCCGTTGGGCGCGGTGATGCACCATCGTTGAGCAATGCATGCTGCTGCCGCTGGCCAATATTGATCATCTTCCGAACTAGCGTTGGTTATCCCAAACACGCGCTTTCACGATTCGACTCCTTTTTAGAATATGCAGTTGTCCGGTCGCTCCCATGAACGGCATCTACCGGCCTGGCTGTCCTGTCTGCGCCGACGCGTCGCCGGCGGAACGCTTAGCTCACCGGTCGATGAGATATTCAAGCGTAGACACAGCGGGCTGCTGCTCGTCCTACGAACACACGCCCCGGAACGGACCAGCGATAAGTGAGGGTCCTGAAGCAACCATCGGTGGCGAGCAACGTTGATCCACCACCAAGCGAAACAAGGAGACACAAATGTCAGATCACATCCAGACAGAGCAGAATGTGCCGCACCAACCGAATGGCAATGATCAGCTCAATACAAGAGCTTCGTCCAGCGCCTTGCCCGGGGCCTTCCTTGCGATTGCCAATGCTTACGGGGACTACACGAAGAAGTCGCTCGAGCATACGAGACTGTTTGTTGAGAAGCTCTCGGGCGTAAAGTCGCTCGACAAGGCGATTGAAGTTCAGGCCGACTTCGCCAAGGCAACCTATGGCACGTTCGTTGTGGAGTCGCAGAAGATCGGCACGCTTTACGGCGATCTTGCCAAGGAGTCGTACAAGCCATTCGCTGAGGTTGTTGCAAAGATGACCCCGACAAATCGGTAACATGGCTTAGAACTCTGTCCCGCGGTGCCGGAGCAAAGCGGCTCTGGTTCATCGCGAGGCATTGCCGGGAGGAGCATTATGGCCAGTATCAATCAGATCTTCGAAAGCTTATCCATTAACCCAGAGCAGGTAACCGCCGTGAACGCAGCGTACGACCTGGCATGTCGAACGCTTCAACACATCGGCCAGCTGGAGGTAGATCGGGAAATCATTGCCAGGAGAATTGTGCAGGCAGCAGGCGACGGCGAGCGCGATGCCGACAAGCTGTGCGCGCGTGCCATCCGTGGACTGACTGCGCTCGACTACCGGCAGCATAGCACCTAACGGCCCGAACGATCCACTGACTGGCAGAGCCACAAGTCAAATACCATTTGGGTAGTCGCCTCAGCGAATTGCGCCGCTCGCCTTGCGAGATGAGAGCTTCGAGCGAAGATCCGAATGTCATCCCGTCATTGACTGCGTCTCGTTCGCAACCGAGCACTGCAGGGAACTAAAGCTTGTTAGGGCCGTTCCATCCTATGGCCGATCTTCGTCGGCTTGAATGCAGTTTGATTGGAAAATATTAGCTGACGAAGTCCTTAATAGTTTCTGCAGCTGTCGCGGCGCTATTGGCCACGACAGGGCTGGCGACAGCGCAAGGCGTCAATCAGGGAGCAGCGAAGGAGTCTCCGGCTGCCGCCTCGCCTAAAGGCGATAGCGCGGTGCCGATGAATGCACCAGCGGCAAAGGGAGCCGAGACATTACCCCCCGGCGCTACGTCAAAAGAGGGTAAGCCTCAACATGTACAGGTCAAGCCGGAGGCAACAACGACGGGCGACAAGAAAGCTGACGGCCGGTCGAAGGCTCCGGACTCAACTGCTCCGACCGCCGCTTCGAAGGACATGAAGAATCCGACAGCTGACTCGAAATCACTTCCTGACACCAAGCCGGCAAGCGAGCTGAAAGCCGACAGCAAGGCAAAGGCAGTTGATTCGACAACCACCTCAAAGGACTTGAAAACGCCGTCTGCCGACACAAAGCCATCGACCTCCGACAGTAGGACGACGGGAAATGCGGCAAACTCGGCGACGGCAGCTCCTCCCGCCGAGAAGCGCACCCAGATAACCTCGGCGATGAAGCAAGAGAAGGTCGAGGAAGTAACGAACGTGAATTTCAATCTCTCAATCGGAACGGCTGTGCCCGCCGGTATCCGCTATTACCCGATGCCGTCACGTATCGTGGAAATCTATCCGGAATGGCGTGGATACGATTTCATCCTGGTGCACGGCAAGTATTTTGTCCTTCGCCCGCGTACGCATGAGATCGTTTACATCATTGAGGGGTAGGCGAGCTCCCGAACCACATGACAAGCAGCTGAACGCAAGAGGGCGGCTCAAGAGCCGCCCTCAATATATGAACCGGGCGCCGCGCGCGTGGTGTTGTTATCTCCTCCGCAAGTTTGTTGCGGAAAGCGAGCAATATTGACCAGCGCACAGGGAACTCCAAAAGGTAGGTTGTTTGATCACCGCCCTACGATAGGCATCCATCGGTGACTGAGAGTGTCGCGCTCCCGCCTGGTTCTCAAGGGGAGTATCATGCCGTCTAGTCGATCCAATCCAAGGCTTAGTGCCGCAGACTTCAGAATTCATGGCTGCTCGAGATGCCGCACGCCGATGACGTTGGTCTGCATCGAACCGGACAAGCCCGGTTTTGATGTGCGCACCTTTAAATGCGCAAGGTGCGGACACGACGAAGTCGTCATCGTTGCAATTTAGGCTGGCTTCGTAATCCGCTACTTTGCCTGCCCGAAGAGCGGAGCAAGAACTTCACGCCTGTGCTCTTGCGAAGCCTGACGCCGAAAAGGGGGGCGATTGGCACCGAGGAGATGATCCGCTCATCTCCAGAGGGAAAACCATGGTTGCCGTCATACCGCCGTTGCATAGTCCTTCGGTCCCGCTTGATGTTGATCTGCCAGATCCACACGCTGCGGCAGTCGATGCTCGCAATGAGACGGAGATGCCGCTTCCGTCTGATCCGCGGACGTTTTTTCTCGGTGGCTTGTTCGGATTAGGTGTCCTGGCGGCGCTCTACGTCGCAAGCTCGATCATTCTTCCGGTCATGGTTGCCCTCGTGCTGAATCTCCTGCTTCAACCCGCTGTCCCCCTCTTGGGACGCTTGCATCTGCCGCGGGCTGTGGGAGCGCTCTTCACCGTTCTTCTGGTGATTGGAGCGCTTGTCGGTCTGGTGGCGGCGTTATCGGTGCCGGCCACGACCTGGGCAGAGCGGCTGCCCGAGGGCATTCCCCGCCTGGAGGCACACCTACGGCTTGTCAGCGGGCCGATTCAGGCGTTGCAAAAAGTCATTCAACAGGCCGAGCAGGCTGCAGATGCTCCGCCCGGCAAGGGATCAATTGTTTCGGTTCGCCGCGATCTGGGCATAACAGGCGTCCTTTTCGCCGGCACGCGCTCCGTACTCGATGGCCTGTTTACGACGGTCCTGGTGCTTTATTTTCTTCTAGTCGCGGGCAACATATTCCTCCGGCGGGTCGTTGAAATTCTGCCGACGTTCAGCAACAAGCGACAAGCCGTCGATATCTCTCAGCAGATCCAGGAGGACATATCGGGGTATCTGCTTACAATTACGGCCATGAATGCCGGGGTAGGCGTCACGACGGCGGCAGCGATGTATCTTTGCGGCCTGGGAGATCCGCTGTTGTGGGCTACCACGGCCTTCCTTCTGAACTACATTCCGATTCTGGGGCCGCTTTTCGGCGTCGCGCATCTTTGTGCTGGTCGGAATGCTGAGCTTCGAGAGCTTGTGGTGGGCCTTGCTGCCGCCGGTGCTCTACTTTGGCATTCATCTCGTCGAGGGCGAAATCTTGACGCCCCTGCTGCTTGCGCGGCGCTTCACGCTAAACCCGGTGCTGATTATCCTGTCGCTGGTGTTCTGGTTCTGGATGTGGGGCGTGCTGGGTGCGATCTTGGCTGTGCCGATGCTGGCTATTCTGAAGATCGTTTGCGACAGGTTGCGCCCCCTTAAGGCGTTGGGACATTTCCTAGAAGGGGAATAGTGACGTCGGCCGGCATTTCACCTGCCTTTCGGTGTACCGAATCTCGACCTCGAATCCCTGCGGAACGAACGCCGGCGGCGCGACTTGGTGAGGGGCGACCGGATGCATATGCCCCCCAAAGCATCCGATGAAATGACGGCCTCAGCGCGCCCCCACGCCCTGGGGTCGTTTTTTTCCGACCGCCCTACTGATCTCGCTCTCTCAGCAGGGGCTTCTCATGCAAAACCGCGCTCAACAGTGAATTGTGGACCTCGATGTGCCCATTATAGCTGATGAAGCCCAGCCTGCGAAACTTGTTCATGAAATAGCTGACGCGGGATCGCGTGGTCCCGATCATCTCAGCCAATGTCTCCTGACTAATGTTCGCGCTGATCGGCTGCGGGCTGCCTTCCTTGCCGAAATTGGCGAGCAGCAACAGCAGTCGAGCAAGCCGCCGCTCGCTCGAATTGAAGAGCTGGTCGATCAAGTCCTCCTCAATCCGACTGTTCCGGGTCAGGAGATACGACATGAAGAGCTGTGAAAATTTCGGCTCGTCACGAATAGCCTTCATCATCGCGTCTTTGCTGATCGACGTGATAACGCAATCTTCCATCGTCGTTGTCGTCGCGATGCGTAACTGATGACCGTTCATGCATCCCTCGCCGAAGAATTGGCCGGGCTCCAGAATTGCGACAACCGCCTCCTTACCCTGCTCGGATACGACCGTTAGCTTGACTTTACCTTTCTGAATGTAAAACACCGAGTCTGCGACATCGCCTTGCTGGAACACATGCCGGTTCTTGGGAAGCTCGAGAATCGTTTTCCCCGCACCCACTTTGGCGAGGAATTTCTTGGGGTCAAAGATGCCCTTGGTTGGCTTTGTCACGGAGCCTCCTGTGCCTCACAAACCTGCCCGATCTCGGTTAACTGCCAAGCGCCCTGGCGTTTTTGAACGAGCGGCGAGAGCGTTTTTAGCCAGCTTACCTGCCGATTTTCACCAGTTCTACAAGAAAGCAGACTGTTGAGCGCGTCAGCTCGCTGCCCACCGAGGGCGACACCGCCTGCGCTTCCCCGAGCGCGTCGCGCATCGGCTACGGCTGCGGCTGTTAATCACCGGATTGCGATCGCTACGACGTGGGAATGAGCGCAGTTGACGTGTTCAGAATGCGGATGTCGACGCAGATGATCGGGCGGTGATGAGGCAGTATGCTGGCTCGGTACCCCAGCCCGCTGGTCAATATTGCTCACTCTTGTGCCATCTTATTGTACGGCCGAGGCTCGTTATTCAAACCGTTGATCCCCATATCTTTCTAAGTCTCACCATCCAGGGTGGGGAGATGGGCTGAGACTTCGAACGAAAGAGCCCAGCATGTTTAAATCTCAGCAATACCGCGCAGTGGCGGAACAGGGCCGATCGGACGGCGTAGCCCTTGCGGCTGAAGAAGAGCTTGTTCTGCGGTATCTTGGCGCAGCCATCATCATGCAATGGAACGCTCTACCGACCACGCTGCAACGCGATATCTTCGACACTGCCGGGTCGATTGGCGAGTTGCTGGAGACGGCGGCGCTCCGCGGCCAGATCGCCCGATTTCTTCATAACCACAAGGATGACGCCGGTCACGGCAAATTGCCTCTAACAGAAGACATGCCTAGCGATGCGAGATCGTGCACTTTGGCTCTCTCACGGTGGGACAACGAGGGAGGCGCAGTGCGCGACGGGCTGTCGATCTAACCGGATGCCGATAACAGGAGATTTCCATGTCACTTACACAATTTCGGGTCGATGACGGACCACATACCATGGACGGGTTGCGGCTTCTTGCTCAGGACGGAAATGAACAGATCGAGGCGTTCATGGGCCGGAAGGTGATGGACGTTTGGGCGGAGTCTGTCGAGCACCGTGGAGGACGACAAAGTCTGTTCCGCGATCAATACAATGCGCTTGGCCGGTTGAACCTTGCCGCACTTCAGCGGATTGTGAGCGCGAAGTACCAGCGAGGCGCCGCATTCAACCGCCAGCATCCCTTTGTCGAGGTTCTATTCTCTGACATTACGGAAAGCGGCGAGGCTTTAGATCTAAGTCAACTCGTTCGGGAGGTGTTGCCGCCAGCGTTTCATAGACTGGCCTGAGACCTGGACCACGAGAAATCTCGCGACTGGAGTCATGTGCGCTCAGTATCACAATCGTAGTAGAATGACCCGCGCTTGGCGATAAGCAGAGCTGCGAAACCACAGCTCGGTCGTGGCGGCAAGATCCTGGAGGATCCAATACGGTTTCGACGCGCAGTACATTCAACAACAATTCGGAGAACAAGATCGATATCGACCGGACAAAAGTGCCCAATGTGATCCGGAATGCCTGCTCGGTGGCAGCTCTCTTGATCAGCAGGATGGCCATCGTCGCCGAGCCGAAGCTTCGGCCGCCGGCGGACACATGGCGCCCGAGAATGCGGATGGCGACGCCCGGCCTTTTGCTTCTTTGATATAGTTCGTTGCCCGTAGGCCTCTACCATCTTCACGAAAGAGCTGGTCCGTCATTCTCTGGGACCAGCGAGGACCAACCGCTGGCGAGTCCAGCTCAACCTGATTCGCGCTTGGCTCAATGCGCAAGAGCGACTCGGCCTGTTTAGAAGTTGGAGGAGCGAGCGTCGACCGATATGGGTAAGTTCTGCAAAGCGTAGAAAAGGAAGATTGCCGTTAAATTCTCTCTCTCGCGCGTCGTCGCCTCCTGCGCCTGCCCCGATAGGCGATCCTTCTGTGGGCCTCGTTGGTGCTCTCTCGCAAAGCGATCAAAGTGAGCAGCTGTGTATTGAGATCCTTTGAAATGGAGCGGAGGTAAAAAAGCTTATCGTCGAGTGACTGCATTGATCTGCCAACCCCCATTTTGGCGAAATATGACCTGAAACTCTGACAGCCGCTGGTCAATATTGACCACCCCCGGATCAATGGTTAGCCGCTCTGATCGAGGGAAGGTCAATTGGTTTCATCTTCCGCAACGAGGTGACCCAAGGGGGAGTTATTCATCAGGTGCAAAATCGGCGTAGTGCTTTGGCATGCTCGAGCGGATTGCTTGTCCTAGCGCTACCCCAAAACGGCGACTCATCGAAGTCATCGCTTCCATCAAATGGCAAGTCAGTGCCGCCGGTGAGCCCCCGGGGGAGGAGGGGCACGTCCTGAGTCTTTCGAATATTGCCCAAGTTAGGACGAGCAATATTCTCAAGCGGCTGGAACGATTGATCTTGGGAGTTCTTGGTCCTCAGCAATCGGAGATTTATCTCCGAGAGCCAAGCCCACTGACCGGTCGACATTTTGCCCCAATGCCCGGCGGAAGGCTTAGCGGCCTCAGATGCCCCCGCACTGAGGCCGTTGCCTTTGGTCGAGGTGAAGGTGTTCGGCGCCGCTGGGAGGCACTTGGGAATTACTCCCAGTTGCGGATCAGTCCCGGCGAAGGGCTCGCCGCCGGAAGCAAAAACGCCGCCCGCTTGAAATGAAGCGCAGACGGCGGTCGATCAGCCCCGGGAGGGTGAGAGTAAAATCCCGATACCAGTTGGTCTCTACGGAGCGGACGTAGGTTCAGCCTGTTGGAGATGAAGTCCTAAAGCGGCGCCAATAGTCCCGGCGAGGTCAACCACTTGTTGACCTCTCCGGCAACATCGATCTGCCGGGCTTTTCGCAAAAGCTCCGAGCGGCGGATACCAGCGGGCATCCCTTTGGCCTGCTGGCGAAGGTTGAGCGCTTCTTGCGTCAGGCGATATTCGAACGTCGATGATGGTTCTGGGATCGTCGAGCCAAGATTTTCATGTTCCGCTGCGGGGTAAGCGGGAGCGCAACTCGCGTTCACGCCACCGATAGCATTAGCTACTTCTGCGGAGCAGTTTCTTCTTGCTCTCCCGGAACCATTGTTTCGCGATTCTATTGGCTCACTGACACAAACTTCTTTTGGGAGATACTTCATGAGAATTCTCACAGTTTTAGCAGCCGCAGCCAGTACGCTTATCGTGACCGCGGCATCGGCAGCCCCGCTTTCCCTCAGCACATCGCCCACGCCGGAGAGCAGCCTTCAAAAGATTCGCATGGTCTGCAATGAAGACGGACGGTGCTGGCGCGAACGTAGCGAAAGGCGCGTCATCATCCGCGAAGGGCGCGATGCGTACGGATATGCACCACGTGAGCGCTACATCGAGCGACGTGGCTATGAAGACCGCGGCGGCGTTGGCTTCCGCGCTCCCGGCGTGAGCGTCGGGATCGGCACCTACTGAGAGACGAAGCAAGCCGATGCAAGAGGTCGCGGTGCAATCCGCGGCCTTTTTGTTGGATTCTCAGGCGATCGGCAAGCCAAACGGCGCCGGCCCAGCTGGGAAGCTAAGGTATCGGACCCTTTCGACAGAGCTCGCTCAGGGCTTGAACAAAAGCCAGATCACGCGACCACGGCGATCGAGCCGAGTGGCACGTCCAGCGTGTAGACTAATCCGCCCCGTTCATATGCGAGGCTCACCTGCCCGGTCAGTTGCTGGCCCAGAGACCCCATCATCCGGGTGCCGAAACTCCGGCGTGTGGGCGGCTCGACGGGGGGACCGCCCCTTTCAGTCCAGACTAGGCGAAGCCTCTGCTTCAACTCATCGATCGCCCACGAAATCTCGACGCGGCCCGTCGGGACGGACAGGGCGCCGAACTTGGTGGTGTTGGTGCACAGTTCGTTCAACGTCATCGCAAGCGCAATGACGGCGACCGACGTAATCCTGATATCCGGTCCATTGAAGTGGAAGCGTCTGTCGCCCTGACTGTCGTAGGGCTCCGTTGCGCTGCTCAGCGTGTGGGTCAGGCTCGCATCGGCCCAACTCACCTGCATCAGCAGATCATGGGCTCGCCCCAATGCGAGCAGCCTGCCCTCCATGGCCTTCTGTCCATGCTCGATACTCGGCGCTCCGCGGAAGCTCTGGGACGCGATTGCACTCACCATGGCAAGCGTATTCTTGACGCGATGATGAAGCTCACCGAGGATCAGCTTCTGCAATTTGTCGGCGGCACTTCGCTGCTCGGCATCGATGCCGGCCTGAATGATCAAAGCTTGCGCGTCGATCTTGGCCTGTTCGAGCAGCAAGCGAAGGCTGTCGTTCTCGGCGGACAGGGAAGCCTCCTGCTCCGACCGGGAGGGGGAGGCGCGCGCGGCGTCAAACGCGCCACCGAGCGTCCAGTCGCCTGCCGTCGGAACGATCTGCAAAGCACCTGCGCCCACCATCGCCTTAAGCTCGGTGATCATTTGCTCGACACCGAGCGGTTTACCGAAAAATCTGCTGTTCGCCGGCCGTTCCGCCTCGGACGGCTTTACCTGGCCGGACACCAGAATGATCTTGATCGAGGGCCAGCGCTCGTGCACCGCATGGGCGAGCTTGAGGCCATCGATAGTTCCCGGCATTTGAATATCGGTCAGCAGCAGCGAGATGTCCGATCGGGACTCCAGAACCGAGATTGCCTCGTCGGCATTAATCGCCTCGATGGGACAGAACCCGGCATCCTCCACGATGTCGACCGCACGCATCCGCAGGATCATCTCGTCCTCCACGATGAGAACTTTCGGCACCTGGATTGGCTCTATTGACATGGTGATCTCGCTCTCTCTCGGCGGGCCGAGGGAGTCTCGGCACCCGCGAATGCTCGTAAACCGATTGCCCTGGACCGACGCCGCGCCCATTGCTGCGCCTTTCGAGGGAAGAAGGCCAGCCAATTCGCCGCGTCCGCGGTGTCTCGTCTCGGCGTGACGGTCTGATGCTGCCAGGCTGGTTTGGACGGGAAGAACTGGGGGGCTGATCCCTGAGGCTAGCTGATTGAACGAGGACCGAACTATCGCCGGGCAGTCACGAGACGAGCTTCCTGGATCTTCGTTCCAGAGCCAGCGTGTCGCAAACAGGACGTGGGAAAGTCCGGCCAGACCTGTGCCGAGCAATCTAGGAAAGCGGCTCGGATTTTGAGCCGGTCGCCTTTGGCCAGCGCCACGAGCTCATCCGCCTGCACTTTTGGAGCAAAGGTCGGCAAAGCGATCACCGCCGCTCCGAGGAGCATGAAGATCGCGAGGGATGACAGAGATCTCACCATTTTGTTCTGCTGACTTTCGGTCTTCGATCCCGCCACGTTCGAGGATCCGCCAGGGCAACAACCATAACGAGATATCGTTCCTCCTGTTCAACTCGGCTGTTTGGCCTGGTTCGTTCCTATGCCTGGTGCGGCACTGTTGCAATCGAGCGGAGCGCCGCGCGCCGGCACAATAGATTTGAACCATTGGCCCTGCCAATCGTCTTCCTCCCTGGAGGAAAGCAAATGATGGAAGACCAACTCGCCCGCCAAGAGCAGGTTGCTTTTCGTTTAGAACAATCCAAGCGCCTGCTGCGTGGAGCGAAAGATCCCACGACCGCGCAGCGCATTGGCAAGCTGATCGGCGACCTGGAGCGAGAGCAAACGGAAGAAAACGAAAAGTAAGCCGCCGCTGGCGCGAACGCGCCCCCGATCGCGCTTGCGCTTCTTATGAGCCTCGCAACCGCATCGAGTGCGACGGTCTATGATGAAGACCGTCGCACTCGAGCAGCGTGGCTCGTGCGCTCAATACGGGGTGTAGTATTGGCGGCGATAGGGATACGGGCCGCCGTAGTAGCCTGGCGCGTAGTAGCTCTGCGGATAGCCCGGCCCGTAATAGCCGCCACCGTAGGCTCCATAGGCGGCGGCTCCAGCCGCAGCACCAAGGATGCCAAGACCAATCGCGGCCCCCGGAGCGCGGTAGTAGCGGCCACGATAGTGGCGTCGGTAGTAGACCTCGGTCACTCCGGATGAAGAAGCCGCTTGTGTCAGAAGAGTCGTACTCGCCGAGATCGGGGCTGCCGCCGAAGGGAGCACCGAGCCAAGCATCGCCGCACCGAAGAGCGCGACGGCGACCGTGCCTTTTATTGTCTGGTGGTTCATAGTCGTATCCTCTCGAATTGGAGTACGCCGCTCCTTGATGCGGTTCAGCGCGGCAAGAGAACGCCTCTTTTCGGCTGAGGCTCTCTCGCCTCCTCCTCCGCCAGCAACTTCAAGAGCACTTCCCGCTCCGCTTCACTGTGCGGCTATGCAAGATGTTCCTTGGATAGGATGAGGTCCTGCAGGTGAATGTACTTCTCCATGGCTGACCTCGCTGATTGGATCGAAAGACGACGTTCTTGCGCGGGACGTACGTTCGAGCCATCCGCGCAACGCCTCGAGAATGTCGGGCATGATGCTCCTTCTAAGATCAGACGGGAGCAACACGCTCCCACTCACCGATGGATGCCGAGAATGGACCGGTGATGAAGGATATCGTGCCGCAGTGCAGCTCGAGCTGATGGTCAAATTTGCTCGTTCACGACAATTTAATGGGCGAGATTTTGCCATCCTGAAGCTCCATTGCGTCGCACTAGGATGTGACGAGAACTTGTACGGACATCCCGGCGAAGGCACCGGTGCTGCCGACGAAACTGCCGGACACCGGGATCGTCTGCCGGATGTCGCGCGCGACCGCGACCGGGATCAGATTGAAGCCCCCGAGGCTGCGATTGGTCGGGTCGAAAGTGATCCAGCCGGCTCCCGGTACGAAGACCTCCGCCCACGCATGGGTTGATCCCGCGCAGGTCGATCCGACGCTGCCTTGTTCCGGATTGTAAAGGTAGCCGGAGACGATCCTGGCTCCGAAGCCGAGCATGCGTGCTGCTTCGGCGAACAGCACCGCGAAGTCCCGGCATGACCCCCAGCCGCGATCTAGTGTTTCCAGTGGCGTTTGGGTCCCCTCATCCTCACGGCTCTGGTACCGAGCGGCTTCAGAAACACCGACGCTCAGGTCCTTTAGCAGCGACAGCGTATCAGTCCGACTTCCTCGAACGAACCTTTGTGCCCAATTTCTCAGGAGTCCTGCCGCATCCGAGAACTGGGGGGAGGCCAGGGCGCCGAGATCGATCCAATCGTCGTCAGAATAGCGGAATGGGTAAGACATGGCCGAAACAGCGATATCGAATACCGGCCATGCAACCGCGTCGAGCTGGAGCTCCGCGACGCCGACGATCACCAGGTTCGAGGCCGCCATCTGAAACGTGGCCGTCGCGATCGTATTGCCGAACACATCGTGCGCCCAGGTCAGGTCCGCGTCCGGCGTCACCTTGATGTTGCTCGAAATCAAACGAAGCTCGCGGCTTTCGCGCGGACGAAGCATCAAGCGATGCGGCAACAGGCGCACATGTTCGTTGAATCGATAGGTCGTCGTGTGAAGAACCTTCAGCGTCGTCAACGAATGCTCCCATCGCTGCAGCCTCCGGCCAGGCCCCTTATCCGGTGGTCCCCTTCGGGAAGTGTGGCCGAGTTGACGAGGCTATGCAAATGTCGCTCCAGATGACCGAAGCCTGAGGCGAGGCCGGATCCGGCGGTCGTTCTTCCTTACGATGAAGCCTGTTATGAGCTGGCTTGATCGATGCGTAGATGGAGTCCCGTGATGCTCCAGTTCACATCACTCTTGGGACATAAGCCGTCTCCGACGACTGCCGGACGCCTTCACCAATTCTCTGAAACGACGTGCCGTTGAGCTGGGGCGGACGCCAGCACTGCGAAGATCGGCCAAGTGCCTCATGGGCACGCCACATTTGTCGCAGGGCCGCGACGGTATCTCCGATCGCTCCAACAGGAGAGTGGGCGGCATCTCCGTCACTTCTCAATGCCTGAGATTCCGTTGATCCGGCCTAGCCAGATGACTGACCGGATTGGGTCTTCCAGAGCACCAGCTTGGTCGATTTCCAACTTTGGACCTTCAGAGGAAGGGAACTCAAAGCCCTCCAAAAAAAGTCGTCGCGAACAAGTCCTTGGCTATTGGGGATGGTTGGGAAGCGACTCGTTGAGAGTGGGGAGATCTGGGATATCCTCAACAATGGACTGACCAGGGTTCCGCCGCTGTACCGTTATGCTCATTCGCCAAGAAGTCCGAAGCCAAATCTGAAATGGTGGAGAATCCTCCAAGGTGGCCGTGTCATGCATGCCGCAGTCGGTGCTCCGCACAGATCGCCCGTTGTCAGTGCCGGAACCCAGGGGACGCCGGCGTATACGTCGTTGGGCCAGTCATCCGGCTTCGTATGCTCGGCTTCTTATTCGGCTAGAAGATCTCGATGCGGGTCACCTTCGCTGATGGCGATGAGCTTCTTTTAGCGCCGGATATTGTCGTGATTGACATAATCATTCATTGCGCCCTCCCAACGGACTTAGCAGCGTGGTGCGCGAGATTCACTATTGGCCGCCTCTTGCGCAGGAAACGCAAAGCCTCATTGTAGGATATGAGAACAGCGATGTAGGCGTCGCCATTCAGATTCGACGAGATGCCTTAAAAGGATAGGATGAGATGATCGCAGGTTCGGTTGGCGTTGGGAAAGGCGGTAGCCCTCCACTGACTCGAACCCGCGACGTCTTGCTCAGCCGCCGGCACGCTCTTTTGCGGTTGGATGTTTCGCTACAAGCTATGATCTGCAGTGATCGGATTTTGACTTGGTTGGAAGAATTCCCTTGTGAAACCAATGGTAGCAGCGTGTCTCTTAATCAGCTGCTCGATCAGCACGCAAAGTCCTATCACGCGTTGGTCCGCACGACTTCCGGAGCAGATCACCGGATGAGAATGGCTGAGACCTTACAAACTGTCTTGCTCGAAAAACGATAGCGCTTCAGCGAGACGACCCAGGATGCCCTCGCACGTATCGATACTGACGGTGTCCGCTTTCACGCGAGCAGCATGTGGTTGGCTAAGCTCCGAGAGGCGCTTCCTTATTTGGAAATGCCTGCCAAGCAATTGATATTCCTAGAGGCGAATTGGCTCGATTTTTCCAAATGCACCTTGAAATCACTGAATAATCAAACTGATTTTGATTCCGCCATTCGGAGGTTCGATCCCTCCCGCCCCAGCCAGATCTCCCGCCCCGCCTGAAATCACCCACGAAACCGGCTTGGCTGGGGAGCTGCTGCGCAGCTCTGCGCTGCACAGGGTGTTTCTCGGCAAAGATTCCGCCGACCGGGCCTTCCCCATGCGAACCATGACCCGCCGCGACAAAAGATGGGGACGTTGAGGGGCGAACGGTCTACGACGGTGAGGTCATCTCATGAACGCGACCTAAAAACGAGAACAACGTCATGCCGCACTTGGTGATCGAATATTCGGAAGGGGCGCTCGCTCGCGACGACGTAACAGGCTTGATGGAAGCGCTCTTTGAAGCCGCTTGGCGAACGGGCATCATGAAGGCGGAGGACGTCAAGGTGCGGGCGTGCGTCTACAACGATTTCCTGGTTGCCGGGAAGCGTGACAGCTTCGTGCATCTGTCTGTCTATTTGCTCGAAGGTCGATCGCCCGACCAGAAGGTCGAGCTGAGTACGAGCCTTCGACGGACGATGACAGAGCGATGCCCGGATGTGGTCAGCATAAGCGTGGATGTCCGTGACATGGACCCGGTCGCCTACAAGAAACGGCTAAAATGACGGGTGCTCGCCAAAAGGCGGCAGCTTCTCAGACGAGCAGGGGCTGCGCGGCGAGGGACATCTCCTTGAGGAGAGGCAGGAAGCGATCGATCATCTCACCGGTCGTGATGCGATCGACATGAGCGCCGATATTTGCGGCCGCGATGACGGTGCCATCGTAGCGGCGAATTGGCACCGATATCGACCGAAAGCCCTCTTCGGCTTCCTGATCGACAAGGCTATACCCTTTGGTGCGGTCCGCAATGATCGTCGCAATCACTGCCGATTTGTCGACCAGCGTCGACTGGGTTTGAGCCGCCAGCTTCATGCCGTCGACCGTTCTTGTCAGCTCGTCGTTTGCCAATCTGCCAAGCAGAACGCGTCCCACCGACGTGCAGAAAGCCGGCAGCCGATATCCTATGTCCAGTCCGGTCGAAAATACCCGCGCTGGACTCGAGCGGGCGATGAAAACGACCTCTTCGCCATCCAGGATCGCAAGGGAGCAGACCTCCTTGGCCTTGCCGGCGACCTCGTCCATCAGCGGCTGCATCACGGTGCTGATTTGGTTCGACGTCAAATAGGCCGAAGCCAAAAGCAGCACTCTGGGCGTTAGCGAAAACAACCGCTCGTTGCCCGCGACGAATCCGGATTTTACGAGGGTCATCAGAATCCGGCGCACCGTCGCCCGCGGAAGATTCGCGCTCTTGGAGAGGTCGCTGAGGGTCATTGGACGGCGATCGATACCGAACGACTGTATCACGCGAAGACCCCGATCCAGGGTCTCGATGAACTCGCTGCCCTCCCGCGCCTTTTCCTCTTCTTCCGTACGCTTCAGCCTCGGCATTCTCTTGGGCGGTCCCTCTCAGTGGCCTCTCGAAAGCGAGAACCATCACAAATCCGCGGACTAGGCGCCAGCCTTGTCTCCGGCTGTCACCAGGGATTTGAGGTCAAAGAAAGGTCTGCGGCTTGCTCCGGTGCAGGGGAGATCGACATCAGCCCGCAAACGCGTATCGAGAAGGAAGTCCTTGGATAGCGGCGGCCTCTGATAGGGCAGCCACTCTTCGTCGCACACGATGGTGATGGGCTGAGAATAGCCGGCGTCACGAGCCGTGAGAGCGGCTTGAACCCCGGCATATGATGCGCCGATGATGACCAGTCCCGTCATGCTTGCCTCGCCGGCACATGGACCACCAGCTCGTCGAGAGGGGCGGGCACCTTCAGCTGGCAACTCAGCCGACTGTTCGGCTTTCGCTCTCCCGAGACGGCGGACAGCAACTCGAGCTCTTCTTCGCTCGGCTGAGGGACAAAGCTTGCTTGTTCTTCATCGACGTAGACGTGACAGGTCGCGCAATCGAGGCAGCCGCCGCATTCGCCGTCGATGCCGTGAATACCGTTGCGGACGGCCGCGAGCATCACGCTCACGTCGCGTCCGACCTCGATGGATTTTCCGCTGCCGTCCTGCTGGACAAATCTCACTCGCGGCATCCGACCTCCGTGCCGTTTGTTCGATCTAAGAACATAAGTTCGATAGACGGTTACATCAATTCTGGCGGCCCCTCAATCCCAGCTTGTTTGCCGCCGCTGCGGTTCCATTAGGCAGATCCTGCGGAAACATTTTGCTTGCTTGCGCCTCACACTGGAGTCATTCTGAAGAACATCGAACGATTGTTCGTCTACCGAACTTGCGGGGAGGACGCAATGAAGCTGACGACAGCGATCGTGGGAGTGGTGCTGACATCAAGCGCGGCGTTTGCCCAGCAGGAGGCCAATGCTCCCTCGCTTGCCTTGATCAACGGCAAGATTCTCACCATGGACGGTCAGTCAAAGGTTGCGGAAGCGCTTGCCGTTCGCGACGGACGAATCTTGGCCGTAGGAGACGCGGCGACGATCAAGGCGTTGGCCGGAAATCGCACCCGCACGATCGACTTGCAGGGCAAGACTGTCGTTCCCGGGCTGATCGACACGCACGCGCATTTCAAGGCTGCCGGTCTGTCCGACTACGTCGTCAACATGAGCGGCGCCAAGACTGTTGCGGATGCCCTCGCAAGCATCAAGCAGTTCGTGGCGAAGAAAAAGCCCGGCGAGTGGATCATCGGAAGCGCCTGGCATCCCCCGTCACAGCTCGCGGAAAAGCGTTACCTGACACGCCAGGAAATCGACGGCGTCGCGCCGAACAATCCGGTCTATCTCCGGACCGTTGGCCACTTCTCGATGGCCAATTCGATGGCGCTCGAGAAGGCCGGCGTAACCAAGGCCACGCCAAACCCAAGCGGCGGATCGTTTGAGCGCGACAGTGCCGGTGACCTGACCGGCGTTCTGGTCGAGACGGCGATCGATAAAGTCGAAAAGATCGTTCCGGAGTGGACGGCGGACGACGAGTTTCGCCAATTCAAGCTCGCGGAAGGTGTGCTGAACTCGTTCGGGATCACCAGCGCCGTAGAAGGGGCCACCTCGCCCAGGGACATCGCGGCCCTGCAGCGCGTGGCGCAGGCCGGTGAAGCAACACTACGGGTCGGTCTCATGTGGCGCCCGGAACCCCCCGCCGAGAACGCGGCCTGGGAGGCCATCATGCGAGGCAACGGCGCCTCCTCGGGCTTTGGCGATGACTGGCTGAAGTTCGCCGGAATCAAGATCCTTTACGATGGCGGCATGACGCTCAAGACGGCGCTCATGCGCGAGGCCTATCCAGACTCGCATGATGGCTACCACGGCATTGCCCAGCAATCGCCGCAACGCCTCAAGGAGCTGGTGTCCATTTGCAATCGCCACAATTGGCGCGTGGGTGTCCATGCCGTCGGCGACAAGGGCATCGACCAAGTCCTTGATGCATTCGAGGCGGCCGACAAGGAGAAATCGATCAAGGATCGGCGTTTCGTCCTGATCCATGGAAGCTTGATAGTGCCCGAGCAAATGGAGCGCGCGAAGCGCCTCGGTGTCAGAGTCGACTTCCAGAACGTGTTCATGTGGGACAAGGCGGCCACCGTCGAGCGCTTCCTGGGTGCGGCGGTCGCCAATCGGGCCGTGCCCACGAAAACTCTCATCGAGAAGGTGGGGCTGAACAGCCTCGGCGCAGGCACCGACTTCCCGGTGAACACGATCAATCCCTTCATCAACATCTACGTCATGGTAACCCGCAAGGATCTCGCCGGACGCGTTTATGGAGCGAACGAAGCCGTCAGCCGCGAGCAGGCGCTGCGCCTCTACACCAGCGCGGCATCGCACTATATGTTCGAAGAGAACGAGAAGGGGACGATCGAGGCCGGAAAACTCGCGGACCTGACCGTGTTGTCGGCGGACCTCATGACGGTCCCCGAGGAGCAGATCAAAGACATCAAAGCCGACCTGACGATCGTCGGCGGCAAGATCGTGTTTCAGCGTTAGTCTGCGTCCCGATAGCATGAGGACGCATCTCGAAGCCGAGTGAGGAGATCCAAGTCATGATGAGCCAAGAGCAGAATGACCTCATTACCCGCGTCGGACCGAAGGCGCCTGCGGGAAAGCTGATGCGGATGTATTGGCAGCCTGCTGCGCTCGTCGACGAACTCGCGGAGGGACGGCCCATCAAGGCCGTCAAGCTTCTCGGCGAGAACTTCGTTCTGTTCAAGGACGAAACGGGGCGCTATGGCCTGCTCGATCGCGACTGCCCGCATCGGGGCGCCGACCTTGCCTTCGGCCGGCTCGAGAACGGTGGCCTGCGCTGCGCCTTCCACGGGTGGCTGTTCGACGTCACGGGACAGTGTCTCGAAACGCCCCGCCGAGCCTGCAAACTCCTCGCTCTGCAAAAACATCAAGCAGCGGTCCTACCCCGTCGTGGAGAAGGGTGGAATCCTGTGGGCGTATTTGGGTGAAGGCGAGCCGCCCGCCTTTCCGGAGATCGACTGCTTCGCGGCGCCGGACGAATACACCTTCGCCTTCAAGGGCCTGATCGAATGCAATTGGCTGCAGGCCCTGGAAGTCGGCATCGACCCGGCCCACGCATCGTTCCTTCACCGGTTCTTCGAGGATGAGGATACATCGGCGGCCTATGGCAAGCAGTTTCGCGGTGCGTCGGCCGACTCGGAAATGCCCATGACGAAGGTCCTGCGCGAGTACGACCGGCCGATCATCAACGTCGAGCACACCGAATACGGCCTGCGGCTCATCGCCTTGCGAGAAATCGACGAGCAGCGCACCCACGTTCGCGTCACCAACCAGCTATTCCCGCATGCGTTCGTCATTCCGATGAGCACGGAGATGACGATTACCCAGTGGCACGTGCCCGTCGACGACGTGAATTGCTATTGGTATGCGATTTTCACCAGCTACGCCGCGCCCGTCGACAAGGCAAAAATGCGCGCGCAGCGCCTCGAGCTTTACGAGTTGCCGGAATACCGCTCGCGGAAGAACAAGTCGAACGACTACGGCTTCGACCCGCACGAGCAGGCGACCGAGACTTACACCGGCATGGGCGCGGACATCAACGTCCACGATCAGTGGGCCGTCGAGTCGATGGGCGCTATTCAGGACCGGACGCGTGAACATCTCGGCCAATCCGACAAGGCGATCATTCAGTACCGCCGGCTGCTTCGCCAGGAGATCGAGAAGGTGGCTTCCGGGGGCAAGCCGCTGTTGTTCCTCGACGCTGCCAGCGCGCGCAGCATCCAGGGGCCAGCCACAATGGATGGCATCGGTCCGACGAAGGGCTGGGAAACCTACTGGATGGAAGTGGACGTCAAGCGTCGTCGGGGCGCTCCCTGGGCCGCGCCGGTGCCCGCCGAGCTCGCCAAGAAGGTGCCTCACCTGACCGCCGCCGAATAAGCCAGGCCGCCCAGCTCAGCAAAGGAGATGTCGTTGAGTTTCGTCGAAAAGCACGGTCTCTGGTCGGCCGAACAGAAGGAGGCTGCGATCCGCATGCGGCGGATGGCGGAGGAGCAGGAGTTGCATACGATCCGGCTCTCCTTTCCGGACCAGCACGGCATCTTGCGCGGCAAGGCGCTGGTCGCTTCCGAGGCGCTCTCGTCGATCGAGAGCGGCTGCTCGATAACGACGACATTGCTCGCGAAAGATACCTCTCACCGCACGGTGTTTCCCGTATTCACCGCCGGCGGCGGGTTCGGGATGCACGAGATGCAGGGGGGAGGCGACATCTTGATGGTCGCTGATCCCACCACCTTCAAGGTTCTCCCCTGGGCATCAAAAACCGGGTGGGTGCTTTGCGACCTCTACTTCTCCGATGGACGACCCGTGCCCTTCGCCTCCAGGGGCCTGTACCAATCCGTGCTGGGGCAGCTCAAAGACCGGGGCTATGATTTCAAAGCGGGCCTCGAGGTCGAATGCCACATCTTCAGAGTCGAGAATCCCCGCCTGGCGCCTTGGGACGCCGGCAGTCCCGGCCAACCGGGCGAGCCTCCGGAGGTCAGCCTGCTTTCGCAGGGCTATCAGTACCTGACGGAGCAACGTTACGACCAGATGGAGCCTGCGCTCGAGCTGATCAGGCAAAACATCGTGGCGCTGGGCTTGCCGCTTCGGTCGATCGAGTTGGAATACGGGCCGAGCCAGTGCGAGTTCGTGTTCCAGCCCACCGTCGGCATTGAGCCGGCGGACACCATGGTGCTGTTTCGTACGGCAGTGAAGCAGATCTGCAACCGCCACGGCTATCACGCGACCTTCATGTGCCGGCCGCGGATACCGAACGTGATGTCATCGGGGTGGCACCTTCACCAATCGCTGGTCTCCCGAACAGAGGGCGTCAACGCGTTCATGACGAGCGAACCGGCCGGCCTGTCGAACCTTGGCAAGCACTATATGGCCGGGCTGCTGGAGCATGCCAGGGCATCCGCGGTCTTCTCGACGCCGACGATCAATGGCTACAAGCGCTACCGTTCCTATTCGCTGGCTCCGGATCGGGCGATCTGGGGACGCGACAACAGGGGCGTCATGATCCGCGTGCTGGGCGGTCCCGACGATAAAGCCACCCGGCTCGAAAACAGGATCGGCGAGCCGGCCGCAAACCCCTATCTTTACATGGCGTCGCAGATTCTGGCCGGCCTCAACGGCATTGATCGCCAGCTCGATCCCGGTCCGTCGGCGGACACTCCATACGAGACCAAGGCGAACCTCCTGCCGACCTCCTTGCGCGAGGCGGTGTTCGCGTTGCGCGATGACCCCTTCTTCCGCGAGGCTCTCGGAGAGAAATTCGTCGACTACTACGTTTTCATCAAGAACGCGGAAATCGAGCGCTTCCAATCGACGGTCACCGAGTGGGAGCAGCGAGAATATTTCGAAATGTTTTGAAACGGCATCACCGAAGCGGGAGAAGAGAGATATGAGCTTGAGGTTTGGACTTGTTGGTGCCGTCGCGATTGCCACTGCCTGGATGTCGCCGGCGCAGTGCGACACGATCAAGGTGGGGATCATCGGCACCATGTCCGGTCCGTATGCCTTGTTCGGCCAGAACTTCAAGTACGGCATTGACGCCTGGGTGGCCAAGCATGGATCGAAAGTCGGCGATCATCAGATCGAGTTTGTCTATCGCGACGAAGAATCGCCGAACCCCGCCAAGTCGAAATCATTGGCTCAGGAGTTGATCGTCAAGGAGAAGGTTCAGTACATCGCGGGACTGTACTTCACTCCGGACGCCCTGGCCGTCGCTCCACTTCTCGAGGAAGCGAAGGTGCCGATGATCGTCATGAACGCCGCGACGTCCGCGATCGTCGAGAAGAGCCCCTACATCGTGCGGACGTCCTTTACGATGTGGCAGAATACGGTCCCCGCGGCAAAGATCAGTTCAGCCTTCCAAGCAGTCTTCGGATGATCTTGCGCAGGTTTTCGGCGTACTCATCGACGACCTGACGCCTCTCGGCCGATGGCGGCAGCTGACGGTCGTCGTCCCCGTCCGGCGACGGAGGATCCGTCCTGGATCTCCCGCGCATGATCGAGGCGATCGGCTTTGTCACTTTCACGGGAAGTCTGACCTCTGATGCACGACGCGTGTCGTTCAGGCTAGGTGCCAGTTCCATCTGCCGCCTTCACACACGTTAAGTCACCGGAGCGGGTCGTCTGCATTGGCTTCGGGGCGCGCTAGGGGCACGAGGCGGTCGGATCGCACTTCGGGCAGCGGCCGTCGGCGGCTGCGCCGAGCTGACGGCCGAGCTCGGCCCTGAGAGCCTCCTTGTCCCATTCGGCGCCGTCGCATCTGACGATTCGCTTGGCGCGCTCGAAGGCGTGACTCTCGGCGGCGTCATCGCCGATTCGGACGATCACATCCCGATGGAACGGGCAGGCCGTCGTCGCGCGGGTCGTCTCCAGGGCATAGCGCACGACCTCGGTGAGATCGTCGGTGTCAATGTCGGCAAGCATGTCCGTTTCTCCTGATCGGCGTCCTCCCTTGTCCAGACCATGCACTGCCTTCGACGAAAACCGGCCTCGGGCTCGATGGGAGCGCCGAGGCCGATTGTTCGCGTGGCTCTTCCATCCAGGGTCTGAACTCGTCCAGCAAACCCGCGCTGCCGATCTTCGTTCCATCGAACTCTTCGGCGGAGCCGCTCTCCGGCCTGCTCCATGTTCGCGGTCTTCTGCACTCTCCGTGAAAGCGGCGCCGGGAAGGTCTCGAAATCCAAACGTCGCTCGCTCCGGCAAAGGGGACCTCGAAAAAGCGTTCCCGATGCCGACACAAGACTATCGTCGGCGTCGCAAACATGACTTGATCCAGCTCAAAGGAGGCGGCGGTATTCGACCGAACGCTTCTCGATCGGCAACCTGCTTACGAGCGCTGCGCGATGTCTTCACCGCTGCTCGCGTCAATCTGTTCAGGACATCTGCGTAAGTATTGGCCCGCAATTTCCAGGTCGCCGCGCCGGGCCCATATCTACAGCATGGAGCGCAATGTCATCTTCAAATGCCCCCGCACGGGCATGAACGTGCAGCACTGGATTCCCGGCACAGCCTCCGACGCCGCGGACACGCACGTCCCGATCCGGTGTCCCGCTTGCGCCTCCCTGCACTTCGTGGGTGTCGCCAGCGGCAAGACCTTGAGCGAGGGCATCGGTCGGCCTCGCGCGATACCGCACCAGCCGGTCTCGGCGACCGGCTCGATCCATCGCGTCCTTGACCCCGTGAGCTCCGCCGGGCCGCGTCCGGATCGGATCTTCCAACTGGATCCTCAAGGCGCCTCAGACCCAGCCGCCATCGACGATGTAGTGCTGGGCTGTGCAGGCGGAAGCCTCGTCGGAGGCGAGGAAGACGGTGAACTTTGCAACCTCGTCCGGCATGAGCCGGCGCTTTAGGCATTGTCGCTGCTGCAGCTCGATCTCGCCGGCCGGCGTCATCCATTTCTCGAGCTGGCGCTCGGTCATGATCCAGCCCGGCGCGATCGCATTGACTCGGATGTTGTAGGGGCCGTAATCGCGCGCCAGCGAGCGCGTCAACCCGATCACGCCCGACTTGCTGGCGGTGTAGGCGGCCATGCCGCCTTGTCCTGCGATCCACGATACCGAGCCGAAATTGACGATGGCGCCGGCATTCGCCGCCTTCATGTCCGGCAACACGGCCTGCGACGCGAAGAACTGGTGCTTCAGGTTCACCGCGATGCGGTCGTCCCAATAGTCCGGCGTCATCTCCTCGGTGTTGTGCCGCTCGTCATGCGCGGCATTGTTGATCAGGATGTTGATCGGGCCATGAGCCTTGCGTGCCTCGGCGACGCCGGCACGCAGCGCGGGTATGTCGGTGAGATCGACGTGCTGAAAATGCGCAGCCAGTCCCTGCTCGAACAGCTCGCGCGCCAGGCGCTGTCCCTCGTCGATCTTGATGTCGAAGAACACGACCTTGGATTTCTGCTCCGCAAAGCGCCGCACGATCGCAGCGCCGATTCCGGCTGCGCCGCCGGTGACGAGCACGACCTTGCCGGCGAGGTCGGAATAGATCGCAGCCATTGGGCACCTCGTTTGTTGCGGCCGGCGCGGCAGGCCGCGTCGACTCTTTCGCAAACCATAGCCATTCCATTGGTGAGGTGCATAGATCAGAAATTGTGTTGCGTACCTCAAAAATTGAGGGCAGGATTGCGCCAAAGAATAAAAGACGGTCGGGAGGATGTGATGAGATTGCTCGGGATACTGGGACTCGCCGCTGCCGCATGCCTGCTTTGGGCCAGTTCCGCGTCAGCCGACACCACGGTCAAATGGCTGCACATCGAGGTCAACCCGGCCCAGGTGAAGATCTGGGAGGAGGTCGCACGCAGCTATGAGGCGTCGCACCCCGGTGTGAAGGTCGAGATGCAGTTCCTCGAGAACGAGGCCTACAAGGCCAAGCTGCCGACCATCCTGCAATCCAAGGACCGGCCGCACATCATCTATAGCTGGGCCGGCGGGGTCCTGAAGACCCAGATCGAGGCCGGCGTGCTGCAAGACATCACCGATTCCGTGAAGAGCGGCGGCTACAGCGACACGATCGCGCCGGCAGCGCTCGCGGCTTTCACCAGCAACGGCAAGGTCTATGGCCTGCCGACCGCGCTCTCGCAGGTCGGCTTCCTCTACAACAAGGATTTGATGGCCAAGGGGAATGTCGACGCGAGCAAGATCAAGACATGGGACGATCTGCTCGGCGCAGTGAAAACGCTGAGGGCCGCGGGCGTGACGCCGATCGTGGTTGGCGGTGCCGACAAATGGCCGCTGCATTTCTACTGGACGCATCTCGCAGTGCGCATCGGCGGCAAGCCGGCCTTCGATGCAGCACTGAAGGGTGAGAATGGCGGCTTCGCCGGCGAGACCTTTCAGAAATCCGGCGAGTTGTTCAAGCAGCTGGTCGATCTCCAGCCCTTCCAGAACGGCTTCCTCGGGTTCAAGAATCCGCAGGCCGTCGGCTATTTCGGCGACGGCAAGGCCGCGATGATCCTAGCCATCTCGTCCTTCTATCACACCCAGCGCGCGCTTGCCGCCGACAAGGTCGGTCTCAGCGACGACAAGCTTGGCTGGTTCGATTTTCCGGTCGTACCCGGCGGCAAGGGCGAGCCGTCGGACACGCTCGGCGGCATCACGGGCTGGCTGATCACCAAGGGCGCGCCCAAGGAAGCTACCGACTTCCTCAAGTTCTTCATCTCCAAGGACGTGCAGGCGCGGCTTGCCGCCGGCAACTTCATCGTTCCCGTCGTCAAGGGCGGCGAGGCCGGTCTGAACAGCGCCTTCATGAAGCAGATCGCGGCCAATCTGGCGAAGTCCAACTATCACCAGAACTTCTATGACCAGAGCCTCGGCCCGTCGGTCGGTCGCGTCGTCAACGACGTCACCGCGGAGATCGCCGGCGGCAGCATGAGCCCGCAGAACGCTGCGAAAGCCATCGAAGCGGCGTACAAGCAAGGTAACTGACGGTGGCGCGACGGATCGCGATCACCTCGCCGATCGGCGTTGCCGGTGAGGCGGCCCCCCAAGTCGGGATTCGTGGCGCGGTTCGTGGCCCAGGCTGGGATGGCCGCTTCACCGTCCTGATCCTGTTCCTGCCGCCCGCGCTGCTGTTGTTCACGCTGTTCGTGGTGCTGCCGATCGGCGAGGCCGCCTGGTACTCGGGCTTCAACTGGAACGGGTTCGGCAGGCCGACGAACTGGATCGGCTTCGACAATTACCGCTTCGTGCTGGAGACGCGGGCCTTCTGGCTCGCGCTGCGCAACAACGGGCTGATCATCGCCGTTTCGCTCGCCATCCAGCTGCCGCTTGCGCTGACGCTCGCCCTCATGCTGGCCGAACGCTTTCGCGGCGCCGTGGCGCTGCGCATGCTGTTCTTCATGCCCTACATCCTCGCCGAGATTGCGACCGGCCTGATCTTCAGCTTCGTCTATGACGGCGACTACGGCCTCGTCGCCTCGATCTGGCGCACCTTCGGCGCCGAGCCTCCGCATTTGCTGGCCTCGACCGACACGGCGATGCTGGCGGTGCTGATCGTCGTGGTCTGGAAGTATTTCGGCTTCCACATGATGCTGTTCATCGCGGCGCTCCAGAGCCTCGACAAGAACCTGGTCGAGGCCGCCCGTATCGACGGCGCGACGCGGACGCAGACGCTGCGCCACGTCGTGATCCCCTTGCTCTATCCGACGATCCGCCTGTCGGTGTTCTTCGCCATCATCGGATCCCTGCAGCTGTTCGATCTCGTCATGCCGCTGACGCGCGGCGGACCGGCCGATTCCTCGAATACGTTGGTGAGCTTTCTCTACAACAACGGCATCTCGCGCATGCGGGTCGGCTATGGCAGCGCCATCGGCGTCATCCTGTTCGCGATCTGCGTGACCTTTGCCTTCACCTACAAGCGATGGTTCATGCGCGATGAATAGTGCCGGGGCTAAAAGCGCATTCGATCCCGCAGCGCTGTTCAAGGCGCTGTTCCTCGGCCTGGTCGCGATCTTCGTCCTGGTGCCGCTGCTCGCGACCCTGCTCGGCGGCTTCAAGTCGCTCGGCGAGCTCCGTGTCAATCCATTCGGCCTGCCTGCACAATGGGAGTGGCAGAACTACGCCGACATCCTATTCTCGGCGCGCTACTGGCAGCTGCTGCGCAATTCGCTTGTCATCTCGACGCTGGCGGTGGCGCTGACTCTGATCACGGCTTCGATGGCCGCATTCACCTTCGCCCATGTCAGGTTCTTCGGCTCATCGATGCTGCTCAGCTATCTGACGCTGGGCCTGCTGTTTCCCGCCGCGACCGCCGTGCTGCCTCTGTTCATCAAGGTGAGGGATCTCGGCCTGCTCGATACTTATTTCGGCGTCGCGCTGCCGCAGGTGGCGTTCAGCCTCGCCATGAGCGTGCTGCTGCTACGTCGCTTCTTCAAGGACATTCCATACGAGCTGCTCGAGGCCGCGCTGGTCGACGGCTGCAGCTACATCAAGTTCTTCCGCTATGTGACGTTGCCCTTATCGCGGCCGATCCTGGCGACCGTCGGCACCATCACCTTCGTCAACAGCTGGAACGCCTACCTGCTGCCGCTGGTGATGCTGAACACCGATGCGCTGTATCCCTGGCCGCTCGGCATCATGGTCTACCAGGGCGAATACTCGTCCGAATGGCACCTGATCCTGGCCTTCATCACACTCACCATCCTGCCCACGATCATTCTGTTCCTGCTGGCCCAGAAGCACATCGTGGCCGGCCTCACCGCAGGCGCGGTCAAGGGATGAGCCGTATTCTGAGGAGATAACATGAGAAAAGTCGGCATCGGAATCATCGGTTGCGGGGTGATCAGCACCGCCTATCTCAAGGCGGCCCAGCGCTTTCCGGTCATGGAGGTCAGGGCGCTCGCCGACATGCGCAGCGAGATTGCGGAGCGCCAGGGCGCAGCCTTCGGCTTGCCGGGAATGCGGGTCGACCAATTGTTGAAGCGCGACGATGTCGAAATCGTCGTCAATCTCACGGTGCCGCTCGCCCACACCGATGTCAGCCTGGCGGTGCTGAACGCCGGCAAGCACGTCCATTCGGAGAAGCCGCTCGGCATCAATGTCGCTGAGGCGCGCAAGGTCATGGAGCTCGCCGCGCAGAAGAACCTGCGCGTCGGCTGCGCGCCCGACACGTTCCTTGGCGGCGGCCATCAGACCGCGCGCAAGCTGATCGACGACGGCGCGATCGGCACGCCCGTCGCGGGCAGCGCCTTCTTCGGCTGCCCCGGTCACGAGCGCTGGCATCCGGCGCCCGGCTTCTACTATCTGCGCGGCGGCGGGCCGATGCTCGACATGGGGCCGTATTACATCACCGATCTCGTGCAATTGCTCGGTCCGGTCGCCAGCGTGATGGGCTCGACCGCGCGCCCCAAAACCGAGCGCCTCGTCACCAGCCAGCCGATGAACGGCGCGCTGATTCCGGTCGAGGTCCCGACCCATGTCGCGGGGACGCTGGAGTTCGAGAGCGGGGCGGTCGTGTCGATCACGATGAGCTTCGACGTGCCGAAACATCGGCATGCGCCGATCGAGATCTACGGCGACAAGGGCAGCATGCTGGTGCCCGACCCGAATCGCTTCGGCGGCGAGGTGCAGGTGGCCAAAACCGGCGGCGAATGGGAGGCGATGCCGCTGACGCACGGTCACGTCGAGGGCGAGTTCCGCTCGATCGGCGTTGCCGACATGGCGTCCGCGATCCTGAACGACCGGCCGCATCGCGCCAGCGGCGCGCTCGCCCTCCACGTGCTGGAGGTGATGGAGGCGTTCCAGACTTCCGCCGACGAGGGCCGTCGCGTCAAGATCGAGAGCCGCGTCGAGCGGCCGGCGATGCTGCCGGCCGGGCGCGAAACCGGACAGATCGATTGAGGGAATGACCATGCGCAAGGCAATGATTGTATGGGGTGGTTGGCCGGGACACGATCCCGATCTCTGCGCTTCGATGATCCGCGGCTGGCTGAAGGCGGAAGGTTTCGAGGTGCGGATTGAAACGACGACGGAGGCGTTCGGCGATCCCTCGATCCATGATCTCTCGTTGATCATCCCGATCTACACGATGTCGAAGATCGAGAAGGCGGACGCGCTCAACCTCTGCGACGCGGTGCGCAGCGGCGTCGGGCTTGCCGGCCATCATGGCGGCATGTGCGATGCTTTCCGCGAATCGGTCGATTACCAATTCCTGTGCGGCGGGCAGTGGGTCGCCCATCCCGGCAACATCATCGACTACAAGGTCGACTTGACGAAGCCGGACGATCCGATCATGACGGGTCTGAAGAGCTTCGAGCATCGGTCCGAGCAATATTACATGCATGTCGATCCCGCCATCGAGGTCCTGGCAACGACGACCTTCACCGGTGAGCACGCGCCCTGGATCGACGGCGTGGTGATGCCCGTGGTGTGGAAGAAGCGCTATGGCGCGGGGAGGGTGTTCTATTCCTCGCTGGGCCACCGCGCCTACGAGCTCGACGTGCCGGAGATCCGGACGCTGATGACCCGCGGCATGCTGTGGGCCGCGCGCGAATGACTGAAGGCGCGACCCAGCCGGTGCTTCGGGCCACGCTCGAGGACGTCGCGCGCGCGGCGGGCGTTTCGCTCGCCACCGTCGATCGCGTCGTCAACCGGCGCGAGGGTGTCCGCGCCAAGACCGTCGCGCGCGTCGAGGCCGCCGTGGCAAAGCTCGGCTATCGCGCCGATCTTGCCGCGGCGCGGCTCGCCCGCGGGCAGACCTTCCGCTTCGCCTTCGTGCTGCCGATCGGCAGCAACAGCTTCATGACCAATCTCAGCGAGCAGGTCGCGCGCACCGCGGACTGGCTCGCCGGCCATCGGGGCTTCATCGACATCCACCATGTCGACGTGTTCGACCCCGATGTCCTTGCCGGTGCGCTGGAGAATCTCTCGTCGGCCTATCAGGGCGTCGCCGTCATCGCGCTCGATCATCCCCGGGTTCGCGCCGCGATCGACGAGCTCGTCGCGCGCGGGGTTGCGGTGGTCACCCTGGTATCGGATGCGCCGAGCTCGTCCCGGGTGCATTATGTCGGGATCGACAATCCGGCCGCGGGCCGCACCGCCGCCACGCTGATGGGGCGCTTCCTCGCCGGGCGCGAGGGCACCGTCGCCGTGATTGCGGGATCGTTGTCGCTGCGCGACCACACCGAACGGCAGTTCGGCTTCCACCAGATCCTGTCGAGCGAGTATGCGAACCTGTCCGCACTGCCCGTCATCGAGGGGCGCGACGACAGCGACCGCACGCGGGACCTTACTGCCGCGCTGCTCGCGCGCCACGCCGACCTCCGCGGCATCTATTGCTGCGGCGCCGGAAACCGCGGCATCGCCGATGCGCTCGAGGCCTCGGGCCGCGCGCGCGAGGTGGTCTGGATCACCCATGAGCTGACCGAGCACACTAGACGGTTCCTGGTGCGCGGCACGCTCGATGCCGTCATCAACCAGGATGCCGGCCATGAGGCGCGGTCTGCGGCGCGAGTCCTGCTCGCGCATTGTTCGGGCGAGCCGATCAGCCCCGACCAGGAGCGCATCCGCATCGACATCTTTTTGCGGGACAATCTGCCGTAGAATTATCCCTCGTACTGATCCGGCCCCATCGCCCACGACGACTCGTCGTGGCCGAAGGCATAATTGCGGTTGTTGAGCGCCGGATTGCGGTTGACCATCGGCCGCATGAACATCGGATGGGTCGCCGAGCGCACCTCGTGCTCGACCGTGAACAGCGGCTTGCCGTTGTCGAGGTCGACGATGTCGCAGAACCGGTACTGGTATTGATTGTCCTCGCGGGAGATCAGCTTGCGCGCGAGCAGCTTGCGGTAGGGACCGGAGAAGTCCGTGATGTACATCTGCACATGGTGGCCGTCATAATCGGCTTGCGGCCGGTCGGTCTCGCGAAACAACAGATGCTGGCTGCGGCCCGTCTTCACCGCGGCAACAGTGCCATCGCCGTTCCGCAGGCTCGCGGGCATGCCCATGATCTCGGGATAGAAGGCGCAGATGCCGGCCGCCGATCCCTTGGGCACGTCGAACTCGACATAGGGGATGCCGAGCGCGATCCGGCCGAACCGCGCGACGTCGGGCTCGTAGCAGCGCACGCGGTTACCCCAGGGGCAAACCGCCTCGACATGGTCGTTGCGCTCGCTGAATGCGAACGCGGTGCCCTCGAGCTTCTTCGCGACCGACGCAAGCCGCGTCAGCAGCGCCTCGCGGCCTTCGATGACGAGGCCGATGTGTCCGCGCAGCACCTGCGGGCGGCCGCTCGGGAGATGAAACTGGCTCCGGCCGGCGTTGATCCACATGTTGGTGTCGGACACCATCAGGTAGGGATCGCGGGTGAGCCCCAGCCCGGCGACGTAGAACAGCGTGGCGAGGCGCTGGTCCGGGACCTGGATGTTGACGTGCTCGAAATGGAGGGCGTTACCGAGATCTTCTGCGGATCGGTCGAATTGCTGCGGCATGGGTGTGCACTTCTCGCTGGGGACGAACCGGTGCATCTTAAAGCATAGTTTCCGGCCGTCGAATTTTTCCGCCGGGCACGTCCTGCCGGCGCGGACGACATGCCGATTGCCGTCTCGCCAGCCGCCGCTGCTTCCGCGGAGGCGCCCTGCGACAATTTTTTCTCTGCTGTGACCCTTGAACGGAATTCGACCCGTTCCTAGGTCGTTTGCCGCCCGGGGGCCGGTTCCGGACCCGGATTTTGGACATCGCTGAACCTACCCAAGGAGGATGTGCATGCATTTCCGCCCGTTGCACGACCGTGTGCTCGTGCGCCGCATCGATGCCGAGGAGAAGACCGCCGGCGGCATCATCATTCCCGACACCGCCAAGGAGAAGCCGCAGCAGGGCGAGGTCATCGCCGTGGGGCCGGGCGGGCGAAACGAGCAGGGCCAGCTCGTGCCGCTCGACGTCAAGGTCGGCGACCGGGTGCTGTTCGGCAAGTGGTCGGGCACCGAGGTCAAGATCGACGGCGAGGAGCTGTTGATCATGAAGGAAAGCGATCTTCTCGGCGTGGCCGAGCAGGCCGGCACGCTGAAGAAGGCGGCGTAACGCTGACAGTCATCGAACGGAAAGGAGTTTAACAACATGGCTGCCAAGGACGTGAAGTTCGCGACCGAGGCCCGCGAGCGCATGCTGCGGGGCGTCGACACACTGGCTAATGCGGTGAAGGTCACGCTCGGTCCAAAGGGACGCAACGTGGTTATCGAGAAATCGTTCGGCGCTCCCCGCATCACCAAGGACGGCGTCACCGTCGCCAAGGAGATCGAGCTGGAGGACAAGTTCGAGAACATGGGCGCCCAGATGGTGCGCGAAGTCGCCTCCAAGACCAGTGATCTCGCCGGAGACGGCACCACCACGGCGACCGTGCTGGCGCAGGCCATCGTCAAGGAGGGCGCCAAGGCGGTCGCTGCCGGCATGAATCCGATGGACCTCAAGCGCGGCGTCGACCTTGGCGTGGACGCGATCGTCGCCGACCTCAAGTCGCACGCCAAGAAGATCACCTCCAACGACGAGATCGCCCAGGTCGGCACCATCTCGGCCAACGGCGACACCGAGATCGGCCGTTTCCTTGCGGATGCGATGCAGAAGGTCGGCAACGAGGGCGTGATCACGGTCGAGGAAGCGAAGAGCCTGCACACCGAGCTCGAAGTGGTCGAGGGCATGCAGTTCGACCGCGGCTACATCTCGCCCTATTTCGTCACCAACGCCGAGAAGATGAAGGCCGAGCTCGAAGATCCCTATGTGCTGATCCACGAGAAGAAGCTGTCGGGCCTGCAGACCGTGCTGCCGCTGCTGGAGCAGGTCGTGCAATCCGGCAAGCCGCTCCTGATCATCGCGGAGGAGGTCGAGGGTGAGGCGCTGGCGACGCTGGTCGTCAACCGCCTGCGCGGCGGCCTGAAGGTGGCAGCCGTCAAGGCGCCGGGCTTCGGCGACCGCCGCAAGGCGATGCTGGAGGATATCGCGATCCTCACCGGCGGCACCGTGATCTCCGAAGATCTCGGCATCAAGCTCGAGAACGTCACCGTGAAGATGCTAGGCCGCGCCAAGAAGGTCGTGATCGAGAAGGAGAACACGACGATCGTCGACGGCGCCGGCGCCAAGAAGGACATCGAGGCGCGCAGCCAGCAGATCAGGGCGCAGATCGAGGAAACCACCTCGGACTACGACCGCGAGAAACTGCAGGAGCGCCTCGCCAAGCTCGCCGGCGGCGTCGCGGTGATCCGGGTTGGCGGCGCGACCGAGGTCGAGGTCAAGGAGCGCAAGGATCGCGTCGACGACGCTCTGCATGCGACCCGGGCCGCGGTCGAGGAAGGCATCCTGCCGGGCGGCGGCGTGGCACTGCTGCGCGCGCTCAAGGCGCTCGACGGCGTCAAGACCGCCAATGCCGACCAGAAGGCGGGCGTGGACATCGTGCGCCGCGCCATCCAGGTCCCGGCGCGGCAGATCGTGCAGAATGCGGGTGAGGACGGCTCCGTCGTGGTCGGCAAGCTGCTCGAGAACCAGACCTACACCTGGGGCTTCAATGCCGCGACTGGCGAGTACCAGGATCTGGTGCAGGCCGGCGTGATCGATCCTGCCAAGGTCGTCCGCACCGCCTTGCAGGATGCGGCCTCGGTGGCCTCGCTGCTCATCACGACCGAAGCGCTGGTGGCCGAGAAGCCGAAGAAGACGGAAGCGCCGAGCGCTCCCGCGATGGACTTCTGAGGACGGGCGAGCCCGGCCGAACGGCCGGGCTCGTTTGCCATGGATCTGTGACTGTGTTCTCGAACGAAAGGAGGATGAAATGATCAAGGATCGTGCTTTCTCCGCTCGCGGGGAAACCACTCGGAAAACGTTGCGGCGGCTCGCCGCCTTGGCCGTTGGGGCTGGCCTCTCGCTGGTGCCCTTTGCGGCCTTTGGCGCCGAAAGCGCCGGCCCTGCCGCCAAGACGGCGGACAGTTTCGAGCGGCTCGCCTTGCCGCCGATCCCGTACCTGGACACGATGCCGTGGTCGAGCTGGGACCGGGGCAGCCCGACCATGAAGGTGGACACATTGCTGCCGGTCCTCGGGCCATCCGGGATCCGGCTCGACCTCACGCCGCCTGATCGGGACAGGCCGGAGCCTGCCACCAGCTGATACGGGGAGCGGCCGGCGAGGCCGCTCCTCATCGTTGCAGCCACTCATCGCTCACGCGAAAGGAGGATCATCAGATGAGAGGCATTGTCCTCGCCGTCGCTTTGTTGGGCATGGCCAATGGGCTCCAGGCCAAGGAGGCCGACACGCCTCGCGCCGAGATGCGGAGCTTGGCCGAGCCCGCCCGGCAGCTTGCGACCAGTTCCGTCGGAGCGTCTCGGAGCGATCCTGAGAAGTCCGGCCAGACCGAGCGCAGGAGCCGGGAGTTTTCGCCCGAACGTCTCGTCCCCGATATCTGCAGAGGATGCTGATCGGCCTTGGCCGATCAGCATTCTTCTTCGCTCGCCTAACGCGACGTCGCAAGGCGCGCCTCATCGAGACGCGCGGACATCTTCGCCTTGATCCGCTGCAACGCGCGCTGCTCGATCTGCCGGACGCGCTCGCGCGAGATGGCGAACTTGCCGGCGAGCGCATCCAGCGTCTGCTGCGGCTCGCCGAGATATCGCGCCTCGACGATGCTGCGCTCCCGCGGTGTCAGCGCAGCGAGTGCATCGGCGAGGGCAGCCTTGGTGCGTTCACGGTCGGCCGCGTCCAGCAGCAGGCTCTCCGGATCGGGAGAGGGATCCACCAGCCGGTCCTGCCATTGGTCGCCTTCCGCCTCGACGCTGATCGGCGCGTTGAGTGAGATGTCGCCGCGCAGCCGGCCGTTCATCTCGGCGACGTCGGCTTCCCTCACGTCGAGATGTTTGGCGATAGTTGTCAGCTGATCCGTCCGGAGATCGCCATCCTCCGCGACCCCAAGTCTGCTCTTCAGCTTGCGCAGGTTGAAGAACAGCTTCTTCTGCGCAGCAGTGGTGCCCAGCTTGACGAGCGACCATGATCGCAGGATGTATTCCTGAACCGAGGCCTTGATCCACCAGGAGGCGTAGGTCGCAAGCCGGAAGCCTTTCTCGGGATCGAACCGCTTGACGGCCAGCATCAGCCCGACATTGGCCTCCGAGATGAGGTCGGCGATGGCGAGGCCATAGCGGCGATATTGCAGCGCGATCCTGGCTGCGAGCCGCAAATGGCTCGTCACCAGCCGATAGGCGGCGTCACGATCGCCGCAATCGCGCAATCGCCGCGCATATTCGGCTTCCTCCGATGCCTCGAGCAGCGGAAAGCGATGGATCTCCTTGAGATAGCGGGATAGCCCGCTTTCCCCGTGAAGGGCAGGAAGTGAGGCAACCAACATCGCGCCCTCCCTCACGAGCACCGTTCGCCCCGATCAGGGGCGCCTTGCCGATCCAAGCGATAATCTGAGTGAAGCGCCGAGAGCGGCGCGGTCCGAGCGCAGTCAGGTTTCATGGCCAAATCCTCGTTAGAGCAAGATGGTTGGACCACCGCGAACCTGATCCGCTGAGCCCGATCATGGCACCCAGACGCCTCAGGCCGGTGGGCGCCACTAGAATTTGGAGATGGCCGGAATGTTCCAGCGTGAACGGTCGTGACGGAAATTGCGATTGCCGTATGCCTTTGCCGCTGCAGACAGGCTCTTGAAACGCGGAGCCTTCATTCCAATCTGGTCCACGCAGGCGCCGATGAGGCTGCACGCATGCTTGGTTCGTGGGATGGATGACTATCGTGATCTCGTGAGCGCAGCTCTTGCGCTGTTCTGCGCCGGCTTGATGTTGGTGGCCGGCCATCTCCTGATCGAATGGCACGCCAGAAGCACCGATCCCGGCATCGGGATCGAGGCGCCGAAGCGCGAGGGCGCGCCCGCGCCGCTCATCTCGAACGGTTCGCCGCCGGACAGGCGGATGATCGAGCTTCCCGCCGAGATCAGGCGCAAGCGCGCCGCGTGAGTGGCCCTAGATCGCCCGCAGCCCTTCCTTGGGCATCTCCCGGATCAGCACATCGATGTCGCTCTGCTCCAGCGTTTCCTTCTCGAGCAGCTTCTTTGCGGCGCGGTCCAGGATCGGCCGCCGCGTGGTCAGGATGCCCTGGGTGCGCTGGAACACCTGGTCGACGATGGTTTTCACCTCGTGGTCGACCGCGGCGGCGGTCTCCTCGGCATAGTCGCGCTCGCGCGTCGGATAGGGGCGGTCAGGGCCGGCCAGGAAGTTGCCGGGATCACGCTCATAGGCGACGCTGCCCAGACGCTCCGACATGCCGTAACGCGTCACCATGCTGCGGGCGATGTCGGTGACGCGGCGCAGATCGTCCGCCGCACCGGTCGACAGGTGCCCGAACACGATCAGCTCCGCGGCGCGGCCGCCGAGCAGCACCGCCATCTTGTTCTCCAGCTCCTCCTTGGTCATCAGGAAGCGGTCCTCGATCGGCCGCTGGATGGTGTAGCCGAGCGCGCCGACGCCGCGCGGGATGATCGAGACCTTGTGCACGGGATCGGTCCCCGGCAGTGAGAGCGCGACGAGCGCGTGCCCCATCTCGTGATAGGCGACGATCTCGCGTTCCCTGGGGTTGAGCAGGCGGTTGCGCTTTTCCAGCCCGGCGACCATGCGCTCGACCGCATTGTTGAAATCGCTCATGGTCACCGCTTCGGCGGCGCGGCGCGTCGCCAGCAGCGCGGCTTCGTTGACGAGATTGGCGAGGTCGGCCCCGGTGAAACCAGGGGTCAGCGCGGCAACGGCGTCTGCGTCGACATTGTCGGCGAGGCGCACCTTCTTCATGTGCACCTTGAGGATCTCGATGCGGCCCTTCTTGTCGGGGCGGTCGACCAGCACCTGGCGGTCAAAGCGGCCGGCGCGGAGCAGGGCGGGGTCGAGGATTTCGGGCCGGTTGGTGGCGGCGAGGATGACGAGCCCGGAGCGCGAATCGAAGCCGTCGAGCTCGACCAGCAGCTGGTTGAGCGTCTGCTCCTTCTCGTCATGGCCGCCCGCGAACGGGCCGATGCCGCGGGCGCGGCCCAGTGCATCGAGCTCGTCGATGAAGATGATCGCCGGCGCCTTGTCGTGCGCCTGCTGGAACAGGTCCCGCACCCGCGCGGCGCCCACGCCGACGAACATCTCGACGAACTCCGAGCCGGAGATCGAGAAGAACGGCACTCTCGCCTCGCCGGCCACGGCCTTGGCGAGCAAGGTCTTGCCCGTGCCTGGCGGGCCCACCAGCAGCACGCCTTTCGGCATGCGGCCGCCGAGGCGACCATAGTCGGTCGGGTTCTTCAGGAAATCGACAACCTCGCGCAGCTCGTCCTTGGCCTCGTCCACGCCGGCGACGTCGGCAAACGTGACGCCGGTGTTGGATTCAACGTAGACCTTGGCCTTGCTCTTGCCGATCGCCATCAGCCCGCCGCCGATCCCGCCGCCCTCGGCCATGCGGCGGCCGATGTACCACCAGACGCCGAAGAACAGCAGAACCGGCATGACCCAGGACAACAGGTCGCGCAGAAACGTGCTCTCGATCTGCCCGGTGAAGCGGACGCTGTGCTTCTCCAGTTCCTGGGCGACGTCCTGGTCGACGCGCGTGGTGACGAATTGCTTCTGGCCGCCGGACAGCGGCTCCTTCAGCGTGCCCTGCAAGGTGCGGTCGGAGATGCCGACCGCCTCGACTTTCCCCTGCCGCAGCAATTGCTGATATTCGCTGTAGGGGATCACCGCGATCTGGTTCGCCGCCGAGATCAGATACTGAATCAGGAAGACCGCGAAAATTGCGGCGATGGCGTATCCGATATTGAAACGGGCATTCTTGTTCATGGGGAGGCCAGATCCGATCGTGTTACGCGGGCCGGGCTAACGTCGAGGCGCATTTTGGCGCGCTCGCTCGGGCCCGGTGCGCCTCCGGACCTGCATCTTAGCGACAGAACTTCTCCTGCTGCCATCGGTTCCAGTCATCCCAAACGCGGGCTCGGCAGCGCCGTACGCAGGCGATCGAGATGCCGGGCAGCGATAAGGCCCGGTTGCAGGCCGGGCCTTTGCATCAGCTCACCAGGGATACCAGTAAGGATATGCCGCCGGATAATACCGGACGGTCCGGTAATAGCGGGGGCCATAATAGTATCGCGGCGGACCATAGACCGGCGCATAATAGACCGGAGGTGCGGCCGCGGCGGCCAGCGCTCCGGTGAACAGGCCGAGCGCGATGGCCGGACCGATGCCTGGACCGCCCCAATGATGATGATGGCCCCGCCAATGGGCCGAGGCCGGCGCAACGGTTCCGATGAGGAGCGTTGCTGCCGCGGCGATTGCAAGAGCAAGCTTTCTCATGTGACTTCCCTCGACTTATGCCCGCGCAAGCGGGCTTCTCAATCCTTTGCATGAGTTTCGTCTCGCCAAACACGGGGCCCGGCTGCATTCGAACTTAGGATCGGCCGTGACGACTTCAAGTCTCGTGCTGCGGCTCCGACGTTTGGTCGCGGCGCGCAGGGGCGTCACTCGCGGAGGAGAGAGGCGTTGGCCGCCATCGTCACTGCCGGGTGTGCCGTCCAATTCCGCCGGTCGAAATGTCCGCGGCTCATTCCTGGGCCAGCATGGATGTCGTGCCTTGCGGTGACAGCCGGCCGCTGTAATTTGAGCAAAACATCAAAGGAAGGAATCCATGGGAGGAGTCTTGGAGGGCGTGCGCGTGCTCGATTTCGGGCGCTATATCGCCGGGCCCTATTGCGCCACCTTGCTGGCCGAGTTCGGGGCCGAGGTCATCCGCGTCGAGAAGCGCGACGGCAGCGAGGACCGGTTCGTCGCGCCGGTGGGTGAAGGCGGCGAGGGCGCGCTGTTCCTCCAGATCAATCGCAACAAGAAGGGCATCACGCTCGATCCGATGAAGGCGGAAGGCCAGGAGGTGATGCGCCGCCTGATCGCGACCGCGGACGTCGTGGTCGCCAACCTGCCGCCGCAGACCCTGCGCGCGATGAAGCTCGATTACGACTCGCTGAAGGCGATCAAGCCGGACATCATCCTGACCACGGCGACCGCGTTCGGCGGGCCGGGCCCGTGGTCCGACCGCGTCGGTTTCGACGGCGTCGGCCAGGTGATGTCGGGCTCGGTGTACATGACGGGCGCGGGCGATCCGCCGTACCGCGCCGCGGTGAACTGGGTCGATTTCGGCACCGCGCTGCACTGCGCCTTCGGCACGCTCGCCGCGCTGATCGAGCGCGGCAAGTCCGGGCGGGGGCAGATCGTCGAGGGCGCGCTGCTCGCAACCGCTCTGTCCTTCACCAATGCCACGCTGATCGAGCAGGCTGTCATTAACGTCAACCGCGTGCCGACGGGCAATCTCGGCCAGACCGCCGCGCCCGCCGACATCTACCGCACCAAGGACGGCTGGGTGCTGTGCCAGGTCACCGGCCATCCGCTGTTCAAGCGCTGGGCGCGGCTGATGGGTGAGGAAGATGTGTGGCTGAACGATCCGCGCTTTGCCGACGACATCAGCCGCGGCAACAACGGCCCGCTCATCAGCGAGCGGATGGCGCGCTGGTGCGCCGAGCGGACCACGCAGGAGGCCGTCGATACGCTCGGCCAGGCGATGATCCCGACCGGCCCTGTGCTCTCGCCGCAGCAGGCACTGGATCATCCGCACATCCGCGCCGCCGGCTTCATGCAGGATGTCGACTATCCCGGCCTGCCGAAGCAGGCACCGGTTGCCCGCGCCGCGGTGCGGCTGTCGGAAACGCCGGGCGAGATCGCGCACCGCCCGCCGACCCTCGGCGAGCACACCGACCGCGTCCTCGCCGACCTCGGCTATGGTGCGGACGAGATCGCGGCGCTCCGGCAGAGCGGCGTCATCTAGCGGCATATCATTCGGTTCCGCAGACTGCCGTGCTTCACCTCTCCCCGACGGGGAGAGGTCGGATTGCTAGGACGCGCAATTGCGCGGCGTAGCAATCCGGGTGAGGGGCCCGCGGCATTCAGAGAGACCTTGACCCCTCACCCGGACCGCATCTTCGATGCGCTCCGACCTCTCCCTTCGGGAGAGGTGAACCAAGCCCTGCGCGTCACAGCAATTGCTTCAGCGCCTTGGCATCGGCGGGCGCTGCGCTCTTCTGGTCGTTGTCGAAATAGACATAGACGTCGCAGCCCTGCCGCTTCCACGACTTGATGCGCTTGGCCCATTGCGCCAGCGTGGGTTTGGTATAGTGCCCGTGATAGCGCCCGCTTGGCCCGTGTCCGCGCACATAGACAAAATCCGCCGTACGCTTCCACGGCGCGGGCGCGTCGTGATGATCGGACAGGCACAGCGAGATGTTCTCCTCAGCCAGCATGCGCAGGATGCGCGGCTGATACCAGCTCGGATGGCGGAATTCGAAACTGTAACGCCGCTTTCGTGACAGCAGCTTGCAGAACGAGGCGAGCCGGTCCGCATTCGCCTCGAATTGCGGCGGCAGCTGGAACAGGATCGGGCCGGCCTTGCCGCCGAGCCTGGAGATGCGGTCCTCCAGCAGCTCGAGGCTGTTGACGGAGCGCTCCGACAGGCGCTTCCAGTGCGTGATGAACTTGGACGCCTTCCAGGCGAACACGAAATCGCGGCCGGTCTGCTCCCGCCATCCCTTCACCGCCTCCGGCGTCGGCGTGCGGTAGAACACCCCGTTCAGCTCCGTGGTGTCGAACTGCCCGGCATAATAGCTGAGCTGCTGCTTCAGCGTCACGCCCTCGGGGAAGAACGGGCCGCGCCAGGAGGCGTAATGCCAGCCCGAAGTTCCGATCAGAACGCGCGCCATGTTTCACGTACCATTCGTTGCCATTTGCCGGAGGGAACGTCCGTGTGGCCGATACGTTTCTCGTGAGCATCAACGGTGAGGACCGGAACCGATGTACGCGCTGTTCGAAGGCAACAAGCAGATCGGCAATCCCTTTCCGACCGAGAAGGAAGTGTGGGAAGCCGCCTTGATCGAAGGCCTCGTCACCGACGTCCCCGTTGCCGACGAGGAGGGTGGCCACATTCTGCCCGCCGGCTATCACGTCGAGCGCGTGGACGAGACATTCGCGCCGCGCCCGGACTGGAAGCTGCCGCGCGAAATCTCGTGATGCTGATCTCTCGTGGTCGGGGACTGGCGCGGCTCGTTCACCTCTCCCGCTTGCGGGAGAGGTCGCGCCGAAGGCGCGGGTGAGGGCTTTCTCCTCTAGGGGATTGTCCCATCGCGGAAACACCCTCTCCCCAACCCTCTCCCGCAAGCGGGAGAGGGAGCGCACCGTCCCCGTTGCGGCGATCAAGCCTCATGGCATGGCGCTTTAATTCGACGCCAGCGCCGCCTTGGCGACTTCGGCCATCCAGCGTGAGGCCACGGGCAGGATCGCGTCGTTGAAGTCGTAGCGCGGGCCGTGCAGCTCGGCGCCCTCGCGCAACTCGCCATTGCCGATCCAGACGAAGGCGCCGGGCCGCTGCTGCAGATAATGGGCAAAATCCTCGCCGGCCATGCTCGGCGCGAGATCGCGCCGCACCGGCGCCTGCACCTTCTCCGCTGCGATGCGCGCGAGGTCGGCCTCGTCGGGCGTGTTGATCACGACGCCAACCCCCCAGACGATCTCGGGCGTGACCTTGACGCCGAAGCTGGTCGCAATTCCGGCGCAGGTGCGCGTGATGCCGTCGAGGATGACGTCCTTGACCGCCTCGCGGTGATAGCGCAGCGTGCCGCGGATGGTGACGCGTCCGGCGATCTGGTTCGGCGCGGTGCCGCCTTCGATCGTGCACAGCGACAGCACGGCGGTGTCGAGCGGATCGACGCCGCGCGAGGTGACCGATTGCAGCGCGACGATGAGGTGCCCGGCCGCCACCACGGGATCGCGAGTCAGATGCGGCATGCCGGCGTGCCCGGCGTGGCCCTCGATAGTGATGGAGATGCGCCCGCCGGAGGCCATCACGACGCCGTCGTGCACGGCGATGGTGCCGGCGGCAAGGCCCGGCCAGTTGTGGAAGCCGAAGATCCGCTCCATCGGAAAGCGATCGAACAAGCCGGCCGCGACCATCGCCCGCGAGCCGCCAAAGCCTTCCTCGGCCGGCTGGAAGATGAAATCGACCGTGCCGCTCCAATCGGTATCAGTGGCGAGCAGCGCTGCGGCGCCCAGCAGCGCGGCGGTATGGCCGTCATGGCCGCACGCATGCATCACGCCGGACGTCGTCGAAGCGTAGGGCAGGCCGGTGTCCTCGGTGATCGGCAGCGCATCCATGTCGGCGCGCAGGCCAACCCGCCTCTGCGCGTGGCCGCGCCTCAAGGTTGCGACGATGCCGTGGCCGCCGATGCCAGCCTCGAAGGGAATGCCGAGCTCGGTGAGCTTCTCCTGCACGAACGCAGAGGTCTCTTTCTCCTGGAGCGACAGCTCCGGGTGGGCGTGGAGGTGCCGGCGCCACGCGGTCAGTTTCTGGTGCAGTTCGGGGGACAAGGCAGGGATCTTTCGCGAGGAGGATCGACTTGAGTCAGCATAGCCGATTATTGGACCGCTGCATCAAGCGCCAGCAAATGGCTCGCGTGCAAAGCACGCCGCTCTTTCCCCGTCATTCCGGGTTCGCGACTTCGTCGCGCCCCGGAATGACGAGCATGGGTGTTATGCCAGCTTCGCCAGCCCCTTCCAATCAAACCCGATCCCGTGCCCGTGCCTGTCCGGCGCCAGCGCCAGCCCGTCCTTCAGCACCAGCGGATGCTCGATATACTTGTCGAGCCCGAATCCGTGCGCCTCCAGATAGGATCGGTTCGGGCAGGCCGCGAGCAGATGCACGGTGATGTCATGCGCGCCATGGCTGGTGACGGGCAGGTTGAACGCTTCCGCCAGCCGCGAGATCTTCATGAACGCGCTGACGCCGCCGCAATTGGTGACGTCGGGCTCGGGATAGGACACCGCGCCACTGGCGATGTAGTTCTTGAACTCCCACAGTGAGCGCAGATTCTCGCCCGTCGCGATCGGCACGCCGCCCGCCTGCATGATGCGCACATGGCCCGCGACGTCGTCGGGGATGATCGGCTCCTCGAGCCAGGTGAGGTCGAAAGGAACGAAAGCGCGCGCGGCGCGAATCGCCTCCTCGACCGTCCATTTCATGTTGGCGTCGGCCATCAACGGAAAGCCGTCGCCGAGATGTTGCCGCATCGCGGAGATGCGCGCGACATCGGACTTGAGGTCGGGCCGGCCGACCTTCATCTTGATGGCGCGAAATCCCTTGGCGAGGTTGCCGTCGGTCTGCTTCAGCAGCGCATCGACGGAGAGATCGAGATCGATGCCGCCGGCATAGCACGGCACGTGCGCATCGAAGCCGCCGAGCAGGCGGTACAGCGGCAGCTTGGCGCGCCGCGCCTTCAGATCCCACAGCGCGATGTCGAGTGCCGAGAGCGCCAGCACCGCCGGCCCGCCGCGCCCGCCATAATGCAGCCCCCACCAGACATGATGCCAGATCGCCTCGGTATCCTCGGCCTCGCGCCCTTCGACCAGCGGCGGGATCTCGCGCTTGAGAATGTCGGCCACAGCCCCGCCGTTGCGCCCGACCGTATAGGTGTAGCCGACCCCTTCGGCACCGTCGGCATCGCGGATGCGGCAGGTGATCAGCTCGAACGCCGTCATGTCGCCATGCGTGGAGTCCGACAGCGTGATGGGGAGGGGAATCCGGTAGAGCCCGGTCTCGATGTGTGCGATGCGCGGCATGTGGCCTCCCTGTTTTTTTGTTCTTCGTAGGGTGGGTTAGCTAGCGGCTGCGCGAAGCGCAAACGCTGGCGTAACCCACCTCTTCTGTCACCGCGGATACGAACAGTGGTGGGTTACGCCCCGCGGTTTGCACTACGCGCAATCCGCGGAGCTAACCCACCCTACGATCTACCGCATCGTCGCGAGTTGCACCGCCAGCGCGCAGGCGCGGTCGTATTCGTCGAGATTGATCCATTCGTCGACCGTGTGCGCCTCGTTCTGGCCGGCGCCGAATGTTACGGTCGGAACGCCGTGGCGGACCATCCAGTTGGCGTCCAGGCCGCCATTGGCGGCGCGCACGTTCGCCGTTCCGCCCACGGCAGACACCGCCTCGATCGCGCGTTTGACCACCGGCAGATTCTCCTTCATGCGGAACGGATAATAGTCGGTCTCGGCCTTGAACTTGACCTTGCCGGACTTGCCTTGCGCGTTGGTGACCTTCTTGGCCGCTTTCTCGAACGCGGCCTTGTAGGCCTTGGTGATCTCCTTGAAGAACTTGCCGTCATGGCTGCGGCTCTCGCCGCGCACATGCACGTAGTCGGTGACGACGTTGGTGGCATCGCCCGCGGGGCGGCCTTCGCCACCGGTGACAGGGCCGACATTGCTGGTGCCTTGCCTCTTGCCCTTCACCACCTTGCCGAACCAGCCGCCGGCCTTCACCTCCGCAAGCGCCAGCGCCATGATCATGGTCGAGGAGATGCCGCGCTCCGGTGCGACGCCGGCATGCGAGGCGCGGCCGAAGATCTCGACCGTCCAGCGGTCGGCGCCGACCGCCCCGATCACGACATTGGAGGCCGAGCCGCCGTCATAATTGAACGCCATCACCGGCTTCCCGAGCTCGTCGAGCTTGACGTGCCGCGCGCCATAGAGCCCGCTCTCCTCGCGCACGCAGAACAGAAGCGTGATCGGCGGATGATCGAGCTTCTGCTTTTCGAGCTCGGCGGCCAGCGTCACCAGCACGCCGCAGCCGCAGCGATTGTCGCCGCCGAGCGCGGTCCTGGCGTCGTTGACGATCTTGCGCCCCGTCAACTTTGGCTTGGCACCGGCGCACAGCGGCACGGTGTCCATGTGGGTCATGAACATGATCCGCGGCTGGTTGTGCAGCGCGCCGCGGCCGGGCAGGTCGACGATGAGGTTGCCGGTCTCGGTCGGCACCGGAATCCGCGTATTGGCGTCGTCGAGCCGGATCGCCTCCGCCGGCACACCGCTCTCCTTCAGCGCAGCCGTGAGCTCCCGCCCGATCGCCGCCTCCTGCCCGGTGACGCCCTCCACGGCGAGGAAGCGCATGAGACGATCGGTGGCGGCTTTGGTGTCGACAGGCATGGACTCGAATTCCCTTGATGCGGATGGCGGCGCAGCATCTCCTGCGCTTCCGCATTTCGCAAGGGGCTCAGACGCGCTGCGTGTAGATCAAGAAGATCAGCACGCCGAGCGCCAGCGCCGCCGCCATGAACAGCAGCACTGCCGGCAGCCCCGCGAGCGCGGCCACCGCGCCGGTGACGGATTGCATCAGCGCAGTGCCGAGAAAGAAGGCGAGATTGACGGCCGCAAGCGCCTTGCCGGCGACCTGCGCATCGACCAGTTGCCTGGACATGCCGAACAGCAGCGGCTGCGCCGACGTGAAGAGCCCGATGAGCACGAACAATGCCAGATCGTAGGACGGCGGCATGACGTTCACGCCGAACAGCCATGCAACGGCAAAGTGCGGCGCTCCCAGCGCCATCAGCGCGAGCAGCAGCGCCGCGATCGCATGCGTTCCGGCGACCAGCTCGCGGCGGCGGCCGAGCCTGCGGTCGATCATGCCGACCAGCAGCGGGCCTGCGATCATCGCCAGCGTGAACGCGCCGAGCTGGTTGCCGGCCTCGATCCGCGTCAGGCCCTTGATCTCCATCAGCCAGGGCCCGCCCCAGAGGCCGCGCAGCACCAGCGTGCTCGCCAGCGACACCATCGCCAGCGCGATCACGCCGCGCAGCGGCCGCGACAGGCCGAGCCTGACCACATCGATCATCTGCGACAGCGGCGAGGAATCGTCCTTGTGCTCGGCCGCCTGGTGCGGCACCAGCGCGAACACCGCGAGCGCCACCACGACGCCGCCGATCGCGGAGATCCAGAACCCCGCGCGCCAGCCGTAAGTGTCGATCACAAAGGCGAGCGGGCTCGCCGACAGCAGCATGCCGATATTGCCGATCGAGAGGATGGCACCCGACCACAATCCGAACCGCTCCGCCGACAATTGCTTGGCTGCGAGCGTCATCGGGCACATCAGCATGCCCGAAGTCGCGACGCCGAGCAGCAGCTGCCCGACGGCGAAGCTCTCGGGTCCCGTCGCAAACCCCGAGGCCATCGCGCCGAACACGGTTCCCGCCAGCAGGGCGAGCGACACCGGCCGCACGCCGAACCGGTCCATCGCCGCCCCGACCGGGATCTGCGAGGCCGCAAAGGCGAAGTGGTAGACCGACGTGAGGCTCGCCAGCGCCTGCGACTCGATGTGGAAATCCGCCGCCATCAGGTCGAGGCTGACGGCCGGAATGGTGCGCAGCAAGGTCGACAGCATGTGGCCGCAGGCGAGCGCGATCAGCGCGAAGATCAGCGCGCGGGTGGCGGTGCCCGCGTCGTCGGCGGCGGTGGTCATGAGCGTCCCGTCCCGAGAAGGTTTTGGGGTGGGTTACATGATCGACGGGGTGGGTGCCAATGGCGGCAGCGCGCCCCCCTCATGCCGGAATGTGACCTCGGACTGGTACTCGAGCTATCGAGCAATGCCATTGCCGAGAGCTAGCTGCATTGCAACGCACCACTTTCGAGACGGCGCTCACCCCGGTACGGAGTCATGGCGTTGCGCCCCGGGGATGAAGTGTTGTGGGCGTCTCCGCGGTGCGCGCGACGGTTGCATCATCTTCGCTCTTGGGAGCTTCCGTTGGCGGACGTAGGAACAAAGGAGACATCGTCTCTCTTACCCAGGTTAAGGAGACCTGATCATGCTGTCGTCGAGACCACCACGGCCCATTCGCACGACGCTCGATCTTGCGAACGCTGAGCAGGTCAAGTCGGTACGCAGGCGGCTTCGCATCTCCAATGCCGATCTGGCCAGGATCGTCGACAAGATCGGCAACTCTCTGGCGGCCATCGAGAAGGAAGTGGAGCTCGAAAAACTGGCCGTTCAGCAGGGTAGTGCCAGGGACGCGGCGACGACCCTCGAATGAATCCAACCCATCACGTGGGAAAGGAGAATTGCGATGAACGGTCTGATCTACCTCATAGGGCTAATCGTTGTGATCGCCGTCATTCTTTCGTTCTTCGGCTTGCGATGACCCGCCACGGCCCGGCAGGTGACCGCCGCGCCGGTGGAGTCATTCTTAATGTCGCGTGCAGCAAATGATTGATCCGCACCAGGTCAATACCATCATAGCGACGACGGTTTGCGCGTTCTTCAAGGGCCTTCCGGACGCTGAAATCGGACCTGAAGAAGCCAAGCTGCTGGCCAAGCAGATCACTGAAGCGCTGAACGCTGCCGGACTGCAGATTGTCCCTGTGGAACCGGCGATCACAAGGCCCTAGCTCTATGGTTGCGGCACCGGGCTTTCTGGCTCAAAGGTCCGTCAGGTGGGGGGACGGCGCTAGACCCGTTCGAAAGTATCGACGTTGGTTGTGACGGCGCGCCACCAGTTCGATGGCTTGAGCTTTGCGGGGTCGCCCTCGCTGGCGGCACTCAGCGCCTGGTCGGCAACCACGAACCAAGCGGTCTCCATTTTCTCGTGACGCAACAATCCCGTGTACGAAACGACGCTGTCGCCCGTGGCGGACGAGCCCACGGCGACGAAGCCGATGCAATTGCCCCGATGAAATCCGGTGACCTGCACCGTTTGTCCATAGAAGCCGCTGTCTTCAAGCGCGGTCTCGAACGTGCCTTCGACGCGCTCCTCCGTCTCGCTGATGATGCGCAGGATGGAGCCGAACTGATTTCGCCAACTGCCGACCCATGACATCCCGGTTCTCCCATGGTCATTTGCCCGGTGTGATGTGCAGCCGGTGCAATCGATGCAGCTCCCCGGCGGCGGTCTTCATCAGGCCGCGCGCCGCCTCACGGTCCCGGCCGACGATGAACCCCGATGCAAAAGCCACGGCGCGCCGGTTCGCCGGCGGCGCCGCCAACGCTGTCTCCGTCGCCAGCTCTCGATGCGTCATGAAGTCGTTGAGCGATCCTAGCGCGGATTGGATCTGCTTCAGCTGATCGGAGAGATTTGCGAGCTGTTTCTGGTCGCGATCGCTATACAGGCTCTTGAAGAAGTCGACGGCGTAACGGATCTTCTTGATCTTGATCCGCAGCCTGTGACGCTGCATCGGGTCGAGATCGTCCAGATGCTTGCCCTGCTTGCGCGCCTTCCTGATCCGGCGGTCCAGCACCGCCGCGGCGTAACCGGCAATCGACCGGTCGTCATCGGGGCGGGGCTGTCCGGTTTCGATCCACTCGATCACGTCGATCAGCAGGCGGCGGTAGCGGGGCGATTCGACGGCCTCGCGGGCGCGCGCGAAGGCTGCGCCTCGCTCCGTGGAAAATTTCTCGGCGATCGCGCGTGCGCCGCGATTCGGCACGCCTTGGTCCGCGATCGGCAGAATGCTTTCCGTGAGAAAGACGTCGATCTCGCGCGCCGGCGCCAGCTCGCCCGTGAGCCATTTGAGCTCGGCCTTGATCCGCTCCGTGCTGGCGCGCGGGAGGATGTCGGAGAACAGCGAGATCGCCGCCCGCAGGCGCCGCAGGCCGACGCGCATCTGGTGGACACCTTCCGAATCCATGTCCCGCACGGGATCGGCATTCGCCGTGATCTGGCGAAGCGTCGAATGTGCGATCACGCCGAAGGCATTGCGCGGCGAGAGCTCTCGTTTCAGCTCGACCCGTTCGGCGTATTGCGCGCCTGCGCCGTTTCCCGTCACGAGTTGAAAGCCTCGCTCGGCTTTCGAGCGCAGATCGAGCTCGACGCCCGTTTTGCGTTCGACATTGCGTGCCAGTCGAAACAGATCGGCGATTTGCCCGGATTTCAATTCCAGCTCGAGCTCGGCGACCAGCCGCGAGCGCCGCCCGGCGCCGATGCGGCCACGGTCGACGGCGAGCTCGATCTGGCTCCGTCGCACCCGCCTTGCTTCAGTCGTGCGATGAACCTCGGTCCGAAACACCGGCCGCAGCTTGCGCGGAAGTTTTTTAGACGCGAGATCCGCAAGAGGCGTGTTCTTGACCTTCGTCAAGTCGGGCCTTGCGCCTGCGACGTCATGCTCCCATTCGCCGCGCGTCGCGGCTCCGGAGCCGTCGGCCTTTACGGTCTGCACATAGCGATCGCCAACCTTGCGGACGCGGAGCGTGAGGCCATGGCGCCTGAGCTTCTGCTTGCTGGTGTCGTAGTAGGTCGACACGAGTGCCTGCTCCGACCGGTCGCTGTGTCGTCCGTTCAAAGCGCCGTCGCGCAAGATGGATGACAGCTTTCGCGGCGCAAGGCGGAATTTGAGTTCCGTTTCGGCATTCATCGGACTGTGCTTCCGTTGCCGATTCAAGTCGGCGCCGGTGCGGGAAGTTCCGTGTGCACGGGGTTTTCGAATCTCCATGCGTCCGTCCGTCATCCGCGTCCGGCCGGACGCCATCACGTCAAGTTCCGTAGCAGCTTCAGCGCATCATCCAGCAAACAATCGATCTGTCTCCGCTCGCTGATTGTTTCCCTCGTGAACCATCCATGCTTCCGCGCATTCCGGTTTCGGAACGGCGCGTCGGCAAGACGCTTCTTGTTGTAGGCAACCTGCGTGGTGAGCCCACTGACATTCGCCGTTGCCAGTTCGCAATTCGATTTCAGGATCTCGACCGGCTGCTTTGCGCCGGCAAGCGAAGCCTGCAACTGCGTGACCTTGTACTGGGTCGATTTGAAACAGCACGTCGTTGGCCTTTACCGGCACGTTCGGCTTGATCGGGATCGCCACAACTTGTCCTGCACATTCGATAATTAAAAAGAGCGAGAAATGTCGCGAGGATAGGTCCGCCTGTTAACAGCGAGATAGACCCAAACAACCCGCCCCCATCGCACCAGTTTGAATTTCGAGACACAAGCGACAGCGGAACGACCATATAGGCCAGAATAGTGATCATGGCTGGCCCTCACTGTTAGGTTGTGCTATCGTGATGCGGTGGAGGTAGCCGAAGCCGCACGTCGAAGTGCCCTTCAACGACAAGCTTTATCGCCCAGCAATCCTGTTTCGATTATGCAGACGCCATGCGGCGTCGACGTCGCACGTTCATTTGCACGCTCCCTCGCTCACCAGCGATTCAAGTGGCTCCGTCGTTTTCTGTACAAGGAATGATGTATGCGTATCACAGCACTGAATCAGATTTCGGAACGCTCGGCGTGACCGCGACGTTGTGCGGGACCGAAATAGCGCCTGCCCAGCACACGGCAGCCCTGCCATCCATGAAAAACAATCGGCACCGCCCGCGGCACCCGCCGAGCGCGCGACGCCGAATTCCGAACGAACCGACGATGGAGACCGTATTACATCACTGAAGAGGAGGACCCGATATGTTTCGAGGATTTCTGCCCCTGACGTTGTCTCTCTGCCTCGGCGCGGCAGCCGCGCCCGCGGCGCTCGCCCAGGCGGCCATCACCGAACAGGAGGCGCACGCCATCGCGGTTGACGCCTACGTCTACTTCTACCCGCTGCTGTCGATGGACGTATCCCGCAAGCAGTTCACCAACGGCACCACCGATTTCAAGGGCCCGATGAATACGTTCGTCAACGTGGCCGAATACCCGCCGGCGGATTTCAAGGGCGTGGTGCGTTCCAACTTCGACACGCTGTATTCCGTATCGTGGCTGGACATGACCAAGGAGCCTGTCGTCATCTCGGCGCCGGATACCGATGGACGCTATTATCTGCTGCCGATGCTCGACATGTGGACCGATGTTTTTGCGTCGCCAGGCTGGCGCACGACGGGCACCAAGGCCGGGACGTTTCTGGTGACACCCCCAGGCTGGCGGCCGGATCTGCGCGACAAGTTTGCCGAGGAGTTCAAGCTTCCGAAAGACACCCAGCGCATCAACGCGCCGACGCCTTACGTCTGGCTGATCGGCCGGACCAAGACCGACGGCCCGCCGGACTATGACGCGGTTCGCAAAATCCAGGCCGGCTACAAGGTCACGCTTCTTTCCGAATATGGCAAGGCGCCCAGACCGCTTGATTTCAAGCCCGACCCAAGCGTCGATATGAAGACACCGCCAAAAACCCAGGTCGATACCATGTCGGCGGGCGTCTATTTCGCCAACGCCGCCGAGTTGCTCAAGCTGCATCCGCCACATATCACCGACGAGCCGATCCTCGCGCAGATGAAGAAAATCGGCATCGAAGTTGGCAAGAGCTTTGACATCGGCAAGCTCGATCCCACCGTGCAGCGGGCGGTGGAAGCCGCACCGAAGGATGCGCAAAAGCTGATGGCCTGGAAGCTGCCGACGCTGGCGCGGGTTGCCAACGGCTGGTCGATGAATACCGACACCGTGGGCGTTTATGGCAACTATTACCTGAAGCGGGCCATTCTCTCGCAGCAGGGGCTGGGCGCGAACGTGGTCGAGGACGCCATCTATCCGCTCAATCTCGCCGATGAATCCGGCAAGCCGCTCGATGGCGCGAACAAGTACACCATCACCTTCGAGAAGGGCGCCACCCCTCCGGTCAATGCGTTCTGGTCGATCACGCTCTACGATCAGGACGGATTCCAGGTCGGCAACACACTGAACCGCTTCGCGGTGAGTAGCTGGATGCCGTTCAAGTACAATGCGGATGGTTCGCTCGATCTCTATTTCCAGAACGCGAGCCCCGGCAAGGAGCTCGAAGCCAACTGGCTTCCAGCGCCGAAGGCGCCATTCAACCTGACGATGCGCCTGTACGCGCCGAAGTCTGAGGCGCTGACCGGAAAATGGAATCCGCCGCCGGTCGTGAGGTCGCAAACAACGGTGGGGATCTCGGCCCAATGAAAGTTGACGGCACGCCGGCGCTTCGGCGCCGGCGTTTGACCGCGCGAAAACAATCATCCCTGAAGAGGAGCCGGCACCATGTTGACGAAACGCGACCTTCTCCGTTCCGCGGCGCTTGCTGCAATCACTGTCACGACGACCAAGGCTATCCCGGCCAACGCGCAGGCCAAGACGGAATGGCCGGACATCCGCGAGGCCAAGGCCATCGCCGAGGAAGGCTTCATCTACGGGCTCCCGATCGTGATGAACTACGCTGTGATGTACGAGTATTCTGTCGACAAGAATTCGGGACAATACAAGGCGCCGTTCAATCAGATCAAGAATGAGCCACGGGTCTTCACCTACAAGGACACCGCGGTTATCACCCCCAACAGCGACACACCGTATTCGTTTGCCTGGATGGACCTGCGAGCGGAGCCGGTTGTCCTCTCGGTGCCGGCGGTGGATCCCAAGCGCTACTACTCGATCATGCTGTGCGACGGCAACACGTTCAATTATGGATATATCGGTAGCCGCGCGACCGGCAGCGATGCCGGAGACTATATGGTTGCTGGACCAGACTGGCAGGGCGCAACGCCTGCCGGTATCAAGAAGGTGTTCCGGTCCACGACGCAGTTTTCCATCGCTGGCTATCGGACGCAGCTTTTCAATCCGGCGGACATGCCTAATGTCGAGAAGATACAGGCCGGATTCAAGGTGCAGCCGCTCTCAGCCTATTTGAAGCAATCAGTCACAGTCGGTACGGCCGCCGTGGACTTTCCCAAGATCGACAAGGAGTTGGTGAAGAAGAACTTCTTCGAATATCTCGACTTCTCCTTGCAGTTCGCACCTGCGGGGCCGGAGGAAAAGGAAATCCGCGCGAGGCTCGCGCGCATTGGCGTCGGCCCCGGCAAGACCTTCGATTTCAAGGAACTTCCGATTGCTCACAAGCTCGAAATCGGCTTTGGCATGAAGGACGGCGAGGAGAAGGTTGAGAAGTATCTTGCTGGCGGGCAAAAGGAGGTCAATGGATGGAAAATCGGGTCGCTGTTCGGAGACCGGGCATTCTTCAGCGGCGACTGGCTGAAGCGAGCCGCCGCAGCCAAGGGCGGCATCTATGGCAACGATGCGGAAGAGGCAATGTACCCCTTTACCAAAGCTCTCGCCAATGGTGAGGCGCTCGACGGCAGCAAGCACAATTACACGCTGACCTTCCCGGCAGGACAAGCTCCACCCGTAAATGCATTCTGGTCGGTGACGATGTATGATGGCAAGACGCAGTTGCTGATCGAAAATCCGATCAACCGATACCTGATCAACTCGCCGATGCTGCCCGACATGAAGAAGAATGCCGACGGCTCAGTGACGTTGTACATCCAGCACAAATCGCCAGGCGCTGACAAGGAATCCAACTGGCTGCCAGCACCTAACGGGGATATTTACCTCGTCATGCGGCTGTACTGGCCGAAGACCGAGGCACCGTCGATCCTGCCCCCCGGCAACGGCACCTGGAAGCCGCCGGCGATCGTCGTGGCGAGCTAGCATTCGGGTCGGTCCGCCATCGCCGGAAGGTGATGGCGGACGCAGCCTGGTTGTCGACGTGTGCCCGATCCGAAGCAGGGACAATGGAAAACAAGAGAGGATCCGAACATGGCTTCGGCCAACGGGTTTCCGTTATGAACCGCCGCGCGGTGCTGTCTGCGTTTGCAGCGTTCACCGCGTTTCCTGTCGTGTCCGCCCTGGCGCAAACGCCCGCGGCCGATCCGCTGCCGTCGTGGAATGATACGGCGACCAAAAATTCTATCGTCACCTTCGTCGAGCGCGTGACGAAGCCAGGCTCGCCCGACCTGGTGCCGCCTGCCGAGCGGATTGCCACCTTCGACAATGACGGCACCTTGTGGGCGGAGCAGCCGATCTATTTCCAGGCTGCCTTCGCATTCGACCGCGTGAAGGCGCTCGCCCCGCTGCATCCGGAGTGGAAGGACAAGGAGCCGTTTGCCTCGCTGCTCAAGGGCGACATCAAAGGCGCGCTCGCCGGCGGCGAGGCCGCCATCTTCCAGATCGTGACGGCCACCCATTCCGGCATGACCACGGTGGAATTCGACCAGATCGTGCGCGACTGGATCGCCACAGCCAAACACCCGGTGACCGGGCGCCTCTATACCGAGATGGTCTATCAGCCGATGCTGGAGTTGCTCGCCTATCTGCGCGGCAACGGCTTCAAGACGTTCATCGTCTCCGGCGGCGGCATCGACTTCATGCGCGTCTTTGCCGAGCGGGTCTATGGCGTCCCGCCCGAGCAGGTGGTGGGCAGCAGCGGCAAGCTGAACTTCGAGCTGCGCGACGGCAAACCCGTTCTCATGAAACTGCCCGAACTCGATTTCATTGACGACAAGGCCGGCAAGCCCGTCGGCATCCAGATGCACATCGGCCGCCATCCGATCGCGGCTTTCGGCAACTCCGACGGTGACCTGCAAATGCTCGAATGGGCCAAGGGAGGCGGCGGTGTCCGCTTCGCCCTTATCGTGCACCATACCGACGCCGAACGGGAATGGGCCTACGATCGCCATTCCTCCATTGGCCGCCTCGACAAAGCGCTCGACGCGGCCCAGGCGATGGGCTGGACCGTTGTCGACATGAAGAACGACTGGAGGAAGATATTTCCATTTGGAAGCAAATGAACATCAAGTGGACGGGGCCGTTTTCGCAATGCCCGATGGAGGAATAGTAGGCGATGTTCTCGCGACTTTAGCGCAACAGTTGCGAAGGATTTTTGATCTGGACCGTTTTCAGAGCGATAGCCTACGACGAGCTATTATATCTATGGCAATCTCGGGTAGAGCACTGTGGTCTCCAGCCATTGGGAGCAGGTATATGGCGCACCACCTTCCCAAGCGAAGTTCCAACCGTCAGCGCACGTGCCGCGGCCTCGGCGCGGCTCTGCTAATGTTGGGATCGATGTCCGGGGCGGCCTACGCCGACGAAAGCGGCGTTTCCTACTGGCTTCCCGGACGCTTCGGCAGCCTTGCAGCGACACCTCAGGTGCCGGGCTGGTCCATGGCCGCGGTGTACTATCACACCTCGGTCGAAGCATCGGGCGCCGTCGCCGCGGCAAGGCAGATCCAGATCGGCAGATTCCCGGCAACGGTGAACGTCAATCTTAATGCCAGTCTGAACGCGCAGGCCGATCTGATTCTTTTGAATCCCACTTACACTTTCGGCACACCGGTGCTTGGCGGACAACTGGCCATCGGCATCACTGGCCTGTTCGGCCGAGCAAGTACCGGCATTGACGGAACGCTCACCGCGGCACTCGGACCGCTGGTGATAACCCGCGAGGGAAGCATCTCGGATTCCCTCACCTCCGTCGGCGACCTCTATCCGCAGGCCACATTGAAGTGGAACGCCGGCGTGCACAATTTCATGACCTATGTGACGGGCGACATTCCGGTGGGCGCCTACGATCCCGCGCGCCTCAGCAACCTCGGCATCGGCCACGCCGCGATCGACGCCGGCGGCGGCTACACCTACTTCAACCCGGCCGCGGGACACGAATTCTCCGCCGTCGCGGGCTTCACCTACAACTTCAAGAATCCCGACACGCAATACCAGAACGGGATCGACTTCCATGTCGATTGGGGTATCTCGCAGTTCCTCTCCAAGCAGTTTTTCGTCGGCTTCGTCGGCTACGGATATCAGCAGATCACCGACGACTTCGGCCAGCATCCGCAGCTCGGCGGTTTCCGGTCCCGCGTCTTCGGCATCGGCCCGCAGTTCGGATATCTCTTTCCGATCGGCGACATGCAGGGATATCTCAATCTGAAAGGCTATGGCGAATTTGCCGCCGAGAACCGGCCGTCGGGATGGAATGTCTGGCTGACGTTCGCGATCTCGCCGACGGCCCCCACCAGCACGCTGACACCGGCGCGCCGGGTGGTGACGAAGTAAGGCACATCGCGCGGAAAGCGGCAACCGATGCTACCCGATACGCCGACTGTCAGTCAGCTATCCCACGTTATCTCGCAGGCTGCGGCGCCCGCGTTTCTTCTGGGCGCGCTGGCAGCCTTCATTGCGGTCCTGATCTCCCGTCAAAATCGTATCGTTGACAGAACGATTGTCCTGAACGGGATACCCGAGGACGATGTGAGATGCCGGCTGAAGGCTGATCTGCCACGTTTGATGCGACGTGCGGCCATGCTGAACCGGGCAATCTTCTGGGCCGTGATCGGCAGTATTTCGGTAGCGGTTCTTGTCGTCGTCGCGTTTGCAAGCGCGTTTCTTCAGATTCAGCATGAGCGCGGGGTGGCCATCCTGTTCATGGTTGCCCTTGGTGCGTTCACTGCATCGCTTGTTGATTTTGCCCGCGAGGTGCGAATCGCACTGAGCGAGTTCGATCATTACGCCTGACGCAGTGTTCAACCCACCCATCAGCCGGAAGGGACCAGCACCAATCGCCTGAGTGAATAACCAGCCCAGAGCAGCTCTTTATCGACTGATCAACAGAGAGGCCGGCGGTGACGGCGACGTCGAGCTTGCAACTCCGGGCAATGTCGAATTTCGGCACTCCGTCTGCCACCGGCACAACCAACTGACGTCCCCATCATAGAAACGGTGATAGGCATTTCGGCCTCCCGATCGGTCCGACGCCGTCCCGCACGGCTCAGGCTCTCACTCAATTGCTAATCGAGCTTCGTAGCTTCGTACATATGGCCCCCTAGATCCATCAGAGTCTTCGTCTTCTAGGTCAGGTCTCGCGCCGGAAATGACGCGCTCCAATTCGCCCGTGCCACGACCGGCGCCGGAGGTCGCGCCGCAATCTACTTCAGCTCATTCAGAAGCTTCCGAGCGTCCTCCAGCAAAGTCTTCACTCTGTGTCGCTCGGCGCGACCATCCGGTGTGCACATTCCATGTCGATATGCATTCCGGTTGCCCTTCGGAGCGCCCGACCTCGGCGCGCCGCCATGCATGCGGCAGCGGGGCTTGCCGTGCATCGCCGGCGCGCGGCAGGCGGTGCCGTCGCGCGTCCGCGCCCCGCAGCGCGGGCTCGTCACCATCGCGTGCGTGTTGCGGACGTGGCCGCCGCTCATGCGCGGGCGCCTTGCGTTGCGTCCGCCCATTCGGCTTCGCCGGCCGCGCCCGACGCAGTGTCCGGATGAGCGTCGATCAGATGAGCATGCTGCGTGACGTTGCCCACGATCGCCCGTCCGCCATCCTGCACCGACAGGTTTTGCACCGTGATCCCGCGCTCGTCGCTGTTGCGGTGGCGATTCAGCGCTTCGACCTGGGCGGCGAAAGTGCGGGAGAGCCGGGTCAACGCGCGGGCGATGCCCTCCTGCTGCGCGAGATCGTCGGTGCAGGCGAGCCGGCATGCACAGCGCATCGCCGCCATGTGCACCGACACCATCTGCGACACCAGCATCGCCTCGACGGAATCCTTGGGCGCGATGCTCCTGATCGTCGAGATCATGAAGGCGAGATTGGCTTCATCCGGCTTCTGCCCGACCACACTGGCCTTGACCAATTGCCTCAATATTCCGTGCATCGCGTCACGGTCGGCGGCGCCGAGCGCCTCGACCAGCAGCTGCTCGCCGGCATGCGGGTCGGGATGGCGGATCGCGATGCGCCGCTTGTAGAGCTTTACACGCGGCGGCGCAGCGGGGACGCTGCGATCGGATGCCGCGAGCGGTGAGGGGATGTGGCGTTCGAGAGCTGTCGTCATGGGCATGTGTCCTTTGAGCGCGCAAGCGCGAACGGCCGTTCGCCGCTGCGCGCGAATGCGGATTTAGGAATGTCGATGAAGGGTTTAGGCGCAACCGCGTCGGCACGGGTCCGGGCCGGCAGGCCGTGACGCTCGCGACTGTTGCGATGATGGCATTATGGCACTGTTTTGCCCGACGTGACAGAATTTATTTCGTAAATCCGAAAAATTTTCGTACGCCCCCGCAAGTCCTTGTTCTTACAGGGGCGGTCTACTGTGCATGGGGTTGTTTTCGCACTTTTGTTTCTGGAAGCGGCACGCACGTGCCCTGCGGCGGAATGCCGGCGCTCATACGCGATTGCGAAATCCGGCACGGCCGCTATTCATGACTTCTACGGCGTCGCACCAACAAGCATGCACAAGCGGCGCCAAGAGGTCTGGGAGAGAACGAATGCAACGAACCGCCCGCCTGCTGGCAGTCATCGCAGGTCTATGCGCCTTGGCGCTGGCGACAGAGGCTCTCGCGCAGAAATATCCGTCGCGGCCGGTCAAGATCATGGTCGGCTTCAGCGCGGGCGGCCCGGTCGACGTCGTCGCGCGCATCATCGGCGATCGGCTCAGCAACAAGCTCGGCCAGCCCTTCGTGGTCGAGAACCGCGCCGGCGCCAACGGCATGATCGCGGCCGAAGGCGTCGCGCGTGCGGACGCGGACGGCTACACTATGCTCGCCTGCAATTCGTCCACGATCACGCTCAACAAGACGCTGTTCAAGGACATCCGCTACGATCCGCAAGTCGATTTTGCGCCGCTCACCACGGTGGTCTCGGCGCCGCTCGTCCTCGTCGTCAACCCCGAGAATCCCAAGACGGCGAACGTCAAGTCGGTGGCCGATCTCGTCGCTGCGGCGAAGGCCGCGCCCGGCGCGCTCGCCTACGGCTCCGGCGGCAACGGCAATCTCGCCCATCTCGCCATGGAGCTGCTCAGCCAGAAAGCCGGCATCAAGCTGATCCATGTGCCCTATCGCGGCGGCTCGGCCGCCGAGGTCGGCATTCTCGCGCAGGAGGTGCTGGCGGTGTTCGATCCGCTCTCCGCCGTGCCGCTGGTCAAGGCCGGCAAGCTGCGCGCGCTGGCGGTGTCCTCGGCCGAGCGGCTGCCGGCGCTGCCCGACGTGCCGACCGTGGCGGAAGCCGGCTATCCCGGATTCGACATCTCGTTCTGGGTCGGCTTCTTCATGCCCAAGGCAACGCCCGCGCCGATCCTGGAAACCCTGCACCGGGAGATCGTCGCCGCCGCCAAGGATCCCTCGGCCGAGGAGAAGCTTGGCGCGCAGGGCGTCGTCAGCGTGCTCAGCCCGGCCGACTACGCCGCGAAGATCGCCAAGGAGACCAAGGAGCTCGCAGAGGTGGTCGCGGCGGCGAACATCAAGGCGGAATAGGGAGCGACGCGCTATCTGCCGATCAGCAGCGTAAGCCGGTCGAGCAGCGGACGCTGTCCTGCATTGATCTTCTCCTGCGCCGCGTCGAGCGTGAACCATTCGGCGCGGTCGACTTCCGGAAAGGCCTGCCGCTTGCCGCTGCGCGGCGGCCATTCCATCTCGAACGTGTTGCTGCGAATGCTGCGCACGTCGAGATCGAGCTCGGCCGCGAAAGCGGTGACGAGCTTGCCCCCGCGCTGCCTGACCTGGCCGAGCGGAGTCAGCGGCATGGAAAGCTCCTGCCCCAGCTCCTCGGCGAACTCACGTCGCGCAGCGGTCTCTGCGTCATCTCCGTCCGCGTACTCGCCTTTCGGGATCGACCATGCGCCGAGATCCTTGTTGCGCCAGAACGGCCCTCCGGGATGGACCAGGAGCACCTCGATGTTCCCACGCCTGCGATAAGCGATGATCCCGGCACTCTTCGATGGCATTGCAGGTTCCGGCACGGGAAAAAGTGGAACTGAGCGTCTTAGCGCAGGTTAGTAGCGCAGTTTCATTTGTTGAAAGGGAGTGAACCATGATCCGCCTGTTGGCAACCACCGCATTGGGGGTGGTGCTGGCGAGCGCCGCGTATGCGCAATCGCCCAGCACGAATCCGCCGTCTCAGCAGACGACGCAGTCCCAGTCGAACTCCACCGCGCCATCCACGACCTCGCCGTCGAGCGCGACCGACACGCAGCAGACCACATCGCAACCGCAGCAATCCCCGCCGTCGGGAACGTCGACCCAGACCACGCAGACCAATCCACCATCGTCCGGCTCCGGCACCGCCAATACGGGCTCGACTGCGCAGTCGCAAAGCGGGACGGCAAATTCCAATGCAGCCGGCAACCAGCCTGCAACGCAGCAGAGCGCCAACCCGCCACCTGCGAACACCAACCAGGCGCAGGACCAGTCCAATCCGCCGCCGGCCAGCAATCAAGCCCAGCAGGCACCGGCCGCATCTGGAACCAACCAGGCCCAGCAGGCACCGACTGCGCCGACGAGCAACCAGGCGGCCGCCCAGACCGACGTCAACCTCAACAAGCAGCAGGAGACCAAGATCAGCGCGTCGATCTCGCACCTCAACGTGCGGCCGCTGACCAACGTCAATTTCTCGCTGAACGTCGGCACGGTGGTGCCGCGCGACGTGCACCTCTCGACGCTGCCGCCCGACGTCGTTGAGATCGTGCCGCAATATCGCGGCTACAGCTTTGCGCTGGTGAAAGATCAGATCGTCGTGGTCGATCCGGCGACCTACAAGATCGTGACGGTGCTGCCGTATTCAGGCCAGTCCACGGCGACAACGACGACCACGCGCGAGCGTAGCGCCAGCAAGTTCTCGGATCGCGATCGCGAGGTGATCCGCAAGCATGCGAAAACCCGTACCGAGGGGCGCAAGGAAGTACGGACCACCGGCAGCACAGCGCGCAGTGAGATCCGCGTCGGTGACCGTCTTCCCGAGAGCGTCGAGGTCGAGGAGTTCCCGACCACGGTCTACCGCGATGCGCCGGGCTTGCGTGAATATCGCTACATCCACCGCGACACCCGGACCTATGTCATCGAGCCGCGCGAGCGGAGGGTGATCGAGGAGATCGACTAGGTCGATGGCGATTGGAGCCGCGCAAGGGAGCGGCTCCGATCGTTAGCCTGATGTCCGTTCGCGCGATGCGAGACGAACGGCGCGCGCCTTCGCGCTCTTTCCGGCCGCGCGTGCCGCGATCATGCTGCGGGCCTTGCCGGGAGCCGTGACATTCTTCCGCAACAGTGTGGCGAGCCGCTTGCGGGCGAGATTCGTCGTCACGCGCGCCGCGAGTTGCTCACCCTTGCGAATGATGTTCGCAACCGAAGGCGTCAGGTTCACCGGAACCCAGGCGACGTCCTTGGCCTTCGAAAGACTGCCGATGCCTTCGCATGGCGCTTCGCGCGGCAGGTCGATGCGGATCGCGAGCGCCTCCGACCGTTCGGTCCAGTCTTCGGCCTTGGTGCCGGTGATGATCCGGACATAGTCACGCGTTTCGCGCGGCAGCTCGCTCTGCCTGGCAAGCCATTTCTGGATGCGGCCGGGACCGGCATTGTAGGCGGCGGCAGCAAGGCCGAGATTGCCGAAATCGTCGCGCAGCTTGCGCAGGAATTTTGCCGACGCCGGCAGCGCCTTCATCGGATCGAAGGGATCGTCGAGCCCGACCTCGGCGGCCGTCCCCGGCATGAACTGCGCGACGCCCTGCGCGCCAGCATGGCTGACCTCGTCGGACTTGAAGCGGCTCTCCTGCCAGATCAGGCGCGCGAAGAACGGCACCGGAATGCCGCTGGATTCTGCGGCCTCGCGCAGCGCGTGACAAAATCGTTCGGTTGGCGAGGGCTCCGCCTGCACGACCGGCTCAACCGCGCGCGGTGGCTCGATCACCTGCTCGTACGCCGCGTGCGCATTGGCAAGCTCGATCGCCTGCACGCTGGCGACGAAGAGCTCGACCACCGGAACAAGTGACGAGGCATGATTGTTCTTGAGAACAGTGGTGTCGAAACGTGATGCTTGGCGGGATGCCGACGGATCGAGATCGCACATCAGAAGCAGAAACGCGGCGCAAGCCGCGACGACAAATCGCATTTGCTGGGACAACCTCGAACTGTGTGGATGAACGGCCAGCGATGCGCCGGCGATAGGAAGTTCTTAACCGTCCGATTGCGGCAAAGCTGCGATCTCGTCGGTTCCTTCGGTGTTACTACGGTGTTCCCGAAGCGAAACCATCCGCGGTTTTGCGGGCCGTTTGCGAGTGGGATGCGCGATGACGATGCGATGGATGCTTGGCGCGGTGATTGTGCTGTGGCTCGCCGGCCCGGCGCTCGCAGGCAATCTCGATCCGGCCGCGGTGAACGAGGCTGCGCGTCCTGCGAAGCCGCCGGCCACCGACAAGCTGAATGCAGCCGTGGTGAAGCTTCAGGTGCTGCTCGATCGCGCGCAATTTTCGCCCGGCGAGATCGACGGCAAGCTCGGCGAGAACGCGCAGAAGGCGCTCAAGGCGTTCGCGGAGCAGAACGGCATCGCATCCGACAAGGTTGTGGCGCCGGAGCTCTGGGACAGGCTGACCGCAGCGAGCGAGGGCCCGATTCTCGTCGACTACAAGATCACCGACGCCGACGTGAAGGGACCGTTCTTAAAGAAGCTGCCGGCCAGGCTCGATGACATGAAGTCGCTGGACGCGCTGAGCTACACCAGCCCGCTCGAAGGACTTGCCGAGAAATTCCACATGAGCGCGGATCTGCTCAAGGCGCTCAATCCGGGCAAGGCGTTCGACAAGGCCGGAGAGACGATCGTGGTTGCCAATGTTCCGGCGCGGCGCGAGCTGCCGCGCATTGCCCGGCTCGAAGTCGATAAGACCAACGGGACCTTGAAAGCGTTCGACGCAAGCGGCGCTCTGCTGGCGTTCTATCCGGCGTCAGTCGGCAGTCCGGATCGCCCGACGCCAACGGGAACGCTGAAGGTCACCGCCAGCCACGAGCTGCCGACCTACCGCTACAATCCCGAGTACAAGTTCAAGAGCGTCAAGTCCAAGAGACCGTTCGACATCAAGCCGGGACCGAACAATCCGGTGGGCGCATATTGGATCGGCCTGTCGGCGCAGGGCTACGGCATCCACGGAACGGCAGAGCCCGACAAGGTCAGCAAGTCGGCGTCGCACGGCTGCGTTCGGCTCACCAATTGGGACGCGCGGGTGCTTGGCGAGAACGTGAAGCGCGGCATGCCCGTCGTCTTCCTCGATGCGCCGACGGAATCTTCATCGAAGCGGCAGGGCACGCCCGCTGCGAAGCGTGCCGCGAACTAGTCCTTGGGAAAATCCTTGCGCATCGCGATCTCCGCGGCGTCGCCGGGCGACAGCACGTTTTGATCGAAGGCGGCCTGCGGCGTCGTCATGATGTCGTAGAGCGAGATGCCCTTGATCGGCTTGCCCATGAGCTCGCGGACGCATTCGGCGAGCGTGCCGTTGTAGACGAGATAGGGCGAACCGCGATCCTTCAGCCGCTCGCCCTTCAGCGACGGCCATTTCTTCAACTCGGCCGGCGCGTCATAGGCGATCGGCGATCCCTCTTTGAACATGCGTTTGGCCCCGGTGGCTTGATGGCCGGGAAGTCTACAGCCGCCGGGTAAACGCCCGTTAAAGAATTGGTTCAAATCAGCCGGCAATGAAGGCGAGCAGGGTGCCGTTGGCCTTGGCCGGCGGCACGCAGATCGCAGCTCCGCTCCGCACGGCGGCCGGCCCCAGCGCCTTCTCGGTCGCGGCGAGATCGCCGCTGACCAGCACCAGCGCGGCGCCACCGCGTTCGGAGAGGCCGGTCAGCGACACGCCGGGATAGCGCTTGGCGAGCTGGTCCAGCGTCAGATAGACGAAGTCGGCGCGATCGCCGCCGGAGGGCACGATGACGGCGCCGTCCGCGTCGGTCTTCGCCTCGCGGTCGATCAGGCGGGCGAGATGCGCGGCCTCCTTGGCAGGCTCTGGCGTTGCGATCAGCGTCTGCTTGATCCGCTTGGCCGCATTGGCGTGGGTCATCAGCTCGGGGATCCACACGGTCTCGCGGGTCTTGTGCTGGCAGGCGAAGATGCGCACGCCGCCCGGCGCTTCAGCCGTCGGCCACATGAAGGTGCGGAATTTCGCCGCCGAGATCGTGCCGTCTGGCAGCGTGACGGGGCGTTCGAAATCGGTCGGGCCGATCGGCTCCAGGCCCCGTGCACGGATCTCCTCGGCGCCGGCGGCGCTATCGACTGCAGTGAAAGCGATGCGCTCGATGCCCTCGCCATGGCGCTCGACGAAGGCGCGGGCCGGCGCATTGTGCTCGGTTGCCACGAGCACGCCGAGCAGCTCCATGTAATCGGGGTCGAACATGATGGTGTAATTGCCGGTGCCCATATGCGCGCTGTGGGTGCCGCGCGGCGAGACCGTGAAGCCGAGTTGCCGATAATTCTCGGCAGCCTTGTCGAGATCCTTCACCATGACGACTGCGTGGTCGATACCGATGACGTTCTTGAGGGCCACTGTTGTTATTCCCCGATTGCAAGCTGATTTTGCGCCGCGCCGGCGGCTGCCGGCCATGTCTACGCCGGATGGGCCGTCAAGTCATTTTCAATTCGGCGAGAGATGCGGAATTTCATTCCGCGCGATGCATCCTCGTCCGGCGTGCGTCAGCGCGCCTGTTCGATATAGGCCGCGAGGACGGCGCGCTCCTCGCCGGTCATCTCGGTGATGTTGCCGGGCGGCATAGAATTGGACCAGGCCGCGACCCGTCCGATCAGGCGGATGTTGCGATGGATGTGCTCGGGCGTGTCTAGCACAATGCCCTTCGGCGCGGTGACGATGCCGGCCCAGACCGGCTCGGCCGCGTGACACATGCTGCAGCGGGACATCACGATCTCCTCGACATTGGCGGCCGTGACGGGCGCCGACAATGCGCCCGTCTTCACCTCGCGCGGTCCGGCGGCGGAGAGGAGGAGGATCGCAATCACGCCGGCCGCGGCCACGCCCCACACCCACCAGGGCGATTTGCGCCCGGCATGACGCTCGTTGAAGAAGTGGCGGATCACCGGCCCGAGCGCCAGGACGATCGCGACGATGATCCAGTTGAAGCGCGTGGCGTAGAGCAGGGGATAGTGGTTGCTGATCATCAGCACGACGACGGGAAGCGTCAGGTAATTGTTGTGGACCGAGCGTTCCTTGCTGGCCTTGCCGAGCTTGGGATCAGGCGCCTGTCCGGCGATCAGGCTGGCCACGATCTTCTTCTGGTTCGGGATGATTAGCGTGAAGACGTTGGCCACCATGATGGTGCCGATGATCGCGCCGATCTGGTTGAAGGCGCCGCGTCCGCTCAGCACATGGGTGAAGGCGTAAGTGAGTGCGACCAGGAACAGATAGCCGCCGATGGCGAAGGGCAGTTCGCGCTGGGCGAGCCCGGTGCGGCAGGCGGCCTCATAGAGCAGCCATGCCAGCGCCAGGCTGCAGAAGCTGAACAGTCCAGCCTGGAATGATGTGAGGTCGAGGATCGACTTGTCGACCAGGAACAACTCGGCCTCGAGATAATACACCACCACCATCAGCGCGAAGCCGGACAGCCAGGTGGTGTAGGCCTCCCATTTGAACCAGGTCAGCTCGTCCGGCATCTGGCTGGGCGCGACCAGGTATTTCATGATCCGGTAGAAGCCGCCGCCATGGACCTGCCAGGCCTCGCCCTGCACGCCGCCCGGCAGGTCGGCCTTCGGCTTCAGGCTGAGGTCGAGGGCGATGAAATAGAAGGAACTGCCGATCCAGGCGATTGCGGCCACCACGTGCAGCCAGCGCAGCAGCAGGCTCGCCCATTCCGATATGACGGATCCCCACATGATCTCCTCATCCGGCGCGACCTGGATGCCGCAGCCTCCATGACCGTAACCGGCGATCGCCGCCCTCACAATGTGTCGCACCGTTCAACCGCATTTTCCAGTATGATGGACTGCGGCTGATGCACATCGTGCGGGCATGAACTGACGTGGGATTCGGCAGTCGCCAAACTCGCCGAGAGACCTTTTGCGGGTGATCGGCGTTGACGCACGACACGCCCAAGGCGGAGGACGACGAATTGAGCGACAGGATAACGTTCGTGGCGATGCTCGCAGCGCTGCTGGCCGCTGCTGCGGCGGCCGGTGCACACGCCGAGCCCGTGTTGCAGGGCAAGGACGCCTATGGCGATTGGCGCGCCGACAAGCCCGGCACGGTCAGGCTGATCCGGCCGCAGGATCTGGTCAGGCCCGGCGCCACGCGATCGGTTGCGAGCTCGTCGCGCGTGGTGCCGCGTCCGCCGGAAGCCCAGCTCCAGGTGCCGGCCGGCTTCAAGATCGAGCTGTTCGCCGAAGGCCTGCGTGCGCCGCGCATCATCCGCGCGGCGCCGAATGGCGACGTGTTCGTTGCGGAAACACGCGCCGGTACCATTCGCGTGCTGCGCGCAGGCGAGGGCGGCAAGGTCGCCACCAACGAGGTGTTCGCCAGTGGTCTGCGGCAGCCGTTCGGCATCGCTTTTTTTCCGAACGGCGACAATCCGCAATGGGTCTATGTCGCCAACACCGACAGCGTCGTTCGCTTTCCGTACAAGGCCGGCGAACTGAAGGCGCGCGGCAAGGCGGAGACGGTTGTCGCAAGCCTGCCGGATGGGGGCCATTCCACCCGCGATATCGTCTTCACGCCCGACAACACGCGTATGCTGGTGTCGGTGGGTTCGCTCAGCAACGTCGCCGAAGGCATGGGCACGCCGCCCGGCGGGATGGAGGCGTGGGCGAAGACGCAGCCGCTCGGCGCCACATGGGCCAGCGAGCTCGAGCGCGGCGCGGTGCTGGCCTTCAACCCTGACGGCAAGGAGCGAAAGATCCATGCCACCGGTATCCGCAACTGCGTCGGCCTCGCGATCCAGCCGCAGACCGGTCTACCCTGGTGCTCGACCAATGAGCGCGACGGTCTCGGCGACGACCTCGTGCCCGATTACGTCACGAGCGTGAAGGAAGGCGCGTTCTACGGCTGGCCGTGGTTCTATATCGGTGGCAATGAAGACCCGCGCCATGCCGGCGCGCGGCCGGATCTCAAGGACAAGGTGACGGTGCCCGATGTGCTGATCCAGCCGCACTCGGCCTCACTCGGCATGACCTTCTACCACGGCGCGCAGTTTCCGCCCGAATACCAGGGCGACGCCTTCGCCGCCCAGCACGGCTCCTGGAACAGGTCGAAACGCACCGGCTACAAGGTGATCCGCATCCGCATGAAGGACGGCAAGCCGACCGGCGAGTACGAGGATTTCGTGACGGGGTTCGTCGTGAACGATACGGAAGTGTGGGGCAGGCCGGTGGGAGTGGCGGTGGCGAAGGATGGATCGCTGCTGATCTCGGAAGATGGCAACGGCACGATCTGGCGGGTGACGCACTGATCTTACCCTCCCCTGGAGGGCAGGGGAATCGCATGTAATCCTAAGGCATTGCGATTTGGAGAGAAATCGATTCTGAAGGTGACTCCCGGAGTTGGAAGGAGCGACCGATGGATCGATTTTCGGAGTGCTTCGAAGAGCTGCCCGACCCGCGTGCGGACAATGCGCTGCACGACCTGACGGAGCTTTTGTTCATCGCCCTGATGGCTACGTTGTGCGGAGCGACAAGTTGCACCGACATGGCGCTGTTTGCGCGGCTGAAGGCTTACCTTTGGCAGGACGTGCTGGTGCTTAAGCATGGATTACCGAGCCATGATACGTTCAGCCGTGTGTTCCGCATGCTCGATCCAAAAGCGTTCGAAGCGGCATTCCGACGCTTTATGGAGGCTTTCGCTCAAGGTGCGAAGATTGCACAGCCACAAGGCGTGATCGCGTTAGACGGCAAGGCGCTGCGGCGTGGCTACGAGAGCGGCAAAAGCCACATGCCGCCGGTCATGGTGACGGCCTGGGCGGCGCAGACGCGTATGGCGTTGGCCAATGTTCTGGCGCCAAACAACAACGAAGCTCTCGGCGCTTTGCAACTCCTCGAACTCTTGCAACTCAAAGGCTGCGTAGTGACGGCGGATGCACTGCATTGCCACCGCGGCATGGCCGAAAAGATCGTGACGCGGGGCGGCGATTACGTGCTGGCTGTGAAGGAGAATCAGCCCGCGCTGTTGGCTGACGCCAAGGCAGCGATTGCCGCAGCCACGCGCAAGGGTCAGAAGCCGGTCGCCACCACGGATGCAGACCATGGGCGAAAAGAAAAGCGCAGCGCGCTTGTCGTGCCCGTCAAAGACATGGCCCAAAAGCATAACTTTCCTGGCCTCAAGGCAGTCGCGCGGATCAGGAGCAAGCGGGGGAACGATAAAACCGTCGAACGCTACTTCCTGATGAGCCAGAACTACAGTCGAACGCAGGTTTTGCGCATTGTTCGCACCCATTGGACCATCGAAAACGGCCTGCACTGGCCGCTCGATGTCATCCTCGACGAGGATCTGGCCCGCAATCGCAAGGACAACGGTCCGGCCAACCTTGCCGTGCTCAGACGACTCGCCCTCAACGTCGCCAGAGCTCACCCCGATACAAAAATCTCCTTGCGCCTCAAGCTCAAGCGCGCCGGCTGGAACGATACCTTCTTCTTCGAACTCCTAGGCCACATGCGATAGCCCTGCCCTGGAGGGGGAGGGTCGGCGCGAAGCGCCAGGGTGGGGTGATCTCTCCACTCCGGCAGCGTTCGATGCGGAGAGACCGTCACCTCACCCCGCTGCGCATTCCGCTTCGCTGCATGCGCATCGACCCTCCCCCTTTAGGGGAGGGTAAGAGCAGCACGCTCGCCTCGACCTAGCCCCGTCTCACGCTCGCACCACCATCCACCGGCAGCGTCACGCCGGTGATGAAATTCGCCTCATCGCTCGCCAGGAACAGCGCGGCGTTGGCGACGTCCCAGCCCGTGCCCATCTTTCTGCGCAGCGGCACCTTGCTGTCGCGTTCGGCTTCGACCTCGGCGCGGGTTTTGTGCCATTCGCGGGCGCGGGTGTCGACGGCCATCGGCGTGTTCATCAGGCCGGGCAGGATGACGTTGGCGCGGATGCCGTATTCGGCGTTCTGGTAGGCGAGCTGTTCGGTGAAGGCGATCATCGCCGACTTCGTCGCTTTGTAGGCGACGTAAGGATAGGTGGTGATCGCGGCCATCGACGAGATGTTGATGATGGCGCCGCTTCTCTGCGCGCGCATGATCGGGATCACTTCCTTCGCCGCGAGAATGCAGCTCTTCAGATTGATGGCGACGACGCGATCGAAGGCCTCCTCGGTCAATTGCAGCAGCTCGGCATCGCCACCGGCGAGGCTGACGCCGACATTGTTGTGCAGCACGTCGATACGTTCCCAGCGCGATTGCGCGTCCGCAACCATCGCCTTGATGTCCGCAGCCTTGGTCACGTCCGCCTTGAAGGCCGCCGCCGTGCCACCTTTCGCGGTGATCATCGTGACCGTCTCCTGCGCCGATTCCGGATGGTGGTCGACACACAAGACCTTGGCGCCCTCGCGCGCGAAGGTAAGCGCGGTCGCGCGGCCGTTGCCCATGCCTTCGCCGGGGCTTTGCCCGGCCCCGACGACGATCGCGACCTTGTCCTTCAAGCGCATCTCGGCTCACTCCCGTCCTTGTCATTATTTTCGTGCAGACTAGCAATCGCGCTCCTGGGAGAGAAGAGCGCGCTTTCCGCGTTCATGTCATTGACATCACACGGAATTGCATGTGGCGGCCGGTCCATCGCGCATGGCTGGCCGTTGCGGTCCAGGAACCGTTCCGGCTTCGCTGCGTTTGTCGCGGAGCCTTTCCCGCGCTAGGCTCAGTCCCGGGGCTTCCCAACCACCAGTGGCTTGCCGATGAATCTGCTCGATCCGCAAGGGCCCGTGGCTGCTGGCAACAGCACCATCCTGGTCGATTCGGTCTTCATCATGCTCGTGATCGTGGTGCCGACCATTTTCGCGATTCTGGCTTTCGCGTTCTGGTTTCGCGCCTCGAATCCGAGGGCACGCTACCAGCCGGAGTTCGTCTATTCCGGCCGCGTCGAGATGGTGGTGTGGTCTATTCCGGCGCTCACCGTGATCCTGCTCGGCGGCGTCGCCTGGATCGGCTCGCACCAGCTCGATCCCGCCGCGCCCGTGCCGGGCACCGGCAGCCCGGTGCGAATCCAGGCGGTCTCGCTCGACTGGAAATGGCTGTTCATCTATCCGGACCAGCGCATCGCCACCGTCAACACGCTGACGGTGCCGGCCGGCGCCGAGCTGAATTTCCAGCTGACGTCATCGAGCGTGATGAACACGTTCTTCATCCCGCAGCTCGGCAGCATGATCTACACCATGAACGGCATGGTGACGAAGCTGAACCTGCGCGCCGACAACGAAGGCAAGCTTCAGGGCCTGTCCGCGCATTTCTCCGGCGACGGTTTCCCGGACATGATGTTCGACGTCAACGTAATCTCGCCGCTCGCCTTCCCAGACTGGGTGGCGAATACGGCGAAGACGGACGCGGTGCTGAACGAGGACAGCTACAAGAAGCTGATGCAGCAGGGCATTGAGAAGGGCAGGCCGGTCTACCGCCTCGACGATCCGCGCCTGTTCGATTTGATCGCGACCCAGCACATTCCGCCGGGGCCCGGGCCGGCCCTCGCCTCCGATGCAGGCCGGTCGCACAGTGGGGGCCATGATGCTCGGTAAGCTCGATTGGTCGGCCATCCCGCTGGACCAGCCGATTCCGCTCGTCGCCGGCGGGGTGGTGCTTGTCGCGATCCTCGGCGTGCTGGGCTGGGTCGTGGTGAAGGGACATCTGCCCTATCTCTGGCACGAATGGATCACCAGCGTCGACCACAAGCGCATCGGTGTCATGTACATCCTGCTCGCCTCGGTCATGCTGCTGCGCGGCGGCAGCGACGCCATCATGATGCGGATCCAGCAGGCTGTGGCGTATCAGTCGCAGGGCTATCTGCCGCCGGAGCACTACAACCAGATCTTCTCCGCGCACGGCACGATCATGATCTTCTTCGTGGCGATGCCGTTCGTGATCGGGCTGATGAACCTCATCGTACCGCTCCAGCTCGGCGTGCGCGACGTCGCCTTCCCGACGCTCAATTCGGTCGGCTTCTGGCTGACGGCGACGGGTGCGCTCTTGGTCAATATCTCACTCGTGGTCGGCGAATTCGCGCGCACCGGCTGGCTCGCCTTTCCGCCGCTGTCGGAACTGTCCTATTCGCCCGGCGTCGGCGTCGACTATTACGCCTGGTCGCTGCAGATTTCCGGCGTCGGCACGCTGGTGGCCGGCATCAACCTCGTCACCACCGTGCTGAAGCTGCGCACCAAGGGCATGAATTACCTGCGCATGCCGATGTTCTGCTGGACCACGCTGGCCTCGAACCTCCTCATCGTCGCGGCGTTCCCGATCCTTACCGCGACGCTGGCGATGCTGCTGCTCGACCGCTATCTCGGCTTCCACTTCTTCACCAACGAGGCCGGCGGCAACGTCATGATGTTCATGAACCTGATCTGGGCCTGGGGTCATCCCGAGGTCTACATCCTGGTGCTGCCCGCCTTCGGCATCTTCTCTGAGGTGGTCTCGACCTTCTCCGGCAAGGCGCTGTTCGGCTATCGCTCCATGGTGCTCGCGACCATGGCGATCTGTGTCGTCTCCTTCATGGTCTGGCTGCACCACTTCTTCACGATGGGCGCAGGTCCCAACGTCAATGCCATCTTCGGCATCGCCAGCATGATCATTGCGATACCGACCGGCGTGAAGATTTACAATTGGCTGTTCACGATGTATGGCGGCCGCATCCGTTTTGCGACCCCGATGTTGTGGTCGGTCGGCTTCATGGTGACGTTCCTCATCGGCGGACTGACCGGCGTGCTGCTCGCGGTGCCGCCGGCCGACTTCATGCTCCACAACAGCATGTTCCTGGTGGCGCACTTCCACAACGTGATCATCGGCGGCGTGCTGTTCGGCGTTTTTGCCGGCTTCGAGTACTGGTTCCCGAAGGCGTTCGGCTTCCGTCTCGACGAACGCTGGGGCAAGGCCGCGTTCTGGTTCACCTTCATCGGTTTCTTCATAACATTCATGCCGCTCTACATTGCCGGCATGCTCGGCATGACCCGGCGCATGCAGCACTACGACGTGGCGGCCTGGCGGCCCTGGATGATCGTTGCGGCGGTCGGCGTGGCGGTGCTGACGATCGGGGTGATCTGCCAGATCGTGCAGCTCGTCGTCAGCATCCGCAATCGCGAGGCGTTGCGCGACCGCACCGGCGATCCCTGGGACGGGCGCTCGCTGGAATGGGCAACCTCGTCGCCGCCGCCGGCGTTCAACTTCGCCTTCAACCCCGATGTGCGCGGCGAGGACGCCTATTGGGATATGAAGGCGCGCGCGAAGCAGCAATCGCTCGCGCATGAGACGCCGGATTATCAGGACATCGAGATGCCCCGGAATTCCCCGACCGGATTCGTCTGTGCCTTCTTCGCCACCATCATGGGATTCGCGCTGATCTGGCACATCTGGTGGATGGTGATCCTGGGCGGCTTGGGCGCTTGGGCGACCTTCGTCGTGTTCGCCTGGCGCGACCATGACGAATACGTCATTCCGGCCGAGGAGGTCGCCCGCATCGACCGCAGCAACATCCAGGAACGGCGCAACCTCGTCAGCATGGCGGGAGCAGTCTGATGGCGATGACCGCGACCGCAGGCCACGCCCACGCCGATCCCCATCATATCGGCCTCGTCATCGAGCATCCTGGCCCCGCGCCGAAGCGGATCGTGACCGCCTACGGCTTCTGGATCTTCCTGCTCTCCGACATCGTGATGTTCTCCTGCTTCTTCGCGGCCTATGCGGTGCTGTCAGGCCAGACCGCCGGCGGCCCCAAGGGCGCGGAGATCTTCGAGCAGAGGAACGTGGCGATCGAGACGGTCTGCCTGCTGCTGTCGAGCTTCACCTGCGGCATGGCCAGCATCGCCGCCGACGTGCGCAACCGGTTCTGGTTTTATCTTAGCATGACCGTGACCTGCGTGCTCGGGCTGATATTCCTCGTGCTGGAGTTTCGCGAATTTGCCGACCTCATCGCGCGTGGCTATGGCCCGTCACGAAGTGCGTTCCTGACCGCGTTCTTCTCGCTGGTCGGCTGCCATGGTCTGCACGTCTCGGCCGGCGTGCTGTGGCTGCTCACCATGATGGCCCAGGTGTTCGCAAAGGGCTTTCGCGCCGACATCTTGCGCCGGATGACGTGCTTTGCGCTGTTCTGGCACGCGCTCGACATCGTCTGGGTCGCAGTGTTCTCCGTCGTTTACCTGCTCGGAAGCGCGCCATGAGTGAGCAGACGCATGGGATGGTCAAACGCGACCTCGCGCCGGGCGAGGAAGAAGAGCATAGCGTCGGCGCAAGGATCCTCGGTTACGTCGTCGGGCTCGTGCTCGCGCTGCTGCTCACGGCGACGTCGTTCTTCATCGCCGGCACGGACCTGGTCTGGCAGCCCTCGATTCCCGTCGCGCTGATCGTGCTCGCGATCGCACAGATGGGCGTGCATCTGGTGTTCTTCCTGCACATCACCACCGGCCCCGACAACACCAACAACGTGCTGGCGCTCGCCTTCGGGCTGCTGGTGGTGTTCCTGGTGGTCGGCGGCACGGTCTGGATCATGGCGAATCTCAACGCCAACATGCCGCCGATGGACCAGATCATGCGGATGCAGTGATGGCGCTCTTTCGTGCAATGAGATTGGAATCGGTCGCTGTTCGGGTTCACCTCTCCCTTCGGGAGAGGTGAACCCCGGAGCTCGCATCGATTCAAAGTGTCGCTTTGCTTTAGCGACGCACAAAAAGAAAGAGCCGCTTGTTTGTGACAAGCGGCCCAAGTCTAGGGAGGAAACGCCCAAGCAAAGACAATCGGCCGAAGCCGGATTGCTGCCAAGGAACGCTCGCGCAAGGCGCTTGCGTAGGCTTACAAATGCAGCAACCGCCGACGAAGTTCAATTCCGGATCAATACGGTCTCGGATTACCACTCACGGGTGCGTGAGGGAGCTTGCTCACCTTGGCCGGCGGCAATTGTAGGCCTTGCGGAAGCCGGCCGCCTGGGCGTCGTCCTCCGAGCAGAACCAGCGATCCGGTGTCGTGGTCGCGGGATAGCTCGGGCATCCCCGCAGATGGTAGATGCCGATATTGCCGGTGACGCGGGCGCGCACCGCGAGCTTGCCCTTGATGCTGCAGTTGGGGGGCATCGTCAGCTCCTCCGGAAACAGCACGGCGCGGATTTCCTTGTCGCGGTCCGGGCGGCAGGCGGTGCCCAGCAGCGCGCCGTCCTTCTTGCCGCTGCGGAACTCTTGCGGTGCAACAAAACAGCCCTTCCAGATCCCCGCCGCCGTCGTCTTGGCCTCGGTGGCTGCCGGCTTGACGTTGGCCTTCATCGGCTCGCGTGCGAGGGCAAAGCCGAGCTTGATCAGCTGCTCGTTCAAGCTGGCCTTGTCACCTTCGGCCGTGCAGATGGCGCGGTGCCGCTTGCCAAAGCTCTTCTCGGGTCCGACATCGTCGCAGCGCACCGTTCGTTTGTTGATGAGCTTCGTGAGCTGGTCGCGGGCCTCGATGCCGCAGGTCCAGGCATCGGCTTTATTGTCGATGCAGACCTGGTCGAGCTCCGGCGCGTCGACGCCGTCGAGCCGGTAGGTGACGTCGCCGAGCTGGACCGAGTTGCCGTCACGGGCCGTCGCGGCGCCGGTGAGCGCGGAAACTGGTCCGGACGAGGCCAGAAATCCGGACAAGGCGAGAAACGAAACGAGCGCAAAAGCGCGGGCGGCGGCAAAGAATTTCTGGAAGGACATACGGTCTCGCTATCGATGGCTCGTGCGCCCCGTTCCTAGCATCCGGATGGGGCGAGACCAATGGTCTGCGCCTCGCGAAGTGCAACATTCCGGCCCCGCGGCTTTACTCCGCCGTCGCTCTGCCCGTATCGTTTGCCGGCCTTGCGAGGCGCGAAAGGCCGAATCGCCCGGTAAGCGGCGAGGGGGGAGGACAAGGTTGCGATGAAAGACCCTGTGGATGTCCTGATCATCGGCGCCGGCGCTTCGGGCGCGGCGGTGGCGTGGTCGCTGGCCGAGACCAAGATGCACATCCTCTGCCTGGAGCAAGGCGGCTGGATGAACCCGGCGGAATATCCCAGCACGGGCCGCGACTGGGAGGCTAAGTTCTACGGCGAATGGTCGTCGAGCCCGAACGTGCGCGCCCGGCCCGAGGACTACCCGATCAACGACGACAACTCTCCGATCAAGGTCGTGAACTACAACGCGGTCGGCGGCTCGACGGTGATGTACACCGCGCACTGGCCGCGGCTGCATCCCTCCGATTTCAAGGTGAAGACGCTCGACGGCGTCGCCGACGACTGGCCGATCGACTACGAGGCATTGACTCCGTTCTTCGAAGAGAACGATCGCATGATGGGCACGTCGGGCCTGTCAGGCGATCCGCTGTCGCCGCTGACGCATCCGCCGATGCCGCAGCAGCCGATGGGCCTGTCCGGCGCCATCATCGGCAAGGCCATGAACACGCTCGGCTGGCACTGGTGGCCGTCGGACACCACGGTCGCGACGATGGACTACGAGGGCCGGGCGCGCTGCATCAATCTCGGCCATTGCACGCCAGCCTGCGCGCAAGGCGCAAAATCCTCCACCGACATCACCTATTGGCCGCATGCGATCCGCGCCGGCGTCGAGCTGCGCACGCATTGCCGGGTGCGCGAGATCACCACCGACGAGAACGGCATGGCCTCGGGCGTGGTCTATTACGACAAGGACGGCATCGAGCAGTTTCAGCCCGCGCATGTCGTCGTCATCGCCTGCAACGGCGTCGGCACGCCGCGGCTGCTGCTCAACTCGGCATCGGGCCGCTTCCCCAACGGTCTCGCCAATTCGTCGGGCCTCGTCGGCAAGAACCTGATGTTCCATCCCTATGCGCAGATCTACGGCTATGTGAAGGAGCCGACCGACTCCAACCGCGCGCCGCCGACCTGCCTGTGGAGCAAGCAATGGTACGACACCGACCTGTCGCGCGGTTTCGTGCGCGGCTATGGCGTTCAGTTCGTGCGCGGGGCCGGGCCGGTGTTCGAAGCGGTCGTGAGCGAGCAGAAGGGCATCTTGCCGTGGGGCGAGGATCACCACCGCGTGTTCCGCAGGCTCAACGGCCATCGCTTGGGTTTCTCCGCGATTTGCGAGGACCTGCCCGAGGAGCACAATCGCGTCACGCTCGATCCGGTGCTGAAGGACAGCCACGGCATTCCCGCGCCGAAGGTCGACTACACCATCAGCGAGAACAGCCGAAAGATGATGGAGCACGCGCTGGCGCGCGGCCGCGAGTTTCTCGAGACGGCCGGCGCGACCGACATCTGCGTCAACTCGCCGATTCCCTGGGGCGGCTGGCACCTGCTCGGCACCGCGCGCATGGGCACCGACCCCGAGCGCTCCGTCGTCAACGAATGGGGCCGCTCGCACGACGTGAAGAACCTCTTCATCGTCGACGGCAGCATCTTCGTCACCTCGGGCGGCGTGAACCCGACTTCCACCATCCAGGCCCTCGCGCTCTACATTGCCGACCAGATGAAGCAGCGCCTCGCCAATTTGTTCGATTGAGGCTGTAATGTCCGCAGACAACCAACTGACACGCAGGCAGCGCGACGATCTCCGCGCTATCGCCGCGATGATCATCCCGGCCAGTGACGAGTACAAGGTGCCGGGCGCCGATGATCCCGCGATCCAGGCGGACATGCTAGCAACGCTCGGTCGCGATACCAAATTGGTCGCGGCGGCGCTGGATCATTTGGCGCGGCTCGCCGGCGCCCCGCTCGCCGAGCTCGATGCCGCCAGACGCGATGCGGTGGTGCACGAGTTTCGGAAGAGCGGCGGTGCCGCCGCGGCAACGCTCGTCCGTGTCGTGCTGCAATGCTATTACCGCGACGACCGCGTGCTGGGCTCGCTGGGGCTCGAGCTGCGCGCGCCATTCCCCAAGGGCCATGTGCTCCCAGAGGGGGACTGGTCGCTGCTCGATCCGGTCAAGGCGAGAGGTGGTTCGCTGCGGCGCCCGCCCTAGCCATCTGGGCAGTCCGGCCCAGCGCTCCAGGCGGGCCACTTGCATCGGCGGGAGCAGGCCACCATCTGTGTGAGCCTCAAGGACTCTTGCCATGTTGGACTTCACCTCAGATATCGCCGATGACGCACCGTCATCGCGGACGACGGCGCCTGGCCCGGCCGATGACCGGGCGCTGCTGGACGCCTATTCCCATGCCGTGATCGACGTCACCGATCGCGTCGGCCCTGCGGTCGTGCGCGTCGAGACCGGCCCCAAGGTGCCGAACGGCCGGAAGCGCGGCGGGCTCGGCTCCGGCATCGTGATCTCGCCGGACGGACTCGTGCTCACCAACAGCCATGTCGTCGGCACGTCGAAGGAGATCCGGCTGCGCGACGTCGAAGGCCATGTCGGCGACGCCCAGGTGCTCGGCGTCGATCCCGACACGGATCTGGCGCTGTTGCGCGCCAATGGCGTGCGGCACTTGCCCTATGCCGCGCTCGGCAATTCCAAGAATCTGCGGCGCGGCCAGCTTGTGATCGCGATCGGCAATCCGCTCGGCTTCGAATCGACGGTGACGGCCGGCGTGGTCTCCGCGCTCGGCCGCTCGATCCGCTCGGTGAGCGGGCGCACCATCGAGGACGTGATCCAGACCGACGCCGCGCTCAATCCCGGCAATTCCGGCGGGCCGCTGGTGTCGTCGCATGCCGAGGTGATCGGCATCAACACCGCGATCATCAATGGCGCGCAAGGAATCTGTTTTGCGGTGGCCAGCAACACCGCGCAATTCGTGCTGTCGGAGATCATCCGCCACGGCTATGTCCGCCGCGCCTATATCGGTGTCGCCGGGCAGACCGCGCCGGTCCCGCGGCGGCACGCGGTGCTGGCCGGGGTCGAGAACAAGATGGGCGCGCTTCTGATGCAGATCGAGCCGGATGGACCAGCGGCGAAGGCAGGCCTGTTGCCCGGCGACGTCGTGATCAGGCTCGACGGCGTCGAGATCAACGGCGTCGACGATCTGATCCGCGTGCTGGACCGCGACCGGATCGGCCGCCGGCTACCCATGGACGTGCTGCGCCTCGGCCGCCTCCGGGCGATCGACATCGATCCCGTAGAGCGCAAGCCGGCGCGCTAGCGCAGAGCGGTAGCGAGCACGTCTCCACGATCTCGTCATTGCGAGCGAAGCGAAGCAATCCAGACTGTCTCGGCGGAAAGACTCTGGATTGCTTCGTCGCAAGGGCTCCTCGCAATGACGCGGAGAGAGCATGGGCCTTCCCCCGCTACTCCGCAGCCGCGGCGAAGCGGCTGTTCTCGAGCTCCGCTTCCAGCCGCGCCGTCTCGGTCGCCGCCAGCTTGATGTTGGCCTCCTTGACGTGGCCGAAGCCGCGGATGGTCTCCGGCACGCGCGCAAGCCGCGTCAGCAGCGAGATCTGCTCCGGCTTCAGCCCTGTGATCCGCTGATCGATCATCGCCAGATAATCCGCGATCAACTTCCGCTCGGTCCGGCGCTCCTCGGTGCGGCCGAACGGATCGAACACGCTGCCGCGCAGGACCTTGAGCCTGGCGAGCAGGCGGAAGCCGTGGATCATCCAGCTGCCGAATTCCTGTTTCTGCAGGTGCCCGGTCGTCTTGTCGCGCTTGGCGAAGATCGGCGGTGCCAGATGGTACTTCAGCGTAAAGTCACCATCGAATTTTTCGGACACCTTTTTTGCAAAACTGCCGTCGGTATAAAGTCGGGCGACCTCATATTCGTCCTTGTAGGACATCAGCTTGAACAGGTTCTTTGCGACCGCTTCTGTGAGCTCGGTTGACCCGGGCGAAGCCGCGCTCTCCGCCTTGCGCACCTTCGCGACGGCTGCGATGTAGCGGTCGGCATAGGCCTTGTCCTGATAGGAGTTCAGGAATTCCGCGCGCGTCGCGATGGTGTCGTCGAGCGATTTCGCCGGCGCGGACGCTCTCGCCTTGAACTGAAGCACGCTGCGCACGCGCGACATGTCGTGGGCTGCGAGACGGCCCCAGGTGAAGGCGAGCTTGTTCATCTCGATCGCAGCGCCGTTGATCTCGATGGCACGGAGCAGGGCCTCCAGCGACAGCGGGATCGCGCCCTTCTGGAACGCAAAGCCCAGCATGAACGGGTTGGTTGCGATGGAATCGCCCATCAGGGCCGCGGCAATGCCTGTCGCGTCGATGATGTCGAGGTTGTTGTCGCCGATAGCGTCGCGGAGCACGGTCTGCATCGCGCCCATCTCGAAATCGAGATCGGGGTTTTGCACGAAGCTCGCGGTCGGCTGCAGATCGGCGTTGATGTAGGCCGTGGTCACGCCGCGCTCGGCGCGGCTCAGCGCCGTCGGGCCCGCGGAGACGATCATGTCGCAGCCGAGGATGACATCGGCGCCGCCGGTGGTGATGCGGACGGCGGAGATGTCTTCCGGCCTCCGTGCGATGCGGACATGGCTCATCACCGCGCCGTTCTTCTGCGACAGGCCGGTGAAGTCGAGCGCCGAGCAGCCGCGGCCGTCGACATGGGCGGCCATGCCGAGCAGGGCTCCGATGGTGATGACGCCGGTGCCGCCGATGCCGGTGACGAGGACGTTGTAGGGCCCGTCCAGCTCACGCGCCGGCGGCAGCGGCAGATCCGCGAACAGCTGGCCGGAATCCACAGCCGAGGTCTTCATCCGCTTCAGCGAGCCGCCATGGACGGTGACAAAGCTCGGGCAAAAGCCCTCGACGCAGGAAAAGTCCTTGTTGCAGTTCGACTGGTCGATCTGGCGCTTGCGGCCGAATTCGGTCTCCAGCGGCTGCACCGAGACGCAGTTCGAGGCCTGCGAGCAATCGCCGCAGCCTTCGCAGACCAGCTCATTGATGAAGGCGCGCTTGGCGGGATCGGGATAGAGCCCGCGCTTACGGCGGCGGCGCTTCTCGGCGGCGCAGGTCTGGTCGTAGATGATGACCGTTAGGCCCTTGATATCGCGCAGCTCGCGCTGCACGGCATCGAGCTCGCGGCGGTGGTGGATGGTCGCGCCCTGCGGGAAGTAATTGCCTTGCGGGTATTTGCTGGGATCATCGGAGACGATCGCAAGCCGCTTGACGCCTTCGGCCCAGACTTGATGGGCGATCTGCGCGACGTTGAAGGCGCCTTCGGCGGGCTGGCCGCCGGTCATCGCCACGGCGTCGTTGTAGAGGATCTTGTAGGTGATGTTGATGCCGGCGGCCGAAGCTGCGCGAAGCGCGAGAAGCCCGGAATGGGTGTAGGTGCCGTCGCCGAGATTCTGGAAGATGTGCGTCTCGTTCGTGAAGGGCGACTGGCCGATCCAGTTCACGCCCTCGGCGCCCATATGCGAGATCAAGTCCGTGCGGCGGGTCGGCATGCTCAGGGCCATGCCGTGGCAGCCGATGCCGGCCATGGCGCGGCTGCCATCGGGCACCCGCGTCGAGGTGTTGTGCGGGCAGCCCGAGCAGAAGAACGGCGTGCGCGCTAGCTTGATCGGCGTGCTGGTCGTGACGGGATTGTCGAAGGCCTCGAGCCGGGCGAGGCGCTGCTCCAGCACGGGACTGTGATGGCCGAGCTTGCGCAAGCGCGCCACCAGCCCGCCAGCGACGATGGTCGGCGTCAGCTCGCCCTCGCTCGGCAACAGCGGTGCGCCGCGCTCATCGCGCTTGCCGGTGACGGTCGGGCGCTTTGAGGCATCGACGTTGTAGAGGATCCGCATCAGCTGGTCTTCGATGAAGCCGCGCTTCTCCTCGACCACCAGCACGTCCTGAAGGCTTTCGGCGAAACGCCTGGCGCCGCTTTCCTCCAGCGGCCAGGTCATCGCCACCTTGTAGATGCGCAAACCCAGGTCCTGCGCGTCCTTGTCGGTGATCCCCAGGTCGGCGAGCGCCTGGCGCAGATCGAGATAGGCCTTGCCGGTGGCGACGATGCCGAGCCGGGCGGGCTTGGAATCGAGCACGATGCGGTCAAGCTGGTTGGCGCGGGCGAAGGCCTGCACCGCGGCCATCTTCGGCCCGAACAGCCGCTTCTCAGCCTCCAGCGGCGGATCGGGCCAGCGGATGTTGAGGCCGCCGGGCGGCATCTCGAAATCGTCGGGCACCACGATCTTGATGCGTTCGGGGTCGCTATAGATCGAGGCCGAGCTCTCCACCGTCTCGCTGATCGCCTTGAAGCCGACCCAGCAGCCCGAGAAGCGCGACAGCGCAAAGCCGTAGAGGCCGAGGTCGAGATAGTCCTGCAGCGTCGCCGGATTGATCACCGGAATCAGCGCCGCCGCGAACACCTGCTCGCTCTGATGCGCCAGCGTCGAGGATTGGCAGCCGTGGTCGTCCCCGGCGAGCGCCAGCACGCCGCCATGAAGCGAGGTGCCGGCGGCATTGGCATGCTTGAGCGCATCGACCGAGCGGTCGACGCCCGGGCCCTTGCCGTACCAGATGCCGAACACGCCATCGACCTTGGCGCCGGGAAACAGGCCGACCTGCTGGCTGCCCCAGACGGCGGTTGCGGCGAGGTCCTCGTTCAGGCCTGGGACGAAAGCGATGTCGTGCTGCTGAAGGTGCGACTTCGCGCGCCACAACGCGTGGTCGTACATGCCGAGCGGCGAACCGCGATAGCCCGAGATGAAGCCGCCGGTGTTGAGCCCCTGAAGCCGGTCGCGTTCGCGCTGCAACATGGGCAGGCGGACCAGGGCCTGCGTCCCGGACAGGAAGATCCGCTTCGATTCGAGCCGGTATTTGTCGTCCAGCTCGACCTGCAACAGCGTCATTTCGGAAGTCCTCGTCTTTCGTTCGGCGGGAGGTTTGCGCTGCGGGAGGGATCGCGGCTGCGCGACGCGAATTGTGACAGTCAAAAGGAAGGGCCAGCGAAGTCAATATCGCTGGCCGCATCCGTGGCGCTCCTGCTAGTCATGGCTTGCACGCGGAGGAAAACATGACGGCGTTCGAGACCGAGATCACTCAGACCGGAGGCGCCTTGGTCGGGCCGTGGCGCCGGCCTCGCCAGATGCTGCAGGCGCAGACCTACGACGCGCACGCCTCGATCCATGACGACGCCACCGCGCAGAAGCTTGGCTTCAAGGGCGGGACGATCGAGGGTCCGACGCATTTCAGCCAGTTTGCCCCGCTTTGCGAGCGGCAATGGGGGCAGGTTTGGTTCGAAAGAGGTTGCCTTTCTGCCCACTATCGCAGCGTCTGCTACGAGGGGGAAGAGGTGCAGGCGATCCTGATGGCTTCTTCGGATGAGCAACCGGAGTGTCAAATTCAAATGGTCAAGCGGGACGGCACCGAGGTGCTGCGCGGCACGGCCTCCATCATCGACAGCCCAACGGCCCTTGGTCTGCGTCTGCGTGAGCTTAAGCCGCTCGCCGACCCGGTGATCTTCGCGACGTGCAAGTCGGCGTGACCAGCAAGCGGCAATCGGTGCGCATGGCGTTCGACCAGAATATGGGCGACCTCTATCCGTTCTCGCTTCGGCAGAAGCTCGCCGTCATCACCGAGAGCTCGCCGTACTATTCGGGCGCGGACAATCCGTGGGGCAAGCCCATCATCCCGATGGAGATGCTGAGCGTGCTGTTCCAGTACCGCTCCAAGGACGATCCGCTGCCGGCCAAGGGCCCGGCAGTCGGCCTGTTCGCCGACCAGGAGATCCGCCTGCTGAAGGGGCCGCTCTTCGAGGGCGAGGAATACGAGGTCGAGCGCGAAGTCGTCGCGCTCTCGGGCAGCCGCCGCACCGAAAGCGCCTGGGTCAAGACGCGCGTGTTCGACAAGGCGGGCACGATGGTCGCAACCATGTTGCTCAACGCGGCAACGCTGAAGGAGTCTTACGCCCCGTATGAGGAAGAGCATCGGCGGTTGTATGGGGCGGGGCGGTAGCCTCTGCTCGTCATTCCGGGGCGCGCGTAGCGCGAACTATGATGCGCAATTGCGCATCAGAGAATCCATCTCACCTCGCGCACTGCCGCCCGATGGATTCCGGGCTCGACGCTTCGCGTCGCCCCGGAATGACGAGCGGAGGCCGCTCATCCTTTAAGCAGATGCACGGTGCGAAGCCGTCGCACAGGGAATAAGCAGGCGCCGATCGCCGGCGTAACCTTCTGACTGCGCAACTAATTCCCTCGCGGCTCTCGCCCCATCGCAATTGTACACAATGGCACGGCCTTTGCAGAACTCCCGGCCAGGAGAGTTCTCGCGGGGCCGTCATGTTGAACTCAGCCAAGCCGACAAGGGGCGTCGTCAGCGCCGAGCCCGAGCCGATCACGCTCGACTGGCCCGCCACCGCGCTCCTCATCATCGACATGCAGCGCGACTTCATGGAGCCCGGCGGTTTCGGCGAAACGCTAGGCAACGACGTCAGCCAGCTCGCGCGCGCGGTGAAGCCGATCGGCGCGGTGCTGACGGCGGCGCGCGACACCGGCATGCTGGTCATTCACACGCGCGAGGGGCATCTGCCCGATCTCTCCGACGCGCCGCCGGCCAAGGTCGAGCGCGGCGCGCCGAGCCTTCGCATCGGCGATCCCGGTCCGATGGGGCGCATCCTCATTCGCGGCGAGGCCGGCCACGACATCATTCCCGAGCTCTATCCGCTCGACAGCGAAATCGTGATCGACAAGCCCGGCAAGGGGGCGTTCTACGCGACCGAGCTCGGCGAGGTCCTGGAGAAATACGGCATCGAGAATTTGCTGGTGTGCGGCGTCACCACCGAAGTGTGCGTCAACACCACCGTGCGCGAGGCCAACGACCGCGGCTATCGCTGCGTCGTCATCGCCGACGGCTGCGCGTCCTACTTCCCCGAGTTTCACGAGATGGGCCTGAAGATGATCAAGGCCCAGGGCGGGATCTTCGGCTGGGTCGCGGATTCAGCCGCAGTTCTGGAGGCAATGAAGGTTTCGACCACATAGGGGGTATTGTCATGAGCACATTGACGGGGGCGGCCGGCAGTTCTGATCTGAACAACTCCGACTTCAAGCCGGCGCTCTGGACGTCGGGCGACTGGAACGCGTTGTTCGGCTTCGGCACCAACATCCTCGTCAACATGTTGGTGCTCACGGGCCTGTTGCGCTTCGTGCTGAAGATGCCCGACAGCCTCGTGTTCGGCCGCATCCTGCCCGCGCTGGGGCTGATGATGTGTCTCTCCACTTTCTACTACGCCTATCTCGCCTACCGCCTCGCCCAGAAGACCGGCCGCAACGATGTCTGCGCGCTGCCGTCGGGCGTCAGCGTGCCGCACATGTTCATCGTGACCTTCGTGATCATGCTGCCGATCACGCTCAAGACCGGCGATCCGCTCAAGGGCTGGTCGGCGGGTCTCGTCTGGGTATTCTTCCAGAGTTTTATTTTAATGATCGGCGGCTTCATCGCGCCGTTCATCCGCAAGATCACGCCGCGCGCGGCGCTGCTCGGCACGCTCGCGGGCGTCTCCGTCACCTTCATCTCGATGCGGCCGGCGCTCGAGATGTACATGACGCCGCAGATCGGTCTCGTCTGCTTCGCCATCATCCTGGTGAGCTGGTTCGGCGGCGTGAAATATTGGCGCGGCATTCCCGCGGGCCTCGTCGCGATCGCGGCCGGCATGATCATCGCCTGGGGCTCGAACCTGTTCGGGCTCGGCCTCGGCGGCCTGAGCATCGCGGGTGTTGGCGCGGCCTTTGCCAATTTCGGGTTCTCGGTGCCGATCCCGGCGCTGGGCTATGTCTTCTCCGGCTTCGAATTCCTCGGCATCATCCTGGTCACGGCCATTCCGTTCGGCATCTACGACCTCGTCGAGGCCATGGACAATGTCGAGAGCGCGGAAGCGGCCGGAGACGACTATCCGACCACGCGCGTGCTCACCGCCGACGGCGTCGTCAGCCTGATCGGCTGCCTGATGGGCAATCCCTTCATCAACGCCGTCTATATCGGTCATCCCGGCTGGAAGGCGATGGGCGGCCGGATCGGCTATTCGGCTGCGACTGGCGTCATGGTGGTGGTGCTGTCCTGGTTCGGCATCATCTCGGTGCTGCTGGCGCTGGTGCCCGTCGTCGCAATCTCGCCGATCCTGCTCTACATCGGCATGCTGATCGGCGCGCAGGCGTTCCAGACCACGCCGGTCAAGCACGCGCCTGCGATCGTGCTGGCACTGACCCCGCACCTTGCGGCGTGGGCCAAGCTCCAGATCGATACGATGCTGGCCTCGACCATGACTGCGGCAGCAACCGTCGGCGGGATGGCGGCGGGCAAGGCCGACGCAGTCAAAACGGCTGCGATTGCCGCGCTGCCGCAGCAAGGCGTGTTCTATCACGGCCTCGAGGTGATGGGCGGCGGCTCCATCCTCGGCGGCCTCATCCTCGGCGCCATTGGTGTCTTCATCATTGAGCGCGATTTCGAGAAGGCCTCCGCCTTTGCGCTGGTCGGGGCAACCCTGACCTATTTCGGCTTCATGCATGGCGAGGCCGTCGGCATCGGCGGCGGCTTTGGCGTGACCCCCGCGGTCGCGCTGGCCTACGCCGTGATGGCCGCCGGCCTGTTCGCCGCCAGCAAGCTCGGCGCTAGCGAGCACTATGCCGCGCATCCGGAGATGTCGGCCGCGCCGGCGGAGTAGGCCTGGCTTTCACTTGAGGAAGCGGCCGGGCGATCGCCCGGCCGCTTCTGTTTCAGGGGCGTACCGCCGGCGTTTCCATCGGCAGGCCGCGCGCCCGCGACATCAGGTACAGTTCGAGCGCAACCAGCTCGGGTGAGCCGTAATCATAGGCCTGGGCGCGGACGCCGCTCATGCAGCTGCGCAGCCGCCGCTCCAGCGACCCCAGCGTCTGCCATTCCAGTCGATACAGCGGATAGCCGGTCGGCTGTCCTTGCGTGATCGGGGCGCCGGCGAGGCGCTTGTCGAAATTGTCGTCATGGCAGTTGGTGCAGGCAAGGTTGAGCTGGCCTTCGCGCTGCATGAAGAGGTCGCGGCCCTGGTCGACAAACGGCTTGAGCTGCGGATCGTCGCCGGCGGTGATCGGAATGCTGCGTGACTGGTGGCCGACGAGGGCGGACAATGCGAGCAGGTCGCGGCTCTCGTAAGGTAGCGGCGTTGCCTGCTGATGATTGGCCCGGCAGAGATTGATGCGCTGGTCGAGCGTGACGGGGCGCGCAAGTGCTTTGTCGAAGGCGGGATAACGCGCCGCGACGCCCTTCATGCTGGTGCGCGCATCGCCATGACAATCGGCGCATGCCCTGTCGGCGCTGCCGGTCTTCTTCTTCCACAGCTGCTCGCCGTCGAGCACGAACAGCATGCCGGGATTGGCGGTGTCGTCATCCTGCATCGCGCGGGTGTCCGGACCCATGAAGGCATAGCCGGAGCGGCGCGCATCGGACGGGATCTCTCCGGCGAGCAGGGCGGGGGCCGTGACGAGCAATATCGCCGCCGCTATCGCGCGCCAAGAGATCATCCGACCGTGATCGATGCCGATGCGGTGGACGAATAGCCGTTGTCGCCAATCCACTCGAACTCGAACTTGCCGCTCTCCTTGGCCACCGTGAAGAACGACAGATATGGGTTCGCCGCAATCGCCGGAAACAGGTCGGCACGAAAGATCTCGGCGCCGTTGTAGCGGCAGATGAAGCTCGTGATGATGTCGCGCGGCACGAGCTTGCCGTCCGCGGTGTGGCGGAATCCCGTTTCCATGATGTGCGAGGTCAGCGTGCGGATCTCGATGATCTCGCCGCGTCTGGCTTTCGAGGGAACGTTGATGAGGGCGGCCATCAGTTCATCTCCTCGGTGCAGGCCGCCAGCGTCACGACGACATCGGCGGCAACCTGCCAGAACGTGTCGTCGGACAGGCGCGCGATCGCGACCACCTTCTGGGTGTCGGCGAGCCGGATCCGGGTCGAGACCTGGGCTCGGCCGGCGGAAGGACCAAGATAGAAATTGCCGATGTTCGGCTGCGGGTTCTTCTCGTTGAAGACGTGGATGCTCTTGACGTGGTCATCCGCCGTCATCGGGCTCGCAACGCTGACTGTCACCGGCACCGTGTTGCCGTTCTCGACCAGCGGCGGAATGTCGAGCCTGATCCTGCCGTTGCGAAGCTGGGCTTCGCCGACGAGGTTACGGATCGCAGCGTTGAGCATCGCCGGCGTCGCTTGAAGCGGCCGCAGCGTCACGATCGGGACCGTGCCGGCGACTGTCACGCCTCCGGCAAGGTTCAAGAATTGTCGTCGCGTCGTTGGCATGAACCTAGTCCCGAAGCGTTGCAAGAAAGGCCACGATGTCCTCGATCTCCGCAGCCGACAGGATCGGCTTGCCGGCGAAGTTGCGTCCGACGCGGACGAGGCCATCGTTGCGATAATAGAACGGCATGATGGTGTCCGGATTGAAGCGCGAGGCATCGACCAGTCGAAGCCGCAACTGGCTCGCGGACCACCGGTTCCCGGCACCGGCAAGATCAGGCGCGAGGTCGCCCTGGAACCGCGTTTCCGGAAATGGGCCCGAATGGCAGAGGATGCACGTCGTCGTGCGAGTGAGCACCAGCGCGCGCCCGCGCGCGGCATCGCCGGGTGAGCCGGTGAGCGAGGCGGGAATGCCGTCGCCGACGATCTTGTAGGGTACGAGCTCTTCGGCTCTCGCCCCAGCGGCAAGTGCAAGGCTTAGCGTAATCACCGCAGCGACGACCGATGGAATGTGAGACGAGAGATCCAGCCGCAAGCTCCTCTTACCTCTCCCGCTTGCGGGAGAGGTCGGCGCGCAGCGCCGGGTGAGGGCTCTTTCCTCTTGGGGGGTCTCGCGAGCGGAGACACCCTCTCCCCAACCCTCCCCCGCAGACGGGGGAGGGGGCGCACTGTGGTCGTGGCGGCGGGCTCGTTCCATCATTGCCCTAGCCAAAGGTGTCCGCCGTGATGGCTTCAAACCAGCGCTCCGCCTCTGCCGCTTCGCGCGCCCGCAGTTCGGGCGGCGCGCCGACCGGGCTGGTGGTGCCGCCCTCGATCTCGGCGAAGATGTCGCCCCTGGGCTCGTAATTGCCGGCCAGCGAGAAGCCGTAACCGGGCGCGACGACGTTGTAGCAGACGCCTGTCAGGCGCGGCGTCTCCGGCCCGCGGCCTGCAAAGAGATTCACGATCGCGCCAGCACAGGCCATGCCTTGCGCACTCGCAGCGGATGCCGATTTTGGAATGCCGCCGCCGAGGCAGGCATCGCCAACGACGTGGACGTTCGGAACGAGTTTCGACTCGAACGTGACGGGATCGATCGGGCACCAGCCCGTCGCGTCCGCAGCGCCCGCGATGGCGGCGATGCGCCCCGCGCGCTGCGGCGGGATGACGTTGGCGACATCAGGGGTGTAGTTGCCGAACTCCGTGACGATGGTTCGCGTCGTCGGATCGATCGAGGTGACGCGGCCGCCTTGCGACAGTGCGACGCGCTCGATCATGTCGCCATAGAGCTCCTTCCACGCCTTCTCGAACAGCCGCTGTTGCGAGAAGGCGTCCTTGGCATCGAGGATCAGAACTTTCGACCGCGGCTTTCTCGACTTCAGGTAATGCGCGATCAGGCTCGCGCGCTCGTAGGGCGCTGGCGGGCACCGGGAAGGATTGGCCGGGATTGCAATGGCGACCGTGCCGCCGTCCGCCATCGCCTCCAATTGCCGGCGCAGCAAAAGCGTTTGCGCGCCAGCCTTCCAGCCATGCGGCATCGTCTCCGACGCGGCACCGTCGTAGCCGGGCAGGGCCTCGAGATGGAAGTCGATGCCGGGCGAAAGCACGAGGCGGTCATAGCCAAACGTGGTGCCATCGCCCGTCGTCACACGACGCGTCTGCGTGTCGATGCCCGTCGCAGCTTGTGTGACGATGCCGATGCCCCCGGCGGCAAGCTTGTCATAGCCGAACTGCTGCGCCTCTATCTCGCGCAGGCCCGCGATCACCTCGTTGCTGAAGGGACAGGAGATGTAGGTCTGGTTCGGCTCGATCAGGGTGACCTGTAATTTAGCATCGGCGCGCGCGAGCGCGCGGGCGCAAGCCGCGCCGCCAAAGCCGCCGCCGACCACGACGACGCGGCCCGCCGATTGCGCGCGCAGGATCGAAGGTGCGGCGAGCGATGTAGCCGCGACGGCGATGCCGAGGACGGCATTCCGCCGCGTCACCGGCGCATTCATGAGACTTGTCCGGAAAATGCTGCGGCGGCCGATACGGCCGCCGCGATTTGACGTTTGAGCATGATCTTTTCGGACAACCGCTCCACACTTCTCCGGATCATGCTTTACGCGAAGGTGATGTTCTGGTCGCGCAGCGGCACATGGCGGATGCGCTTGCCGGTCGCGGCGAAATACGCGTTCAGCACCGCCGGCGCCGCGATGCCGATGGTCGGCTCGCCGACGCCGCCCCAGAACCCGCCGCTCGGCACCATCACCGTCTCCACCTTCGGCATCTCGTTGATGCGCATCGAATTGTAGGTGTCGAAGTTGGTCTGCTCGATCTTGCCGCCCTTCACCGTGCAGCCGCCGTAGAACAGCGCGGAGAGGCCATAGACGAAGGAGCCGGCGACCTGCCGTTCCACCTGCGCCGGATTGACGACGTAGCCGGGGTCGGTGGAGGCGACGATGCGATGCACCTTGATCTTGCTGCCCTCTGTCACCGAGATCTCGGCGGCGCCGGCGACATAGCTGCCATAGCCCATCACCTGCGCGATGCCGCGATAGACGCCTTGCGGCGCCGGCGTGTTCCAGCCGATCTTCTCGGCCACCGCATTGAGCACCGCGAGGTGCTTGGGATGATTGCCCATCAGCTTGCGGCGGAATTCGAGCGGGTCCTGGCCTGCGGCATGGGCGAGCTCGTCCATGAAGCATTCCATGTAGATCGCGTTGTGATTGACGTTTACGCCGCGCCAGAAGCCGGGTGGGACGTGCGGGTTGCGCATCGCATGCTCGACCAGAAGGTTCGGCACCGAATAGCCGAATGCGGCTTCGCCGGATTGGGCGACGCCCTGGAATGCCGCGGGATCCATGCCGTTCTGCAACGCTTCGGGGCGGAGCGAGAACAGGATCGATTGCCCGGACAGGCGGTAGTGCAGCGCGATCAGGTTGTTGTTGGCATCGAACGCGCCGGTCATCTTGCACTGGGTGATCGGGTGATACCTGCCGTGCGCCATGTCCTCTTCGCGCGACCACAGCAGCTTGACCGGCGTGCCCGGCATCTGCTTGGCGATCATGACGGCCTGGCGGACATAGTCGGTCTGGCCGCGCCGGCCGAAGCCGCCGCCTAACATCACCTTGTGCACGTCGCACTTCTCGGCCGGCAGGCCGGACGCTTCCAGCACCGCTGCAAACGCCGCCTCGCCGTTCTGCGTGCCGCACCAGACCTCGCATCGGTCCGCCGTGTAGAGCGCGGTGGCATTCATCGGCTCCATCGTGGCGTGGTTCTGGTAGGGATAGGAGTAGACGGCCTCGACCTTCTTGGCGGCGCCGGCAATCGCGGCCTTCGCGTCGCCGTTCTTGTTGCCGACATAGGCCGGCTGCGCATTGTCGAGGCCCTCGGCCAGCCATTTCGCAATCGACTCGCTGGAGACTTTTGCGTTGTCGCCTTCGTCCCAGACGATCGGCAGCGCCTCCAGCGCGGTCTTGGCGTGCCACCAGGTGTCGGCGACGACGGCGACGGCGGTGTCGCCGACCTTGACCACCTTCTTGACACCTTTCATGTTGGCGATCTTGGCTTCGTCAAAGCTCTTCAGCTTGCCGCCGAACACCGGGCAGTCCTTGATCGCGGCGTTCAGCATGCCCGGCAGCCTGACGTCGGCGCCGTAGATCATGGCGCCGGTGGTCTTGTCGACCGTGTCGAGCCGATTGACGCCCTTGCCGATCAGCTTCCAGTCCTTCGGATCCTTCAGCTTGACGTCAGCCGGCGGCGTCAGTTTCGCCGCGGCCTCGGCGACCTTGCCGTAGGTCGTGGTCTGGCCCGAGGGCGTATGGGTGATGACGCTGTTCGCGGCCCTGCATTCGGACGCCGGCACTTTCCATGCGTCGGCTGCGGCCTGGATCAGCATCACGCGCGCGGTGGCGCCGCCCTTGCGGACATAGTCCTGCGAGGAGCGGATGCCGCGGCTGCCGCCGGTCGAGAAATCACCCCAGACGCGCTTGCGGGCGACGCTCTGGCCGGGGGTCGGATATTCGGTCGTGACCTTGGTCCAGTCGCATTCGAGCTCCTCGGCAACGAGCTGGGCGAGGCCGGTCAGCGAGCCCTGGCCCATCTCCGAGCGGGCGATGCGGATCACCACGGTGTCGTCGGGCCTGACCACGACCCAGGCGCCGATCTCCGGCGAGCCGTCGGCGGCGCGGACCACGGCGGGGCCGCCGAAGGGCAGGTCGAGGCCGATGGCAAGGCCGGCACCGACCGCAGCGGTGCCGATGACGAAGGCGCGGCGGTTGAGCCGCGGCGATATATGCTTGTTCATGTGGGGATTTCCTTACGCGCTCGCGATCGTGTGGATCGCCTCGCGCACCTGCTGGAAGGTGCCGCAGCGGCAGATATTGGTGATGGCCTCGTCGATGTCGGCGTCGGTCGGCTTCGGCTTCTCGTTCAAGAGCGCGGCCACCGCCATGATCATGCCGCTCTGGCAATAGCCGCATTGCGGCACGTCCTGGGCGATCCAGGCCTCCTGCACCTTGTGCAGCGTATTGCCCGAGGCGAGCCCCTCGATGGTGGTGATCTGCTTGCCCTCGGCCTCGCTGACCGAGATGCCGCAGGAGCGCATCGCAACGCCGTCGAGGTGAACCGTGCAGGCACCGCATTGTGCAATGCCGCAACCGTATTTGGTGCCGGTCAGGCCGGCATTCTCGCGGATCGCCCAGAGCAGCGGCGTATCCGGCTCGACGTCGAGCGTGAAGGTTTTTCCGTTGATTGTTAGGTTTGCCATCGCAAGTCCCCTGATTGGCCCAATCCACCGATTGAACTCAGGGGCGCAATGTGTGCGGCAAACTGGAACGGTTCAAATCAACAGTCCGAGGTTCAAATCAACAAACCGAGCGCGGCCAGGGCGCATGGGCCCCGCTCTGGGGTATGGACCGGGAGGCCGTTTTGGCTCATCCAATCGCAATCGATTCGGGTTGAGGCCTTGTTCCGAGGGCGCCAATCCCCGGCTTGAGGCGACGTCCGGCTGTGAATGCCGGTTCCAGGTCCCCGCGCCGCTTGCCCAGCGGCGACAGTTTGTCCCTATTGCCGGGGTGCAAGTCGCGGGCGCTTTGGTACACTGCGCCGACGCAAAAGGAGTTCCATGAACGTGCCGAGTCCCTGCAACGTACTGATGCTCTACCCGCTGTTCTCGGCAGAGTCCTTCTGGACCTTCGGCGAATCCTGCAAAGTGATGGGCGTCAAGCGCCCGGCCGCCCCCCTGGGCCTGATCACCGTCGCTGCGATGCTGCCCGAGAGCTGGACCGTCCGGCTGATCGATTGCAACACGGCACCCTTCGGCGAGGAGGATCTCGCCTGGGCCGACGTCGTCTTCACCGGCGGAATGTTGCCCCAGCAGGCCGACACTTTGCGTCTGATCGAGCTCTGCCGCGCCGCGGGCAAGCCGGTCGTGGTCGGCGGTCCCGACCCCACCTCGAGCCCCCACATCTACGAGCGGGCCGACTTCCGGGTGCTCGGCGAGGCCGAGAGCGTCATGAACGAATTCATCGCGGCCTGGGAGAGCGGCGCGCGATCCGGCCTCTTCACCGCGCCGAAGTTCCAGGCCGACGTCACCAAGACGCCGGTGCCGCGTTTCGACCTGCTCAAGTTCGAGGACTATCTCTATCTCGGTGTGCAATATTCGCGCGGCTGTCCGTTCACCTGCGAGTTCTGCGACATTATCGAGCTCTACGGGCGCGTGCCGCGGACCAAGACGATCGAGCAGATGTTCGTCGAGCTCGAGACGCTCTACAAGATGGGCTATCGCGGCCATCTCGACTTCGTCGACGACAATTTCATCGGCAACAAGAAGTCGCTGCGGCAGTTCCTGCCGAAGCTCGCCGAATGGCAGCGCACGCACGGCTATCCCTTCGAATTCTCCACGGAAGCCTCGGTCAATCTCGCCGACGACCCGGAGCTGTTGGAGCTGATGGGTGCGGCCAATTTCTTCGGCATCTTCGTCGGCATCGAAAGTCCGGACCCGGCGACGCTGGTCGCGATGCGCAAGAAGCAGAATACGCGGCGCAACATCGCCGAGAGCATCCACAAGATCTACGCCGCCGGCATGCTCGTCACCGCGGGCTTCATCGTTGGCTTCGACAACGAAAAGGTCTCGATGGCGGAGGCGATGATCGACTTCATCGAGGAGGCGGCAATCCCCGTCGCCATGGTCGGCCTGCTCTATGCCTTGCCCAACACGCAGCTCACGCGCCGGCTGGAGCGCGAAGGCCGGCTGCATTCCGGGCACGACGTGGCGCCGACGATTGGCGCCGATCAGTGCACGGCGGGCATCAATTTCGATCCGGTCCGCCCGTTGCGTGACATCCTGACGGACTACAAGCGGGTGCTGGAACACATCTACAGCCCGGCGGCCTATGCAGCACGTGTCGACCGCCTGATGACGCTGCTCGACCGCTCCCGGCAGCGCTCCGAACTTGCCGAAGGTGACATCCGCTCCAAGCTCGGGGCCATGGAGACCGTGCACAAGGTGGTGTCCGCGCTTCCCGAGGCGCGGGGGCCGCTCTGGCAAACCTTCATGAACTGCGCCAAGCGCGACACGTCGTCCGCACGCATCGCCGTGCAGATGATCGCGGCCTATGCGCATCTCGGACCGTACTCGCGCAAGGTCATCGCGGCGATCGACCAGCGCCTGGCCGCGCTGGACAGCGAGGCCGTCGCTCCTGTGGCTGTCGGCGTGACGGCGGCCTGAGGCCTTACTTCACCGCGAGCCGCAGGAAGCTCATCACGCTGCCGAGCGCGGCAAAGCCCGCGCCGAGCGCCAGCGCCAGCGTCGCGCCCTCGTGGCCAGCGAGTGCGAAGCAGGCGGCGGCGAGCGCCGCGCCGGTGGTCTGCCCGGTCAGGCGCGCGGTGGCGACGATGCCGGAGGCGCTGCCGCTGCGGTGCGGCGGCGCGCTTGCCATCACCGCCTTCATGTTCGGCGCCTGGAAGAAGCCGAACCCCATGCCGCAGATCACCATCCGCCAGATGATGTCGGCAATGGCGGGATTGGCCGGCAGCGTCGCCAGCAGCGCCATGCCGAGACCGAGCAGCACGAGCCCGATGCCGCCGAGCAGGCCGACGGCATGGCGGTCGGAGAGGCGGCCTGCGATCGGCGCCATGATGCCGACCACCAGCGGCCAGGGCGTCATGAAGAAGCCGGTCTCGACCTGCGAGCGGCCGAGCACATCCTCGAAATAGAACGGCAGCGAGACGAAGGCGAGGCCCTGGACGGCGAAGGAGCACACCGCCGTTGCCGCCGACAGCGCGAACATCGGCCTGGCGAACAGGTCGATCGGCAGCATTGGCGCGGGATGATCGGCGTGGCGGCGGGTCAGGATCACGCCAAGCACGAGGGCGGTGACCAGCTCGATGCCGACCACGAATGGCGACAGATTGTGCGCGGCGCTGCCGATGCCGGTGATGAACAGGCCGAGGCAGGCGGTGGCCAGGATCGCGCCGAGCAAGTCGAAGCCGTGATCGGCGCGCGGAGTCTTCGGCAGCATGGCAAAGCCAATGCCGATCGCGATGAGGCCGAACGGGATGTTGACGGCGAACAGCCACGGCCACGGTCCGAGCGCGAGGATGGCAGAGGCGATCGAGGGCCCGATGGTGAAGGCGGTCGCGACCACCAGCGCGTTGTGGCCGAAACCGCGGCCGAGCATGCGGCCGGGATAGACGAAGCGCACCAGCGCGGTGTTGACGCTCATGATGCCGCTCGCTCCCAACCCTTGGAGGGACCGCGCCAGCAACAGGCTGTCGAGCGACCAGGCCACCGCGCAGAACAGCGAGGCAATGGTGAACAGGATCAGGCCGCCGAGATAGATGCGCTGGTGCCCGACGATTTCGCCGAGCGCCCCGAGCGGCAAGAGCGTCGCCACCAGCGCGATCTGGTAGACGTTGACGACCCAGACCGATTGCTCCGGCGTGACGTGCAGGTCGGCTGCGATGGCGGGCAGGGCTATGTTGGCGATCGCCGTGTCGAGCGAGGCCATCGCGAGCGCAGTGAAGATCGCCGCGACCGCCCAGCGCCGCTGCGCGGCCGGCAGGCCGTCGGCGGTGGGAGGAGCGGGCTCGCGCGCGGCGGCAGGTAGCGTGATTGTCATTTTCCTTGGCGCGCTGCTCCGGCGGCGGGACGTTCGGCATGTACTACGGAGGCGCCGGCTTCCACAGGCGCAAGCTTGCATGCTGTGTATGCGCGAAGGTCAGGCAATGCGGCTGCGCTGCGAGCGCAGGGCCAAAACAAAAGTCGAAAAACAACCCCATGCACAGTAGGAGGCCCTTTGATCGAAAAGGCATTTTCTCGCCGTGTCGAAAACGGCGGTCGCAGCCGCCATCAAGTTGACCCGTCGGGCAAAACACTGGCAGGATGCCAGCGTGCCAGCGATCAGGCCGGGAGCAGGCCGCATGCGCGTCCTGCGCGCCGTCTCCGCCACGCCGACGTTGAGGCAGATCAACACTCCGCCCGCGCGGCCGCTCGACCTTTCCATCAGCGCATCGATGGAAGGGCGGCCACATGCAGACTCTGCTCAGGGAAATCCGGAATACCCCTTTGCTCTGGATGCTGGCCTTCGTGCCCATCGTGCTGGTGGCAGAGGCGGTGGCGCCGCATTCCCATACGCTGCTGTTCGTGCTCGCGGTGCTGGCCATCGTTCCGCTGGCGGCGCTGCTCAGCCACGCCACCGAGGCGGTTGCCGCGAAGACCGGCGATGCCGTGGGCGGATTGCTCAATGCAACGCTCGGTAATCTGACCGAGTTGATCATCGCCATCACGGCACTGCGGGCCGGCCAGTACATGCTGGTGAAGGCCTCGATCGCGGGCGCGATCGTCACCAACGCGGTGTTCATGCTGGGCGCCTGCCTGCTGCTCGGCGGCCTGCGCTATCACGTGCAGGAATACAACCGCGCCGGTGCGCGGCTTTCGTCCGGCCTGCTGCTGATGGCGACCGTCGCCCTGCTTGCGCCTTCGGCGGTCGCCGATCTCGACCACCTGCCGCAGGGCGGGGGCATCCTCAACAAGCTCAGCCTCGGCATTTCGGTCCTGCTCATCATCGCTTACGGGCTCGGCCTGTTGTTCTCGCTTCGAACGCACAAGGAATTGTTCGCAAGCGCCGGTCACGGCCACGACGACAAGGAGGCGCACTGGCCGATCGGAACGGCCGTCGGCACGCTGCTGGTCGTCACCGTGCTGGTCGCGTTGGTCAGCGAGATCTTCGTCGAATCGGTGCAGAAGGCGGCGGAAACCTTCGGAATGAGCCCGGCCTTCGTCGGCTTCATCGTCGTCTCGCTGGTCGGCGCCGCCGCGGAATTCGCGGTGGCCTTCGCCGCGGCGCGCAAGGACCGGCTCGACATGGCCGTCAGCATCGCGCTCGGCAGCGCCTCGCAGATTGCGCTGTTCGTCGCACCCGCTTTGGTGCTGCTCAGCTATGTCGTGGGGCCGAAGCCGATGGACCTGCAGTTCTGGCCGGGCGCCGTCACCATGATGATGATCGCGACGGTGACGTCGGCCTTCATCACGTCCAGCGGGCGCTCGGCCTGGTTCGTCGGCGCCCTGCTGATCTTCATCTATGCGGTGTTCGCGCTGACGCTGTACGTGGTGCCGCCGGCGGGACAGGGGTGAGATTCGGTGCCCTTCGATCTCGCGCCGGCAGGCTATTGGTCGCGCGAGATCATGCCAGCCCCAGGCCGCCATCGACGGCGATGACCTGACCGGTTACCCACGCCGAGGCCGGACCGGCGAGTTGGACGACCCATTCAGCAACATCCTCGGGCACGCCGCGGCGGCCGAGCGGTATGCTGCCGCGCTCCTGTTCCTCGACCGCTGCGGCCTGCTCCGCCGACAATCCCATCATGCCCGTCAGCGCGCCCGTCTCCGTTGGGCCCGGTGCAACGGCGTTCACCCTGATCCCGAACGGGGCCAGTTCCAAGGCCCAGCATCGCGTCAAATGCTCCACGGCGGCTTTGCTGGCTGCGTAGTGAGATAGTCCCGGCGCCGCTTTGTGTCCGAAGGTGCTGGAGACGTTGACGATCGCGCCGCGCCTGGCCTTGAGATGGGGAAGCGCTGCCGACGCGAGCAGACTTGGGCCGAGCACGTTGACAGCGAAGATGTCTGTGATGCGATCGGCAGTGACATCGGCGAGCGACAGGATTGCGCCCGCGCCGGCATTGTTGACCAGCGCGTCGAGGCGGCCCCATTTGTCGAGCGCCTTCGCAATGGTTCGCTTGGCGTCCTCGGCGGACGCTGCATCCGCCGTCATTCCCGCGATGTTCTCGTGTTGCAGCGTGGTCTCCTGGATCAGGCTCGCCCGGCGGCCGGTGATCAGCACCTGATAACCTTGTTTCGCGAAGCGGAGCGCCGCTGCGCGGCCGATGCCTGACGTGCCGCCGGTGACGACAACGACCTTTTGATCTTGCATGTTCTCATCTCTCGTGCGGTCAGCCGCACCAATTGGTCGGAGTTTGCACGCCGCGGCGGCCGATTCCCGGTGTACCGGCCGCCGTGACGGGTGTGATCTGAAGAGCGCGCGCTCGATCATCCGTGGACGCGCGCTCCCGTTCAGCCGGTTCTTGCCGGTCAGTAGTCCCAGAACACCGGGACCCAGCGGAAGGCATCGCCGGCGGCCGCGACATGGCCGACCGATGGGAACGGCATGTGCGTGGCCACCAGCAGCTCGCCGCTCTGCGCAAGCTCCCGCAACAGCTGGATACGAACGCGCGCCGCCTCCTCAGGGTCGTGCTCGAAGCCGTTGTGCCATTCGGGTTGGTCGAACCCGACCGCAAACACGGCATCGCCGGCAAAGGTCAGCGCTTCGCCGCCGGACGCCACGCGGACCACGCTATGTCCGGGCGTGTGACCGCCGGTGCGGCGGACGACGACACCGGGTGCAACCTCGTGCTGCTCCTCGAACGGCCGGATCTGGCTGCCGTACATCTTCACGAACTGCTTGGCGGCGGCCCGAAGTGCATCGGGAAATCCCTGCGGCATGTTGGTATGCGTGAAATCGGGCGACTCCCAGAACTTGACCTCGGCGGCGGCCACGTGAATCCGCAGGTCCTTGCGCAGCCGCTCCTTCACGCCGTCGACCAGCAAGCCACCGACGTGATCCATGTGCATGTGGGTCAACACGAGATCGGTCACGGACGAGAGGTCGATTCCGGCGGCCTCCAGGCGCTTGATCAACTGTCCGGCGCGCGGCAGATGCAGATCGGGATCGGACCCAAGTCCGGCGTCGATGAGAATGGTCTTGTCGCCACTTCGCACCATCACCGCATTCAGTGCCCAGTCGAACGCATCCTGAGGCAGGAACATCTCGCTCAACCAGTTGGCCCGTACGGCGGGGTCTGCGTTGTGCGCCAGCATGGTGGTCGGGAGCGGCAGCACGCCGTCGCTGACCACCAGCACGTCAATGTCGCCAATGCGCACCGCGTAGCGCGACGGCACGAGCTCTTCGGGTTTCGCGGCGATGGAGGCGTTGTGCAGATTCATGTTGGTCTCCTTTTCAAGGTTGGGGGCAGTTGCTAGAGCGCCGTGACGCGCTCGGGATCGGCGGAGGCGAGCGCTGCGGCGCGTTCGGCTTTGGGCGGATAGATCCAGACCGTGTTGATCTCCTGCTTGGTCTTCTTGGCGACGTCGCCGACCATCTCGACCGTGCGCTCCCAGCCGCGGGTGAACAGCGCGCCGGCTTCGCCGAGGTCGAGGCAGGTGACGTAGGCTTTCTGGTGATAGGGTCTGGTCGGAACGCCCAGCAGCTCGGCGGCGGCGTTGTTGCCGGCGAACGCGCCCATCCGGGTCGCGTGTTGACATGACATCAACGCGTAATTGCCGACATCGTCACACGCCGCCCGTGCGGCATCGCCAGTGGCGAAGACGCCGCTGACCGATGGGACGCGTAATTCGCGGTCGACGAGCAGCCGGCCAAACTGGTCGCGTTCGGCCGGGATCTGCGCCGTCAACGGCGCTGCACGGATGCCGGCGGCCCAGATCACCGTCTCGCACTCGATCTGCTGGCCATTGGAAAGCGTGACGCCGGACTTGTCGAGCGAGGCCACGCCGACACCGAGCCTGGTTTCGATGCCGAGCTTCTGCAGCGCCTCCTCGATGATAGGGCGGGGGCCTGCGCCCATATCCGGGGCGATCGCCTCGTTGCGGTCGACTATGACCACGCGCAGCCGGGCGTCCTTGCCGAGAATCTTGCGCAGGCGCGACGGCACCTCGGTTGCCGCCTCGATGCCGGTGAATCCGCCGCCGGCGACGAGGACGGTATTGCGTGCCTTCGAGGCCGGGCGACTCGACAGCCCGTGCAGGTGACGATCGAGCGCAATGGCATCATCGAGCTGGTCGACGCTGAAACCGTATTCGGCAAGGCCAGGAACGTTCGGCCGGAACAGCCGGCTGCCGGTGGCGACCACCAGCCGGTCGTAGGACAGCTTTCTCCGCGTGCCTTGCGCAGCAGCGATCTCGACCACCTTGGACTTGGTATCGATTGCCTCGGCATGGCCACGGACATAAACGACGTCGATCGCCTTGAAGACGTCCTGCAGCGGTGCGGTAAGGGTCTCGGGCTTTGGTTCGTAGAGTCGCGGGCGAACCACGAGCGTCGGTTCGGGTGCGACGAGCGCGATCTCGAGCTTGTCGGGCGAAGCGCCCTGAATGTCGCGCAGGCGGGCGGCTGAAAGGGCGGCATACATGCCGGCGAAGCCGGCGCCGATGATGGCGATGCGCATGTTGATTTTTCCTCGAGTGATGTGATTGGGATGAAGGCCGGGCTATGCCGTCACGAACCTGAGCAAGTCGGCATTGACGATGTCCGGATGGGTCGTGCAGACGCCGTGTGGCAGCAGATCGTAGATTTTGAGGGTGCTGTGCTTCAAAAGCCGGGCGGACAGCGGCGCGGAGTCGGCGATGGGGACGATCTGGTCGTCGCTGCCGTGCAGGACGAGCGTCGGCACGGCGATGCTCTTCAGGTCTTCGCTGAAATCGGTCTCCGAGAAGGCCTTGATGCCGTCGTAATGGGCCTTGGCGCTGCCCATCATGCCTTGACGCCACCAGTTCCAGATCGCCGCCTGCGAGGGCTCGGCGCCCGGACGGTTGTAGCCGTAGAAGGGGCCGCTCGCGAATTCGAAATAGAACTGCGACCTGTTGGCCGCGAGCTGCCGGCGCAGGCCGTCGAAGACCTCCAGGCGCAATCCACCGGGATTCGACTCGGTCTTCAGCATCAGGGGTGGCACGGCACCGATGAGCACAAGCTTGGCCACGCGGTCACGGCCGTGACGGGCAACGTATCGCGTCGCCTCGCCGCCGCCGGTGGAGTGGCCGACGTGAATGGCATTGCGAAGATCGAGGTGCTGGGCGAGGGCGGCGACATCGGCGGCATAATGATCCATGTCGTGGCCGTCGCTGACCTGGCTGGAGCGGCCATGGCCGCGGCGGTCATGGGCGATCACGCGAAAACCCTTGCCGAGGAAGAACAGCATCTGGGCGTCCCAGTCGTCGGCGCTGAGCGGCCAGCCGTGATGGAAGACGATCGGCTGCGCGGACTTCGGTCCCCAGTCCTTGTAGAAGATTTGGACACCGTCGCTGGTGGTGACGAAGGCTGCACCGTCGTTCTTGCCGACCGAAAGCGCGGCGCTCTCGGCATCGCGGCCTACCGCCGAGGTGGAGCGGACGGTCAATGACGCCGCGTACAGAAGTGTGGTTGCCAGGATATTTCGCCGCGAGGTGCTCGCGAGCCGACTGACGGATGTGATCAAGGGCATTTGCTGCTTCCATTGCAGGTGGGGGGCACCATGAATGTCTAGCGAACCGGGCTTGCCCGTGCCCCAGCGCGATTGCCGCGATTGCATCGCGATTGCTGCTATCGACCGCGCCGCCGCCAATCGCTCGGCGATTCCCCCGTCAGCTTTCGAAACGCGGCGGCAAAGGCGGTCTGGGAGGAGTAGCCGAGCGCGACGGCGATCGAGACGACGGAGGCGTCGGTGTCGCGCAGCATGTTCATGGCTTGCTCGAGCCGGTGCTGGCGCAGCCAGGCATGGGGAGAAAGCCCGGTACTGTCCTTGAATGCGCGGCAGAAGTGAAAGCGCGATAAGCCGGCCTCGGCGGCAAGCGCTGCGAGCGAGACGTCGGCATCACTGTCGGATCGCAACCGCTCGATCGCCCGAAGCAACGTCTTCGGCGCCAAGCCGCCCCTGGCCGGAGCGATCGTGCCCGGCGAGCCGGTGTGCGCAGCCAGAAGACGCGTCGCAAGCAAATCCATGAGTTGCTGTCTGAACAGCGTGTCGAGGGCTTCGTTTCCATCGAGCACGTCCGCTGCGCTCAGGAGCAGGCGGGACGTGACGGGATCGGGATGTGCGGTTCGCTCCAGGAGTTCGGACGGTGCGCCGGCTTCGGCTTCGTCCGCAACGCGCTTCAGCGTTGTCTGCGGAAGGTAGAGCTGTACGACGTCGACCGGTTTTGGAATGTCCCACCGGGAGCTCGACCCCTCCGGAATGATGATGACGACGCCCGGGCGAAAGGTCCCGATTGCGACGGATTGCCCGGAGCGTCGCTCCATGCGCTGCACCGTGCCGTTGTAAGCCATGATGACGTGGTGGCTCATCGGCGCAACGACGTCGTGCAAGGGCTCGTGCTTCCAGTGAGCAATCCCGGCGCCGGAGGAGTCCAGCGCCATGCGGAAAGGCATCGTCCCGAGCACCCGCGCCATCTCCTCACCGGCAGCGGGCCGATCGCCTGACAGGACGACGTCGCGCCGCATTTGAGACGCGGCGGGGATGTCGTTCGGAGATTCGTGCAATACGACTTTGCTCATGGCTTTGCCCGGGTGGCGGCGCGTCGCTGGGGCGCGACAAATCGACCATCGTTTCAGCCGCGCAGAGCGGGGCCGAACAGCCGGTCTTGGCGATCTGCTCAAAGGATGGATCAGGTCCGAAGGCGATCCATCGAGATTCCGATGCCGTTGATTTACAGGTTCTAGGCAGCGCGAAGATCTGTGTCTTTCCTGATACTGCCGCGCATTGCCTGATCCTGCTGCGCGCGTCGGGCGCCCGCTAGTCGCGCGCGTTTGTGAAAAGTCGTGATGTCGACGCTGCGGTTCGGCGGCCCCTCACGTCGCCAAAAGCAAGCACCGAACAATTTGAAATGTTTGACAAATTTGGATGGGATTAGATCGGGGAGGGGTGCGACTTCGTCAATCGTGGACAGCGGTGGGGGATACCGATAAAGGTTCCTGCAAATGGCAGGTTGCTGTGGCCTGCTCTACGACGGCACAGACGAGACACAGGATGATCAGGACAGGCGCGTACGGTGAGCGGATCGGAGCATTCCTCCGCCTCGATGATGTGCCGCCCACGCTGATGACGCGGTCGCTGCGCAACGCCGAGATCGCAGTCACGGAAACGCGAAACGACAATCCGGTGCCGGGTCTGTCCGGTTCGTTTGCTGCGGAAGACGCCTATCTCGTCAGCCTGAAATTGCGCGACTATCCGGAGTGCGAGCTCTGGGAGCAGGGTCGTCACCTCACAAAGGCAGACGTCCATGCCGGGACGACTTATCTATACGATCTCAAGGCCGACCCCCGCTACGTGATCGACAAGCCGTTTCACTCTCTGCATTTCTACGTGCCGCGCTCGGCGCTCGATGGTCTCGCCGATCAGTCGGGGGCGCGGCGCATCGATGCGCTCGACTGCGGCCCCGTCGGGCACGATGATGCCATCATCCGTCATATCGGCGCTTCCTTGCGCGACGGACTGCGCCGGCCGGGCGAGGCCAACCAACTCTTCGTCGACCACATGATGCTGGCGCTCACGGCTCATGTCGCCGAGACCTATGGAGGCTTTCGGCACAAGGCCGAGACCACCCGCGGAGCGCTTGCGCCATGGCAGCTCGCGCGCGCATGCGACAAACTTGAAGCGGATCTCGGCGGCAAGCTGCCGTTGCAGGCGATCGCTGCGGAGCTCGACCTCTCTGTCAGCCACTTCTCTCGTGCGTTTCGCACTGCGACCGGCCTGCCTCCTCATCGCTGGCTTCTGCATCATCGCGTGAGAACCGCCAAGCGCCTGATGCGTGAGCACGGTCTCTCACTGTCCGAGGTTGCTATTTCGGCCGGTTTTGCCAACCAGAGCCACTTCACGAGGGTGTTCTCCGCGATCGTCGGCGTCAGCCCGGGTGCATGGCGGCGCGATGCGCAGGGAGCAGCAAACCGCGAAGGCTAGGCGTGCTTCGTCGCCCCCTTACGGCACAAGCGTGGTGAGCGCGTAGACGACGACCGCAGCGCCGAGACAGCGCCGCCAGGGGTTCACGCCGCGGACGATCTCGTCGGCGCCCCAAATCATCAGTCCGCCTTTGAAGACGATTGTCAGGACGACGCTGGCTCTTCCCGCGGAAGGCCAGATCCAAAGCAGAAGGCCGGCGACGATCACGATCCATAGGATGAGGTTGGGCCATTGCGCGATGGTGATGGCGCCGATTTCGCGGCTCCTGAAGAACCAATCGAGGAATCGGCGCACGATCACCGCGTCGGTCAGATCACGACCTCGCCCTCTTCGCGGCCCTTCCAATACGTGATGCGGTTGGCTTTGACCTTGATCAGGACAATTCCCGGCGTATCGATGCCGTTGTCGAACCACTTGTCGAGGTCGCTGGTCCAATGCTGCTGGAAGGCGGCCTTGTCGCGGATCAGCTCGGCAGTCCCTTCGACCGCGACGTAGATTCCCTTCGAGAATAGGCCCGCCTCCGATGAGAATCCGAGCGCTACCTTGGGATTTCGTTGGATGTCCGACACCGTCCGCGCCTGTTCGTAGGTGAAGTAGTACGAGGTGCCGTCGTAGGCGACGTCGCCATTGTTGCTCATCGGACGGTTGGCAATTTCGCCGTTCTCGGTGTGCGTCGAGAGAATGGCGATGTCGATGCCGGCCATTTGCTTTGAGATTTCGGCGAGCGACTTCTTGGGCATGAACTTTCCTCCAGTGGAGCGGAGGCAACGACTGGATTGGGCCCATGTTCCCTGAAGCCGGGGACGAAGTGCGCGCCCGCGGTTGAGCAATGACTCGCTTATTACCGGCGGCGGTCTGACGGTTGGGCGGTCATGCTCGAAGAGCGTGAGTGTTGCGATCGGCCTCTTGATGCTCCTCGCCGCAGTTCTAGAACTGATCCCGCCGCAGTCCCCATCCACGGGGATCACCGTGCCCATGATTGTACTGCGCCCGCGAGGCGAAAAACACCACGAGCGCACGCACCCATGCGGTCAAACCAGGCCGTTTTCGGCGATTTCGAGCCAGCTGTGGTGGCACGAGAAGAACCGAAGGACACGCCTGAGTGTGTATCGGGCATGGGCCCGATGAGGCAAGTGAAGGACCCGCATCTTGGAGTTACGATCCCAAAATTTGAGGCGCTCCCGACGCGGGCTTGGGCTGTCGACTCGCCTACTGCCAAGATCGGCGCCGCATCGCCAAGGTACCAGTGACTTTTGAACGCTTGCGCATTCGTCGTTCCTCAGCCTTTTCCAGGCGGGTACGAAGGTTCTGAAGCTCCGTCAGTTGAGAGCTGAGCGACAAAACACGTTGACGCAGAATCGCAATACGGTCGCACTGACCACGAGTACTCATGACGCGCCCTAAACTATGACTGTCAGGAAATGAACAGCTGGGCCAAGAAACAGAATGGACTTAAACCTATGAGTGTTGATGACCATAGCAAAGGTTCATGAAATTTGGTTGACACGCGCGGCAGGGACGCCGCCGACCGCGATCGGGACACGCCAAGGGTCAAAGCGCCGTTGGTTCGGTGATTTTGCGCGACCGCCCCAGGTCGATTCCGAGTTCCTTTACGGAAAACCGCTGCTAGAGCACAAGCCCGAGCACCAACCAGCTGGCAACAGACAAACAGACGCCAATTCCCAAATACGGCAATGCAATGCGCATGGTCATTCCTCCATGCCTAGACGCGACGAGAACATGGTCAGATACGCAGATTCGGGGTGCCAGCCCTATATTCCATGCGATGTATGAGCTGTTTAACGGCATCCGACGAGTATATTTAATTTGACTTTTGAATATGGTCAAAATTATATGTATTTGAGTTAATTGTTATATTTAATTTGGGCGTGTCGCCGCGCCGCAACACATTATCTACGCGTGTTCTGATCGGGTGCCGAAACCATGCGAACAGGCTGGGCGATCGCTCCATTGGAGTTGCTCTTGAGAGAGGCGTGATGCATGCGCCAATCAATCGATACTGCACCCAAGGGTCGAGACAACACCCGGATAGATGATGCGGCGGGGGCCGTTGAGCTCGGTCACGGGTTGCCCGAGACGGGCAGATGGGGCGCAAAGGACGGCTCAGCGCTCTGCTCTTCACGGACCCATTGGTTCGGTGAGACCGAGGATATCGATCCCGAGGAGACGGGTAGTTCGCTCATTGCAGCTGTCGTTCTGGTCCCCCTTATCTTCGCTGGGGTAGCCCTGCTCGGTGCTTTCGACCCGTTCAAGGCACAACCGACTGCCGAAATGACTCGAATCGACAGCGGGAGCGCCGCCGGCCTAGACCAGCGGCCTGACTTCGCGACCGGATCGCCAGCACTCCTTCAGAGCGAAACGTCCGAGGCCCCGATTCAGGCAGTCTCTGCAAGCGCGGCGGGCCCGCCACAACGGCTCGACGCCGACGGGCGCAGTGACTCGCTCTCCGGTGAACTGGCCGGCGCGCGCAGGGAGCTCGAAGAGGCGGTCCAGCGCACGCATGCAGCGGAAACTGCTGCGGAGGAGCTGCGGCAGTCTCTTCAAAACGAGCGAGCCCGCAGCGCCGCGTTCGCGGACGAACTTGCCGGAACCCGCCGCGAAGTAGAGGCTCGTATCGCGCAGGCGCGCGAGGCGGACGAGGTGGCCGCACAGCAGAGGGATGCGGCGGCGTGGGAGATCGCTGAACTGCGGCAGTCCCTGCAGCAGGAGCGGGAAAAGAGCGCCGTCCTGGCGACGCGAGTGAGCGCCGCGCAGGCGATAGCGGCAAGCGCTGAGCAAGAACGCTACGAGGCGCAGTCACGCGCCGCCGCCCTCGCGAGCGAGCTTGCCGGCATGACTCGCGGATCGGCTACGGCCGACGGTGCGACGGCGGAGCAAAGCGAGGCGGCGGGCGGGGAGATCGCGGAATTGCGGCAGTCCTTGCAGCAGGAGCGCGAAAGGAACGCAGCCCTCGCGCAACAGGAGGACGCCGCGCGGTCGGCAACGGCGAACGCCGAGCAACAACGCCGTGCCCTCGAAGAGGCACAGGCTCATGCTGCCGCGCTGGAGAGCAAGCTTGCGCAAACGCGCGGCGTCATCGAATCGCTGAACGGGCATCTGCGCGAGGCGAACGATGCAGCCTCGCAGCAGAGACAGGCAGCGAACCGGGAAATCGCCGAACTGCGACAGTCGCTGGAGCGGGAGCGGAGCAGGACTGAAGCCAGGGAGAGAGAGATCGCCTCGGTATCGCGCCTTACCGATCAGCATGCCCCGGCGGCGCAAAGAAGCGACGGCCCGATCTTGTCGACGGCGCAGAACGTGACCGCAACGGAGCCGCCGACGAATCCAGGCCAGGACGAGGTGGAGGCCCGATTGATCCCGCGTGCCAGAGCGTTGCTCGATCAGGGCAATATCGGTGCAGCGCGGATCGTGCTCGAGCTCGCAGCCGAGAAGAACATTGCGCAGGCGACCTTCATGCTCGCGGAGACATATGATCCAGCGGTTCTGGCCGCTTGGGGCGCCTATGGAACGCGCGGCGAGGCGGCCAAGGCGCGCGAGCTCTACGCGAAGGCGCAGAGGAGCGGCATTCGCGGAGCCAAGGAACGACTGGATGCATTGCATCACTGAGAGTGGGCTTTGCATTCATGCTGGGACGAGTGGTTGCAGTGGGCATCCGGAAAGGAACGACATGAACAAGCTGCCAAGGTCGCTCTCGTCGCTCCTGCTCGCCGCGCTGGTGCCGATGGCCGTGCTGCTTCAACCGACTTGCCTGGAAGCACAAACCGCAAGATCCGCCAAGGCGGATGCACAAATCGTCCAACGGCCGCTTCCTCAGGAGAGAGAAAAGGACCGGATGAACGCCTGGACCGTCGGGCTCGCCGGCGGCCTGCTCGAGGGCGCGCCGATCCGCCTCGCGGCCGAAATGGCCCGTGTCGTCGACGACGGAGCACAGCTGCATCTTTTGCCGATCGTCACCCGGGGCGCCACCGACAATCTGAATGCGCTACTCTATCTGCGTGGTGTCGACACCGCGATCATCAATTCCGACGCCCTCGACGAGTACAAGCTTCAGGTTCCGCAGATCCAAAGCCGCATCACCTACCTGCTCAATCTGTTCCCGTCCGAATTGCACATCTTCGTGCGGCCGGAGATCACGAGCCTGCAGGACCTTGCCGGCAAGAAAGTGAACTTCAATACCCAGGGCACCGCAGCCGCCTATTCCGGACCGCTGATCTTCAGCCGCCTCGGCATCGACGTCGACAAGACGTTCATTCCGCATCAGCTTGCCCTGGAACAGATGCGCAAGGGTGAGATGTCGGCCGTGGTGTTCATCACATCGAAGCCCGTCGACGCCTTCGTACGCGGTCGTTGGGAAGCGGGATTCAAGTTTCTCCCGGTCCACTACGACAGGAGATTCGAGGACTATTATCTGCCCGCGACGTTGGACGCGATCGAGTATCCCAATCTGATCAAGCAGGGCGATCGGGTCTCGACCATCGCGGTGCCGACAGCGCTCGTTGCGTTCAACTGGCGGCCAGGCTCGAATCGCTATCAACGCGTGGCGCGCCTCGTCGATTACCTGTTCTCGCGGATCGACCGCCTGCAGGCACCAGGCTTTGATCCGAAATGGCGGTCGATCAATCTCGCCGCAACCATCCCGGGACTCACCCGCTTCCAGGCAGCGCAGGAATGGCTGGATCGCCAGGCACGCAGCGCCCAGGCGAAGCCATGAACGCTGCCGTTGCTCCGCTCGCCGTCGCCTTCAACGTTGCCTGCGGAATCGCTTACGCGCAAAGCACCGGCGATTCCACGGAAGCACTTCGGGCTTGTTCGGGCATGGACGGATCGGCCCGGCAGGAATGTCTTCAAGATTCATCACGTAAGTTGTCACGGCCTGCCCGGCGGGTGTCGGACGATAATTGGCTAGTCAGCGAGACCACCTCGCCGGTCGACTATTCGCCGATCGTCACCGCCACCACATACTCTGTCAGCGGCTCCGATGGAGCCGCGATGCAGCTCGCAATCCACTGCCGCAAAGGCCGCACCGAAGTCACGGTCGCCGGATCGGCGCTGTCACGGAGCGCCAACGAATACGTCATCTCCTTTCGGCTGAATGCGGACACGCCGATGCAACTCGCGGCAGCATCGCCGTCATTCGGCTCCGGCGTCGCTTTCGGGGGCGACGTCGTAAAGTTGCTGAACGCGCTACCCGACGAGGGTCACATCGTCGTGCGCCTTTTCGCCCGCACGGGTCAGGTGCAAGACGGACAATTCCTGCTCAGCGGATTCGAGAAGGTGCGTAGGAGAATGGCGGCTGCATGCAAATGGCCACATAGCGTCGCCAGACCAGGAAGGTGATGGTCAGGGAACGGGAGACACGAGATGATCAATCTGAAGTTGGCGATGGCAGCGATGGCGATGCTGCTCCTGGTCGGATCAGACGCGCAGGCGGAGCTGGACAACCAGTTCAACCCGCACTCGAGCGCGACGAATCAAGTAAGCAATCCGAAGCAACCGGGTAGACAGGCGCAGGCGAGCAAGCCGGGACAGACTCGCACGAGCAAGCAATCCCCTGCGACCAGGGCGGCGATGGCCCAGGCGACAAAGCCCGAGATCGCCAGAAAGCCGCATCAGCTGATATTGCAGGTCAATTCCAATGACCCCGCGATGATGAACCTCACGCTCAACAATGCGAGCAATGTCGCGCAATATTACCGCGATCTCGGTGAACCAGTGTCAATCGAGATCGTCACCTTCGGTCCGGGTCTTCATATGCTGCGCGATGATACCTCGCCGGTAAAGCCACGCATCGAGGTGCTCGCGATGAGCAATCCCGAAATCTCCTTCAAAGCCTGCGGCAACACCCAGGAAAATATGCGGAAGGCGGAGAGCAAGGACGTCAATCTGATTCCGCAGGCGACGGTGGTCAAATCGGGTGTCGTCCGCGTCATGGAGTTGCAGGAACAAGGCTGGAGCTACGTCAAACCGTGAGGTCCGGCGACAATGAGGCCGTCGGATGCGCAGTTGGAGCGGAATGGCTTTAGGTTGAATCGATTGCCATGGGCTCGGTGCAACCTCTCCCGCTCTTGTCCGCCGAAGCCTTGGCGAAGGCGGATGCGGGAGAGGTCACGCCACCTGGCCGCGCCGACGGCGCGCCCGACGACAGGCTCCGGCGCGGGTCAGGGCTTTCTCCTGTCGGGGCTATCCCATTGCGGAAACATTCCCCAGCCCTCTCCCGCAAGCGGGAGAGGGAGTGCACTTACCTTGTAGCAATCAAACTGTCGGCGGCGTGCCAGAAGGCCGCTACGAAGTCCCGCCTTAGAACTGATACCGCCGCAGTCCTCCACCGGGATCACAGTGCCCGTGATGTACCGGGCCACGGGTGAGGCCAGGAACACCGCGAGTGCAGCGAGATCTTCCGGTTCACCCCAATAGCCGACCCGGATCTCCTCCTCGGCAAAACGCTCGCGATAGTCCGGCGGGTATGGTCGCACGCTCCCTTGGTCTTCTGCTTTTGTTGTTCGTTTTCTGCCCTATCCCGTGGGCTTTGCGAATTGCCCGACCGAGACGAGCAGTGGTAACCAAGAGCCTTGCCGAAGGAGCAAGAGCCTTGGCGAAGGAAAAGGCGTCGAAGGATGGTCTGGGATCCGCAGCAATATCTGAAGTTCTCCGGCCATCGGCTCCGGCCGGCCGTCGACCTGTTGATGCGGATTCCGGATTTTGCCCCGCGCGCGATCGCCGATCTCGGCGCCGGCGCCGGCAACGTCACCAAATTGATCAGGGAGCGCTGGCCGGAGGCGCGCGTGACCGGTGTCGAGGGCTCGGCGGAGATGGTCGCGGCAGGACGCAAGGCCGCCCCTGACGTGGAATGGTCACATGAGGATCTCGGCCATTGGAGTCCCGTCGGGCAGTACGACCTGATCTATTCCAATGCCGCACTGCATTGGCTACCCAATCATGCGGCGCTGTTTCCGTCGCTGATGGAGAAGGTGACGCCTGGGGGCATGTTCGCGGTGCAGATGCCGCGCAATTTCCTCGCGCCGTCGCATGTGCTGATCGGCGAGACTGCGCTCGATGGCCCATGGCGGTCCAAGGTGGAGCATCTCGTCACCCCGCCGCCGGTGGAAGGGCCGGCCTTCTATCACGATCTGCTCGCGCCGATGTCGGCCAACATCGACATCTGGGAGACCGAATATCTGCAGGTGCTCGAAGGCGACAATCCCGTGAAGGAATGGACCAAGGGCACCTGGCTGACGCGCTATCTCGACGTTCTCCAAGGCGAAGAGAAGGCCGCGTTCGAAGCCGCCTACGGGATGCGCGTCGCAAGGGCCTATCCGAAGAATGCGGCGGGGCAGACGCTGTTCCCATTCCGGCGCCTCTTCATGGTCGCGCAACGCAAAGGCTGATGACGCTGCCGCAATGCGGCATAGCATGCGTTGCCTTGGACTCGCGCGGATGCCGGCTTGCGCATTCGGCGGTCATCACGTTAGCTTGGCAGCGCTTAGCTCTCGTTGTTACCGACGGCTGCGGCCCAATAGCAACAATACCAACGGTCGGGGGCAATTGCGCTCCCGACCGTTGCGCTTGAACGATCCAATGGGGGGACACAAGTTGCTGCGTGTGCTGAATCGTTTTCTCGATCATCTCGAGGAATGGCTGATCGCGACGATGATCGCGGCTGCGACGTCGCTCATCTTCGTCGCGGTGCTGCACCGTTACGGCGCCGGGCTGTCGATCGACATCGCCAAGTGGGCGGAAGCCCGCAACCTCGCCTTCCTCGCCGTGCCCGCGCGCGCGACGTTCGCCTGGCTCGCTGCGCTCGATTTGTCGTGGGCGCAGGAGCTCTGCATCTACATGTTCATCTGGATGGCGAAGTTCGGCGCCGCCTATGGCGTGCGGACCGGCATCCATGTCGGCGTCGACGTGCTGGTCAACATCCTGCCCGGCGGCTCGCGCCGCCGCATCATCACCTTCGGCCTGCTGTGCGGCGCGCTGTTCACCGCCATCGTCGGCTATTTCGGAGCCGCCTTCGTCACCCACATGTGGCACAGCGGCCAACAGTCCAACGACCTCGAAGCGCCGATGTGGTTCGTGTATCTCACCATCCCGCTCGGCTCCGCCCTGATGTGCTTCCGCTTCCTGCAGGTCGCCTGGTCGTTCTACCGCACCGGCGAGCTGCCGCATCACGATATGGCGGGCGTCGAGGGTGTCGAGGCGGATCCGGTGCATCCGGCGCCGGTCACGCCGACCCAGGTGGTCCGGGACGAGCGCAGCCCGCTCGGCTGGATCCTGATGCTGCTGCCGGTCCTGATCGTCGCGCTGTGCTTCGCGCATGCCGGCCACGTCATCACGCTGCCGCAGGGCCTGCGCGTCTTCATCGTGTTCGCGCTGCTGATCTCGCTGATGCTGACGGGCATGCCGATCTCGATCGCGCTGGGTCTGACCGTGCTCAGCTTCATGTTCACGCTGACTGACGTGCGAACCGAATCGGTGGCGCTGAAGCTGTTCACCGGCATCGAGAATTTCGAGATCATGGCGATCCCGTTCTTCATCCTGGCCGGCAACTTCCTGACCCATGGCGGCGTGGCGCGGCGGATGATCACCTTCGCGACCTCGCTGGTCGGCCATTGGTACGGCGGCCTTGCGCTGTCGGGCGTGGTCGCCTGCGCGCTGTTCGCCGCGATCTCAGGCTCCTCGCCGGCGACCGTGGTGGCGATCGGCTCGGTGATCCTGCCCGCGATGGTCGCGCAAGGCTTTCCCAAGCGGTTCGGCGCCGGCGTGATCACGACGTCGGGCTCGCTCGGCATTCTGATTCCGCCATCGATCCCGATGGTGCTCTACGCCGTCTCCACCAACAGCTCGGTGGGCAAGCTCTTCATCGCCGGCATCGTGCCGGGGCTTGCGCTCGCCACGCTGCTCGGCATGACGACGTTCTATCGCGCCTGGCGCAACGACTATCCGCGGATGCCGAAGGCGACCTTCATGGAGCGTCTCGATGCGTTCCGCAAGTCGATCTGGGGCATCCTCCTGATCGTGATCGTGATCGGCGGCATCTACAGCGGCCTGTTCACGCCGACTGAAGCGGCCGCCGTCAGCGCGGTCTACGCCTTCATCGTCGCGGTGTTCATCTACAAGGACCTGAAGCTGCGCGATGTGCCGCGCGTGCTGCTGTCGTCGGCCAACCTTTCGGCGATGCTGCTCTACATCATTACCAATGCCGTGCTGTTCTCGTTCCTGATGACCTACGAGAACGTGCCGCAGGCGCTGGCGCAATGGATGATCGACCAGGGCCTGGGCTGGATCGGCTTCCTGCTGCTTGTCAATCTGCTGCTGCTGCTCGCGGGCAACGTGATGGAGCCGTCATCGATCATCCTGATCATGGCGCCGATCCTGTTTCCGGTCGCGGTCAAGCTCGGCATCGACCCGATTCATTTCGGCATCCTGATGACGGTCAACATGGAGGTCGGCCTGTGCCATCCGCCCGTCGGCCTCAATCTCTACGTCGCCTCGGGCATCGCCAAGATGGGGATCACCGAGCTCACGGTCGCCGTGTGGCCGTGGCTGCTGACGATGCTGGGCTTCCTCGTGGTGGTGACCTATTGGCCCGGCCTGTCGCTGTGGCTGCCGCGGCTATTGGGGATGTAGCGGTGCGACAGGCATAGGAAGGATGTTCGAGATCGTCGAACCGAAGCGGGCGAGGGTCGGGTAGGAGGCCGTCGCCAAGTCCTCCGTCATTGCGAGCGCAGCGAAGCAATCCAGAGTCCCTCCGCGGAAAGATCCTGGATTGCTTCGCTGCGCTCGCAATGACGAATTGATAGGGCCGGGCGCTTACGCAAATCATGGCCGGTACTCGCCCGGCCATGAGATTTGCGCCTACGTTGCCTTCCTACTCCGCGCTGCTCACCAGCTTGATCCGCGGTGCCTGCGCCTCGGTCAGGCTGCGATAGGCGGCGAGGTAGTCCAGGGCCATGCGCCGCGCGGTGAAGCGCGTCTCGAACTGCTTGCGGATCGCGGTGCGGTCGAGTTGCGGAAGCCGGTTCACCACGCCCGCGGCGCTGATGACGTCCTCGACGATGAAGCCGGTGAGGCCCTCGTCGATGATCTCCGGCACCGAGCCGCGGTTGAAGGCGACGACCGGCGTTCCGCACGCCATGGCCTCGATCATGACGAGGCCGAACGGCTCCGGCCAGTCGATCGGCAGCAAGAGGCCGAGCGCGCTGCTGAGGAAATCCGATTTCTCGTGATCGCTGATCTCGCCGATGAAATCGACCAACGGATTGTTCTCGATCATCGGCCGGATCAGCTCGTCGTAATAATCCTGGTCGGCACGGTCGACCTTGGCCGCGATCTTGAGCGGAATGCCGCAATGGGTCGCGATCTTGATGGCGCGATCGACGCCCTTCTCGGGCGCGATGCGGCCGAGCACGGCGAGGTATTCCTGTTTCGCCGGCTTCGGCGTCAGCAGATTCTCCGGCAGGCCGTGGTGGATCGTCGTCACCCAGTTCGCCTGCGGCACCGGCCGCCGCTGTGCATTGGAGATCGAGATGACCGGCATCTTGGTGAAGGTATTGAAGACCGGCTGATGCTCGGGAAGATCGAGCCGGCCGTGCAAGGTCGTCACGAACGGGGTCGGCTGGCGGTGGAACAACGACCAGGGATAATAGTCGAGATGGAAGTGGAGGAAATCGAACTCCTCGTCGTCACATTTTTGCCGCACCCGCTCCAGCAGCACCATGTGCAGCGCGTTGGGATCGCGCACGGAACCGTCGAGCCGAAGCGCCCGCGGCCATAATGCATCGAGCTTGGCCGATGTCCGCGAGTCGCCGCTGGCGAAAAGCGTCACGTCATGGCCCAGGGCCACCAGCTCTTCCGTCAACCAATGCACCACCCGCTCGGTGCCGCCATACAGCTTGGGTGGAACAGCCTCCGTCAACGGAGCTACCTGCGCGATGCGCATCTCACCATCTCCTCTGCGATCATGAATGTTGAAACCCCCGCCTTTACGGCACCGGCAATGCCAGACGAGGGAACGTTCCCGCACCTGCGAAGTTCCTTCCCGCGAACGTTACATATTCGACACGTCGGGGAAGCGTCGCGATGCTGCCACTACATCTTCGCAGATCGTCCGCATCCGCATGTCGTGATGGGATTGCCCGGGAACCGAGGCGAAGCGGTCGATGTTCACTCGACCAGTAACGAAACGAAAAACCAGCATAACGGGGCGACAGCCATATGGATCAGCTTTCTGGGTACGCGCGTAGGCCATTTGCCTTTGTCCTGCGCTATCTCCGGCGTCGTCTCGCGTCGCATTTGGTGATCCTGGCCGCGGTCGTGGGGGCCGTTGCCTGCTCCGTAGGCACCCAGTATGGCGTGAAAGCCCTGGTCGACGCCTTGTCCGCCGGTCCCTCGTATGGCGGTGGCGTATGGCTGGCATTCATTCTGCTCATGTCACTCATTGCCGCCGACAACTTCCTGTGGCGGATCGCGAGCTGGACAGCGAGCTTCACCTTCGTCCGGGTCACGGGCGATTTACGGCGTGACATATTTCGTCATCTGACCGGCCACGCGCCGAGCTACTTCTCGGACCGGATGCCCGGCATGCTGACGAGCCGCATCACCGCGACCTCGAACGCGGTGTTCACCGTCGAGAACATGTTCGTCTGGAATGTGTTGCCGCCGTGCATTGCCACAATTGCGGCAATCATCCTGATTGGAACCGTCAGTCCCTATATGGCGCTCGGCCTGATCGCGATCGCGGGCGGCATGGTGGTTGCGATGTTTCGTCTCGCCGCGGCAGGCAAGCCGCTGCATGACGATTTCGCCGACAAGGCCGCGCTGGTCGACGGCGAGATGATCGACGTCATCAGCAACATGCCGCTGGTGCGCGCCTTTTGCGGCATCACCCACGAGCATGAGCGGTTCGACGCGACGGTGAACCAGGAGCTGACCGCGCGCAGCCGCAGCCTGCGTTATCTGGAGAAGCTGCGGCTGTTGCATGCCGTGATCACCGTGCTTCTGACCATTGCGCTGATGGCCTGGGCGATCTCGCTCTGGCAAAAGGGCCAGGCGACGACCGGCGACGTCGTGCTGGTCTGTACGCTCGGCATCTCGATCCTGAGCGCGACGCGCGATCTCGCGGTGGCGCTGGTCGACGTCACCCAGCACGTCGCGCGTCTGACCGAGGCGATCGCCACGCTACTGGTGCCGCACGAGCTCCGCGATCACCCCGAGGCCGAGCCCCTGGTGAAGAGCGGCGCGGCCATCGCGTACAACAACGTCACCTTCGGCTATCCCGGCAGCGACAAGATCTTCGAGCGCTTCAGCCTGCGCCTCCAGCCCGGACAGCGCGTCGGACTGGTCGGCCAGTCCGGCGGCGGCAAGTCGACGCTGTTCACGTTGCTGCAGCGCTTCTACGACGTCGACGAGGGCAACATCACCATCGACGGCCAGGACATCTCGAAGGTGACGCAGCTGAGCCTGCGCGAGGCGATTTCCGTCGTGCCGCAGGACATTTCCTTGTTCCATCGCTCCATTCGCGAGAACATCCGCTACGGCCGGCCGAACGCGACCGACGACGAGGTGCTGCGCGCGGCGATCGCGGCGCGCTGCGACTTCGTCGAGAGCCTGCCCGAGGGCCTCGACACCATGGTCGGCGACCGCGGCGTCAAGATGTCGGGCGGCCAGCGCCAGCGCATCGCCATCGCGCGCGCCTTTCTGAAGGACGCGCCGATCCTGCTGCTGGACGAGGCGACCGCCGCGCTCGACAGCGAATCCGAGGAGGCGATCCGCGAGGCGCTGTCGCGCCTGATGCGCGGCCGCACCGTGATCGCGATCGCCCATCGCCTCGCGACGCTGCGCAATTTCGATCGCGTCGTGGTGTTGAGGAATGGTAAGATCATCGAGGACGGCTCGCCCGAGCGCCTGATGCAGGGCCACGGGCCGTATCGTGAGCTGGTCACGCAGGAAATGAGCCGGCTCGCGCAAGCCGCCGCGTAGACCAACAGTCGCGTTCTCGAGTCGGTCGCGTTTCGAATCAAGCGCAGGGGAGCAGCTCATGTCGGCAGAAGCCGTAACCCAGTTCGTCTCCGTGACGCGGACCTCGGAACAGGTCGCGGAACAGCCTTTCTACATTCCGATGACCGGGCCCTCGGCCCGGCCGCGGCGCTCGCTCAAGCACGACGACACCTTCATCGTGCTCGACAGCCATGGCGACATCGGCGCGTCCGCCGGTGGGCCGGACGGGCTGTTCCATCATGACACGCGCTATCTTGCGCGGCTGGAGCTCGTGCTCGACGATCTCCAGCCGCTGCTGCTCGGCTCGAATCTGCGCGACGACAATTCGGCGTTGACCGTCGACCTCACCAATCCGGACATCTACCGGCAGGGCAGCCTCGTTCTGCAAAAGGACCTGCTGCACATCGTGCGCACGATCTTCCTGTGGCGCGGCACCGCCTATCAGCGCATCGGCGTGCAGAACCATGGCGAAGGGCGCACCAGCTTCAACTTGACGCTGCTGTTCGGCAACGACTTCGCCGATCTGTTCGAGGTCCGCGGCGAGCGGCGACCGCGCCGCGGCATCGGAACGAGCCGGCTGCTCGGACCGACCGACGTCCTGTTCGAATATCGCGGTCTGGACGACACCGAGCGGACCACCGGGCTGCATTTCGATCCGCGCCCGACGCGGCTCTCGGTCGATGCCGCGACCTGGGAGCTCGACCTGGAGCCGCACCAGGCCAAATCGCTGTTCGTCGCCGTGTCCTGCAACCGGCCGCTCGCGGAAAAGCCGGTGCGGTTCTTCCCGGGCCTGCTGGCGCACCGCCGCGAGATGCGGCACCAGACGGCTGGCGCGGCCAGCATCGAGACCTCCAACAACATCTTCAACGAGGTGCTGTGCCAGGCCATGGCCGACCTCAACATGTTGATGACCGAGACGCCACAGGGACGTTATCCCTATGCCGGCATTCCCTGGTACTCGACGACGTTTGGGCGCGACGGCCTCATCACCGCGCTGCAGATGCTCTGGGTCGATCCGCGCATTGCCAAGGGCGTCCTGCGCCGGCTCGCGCATTTCCAGGCCGCGGCGGTCGATCCGCTCGCGGACGCCGCGCCCGGCAAGATCCTGCACGAGATGCGCGGCGGCGAGATGGCCGCGCTCGGGGAAGTGCCGTTCGCGCATTATTACGGCAGCGTCGATTCGACCGCGCTGTTCGTGCTGCTCGCAGGCAGCTATTTCGAGCGCACCGGCGACAAGGCCACGTTGATCGAGCTGTGGCCCGCGATCGAGGCGGGGCTCGCCTGGATCGACGGTCCTGGTGATCCCGATCAGGACGGCTTCGTCGAATACCAGCGTGCCACCGAGAAGGGGCTGGCGAACCAGGGCTGGAAGGATTCCTATGACGCGATCTTCCATGCCGACGGCCGGCTTGCCGAGGGCAACATCGCGCTCGCGGAGGTCCAGGGCTACGTCTTTGCCGCCAAGCAGCTCGCCGCGCGTTGCGCGCTGCGGCTCGGCAAGCCGGACCGCGTTCGCAAGCTCGAGGCCGAAGCCAAGGCGCTCGCCGAGCGCTTCGAGCAGGCGTTCTGGTGCGAGGAGCTCGGCACCTATGCGCTTGCGCTGGACGGCAAGAAGCGGCCCTGCAAGGTCAGGACCTCGAATGCCGGGCAGGTCCTGTTCAGCGGTATGGTCCGCGAGGACCGCGCGCGTCTCGTCGCCGCCGATCTGATGCGGCCGCATTTCTTCTCGGGCTGGGGCATCCGCACCGTCGCGCAAGGCGAGGTGCGCTACAACCCGATGTCCTATCATGACGGATCGATCTGGCCGCACGACAACGCGCTGATCGCGCTGGGCCTGGCGCGCTACGGCCTCAAGCATTCGGTGGCGCATGTCTTCAAGGGTCTGTTCGATGCCGCGACCTACATGGACCTGCGCCGGTTGCCCGAATTGTTCTGCGGCTTCCGGCGCGAGAAGCGGCGCGGGCCGACGCTCTACCCGGTCGCCTGCGCACCGCAGGCCTGGGCCAGCGCCACGCCGTTCACGCTCCTGGAAGCGGCGCTCGGCCTCGAGTTCGACGTGGCGCGGGGCGAAATTCGCCTGCGCAACCCGCATCTGCCGGCGTTCCTCAACGAGGTGATCCTGCACGATCTGCGCCTCGGCGAATCCAGCGTCGATCTTCGCGTCAGCCGTCACGGCGACGACGTGGCGCTGGAAGTGTTGCGCACGCGCGGTCAGATCCAGGTCTCGATCGTGCTGGCGCGCTAGAGGCGCGAGGAGGAGTTCATGCGTGCGACCGGATGGTTGATCCTGAGCGTGGCGATCGTCGCGGGCTTGACGGTCGCCGGATCGCGCGCGGCCGAGGAGCCGCCCGCATCCCCGAGCGAAGCAAAGGCACCGGCAACGGTGCAACCGCCGGCTTCCACGGTGCCCGTCACGCCCAAGGACGCCGCGCCACCGCCATCGGTGACCATCATCGGCGCGAGCGAGGCCCACGGTGTTCTCGGCCGCGACGTTCGCAGCGCCGCCGGCGAGGACATGGGTCGCATCGTCGACGTCATCGTCGATCGCACCGGTCATGTCCGCGCTGCGGCGATCGATTTCGGCGGCTTCCTCGGAGTCGGCAGCCGCAAGATCGTCGTCGACTGGAACGCGCTGCGCTTCGGCAAGATCGCCAACAAGAAGGACAGCATCACGCTGGAATTGACCAAGGCGCAGGTCGCGGCCGCACCGGAATACAAGGAGGACACGCCGATCGTCGTGCTCGGCGCGTCCGGCAGCCTTCAGCCGCTGCAAGCGATCCAGTGAGGTGCAGGGAGGGCTGACCGCCCGTGTTGTTATCGAGGAAGCCGAACCATGCAGATCGCGGCGGCGTCGTCGAGCAGGACAACGTCGTGGAGCCGGCGGCTGCGGGCATTCCGGCCCCGTCGCGGCAGAGCCTCCGCGGCCTCGACTGGTTCATCTTCTTCCTCGCCGACGTGCAGACCGGATTCGGTCCCTTCATCGCGGTCTATCTGACGACGCAGAAATGGACCCAGGTCGAGATCGGGTTCGTGCTGTCGATCGGCGGCATCGTCGCCCTGATTGGCCAGATGCCGGGCGGCGCGATCATCGATGCCGCGAAATCGGAGCGCCTCGTCGCCGCCCTCGCGATCGCGACCATCGGCGCCTGCGCGCTGGCCTATGCGGCGATGCCGATCTTCGCCGTCGTGGTGACCGCCGCCACGCTGCATGCGATGGCGAGCTGCGTGCTCGGGCCGGCGATCGCCGCGATCAGCCTCGGCCTCGTCGGCCCGCTCGCGATCGGCGAGCGGCTCGGGCGCAACGCGCGCTTCGCCTCGCTCGGGAACGGCGTCGCGGCGGCGGTGATGGGCACCGCGGGCTACCTGTTATCGAGCCGCTCGGTCTTCCTGGTCACCTTCCTGCTCGTGATTCCAACCCTGATCGCTCTGTCGCGCATCCGCGAGAACGAGGTCGACATCAGGCGCTGTCACGGCGAGCTGCCGCCTGAAGCCGCCGAGCGCGGCGACCCCAATATCTGGCACCTGATCCGGCAGCGCCCTCTCATCGTGTTCGCGCTCAGCGTGCTGCTGCTGCAGCTGGCGAATGCCGCGATGATGCCGCTGATGGCGAGCGCGGTGACGGCGCGATCGAGCCAATGGGCGACCGTGCTCGTCGCCTTTTGCATCGTCGTTCCGCAAGCGATCGTGGCGCTGCTGTCGCCGACGGTCGGGCGCAAGGCGCAAGCGTGGGGCCGGCGGCCCTTGCTGCTGATCGGATTCGGTGCTCTGGCGATTCGCGGCCTGTTGTTTGCGACCGTTCGCGATCCGTATCTGTTGGTGCTGGTGCAGGTGTTCGACGGCATCACCGCGGCGGTCTTCGCGGTGATGATCCCGCTGATCGTCGCCGACGTGGCCTTCGGCAGCGGGCATTTCAATCTGGCGCAGGGGATCGTCGGCACCGCGACGGGCATCGGCGCGTCGCTGAGCACGGTGCTTGGCGGCTATGTCAGCGACAAGTTCGGCAATGCCACCGCATTCATCGGGCTGTCCGGCGTTGCGGCAGCGGGACTCCTGCTGATCCTGTTTGTGATGCCGGAGACGCGGCGCACGGGTCTGACCGCCACCAAAGAAATGGCCGGCTGAACGAATTCAGCCGGCCAAAGTCGGTGGGGAGGAAGATTGGGATCAGGCATCGAGATTGTGCAGGCGCTGGCGGTTGCGCAGCACGATCTGGCGGGCACCGGAGAAACCGAGGATGCCCTGAGCGTGAAGCTGCGACAGCGCGCGCGACACGGTCTCCAAGGTGAGGCCGAGATAGTCGCCGATGTCGCGGCGGCACATCGGCAGCGCCATCATGCCGGCGACGGCGAGGCGGCGGTCCATTTCGAGCAGGAAGGTCGCGACGCGCTCCATCGCAGTCTTGCGGCCCAGCAGCAGCATGTGGTCCTCGGCATGGCGCAGCTCGCCGGCGGTCATGGCCCAGAGCTTGCGGGCGACCTGCACGTCGGTGCCGGCGGCCTTTTCCAGGCTTGCGCGCTTCACGAGGCGAACGGTGGTGTCGATGATGGCTTCAGCGGCGAGGCGGTGAGTGGGACCGGATTCGAGGCCGAACACGTCGCCGGGAAGATGGAAGGCGCCGATCTGGCGGCGGCCGTCGGAGAGAAGCTTGTAGCTGCGCACCGCGCCGGTAACGACCTGATAGACATATTCGGCCGCCTCGTCCTCGCCATAGATCTCCTCGTCCTTGCTGTAGGAGAACTCGGTGGCGACCAGGCCGACATGGCCCGCGATGGCGCCGAACTGGTCGGTAACGGGGTGGGCAGGAGCAATCTTGCCACCGACTTGGGTGTTGATCGCCTGGGTGTTGAGCGTCTGGGTCAGCATCTGCGCCATCTCCGTTGTGATGGAGCACTGCTACGATGAAACACGCAATCCGGAAATTTCGCGCGTTATCTTAGGGATGTTTACTTACGTAGAGTCCCGTAGGTCACGCCCCGGGGCGGTCCTGGATGGCGTGGCGGATGCATTTGACCAGGTTTTCGTCGAGAAGCGGCTTCAAAACCACGTCCTTGATGCCCGCTGTCGCGGCCCTGGCCGAGATGTTCTCGTCGGGGTAGCCGGTGATCAGGATCACCGGCGCGTCGCGGTGCGATTTGCGCAGCCGGCCGGTCAGGTCGATGCCGTTGATGTCGGGCATCTTGTAGTCGATGACGTAGCAGTCCGGCCCGGGCGCGGCGCCGAGATTGAGCAGCGCCGTGCCGCTCCTGAAGGTCCGCACGGAAAAGCCGTCGGTCTCCAGCAGGAACCGCAGGGATCCGAGGACTGCGGCATCATCGTCGACCACAAAGATGGTGGGTTGTGGGGAGGACGACGGCCGCGCAAGATGTGGGCTGACATCAACCATGCTGTCTGGTTAGCACGGCGCCGTGAAGCCACCTTGACCTGCCTCAATCCTCGAGCATGCCTGCGCGCATCGCCAAGCGAACCAGTTCCGAAAGGCTGCTCGCCTGCATCTTGGTCATGACGTTGGCCCGGTAGACCTCGATGGTCCGCGGGCTGATGTCGTATTCGCGGGCGATCAGCTTGTTGGAGAGGCCCGCGACCAGCCCCTCCATGACCTGGCGCTCCCGCGGGCTCAAGGATGCGACGCGGGCGGCGATGTCTTGTGCGAGCGCCTCGTTCCTGGCGGCGGGCTCGGCCTGGCGGAGCGCCGACTCGATCATGGCGGTGAGCCGGTCATCGTCGAACGGCTTCTCCAGGAAGTCGACGGCCCCGAGCTTCATCGCCTCGACTGCCAGCGGCACGTCGCCATGACCGGTCATGATCAGGATCGGGAACGGGCTTTGCTGCGCCTTCATCCGCTTCAAGAGCTCGATGCCGTCAAGGCCGGGCATGCGCACGTCGGAGATGACGCAGCCGAAACCGAGGCCGGGCAGGGCTTCGAGAAAGGCGAGCGCGTCGTCGAACAAAGTGACGGCGAAGCCGGCGGAATCCAGCAGGAAGTTCAGCGAGTCCCGCATCGCCGCGTCGTCGTCGATGACGTAAACATGTCCCTTGGTCGTCATGGATCAGCTCTCGTCGGTTGCCGGCAGGGTGAAGCGGAACGTCGCTCCGCCCGCTGCGTTGCTCTCGGCCCACATGCGGCCGCCATGGGCCTCGATGATCGAGCGGCTGATGGAGAGTCCCACGCCCATGCCGGTGTCCTTGGTGGTGAAGAAGGTCTGGAACAGGTTTGGAATGATGTCTTCCCGGAAGCCGATGCCGGTGTCGGAGACCTCCACCTCGATCATGCCGTCGGTGACACGGATGTTGGCGACAACGAGCTCGCGCCGCTGCGACTGCGCCATCGCTTCGAGCGCGTTGCGGAACAGGTTGACCAGCACCTGCTGAATCTGCACCCGGTCGGCGAGAACGAGGTCGGCGTCCGGATCGAGGCTGAAGCGGAGCTGCACGTTCTGCTCGCGCGCGCCGGCGAGCCCGAGCGCGCCGGCTTCCTCGATCAGCTTGGACAGGCTCTCGACCCGCTTCTCGGACTCGCCGCGGGAGACGAAGTCGCGCAGGCGGCGGATGATCTGGCCGGCGCGCTGTGCCTGCTCCGCCGCCCGGTCCAGCGCGCTTTCGACCTTCGGCATGTTGGGATCGGTGCTGCCGGCGAGGAGGCGCCGCGATCCCTTCATGTAATTGCTGATCGCCGCCAGCGGCTGGTTGAGCTCGTGGGCGAGCGCGGAAGCCATCTCGCCCATCGCGGTCAGCCGCGACACGTGCACGAGCTCGGATTGCAGCTCCTGGAGCCGCGCCTGGGTCTGCTGGTGCTCGGTGAGGTCGCGCACGAAGCCGGTGAAATAGGGCTCGCCCGCGCGTTGCGTCTTCCCGACGGACAGGTGCATCGGGAACGTCGTGCCGTCGCGGCGTTTGCCGGTCACGATGCGGCCGATGCCGATGATGTGCGCATCATTGGTCCTGAGATAGCGCGCGAGATAGCTGTCGTGACGCGACTGATCGGGTTCCGGCATGAGAATGCTCACGTTTCGGCCGATCGCTTCCTGCCTGCTGTAGCCGAACAGCCGCTCCGCGGCGCTGCTGAAGAGCTGCATGATGCCGCGTGAATCGATGACGATCATGGCATCGGGCACGGTTTCGAGAATCGAGCGAAGATGATTCTCTTGGGATCGCAGGGCTTCCTCGAGCTGCTTCTCCTCGTTGATGTCGAGGAATATCCCGCTGAGGTGACGCGGCGTGCCCGCATCGTCGCGGATCACGCCGGCCCTGGCCCGGATCCATTGACCCTTCCCGGATGCGCCCCCGATCTTGAAGGACAGGTCGAGACCCCCGCCGCCTTCCGACGTGCGCTCGATCGCCTTCAGGAGGTGGTCCCGATCGCCCGGCTGCAAGAGCGACAGAAAGAGATCGTAGCTCACCTCCTGGTCCGGCTGCAGGCCAAACAGCCGCCTGGCCATGTCCGACCATTCGAGTTCGCGGGTCTGCAGGTCGAGGTCCCAGGTGCCGACGCCGAATCCCTCGATGCGGACTCGGAAATGCTCGCCCCGACCATCGTCTGCCTGATGGGTTACGCGGGTCGGCGCCAAGCTCTGCTCCTCTTCTCGGCGGGTCGGCAGGACGCCTTTACCGCTCCGGGAATGTCGCCCAAGGCTTGGCCTGAGGCAAGCGCGGACGTTGAATCCGCTGGCGAATTCCCCATTGCCGGGAGAGCGGGCCACCAGAGGCGTCGGATTTGATCTATCTCAGCCTGTTGCGTGGCAACAGGTCTAGGATTCGAAAGAAATTCTGTAATGCTGGAGATCCCCGATGACATACGCGACCGTCATGGTCAGCCTGGCGCTCGATCAGCCCAACGAAGCGCGTCTTCAGGTCGCTGGCGAGCTCGCCGAACGATTCGAGGCCGCCATCGTCGGGGTCGCTGCGGCGCAGTTCGCCCCGCCGCTCTATTTCACCGACGGCGCAGAAGCGCAAGCGCTGATCGACGAGGGCGAAGCTTCGATCAGGCGGCGGCTGGCCGGGCTCGAAGCGCAATTCCGGGCGGCCATGAAAAATCGCGGTGGGCATGCGGAGTGGCGCAGCGCGATGGATTATCCGGCCCGCTTCGTCACGGCGCAGGCGCGTTGCGCCGACATCGTCGTTAGTGGTGGGCAGAGCCCGGCCTTCTCCGATGCTTTCTCGCTGGCGAGCCCCAAGGACCTGGTGATGCAGGCCGGCCGCCCGTTGCTCGTCGTTCCCGACCGGGCCAACTGGCTCGACCTGCGCAGCGTGCTGGTGGCGTGGAAGGACACGCCGGAAGCGCGGCGGGCGGTGGCGGGCGCGCTGCCGATGCTGCACAAGGCGAAGGACGTCACCATCGTGGAAATCCCGGAGCGGGGCGACGACCGTTCGGCCGTGATGGCCGGTGTCAGCGACGTTGCCGCCTGGCTCGGCCGCCACGGCATCACCGCGACTGCGCGGGTCCTCGAGGCCGCAGGAAACGAAACCGCTGCCGCGCGGTTGGAGAAAGTCGCCGGCGACACCGGCGCGGGCCTGATCGTCGCGGGCGCCTATGGTCATTCGAGATTTCGCGAACTGATCCTCGGAGGCGTCACCCAATATCTGGTGACGCAAACCGTCCGCAGCGTGCTGCTGTCGCACTGACCATCGGCCGGCCAGTTTGAGGAAATCGAGGAGGACGCGCCGTGTACCAATTTCTTGAACAGACCGTCGACGGCTACATGACGCGCAACGTCAAGACGGTGCAGCGCGGCCTCGACTTGTTCCAGCTCAGCGAGATGTTCGAGACCGACGATTTCAATTCCTATCCGGTCGAAGACGACGGGCAGGTGGTCGGCATCGTCACCAAGTTCGACATCCTGAAGTGCTTCGCCTTCACGCCGAGCCAGATGTTGCCGCGCTACGACGACCTGATGAGCCGCAAGATCGGCGACGTGATGACGCCCGAGTTCATCTACGTCAGCCCCGACACGCGGCTGACACGCGTGCTCCAGATCATGGTGGAGCATCGCATCAGGAGCATCATCGTGCTCGACGGCACACAGAAGCTGGTCGGCATCATCGCGCGCGAGGACGTCATCGCGGCGCTCAAGGCGACGGCGCGGGAGTGAGGACTGGATCCTTTGGTTCCAATCCGTGATTTCACGGATGTGTCTGCGTGCGATGGCCCTGCGCGCGGGGAAGGAAGGCACCTCAGCTGGCGGCACATCGGCTCACATTAACAGAAATCCATCCAGCTTGATTTCAATCAATTCGCCGCGAGGGTGGATGTGGTTTATGGCAGCGTGTTCTTTCAGAGAGAATCCGCATGAGCCAGCCCTCCATCTCAAAATCCATGACCATCGGTGAAAGCGGCTTGGCTGTCGTATTCGCAGTCACCGCTTTCCTCTGCGTGATCGCCTCGGCCAAGGCGCTCGATGCGCCCTTCGCGTTCCACGCCGCGCTCAGCGCGGCGGCCAGCCTCGCTGCGGTGTTCTTCATCGTCAACCGCTACTTCGAGCGGCCGGCGGCGCTGCCGGCCCAGGAGATCAACGGCCGCCCGAACTACAGCATGGGGCCGATCAAGTTCTCGGCCTTCATGGCGATGTTCTGGGGCATTGCCGGATTCCTCGTCGGCCTCATCATCGCCTCGCAGCTGGCCTGGCCCGCGCTGAACTTCGATCTGCCCTGGATCAGCTTCGGCCGCCTGCGTCCGCTGCACACCTCCGCCGTGATCTTCGCCTTCGGCGGCAACGTGTTGATCGCGACCTCGTTCTACGTGGTGCAGAAGTCCTGCCGCGCGCGCCTTGCCGGCGACCTCGCGCCGTGGTTCGTCGTGCTCGGCTACAACTTCTTCATCCTGATCGCCGGCACCGGCTATCTGCTCGGCGTCACCCAGTCAAAGGAATATGCCGAGCCGGAATGGTACGCCGATCTGTGGCTGACCATCGTCTGGGTCGTCTATCTGCTTGTCTTCCTTGCCACCATCTTCAAGCGCAAGGAGCCGCACATCTTCGTCGCGAACTGGTTCTATCTCGCTTTCATCGTGACGATCGCGGTGCTGCATCTCGGCAACAACCCGGCGCTGCCCGTTTCGGTGTTCGGCTCGAAGTCCTACGTCGCCTGGGGCGGCATCCAGGACGCCATGTTCCAGTGGTGGTACGGCCACAACGCGGTCGGCTTCTTCCTGACCGCCGGCTTCCTCGCCATCATGTACTACTTCATTCCGAAGCGCGCCGAGCGGCCGATCTATTCCTACCGGTTGTCGATCATCCACTTCTGGGCGCTGATCTTCCTCTACATCTGGGCCGGTCCCCACCATCTGCACTACACGGCGCTGCCGGACTGGACGCAGACGCTCGGCATGACCTTCTCGATCATGCTGTGGATGCCCTCCTGGGGCGGCATGATCAACGGCCTGATGACGCTGTCGGGGGCCTGGGACAAGCTGCGCACCGATCCCGTGCTGCGCATGCTCGTCGTCTCCGTCGCCTTCTACGGCATGTCGACCTTCGAAGGCCCGATGATGTCGATCAAGGTGGTCAACTCGCTCAGCCACTACACCGACTGGACCATCGGCCACGTGCATTCCGGCGCGCTCGGCTGGGTCGGCTTCGTCTCCTTCGGCGCGCTGTACTGCTTGGCGCCGTGGGCCTGGAATCGCAAGGGCCTCTACAGCCTCAAGCTCGTCAACTGGCACTTCTGGGTCGCCACGCTCGGCATCGTTCTCTACATCTCGGCGATGTGGGTCTCCGGCATCCTGCAAGGCCTGATGTGGCGCGCCTACACCTCGCTCGGCTTCCTCGAATATTCCTTCATCGAGACCGTCGAGGCCATGCATCCCTTCTACATCATCCGCGCCGCAGGCGGCGGCCTGTTCCTGATCGGCTCGCTGATCATGGCCTACAATCTCTGGATGACGGTTCGCGTCGGCGAGCAGGAAGTCCAGATGCCCGTCGCCCTTCAGCCGGCGGAGTGAGGAGCTCAAGCAATGTCGTTCTGGACACGTCACCAAATCTTCGAAAAGAACTCGATCATCCTGATTGTCGGCATCCTGCTGGTGGTCGCGGTCGGTGGTCTCGTCGAGATCACCCCGCTGTTCTACCTCAAGAGTACGATCGAGAAGGTCGATGGGGTCAGGCCCTACACGCCGCTCGAGCTGGCGGGGCGCAACGTCTATGTCCGCGAGGGCTGCTATCTCTGCCACTCGCAGATGGTTCGCCCCCTGCGCGACGAGGTCGAGCGCTACGGCCACTTCTCGCTCGCGGCCGAGAGCATGTACGATCACCCGTTCCAGTGGGGCTCCAAGCGCACCGGCCCGGACCTCGCCCGCGTCGGCGCCAAATATTCCGACGAATGGCACGTCACCCATCTGGCCAACCCGCGCGCGATCGTGCCGCAGTCCGTGATGCCCGGCTATCCGTTCCTCGGCAAGGCCGAGATCGACCCGGATGCGATCGCCGGCGACATGCGCGCGCTCAGGACCGTAGGGGTGCCCTATAGCGACGAGCAACTCGCCAATGCCGCCGCCGACCTGAAGGCCCAGGCCGATCCGGACAATGCCGGCACCGACGCATTCACCAAGCGCTACGCCAAGGCCGTTGTGCGCAATTTCGACGGCAAGACCGGCACGCCGACCGAGATGGACGCGCTGGTTGCGTACCTGCAGATGCTGGGCACGCTGGTCGACTTCAAGATCTACAACGAGAAAGCCAATCTTCGCTGAGAAGGCATGAACGATGAAAGCCATCCTGACCGTCCATAATCTTGCGTCCGACCTCGTGACCACGATCTGGACACCGGTGTTCGTCGCGATCTTTCTCGCGATCATCGCCTACGCATTTTGGCCCCGTAACAAGGCTGCGTTCGACAAGGCAGCGCACCTGCCCTTGCGGGAGGAGTGAGAAACCATGACCGATCATTCTAGCGACATCGATTCCGTCTCCGGCAAGTCCACGACCGGACACGAGTGGGACGGCATCAAGGAGCTCAACACGCCGCTGCCGCGGTGGTGGGTGATCAGCTTTTATCTCACCATCCTCTGGTCGATCGGCTACTGGATCGTCTATCCGGCCTGGCCGCTGATCCAAAGCAACACCACCGGCCTGTTCGGCTATTCCTCGCGCGCCGACGTCGCGGTCGAGCTCGCCAACCTCGAGAAGATCCGGGGTGACAAGATGGCGGCGCTGGGCACGGCCTCGCTCACCGACATCCAGAAGGATCCGGCTCTGCTCGCGCTTGCGCGCGCCAAGGGCAAGACGGTGTTCGGCGACAATTGCGCGCCGTGCCACGGCACGGGTGCGACGGGGTCCAAGGGCTATCCCAACCTGAACGACGACGAATGGCTGTGGGGCGGCTCGCTCGACCAGATCATGCAGACTATCCAGTTCGGCGTGCGGTCGGGCCATGCCAAGACCCATGAGGGGCAGATGCTCGCCTTCGGCAAGGATGGCGTGTTGAAGTCGGACGAGATCGTCACCGCCGCCAATTACGTGCGGTCGCTGTCGGGCCTTTCGACCCGCAACGGCTATGACGCCGCCAAGGGCCAGAAGATCTTCGCGGAGAATTGCGCCGCCTGCCATGGCGACGCCGGCAAGGGCAACCAGGAGATGGGCGCACCTGATCTGACCGACAAGATCTGGCTCTACGGTTCCGAGGAGGCGAGCTTGGTCGAGACCATCGCCCAAGGCCGCGCCGGCGTGATGCCGGCCTGGGAAGGCCGGCTCGATCCCGCCACCATCAAGGCGATGGCGGTCTACGTCCACTCGCTGGGCGGCGGAAAATAGCAGAATAGGCACCAAACGGGGGGCAACAAAAGCGCCCCCGTTTGCGCTGGATCAACTGACGCGGCGATGTCGGGTCTAGGTTTAATCGCACCTCTTGAAAAGATTTGGCGATGAACAAGACCGTGAACCCGAAAGACCTCACATCGGACGATGATTACGGGCCACTCTACGCGGCCCGCAAGAAGGTCTATCCCCAGAGCGTCTCCGGTACTTTCCGCCGCATCAAATGGGGCCTGATGGCATTCTGCCTCGGCGTCTATTATCTCCTGCCCTTCGTACGTTGGAATCGCGGTCTCGGCGCGCCGAGCCAGGCGGTGCTGATCGATCTTCCCAACAGCCGCTTCTATTTCTTCTTCATCGAGCTGTGGCCGCAGGAGGTCTATTACTTCACCGGTCTGTTGATCGTCGCCGCGGTGGCGCTGTTCCTGATGAACTCCATCGGCGGCCGGATCTGGTGCGGCTATCTCTGTCCGCAGACGGTGTGGACCGACCTGTTCTACGCCGTCGAGCGTCTGATCGAGGGCGACCGGCGCGAACGGATGAAGAAGGACAAATCGTCCGATCCGATGAAGCTGGAGCGCATCTCCGAGATCGTGCTCAAGCACTCGATCTGGCTCATGATCGCCTGGTGGACCGGCGGCGCCTGGGTGCTCTACTTCAACGACGCGCCGACCCTGGTGAAGGAACTCATCACCTTCCAGGCGCCGATGATCGCCTATATCTGGATCGGGATCCTCACCGCGACGACCTATCTGCTCGCCGGCTTCATGCGCGAGCAGGTCTGCACCTATATGTGCCCGTGGCCACGCATCCAGGCCGCGCTCACTGACGAATGGGCGCTCAACGTCACCTATCGCTACGACCGCGGCGAGAAGCGCACCTCGGTGAAGAAGGCCGCCGAGCTGCGCGCGCTCGGCCAGCAGGTCGGCGATTGCGTCGACTGCTACCAGTGCGTCGCGGTCTGCCCGACCGGCATCGACATCCGCAACGGACCGCAGATGGAATGCATCCAGTGCGGGCTCTGCATCGACGCGTGCGACAACGTGATGACGAAGATCGGTCGGCCGAAGCGGCTGATCGGCTACGACAACGACATCAACATCCACCGCCGCCAGGAAGGCAAGGCGCCGATCTATCGGATCGTGCGGCCTCGCACCGTCGTCTATAGTGCGATCATCGCGGCCATCGGCGGCTTCATGGTCTACACGCTGGCGACCCGCAGCCTGCTCGACGTCAACGTGCTGCACGACCGCAATCCGGTCGCGGTCAAGCTCAGCGACGGCTCGATCCGCAACGCCTATACGGTCCGGCTCCTGAACAAGAGCGGCTACGACCGCGCCATCGCCATCGACGTCGAGGGGCCCGTGAACCCAACGATGCACGTCGTCGGCGTCGATTCGGTCACGCCGGACCGTCCGATCATTGTGATCCCGCGCGATGCGACCAGCGAGCTGCGGCTGCTGGTCACCGCGCCGGCCGAAAACAATCCGGAGAAGTCGATTCCGGTCCGCTTCCACGTCATGGACATCGGGCTCGGCGTCGCCGCGAGCGCCACCGACAATTTCGTCGCGCCGTAAATCCAGGAGACCGTCATGTCATCCAAGCCGCTGACCGGAACCAAAGTCTTCCTGATGCTGGTCGCCTTTTTCGGTCTCGTGATCGGCGTCAACGCGACCATGATGAAGCTCGCGATCGCGACGCTGCCCGGCACCGACGTCGACAGCCCCTATGCCGCGGGCCTCGTCTACGATCGCGAGATCTCGGCGGCGCAGGACCAGGCGGCGCGGAAGTGGAAGGTCAACGCCCATGTCGAGCGCCGCAACGACGGCGGCGCTTCGGTCCAGGTCGAAGCCCGCGATGCTGGCGGCCAGCCGATCTCCGGGCTGAAGTTCGGTGGCCGGCTGGAGCGGCCGACCGACAAGCGCTCCGACCTCGCCGTCGAGCTCAGCGAATCCGGCATCGGCCTCTATCGCGGCAATGCGGCGTCCGTCGCGCCGGGCCAATGGGATCTGGTGATCGAGGGCGAGGCGCGGGGGACGCGCGTGTTCATGTCGCGCAACCGCGTGATCCTGAACTGAAGGATTCCGTCATGCAGGTCACGCGCGATTTCTCTCACTATGTCCGCGATGCGGGCGAGGGCCTCCGGCACATCGATCTCGCCGTCGAGGGCGTCCACTGCGCCGGCTGCATGGCCAAGATCGAGCGCGGGCTCTCGGCCATCCCCGACGTCACGCTGGCCCGCGTCAACCTCACCGACCGCCGCGTTGCGCTGGAATGGAAGGCGGGCACGCTCGACCCCGGCCGCTTCATCGACCGCCTCGAGGAACTCGGCTACAAGGCCTATCCGTTCGAGACCGAGAGCGCGGAGGTGGCCGAGGTCGCCGAATCCCGCTTCCTGCTGCGCTGCCTCGGCGTTGCGGCCTTCGCCACCATGAACGTGATGATGCTGTCGATCCCGGTATGGTCGGGCAACGCCTCGGACATGCTGCCGGAGCAGCGCGATTTCTTCCACTGGCTGTCGGCGCTGATCGCGCTGCCGGCGGCAGCCTATGCCGGCCAGCCGTTCTTCCACTCGGCCTGGCGCGCGCTGTCGGCCAAGACCACCAACATGGACGTGCCGATCTCGATCGGCGTGATCCTGGCGCTCGGCATGTCCGTGGTCGAGACCATCCACCACGCCGAGCATGCCTATTTCGATGCGGCGATCATGCTGCTGACCTTCCTCCTGGTCGGGCGCTTCCTCGACCAGAACATGCGGCGGCGGACCCGCGCGGTCGCCGGCAATCTCGCCGCGCTGAAGGCGGAGACGGCGGCGAAGTTCATCGGGCGCGACGAGATCTCGCAGGTGCCGGTTGCGGCGATCCATCCCGGCGACATCGTGCTGCTCCGGCCGGGCGAGCGCTGCGCGGTCGACGGCACCGTGATCGAAGGGCGTTCCGAGATCGACCAGAGCCTGATTACCGGCGAGACGCTCTACGTCACGGCCGAGCAGGGTACGCCGGTCTATGCGGGATCGATGAACATCTCCGGCAGCTTGCGGGTGCGGGTCTCGGCCGCCTCCGAGGCGACGCTGCTCGCCGAGATCACGCGGTTGCTCGACAACGCGCTCCAGGCGCGTTCGCGCTACATGCGCCTCGCCGATAGGGCGTCGCGGCTCTATGCGCCGGTGGTGCATGCGACCGCGCTCCTGACAATTCTCGGCTGGGTCATCGCCGGTGCGAGCTGGCACGATGCGATCGTGACCGGCGTCGCCGTGCTGATCATCACCTGTCCCTGCGCGCTCGGGCTCGCAATCCCGACGGTGCAGACGGTGGCTTCGGGTGCGATGTTTAGGGCGGGTGTGCTGCTCAATGCGGGCGATGCGATCGAGCGGCTGGCCGAAGCCGATCATGTCATCTTCGACAAGACCGGCACGCTGACGCTGCCCGAGCTCGAAGTCATGAATGCCGCCGACATCCCCGCCGAAATCTTCGAGCTCGCCGGCCGGCTCGCACTCTCGAGCCATCATCCGGTCGCGGCTGCGGTTGCGCAGGCAGCCGGTGCGAAATCTCCGATCCTGAGTGCGGTGGAGGAGGCCGGGCAGGGCGTCCGTGCCACCGTCGACGGCGTTGAGATTCGCCTTGGTCGCCCCTCTTTCTGCGACGCAGAGGCGCTGATCGGCGGCCTCATGGTCGATCCCGAAGCCTCCATCGTCGCGTTCAGCAAGGGGAGCGAAAGGTTCGTCCTCACGGTTCGCCAGGGTCTGCGCCCCGATGCGCAGGTTGTTATCGCAGCGCTGAAGGAGCGCAACATCGGCATCGAAATCTTGTCCGGCGATCGAGAGCCTGCAGTGACGGCGGCGGCACATGCGCTCGGCATTCCCGAATGGCGCGCCGGCGTCACCCCAGCCGACAAGATTGAGCGGATTGAAGAATTGAAACGGAGCGGCGCGAAAGTGCTGATGGTCGGCGACGGCGTGAACGATGCGCCCTCGCTCGCGGCAGCCCATGTCTCGATGTCGCCGATCTCGGCCGCGCATCTCAGCCAGGCCACCGCCGATCTCGTCTTCCTCGGCCGGCCGCTGGCGCCGGTGGTTGCCGCCATCGACGCTTCGCGCAAGGCGCTGCATTTGATGCGGCAGAACCTCTGGCTTGCGGTCGGCTACAATGTGCTCGCGGTGCCGGTTGCGATCAGCGGCGTCGTGACGCCCCTGATCGCCGCTGCCGCCATGAGCGGATCGTCGATCCTGGTGATGCTGAACTCGCTGCGCGCCCGCAGCGCCTCGCGGGAGATCGTGTAATGGAGATCCTGGTCATCCTGGTCCCGCTGGCCTTGATGCTCGGAGGTGCCGGGCTCGTGGCTTTCCTGTGGTCGCTCAGAAGCGGCCAGTACGACGATCTCGACGGCGCCGCCTGGCGCGCCATCGCCGATGACGAGCCGCCGCAGGAAGCGCCGGCCAAGCGCTAGCGTTTCAGGGCGGATGTAAGCAGGGCTGCGGCCGCGAGCGCCGCGCCCACGCCGAATATGCACGCCTGCCATCCGAAAGCGTCGAACAGGCGCCCGAGCACGGCGGTGCCGACCAGTCCGCCGCAGAAGTAACACGCAAGATAGCTCCCGCTGGCGATGCCGCGATTGTCGGCTGCGGCCTGTCCGACGAAACTCGTCGCGGCGGCCTGTGCGAAGAATGTGCCGACCCCGACCAGGACCATGCCGGCGAGCACTTCGCCCAGACGCGGCGACAGCATCAAGGGCAGGCCGAGTCCGGCGACAGCGAGCGCGCTCCAGATCGTGGGCCTTGTTCCCAGCCGTACAGTCACCTTGCCGGCGAGAAGCGTCGTGACGATAGAGGGCAGGAACACGAAATAGACGAGGCCGAGATCCATCATGCCGAGCGACAGCGGCGGCCGCACCAGCACGAAATTGACGTAGGTGAAGGTGCCGATGAAGGCGAACAGGATGCAGAAGCCGATGCCGAACGCGGCGCGCAGCTGCGGATTGCGCCAGTGCGCGATGGTGGCGGCAAGCGGCGACGCCGCCGGCATCGTCGCATGCATCGGCCGCACGCGTCGAATCGTGAAATAGACCAGCGCCGCGCCGGCCAGATTGAGCGCTGCGAACAGATAGAAATTCCAGGCGAGGCCGAACCCGTCGGCAATTGCGGCCGAGATCAGCCGGCCGACGAGGTTGCTCGCGACATTGCCGGTGATATAGGCGGCAAACGCGCCGCCGGCGTCCATGGCGCTGCATTGCTCGCCGAGATAGGCGAGGGTGAGCGCGAAGGCGGACGCCATGCACAGGCCCTGCGCGACCCGTAGGGCGGTAAAGACGGCAAGATTGGGCGCGACGGCAAGCAGGCTGGTGGGGACCGCAAGCAGGACGAGGCTCAGCAGGATGCCGGTTCGCCGTTCGATACGCGGACTCAAGAAACCGACCACGAGGCTGGCTGCGGCCATGCCGAAGGTGCTGGCATTGACGGCAAAACCCATTGCCGCGGGTGTGACGCCGTAGTGCCGTGTCAGCGAGGGCAGGATCGCCTGCGTGGCGAACAGATCGACGACGGTCAGGAAGGCGGTGAGGCCAATCACGAGCGAGCGAAGCGCGAGGCCAGGGGATTGCGCATCCATCGTGATCGCGGTCGGTTTGATCGACGCGGAAAGATCGGTCATGGCGTGCATTCCCTTCTGTCATTCCGGGCTGGTGCGCGATCACCAGACCCGGACTCTCGAGATTCCGGGTTCGCTTCGCGCCCCGGAATGACGGACATCAAAGGCCGTCACATATGATTATCGTTAGGATCCCTACGGACGTCGCCGACATAGAGAATGACGGTCTCCTTGCCGAGGTTCTTCCACCAGTGCGAGGTGCCGTGGACTTCGGGGCGGATGTCGCCGGCCTTGTGCACGATCGGGTCGACGCAGTTGGAGGCGTATTCGACGATCTCGCCCTGCTGCACGAAGATCAGGGCAGGACGGTCGTCATGGCTGTGCCAGGGCACGATGCCGCCGGGTGCGATGGTCAGCTTGCGGAAGCGCAGCTCGCGGCCCTCGATACGGGCGGGCTGCTTGCCGAGATCGATCGTGCCGAGCGTCACGTCGGTGACGCCGACCGGCTTGTAGTCGACCATCGGCTGCGCATTCGGCTTGGTCTTGCCGGCCGGACATTCGCCGGCGAGGACCGGCGTCGCAAACGTCAGGGCGCCGAGAACGGCGACGCCTGTCCACACCGCCCGCGGAAATGTGAGATGCCTGGACATGGAAGGTCTCCTCTGCTGGCCGCGACCCCTGATGGTCGCGGGTGTGGCAGGAGCTTCGTCGAGACGCTCTTCATCTTGAAATGCCGGCTTGCTTTCGATGCGATAGCCCGACGCTATGCCGATAGGCGGCAGCTATCGAACCGATTGGGCATCGGCATTTCCGCTTTCGCAGCATCCGGCGTCCGATGCCAGCACGCCCGATTGCGGTCGCCCCTTGCGGGCGGGCAAACCGGGAAACTAATATTCGCCCGCAAGGAAGCCGGAGCAGGAAGATGACGTCTCTCTCGCCAGCCGATGCCGAACAGCTCAGGCTCGCGTTCCAGCGCTGCCGCGACATGGACAGCACGCTGAACGAACAGCTTCGCGCCTATGCCGATGCCAGCCGCGAGGTCTTTCCGGCCTATGGCGAGGCGGTCGATCGCCTGGTCGCGCGATTGAGCGACAACGGCGGCGGCGAGACCGCGCCGCGGCCGGGCGATCCGATGCCGCCGTTCATGCTGCCCGACGAGGGTGTGCGTCTCGTGTCGCTGCCCTCGCTGCTGGAGGGCGGCCCCGTCGCGGTGATGTTCTTCCGCGGCCATTGGTGTCCCTATTGCCGGCTCAATGTCCGCGCCGTGGTCCAGGCGCTGGACCGCATCAAGGCGATGGGGGCGCAGGTCGTCGCGATCGTGCCGGAGACGCAGGAATATACCGGACAGCTCAAGGCTGAATCCGGTGCGCCGTTTCCGATCCTGACGGATCTCGACAACGGCTATGCGCTGTCGCTCAACCTCGCGATCTGGCTCGGCGCCGAGATTCAGCAATTGCTGTCCTATCAGGACATGGCGAAATTCCACGGCAATGACGGCTGGATGCTGCCGATCCCGGCGGTGTTCGTGGTCGGACGCGACGGCATTGTGAAAGCCCGCTTCGTCGATCCGGATTTCCGCAAGCGCATGGAGATCGACGATTTGATCGAAGCGCTGGAGCGCGCGAGCCGGGAGAATTGATCGGCGGCGCTACCCCGCGATCTCGCGCCAGTCGGCGCCGCGCAGCATGCGCATCACCGCGTTGCCCACGGCGGTGCGTTGCCGGCCGGCGACCCCATAGAGATTGACGGTGCGGCGGGCGTCCAGCCCCGTGACCGCGGCGCGGGTCAACCGCTCCGGCACTGGCGAGGTGTGCGGCACCATGGCGATGCCCATCTCGGCCTCGACCAGCTCGATCAAGTCGCGCTCGTTCGAGACCTCATGACCCTGTTCGATGTCGATGCCGTGCTCGCGCAGGCTCGCGGAGATGCGACGCGCGTGCTCGCAGAAGGTTCGGCTCAGCAGCAGCTCCGATCGCAGATCGTCCATCTCGACCGAGCTGCGTCCGGCCAGCCGGTGCCCGTCGCCGACGACGAGCTCTAAGCTCTCGGTGAACAGCGGCCAGACATCCAGCCGGTCCCAAGCCTCGTCGATCTCGGCTGCGATGCCGAGCTCGGCTTCGCCCTTCTTCAGGAAGTCCCCGACCTCCCGGCTCGAGCCGCGCAGGAAGCGGAATTCGAGCCGGTTGAACTGCCGCTTGATCTCGTTGAGATGCGGAATCAGCAAAGCGAGGTCGATCGAATGCGTCAGCGCGATGCGGAGCGCACCGATCTCTCCGCTCCGAAACGAGGAGGCCAGCGAGCGCGCGCCAACGGCCGCGTCATAGCACTGCTTCAGGAGCGGATGCATGCGCTGGCCGAGCTCGGTCAATTGCGCGGCGGGCCGCTCGCGGCGGAACAAATCGCCGCCAAGCTCGGCCTCGAGCTGCTTGATTGCGCGCGTCAGCGACGGCTGCGTGACGTTGCACTCCTCGGCCGCGCGCGTGAAGTTCAAGAGCTGCGCCACCGCGAGGAAATAGCGGACTTGGTGCATTTCCATGGATCGGCCCCCAGCGAAAATCGACCGGAAATCTAGCCGATCAGGGCGGGAAATGACATCCCGCCTGCGATAGCGCGGATGTATGGACTCGGAAGCCAACCGGCATTTCCCCAAGTCCAGGAGATCCCGCAGATTTCGCTCCAGCCTGGCGCGGTGTTGCGCCGAGAAGAGGTCTGGACCATGAATATCCCCATCAAGACGCAGACGTCCGCTTCGTCACGCGTGCTGGCCGGCAAGGTGGCGCTCGTCACCGGGTCGACCAGCGGCATCGGTCTCGGCATCGCACGGGCACTCGCTGCCTCTGGCGCCGACATCGCGCTCAACGGCCTTGGCGTCGCCAGCGAGATCGGCCGGACGCGCGAACAGATCGCCGCCGAGTTCGGCGTCAAGGCCAGCTATTCGCCGGCGGACATGACGAGGCCGAAATCGATCGCCGAGATGATCGCGGCGACGGTGGCCCAATCCGGCCGGCTGGACATCCTGGTCAACAACGCTGGCATCCAGCATGTCGCGCCGCTCGACCAGTTTCCGGTCGAGAAGTGGGACCAGATCCTCGCGATCAACCTGTCCTCGGCCTTCCACGCCACGCGGCTCGCGTTGCCCGCAATGCGGCAGAACGGTTTCGGCCGGATCATCAACATTGCCTCCACGCACGGCCTGGTCGGTTCGCCGTTCAAGGCAGCCTATGTCACCGCCAAGCATGGCATCGTCGGCCTCACCAAGGTGACGGCGCTGGAGACGGCGGAGCAGGGCATCACCTGCAACGCGATCTGCCCTGGTTATGTCCATACGCCGCTGGTCGAGGCGCAGATCGACGGCCAGGCCAAGGCCCATGGCATCTCCCGCGATCAGGTGATCCGCGACGTGCTGCTGGCGCAACAGCCGAACAAGCGCTTTGTTACGGTCGAGGAGCTCGGCGCACTCGCGGTGTTCCTGTCGACGGATGTGGCGGCCTCGATCACCGGCGTTGCGCTGCCGGTCGACGGCGGTTGGACCGCGCATTGACATGGGCCGGCGCAGCAAGTCGAATGTTCCAACGGTGCAAGCTCACCAGGAGCGAGACATGGGCACGCAGGACAATTCTCAGCATAAGCAGCACGACCTGCCGGGTCAGGTCGTGCTCGTGCTTCAGGGCGGCGGCGCGCTCGGCTCGTACCAGGCCGGGGTCTACCAGGCCTTGCACGAAGCCGGCATCGAGCCGGACTGGATCATCGGCACGTCGATCGGCGCCATCAATGCGAGCCTCATCGCCGGCAACGCGCCCGAGCACCGCCTCGCGCGCTTGCGTGAGTTCTGGAAGCGGATGGAGCAGCAGCCGGTCTGGAACTGGCGCACCGCGTTTCCCGGCTTCAACGAGAAGCTGGCCTATTGGTCGACCGTGACCCACGGCATTGCCGGTTTCTTCCGGCCCAATCCGCTGGCCCATGCCGGCGATTCCTATCCGCTGGGCGCCGATCACGCCGGCTATTATTCGACCGCGCCGCTGGAGAAGACGCTGAGCGAGCTCGTCGATTTTGATCTCGCCAACCGTTGCGCGCCGCGTCTGACGGTCGGTGCGGCTCATGTCGGCACCAGCGAAATGCGCTATTTCGACAGCCGCGACGGCGAGCTGACGGTGAAGCATGTGATGGCCTCGGGCGCGCTGCCGCCGGCTTTCCCCGCCGTGCGCATCGACGGCGAGCTCTATTGGGACGGCGGCATCCTGTCGAACACGCCGACCGAAGCTGTGTTCGACGACAATCCGCGCAGGAACTCGCTGATCTTCTCCGTGCATCTGTGGAATCCGGTCGGGCCGGAGCCGACCACGATGGCGGAGGTGCTGAACCGGCACAAGGACGTGCAATATTCCAGCCGCATCGCCAGCCAGATCGTGCGACAGCAGCAGGCCCATCGTCTGCGCCATGTCATCAACCAGCTTGCGGCGCGGCTGGCCGAGAGCGAGCGCAACGATCCCGCGGTGAGGGAGCTGACGAGCTACGGCTGCCCGACCCGCATGCATGTGGTGCGTCTGCTGGCGCCGCAGCTCGAGCACGAGACCCATACCAAGGATATCGACTTCAGTCCGTCCGGGATCACGCGGCGCTGGCATGCCGGCTATGCGCACACGAAATCGGTGCTGGCGCGCAAGCCCTGGATCGGCGAATTCGATCCGCTCGCCGGCGTCGTGCTGCACGAGCATATGGACGAGATGCCGATGGCAGCGGAATGAGGGTCCTGTTCGTCATTGCTTTGCACGACGACGATTTCGCAGGCGCGCGGTCCGGAGTATGGTCGCCGTATCTTCGTCGCGAGGCTTGCAATTGGTCGCTGAGAAAGATCTGGAGGAGTCGCTCGTTACGCTGCGTGTCAACGCGGCGGGACCGGTCGCGGGCGTGTTCGGTCCGGCCTCACTGACCTGGCAGATCGACCGGGAGGCCGTGCTCTTTCTCGGCGCCGGCCGTGCGCTGCTGCTGCAACTGGCCCATCCCTGGGTGGCGGCGGCGATCGCCGAGCATTCGCGCACCCTTGCCGATCCGATCGGCCGCTTCCATCGCACCTTCGACATCGTCTTTACGATGGTGTTCGGCTCGCTGGACCGGGCGCTGCTGTCATCCCGGCAGCTGCATCGGCGTCACAGCATGATCGTCGGCGAGATGCCCGAGACCGTGGGGCCGTTCGCGGCCGGTTCGCGCTACTGCGCCAACGACATCCCCGCGCTACGCTGGGTCCACGCCACGCTGGTCGAGACCGCGCTCATGGCACATGATCTGGTGCTGCCGCCACTCTCGGCGGAGGAGCGCGATCGCTATTGGAGCGAGGCCAGGCTGTACGGCGCCCTCTTCGGATTGAAGGGGGATGATTTGCCGGCGGACTGGTCCGGCTTCGTCGCCTACACCAAGGCAATGGCGCAGTCGGAGACGCTAACCGTTGGCCCTGCGGCGCGCGAGATCGCCGCGCAGATATTCAGCGGCGCGCGCCCGTGGCTGCGGCCGCCGCGCTGGTATTGCGCGCTCACCGCGAGCATGCTGCCCGAGCGCTTGCGCGCGGGCTTCGGCTTTGAGCTCGACGAGCGCGGGATCCGATCTGCCGACAACGCGCTGCGATGGATCAGGCTCGTCTATCCGAAATTGCCTGGCCGGCTGCGCTATGTCGGTCCCTACCAGGAAGCGCAGGCGCGGCTGCGGGGCGAAGCGCAGCCTGATTGGATGACGCGGTGTCTTAATCGCGCCTGGATCGGCCGTCCGCAGATGGATGTGCGCGGGAAGGGGTGACGGCCGATCGCTCGTGTCCCGGACAAGCCGCAACGCATGAGCGTTGCGGCGCAGAGCCGGGACCCAGAGGCCACGAACTCCTGTGCAGCGTGGGCCCCGGCTCAGCAGCGCACCACGTCGCAAGGGCGACGCGCTGCGCTGCGTCCGGGGCACGAGAGCGGAGTGGGGCGCGCGAGTTTCTCCGCATCGTCATTGCGAGCGCAGCGAAGCAATCCAGACTGTCACCGCTGAGGGATTCTGGATTGCTTCGTCGCTTCGCTCCTCGCAATGACGGAGAATGAGTACGCTCCTCGGGGCGCCTCATCCTCACACCGATGCCAGCTTGCGGTACAGCGCGCTGTAGCTGCCGGCCGAGACGCTCCAGGAGAACGAGCGCCCCATGGCGCTGCGGCGCATGGTGTCGAGCTGGTCGTGGGCCATGAAGGCCGAGAAGGCGCGCCGCACGCCGCCGAGGAAGGACTCGCGCGAGGGCTTCGAGAACAGGAATCCGGTCTCGCCGTCGCTGATGGTCTCGGCGAGGCCGCCGGTCTGGTGACCGATCGGCAGCGAGCCGAAGCGCTGCGCGTACATCTGGCTGAGCCCGCACGGCTCGAACCGCGACGGCATCAGGGTGAAGTCGCTGCCGGCAAAGATGCGCCGCGCCTGGGCGTCGTTGAAGCCGATCGCAACCCCGATCGCGTCGGGGCGGCGGCGGTGCGCGTCGATCAAGGCCTGCTCGAGCGCCGGCTCGCCGGAGCCGGTGACCACGATCTGCCCGCCGGCGTCGACGATCTCGTCCGCCGCTGACAGAACGAGGTCGATGCCCTTCTGGTGCACGAGGCGCGCGACGATGCCGAACATCGGTCCGCGCGAGACCGCCAGCCCGAACTGCTTGCGGACGTAATCCGCATTGGCCTTCTTGCCGACCCAGTCGCCGGCACCGAATTGCTGGGCGAGCTGGGCGCAGGAGCGCGGGTCCCAGCTCTCGTCGATGCCGTTGAGGATGCCGGTGAGCTCGGCGGCGTCCGAGCGCAGGCGGAGCAGGCCCTCCAGGCCACAGCCGAATTCGGCCGTGGTGATCTCCCGCGCATAGGTGCCGCTCACCGTGGTGAGGTGGGAGGCGTAGACGAGGCCCGCCTTGAGGAAGGAGACCTGGTCGTAGAACTCGACGCCGTCGATGTGGAAGGAGCTCTCCGGTGCGCCGATCCGCCGCAGCGAGTCCTTCGGGAAGAGGCCCTGATAGGCGAGGTTATGGATGGTCAGGATGGATGGGAGCTTGGCGCCCTGCCAGGCCAGGTAGGCCGGCACGAGCGAGGCCTGCCAGTCGTTGGCATGGATCAGGTCTGCTGCCCAATTCTTGTCCAGCTTGCCCATGGCGAGCTCAGCCGCGGCCGAGGCGAAGCGCGCGAAGCGGATGTCGTTGTCGGGCCAATCGCGCCCGAGCTCGTCGCCATAGGGGTTGCCGGGCCGGTCGTAGAGCTGCGAGCACAACAGCACATAGACCGGCAGCCCGTCCTTGGTCGCGGCACGGCCAAGCGAGCAGGCCGGCATCTCCGCGAATGCCGGACAGCGGCCAACGATCTGGATATGGGTGAGTTGCTCGATGATGTCGCGATAGCCGGGCAGCATGATCCGGATATCGGCGAAGGAGCGAAGTGCGCGGGGAAGGGCGGCGGAAACGGCGCCCAGTCCGCCGACGCGAACGAAGTCGTCCATCTCAGTGGTGACGAACAAGACCCTCAAGAACAGCCGCCCTTTTCCGATCCCGCTCGCTGCTATGCAAGAACGGGTCCAGTTGTGCTGGAATTCCAAAGCCCGCCCACGCGGCACGTCTGTTCGGTAAACACTTTCCTACTCAGCCGCCGCCCTCTAGGGTCGCCGCATCAACAACAAAGAACTTCGATGGTTCCCACGAGATCCGAGGGCGCAGGCAGGCATGCAGCTAGCAGATAAGCATGAGGGGACGACGACAAAGGCCTTCGCGGGCCTGCGGGTGCTGGATTTTTCGACCACCATCGCCGGGCCCCATTGCACACGGATGCTCGCCGACATGGGCGCCGAGGTCATCAAGATCGAGACCGATGGCGGGGAGACGATGCGGACCCGGCCTCCTCTCCGCAACGGCTGCAGCACCGCGTTCGGCCAGCTCAATGTCGGCAAGAAGAGCGTGGTCCTCGACCTCAAGTCCGAGGACGGCAAGGAGGCGGTGCGCCGGCTGGCCGCGACGTCCGACATTCTGGTCGAGAACTTCCGTCCCGGCGTGATGCGCCGCCTTCGGCTCGACTACGACAGCCTGCGTCAGGTCAACCCGAGGCTGATCTACTGCTCGATCTCGGGCTATGGCCAGACCGGCCCTTCGGCCGAGCTGCCGGCCTACGCCCCGGTGATCCACGCGGCCTCGGGCTATGACATGGCCCATCTCGCCTACCAGCCGGGCCGCAACCGTCCCGACTATTGCGGTATCTACCACGCCGACGTCGTCACCGGGACCTATGGTTTTGGCGCGATCGCGTCGGCGCTCTATCAACGCAGCGTGACGGGCGCCGGCCAGCACATCGACGTCTCCATGCTGGAAACCATGCTGTCGCTGACGCTGACCGAGCTGCAGAGCTCGCAATTCGCGGTGCCGCCGCCGCCGCGCCCCATGTTCGGGCCGACCGAGACGGCAAGCGGCTACGTCATGATCACGATCGCCAGCGAGAAGACGTTCCAGGCCCTGATGGGGGTGATCGGCCGCCCGGACTGGGTTTCCGATCCACGCTTCGCCACCTATGCCGCGCGCCGCGAGAACTGGGCCGAGCTGATGGACGGCGTCGAAATCTGGTCGCGGCAGCTTTCGACCGAGGCGTGCCTGCGCGCACTCGGGGCTGCCGGCGTGCCGGCCTCGGCCTATCGCAGCGTGTCCGAGGCCTTGGCTGATCCGCAGCTTGCGCATCGCCGTGCGCTCTCAGAGGTGCGGGACGAGGGCGGCTCATTCCAGGTGCTCAACCTGCCGTTCCGGATGTCGGGCGCTGACACGGCGCCGGCCAAGACCGTGTCCGTGCTCGGCGAGCACACCGCCGCCTTGCGCCAGGAGATCGGGCTTGCGGACGGTGGGGCAATTCCGCCAGGCAAAACGGCGGCGACATCCTGAGTCTTATCGCCGCCACATGCGGCGTTTGAACTCTCGTTCGTTCCTCTTGCCGAGGCGAGCATTTGTCGCCAAGCTCGCCTCCGAGTCATTCAACGATCCGAAACATCGGACGAGGGATCCCGGGAGGAACCATGACGAACGCGGCGGCCTTGGCACGCAGGCGCGTGCCTATTTTCCTCGTTGCGGCATTTGCACTGGCTACGCCAGCGCAGGCGCAGAAATCGGGCGGCAGCATCACGGTCGGACAGGAGCTGGAGATCGCAGGCTTCGATCCGCTCAAGGTCGGCGTCTACGACACCTCGACCTTCACCGCTGCCGCCGCGATCTTCGACACGCTGACGACGCTGAATGACAAGGGCGAGGCCGCGCCGAAGCTCGCGGTGTCGTGGGCCCATTCCGACGACTACAAGACCTGGACCTTCAAGCTCCGCGAAGGCGTCAAATTCCACGACGGCACACCGTTCAATGCGCAGGCCTTCAAGGAGAATTTCGACCGCCAGAAGGACCCCGCCAACAAGTGCCGCTGCGCCTTCTACATCACCAACGTCAAGGAGGTGCTGGCGCCGGACGAATACACAATCGTCTACAATCTCACCGATCCTAGCGTGAACCTGCCGGCGACGATCACCATCCAGAGCCAGAACAACGTCATCCATTCGCCGACCGCCTGGAAGACCAAGGGCGACGATTACAACCGCAATCCCGTCGGCACCGGTCCCTACATCCTGAAGTCATGGACCGCCGGCGACCGCATGGTGCTGGAGAAGAACCCGAACTATTGGGACAAGGGCCGTCCCTATCTCGACCGCATCGTCCTGAAGCCGCTGCCGGATGCGCAGTCGCGCTTCGCCTCGCTGCAATCGGGCGAAGCCGACATCATCTGGGACGACGAGAACGACGCCGACAACATCACGAAGGCGCAGAAGGACCCCAAGCTCACCGTTCACACCTACAAGGGCTCGGGCGCTGCGGTCTATGCCTTCAACACCAAGGCGGCGCCGTTCGACGACGTGCGGGTGCGCCAGGCGCTGGTGATGGCGATCGACCGTCCCAAGATGTCGCAGGCGATCAGCAACGGCCTGAGCCGGCCCGCGAGCAATCCTTACGGCGACGGCTCCTGGGTCAAGTGCAAGGACGACGGGGCGCTGCCGTTCGACGTCGAGAAGGCCAAGGCGCTGATCAAGGATTATGGCAAGCCGGTCGAGTTCAAGATGCTGGTGACGGCAACGCCGCGCGGCCGCATCATCGGCCAGGTGCTGCAGCAGTTCTGGAAGCGCGTCGGCGCCAACATGGAGATCGAGCAGGTCGACCAGGCCACGATTCCGACGCGAGCCTTCACGCGGCAATTCCAGCTGACGCCGTGGCGCATCGTCGATCTCGCCGATCCCGATCCGCAGATGTACGCGAATTTCCGCAGCGGCAGTCCGCTGTCGCTCTCCGGATATTCGAACCCCGAGCTCGACAGGCTGCTGGATCATGCACGCGTGACCGCAGATATGGGCCAACGCAGCGAGGATTACTGCGCCATCAGCCGCCTGATCAACAAGGAGGCGATCTGGTTCTGGACCTTCCAGAACACCTATTACGCGCTGTCGAGTGCCAAGCTGAAAGGCTTTCCGAAGATGTACAACGGCGTGATGGACGTCTCCAGAACCTGGCTGGAATGATGGCGCGATGCTGAACTTCATCGTTCGGCGGCTGCTTGCCATGCTGCCGGTGCTGCTCGCCGTCTCGTTGCTGACGTTCCTGATCGCCTCGCTGCTGCCGGGCGATCTCGCGCTCGTCATCCTCGGCGACCAGGCAACGCCGGAGAACGTCGCGGCGTTGCGCCGCGACATGGGGCTCGACCAGCCGCTGTGGTGGCGCTACCTGAGCTGGCTCGGCCACGTGGTGCAGGGCGATCTCGGCCGCTCGTTTCGCACCGGGCAGACGGTGCTGCAGGCGGTGGCCGAGCGCATTCCGGTCTCGCTGCAGCTGATGCTGATGGCCGAGTTCATCGGGCTCCTGATCGGCGTTCCCGTCGCGATCGCCTGTGCCGCGCGCGCCGGCGGCGCGTTCGACCGCTTCATGACCGGCAGTGCCTTCGCGATGCTGTCGATGCCGTCGTTCCTGGTAGCGATCCTGCTGATCTATCTGTTCGCGGTCGAGCTGCGCTGGCTGCCGGCGACCGGCTATGTGCCGTTCACCGAGGCACCGCTGGCCAATTTGCGCTTCTTCGTGCTGCCGGCGCTGACGCTGGCGCTGGCGGAGTGGCCGGGCATCATGCGTGTGCTGCGCTCGGACATGATCGCCGCCTTGCAGGAGGACTATATCGCGCTGGCGAAAGCAAAGGGTCTCAAGCCATCGCGCATCCTGTTCGTGCATGCGCTCAAGCCGTCGTCGCTGACCCTGGTGACGGTGACGGGCATCAATATCGGCCGCCTGCTCGGCGGCACGCTGATCGTGGAATCGATCTTCGCGCTGCCCGGCATCGGCCGGCTGCTGGTCGGGGCGATCTACACCCGCGACCTCGTCATCCTCCAGGGCGTCGTGCTGCTGGTCGCCTGCGGTTTCGTCATCGTCAACTTCATCGTCGACATGCTCTATGCCGTGCTCGACCCCAGGATCCGCCATGGCCACGCTTGAGCTGTCGATCCAGGACGAGGACGTGGCTGCGCCGGTCGGCCGCAAGCCCAAGCTCGGCCTGTTGTTCTGGATCGCAAGCGCCTGGGTTGCGATCATCATTTCGCTAGCGATCCTGGCGCCGGTGCTGCCGCTGCAGAACCCGACCGACATGGACATGCTGGAACGGCGCGCCGCCTTCTCCAGCGAACATTGGCTCGGCACCGACGGGCTCGGCCGCGACGAGCTCGCCCGGCTGATCTTTGGCGCGCGGGTGTCGCTGACGGTCGGGCTGATCGCGCCCATGATCGGCCTCGTCGTCGGCGGCGCGCTCGGCCTGCTGGCCGGCTATTTCCGCGGCCGGTTCGAGACGCTGGTGGTCGGCAGCATGGACGTGCTGCTCGCGTTTCCGCCGCTGATCTTCGCGCTCGCGGTGGTCGCCTATCTCGGGCAGTCGGTCCCCAACCTCACTGTCGTCCTCGGCGTGCTCGGTATTCCCGCCTTCATGCGCGTGGCGCGCGCAGCGACGCTGACGCTGGCGCGGCGAGAATTCGTGATCGCGGCCGAGGCGTTAGGGGCGAGCCATGCGCGCATCCTGCTGCGCGAGCTGCTGCCGAACGTCATCCTGCCGCTGCTCGCCTTCTTCCTGCTCGGCGTCGCCGTCACCATCGTGGTCGAGGGCGCGCTGTCCTTCCTCGGCCTCGGCGTGCCGCCGCCGATGCCGAGCTGGGGCAGCATGATCGGGGAGGGACGTGACAGTCTGGACGTCGCGCCGCGTCTCGCCTTCCTGCCGGCGGCAGCACTGTTCGCGACCGTGCTGGCGTTCAACCTCGTCGGCGACACCTTGCGGGCCCTCACCGACCCACGTCAGGGGGCGCTGTGACCGCGCCGCTCCTGGCCATCGAGGATGTCGCGGTCGAGCTGCCGACCCCGCGCGGAAACCTGCGCGCCGTCGATCACGTCGACCTTTCGCTGCAGGCCGGCCGCACGCTTGGGATCGTCGGCGAATCCGGCTGCGGCAAGACCATGCTCTCGCGCGCCGTGCTGCAGCTGCTGCCGAAGAAGGCGAAGCTGACGGGCCGAGTGATGTTCGACGGCGAGGATCTGGTGCGGCTCGAGCCTGAAAGCCTGCGGCGCCTGCGTGGACGCGACCTCGCGGTCGTGTTCCAGGACCCGATGACCTCGCTCAACCCGGTGCTCACCATCGGCACGCAGCTGATGGAGACGATCCAGGAGCACCTCGAGCTTGACGCTCCCGCCGCGAAGGCCCGCAGCATCGAGCTGCTCGCCGCCGTCGGCATTCCCGCCCCGGAGCAGCGGCTCACACAATATCCCCATCAATGCTCCGGCGGCATGCGCCAGCGCATCGCGATTGCGATCGCACTGTCCTGCGAGCCGAAGCTGTTGATCGCGGACGAGCCGACCACCGCGCTCGACGTCACCATCCAGGCTCAGATCCTCGATCTGCTCGCGCGCGAGCAGCGCCGCCGCCACATGGCGATGATCATCATCACCCACGATCTCGGCGTCGTCGCTGGCCGGGCCGACGAGGTCGCGGTGATGTATGCCGGCCGGGTGGTGGAGCGCGCGCCGACGCAAGCCTTGTTCAAGCGCATGCACATGCCCTACACCGAGGCGTTGCTGGCGGCGATCCCGAAGCTCGAGACCGCGCCGCATACGCCGCTGCCGGCGATCTCGGGCCGTCCACCCGATCCGACGCGGCCTCTGAAAGGCTGCTCCTTCGCGCCGCGCTGCAATTATGCCACGGCGCGCTGTCATGAGGCCAAGCCGGTCCTGACGAGTGCCGAGATGGCGGAACATCTCTATGCCTGCTTCCATCCGATCCGGATGGCGGAGGGGATCGAGGCATGATGCAGCTTGCCGCGCGCCCCGCGCCGCTTCTGAGCGTCGACAATCTCGTCGTCGAATATGGTCTGGGTAACAAGATTGTTCATGCCGTCTCCGGTGTCAGCCTCGAGGTCGCGCGCGGCGAGACGCTGGGACTGGTCGGCGAATCCGGCTGCGGCAAGTCGACGCTCGGCCGCGCGGTGCTGCAACTGCGCCGCGCTAAGTCCGGCCGCGTGATGTTCGACGGCGAGGACCTCACCGCCATGGAGGGCGAGGCGCTGCGCAGGATGCGCCGGCGCGTGCAGCTGATCTTCCAGGATCCGATTGCTTCCCTCAATCCGCGCCGGCGCATCGGCGACATCGTCGCCGAGCCGCTGATCATCGCCGGGATCAAGGATGCCGCCGAGCGCAAACGGCGCGTTCACGAGGTGCTCTCCGCGGTCGGGCTCGACCCCGATCTCGTGGCGAACCGCCTGCCGCACGAATTCTCCGGCGGCCAGTGCCAGCGCATCTGCATCGCGCGCTCGCTGGTGCTCAAACCCGAATTCATCGTCTGCGACGAGCCGGTGTCGGCCCTCGACGTCTCCATTCGCGCGCAGATCCTCAACCTTCTGGAGGAGATGAAGGCGCGCTTCGGTCTGACGCTGCTGTTCATCGCGCACGACCTCGCCGTGGTCAAAGCAGTCAGCGATCGCGTCGCGGTGATGTATCTCGGCCGGCTCTGCGAGGTCGCTCCCTCCCAGCAATTGTTCGCGCGGCCTGCGCATCCCTACACCGCGCTGCTGTTGCAGGCGATCCCGGTGCCGGATCCGGACGTGCGTCCCGTCGAAAGTGTGGCGGCCGGCGAGCCGCCATCGCCGATTGCGCCGCCATCCGGCTGCCGCTTCCGCACCCGCTGCCCGCGCGCAGATCAGCGTTGCAGCGCGGAGATACCGGAGTTGCGCCAGATCGCACCCGGCCAGTTCGCGGCTTGCCACCATCCGCTGGCCTGAACTAAGACCGGTTTGTCTGGTCGCGCCGACCATGGCATGGTGGCGCGACAACAAGAAGCATGCGGGAGGACGCCGATGAAGAGTTTCAAGGTTGCCGATTTCAAGGCACCGCTGTTGGAGGTCGACGAGGCGACGCCGCAGCCCTCGGGCACACAGGTGCTGATCAAGGTGAAGGCCGCCGGCGTCTGCCACAGCGACCTCCACATCTGGGAAGGCGGCTATGATCTCGGCCATGGCCGCAAGCCGCTCTCGCTGAAGGACCGCGGCATCAATCTGCCGCTGACCATGGGCCACGAGACGGTCGGCGAAGTCCTCGCCTTCGGACCCGACGTGAAGCCGACCGATCAGGGCGACCTGAAGGTCGGCGATGTCGGGCTGGTCTATCCCTGGATCGGCTGCGGCAAATGTGCCACGTGCCTCGCCGGTGACGAGAACATGTGCCTGACGCCGCGCTCGCTCGGGGTCTATTGCGACGGCGGCTATTCCGATCACATGCTGGTGCCGCATCCGCGCTACCTGCTCAATCTGAAAGGCCTCGATCCTGCGACGACCGCGCCCTATGCCTGCTCGGGCGTCACCACCTACAGTGCGCTGAAGAAGGTCGAGCAGCATTTCGACACGCCGATCGTGATGTTCGGCGCCGGCGGCCTCGGGCTGATGGCGCTGTCGCTGCTCAAGGCGATGGGCGGCAAGGGCGCGATCATGGTCGATATCGACGCGAGGAAGCGCGAGGCGGCAGAGAAGGCCGGTGCGCTCGCGACCGTCGATCCCAAGGCGCCGGACGCGCTGGAGCAACTTGCCAAGAAGGCGGGTGGCCCGATCCGCGCCGTGATCGATCTCGTCGGCAATGCCGCCACGACGCAGCTCGGCTTCGACTGCCTGACCAAAGGCGGCAAGCTCGTCATCGTCGGCCTGTTCGGCGGCGGCGCGACCTGGGCGCTGCCGCTGATTCCGATCAAGGCGGTGACGATCCAGGGCAGCTATGTCGGCAATTTGCGCGAGACGCAGGAGCTGCTCGACCTGGTGCGGTCGAAGAAGGTGCCGCCGATCCCGGTGACGCAACAACCGCTCGCCAAGGCCAACGACGCCCTGCTGCAATTGCAGCAGGGCGCGGTGGTCGGGCGTACGGTGCTGACGCCGTAACGAACGCCCTCTCCCTCGTCATTGCGAGGAGCGAAGCGACGAAGCAATCCAGAATGTCTCCGTGGATGCAGTTCTGGATTGCTTCGCTTCGCTCGCAATGACGACCTGGTTGACACCTTCCTTGAGGCCTTAAATGTCCGCAAACAACGCCTTCCACATTGCCGTGCTCGCCGGTGACGGCATCGGCCCTGAAGTCATGGCGCCGGCGCTGGAGGTGCTGCGCAAGGTCGGCGAGAAGTCCGGCCTCGGCTTCCGCTTCACCGAGGCGCCGGCCGGCGCCAACCATTATCTCGCGACCGGCAAGTCGATGCCGGATAGCACCATCAAGCTATGCGAGGAGGCGGACGCGATCCTGCTCGGGGCCTGCGGCCTGCCGTCGGTGCGCTACCCCGACAACACCGAGATCGCGCCGCAGATCGAGCTGCGCTTCATCTTCGATCTCTATGCCGGCGTGCGTCCGGCGCGGCTCATTCCGGGCGTGCCGAGCCCGATCGTCGGCGCGGACCAGCGCGGCATCGATCTCGTCGTGATCCGGGAGTCCACCGAGGGCCTGTTCGCCTCGATGGGGAAGGGCATCGTTACCCATGAGGACGCGCGCGAGACCCTGGTGATCACGCGCAAAACCTCGGAGCGTCTGTTCGAGTTCTCGTTTCGCCTCGCCGAGCGGCGCAAGGTGCGCGGCAAGCCGGGGTCGCTTGCCTGTGTCGACAAGGCAAATGTGTTCAAGGCGTTCGCCTTCTTCCGCCGGATCTTTGACGAGGCCGCTAAACGTCATCCGGACGTGAAGACGGATCATCTCTATGTTGACGCCTGCTCGGCGATGCTGGTCAAGCGTCCCTGGGATTTCGACGTGATGGTGATGGAGAACATGTTCGGCGACATCGTCTCCGATATCACCGCGAGCCTGATCGGCGGCCTCGGCATGGCGCCGTCCGCCGACATCGGTGACAAATACGCGGTGTTCCAGCCGTGCCACGGCACGGCGCCTGACATCATGGGGCAGGGCAAGGCCAACCCCACCGGCATGATCCTGTCCGCCGCGATGATGCTGGATTGGCTCGCCGACAAGCACGGCGTAGAAATTGCGGCCGAGGCGGGTGAGCAAATCGAGCGCGCGATGGACCAGGTCTATGCCGGCGGCATCAAGCCGATGGAGTTCGGCGGCAGCAACGGCACCGCCGACATCACGAAGGCGGTGCTGGGAGCGCTGTAGGGGCTGTGCTCCTCGCCTCTCTCCACGACGAAATTACTTTCCCCTAAACTGCGGCTTGCGCTTTTCCATGAAGGCCTGCCGGCCCTCGCGGAAATCCGCGCTGTCCATGCAGGCATTGCCGATCGCCTTGATCGCCTCCATGTCGCGCCGGCTCTCGTCCTTCAGCACCTGCGCGATGGTGATCTTGGCCGCCTTGATCGCGAGCGGGGCGTTCTGCGCGATCGTCTCGGCCATCGCCATGGTCTCGCCCCAGAGCTCGCCTTGCGGAAACACACGCTCGACGAGGCCGATGCGAAGCGCCTCGGCGGAATCGATGCGCATGCCCGTGTACATCAGAAGCCGCGCCCAGGACGGCCCGACCAGCGACACCAGATGCCGCAGGCCGTCATAGCCATAGGCGATGCCGAGCTTGGCGGCGGGAATGCCGAACTGGCTGTCCTGCGAGGCGAGGCGGATGTCGGCGAGCATCGCGACCTGCATGCCGCCGCCGAGGCAATAGCCGTCGATGCAGGCGATGGTCGGCTTGGGATAATCGGCGAGCAGCGCGCGCTGGGCGGCGCTGCGCTTGGCGTATTGCTCGGACGCCGCCGCATTGTGCCTCACTTTCTCGAACTGGCTGATGTCGGCACCCGAGACGAACGCCTTGCCGCCGGCGCCGCGCAGGATCACGACGCGCACCGTGTCGTCGTCGCGCAAGGCCGTCAGCGCCTCGCCAAATCCCTCCCACATCTCCAGCGACATCGCGTTGCGCTTGTCGGGATTGTTGAAGGTGATCACGCCGACGCCATCGGCCGTGTGCGTCAGAATCTTGCCGTCGGCGTAAGGTGTTCCGGTCGTGCTGATAACGTCTGGCATCGCGCGCTCGCTGCTCGGTGGCGAGGCGCAATGTGCGGCGCAGGCGCCGCCGCGGTCAACCGGCGCGGGAGAGCAGAGGCTGCATCCGCCTGTGCTGCGATTGCATGGCGCGCCGCGTTCGACGGAGGCGGAAACGTCGAAGGAAGACCGCCAAGAAAAAGGGGCGGCCAGGCCGCCCCGAGACGGGCCGCGCGCAGTTGCGCGCAGACATCTTTCGGCCGATCTCGTGCAATCCGGCCGCGCCCCCGTGACGCGGCGGATTGAACGTCGGCCGTGAAGGCCGGGCCGTCGACCGGCCTCAGCTCTCGTTCGCCGCGATCGATTCCATCAGCGAGACGAGCTGACGCTGCACCGTCTGGTCCTTGATCTTGCTGTAGGCGCGCAGCAGGCGGAGGCTGAAGGCCGAGTCGAGGAAGAGCAGGCTCTCGACTTCGCGGGCCTTGTTGTCGCCGTCGTAGAAGAAGGTCACGGGCACATCGAGGGCGGAGGCGATCTGCTGAAGCCGAGCCGCGCCGACGCGATTGACGCCCTTCTCGTATTTCTGCACCTGCTGGAAGCTGACGCCGAGCTTCTCGCCGAGCTCGGCCTGCGAGATCTTCATCTCGACGCGCCGCAGACGGATCCGCTTGCCAAGCTCGATGTCCGGCTTGCCCGCGCTGCGCTGCTTCATTCTTTTCGCCGCTGCTTTCATCTCTGTTTTCACCTTTGTTCTTCGGTTGAAAATCCCCCGAAGAGCTGGGTCAGGGGTTCGCCCATATACGAGTCCTTGAATTCATGCGGGTGCACGAACTCTTCCTTAAACCACGGGAAGCGGGCCGGATTGAAAGCCTCGATCAGCCAGTCAATCATGTGCCGCACGCGGGGGATACGGCCGCTACCGGGGTGGTAGGACAACCAGATATCCAGCGGCCGGTTCAGCTCGACCTCCAGTGGAATTAGTTTCCCGCCGAGCGCAATGGCGTAGCTCGGGAAGACACCGATGCCGGCGCCGTTCGCGACCGCCCAATAATTGGCGCTCGAGACGTTCGTCTTCATGACCAGAAGGTCACGTTCGGACACGCCCGGGAAGAAGCTCTCGAAGGATTCCTTGGCGGCGAGCTGGTCGGCGAATTGCAGCACCAGACGATGCTTGATCAATTCCGCCGCCGAGCGCGGCGCGCCATGCTTTGCGATGTATTTCTCGGAGGCCCAGAACATCAGATGCATGCGGCCGAGCCGCACCAGCTTGATGTCCAGCGCCGAGGGACGAGACAGATGAATGGCGACGTCGGCCTCGTGGCGCGAGACGTCGGCCGAGCGCATCGCGCAATGCAGGTCCACCAGGATTTTCGGATAGGCCTGCTGGAATTCGACCAGGCGGGGGGCAAGCCAGAATGTGCCGAGCCCTTCGGTGACGGCCACGCGGACCTCGCCCGACAGCGCGTTGGCCATCGAATCGCTGGCGCGCAGCACGTCGAAGGTGGCCGCCTCCATGCGTTCGACAGCGGAGACTACCAAGGCGCCCTCATCGGTCAGATGGGTGCCGTGGACGTCGCGCGTGAATAACGTGGTGCCGGTCTGGCGTTCGAAATCGTCGATCCGACGCCGCACGGCGTTGATCGACAGAGACAGGCGCTCGGCCGCCGAGCGAAAGCTTCCGCATCGGACGACTTCCAAGAATATGCGGGCGGCGTCCCAATCGGAGAGGCCGCTGATATTTGTCTTTGGGCGTTCCGCCAGAGGAACGCCCCTTTCCGCCAAGGAGTGCATACAATTCCCTTTGGAACGCTAAACTGGCAGAATCTGGCGCAAACCACAACCACGACGGGTTGGGGAACGACGAGTTTTGAACGTCATCCTTACTACCTTAGGGCGGTATTTGGATGCTCCCATGGGCTGGGAATTCGGGCGAGGCTAATCGGCTCGAGTGAGGGGTATGACGTGAGTTCCGTTGCGAGCCGCGAGATGGCTGCGGGAGTGCCGGCGCTGACTGCAATGAACGGTCTTGCGCAGGAGTCGGTGCTCTTCGCCGTTGCCGGATCAATCGCACCGCGTCAGGCGTTCGCTCCCGGAGCATTGCTGCGGTCGCCAAAGGCGTCGCATGGCGATGCGAGCGGGAACCCGGTTCCGCAGCACAAACACACTGAAATCAGGTTCGAAGGCGCAGTCGCCTCGTGCTATCTATCGTCTTCCATGGGGGCCGAAGGGGGCGTGACAGATACGTCTCGCAGGCCGAATTAACGGAAAGAACGCCGGTGTCGCATTCAGACGAACAGTTGCAGTCGGTGCTGGAAACGCTCGAGGAGTGCCGCAGGGTTCTCAATGCCTGCAACAGCCGCGAGTCGGCCGAGATGCTGTCCATCGTCATCCTCGACGTCAGGATGAAACTGAAAGGAATCGACAGTGCCGATCTCAAGGCGCTGTGCGACGAAATGCTGCGGAGCGCTGCCAGCGAGCCGCCGGCCCCTTCCAAGCAGACGCAGGACCAGCCCCGGCGTCCGCTGCTCCGCGTGGTGAAGTAGCCGCGCCGCCCAATCTCGCTTTCCGGCGAGGTTTGTGCGCGTCCCGATGCCGCATCTGTGATCACGGAGGGCATCGGGCGGAGCCCTGGCTTTGTGCGCCTCTGTTGCGCATTCTCCGGCATGGGCTACACCAGAGCCGGTTCGGCTCCGGGTCGGGCGCGATCCCTGCGCGCCTTGACGGGGCCTGAGATGGCTCCGATTGCATCATGCAAAATGTTTCGATTCCGGCCGCACTGATTGCCGGCCTCGTCAGCTTCCTCTCGCCTTGCGTCCTGCCTCTGGTTCCGCCCTATCTGGTCTACCTCACGGGCGCCACGATCGAGCATGTCGAGAGCGACGAGCCGGTCGCGGCCTCCAAGCGCGCGATCATGATGTCGGCGCTCCTGTTCGTGCTCGGCTTCTCCACCATCTTCGTGGCGCTCGGCGCCAGCGCTTCGCTGATCGGCGGGCTGATCCGTGCCTGGTCGGCGGAGCTGTCGATCCTCGCCGGCATCGTCATCATCATCATGGGCCTGCACTTCCTCGGCCTGACGCGGATCGGCTTTCTGATGCGGGAAGGACGCCTGCCGATCCCCAAACCGGTCGGCCTGTGGGGCGCCTATATCATGGGCCTCGCATTTGCGTTCGGCTGGACGCCTTGCATCGGCCCGATCCTCGCCGCGATCCTCTCGGTCGCCGCGGCGGAAGCCACGGTGACGAGGGGCGCCGGCCTGCTCGCGGTCTATTCCGCGGGCCTCGGCATCCCATTCCTGATCGCCGCGCTGATGATCGAACAGTTCTCCGCGCTGTTCGCGCGCATGAAGGGCCAACTCGTCAACGTCGAGCGCGCCATGGGCGTCCTGATGGTGCTCACCGGCATCGGCTTTCTCACCGGCGCGGTCTCGAATGTGAGCATCTGGCTGCTGGAGACGTTTCCGGTGCTGCAGACGATCGGTTAGGGCGCGCGGGGACCGGGTTCTCACGGACGAAAAAGTAGAGGAACCGTTGAAATCGGTCAGGCATGCTGCCACGGAACGACGATTCCAAACCTTTCCGGTCCCGAGGCGTTGCATCGTGGGACAACTCGCATGGTGGAGATCACGTGACCAAGACACTGCGCTTAGAACCCCTGTCGGACAACGCGGCGTTGGTTGCCTGGCAATTTTTGGGGCAGCCGTTGCAGGAGTGGCCGAGCTGGGTTCAGTCGAATTGCTCGCTGCAGAAGGATGCCGACGGAAAATTCGAGCTTCGGCACGAGCGGCGCAGCGGCACACAGATCGTCTATCTCGGCGAGTGGCTGGTGAGAGATCTCGATGGCGGCGTGGACTTCTACACGGACGCTGAGATCTGGTCGCGGTTCGCTGCTAAGCGCTGACGCGCTGAGCGATTCAGCCGACGCGTCGATCGCGCCTTAGTCTTTCCTGCTCGAGCTTCGGACGATCAAAAGCCTGTGTGGCTGGTGGGGCAAAAGGCCTCGCGGTAGGACACATCCACAGAATGCAATCTGTGGTAATATTCCTTCGTACTGCACCCTGAGGGGCAATTCTTCTGAACGTATACTGAAACGAGAATTTCAGACAATCGACATCTTCGGCGCCCCTCTCCCTTACAGCATATTGAGCAGGAGCAAGCGATGGGAACCGACGTGAATGTTCATCCCGGTCATGGCAAGGCCGGACGTCAACCGACGCGACAATTTCTGGATACGCTTTCCGGACACGACGATCCGGGCATGTTTGGCCGGATGTTTCCGACCCTGGAGCCGCTCGCTGTCGACGACGGTCCGCTGCGCGAACTCGCCGACGCGATGAAGGATCCCGCCCCCGGCGATGCCGCGGGAAACAACGCCAACGTCCCGGCGGGTTTCACCTATCTCGGCCAATTCGTCGATCATGACATCACGCTCGATCTGACCTCCTTCGGCGAGAAGGAAGCCGATCCGATGGCGGTCACGAACTTTCGCACGCCCGCACTCGATCTCGACAGCATCTATGGTCTCGGTCCCGACGGGAGCCGTCATCTGTACGCGCGCAATTCGGCGGGCGACAACGGCAAGACTCCGGGTCCCAAGCTCCTGATCGGCAAGACCGTCAACGTCGACACCATCACCGGAGATCATCGCAACGACCTGCCGCGCAATCCCGAGGGGTTTGCCCTGATCGGCGATCATCGCAACGACGAGAACCTGGTCGTCGCGCAAACCCATCTTGCGATGCTGAAGTTTCACAACAAGGTCTGCGATCAGTTCGCGGCGTCCGGCAAGCCGGCGGGCGAGATCTTCGAGGAAGCGCGCCGGATCGTGACCTGGCACTACCAATGGATGGTCCTGCACGATTTCGTGGAGCGGATCACCGAGAAGGGTATCGTTGCGAAGATCCTCGAGCAGGGTCGGCGCTTCTACCGCTTCAAGAAGATCCCCTACATGCCCGTCGAGTTTTCGGGGGCGGTCTATCGTCTCGGCCACAGCATGGTGCGCCAGGCCTATAGCCACAACCGGATTTTCACGTTCGGCCCCGGCGGTATTCCTGCAACTCTCGATTTGCTGTTCAGGTTCACCGGCCTTTCGGGAGGAATCATCGGAGACCTCGCACCCAATCCGATTCAGCCGCCGCTCCCGCTTCCGTTGCTTTCGAGCAACTGGATCATCGACTGGCGGCGCTACTTTCAGGTGCTGCCGAACAACCCTGCGGGCGTGACGCTCAATCCCTCGCGCAAGATCGACCCCTTCATCGTGCCGCAACTCCATACCCTGCCTGGCGACGGCGGCAGCCTGCCGTTCCGCAACCTCAAGCGCGGCGTGTTGCTGGGATTGCCGTCCGGGCAGGACGTCGCCAAGGCCATGAAGATCAAGAATCCGCTGACGCCGGAAGAAATCTCGAAGGGGAGCGACGGCGCCGTGGCGAAAAAGCATGGCCTGCACCAGCATACCCCGCTCTGGTACTACATCCTCAAGGAGGCGGAGCAGCGGGGCAGCGGCGAAAGGCTCGGGCCGGTTGGCGCGACCCTGCTTGCCGAGGTCTTCGTCGGCCTCGTCCATGGCGACCACCAGTCGTATCTCTGGCTCAAGGGCAAGACCTGGAAGCCGACGCTGCCGTCGCAAGTGCCGGGCGAATTCACGATGGCCGACCTGCTGCGTTTCGTCGGGGATATCAGCCCGATCGACGGCATCTCGACGGTCTAGACCAGACGCCCGCCAGCGTTGCAGACGGTGGGCCGGACCGGCGTGCATGGCGCGCCGGTCTGGACGTTTGCAACAATGCTCAGGGCTTGAACACGTAGCCCGGCGTGATCGCCGCCGTCTCCGGGATCGGCGGCAGGTCGGCGAACAGCTCAGGACGGTCTTTCATGACCTTGAGAATGTGCTTCGGCTCAATATGCGCATTGACATCGAAGGTCGATTTGAGGATGCCGAGCCGGGTGAGCCGGTCCTGGGCGCTCCATAGCGCGCGGTAGTTGTTCGCCGACAGCCGGCGGTCCGCCTGCTGGATGTTGAACTGCATCGCGGCCTCCGCGACCTCCTGCTTCAGGCCTGGAATCCAGCGCGTCGCGACTTGTGCCGCCAGCTTCGGGTTCTTGCGCATCCATTGGTCGGCCTCGGAGACGGCGGCGAGGAATTTCTCGATGGTCTCGCCGTTGGCCTGCACCCATGGGCGCAGCGCGACGTTGAAGCCGATATAGGAGATCACGTCGCCGCCCCGAATGATCTCGACGGCGCCCGGCACGTCCTTGCCCGCAACGATCGGCCAGGGGTCCCAGCCCGAGAACGCGTCGATGCCCTTGGCGAGCAGGGCGACGGTCATGTCCGGGGGCGGGGTGTTGACCAATGTTACGTCGTCGGGTTTCAGTCCGGCCCTCTCCAGCGTCGCCAGGATGTAGAGATGGTTGATCGTGCCGAACGACGCCGCGATCTTCTTGCCCTTCAACGTCGAAAGGTCGCCCTTGACGATGCCCGAGCCTTCGCGCGCGATGATCGCCATCGTGGCATCGGAGCCGGCCTTGGTGGCGTTGCCGCTGTAATTGCCCAGAGCGACGAGGTCCATGCCGCGCAGCACCGCGCCGATCATGGGTACGCCGACCTGCACGATCTCGCTCTCGCCGGCCTGCAACGCGTTCAGCGCGTCGACGCCGGTGGCGTAGGGGCGTGCGATCGTGACGTCGAGCCCGTACTTCTCGAAGAAGCCGCGCTCGAGCGCGATGGGCAGGCCGATCTGGTCGATGCCGGTGACCATGCCGGCCTTGAGTTTCGTCAGGGTTTGGGCGCTTGCCGGCACCATGCCGGCCAGAAGCGCCAATCCAAGCAGCAAGAGTCGTTTCATAGTCTCAGCCTCCCTCTTTTATCGGCCCCACCGACGTCACCCAATAGGGCCGGGCCACGGCATTGAGGTCCGTTCTTTTGACACCGCGCAGCTCGATCGAATGCTCGTCCGTGCCCGAGACGCGTCCGTATTGCTGGAAGGCGAGCACGTGGAAACGCTCCGGCGTGAACGGCAGCTCGATCTGCACGTTCACCTTGTCCGATGTGCCCGCGAGCTGCGGCGAGATCTTTCCAGGCGCTGCCACCGTCAGCCAGACCTGAAACAGTGCCCATGCGGCCACCGCGCCGAGAACGACACGGCTCTTGGGCGAGCGAAGAACGTCGGCGGCGATGCTCATGCTGCGCGCACCATCTGCAGCACGCGCGCCGAAAGCTGCTTGAACTGGTCGTCCCGGACGAGATCGTCCCAGATGCGGGGACGCGGCAGGTCGACCGCGACCTGGTCGAGCACGCGTCCCTTCGACAGCACGACGACGCGGTTGGCGAGAAACACCGCTTCCGACACGTCATGGGTGATGAAGATCACCGTCGGCTTGCGCTCCTGCCAGATGCGGGTCAGTTCCTCCTGGAGCGTCATGCGCGTCTGCGCGTCGACGCTGGCGAACGGCTCGTCCATCAAGAGGACGTCGGGGTTGTTGGCGAGTGCGCGCACCACGCCGACGCGCTGCTGCATGCCCCCGGAGAGCTCGTTGGGATAGCGGTGCGCCGCATGCGAGAGCCCGGCAAGCGCGAGATATTCATGCGCGATGCGGTCGCGCTCGGCCTTCGGCACGCCGCGCATCTTCGGCCCGAAGCCGACATTGTCGAGCACGGTCTTCCAGGGAAACAGCGCGAACGACTGGAACACGACGCCGCGCTCGGGGCCGGGCCCGTGCACCGGCTTGCCGTCGAGCAGGATGTCCCCCTTCGAATAGGGAATGAAGCCGGCGATCATGTTCAGGATCGTCGTCTTGCCGCAGCCGGAGGGGCCGACCACCGAGATGAACTCGCCGGGCTCGACGTCGAGTGAGACGTCGTGGACGGCGGTGACATGCGCGCCTGCATAAGGGTCGAAATAGGTCTTGCCGAGATTGCGCAGCGAGAGCGTCTTCATGATGTCACCAATCCCCAACGCTGGCCGGTCGCACGCTCGAGCGGGGCGAGAATCCAGGCGTCCACGATGTACCAGAGCAGTCCGAGAATGATCATGCCGAGGATGATCTCGACGGTCGAGCCGGCGCGGCGCGCATCGAACATCATGAAGCCGATCCCTGAGGTGCCGACGATCATCTCGACGGCGATCAGCGCGCGCCAGCCGTAACCGAGTCCGTTGCGCAGGCCCGTGATGATGTTGGGCAGCGCTCCCGGCAGCGTCACCTCCCAGAGCACGCGCGCCCGCGAAGCCCCGAGGCTCAAGGCGGCGCGTGACAGATCGCGCGGCACCGATTCGACGCCGAGCACGGTGTTGAGCACGACGGGAAACAGCACGGTGTAGACGATGACGAAGGTCATCGTCGTCAGACCGAAGCCGAACCAGATCAGAAGGATAGGCAGCCAGGCGATGTCGCCGATGGCCTGGAAGAACAGCAGCACCGGCCAGCAGATGCGATGCGCCCAGCGGCTGGTGCCGATCAGGATGCCCAAGGGTATGCCGAGCGCCATCCCGACCGCGGCGCCGGTCGCGAGCCGGATCAGGCTGTCCTGGAGATAGTCGGGCAGGATGCCCTTGTAGGTCAGCGTGAAGAATGCGCGGATGACGTCGGCCGGGCCGGGGAAGAACGCGCGTGGAAACAGCCCTGCCTCGCTGACCGCGGTCCACAGCGCCAGCACCGGGATGAAGGGAATGATCGCGGCGATGCCCGGCCAGCGTCGGGTCAGGCGGGCATAGCCGGCCCAGATTTGCAGCAGGACGTTCATGCGCGCCTCACCATGCCCCAGCGCTCGATGGTCGCGCGTTCCAGCGGGACCAGCAACAGACGGTCGATCAGAAGCCAGAGCACGCCGATCACGATCATGCCGAACACGATCACCTCGGTGCGGTAGAAATCGCGCGCGACGAACAGCATGTAGCCGAGCCCGACATTGGTCGCGATCATCTCCGCGGCGATCAGGCCGCGCCAGGCAAAGCCCAGGCCGGTGCGAATGCCGGTGACGATATTGGGCAGCGCGCCCGGCAGCAGTACTTCGGTCAGCAGCGCCCAGCGGCCGGCGCCGAGCGAGGCGGCAGCGTTGCGCAGCGTGTGCGGGATGGTCCTGACGCCGAGAAGCGTGTTGTAGGCGACGACGAAGAATACCGCGTTGAAGATCACGAAGACGATCGCGCCGAAACCGTAACCGAACCACAGCGTCGCGATCGGGATCCAGGCAATGCCGGCGAGCACCGAGAAGAACCGGAACAGCGGCGTGAGAAAGGCCGCGACCGTCGGGCTGACGCCCATGGCGATGCCGAGCGGCACCGCGGTGGCGATGCCGATCAGTGTCCCCAGGCCGACGCGCAAAAGACTGGCGCCGACATGCGCGAACAACGTGCCGTCCCGGATCGAGTCAAGCGCGGCGGTGCCGACCGCGCCGACCGAGGGAAACACGCGCGGATTGACGTTGAACAGCGGGATCACGGCGGCCCAGACCGCGACCAGCGCAAGCAGCGGCGCGATGAACATTGCAGCGCCGGCCAGCGAGTTGACGCTGCGCATCAGCCGCGACGATCGGCCTTTCAGACTGCCCGTCAGCTGCATTCGACCTCCCTGACGCTCAGCTATGCCTGTACCGGCATTTCCCACTGATCATTGCTGGTATCGTAGCCGCGTCTCGCCCAATCGCATATCTGTATCGGTTGCGACCCTCCTCGCGATCCGCGCGGAGCGGGGATCCGGGCCGAGCCCCTCATGTCACGGTGCATGGCGCTTTCTCTTGTTGAGGCTCGGCTTCCTGACGGCGCGCAGGGTCGATCCATCCGCTTTGCGAGCCGCCGCGGCGATAATGGTCTTTCGGTTCGACAGCTTCGATCGGGTGTAGCCCAGCAGCCGTTCCATCGCGGCGCGCGCCTTCTCCGGGTTGCCGCTCTCGATGGCCCGCGCCGCCATGACGTGGTTCGGCAGATTGTCCTTGAACCAGCCGCCGGGGCCGCCGACGGCAACGGTGAAGACGGTGCCCAGAATGGTATCGATCGCGCCGCGAAAGCCCTGGAGGACCGGATTGTGGGTCGCGTCCAGGATGGCGAGATGGAAAGCCTTGTCGGCAGCGAGGGCGCTGGCCTGGTCCTTTGCAGTCTGCATCGCCGCCAGGGCCGTGTCGATCCGCCAGCGGTCGTTCCTTGTTGCACGCTCGGCCGCAAGCGCTGCGGCAGCGGGCTCGATGATCGAGCGCACCTCCTGGATTGCCAGCAGAAGGTCCCGATCCGGCTCGTCCTGGCCGACCAGCCAGCTCAGCACGTCGCGGTCGAGCAGGCTCCATTCGTGGCGCGGCAGCACGTGTGTGCCGTGGCGCGGCCGCACGCTGACCAGACCTTTGGCGGCGAGCGTCTTGATGGCTTCGCGCACCACGCCGCGCCCGACTCCGAAGCGGGCTTCGAGCTCAGGCTCCGGCGGCAGGGCTGTCCCGACCGGAATGAGATCCTGCGCGATCTCCCGGCCGAGCGTCGTCAGCACCGCGCGAATGCGGCCGGGCTTGATCGGCTTGTCGACGGGGCTCGGGCGCGCTCTTGCCACTCGTACGTTTCTCCCGTCCGGCCTGTCGCGGCTGGTTCGTTTGTATTTGGCTGCCACGCCCCGGCAGCTGCAATCATCGGATGTTTAACATCGGATGAATGGATGAGGGCAAGCACTATTGTCGCAGCACACCCCGTGTTGCGTTGCGATATGCGCGTGGACCGCGGATCAAAGCATCTCCTCCAGCGTGCAGGTCAAAGTGCAGACGACGCCGCGCGGCAGAGGCAAGCCCCCGTGATCCGCTGCACCTCGGCATCGAGCACCATGCGCACGCTACGCACCGTTTCCAGCACACGGCGCGCAGCCTCGCTGCGATCCTGACGGTAGTTGTAATTGGCAAGGCCCACCGCGAAAACGATCAGCGGCAGCGTCGTTCCGGCCCCCGTCCAGCGCGCTCCTGATCGCCGGAGACCTCGCGCCTCCGCCGCACACCGAAGTGGCGAGTTGCAGTGCAGCAGGCGTTTACGTGCAGTCCTGCGACGAAGGGGTAGCTCCAGCGCACGCAAAATGACTTCCGTCCCGCCGAGGTTTTTCATACGCTTGCGTCTCGCAAGCCGCATAACGGCTGCGCTCACGGCCCGGCGACAGGGCCGGAGCATCAAAGGGAGGGGAGACGATGAAGCGAAGGTCATTTCTCGCTGGGATCGGGGCAACCACTGCGGCAGCTGCCATCGGCATGCCGTCGATCCTGAGGGCGCAAGCCCCGATCACGCTGAACGGTGCCGTGCAGTTCAATGACGACCATGCCTTCAACCGGGCCCTGCTGCGGTTCGAGGAGCTGGTGAAGAAATATTACGGCAAGCCCGTCAACTTCACCCTGCACAGAAACTCCTCGCTCGGCCTCGAGAAGCAGTATTTCGAGTACATGTCGCAAGGTAAGGCGGTCGATTACGCCATCGTCTCGCCGGCGCATATGTCGACCTTCGCCAAGGCGGCCCCGTTCATCGATGCGCCCTTCGTGTTCAAGGGCATCGAGCACATGAACAAGGTGGTCGAAGCCAACATCCTGGCGCCGGTCGCCGACGAGGTCGCGGCCAAGGCCGAGGTGGTTCTGATCGGCTATGCCGGCGGTGGCATCCGCAACATCTTCGCCAACAAGCCGCTCAAGAACCTCGCCGATCTCAAAGGCCTCAAGGTGCGCGTGCAGGGCGCGCCGATCTGGTCGAAGACCTTCGCGGCCGTCGGCATGAGCCCCACCGTGATCGCCTATAACGAAGTCTACAACGCGATCCAAAACGGAGTGATATCAGCCGGCGAGAACGAAGCGGCCGGCGTCGAGGCGATGAAGTTCTATGAAGTGGCGCCGCATCTCAACTTGACTCAGCACGCCGTGTCGATCCGGCCGATCTGCTTCTCGGTGAAGACGCTGAAGACCCTGCCCAAGGATCTGCAGGACGCGATCATGAAGGCGGGCAAGGAGGCCGGCGATTACGGCCGTCAGCTCGAGTCGAGTGAAGAGGTCGTCAAGCTCGACGCGCTAGAGAAGGCCGGCAAGCTCAAGCGCGTTCCGTTCGAGGAGCGGGATGCCATGAAGAAGCTCGCCGACCCCGTGATGGCCACCTACGCCAAGGAGATCGGCGCGGAGGGCATCTTCGAGAAGATCAACGTCGTCTGAGGCCGCCCCGTCCGCCGACAGCATTTCGGGCAGGCCCCGCTTCCTGCCCGGACTCGGCGGATGAGCGCCGTACGGAGCCCCCATGTCCGAAATGCACGTCCTGTCCACGCCGTCGCTGTGGCGTCGCGTCACCGCAGCCTATGCGAAATTGCTGGAATTCCTGCTCGCCGCCTGCGTCGGCATCCTGGTCATCCCCGTCACGTTGCAAATCGTCTCACGTTACACGCCGTTCATTCCCTCCTACATCTGGACCGAGGAGATGGCACGGTTCCTGTTCGTCTGGACGATCATGATCGGGGCGATGGTCGGCATCCGGGAAGCGCAGCACTTCGAAGTCGACGTCTGGCCCGATCTGTCGCGGCGATCGGAGGCCGCTGTACGGATTCTCGCGCGCCTCGGCGTGCTGGCACTGGCCCTCGTGTTCTTGTGGGCCGGAATCGAATTCACGCGCTTCGCCTGGAACAGAACGTCGGAGCTGGCCGATCTGCCGCTCTGGCTGATCCACGTCGCCTGGCCGGTGGCCGGCGTGACCTGGATCGTGTTTGCGGGCGAACAGATCCTGGACGAAATGCGCATTCTGGTCGGGGCACAGAGATGAGCGGCACTGTACTTTCTGCCGGACAGGCCGCCATGGTGCTGTTCGGGGTCTTCATCGGGCTGCTGATCGTGCGCGTGCCGGTCGCCTTCGCGCTCGGCCTTGCCTGCGTGCCGATCCTTCTGATCGAGCCGCGCCTGTCGTTGATGACGCTCGCGCAGGAGACCTTCAACGCCTACAATTCGTTCATTCTGCTCGCGGTGCCGTTCTTCCTCTTGACGGCGAACCTGATGAGCATCGGTGGCATCACCGACCGCCTCGTGGCGCTGTCGCGCTCGATGGTCGGGCACTGGCCGGGATCGCTGGCGCAGATCAACGTGGTGCTGTCGGTGTTCTTTGCCGGCATCTCGGGCTCCTCGACCGCAGATGCCGCCAGTCAGTCCAAGATCTTCATCGATGCGCAGAACAAGGAGGGCTACGACCTTTCGTTCTCCATTGCCATCACCGCGGTGTCGGCGGTGCTTGCCGTCATCATCCCGCCGTCGATCCTGATGATCGTCTGGGGCGGGCTGATCTCGACCTCGATCGCGGCGATGTATCTGGCCGGCATCGTGCCGGGCCTTTTGATCGCGGGCGCGCAGATGGTGACGGTGCACATCTATGCCGTGCGCCGCGGCTACCCCACCTATCCGAAATCGACCTGGGTCGAGATGGGATCCGCTATCTGGCGATCGATCCCGGCGCTGATGACGCCGTTCATCATCGTCGGCGGCATTCTGCTCGGCTGGTTCACGGCGACCGAGTCCGCCTGCGTCGCCGTGCTTTATTCCGTGGTGCTCTCCGCGTTCTTCTACCGCGAGACGGGCTTGCGGGAATTGTACAAGGCGCTGCTCGACACCGGGCGCCTTGCCGGCGTGGCGCTGTTTTGCGTCGGCACCGCAAGTGCATTCGGGTGGCTGCTGGCCTACTACAAGATCCCGCAGGAGCTTTTGGCGAATGTCTCGACCTGGGGCATGGGCACGGTCACGGCGGGCTTCTTCATCGCCTTCTGCTTTCTGGTTGTGGGCTGCTTCCTCGACGCGATCCCGGCGATCGTCATTGTCGGCACCGTGCTGGAGCCGCTCGCCAGGTCGGTCGATCTCCATCCAGTCCAGTTCGCGATCATCTCCATCGTGTCGCTGGCCTTCGGACTGGTGACGCCACCCTACGGCCTCTGTCTAATGATCGCCTGTTCGATCGCGGGCGTGCGGCTGCGCTATGCCCTGAAGGACACGGTGATCATGCTGATCCCGATGCTGCTCGTGCTGGCGGCGGTGATCATTTGGCCCAGCGTGTCGTTGTTCCTGCCGCGCCTGCTTGTGCCGGAAATGCTGAAATGAGCGTTTGATCGTGCGATCCCGCGGTCGTGGACCGCGGGACCGTTCCGGTGGGCTACAGATTGCTTTCAGTGATCGCGGCGTAGACCATGCTGCGCAGCTCGCGGCGGATCGGATAGGCGCTCGACGGCAGCACCTGGGTCATGAAGATCGCGATCAGGTCCTCTGCCGGATCGATCCAGAACGAGGTCGTGGCGGCGCCGCCCCAATTGTATTCGCCGGGGCTGCCGGCGATCAACGTCTCGGCCGGGCGCATGGTGACGGCGAAGCCGAGACCGAAGCCGATGCCGTTATAGGTCGCTTCCGAGAACAGCGAGCGCGAGACTTCCGGCAGCGCTCGGCCGCCCGGAATGTGGTTGGTCGTCATCAGGGCCAGCGTCTTCGGGCCGATCAGCCTGACGCCGCCGAGCTCGCCGCCATTGAGCAGCGTGCGGCAGAAGGTGAGATAGTCGGCGACCGTCGAGCACAGGCCTCCGCCGCCGGAGATGAACGAGGGGGGCGACAGGAACGAGCTCGTTGCCGGGTCGTCCTGCAGCGTCAGGCCTTCGCGTCGCTGGCCGGCATGGAAGGTCATGCCGCCGCCGGGATCGGCGGAATAGCAGGCTGCGAAGCGATGTGCCTTCGAGGCCGGCACGTGGAAGTCGGTGTCGATCATGCCGAGCGGATCGAGGATGCGCTGTTTCAAGAACTGCTCGAACGGCACGCCGGAGATCTTGCCGACGAGATAGCCGATCACGTCGGTCGCAACGGAGTAATTCCAGGACTCGCCCGGCGAAAACTCCAGCGGGATCTTGGCCAGGCCTTCGATCATGGTTTGGAGTGTGCCTGACTTCTCGACCTCGCCGATCTTTTCAGTTCGATAGGCGGCATCGACGTTGGAGCGTTGCTGGAAGCCATAGGTGAGCCCAGACGTGTGGCGCAAGAGGTCGACGATCAGCATCGGCCGGGACGGCGGCCGGGTCAGGAACGCCGGGTAGGTGCCGGCGACGAACACGCCGAGGTCCTTCCACTCCGGAATGTATTTGGCGACGGGCTCGTCGATGGCGACGAGGCCTTCCTCGACCAGCATCATGAAGGCGACGCTGGTGAGCGGCTTGGTCATGGAATAGATGCGATAGATCGTGTCGTCCTTCACCGGCACCTTGCGCTCGACATCGGCAAAGCCCTGCACTGAGCTGTGCGCGACCTTGCCGCGGCGGTAGACCAGAAGATGCGTGCCCGGAAAACGGCCGGCATCGATGTACCGGCGCTTGAGATGTGCATCGACGCGGTCGAGCGCGGCCTTGGACATGCCGACGGATTCGGGCGAGGCGGGGGTGGGGGCGAGCATCGGTTCCTCCGGGCGTTTTGTCGTTGATACCGAAATGGCGGCCGCATTCCAAGTCGGTTGCGCTTAACGGGGCCGGGCCGGCTGGTGTAGACTCGGCCTCGGAACGCAAGGAGCCCGCCAGGGCCAACGAGAAGAACGCGAGGGCAAACGCACCATGACTCAGTTCACCGAGACCGAACTCACCGAAGCCGTCGTCAGGAGCTTCGACCACACGCCCGATCCGCGTGCGAAATTCCTGCTGCAGGAATTGGTGAAGTCGCTGCACGATTACGTGAGCAAGACCGGTCTCACCTTCGAGGAATGGGAATACGCGATCGATTTCCTGACCCGGACCGGGCAGAAATGCACCGACACCCGCCAGGAATTCATCCTTCTGTCCGATGTGCTCGGCGTCTCCATGCTGGTCGACGCCGTCAATCACAGGGATCGCGACGGTGCCACGGAGACCACGGTGCTCGGCCCGTTCTATGTCGGCGAGCACAAGGTGACTGCGCACGGCACTGACATCTCGCCGAACAACCAGACGGGCGAGCGGATGTTCGTGCAGAGCCGCGTCACCGATCTCGAGGGCAAGCCGCTCGCCGGCGTTCCCGTCGACGTCTGGCACGCCGATGACGACGGCTTCTACGATTCCCAGAAGCCGAACTACGATGAGGTCGGCGCCTCGGCGCGGGCGCGCTTCATCACCGATGACGATGGCCGCTTCTTCTTCCGCACCATCCTGCCGTGTAGCTATCCGATCCCGACCGATGGTCCGGTCGGCGAGATGATCGTTCAGACCGGCCGCCACCCGATGCGCCCGGCACATGTGCACTTCCTAGTCAACGCCAAGGGCTATGAGCCGCTGATCACGCACGTCTTCATGGACGGTGACAAATATCTCGATTCCGACGTGGTGTTCGGCGTGAAGGACGATCTCGTCGCCAAGGTCGAGCCGCGCAATGATCCCACAATGCCCGACGGCACCAAGGCGAACGGGCAGTGGCATTTGATGACTTACGAATTCCACCTCAAGCCCGGCGGCGGCATGGCGCCGAAGCCGCTCGGGGTGAAGGCGACCGAGCCGGCGTGAGGATGCGAAATCTCAGTCATCCCCCGATATAGGCTGCCAACTCGTCGGGCGTACCCTTTGGAAAGGCGTCTTTCAGATAATCGAGGAAAGCGGAGACGCGCGCACTGAGCAATCGCCGCGACGGATAGAGCGTCCATAGGGCGATGTCGGCTCCCTCGACGTCGCCCCAGCGAACGAGCGTGCCGGCGGCAAGATCGTGGCTGACGAGCGACAGCGGCAGCCTTGCGGCGCCGATACCGGCTCTCACGGCATCGCGAACCATCATCAGGGATGACAGTCGAAGCACAGGATCGATCGCGATGCGCGATGGGCCGCTTGGCCGTCTGATGTCCCAAACCGCAGCTTTGTCATCGCCGCGCACGATGGCCGGAACGGCGAGGTTTCCTCTCGGGTGCTTCAGAGCGGGGCTGGCGACGACCAGCATTCGGTCGCGCAAGAAGATGCGGCCGACCAGGCTTTCATCCGGATCGGGATTGACCCGGATCACGAGATCAAAGCCTTCCTCGATCATGTCGACGTAACGGTCATCGGTCGTAACTTCGAGCCGGACTTGCGGATGCCGAACGGCGAAGCCGGCCGCGAGACGGCCCATCGCGGTTTGCGAGAAGAGCAGGGGTGCGCTGATCCGCAACCTGCCCTTTGGCTTGTCCCCGCCCGAGGCGATCGCGGCCGCGGTCTCGTCGAGCTCGGTGAGGAGTGCGCCCGTCCGCTCGTAGAGCGCGCGCCCTTCCTGGGTGAGCTTGAGCGTGCGCCCGCCGCGCTCGAACAGACGCAGATCAAGACTGCTCTCCAGTTCGGACACACGTCGAGACAAGGTCGCTTTCGGACGTCCCGCTGCCCGCGCGGCCTTTCCGAACCCTCCGTGACGGGCGACGAGATTGAAATCGGCAAGCGCAAGCAAATCCATCTGTTCCACCAATGAGACGGTCTGTCCAAATATAACGTCTATCGGCTCGCATGTGGATCATTAGTTTCCGGGTGTCTTCCAAAACCCAACCGGAGTGATCCCATGACCATCCTCGTTACCGGCGCCACCGGCACCATCGGCCGCAACGTCGTTGAGCAACTCGTCAAGCGCGGCGCCGATGTGCGCGCACTCGTCCGAAATCCCGAGAAGGCCAACCTTCCGGCAGGTGTCGCCGTCGCCCAAGGCGACTTGCTGGACGTCGATTCCGTGCGCGCTGCGTTTTCGGGCGTCTCGACACTGTTCCTGCTCAACGCCGTGGTGCCCGACGAATTCACTCAGGCGCTGACTACGCTCAACCTTGCCCGCGAAGCCGGCATCGAGCGGTTCGTCTATCTGTCGGTCATTCACAGCGACCTCTACGTGAATGTGCCGCACTTCGCCGGCAAGTTCGGGGTCGAGCGCATGATCGAGCAGATGGGCTTCAAGGCGACCATCCTGCGGCCCGCCTATTTCATGAACAACGAGCTCATGATCAAGGATGCCGTGACCGGATATGGCGTCTATCCGATGCCGATCGGCAGCAAGGGCCTTGCGATGATCGACGCGCGCGACATCGGCGAGATCGCTGCGATCGAACTGATCCGCCGCGAGACATCCGCAGCGCCGCTTCCGCTCGAACGCATCAATCTTGTTGGCCCTGAGACACTCACTGGCGCGAAGGCCGCCGCGATCTGGTCGGAGGTGCTCGGCCGCGCGATCGCCTACGGCGGAGACGACACCGCGGGGTTCGAGAAGAACCTCAGGCAGTTCATGCCGCCCTGGATGGCTTTCGAAATGCGGGTGATGGGCGAGCGCTTCCTCACCGAGGGGATGATCCCTGAACCCGGCGACGTCGAGCGTCTGACCGGCATGCTGGGCCGTCCCTTGCGCTCCTATCGCGACTTCGTCGCCGAGATCGCGGCCCCCGTTTGAGGCTTGCCAGAGCAGAAGCGCAGGCGGGCTGGCTGCGCCGCTCGCTATTGATCATGTGGCGAGCGGCAATCTCGATCAGCGCGCATGCAGCAAGGCCAGCAGCACGACGACGGCGCAGGCGAGCGCCGCCGTTGTCAGCTTCCAGAACATCAGCGGGCTGCGCTCCAGGAGCGGTGTGATGCGCGTGTCGAGATAGGCCGGGTTGGGCGTGCGAAGCTCGAAGATGAATTCCGAGAGATCCTCGTGCCGCTTGTAGGGATCGGGATGGAGCGCGCGCCGGAGCGCGCCGTCGACCCAGGCGGGGACATTGCGGTCATCGTCGGCGGCGCGATATTTAAGCTTTCGCACATCCGCCTTGCGCCGGATTTTGGCGATTTGGGTGCCGTAGGGCAGCTTTCCCGTCAGCATCTGGTAGCAGATCACGGCCAGCGAAAACATGTCGGAGCGCGGCGAGCCGCCTTGCCCCAGGAAATATTCCGGCGCCGTGTACTGGACGGTGCCCAGGATTTCGTCGGCCTCCCCCGGCGGCGCCGCCTCGGCCACGCCGGCGACCCTGACCGATCCGAAGTCGATGATCTTGGCGGTGCCGGTCTTGTCGATCAGGATGTTGTCGGGCCTGAGGTCTTGATGCAGCATCTCCATGCGATGGAAGGCGCGCAGGCCCGCGGCGATCTGCTCGATGAGGCCGCGCACGGTTTCGAGATCGGGCCGCGGATTGTCGGTCATCCACTGCTTCAAGGTCTGCCCCTCGACGAACTCGGTCGCGACGTAGAGATAGCCGCGTCGCCGCGACTGCGACAGCGGTTTGAGCACATGCGGGCTGTCGATCCGGCGCGCGATCCACTCCTCCATCAGGAAGCGCTTGAGATAGGCGGCGTTGTCGCGTAGGTCGACCGACGGCAGCTTGAGCGCGACCGGCTGCTCAGTCTCGGTGTCGACCGCGAGATAGATATGGCTGCGGCTGCTGCCGTGGATCTCGCGGACGATCCGGTAGCCGTCGAAGAGCGACCGCGGCTCCGGCAGCGCGGGCACGGGTAATTCCGCGCTCTGATTGAAGATGGCAGCCGGCTCGCGCTGCGGCACCGCATCGATCCGCAGGATCTGCACGGTGATGTTGTCGTCGCTGCCGCGGCGATAGGCTTCCTCCACGATCGCCTTCGCCGCCCCGTCCAGCTCGGCTGCATGCTCGCTTAGCGCGCTCGTGATGAAACGGGAGTCGACGAATTCATAGGCGCCATCGGTCGCCAGCAGGAAGGTGTCGCCGGCCTCGATTTCGATCGCCTGATAGTCGATCTCGAGCTGCGGATTAATGCCGAGCGCGCGGCCAAGATAGGTCTGCTCGGACGAGACGATGATGCGGTGATCGTCGGTCAGTTGCTCCAGCGCCTTGCCGGCGACGCGATAGACGCGGCAATCGCCGACATGGAAGATGTGCGCGGTGGTTGCCTTGATGACCATGGCGCTGAGGGTGCAGACATAACCCTTGTCGCGGTCATAGGCATATTGGCTCTTGCGCGTCTGCGCATGCAGCCAGGAATTGGTCGCCTCCAGCACGCGGCGGGCGGAGGTCTTCACCGTCCACGATTCCGACGTGCAGTAATAATCCATCAGGAAGCTCTTGACCGCCGACTCGCTGGCGATCTGGCTTACCGTGCTCGAGGAAATTCCGTCGGCGAGAACCGCCGCGATGCCCTTCAGGCTGAGCAGCGGCTCTTCCGGAATCAGGACGCCGTGAAAGTCCTGGTTGATGGGCTTGCGGCCCTTGTCGGAATGCTGGCCGACTGAAATCAGGAGTCCGCGGGTCATCGCCATCCCCGGCAAGGAGGAGCCTCACCCTGATCGGGCGAGGCTCCCCTGTCGATATCTGTTCGATCAGGCCGCGACGCGGGGCTTCGCGGGCTTCTCCGCCTGTCGCTTCGGCAGGGTCATGACGTGGGTGGCATAGAGGGTCATGCCGGTGAAGGCGAGGCCGCCGACGAGGTTGCCGAGCACGGTCGGGATCTCGTTCCAGATCAGATAATCCATGATCGAGAACTTCGCGCCGAGCAGCAGGCCCGACGGGAACAGGAACATGTTCACGACGGAATGCTCGAACACCATGTAGAAGAACACCAGGATCGGCATCCACATCGCGATCACCTTGCCGGGCACGGAGGTCGAGATCATGGCGCCGACGACGCCGGTCGAGACCATCCAGTTGCAGAGCATGCCGCGCAAGAACAGCGTCGCCATGCCGGCCGCGCCGTGCGCGGCATAGCCAAGGGTTCGGCCCTCGCCAATATTGCCGATGGCGGCGCCGACCCTGTCGGGCGCCTGCGTGAAGCCGAAGGTCGTGACGAAGGCCATCATGAAGGCGACGGTGAAGGCGCCGGCGAAATTGCCGACGAAGACGAGACCCCAATTGCGCAGCACGCCGTTGAGCGTGACGCCCGGGCGCTTGTCGATCAGCGCGAGCGGCGAGAGCACGAACACGCCGGTCAGGAGGTCGAAGCCCAGGAGATAGAGCATGACGAAGCCGACCGGGAACAAGAGCGCGCCGACCAGCGGCTGGCCGGTGTTCACGGTGATCGTGACGGCAAACCAGGCTGCGAGGGCCAGGATCGCGCCGGCCATATAGGCGCGGATGATGGTATCCCGGGTGGACATGAAGATCTTGGACTCGCCCGCATCCACCATCTTGGTGACGAATTCCGAAGGCGCGAGATACGACATCAATGGTTCCTTTTGCTCGTAAGTGAGATCGACACGCCCCCGACGAGGGCGCGGCTGAACGTCATCGGCCGTGCGGGCAGCCTGCCGCGCACGAGGGCTATGGAAAGTCTGGAAGCCTTGGGAATCGCGTCACGAGGACTCTGAAGCCGGAGACCGCGAAGCAGGTGAGCTTCCGGGATGCAGCCGCCAGAGGCTGCATCAATGCGGCCAAGCCGCAGTCGTCGTTGACGCAACCTCAGAAGCAATTTGTGTGCCGTGGTGCGTCGATCGAAAAAGCGAGCAAATTCAGCTGGATGTCAGCTGCAGGGGGATGATTGGCAGAACTGCGCCGCCTCTTGCTTGAGCGACTGCACAACTTTTGTGCGGCGCACAAGGATTGAGCAGATCGCAAACTTCGCGTGCGGAACAGGTCTGCGTTAGTCAGGCGCGAAATTACCAAGCCCCTGATTTTCCATCATTTTTGACGGTGGCAGGCTTGGCATGAAGCTTGAATAGTTCCAGGCCGACGCCATTGAAGCCGTCCCGCGAGACTTCTCATCCGAATTGCTGACGCACCCAAACGGGGTCTCCCCGTCGCGCGTTCGCATGCGCCTTTTTCTGGCGTCACGGACGGACGGGCTGCTCGTGCGCACTGACGCAATCATTCCGCAACGACGCAAAAGGACGACACGACCTATGACCAAGCGCATTCGCCGGCCCTCCGAGACTGGCCTCAGCCGCCGTCAATTGTTGAAAGCCACCGGCTCGACCGCCGCACTGCTCGCCGCCGCCAAGCTGAATTTCCCCGCCGGCGCCTTCGCGCAGGACGGAGGCCCCGAGGTCAAGGGCGCCAAGCTCGGCTTCATTGCGCTCTCCGACGCCGGCCCGCTGTTCGTCGCCAAGGACAAGGGCCTCTTCGCAAAGCACGGGGTGCCCGACACCGACGTGCAGAAGCAGGCATCCTGGGGCACCACGCGCGACAACCTCGTGCTCGGCTCCGAAGGCAACGGCATCGACGGCGCGCACATCCTCACCCCGATGCCGTACCTGATCTCGGCCGGCAAGGTGACGCAGAACAACCAGCCGACGCCGATGTACATCCTGGCGCGGCTCAATCTCGATGCGCAGTGCATCTCGGTCGCCAAGGAATATGCCGACCTCAAGGTTGGCGCGGACGCCTCGGTGCTCAAGGCCGCATTCGAGAAGAAGAAGGCCGAAGGCAAGTCGGCCAAGGTCGCGATGACCTTCCCGGGCGGCACGCATGACCTCTGGATCCGCTACTGGCTCGCCGCCGGCGGCATCGACCCCGACAAGGACGTCGAGACCATCACCGTGCCGCCGCCCCAGATGGTGGCGAACATGAAGGTCGGCACCATGGACGCCTTCTGCGTCGGCGAGCCCTGGCCCGGGCAGTTGGTCCACCAGAAGATCGGCTATACCGCCGTCAACACCGGCGAGATCTGGAGCAAGCATCCCGAAAAGTCGTTCGGCATGCGAGCGGCCTGGGTCGACAAGAACCCCAAGGCTGCAAAGGCGATCCTGATGGCCGTGATGGAGGCCCAGCAATGGGCCGACAAGATGGAGAACAAGGAAGAGCTCGCCACCATCATGGCGAAGCGCCAGTGGATCAACTGCCCGGTCGAGGACATCGCCGATCGTGCCAAGGGCAAGTTCGACTACGGCATTCCCGGCAAGGTGGTCGAGAACTCGCCGCACATCATGAAGTACTGGCGCGATCATGCCTCCTATCCGTTCCGGAGCCACGATCTCTGGTTCATGACCGAGGACATCCGCTGGGGCAAATACGAGGCCGGCTTCGACAGCAAGGCGCTTATCGCCAAGGTCAACCGCGAGGACCTCTGGAAGGATGCGGCCAAGACCCTGGGCGTTGCCGCCGCCGACATTCCGGCCTCCACCTCGCGCGGCAAGGAGACCTTCTTCGACGGCAAGGTGTTCGATCCGGAAAATCCGGCCGCCTATCTGAAGTCGCTCGCGATCAAGCGCGTCGAAGTCTGATGGAGCCCTGCGGCCGCCTTTAGGGGGCGGCCGCATCGTCCTTGCCACGCCGGAGAGAGATAGCGATGAACATGACCGCCACCAAGATCGAGGTTGAGACTGCGACGCCTGCCGCAACGATTGCGCCGGTCGTCGCGCTGACGCCCAAGCGTCCCCCGCGCGCTGAAACTTACGCACGCATGGCGCGCGAGACAGCCGTGCGCGTGATCCCGCCGCTGGTCGTGATCGCGCTGCTGACGCTGGTGTGGGAGCTGGTCTGCAGGAGAGCCGGTTCGGCGCTGCCGCCGCCCTCAAAAGTATTTGCGGATACCAAGGAGCTGATCTTCGATCCGTTCTTCGATCATGGCGGCATCGACAAAGGCCTGTTCTGGCACCTGTCCGCCAGTCTCCAGCGCGTCGCCTTCGGCTACTCGCTCTCGGCCATCGCCGGCATCGCGCTCGGCGTGCTGGTCGGACAGTCGGTCTGGGCGATGCGCGGGCTCGATCCGCTGTTCCAGGTGCTGCGCACCATTCCGCCGCTGGCCTGGCTGCCGCTCTCGCTCGCGGCCTTCCGCGACGGCCAGCCTAGCGCGATCTTCGTCATCTTCATCACGTCGATCTGGCCGATCATCATCAACACCGCGGTCGGCATCCGCAACATCCCGCAGGACTATCGCAACGTTGCCGCGGTGGTGCAGCTCAATCCGCTGGAATTCTTCGCAAAGATCATGATCCCGGCGGCGGCGCCCTACATCTTCACGGGCCTGCGCATCGGCATCGGCCTGTCCTGGCTCGCGATCGTCGCCGCCGAAATGCTGATCGGCGGCGTCGGCATCGGCTTTTTCATCTGGGACGCCTGGAACTCCTCGCATATCAGCGAGATCGTCCTGGCGCTGTTCTATGTCGGCATCGTCGGCTTCGTGCTGGACCGCCTGATCGCGGGGCTCGGCAAGATCGTCACCCGCGGCACCGCGCAGAACTGAGAGGGGAGGGCACATGACCGCCTATCTGAAGCTCGACCACATCGACAAGGTCTTCACCCGCGGCGCCGCCAGCACGGAGGTGCTGAAGGACATCAACCTGACCATCGAGAAGGGCGAATACGTCTCGATCATCGGCCATTCCGGCTGCGGCAAGTCGACCCTGCTCAACATCATCGCAGGGCTGACCGGCGCCACCACGGGCGGCGTGCTGCTGGAAAACCGCGAGGTGAACTCGCCGGGGCCCGATCGCGCCGTGGTGTTCCAGAACCACAGCCTGCTGCCATGGCTGACCGTCTACGAAAACGTCAGGCTCGGCGTCGACAAGGTCTTTGCCAAGACCAAGTCCCGTGCCGAGCGCGACGCCTGGGTGATGCACAATCTCAACCTCGTGCAGATGGCCCATGCCAGGGACAAGCGTCCTTCGGAGATCTCCGGCGGCATGAAGCAGCGCGTCGGCATCGCCCGGGCGCTGGCGATGGAGCCGAAGGTGCTGCTGCTCGACGAGCCGTTCGGCGCGCTCGACGCGCTGACCCGCGCCCACTTGCAGGACTCGGTGATGGCGCTGCATCAGAAGCTCGGCAATACCATCCTGATGATCACCCACGACGTCGACGAAGCCGTGCTCCTATCTGATCGCATCGTGATGATGACCAACGGACCGAGCGCGCGCATCGGCGAGGTGCTGGAGGTGCCGCTGGCGCGGCCGCGCAAGCGGCTCGACCTCGCCACCAACGCCACTTATCTGAAGTGCCGCCAGCGCGTGCTCGAATTCCTCTACGAGCGTCATCGCTTCGTCGAAGCCGCGTAAGTCACGCGTTCACGCGAGATCTGCCCGCGCCCAATTAATCGACATCAAGCTCAATCCTTGTGCGTCGCACAGGGATTGAGCGAAACGCAAATTTAGCGTGCGGAAAAGCCCTGCAAACAATTCGGGCAATACGAATAACATCCTGAAATCCCTGTGTTTCCTGCGTGCGCGCAACTGGCACGGAAATTGAAACGTCTTTGCGCGACGCCAACGACGACGTCCCTCAACATCATCAATCAGCATCGTGATCTCGCCACCGGGGGTGAAGCCTCGGAGCGCGCCTCCGTGACCGGAGGCAGAGCCTGCAACGACGCAGCGGTGAGCCTGGAAGGGATACGCAATGACGAAGAATCCGACCCTGAACTCCAGCTGGATTTCAGACTGGCGCCCCGAGGATGAGGCGTTCTGGAACACGACCGGCAAGTCGATCGCGCGGCGCAATCTGATCTGGTCGATCGTCGCCGAACATATCGGCTTCTCCGTCTGGCTGATCTGGAGCATCGTCACCACCAAGCTGCCGCAGGCCGGCTTCCACTACACCACCGACCAGCTGTTCCAGCTCGTCGCCGTGCCGGGCCTGATCGGCGCCTTCATGCGCTTTCCCTACACCTTCGCGGTGACGACGTTCGGCGGCCGCAACTGGACCATCTTCAGCGCGGCGATCCTGTTCATCCCGACCTTGTCGCTTGCCTATTTCGTCAGCCAGCCCGACACGCCGTTCTGGCTCATGCTGCTGGTCGCCTCGACCGCAGGTCTCGGCGGCGGCAATTTCGCCTCCAGCATGACCAACATCTCCTTCTTCTTTCCCGACCGGATGAAGGGATGGGCGCTGGGCCTCAACGCGGCCGGCGGCAATATCGGTGTCTCCAGCGTGCAGCTCCTGACCCCGATCCTGATGACGCTCGCCGTCTTCAACCTGTATCAGGCGACGCCTGTTGACGGCATCTTCCTGCAGAATGCCGGCCTGATGTGGGTGCTGCCGATCGCAATCGCGGTGTTCGGCGCGGTGTTCTTCATGAACAACCTCACCACGGCGAAATCGTCGGTGAAGAACCAGCTCGCGATCGTCAAGCGCAAGCACACCTGGATCATGGCTTATCTCTATATCGGCACGTTCGGGTCCTTCATCGGCTATTCGGCGGCGTTTCCGCTGCTGCTCAAGACGCAGTTCCCCACCGTGACAATCTCGATCGCCTTCCTCGGCCCGCTGGTCGGCTCGCTGTCGCGTCCGCTCGGCGGCTGGCTCGCAGACCGGGTCGGCGGCTCCATCATCACGTTCTGGAATTTCATCGTGATGGCGGGCGCCACGGTCGGCGCGCTCTATTTCGTCGGACACAAGGATTTCATCGGCTTCCTGTCGATGTTCCTGATTCTGTTCGTGACGACGGGCATCGGCAACGGCTCGACCTACCGCATGATCCCCTCGATCTTCCGCGAGGAGAACCTGTTCAAGGTGCGCGGCAAGGGCGATGCGGCACGCAGCGCTGCCCTGAAGACCGCGAGCATCGAGAGCGGCGCGGCCGTCGGCTTCATCGGCGCAGTCGGTGCCGTCGGCGGCTATCTGATCCCGAGCGGCTTCGGCAAGTCGATCGCCATGACCGGCGGGCCGCAGCTCGCGCTCGCGGTCTATCTCGGCTTCTACGCCTCCTGCCTCGCTCTGACCTGGTGGTTCTACCTGCGTCGCAGTCCGCAGGGTGAGGGCGCGCCAAGCCTCGCCGAGGCGCGTGTGTGAGCACGACAAATTGGCACGAATGTCGCTTCTCCCCGTACGCGTGGAGAAATCTCTCTGATGACGTTTGACTCATGAACTTTGTCCGCAATGGCGCGGACGAAGGCAGACCGAAACAGACAGGAGAACATCATGACGCCCGAGCAGATCACCCTCATTCAGCAGAGCTTCGCCAAGGTCGCCCCGATTTCGGAAGCCGCTGCGGTGCTGTTCTACGACCGCCTGTTCGAGGTGGCGCCGTCCGTGCGCGCGATGTTTCCCGAGGACATGACCGAGCAGCGCAAGAAGCTGATGCGCATGCTCGCCGCCGTGGTCGGCGGCCTGTCGAATCTGGAATCGATTCTTCCCGCGGCCTCCGCGCTCGCCAAGCGTCACGTCGACTATGGCGCCAAGGCCGAGCACTACCCCGTGGTCGGCGCGAGCTTGCTTTGGACCCTCGAGAAGGGCCTTGGCGAAGCCTGGACGCCCGAACTCGCCGCAGCGTGGACCGACGCCTATGGCGTGCTGTCCGGCTACATGATTTCCGAGGCCTACGGCGCGCAAGCGCAGGCCGCCGAATAGGAGATGCGTTGTGAGTGAACCGCTGGTCATCGTCGGTAACGGTATGGCGGCCGCGCGTCTGGTCGACGAGCTCGCCAAGACCGCGCTCGGCCGCTACGCGGTCGCCGTGATCGGCGAAGAGCCGCGGCTCGCTTACAATCGCGTGCTCCTCTCCTCCGTGCTGGCGGGCGAGACCGGCTCGCACGAGATCGAGCTGCGGCCGGCCGGTTGGTGGCGAGACCGCGGCGTCACGGTACGCTACGGCTATCGCGTCAGCGAGATCGATGTCGGCCGCCGTGAGCTCAAGATCGCGGGCGAGGAGAGCATGGAATATTCCAAGCTCGTGCTCGCCACGGGATCGACGCCGCTGCGGCTCAACGTGCCGGGGGCCGATCTTGCCGGCGTGCACACGTTTCGCGACACCCGCGACGTCGACCTGCTGCTGACGCTGGCCGCGGCCAGGAAGCGCGTCGTCGTGGTCGGCGGCGGCCTGCTCGGGTTAGAGGCGGCCTACGGTCTCGCCAAGGCCGGCGCACCGGTGACGCTGCTGCATCTGATGGACCGGCTGATGGAGCGTCAGCTCGACGCGCCCGCGGCCGACCTGCTCAAGACGCTGGTCGAGCGCAAGGGTATCCGCATCATGCTCAATGCCGCGACGGCCCGCATCCACGGCGACGGCCACGTCCAGGCGGTCGAGCTCGCCGATGGCAGTCGCATCGCGGCCGATGCGGTGATCTTCGCCGCGGGCATCAAGCCGAACGTCGCGCTGGCGAAAGAGGCGGGGATCGCGGTCAACCGCGGCGTCGTCGTCAACGACGTGATGCAGACCTCCGCGTCCGACATCTTTGCGCTCGGCGAATGCGCCGAGCATCGCGGCACCTGCTATGGCCTGGTCGAGCCCGCCTACGAGCAGGCGCGCGTGCTGGCGCGGCATCTGGCCGGCCGGCCCGCCGCTTATCAGGGCAGCGTGGTCTCGACCAACCTGAAAGTCTCCGGCGTCAGCGTGTTCTCCGCCGGCGACTTCATGGGCGGGGAGGGCAGCGAGAGCCTCGTGCTGTCGGATCGCAGGCGCGGCACTTACAAGAAGCTCGTCATCGCCGACGGTCGGCTCACCGGCGCGGTGCTGATCGGCGATACGATCGATGCGCTCTGGTATCTCGAGCTGATCCGCAATCGCGACAAGGTCGCTTCGATCCGCACCGACATGATGTTCGGCCGCGCGCTGGCGCAGCCTTCGAAAGCGGCGTGATATGACGGCGATCGATCCAAATCTCCGCACCACCAAGACCACCTGTCCCTATTGCGGCGTCGGCTGCGGCGTCCTGGCGACGCCCGACGGCAAGGGCGGCGCGGCGATCGCGGGCGACCCCGATCATCCCGCCAATTTCGGCCGGCTGTGCTCAAAGGGCTCCGCGCTCGGCGAGACCGTCGGCCTGGAAGGGCGGCTGCTCTATCCGATGATCCGCTGCAAGGGCGTGCTCGAGCGGGTCGCCTGGAGCGATGCGCTGGACCACGTCGCCCACCGCATGCAGCACATCGTGGCGCGCGATGGCGCCGACGCGGTCGCGTTCTATCTCTCCGGCCAGCTCCTCACCGAAGACTATTACGTCGCCAACAAGCTGATGAAGGGGTTTGTCGGCACCGCCAATGTCGACACCAATTCCCGGCTCTGCATGTCGTCCTCGGTTGCGGGCCATCGCCGCGCTTTCGGCGCCGACACGGTGCCTGGCTGCTATGAGGATCTCGACCAGGCCGATCTGCTCGTCTTCGTCGGCTCGAACGCGGCCTGGTGCCATCCGGTGCTGTTCCAGCGCATGGTGAAGAACAGGCAGGAGCGCGGCGCCCGCATGATCGTGATCGATCCGCGCCGCACCGATACCGCCAGCGATGTCGACCTGTTCCTCGGCCTCAAGCCCGGCACCGACACCGCGCTGTTCTCCGGCCTGTTCGTGCATCTCGCCGACAATGGCGTGCTGGACCAGGATTACATCGCGCAGAACACGTCGGGCTTCGATGATGCGCTGGCGCGCGCGCGCAACATCGCCGGCAGCGTCACCGCGACCGCGCTCGCCACGGGCCTCTCCGAGCAGGACGTCGCCGCCTTCTTCAGGATGTTCCGCGACACCGAGAAGGTCGTCACGCTCTATTCGCAAGGGGTCAACCAGTCGGCGCAGGGCACCGACAAGGTCAACGCCATCCTGAACTGCCATCTCGCCACGGGGCGGATCGGCAAGCCGGGCGCCTCGCCGTTCTCGCTGACCGGCCAGCCCAACGCGATGGGCGGCCGCGAGGTCGGCGGCCTCGCCAACATGCTCGCCGCCCATATGGGTTTCACGCCGCCCGACATCGACCGCGTCAGGCGGTTCTGGAAGGCGCCGCGCATCGCCACCCATGAGGGGCTGAAAGCGGTGCAGCTGTTCGAGGCGATCAACCGCGGCGAGGTCAAGGCGCTCTGGGTGATGGGCACCAACCCCGCGGTGTCGCTGCCCGATGCCGACATGGTGCGCGACGCTCTGAAGAAGCTCGAGCTGTTCGTGGTGTCCGAGAACGTGCTCTCCAACGACACCGTCGCGGCCGGCCCGCACGTGCTGCTGCCGGCGCTGGCCTGGGGCGAGAAGTCGGGCACGGTGACCAATTCGGAGCGGCGCATCTCGCGCCAGCGCGCGTTCCTGCCGGCGCCGGGGGAAGCGCGTCCTGACTGGTGGATCCTGAGCGAGACTGCAAAACGTCTCGGCTTCGGCGACAGCTTCAATTACAAATCGGCCGCCGATATCTTCCGTGAGCATGCCGCGCTCTCGGCGTTCGAGAACAATGGCAGCCGCGATTTCGACATCGGCGCGCTGACCTCGCTGTCGGACGAAGCCTTCGATGGTTTGAAGCCGGTGCAATGGCCGGTGCGCGAGGGCGGGACGCCCGGCGAGCGCTTCTTCGCGCAGGGCGGCTTCTTCACCAATGACGGCAAGGGCCGCTTCGTTGCGCCGGAGGTGCCGGCGCTGCGCGGCGAGACCGGCCCGTCGCGTCCCCTGAGGCTCAACACCGGGCGCATCCGCGACCAGTGGCACACCATGACGCGCACCGGCCTGAGCCAGCGCCTGGGCGCGCATCTGCCCGAGCCTTTCGTCGAGATCCATCCCGACGATGCCGGCAAATACGGCATCGCCCATGACGGCTATGCCCGCATCACCACCGATTACGGCCAGTGCATCCTCAAGGTCGTCGTCAGCGACCGCCAGCAGCGCGGCACCCTGTTCGTGCCGATCCACTGGAGCGCGATGAACGCCTCGCACGGCCGCGTCGGGGCGATGGTAGCACCGTTCACCGATCCGTTCTCGGGACAGCCGGAAGCCAAGGCGACGCCGGCCGCGATCGCGCCTTACGAATTCGTCTTCCGCGGCTTTGCATTGTCGCGCAAGCCGCTCGATCTGCCGCAGAACCTGTTGTGGACGCGCGTGACCGTCAGCGGCGGCTTCGGCTATCTGTTCGCCGACAATGCCGATCTCGCCCGCTGGCCCGCCTGGCTCGAGAGCGTCGCCGGAGAGGACGTTGCCGAATATCGCGATTTCGGCGGCGGGGTTTTTCGCGCGGCTTCGTTTGTTGGGGATCGAATCGAGACCTGCCTGTTCGTCGGCCCCGCGCACGATGCCGGCGACTGGGAGGTGGTGAAGAGCCTGTTCGCGGCCGATCAGGTCACGGATGAGCAGCGCCGCATGCTGCTGTCGGGCAGGTCCAGCGAAGGCGCGGCCTCGACCGGCCCGATCGTCTGCGCCTGCTTCGGCGTCGGCCGCGGCACCATCTGCGACAGCATCGCTGGCGGCGCGCGCACGGCCGCCGAAATCGGCGCCAAGCTCAAGGCCGGCACCAATTGCGGCTCCTGCATCCCCGAGCTGAAACGCCTGATCGCCACGACGGAAGTGCCAGCAAAGCAGGCGAAGATCGCAAGCGCGGCGGGATAGGGCTGGCTCTCTCAACCGTCATTGCGAGCGCAGCGAAGCAATCCAGAATCTTTCAGCAGAGGGATTCTGGATTGCGTCGCTGCGCTCGCAATGAGTTGATGCAGGTGCGCACCAAATCGATCATCTCGTGCCCCGGACGCAGCGCAGCGCATAGCGATGCGCTGCAGAGCCGGGGCCCATGTTGCACCGAGTTGCGTGGCTTCCTGGGTCCCGGCTCTGCGCAGCAGCGTTTCACGCTGCAGCGCGCCCGGGACACGAGAGCGACGTGGACGCAGCCATGCCCCCCGCGCCAATCGACGCGCCCTCGATTGTGCCCTATGCTGCCCGCGCTCCCCCTCAACAAACACAACAACAAAGATGTACCTGGAAACGCCGCCGCGCCTGATCGAAACCAGGCTGTTCACCGCCATGCCCGAAAAGTTTCGCCGCAAGGGCGTGCGAACCGATTGGGCCGATGCCAACCGGCCGAACATGCCAACCGAGAGCTTCATCGAGGGGCCGTCATTCGACAAGGACGGCAATCTCTACATCGTCGACATTCCGTTCGGCCGCATCTTCCGGATTGCGCCCGACGGCGAATGGTCGCTCGTGGTCGAATATGAGGGCTGGCCGAACGGGCTGAAGATCGCATCCGACGGACGCATCCTGGTCGCCGACTACAGGCATGGCATCATGGAGCTCGATGCCGAAGCCGGCCGCGTCAAGCCGGTCGTGACCGGGCGCAATTCGGAATCGTTTCGCGGCTGCAACGACCTGCATCTCGCCTCCAACGGCGATATCTATTTTACCGACCAGGGGCAGACCGGGCTGCATGATCCGAGCGGGCGCGTCTATCGGCTGGGTTCGAACGGCCGGCTCGATTGCCTGCTCGACACCGGCATCAGTCCGAACGGCCTGGTGCTCGACCCAACCGAAACCGTGCTGTTCGTCGCGATGACGCGCGACAACGCGGTGTGGCGGCTGCCGTTCATGAAGGACGGCAGCGTGTCCAAGGTCGGCCGCTTCTGCTCGCTGTTCGGCACCAGCGGCCCCGACGGTTTGACCATGGATGCCAAGGGCCGCCTGTTCGTCGGCCACCCCTCGCTCGGCCACGTCTTCGTGTTCGCGCCGAACGGGGAACTGATCGCGCGCATCAAATCGTGCGCGGGACCGAACTGCACCAATGTCGCGATCGGTGGCGAGAACAAGGATCGGCTCTATATCACGGAGTCCGCGACCGGCAGCGTGCTGGTGGCGGATATCGGGGGATTGTAGCGCTGACTCTTAGCCTCTCCCCGCTTGTGGGGAGAGGCCGACGCGCAAAGCGCGGCGGCGGGGGGGACTCTGCGCGAGTCTCTTTGCTATCGAGTTTGCGGAAGCAGCCCCTCACCCCGACCCTCTCCCCGTAAGAACGGGGAGAGGGAGAAATAACAGCGGAGATCGGAGCGACCATGAACACAAAACCCTTCGGCAAGACCGGCGCAAACGTCTCCGTCATCGGGCAGGGCACCTGGTATCTCGACCACGGCGACCGCAAGCGCGCGATCGCGGCGCTGCAGCGCGGGCTCGATCTCGGCATGACCCACATCGATACCGCCGAGATGTACGGCGATGCCGAGCTCGTCATTGCGGATGCGATCGCAGGCCGGCGCGATGAAGTGTTTCTCGTTTCGAAAGTGCTGCCCAGCAACGCCTCGCGCCGCGGCACCATCACCGCCTGCGAGCGCTCGCTGAAGCGACTGAAGACCGACCGGCTCGACTGTTATCTGTTGCACTGGCGCGGCTCCTATCCGCTGGAGGACACCGTCGCTGCGTTTGAAGAGTTGGTGCAATCAGGCAAGATCAAATCCTGGGGCGTCTCCAATTTCGATGCCGACGATCTCGACGAGATTCTCGAAGTCTCCGGCGAGGGCCGGATCGCCTGCAACCAAGTGCTCTATCATCTGAAGGAGCGCGCGATCGAGCATGCGGTCGTCCCGTGGTGCGAACGGCACACTGTTGCCGTCGTCGCCTACTCGCCGTTCGGCCACGACGATTTCCCCGCAAGCAGCAGCAAGGGCGGCGCCGTGCTGGCGCGCATCGCGGAAGCGCATCGTGCGACGCCGCGTCAGGTCGCGCTGGGCTTCCTGACCCGTGCGACTACGGTGTTCGCGATTCCGAAGGCCTCGTCCGCGGAACATGCCGGCGAGAATGCGGCGGCGGGCGATCTCGTGCTGACGAAAGATGAGGTTGACGCGCTCGACGCGGTGTTTCCGCGCGGGCCGAGGCCGCGCGGCCTGCCCATGCTGTAGTGCACAACGGGCAATATTAACGGAGCATTGACGCGCGCAGCGGCTCGCGCATATCGGCATCCTGTTTTCGGAAGTTGTGAACGCGGGGCATTTGTCGTTTTTTACGGCTGTTCTCGATTCGCATTTTGCCCGGGTTCCAGCCGTGACACCGCCGCCCGCCGCAGCCGCAAGGCTCGACAGTATTCCCATGCCTGTGCCGGAGAAGAAGCAGCAGGCTCGCCGCGCGCCTGCGCGCGTCGATCATCCCTTCAAGGGCATCGCGCTGATCCTGCTCTCGACGGTGTTTCTCGGCTGCTCCGACGTCACTGCGAAATATCTTTCGACCAGCCTGCCCTCGATCGAGATCACCTGGATCCGGTTCCTGACTTTCACGCTGCTGTTCACGCCCGTGATGCTGCCCGCTTCGCCGTTCTATGCGATGCGGACCAAGCGTCCCGGCCTGCACGTGATGCGCGGGGCGGCCCTGCTCGGCTCCTCGCTGTTCTTCATCACGGGCCTCGGCTTCCTGCCGATCGCGGAAGCGTCCGCCACCGGTTTCGTCGCGCCGCTGTTCGTCACGGCGCTCTCGATCGTGTTCCTCGGCGAGAAGGTCGGCATGCGCCGCTGGCTCGCCACCGCGCTCGGCTTGATCGGCGTGCTGATCATCCTGCGCCCGGGCACCAGCGCGTTTCACCCCGCTGCCTTCTTTCCGTTGGTCTCGGCGGCGTGCTGGGCCGGCACGCTGATCCTGACGCGGATGATGAGCGGACGCGAAGCCGTCGTCACCACCATGGCTTATTCCTCGCTCACCGGCCTTGCCATCCTCACCGCGATCGTGCCGTTCGTCTGGGTGACGCCGTCCTGGACCGCGATCGCGCTCGGTATCTTCATCGGCGTCGCCTCGACCGCGGGCCAGTGGATCGTCGTGCTCGCCTATCGCTACGGCGATGCCTCGGTGCTGGCGCCGTTCTCCTACTCCCAATTGTTGTGGGTCAGCATTCTCGGCTTCTTCATCTTCGGCGAGATCCCGAGCATCTGGACCGTCGTTGGTGCAGCCTTCATCGTTGCCAGCGGTCTCTACATCGCCCATCGCGAGCGCGTCCGCCGCGCCCAGCTGCTCGTGCTGGAAGAGCGGTCTCCGAACGCCTGACGCAAGTTCGCAGCTTTCGCGTCATGCTATCAACGGCTCCAACGATCAGGGAGGAGCCGGATGCGCGCCGCGATTTTCAGGAACGGTGAAATCGTCGTAGGTCGGATGGCCGAGCCGACGCCGGGCCCCGGCCAGGTTCTGGTCAAGACGCTCGCCTGCGGCATCTGCGGCTCCGATCTGCACGCGCGCCAGCACGCCCATCGCATGGTGGAGATGGCGCGTAAGACCGGACGCAAGCCGATGGATCTCAGCCGCGACGTCGTGTTCGGCCACGAATTCTGCTGCGAGATCGTCGACTACGGCGCCGGCACATCGCGCAAGCTGAAGCCGGGAACCCAGGTCTGCTCGCTTCCCGCGCTGGTGACGCCGCAGGGCATCGAAGGGATCGGCTATTCCAACGACAATATCGGCGGCTATGCCGAGGCGATGCTGCTGAGCGAAGCGCTGCTGCTCGAAGTACCCAATGGCCTCGCGCCGGAGCATGCCGCGCTCACCGAGCCGCTCGCCGTCGGCGTTCATGCCGTCGCCAAAGCCAATATTCGTGGCGGCGAGGTGCCGCTCGTGATCGGCTGCGGCCCGGTCGGGCTTGCGGTGATCGCGGCGCTGCGGATCAAGGGCCTGCATCCGATCATCGCGGCCGACTATTCGCCGGCGCGGCGCGCGCTCGCCGCAAAACTCGGCGCCGACATCGTCGTCGATCCCCGCACGTCGCAGCCTTATACGACCTGGGCCGAGCACGCGCAGATGTCGGAGGCCGAGAAGGCGGCGCGGCCGCCGTTCCAGGCCATGCTGCCCGCGCTGAAGCCCGCCATCATCTTCGAATGCGTCGGCGTGCCCGGCCTGTTGCAGCAGGTATTCGAGGGTGCCCCGCGCGATGCGCGCATCGTCGTGGTCGGCGTCTGCATGGAGAGCGACAGAAGCGAGCCCATGCTCGGCATCATGAAGGAGCTCAACGTCCAATACGTGCTCGGCTACACCCCGGAGGAGTTTGCTGCGGCGCTGCGCCTGATCGCCGAAGGGCAGGTGGACGCGGCCGCGATGGTCACCGCCGAAGTCGGCCTCGACGGCGTCGCCAAGGCCTTCGCCGATCTCGCCAACCCCGAAGCCCACACCAAGATCATCGTGCAGCCGTGGCGGTAGGAGTGTCAATATTTCGCCGGCACGTACATCTCCGGCGGGACCGGGCCTCGCTGATAGTCGGGATGTCGCACGCGCGGCGGCAGCGTCACCGGAGCCCGCACGACCTCCTGGTACGGGATCTGAGTCAATAGATGTGCGATGCAGTTGAGCCGGGCGCGCTTCTTGTCCACGGCATCGACGATCCACCACGGGCTATCCGGCAGATGCGTGTGCTCCAGCATCGTCTCCTTGGCCTTGGTGTACGCCTCCCAGCGACTGCGGGACTCGACGTCCATCGGGCTCAGCTTCCACTGCTTGAGCGGATCCTTGATCCGCATGGTGAAGCGGAACTGCTGCTCGTCGTCGGTGATCGAGAACCAGTATTTGACCAGGATGATGCCGGAGCGGATCAGCATGCGCTCGAACTCCGGCACTGTCTTGAAGAACTCCTGATATTCGTTCTCCGAGCAGAAGCCCATGACGCGCTCGACGCCGGCGCGGTTGTACCAGCTGCGATCGAACAGCACGATCTCGCCGCCGGCCGGCAGGTGCGCGACGTAGCGCTGGAAATACCATTGCGTGCGCTCGCGCTCGTTCGGCGCGGGGAGCGCCGCGACGCGGCAGATACGCGGATTGAGCCGTTGCGTGATGCGCTTGATCACGCCGCCCTTGCCGGCGGCGTCGCGGCCCTCGAACAGCACCACGACCTTCTTCCTCTCGCTCTGCACCCAGTCCTGGAGCTTGATCAACTCGCCCTGGAGGCGAAGCAGTTCCCGGAAATAGAGCCTGCGATCGACCGTCGGTTTCAGGGTTCCGGTCTCGTCGAGGAGCTCGTCGAGACGGGCATCATCCAGCTCCATCTCAAGTTCCTCGTCGAGATCATCGGCCATTTCCTGGATGATGCGCGCGCGCTTGGAGATCTCGGATTTGCGATCGGCTGCGGTCATGGGTCCTTCTCTCCGCTAGGATGCCAGTTACCAACGACCATCGGCGGGCTTTGTTGCGCCCATGTGACAACCCGCCAATACCTCGGAGCCAGGTCACACCGGCAGGGCGATCGAATATTTCACCTGGCTGAGCGCAAAGCTGGACTCGATCGAGGCAATGCCGTCGAGCCGGGTCAGCTTGGTCTTCAGGAACGTCTCGTAGGAGGCGAGGTCGGCGGCGACGACGCGGAGCAGGTAGTCGCGGTTGCCGGTCATCAGATAGCATTCCAGCACCTCGTCCCATTTCGAGATGGCGCGCGCGAAGCGGTTGAGGTCCTCCTCCTTCTGCCGTGCCAGCTTGATCGAGATGAACACGCTGACATGCAGTCCCAGCGCCTTCTGGTCCACGGTCGCGACATAGCGCGAGATGACGCCGCGCTCCTCCAGGAGCTTGACCCGGCGATGGCAGGGCGAGACCGAGAGCCCGACCTTGTCGGCGAGCTCCTGCATGGTCAGGCGGCTGTCGTTCTGAAGGTGGCTGAGGATCTTGCGGTCGATGGCGTCGAGCTCGGGCATTGGGATGAAACCTGCATTTTGTCTGCTACGTTGGTAAAGTATCCCAATATCGGAGGGTACGGCGCGAAAAATTGAGAAGTTTGACGCACCGCGCAGGCGTATGATCGGTGCATATTTCCCGGAGCATCGCCATGCCCGTTGACCCCGCCCGTCTCGAAATCCTGACCGCCCTCAGCCGCAAGGCGCTGTGGCTGTCGTCCTGGACCATCCACCACGCCAACCACATCCGCTCCAATGCGGATGGCCTCAAGGTCGGCGGCCACCAGGCCTCGTCCGCCTCGCTCGCCACCATCATGTCGGCGCTGTACTTCCACGTGCTGCGCCCTGAGGACCGCGTCGCGGTGAAGCCGCATGCGAGCCCGGTGTTCCACGCCATCCAGTATTTGTTCGGCCGGCAGAGCCGCGAGAAGCTGGAGAATTTTCGCGGCTTCAAGGGCGCGCAGTCCTATCCCTCGCGCACCAAGGACGTCGACGACGTCGACTTCTCCACCGGCTCGGTCGGCCTCGGCGTCGCGCAGACGCTGTTCTCCTCGCTGGTGCAGGACTACGTCAAGGCGCACGGCTGGATGAAGGACCGCCGCGAGGGGCGGATGATCGCCCTCGTCGGCGATGCCGAGATGGACGAAGGCAACATCTTCGAAGCGCTCGCGGAGGGCTGGAAGCACGGCCTGCGCAACACCTGGTGGGTGGTCGACTACAACAGGCAGTCGCTCGATGCCGTCGTGCGCGAAGGTCTCTGGGAAAAGTTCGAGACCATGTTCCGCAATTTCGGCTGGGACGTCGTCATCGTGAAATACGGCCGACTGATGCGCGAGGCCTTCGCCGAGCCCGGCGGCGAGGCGCTGAAGCGCTGGATCGACAATTGCCCGAACGCGCTCTATGCGGCGCTGTGCTTCCAGGGCGGCGCAGCCTTCCGCAAGCACCTCCATGATGAGATCGGCGACCAGGGCCCGATCACAAGACTGATCGACAAGCGCAGCGACGAGGAGCTCTTGGCGCTGATGTCGAATCTCGGCGGCCACGACATGGCGAGCATGCTGGAGGCGTTCGACGCGATCGATCACGACCGCCCGGTCTGCTTCATCGCCTACACCATCAAGGGCGTCGGCCTGCCGTTCCAGGGCCACAAGGACAACCACGCCGGTCTGATGACTGTTGCGCAGATGGAGAAGTATCGCGAGAGCCAGAACATCCGGCCCGGCCACGAATGGGACAAGTTCGAAGGGCTGTCGCAGGATGCAGCCGAGCTCGAGGCCTTCCTCGCGCGGGTGCCGTTCAACCAGGATGGCCGCCGGCTCACGGCGCCCGTCGTCGAGGTGGCGCAACAGCTCGCCTTCAAGCCGTCGCCGCAGATGTCGACCCAGCAGGGCTTTGGCCTCGTGCTGAACGAGATCGCGCGCAGCGACAGCGAGCTCGCCAGGCGCATCGTCACGACCTCGCCGGACGTCACCGTCTCCACCAATCTCGGCCCCTGGGTCAATCGCCGCGGCCTGTTCGCGCGGGCCGAGAAGGCGGACTTATTCCGCAGCGAGAAAATTCCTTCGACCTACAATTGGGACGCTTCGCCAAAGGGCCAGCATCTGGAGCTCGGCATCGCCGAGATGAACCTGTTCATCATGCTCTCGGCGCTCGGCCTGTCGCACCAGATCAACGGCGAGCGGCTCTTGCCGGTCGGCACGCTCTACGATCCCTTCATCGAGCGCGGCCTCGATGCGCTGAACTACGCCTGCTACCAGGACGCCCGCTTCATGGTGGCGGCGACGCCGTCGGGTATCACGCTCGCGCCCGAAGGCGGCGCGCATCAGTCGATCGCAACGCCCTTGATCGGCATGGCGCAAGACGGCCTCGCCTCGTTCGAGCCGGCCTTCGTCGACGAGCTCGCCGTGATCATGGCTTTCGGCTTCGAGCACATGCAGCGCGATCCAGGCGAGGGCGGCTCGGTCTATTTGCGGCTCTCGACGCGCTCAATCGAGCAGGCGCAGCGGATCATGACACCGGAGCTGCGACAGGGCATCACCGACGGCGCCTATTGGCTGCGCAAGCCGGGGCCGAATGCCGAGGTCGTGATCGCCTATACCGGCGCGGTCGCGCCTGAGGCGATCGAGGCGACCGGCTTCATCGGCGAGAGCCGCCGCGACGTCGGGCTGCTCGCGATCACCTCGGCCGATCGTCTCCATGCGGGGTGGACCGCCGCGCGGAAATTGCGGCGCGACCGCCGCGGCGTGCAGCATCTCAGCCACATCGAAAAGCTCCTGGCGCCGCTGCCGCGCGACTGCGGCATCGTGACCGTGATCGACGGCCATCCGTCTGCGCTCGGTTGGCTCGGCAGCGTCCGCGGCCACCGTGCCGAGGCGCTCGGCGTCGAGCAGTTCGGCCAGACCGGCAGCATCGCGGACCTTTATCGGCACTACGGCATCGATGCGAACGCGATCATCGATGCGGCCGAAAGCCTCACCACCGGCGCGCCGGTGCTGCACCGGAAGATGGCGGTGTAGTGGAGGTAACTCCCTCGTCATTCCGGGGCGACGCGCAGCGTCGAGCCCGGAATCCATAACCACGATCGGGAGTATGGATTCCGGGCTCGCGCTCCGCGCGCCCCGGAATGACGGCTGAGAGTGCCTTGCCACGTTCCCGCCACCGGCTCATATAACCTCCGTCCGCCGCAACGCTGGCCCCGCATATGGCGGGTTCAATTGCCGGCGCTTTCGTGCAAGGATGCCTGCCGAAACGCCCCCTCCAAGCCCCCAAGAAGAGGTTAACGATGGTCAATCGCATGCAATTCTACATCGACGGCGCCTGGGTCGATCCCGCCGTCAAGAAGTCCACCGCCGTGATCAATCCGGCGACGGAAGAGGCGATGTACGAGGTTGCGCTCGGCTCCAAGGCCGATGTCGACAAGGCGGTCGCCGCCGCCAAGCGCGCTTTCGAGACCTTCTCCCAGACCAGCCGCGAGGAGCGCGTCGCGCTGCTCGGCAAGATCATCGAGATCTACAAGGGCCGCCTCAAGGAGATCGGCGCCGCCGTCTCCGACGAGATGGGCGCGCCGCTGCCGATGGCGGAGAAGCTGCAGGCCGGCGCCGGCCTCGGCCATCTCATGACCACGCTCGACGTGCTCAAGAACTACCATTTCGAGGAGCCGGTCGGCACCGCCATGGTGCTGCGCGAGCCGATCGGCGTGGTCGGCATGATCACGCCCTGGAACTGGCCGCTGAACCAGATCGCCTGCAAGGTCGCGCCCGCGCTCGCCGCCGGCTGCACCATGATCCTGAAGCCCAGCGAGTTCACGCCGACCTCTGCGCTGATCTTCGCGGAGATCCTGCATGAAGCTGGCGTGCCCAAGGGCGTGTTCAACCTCGTCAACGGCCTCGGCCCCGAGGTCGGCGCCGCCATGAGCGAGCACCCCGACATCGACATGATCTCATTCACCGGCTCGACCCGCGCCGGCATCGACGTTGCGAAGCGCGCAGCGCCGACCGTCAAGCGCGTCAGCCAGGAGCTTGGCGGCAAGTCGCCGAACGTCATCCTCGAAGGCGCCGACCTCACGAAGGCGGTGACCGGCGGCGTGATGCACATGTTCAACAATTCCGGTCAGTCCTGCAACGCGCCCTCGCGCATGATCGTGCCGCTGTCGAAGATGAAGGAAGTCGCCGCGATCGCGAAGGCCGTCGCCGACAAGACCAAGGCCGGTGATCCCCGCGCCGAAGGCACCACCATCGGCCCGGTGGTCAATCGCGGTCAGTGGGACAAGATCCAGGGGCTGATCAAGAAGGGCATCGACGAGGGCGCAACGCTCGTCGCCGGCGGCCCGGGCCTGCCCGAAGGCGTCAACAAGGGCTTCTATGTCCGCCCGACCATCTTCGCCGACGTCACCCCTGACATGACGATCGCGCGCGAGGAGATCTTCGGGCCGGTGCTGACCATCATCGGCGCCAAGGACGAAGCCGACGCGGTCAAGATCGCCAACGATACGCCGTATGGCCTCGCCGGTTACGTCACCGGCCCGACGGTCGAGGACGCCAAGCGCGTCGGCCGCCAGATCCGCGCCGGCAATGTCAACCTGCAGGGCGTACCCAACGACCGCACCGCGCCGTTCGGCGGCTACAAGCAGTCCGGTAACGGCCGCGAGTGGGGCAAGTTCGGCCTCGAGGACTTCCTCGAAGTGAAGGCGGTCGCCGGCTTCAACGCGGCGTAGTTCATACGGCGCTTGCGCCGCGAGGGGATGCCGGCTTCCAGGGAAGCCGGCATCTTTGCTGTGAGACCAGCCGCTTCACGGCGACAACAGCCCGTCAAATCAATAAAAGCAAAGGGACGGAACGTGAGAAAACTGATCATCGCATTCGTTGCGCTGCTGACGCTGTCAGGCGCTGCGCAGGCCCAGACGGTGAAGGATCTGCTCAACACGCTCAGGGCGAAATGGAACGAACCGACCGAGCCGTTCAAGATCGTCGACAACGTCTACTATGTCGGCACTAACGGCCTCGCGTCCTACCTGATCACGTCGCCACAGGGGCATATTCTGGTCGATACCGTGATGCCGGAATCGACGTCGCAGATCAGGACGAGCATCGAGAAGCTCGGCTTCAAGATCAGCGACATCAAATATCTCCTCAACACCCACGCCCATATCGACCACACCGGCGGCTTCGCCGAATTGAAGCAGGCGAGCGGCGCGCAGATGGTCGCGGGCGAGGCCGACAAGCCGTTGCTCGAAGGCGGCTATTATCCGGGTGCGCAGGAGGAGAAGGCGCTCGACTTTCCGCCGGTGAAAGTCGACCGCACGGTGCGTGAGGGCGACACCGTCGCGGTCGGCAGCGTCACGCTAACGGCGCGCGAGACGCCCGGCCATTCGCCGGGCTGCACCAGCTGGGCCTTCTCGGTGAAGGATGGCGATGCAACACGCTCGGTGTTGATCTTCTGCAGCGGCACCGTCGCGCTGAACCGGCTTGTCGGCAGCCCGACCTATGCCGGCATCGTCGACGACTATCGCAAGACCTTTGCGCGTGCCAAGGACATGAAGGTCGACATCCTGCTGGCTCCCCATCCCGAGATGTACAAGATGGCCGAGAAGCGCGCCAAGCTCGCCGGCGGCGGGCCCAATCCGTTCGTCGACCCGGGCGAGTTCAAGGTCTATGCGGCATCGCTGGAAAAGGCGTTCGAAGACGCGCTCGTCAAGCAGACCGCGGCGGTACAGGAGAAGAAGGGGTAGAGGCGGTCGGTGGTTGGGCGCGCTGTGGAGCCTATCCCCCCACCGCACCCTGCGTGTTCACATACAGCGCGTAGATCGACTGGCTCGCGGCCATGAACAGGCGGTTGCGCTTGACGCCGCCGAAGCAGACATTGGCGCAGCGCTCGGGCAGGGCGATGCGGCCGATCATGACGCCGTCGGGTGCGAACACCACCACGCCGTCGAGCTCGGGATCGCCCATGCCCCAGCCGCACCAGAGATTGCCGTCGATGTCGCAGCGCATGCCGTCGGGCGTGCCCGGGCCGGCATCGATATGGACGCGCTTGTTCGAGATCGTGGTGCCCTCGGGCGAAACGTCATAGGCGAGGATCTTGCGGTTCGGAACGCCCCGCGATTCCACGACATAGAGGATCTTCTCGTCCGGCGAGAAGCACAGCCCGTTCGGTCCGAGCACGCCTTCGGCGACGATGGTCGCCTTGCCGGTCTCGGGATCGAGCCGATAGACGTTCGGATCGATCTCGGGTTCCGCCTTGTAGCCCTCGTAATTGCCGAGCAGGCCGAAGGTCGGATCGGTGAACCAGATCGAGCCGTCCGATTTAACAACGACATCGTTCGGCGAGTTCAACCGCTTGCCGTTGAATTGATCCATCAGCACGGTGATGCTGCCGTCATACTCGGTGCGCACCACGCGCCGGCCGCCGTGCTCGCAGGTGATCAGCCGGCCCTGCCGGTCGCGCGTGTTGCCGTTGGCAAAATTCGAGGGCTTGCGGAACACACTGACGGCACCGGTCTCCTCCTCCCATTTGAGGATGCGCTGGTTCGGGATGTCGCTGCACAGGAGATAGCGCCCATCGCCGAACCACACCGGCCCCTCGGCCCAGCGCAGGCCGGTCGCCAGCCGCTCCACCGCCGAAAGCTTCAGCCAGTATTTTTCGAAGCGGGGATCGAGCGCTTTGATCGCGGGATCGGGGTAATGGGTCGCCGGCCGCCAGCCTGGCCGTTCCTCCGTGTGGGACGATGCCTCATTCATGCCGGTTCTCTCGTTTCGTTCCCTCTGGACAATCCTGCTATCATTAGAGACACGTGATCGCAAATTCGGTCACCAACGGCGAGGGACGAACATGCCGCGTATTCTGATGACGGGAGCTTCGGGCGGGATCGGCACGAGCCTGCGGAAGCTGTTGCCGCCGATCTACCCGGATCTCCTACTGTCCGACATCAAGCCGCCGGCTGATCTCGGCCCCGATGAAAAATTCAAGGCCGCGGACCTCGCCGACCTCGCGCAATGCGAGGCGATCTGCGAGGGCGTCGACGGCATCCTGCATTTCGGCGGTTATTCGGTCGAAGGCACCTGGGATCAGATCCTCCAGGCCAACATCATCGGCGGCTACAATCTGTTCGAGGCGGCGTACCGCAAGGGCGTCAAGCGCGTGGTGTTCGCCTCGTCGAACCACGCCGTCGGCTTCTATCCGCGCCACCACAAGATCGGCACCGACGTCACCCCGCGCCCCGACGGCCGCTATGGCGTCAGCAAGGTGTTCGGCGAGGCCGTTGGCGCGCTCTACGCCGACAAGCACGGGATGAAGGTGACCTGCCTGCGCATCGGCAATTTCGGCGACATGCCGCTGGACAAGCGCCGGCTCTCGATCTGGCTCAAGCCCGATGACCTCGTGCAGCTCTGCCGCATCGGGCTCGAGCACCCCGACATCCATTTCGAGATCTTCTACGGCGCCTCCTTCAACGAGCGCGCCTGGTGGGACAACCACCGCGCCTACGAATTCGGCTATCGCCCGACAGGCCGCGCCGAAGATTTCCGCGAGCACGCCATGGCCGAGCAGGCCAAGCTGAAGCCGGATCCGGTTGGCGATTATTTCCAGGGCGGCACGTTCTGCAGCATGGAGTTCGACGCTGATCCGGGTCGTGTGATCGACTGGAATAAGCGGTAGAGATCGGTCACCGGCCGAGCGTCAACAGCGGCTTGCCCGTCTCGACGATGTAGGTCGCAAGCTCCGCGGCATTGCCGCTGCCCACATTCTTCACCGCATGATGCACTCCGTGAGGAATGAGAAGCACGTCGCCGGCCTTCAGGATCAGCGGCGGCCTTCCGTCGAGCCGATATTCCAGCTCGCCTTCGATCAGATAGACGAGCTCTTCGCCCGGGTGACTGTGCCTGACGGCAACGACGCCCGGAGGAAAGTCGACGCGGACCTGGACGACCTCGCGCCCGGGGGCACTCAGTGGTTCCTTCATGAGCTGTGTGCGCTTGATGTCTCCCAGTCGTGGCTCTTCGGATCGTGCCGAGAGCGACGCCAGGCTGGTTGCGGCGATCAGCGCCGCCGCAACCACGATCCAACGTTTCGTCATGTGAATGTCCTTTCGAGTTGTGCAGGATGTTGTCGCGGAGCGCATCAGCCGGCGGCAGCCGCCGGCGTTGCGCGAAAGCTGATGGCCATGCGGTTGTAGGCGTTCATCAGGCTGATCGCGATCGTGAGGTCGACGAGCTCGCGCTCCTCGAACACGACCCTTGCGGCCTGGTATGCCTCGTCCGGCACGCCCGTCTCGGCAACCCGCGTCACCGTCTCTGCCCAGGCCAGCGCGGCCTGCTCGCGTCCGTCGAAGAGATTGCCGGCCTCGCGCCATGCCTGCAGCAGCGCGATCTTCTCGACCTTCTCTCCCTTCTTGAGCAGGTCGCGGGTGTGCATGTCCAGGCAGTAGGCGCAATTGTTGATTTGAGAGATCCGCAGATAGACCAGCTCGATCAGCGTGGCGGAAAGCCGGCTCTGCAGGACGTACCCGTAGACGCCGCCGAGCGCCTTGATGCCGGCCGGAGCGATCTGGTTGTAGTCGAGACGCTTACTCATGTTTCTCTCCTTGATGGTGTTTCTGCTGGACGGCAGTGGTCAGTTCCTTCTCGCCGCTGTCGACGACGAATACTGCGAGCAGGCTTGCGGGCTCGGACCGGCTCGCATTGCGGCTGACAGGATGCTTGGAGCCCGGCGGCTCGTAAAAGCTCTCGCCGGCGCGATAGACCCGCCTAGGTCCATCGTTCACCTGTGACTCGATTGCGCCTGACAGCACGTAACCAAAGGATGAAGGCCGACTTTGCGTGGATGTGCGAAGGCGATCTTCCGCCGGGTTCATAGTTCACAACCAGGGCCACAAGTGACTTGCCCGGGATGTTGGGGATCGATTGCTCGAAATGGGGCGTGACCGTTTCGCCGATGCCGTGGGCGGCGCTGGGCGCCGCACTCGCAATGGAAATGGCAACGCAAGCCGCAGCGAGAATGGATGGCACTTTCATGGAGGATCTCCTGTTTAGAGTTCGTGTCTGTTGTGCTGTGGTGCCTTTGTTCACCTGCGGATGGCGGCCTTCAGCGAGTCCGTGAACACCCAGAAGGAAGCGGCGAGCAGGCCGACGTCCTTCAGCAGGAACTGTCCCGGAGCGACCGTGATCGCGGGGGCCCCGAGCTCCGGCACGACGACGCCGGGCGTCGAGATCATGAAGCTCAGCGTGGTGACGAACAGCCCGGCCGACAACAGGCCGCCGGCCGCGGAGTAGATCGGGCTGGACAGGCGGAGCGCGATCAGAACCCCGATGCTGAGTTCGACGAAACCGAGAAAGGTCGAGAAGCCGCGGACCGAGAACAGCGTGTAGAACCATCGCAGCAGCGGGCTGTTCTCGACCAGGGGCACCAGCCCCTGTGCTTCGTAATCGGTGAATTTCATGCCGCCGAACCAGGCGTAGATGATTGCGAGCGACGCGTAGAGACCGATTCGGCTGATCGGTTCGGCGTAAGCAAGCATGCGTTCAGACTGTTCGCGCCAACTGATCGTGCGGCGCAGGGCGATGGTTGAGGTGGACGCATGGCTGATGATGCGTGACATGGTGATCTCCGTTTGATGCCGGTTGTTCGCTCACGCACTCACGTGCGTGTGCAGGTTGTAGCGAGGGGCGGGAATGGTGCTCGAGAGCTTGTTCGTCATGGCAAGCCGCGCGCTCTCGTGGCGATCCCACTCCGACTTGTCGGCCAGCGCCGGGATCGTCACGACTTCGCCGAGGTCGAGACCGGCGAGGGCGGCGTCGACCAGGTCGTCGGCCGACATGACGATCTCTGCCGGCAGCTGGTGAACCGGCGTGCCCGCGATGTCCCAAAACTCCGTCGCAGTGGCGCCCGGCAGCACGGCCTGAATGCGGATGCCCTTCCCGGCGAGCTCGTGAACGAGTGACTGGGTGAATGCGAGCACGAAAGCTTTCGAGCCGCCGTAGACGCCGTTGAGCAGCTCCGGCGCGATCGCGACGATGGAAGCGATGTTGATGATCGTGCCGTGGCCGCGGGCGATGAATCCGGGCACCGCTGCGTAGGTCAGGCGCGTCAGTGCACCGACGTTGAGACGGATCATGTCCTCCATCTTGTCGATGTCGGAATCGATCAGCGGGGCCGAGGCGCCGACGCCGGCGTTGTTGACCAGCACCGAAATGTCGCCGTTGGTTCTGATGAGTTGCTCGACGCGGCGGAGGTCGGCAGGGGATGTGAGATCGGCTTCCACCGTTTCCACCTTGCGGCCAGTTTCGTTGCCGAGCCTGCGCGCGAGCGATGCGAGCCGCTGCCTGTTGCGCGCAACGAGGATGAGGTCGTGGCCGCGCTTCGCCAGGCGATCGGCGTAGATCGCGCCGATTCCGGTCGAAGCTCCGGTGATGAGGGCAGTGCCTTTTCTGGTCTGGGTCATTTTCGTCTCTCCTTCGGTTTGGGTGCGGAGAGGAATAGGCACTTCCGGAAATGGTGGGTATCTGGCAAAATCGGGATCTTTCCTTCCAGAATATGGAAGTGTCCCATGGATCGTCTCGAAAGCATGTCGGTGGTCTTGGCGGTGGCGGAGGCGGGCAGCCTGTCTGCTGCCGCGCGCCGTCAGAAAATGCCGTTGGCAACGGTGAGCCGGAAGGTTTCGGAGCTCGAGGAGCACCTCCAGACCAAGCTGTTTCATCGCTCGAGCCGCGCGCTCGTCCCAACGGACGCCGGTCGCTCTTACATCGCCGCGGCCAAGCGAATTCTCGCCGATCTCACCGAAGCCGAGCGCGTTGCCTCCGGCGAATACACCACGCCGCGTGGCGATCTCAGCATCACGACGCTGGTCGCGCTCGGTCGGCTATGCTTGCAGCCGATCCTTGCCGAGTTCCTTGCGGCATTTCCGGAAGTGGATGTTCAGCTCATCTTGCAGGACCGGACGCTCAACCTTCTGGACGAGAACATTGACGTCGCGCTTCGTGTCGGCGATCTCGCCGACAGCGGCCTGATCGCCGTGCGCGTGGGGGAAATTCACCGCGTCGCCTGCGCCAGCCCGTCCTATCTGAAGCTACGGGGAACGCCGAAGGCTCCCGATGATGTCTCCGCCCACGACTGCATCAGCTATCCTCCGCTTCAATCGCCGGGCACGTGGAGATTCAAACGAGGGCAGACCGAGTATGCAGTGCCGGTTCGGTCGCGCTTCATTGCGAGCAATCTGGAATCGGCCATCGATGCCGCGCGCGCAGGCATCGGGATCACCGTCGTGTTCTCCTACCTGGCATCGGATGCGCTGAGGTCTGGAGAGCTCGTTGCGCTCCTGCAGGACTATCAACCGCCGCCGCAGCCGGTCAGCTTCGTCTATTCGCCCAACCGCTTCATGCCGGCGAAGCTGCGCGCGTTTCTCGACTTCGCAGGGCCGCGCCTGAGGGCGCGCTTGGCCGACAGTCCCGGAAACGTTGCGCCGCGGAGGCCGCGGGCGTAACTGCGGGCCCGCATATCAGAAATGCAGGTTGAGCCGCAACAGCGCCTGGTGCCGCTCGAACTGATCGAGGTTGAGGCTGCGAACGTCGCCGATCGCCTGGCCGGCAACCTGCATCTGCCAGGTGCCGGAGATGCCGACCTCCTTCGAGATGTTGTAGGAAAAGGTTGGGCCAGCAAAGACGGCGTCTCCCAAAAAGCGATCGAGGCCGCCGCCGTCATAGGCCCGCGCGTAGCGTACGCCGAGGCCAAACACGAGGTCGGGCTGCACTGCGTACGAGATCGCAGCCTGTAGCTGCATCTCGGAATCGTGTCGCCAAAGATTGGTCGAGATCTCGCGGGTTCCGCCGGTCCCGTACCAGACGTTGAAGGCGGCGAACAGCCTGTCCTTGACCAACTCGCTGTCGAACAGCGCGGCAAACTCTGCGCCATATTGCGCGATATGCATGCCGCTGGCGTCGTCGATCCGGCTCCAGCCGGGCTGGGCGTGGAGTGTCAACCCGAATGGCGCGACGGCACGATCGATCAGCTTGTAGCGCAGTTCGAGCGCGACGCCGCCGAAAGCGAGGTCGCGATGATCGGCAAGACCCGGAACGCCCCTGATGTGCTGTCCGGTCAGTGCAAATCCGGGTGCTATCCGGAAGTTGTCCGAGACCGTGTATTTGACCTGATTGAGATTGGCCCAGGCTGCGTAAGTGCCGGAGCGCTTGCCGAACGCGCCGACATTCTCGAACTCGATCTCCATTTCGCCGGGCTTGCCGATGTCGGAGCCCATGCTGAAACCGAAGATGTGCTCGGTGTCGATCTCCGAATGAGCCGACGGCAAACCTCCCGTCAGCTTGCTGACGCCGGGGGCCGGTGCGGAGCCAGCCCAGGCATAGGCGAGGCCGCGTGGACCGTCGTCGGCAGAGGCGGAGACGCAACTCGCCAGATGACCGGCGACGACAATTGCAGCCGCTGTTGCGCCCCGGAAGTTCGACTTTCTCAGCACGACATCCACCAACCCACGCGAACCAAGGGCACTAATCGAGCAAGGAGCTTGGTTCACGCGCAGCCCCTGAGATTGCAAGTCATTCGCAACAAAGATTCCACAGAATGACCGGCCGTGCAACTACTTGCTAATCATTCTTAGTTGCGTTCAATGGAGCTACGGCGGGCTGGCGGGCCGGAGACGTCCGCGCCGCAGAGTTGGAAGCGGGAGATTCCGTGCGCGTCGGGCGCCGTCGCGTGCGGCAAGGCCGTGCGATGCTCGGGACCGCCCCGAAAACCAAGCGTCAGGCCTGCAAGTCGAGTTATTGACAATCAGGGGGCTGGCCTTACCACCACGACAAAAGCTGAAGGGAGCGCCCTGATGACGAGTGGCTTGCGCAAGGGTCTGACGAGCTATGGCGATGCCGGTTTCTCGCTGTTCCTGCGCAAGGCGTTCATCAAGGCCATGGGCTATTCTGACGACGCGCTGGAGCGCCCGATCGTCGGCATCACCAACACCTATAGCGATTACAATCCCTGCCACGGCAACGTCCCGCAGATCATCGAAGCCGCCAAGCGCGGTGTGATGCTGTCGGGCGCGATGCCGTTCGTGTTCCCGACCATCTCGATCGCCGAGAGCTTTGCGCATCCGACCTCGATGTACCTGCGCAATCTGATGGCGATGGACACCGAGGAGATGATCCGCGCCCAGCCGATGGATGCGGTGATCGTGATCGGCGGCTGCGACAAGACGCTGCCGGCGCAGGTGATGGCCGCGATCAGCGCCGACCTGCCGACTGTGGTCATCCCCGTCGGGCCGATGGTGGTCGGTCATCACAAGGGCGAGGTGCTGGGGGCCTGCACCGATTGCCGACGTCTCTGGGCGAAATATCGCGCCGGCGACATGGATGATGCCGAGATCGAAGCGGTGAACGGCCGGTTGGCGCCATCGGTCGGCACCTGCATGGTGATGGGCACGGCCTCGACCATGGCCTGCATGATCGAGGCGATGGGCCTGTCGCTCCCGATGAGCGCGACGATTCCTGCGCCTCATGCCGAGCGCTTCCGTCTCGCCGAGGCCAGCGGCAAGGTTGCCGCGGAGATGGCCAAGACCAAGGGTCCGAAGCCGAGCGACGTGTTGACGCCGGCCTCATTCAAGAACGCGCAAGTCGTGCTGCAGGCGATCGGCGGCTCGACCAACGGCTTGATCCATCTGACCGCGATGGCGCATCGCTCGCCGCACCGGCTCGACCTCGCAGCGTTCGACCAGATCGGCCGCGAGGTGCCGGTGCTGGTCGATCTCAAGCCATCCGGCGAGCACTATATGGAGCACTTCCACCACGCCGGCGGGGTGCCGAAATTGCTGGCGCAGCTCGGCGATCTCGTCGATCTCGATGCCAGGACCATCAGCGGCCAGACGCTGCGTGAGATCGCGGCGAATGCGGAGGACGTGCCGGGCCAGGATGCCATCCGCTCGCGCGACAATCCGATCAAGAAGGAGGGCGGCCTCGCGATCCTGCACGGCAATCTCGCCCCGCGCGGCGCGGTCATCAAGCAATCGGCCGCGAGCCCGAAGCTGCTGCAGCACACCGGGCGCGCCGTCGTGTTCGAATCCGTCGAGGACATGACCTTGCGGGTCGACGATCCCGATCTCGACGTCACGGCAGAGGACGTGCTGGTGCTGCGCAACGCCGGCCCGAAGGGCGCGCCGGGCATGCCGGAAGCCGGTTATCTGCCGATCCCGAAGAAGCTCGCGCGCGGCGGCACCAAGGACATGGTGCGCATCTCGGATGCGCGCATGAGCGGCACCGCGTTCGGCACCATCGTGCTGCACATCACCCCGGAATCCGCCGTCGGCGGACCGCTGGCGCTGGTTGAGAACGGCGACATGATCCGCCTCGACGTGGCCAAGCGCAGCATCGAGCTCTTGATTGACGCCGCCGAGCTGGAGCGGCGCCGCGCTGCGTTGAAGCCGGTGGCCGCGCCGGAGGAGGCACGGCGGGGCTACGCCTGGCTGTTCAACGAGACCATCCTGCAGGCCGACGAGGGCTGCGATTTTGACTTCATGCAGAGGACGGGCCCCGCGAAGGGCTGAGCCACCGCCTCGCTACTTGCTCTTGCTCGTGAACTTCTTCACGGCGGTGCGGAACGCTTCCGTGTTCATCGCCATGATGATCTTGTGCTCCTCGGCATCGAGCTGCTGCTTCACCGGCGTGGTCGCCGCTTGATAGACCAGCTGCTTGGTGCCGGCGATCGAAGCCGGCGGGTTCTGCGCGAGACGCTCGGCAAGTTTTCGCGTCGCGGTCTTCAGCTCGGCGGCAGGAGCGACCTTCGCGACCAGGCCCCATTCATAGGCCTGCTGCGCGGTAAAATTGTCCTCGGACAGAAAGATCTGCAGCGCCCGGCGCGAGCCGACCGTGCCGACGATGCCAACCGTCGAGCCACCGTCCGGCGACACCCCGATCTTGGCATAAGCCGGCGTGAACTTGGCGTCGTCAGCGGCGATGCAGAGGTCGGTGACGAAGGCGAGGCCCATGCCGGCGCCGGCGGCCGAGCCGTGCACGCTCGACAGCGAGATCTTCGGCATGCGCCTGATGATCTCGATGAAGGCGTGATAGTGCTTCAATAGCTCGCCGACGACGGGCGTCACCGTGCCGGCTTCGGCGGCGGCCCCGATCGTCTGCAGATCACCGCCGGCGCAGAACGCGCGGCCTTCACCCTCGAGCACGACGACGCGGATGTCGTCGGCGCCTTCGAGATAGGCCGCGAGCTGCTCGAGCTTCTGCGCAATCGCAAGGTCGATTGCGTTGAACGCGGCAGGGCGGTTCAGCGTGATGGTCGCGATCGGGCCGTCGATCCGCAGCAGGGCGGGATCGTCGGGCTTTGAGACGGGAGCGGTCATCTGGATTCTCCGGCAGGAGGTCGAGGCTCGAACTAAATCGCAGAAGGGCAGGGGTGACAATCCCCGAACGACCGCTCTTGCGCCGGGCGGAACGATAGGCTCAAATGGAGCCGCTTTCGCCAAGGGACGGACACGAGCGCCGGCTCCTCGCAAGGCCAGCAAACAAAATCAGCGAGAGAGGAGGCGGCATGGGTCACGCTCGTGTCTTCCGGAAATGGGCTGTCCGATGACTGGCCCGGTGATCATCGTCGGTGCCGGCCATGGCGGCTACCAGATCGCGGCATCGCTGCGCCAGGCCGGCTTTGCCGAGCGCATCTGCCTGATCAATGACGAGCCGCATCTGCCCTATCAGCGGCCGCCGCTGTCCAAGGCCTACATCAAGGGCTCCGCGGGTCCGGAGAGCCTGATGTTCCGGCCTGAGAAGTTTTACCAGGACCAGACCATCGAGCTGATCGCGGGCCGCGCCGCCTCGATCGACCGCTCCGCGCGTAAGGTGCATCTCGCATCCGGCGAGACGCTGGACTATTGGCACCTCGTGCTGGCGACCGGCGCGCGCAATCGCCTGCTCGATCTGCCCAATGCCAATCTGCCCGACGTGAAATATTTGCGTATCCTCGACGACAGCGAGGCGCTGCGCGCGATCATGCCGTCGAAGATGCGCGCCGTGATCATCGGCGCCGGCTTCATCGGCCTCGAATTCGCCGCGACCGCCCGCATCAAGGGCCTCGAGGTCGACGTGCTCGAGCTCGCCCCGCGCGTGATGGCGCGGGCGGTGACGGCGGAGGTCTCCGAATATTTCCAGGCGCGGCATCGCGAAGCCGGCATCCGTATCCATCTCGGCGTGCAGGCCACCGCGATCGAAGCCGAGGCCGGCAAGGTCACCGGCGTGTCCTTGAGCGACGGGCGGCATCTGCCCGCCGACCTCGTCGTGGTCGGCGTCGGCGTGCTGCCGAACATCGAACTCGCGGCCGAGGCAGGGCTGCCGGTCGCGGCCGGCATCATCGTCGATGAATATCTGTCGACGGCTGATCCCAACATTTCGGCCATCGGCGATTGCGCGCTGTTCGCAAGCCCGCGCTTCGGCGGATCGCTGCGGCTGGAATCGGTGCAGAACGCCACCGACCAGGCCCGCTGTCTCGCCGCAAAGCTGACCGGCGACAAGAAGCCGTACGACAGCCATCCCTGGTTCTGGAGCGACCAGGGCGACGACAAGCTCCAGATCGCAGGTCTCACCACGGGCTACGACCGCGTCGTGCTGCGCGGCGATCCCGCCAAGAAGGCGTTTTCGGCGTTCTGCTATCACGGCGACAAGCTGCTCGGCATCGAATCGATCAACCGCGCCGGCGATCACATGTTCGGCCGCCGCTTGCAGAGCATGGACCGCACGATCACGCCGGAGCAGGCCGCGGACGAGAGCTTCGACCTCAAGAGCGCGCTGGCGTGAAGTTCTTCTCCCTCTCCTCGTTCTTACGGGGAGAGGGTCGGGGTGAGGGGCTTTCTCCGCGCATACGATGGCAGTCGGACTCGCGGAGAGTTCACCCGGAATTTGCTCTCGCAAAATTCCGACCTCTCCCCGCAAGCGGGGAGAGGCGAAGAGGCCTCTACAGCACCGCCGTCACTTCGGCCGCCGTCGGCATCGACGGTCCGGCGCCCATCCGCTGCACGCTGATCGAGGCGGCGGCGTTGGCGAATCTCAGCGAGTCGCGCAAGGCTGCGCCGTCCGCGAGTTGCGCGGCGAGCGCGCCGACGAAGCAGTCGCCGGCGCCGGTGGTGTCGAGTGCCTTCACCACACGGCCGGCAACCGAGATTTCCTCGCGCCCGGCCAGCGCGAGCACGCCGCGCTTGCCGAGCGTGACGCAGATGGTTTGGTCCTGCCGCGCCTGAAGTTTTCGCGCGACGTCGATGATCTTCGCGGCCTCATCGTCGTCCGACAGCTCGCTGCCTGCGAGAAAGCCGAGCTCGGTCTCGTTCAGGACGAGGATGTCAACCAGCGCCAGCAGCTCGCCCGGCATCTTCTGCGCCGGCGCCGGGTTCAGCACGGTCACCGCCCCCGCCGCGCGGGCGCGGTCGAAGAAGGCGGCGATGGCCGGCAGCGGAATCTCGAACTGGCTGACGGCGACGTCACCCTTCAGTAGCGGCACGACCTTGACGTCATCAGCGCCGACCAGCCCGTTGGCTCCGGGAACGACGACGATGGTGTTGTCGGCCTCGGCCACCGTGATGATGGCCGTCCCGGTGTGCGCCTCGGCCGTTTCGACGACGTAGCCGAGGTCGATGCCCTGCTCGCCGAGAAAGGCCTTCAGTTCAGTGCCGAACGAATCCCTGCCCAGCCGTCCGATCAGCGTGGTCCGCGCCCCTAACCGCGAGGCCGCGACAGCCTGGTTCGCGCCCTTGCCGCCCGGGAAATACAGCACCTGGCGGCCGGCGACGGTCTCGCCGACACGTGGATGGCGATCGGCCGTCGCCACCACATCCATGTTGATGCTGCCGGCAACGAAGACGCGTCCCATCTTTTTCTAGACCCTGACCTCGAACTCGTGCCTGACCTTGGCGATATCGACCAGCGTCGGCAAGCCGGCCTCGTTGCCGAGGCGCTGGATCTTGAAGGTCGAGGCGGCGCGGGCGAAATCGAAATGCTCGCGCCAGCTTTTGCCGGGATGGGCGAGGTAGGAATAGACATAGGCGCCGTGGAAGACGTCGCCAGCGCCGTTGGTGTCGATCACGCGCTCGCGCGGGATCGGCATCGCCGGCATCACCTGCACCGTCCCGGTTTCGTCGTACCAGAACAGGCCCTTCTCGCCCATGGTGACGCCGCCGATCTTGCAGCCGCGGCCCTTGAGGTAGTCGAGCATCTTCTCCGGCGTCAGGTCCATCTGCTCGCACAGGCGCTCGGCGACGATGGCGACGTCGATGAATTCCAGCAGCTCATGGGTGTTGGTGCGCAGGCCGCCGCCGTCGAGCGAGGTCAGGATGCCGGCCTCGCGGCACACCTTGGCGTAGTGGATGGCGGCATCCGGCTGGTGGCCGTCGACGTGCAGCGCGCGGCAGCCGCCGAGATTGAGCATCGGAAAGGGGTGGATGTGCTCGTCGTCGCGACAGCGGACGATGGCGCGCTTGCCGTCCTTGGGCATGATGAAGGAGAGCGAGGACTGGTTGACCTTGCGCCCATGCAGCGAGATGCCGTACTTCGCGCACATATCCTGGAACATGCGCCCCAGCCAGTCATTGGCTGCGGTCGCGATCAGGTCCGGCACGATGCCGAGCTTGGCGCAGCAGAACGCCGCCGTCACCGCATTGCCGCCGAATGAGACCGCGTAGTCGCGCGCCACGTGCTTCTCGTCGCCGGTCGGCATGTGGTCGGTGATGAAGACGACGTCGATATAGGTCTGTCCGATGAAGAGAGCCTGCATTGCTTGTCCGTGATGCGCTTGTGGTCCCGGCCGGCGAGATTACTCTAGCACCGGTTCCGCTCCGGAGGGACGCTGAAATTATTCGCAAAACTGCCGCCCGAAGCGCTTGAGGTCAGCATGGTCCGAGAATACGACCATCACAGGCCAATGCCAAGCCCGGAGAAACGCCGTCGTTCGCTCCCGGGGTTCCCGGTCCACAAAAAGGGTGCAGAATGATCACCGGCCTCGATCACGTCGTCGTTCTGGTGAGCGATATCGGTGCGGCCAAGGCGGCCTATCAGACGCTGCTCGCCCGCGCGCCGGCCTGGCAGAACTCGGGCGAGGGCGCCGACCGGGTGCTGTTCACCCTCGACAACATGACCATCGAGCTGATGGCCCCTCACGGCTTCAGCGTCACCGCCGACCGTATGCGCGCACTGCTCGGCGACCAGGAAGGCATGCTCGCCAGCCTGTGCTTTCGTGTCGCCGACATCGGCAAGATGCACCGGCGGCTGGAGCGGGTGGCCCTGAGGCCGGACCCGGTCGCGGAGGTCGAGAGCAGCGACGCCGGCACCGACGCCGTGCTGCACTGGAAGCGCACGCGGGCCGCCACCGAGCTGACGCGCGGCGTGCGCATGTTCTTCCTGGAGCTGGCCGACGAGCGTCCGAAGTCCGCCGTGACCGACATCGGGCCGATCGAGGGGCTCGACCACGTCGTCGTCACCACCGAGGATTCCGAGCGCGCCGCCGCGCTCTACGGCGCCCGGCTCGGCCTTGATCTCGCGCTCGACCGCTCGCACCAGGACTGGGGCCAGCTGATGTTCTTCCGCTGCGGCGACCTCATCGTCGAGGTGGTGCGCCGCCCGGTCGCGGGCGGCGATGCCGCGCATGACCGGCTCTGGGGCCTGAGCTGGCGGGTCAGCGACATCGACGCCACCCGCGCCCGCCTGATCGCGAGCGGACTCGACGTCTCAGAGGTCCGCACCGGCCGCAAGCCGGGCACGCGCATCATGACCGTGCGGAGCGGCACCTGCGGGATTCAGACCGTGCTGCTGGAGCGCTCGCCGAAGCCGGTGGATTGATTCTGTCATTCCGGGGCGATGCGTAGCATCGAACCCGGAATCCATTTCGCGACTGACTCTGCCGCCAAATGGATTCCGGGCTCGCGCCAAGAGGCGCGCCCCGGAATGACGAGACGTTCTCAAACGCACGCTCGCGTGCTACACGCGTCTTGTCAGCACCCAGCGAGCACCCGGTTTGGCGAAGGCAAAGCGAACTCTGAAATGGCAGCGCGACCCCGAGGGGATGCGGCTGCGCATTCTCGAAGCCGCCAAGCAGGAGTTTTCCGCCCATGGTCTTGCCGGCGCACGCGTCGACCGCATCGCGGCCAAGGCCGGCGCCAACAAGCGCATGCTCTACTATCACGTCGGCAACAAGGACGAGCTCTATCTCGCCGTCCTCGAAGGCGCCTATGACAAGATTCGCAGCGAGGAGCGGGGGCTCGATCTCGAGCACCTCGATCCGCCCGAGGCGATCCGCCGCCTGATCGAGTTCACCTGGAACTACTTCCTGCGCAATCCCGAATTCCTCTCGCTGCTGCAGACCGAGAACCTCGCGCGCGCAAAGCACCTGAAGAAATCGACCAAGGTCAAGTCGATGCACTCGCCCTTCGTCGAGATGATCCGCACCGTGGTGCGCCGCGGTGTCGAGAGCGGCGATTTCCAGGTCGCGGTCGATCCGGTGCAGCTCTACATCTCCATCGCGGCGCTCAGCTTCTTCTATCTCTCCAATTCGGCAACGCTCAGCGTGATCTTCGGCCGCGACTTGCTGGACAAGAAAGCCAAGGACGAGCGGCTGGCGCATATGGTGGGCCTTGTGCTGGCCGCGCTGACGGGGCAATCCGCGGCGCTGTTCGAGATCGCGAAGACGCCGAAGTCGCGCGCCGCGATCGTGCAGGCGGTGTAGCTCGTAGCCATGATGGGGCGCCTTGCTCCGTCATTGCGAGCGCAGCGAAGCAATCCAGACTGTCTCCGCGGAAAGTTTCTGGATTGCTTCGCTGCGCTCGCAATGACCACGTGGAAGCGGCGTGCACCTCACTCCGCCCCCGTGCCCCGGACGCAGCGCAGCAACGCTTACATTGCAGCGCGTCCGGGACACGGAAGGCGATAGTCCGGTCCCCAAAAAGCTCCCGGAACCTCGAGCACAAAACGTCACAGGGAAAGCTCTGGACAGTATTTATCCAACGGGTTAATTTCTCCCCATAACGAAGAAGACTGCCGGGAGTGAAAATTGGCCGAGCCGAAGCCGCAAAACGCTGTTTCCAAGCTGCTGAATGCAGCCTGGGTTCGGCCGTTCTTGTTCCTGGTCTTCATCGTCGTCGCCTGGGATCTCGCGATCCGGCTGTTCAGAATCCCCGCGTACCAGATCCCGGCGCCGCTCGACGTCGTCGCCGTGCTGCGCACCGAATGGCCGGAGCTGCTGCGCCAGTCCTGGCCGACCACCTATGCGACCGTCTGCGGCTTCCTGCTGTCGGCGCTGTTCGGCATTCCCGTCGCGATGCTGATCGCGGGCTCGAAGACGGTGGAGAGCTATATCTATCCACTGCTGGTGTTCTCGCAATCGGTGCCGAAGATCGCGATCGCACCGCTGTTCGTGGTCTGGTTCGGTTTCGGCATCATTCCGAAGGTGATCTCGGCGTTCCTGCTCGGCTTCTTCCCGGTGGTGGTCTCCGCGGTGCAGGGCTTCAAGTCGGTGGACCCCGATATGGTCGATCTCGCCCGCGCCATGCAGGGCAGCCGCTTGCAGGTGTTCCGCGCGGTGAACCTGCCGCATGCGCTGCCGGCGATCTTCTCCGGCCTCAAAGTGTCGGTGACGCTGGCCGTGGTCGGCGCGGTGGTCGGCGAGTTCGTCGGCTCCAATTCCGGCATCGGCTACGTGATGCAGCGCTCGATCGGCACCTTCGACCTGCCGACGATGTTCGCGGCGCTGGTGATCCTGGCGCTGCTCGGCGTGGTCCTGTTCTGGATCGTCGACCGCATCGAGAAGCTGGTCATTCCCTGGCATGTCAGCCAGCGCGAGGACGTGATCTTTGCATCCTGACTAAAGCAACGAGCGGCCGCCAACGGCCGACGCAACAACGGCAAGGGAGAGAAACGATGAAGCGGTTGATTGGAGCTGCATCCGTAGCACTGATGGCGTTCGCAGCCATGCCGGCGCAGGCAGCCGACAAGGTCGTGCTGATGCTGAACTGGTACGTCTATGGCGAGCACGCGCCGTTCTATTACGGCAAGGCCAAGGGCATCTACGCCGCCGAAGGCATCGAGCTCGAGATCCAGGAAGGCCGCGGCTCGGCTGCGACCACGCAGGCGGTTGCCGCCAAGACCGCCGACTTCGGCTATGTCGACGTCCCCACCATGATGCGCGCCGCGATCAAGGGCGCGCCCGTGGTTGCAACCGGCGTGCTGCTGCAGACCTCCCCGATGTCCGCGATGGGCTTCGCCGACAAGAACATCAGGAAGCCCGAGGACATCAAGGGCAAGACGGTGGCGATCACGCCCGCGGACTCCATGACCCAGATCTGGCCGCTGTTCCTGAAGAAGACGGGCCTGAAGGAGAGCGACTTCAAGACCGTCGCCGGCGACGGTCAGACCAAGCTCAACGCCGTCATCAACGGCCAGGCCGATCTGTTGCTCGGCTACGTTATGGACCAGTCGATGAAGATCAAGGACGCGACGGGCAAGGAGGTCTACCCGATCAAGTTCGCCGACTACGGCATCAACATGGTCTCCTCGGGCGTCATCGCCAATACCGACTATGTGAAGGCCAATGCGGACCTCGTCCGCCGCTTCATGTCGGCGACGACGAAGGCGGTCGAAGCTGCCGAGAAGGAGCCGAAGGCGGCGGCGCAGTCGATCCTCGATGCCAACCCCAAGGGCGGCAAGATCGACACGCTGACGCAGGGGTTTGAGCTGACCATCCCGCTGTACCGGACCGCGGAGACCAAGGGCAAGCGGCCGTTCCAGGTCACCGACCAGAACATGACCGAGACCGTCAATCTGCTGGTCGAATATGGCGGCCTTGACGCCAAGGCCAAGGAGAACCCGAAGGCTTTCTACACCAGCGATTACCTGCCGAAGAGCGGCTCGTGAAACCTGCGACTGTCATGAGTGAAACCGCGCAGTCGGCCGCTCATCTGAGACTGGTGAGCGACCGGGCTGCCGGTGATGCGTCGGGCATCAAGCTGTCGGGCGTGTCGAAGACCTACCGGACGCGCGACGGCGACGTGCCGTCGCTGCGGCCGCTCGACTTCCACATCAATGACGGCGAGTTCTTCGTCGTGGTCGGCCCTTCCGGCTGCGGCAAGTCCACGCTGCTCAAATTGATCTCGGGCCTGCTGGCGCCGACCACGGGCGAGATCCTGGTCGAGGGCCAGAAGGTGACGACGCCGCACGGCAATGTCGGCATCGTGTTCCAGAACGCGCTGCTGCTGCCCTGGCGCAACATCCTGGGCAACGTGATGCTGCCGATCGACATGAAGCGGCTGCCGCGGCAGGAATATCTCGACCGCGCCAAGTCGCTGCTGAAGCTGGTCGGCCTCGAAGGCTTCGAGAAGAAGCTGCCCTGGCAGCTCTCCGGCGGCATGCAGCAGCGCGCCTCGATCTGCCGCGCGCTGGTGCACGACCCGAAGATCATGCTGATGGACGAGCCGTTCGGCGCGCTCGACGCGCTGACGCGCGAGCGCATGAATGTCGAATTGATGCGGATCCAGCGTGAGACGAAGAAGACCGTGCTCCTGATCACGCATTCGATTCCGGAAGCCGTGTTCCTCGCCGACCGCGTGCTGGTCATGACCGAGCGCCCCGGCGCGATCGCCGCGATCTACGACGTGCCGCTGCCGCGTCCGCGCTCGCTCGACGCGATGGCAGACCCGGTGTTCACCGAGCTCGTGCAGCGCATCCGCAAGCATTTCTTCTCGCAAGGGGCGTTGGATTGACGGCCGTGGGACTCTCGTCGATTGCGGCAAGCACAGTGCGCTTCCTCCCCCGCCTGCGGGGGAGGGCTGGTGAGAGGGTGTCTCCACATCGGGACACTCCCCCAGAGGAGAAAACCCTCACCCGGCGCTGCACGCCGACCTCTCCCGCAAGCGGGAGAGGTGCACCGCCGCCTGCGCGACATCTCGGAAGCCAGTTAACACCATGTCCTCCCGCCTGAAGCTGCGAGACATCGCCTTCTTCGAACGTCCCGTGCAGTTCGCGCGGCCGTTCCGCTTCGGTGCGATCACGATCAACGCGACGCCGCAGCTGTTCGTGCGGGCCGAGATCGAGGTCGAGGGCAGGGGAACCGCGGTCGGTGCCAGCGCCGAACTGCTGGTGCCAAAATGGTTCGACAAGCGGCCGGAGCTGTCGCCGGCGCAGACGGTGGACGGTCTGCAACGCTCGCTTCAGATCGCGCGAGGGCTCTATCTGGCACGGACCGGATTCCAGACGGCGTTCGATCTGCATGCCTCATGCATCGGTGCCCAGGTCGCAATCTGTGCGAAGGAGAACATTCCGGCCCTTGCGGCGGCTTATGGCCCCGCTGAGATCGACAAGGCGATCCTCGACGCGCTGCTGCGCGGTGCGGAGGCCAACTTCTTCGACGGCATGGCCGGCAACATCGCCGGCATCGATGCGCGACTATCTCCTGACGTGAGCGAGAGGGACATCCGGACGTTCCTCGCCGGCCGGGGGGCGCTGGCGCGCGTTGCCGTCAGGCACACCGTCGGCCTCGATGATGTCGTGGAAGGGACCGGCGGCGTTGCCGATCGCAGCGAGAACGGCGGTGCGCGCTATTTCAAGCTCAAACTATCGGGCGATCCCGCAGCCGATGCGGCACGGCTTGCCCGCATCGGCAAGGAGCTCGCGACGCTCGAAGACGACACCAGGGTGACGCTCGACGCCAACGAGCAATATGCGGACCTCGCCGCGTTACAGGCGCTGATGGACGGGCTCAATCGCGACGCCGCGCTACGCCCGATTGCCGCGCGCCTGCTCTATGTCGAGCAGCCGATGCCGCGCGACATCACGCGGCGATCGCCGCTCGGCGCGCTGGGCACACGTGGCTTCATCATCGACGAAGCCGACGATTCCTACGACGCGTTCCCGGCAGCACGGGCGCTCGGCTATCGCGGCATCTCCTCGAAATCCTGCAAGGGATTTTACAAGTCCATCATCAACGCCACGCGCGCAGCGAAATGGACCGCGGAGGGCGAGACCTTTTTCGTCACCGGCGAGGATCTCACCTGCCAGGCGGGCCTTGCCCTGCAGCAGGATCTTGCGCTCGGCGCCTTCCTTGGCGTTCCCCATGCCGAACGCAACGGCCACCACTACGTCGATGGCTTTGGTGAAACGCCCATAGCAGAAGCTCAGGCCTACGCCGCCGCGCATCCCGATCTCTATGCCGATGCCGGGCGGGGCATCCGCCTCTCCATTCACGACGGCGATCTCCTGACGGGATCGCTTCATTGCGCGGGCTTCGCCTCGTCGGTCCATCCGGACTGGTCGGCATTGCGCCCGCTCGCCCAGCCAAGATCTCAGGAGCAATTGGCATGACCACGCAACGCCTCGGCCTCATCATGAACGGCGTCACCGGCCGCATGGGGCTCAACCAGCATCTGATCCGCTCGATCGTCGCGATCCGCGACCAGGGTGGCGTCCGCTTGAAGAACGGCGACCGCGTCATGCCCGATCCGATCCTGGTCGGCCGCAGCGCCGACAAGGTCGAGGCGCTCGCCAAGCGCTTCAACATCACGCGCTGGACCACCGATCTCGATGCCGCGCTCGCCGACAAGAACGACACCATGTTCTTCGACGCCGCGACCACGCAGGCGCGGCCCGGCCTGTTGACCCAGGCCATCAACGCCGGCAAGCATGTCTATTGCGAGAAGCCGATCGCGACCAATTTCGAGGAAGCCGTCAAGGTCGTGAAGCTCGCCAATGCCAAGGGCGTCAAGCACGGCACGGTGCAGGACAAGCTGTTTCTGCCGGGCCTGAAGAAGATTGCCTTCCTGCGCGATTCTGGCTTCTTCGGCCGCATCCTCTCGGTGCGCGGCGAGTTCGGCTATTGGGTATTCGAGGGCGGCTGGCAGGAGGCGCAGCGGCCGTCCTGGAACTATCGCGATGAGGATGGCGGCGGCATCATCCTCGACATGGTCTGCCATTGGCGCTACGTGCTGGACAACCTCTTCGGCAACGTCCAGAGCGTGAGCTGCATCGGCAACACCGATATCCCCGAGCGCTATGACGAGCAGGGCCAGAAGTACAAGGCGACCGCGGACGATTCCGCCTACGCCACGTTCCAGCTCGAAGGCGGCATCATCGCCCACATCAACATGTCCTGGGTCACGCGCGTCTATCGCGACGACCTCGTCACCTTCCAGGTTGACGGTACGCTCGGCTCGGCGGTCGCGGGACTCACCGATTGCATGATCCAGGCGCGGCAGGCGACACCGCGCCCGGTGTGGAATCCCGACGAGAAGCGGCTGCACGATTTCTACGGCGACTGGCAGAAGCTGCCCGATAACGTCACCTACGACAACGGCTTCAAAGAGCAGTGGGAAATGTTCATCCGCCACGTCTACGAGGACGCTCCTTACAAGTTCACGCTGCTCGAAGGCGCCAAGGGCGTGCAGCTCGCCGAATGCGCGCTGAAGAGCTGGAAGGAGCGGCGTTGGATCGACGTCGCCCCCATCAAGGTTTGAGGTCAGTCGGATAATCCCGATGTCTACTGAGCCGTCATTGCGAGCGAAGCGAAGCAATCCAGAATCTTTCCGCGGAGGCAGTCTGGATTGCTTCGCTTCGCTCGCAATGACGAGGAGAGGTTCGAAATCATGAACAAGCCAGTCCAACCGATCTCGTCTTTGTCGCTGAAGCTCCCCAAGCCCGATCGCTCGATCGAGACCTATCGGCTCGCGGCCTCGCGCACCTTTCCCGCAAAGCTCGAAGGGCCGCTGAACCGCATCGCCTTCTCGGCCGTGCACACCGTTGCCGATCCCTTCGCCGACAACGATCCCTGGCTGTCGGCCGCGGTCGACTGGGACAGGACCATCGCCTTCCGCGAGCACGTCTGGGACCTCGGTCTCGGCGTTGCCGAAGCCATGGACACCGCGCAGCGCGGCATGGGGCTGGACTGGCCGACCTCGCTGGGGCTGATCACGCGCTCCGTCGCCGCCGCCAAGCGCCGCAACGCGCTGGTGTTCTCCGGTGCAGGCACGGATCATCTCGCAGTGGAGGACGCGAGAAACCTCGACGACGTCATCCGCGCCTATGAAGAGCAGATCTCGGCGGTGGAGAAAGTCGGCGGCCGCATCATCCTGATGGCCTCGCGGGCCCTCGCAAAACTCGGTCGCAATGCCGACGACTACGCCAAAGTCTATGATCGCGTGCTTTCGCAGGTCCGTGAGCCCGTCATCATCCACTGGCTCGGCGACATGTTCGATCCGGCGCTGGCGGGATATTGGGGCACGAGGGATCTCGACAAGGCCATGGACATTGCCGTCGCCATCATCAACGGCAACGCCGCCAAGGTCGACGGCGTCAAGGTTTCGCTGCTCGACAAGCAGCGCGAGATTGACATGCGTCGCCGGCTCGACAAGCGCATCAAGATGTACACCGGCGACGATTTCAACTACGCGGAGCTGATCGCCGGCGACAGCGAAGGCTTTTCGCACGCGCTGCTCGGCATCTTCGATGCCATCGCGCCGGCGGCGTCCTACGCGCTGTCGCGGCTGGCGGCCGGCGACGAGGCTGGCTTCCATGACGTGCTGGGCCCGACGGTGCCGCTGTCGCGTCATATCTTCAAGGCGCCGACGCGGTTCTACAAGACCGGCGTCGTCTTCATGGCCTACCTCAACGGCCACCAGGATCATTTCACCATGGTCGGCGGACAGGAGAGCACCCGCTCCACGCTGCATCTCGCCGAGCTGTTCCGTCTCGCCGACAAGGCCGGCCTGCTCGCCAATCCTGAACTCGCGACGCAACGGATGAAGACCGTGCTCGCCACCCACGGTATCGAATCCTGATGCGCGCTTTTTCGTCCGATCACCGCTGGCTGTCGCTGAACACGGCGACGGTCCGCAAGCAGGGTGACCTCATCGAGATTATCGATGCCTGCGCACGTCACGGCATCCGAGCCATCGATCCCTGGCGTGACCAGGTCGCGAACGTCGGTCTCGACCGCGCCGCGCGCGCGGTGCGCGAGACTGGCCTTGATCTCTCAGGCTATTGCCGCGGCGGCATGTTCACCTCGGATGTCTCGCGCCGGGGCGAAGTGCGCGACGATAACAGGCGCTGTGTCGATGAAGCCAAGGCACTAGGCGCGCCCTGCATCGTCCTCGTCGTCGGCGGCCTGCCGCAATATTCGCGGCCGGGCAGTGAGGCTTCGAAGGATCTGGTGGCAGCGCGCGGGCAAGTCGAGGAAGCGCTCGCTGACATGCTCGACTACGCGAGGCAAGCCAAGCTGCCGCTGGCGATCGAGCCGTTGCATCCGGCCTATGCGGCCGACCGCGCCTGCGTGAACACAACCAAGCAGGCGCTCGATATCTGCGACCGGCTCGATCCCGGCCGCACCGGCATGCTCGGCGTCGCGCTCGATGTCTATCACATCTGGTGGGATCCGGAGCTGATGGACCAGATCGCACGCGCCGGCCGGGACCGCCTGCTGGCGTTCCATGTCTGCGACTGGCTGGTGCCGACAAAAGACATCCTCAACGACCGCGGCATGATGGGCGACGGCGTCATCGACATCAAATCGGTGCGCGCGGCCGTCGAAGCGCAGGGCTTTGCCGGCTATTCCGAGATCGAGATTTTCTCCAACGACTGGTGGGGCAAGCCGATGGACGAGGTGCTTCGCACCTGCATCACGCGGCATAGAACGGTGGTGTAGTTGCCTCGAGTGTCTCGTGAAAAGTCAGACGATTGCGCTATCATCGATTTTTCCGTTGAATCCCGAACTATCACTCGTCAATTCGATCTGCGAAGCTCTGACGACACAAATGCGCTTGCAACCAAGCAGGCGCGGAGGGAGGTTCGCAGTGGAGAAAGTGCGACGCTTGCGTGCGATGAGCTCACTGTGCCGTCAACAGGCCGCGTACAACAGCATGAACAAATGGAAGCTGCTCGCAGAGGCAGAATACTGGGATCATCTGGCTGACCTCGAGCTATCTTCCCATTTCCAACAATGCAACGCCATCGTCTTGAATGAGGTAGAGCAGCCTCAAGCGATCACAGATGCGAAGTGCTGAGCGGAAGACGATTTCCGCCGCGTGAGGAAAGGCCGTGTACTCATAAAATCACGCAAGTAGAGGGTTGCCGTATCACCCGTGTGCTCGCTGTACGGCAACGTCTGAAGCTTGAAAAGGCGCGCGATCATGATTGGGAAAGCTCCTCCATGAGCGCCTTGGCGGAACGAAGGTCCGGCGTTTCGAAGCCTTCCGTAAACCAGCCGTAAACCGAGCCAAGAAGGCACCGCGCGTCGGCTATCCTACCCTGGTCGCGCCAAAGCCGAGCCAAATGCATTGCGGCACGTAATTCAAAGGACTTTGCGCTCTGGCTTTGGGCGACCTTGAGTGCAGTTTGCAAATACCCCTCGACCTCGTCAGCTGGAGCACCGCGAATTCGGTGCAGTTCGCCATCGATGCATGCAAGTTCTGCCTCCCACATATGCTCGTCGCTGCGGGCGGCAAGGACCTTTGCTTCGGCAAGGGCAGCGACGCCGTTGTCGTGGTCACCTAAGTGGAGGTAGGTGGCCGCGAGCATCCATAAGTACCGAACCTGGTACCAACTGGCTCCGAGCCTGTTCCGCTCGTTGAGACTGAGGCGCATGAGCGCCAGGCCGCCCTCCACGTTGCCCTCTTGGGCCATGGCCCAGCCCCGCAGGATGAGGCCGCTCTCGCGCCAATAGTTCAAGCTGTTCTGATCGGCGAGATCGATGATGGCCTCGGCGTGCGCTTTGACGGCCGCCACGTCACCCATTAGCTCCGCAGTGGCCGCCCCGCCATAGACCTGCACATGCGCGGTAAGGTTCGTCTGATTCAACTCAATAGCGTATTGAGATGCGGCACGGCTAGTCCGCTGAGCCTGTTCGGGGTAACCCAGAACCCAAAGCACAATCGCCAAGTAGGGTAGCGCCGAGGCCTTTGGGTCATGTACGTAGTGCACAGGTGGCGGCCGATGCGCCTCCGGCTGATAGCGACTCAAGATCGTTTCGAACTCCGAGCGTGCGGTCAGAAAATCACCGGCATGCATGGCGGTGAGCGCGGCCAGACGATGCACAGCTAGTTCCAGCGCTGTGTCACTGGTGCGCTCGGCGGCGCGCTGCGCCTCGGCAACGAGGCTCTGCATGGCAGCAAAGTCGCCGCGCACGAAGTGGAAGATGAATTTGCCGCTAAGGGTGGAAAACAAGGCGCCCGTGTCGTCGAGTTCATAGCAGAGCGCATGAGCCCTGCTGAAGGCTGTGCCAAGCTGCGGAGCCGTGTATCCGTGAATGGCAATCAGTGGACCTCCGATTGCTGTTTGCAGAGCGAGCTCCTGGCGATCGCGCTCCGGCCCTTGTGGATTGGACCTGAGTGCCTCCAGCCCCCTTGTGAGATGAGTGATCGCTTCGAGATTTGCGGAACGCCCGGCCGCAATGCGGCCGGCCCGCAGCCAATAGTCCACCGCCTTTCCTGCCAGTCCACCCTCGGTGAGATGCAGAGCGATCGTCTCCGGCTCTGCCTCAGCACGGGCAGGGTAATGTTGTTCGAGAGCTGCAGCTATGCGGGCATGGATCTGCTGCCGCTTGCTCTTTAGAAGACTCTCGTGCGCGATGTCCTGCACCAGCGCATGTTTGAAGCTGTAGCCAACATTCGGAGGTACGCCACGACGGAATATCAGTTCCGCGGCCAATAGGTCATTGAGAGCATGCTGGAGCGCGTGCTCGTCGAGCGCCGTTACAAGGCGCAGAAGATCGTGTCCGAATTCGCGTCCGATGCAAGCTGCAATCTGGGCAACTTCCTTGACCGGCGCCAATCGATCAAGCCGGGCCATCAAGGAGTCCTGCAGCGTCGTCGGGATCGCCAGCGGCGGTAATGGGCCGATCAGCTCATAACGGCTGCCGTGGTCTTTGAGCAGACCGGATTCGACGACGGCTTTGGTGAGCTCCTCGACGAACAACGGCACGCCGTCGGTCTTGGCCAGAATCTGCTCAAGCACCTCCTGAGGGAGTGTTTTGCCGCCCGTGATCCGGTCAACGACTGCCGCCCCTTGCCGACGTCCCAGCCGGCTTAGAAAGAGCGCTGTCACATGTCCATGACCCGTCCAGCGCGGAATGAACTCGGGCCGGAAGGTAACGATCATCAAAATCGGAAGTCGCTGCACCTCGTCGACAAGCCGATCGAGGAATTCGAGCATAGTAGGGTCCGCCCAATGGACGTCCTCGTAGACGGCAAGCACTGGCTGTTTTGTCGCTAAGCCTTGTATCTGTTCCAGAAGGGCCTGGAAGGTTCGCTCCTTCTTCTGGTGCGGACTGAGTGCGAGGGGCGGGTATCTCTCCCCGGTCGGGATTGCCAAGAGATCCGCGAGAACCGGCGCGCTCTCATGCACATCGTCCGCACCAAGCGCGAGCATGGCCTCGAGTTTATCGAGCTGTTCGTCGGAAGCGTCCTCCCGCCGTATTGCCGCTGCCCGTTCAAGGAGGCCAACGACGGGATACAGAGCGGTGTTGGTATGAAATGGTGAACAGAAATGGCTCAGCGGCGTGTGCGGCACACGGGCGACCTGGTCGCGTAAGGCTCGCACGAGCCGCGACTTGCCAATGCCGGCTTCGCCGCCGAGCAGGACGATCTGTCCTTCCCGCTCTTTCGCCCGCTCCCAGCGATCCAGGAGCAATGCAAGTTCTTCATTCCGTCCGACCAGTGCGGTCGTTGCCAAGCCATGCCGGGCCTCGAACCTGCTCTCTGCCGCGCCTTCACCAATGACAAGCCACGCCTGCACCAGTTCCGGGAAACCTTTGAGAGGCACCGTGCCGAGGTCGTGGTACGTGAAAGCTTCGCCGAGTAGGCGGCGGGTCGATTCCGCAATCACCACATCACTTGGGTTGGCCAGATCTTGCAGTCGGGCGGCTAGGTTTGGTGTTTCGCCGATGACTGCGCGCTCGCGAGCCTCTCCCTCGCCAATCAGCTCGCCGACCACGACCAGACCGGTTGCGATGCCGACGCGAGCGGCGAGCGCTGCACCACCCGGTTCGGTAAGGGAGGCGACCGCCTTGGTCACTCGAAGCCCGGCGCGAACGGCGCGCTCCGCCTCATCTTCGTGCGCCCGCGGCCAGCCGAAATAAGCGAGAACGCCATCGCCCAGGAATTTGGCTATGTGGCCTTCGAATCGGTCGATCTCGCCCACCACGGTGTTATGGTAGGCCTGCAAGAGGTCACGCAACTCCTCGGGATCCCGCCCTGAAGCAAGTGCCGTCGAGCCGACCAGGTCGACGAACATGACTGTGAGCTGTCGACGCTCCGCGTCCGAAGGGATCGATGGCTTCGCGTAGTCGGCAGGTCCATTGGCGTTGACAGCCACCGGGGTGATCGGCGGAGCGAGTGCATGGATTGCCTTTAGCACAGCCTTGCGTGGGCCGAGTGGCAAGCCAAGCTCCCGCAGGTCGGCTTCGGTCAGTTCTGGCAAAATTTCGGACGTGATTTCAGCGTCACAAAAGGTCTTTATGTAGCGCTCCAGCCCGAGACCGCAAAGCCATTGCGCGATATCCACGACAAGCCTCCTCGTGCCGCATCAGGCAACGGTCAGCTCAATTGAACGTATGCAACTTCAGCTTCAGCGAACCATCTGCCTGACGCTCAAACACGTGGGTTGCGATCCCGCCTGCAGGTTGGCTGGCGCCATCCTCTGTCTTACCGTTGGCGCTCCAATGGGCCGTGCCGTAGACGATCTTCTCATCTCCGCCGGCGTCGATGAGGACCAACCTGTGATCGGTGAATCCGCTTGAAAACAGCCCAGCAAAGAAGCTCTCGATCTCTGTCGGACCGGATATCACTTGATGCGTTGGCGGCAACAATTTGGCGTCTGGCACGTAAGTCGCCGCGATAGCCCTGGCATCTGCTTTGTTGAATGCTGAATCCCACGCGGCGTACGCCGCAGCAATGTCGTGTTTTATGGAGGAAGCTAAGGCTGTCATGATCCCTCCCTCAATCGCGGGCTTGCTTTCGTTGGAGAACGATTGCGTCACCCCGCTTGGTCGACCGCTGCGTAAATTGCAACGAGAGAAAGCGACGCCCTCATTGGCCTGCGACCTGTTGCAGCCTGTTGAAGCGCGCCTTCTGCTCGCTGCTCAGCGTGGCATAGAACTCGTCCAGGGCGGGTTCGACCAGCTTGGCGGCGGTCAACATGGCCTCGAGCCGATGCTGCATCGTCTCCAGCCGTCCGACAGGTGTCAGCGGCGCATCGTTCGGACAGGCTGCCTGTAGGCTTTCAACGCCCTTCGCCGTCGCTTCACTGAGGCGGTCGAGCGCCTCCTTCTGCTTGCCGGCCGGGTGGAGCACAGCCTCGATCCTCTGGATCGGCAACTGCGTGAGCCCGGACTTCGGATCGCCACAGCCCTCGCTACTCGCCTCCTGCTGCTGCGGCGAGCGCTCGCCGACATTGGGGCCAAGCGCGTTGAAGCGGGCCTGCTGCTCGTCACTGAGCGAGTTGTAGAAATTCTCCAGTGCCGGACGAACGATCTTGACGGCTTCAAGCGTCGCGCTGATGCGGTTCATCATCGCGCGCAAGCGGCCAGGGGGAGTCAGTGCATAAGTCTCCGCGCAGGAATCCTTGAACACACCGGCAGCGTTGGCCGCCGCCGTCTTCAGCTCATCCAACAATGCGCGTTGCTCCGGCGTCGGCCGCACCGCCTGTGCGATATCGGCAAGCGGCCAGGCGGTCACGCCCTTGTCCGGCGTGGCACACAATTGTTGAAGCGTCTGCGGGCTCACGCTGGCACGCTGGCGCGCGCGGTAGCCGCCGCCGGCTTGCGGAGTGTCATACGGGTTGGTGCTAGCATAAGCGGAGTAAGGGCCGTCACCGCCCCAGAACACGGTGTCGACGAAGTCGTCATAGGCGTACGCCCAATATCCGGGCTCGTAGCCATAGGACCAGAACGTGTAGTTGAAGATGTCGGAATAGGCGTAAGGCCAGAACACGGGCCCAAGCCAAGCCACGAACACCGCGGGATGACGGTGACGCCAGGCCTGCCGGGGTGCCCAGCCGCTTTGGCGCGTGACGAGAGCCGCTTGGGTCAGCGCAGTGGACTGCTCGCGGAAGCGTTCCGCGAACCGTCCGCGCTCGGCGGCCTGCGCAGCGGCTGCAAGTGCCGGAGCGCGCTCCGCCGGAGCCTGCAGCCCAAGCCGCTGCTGGCGCGCCAGGTCAATTTGCTGCGCGCGCTGCTCTCGGCCAAGCAAGCGGTTTTGCGCCTGGAGCATTCGCTGCTGCGCCCGTTGCGCTTGCACGCCTTCCGGCTTTTGCGACTGCAATTGCTGCACCCGCTGCTGCAGGCGTTCGATGCGGGCCTGGCGCTCCGTTGTTTGGCGCGACAGCATGTCGCGCTGCCGTTGCTCCACCTGCTGCGAACGCTGTTGCACGCGTTGCTCGCGCTCCAGAAGACGGCTCTGCGACTGCAGCAACCGTTGCTGCTGTTGCTGCGCCCTTGCGCCTTCCGGCTTCTGCGATTGCAATTGCTGCACGCGCTGCTGCAAGCGGTCGATGCGGTCTTGGCGTTCCGCGGATTGGCGCGAAAGCATCTCACGCGGCGGTCCCGATCGCTCGCTCACGGCCGGGGGGGCACTTGGGCGCGAAGGGGCGGCGATCTGCGGCGTCGGCCGCGGCGCCATCGCCGGACGTTGCGGCGCTGCCGGCGGGCGCTGGAATTCGCGGCGGGGCGCTGCCACCTGCGGGGCGGCTCGGGGGGCACTGATTTGTGGGGTCGGACGCGGTGGCGGTGAGGCGATGTGCGGCGCCGGACGTGGCGCCATCGCCGGTCGCTGCGGCATGGCTGGCGGCGCGGCCGGACGTGCCATGGCTGGCGGTGCTGCTGGCGGTGCGGCTGGACGAGCCATAGCCGGTGGTGCTGCCGGGCGTGCCATGGCCGGTGGTGCTGATGGCGGCGCTGCGGCTGGTCCTGGTGGTCCTCCACCCCGTCCGTGTCCGTGAGGTCCCTGAGCCGACGCGCTCGTCGTCAGCATCGAGACGCCAACCAAAACAGCCGTCAGGCAAACGCCACGCGGAAGCATGATTCTAGCTCCCAACTCGTAATCGCCCACGACTTTCAACGCACAGACCGTGGAATCGTTCGTCCTTGGCCACGGCCGGCATTGCGATCTTCCGACGCAGCCAGTCTCAAGAGAAATCCTGCGTCAGGATCGCGGCGAACCGCTCCAGCGCCCAGTCGACCTGGTCGCCGGTGATCACCAGCGGTGGGGCGATGCGGATCGTATGCTCATGGGTATCCTTGGCGAGGATGCCCTTGGCCTGGAGCGCTTCGCAATAGCGGCGTGCCCGTCCGGCCTCGGGATGCAGCTCGACCGCCAGCATCAGGCCGCGCCCGCGCACGTCGCGGATCGTATTGGCGCGAATGTCCTTCAACCCCTCCAGAAAGCGCGCGCCTTGCCTCGCCGCGTTCTCGATCATGCCTTCCTCGACCAGCACGCGCATCGCCGCGCGGGCCACGGCGCAGGCAAGCGGGTTGCCGCCGAAGGTCGAGCCATGCTGCCCGGGCCGCAAAGTCCCGAGCACGTCGTTGTTCGAGAGCACGGCCGAGACCGGATAGAAGCCGCCGGACAGGGCCTTGCCGAGCAGCGTCACGTCCGCCTCAATTCCCTCGTGCTCTTCGGCGAGCAGCTTGCCGGTGCGACCGAGCCCGGTCTGGATCTCGTCGAGCACCAGCATCACGTTGTTGGCGGTGCAGAGCTCCCGGACCTCAGTGAAATAGCCGGCCGGAGGAATGACGACACCGGCTTCGCCCTGGATCGGCTCGACCAGAAAGGCGACCGTGTTTGGGTTGATTGCTTCCGCAAGCGCCGCGGCGTCGCCGAACGGGATGACCTTGAAGCCCGGCGCGAACGGCCCAAAGTGTCCGCGTGTCTCGGGGTCCGTTGAAAAGCCGACGACGCCCAGCGTGCGTCCGTGGAAATTGTTGGCACAGACGATGATCTCGGCCTGGCCGTCCGGCACGCCCTTCACCTCGTAGCCCCATTTGCGGACCGACTTGATCGCGCTTTCGACCGCCTCGGCGCCGCTGTTCATCGGCAGCACTTTGTGGGAACCGGTGAGCGCGGCGATCTCCTCGTAGAACAAGGCGAGCTGGTCGTTGTGGAAAGCCCTCGAGGTGAGCGTCAACCTGTGCGCCTGTTCGACCATCGCCGCCAGGATCTTGGGGTGGCAGTGGCCCTGGCTGACCGCCGAATAGGCGGACAGACAATCGAGGTACCGGTTGCCTTCAGTATCCCAGACCCAGACACCTTCGCCACGCGACAGGACGACCCCGATCGGCTCGTAATTACGGGCCCCAAAGCGTGCTTCTGTTGCGATGAAATCAATGACCGACGCGCTCATCTGTCGTCACTCCATTGCAGCGTGGGGGGCGTCAATCGACTGCACCGGCGTGTCGCGCCCAAATGAATGTGGGTATCAGTTTGTCAGCTCGGAAGCCTTGATGCGCCGATGGCGCGGCGCGGCCTGATAGTCCCGAAATGTCAGGTGGTTCTGCCGCGCCACAGGGCACCGTTCCGTGACCCAGGCTCTACTGTGCATGGGGTTGTTTTCGCAGTTTGGTTGCCGGCCCCTCAGCCAAGCGCGCAGGGCACGCTCAAGAAGCCGCGGAACCGGACCCGTCCGCCGCGCACGGGCGGTCCGCTCACGGCATAGTTCGGAAAGCGCGCCAGGAAGCGCGAGATCGCAATCGCCCCTTCCAGCCGCGCCAGGGCCATGCCTGCGCATTGATGCGCGCCTGTGGCGAAGGCTAGGTGCCGGTTCGGCGTGCGCGCGATGTCGAAACGTTCGGGGTCGGGAAACTGCGCGGGGTCGCGGTTGGCTGCGCCAATGCACAGCGTCACCGACGTGCCGGCCTCGAGCATGACGCCGCCGAGCTCGACTTTCTCGGTGGTCATGCGGTTGCCGAGCTGGTTCGAGCTCTCGTAGCGCAGCACCTCCTCGATCGTGGTCTTGATCATGTCCGGGTTCTCGATCAGGCGCTGTTTCTGATCGGGATGCCGGTCGAGCGCCACCAGGCCGTTGCCGATCAGGTTGGTGGTGGTCTCGTGGCCGGCATTGAGCAGGAAGATGCAATTGTGCAGCAGCTCGTTCTCGGTCAGCCGCTCGCCGTTCTCTTCCCCCTGAATCAAACGCGTCAGCACGTCGCGCTCGGGATTGCCCGGCTTTGCGCGCCGCCGCGACACCAGCGTCTGCAGATAAGCGAGGAAGTCCGCCACCGCCTTGTTGCCGCGCGCAGCTACTTCGGGCGACACCACGGGTTCGAGAGCACCCAGGATCGCCAGCGACCAGTCGCGCAGCGGCCCGCGCTCCTCGTGAGGCACGTCGAGCAGATTGCCGATCACCTCGATGGGAATCGAAGCGGCAAAATCCTCGATCAGTTCGCAAGCGCCCCTGGTTTCGATGGCATCGAGCAGGCCGTCGACCAGCTTGATGAGGTCCCCCTCCATGCTGGCGATCGCGCGCGGCGACAGCGCGCCCATGATGAGGCGGCGCACGCGAGTGTGCGACGGCGGGTCGTTGAAGACGAGGCTGGTGGTGTGGTGCTCGTAGAGCGGGGTGTCGCCGTATTTCGGCGCGAACTCGCGCTTCTTGTCCGAGCTGAACGATTTCGTGTTCTTGTAGGCGGTGACGAGATCGTCGTAGCGGGTCAGGAACACGGTGCCGCTGCGCAGGCGCTTGACCGGCTCGTTCTCCCGCAGTGCACGATAGGTTGGATAGGGGTTGTCGTAGAACTCCGGCGTCAGCTTCTCGAGGTCGAAGCTTGCCGCCAGCGCCTTCGCATCTGCGTTCATCCCGTTATACTCGCCGGTTAAAGCCGATATGCCGTTTTTGTTGTTCTGGTTGGCGCATGCCTGCGTCTACAGTCTTTGCAGCTTTAGTCTTGGCACCTTGCTAGCCGACCGGACGGGAAAATGCACGCACGCGCTGACGCTGCCGACACGGCGCCGAGCTGGCCCGACGATATTTTCGCGACCTTGCAGCGCTTCGACGTCCGGCAGGTGCCTTACGTGCCGGACGCCGGTCATTCAAAGCTGATCCAGCGCGTGCTGGACTCCTCCACCATGCGTGGCATCGCGCTGACGACGGAGGAGGAGGGCGTGGCGCTGCTCGCCGGCGCCTGGGCCGGCGGACAGCGCGGCGTGCTGCTGATGCAGTCGAGCGGCGTCGGCAATTGCATCAACATGCTGTCGCTGATCCCGATCCTGCGCTTTCCGTTCCTCACGCTGGTGACGATGCGTGGCGAGTGGGGCGAGTTCAATCCATGGCAGGTGCCGATGGGCTCGACCACGCAAGGCGTGTTCGAGCTCTCCGGCGTCAAGGTGCTGCGCGCATCGCACGCAGCCGAGGTGCCGGCCGTGCTGGAGGCCGCCGCATCGCAAGCGTACAACGCGCTGACGCCCACCGCCGTCCTTCTGTCGCAGCGCCTGATCGGCGCCAAGGTTTTCACCAAATGAGCAAGGCCAATCTCCTCGACCGCCGGCAGGTGGTGTCCACGCTGCTGGCGAACCGCAAGGATGTCGTCGCGATCGGCGGCCTTGGCGCTTCCACCAACGACATGTGCGCCGCCGGCGACCACGCCCGCAACTTCTACCTCTGGGGCGGCATGGGCGGCGCCGCGATGATCGGGCTGGGTCTGGCGCTGGCGCAGCCGAAGCTGCCGGTATTGGTCATTACCGGCGACGGCGAGATGCTGATGGGCATGGGCAGCCTTGCCACCATCGGCCTGCAGAAGCCGGCCAACCTCTCGATCGCAGTGCTCGACAACGAGGCCTATGGCGAGACCGGCGGCCAGACCAGCCACACCTCCGCCGCCGCCGACCTCGTCGGCATCGCCAAGGCTTGCGGCATTAACGACAGCCGGGCCGTCACGACCATGGCCGAGGTCGAGGCCTTCGCCAAAGTCGTCCATGACGTCTCCGCGGGTCCGCGCTTTGCCAATGTGAAGATCGACAGCGCCGGCCTGGAGCGGATTCTGCCGACGCGGGACGGGACCTACATCGTCAACCGGATCCGTGCTGACCTCGGCTTCCAGCCGATCTAGGCGGTCCCTCAATCCCTTGCCGAACGCCTGCACGCGGGCCGTGCAGGCTCGACCAATTTCCATTGATTCTAGGTCGCATGCAGGTTGCGATGCAACATAGTGCTTGACTCCTGCGTGGGTGAGTGCTTACTCACCCAGCATGAGCTCATTGCGTATGACGAGCGACCTGAGGCGTCAATTGATCCTCGGCGCCGCAAAGCGCTGCTTTGCCCGACACGGCTATAACGGCACCACGACCAAGAGCGTGGCGGCCGCCGCTGCCATTTCTGAAGCGCTGCTGTTCAAGCATTTCCCGTCCAAGGCGGCGCTCTACGCCGAGATCCTCAGCGACGAATGCGAGGCGGATCCCGCTCTGATGGAGCTGCTCGAGCGCGAGCCGTCGACGGCTACGCTGGTCGAGGTGATCCGCGGCATGGTCGAACACTTCCTCCAGATCGCCGACGGTCCCGATCAGGAAGAGGCCCAGCGCCTGCGGCTAATGGCCACGAGCCATTTGGATGACGGCGAATTCGCCCGATTGCTGTATGCCAAGATCGAGACGCTGATCGGCGCTGTCTTCGTCGCCTCGCTCGAGCGTGCGGTTGCGAGCGGTGACGCGCGGCCCTGCTCTGGCGATCCGCTCAACCTGTTCTGGTTCGCGCATCATGCGGTGATGACCGCGGCGCTGACCAGGCTGCCGGCCACGCCCTGTCTTGCTTATGGCAGGGCGACCGACCTGGAGCGGCAGCTCTGTGAGTTTCTCCTGAGGGGTATCGGACTTAACGACGCCGCAATTGCTTCGCATCTGGGCCGCAATCAGGCCGCGGATGCGAACCGGGCGGCGATTGCAGAAAGTGCATGACATGAACATCGTGGCCGAAAACAAGATTTCGGGGCAACCGATCGACAACAAGGCTCCCAAGCGTCCGGTCCGGCCAGTGCGCTGGTTCATCATCGTTGGCACGCTTCTGGCCGTGCTCGTCGGAGGGCTCGTCTGGTTCAATTACTTCCGCGGCCAGATGATCAAGCAATTCTTCGCCAACAACAAGCCGCCGCCGACCGCCGTCAGCGCGGCCGAGGCGAAGTCCGAGGTGGTGCCGAACCTGCTCACCGCGGTCGGCAGCCTCGTCGCCGTGCATCAGGTCGACGTCAGCGCCGACGTCAACGGCCGTGTCACCGCGATCAAGTTCGAGCCGGGCACGCGCGTCGAGGCCGGCACGCCGCTGGTGCAACTGTTCGACGCGCCCGAGCAGGGCGATCTCGCCAATTACAAGGCGCAAGCGACCGTCGCGCAGCTGTCGCTTGAACGCGCCAAGCAGCTGGCCTCGCGCCAGTTCGGTCCGCAGGCGACCGTCGATACCGCGCAGGCTGCCTATGACCAGGCGCAGGCGGGCATCGCCAAGACCGAGGCGTTGATCTCGCAGAAGCTGGTGCGCGCGCCGTTCGCCGGCGATCTCGGCATGCGCAAGGTCGAGGTCGGCCAGTATCTGACCGCCGGCACGGCGATCGTGTCGCTGACCGATCTGTCCGAGCTGTGGGCCAACTTCACGGTGACGGAAAAGGATTCCGGCAGCCTCAAGGTCGGCCAGGTCGTGCGGTTGAAGGTCGACGCCTATCCGGGCCGCACCTTCGAGGGCAAGATCACCACGATCGAGCCCCAGATCTCGACCGATACTCGCAACATCCGCGTGCAGGCCACGATTGCCAATCCGGAGAAGATCCTGAAGCCCGGCATGTTTGTCACCACGACCGTGGTGCTGCCGGAGAAGCCGGCCGTGATCACGGTGCCTGAAACGGCAGTCGATTACACGCTGTACGGCGACTCGGTGTTCGTGATCACCGAGAAGAAGGAAGAAGACGGCAAGACCAGCCTGTCGGCGGTGCGCACCTTCGTGCAGACCGGCAACCGGGTCGAGGGTCGCGTCGAAATCGTCAAGGGCCTGAAGGTAGGCGACAAGGTCGTCGCTCTCGGCCAGCTCAAGCTGCAATCAGGCGCGCCGGTATCGATCTCGACCGATCCGGCCCCGCAGATCCCGGCGCAGCCGCCGCGCTACTGACAATATCCTCGCGTGATCCGGCCCGGCCGGATCACGCGTCTTGAAAAAAAGAAATCGAGATCGCCCGCGATGGCCTTTACCGACATTTTCATCAAACGACCGGTCCTGTCCGTCGTCGTCAGCCTGCTGATCCTGCTGATCGGCCTGCGCGCGGCAATGGTGCTGCCGATCCGGCAATATCCGAAGCTGTCGAATACGGTCATCAACATCACGACCGTCTATCCCGGCGCGTCCGCAGACCTGATCCAGGGCTTCATCACCACGCCGATCGAGCAGGCGGTCGCGTCCGCCGAAGGCGTCGACTACATCACCTCGTCCTCGGTGCTCGGCACCTCGACGATCCAGGTCTACATCAAGCTGAATTTCGATCCGAACCAGGCGCTCACCGAGGTGCTGGCGAAGACGAATTCGGTGAAGTACCTGATTCCGAAGGAATCCAACGACCCGATCGTCACCAAGACCACCGGCCAGACCACGGCCGTGATGTATCTCGGCTTCTCCTCGGACGAGCTGTCGGGCTCGGCCATCTCCGACTATCTGACGCGCGTGGTGCAGCCGGTGCTGTCGACCGTCGACGGCGTCGCCTCGGCGGACATTCTGGGCGGCCAGACCTTTGCCATGCGGCTGTGGCTCGATCCGGTGAAGATGGCGGGCCGCAACGTATCGCCGGCTGACGTTGCGGCGGCGATCCAGGCCAACAACTTCCAGTCCGCGGCGGGTCAGACCAAGGGCTATCTGATCGTCTCGAACGTCTCGACCAACACGGGCCTGACCAACGTCGATCAGTTCAAGAAGATGATCGTCAAGGCCAAGGACGGCGGCTTCGTGCGGATGGAGGACATCGCCACCGTCGAGCTTGCAGCCCAGAGCACGGATGCCAGCGTCGCCTTTAACGGCGAGCGCGCGATCTTCATTGGCGTGCAGGCGACGCCACAGGGAAATCCGCTGACGCTGGTCAAGGGTGTGCGCGCGCTGTTCCCCGAGCTCGAACGCAACCTCCCGCCCTCGATGAAGATGAAGGTCGCCTACGACTCGACCAAGTTCATCCAATCTTCGATCGACGAGGTGCGGAATACATTGGGCGAAGCCGTCATCATCGTGATCGTGGTCATTTTCCTGTTCCTGGCCTCGCTGCGCTCCGTCATCATTCCCGTCGTCACCATTCCGTTGTCGATGATCGGCGTCTGCACGATGATGTTGGCGCTGGGCTTCAGCTTCAACCTGCTGACCCTGCTCGCGATGGTCCTGGCGATCGGCCTCGTCGTCGACGATGCCATCGTCGTGGTGGAGAACATCCATCGCCATCTGGAGGAGGGCAAGACGCCGGTCCAGGCCTCGCTACAAGGCGCGCGCGAAATCGTCGGGCCGGTCATCTCTATGACCATCACGCTCGCCGCCGTGTACGCGCCGATCGGGTTCCTCGGTGGCCTCACCGGGTCGCTGTTCCGCGAATTTGCCTTTACCCTCGCAGGCTCGGTCATCGTATCAGGCGTGATCGCGCTGACGCTGTCGCCCATGATGTGCTCGGTGCTGCTGAAGAACACCGAAGAGGGCCGCTTCGCCAAGTTGGTGAACCGGGTGTTCGGCGCCATGACGCGGTGGTATGGCCGCAAGCTCGACCGCTCGCTCGACTACAAGGCCATCACCGGCCTGTTCGCCGTGACGATCCTGGGACTCGTCGGCTTCCTCTACATGAACACTTCGAAGGAGCTGGCGCCCGAGGAAGATCAGGGCATCGTGTTCGCGGTGACCAAGGCGCCGAAATACGCCAACATCGACTATGTCGATTTCTACGGCGAGAAGCTCGACAAGGAATTCCAGAAATTTCCCGAGACCGATCTGCGTTTCGTGCTGAACGGCATCAACGGCCCGCAAGGCGGCATTGCCGGCATGCTCTTGAAGCCCTGGGACGAGCGCACACGCTCGTCGATCGCCTTGAAGCCGCTGGTGCAGGCCGAGCTCTCCAAGATCGAGGGCGTGCAGGCGTTCGCGTTCAACCTGCCGCCATTGCCGGGCGGACCCGGCGGTCTGCCGATCCAGATGGTGATCAATTCCACGGCCAGCTTCCAGACCGTCTATGAGCAGATGGAGAAGCTGAAGGAGGCTGCACGCAAGAGCGGCATGTTCATCGTCTCCGATAGCGACCTCGCCTACAACCAGCCGAACGTCGAGGTGACGATCGACCGCACCAAGGCTCAGGACCTCGGCGTCAACATGCAGAACCTCGGCTCGACGCTCGCGGTGCTGCTCGGCGGCAATTACATCAACCGGTTCAACCTCGAGGGCCGCTCCTATCAGGTGATTCCGCAGGTGCCGCGCGGCAAGCGGCTGTCCCCGGAATCGCTCGGTGGCTACTATGTGACGACCAACACCGGGCAGCAGCTTCCGTTGTCGACCGTGGTCTCGATCAGGACCAAGACCGATCCGAATTCGCTGACGCACTACAACCAGCTCAATTCGGCGACGTTCTCCGCCGTGCCGATGCCCGGCGTGACCGTCGGCGCTGCGGTCGACTTCCTCGAAGGCGAGGCCAAGAAGCTGCCGCAAGGCTTCAGCCACGACTATCTGGCTGACTCCCGGCAATACGTGCAGGAAGGCAATCAGCTTGCCATCACCTTCGGCTTCGCGCTGATCATCATCTTCCTGGTGCTGGCGGCCCAGTTCGAGAGCTTGCGCGACCCGCTGGTCATCATGATCTCGGTGCCGATGGCGATCGTCGGTGCGCTGATCCCGCTGTTCTTCGGCATGGCAACCATAAACATCTACACCCAGGTCGGTCTGCTCACCCTGGTCGGCCTGATCACCAAGCACGGCATCCTGATGGTGGAGTTCGCCAACGAGCTCCAGGTTAACGAGCGGCTCGACCGCCGCTCGGCCATCGAGATGTCGGCCCGCATCCGTCTGCGGCCGATCCTGATGACCACGGCCGCGATGGTGACCGGCCTGATCCCGCTCCTGACCGCGACCGGCGCGGGCGCGGCCAGCCGCTTCTCGATCGGTCTCGTTGTCGTCGCCGGCATGTCGATCGGCACGCTGTTCACGCTGTTCGTGCTGCCGGCAGTCTATGTGGTGCTGGCGACCGACCATCGCGCGGCGGCCGATTCGGAGCGGAACAAGCAGATCGGCGAGCTGGACCTCGATTCAAAGGCGCTACGGCCGACCTGAGGCCGTTGGCAGGCTAGTCCCGAAAGGGCGGCAGCGGTGATCCGCTGCCGCCCTTTTCGTTGGGTCTCGGGCGAGCTCCTTGCCGCGCTTGCGAGAGACAAGGTCCGGTCTTCTTGCTAGGTTCCGTGGAATGAGCCTGTCCCTCCACCCCGATACACCTCGAGCCGGGACATTGCCGAGCGCGGCCCCAGGCGAGGTCGCCTCCGGCGACACGGCGGGGCGCGGAATCCGGACCCGGCTCTTCGCCAAATACGTCGCGCTTTTCGTGGCGGTCGTCGCCATTGCGCTGCTCGCCAATGGCCTGTTCGAGGTCTACTTCTATTATCGCGAGCACAAGGCCTCTCTGATCCGGGTCCAGCACGAGCAGGCCGAGGCGGCCGCTGCCAAGATCGGCCGGTTCGTCAAGGAGATCGAGAGCCAGCTCGGCTGGACCACGCAGCTGCCCTGGTCGGGCGGCTCGATCGAGCAGCGCCGGTTCGACGCGCTGCGCCTGTTGCGCCAGGTCCCTGCGATCACCGAGCTGGCCCAGGTGGATTCGACTGGCAAGGAGCGGCTGCGGGTCTCGCGGCTGGCGATGGACGTGCTCGACAGCGGGATCGACCTGTCGAGCGATCGGAAGTTCACCGAAGCGGTCGCGCGCAAGGTCTATTACGGGCCGGTCTATTTTCGCCGGGAGTCCGAGCCCTACATGACGCTGGGGCTGGCGGGCGCACGCAAGGATGCCGGCGTCAGCATCGCCGAGGTCAATCTCAAGCTGATCTGGGACGTCGTGTCCCAGATCAAGGTCGGCGAGCGCGGTAACGCCTACGTGGTCGGCCCGGAGGGCCGCTTGATCGCGCATCCCGACATCAGTCTCGTGCTGCGCAACACCGACATGTCCGGCCTTGCGCAGGTACGCGCCGTGCAGGCCGGCGGCGCCATGCCTGACGTGCTTTCCGAGGCCCACAACATCCAGGGGCGGAAGGTGCTGACCGCATCGGCCCCGATCGAGCCGCTGCGCTGGACCATGTTCGTCGAGCTGCCGGTCGAGGAAGCCTATGCCGCGCTCTATGCTTCGCTGCAGCGCCTTGCAATCGTGCTGCTCGCGGCATCCATCTTCGCGGTGCTGGCCGGGATCTTCCTGGCGCGTCGCATGGTCGGGCCGATTCAGGCGCTGCGGAGCGGCGCGGAACGAATGGGCGGTGGTGATTTCTCCCAGCGCATCTCGATCAATACCGGCGACGAGCTCGAAGGTCTCGCCGACCAGTTCAACGACATGAGCGCGCGCCTGCAGGAATCCTATGCGGACCTCGAGAACAAGGTCGAGCAGCGGACAGCCGAATTGCGGGAGTCGCTCGAGCAACAAACGGCGACGTCGGAGGTGCTCGAAGTCATTAGCTCCTCTCCGGGAGAGTTAGAGCCGGTGTTTCAGAAGATGTTGGAGAATGCTACCCGCGTCTGCGGTGCGAATTTCGGCACGATGAATCTGTGGGACGGCCAGAAATTCAACATCGTCACCGACTACAACATTCCGCCCGATTTCTCCGCCTTCCGTAAGCGGACTCCGATCTTCCCACATCCAGGAACGACGCTGGCTGCAATCATCGCGACGCATCAGCCCGCGCAGATCAACGACTTGAGGGAAAGTCCCGGGTACAAGGCCGGTGTTCCCTTTGTCGTCGGAATGGCCGACGTTGCCGGCGCCCGAACCCTTCTCTCCGTACCCATGCTGAAAGAGGATGATCTGATCGGCGCGATGACGATTTTTCGACAAGAGATTCGCGGCTTCACGGACAAACAAGTCGCGCTGGTGGAGAACTTTACCAAGCAAGCCGTCATCGCGATCGAGAATACGCGCCTGCTGAAGCAATTGCGCGAGCGTACGACCGAGCTATCGCAATCGCTCGACAATCTGCGCACCGCGCAGGACCGCCTGATTCAGACCGAGAAGCTCGCTTCCCTCGGCCAGCTCACCGCCGGCATCGCCCACGAGATCAAGAACCCGCTCAACTTCGTCAACAACTTCTCCGCGGTCTCGACCGAGCTGATCGACGAGCTCAACGAGATCCTGCAATCGGCCGCGCTCGACGGCAAGACGAAGGAGGAGGTCGACGAGCTGACCGGCATGCTCAGGGCCAATCTCGACAAGGTGGTGCAGCACGGCAAGCGCGCCGATTCCATCGTCAGGAACATGCTGCTGCATTCGCGTCAGGGTTCCGGCGAGCATCGCGCCGTCGACATCAATGCGGTGGTCGAGGAGAGTCTCAATCTCGCCTATCACGGCGCGCGCGCCGAAAGGCCTGCCTTCAACGTCACGCTCCAGCGCGATTTCGACCCGGCTGCCGGCATGATCGACGTCTATCCGCAGGAGATTACGCGCGTCTTGCTGAACCTGATCTCGAACGGCTTCTATGCCGCGGCCAAGCGCAAGGAGAGCGAGGGCGATGCGTTCGAGCCCACCTTGCGCGCGGCAACGAAGAACCTCGGAGACAGGGTCCAGATCCGGATTCGCGACAACGGCACCGGGATTCCAGCCGAGGTGAAGGAAAAGATGTTCAATCCCTTCTTCACCACCAAGCCGGCCGGCGAGGGCACAGGACTCGGCCTTTCCATGAGCCACGACATCGTGGTGAAACAACACGGCGGCACGATCGACGTGAATACCACACAAGGTGTATTCACCGAGTTCATCATCACGCTGCCGCGGACGATGGCAGCGGGCGACACTTCCGGAGGAAAGTCTTGAACGTTTACATCCTGGTCGTCGATGACGAGCCCGACGTCGAGGCACTGTTTCGGCAGCAGTTCCGGCGCGACCTGCGCGCCGGCCGGTTTCAGATGGAGTTTGCGCTCTCGGCCCCCGAGGCGCTCGAGCGCGCTGCCGAGGTTCGTGATCCCTCGCTGATCCTGATCCTGTCCGACATCAACATGCCCGGCATGAGCGGGCTCGACATGCTGCCGAAGGTGCGTGCCGCGCATCCCGATGTTCCCGTCATCATGATCACGGCCTATGGCGATGCCGAGACGCGCCGCAAGGCGATCGAACGCGGCGCCGTCGGGCTCCTCACCAAGCCGATCGACTTTGCGCTGCTGCGCCAGGAGATCGATACGAGGCTCGAGCAAGCCGCATGACTGCGACCATCCTCTTCGTCGACGACGAGCCGGACCTCGAGGCGCTGATCCTGCAGAAATTCCGCAGGCAGATCCGCGATGGACGGCTCGCGCTTATCTTCGCGCGCGACGGCCTGGAGGCGCTGGAAGCGCTGGAGCAGAATCCGCATGTCGACATGGTGGTCTCCGACATCAACATGCCGCGGATGGACGGCCTGTCGCTGCTCGCGAAGCTCCAGGAGGCCGAGGAGAAGAAGTCGACCATCATCGTCTCGGCGTACGGCGACATGAGCAACATCCGCACCGCCATGAACCGCGGTGCGTTCGACTTCCTGACCAAGCCGATCGACTTCGCCGACCTCGAAGCCACGATCGAGAAGACCGTCCGCCACGTGGAGATGCTGCGCGAGGTGCGGCGGCGCCAGATGGAAGCCGAGCGCGCCCATGCCTCGCTATCGCGCTTCTTCTCGCCGGAGATCGCAAGGCGGCTGGCCGCGAACGTCGATGGCGACGGCATCGAGGTGCAGTGGCGCGATGTCGCCACCCTGTTCACCGACATTACCGGATTCACCTCGCTGGTCGAGACCGCGCCTCCGCAGACGCTGGGCGAGCTCCTCAACGAATATGTCGGCGGCATGACCGAGATCGTCTTCGCCCATGAGGGGACGGTGGCCAAGATCATCGGCGATGCGATCCAGGTGCTGTTCAACGCCCCCGGCGACCAGCCGGACTATGCAACGCGTGCGGTCGCCTGTGCCCATGCCCTCGACGCCTGGGCAGAGGATTTTTCGGCGCGCTGGAAGGCAAGAGGCGTGAACTTCGGAGCCACCCGCATCGGTGCCCATGCCGGTCCGGCACTGGTCGGCAATTTCGGCGGCAACCGCTTCTTCGATTACACCGCCTATGGCGACACCATCAATATTGCGGCCCGGCTTGAGGCGGCGAACAAGCATCTGGGGACGCGCATTTGCGTCAGTGTCAGCGTGGCAGAAGCCGCTGCAAACTTCCACGGCCGCCCCGTAGGCGACCTGATGCTGCGCGGACGCAGCGAGCCGCTGCGTGCGTTCGAACCGCTACCGCAGGCGAGGTTCGAAGCGCCGGCGACCGCGCAATATGCCGAGGCCTTTGCCAAGATGGAGGCCGGCGACGCCGCCGCCATGCCGTCGTTCGCCGCGCTGGTCGGCATGCACGCCGACGATCCGCTGGCCGGTTTTCACCTGAAGCGCCTGCTCAACGGCGCCAAGGGCACTCGCATGCAACTGGAATAGGAGTCCGTCATGACGCGCGAATTCTCGGCCGGCAATTATCGTTTCATTCCGTCCGTGTTCCAATATTCCGCCGGTGCTGCCGCGGATGAGGGCTACGAGATCGAGCGGGTCCGGTTCGACCGCCTGGTGCCGCTCGCGGAAGGGTTTGCGCTGGCGGCAAAGTTCATCCAGGAGGCGGGCCGCCCGCTGACGGCGTTCTGCGCCTGCGAGCTGCGCTCGCCCGCGGCCTTCAGCGAGGAAGGCTTTCGCGCGTTCAATCTGCACTATGTGAAGACGCTGTCCGAATGGGGCATCTTCGACGGCACCACCAATCCGGTGGCGCGCAGCAATGTCTGTCCGGAGATCGATCCGCCGTCGGAGCCGTCGTTCTATGCGTTCTCCTTCACGCGTCCGACGCGGTCAAATTTGCCGAGCTTCGTCATCGCCGGCGGCGCCGAGGCGCGCGAGGGCAGCGGCACCTATGTCGAGCGCACGGTGCGCTACCGCGACCTCAGCCCGGAGGGGCTGCGCGAGAAGGTGCGCTTCACCACCACGTCGCAGATGGAAAACCGGATGGCGGCCTTCGGCTTCGGCTGGAAGGATACGACCGGCGTGCAGGCCTATTCCGTGCACGACTTTCACCACGCGCTGGTGGACGAGCTGGTCCGCCGCGGCGCGCTCCGTTCCGGGCTGACCTGGCATTTCGCCCGTCCGCCGGTGGTGGATCTGGAATTCGAGATGGATTGCCGCCGCGTGCTGCGGGAAGTGGTGATCTGATCTCCTCACCAAGAGGAATAATCAGCGCTGCCTTGGGTCGAGTGCGTCGCGCAGCCCGTCGCCGAGCAGGTTCAGCGACAGCACGACGAGGAAGATCGCAAGGCCCGGCCAGATTGCCATCCAGGGCGCCTGGGTCAGGAAGCGTTGTGCCGCGTTGAGCATGCTGCCCCACGACGGCGCCGGCGGCTGCTGGCCGAGGCCGAGGAAGGAGAGGGCGGCTTCGGCGATGATGGCCGCAGCGATCGAGAGCGTCGCCTGCACCAGAAGTGCCGGCAGGATGTTCGGCAGGATGTGCGAGAGCGCGATCCGCCACGGCGGATTGCCGAGTGCGCGCGCGGCCTCGACATAGTCTTCGGCTTTGACGACGAGCACCTGGCCGCGGGTCAGGCGGATGAAGATCGGCGTCGCCGAGATGCCGATCGCGATCATGGCATTGCCGAGGCTCGGGCCGAGGAACGCGGCGAGTGCGATCGCCAGGATCAGGAACGGGCAGGCCAGCATCGCATCTGTAATGCGGCTGATCAGCGCGTCGGTGAAGCCGCCGCGGTGGCCGGCAAGGAGACCGAGCGGAACACCGATGCCGAGCGCGATCGCGACCGAGATCAGGCCTGCGAGCAGCGAGGCGCGCGCGCCGTAGACGACGCGGCTGAGGATGTCGCGGCCGAGCTCGTCGGTGCCGAACCAGTGGGCCGAGGTCGGCGGTTTGCGCACCAGGCTCCAGCTCGTCGCGATGGGATCATAGGGCACGATGAGCGGAGCGAGCACGGCAAGGACGATGAATATCGTGAGCACGACGAGCCCGAACACCGCCGCCTTGCGCTTGAACAGCCGCCGACGCGCGCGGCGGGCCGGGCTATCCAGCTCGTCGGCTCGCGTGAGAGGGCTCGGCAGCGCGGCGTCGGTCATGGATCAGCCCCGGAGCCGCGGATTGACGAGGATGTATGCGATGTCGGCCACCAGATTCAGCGTGATGTAGACCGTGGCCGTGACCAGGACGACGCCCTGAACCACGGCATAATCGCGGTTGAATACGGCATCCACGATCAGCTTGCCGAAGCCGGGAATGGAGAAGATCTGCTCGGTCAGGACCGCGCCGGAGAGCAGCGTACCGAGCTCGAGCGCGCCGAGCGTGATGACGGGGGTCAGCGCATTGCGCATGGCATGCTTGAGGATCACCGTGCGCTCCAACAGCCCTTTGGCGCGCGCGGTGCGCACGTAGTCGCTTTCCAGCACCTGAAGCATGGCGCTTCGCGTATGCCGCATCAGGATCGCGGCGATCGCATTGCCGAGCACGAAGGCGGGCATGATGGTGACGGCCAGGCTCGCGCGCCAGTTCTCGGTGAGCGGCACGTAGCCGGAAGCCGGCAGCCATCCAAGCTCGATCGAGAACAGGAAGATCAGCATGATCCCGAGCCAGAAGTTCGGCGTCGAGATGCCCCACAGCGCAAAGAGATTGGCGCCATAGTCCCAGGCGGAACCCTTCTTCACGGCCGCGACGATGCCCGCGGGAATGCCGATCAGCAGCGCGATCAGGATCGCCATCGAGCCGAGCTGCAGCGTCACCGGCAGCTTCTGCGCGATCAGCTCGCGCACCGGCATCTTGTTGCGCAGCGACTCGCCGAAATCGCCCGAGAGCACGCCCTTGATCCAGTAGGCGTACTGCACCGGGACGGGCTGATCGAGCCGGTACTGGCGGCGGATCTGCTCGATCACGGCGGGATCGCGCTCCTCGCCCGCCATCACCAGCGCGGGGTCACCCGGCAGCAATTGCTGCAGCGAGAAGATCAGCACCGAGACGAAGAACAGCGTCGGCACGATCTGCACAAGGCGGCGGGCGAGGAAGTTCAGCATGGTCCCACTCGTGTCCCGGGCGAAGCGCAACATGCAATGTTGCGCTGCTGAACCGGGACCCAGTCACGGTTCGTTGTTGCCATGGGTCCCGGCTCTGCGGAGCAGCGCTTGCGCGCTGCACCGCGTCCGGGACACGGACTGAATGTCGGGCCGATCACTTCAGCTTGAGGCCGACAACGCGGACGAGGCCGTCCGGCATTTGCCTATAGCCTTCGAGCTTGGTCGTGTGCGCGATGATGATGCGGCGGTGGTAGAGGTAGAGGATGGCGTGATCTTCCAGCTCCAGCTTCGCAAGTCTCTCGTAGGCGGCCTTGCGCTGAGCCATGTCCGACGTACGGCGGGCATCGTCGAGCGCCTTGTCCGCGTCGGCATTGGCCCAGGCGCTGTAGTTCTGCGGCGCATCCTTGCGCAGGAACACGTAGGAATTCCCATCGGGATCGATGCGTCCGCTCCATGCGAGCATGAAGGCCTGGTATTCGCCGGACTCGGCCTGCTTCAGCGACGTCGCAAACTCGGTGACGCGGATCTTCATATCGAAGCCCGCCTCGCTCGCCATGGATTGCACCACCTGAGCCACCGCTTCGGTCTCGGCACCCTTTGGTACCAGGAAGTCAACGCTGACTGGCCCAGTGACGCCGGCTTCCTTCAGGAGCGCCTTGGCTTTGGCGATGTCGCGGCCGTGGATCGGAAATGCGCCCTGATAATAGGGGTGATCGGGATTGACCCATTGGTTGCCCGGCTTGAATTCGCCGTTGAACACCACCTGGTTGATCGCCTCGCGATCGATCGACCAGTCGAGTGCCTGCCGCACCTTGGCGGATTGGCTGAGCGGGCCCTTGGCCTTGTCCTTGCCGATGTTGAGCGTGATGCCCTGATAGCCCAGCTCGATGGCGGTCGCGACCTTCAACCGCGAGTCGGCGCGCACCTCCTTGAGGTCGGTGGCGAGCACGCGCTCGATCAGATCGAGGCCGCCGGATTTCAGGTTTGCGAGCCGCACGGTGGCGTCGACAATCGGCTGGAACACGATCTTGTCGATGAAGACGTTGTCCTTGTTCCAGTAGTCGGCGAATTTCTCGAACACGATGCGGTCCTGCTGCACGCGCTCGACGAACTTGTAGGGGCCGGCGCAGATCGGGCGGAGGCCGAACTTGTCGCCGGCCTCCTTGGCCGCCTTCGGCGACATCATCATGCCGGCGCGGTCGGTGAGTTGAGCGAGCAGCGGCGAGAACGGCGACTTCAACACAAGCTTGATCGTGAGGGGATCGACGATTTCGACGTGATCGACCGAGGCGAGCTCCGGCTTGCGGAACGAGCCGGGGAACGTCAGATGCCGCTCCAGCGAGAATTTTGCGGCCTCGGCATCGAACGGCTCACCGTCGTGGAATTTCACGCCGGGCCGCAGCTTGATGACCAGCGCCTTGCCGTCGTCGGCGGTTTCGCTCGAGAGCGCCAGCTGCGGCACGATGTTGAGCTTCTCGTCGATGTCGAACAGCTTGTCGCAGAAGGACGAGAACACGATGCGGCCGACATAGGTGCGCGCCATCGTGGGGTCGAGGATATCGGGGTCTTCGGCGAGGCCGATGCGCAACGTGGTCTGGGCCTGCGCGGCCCCGATCGACACCAGCACAGCGGCGGCTGTTGCGGCCAGGCGAAACATCTTCATCGGTCAATCCCCATTGCTTCGGCTATTTCGTTGCGGACGCGGCGTACTGTATACCAGCCCCGGCGGGGCTGCTGCCCTCCGCCTTTTGGCTGAAGGCCGCGACCAGTTTTGCAAGCGCCGGCGAAAACCCGCCGGCGGTGGGTAGAATGGAGTCTCCAGACGGCAGCTCCGCGGTGCGGTGACAGGCGGTGGCGTGGCCCGTGCGGTCGGCTAGAAGCGCAGGCGCCTCGCTGCGGCAGCGCTCGATCACGAACGGGCAGCGGGTGTGGAAGCGGCAGCCGGCGGGCGGATTGAGGGCGCTCGGGATTTCGCCCTCCAGCAGCACCGTCGTTCGTTTCGCCTTCGGCTGCGGCAGCGGGATCGCCGACAGCAGTGCGCGGCTGTAGGGGTGGCGCGGCGCGACGAACAGCGCGTCGGCTTCCGCCGTCTCGACGATCTGGCCGAGATTTATCACCGCGACGTGGTCGGCGATGTGCTTGACCACGGCAAGGTCGTGCGAGACGAAAATGTAGGCGAGGCCGAGCCGGTCCTGGAGCTCGCGCAGCAGGTTCAGGATCTGGGAGCGGATCGAGACGTCGAGCGCCGAGACCGGCTCGTCGCAGATGATGAGCTTCGGCTCGACCGCGAGTGCGCGGGCGATGGCGATGCGTTGGCGCTGGCCGCCGGAGAATTCATGCGGATAGCGCCGGGCGAGGCGCGGCTCCAGCCCGACCAGCCGCAGCAGTTCGGCAACGCGCTCGGCTCGCCGCACCGGCGGCACCAGATCGTGCAGCGCCAGCGGCTCGGTCAGGATCTGGCCGACCGTCATGCGCGGATTGAGTGAGGCGTAGGGATCCTGGAAGATGATCTGCGCCTCGCGGCGGAAGGCGCGCAAGGTCCCGGCGTCGAGCGCGAGCAGCTCGCGGCCGTCGAAGCGGATCGTGCCGGCATCCGGCTCGATCAGCCGCAGCACCAGGCGGCTGACGGTGGACTTGCCGCAGCCGGATTCGCCGACGAGCGCCAGCGTCTTGCCGGCCTCCAGCGAGAAGGACACGCCATCGACCGCCTTGACGTGCGCCAGTGCGCGGCCGAGCAGCGAACGCTGGGCGACGAAATGCTTGACCAGGCCGTCGACTTCGAGGAGCGCCATCACGACACCAGCAATTCGAGCGGCGCGCGGATGCAGCGCGAGAGATGGCCGCCGCTGACTTCGACCAGCGGCGGCGGCGCCCTGGTGCAGGCGTCGAGCACGAAGGGACACCGCGGGGCGAAGCGGCAACCGGCGGGCGGCTGTGCCATGTTCGGCACCATGCCTTCGATCGTCGCAAGCTGCTCGGCGCGGTGGTCGAGCCGCGGGATCGAGCCGAGCAGGCCGACGGTGTAGGGATGCTGCGGGGCGGAGAACAATTCATCGACAGGCGCACGCTCGACGATCTCGCCGGCATACATCACCGCGACCTCGTCGCAGACTTCGGCGACGACGCCGAGATCGTGGGTGATCAGGATGATCGCGGCGCCGCTCGCGGCCTTCAGCTCGCGCATCAGCTCCAGGATCTGGGCCTGCAGGGTGACGTCGAGCGCGGTGGTCGGCTCGTCCGCGATCAGCAGCCGCGGGTCGCAGGCGAGTGCCATCGCGATCATGACGCGCTGGCGCATGCCGCCGGAGAGCTTGTGCGGGTAGTCGTCGATGCGACGCTCGGGTGAAGGGATATGGACGCGGCGCAACAGCTCGATCGCGCGCTCGCGCGCGCTCTTCCGCGAGCCGCCGCGGTGACGCAGGATCGTCTCGACGATCTGGTCGCCGATCGTGAAGCTCGGATTGAGCGAGGTCATCGGCTCCTGGAAGATCATCGCCAGCCGGTTGCCGCGCAGATCGCGCAACGTCTGGTCCGGCGTGGTCAGCAGGTCGAAACCGTCGAAGCGGATCGCGCCGGATACTTCCGCGCTCTGCTTCGGCAGCAGGCCCATGATCGCCAGCGACGTCACGCTCTTGCCACAGCCGGATTCGCCGACCAGACCGAGCGTCGCGCCATTGGCGACGCTGAGATCGACGCTGTCGACCGCGTGGGTGATACGGCCGTCGTCGCCATGAAAGCGGATACGCAGATCTTTGATCTCGATGAGGGGGCTGGCGCTCATGATCGTCTCGCGCGCGCCGCTTCGATGCTGGCGTCGATGACGCTGCGATCGGTATTGCCGGCCGGGTTCTGCCGCGTCGGCATGGAGGCGCGGAAGTGCACCCAGAGTTCGTGACTGACGCGCTCGAGGCGTTCGAGCTCACCGAGCGGATCGGGATGGTCGTCGGCGCGAATGTCCAGCGCTGGCCATTCCTCCTCGCCGTGGATCACGAGCGCGGCCGATTGCTTGCCGCGCTTGTCGCCGCCGGCGGCTTCGCCGGCGCGCATCGCCGCGAGCAGACGGCGCGGGAAGGGCAGGCTGTCATTTGCGATATATGTCTTCGCGGTCTCGTCGAGCACGTCTGGGCCGGCGAGCATATTGCCGGCGATCGAGAAGCCGCTGCCCGCGACGTGGCCGCACCAATCAACGCAGTCGCGCCCGGTATGCGCGGCGATTGCGCCGCTGGCATCCATGATATGGACCTGGCGGCTCTCGCGGCCGTCATCGGCCGCCAGCAGGGTGGCGAGCACGTCGTGGGCGTTGAGGCCCTCACGCAACAGCTTGACGCCGTCGATGCCGTAATAGGGATTGACGAAGGCCTGCGTCGCGATGGCGCCGAGGCCGGCGGCGACGTAGGGCACACGCGCGCCGACGGCGAAGAAGCGGGTCGCAACCGCGATGCCGAACTGGCCGGTGGCAGGATCGCGCGCGATGATCGACCAGGTCATGTGCTGCTTTCAGCGTCCCGCCGCGTAGCCCTGCATGCCGCGTGGATTGGCGGCTGCGCGCCGGCGCGGACCCACGCGTGAGGCCGCGGTGAGGCGGCCTTCGGACCAGTCGGGGCCGACCTCGACGATATGTCCGCGCTCGCGCAGGTTCTCGATGGTTGCCTTCGGCACGCGGTTCTCGACCACGAGCACCCCGGGACGCGCGGTGCGAGGCCAGAACGAGATCGGGAAATGCTCGGAATGCCAGGCCGGCGCGTCGATCGCTTCCTGGAGATTGAGGTTGCAATGGACGTGGCGCAGGAAGAATTGCGTGATCCACTGGTCCTGCTGATCGCCGCCGGGCGAGCCCCAGGCGAGGTAGGGCTCGCCGTCACGCAAGGCCATAGTTGGCGACAGCGTCGTGCGCGGTCGCTTCCCCGGCGCGAGCGCGGCGGGATGACCTTCCTCCAGCCAGAACATCTGGGCGCGGCTGCCGAGGCAAAAGCCGAGCTCGGGAATAATCGGTGAGGATTGCAGCCAGCCGCCCGACGGCGTCGACGACACCATGTTGCCGTCCCTGTCAATGATGTCGAAATGCACGGTGTCGCCGCGGACCTCGCCGAAGCGGCCCACGGTCGGCTCGCCGGCGCCGAGCGCGCCGACCGCCTCGCGCTGGCCCTCGGCGCGACGCAGCTTGACGACACCGCCGAAGCCCTCGACCGAGCCCGGAATGAAATCGAGCGAAGCCTTGTCGGTGACGAGCTTGCGGCGCTCGTCGTTGTAGGTATCCGACAGCAGCGTTTCGATCGGGATCTCGTTGAACTTGGGATCGCCGTAAAATTTTTCACGGTCGGCGAAGGCGAGCTTGGCGCATTCGATCTGGAGATGGATGAACTCCGGCCCGGTCGGATCGAGGCCGTCGAGTGCAAAGCCCTTCAGCAGCGCGAGCTGCTGCAAGGTGACCGGACCCTGGCTCCAGACGCCGGCCTTGCAGACGGTGTAGCGGCCATAGTCGTAGGTGAGTGGCGCTTCGACCGTCGGCTGCCAGCGCGCCATGTCCTCGGCGGAGAGCACGCCGCGATGCGGCGAGCCGCTGACGTCCATCACCTCCTGGGTGCGGCAGAACTTGTCGATGGCTTCCGCGACGAAGCCTTGCGACCACGCTTTGCGCGCGCGCTCGATCTCGGCATCGCGGCCGCCGGCGCCGCTTTCCGCTTCGCTCAGGATCCGGGCGTAGGTCGCAGCCAGCGTCTTGTTGGTGAACAGCGTGCCGGGCTTCGGCACTTCGCCGTTCGGCAGGTAGACGGCGGCCGAGGTCGGCCAATGCTTGCGGAACAATTGTTCGACCGTCTGGATCGTGGCGCAGGCGCGCTCGACCAGCGGATAACCGTCGCGGGCATAGGAGATCGCGGGCTCCAGCACGTCGCGCACGCGCATCGTGCCGTAGTCCCGCAGCAGCATCATCCAGGATTCGAAGGTGCCGGGAACGCAGGCGGCGAGGAGGCCCGTGCCCGGCACCATGTCGAGGCCTTCGCTTCTGTAATGCGCGATGGTGGCCCGCGCCGGCGCCGGGCCCTGGCCGCAGATTACCTCGGTGCGGCCGCGCTTGACGTCATGCACGATGATGGGCACGTCGCCGCCGGGACCGTTCAGATGCGGCTCGACCACCTGGAGCGTGAAGGCGGTGGCGACGCCGGCATCGAAGGCATTGCCGCCCTTTTCCAGGATGGCCATGCCCACGGCCGTCGCAATCCAGTGCGTCGAGGCGACGACCCCGAACGTGCCCTCGATCTCGGGCCTCGTCGTGAATGGATCGGGATTGATATTACTGCCCATGGGAGTTCACCACCTTATTTCCGGCGCGCGCAATTGATCACAGGGCCACGCCGCCGCCAAATGCACAGGCTGCATGGCACGCGCGCGTCACGCCGGGACCGGCGCGGTGTTGACCGCATGGCAGGCGACGCCGCCGATCAATTCCGGCGTCTCCTTGCGGCAGAGATCGAACGCCAGCGGGCAGCGCGGATTGAAGGCGCAACCGGAGGGCGGGTTGATCGGGTTCGGGATCTCGCCCTTGACCGGAACGCGCTGGCGGCCGCTCATGGCAAGATCAGGCACGGCGCCCAGCAGCATCTTGGTGTAAGGCATGCGCGGATTGGCGAACAGCTCGCGTCCGTCCGCGATCTCGACGATACGGCCGAGATACATCACGCCGACGCGGCTCGCCATGTGGCGCACCACGGCGAGGTTGTGGCTGATGAACATGTAGGTCAGGCCGAACTTGTCCTGGAGGTCGCGCATCAGGTTCAGGATCTGCGCCTGCACAGAGACGTCGAGCGCCGAGGTCGGCTCGTCGCAGACGATGAATTCGGCGTCGGAGGCGAGCGCTCGCGCGATCGCGATGCGCTGGCGCTGGCCGCCGGAGAATTCGTGCGGATATTTCAGCCGGTCGTCCGGATGCAGGCCGACGAGGCTGAGCAGCTCGCCGACGCGAGCCTGGATGTCGCGCTCGCCCTGGATCAGGTCGAAGGCGCGGATCGGCTCGGAGATGATGGCATCGACCCGGAAGCGCGGGTTCAGGCTCGCATAGGGATCCTGGAAGATCATCTGGATACGGCGGCGCAGCTTCCGCCGTGCCAGGGCCTGCCGCGGGTCGGTCATCGAGATGCCGTCGATCAGCACGTCGCCGGCGCTTGGCGGCAGCAGGCCGACGACCATGCGCGCCACCGTGGTCTTGCCGGAGCCGGACTCGCCAACCAGGGCAAACGTCTCACCCTTCCTGATGTCGAAGGTGACGTGATCGACCGCCTTGAGATATTCGAGATGTCCGCCCTCGAGCACGCGGTTGAGCCAGGGTTTCGAGACGTCGAAGACGCGGCGCAGGTTTGTGGCATGGACGAAGGGAGCACTCATGCCACGCTCTCCGCCGGCACGTCGTCATAGAGGTGGCAGGCCACCGATTGCGTGCCGCGCGGCAGCGGCTCCGGCCGCTCGACACGGCAACGATCGAAGGCGAAGGCGCAGCGCGGATTGAACGAGCAGCCGCGCGGAATCGCCGACAGGCGCGGCATCGAGCCCGGGATCTGCACCAGGCGCTTGTCCTCGCCCGCAAGTGTCGGGATCGCGCCCATCAGGCCCTTGGCATAAGGATGCAGCGGATTCTTCACGACGTCCTGCACCGGGCCGATCTCGGCGACACGGCCGGCATACATCACGGCGACGCGGTCCGAGGTCTCGGCGATCACGCCCATGTCGTGCGTCACCAGCATCACCGCGGTGCCGTGGTCGCGCCCAAGGCGCTTGATCAACGAGATGATCTGCGCCTGCACGGAGACGTCGAGCGCGGTGGTCGGCTCGTCGGCGATGATCAGCTCCGGCTCGGCGCAGATCGCGAGCGCAATCACGACGCGCTGGCGCATGCCACCGGAAAACTCGTGGGGATAGCCGTCGATACGCTTTTCAGGCGCGGGAATGCCGACTTCGGCCAGGAGGTCGATGGCGCGGCGGCGGGCGGCCGACTCGGACAGATTGAGGTGGGTGCGGATCGTCTCCACGATCTGGTCGCCGACCTTGTAGAGCGGATTGAGCGACGTCAGCGGATCCTGGAAGATCATGCCGATGCGCTTGCCCCTGATGCGGCGAATCTCCTCCGGCGGCAGATTGTCGATGCGCAGGCCCGCGAGACGAATCTCGCCGCCGGCAATGCGGCCGGGTGGATCGATCAGGCCGATCACCGCGAGGCCGGTGACGGACTTTCCGGCTCCGGACTCGCCGACGACGCCGAGCACCTCGCCCTTGGCGATGTCGAAGGAGACGCCGTCGATGGCGCGCAGCGTGCCGCGGCGGGAGGCAAACTCCACGTGAAGATCGCGCACGGAAAGGACGGGTTCGGTCATGGACGAGGCGTATTCATCGAAGCTTCGGATTGAGCGCGTCGCGCAGCCAGTCGCCGAGCAGATTGATCGACAGGATCAGCGCCGCGAGCGCGAGCCCCGGGAAGGCGACGATCCACCATTCGCCGGCGAACAGATAATTGTTGCCGATGCGGATCAGCGTGCCGAGCGAGGGCATGGTGTCGGGCAGGCCGACGCCGAGGAAGGACAGCGTCGCCTCGGTGATGATGGCGAGCGCAAGGTTGATGGTGGCGATGACCAGGATCGGGCCCATCGTGTTCGGCAGCACGTGCCGCAGCATGATCTTCGGCGCCGGCAGGCCGATCAGCTGCGCGGCGGCGACGTAGTCCTTGTTCTTCTCGACCATCACGGAGCTGCGCACCGTCCGGGCATAGCCGACCCAAAAGCTCAGGCCTATCGAGATCACCAGCACCACCAGCATGCTGGCGGCGTCCAGCCGGTTGCCGAGGATTGATTTCGCGATGCCGTTGACCAGCAGCGCGATCAGGATCGCAGGGAATGTCAGCTGCACGTCGGCGATCCGCATGATCACGCCGTCCACTGCGCCGCCGAAATAGCCGGCGATCAGGCCGAGGGCGATGCCGAGCGCGCCGGCGAAGATCACGCCGGCGACGCCCACGGCGAGCGAGATGCGCATGCCATAGAGAATCGCGGAGAACACATCGCGGCCTTGCTCGTCGGTGCCGAGCAGGAACGGGCTCTGACCGTCCGCGGTCCACAGCGGTGAAATCCGCGAATTCATCAATTGCAGCTGTGCCGGATCGAACGGGTTCTGCACCGCGAGCACGGATGCAAAGATCGCAAGCAGGAAGAACAGGACCGTGATGGCCGCAGCCACCATGGTGAGCTTGGAGCGGCGGAACGAATAGAACAAGTCGCTGTCGAGCGTGCGGCTGAACCAGCCCTGGGCGGCCTGCACCGGCTGCGCGCTCTGCTTGTCGGAATTGGAGACGATTGCGTCGGACATGCAGGCTGCCCTATGCGGCGCGACCGACGGTCGAGCGCAGGCGCGGATCGACCACCGTGTAGAGGATGTCGACCACCAGATTGATGGTGACGAAGATCAGTGAAACCATCAGCAGGTAGGCGGCCATGATCGGAATGTCGACGTTTTGCACGGCCTGGACGAACAGAAGCCCCATGCCCGGCCATTGGAACACGGTTTCGGTGATGATCGAAAATGCAATAACCGAGCCAAACTGAAGCCCTGCCACGGTGATCACCGGAATCAGCGTGTTCTTCAGCGCGTGGCCGAAATGGATCGCACGCGTGGTCAGCCCCCTCGCGCGGGCGAAGCGGATATAGTCGGTCCGCAACACTTCCAGCATCTCCGCGCGCACCAGCCGCATGATCAGGGTCATCTGGAACAGGCCGAGCGTGATCGAAGGCATGATCAGTGCCTTCAGTCCCGACACCGTGAGCAGGCCGGTCGTCCACCAGCCGAGCTTGACCACCTCGCCGCGGCCGAACGAGGGCAACCAGCCCAATGTCACGGCGAACAGGTAGATCAGGAGAATGCCGATCAGGAAGGTCGGCAGCGAGATGCCGATCAGCGAGACCGCCTGGAATAGTTTGGCCAGCACGGTATCGCGCTTGAGCGCCGAATAGACGCCCATCAGGATGCCGAACACCATTGCAAACACGGTCGCACAGATCGCAAGTTCCAGCGTCGCGGGCATGCGCTCCATCAACAGCGTCGCGACCGGCTGGCGGAACTGGTAGGAGACGCCGAACTTGAACTGCGCCGCATCGGCGAAATAGCGCACGAACTGCACCGGCACGGGGTCATCGAGGCCGAGCGACTTGCGCACGATCGCGCGTTCGGCGGCCGAGGTGTCGATCGAGACGATCTGGTTGACGGGGTCGCCGGCGAAGCGGAACATCGAGAACGCGATGATGCCGACGGCGAACATGACGCCGATGGCCTGAACGGCGCGGCGAAGCGTGAAAGCGAGCATGCCTTCCACTGTCCTTGGGTGAGCGTACGGCCGACGTCCTTGGCGGCCGGAAAAGAAAGGTCCCGGAAGGCGGATGCCGCCGGGACCTCGTGTTCAACCGATCCTATTCCTTCTTGGTTGCCCAGTGGAACATGACGAGATTGTCGGCGCGCTGCGGCAGGTTCACCTTCTTCGATACGCCCCAGGCCAGCGCCTGCTGGTGCAGCGGGATGTAGGACCAGTCCTTCATGCCGATTTCGTAGGCCTGCTTGATCAGCTGGTTGCGCTTGGCGGTGTCGGTTTCGACCAGCACCTTGTCGGTGATGGCATCGAAATCCTTATTGCAATAACCGCCGAGATTGGCCTCGCCGCGCGAGGATTTCGCATCGTCGCGGCAGCCCATGATGTCGTAGAGCACGTTGTGGGAGTCCATCGTGCTCGGGGTCCAGCCCAGCAGGTAGAACGAGGTCTGGTAGCCGCCCTGCTTCAGCACCTTGGCGAAGTACTGCGCCTTCGGCTGCGCCAGGAGATTGATCTTGACGCCGATACGGGCGAGCATGCCGACCACGGCCTGGCAGATCGCGGCGTCGTTGACGTAGCGATCGTTCGGGCAGTCCATGGTGACCTCGAAGCCGTCGGGGTAACCGGCTTCGGTCAGGAGCTTCTTGGCGCCGTCAGGATCGAATTTCGGCCGCGTGAACTCCTTGGACAGCACGAACAGTTCCGGTGCGATCATCAGCGCCGACGGCGTCGACAGCCCGCGCATCACGCGCGTCTTGATCAGCTCGATGTCGATCGCCTTGTAGAAGGCCTCGCGGACGCGGACGTCCTTGAACGGGTTCTTGCCCTTGATGTTGGAGTAGAGCAGCTCGTCACGCATCTGGTCAAAGCCGAGGAAGATGGTGCGCAGCTCCGGTCCCTTCAGCACCTGGGCGTTCGGGCTGGAATCAACGCGAGAGATGTCCTGGATCGGAACCGGCTCGATGACGTCGACTTCGCCCGAGAGCAGGGCGGCGACGCGGGTGGCGTCGGAAGCGATCGGGGTGAAGATGATCTCCTTGAGATTGCCCTCGACCTTGCCCCAGTAATTGGGATTGGCCTTGAACACCGTCTTCACGCCGGGCTGATGGCTTTCAATGATGAAGGGACCGGTGCCGTTCTCGTTCAGTGAGGCATAGCTCGGCGTGGTCGCCGCCACCGGCGTCGGATCGACGACGTTGTTCTCCTCGGCCCATTTCTTGTTCATGATGTACCAGACATCCCACGCGTTATGCAGAATGGGATTCGGCGAGGGCAGGACGAAGTCGACGGTGTAGTCGTCGACCTTGACCACCTTGACGTCCGGCGCAAGGCGGGTCTGCATGTTCGACCCCTTCTTGCGGACGCGATCGGCCGAGAACACCACGTCGTCGGCGGTGAAGGGGTTGCCGTTGTGGAATTTCACGCCCTTGCGCAAATGGAAGCGCCAGCGCGTCGGCTCCGGGGTTTCCCAGCTTTCCGCCAGCGCCGGAATGATCTTGAGATCCTTGTCACGCGCGGTGAGGCCCTGATAGACGTGGCCGAGATGAGCGTGGGTGGTGCTCTCGTTCAGGGTATAGGGATCGAGCGACTTCAGGTCACCCTGGTTGGCATAACGTAGCGTCTGGCTGGATGCTGGCGAAACCGCCAACGCAAGCGTGCCGGCGAGCGTCGCCGCAAACAGACTTTGACCGATCGACATTCTTGACCCTCTCCACACTGCTACGCCGGTGATTTTTGATTGTTCGGCGGGCTGACTGAACCATGTTGCCCAGAGTTCTCGACCCGTGCAAGCGTCATTCCAGCAAGGAACGCGCCAAGTTGCACCGCTGTGCAGCAATGCTGCCCGGCAATCCCCGGGCCGGCAGGCGTCCTTCTGCGCGGGTTGCGGGCCGGCCAATTGATTGACCATACCGGTCGATCGGGGAAGCCGGTCTTTGCGGCTTCGCCCAAGGTCGCTTGCGTTGCAGACCTTCTCGCGGTGATACTCCGACAGGCCGCTCGAATCTCATCCGGAGGGGACATGAAGGTTAACATCGAAATCGACTGCACTCCCCTCGAAGCCCGCCAGTTCTTCGGTCTGCCTGACGTGGCGCCGATGCAGACGGCCGTGATGGACAAGCTGCAGCAGCAGGTTCTCAGCAACATCGAGAAGGTTTCGCCGGAATCGCTGATCCAGAGCTGGTTCACCTTCGATCCCAAGATCGCCGAGCGGTTTTCTGACATGTTCGTCGCGATGGCCGGTCTCGGCGGCACGCGCAGCGGCGACAAGAAGAAATAGTGTCGCCCGGACCGGACCGGGCGCTGCAAGAAGGCCGGCTTCGTCCGCCGGGTCTCGGCCTGCTGCTCGCCGAGGCGCGGGGGCTTTTCGAATTGAATGCAAGCCTGCTGCTGTCGCCGCTGCTGATGCGCGCGCCGAGGGGCGATGGCCATCCGGTGCTGGCGCTACCGGGCTTTCTCGCCAGCGACCTCTCGATGGTGCCGATAAGGCGCTATCTCAGTGAGCTCGGCTATGACGCGCATGCCTTGCGGATGGGCCGCAATCTCGGTGGACTGGGGCGGATGCGGGATTCGCTGCGTAGCCGCCTGGCTGAAATTCATGCCGCCACGGGACGCAGGGTCAGCCTGGTCGGGTGGAGCTTAGGTGGCGTCTATGCCCGCGATCTCGCGCTTTGGGCGCCCGACAAAGTCCGTTACGTCATCACCCTTGGCAGCCCTTTCGCCAATGACGTGCGGGCGACCAACGCGACGCGGCTTTACGAGACGCTATCAGGCGAGAAGGTGGAGGACTTTGCCGAAGCGCGCGAGGCGATTGCCGGCGATCTGCCGGTGCCGGCAACGTCGATCTATTCGCGCGCCGACGGCGTCGTGAACTGGCGGACCTGTCTGCTGCGCCCCTCCGACCGTGCCGAGAACATCGAGGTGCACCTGGCGAGCCATATTGGGCTCGGCGTGAACCCGGCGGTGCTGTGGGCCGTGGCGGATCGCCTGGCGCAACCGGAGGGAGACTTCCGGCCATTTGACCGGGCGGGGCCGTTTGCCATTGCATATGCCCCGCCGGACCGGGCAGTATCGGCCTGACGAGAAGCGCCGCCAAGGCGCCCGTCGAATATTCGGGAGGGAACCATGGCTGACGGTAAGAAGCTGTCGTCGCTTGACGCGTCGTTTCTCTATCTGGAAACACCGGAAATGCCGATGCATGTCGGCAGCATGGCGATCTTCCGCCTGCCTGACGACTACAAGGGCGATTTCTTCGAAGACTTCAAGGCGATGATCGTCTCGCGCCTGCACATCGCGCCGATTCTCAAGGCGCGGCTGGAGAAGGCGCCGCTCGACATCGATCATCCATCCTGGGTCGAGGACGATCAGTTCGACATCGACCGCCACATCTTCCGGGCAAGCCTGCCGCAGCCGCGCGACCGCGCCACGCTCGAGCGCATCGTCGGCTGGATGCATGCCAAGCTGCTCAACCGCGCCCGCCCGCTCTGGGAGTTCTACGTGTTCGAGGGCATGAAGGACAACGAGGTTGGGCTCTATTCCAAGATGCACCATGCCGCGATCGATGGCGGCGCCGGTGCGGCGCTGACCAACATGATCTACGACATCTCGCCGATCCCGCGGAAGGTCGATCCGCCGACCGCGGGCAGCAAGCCCGGGCAGGAGCCGCGCGACATCGCCGCCAACCTGCTCGACTCCTATCAGCAGCTGTTCAGCCAACCACTGGAGGCTTCGCAAGCGGCGAAGAACCTGCAGCTGCCCCGCACCGGCAAGAGCGATATCGGCTCGATCCTGTTCGACAACGCTATGTACCAGATCGAGAGCGCGGTGCGCTTCGCCGGCAACATCCCGACCGTGCTCAAGAGCGTCTCCGACGTGCTCGGCAAGATCGCCGATCCCAAGTCGCGCGAGAGCCTTGCCAGCATGGTGTCGCCGCCGACCATGCTCAACAAGACGATCTCGTCTGAGCGGAGCTTTGCCGGCGTGTCGATCCCGCTGTCGCGGGCCAAGGCCCTGGCCAAGCAGGCCGGCGGCAAGCTCAACGACGTGGTGCTGGCGCTCGCCTCCGGCGTCGTCCGCCGCTATCTCCTGCGATATGGCACGCTGCCGGCGAAATCCCTGACCGCAGCGGTGCCGATCTCGCTGCGGGAGGAGGGCAACACCGAGGCCAACAACCAGGTGTTCGGCATGATCTGCTCGATCGCCACCAACATCGAGGATCCCAAGGCGCGGCTGGAAGCGATCATCGCGCAATCAACCAAGTCCAAGGAGATGTCGCATCCTTTGCGGGCCTTGATGCCGCAGGTCTCCAACATCTCGATGCTGGGCGCGCCGATCATGGTGCAGATTCTGGCGCTGCTCTATAGCCGCTCGAACCTCTCCGACGTGCTGCCGCCCGCGGCCAACATCACCGTGTCCAACGTGCCCGGGCCGCGGCAGACGCTCTATGCCGCCGGTGCCGAGCTCTTGCACATCTTCCCGGTGTCTATCTCGACCCACGGGCAGGCACTCAACATCACCGTGCAGAGCTATCGCGACCAGCTCGATTTCGGCTTTATCGTCGGTGCCAACATCATCCCGCATGTGCAGGTGATGTGCGACATGCTGCCCGAGGAGTTCGCTGCGCTGGAGGCGGCCTACGCGCCGCCCGCCACCGATATCAAGGGCGCTGCGGAGTAAGGAATTTGCTATGATTGAAATGCCGCAGCTCAAGTTCGCGACGACGAACGGAATCCGCATGGGCTTCTACGAGGCGGGCCCGGCCGACGACAAGCCGCCGGTCGTGCTGTGCCACGGCTGGCCCGAACTCGCCTTCTCCTGGCGCCACCAGATCAAGGCCCTGAGCGCGGCCGGCATCCGGGTGATCGCGCCCGACCAGCGCGGCTACGGCGCGACCGACCGGCCCGAGCCGGTCGAAGCCTATGACATGGAGCACTTGACCGGCGATCTCGTCGGTCTGCTCGATCATCTCGGGATCGACAAGGCGATTTTCGTCGGTCACGACTGGGGCGGCTTCGTCGTCTGGCAGATGCCGCTACGGCATCCCACGCGCGTCGCCGGTGTGGTTGGCGTCAACACGCCGCACTGGGACCGCATGCCGATCGATCCGATCGCGCTGTTCCGCCAGCGTTTTGGCGACCAGATGTATATCGTCCAGTTCCAGGACCCCGCGCGCGGACCGGACAAGATATTCAGCAGCCGTGTCGAGCAGACCTTTGACGCCTTCATGCGCAAGCCGGCCGCGCGCCCTCCGGGTGCGCCTCAGGAACAGCCGATTGCTGGCATTGGTGCTTCGCCGCGCATCAACCTGGCGTTCCCGCAGATGATCGCGAATTACGACGCCAGACATGATCCGCGCACGCCGATCCTGTCGGCTGACGAGAAGAAGGTGTTCGTCGACACGTTCACGAAGACCGGCTTCACCGGCGGCATCAACTGGTACCGCAACTTCACCCGCAACTGGGAGCGCGCGAAAGGGCTGGACCACCACATCCACGTGCCCTCGTTGATGATCATGGCCGAGAACGATGCCGTGCTGCCGCCCTCGGCGGCCGACGGCATGGAGAAGCTGGTCGATGACCTCGAGAAGTATCTGGTGAAGGACAGCGGCCATTGGACGCAGCAGGAGAAGCCGGAAGAGGTCAGCGCCAAGCTGATCGAATGGCGCAGAAGGCGGTTTGGCTAGCGCTCGTCATTGTGAACTCGTCATTGCGAGGAGCGAAGCGACGAAGCAATCCAGACTGCCTCCGCGGATATATTTCCGGATTTCTTCGCTTCGCTCGCAATGACGACATTGAGGCAGGGGGACTACATTTCGATGTCATCCAAGAACCGTCTGGACCCGATCCCGCAGCCGGCGACCAAGCCGGTAGTCGGCAACATGCTGTCGCTGGACGCGGCCGCTCCCGTGCAGCACCTGACGCGGCTTGCCAAGGAGCTCGGTCCGATCTTCTGGCTCGACATGATGGGCTCGCCGATCGTCGTCGTCTCCGGCCACGATCTCGTCGACGAGCTCTCGGACGAGAAGCGGTTTGACAAGACGGTGCGCGGCGCGCTGCGGCGCGTGCGTGCGGTCGGCGGCGACGGCCTCTTCACCGCCGACACCCGTGAGCCGAACTGGAGCAAGGCGCACAACATTCTGCTGCAACCGTTCGGCAACCGCGCCATGCAGTCCTATCACCCGAGCATGGTCGATATCGCCGAGCAGCTCGTCCAGAAATGGGAGCGGCTCAACGCCGACGACGAGATTGACGTCGTTCACGACATGACCGCGCTGACGTTGGATACGATCGGCCTGTGCGGCTTTGACTACCGCTTCAACTCGTTCTACCGGCGCGACTACCATCCCTTCGTCGAGTCGTTGGTGCGCTCGCTCGAAACCATCATGATGACGCGCGGCCTGCCGTTCGAGCAGCTCTGGATGCAGAAGCGGCGCAAGACGTTGGCCGAAGACGTCGCCTTCATGAACAAGATGGTCGACGAGATCATCGCCGAGCGGCGCAAGAGCGCGGAAGGCATCGACGACAAGAAGGACATGCTCGCCGCAATGATGACCGGCGTCGACCGCTCCACCGGCGAGCAGCTCGACGACGTCAATATCCGCTATCAGATCAACACCTTCCTGATCGCAGGGCACGAGACCACCAGCGGCCTGTTGTCCTACACGCTCTACGCGCTGCTCAAGCACCCGGAGATTCTCAAGAAGGCCTATGACGAGGTCGATCGCGTCTTCGGCCCCGACGTCAACGCCAAGCCGACCTATCAGCAGGTGACGCAGCTCACCTACATCACGCAGATCCTCAAGGAGTCGTTGCGGTTGTGGCCGCCGGCGCCGGCCTACGGCATCTCGCCGCTGAACGACGAGACGATCGGCGGCGGCAAGTACAAGCTCAGGAAAGGAACGTTCGTCACCATTCTGGTGACGGCGTTGCACCGTGATCCCAGCGTGTGGGGTCCCAACCCTGATGCCTTCGATCCCGAGAATTTCAGCCGCGAGGCGGAGGCAAAACGGCCGATCAATGCCTGGAAGCCGTTCGGCAACGGCCAGCGGGCTTGCATCGGCCGCGGCTTCGCCATGCACGAGGCAGCGCTCGCGCTCGGCATGATCCTGCAGCGCTTCAAGCTGATCGACCACCAGCGCTACCAGATGCACCTGAAGGAGACGCTGACCATCAAGCCGGAAGGCTTCAAGATCAAGGTGCGGCCGCGTGCCGATCGCGAGCGCGGCGCCTATGGCGGGCCCGTTGCGGCTGCGTCCTCGGCACCAAAGGCGCAGCGTCAGCCCACCACGCGGCCCGGCCACAACACGCCGATGCTGGTGCTCTACGGCTCCAATCTCGGCACCGCCGAGGAGCTCGCAACGCGCATGGCCGATCTTGCCGAGATCAACGGTTTTGCCGTGCATCTCGGCCCGCTCGACGACTATGTCGGCAAGCTGCCGCAGGAGGGCGGGGTGCTGATCATCTGCGCCTCCTATAACGGCGCGCCGCCGGACAATGCGACGCAGTTCGTCAAATGGCTCGGGGAGAATCTGCCGAGGGATGCCTTCGCCGGTGTGCGCTACGCCGTGTTCGGCTGCGGCAACAGCGACTGGGCCGCGACCTATCAATCGGTGCCGCGCTTCATCGACGAGCAATTGTCGAAGCATGGTGCGCGCGCGGTCTATCCGCGCGGCGAGGGCGATGCGCGCAGCGATCTCGACGGCCAGTTCCAGAAATGGTTCCCCGCCGCCGCGCAAGTCGCGACCAAGGAGTTCGGCATCGACTGGAATTTCACCCGCACCGCCGAGGACGATCCGCTCTATGCGATCGAGCCTGTCGCGGTGACCGCCGTCAACACCATCGTCGCCCAAGGCGGTGCAGTGGCGATGAAGGTGCTGGTCAATGACGAGCTCCAGAACAAGTCCGGCGCGAATCCTTCCGAGCGCTCGACGCGCCACATCGAGGTGCAGCTGCCGGCCAACCTCAGCTATCGCGTCGGCGATCACCTCAGCGTCGTTCCGCGCAACGATCCTACGCTGGTAGACTCGGTCGCGCGCCGCTTCGGCTTTTTGCCGGCCGATCAGATCAGGCTCCAGGTGGCCGAAGGCCGGCGCGCGCAATTGCCGGTCGGCGCGGCCGTGTCGGTCGGCCGCCTGCTCAGCGAGTTCGTCGAGCTGCAGCAGCTCGCGACGCGCAAGCAGATCCAGATCATGGCCGAGCACACCCGCTGCCCCGTCACCAAGCCGAAGCTGCTGGCCTTCGTCGGGGAGGAGGCGGAACCGCTCGAGCGCTATCGCTCCGAGATCCTCGCCAAGCGCAAATCGGTGTTCGACCTGCTGCTCGAATATCCGGCTTGCGAACTACCGTTCCACGTCTATCTCGAGATGCTCTCGCTGCTGGCGCCGCGCTATTACTCGATCTCGTCCTCGCCGTCGGTCGACCCGGCGCGTTGCAGCGTCACGGTCGGCGTGGTCGAAGGTCCGGCCGCCTCCGGCCGCGGCACCTACAAGGGTATCTGCTCGAACTATCTCGCCAATCGGCGGGCGGGCGATACGATCTACGCAACCGTGCGCGAGACCAAGGCGGGCTTCTGCCTGCCGGATGATCCATCCGTGCCGCTCATCATGATCGGTCCGGGCACGGGACTTGCGCCGTTCCGCGGCTTCCTCCAGGAGCGCGCCGCGCGCAAGGCGAAAGGGGCCGCGCTCGGCCCGGCCATGCTGTTCTTCGGCTGCCGCCATCCCGACCAGGATTTTCTTTACGCGGAAGAGCTGAAGGCGCTGGCGGCGAGCGGCATCACCGAGCTGTTCACGGCGTTCTCGCGCGCGGACGGGCCGAAGACCTATGTGCAGCACGTGATCGCGGCGCAGAAGGACAAGGTCTGGCCGCTGATCGAGCGGGGCGCGATCGTCTATGTTTGCGGCGATGGCGCGAAGATGGAGCCGGACGTGAAGGCTGCGCTGGTCGCCATCCACCGCGAGAAGAGCGGCAGCGATGCTGCGGCAAGCGCGCGCTGGATCGAGGAGATGGGCGCGAACAACCGCTATGTGCTGGACGTCTGGGCGGGCGGGTAGCGCGAGACGTGGTCTGTAGCCCGAATGGAGCGCAGCGAAATCCGGGGCGATCTTTCTCACGAGAGTGTTTCCCGGATTGCGCTTCGCTCCATCCGGGCTACGAGCCAAATCGTGCTAAACGTCGCCCATGATTCCCTGGGAAAAGATCGACACTGCCAAAATCCCCGGTTCCGACGAGGAGCTCCGCCTGATGCGGCGGGGCAAGGAGTTTTCCATCAAGCTCGGCACCAACGAGCTGATGAACAGCCGCCTGTCGGGGTCCGAGGCCGCCCTTGCCACGCTTGCGGCGAAGCAGATCGAGAAAGTCGCAAAGCCCGTCGTTCTCATCGGCGGTCTCGGCATGGGTTTTACGCTACGCGCGGCGCTGGCCGTGCTCGGACCCCAAGCGAAGATCGTGGTCTCCGAGTTGGTGCCGTCGGTGGTCGCCTGGGCACGAGGCCCGATGGCGGAGGTCTTCGGCGATAGTCTCGATGATGCCAGGGTGAGCATTCGCGAGATCGATGTCGGTGAAATCATCCGGGCGAAGCGTTCGGCCTTCGACGCCATCCTGCTCGACGTGGACAACGGGCCCGAAGGGCTGACTCGGAAGGGCAATGACGCGCTCTACGATGCGAGCGGGCTGCAGGTTGCGAAGACGGCGCTGCGGCCGGGAGGCGTGCTGGCCGTCTGGTCGTCTGGACCCAATCCGCCGTTCACAGGGCGTCTCAAGCGCGCAGGCTTCGACGTCAACGAAGTCAACGTTCGCGCCACCGGCAGGGGCGGCGGCGCCCGCCACGTGATCTGGATCGCGCGGAAAGGCTAGGCGCGCCTCGAGGCTAGAACATCGTGTTGCCGTTCGCCGGGTTTTCAGGAATCTCCTGAATGACGTCCCAATGCTCGACGATCTTGCCGTTCTCCAGCTTGAAGATGTCCACGATCGCGCGGCCCCTGGTGCCGGGCTCGCGAACGGAGTGGACGTGCAGGATGACGAAGTCGCCCTCCGCGAAGCTGCGCTTGATCTCACTGCGTGAGTTCGGAAACTTCTCGCGCAGGAAGCCGATGAACTTCCGGAAGCCGTCCGGGCCATCGGGAGCGGTTGGATTGTGCTGGACGTAACGGTTGCCGACATAGGCGAGGGCGGCGTCGGCGTCCTTCTGGTTGAGGCCCTTCTCATAGAAGGCCAGCACGGTTTGGCGGTTGGCTTCTTCCTGCGCGCTGGCGGCCATCGCGGCGCCGCCGGCGAGAGACAACATGAGAATGGAAGCGGCCATTGCCGCGGATCGGATGATGAAATGCATGTGAGCTCCGAGAGGCCACAGCCTCTGTTTGGCGTCTGAGACGGCCTGTATAGCCTTCATAGGAACTCCCGTTAAGACAGGCACCGGCAGCTCACATGGTCACCGAGAGGAGACCGGCCGGCCTAAGCCGCCTGCGCCGCCGCGCCATGCGCGTGCTTGTCGATCGCGTCGATGATTTCCGGCCAGAAGCGCATCGGCAGCGCGTGGCCCATGCTCTCGATCATCAGCAGCTTTGCGTTCGGGATCGACGCGGCCGTGTCCTTGCCGCCTTCGGGGCGGACCAACGGATCGACGGTGCCGTGGATCACGAGTGTCGGAACCTTCACGGCGTGCAGCCGTTCCTTGCGGCTGCCGGAGGCAAGCACGGCGCGGAGCTGGCGGCCGACGCCGGCCGGATTGAGCCCGCGTGCAAACACGCGCTCGGCGCGGCCAGGGTCGAGCGCTTCCTCTTCCGGGAAATGCCCGGCGCGCAGCACCTTCCAGGTCTGGCCGTAGCGGTCGATGAACTCCTCCTTGCTGCGCGGCGGCGGCGCCATCAGCACCGCGGCGGCCTCGCGGGTCGGGGGCGGCACGCGCGGATTGCCCGTCGTCGACATGATCGAGGTCAGCGAGCGCACGCGGTGCGGAAACGACAGCGTCACCTCCTGCGCGATCATGCCGCCCATGGACGCTCCGACGAGATGCGCCGACTTGATGCCGAGCGCATCCATCAGCCCGACCGTGTCCTTTGCCATGTCGATCAGCTTGTAGGTTGCGGCCACCGGGATCCGCAACAAGCGCAACTTCAGCAGCTCGAACGGCGTCAGCCGCTTGCCGCCGGTGAGATGGCTCGACTTGCCGATGTCGCGATTGTCGAAGCGGATCACGCGGAAGCCGCGTGCGGCGAGCTGCTCGCAGAACGCATCGTCCCAATGGATCATCTGCGCCCCGAGGCCCATGATCAGCAGCAGCGGCTCGGCATTGTCGTTGCCGAAGATCTCGTAGCAGATGTCGATGCCGTTGGCTCGGACGGTCTGGGGCGGTTGATGGGCGGTCACGGGTTCCTCCTGCTGACCGATGCTGTATCGCACGGTTTCTTTCCACGAAGAAGCCGCGTCTCCGACGTTGCGTCGGTTGCTTGCCGGTTGACCGGCACCGCGCAACGGTGTGGTATGGCCGGACAAGAAGGGTGCAAAGCCCTCCGCATTGGGAGGACGCCGATGACCGACAAGATCACCGATCCGGTCGCCTTGTGGCAGAAGATGGTTGGCGAAATGGAGAAGGGTTTCAACTCCTTCGCGACCAAGGCGATGGAGACGCCCGAATTCTCGCAGGCCATGAACCGCGCCGGCGGCGTTGCTGCAGGTGCTCAGAAGCAATTCGGCAATCTCATGGAGAGGTACCTGATCTCGATGAACCTGCCGAGCCGCGAGCAGATGACCGGCATCGCGGAACGGCTCCAGTCGATCGAAGGCCAGCTCGGCGAGATCAAGTCGATGCTGAGCCAGATGTCGGCCACTTCGGGCGCGCCGCAACCCGGCGCCGCGCCGCGGCCACCGCGAACCAAGCGTCCGCCGTCCGATGGCGGAGACCAAAAATGAACGCGCCGGCGGGACTTGATCTTGCCTCGATCCCGGAGCGCATCCAGTCCGAGGTGCAGCGCGCGATTCAGCGCAGCATCAAGGGCGTTGAATACTTCTCGAGCTCAGGCCCCTCGCTCGGCTCGACGCCAAAGGACGTGCTGCACTCGCGCGGGACCATGAGCCTCTATCACTACCGGCCGATGTCGGACGAGATCTACCGCGTGCCGGTGCTGATCGTGATGGCAACCACCAATCGCGGCTACATCCTCGATCTCGTGCCCGGCCAGAGCTTCATCGAGTTCCTGCTGAAACGCGGCTACGACGTCTACATGCTGGACTGGAGCGCGCCGAGGCCGGAGGAGAAGAGCCTGCGCATGGAGGACTATGTCCTCGACTTCATTCCGGACTGCGTCCGCCGCGTGCAAGCCGACTCCGGCGAGCAGGACGTCTCCGTCATCGGCTATTGCTTTGGCGGCGTGCTGTCGCTGCTCTACGGCTCGATCCACAAGGACGGGCCGATGAAGAACCTGATCTGCTTCACCACGCCGATCGACTTCCGGGAGATGAAGCTGTTCTCGAACTTCTCCGACCGCCGCTATTTCGACGTCGACCACCTCGTCGACAGCGTCGGCAACGTGCCGCCGGAGATGATCCTGTCCTCGTTCGAGATGCTGCGGCCGGCCTCGCGTACGGTGAGCCAGATCCAGCTCTGGGAGAACATCTGGAACGACGAATTCGTGAAGTCGTACCGCATGTTCGACCGCTGGGCGACCGACACGCTGCCGCTCGCCGGCGAATATTTCCGCACCATCACCAAGGACCTGATGTGGGACAACAAGCTGTTCGACAGCACCATGTCGGTCGGCGGCCGTGCGGCCAAGCTCGAGAACATCACGGTGCCGATCCTGCACGCGGTCGCCGAGCACGATCACATCGTGCCCTATGAGGCGGCCAAGCACCTGATCGCCAAGGTCGGCTCGACCGATAAGGAAGAGGTGATCCTGAAGGGCGGTCACGTCTCGCTCGTCGCCGGCGCCAACGCGGTGAAGCGGCTGTGGCCGAAACTGGATTCCTGGCTGGGAAAGAGATCGACATGAGCGAGCAGCGTTCCTATCCGCGCCACGTCACAACCGACGCCGGCGCTATCGAGATCCGCCTGATGTCGCCCGCCGACGAGGCCGCGGTGCTGGCTTTTGGCAAGGGCCTGCCGACCCATGACCTGTTGTTCCTGCCACGCAACATCAGCGAGCCGAAGGTGCTGTCGGCCTGGGTCAAGGAAATCGAGCGCGGAGCTATTCAGAGCCTGCTCGCGGTGAGAGAGGGCAGGGTCGTTGGTTGCGGCACGCTGGTGCGCGATCCCCATTCCTGGTCGCCTCATGTCGGTGAGATCCGGATGGTGGTTTCGCCCGAGGTCCGCGGCAAGGGCGTGGGCAAGGCGCTGTCGCAGGAGACCTTTGCGCTCGCGCTCGGAGCGGGCCTGGAAAAGCTCTCGGTCCAGATGACGGTGGATCAGCAGGCAGCGATCGCCCTCTTCGAGAGCCTCGGCTTCAAGGCTGAGGCCCTGCTGCGGGACCATGTCCGGGACGTCGACGGCAAGACCCACGACATCGTCGTGCTCGGCCATAACATCGCGCAGGTCCAGGCTCAGATGGAGGCCTACGGCCTGCCTGGCGCCGTCCAGCACTAGAAGGCGCCGTCCAACACTAAGGGAGCGCCACCCTGCAATCAAAAACTCGAAAAACAACCCCATGCACAGTAGGCGGGCTGGCTAGGAAGGCTGCCATCTGCCTTCAGATGAGGCTGATCACGATTTCGTGATATCGCAGTGCAATACGAATATTGCATCGCACAATTAACCGTGGCATATAAGCCGTGCCCCGGGCCATCGAGGACGGGGTGAGCCCATAGCTCAAACCATTGAGGATGGAGAGAACGCCATGACCACTGAAACCAATACCGCTTTCGAGGGCTTCAAGGACGCTTTCAAGAACATCCAGAACCTGGAAGTTCCCGAGGCCGCCCGCGAATTCGTCAAGAAGACTGCCAACACCGCCAAGGACCGTGCTGCCGAGGTGTTCGCTGGCTCCGAGCGAGTGACCGCCGCCGTCGAGAACGCGGTGACCGAGTCCATCACCGAGGCCGGCAAGATCAGCCGCAACATCCAGCAGGCGATCTACGAGGACGCCGAGGCGTTCTTCTCGGGCATCGACAAGCTCGCGTCCGCCAAGTCGGTCAGCGAAGCCGTCGAGATCCAGTCGAGCCTGCTCCGCTCCCGCGGCGAAGTGTTCGTCTCGCGCGCCAAGGCGACCGCCGACTATCTCGGCAAGCTCGCCGCCAACGGTGCGAAGTCCGCTCAGGACAATTTCGCCAAGGTCTACAGCAAGACCGCCTGATCTGGCGCCTGAGCACAAACTGAATTTGAGGCCCGCTTCGGCGGGCCTTTGTTTTGCGCCGCCGTCATTGCGAGGAGCTCGCGACAAAATTGCGTAGCAATTTTGCGCTGATGCGACGAACAAAGTCTTTCCTCTGAAAGATTCTGGATTGCTTCGCTTCGCTCGCAATGACGAGTACTGTGATGCCGTCATGGACTCGTCTGTCACCTTCTCCTTCGACGCCCCCGGCGATGCCGCACGCGCGGCCGAGCTGCGCCGCGTCAAGGCTCTGGCGACTTTGGTGCTGGCCGCGACGCTCGCACTGTTCGTCGTCGCGAAATGGCTTCTGCCCGTGCATCCCGTGTTCGGCTTCATTGCCGCCTTCGCCGAGGCCGCGACCATCGGCGGGCTCGCCGACTGGTATGCCGTGGTGGCGCTGTTCAAGCGGCCGCTCGGCCTGCCGATCCCGCACACCGCGATCATCCAGAGCAACCAGGCCCGCATCGCCGACAAGCTCGGCGAATTCATCCAGGTGCATTTCCTCGAGGCGGGTCCCGTCGAAGCCAAGCTGAAGGAGATCGATTTCGGCTCCTTCGTCGCCGACTGGCTGCGTGACCGCAAGCGCAGCGACGACCTCGCGCGCTTTACGCTGCGTCTGTTGCCGGAGGCCCTCTCCGCAACGGAGACCTCCGGCCTGATGAGCTTCATCGTCCGCCGCATGTCCTCGCAGCTCCAGGCGATCGACCTCGCACCGCTCGCGGCCGGCACGCTGCGCGGCTTCGTCGCGGAGGGACGGCACCAGATCCTGTTCGACGATCTGCTGCGCGTGATGCACGAGACCTTGAATCAGACAGAGACGATGGCGATGATCCGCGAGAAGGTGCGCGCGGAATTGCCGACCCTGCTCAAGCTCTATCGCGCTGACAAGTTTCTGGTGAACAAGATCGTGGCGTCCGCCACCGCCTTCTTCAACGAAGTGCGCAGCGATCCCAAGCATCCGTTCCGCGGCGAGTTCGACCGCATGGTGCTGAACTTCGTCGACAGGCTCGGCACCGATCAAGCGTATATCGACCGCATCGACGGCCTGAAACGCGATCTCCTGGCGCGGCCGGAGCTTGCCGATCTCGCCCGCACCGTCTGGGCCAACACGCGCTCCTTCATCGAGCGCAGCGCGAGCGGCGAGACGCAGGTGCTGCAACATCATCTCGCCGGGATGTTCGTTTCGGCCGGCGAGGCGCTCGCCGGCGATGCCGAGCTGCGCGGCGAGATCAACAAGGGTCTCGTGACCGTGCTGCGCAGCTTCGTCGCGGACCAGAAGAGCGGCGTCTCGACCTTCATCTCCGATCAGGTCAAGGCGTGGAATATGACGCAGCTGATTTCGCTGATCGAAATCAACATCGGCCGCGACCTGCAATACATCCGCTTCAACGGCTCATTGATCGGTGGGCTCGCCGGGCTCGCGCTCTACACCGTAGAATCCCTGCTTCGATGGTTGTGACTTTTGCGTCACGGCCGTTAGCATTAACGCGCGGACCTATTGTCGCCCCGCGTCTCTCCCGCTTGAATGTCGGGAACCGGCCGCCTAGCTGATTCATGTTGCGCTGCGGAACGATCAAGAAGCCGGTGCATTGGAATTCATGCCGACTTGCCGGTCTCGCTGCCGGCGGCCTTTCCAGGAATTCTTCCCAGGGGAAACATTGATGACCGCAACTGCCCAGACGCTGCGCCCGCCGTCCCGCACCTTGATGTTTCTGGAGGGGCGCGCGATCCACGAGTTCGGCGCATTCCTCGGCGCGCTGCCGCTGCTCAGCCTTGCGCCGCGCGGCGATGGGCATCCGGTGCTGGTGCTGCCGGGCCTTGTGGCTTCCGATGTCTCCACACGTGCGCTGCGCGCGTTTCTGACGAGCAAGGGCTATGCGGTGAGCGGCTGGCGCCAGGGGCGCAATTATGGCCTGCGCGAGGGCGTTCAGGACGCCATGGTTGATCTGGTCCATGAACTCAGTGACACGCACGGCCGCAAGATCAGCCTGGTCGGCTGGAGCCTTGGCGGCCTCTACGCGCGCCAGCTCGCCAAGATGATGCCGGAGCGCGTGCGCCAGGTGATCACGCTCGGCAGCCCCTTCGCCGGCGATCCGCGCTCGACCAATGCCTGGCGCGTCTATGAATGGGCGAGCGGGCGCAAGGCCGACGAGGTCGATCCGCGTTTTGGCGGCGAGCTCGCCGTGCCGCCGCCGGTGCCGACCACCGCCATCTTCAGCCGCAGCGACGGCGTCTGCGCCTGGCAGGGCTGCATGGAAAAGCCGAGCGCACAGACCGAGAGCATCGAGGTCGAAAGCAGCCATTGCGGCATGGGGCACCATCCCGCCGCGGTCTATGCCGTGGCCGATCGCCTCGCGCAGAAGGAAGGCCAATGGCGCCCGTTCGATCGCAGCGGCTGGCGCAGCCTGGCCTATCCCGATCCGCATCGGTGATGTCTTGCCTCTCCCCGCCTGCGGGGAGAGGCCGACACGCGCCGAGCGATGCGGAGCATCGTCCGAAGCGTGGCGGGTGAGGGGGACTCTCCGCGAGTCTGTCTGTCACTGATTTTGCGGATGCAGCCCCTCACCCCGACCCTCTCCCCGCAAGAACGGGGAGAGGGACGATCAAGAGCTCTCCGCGAAAGCGTAGCCCCCTCCATTGTCGCGCCTGCACCAAACGCGCTAAGCCTGCCGCATGGCGCATCCGCTTTCCCGCATCATCGACCAGCTCAAGCGCGAGCCCTCGCGCACCGGCTCCATCGTCATCACCGTGTTCGGCGATGCCATCGTGCCGCGTGGTGGCTCGGTGTGGCTCGGCACGCTTCTGGAATTCTTCGAAAGCCTCGACATCGACAGCGGCGTGGTGCGCACCGCAATGTCGCGGCTTGCCGCCGACGGCTGGCTGACGCGCGAGAAGGTCGGCCGCAACAGTTTCTATCGCCTGGCCGACAAGGGCCGCCAGACCTTCGAGGCCGCGACGCGCCACATCTACGATCCGCCGCCGTCCGACTGGACCGGACGCTTCGAACTGCTGCTGATCGGCAATGGCGAGGATCGCGACGCTTCGCGCGAAGCGCTCCGCAATGCCGGCTTCGGCAGCCCGCTGCCGGGCGTATGGGTCGCGCCATCGGGCGTTCCGGTGCCGGATGAGGCTGCGGGCGCGATCCGGCTCGAAGTCTCGGCGGAGGACGACAGCGGCCGCCGTCTGCTCAGCGCGAGCTGGCCGCTCGATCGGACCGCCGATGCCTATTTGAAATTCATGAAGACGTTCGAGCCGCTGCGCGCTGCGATCGCGCGCGGCACGGATCTGTCCGAGGCCGACGCCTTCACCGCGCGGATCCTCTTGATCCACCATTACCGCCGCGTCGTGCTGCGCGACCCGCTGCTGCCCGAGACCCTGCTGCCGCCGGATTGGCCGGGCAGGGCCGCCCGCGAACTCTGCGGCGAGATCTATCGCGCGCTGCTTGCTTCGTCCGAACAATGGCTCGACAGCCATGGAACCAATGAAAAAGGGCCGTTGCCGCCCGCGCGAAAGCTGCTGGAACGAAGGTTCGGCGGTTGACCATTATGTTACAGAAATATCTTGCATGATGTAAATCTTGTTATATATTCTCTCCCAATAAACGGGAGGATGCGCATGTACACCCAGGCGCTGAACACGGCCGAGACCGCTGATCGCGATCTCGAGGACGCAGGCAAAGCTGCGCAATTCCAGGCCCGCATCGATGCCGAGGAGCGCATCGAGCCGAACGACTGGATGCCGGCGGCCTATCGCAAGACCCTCACCCGCCAGATCTCCCAGCACGCGCATTCCGAAATCGTCGGCATGCTGCCCGAAGGCAACTGGATCACGCGCGCGCCGACTTTGCGCCGCAAGGCCGCGCTGCTCGCCAAGGTGCAGGATGAATGCGGTCACGGGCTCTATCTCTACGCCGCCGCCGAGACGCTCGGCTCCTCGCGCGAGGAGCTGGTCGACGCCATGCTCGCGGGGAAAGCAAAGTACTCTTCGATCTTCAACTATCCGACGCTGACCTGGGCCGACATCGGCACGATCGGCTGGCTGGTCGACGGCGCTGCGATCATGAACCAGATCCCGCTGTGCCGCTGCTCCTACGGGCCCTATGCGCGCGCGATGATCCGCGTCTGCAAGGAGGAGTCCTTCCACCAGCGCCAGGGTTACGAGATCATGGTGACGCTGTGCCGCGGCTCGGAGGAGCAGAAGGCGATGGCGCAGGACGCGCTGAACCGCTGGTGGTGGCCGGTGCTGATGATGTTCGGCCCGCCGGATGCGACGAGCCAGCACAGCGACACCTCGACGAAGTGGAAGATCAAGCGCTTCTCCAATGACGAGCTGCGCCAGAAGTTCGTAGATGCCACCGTGCCGCAGGCGCAATATCTCGGCCTCGCCATTCCCGATCCCGGCATGACGCAGGACGCCGACGGCCACTGGCGCTACAGCGAGATCGACTGGACCGAATTCAAGCAGGTGCTCGCCGGCAACGGCCCCTGTAATCGCGACCGCATGGCCGCGCGCCGCAACGCGCACGAGGAGGGCGCCTGGGTGCGCGAGGCGGCAGCTAGCTATGCCGCCAAGCGCGCCCAGCGTCAGACCGCCCAGGCTGCCGAATAGGAGACCGATATGGCCACGCCGAACACGCCGCTGTGGGAAGTCTTCATTCGCAGCCGCAACGGGCTCGCACACAAGCATGTCGGCTCGCTGCATGCGAGCGATGCGACCATGGCGCTGCAGGCCGCCCGCGACATCTACACCCGGCGCGGCGAGGGCCTGTCGATCTGGGTCGTGCCCTCGAGCGCGATCACCGCGAGCGATCCCGCCGAGAAGGGCATGATGTTCGAGCCGGCGGAATCCAAGATCTACCGGCACCCGACGTTCTACGAGGTGCCGGATGAAGTGGGGCACATGTGATGGTGGTCGCCAACATCCAGGTCTCCGAAACCCCGCTGGTGCTCTACGCGCTGCGCCGCGCCGACGATGCGCTGATCCTCGGTCACAGGCTGTCGGAATGGTGCGGGCACGCGCCGATGCTGGAAGAGGACATGGCGCTCTCCAACATCGCGCTCGACCTGATCGGCCAGGCGCGGGAGCTCTACACCTTTGCCGCCAAGGTCGAAGGCAGGGACAACGACGAGGACAAGCTCGCTTACCTGCGCGACGTGCGGCAGTACCGCAATCTTCTCCTAGTCGAGCAGCCCAACGGCGATTTTGCCCAGACCTTGGTGCGGCAATTCTTCTATTCCGCCTTCGCCGATCTCTATTGGCGTGCGATGATGAATTCGCGCGATGGGACGCTGGCTGCGATTGCTGCGAAATCGGAGAAGGAGAGCGCCTACCATCTGCGCCATGCCTCGGAATGGATCATCCGGCTCGGCGACGGCACTGAGGAGAGCCACACGCGCACGCAAGCAGCGATCGATCATCTCTGGGCCTTTACCGGCGAGATGTTTGCCGTCGACGACGGCGAACGCGCGCTGATCCATGCCGGCATTGCCGTCGATCCCGCAAGCTTGCGCGGGCGCTGGCTGGCGACGCTCTCGGAGGTCACGCGTGAAGCAACGCTCGCGCTGCCGCAGAACGAGTGGATGCAGCAGGGCGGCCGTGCCGGTCGCCACAGCGAGCATCTCGGCCACCTCCTGTCGGAGCTGCAATCGCTGCAGCGGACTTTTCCGGGGCTGACATGGTGACGGTGACCGATGACGCCGCGCTGCGCCAGCGCGCCTGGGACGCCGCCGCAAGCGTGGTCGATCCGGAAATTCCGGTGCTGAGCATCGCCGATCTCGGCGTGCTGCGCGATGTCGTTCTCGACGGCGATCATGTCGAGGTCGCGATCACACCGACCTATTCGGGTTGCCCGGCCATGAACATGATCGCGCTCGAAATCGAGGTCGCGCTGGAGCGCGCCGGTTTCCATAGTCCGAAGGTGCGGACCGTGCTGTCGCCGGCCTGGACCACAGACTGGATGACCGAGGACGGACGCAAGAAGCTGCGCGCCTACGGCATCGCGCCGCCGCAAGCCGCGAGCTCGCGCCGCGCGCTGTTCGGCGCGCAGACGGTGGCGTGCCCGCAATGCGGCTCGGACAAGACCGAGCTGTTGTCCGAATTCGGCTCGACCTCCTGCAAGGCGCTCTGGCGCTGCAAGGCCTGCCGCGAGCCCTTCGATTACTTCAAGTGCCATTGACCATGTCCGCAGCCGCACCGCGCTTCCACCGCCTCGCCGTCAGCGATCTCCGCCGCGAGGCGTCCGACGCTGTGTCTATGACCTTCGCCATTCCTGGCGAACTCGCCGGCGATTACGCCTTCACACCCGGCCAGTATCTGACGTTGCGCGCCACGCTCGACGGCGAAGAGGTCCGCCGCTCCTATTCGATCTGCTCCGGCCCCGACGACGGCGAGATCCGTATCGCGGTGAAGAAGGTCGATGGCGGGGCGTTTTCGAGCTGGGCCGCCGAAGATCTCAAATGCGGCGACGAGCTCGACGTGATGACGCCGACGGGCCGTTTCGGCGTCGTCCCCCCGGCAGAACGTGCGCGTGTTCATGTCGGCTTCGCCGCCGGCTCCGGCATCACGCCGATCCTGTCGATCGTCAAGGGCGTGCTCGCGCGCGAGCCGGGCAGCCGCTTCTTTCTGTTCTACGGCAACCGCACCACCGACAACATCATGTTCCTCGAAGCGCTCGAGGAGCTGAAGGACCGCTTCATCGATCGCCTTTCGATCTTTTACGTGCTCTCCGGCGAGGAGCAGGACATCCCGATCCTGCATGGCCGGCTCGACGGCGACAAGGTGAGGGTGCTGCTCCGCGCGCTGGTGCCGGCGTCAAGCGTCGATCACGTCTTCATCTGCGGTCCTCTTGGCATGAGCGAGGAGATCGAGGCGACCTGCCGCGATCTCGGCATCGCGGACGAGCGCATCCATGTCGAGCGCTTCGTCTCCGAGTTCGGCGGCAAGCCGCGGCCGAAGCGGGCGGTTGCGCCCGACGCGCCGCCGAAGGCGGTCGCCTCGCTGATCATCGACGGCAAGCGCCGCGACGTGCCGGTCGCCGAGGACGAGGCCATCCTCGATGCCGCCCTGCGCGCCGGTGTCGATCTGCCCTTTGCCTGCAAGGGCGGCATGTGCTCGACCTGCCGCGCAAAACTGGTCGAGGGCGAGGCGCCGATGGACATCAACTATTCGCTGGAACCGTGGGAGCTCGAGGCCGGCTTTGTTCTCACCTGCCAGGCCAAGCCGTCCACGGAGCGGGTCGTGGTCGACTATGATCATGTCTGATCGGGCGTTCCGCGGCTCCGCAATGCAAACGCGTCGCATTATTTGACAGTTTTGGCCAAGCAGCAGAACATCATGAGCAACCGTCTGGCCGGGAGAAGCGCGTGAACGTCAAAGCCGCCCTGTCGCCTGAGGATATTGCCCGTGCCTGCGCCGATGCGATGTGGGCCGAGGACGATGCCTCCAAAGGTCTCGGTATGGAGATCGTCGAGATCGGCCCGGGCTTTGCGACGCTCGCCATGACGGTGCGGCCTGATATGGTCAATGGCCAGCGCATCGCCCATGGCGGCTTTATCTTCACGCTGGCCGATTCCGCTTTTGCGTTCGCCTGCAACTCGCACAATGAGCGCGTCGTCGCGGCACAGGGCCAGATCACGTTCATCAAGCCGGGCAAGCTTGGCGATCGTCTCATTGCCAAGGCGCGGGAGATCACGCGCGGCGGCCGCTCCGGCATCTACGATGTGCGTGTCACGGCGGGCGAGGTCGTCATCGCGGAATTCCGCGGACATTCGCGGGTCATTCCCGGCAATTGGCTGCCGGCGCAAGATCAATAAGAACAAACACAAAAGAACAGACAATGTGGGGAAACGAGGATGGCTCTGACGAGGCTCAAGGAAGGTGGCAACGCCTATAGCGCCGAGATGGATGCGCATGAGCGCGCCTCGCGCGGCGAGATCATGGCGCTGCAGAAGCAGCGGTTGGCGTGGTCGCTGAAGCACGCCTACGACAACGTCGCGCATTACCGCAAGGCTTTCGACAAAGCGGGCGTGCATCCGTCCGACTTTCGCGAGCTCTCTGATCTCGCCAAATTCCCGTTCACGGTCAAGACGGACCTGCGCGACAATTATCCCTTCAACATGTTCGCCGTGCCGCGCGAGAAGCTCGTGCGGGTGCATGCTTCATCCGGAACGACCGGAAAGCCGATCGTGGTCGGCTATACGCAGCGCGATATCGACACCTGGTCCGAGGTGATGGCGCGCTCGATCCGCGCCGCCGGCGGCCGCACCGGCATGATCATCCACAATGCGTATGGCTATGGACTCTTCACCGGCGGTCTCGGCGTGCACTACGGCGCCGAGAAGCTTGGCTGCACCGTAGTGCCGATCTCCGGGGGCATGACCGAGCGGCAGGTGCAGCTCATCAACGATTTCCGGCCCGACATCATCACGGTGACGCCGAGCTACATGTTGGCGATCCTCGACGAGTTCAAGCGCCAGAAGCTTGATCCGCGCCAGTGTTCGCTCAAGATCGGCATCTTCGGCGCGGAACCCTGGACCAACGCGATGCGCGCCGAGATCGAGGACGCCTTCGACATGGATGCGACCGACATCTATGGCCTGTCCGAGGTGATCGGCCCGGGCGTCGCGCAGGAATGCATCGAGACCAAGGATGGCCTGCACATCTGGGAGGATCATTTCTACCCGGAAGTGATCGACCCCGAGACCGGCGCGGTGCTGCCCGACGGCGAGAAGGGCGAGCTGGTCTTCACCTCGCTCACCAAGGAAGCCTTTCCGGTGATCCGCTATCGCACCCGCGACCTGACGCGGCTGCTGCCGGGCACGGCGCGGCCGGGCATGCGGCGGATGGAGAAGGTGACCGGGCGCTCGGACGACATGATCATCCTGCGCGGCGTCAATCTGTTCCCGACCCAGATCGAGGAGGTGCTGCTCGCGACCGACTGGTGCGGCGGCCATTTCATCCTCGAGCTCACCCGGGAAGGCCGCATGGACGAGCTCACCATCATCGCCGAGGCGCGGCCCGAGAGCTGGGACGGCCGCGGCCTCGTCGACCATGCGGATCGGATTTCGACTCACATCAAGAATACGATCGGCGTCAGCTCCAGGGTGCAGGTGGTTGCGCCGGCCACGCTGGAGCGCTCGCTCGGCAAGGCCAAGCGGCTCTACGACAAGCGGCCCAAGGACTGACTGGACGGATTGACTCGACCGGCCCCAGGGGCGACAAGGCCCGCGGGAAATCGCGGGTCTTTTTCATGTCAGCCGATGCCAAAACCGTCGAAGCGCGCTGTGTGCGCCTCAACGCCAAAGCTGAAAATGCCGTTGCGCTTGCACCGATCGTTGAGCGCCAGATGCTTGCGCGCGCACCGAACGAGCTCTTGATCGAGGTGAAGGCTGCCGCCGTCAATCCCTCCGACGTCAAGGCTGCGACCGGGCTGATGCCCTATGCGGTGTTCCCCCGCACCCCCGGCCGCGACTATGCCGGCGTGGTGATCGACGGCCCCGCGGGCACAATGGGGCGCGAAGTGTTCGGCTCGTCCGGCGACCTCGGCATCCGTCGTGACGGCACCCATGCGAGCCATCTCGTGGTCGAAGCCGATGCGGTCGTGGAGAAGCCGAAGTCTGTGTCCTGGGAGGAGGCCGCCGGCATCGGCGTGCCCTTCGTCACCGCGATGGAAGGCTTTCGCCGCGCCGGCTTGCCGAAGAGCGGCGAGACCGTTCTGGTGTTCGGCGTCAACGGCAAAGTCGGCCAAGCCGCGGTGCAAATCGCCACCTGGCAGGGCGCGCGCGTGGTCGGCGTGGTGCGCAGGGCGGAAACCTATGAAGGCCACACCAACGCGCCCATCGAGGTGATCGACGCCTCCGTCATCGACGTTGCCGCGCGCGTGCGCGAATTGACCGGCGGCAAGGGCGCCGACATCGTCTTCAATACGGTCGGCGATCCCTATTTCCAGGCCGCGCACAAATCGCTCGCGCTTCGCGGCCGCCAGATCCTGATCGCCGCGATCGACCGCATCGTGCAGTTCAACATCCTCGAATTCTATCGGGGTCAGCACACTTATGTCGGCATCGACACGCTGGGTCTATCGTCGGCTGCGACGGGCGCGGTGCTGCGCGATCTCGGGCCGGGTTTTGCCAGCGGCCATCTGAAGCCGTTTCCGATCAAGGCGAATGCGATCTATCCGCTGGAGCGCGCGAAGGAAGCGTATGTTGCGGTCGCCGGCTCGTCACGTGACCGGGTGATCCTGAAGCCGTAACCATGGAATCCACGCAACTCGTTATCCTCGCCGGCCTTGCCATCGGTCTCGTCTACGGCGCAGTTGGCCTGCTCAGCGGTTTCTGCCTGATGAGCAGCATGCGCGGGTTTCTGGCGGAGGGCGACGGGCGGCTGGTGCGGACCTACGCGCTCGCAATCGCTGTTGCGATCGCTGCGAGCCAGTTCCTCGCCAGCAGCGGCACGGTCGATCTCGGCAAGTCGATCTATTTGCAGCAATCGTTTTCGCCGGCGGTGCTGTTCCTCGGCGGCCTGCTGTTCGGCTACGGCATGGTGCTTTCGAACGGCTGCGGCTCGCGGGCGCTGGTGCTACTCGGCCGCGGCAATCTCCGCTCCTTCGTCGTCGTGATCGTGCTCGCGATTGCCGCGCAGATGACGCTGAAGGGCCTCATCGCACCGGCGCGCATTGCGCTGGTGCAGGCAACGCAAGTCACGGCTCCTGCCAACTCGCTGCCGTCGTTGCTGGCGACGCTCGGCTTTACGGAATCGCTTTCGCGCGCGCTCGCCGCGGCCGCGACAACCGTCGCGTTGAGCCTGTTCGCTTTCGCGCATCCTGCGTTCCGTCGCTCGCCCGGCCAGGTCGTAGCGGGCATCATCGTGGGCCTCCTCGTCGCCGGCGGCTGGCTGGCCACCGGCTATCTCGGTGCCGACGACTTCAATCCGGTCCCCGTGACCTCCCTTACGTTCGTCGCGCCGATCGCCGATAGCCTGCAATACGCCATGCTCTCGACCGGGCTGACGCTCAACTTCGGCATCGCGACGGTGGCCGGCGTCTTCGCCGGCAGTCTGGTTACGGCACTCGCAACAGGCCGCTTCAAGCTCGAAGGCTATTCCTCGCCGCGCCACATGCTCCGCTCAGGGACCGGTGCCGCGCTGATGGGGATCGGCGGCGTGATGGCGTTCGGCTGCTCGATCGGGCAGGGGCTCACGGGCGTGTCTACGCTCGCGCTGGGCTCGTTTGTCGCGGTCGCCGGCATCCTGCTCGGCACCGCGGCGGGCCTGCGCGGGTTTCTGCGGGTTCAGCCTCTCGCGGTGGCCTGACTGCGCAATAACCGATCGCCTAGCGTCGCAAGGCCGATGCCGGAGACGATCAGCGCGGCCGCGACGGCAAGGCTCGCGTCGATGGGTTCACCCAGAAGGATCGCAGCGCTGGCGATGCCGACCAGCGGTGTCCCGGTGGTGCCGAGCGACGTCGTCAGGGCTGAGATGCTCTTGTTGACCATCGACATCGCCCAATAAGCCAGGACCGTTCCGACCAGGCCCGAATAGAGAAACAACAGTACGAGCCTCCACGACCACTCCACATGCGGGAGGCCATCCACAGCTGTCGCGCCGACCGACAGCACGATCGTTGCCACGAGCACCTGCCAAAGCAAAAGCTGAAGCGGAGATCCGATCCAGCGATGCGCGCGGATATAGATGATGTTCGCAGCCCAAGAGATCGCGGCCAGGATGACCATGCCGGCGCCGAGCAGCACGTTTGGGTTGGTCCAGTCGATCGAGGATGGATTCAGGATGACGGCAAGGCCGATCAGCCCGAGCAGAGCGCCGGCGAGCTTCGGCGCCGTCAGCGTGTCCTTGCCGAAAAGGGGCGCGGCGAGTGCGACCCAGAGCGGCGTGGTGTAGCCGAGCACGATCCCCTTGCTTGCGGGCAGGAAGCGAAGGCCGCTGGCAACCAGGATCGAGAACAGCGTCATATGCAGCAGCGCCACGCTCAGAATCACGGGAAAGTCGCGTCGCTCCGGGATCACGAGATTGTTGCTCAGTCCGAGCAGCACGAACAATCCAGCCAGCGCGATCCAACTCCGGATTGCCGCGCTCCACAACGGCGGGACGAACTGCACGAGCTGCTTGGTCACCGACCAATTCACGCCCCAGGCCAGCACCACGATGAGGAACAGGCCGATGGCCGCACGGGGTGACAGGGTGTTCATGTCGCAGGTCCTTGAAGCAGTCCGAGCCGCCGGATAGCATCCCGACTGGCATTTGAAAAAGTGCCAGATTGGAGAAGAAGAGAGTGCCAGTATCCGACACGACGATCTCCGCGTTGATCGAGCTGAAACGGACCGATGGCCAGGGGCTGGTGGCGCAACTGACGAGCCAGCTGCGAGGCCTGATCGCGACCGGCCGCCTCGGCAAAGGCCGCGTGCTGCCGTCGAGCCGACAGCTTGCGAGCGATCTCGGCGTCTCGCGCAACACCGTCACATACGCGTTCGAGCAGCTCGCGGCCGAGGGATATGTCGCAGCGTCTCATGGCCGCCGTCCCGTGGTCATGATCGACGGCCACGAACGCATCGAACGGGGCGCCGTCGCAGCGGGCGAATGCGTCGGCAAACTGCAGCTCTCGCCTTGGGCTACGAAGCTCCAGCAAGCCGACTGGCCGATGTCTTATCGGGGGGAGCTCAAACCGCTGCGCCCGGGGCTGGGCGATTTCAGGGAGTTTCCGAACGAGGTCTGGGCACGCTGCCTGCGCCGCAGTGCCGTGCATGCAGGCAGGCGCGAGCAGGGACCGGTCAACCGGCTGCGCCTGCGGGAGGCGCTGACGCATTATCTGGCGACGAACCGGGACGTCCGCGCCACGGCGGAGCAGATCATGATCCTGCCGAGCGCGCAGGCCGCGCTGACCTTGATTGCTGCCACACTCATTTCGCCGGGCGATCATGTATGGGTTGAAGACCCAGGCTATCCCGGCGCGGCGGCTGCCTTTCACGCATCCGGCGCGCGCCTGACCGGCATCAGGCTGGACGAACAGGGCATGCAGCGAATGCCAGGCCTTGGAGCTCCCAGGCTGATCTTCATGACGCCGTCGCATCAGCACCCAACCGGCCGATTGATGTCGCTAGCCCGCCGAACCGAGTTTCTCGCGGCAAGCCAGCCCGGCAGGACCTGGATCGTCGAGGACGATTACGACGGCGAATTCCACTACGACAGCCGGCCGGTGCCGGCCTTGCAGGGGTTAGATGCCCATGGCCGTGTGTTCTATGTCGGCACATTCTCGAAGGCGATGAGGTCGGACATCCGGCTCGGCTATCTGGTCGCGCCGGCGGCGCTGGTCAGCACCTTGGAGATCGCGCAGCAGCACATGGGACTGATCGCCGCCAGCCACATCCAGGAGGCACTGGCCGAATTCATCGCCGATGGGCACTTCCTCGCGCATCTGCGCCGGATGCGCCGGCTCTATCACGCGCGCCGCGATCACCTCGTCGAGGAGCTGCAGCGGCATCTCGGTGGCATGCTCTCGGTCGAGGTGCCCCCCGGCGGTATCCAACTCGTCGCCCGCCTCAAGCGCGGTCGGGCCGATCAGGCTGCAGTCAAGCGACTGGTCGCTGCGGGCGTCGAAACGCGAGCTCTGTCCAGCCTTGCGCTCGGCCGCCCGCGCGATCACGGCCTGCTGCTCGGCTTTGCGGCGTGGCGCGAAAACGAGATCAGCGCGGCCGTGCGCACGATGGCGTCGTGCTTTTAGAGCATGGAGATAAGGCTCGATGCGGCAACGAAGGAGGTGCGCTCCCTCTCCCGCTTGCGGGAGAGGGGTGGGGAGAGGGTGTCTCCGCAAGCGAGAATCCCCATGTGGAGAGAACCCTCACCCGGCGCTTCGCGCCGACCTCTCCCGCAAGCGGGAGAGGTTCGAACGAGCCCGCGGGCGGTCTATTCAACTTAAAGCCAATCCGCTTAGGCGCTACCCGACGGCCTTCGTCACGATCCGGATCTCCGACGTCAGCGTCCGGTGCACCGGGCATTTGTCGGCGATCTCCATCAGCTTCTTGCGCTGCTCGGCATCGAGCGCGCCGTCGATCGCGATGTCGCGCTCGATCTGGTCGAGCATGCCCTCGCGTGTCTCGCACTCCGCACAATCCTTGGCGTAGATCTTGGAATGCTTCAGCGTGACCGTGACGCGGTCGAGCGGCAGCGACTTGCGGTCGGCATAGAGACGCATAGTCATCGAGGTGCAGGCACCTAAGCCGGCGAGCAGGAAATCGTACGGGCCGGGCCCGGCATCCGCGCCGCCGGCCGCAATGGGCTCGTCCGCCACCAGATGATGCGGGCCGACAATGATGGTCTGGTTGAACGTGCTCTTGCGGGTCTCCTGCACGACGACCTTGCGCGGCTCCTCCGGCAGATCCATCGCCTTCGCGGGCGTCGCTGCATCGACGTAACGGCTGGCCCAGGCCACGATCATGTCGGCCGTGTAGAGCGCGTCGGCAGGCTTGGTCAGAAGATGATCGGCGTGGTCGAGCGAGACGAAGCTCTTGGGATGTCTTGCCGCGACGAAGAGCTTCGTTGCGTTGTCGATGCCGACGGTGTCGTCAACGGGCGAATGCATCACCAGCAGCGCCTTGTGCAGGCCGGTGACGTCCTTCATCAGCTCGTGCTCGGCGATGTCGTCGAGGAATTCGCGCTTGATCCGGAACGGGCGTCCCGCGAGCGACACTTCGACCTCGCCCTGCGCGCGGATGTTGTCGAGATGCTCCCGGAACAGGCCGGTGACGTGAGCGGGATCCGAGGGCGCCGCGATGGTGGCCACCGCTCTCGCCTCGGGAATCCGTCCGGCAGCGGCGAGGATCGCGGCGCCACCCAGGCTATGGCCGATCAGGATCGAGGGTGCCTTGCGGGTCTCGCGCAAATGATCGGCGGCGCGGACGAGATCGGCGACGTTGGAGGAGAACGTCGAATTGGCGAAATCGCCGCCACTGGAACCAAGCCCGGTGAAGTCGAAGCGCAGCACCGCGATGCCCTTGGCAGCGAGCGCGACCGAGATGCGCTTGGCGGCCAGCGTGTCCTTGCCGCAGGTGAAGCAGTGCGCGAACAGCGCGAACGCCGCGGGCTCGCCGTCAGGCAGCTCCAGCGCGGCCGCGAGCTGGTGGCCGCCTTCGCCGGTGAATTGAAAGCGTTCCGTCGGCATGGGCTTCCCCCCGTCTTGCTCGAACCTAATCGCCCGAATAGCGCTGCTCGGCCCAGGGATCACCGCGGTTATGATAGCCGCGGACTTCCCAGAAGCCCGGCGCGTCCTCGGTCAGGAATTCGATGGCCTGGAGCCATTTCGCGCTCTTCCAGAAATAGAGGTGCGGTACGACCAGTCGCACCGGGCCGCCATGCTCGTCCGTCAGCGGCTGGCCGGACCAGGTGTGGGCGAGCAGCGCGTCCTCGGCGGCAAAATCCTCCAGCGCGAGATTGGTGGTGTAACCGTCATAGGAATGCAGCACGACGAAGCGGGCATCCTCGCGCGGCTGGCAGGCCGCCAGCAGCTCACGCGTGGCGAGCCCTTCCCATTCGTTGTCATAGCGCGACCAGGTCGTGACGCAATGGATGTCCGAGGTGAACTGGGACTGCTTCTGCGCGGCGAATTCGGCAAAGGTCCAGAAAACGGGGGTCTCGACCGCGCCATAGACGTCGAGCCGCCAGCGCTCGCGCGAGACCGGCGGCGTGACCCCGAGATCGAGCACCGGCCAGTCCTTGGTGAGATGCTGCCCGGGTGGAAGCCTTTGATCCTCCGGGCGTGTAATCTTGCCGGTGAGAAAGCGGCCCTCGCGCGCCCACTTCTCCTTGGTGCGCGTCAGCTTGCTGTCGGATGGCGTCTCGTCGGTCATGGCCTGTGCTGGTGGCAATGCATGGCTGAGGCCTGCTTGGTGTTGCGCACGCCATGAAAGGCCTGTCCGCTTCCTTTGGGAAGGCCTTACATCGCCTTTCCGAGCAAAAATGGCAACTGGCGGGGGCCGCGCACCGTTCCTTGCGACCAAGTCACCGTACCTGCCGGATCGAGCCGGAAGTCGGGAATCCGCTTCAGCCATTCCTCCAGCGCCACCTGCATTTCCATGCGCGCGAGGTTGGAACCGACGCAGCGGTGGATGCCGAGGCCGAAGGCCGCATGGCGGTTCTCGCGCCGGTCGATCACGACTTTGTCAGCGTCCGGAAACATCTTGGGGTCGCGGTTGGCTGCCGGGAACGACAGCAGCACCATGTTGCCCGGCTTGACCGGACAGCCGGATACCGTGGTCTCCTTGACCACTTCACGCGCCATCGTCACCGGCGAATAGGCGCGCAGCAGCTCCTCCACGGCTGTCGGGATCAGTCCGGGCTCGGCGATCAGCCGCTCGCGGTCGGCCGGCGTCTTCGCAAGATGCCAGAGCGAGGAGCCGATCGCGCTCCAGGTGGTGTCGATGCCGGCGATCAGCAGCAGGCGCAGCGAGCCCATCACATGGGTGTCCTCGAGCGGATTGCCGTTCTTGTCCCTGGCGTTCATCAGGTAGGAGATCAGATCGTCGGTGGGCTTGCTCTTGCGCGCTTCGATATGGCCGCCGAAATAGGCCGTCATCTCCTGCACGGCCTGGAGCAGCTTGCTCTCGTCCCTGATGCCGAGCTCGAGGATCATGTGGATCCAATTGATGAAAAGGTCGCTGTCGCTCTCGGGGATGCCGAGCATGTGCGCGATCGCCCGAACCGGGATGTGCTTGGTGTAGCGTGCCGCAGCGTCCACCCTCTGCTCGGCGATGAAGTCGTCGATCAGCTCGTTGCAGATGGCGCGGACGCGCGGCTCGAGCTTCTTCATCGCGTCCGGGGTGAACGGCGGCAGCAGCAATTGCTTGGCCGGTTTGTGCTCGGGCGGATCGGAGGTGATCGGCGGGGCTGCGTTCCGGCTGGTGATTTCCGGCCGTACGTCGCGGACGATGATGCGGCGGGAGGAGAAGTGCTCGGTGTCGTTGGCGATCTCGCGCACGGCTTCATAGGTCGTCGGCAAATAGCAGCCGAGGAAACGTTCGGTGTGCACCACGGGACTTATGGCCCGCAGCTCGTCCCAGATCGGGAACGGGTCCTCGGTCCATTGCGGATCGGTGTGGTCGAAATCATGGACCCAGTCGGTGACGGGCGGATGGGCGACAGGCTGGTCGACGTCGGACATGGCAGGCAATCCCTTGGCTCGTATTCGCTGAACGCATGCGGGGCGGCAACGGCCGCACTATTCCTCGATCACATCGATTGCGATTTCCGGGCAGTTGGATTTCGCAAGCCAGGCCTTGTCCTCGAGTCCTGGCGGGACGGTGCCGTCACCAGCTTCGTGCGCGTTGCCGTATTCGTCGAGCTCGAAAAGCTCCGGCGCGAGCGCCTTGCAGCGGGCATGACCCTGGCATTTGTCGGGATCGACGTGAACCTTCAGTCGCTCTGCCATTCTCGGCTTCCTTGGTCGTGTGCGCGCGAGGGCCCGAAGGCGGCGCGTTTCCCCATCCCAGCTTTATTTAAGTTATATGCTATTACATTCGCGGCGGGCTTCCCCTGTCAAGCGCAAACTTATAGGCTTCGCCCCGACATGCGCTCACGACCAGCCCGCAAGCCCGAGAAGACCTACCACCATGGCGATCTCCGCGATGCGTTGATCGAGGCCGCGCTGCAAGAGGCAGAGCGGGGCGGCGCGGAGGCCATCAGCATCAAGGCGCTTGCCAAGAAGCTCGGGGTCTCGCAGCCGGCGCCATACCGGCATTTTGCCGACCGCGAGGCGCTGCTCGCCGCCGTCACCGCGCAAGCATTCCGGCAGCTCTCGGCGCTCTTGCGCGAAGCGATGGCAAAGCCGTCGCAGCAATCGAAGCTCTCGCGGCTCGCACAGGCGACGCTCGATTTCGGCTTGCGCCGGAATGGCATCTACCGCCTGATGTTCGCCTCGCGCACGGTGTCCTGCGCGGCCAAGGGCAGCGAGCTGCACGAGGCGACGCGGGAGACCTTTGCGCTCGTGATCGAAGCTCTGGAAGCGCCCGCCGTGGGTTATTTGCGCGAACGGCAGGCGCTCAAGATCTGGGCGGCGCTGCACGGGGTGGTGATGCTGGCCGAGCAGGGCCTGTTCACCGGCGAGGCGGCGCATGCCACGCGCGAGGAACTGGTCGAGGATTTCGTCAACGAGACGAAGGCTGCGCTTGCGGTCGCGATCAAGGATGCGCGGCGTCGGACCAAGGCCGGCGCTTAGGGCTTCGCCTTCAGCAGCTTCATCAGCTTTTCGACCGCGCTGTCCGGCGTGGTCACGACGGGGCGGCCTGTGGCCTCCGCGACCAGCGGCGCCGTCGCGGCGATGCTGAATTGCGCCAGCGCGATGACGTCGCAATCGCGCAAGCTCCGTGAGGCCTCCGCGATCAGCCGGTCATGCGTGGCGCGGTCGCCGCGGTCGAGCGCGGTCAGCGCGCCGTCGGCGAGCTTCGGCACCACCTCGACGGAGTCGGGAAACTCGGGCGGCATCGACGCCAGCGTCGGCGGAAAGCTCGAGAGCAGGCCGATGCGCCGGCCCATGGTCACCGCCCTCTCAATCATGGCCTCGTTCGGCTTCAGCACGGGCATCGGCGCATGCGCGCGCGCGACGGCCTCGATGCACGGGCCGAAGGCGGAGCAGGTGAACAGGATTCCATCTGCTCCCGTCGCCGCTGCGTAGTCGCCGAGCGCGAGGAAGCGTTCGGTCATGGCATCATTGAGTTGCCCGTCGCGGGCGAGATCCGCCGAGAGACTGTCGTCAAGCAGGTTCATCAGCCGCGCCTCGGGCCACGCCTGCGCAAACGCTGCCTCGATCGGGGCGATGGAATGCTTGAGGGCGTGGATAAGGGCGATGCGAGGGGGCGTCGTCATGGAACGTCATTGCGCATGGAAGGTCTCGCACTTTTGAGACGCTGTGCATCGCGAAGTGCTACGTTCCGGTCGACGAAACGGTGCGCGCCGCCCCTCATTCGTCGACACTGCGTAATACGTTATCGACGGCGGTTCCCAGCTTGTCGACGATCAGGTCGATCTCGCCAGCCGAGGTGATGTAGGGCGGCGCCAGCAGCACGTGATCGCCGCGGACACCGTCCACGGTGCCACCCCCGGGATAGCAGCCGAGCCCATGCGCAAACGCCTCGGCCTTGATCTTCTGGTTCAGCTTGAGCGCCGGATCGAACGAGGTTCGGTCGGCGCGGTCGGCGACGAGCTCGATTGCCCAGAACAGGCCGCGTCCCCTGATGTCGCCGACATGGCGATGATTGCCGAAGCGCTCGATCAGGCGCTGCTCGAGCTGCTTGCCGCGCTCCTTCACGCGGGCGAGCAGGCCGTCCTCCCGGATGACGTCCTGCACCGCGAGCGCGGCCGCGCAGGCGAGGGGGTGTGCGAGATAGGTGTGACCGTGCAGGAACGCGCCCGAGCCCGCGCGGATGGTGTCGATGATCCTGCCGCTGACGAGCATGGCACCGATCGGCTGATAGCCGCCGCCGAGCCCCTTGGCGATCGCCTGAATATCGGGCGCGACGCGCTCCTGCTCCCAGGCATGCGTCGTGCCGGTGCGGCCCATGCCGCACATGACCTCGTCGAGAATGAGCAGTGCACCGTGGCGGTCGCAGACCTCGCGCACCGCTTTGAAGTAGCCGTCCGGGGCGGTCACGGCGCCGGCGGTGGCGCCGACGACGGGCTCGGCGAGGAAGGCCGCGACGGTGTCGGGGCCGAGCCGCTGGAACTCGGCTTCGAGCTCGGTGGCGAGGCGCGCCACAAACTGCGCATCCGACTCGCCCTCGCGCTTCTCGTGATAGGCGAAGGCCGGCGTGACGTGGCTGAAAGCGGTCGACAGCAGCGGCGCATAGGGCGCGCGGCGCCAGGCGTTGCCGCCGGCGGCAAGCGCGCCGAGCGTGTTGCCGTGATAGCTCTGTCGCCGCGCGATGAAATGCTGCCGCTGCGGCTCGCCGCGCTCGATGAAATATTGCCGCGCCAGCTTGATGCTGGCTTCGATTGCCTCCGATCCGCCGCTGACGAAATAGGCGTAGGCGAGCCCGCCGGGCTCGTGTCCGACCAGCTTTTCGGCCAGTGCTTCAGCCGGCTCGGAGGAGAAGAAAGCCGTGTGCGCGTAGGCGAGGGTGGACGCCTGATTTGCCATCGCCGCGATGACGCGCGGGTGCTGGTGGCCGAGGCAGGAGACCGCCGCGCCACCGGAGGCATCGATGATGCGGCGTCCGTCCTCGGCGAAGAGATAAATGCCCTCGCCGCCGATCGCCTTGGGTGGCGTTTCGCGCAGTGAGCGATGTAGCACACGGCTGGTGCGAGTGCTCATGGATCAACCTTTCTCCGAGACGCAGGTCGGCCGCGGCAAGCCGCGCCTCGGTATGTTGCCGCCGCCGAGCGAGAACGCCCCTCCGGCGAACGACTGCGCAGGCGCGGAGCTCAGTCCTTCACCTTCGGATAGATCGGCGTCGTGCCGCGCAGGCCCAGAATGTCTTCCAGCACCTTCGCTCCGGCGATCACCTGCGCGTCGGCGCGCGGCGCGCCGACTACCTGCACGCCGACCGGCAGGCCCGAGGCCGTGAAGCCGCAGGGCAGGGAGAGAGACGGGCAGCAGGCCAGCGTGATGGCGTAGACGATGCCAAGCCACTCGACGTAGTTTTCGAACCTCTTGCCGGCGCATTCGGCGACATAGCGATGCTCGATCGGGAAGGGCGGAACGATCGTGGTCGGCGTCAGCAACAGATCGTAGCTCTTGAAGAACTCGACTGCCCGCGCCGTCATGCCGACGCGCTGCGCCTCGGCGCGCGCGAGCTGCTCGACTGTCAGCTTGAGACCCTCCTCGATGTTCCAGATCACCTCGGGCTTGAGCAGGTCGCGCTTGGTGCGCAGCAGATTGGCCTTGGTGATCGCAAAGTCGAAGGCGCGCAGCACGTGGAAGCATTCATGCGCCTCGCGCCAGTCCGGATGCGCCTCCTCGACGATGGCGCCGGCTTCGGCGAAACGTTCGGCGGCCTTTCGTGTGATCGCCTTCACTTCGGGATCGACCGGGGTGATGCCTAGATCGGGCGAATAGGCGATGCGCCTCGGCCGCTTGCCCGCCTGGGCCGCCGACAGGAACGAGGTTGCGGGAGCCGGCAGCGACAGCGGATCGTCGGCATAGTCGCCGCTCATGGCATCCAGCAGCAGCGCGAGATCCTCGACGTTGCGCGCCATCGGGCCGACCACGCCGAGATTGCGATCGATGCCGGACTTTGGGGTATGCGCGACGCGGCCGATGCTCGGCCGCATGCCGACGACGCCGCAGAAGGCCGCGGGGCTGCGCAAGGATCCGCCCATGTCGGAGCCTTGGGCGAGCCAGGCCATGCCGGTCGCCAGCGCCACCGCCGCGCCGCCGGAGGAGCCCGCGGCCGATTTCGTCGTGTCCCAGGGATTGAGCGTCGCGCCGAACACCTCGTTGAACGTGTTGGCACCGGCCCCGAACTCTGGCGTGTTCGACTTGGCGTAGACGACCGCGCCGTTGGCCTCGAGGTTCTCGACCATGAGGTCGGACTTCGCGGGGATGTTGTCCTTGAAGATCGGCGAGCCCTGCGTGTTCAACACGCCCGCGACGTCGGTCAGATCCTTGATCGGCACCGGCAGCCCGGCGAGCAGCCCGCGCGCGCCGGCCGGCTTCTGCATCAGTGTCTTCGCACTCTCCCGCGCGCGATCGAAGCACAGCGTCGGCAGCGCGTTGACCTTGCCGTCGACCTCCTTGATGCGCTTCTCCAGCACGTCCAAGAGCTCGAGCGGCGAGACGTCGCCGGAGCGCAGCTTGTCGACGACGGTGCAGGCGGTTTCGCGGATCAGGTCTTGAGACAAATATCTTACTCCAGTGCTTGTTGTGTCGTCATTGCGAGCGCAGCGAAGCAATCCAGACTGTCACTGCGGCAAGATTCCTGGATTGCTTCGCTGCGCTCGCAATGACGAGAATAGAGTTAACCCCACCCGGCGCTGATGCCGCCGTCAACGGTATAGATCACCCCCGACGTATAGCCGGCGCGATCCGAGGCCAGGAACGCCATGAGGTCGCCGATCTCGCGCGCATGCGCGGGACGGCCGAGCGGCAGGCTCTTCTGGAATTCCTTGTAGCGGCTCTCGTCGCCGAACTGGTGCTTGGCCCGCGTCTTCAGCAGGGTGACGTGGCGGTCGGTGCCGACGGGGCCGGGATTGATGCCGACCACGCGGATGTTGTCGGCCAGGCTCTTGCCGCCGAGCGCCCGTGTGAACGCCATCAGCGCGGCATTGCCGGCGCTGCCGCAGATGTAGTTGGCGTCGAACTTCTCGCCGGCCGCGCCGATGTCGTTGACGATGACGCCGCCACCCCTGGCTTTCATCTGGGCGTAGATGTAGCGCGTCAGGTTGATATAGCCGAACACCTTCAATTCCCAGGCGTGCCGCCAAGTCGCCTCGTCGATCTTGTCGATCGAGCCGCCGGGGAATGTCGCCGGCGTTGTTGACGAGCACGTCGATGTCGGCGGCTTCCTTCGCCAGCCGGGCCACGTCCTCCTCCTTGCGCAGATCGACGATGCTCGTTGTGGCGTCGATCTGGTGCGCGGCGCGCAAACGGTCGGCCAGCGCCTTGAGTTGATCGCCGCTACGCGCCGCGAGGAGGAGATGCGCGCCTTCCTCGGCGAAGGCCTCGGCGGCGGCTGCGCCAATGCCCTTGGACGCGCCGGTGATCAGGACGCGCTTGCCGCGCAGATGCAGATCCATGGGGGTACTCGTTCGTGGGAATAGGATCAAATCAGTAGGCGCTTGGCCGCGCCATGGTCAACATTGCAGTGCAGCGTTGCACTGCCGCCGCGTTTGGTCCATTGCAGTGCAGTCAGAAGGCGGCGACTGCCGGACCAACCAAGGACGTTCTCGATGAGCAAGAAACAATACCGGATCGCGGTCATTCCCGGCGACGGCATCGGCAAGGAGGTGATGCCCGAGGGCCTGCGCGTTTTGGAGGCGGCGGCGAAAAAGCACAACGTCTCGCTGCATTTCGACCATTTCGACTTCTCCTCTTACGACTATTACGAGAAGCACGGCCAGATGATGCCCGACGACTGGAAGGAGAAGATCGGAAAGCACGATGCGATCTATTTCGGTGCGGTCGGCTGGCCGGCCAAGATCCCGGACCACGTCTCGCTGTGGGGCTCGCTGATCAAGTTCCGCCGCGAGTTCGACCAGTACGTGAACTTGCGCCCGGTGCGGCTGATGCCCGGCGTGCCGTCGCCGCTGGCGGGCCGCAAGCCCGGCGACATCGATTTCTGGGTCGTGCGCGAGAACACCGAAGGCGAATATTCCTCGGTCGGCGGCCGCATGTTCCCGGACACCGACCGCGAGTTCGTGACGCAGCAGACGGTGATGACCCGCACCGGCGTCGACCGCATCCTGAAATTCGCCTTCGAGCTCGCGCAGTCGCGGCCCAAGAAGCACCTGACCTCGGCGACCAAGTCCAACGGAATCTCGATCACCATGCCCTATTGGGACGAGCGCGTGGAGGCGATGGCCAAGAAGTTTCCAGGCGTGAAGTGGGACAAGTACCACATCGACATTCTCACCGCGAACTTCGTGCTGCATCCGGACTGGTTCGACGTCGTGGTCGGCTCCAACCTGTTCGGCGACATCCTCTCCGACCTCGGCCCGGCCTGCACCGGCACCATCGGCATCGCTCCGTCCGGCAACATCAACCCCGAGGGCGATTTCCCATCCGTGTTCGAACCGGTGCACGGCTCGGCGCCCGACATCGCAGGCCAGGGCATCGCCAACCCGATCGGCATGATCTGGTCCGGCGCGATGATGTTCGAGCATCTCGGTGAGAAGGAAGCCGGCAAGTCGATCGTCGAGGCGATCGAGCGCACGCTCGCCGAACGCACGCTGCGCACCAAGGATCTCGGCGGTAATGCCGACACGACGGCGTGCGGCAAGGCGGTTGCGGATATGGTGGATTGAGGCGGGGCACCCTGCGTAGGGTGGGTTTAGCCCTGCGCCGCGCGAAGCGTGGTCCGCTGGGCGTAACCCGCCACTGTTCGTATCCGCAGAGACAGAAGTGGTGGGTTACGCCAAGCAGATGCGCTTCGCGCATCCGCTCGGCTAACCCACCCTACGACTACACATACGACTTCCGCGCCGGATCGAAGATCGGCGGATAGTCGTTCTCGTCGAGCAGATCGAGAAACGGATCGAGCCCCCTGGACTTGATCAGCCCGAGCTCCTGATGCGAGATCAGGTTCACGGTCAGGATCTCCACCGGATCGCCCGCAATCTCCAGCGCCTCGGCGATCTCCTTGTCGGGGCCGATGATCGGTGTGAGCAACAGGAACGTCTGGAAGTCCGTTCCTGCAACCGGCGGCCACGGAAGCGCGACGCGATGGCCGAAGCCGAACCAGGTCGTGTCGATGAACGGCAGATTGGCCAGCCAGCGCAGATTGGCGCAAACGTCCTGCGTCGGCTCGCGGACGTACCACATCAGCTCGGCCCGGGGCTTTGCGTCCCCGGGGACGCCGTGCATCCGTTGCTCGCTCATGCCGTTGGTGAGAAGGACATAGCCTTCGTCGGAGCCCTCCTGGCAAACCGGGACGAAATCGCGGCCGAAGGCGTGGATGTCGATGCGGCGCTCCGCGTAGTCCGTGAATGTGCGCTCGGGCTCGCCAAGCTCGCTCTCGTAGATGGCGAGCCGTTGCCGGTAGAGATCGGATCCGGGCGACGGAAGGTTTGAGCCGGACACGAATTTTGCGAGACGGGAGAGCATGCGAACCTCGGGCGGATGCAATCGGATATCCGCATTGTCGCAAGGTCATGCGGGGCGGTTCAAACCCGTGCCGCGAGCACGTCGATATCTTCGCCGCCGTCCAGTCTCTCTTGCGCGATTGGTCATGAGGCGCGAGGCGACGCCGAGGAACGCGCCTCGCTCCGATCAGCTCGCGATCTTCTCGATCGCCGTCTGTTCCAGCCCGAACTTCTTCCCGGCATCCAGGATCTCCTGCCAGGTGGTTGGGTCGACCGGGATTCCCTCGGCGAGGCGTTTCTTCTTGATCTCGCGCTCCGGCTCGCCCGCGATTTTGACCTTGTCGACGCCGGGGGCAGGCGGCGAGCCGGTGTGCCAGCTCACGAAGCTCTCAACTTCGCGTGCAAGGTTCTCGCCGGTGCCGAGCTTGCCGGGGTCGATGACGATCGAGAGCATGCCGTTGAGGACATTGTACTTGCCGTCGGACGAGCCCTTGACCACCTGCCCGCCGGAGAGCGCGCCGCCGAGGATCTCGCACACCAGCGCGAGCCCCGAACCCTTGTGCTCGCCGAACGGCAGGATCGCGCCGTACGGCGGAATCACGGTGTAGCGCGGGTTTGTCGTCTGCTTGCCTTCATTGTCGATGACCGTGCCGGGTTCGAGCGCGACGCCTTTGTTGTGCGCGACGCGGGTCTTGCCCTGCGCGATCCTGCTGGTGGCGAAGTCGAGCACGATCGGATCCTTGCCGGCGCGCGGGATGCCGACGCAGAACGGGTTGGTGCCGTGGCGTGCGTCGCTGCCGCCCCAGGGCGCCACGATCGGCCGCGAGATCACGTTGACGAAGTGGATCGAGACCAGGCCGTGATCGATGCACTGCTCGGCCCAGTGGCCGATGCGGCCGATGTGATGCGAATTTGAGAGGCCGACAAGGCAAACACCGTTCTTCTTTGCGCGCTCGGCCGCGAGCTCCATCGCTTCATGGCCGATCACCTGGCCGTAGCCGGTGAGGCCGTCGAGGGTGAGAAGCGGGCCGGTGTCAAGCACGATCTTGACGTGTGAGTTCACGGCGAGGCCGCCATTGGTGACGCTCTGGACGTAGCGCGGAATCATGCCGACGCCGTGCGAGTCGTGTCCCTTCAAATTGGCTTCGACGAGATTGGTGGCCACGAGCTCGGCCTCGCGGTCCGAGGAGCCGCCGGCCCTGACGATGGCATGGATGGCCTTGGTGAGCGACTCAGCCTTGATGATGCGATAGTCGGCCATTGTTGTTGCTCTTATCCCTTCACGATCCGGCGGCAATGGACCAACGCCGCTTCAATCAGGTTCTCGCTCGCCTCCGGTGTGCGGAAGGCCGAATGCGCCGACAACGTCACGTTCGGCAGCTTCGTCAGCGGATGATCGCCGGGCAGCGGCTCGATGTTGAAGACATCGAGGCCGGCGTGGCGGATATGGCCGGACTTCAGCGCCTCGATCATGGCGGCCTCGTCGACAACAGCGGCGCGGGCGGTGTTGATGAGGATGACGCCGCGCTTCATTGCGAAAATTTTCTCGCGCGTGATCATGCCGCGCGTCTCGTCGTTGAGCAGCAGGTGCAGCGACACCACATCGCTTCTCGCCAGCACGCTGTCGAGGTCGGTGAACTCGACGCTCGCGTGGCTCTTCGGCGAGCGATTCCAGGCGATCACCTTCATGCCGCTGCCGGACGCGATGCGCGCGACCTCCGCGGCGATGCCGCCGAAGCCGATCAGGCCGAGCGTCTTGCCGGTGAGCTGCATGCCGTCCTCGCGCAGCCAGTTGCCGGCCCGCATCTCGCGGTCCATCATCGCAATGACGCGGGCCGACGCCCACATCAGCGCGATCGCGGATTCCGCAACCGCGGTGTCGCCGTAGCCCTTGATCAGATGCACGGAAATGCCGAGCTCGGCGAGCTCTTCCGGATTCATGTAGCTGCGCGCGCCGGTGCCGAGGAACACGACGTGCTTCAGGCCGGTGCATTTCTTCGCGACCTCGGTCGGCAGCGCCGTGTGGTCGACGATCGCGATCTCTGCGCCGTCGAGCACTTCCGGATATTGCTCGGGCGTGATGTCGGGATTCCTGTTGATCCGCACCTTGGGATCACCGGGCTTCTCCAGCCGCTCCATGATCACGGCAAGCGATTCATTGGCGTCGACGAAAACTCCGCGCATAATTCTCTCCGCTCAGGATGCGACGCCGGCGATCGCCAGCACGGTATGCATGAGGACGTTGGTGCCCGCGGCGCAGTCGCCCTGCGTCGCATCCTCCAGCTCGTTGTGGCTGATGCCGTCCTTGCAGGGCACGAACACCATCGCCGCCGGCATGATCGTGTTGAGGTTGCAGGCGTCGTGGCCGGCGCCGGAGGTGATGCGGCGCGAGGAATAGCCGAGCGTCTTGGCGGCGTTCTCGACGGCAGCAATCAGCTTCGGATCGAAATGCGTCGGCGGCTTGCGCCAGACCAGATCGATCTTGACCTCGACCTTGCGGCGCGCCGCGATCTCGGCAATCGCGGCTCGCAGATCGCGGTCGAGCGCGTCCATGATGGCGCCGTCGGCACTGCGGCAGTCCATGGTGAAGGCGATCTCGCCGGGAATGACGTTGCGCGAGGGATTGGCGATGACGGCCTCGCCGATGGTGCCGACTGCGTTCGGTCCGTGCTTCCTCGCAATCGACTCCATCGCCAGCACGATTTCGGACAAGGTCGCCAGCGCATCGCGCCGCAGCGGCATCGGCGTGGAGCCCGCATGGCTCTCGAAGCCGGAGATCTTGCCGTCGTACCAGAGCACGCCCTGGCCGGAATCGACCACGCCGATGGTCTTGCCTTCGGCTTCCAGGATCGGCCCCTGCTCGATGTGCAGCTCGACGAAGCAGCCGAGCTTCTGGAAGCCGACCGGCTTGTCGCCGCGATAGCCGATGCCGTCGAGCGCCTGGCCGACGGTGGTGCCCTCGGCGTCCTTGCGCGACAAAATGTCGTCGGTGGTGAAGTCGCCGACATAGGCGGCAGAGGCCATCATCGCAGGTGCGAAGCGCGAGCCTTCCTCGTTGGTCCAGTTCACGATGCAGATCGGCGCCTCGGTCTCGATGCCGGCATCATTCAGCGTGCGGATCACCTCCAGCGCGCCGAGCGTCCCCAGGATGCCGTCATACTTGCCGCCGGTCGGCTGGGTGTCGAGGTGCGAGCCGATGCCGACGGGTAGCTTCGACATGTCGCGGCCTTTGCGCAGGCCGAACTGTGATCCGAGCGCGTCGACGTGGACTTCCAGTCCGGCATCCTCGCAGGCCTTGCGGAACCAATCGCGCACCTGCTTGTCTTCACGGCTCAACGTCAGCCGCCGCACGCCGCCCTTGGCCGTCGCGCCGAATTGCGCGGTCTCGTGGATGGAGCCCCACAGGCGGGCAGAATCGATTTGCAGGTTGGTCGCGGCTCGGCTCATGCGGTCGTTTCCATTTGTCGCTGTCATTCCGGGGCGCCCGAAGGGCGAACCCGGAATCTCGAGATTCCGGGTCTGGTGCTTACGCACCATCCCGGAATGACGGGAGAAAGGTCCGGCGCCTTTTTCAATGACGCGCCTGTGCGGGCGCGTCAACCGCGAGGCTGCTCTGCGCAATTTGCCGTGCAAGCTCGGCGACGCGCTGCACGGCGACGACATCGGGCGAGGCCAGCCAGCTCGCGGTGAAAGTCAGTGGCGCGATGGAAAGATCGGTGTCGAGCAGCTGCAGGCGTCCGTCGGCAAGCTCGTTCTCGACGATGGCGTCGGGGATCACGGCGATGCCGAGTCCCTCGACCGCCATGTGGATGACGGTCGCCAGCGAAGCGGACGCATGCAGGCGGATCGGCGGCAGCTCCGGCCGGTCGAACACCTCGCGCACGACCTCGTAGGGCTTGGTCTTGCGCGGGAAGGTGATGATCGGAAACCGTGCGAGCTCTGCTGGCGTCACCGGGCCCTTGCCGAGCCCGAGCGACGGACTTGCGAGGAAGCCGATCGGATAATCGGCGAGCACGCGGTTGTGCACGCCGGAGGCGGACAGCGGTCCGACCACGAAGGCGAGCTCGATCTCCTGCGCGAGCAGGCGCGCGGTGAGGTTCGGCGTGATGTCGACCTCGATCTCCAGCGACAGGTTCGGATAGACCTCGTTGACGCTCTTGACGAGCCGCGGCAGCCAGGTGTGCACGATGGTCTCGGCGACGCCGAGCCGCATCACGCCGCGCATCGCGGAAGCATCTCCGATCTCCGCCATCATCGCCGCGCGCAGGCCGATCAGCTTCTCCGCATAGACCATCATCTGCCGGCCGCTCGGGGTCGGGGAGGCGATGCGATGATCGCGGTTCAAGAGCTTCACGCCCATCTCGCGCTCGAGCTGGGCGATGCGCTGGGAGATCGCCGGCTGGGTGGTATTGAGCCGTTGCGCGGCGCCACGGAAGCTGCCGAGCTTCACAACCCAAAGGAACGTCTCGATCGACCTGAAGTCCAGCATTGGAAGGATTTTCCCGATCGATAAATCAGATTTATCGAGATTGATTAGAAACGAAGATTAGACTTTATAGCACGCTTGGTGTTGGCTTGTCTTTGTCGAGTTTATAGGCAGGTCGATCACATGACTGTTTTGGTGGCAGCGCAGCAAACTGAAACACCCGACGCCCTCCCGAGCCGCAAGGCCCGGCTCGCCTACCGCGAGGGGCTGGTCGCCTCCACCGCCGGCGCCGCCCCCGGATATGTCCAGGGCAATCTGGCGATCCTGCCGGCGGAATATGCCGGAGCCTTCCACCGCTTCTGCCAGCTCAATCCCAAGCCGTGCCCGATCATCGGCATGTCCGATGTCGGCAGCCCTTACATCCCCTCGCTCGGCGCCGATCTCGACATCCGCACCGACGTGCCGCGCTACCGCGTCTGGCGCGATGGCGACGTCGTGGACGAGCCGACCGACGTGACGAGCTATTGGCGCGACGACCTCGTCACCTTCGTGCTCGGCTGCTCGTTCTCGTTCGAGGAGGCGCTGCTCGAGGAGGGCATGCCGATCCGCCACATCGAGAAGAACGTGCGCGTGCCGATGTACCGCACCAACATCGCCTGCGGTGTATCAGGTCCGTTCGCCGGCCCGATGGTGGTGTCGATGCGTCCGTTCAAGCCGGCCGATGCGATCCGCGCGGTGCAGATCACCTCGCGCTATCCGGCCGTGCACGGCGCGCCCGTGCATCTCGGCCATCCGCATCTGATCGGCATCAAGGATATCGCCAAGCCCGATTACGGCGATCCGGTGCCGGTCGCCGACGACGAGATCCCGGTGTTCTGGGCCTGTGGGGTGACGCCGCAATCGGTCATCAACGCCGCGAAGCTGCCGTTCGCTATCACGCATTCGCCCGGCCTGATGCTGGTGACCGATCTCAAGAACAGAAACATGGCCGTGATTTAGTGGGCAGCGTCTGCTGCTTCTTCAGGCTTTACCGCATCCACCAATCGCTTCATTCGATCAGCCGAAATTCAGGAACAGGGGACTTTGCCATGACGATCACTCGCCGCGACGTGTTGTTGGGAGCCACCGCCAGTGCCGCTCTCGTGCCGCTGGCAGCGCGCGCACAAACGACGGAAGTTGTGATCGGCGTGATCTATCCGTTCTCCGGCGGCAGCGCGCAGCAGGGCGTCGACGCGCAGAAGGCCTATGAGACCGCGCTCGAAGTCATCAACAAGGACAGCGATTTCGACCTGCCGCTGGCAAAGGGCGAAGGCCTCCCGGGTCTCGGCGGCGCCAAGATCCGCCTCGTGCTCGCCGACCATCAGGCCGATCCGCAGAAGGGCCGCGCCGAGGCCGAGCGCCTGATCACGCAGGAGAAGGTTTGCGCGATCATCGGCACTTACCAGAGCGCGGTGGCCGTCACCGTCAGCCAGATATGCGAACGCTATCAGGTCCCGTTCCTGTCCGCCGACAATTCCTCCCCGAGCCTGCACCGCCGCGGCCTGAAATATTACTTCCGCGCCTCGCCGCACGACGAGATGTACTCGGCCGCGATGTTCGACTTCTTCGATGCGATGAAGAAGAAGGGCACCAAGATCGAGACGCTGTCGCTGTTCCACGAGGACACCATCTTCGGCACCGATTCCGGCAATGCCCAGACCAAGATTGCCGGCGAGCGCGGCTACAAGATCGTCACCGACATCAAGTATCGCGCCAACTCGCCCTCGCTCTCGGCCGAGGTGCAGCAGCTCAAGACCGCCAATGCCGACGTGCTGATGCCGTCGAGCTACACCACTGACGGCATCCTCCTGGTCAAGACTATGGCCGAGCTCGGCTACAAGCCGAATGCGATCGTGGCGCAGGATGCCGGCTTCTCCGAGAAGGCGCTTTACGACGCCGTCGGCGACAAGCTCGAAGGCGTGATCTCGCGCGGCACCTTCTCGCTCGATCTCGCGCAGAAGCGGCCGATGGTCGGCAAGATCAACGAGATGTTCAAGGCGAGGTCCGGCAAGGATTTCAACGACCTCACTTCGCGCCAGTTCATGGGCCTGATCATCCTCGCCGACGCCATCAGCCGCGCCAAGTCGACCGACGGCGAGAAGATCCGCGATGCGCTCGCGGCGACCGACATCCCGGGCGAGAAGACCATCATGCCCTGGAAGCGCGTCAAGTTCGACGAGATGGGCCAGAACAACGACGCCGATCCGGTGCTGCTGCAGTATGTCGGCGGCAAGTTCGTCACCATCTTCCCGCCGCAGGCTGCGATCGCCGAGGCGATCTGGCCGATGAAGTAAAAGCTGCGGAGGGCAGCGGGGCAGGCGGGGTGGGAGCAAACTGCTCCCACCGTCATTGCGAGGAGCCCGCGACAAAATTGCGTAGCAATTTTGCGCTGGCGACGAAGCAATCCAGACTGCTTCCCTGGAAACATTTCTGGATTGCTTCGCTTCGCTCGCAATGACGAAGCCTGTCGTGACGTTTCGAACGGGGGACCAGAGTTGACAGCCCAAGCCATTATCCAGAGTCTCGCGAGCGGCCTTCTGATGGGCCTGCTCTACGGATTGATCGCGGTCGGCCTCGCGCTGATCTTCGGCCTGATGGACGTCACGAACTTCGCCCATGGCGAATTCCTGATGATCGCGATGTATCTGTCCTTCTTCCTGTTCGCCTTCTTCGCGATCGACCCGTTGCTGTCGGCGCCGCTCGTCGCCGCGGCACTCTTCATATTCGGAGCGGTCGTCTATCTGCTCCTTGTCCGCTTCGCCATGCGGGCCAAGGCCAATGCCGGCATGGTGCAGATCTTTACCACTTTTGGCCTTGCCATCGTCATGCGCGGCCTCGCGCAGTACTTCTTCACGCCGGACTATCGCAGCATTCCGCAGTCCTGGCTCGGCGGCAAGACCATCTCGATTGCCGGGATCTTCCTGCCGGAGCCGCAACTGGTCGGCGCGCTGGTCTCGATCGCGGCTTTTGCAGGTCTCTACTTCTTCATCCACAAAACTGATTTCGGCCGCGCAATCGAAGCGACCCGCGAGGATCCCGGTGCAGTCGCCCTCGTCGGCATCGACAAGAACCGCGTGTTCGCCTTCGGCTGGGGCCTCGGTGCCGCGCTGGTCGGCCTCGCCGGCGCGATCATGGCGGTGTTCTTCTACATCTATCCCGACGTCGGCGCCTCCTTTGCGCTGATTGCCTACGTCACGGTGGCGCTCGGCGGCTTCGGCAGCGTGTTCGGCGCCTTCGCCGGTGGCATCATCGTCGGTCTCGTCGAGGCAATCACCGCGCTGGTGCTGCCGCCGTCGCTGAAATCGGTCGGCATCTACTCGGTCTATCTGCTGGTCGTCTTCATCCGGCCGCGCGGCCTGTTCGGATCGATCTGATGGACAAGGATTTTGCAGCGCGGCGCCGCCGCGACCTCATCATCGCCGCAGCGCTCGCTGCCATTGCCGCGCTGACGCCGTTGTTCGTGAAGGACGTCGTCGTCCAGAACATCCTGATCCTGACGCTGATGTATGCGGGATTGTCGCAGAGCTGGAATATCCTGTCCGGCTATTGCGGGCAGATCTCGCTCGGCCACGCGCTGTACTTTGGCCTCGGTGCTTACACCACCGAGCTGCTGTTCACGAAGTTCGGCGTGCTGCCCTGGTTCGGCATGCTGGCGGGCGGGGTGGTGTCGGCGCTGATCGCGATGGGGCTCGGCTATCCCTTCTTCCGCCTGCGCGGCCATTACTTCGTGATCGCAACCATCGTCATCGCCGAAATCGGCTTGCTTCTGTTCCACAACTGGGAATGGGCAGGCGCCGCGATGGGTATCACCATTCCAATCCGCGGCGACAGCTGGCTGAAATTCCAGTTTCTGCGCACCAAGCTGCCCTACTTCTATTTCGCGCTGGCGCTGTGCTGCCTCGCCTGGTTCGTGACATGGTGGCTGGAAAACTCCAAATGGGGATTTTGGTGGCGCGCGGTCAAGGACAACCCGGAGGCGGCCGAGAGCCTCGGTGTCGACGTGTTCAATTCCAAGATGGGTGCGGCCGCGGTTTCCGCCTTCCTTGTCGCCGTGGGCGGCAGCTTCTACGCCCAGTTCGTCTCCTATATCGATCCGGAAAGCGTCATGGGCTTTCAGTTCTCGCTGCTGATGGCGCTGCCGGCCGTGCTCGGCGGCATCGGCACCCTGTGGGGGCCGGTGTTAGGGGCGGCCATCCTGATCCCGCTGACTGAGCTGACGCGCTTCAAGTTCGGCGGCTCGGGGCGGGGTGTCGACCTCATTGTCTACGGCACGCTGATCGTTCTGATCTCGCTGGCCCTGCCGCGCGGCCTGCTGAGCCTGTTTTCACGCCCGAAGAAGACGGGAGCTGCCCGATGAGCGCGCTGCTCGAAACCCGCGGCGTCTGGCAGCGCTTCGGCGGCCTCGTCGCCAACAGCGACGTCTCGATCTCGGTCGGCCGCGGCGAGATCGTCGGCCTGATCGGCCCGAACGGTGCCGGCAAGTCGACGCTGTTCAATCTCATCGCCGGTGTTCTGCCGCCGACGCAAGGCTCGATTCTATTCGACGGCGAGGACGTCACCAAACTGCCGGCGGCCGAACGCTGCCGGCGGGGCATCGGCCGCACCTTTCAGGTCGTGAAGAGCTTCGAGACCATGACTGTCATCGACAACGTCATCGTCGGCGCCCTCGTGCGTACCACCGTGATGCGCGAGGCGCGCCGCAAGGCGCATGAAGTGCTGGAGTTCACCGGCCTTGCCGCGCGCGCCGACGTGCTCGCCAGCGACCTCGTGCCGGCCGAGAAGCGCCGCCTCGAAGTCGCGCGGGCGCTTGCGACCGAGCCGAAGCTGCTGCTGCTCGACGAGGTCCTCACTGGCCTCACGCCGACCGAGGCGCAGACCGGCGTCGCGCTGGTGCGCAAGGTGCGCGATGCCGGCATCACGGTCTTGATGGTCGAGCATGTCATGGAGATCGTGATGCCGCTGGTGGACCGCGCCATCGTGCTCGACCTCGGCAAGGTCCTGGTCGAGGGCAAGCCCGCCGACGTCGTGCGCGATCCCAAGGTGATCAAGGCATATCTGGGAGATCGTCATGTTGTCGGTGCGTGAAGTCACGACCGCCTATCAGGGCCTGGTTGCGATCTCCGCGGTCTCGATCGAGGTCCAGAAGGGCGAGATCGTCTGCGTCGCCGGCGCCAACGGCGCGGGCAAGTCGACGCTGCTGAAGTCGATCGCCGGCGCCGAGCGTCCGCGCTCGGGCAGCGTGACCTTCGACGGCAAGCGCCTCGACGGCATGGCGCAGCATCACATCACGGCCACCGGCATCGCGTATGTGCCGGAAAACCGCCGTTTGTTTCCGCGCCTGTCGGTGCGCGACAACCTTCGCCTCGGCAGCTATCTCTACAGGGGCGAAGCGAACCGCGAAGAGCCGCTCGATCTCGTCTTCAAGCTGTTCCCGCGCCTCCAGGAACGTCTGGAGCAGCGCGCCGAGACGCTCTCCGGCGGCGAGCAGCAGATGCTCGCGATCGGCCGCGCGCTGATGACGCGTCCACGCCTGTTGATGCTGGACGAGCCCTCGCAGGGGATCATGCCGAAACTGGTCGACGAGATCTTCCAGGCCGTGAAGCTCATCCGCGACTCCGGCATGACCGTCCTCATCGTCGAGCAGCGCATGGCCGAATGCCTCGAGATCGCCGACCGCGCCTACATCCTGCAAACGGGCCGCGTGCTGATGCAGGGCTCGTCCGCGGAGATCAAGGGCAATCCGGACGTGAGGAAGGCGTATCTGGGGCTGTAGCCGAATAGTATCGGGCACGCCCGCGCAACATACCCGGTGTCATCGCCCGACTTGATCGGGCGATCCAGTACTCCGAGACGTCAGAGATATGCGGAGAAGCCGCGGCGTACTGGATTCCCCGCTTTCGCGGGGAATGACAGCGGTGGTGAGGCGACGCTCGTCCACCCCTTACCGCAAGTCGCTAATGCTCGTACCCGTGCTCCGGCAACGTCACCCCGAACACCTTCACCAGATCCGTCACCTGCTCCGGAGACAAATACCGCGGGTTCATCCCGCGCAGCAGCAGATACAGCTTCGCCGTCTCCTCCAGCTCTTCCGTCGCGAACACCGCCGCCTCCAGCGTATCGCCGGCGACGACAGGGCCGTGATTGGCGAGCAGCACGGATGAATATTTCCCCGCCAGCCCCTTGATCGCATCTGCGACCGCGGGGTCGCCGGGGCGGTAATAGGGCACGAGCGCGGTGGCGCCGCATTTCATCAAATAATAGGCCGTCATCGGCGGCAGCGCGGCGCGCGGATCGATCTCGGGCAGCATCGAGAGCGCCACCGAATGCGTGGAGTGGAGATGCACGATGGCACGAGCACTGCCGCGCGTGTCGTAAAGCGCCGTGTGCAGCGGAACTTCTTTCGTCGGGGCATCGCCCGAAACCAGCCGGCCCCGGCTATCCAGCCGCGACAGCTTCGCCGGGTCGAGGAAGCCGAGCGAGGCATTGGTCGGGGTCACCAGCCAGCCGCCATCGTCCAGCTTGACGCTGATATTGCCGGAGGAGCCCGGCGTCAGCCCGCGCTCGAACAGGGATCGTCCGAAGCGGCAGATGTCCTCGCGCAGCCGTGTCTCGTTGCTCGTTTCGGTTCTCATGGCCGTCATGCCTGCTTGTCTCACGCTTTGGCAGCGCGGCCAAGCCGTGTTATTCGGTTGCCAAGCTGCCGCAAAGGGCGGCTATTTGGGAAACGTTCGCAAGGGTCAGTTGCATATGTCCGCCTCCACGTCACAAAGTCAGCGTATCGCCGTTGTCGGGCTCGGCTCGATGGGCTTTGGCATGGCGACCTCGCTCAGGCGCGCCGGCCATGCCGTGACCGGCTGCGACGTCTCGGCGGATGCCGTCGCACGTTTCGTGAAGGACGGCGGCACCGGCGCCAAAACGCCGGCCGAGGCGGCCACGAATGCCGACATCGTCGTCAGCGTCGTCGTCAACGCCGGCCAGACCGAGGCGATCCTGTTCGGCAAGGACGGCACCGCCGAGACCATGCCGAAGGACAGCGTGTTCGTCTCCTCGGCGACCATGGACCCGGACGTGGCGCGGCGCCTGGCCAAGCAGCTGGAGGCGACCGGCCGGCACTATCTGGATGCGCCGATCTCCGGCGGGGCGCAGCGCGCCGCGCAAGGTGAATTGACGATCCTTGCTTCCGGCAGCTCCGCGGCTTTTGCGAGGGCGCGGCCGGCGCTCGATGCCATGGCTGCAAAGCTCTACGAGCTCGGCGATGCCGCCGGGCAGGGCGCTGCGTTCAAGATGATCAATCAGCTGCTAGCCGGCGTCCACATCGCCGCCGCCAGCGAAGCCATGGCGTTCGCGGCCAAGCAGGGCCTCGACATCCGCAAGGTCTACGAGGTGATCACGGCCTCCGCCGGCAATTCATGGATGTTCGAGAACCGCATGCCGCATGTGCTCGACGGCGACTACACGCCGCGAAGCGCGGTGGAGATCTTCGTCAAGGACCTCGGCATCATCCAGGACATGGCGCGCAGCGCCCGATTCCCCGTGCCGGTCTCCGCCGCCGCGCTCCAGATGTTCCTGATGACATCGGCCGCCGGCATGGGCCGCGACGACGACGCATCGGTCGCGCGCATGTATGCGCAGGTCACCGGCGTCAAGCTGCCCGGCGACAAGTAACAGAGGATTTCCAATGCCCCGTTTCGCCGCCAATCTCTCGATGATGTTCACCGAGGTGCCGTTCCTCGACCGCTTCGATGCCGCCGCGCAAGCGGGCTTCACCGCGGTGGAATTTCTGTTTCCGTACGAGCATCCCGCCGAGGCGGTCGGCGAGCGGCTCAAGCGCAACGGCCTGACCCAGGCGCTGTTCAACCTGCCGCCGGGCGACTGGAACGCCGGCGAGAAGGGCTTTGCCGCGCTGCCATCGCGCTTTTCCGATCTCAAGGCGAGCCTGGAGACGGCGCTGCCTTATGCCAAGGCGACCGGCGTCAAGCGCCTGCACCTGATGGCCGGCATCGCCAACCGCGGCGAGCGCGCCGCGATCGAGGCCTTCTACAAATCTGTGGCCTGGGCTGCCGAGTTCTTTGCGCCGCACGGCATCGATATCGTGATCGAACCGATCAACGCGCGCAACGTGCCCGGCTACTTCCTCAATGATTTCGGCTTCGCGCGGGATCTGATCCAGGAGCTGAGGCTTGCGAACCTGAAGCTCCAGTTCGACATCTATCACTGCCAGATCATCCATGGCGACGTCACCATGCGGCTGCGCGAGATGATGCCGATCATCGGCCACATCCAGATCGCCAGCATTCCCTCGCGCAACGAGCCCGATGGCGAGGAGCTGAACTATCCGTTCCTGTTCGAAGAGCTCGATCGGCTCGGCTATGCCGGCTTCGTCGGCTGCGAATACAATCCCCGCGGCAAGACCACCGATGGGCTTGCCTGGTTCAAGCCCTATGCGGGAGTGAAGCCGTGACCCCAGCGTTAGGCTGCATCGCCGACGACTACACCGGAGCCTCCGATCTCGCCAACACGCTGACGCGCGCCGGCCTGCGCACCGTCCAGACCATCGGCATCCCTGCCGACGATCTGGCGCTGCCCGAGGTCGATGCCGTCGTGGTGTCGTTGAAGAGCCGCTCGATCGAGGCCGGCCTTGCCGTGTCGCGCTCGCGCGCGGCGGACAAATGGCTGCGCGGCCGCGGCGCGGGCCACGTGCTGTTCAAGATCTGCTCGACCTTCGATTCCACCGACGCCGGCAATATCGGCCCGGTCATGGATGCGCTGCGCGCCGATTGCGGCGAGGGAGCCGTGCTGGTGACGCCAGCCTTTCCGGAGACCGGGCGCACCGTCTTTCAGGGCAATCTGTTCGTCGGCGCCGTGCCGCTCAGCGAGAGCCCGCTGAAGGACCATCCACTCAACCCGATGCATGATTCCAACTTGGTGCGCGTGCTGGCGTGCCAGAGCAGCACGCAGATCGGCCTCGTCGATCTCGCCACCGTCGCGCGCGGCGCGGAGGCCGTGCGGGCACGGCTGGCCGAGCTCGCCGCCAGGGGCATCGGTGCTGCGATCATCGACGCCGTGTTCGACCGCGACCTCGAGACCATCGGGCTCGTGGCCGCCGAACATCTTCTGTCGGTCGGCGCGTCCGGCATGGGCCTGGGACTTGCGCGCGCGCTGGTGTCGACGGGCAAGGTGAAGCCGGCACTGAGCAGCGAAACCGGCGCGGCCGTCGGCGGCCTGGCGGCATGCCTTGCCGGCAGCTGCTCGCAGGCGACGCTTCAGCAGATCGCGTATGCCGCGGGTGTCATGCCGGTGTTACATCTCGATCCGGAGCGTATCATTACGGGGGCGGGCGAAGCCGAGCGTGCGCTGGACTGGGCAAGGCCGCGACTGGCCGAAGGTCCGGTGCTGATCGCATCGAGCTCGACGCCCGATCAGGTCGCCGCGCTGCAGGCGCGCCACGGTCGCGACGCCGCCGGTCATGCGATCGAGCAGGCCATGGCCGATATTGCAGAAAACCTTGTAAAATCAGGCGTGCGGCGACTGATCGTTGCCGGTGGCGAGACATCCGGCGCCGTTGTCGATCGGTTGAAGATTCCCGGATTTCTCGTAGGAGTAGAGATCGCGGCTGGCGTTCCGGTGCTGCGCGCGGTCGGCGCCGAAAGCGACATGCTGCTCGCTCTGAAGTCGGGAAATTTCGGCGGCGGAGAGTTCTTCTCCGATGCGCTTAGGCTCATGCGCTGAGCGCAGGACGTTTTTAGCTGCCTGTTCATTTCTTTCAGGCTCCGTACTCGCACGGAGTCGCAGTTGCCATCCGCGCAGATGCTCTGGCGTTGGATGCCGGCGCTGCTCCCCTTTGGTTGATTTTTAGAGCTTTGACGCGCGCTCGCGCCAGCACAACGAGACCCGATTATGTTTGCCAAGCTTTCCATCCGCGCCAAGATCATCAGTGTCGTGGCGTTCCTGCTGGTCGCGATGACCGGCATGGGCCTGCTCGCCGTCATGAAGATGCGGACGATGAATGCCAACACCGTCGACATCACCACCAACTGGATGCCGAGCGTCAGGGTGATCGGCGACCTGCGCGCCGCAGTCATCACCTATCGGAACGTGGTGCGCCAGCACATGCTGGCCGAAGCTCTGGACGACAAGCTCGCGGTGGAGAAGACCGCTGCTACGGTGACCGAGGCGCTCGCCAAGACGCGCAGCAGGTACGAGCCCATGATCAGCTCCCCGGAAGAGCGGGCGCTCTACGGCCAGTGGTCCAAGCTCTGGGATGAGTACAAGAAGGGCACCGAGGAGGTGATGGCCTTGTCACGCAAGGAGGCCGGCAAGTTCCCGCGCGAGGCGCAGGAGCTCAACTCCAAGACGGTCAACAAGATCGGCCTTCAGGCAGACGAAGTCCTCAACAAGGACATCGAGCTCAACACCAAGGGCGGCGAACAGGCGGCTCATGATGCCGCCGACAGCTACGCCTATGCCTTCATGCTGGTTTCGGTCATTCTCGGCGCCGCCGTCCTGATCGGCATTGCTCTCAGCTTCTATCTCGTCCGCGACGTCTCGAACGGCATTAATTCCATCACCCAGCCGATGCAGGCGCTGGGCAACGGCGACCTTTCCGCCGAGGTCCCGCATCGCGGCGAGAAAACCGAGATCGGCGCCATGGCCGACGTGCTCCAGATCTTCAAGGAGGCGTTGATCGCCAAGAAGGCCGCCGACGAAGCCGCCGCGGCCGACGCCGAAGCCAAGATCGAGCGCGGCCGCCGCGTCGATAACATCACCCGCGAATTCGAAACGATGATCGGCGAGATCGTCCAGACCGTGTCATCGGCTTCGACCCAGTTAGAGGCCTCCGCATCGACCCTGACGGCGACCGCCGAGCGGTCCCAGAAGCTCGCGACCACGGTGGCCGGCGCCTCGGAGGAAGCCTCCACCAACGTGCAATCGGTGGCCTCGGCGACCGAAGAGATGGCCTCGTCGGTCGGCGAGATCAGCCGCCAGGTGCAGGAATCGGCGCGGATGGCGGGCGATGCCGTAGGCCAGGCGCGCGCCACCACCGAGCGCGTCAGCGAACTATCCAAGGCCGCCGCGCGCATCGGCGATGTCGTCGAGCTGATCAACACCATTGCCGGCCAGACCAACCTGCTGGCGCTGAATGCCACCATCGAGGCGGCGCGCGCGGGCGAAGCCGGCCGCGGCTTCGCCGTCGTCGCTTCCGAGGTGAAGGCGCTCGCGGAGCAGACTGCGAAGGCGACCGGTGAGATCGGCCAGCAGATCTCCGGCATCCAGGCCGCGACCAATGATTCGGTCGGCGCGATCAAGGAGATCTCCTCGACCATCGAGCGCCTGTCGGAGATCTCGTCGGCCATCGCGGCTGCGGTGGAAGAGCAGGGCGCGGCGACGCAGGAGATCGCCCGCAACGTTCAGCAGGCGGCGCATGGCACCCAGCAGGTGTCGTCCAACATCACCGACGTGCAGCGCGGCGCGACCGAGACTGGCACGGCCTCCTCGCAGGTGCTGTCGGCGGCGCAGATGCTGTCGAACGATTCCGGCCGGCTGAAGAGTGAGGTCAGCAAGTTCCTGACCAACGTGCGCGCCGCCTGACTCTCTATCGCGTCGGAAAAATAGGCGCCGAAGGGCTGAGATCTCGTAGGGTGGGCAAAGGCGCTCTTGCGCCGTGCCCACCATTCTTTCCGGATCACACGAAGGTCGTGGGCACGCTTCGCTCTGCCCACCCTACGAGATCACGCCACCCGCCACTCCGGCACGCCATCTTCTGCCATGGCGATTTCGCCGAGCGAGCCGACCGGGGTGCGATCCATGGCGAGCAGATGCGCCAGCGTCGCGCCATCGCTGGCCGGGATCCGCGCCAGCGTGCGGCGATCGTCCTCTGTCCGCAGCATCACGACGCCATGCTCGATATTGCCGCCGCGACCGTAAAGCACGGTGAAGCTCTCGACCTTGCCCTTGCCAGTGGCCTCCGCGACGAACTCCGGCACCGCGCGCTTGTTGCGGTCCGCATCGGCCTGCACGCTCGTTTCCTGCACCAGCGCCTCGCGCGGCGCCGTCTTCGACACTACCAGCGCGTGGTGCTTGGTGACGAAGCCGCCCTGGCCGTAGAGCAGGCCGCGCCTGGCGCCGTCGCGCAAACGGCGCACCATCGCGCAGGCCGCGTGCGTCATGTAGGTGTTGAGCGGCGCGCCGAAAAAGGTGAGGCCGCCGGTCACGGTCGGCTGCACGTCGGCACCTAAGCCCAGCGTCCGCCGCGCCATTTTGGGCACGCAGGGGAAGCAACTGTAGAGCTCGATCGCGTCGAACTTGTTGCCGTCGCCGCCGGCGAGGTCCATCGCCGCTTTCAGCACGGCGTTCTGCGGGTGGCTCTCGTAAAACTGGTCGCGCAGCAGATAGTCGCGCGGCTCTTCCGCGGAGGCGCCGCCGAGCGGGTAGACCAGTTTGTCTTCGGCGATCCCGGCCGCGCGTGCCTTGGCGAGACTGGTGAGCAGCAGCGCGCCGCCCATGTTGACGCTGGGATTGGCCACCATCAGCTTGTTGTAGGGCCAGGCGATCAGGCGGTTGTCCGCGGTCGGCGTCGTGATCTCCTCCGGCGCATAACGCCGCTTCAGCCAGGCATTTGGATTCTGCGCGGCGGCGTCCGAGTAGCGCGACCACAGCGTGCCTGATTCCACCATGGCCTCGCGCGGCGTCTGCCCCCAATGCGCCGAGGAGGCCGCCTCATAGAACGGATAGACGGTCACGGGCCGAAACACGCCGAGCTTCACCGCTAAGGGCTTCTGGAACGCCGCGCCGCGCTTCGGTTCCTCGACGTCATGGGCGAACGGCGTCCACGGGAGCTTGACGCCGGTGCGCTCCGCCTTGGTCGCGGTCGATTGCGCCTCGGCGCCGCAGATCGCCGCCACGCTGCACTCGCCGCGCGCGATGCGCTTGGCCGCCTCGTGGATGTAGCGGATCGGGCTCTCGCCGCCGACTGGGCCGTAATAGCAATGCGCGGGCGAGATGCCGAGGCGTTGCGCCAGGAGCTGCTCCGGATCGCGATAGCGCCAGCTCAGGAAATTGACGACGTCGAGCGATTGCACCTCGCCGAGCAGTTTTGCACCGGCGTCTTGTTCGGCGCGCCGCAGCGCCTGTTCGAGCAGGTCGAGCGGTTCGAGACCCGCCGCGATCTCCTTCGGGCGATCGATGATCTCGCCGATGCCGACGATGACGGGGATGCGGTCTTCGGGGATATTGGTCATTTCTTCTTGCTTCAATTCACGATGTCAGTTGTTCGTCATTGCGAGCGCAGCGAAGCAATCCAGAATCTTTCCGCGGCGGCAGTCTGGATTGCTTCGCTGCGCTCGCAATGACGAATGGACTACTCTGCCACCAGCGCATTCATGTGCTCGACGGCTTCGGCAAAATCCTGCTTGAACTCCTGTACCACGGCGCCCGCTGATTTCACGCTGTCGATCAGGCCGACGCCCTGGCCGACGAAATAGCTGACGAGATCGCGCGCCCTCGCGTTGCCGCTTGCGGCGGCTCGATCGATCGAATGGAACGCGTCGCGGCTGATGATGCTTTGCAGCGGCATTGGCAGCGCGCCCGGGCTATCAGGCGCACGGTCCCAGGCATCGGTCCAGACCGAGCGCAGCTGCCGCGCCGGCTTGCCGGTGCGGCCCTTGGAGCGGACGGCATCACGCGAGGACGCCGCGATCATCTTCTCGCGAAAGATCTCGCTCGTCTCGGACTCGACGGTCGCAAGCCACACCGAGCCGGTCCAGGCGCCCGCCGCGCCCATCGCCATGCAGGCCGCCATCTGCCGTCCCGTCATGATGCCGCCGGCCGCTAGCACCGGCACGTCGCGGATCGGCTTGATCGCCTTGATCACCTCCGGCACCAGCACCATGGTCGAGACCTCGCCGCAATGGCCGCCGGCCTCGGTGCCCTGCACCACGAGGATGTCGACGCCGGCCGCGACCTGGCGCAGCGCGTGCTCCTTGGCGCCGACCAGCGCTGCGACCGGCACGCCATGCTTCTTGCCCATCTCGATCATCGCCTTCGGCGGCACGCCCAGCGCATTGGCGATCAGGCGGATCGGATGATTGAAGGAGACCTCGAGCAGTTGAAGCGCGGTCTTGCCGTCGAATGGCTGCGGCTGGTTGTCCGCGACCTCGGTGGTGGTCAGCTCGATGTCGTACTTCTTCAGGAGATCGCGCGTGTAGTTGCGGTGCTCCTGCGGCACGCGCGCCTCCAGGCTCTTCCAGGTGACGTCCTTCTCGCCCGCGGTCGAGATGTTTTCCGGAATCAGCACGTCGATGCCATAGGGCTTGCCGTCGACATGATCGTCGATCCACTTCAGCTCACGCTCGAGCGTATCCGGCGTATGCACCGTCGCGCCCAGCACGCCGAAGCCGCCGGCGCGGCTGACGGCGGCGACGACGTCACGGCAATGGCTGAAGGCGAGCAGCGGGAATTCGATCCCCAGCATGTCGCAGATCGGCGATTTCATGGCTCTCTCCTGGAGGCAGGCTTCGCATTCTCGTTGCTTTCGCTGGCAAAGCAAAGTGACGCGAGCGGATCGATGACATGCCGGATCCGGCGGTGCATCTTGTGTATAGACGTTGCGCTCTATCCGGGGGCCGCAGCCCTGCGGGCGCCCCGGAATGACGGAGGGGAGGGGCTGCTATGACAAAACGCAGAGTTGTCCCATCCGGCAATGCATTGCGGCGCCCTTGTCATCGGCCGTTTGCGGGCTAATTAATGCAGACGCATCCTTTTTCCCGGAGCCCGCATGACCGACGCCCCCGCCTACGTGCCGCCCAAAGTCTGGACCTGGAACAAGGAGAACGGCGGGCAATTCGCCAACATCAACCGACCCATTGCCGGCCCCACCCACGACAAGGAGCTGCCGGTCGGCAAGCATCCGCTTCAGCTCTACTCGCTGGCGACGCCGAACGGGGTCAAGGTCACCGTGATGCTGGAGGAGCTCCTGGCGCTCGGCCACAAGGGCGCCGAATACGACGCCTGGCTGATCAGGATCGGCAATGGCGACCAGTTCGGCAGCGGCTTCGTCGAGATCAATCCGAATTCCAAGATCCCGGCGCTGATGGACCGCTCCGGCCCAGAGCCGATCCGGGTGTTCGAGTCCGGCTCGATCCTGTTCTACCTCGCCGAGAAGTTCGGTGCCTTCCTGCCGAAGGACGTCAAGGCCCGCACCGAGGCGATGTCCTGGCTATTCTGGCAAATGGGCAGCGCGCCCTATCTCGGCGGCGGCGTTCGGCCATTTCTACGCCTATGCGCCGACCAAGATCGAATATGCCATCGACCGGTTCGCGATGGAGACCAAGCGCCAGCTCGACGTGCTCGACCGGCGTCTCGCCGACAACGAGTATCTGGCGGGCAAGGACTACACCATCGCTGACATGGCGGTGTGGCCCTGGTATGGCGCACTCGCCAAGGGGCTGGTCTATGGCGCCGGCGAATTTCTGTCGGTGCAGGACTACAAGAACGTGCAGCGCTGGACCGACCAGATCGCGCAGCGCCCCGCCGTGAAGCGCGGCCGCATGGTCAACCGCGTCTCCGGCGATCCCGCCAGCCAGCTCCACGAGCGCCACGACGCGAGCGACTTCGAGACCAAGACCCAGGACAAGCTCGTGCCCGCGACGTAGCTGACGGGTTCATCACCTCAGGTCCCTCGCAGTCTCGCGCGTGGAGAAAGGCATTTCACCCCAACCCTCTCAGCGCGAGCCAAGCTCGTCGCGGCCCCGTAAGAATGGGGCGAAGGAGCGCACCGTTGCTGCGGCCTATTTCTTCATGCCCTCCGCCGCCGGAAACACCACGCGGTCATCGGTGCGGCAGTAACGGTCGGCGAACATGCGGCCGATCGGGTGATAGCGGTCCATGTGCACCCGCATCGCCTTGTCGTCCCAGAGCTCGTCGCGGATGTGGAAGTGGAGGCCTTCGCCCATGATCAGCCGGCGATCGTCGTTGACGTCGATCAGCTTCCAGAGCTTGCACTCCATCGCCCAGGGCGTGTCAGCTAGCCGTGGCACCGCGATCTTCGTCGAGGGCGCAAGCTTCAGCCCGAGATAATCGGGCTCGCTGATCTCAGGCGGAAAATCGCCGCTGCTCTCGTGCATCGCCCGCGCCAGCGGCTCGTCCGTGAGGTTGACCACGAATTCACCGGTGCGCTGGATGTTGAGAAACGTGTCCTTGTCCTCGCCGTTCGGCTTGCGGTTGGCCGCGAACATGCAGAGCGGCGGATCCTCGCAGAAGGCGTTGAAGAAGCTGAACGGGGCGGCGTTGACCACGCCGGTCGGCCCGAGCGTGGTCACCCACGCGATCGGCCGCGGCAGAATGAAGGACGTCAGCACCTTGTAGCGCTCGCGTGGCGTCAGCTCACTGGCGGCGTAGTCCATTGGGGCTCCTCGGCTTTCTTCGCCTCTCCCCGCCTGCGGGAAGAGGCCGATGCGCGGAATGCGCGGCGGGTGAGGGGGCTCTCCGCGAGTCCGACTGTCACCGTCCTCGCGGAGAATCCCCCTCACCCTCTCCCCGCAAGCGGGGAGAGGGAAAAGAGATAAGGCGCCTTACGCCATGCTCAGCTCGTGGCGGCCCACCACCATCCAGTGCACCTCGTCCGGACCGTCGGCGAAGCGCAGGTGCCGCACGTCCTGATACATCTCGGCGAGCGGGGTCCAATGCGAGATGCCGGTGGCGCCGTGCATCTGGATGGCCTGGTCGATGATCTTGCAGGCGCGCTCGGGCACCATGGCCTTGACCATGGAGACCCAGACGCGGGCCTCCTTGTTGCCGAGCACGTCCATTGCCTTGGCGGCCTTTAATACCATCAGCCGCATCGCCTCGATCTCGCAGCGGGCCTGGGCGATGATCTGCATGTTGCCGCCGAGATGGGCGATCTTCTTGCCGAAGGCTTCGCGGGTGAGGCCACGCTGCACCATCAGGTCGAGTGCCTTCTCGGCCTTGCCGATGGTGCGCATGCAATGATGGATGCGGCCCGGGCCGAGGCGGAGCTGCGAGATCTCGAAGCCACGGCCTTCGCCGAGCAGGATGTTCTCCTTCGGCACGCGCACATTGTTGAAGCGCATGTGCATGTGGCCGCGCGGGGCGTGGTCCTGGCCGAACACGTACATGGGACCGAGCACCTCGACGCCGGGCGTGTCGCGCGGCACCAGGATCTGCGACTGCTGCTTGCTCGGCGGCGCGTCCGGGTTGGTCTTCACCATCACGATGAGGATCTTGCAGCGGGGATCGCCGAGACCCGAGATGTAGTACTTCTCGCCATTGATCACCCATTCGTCGCCGACCAGCTTTGCGGTGGTCGAGATGTTCTTGGCGTCGGAGGAGGCGACGTTCGGCTCGGTCATGACATAGGCCGAACGTATCTCGCCGTTGAGCAGCGGCTTCAGCCATTTCTCCTTCTGCTCCTTGGTGCCGACCCGTTCCAGCACTTCCATGTTGCCGGTGTCGGGCGCCGAGCAGTTCATGGTCTCCGAGGCCAGCGGGCTCTTGCCGAGCTCGGCGGCGATATAGGCGTAGTCGAGATTCTTCAGGCCCTGGCCGGTCTCGTCATCGGGCAGGAAGAAGTTCCAGAGGCCTTCCTGCTTAGCCTTGTTCTTGGCCTTCTCCAGCACCTCGAGCTGCTTCGGCGTAAAACTCCAGCGATCTTCTTTGCCTTCGCCGGCCTTGGCGAACTCGACCGACATCGGCTCGACGGTATCGCGGATGAACTTCTTGACGTGATCGTAAAGCGGCCGGACTTGGTCCGACATTCGCAAGTCGTTGAGCTCGTCGCCGGGATTGAGCGTGTAGTTGGTGGTGCGGGGAATGTAGGTGTGTTTTGTCATTGGTCCTCCCGGGGGTCACTGAGATCGCATTGGGGGCGAGAATAGTCGCAGCGACGCCAAAGCGCGAGCGCGCATTTACCGCGCGGAGCCATGCCACCTGATGGAATATCGCGAGGGCGTTTGAAATGTTGTTTGAATGGGGCGACGCGCAAGTGGGCTCTAAGCGCCGTCCGATCCCCAGGAGTCCGTCATTGCGAGCGCAGCGAAGCAATCCAGAATCTTAACCGCCGCGGCAGCCTGGATTGCTTCGTCGCAAGAGCTCCTCGCAATGACGGGAGAGACCGGTCGACCTCAGGCAGGCATCCGGTGCATCGCGCAGATCTTGTTGCCGTCGAGATCGCGCAGGTAAGCCAGATACAGCTTGCCGCCTGGGCCCTGACGCACCCCGGGCGGATCCTCGATCGATTTTGCGCCGGCTGCAACGCCCGCTGCGTGCCACGCATCGACCTGTTCCGGCGAATTGGCGGCAAAGCCGATCGTGCCGCCGTTGGCGCAAGTCGCCGGTTCGCCGTTGATAGGCTTCGATACCGAAAACACGCCGGTCTTGGTGATGTAGAAGATGCGGTGGCCGTCGACCCTGGCCGGCCGCACCTCGAGCGTGCCGAGCAGTTGGTCGTAGAACGCCTTGGCCTTGTCCAGGTCGTTGGTACCGATCATGACGTGTGAAAACATTTGCCCGTTCCCTCAGTGTTGTAGCCCGGATGGAGCAGAGCGAAATCCGGGTCTTGCTTGCTTTTGGCCGTCCCGGACTCGCTGCGCTCCATCCGGGCTACGAGAATCAAAACGCGGTATAGCCGCCGTCGATCACGAACGTATCCGCGGTGTGATACGACGACGCCTTGCTCATCAGATACACCGCGATGCCGCCGAAATCGGAGGCTTCGCCGAAGCGCCGCATCGGAATCCGCGGCATCACGTTGGCTACGAACTTGTCGTTCGCCATGAGCCCTGCGGTCATGTCGCTCTTGATCCAGCCCGGCAAGATCGCATTCGCGGTGACGCCGTGACGCGCCAGCTCGACGCCGAGGGCGCGCACCAGCGCGTTGATGGCGGCCTTGGTCGCGGCATAATGCTCGTTGCGCGCCGTGCCGAAGATCGAGGCGAGGCTCGAGGTCGCGACCAGCCGGCCAAAGGGATCGCCGGCATTGGCGCGATCCGTCATGTGCTTGGCGGCGGCCTGGAACGCGTGGAACACGCCGTCGAGATTGGTCGCGAACATCGTGCGCCATTCCTCCTCGGTGCGCTCGATGAAGGCGCGCCGGCCACCGCCGCCGATGCCCGCATTGGCGAAGCAGCCATCGACCCGGCCGAAGGTGTCGAGCGTCGCCTTCATCGCTGAATCGACCGAGGCCGGATCGGTGACGTCGCAGACGCGGCTGTCGACCTTGCCGGACAGGCCCGCCATGCTCGCGGCGGCGGCCTTGTTCTTGTCAGCATTGCGGCCCCAGATCGAGACGTTGCAGCCCTGGCCCGCGAGCGCCTGCGCGATGCCGAGCCCGATGCCGCCATTGCCACCGGTGATCACGGCGACGCGGCCGGAAAGGTCGAAGAGGTTCATGGCGCGTTTCCTGTTTTTAGACTGCGGCGCATCAGCCGCTGCGCACAAGATTGCTTGCTATGCTCCGATCACCATGGACAAGACCGCGCCAAAAATCAAATATGCGCCCCGGCAAAACGAATTCCGGCCTGCGAAACTGACGCGGGCCGCAACCGATGAGGAAACCATGCAGTTCAAACACGTCACGCTCGATTTCGATGGCTCGGTCGCGATCCTCAAGCTCGACCATCAGGAGGTGATGAACGCGGTCTCCGTCGACATGCTGGGCGGTCTTTCCGAGGCGCTCGATGCGATCGAGGAGAAGAAGGACGCGGTGCGCTGCGTGGTGCTGACCGGTGCGGGGCGGGCGTTCTGCACGGGCGCCAATCTGCAAGGCCGCAACAACCAGGCGAAGAAGACCAAGGCCGGCCTGACGCTGGAGACCGGCTTTCATCCCTTCCTGCGCCGCATCCGCAACCTGCATTGCCCCATCGTCACCGCGGTCAATGGCCCGGCCGCCGGCGCCGGCATGAGCTTCGCGCTGCTCGGCGACATGATCCTATGCGCGCGCTCGTCCTATTTCCTGCAGGCCTTCCGCCGCATCGGCCTCGTGCCGGATTGCGGCTCGACCTGGCTGTTGCCGCGCCTTGTCGGACGCGCGCGCTCGATCGAATTGTCGCTGATGGGCGAGCGGCTGCCGGCCGAGAAGGCGCTGGAATGGGGCCTTGTCAACCGCGTCTATGATGACGGCGTCTTGATGGAGGAAGCGATGAAGCTGGCGCGCGATCTCGCCAGTGGGCCGACGGTGGCGCTGTCGCTGATCCGCAAGCTCTATTGGGACAGCCCGGAAAATTCCTTCGAGGATCAGCTCAATCTCGAATTCCAGTGCCAGCTCCGCGCCGGCGACACCGCGGATTTCCGCGAGGGCGTCGGAGCGTTCCTCGAGAAGCGGCCCGCGCAGTTCAAGGGCAAATGATCGAGGCGGCGCTTTCACGCAGCGTCCGGCGCTGGTGCGAAGGGGCGACCGGCGCGACCTCTGCGGCAAAGCTCTCCGGCGGCGCCAGCCAGGAAACCTGGCGCTTCGACATCACCCATCCCGACGGGCCGATCGGCGCGATCTTGCGCCGCTCGCCAAAGGGCTATGGCGCCGCGCCGACCCGTGCGGCCGGTCTTGGCGCGGAAGCGCAGCTGATGCAACTCGCCTATGAGGCCGGCGTGCCGTCGCCGCGCGTCCTGCATGTGCTAGTGCCGGAGGACGATCTCGGCACCGGCTTCATCATGCAGCGGGTCGAGGGCGAGACCATCGCGCGCAAGATTCTTCGTGATGAGGAGTTTGCTGCGGCGCGACCCATTCTGGCGCGGCAGATCGGCGGCATTCTCGCAGGTCTGCATCGGCTGCCGCAGGACAAATTGCCTGCGTTGCGCAGCAGGGGCGCGAGCCAGGAGATCGCCGAGTTCGAGCGCGACTATCGCAGCCTGAACTGGCCCAAGCCCGTGTTCGAGCTGGCGCTGCGCTGGCTGCGCGATCACGATCCCGGCCCGGCGGCCGAGACCACGCTGGTGCACGGCGATTTCCGCAACGGCAATCTCATCATCGGCGCCGACGGCGTTCGCGCGGTACTGGACTGGGAGCTCGCCCATCTCGGCGATCCCATGGAGGACCTTGGCTGGGTCTGCGTCAATTCCTGGCGTTTCGGCGAGATCGACAAGCCCGTCGGCGGTTTTGGCACGCGCGAGGAGCTGTTCGCCGGCTATGAGGCGGCAGGCCGCAAGGTCGATCCGGACCGCGTCAAGTTCTGGGAGGTGATGGGCACGCTGCGCTGGGGCATCATGTGCGGCGGCATGATGCAGCGCTTTCGCGAGGGACCCGACCATTCCATGGAGCGCGCCATGATCGGCCGCCGCGCCAGCGAGACCGAGATCGATCTGTTGCGGCTTTTGGCGCCGCGCGGGAGCTGACACATGCAGGACGAGCCGACCCCGATCGAGCTGACCAAGGCAGTCGCCGATTTCCTCCGCAGCGACATCACGCCGCTGATCTCCGGCCACCAAGCCTTCAAGCTGCGCGTTGCCATCAACATCCTCGACCTCGTCACGCGCCAGCTGACGCAGGAGGAGGGGAGTGATGCGAGAGAGATCGAGCGCCTGCGCACGCTGCTCGGCGTCGACGGTTCGGTGACGGAGCTCAACCGCGCGCTCGCCGAGCGGATCGCCAGGGGAGAAGTCGATCTCGCGACTCCCGGTCTCGCCGAGCATCTCTGGGCGACCACGATGGACAAGCTTGCGGTCGATCAGCCGAACTACGCATCGTACAAGCGCGAGCTGGGGCGGGGCGGATAGCTCTTTCCCCGTCATCGCGAGGAGCCCTTGCGACGAAGCAATCCAGACTGTCTCTGCTGGGCAGCCTGGATTGCTTCGCTACGCTCGCAACGACAGTGTTGAGAGAGGGAGCGCTCCTCTCTCCTCCGTCATTCCGGGGCGTCGCGAAGCGACGAACCCGGAATCCGTTCATCCGCACGTTCTGTCGCTCGATGGATTCCGGGCTCGCGCCTGTCGGCGCGCCCCGGAATGACGAGTTGGGGAGACTCGTTTCCTACTTCCCCACCCATTTCGGCGGGCGCTTCTCGGAAAACGCCTTCGGGCCCTCGATGTAATCCTGCGAGGCGACCATCGCCTGCACGGCCGGATAATCCCGCTGCTCCGCGATCGCCTGCTCCAGCGACGCGCCAAGCCCCTTCTGGATCGCCTGCTTCGAGGCCCGGATCGACATCGGCGAATTCTTGGCGATCATCTCTGCCCAGCGCAGCGCGGCCGCGAGCGCCTCGCCCTGCGGCACCACCTCGTTGACGAAGCCGAGCTCGAGCCCCTCCTTGGCGCTGACATGGCGCGCGGTGAGGATCATGCCCATGGCGCGCTTCAGCCCGATCTGCCGCGGCAGCCGATGCAGGCCGCCGGCGAGCGCGGCAAGGCCGACGCGCGGCTCGGGCAGGGCGAAGGTCGCGTTCTCCGCGGCGATGATGAGGTCGCAGGCGAGCGCGATCTCGAAGCCGCCGCCCATGGCGACGCCGTTCACGGCGGCGATGATCGGCTTGTCGCAGTCGAAGCGTGAGGTGAGGCCGGCGAAGCCGCCCTTGTCCCAGCCGCGTTTTCCCCCCGCTGCCTGCCACTTCAGATCGTTGCCGGCGCAGAACGCCTTATCGCCGCTGCCCGTGACGATCGCGATCCACTGCTCGGGATCTCCCGAGAAATCGTCAAACACCTTCTGAAGCTCGAAATGCGCATCGGTGTGCAGCGCGTTGTAGACCTCGGGCCGCGACAGCGTCACGATCGTAATCGGCCCCTTGCGTTCCACCTTTGAGAATTTCAGCTCCATCGCGCGCTCCCGGATTTCTTTCGAAGGAATATTGGCGCCATACTACCGTGCGGGTGCGCCAGAGCACCATCGAATTGCGCGGGCGCGCCTTGCGCTCCTCACATCTCGGCTTGCTTGACTTGCACGCGCTCTTCTCACCTTAATCGCACCAAGCAAGAATGCGCCCAGCGCCTTAACGCAAAACGATAAAATCAATCCGGGAGAGAACCTGTGGATTTCTCATTGCCTGCCGATCTCGTTGCCTATCTCGGAGAGCTCGACCGCTTCATCGAACGCGAGATCAAGCCGCTGGAACAGGCCGACGACAACATCCGCTTCTTCGACCATCGCCGCGAATGGGCGCGCACCGATTTCGAGAATGGCGGCCTGCCGCGCCATGAATGGGAGGCCTTGCTGCGCAACGCCAAGGATCTCGCGGACGCCGCCGGGCATCTGCGCTTTCCGGTGCCGAAGCAATATGGCGGCAAGGACGGCTCCAATCTCTGGATGGCCGTGATCCGCGAGCATTTTGCCGCCAAAGGCCTCGGTCTGCATAACGACCTCCAGAACGAGCACTCCATCGTCGGCAACTTCCCCGTCGTCACCATGCTCGACCGCTACGGCCGCGACGACCAGAAGGCGATGATCGACGGCTCCATTAAGGGCAAGTACCGCATCACCTTTGGCCTGACCGAGCCGCATCACGGTTCGGACGCCACCCACATGGAGACGCGCGCGGTGCCCGCGACCCGCGACAACGTCAAGGGCTGGATCATCAACGGCGAGAAGATGTGGACGACAGGCATGCACGTCGCCACGCACTGCGCGCTGTTCGCGCGCACCAGCGGCAACGATGGCGATGCCCGCGGCATCACCTGCTTCCTGGTGCCGTCCAAGAGTCCCGGCGTCAAGGTCGAGGAGTACATGTGGACCTTCAACATGCCGACCGACCATCCGCGCGTCAGCTTCACCGACGTCTTCGTGCCGGAGGATGCGCTGTTCGGCGAGGTCGGCCGCGGCCTGTCGCTCGCTCAATGCTTCGTGCACCAGAACCGCATTCGCCAGGCGGCAAGCTCGCTCGGCGCCGCGGTCTACTGCATCAACGAGAGTGTGAAATACGCGCGTGAGCGCAAGCCGTTCGGCAAGGCGCTGGCCGAAAACCAGGCGATCCAGTTCCCGCTGGTCGAGCTTGCGACGCAAGCCGAGATGCTGCGCCTCTTGATCCGCAAGACCGCCTGGGAAATGGACCAGCTCAACGAGGAGCAAATCGAGCGCACGCTCTCCGACCGGGTCTCGATGTGCAACTACTGGGCAAACCGCCTCTGCTGCGAGGCCGCCGACCGCGCCATGCAGGTCCATGGCGGCATGGGCTATTCACGCCACAAGCCGTTCGAGCACATCTATCGCCACCACCGGCGCTACCGCATCACCGAAGGCAGCGAGGAGATCCAGATGCGGAAGGTGGCGGGGTTCTTATTCGGCTATATGGGGCCGGGGAAGCATTAGAGGCTCGCAATGCTCTGGTAGGGTGGGCAAAGCGAAGCGTGCCCACCACCTCTATCCGCAAGCATCAAGCGTAGAGAGATGGTGGGCACGGCGCTTTGCGCCTTTGCCCACCCTACGGCACCGCGGATCAATTCACCCGCCGATCCTTCCCCGCCCAATACGGCTCGCGCAATTGCCTGCGCAAAATCTTGCCGCTCGGATTCCGCGGCAGCGCCGGCAAAAACTCCACGCTCTTCGGCGTCTTGTAGCCGGCGATGCGGGTCCGGGTGAAGTTGATGATGTCGGTCGCGGTCGCCTGCTTGCCCGGCTTCATCACCACCATCGCCTTCACTGCTTCGCCCCATTTCTCGTCGGGCACGCCGATCACGGCGGCTTCGGCGACGTCAGGATGATCGCACAGCGCGCTCTCGACCTCGGCGGGGTAGATGTTCTCGCCGCCGGAGATGATCATGTCCTTGATGCGGTCGTGGATGTAGAGATAGCCGTCCTCGTCCATGTAGCCGGCATCGCCGGTGCGCAGCCAGCCGTCGCTGCGCAGCGTGGATGCGGTCGCCTCCGGCAGGTTCCAGTAGCCCGCCATGTTGGAGCCCGAGCGCGTTGCGATTTCGCCGACCTGCCGCGGCGGCAGCGGCTTGCCGTCCACGTCCAGAATCGCGATCTCCACGCCCGGCAGCGCCTTGCCGGCCGAGCGCATCCGCTCCAGCCCCTCGACGTGATCCTCCGGCGGCAGCGCGACGATGGTGCCGGTGGTCTCGGTCATGCCGTACAATTGCACGAAGCCGCATTTGAAGACGTCGATGCATTCCTTCAGCAGCGCTGCGGGGATCGGCGAGGCGCCGTACAGCATGTATTTTAGCCGCGAGAAGTCGACCGTCCTGGCGCGCGGCTGCCGCACCACGAATTGCATCGCCGCCGGCACCATGAACAGTTTTGTGATGCCCGACTGCTCGAAGAAGTCCAAAACCTTGGTCGGGTCGAACTCGCGTGCGATCACCCCGCGGGCGCCGTGATAGAGTCCCATCACACCCCAGCCGGAGCCACCGATATGGAACACCGGCATGGCCACCAACGACACGTCGTCGGTCGACCACCGGTTCCACTCCGGCTTGTCCTCGGCGTTGCCTGATTGCACCAGGTTGAGGAAGTTGGCATGCGACAACATCGCGCCCTTCGGCTTGCCCGTCGTGCCCGACGTGTAGAGCTGGATCGCGATGTCGCGGGTGTCGATCGGCACCTTCGGATCATCGCCGCTCTGCGCATCGCGCCATGCCGTAAAATCCGGCCATTCCGGCGCGCCGCCCTCGGTGGTGATGATGGTGCGGACGCTTGGTATCTGATCCCTGATCTGGCGGACGAGCGTGATGAACTCCGGTCCCACGAAAAGCACCGGCGCGTTGCAATCTGAAACGATGAAGGCGACCTCGGGCCCTGCTAGCCGCCAGTTCACCGGCGCCATCACGACGCCACCCTTCATCGCGCCCATCAGGAGCTCGAAATAGATGTCGCTGTTCTTGCCGAGATAGGCGATGCGGTCGCCCTTCTTCACGCCCATTGCGAGGAGCGCGTTCGCGACCTTGTTGGTCTTGGCGTCGAACTCGGCGAAGCTGGTGGTGCGGCCCTCGAATTCATAGGCAATAGCGCTGCCGCGGCTCTTCGCACGCTCGCGCACCATGTCGGCGAGGTTCGCCAATGGCTGTGTGGACATGTTTCTCCCGCAGGCGTTTGTTTTTATGCCGGGGAGTGTGGCGTCATCCGCGGGTGAAGACAAGATGGGACAAGATCGGCTGCGGTTTCATGTCCCGGACGCTGCGCAGCACGGAGTGATGCGCTGCAGAGCCGGGACCCAGCATGCTGCAATGTGCGTTGAGAGAGTTGGGCCCCGGCTCAGCAGCGCACCACGTCGCACCGGACGATGCTTCGCATCGCCGGGGACGCGCTGCGCTTCGTCCGGGGCACGGAAAAGCGTCACCCCCGCTTCGCGCGGTCCTTCTCGTTCTGCGCCATGATGCTCTCGCGCGCGGTCTTCCAGTCGTCGTCGCTCCAGTCGCGGAGCTGGTAGAAGTTGCCGCCCATGGCGAGCGCCTGGGCGCCGTCCATGGCGATGGTCTCGCCGTTGATCCAGTCGCAGCCGCCGGAGATCAGGAACACGGCCACGTTCTGCAGTTCCTCCATGGTGCCGACCCGGCCCATCGGGTTCATCGCCTTGGTGCGCGCGCCGGCTTCGTCACCGGGCTTGATGCGCTTGCTCATGCCCTCGGTCGGGATCTCGCCCGGGGCGATGGTGTTGAGGCGGATGCCGTGTCGTCCCCATTCGGTGGCAAGCGACATCGTCATGGCGTGGATCGCCGACTTGCTCATCGCCGAGGGCACCACGTAAGGCGAGCCGTTGCGCACCCAGGTCGTGGTGATCGAGACGACGTTGCCGGGCTGCTTCAACGCGATCCAGCGCTTGCCGACCGCATGGGTCACGTAGAACGTGCCGTGCATGACGATGTTGGCGACCGCATCGAAGCCGCGCGGCGAGAGCTCCTCGGTTCGCGAGATGAAATTGCCGGCCGCATTGTTGATGAGATCGGTGAGGGGGCCATCGCGGAAGATGGTCTCGATCATCTCCTCGACCGCGAGCGCGTTGCGGATGTCGACGCCGTGGCTGGTGACGCGGCCGCCGTAGAGATCCATCAGCTCGGTTGCGGTCTCGTCGCACACGATCTTGCGCCGACCGCAAATGTGCACCTCGGCGCCGAGCTGGAGAAACCGCGCCGCCATCGACTTGCCGAGACCGGTGCCGCCGCCGGTCACGAGGATGCGCCGGCTGGCCAGAAGATTTTCCTTGAACATGGCTGTTTCCTCTGTCGCGATTGTCAGTTAATTGGTCGATTGACTAAATCCGGCCGCCGGCGTCCTGTAAAGCGGCACTGAACAAGAACAGGCAAGAACTAGGGGAGAATTCGTCCATGGACGACCGCGTCTCGATCTCGATCTCGGAAGGCGTCGCCGATGTGCGCCTGGTGCGCGCCGACAAGATGAACGCGCTGGATCAGCCCATGTTCGAGGCCCTCGTCGCCGCAACCGACCGGCTGTCGAAGGAGAAGAGCGTGCGCGCCGTCGTGCTCTCGGGCGAAGGCCGCGCCTTCTGCGCCGGGCTGGACATGGGGCGTTTTGCCGCTATGAAGGAGAAGGGCGGCAACGGAATTCCGGGTGGCGAAAATCGCGATCTCACGGTGCGCACCTATGGCAAGGCCAACTTCGCGCAACAGGCGGTGTGGGGCTGGCGCCAGCTACCGATGCCTGTGATCGCGGCCGTGCACGGCGTCGCCTTCGGTGGCGGCTTCCAGCTCTCGCTCGGTGCCGACATGCGCTTTCTCAGCTCGGATGCGCGCATGTCGATCATGGAGATCAAATGGGGCCTCGTGCCCGACATGGCTGGCACGCCGATCCTGGCCTCGCTGGTGCGCGACGACATCCTGCGCGATCTCACCTACACCGGGCGGATCTTCTCGGCGCAGGAGGCGCTGGCTTACGGCCTCGCCACGCGCATCTGCGACGATCCGCGCGCTGCGGCGCTTGAGGTCGCGCGCGAGATCGCAGGGAAAAGCCCCGATGCGATCCGCGCGGCCAAGCGGATGCTGAACAATCTCTCGGTCGATCCGGGCCCGGCGCTGCTCGCCGAATCCGTCGAGCAGCAGAAGCTGATCGGCAGCCCCAACCAGACCGAGGCGGTGCGCGCCAACCTGGAGAAGCGCGCGCCGAATTTTGCGGATTAGCTTTGGGTCATTCCGGGATCCGCCGTAGGCGCAGGCCCGGCATCCATCGAGCCGCATCGTTCGCTGTGAAATGGATTCCGGGTTCGATGCTGCGCATCGACCCGGAATGACGGCACAAACAACAACAAAGAAAAACAACAATGAGCCAAACCTCCCCCTTCCTCGGCATCGTCTCCGGCGAGCGCCGCCGCTCTCACGTCGAGGTCACTGAGCGCGCCGACCGCATCGCGGCCGGCCTCGCCAAGATCGGCGTCCGCCAGGGCGATAGCGTCTGCATGCTGATGCGCAACGACATCGCCTTCCTCGAAGCCGCCTATGCCGCGATGCGGCTGGGCGCCTATGGCGTGCCGATCAACTGGCACTTCAAGCCGGAGGAGATCAATTACATCCTGAAGGATTCCGGCACCGCGGTCCTGATCGCCCATGCCGACATGCTGCATGGCTTGCGCGATGCGATCCCGCATGGCGTCACCGTGCTCAGCGTGCCGACGCCGCCGGAAATCCGCTCCAACTACAAGATCGATCCGGGTCATCTGAAGACGCCGGACTTCGCGATCGATTTCGAAGCCTGGCTCGCGCAACACCCGCCCTATGACGGCCCGATCGTGCCGCAGCCCATGAACATGATCTACACGTCGGGCACGACAGGCCATCCCAAGGGCGTCCGCCGCAACGCGCCGACGCCGGAGCAGCAGGCTGCCGGTGAGCGCATGCGTGCGATGATCTATGGACTCAAGCCCGGCGCCCGCGCATTGCTGCCGGGGCCGCTCTATCATTCCGCGCCGAACTCGTTCGGCATCCGCGCCGGCAAGCTCGGCGGGGTGCTGGTGCTGATGCCGCGCTTCGAGGCGGAGGAATTTCTGCAGGCGATCGAGCGCTACAAGATCGATACCATCTTCATGGTGCCGACCATGTTCATCCGCCTGATGAAGCTGCCCGAGGAGGTGCGCAGGACGTACGACGTCTCCTCGCTGCGCCACGTCATCCATGCCGCCGCGCCGTGTCCGGCCGACGTCAAGCGTGCCATGATCGAATGGTGGGGGCCGGTGATCTACGAGTTCTACGGCTCGACCGAATCCAGCGCCGTGACCTTCGCGACCTCCGAGGATGCGCTGAAGAAGCCCGGCACCGTCGGCAAGATTTCGGCGGGCGCCGAGCTGCGCTTCATCGGCGACGACGGACGCGTACTCGGCGTCGGCGAGATCGGCGAGATCTATTCGCGCATGGCCGAGATGGCCGATTTCACCTATCACAACAAGCCGGAGAAGCGCGCCGAGATCGACCGCGACGGCTTCATCACCTCCGGCGACGTCGGCTATATCGATGAAGACGGCTACGTCTTCATCTGCGACCGCAAGCGTGACATGGTGATATCAGGGGGCGTCAACATCTACCCGGCCGAGATCGAATCCGTGCTGCATGCGGTGCCCGGCGTGCATGATTGCGCCGTGTTCGGCATCCCCGACGCCGAGTTCGGCGAGGCGCTGATGGCCGTGGTCGAGCCGCAACCCGGCGTCACGCTCGAGGCCACCGACGTTCGCGCGAGCCTGAAGACGCATCTGGCCGACTACAAGGTACCCAAGCACATCGAGATCCGCACTGGCCTGCCGCGCGAAGATTCCGGAAAAATCTTCAAACGCCGCCTGCGCGATCCCTATTGGGAGCAGGCGGGCCGGAAGATCTAGCCCTGCTTGATAGCCGTAGGGTGGGCAAAGCGTCCGCCGTCGCTCGAAGAGCGAAGGCGGAGGCGTGCCCACCAAGTTCGCTTCCGAAGGCAGTTCGTGGGCACGGCGCAAGGGCGCCTTTGCCCACCCTACGAGACTGCGGAGAGATCATCCCGGGTTATGCGGCGCTCCGGGCTTCACCTTGCGCGCCCTGAAGCGTCCTGGCGCGGACAAATTCCGAGCCTATATGAATGGGATCACCACCTCCGGATCGTCCCATGGCCCCCGTTTCCATCCTTCTCAACATCCTCTGGATCCTCATCGGCGGCGCCTGGATGACGTTCGGCTGGTTGATCGCCGCGATCGTCATGGCGATTACCATCATCGGCCTGCCCTGGGCGCGGGCGGCGTTCAACATCGCCGTCTACACGCTGCTGCCGTTCGGCTCGCGAGCAGTCAGCCGCTACGAGGTGACCGGTGTCGAGGATATCGGCACCGGCCCGCTCGGGGTGATCGGCAATATCATCTGGTTCGTGCTCGCCGGCTGGTGGCTGGCGCTCGGTCACCTCCTGACCGCGCTGGTCCTGGCCGTCACCATCATCGGCATCCCCTTCGCCTGGGCCCACCTCAAGCTCGCCGGCATCGCGCTCTGGCCGATCGGCAAGGTGATCGTGCCGGCTTAGGACGTTGCCTCAACGTCGTTCGGCGGCAGAGCGGAGCCGTGTGGCGCTGTCGCGGACTCAATCGCGCGGGCTACTTCTTTTTTGGTGTCAACCAGTCCTCGTCTTCCAGGGACGGTGCTTGTTTCTGCTGTTCCAGGATTTTTCTGTACTCCTCCGGGATCACCTGGCTGCGAGATGCTTCATGCAGCGTGTGCGGGAACCAGGTCGCAATGCCGGGGAAGGCAATCATCAGGCCAACGCAGATCACCTGCAGCACCATGAACTGGAACATGCCAGCGTAGATCGTTCCGAGACTCCAGCCCTTGACCACCTGCTTGAGATAGTACGCTGACATGGCGACGGGCGGCGACAGGAAGGCGGTCTGCAGCACCACCGCAACCAACGCTCCGAACCATATGAGGTCGATGCCCATGCCTTTCACGACAGGATAGAAGATCGGCAGAAACACCAGGATGATGGCCGGCCACTCAAACGGCCATCCCAGCAGGAAAATGAGAAGGAGCACGACAATCAGCATGAGGCTCGGCGGCAACTGCAGGCCGAGCATCGTCTCGGTGATCCAGTTCGCCGAGCCAAGGCGGGCGAACACCGCACCGAAAATGTTCGACGTGACCGCCAGCAGGAGGACCATGCTCGACGTCGCCATCGTCGAGATCAGCGCCCGTTGCAGTCCGCTGAGCGAGAACCTGCGATATGCGATGGCCAGGATCAGCGCGCCGACGCTGCCGATGCCGGCGGCCTCCGTCGGCGTCGCAAGCCCCCCGATGATCGAGCCGAGCGTCGCCGTGATGAGCCCGAGCAGCGGCAGCGTGCCGACGGCGACCTCGCGTGCAATGTATCCAGCGGAGTAGATCCGCTCATCCTTTGGCACTGGCGGCCCGAGCTTGGGATTGATGAAGGAGCGGCCCATCAGATAGATGATGTAGATGCCGGCCAGCAGAAAGCCCGGTCCGAAGGCTGCAGCATAGAGATCGGCGACCGAAACCCCGAGCACCGGCCCCATCACGATCAGCATGACCGACGGGGGAATGAGAATACCGAGCGTGCCGCCCGCCGTGATGGTGCCCGCTGAAAGCTTGGCATCATAGCCCGCCTTCGTCATGATCGGCGATGCCATGATGCCAAGAACGGTAACGGCTGCGCCGACGATGCCTGTCGCCATCGCGAACACGGTCGAGGTCAGGATGACGACGAGGAAGAGCGCGCCGCGCACCGGCGCAAGCAGCATGCGGAACGCCGTAAAAAGGCGCTCCATGAGTCCCGCCTGCTCGGTGATGAAGCCCATGAAGATGAACAGCGGTACGGCGGCGAGAAGTTCTTCCTTCATCATGCCGATGGTCTGGAAGTAACCAAGCTCGAAGACCGTCCCGCCCATGCCCCAGTAGCCGAACGAGAAGGCGAGAAACAGCAACGTGAACGAGATCGGCACACCGATGAAGATCGCGCCCAGCAGCACCAGCAGCATGATGAGGCCGATGAGCGCTTCTGCGGTCATATCTCGACTTTCTCCTTATGCTCCAGCTCGACGCCGGTGCGCGCCATGTAGATGCTCTTGATCAACTCGGACACGCCCTGGACCAGCAGCAGGAGGCAGGCGAGCGGCACGACGAATTTGAACGGCCACAGCACGGGCCGCCAGGGAGTCTGGTCCGAAGTCTCGTTGATCAGCCAGGCGTAGTGAAATTCGTTCCAGCTGATCAGGAACAGCATGATCAGGCTCGGGAAGAAGAAGACGACGTAGGAGATCGTATCGATCCAGCCCTTCCTACGGATCGAGAACTTCTCCCAGAAGAAGTCGGTACGGATATGAGCACCCTTGTGCAGCGCGTAAGCGGCGCCAAGCATGAAGAGCGAGCCGTACAGCATGTAGGTTGCGTCGTAGGCCCATATGGTCGGCGCGTTGAACAGGTAACGCGCTCCAACCTCGTAGGCGACGGCGAAAACCAGCGGCACCGAGAGCCACGAGATGATCGTGCCGGTCCGGTCGGTGAAGCCGTCGATCATCCTGATGATAGCCAGAAGCGCCGGTGGCTGCCCGCCTGTTATCTCAGCCATGCCTCGCTCCTGTCGCCGATCACTCGTGCGGCGCAAGCAGGCCGCCTGCGTGCGAATTGAGGGCGGTCAAATCGGCCGCCCTCGGAGGAAGTCCTATTTCTCGGTTGGGAAGTAGTAGTTCGCCATGAAGGAGTATGGCGGGAAGTAAGACCTCTTGTACGGCACCACAGCGCTGGCATACGCCTTCTGCGAGTCGTGCACCTTCTTGAAGAACGGGTTCTTGGCGCCCTCGGCCGCCGCGATCTCGTCCCACTTCTTGATGAAGGCCAGCAGGATCTCCGTCGGCGTGCGGAGGATCTGTACGCCGTGCTTCTGCTGCATCTCAATCAGCGCATCGGCGTTCTGGCGCTGCCACTTGGTCCACCAGACGAGGAATGTCTCGTTGGCCGCCGACTTGATGATCTCCTGATGTTGCGGGCTGAGCTCCTTCCACACATCGCCGTTGATCACGAGCTCGCCGACCGTCACGTTCTCATGCAAGCCGGGTGAATAGTGATACTTCCAGACATTGTGGAAGCCGAGCTGCATGTCCTCGATGCCACCGACCCATTCGGCGCAATCGATCACGCCGCGTTGCGCGGAGGGAATGATTTCTCCGCCCGGCATGTTGACCACCGTGAAGCCGAGCGCCTGCCACACTTCGCCGGCCATGCCGGTCTGGCGGCATTTCATGCCCTTCATGTCCTCGACCGTCTGGATCGGCTTCTTGAACCAGCCGAACGCCTGCGGCCCTGCAGGCAGGATTGGAAACACGACGAGGTTGAGCTTGAGCTCCTTCTGATAAAACTCGTTGTAAAGCTCGAGGCCGCCGCCGTGATAGAGCCAACCCATCACGTCCATGAAGTCCATGCCGAAGGTGCCGCCGGGACCGCCGGTGAACAGGATCGCGGTCTTGTTCTTGCCGGTCCAGTAGCCGGCCCACGCATGCGCTCCGTCGAGCACCTTCTTGTTGGTTGCGTCCAGCACCTCGAACGCCGGCACGACCTGGCCGGCGGGCATCGCCTCGATCTTCAGCGCGCCGGCTGACAGCTTGTTCACTCGGTCGACGAAATAGGTGAAGTTGTCATAGAGCGTGAGCGACGCCGGCCATGTGGCCTGCATCTTCAACACCTTCGTCTGCGCCATGACTGTTGTGGTGGATACGACAAACGCCGAAGCGATCAGGGCAACGGCGACCAACCCCAGAAACATGCGTTTCATGAGCTATCTCCTCCCTTGGACAACGTGACCGCGGCGAACTATTTTCTTCGTTGTTCTTGATCGCCAAGTCTTCAAACCACGTCTGTCATCATTCTGCCACCATCGCCGCAAGTTGTCATCTTGCTTTCTGGCCGCAGCAAGCGCTGGATTTGGACATGGGCGAGACGTCAGCTCTTTGACCCTTCGGCGACGAACCTCCATTCGTTTGTTGCGCTGGCTGTCGGTGGCAAACCAGACGCCGGGGGGCGCCTTTGGCTGCGGCCGGACGCGTCCAGGCGATGCGGCGCACACCATGCCTCGCGTTGCCCGACGGGCAAAACACGCCAATGCAGGTCAAGTGGCGGGAGTGCAAATATTCTGATTGACCGAATTCGCTGTTTCGGGTAAACCGCAGCACATCCCGGCTCGTCAAAGGGACGTTTCGCGATCGTCACGATACGTAGGCCGGGATGCGATGGACGCGGCAGCGCCGGCGCGTGACGGGATGGCAGGGCGGGCAAACCCGTGAGCCATCGCGATCCGCGGCACGACACGGTGTGGTCACAGCGTTGCTTTTCGGCATTGGGGGCGAGCACGCGCGAGCTTCCGACTGTCCGGGAGGGACGTTCGCGGACGGCAAAAGCGTGTGGTCCTGACGCCCGGGTTCTGTGCGTCAAGGCTTGCGGTGGTGAAGCGGCCCGACCGGGTGCGCGCATCAGTGATCCTCAAGGCAACGGGGGCAATAGTGCATCGCTCCCCGGGGAGAGCGCGCCATAAGCCGTAAAACCATTGCGCAGGGAAGGCCGGGATGTTCCGGCATCACCTGTGGTCACCCCGCGTGCGTCTTGTCGCGTGCGGACCTTGGGTGCCGGCTGGCGCCCGGCCTTCCCTGCGCCCTTACTTCTCGATGAGGGCGAAACGGACAGCAAAACTTCGGGCGCCTGCCCCGCGAGACCGCGAAGGCATGCTTATTATTCGACCAGCTATTTTCTCGCCCCGGACGCAGCGCAGTGCGCCGCACCTTCGCGGCGTGGTGCGCTGCCCATTGCGGCGATGTGCCTGAGGCTCCTGGGGCCCGGCTCTGCGCAGCAACGCTAAGGGGCGTTGCTGCTTGTCCGGGACACGAGATCGTCGCACTCCGATCCACGGTGCGTCGCCCCAACTTCATCTTGCACTGCGGTAGAAAAATATCGCACACTCCGTCGGACCGGGCCGCCAAGGGCGCGAGCAGGGGAGCGAGCCATGTCCCTCCAGACCGTACCATCCGACAGCACTGAGCAGCGCCCCAACCGCCCTGAGGATGTCCAGGCGATGGAGGCCGATGCCCGGCTGCGGGACGACATCCGCCTGCTCGGACGCATCCTCGGCGACACCGTGCGCGACCAGGAGGGGGCCGACGTGTTCGACCTGGTCGAGCGCATCCGCCAGACCTCGATCAGATTCCACCGCGACGAGGACCGGCTCGCCCGCCGCGAGCTCGAGCAGATCCTCGACAGCATGTCGACCTCCGAGACGGTGCGGATCGTCCGCGCCTTCAGCTATTTCTCGCACCTCGCCAACATCGCCGAGGACCAGAACAACATTCGACAGATGCGCGCGCGCGCGGCGGCCCAGAATGGCGGCTCCGGCGTGCTGGCGGAGACACTGGCGCACGCCAAGGCGGCGGGCATTGGTTCCGACCAGCTTCGCACCTTCTTCAAGACCGCGCTGGTCAGCCCGGTGCTGACCGCGCATCCGACCGAAGTTCGCCGCAAGAGCACCATGGACCGCGAGATGGAGATCGCAGCCCTGCTCGACCGCCGCGAGCGCGTCACCATGACCGAGGAGGAGGCGGCTGCCAGCGACGAGCAACTCCGCCGCGAGGTGCTGACGCTGTGGCAGACTAACCTGTTGCGCCGGACCAAGCTCACCGTGCTGGATGAGGTCGCCAACGGCCTGTCGTTCTACGACTACACCTTCCTGCGCGAGGTGCCGCGGCTCATCAACGCGCTGGAGGATCGGCTGGAGGAGGGCGGCGAGCAGGCGGCCGGCGAGCTCGCCTCGTTCCTGCGCATGGGCAGCTGGATCGGCGGCGACCGCGACGGCAACCCGTTCGTCACTGCCGACGTCATGCGCGGCACGCTGCGGCTGCAGTCGAGCCGGGTGATGCAGTTCTATCTGAACGAGCTGCACGTGCTCGGCGCGGAGCTGTCGATCGCAGCCCATCTCGCCGACGTCTCCGAGGAGCTGCGAACGCTTGCCGAGCGCTCGCCGGACACCTCGCCGCACCGGAGCGGCGAGCCCTATCGCCTCGCGGTATCAGGCATCTATGCCCGTCTCACCGCGACGGCTGAAAAGCTCGAAGTCGAGATCACGCGCCGGCCTGTCGGCAAAGCGGCGCCTTACGAGAGCGTGAGGGAGTTGCTGGCCGATCTCGACGTGCTGCATCGCTCGCTGATCTCCAACAACGCCCGCGTCATCGCCCGCGGTCGACTGCGGCTCTTGCGCCGCGCGGTGGATTGCTTCGGCTTTCACCTGGCCCGGCTCGACATCCGTCAGAACTCGGCCATCCACGAGCGCACCATCGCCGAGCTGATCGACGCCGCCAATCCCGGCATGTCCTATCTCGCGCTCGGCGAGGATGCCCGCATCTCGCTGCTGACCAACGAGCTACGCTCGACGCGCGCGCTGGTCTCGCCCTTCGTCAAATACAGCGACGAGACCATGGGCGAGCTCAACGTGTTCCATGCCGCCGCGGAAGCGCATGCGAAATTCGGCTCGGACGCCATTCCCCAATGCATCATCTCAATGTGCAAGGGCATGTCGGACATGCTCGAGGTCGCCGTGCTCCTGAAGGAGGTCGGCCTCGTCCATCCCTCCGGCCGCAGCGCCATCAACATCGTGCCGCTGTTCGAGACCATCGAAGACTTGCAGGCTTCGAGCAGCATCATGGACCGCATGCTGTCGTTGCACGATTACCGCCGGCTCGTCGACAGCCGCGGCAGCGTGCAGGAGGTCATGCTTGGGTACTCCGACAGCAACAAGGACGGCGGCTTCGTCACCTCGGGCTGGGAGCTCTACAAGGCCGAGATCGGCCTCGTCGAAGTGTTCGAGCGGCACCACGTGCGCTTACGCCTGTTCCACGGCCGCGGCGGCTCCGTGGGGCGCGGCGGCGGGCCGAGCTATGACGCCATCATCGCGCAGCCCGGCGGCGCGGTGAACGGCCAGATCCGCATCACCGAGCAGGGCGAGATCATCTCGTCGAAATATTCCAACGCCGAGGTCGGCCGCAACAATCTGGAGATCCTCGCCGCCGCGACGCTGGAGGCGAGTCTCCTGCATCCACGCCAGAGCGCGCCGCGCCGCGAATATCTGACCGCGATGGACGAACTCTCGAACCTCGCCTTCAAGGCCTATCGCGGCCTCGTCTACGAGACCGAAGGCTTCGTCGATTACTTCTGGTCGTCCACCGTCATCAACGAGATCGCCACGCTCAACATCGGCAGCCGTCCGGCCTCGCGCAAGAAGACCCGCGCGATTGAGGACCTCCGCGCGATTCCCTGGGTGTTCTCCTGGGCGCAATGCCGATTGATGCTACCGGGCTGGTACGGCTTCGGCAGCGCGGTCGAACAGTGGATCGCGGAGCATCCAGAGCAGGGCATGCCGTTCCTGAAAGAGCTCTACCAGGAATGGCCGTTCTTCCGCATGCTGCTGTCGAACATGGACATGGTGCTGGCGAAAAGCTCGATCGCGATTGCCTCGCGCTATGCCGAGCTGGTGCCGGACGAAGCCTTGCGTGAGAAGATCTTCGGCCGCATTCGCCGCGAATGGCATTCCTGCATCGAAACGCTGCTCGATATCATGGGCCAGGACCGATTGCTCCAGGGCAACCCGCTGCTGGAGCGCTCCGTCCGCCACCGCTTCCCCTATCTCGATCCGCTCAACCACGTGCAGGTCGAGCTCTTGAGAGAGCACCGCGCGCAGAACCCCGACGAGCAGGTGCTGCGCGGGATCCAGCTGACCATCAACGGCATCTCGGCGGGGTTGCGGAATACGGGGTAGGGCGAGTTGCAAATGGCGAGTAGCGAATAGAAACCCTATTCGCCATTCGCCACTCCCGATTCGCGCTACCTTACACCGGGTCCCAGGTGAAGATGTCGGCGGAGCGGTCGAGCTTGTAGAACGAGCCCTTCAGCGCCGGCATGCCGTGTTCGGCGATCGACTGCGGCGTCCAGCCTTCGCTCCGCTGCACCGAGCGGATCGGACGGTTCTGGCTGAACAGGAAGATCTCATTCATGCGCACGCCAAAGATCTGGCCGGTAACGTCCTTGGCGGAATCGCCGAGCAGGTAGCCGCAGAGCGGCGCGATCTTCTCCGGGCCCATCTGCTTGATCTTCTCGACGCGCGCCTTCTCGGCGTCGGTCTCGGTCGGGATGGTGCCGATCATGCGGGTCCAGGCGAACGGCGAGACGCAGTTGGAGCGGACGTTGAAGCGCCCCATGTCGAGCGCGATCGACTTCGACAGTCCGACGATGCCGAGCTTGGCCGCCGCGTAATTGGCTTGGCCGAAGTTGCCGATCAGGCCGGAGGTCGAGGTGAAGTGCACGAACGAGCCCGACTCCTGCTCGCGGAAGATGCGCGCTGCGGCGTGGCTGACGTAGAACGAGCCCATCAGATGCACCTTGATGACGGCCTCGAACGCTTCCACGCTCATCTTGTGGAAGATCATGTCGCGCAGGATGCCGGCATTGTTGACGACGCCGTCGAGCCGGCCGAAATGATCGGTTGCGGTCTTCACGATCTTGCTGGCGGGAATAGCTTCCGCGACGCTTTCGAAATTGGCGACGGCCGTGCCGCCGCGCTTCTTGATCTCCTCGACCACCTCCTCGGCGGGCGCCGCGTTCGCACCAGCGCCGTCGGCGGCTCCGCCGGGATCGTTGACGACGACCTTGGCGCCCTCGGCCGCGCACAGAAGCGCAATCTCGCGCCCGATACCGCGGCCTGCGCCGGTGACGATGATGACCTTGTCTTGCAGTGATTTGCTCATGTGGGTTCTCCGCTATGCGTTCCGGCGTTTCTTACCTCGCCCCGCTTGCGGGGAGAGGTCGGAGCGCATCGAAGATGCGATCCGGGTGAGGGGGTACAGGTCTCGCGGCCATCTCATCCGTGGAGAGAGGCCCCTCACCCCAGCCCTCTCCCCGCAAGAACGGGGAGAGGGAGAGGCGAGCAGCGGGTTACCTCTCGTTCGTGAACACGATCGTGCCACTCGCGGCGAACATGCCGCCGACACCGTGGCACACCGAAATCTTCGCGTTCGGCACCTGTGCCGGCGCGATGCCGCGCATCTGGCGCACGCTCTCCTGCAGCGCGTACATGCCGTACATGCCCGAGTGCATGTAGGACAGGCCGCCGCCATTGGTGTTGAGCGGCAGCTTGGCCCCAGGCCGCGTGTTGCCGTCGGCGATGAATTGGCCGGTCTCCTCATAGGGCATGAAGCCGAGATCGCCGAGGCCGAACAGCGGCAGATGCGCGAACGCATCGTAGATCATGAGATGGTCGACATCCCCGTGTGCGATGCCGGCCTCCTTGAAGGCGAGCGGCCCCGCGGTCTTGAAGGCACGCGAGGAGTTGAACGTCTCCATCTGGCTGACCATCGGCGTCTCGACGCTCTCGCCGGTGCCCATGATGTAGACCGGCTTGCGCGGAAAATCCCTGGCGCGGTCGGCCGAGGTCAGGATCAGCGCGCCGCCGCCGTCAGTGACGAGGCAGCACTGCAGAAGCCGGAACGGATAGGCGATCATGCGCGAGTTGAGGACGTCGGCGACCGTGATCGGCTCCTTCATCATCGCGCGCGGATTCTTCGCCGCCCACTCACGTTGCACCACCGCGACCGAAGCCAGCTGCTCGTGAGTGATGCCGTAGGTCTTCATGAAACGCAGCACGGGAATCGGGAACATGCTGGGCGGGCCATAGACGCCGAAAGGAGCCTCGAACTGGCCGTTGAGGCTGTCGGCCGGCGTCGAGCGCGGCAGTTTGCCGATCATCGACTTGCCGCTCTCGGCGTGGGTGATCAGCACCGTCTTGCACAGACCCGCCTCGATCGCCGCCGCGGCGTGGCGGACATGCAGCATGAAGGAGCAGCCGCCGACCGAGGTGCCGTCCACCCAGGTCGGCTTGATGCCGAGATAGTGGCAGACCTGCTGCGGCGTTTCGACCGCGGTGGCGAAGCCGTCGATGTCGGACAGCTTCAGCCCGGCATCGGCGATGGCGTTGAGCGCGGCATCCGCATGCAGCTGGAGCTGCGAGGCGTTGGGAATGACACCGAGCTCTGTGGTCTCGGCCGCGCCGACGACGGCAACCTGGTTCTTGCGCATGGCCTTACCCCTTCGCCGGGCGGAAGACGGGGAGGGTGATCTTGTCGTCGAGCTCCTGGAAGGCGACCTCGAGCTTCATGTCGAGTTCGAGCGCCTCGGGGGTCTGCGGGCAGTCGATGATGTTGCTCATCATCCGCGGGCCCTCGTCGAGCTCGACCACCGCGATGGCGTAAGGCGGCGTGAAGCCCGGCGCGGCCGGACGATGGTTGATCACGTAGCTGTAGAGAATGCCCTTGCCGCTCGCTTTGAAGATGCTGACCTTGCGCGAGGCGCAGGAGGGGCAGAACGGGCGCGGCGGGAAGTAGACATGGGCACAGGCATCGCAGCGCTGCAGGCGCAATTCGCCGGCCTTGGTGCCGTCCCAGAAGTGCTGGGTCTCCGGCGTCGGTTTCGGTCGCGCGCGCTGCGGTTCGGCCATGTTGGCGGCTCCTCCCAAGAGACTCCCGAGCGACAGGCCTCGCGCCCGCCGGTTTCGAACTTGATGCGACAATCGACCATGGCGCGTCAACGGTCCAGCAATGCGCATGCATGCCATCATGCGCACAATGCTTGTGTCGAGCTGAGCCAGCGCTATAGATTGCGCGCGAAATATTCCGTGAGACAGACATGCCCGATTTTCCGACACTGGCGCAGCTCGCCGAAGATCTCGAAAGCGGCCGCACCACCTCCCGCAAATTGGTCGAGGCCTGCCTCGCCAGGATCGCCGACCCCGCGGGCGAGGGCCAGCGCGCCTTCATCCATGTCGACAAGGACGCCGCGCTCGCCGCCGCCGATGCGATGGATGCCTTGCGCAAGGCCAAGGCGGCGCCGTCGCGCTATGCCGGCATCCCGATCTCGATCAAGGATCTGTTCGACATCAAGGGCCAGGTGACGCGCGCCGGCTCGCGCGCGCTGGATGACTCAGCCCCGGCCGAGCACGATGCCGCGACGGTGGCGCGGCTGCGAAAGGCCGGCTTCGTCGTGATCGGTCGCACCAACATGACCGAGTTCGCGTATTCCGGCATCGGCATCAATCCGCATTATGGCACGCCGAAGGGAGCTTGGAACCGGTCCGAAGGCCACGTGCCCGGCGGCTCGTCCGCCGGCGCGGCGGTGTCCGTGCTCGACGGCATGGCGCATGGCGCGCTCGGCACCGACACCGGCGGCTCCTGCCGGATTCCGGCCGCCTTCAACAGCATCGTCGGCTACAAGCCGACGCAGCGCCGCGTGCCGCTCGACGGCTCGGTGCCGCTTTCATTCTCGCTCGACAGCATCGGACCGCTCGCACGATCGGTCAGCTGCTGTGCCATACTCGATGCCGTGCTCGCCAATGAGCCGATCGTCGCCTTGAGGCCGCGGCCGATCCAGGGCATGCGCCTTGCGGTGCCCACCACGATCGCGCTCGATGACCTCGACGCCGAGGTGGCCAAGACCTTCGAGCGCGCGCTGAAGACGCTGTCCGATCACGGCGCCATCGTCGAGCGTATCGAGATGGCGGAGTTCCATGACGTCGGCCCGATGAACGCCAAGGGCGGTTTTGCGGCCTCCGAGAGCTATGCCTGGCACCGCTATCTCATCACGGCCAAGGGCGACGTCTACGATCCCAGGGTCGCGGTGCGCATCATGCGCGGCGAGGCGCAGAGCGCGGCCGACTACATCGACCTGCTCAACGAACGCCGCTCGCTGATCGCGCGCGTCAATGCGCGCATCGCGCCCTATGATGCGCTGGTGCTGCCGACCACGCCCAACACACCGCCGAAGATCGCCGACCTCGCCGACGATCAGGCGTTCACCCGCGAGAACATCCGCGCCTTGCGCAATTGCAGCCTGATCAACCTGATCGACGGTTGCGCCATCTCGCTGCCCTGTCATCGCGAGGGCGACATTCCCGTCGGCCTGATGCTGGCGGGCGCAGGCGGCTCGGACCGCCGTATCTTCGAGCTTGCTGCCGGCATGGAGGCCGTCATTCGTGTTTGATCTCACTTTCACCGTCGATGCCCAGGACACCACCACGCCCCTAACGCTGGCGATCGACCAGCTGGTCATCGCCGGCTGGACCGGCCGCGACACGGTCGCGCGCGACAAGCACATCGCCGAGCTGGAGGAGATGGGCATCGCCCGCCCGGCCTCGACGCCGATCTACTACCGCGCCTCGGCGCGGCGGCTGACCCAGGAGGACAGCATCGAATGCACCGGCGGCGATTCTAGCGGCGAGGTCGAGTTCGTGCTGATCGGCTGGCAGGGCCGCATCTTCGTCGGCTGCGGCTCGGATCACACCGACCGCAAGGTCGAGGCCTACAGCGTCACGGTCTCCAAGCAGATGTGCGACAAGCCGATCGCCTCGGCGCTGTGGCAGCTCGAGGACGTCATCGGCCATTGGGACAAGATGATCCTGCGCTCCTACGCCACCATCAAGGGCGAGCGCGTGCTCTACCAAGAGGGCACGCTGGACGCGATGCTGCCGGTCGCCGACCTCATCGCGCGCGGCTTTGACGGTAGCAAGTTCCCCGACGGCTGCGCCATGTTCGGCGGCACCTTCGCCGCCAAGGGCGGCATCCGCCCCGCAGATCGGTTCGATTTCGAGCTGGAAGATCCCGTGCTGAAGCGGACGATCCGGCACGGCTACGACGTGGTGACGCTGCCGGTGCGGGGGTAACTCGCTCCACAAGCGACGGCCCCGTAGGGTGGGCAAAGCGAAGCGTGCCCACGTATTGCCAAGACGTGGGCACGGCGCAAGAGCGCCTTTGCCCACCCTACGAAACTGCCGGTGAGGGGCTGATCCCTCTCCGCGTCATTGCGAGCGAAGCGAAGCAATCCAGGCTCTCTCCGCGGAACCAGTCTGGATTGCTTCGTCGCAAGGGCTCCTCGCAATGACGGGGAGACGATCATCGGAAATCGGGTGGTTGTGGCGCCCGGGATCTGCGACACCCGCTCCCGTCATTCCGGGGCGCGCCCACTTGGGCGCGAGCCCGGAATCCATACTCCCGATCGTGGTTATGGATTCCGGGCTCGCGACTGCATCGCGCCCCGGAATGACGGATGGATAGGATCATCGCCATGGCCATCGCGAAACTCGTTTCCGCTCTCGATGAAACAGCCGACCTCGCCGGCCACGTCGACGCCCTCGACTGGCCCCAAATCACCGCCGAGCTCGACTCCCAAGGCTGCGCCGTGCTGAAGAACCTGCTGACGCCTGCCCAATGCGGCGCCATTGCCGCGCTCTACCCGGACGATGCGCACTTCCGCAGCCGCATCGTGATGGGCCGCCACGGCTTTGGCCGCGGCGAGTACAAGTACTTCGCCTATCCGTTGCCCGAACTGATCGCGCAGCTCCGCCCCGCGCTCTACGCGCACCTGCAAGCCGTCGCCAATCGCTGGAATGAGGCGATGGGGATCGACATCCGCTATCCCGGCACACATGCGGCGTTCCTGAAGCGCTGCCACGACGCCGGGCAGACGCGGCCGACGCCCCTGCTGCTGCAATATGAGGCTGGCGACTACAATTGCCTGCACCAGGACCTCTATGGCGAGCACGTGTTCCCGCTCCAGGTCGCGATCCTGCTGTCCGACCCCGGACGCGATTTCAGCGGCGGCGAGTTCGTGCTGACCGAGCAGCGTCCGCGCATGCAGTCGCGGGCCGAGGTGGTGCCGCTGGCACAGGGCGATGCGGTCGCCTTCGCTGTGCATCATCGTCCGGTGCAGGGGACACGCGGCACCTACCGCGTTAATCTGCGCCACGGCGTCAGCCGGATCAGATCCGGCCGGCGCCACACGCTGGGTGTGATCTTCCACGATGCCAAATGAGCGCTGCGATTGACGGGTGATCTGTTCGACAGCCTCGCCGAGGCGCAGCCATCGCGCGAAAAGATCGCCGACGGTGCCGTGCTGCTGCGCGGCTTCGTCAAGCCGATCGAGAGCGGGCTGATCGACGCGGTCCGCGCCATCGTGGCGCAGTCGCCGTTCCGGCGGATGACGACGCCGGGCGGCCACCTGATGTCGGTGGCGATGACCAATTGCGGCGAGCGGGGCTGGATCACCGATCACACCGGCTATCGCTACGATCCCATCGATCCGCGCACCGGTGCGCCATGGCCGGCGATGCCGCCGCTGTTCGCCGATCTCGCCCGCCGCGCCGCGGAGCAGGGCGGCTTTGAAGGCTTTGCCCCCGATGCCTGCCTCGTCAACCGCTACGAGCCGGGCACGAGGCTGTCGCTGCATCAGGACAAGGACGAGCTGGACTATTCCGCGCCGATCGTCTCGGTCTCGCTCGGGCTGCCCGCGACCTTCCTGTTCGGCGGCCTCGCGCGCAATGACAAGCCGCGCCGCTTCCGGCTCGTCCATGGCGACGTCGTGGTCTGGGGCGGGGCCAGCAGGCTCGCCTATCACGGCGTGGCGCCGCTCGCCGACGGCGAGCATCCGCTGCTCGGCCGGAAGCGGATCAACCTGACCTTCCGCAGGACGCGCTGACGCGTTTCCTCGCAGCCCTCGCTCGTCTAAGCTTGGGGCGGGGAGGCGGCGACATGACGACCACACAGAGCTCGGCCGGCACGGGCACGGCGAACCGCACGGGGCTGTATCTCGGGGTGCTGCAATTGGTGTTCACGCTGGGCTGGACCACCTACGTCGTCTACCTGCCAAAGCTCGCCGCCGATGTCGGCATCGCGCCGTCCACCGTGATCCTCATCCTGATGCTGGATCAGGCGATCTTCACCATTGCCGATACCGCGATGGGAGTAGCCGCCGACAAGCTCGCGCCCCATGTCGGCAGGCTCGGCCTGTTCGTCGCCCTCGTGACCGCGATCTCCTGCGGCGCCTTCGTCGCGCTGCCCTTCGTTGCCGGAGCCGGCGCGGCGGCGCAGGGCTGGTTCATCGCGCTGATCGTGATCTGGTCGATCACCTCCTCGGCGCTGCGCGCGCCGCCGCTGACCTTGCTCGGCAAATACCGCGCCAAGCCGCAGGTGCCGTTCCTCGCAGCGCTCGCCATGCTCGGCTACGGCATCGCCGGCGCGGTCTCCCCCTATCTCGGCGTGGTGCTGCGCGAGCACGATGCGCGGTTGCCGTTCGTGATCTCCAGCGTGGTGCTGCTTCTGACCGCGCTCGGGCTATCCAGGATCGAGCATGACGTGGCGCGCGAGACCGTGCCGCCCACACCGGACGAAGCGGCAAAGCCGCTCGGTCTCGTCCCAATCGCCTTCATCGTCGCGATGATCACGCTCGCACTCGGCTACCAGCTGCACTTTGCCATGAACAGCGCGCCGTTCTATCTGCGCTTTGCAGCTCCCGGCGACCTGCAATGGCTGATGCCGGTGTTTTGGATCGGCTTCAACATCGCGATGTTTCCGGCAAGCCTGATCGTCAAGCATCGCGGCGGCCTCGTCGTGATGGGCGCCGCCGGCCTGTTCGGTGCGGTGGCGATTGCGGCGGCCGAATTCGCCGGCAATCTCAACACGCTGATCGCCGCGCAATTTCTCGCCGGAGCTGCCTGGGGCTGCATGCTGATGAGCGCGGTCTCGGCTGCGCTCGCGATCGGCTCGACCGGCGCGGAAGGCAAGGTCACGGGCCTCGTCTTCTCCGCGCTCGCCCTCGGCACCTTCGCGCGGATGGCCGCGGTTGCCGGCGGCCTGCAGAAGATGCCGGAATACGCGCCGCTGCTGCACTGGGCGCCGGTCGCCTGCTGGTCGGTCGCGGGCGCCGGTCTGCTGGTGATTGCAGCCGCGCGGCTGCAGGGCGCGTCTAAAGCGCGATGAATTAGGCTTGATCGCGCAACGACGGAGGTACGCTCCCTCTCCCGCTTGCGGGAGAGGGTTGGGGAGAGGGTGCTTCCGCAATGGGACAATCCCCAAGAGGAGAAAGCCCTCACCCGCGCCTTCGGCGCGACCTCTCCCGCAAGCGGGAGAGGTGAACAAGCCGCGACAATCGATTCAACCTAAAGCCATTTCGCCTCAAGGCTTCGGCGGGTGAATGAAGGCCCACGGGCTGACTTCGGAATCCCGGGGCACCTCGACGGAAATCAGCACCGGCCCGCCGTGGCCGAGCGCCTTCTCCATCGCCGCCTTGAATTGCTCCGGCGCGGTGACGCGCGCAGCAGTCACGCCAAAGGATTCCGCGAGCTTGACGAAATCCGGATTGACGAGGTCGGACGCCACCACTCGGCCATCGAAATGCTGGCGTTGGTCGCGGCGGACATTGCCGTAGGCGTTGTTGTTGAACACCAGCGTCACCACGCCGATGTTGAACTGCACGGCGGTGGCAAGCTCCTGCACGCCGAACATGAAGCCGCCGTCCCCGGTGATGGCGACGACCGGCTTGTCGGGATTGGCGACCTTGGCGCCGAGCGCGGTCGGGAAACCCGAGCCGAGCGTGCCCTGGTAGCCCGAGGTGATGAAGGTGCGCGGCTGGTAGATTGGAAAGCCGTACCAGGAGGCGAAGCCGACCTGCGACAGTTCGTCGGTGACGATCGCATCTGCCGGCAGTACCTCGCGCAGGATGTTGAGATAGGCCATCTGCGGCTGAACCCGCTGGATCTCGGCTTGCGCGGCCGCGGTGGCCTCGCGGATCGTGCCGCGCCGTCCGGAAGTCTTGCTGTAGCCGGCCCTGCGAACGGCGGCGGCGAGATCGCGGGTCGCGGTCTTGGCATCGGCGACGATCGCGGTGTCCGACGAGAACCGCCGCATCTCGACCGGATCGATGTCGATGCGGATGCTCTTCAGGCCAGTGGGCCGATACGGCCAGCGCGACATGGTCGGCAGCTCAAGCCGTGTGCCGATGCCGATCATGAGATCGGTATTCGGCCACAGCCTGTAGGCCGCGGCCATAGTGAGCCCGAGCTCGTGCGCATTGGAGACGATGCCGCGGCCGCTGCGGAAGGCGACCACGGGCGCATCGATCATCTCGGCGAGCTCGAGGATTTCCTCACCCGCTTCGATCGCGCCGCTGCCGACGAAGATCATCGGCGCCTTGCTGGTCCTGATGAGCGCGGCGGCCTGCTTGATCATATCAGGATCAGGCTGCGGCGCCGGCAGAGGCTCCAGCACCTTCGCAGGCGCCGCGTCGGCACGCTGGGTGAAGACGTCCCAGGGCATCTCGACCGACGCGGGGCCGCGCCGTCCCGACATCATCTCCTGGAAAGCGCGCGCGACGATCGTCGGCGCATCGCCGGGATATTCGATGCGCTCGGCCCATTTCACATAGGTGCGCAAGGTCGCGAGTTGGTCCGGCATCTCATGCAGATGGCCGCGACCCTTGCCCAGGAACGAAGTCGGCACCTGGCCGGTGACGCACAGCACCGGCTCGTTGCAGCCGAACGCGGTGAGCAGCGCGGCGCTGGCATTGAGCACGCCCGGGCCGGGTACCACGCTGAACACGCCGGGCCGGCCGCTGGAGCGCGCATAGCCGAATGCCATGTAGCCGCAGGCCTGCTCGTGCCGCGCGCCGATCACCTTGAGCTGGGCCTGGTGGAACGCGTCGAACAGGCCGTAGACCTGCGCGCCGGGCAGGCCGAACACGGTGTCGACGCCGTGGGCGACAAGCCCGCTTACGATCGCTTCGCCGCCGGAGAGGCTGGTCATTTGGTTATTCCATTTCGCTTGTTGTTCAGGCTTCGTCGATCACGCCGTTGCGCAAGCGCCCGATCCCCTCGGCCTCGACCTCGACGACATCGCCAGGCTTCAGATAGCGCGGCGGATCGAACCGCGCACCGGCGCCGGTCGGCGTGCCCGTGACGATGATATCGCCGGGGACCAGGGTTGCGAAGGTCGAGATATAGTTCAGGAGATAGCGGAACGGAAACATCAGCCGGCTGGTGCGATCGTCCTGCCTGAGCTCGCCGTTGACATGCGTGGTGAGCCTGACGTCCGCGATCTGCGATTCCCGCGTGTAGGGCACCAGCCACGGGCCGAGGCTGCCGCTGGAATCGAAGTTCTTGCCCTGCGTCACGTTGAACTTGGCGTGGCGCAGCCAGTCACGCACCGAGCCCTCGTTGCAGAGCGTCAGCGCGGCGATGTGATCGAGCGCGGCGCTTTCGGGAATGTGCCGGCCTTGCTTGCCGATCACCAGCACGATCTCGCCCTCATAGTCGAGCTGCGCCGAGGCGCGCGGGCGCACCAGCGGCGTGTCGTGGCCGACGAAGGAGCGGGGCGAGCGCATGAACATGCTGGGATATTTCGGCGCCTCCTGGCCGTCCTTGTACTCGGCGTTACGATCAGGATAGTTGACGCCGATGCAGATGATCTTCTCCGGTGCCGGGACCGGCGGCAACCAGGTGATCTCGCTGAGTGCGTGAACCGGCGTGCGACCAGCGGCTTCCTCTGCAAGGCTCACGAGCTTTCCGGACGCGATCACCTCGCGCAGCGTCGGATAGGTCTGGGCATAGCGCGCGGAGAGATCGACGATGCCGCCTTCCAGAACGGCGCCGTACTTGGTTTCACCCTTGACGGAATAGGTGGCGAGACGAGGCAGCTTCATCAGTCCGCCACCAGCACATCGGCCACGAATTTCGGCTCGCGCACGGCTTGGCCCGTGAACGGCGAGCCCTGCTCGAACCAGGACCGCGGCGCCGGGGCGCCCCACAGCGTCTGGCGGCGCGGATCGCGCAGCGACCAGCGCAGCGGCTCGTGGTCGTGATCTCCGGTGAAATAGTCGCTGGTGTAGAGCTCGAGGCGGTGTCCGTCGGGATCGCGCACATAGAGGAAGAACGCGTTCGAGATGCCATGGCGTCCCGGCCCGCGCTCGATGTTCTTCACAAAACCTTGCGAAGCCATGACGTCGCAGAGATGGATGATGTTCATCGCCGTCGGCGTCCAGTAGGCGAAGTGATGGAGGCGCGGCCCCTTGCCGTTGGTGATCGCAAAATCGTGGACATTGCCCTTGCGATGCATCCAGGCCGCGGCGATGCGCCCGTTCGGCCCGTCCTCCTCGGCATATTCGGTGAGGCGAAAACCGAGCCGGGCGTAGAATTCCATCGTGTCCTGCACTTCGGCCGCGAAGACGTTGAAGTGATCCAGCCGCTGCGGGTGGCAGCCCCGGTAGAGGTCGTAGCGGCGCAGGAGATGCGGCCGCCGCTCCATCGCCGCGTAGAGCTCGATTCTAAAGCCGAAGGGATCGGTGAATTGCAGCGTGCGGCCCTGGAACGGCTGGTCGACGAAGGCGTAGGCGAGGCCGTTCTCGGACAGGAACGTGGCGGCCTTGTCGAGATCTTTGTCGTTGCCGACCTTGAAGCCGAGCCGGGCGCAAGCCGGCACCGCGGCCTTGCGCAGCACCAGCGAGTGATGCTGGTGCTCCTCGGCCGCGCGCAGGTAGACGGCCTCTTCGTCGGCGTCCTCGACATGCAGGCCGACAATGGTCTCGTAGAACTCGCGGCTCAGCTTCAGGTCGGTGACGTCGAGCACGACGTGGCTGGAGCGGATGATGTTGAACGGCGGTTCGAAGACATGTTGCGGTACCGGCATGTGCGTTTCCCCTTCTCGGCTTCGTCATTCCGGGCTTACGAAGCACGAACCCGGAATCCATTCATCCACCAACTCTGCTGCTCGATGGATCCGGGTTAGGCTCTTCGAGCCGCCCCGGAATGACACCGCCGCTAAATTCCCAGCTTCTGAATCTTGTGCGTGCCCCGCGCTAGCGAGACGTGCTTGGTTTCCATGTAGAAGTCGAACGAATAATCGCCGCCGTCGCGGCCGATGCCTGAAGCCTTCATGCCGCCGAACGGCGTCGGCAGATGGCGGACATTCTCCGAGTTCAGCCAGATCATGCCGGCCTCGAGCGCATCGGCAACACGCAGTGCGCGTCCCATGTCATTGGTCCAGACATAGCCGGTCAGGCCGTAACGGATGTCGTTGGCGATCTCGATCGCGTCCACCTCGTGTGGGAAGGGCAGTACGGTCAGGAACGGCCCGAACACCTCCTCCTGCGCGACCCGCATCTTGCCGTGCGCACCGGTCACCAGCGTCGGCTCGACATAATGCCCGCCGCCGGGGCCGTCGTAGGCCTTGCCGCCGACCGCAATGGTGGCACCGTCCTGGCGCGCCACGTCGAAATAGGAGCAGACCTTTGCCAGATGCCGCTCGTGGATCAGCGGGCCGATCTCGGTGGCGGGATCGAGGGGATGGCCCACCTTGAGCGCCTTCACCCGCGCGGTCAGCTTCTCCACGAATTCTTTCGCGATGCTCTGCTGGATCAGCAGCCGACTCGAAGAGGTGCAGCGCTCGCCATTGAGCGAGTAGATCATGAACACGACGGCATCGAGCGCGCGGTCGAGATCGGCGTCGTCAAACACGATCACCGGGTTCTTGCCGCCAAGCTCGAAATGCACGCGCTTCAAGGTCGGCGCGCCCTGCATCATGATGGCCGAGCCGGTCGCGCTCTCGCCGACGAAGCCGATTGCCTTGATGGCGGGATGCTCGGTCAGCGCCTTGCCCGCTTCCTCGCCAAAGCCGTGCACGGTGTTGAGCACGCCGTCGGGGACGCCGGCTTCCTTCACGAGCCTTCCCAGAATGGAAGCGGTCACCGGCGACCATTCGGCCGGCTTGTGCACGACGGTGCAGCCGGCCGCCAGCGCTGGCGCGATCTTCCAGGTCGAGAGCATGAACGGCGTATTCCATGGCGTGATCACGCCGACCGGGCCGATCGGCACCCGCGTCGAGACGTTCCAATGCTCCTCGCTCGGCGTGTTAAGGCCGTCGCGCGCCTCGCTGCATTTGTCGGCGAAGAAACGGAAATTCTCGGCGGCGCGGATCGCGGCCTTTGCCATGAAGCGATAGGCCTGCCCGGTATCGATGCATTCGAGCACCGCGATGTCCTCGGCATTGTCCTCGATCGCATCGGCCACCCGATGCAGCAGCTTCTTCCGCATCGGCGGGCCCATGTCGCGCCACGACTTGAACGCGAGTGCAGCCGCAGTCGCTGCCGCGTCGATGTCCTCGGCATTGCCCCGCGCGACGCTGGCGAGCACGGCGCCATCGACCGGCGACCTGGTCTCGAACGTCTCGCCCGAGATCGAGGCGACGGTCTTGCCGTCGATCATGTGGCCGATGCCGTCCGCGCGCAGAGTTTTCAAAAGCGGCGCGAGGCGGTCACGGTTGGCCTGGAACAGATCGGCTTTCGGCGTGGGCTTATCCATGAGCGGCCTCCGCTTTCAGGGCGTCGTGAATGTTGTTGCGCTTCCAGCTGGTGTCCTTGTCGTTGATCTGCATGTCGAACGACAGGGCGAACTTGCTGGCGGCGAAGACGGGATCGAGATGTCTTGAGAGCGCCTGGAAGACGTGCTCGCCGGCCTTCTGGCGGGTAGGCAGGTCGCGGCCCTCGCCGATGCGCAGCACCATGTCCAGGAATCCGTAGTCCTGCCGCGCGTCCGCAATCGCATAGTGCTCGCAGCGGATGGCACGAACGCGGATGCCGCCGAGCGGGAAGATACCGGTCTCGCTAGCTGCCTTGCGCACGACCTCGCACACCGCGGCGATGTCGAGACGGCCGTCGAGATTGGCCGAATACTCGATGGTGAAATGCGGCATCGCGGTTTCACTCCCTGTCTTCTTCCGCCTAGGCGAAGTAGCAGCTCACCGAGCCGTAGGCGCCATAATCGGCCTGGATTGTGTCGCCCTTGCGGGTCTCAATCGGACGGATGAACGAGCCGGCGAGCACGACCTGGCCGGGCTCGAGCGCCAGCCCAAGCGGGGCGATCTTGTTGGCGAGCCAGGCGACGGCAGTCGCGGGATGATTGAGCACGCCGGCGGCAAGGCCGGTCTCTTCCAGCTGGCCGTTCTTGAAGCAGAGCGCTCCGATCCAGCGCAGGTCAGCATCCAGCGGGCGGATCGGCCGCCCGCCGAGCACGATGCCGGCATTCGCCGCATTGTCGGCGATGGTGTCGAAGATCTTTCGCGTCGCCTTGGTCTTGGGATCGACGCGCTCGATCCGCGTATCCAAAATCTCCAGCGCCGGCACCACGAAGTCGGTGGCGTTGAGCACGTCGAACAGCGTGCAGTCGGGCCCTGAAAGGCGCTTGCTCATGACGAAGGCGAGCTCGGCCTCGACGCGCGTCGCGATGAAGCGCTCGGTCGGAACGAGGCCGCCATCAGCGAAGAACATGTCGTCGAGCAGCACGCCGGAATCCGGCTCGTCGATGCCAAGCGCGCTCTGCATCGCTTTCGAAGTGAGGCCGATCTTGTGGCCTTTGACCACGCGCCCCTCGGCGATCTTGACGTCGACCCAGGCCTTCTGAATCGCATACGCATCCGAGATGCTGATGTCCGGGAAGTCGTGCGAGAGCTGCCGGATTTGCGTGCGCGTCTTCTCCGCCTGGTGCAGACGCCTCGCGCAAGCTTGGATATCGTCGTTGGAAAGCGCCATTTGTGATCTTACAAATCGTGGTGCCGCGGAGATACTTAACATGTTAAGTGAATGCGTCAAACACAGATTCGGCTTGCTGCACTGCAAACGTTTTGCGGCTTGAAGGGGCGTCATGACCAAGAAATCTGCCGATCCCGCCAACGGTCACCCGCCTGCCGCGCGCCAGGTGCCGATGCGCGATTTCTCGCGCTCGCTGCCGATGTCGCTGCTGCGAGCCCGGGAAGCGGTGATGCGGCAGTTTCGTCCCTCGCTGCGCGAGCACGGCCTGACCGAGCAGCAATGGCGCATCCTGCGCGCGCTGGCGGCGATCGAGGCGGTCGAGGTCACGGAACTCGCGCGCACCGCGTTCCTGCTCGGGCCGAGCCTGTCGCGCATCCTGCGCGACCTCGAGGCGCGCAACCTGATCGAGCGCAAGACGGCGAAGGCCGACCAGCGCCGCAGCATGGTCTCGATCTCGAAAGAGGGGCTGAAGCTGATGGCCTCGGTCGCGCCGACGTCGGAGGCGATCTATGCCGAGATCACGCGGCGCTTCGGCGCCCGCAAGCTCGCCGAATTGCAGGAGATGCTCGGCGAGCTCGAACGGAGCCTTGCCGGGCTCGGCGGCGCGGACGAGACAATAGCCGGGGAGTGAAACCAGATATGCGTGCGTGCGCGGCGAGAGCCATGGACATTCACGCTTTTTTTCGCTCAAAGTGCGGCCCAACCGATCCGCGGCGAGTGAGAGCAACAGGGAAGGAAAGGCAACGTGGCGAACAAAGTCAAAGAGATCTGGAAGTCGGGCAAGGCGGTCGTCAACGCCTGGCTTGCCATTCCCTCCGGCTTCTCGGCCGAGATGGTCGCGCAATGCGGCTTCGACAGCGTCACGGTCGACATGCAGCACGGCGTGCAGGACTATCTCTCGATGGTGCAGTGCTTCCAGGCCATGGACAAGCATCCGATCACCCCGATGGTCCGCGTGCCCTGGAACGAACCCGGCATCATCGGCAAGGTGCTCGATGGCGGCGCCTATGGCGTGATCTGCCCGATGGTCAACACGCCGCAGGAAGCCCGGAACCTGGTCTCCTATTCGAAATATCCGCCCAAGGGCGTGCGCTCCAACGGTCCGATCCGCGCCGGCATGTACGGCACCGCCGGCTCCTATCAGAAGACGGCCAACGACGAGATTGTGCTGCTGCCGATGATGGAGACGCGGACCGCCGTCGAGAACATGGAAGCGATCCTCGACGTCGAAGGCATCGACGGCGTCTATATCGGCCCGTCCGATCTCGGCTTCTCCTACGGCCTCGAGCCCAAGCTCGACCGCAGCGAGCCCGAGATCCTCGCGATCTACGAGAAGATCATCAAGGAATGCGGCAAGCGCGGCCTCAACCCGGGCATCCATTGCAGCGGCGCCGAAGGCGCGGCGCGCGCGATCAACATGGGCTTCAAGCTGGTGACGCTGTCCAACGAAGTCGGCCTGATGACCACCTACGCCAAGATGCAGGTGAACGCGACCCGCAAGGATTCGGGCGGCAAGGCGTAAAAAACCCGCGAATGGCGAATGGGAGTAGCGAATAGGGCTGCTCCCATTTCCACTCGCCATTCGCTATTCGCTACTCGCCTCCGAAGGAGACTTCCATGACCATCAGCCCCGTCATCCGCCTCCATCCCGATGATGGTGTGGTGATCGCGCGCGCGAGCCTGCCGCCGGGAACATTGGTCGCCGACGGCGTGACCACGGTCGATCGCATCCCCTCCGGCCACAAGGTCGCGATCAAGCCGATCGCCGAAGGCGAGCCGATCAGGCGCTACGGCCAGATCATCGGCTTTGCCACGCAAGCCATCGCGCCGGGCCAGCACGTGCACGTGCAGAATTGCGGCATGGGTGATTTCGCCAAGGACTATGCCTATTGCGTCGACGTCAAGCCGACGCCGAATTTCGACCTGCCGGCGACCTTCGAGGGCATCCGCCGTCCGGACGGCCGCGTCGCCACGCGCAACTATATCGGCATCCTCACCTCGGTGAATTGCAGCGCGCATGTCGCGAGCCTCGTCGCCGACGTCTTCAAGAAGAATCCCTTCACCGGCGACAATCCGCTCGCCGACTTCCCCAACGTCGACGGCGTCGTCGCGCTGACCCACAAGACCGGCTGCGGCATGACGCAGAACGAGCCGCTGGCGCTGCTCCGCCGCACGCTCGGCGGCTATGCGCGGCACGTCAACTTCTCCCACGTCATCGTGCTCGGCCTCGGCTGCGAGGTGAACCAGATCGGCGGCCTCATGGAAGAGCAGAAGCTTGCCGGACGACTGCGCGCGATGGACATCCAGGAGGTCGGCGGCACCCGCAAGACGGTCGAAGCCGGCATCGCCTTCGTGCGCGAGGCGCTGACTGACGCCGACAAGGTCAAACGCGAGACGGTGCCGGCGAGCGAGCTCACCGTGGCGCTGCAATGCGGCGGCTCGGACGGCTATTCCGGCGTTTCCGCCAATCCCGCGCTGGGGGCGGCCAGCGACCTCATCGTGCGTCACGGCGGCACCGTGATCCTGTCGGAGACGCCGGAGACCTACGGCGCCGAGCATCTCTTGACACGCCGCGCCGTCAGCCGCGAGGTCGGCGAGAAGCTGGTCGACCTGATGCGCTGGTGGGACGAGTACACCGCGCGCGAAGGCGCCGAGATGAACGCCAATCCGAGCCCCGGCAACAAGGCCGGCGGCCTTACCACCATTCTGGAGAAGTCGCTCGGCGCGATGGCGAAGGCCGGCACCACCAACCTCGTCGAGGTGCTGCGCTACGCCGAGCCCGTCACCAAGAAGGGGTTCGTGTTCATGGACACGCCCGGCTACGATCCAGTAGCTGCGACCGGGCAGGTCGCCGGCGGCGCCAACCTCGTCTGCTTCACCACGGGCCGCGGCAGCGTGTTCGGCTGCAAGCCGGCGCCGTCGATCAAGCTCGCCACCAACACGCCCATGTACAAGCGCATGGAAGAGGACATGGACGTCAATTGCGGCACCATCCTCGAAGGCGAGGAGAGCGTCGAACAATGCGGACGGCGCATCTTCGAACTCATCCTCAAGACCGCCTCGGGCCAGCCCACAAAGAGCGAGAGCTTCGATTTCGGCGGCGCCGAGTTCGCGCCCTGGGTGCTGGGCGCGACGATGTAGTCGCGCTTGGCTAGCGCTGCGCAGCCCATCAAGAGCCGCCGGTAGCCGATGACCGCAACCGGAATCGGAGCGCGTGTGGCGATCCGAAATGCAACGACCGTTCGCTAAGTAATGATACGTAGGTGGGCGCCGGCTGCAAAAAGTTCCCGGCTTACACCTGGTTAACATTGTTGCCGTAGACACGAGGGTGATGCGGCTTCACAGCGTGGTGGGGCCGGCGTGACTTGAGGATCGAACCGATGCAAGCGATACGTCCCACTGGGGTGGAAAATCTCCTCGGTGAGGAGGAGCTGATCGTATCGAAGACCGATCTCAAAGGCCGCATCACCTACGCCAACGACGTCTTCATCCGCATGGCGAAGTACTCGTGGAAGGAGCTGATGGGCGCGCCCCACAGCTTGATCCGCCATCCCGACATGCCGCGCGCCGTCTTCAAGCTGCTGTGGGACACGCTGCAGTCCAAGCAGGAGATCTTCGCCTACGTCGTCAACCTGGCGAAGGACGGCAGCCACTATTGGGTGTTCGCCCACGTCACGCCGACATTCGACGAGCGCGGCAACATCGTCGGCTATCACTCCAACCGTCGCAAGCCGGATCCCGCGCAGATCGAGCGCATCAAGCCGATCTACAAGACGCTGTGCACTGAGGAGGCGCGGCATGCCAATGCCAAGGAGGGCATGCAGGCGAGCTTCGAGACGATGGTCGGGCTGCTCAAGCAACAGGGTGTCGGTTACGATGAATTTGTGCTCTCTCTCTAAGGCGCAGGGAGCGACCGCGCTCGCGTGTGGTCTTGCCGTCGTTGCGTTCGTTCTCTCGCTGCTCGGCATATCCGGTATCACGAGTGCCGCTTCTCTCGGCGCGACGATCGCGCTCTCCGGCTATGCCGTCTGGTGCCAGCACCGCGCGGCGGTTTCCGTCGACGAGGTCGCCGATGTCTGTCGCAAGGCGGCGGCCGGCGATCTCGAGGCGCGCATCCTCAGCGAGCGGCAGGCCGGGCGCATCGGCGCCATCCAGAAATCGGTCAACGACATGCTCGACATTACCGATGCGTTCCAGCGTGAAGCTTCGGCGTCGATGGAGTATGCCAGCCGCGGCAAGTATTTCCGCAAGATCCTGGCGCGGATTGCCCGGCTCGTTCCGCCGCTCGGCGACCGTCATCAATTCCGGCACCGACAGCCTTGGCCGCAGGGTCGTCGAGATCGCGGACCTTGCCAGGCAGTTCGGCGCGCATCTCGACCAGGTTGCGGGCACGCTGATGGGCGCGGCGACCGATCTCGAATCCGATGCCGGCCAGATGGCGGCGGCGGCGGAGAAGACCAGCCTGCAAACCTCCGGCGTGCTCAGCGCGTCCGACCAGGCCTCGCGCAACGTCGCCACTGTCGCCAGCGCCGCCGAGCAGCTCGCATCGTCGATCGCCGAGATCAACCGCCAGGTGGCCGGCTCGACCGCGAGCACGGGGCGGGCGGTGAACGAAGCCAATCGCGCCGGCGGCGAGATCCGGAGCCTTGCGGACGCCGCGATGCAGATCGGCGATGTCGTCAAGCTGATCAGCGAGATCGCCTCGCAGACCAACCTGCTCGCGCTCAATGCCACCATCGAGGCGGCCCGCGCGGGCGACGCCGGCCGCGGCTTCGCGGTGGTGGCCTCCGAGGTCAAGAGCCTCGCCAACCAGACCGCCAAGGCGACCGAAGAGATCAGCGCCAAGGTCGGCGAGATGCAGCAATCGACCACCACTTCGGTCGCTGCCGTCGAGGCGATCGCGCAGACCATCGCGGAGATCGACGGCATCTCCGCCTCGATTGCCGCCTCGATCGAGCAGCAGGGGGCGGCGACGCGCGAGATCGCCCGCAACGTTCACGAAGCCTCAACCGGCACCTCGCAGGTCTCCTCCAACGTGACGGGCATCAGCGAAGCCGCCGCCGACACCGGCCGCGTCGCTGCCCGCGTCAACCACGCCTCCGAACGCGTCCACGGCGAAGTCGAGACGCTCCGCCGCGAAGTGACCCAGTTCCTGCAAAGGCTGACCTCGGCGGCGTAACGTTTCTGCAAACGAGGTCGTCATGCCCGGGCTCGTCCCGGGCATCCACGTTCTTGGTTCTGCGCGGCAAAGGTCGTGGATGGCCGGGACAAGCCCGGCCATGACGCCGTGGAAGCAGCACCGCGCCAACCCTAACGTCGGATGCGATCGCCCCCATGGCGATTGGGATACTTCCTAGGCACCCCGTGCCCGTTGTTAGTGCTTGATCGCACTCCCCTCAGGTGTTCTGCTCAAAAAAGCTGCTGGAGCACTGCAACCCGTGTCGATCTACGTCGCGCTACACCACGTCACGCACTACAAATACGACCGCCCGATCGACCTTGGCCCGCAGACCATCCGGCTGCGGCCGGCGCCGCATACGCGCACGCCGATCCTGAGCTATTCGCTCAAGGTCACGCCCTCAAATCATTTCGTGAACTGGCAGCAGGACCCGCAGGGCAACTGGCTGGCGCGCTACGTCTTTCCGGAGAAGACCACCGAACTGAAATTCGAGGTCGACTTCACGGCGCAGATGACCGTGGTCAACCCGTTCGACTTCTTCGTCGAGCCCTATGCCGACAGCTTTCCGTTCGAATATCCCAAGGATCTGAAGACGGAGCTTGCGCCTTATCTCGAGACTATCAAGCCCGACCGCCTGTTCGCCAAGTTCCTGGATTCGATTCCCCACGAGGCCCCCAACACCGTCAACTTCCTGGTCGACCTCAATCGCGAGCTCCAGAAGAAGGTCCGCTACATCATCCGCATGGAGCCGGGCGTGCAGACGCCGGAGGAGACGCTTGCCTCAGGCGCGGGCTCATGCCGCGACTCCGCCTGGCTCTTGATCCAGACCTTGCGCCATCTCGGCCTCGCCGCCCGCTTCGTCTCGGGCTATCTGGTCCAGATCCGTCCCGACATCGATCCGATCGAGGGACCGCCGGAAGTCGAGAACGACTTTACCGATCTGCACGCCTGGGCCGAGGTCTATCTGCCGGGTGCCGGCTGGATCGGATTCGACGCGACCTCGGGCATGCTCGCAGGCGAAGGGCACATCCCCGTCGCAGCCACGCCGCACTATCGATCCGCGGCGCCGATCTCCGGCGGGGCCGGCTTTGCCGAGGTCGAGTTCTCCTTCGACATGAGCGTGAGGCGCATCCGCGAGGCGCCGCGCATCACAAAGCCGTTCTCCGACGAATCCTGGGCGCGCCTCAACGATCTCGGCGAGCAGGTCGACGGCGATCTCGCCGCCCATGACGTGCGCCTCACCATGGGCGGCGAGCCGACCTTCGTCTCGGTCGACGATCTCGAGGCCGGCGAGTGGAACACGGAAGCGGTCGGCCCGACCAAGCGCGCGCTCGGCGACGATCTGATCCGCCGGCTGCGCACGCGCTTCGCGCCGGGCGGGCTGCTGCATTACGGCCAGGGCAAATGGTATCCGGGCGAGAGCCTGCCGCGCTGGGCCTTCGGCCTCTATTGGCGCAAGGACGGCGTGCCGATCTGGAAGAATGCCGACCTCATCGCCAAGGTCGAAAACCCGCGTCGCGCCGAGGTGAAGGACGCCGAGACCTTCATGGAAGGCACCGCGGCCCGGCTCGGCCTCGATGCCGGCTACATCATGCCGGCTTATGAGGACACCGCGTACTGGCTCCAGAAGGAGGCGGAGCTTCCCGTCAACGTCGATCCCTCCGATTCCAAACTATCCGATCCGGAAGCCCGCGCGCGGATGGCGCGCGTGTTCGACGAGGGCCTCAACACACCGCGCGGCTTCGTGCTGCCGGTGCAGCGCTGGAACGCGCCGCCGCGTTGGCGCAGCGAGCGATGGCAACTCCGGCGCAATCATCTGTTCCTGATGCCGGGCGATTCGCCGCTCGGTTTGCGCCTGCCGATCGGCTCGCTCGGTTACGTCCCGCCCAACCAATATCCCTACATCGTCGAGCAGGACCCGATGGAGGCGCGGGACAGGCTGCCGGTGTTCACGCTCGCGGCGCGGCCGGAATCCCCGCCGCGGGCCGCGCCCGAGCATCTCAACACCTCCGTCCCGGTTCGCACCGCGATGTCGGTCGAAGTCCGCGACGGCGTGCTCTGCGCCTTCATGCCGCCGGTCGAGCGCATCGAGGACTATCTCGAACTGGTCGCCGCGCTCGAAGCCACCGCGGAGGAGATGCAGCTCCAGGTCCATGTCGAGGGCTACCCGCCGCCGTTCGACCCGCGCATCGAGGTGATCAAGGTGACGCCCGACCCCGGTGTCATCGAGATCAACATCCAGCCGGCGAAGAACTGGCGCGATGCGGTCGAGATCACGACCGGTCTCTATGAGGATGCGGCGAAGGTGCGCCTCGGCGCCAACCGTTTCCTGGTCGACGGCCGTCACACCGGCACCGGTGGCGGCAATCACGTCGTGATCGGCGGCTCCTCACCGCAAGACTCGCCGTTCCTGCGCCGGCCCGATCTTCTGAAGAGCCTGGTGCTGTATTGGCAGCGCCATCCGGCGCTGTCCTATTTCTTCTCCGGTCTTTTCATCGGCCCGACCAGCCAGGCGCCGCGCATCGACGAGGCACGCCACGACAGCATCTACGAGCTCGAGATCGCGCTCTCGCACGTGCCGCCGCCCAGCTACCAGACGCCGCTCTGGCTGGTGGACCGGCTGTTCCGGCATCTATTGGTCGACATCACCGGTAACACCCACCGCGCCGAGATCTGCATCGACAAGCTCTATTCACCGGAAGGGCCCACGGGCCGGCTCGGCCTCGTCGAATTCCGCGCGCTCGAAATGCCGCCGGATCCGCGCATGTCGCTCGCGCAGCAGCTCCTGATCCGCGCGCTGATCGCAAAGTTCTGGCGCGAGCCGCTGAGCGGCAAGTTCGTGCGCTGGGGCACCGCGCTGCACGATCGCTTCATGCTGCCGCATTTCATCTGGGAAGATTTTCTCGACGTGCTCGGTGAGCTCAAGCAATCGGGCTATCCGTTCGAGCCGGAATGGTATCTGGCCCAGCTCGAATTCCGCTTCCCCGCTTTCGGCCGCATCCATCATGGCGGAGTGACGCTGGAGCTGCGGCAAGCGCTCGAGCCTTGGCACGTGCTCGGCGAGGAGGGCTCGGCCGGCGGCACCGTGCGCTATGTCGATAGCTCGGTCGAGCGGCTCCAGGTCAAGGCCGAAGGCTTCGTCGAGGGCCGCCATGTCGTCACCTGCAACGGCCGCCGCCTGCCGATGACCCCGACCGGCCGCTCCGGCGAGGCTGTGGCCGCCGTCCGCTTCAAGGCCTGGCAGCCGGCCTCCGGCCTGCACCCGACCATCCCCGTGCACGCGCCGCTGACCTTTGACCTGATCGATACCTGGAACGGCCGCTCGCTCGGCGGCTGCGTCTACCACGTCGCCCATCCCGGCGGGCGCAACTACGACACCAAGCCGGTCAATACCTACGAGGCCGAGGCCCGGCGGCTGGCGCGCTTCCAGGACCACGGTCACACCCCGGGTCCGATACAGCCGCCGCCCGAGGAACGCACAAATGAATTTCCGCTGACCCTCGACTTGCGGACCCCGCTCCTGCAATGAGTATGATGGTGGGGGAGGGAAAGGCCCATGGGCGAGGGCGCAGCCGAAGACAACGACCAGGCGGGCAGGGCAAATGCCCAGCAGCGGATTGCGCAGTGGGTCCGCGACTATAGCCGCCTGCCCGGCATCCCCGACGAGTTCCTGGGGCCCGACGGTGCGCCGCGCGCGGTCTGGAGCCGCTTCTTCGACGCCTTCGGCGCGCTGGCGCCCGACGAGATCGAGCGCCGCTTCGGCATGGCCGATCGCCATCTCCGCGAGGCCGGCGTCACCTACCGCGCGCCCGGCGATAGCGCCGACCGGCCCTGGTCGATCAGCCATCTGCCGCTTTTGATCGACGAGGCCGACTGGCAGCAGCTTTGCGCCGGCATCACCCAGCGCGCCGAGCTGCTCGAGCGCGTGCTGCGCGACATCTATGGCGAGGGGCGCCTCGTGGCCGAAGGCGCGCTCCCGGCCGCGGCGATCGCCGGCAGTCCCGAATATCTCCGTCCCGTCTGCGGCGTGCCGCCGCCCGGCGGACGCTATCTCTCGATCTATGCCGCCGATGTTGGCCGCGGGCCCGACGGCCGCTGGTGGGTGCTCGGCGACCGCACCCAGGCGCCATCGGGTGCGGGCTACGCGCTGGAGAACCGCCTGGTGCTGTCGCGCGCCTTCTCCGATCTCTACAAGTCGATGAACGTGCCGCGCGTCGCGCCGTTTTTCGAAGCGTTCCGCGACTCCCTTCGCGCGCGCGCCGATCGCGACGAGCCCAGGATCGGCGTGCTCACCCCCGGCAGCTTCAGCGAGACCTATTTCGAGCACGCGACGCTGGCGCGCTATCTCGGATTCCTGCTGGTCGAGGGCGACGATCTCGCGGTCAGCGACAATCGCGTCCACATCCGCACCGTCGCCGGCCTGAAGCGGCTGGATGTGCTGTTGCGCCGGGTCGATTCCAACTCGCTCGATCCGCTCGAGCTCGATGCCTCCTCGCGGCTCGGCGTGCCCGGCCTGATCGACGTGCTGCGCAAGGACGGCGTCGTCGTCGCCAACATGCCGGGCTCGGGCGTTTTGGAGGCGCGGGCGCTGCTCGGCTTCCTGCCGGCGCTGAGCCGCCGCCTGCTCGGCGAAGACCTGAAGATGCCGCACATCGCGACCTGGTGGTGTGGCCAGCGCGTGGCGCGCGACGAGGTGCTGGCGCGGCTCGACGAGGTCGCGATCGAAGGCGCCTATCGCCGCGGCGTTCCCGGCTTCGACTCCAGCGGTCCGGTGCTCGCGAGCGAGCTCGACGCGAGCGGACGGCAGCGCCTGATCGAGGCGATCGGCGCGCGCGGCATGGACTATGTCGGCCAGGAGGTGGTGCGGCTCTCGACCATGCCGGTGTGGGAGCATGGGCAGCTCACGCCGCGTCCCTTCGTGCTGCGCGTGTTCGCGGCCGCCACGCCGGATGGCTGGGCCATCATGCCGGGCGGCTTCTGCCGCATCGCCGAGCAGCCGGACGCGCGCGCGGTGTCGATGGGCGACGGCGCGCGCGCCGCCGACGTCTGGGTCGTCTCCGACAAGCAGGTCGCGACCGCGACGCTTCTGCCCGCGATCGACAAGGTGCGCATCCGCCGTATCGCCGGCGTGCTGCCGAGCCGCGCCGCCGACAATCTGTTCTGGCTCGGCCGCTATCTCGAGCGCGCCGAGGCGACGCTGCGGCTGGTGCGCGCTTTGGGCTCGCCGAGCGGGCCGAACAAGGGCACCGCGGCCTCGGTGCAATCGGCCGAACGCATCCAGCGCCTGCTGGTGGCCTGGGGCGCGGTTTCGCAATCCTCACGCACGGCCGCGGGGCGCATCGTCGCCGAAGCGCTGCAGGGCGCGGAGCGTTTCGGCTCGGCCCTGTCGCTGGTGAGGGCGGCGCAGCGCACGGCGACCTCCTTGCGCGAGCGGCTGTCGCCCGATGCCTGGCAGGTGATCACCGAGATGGCCGAGCGCCTCGCCATCGAGGTGGAGGACGACGACAGCGTGCTGAGCGCCGCCGAGCTGACCTTGCAGGAGCTGGCGAGCTTCGCAGGCCTTGCGCAGGAGAATATGAATCGCGCCGCCGGCTGGCGCTTCCTCGACATCGGCCGCCGTATCGAGCGCGCCATCAACACCACGCGCTTCACCCGCCAGTTCGCCTATGACGAGGCCGGTGACGAGGATCTCGACATCCTGCTGACGCTGGTGGATTGCCAGATCACCTACCGCTCGCGTTATCTGCTGGCGCCGATCCTGGCCCCGGTGCGCGACCTCGCGGTGCTCGACGGCTACAATCCGCGTTCGGTGGCGTTCCAGGTGACGACGCTGAACGAGCACATCGCCGCGCTGCCGAGCCTGAAGGAGCATGGCCTGATCGAGAAGCCGCAGCGTCTGGCGGTGGCGATGCAGGCGATGCTCGCGACCGCCGAGGCTGAGAAGCTCGAGGTCAAGACGCTGTTCGCCCTGGAGCAGGATCTGCTCAGCCTCGGCGAGGCGATCGGGCAGCACTACTTCCCGCACGGCCCCAATGCCAGCCGGCCGGAAAAGCTGACGGGGCTGGCGTGATCTACGACATCCGTCACGTCACCACCTACGAGTACGAGAATCCCGTCAGCTTCGCCCGCTGCACGCTGCGACTGGAGCCCGCAAGCGGCGGCGGCCAGGAGCTGATCTCGCACGAGGTCGAGATCCATCCGCGCCCGGCCGAGCGCAATGTGCGGCGCGACTTCTTCGGCACGCTGACCGAGAGCGTGGTGATCGAAGCCGCGCATCGCAATCTGCGCATCGACTCGCGCTCGCGCGTCTCGGTGTCGCGCAAACCGCCGGCCCGCGATGCGGTCAGCCCGCCCTGGGAGAGCGTCCGCGATGTCGCGTTCGAAGCCACCAGCCTCGGGCCGTCCTCGCCGGTCGGCTATGTCTTTGCCAGCCCCCTGGTGCCGGTGCTGCGCCCGGTCAGCGCCTATGCGGGGATAAGCTTTCCGCCCGGCGCGGGCATCCTCACCGGCGCCGTCGACCTGATGCGACGGATCCGCGGCGAATTCCGCTACGATCCGAAGGCGACCGTGATCTCGACACCGCTCGACGAGGTGTTCGACAAGCGTCACGGCGTCTGCCAGGACTTCGCCCATGTCATGATTGCCGGGCTGCGCGGGCTTGGCCTGCCGGCGGCCTATGTCAGCGGTTATCTGCGCACCGCTCCGCCGCCGGGACAGCCGCGTCTGCAAGGCGCCGACGCCAGCCATGCCTGGGTCTCGTTATGGTGCGGGCCGGAGCTCGGCTGGATCGATCTCGATCCGACCAACGATCTCCTCATCGGCAACGATCACATCGTGCTCGCAATGGGGCGCGATTTTTCCGACGTCTCGCCGGTCGACGGCATCATCGTCGGCTCGCCCAAGCAGAAGCTCAGCGTTGCCGTCGACGTGCTGCAGGTGGAGTAGGGCGGGTACGTCAGCCTCTTCGATGCAGCACAATCACATGCCCAGGAGCGGCGTATGCCACCCTCTTTACAGCGCTAAGCGGTCAGCACGTCTTCGATCCGGATCGGCAGGGTGCGGACGCGCTTGCCGGTCGCATGAAAGACGGCGTTCGCGATCGCGGGGGCGATACCGACCAGGGCGATTTCGCCGAGACCCTTGACCCCGAGTTCATTGACGTGCGGATCCGACTCCTCGAGGAAGTGCGCTTCGACCTGGGGAATGTCCAGGTTGACGGGCATCAGGTAGTCGGCCATGTGAGCGTTGACCGGCCGGCCGTCGCGAGCGTCGAGAACGGTGCGCTCCATCAGCGCCATACCGATGCCGCCGACCATTCCGCCGGTGCATTGGCTGCGGGCGAGACGCGGGTTGACGACGCGGCCGATGCCATAGGCGCCGACCGCGCGGCGGACGCGGATCGTGCCGACGTCGGGATCGACGGCGACCTCGACGAAGACGGCGCCGAACGAGTGCATCGAGAACCTGGCGGCAGCCTCGGGATCCCGCTGAGACGACGCCGTGGCTTCGATCGGTCGATCGTTCCGGTCCTTCGCGGCCTGTTCCCGCACGGCGATGCAGGCAGCGCGGATCGCGGAGCCGACCGAGGCCATGGTCCAAGAGCCGCCGTGGGATGGTGCAGGCGGATAATCTGAGCGGCCAAGGCTGAAGCGCACCTTTTCGACGGGGAGCCCGAGAGTCTCGGCGGCGACCTGCGTCATCGACGTATAGGTGCCCGGACCCATGTCGCTGGCCGCGATCTCGACCTCGGCTGTCCCGTCGCGAAGCAGCCGCGCCCGCGCGGTGGCCGGCGCGTGAAAGGCCGGATAGCTTGCCGAGGCTACTCCCATCCCGATCAGCAGGCGGCCGTCGCGCATCGAGCGCGGTTCGGGCGTACGGCGCGACCAGCCGAATCGTTCGGCCCCGAGATCGTAGCATTTCATCAGCGATCGGCTGGAGAAGGGCTTGTTTTCTCCCTCGTCGATCTCCGGCTCGTTCCGGCGCCGCAGATCGATCGGATCCAGGCGGAGCCTATAAGCCAACTCGTCCATGGCGCATTCGAGCGCGAAAACGCCGCTGGCCTCGCCAGGGCCACGCATGTGGTTTGGCGTTCCGGTATCGAGCGGGACCAGGCGGTAGCGCGTCCGCACGTTGGGCGAGGAGTAGAGGAACGTCGTGACCGAGGTCAGGGCTTCCATGAATTCTTCGTAGCGACTGGTCTCGCCCGTACCTTCGTGCACCACGCTGATGAGCTTTCCATCCGCCGTGGCGCCGAGAGCGATCCTCTGCACCGTGCGCGGCCGATGTCCGGTCGTGAAGAACATCTGCTTGCGCGTCAGGACGAGCTTCACCGGGCGGCCAACGTGGCGGGCGGCCATGGCCGCGAGCGTCACATGAGGCCAGGTTCTGAGCGAGGTCCCGAAGGCCCCGCCGATGAACGGGCAGATCACCGTCACTTTCTCGGGTGACAAACCGAAGATCGCCGCGATCTCGGCCTGCTCGTTGACGACGAACTGGCTCTTGCTCCAAAGCGTCAGGCGGTCACCGTTCCAGCTGGCGATCGTCGCATGCGGCTCCATCGGATTGTGGTTCTCGCGCGCGATGTCATAGGTCTCGTCGACCTTCACCGGCGCGTCGGCCAGAGCCTTATCCGCGCTTCCGCGCGTCGTGTCGGCGGGAAGCCGGGCGTCCGGCTGTTTGCCGGCCTCCGGTACGATGGGACGAGCTTCAGGGCCCGCGGAATCGACGATTGGCCGCTCGGCCTTGTAGGTGACGCGCAGCGCCGCGGCGGCCCGCTCCGCCTGCGCGATGGTCGCGGCAACGACGAGCGCCACCGGCCTGGCCGTGGAAGCGCACAAGATCGTCCTGCAGCACATGCAGCCGCTCGCCCGTCGCCGGATCGATGTAGCTCTTGTGCGGGCCGTACGCCAGGCGTGGCGCGTTGAGATGCGAGAGAACGGCGAGAACGCCCGGCATCTTCTCGACCGCCGCGCTGTCTACGCCGGTCAATCGTCCAAGCCCTATTGTGGCGCTGACGATCACGGCATAGGCCTGGCCCGGCTGATTAAAATCGGCCGCGTACCGCGCGGAGCCGGTGACCTTGGCGCGGCCATCCACGCGGGGCAGCGGCTGTCCGATGACGCTGATCGTCATGCAATTCCTCCCGTCATTTCGAAGGCGCGGACGATCGTCCGCGGCAGGAGTTCGAGTTTGTAATGATTGCCGGACAGCGGGCGGGCCCCTTCCAACGCCGATCGGGCGGCCGCCTCAAACACCTGCCGGCCCGGTACCTTGCCGATCAGCGCCGCTTCCACCGCGCGCATGCGCCAAGGTCGGGTGCCGACCCCGCCAACCGCGAGCCGCGCGCCGCGGATCACGCCGTCCACGACGTCGAGCGCCGCTGCCGCGGAGACCAGCGCAAATTCGTAAGACGCGCGGTCGCGCACCTTGAGGTAGCGCGCCCGGCGGCTATCAGGCCCCCCGGGGATCCGCACTTCAACGATGAGCTCGCCCGGCAGCAGCGTGTGTTCGAGATGGGGGGTGTCGCCGGGCAAGCGAAACAGCTCCTCGACCGGGAAAGTGCGCTCGCCCTTCGGACCCCTGACCTGCATGGTGGCGTCGAGCGCGACCAGCGCGACCGCAACGTCCGAGGGGTGCGTCGCCACGCAGTGATCGCTGGTGCCGAGAATGGCGTGACCGGCATTCAGGCCGTCGCGTGCGGCGCAACCTGAGCCAGGGCTGCGCTTGTTGCAGGATGCGTCGAGCATCCGAAAGTAGGGGCAGCGGACGCGCTGGAGCAGGTTGCCGCCGATCGAGGCCATGTTGCGCAGTTGCGGTGAGGCGCCCTCGATCAGGCTCTCGGAGATCAGCGGGTAAAGACGCTGAACATCGGAGTGGGCGGCGATGTCGGCCATCCGCGCGAGCGCGCCGATGACGAGATTGGACCGGTCGACGCGAATACCGGAGAGCGGAAGCGCATTGATGTCGACGAGCTGCTGCGGCTGCTCCACCTCGTCGCGCATGAGATCGATCAATGTCGTGCCGCCGGCGATGAGGCGGCCTCCGGAGGACGCGGCGGCGACGGCGGCCTCGATGGAGGTCACCTTCTCGATCGTGAACGGGAGCATGGTCAGACCCTCTTGGCGGCGTCGGCAACGGCGGCGACGATCCCGGGATACGCCCCGCAGCGACAGATATTGCCGCTCATCCAGAACCGAATGTCCTCCGGCGAGCCCGCATGGCCTTCGGCGATGCAGCCGACGGCCGACATGATCTGCCCGGGGGTACAGAAGCCGCATTGCAAGCCGTCGTGCTCGACGAATGCGCTCTGGAGCGGATGAAGCTCACCATTCTTCTCGAGACCCTCGATCGTCTCGACTGTGGCCCCGTCGTGCATCGCAGCCAGCGTCAGACACGACACGACCCGCCTGCCGTTGAGCAGGATGGTGCAAGCGCCGCAGGCGCCCTGATTGCAGCCCTTCTTCGTACCGGTGAGACCGAGATCTTCGCGCAGGACGTCGAGCAGGGATTGCCGCGTATCCAAGTCAAGCTCCTGTCTCGTTCCGTTCACGTTCAGGCGAACCCGTGCCGTCGATGCAGCGGGCTTGCTTTCGGATGCGGGTTGCGCGGCAACTTGGGGCACCACCGCCATGGAAGCCGCTCCGCCGACAGTCAGCAGGAGCGAACGGCGCGATACTCCGCCCCGCGTGCTTTCGGTCTCAGCAGCGCCGGCGGCGAACGGCTCTTGGTTTGTCATGGTGGTCGGGATCCCCTCGGATGATCCCGCCCAGTAAGCCACGATCCCGGCGGACGCACCGTTCCGATATTGCGGCGACTATCGCAATCTTGCGACGAAGTGGTGCCGGCGCCTAAGGACTCTGCTTCTCGCCCATTGCGGCGAAAGGCCGCCCAGCTGTGAGGGGGCGCAATGAGATCAAGCCCGACCCTTGCGCTATCTTCCCATCGGCGTTGTCTCGATACCGCCATGTCCATCATGCGCAGTATTTGGGCAATCAGTCAGAAGACATTTCGGGCCGAAGCTTCCCTTCCCCGCAATGTCGTGAAATATTGGTATGTTGATGAAGCGCCTGTCGCGGGTGCGGTCAAATAGTGCGTAACCAAAGCGATGCCCGATCCGGTACACACACGAGAACGAAACCCTTCTCAATCTATGATCCGGATTCTATCGGAGGCACCGCCGCCGTTGGCACCCATCCAGCTAGACTGCGGCACTCAACTCACTCATCGTTTTGTTCGCGGCACGCGTTACGGCTATGCCCCGGGCATGCCCGGACACCTTGTCGGCACCTATTATGGTGAGCCTCAACACAGTGCGTGGACGGTTGAGCGACGGCGGCTCTCCGCTCCGCTGCGGCCCAATTCCATCACAGTGATTCCCGAGCGGCATGATGGAGATTGGGAAGTTGACGGACCGCTGCACGTGTCCCATGTCTACCTCACCAACGAACGACTGGAGCATTGCCGAACGCTCATCGGCGGACGAGGCAATGTAGAGCTGATAGCACGCGTCGGCAGCGAAGACGCCGTGACCTCGCAGATTCTCGCGATCCTCAGCAACCCCGCCGTCATTGCCGATCCTTCGGCAAAGTTGCTGGTCGATCGCTCGGTCGACCTGCTCTGCATCCAGTTGTTGCGTTTGCACAGCATAGTACAACTGCCGCAGAGCCCCGCCTATACTCGCGGCGGGCTCGCACGCTGGCAGCTTAAGCGTGTGACCGATTACATGCTGGCGCATCTCGACAAGCCGATCGGCCTCGACGAACTGGCGTCGCTCGTCGGCCTCAGCCGCTACCACTTTTGCACGGCGTTCCGCCTCTCGACCGGATTGACGCCGCATGTCTGGTTAACTCGGCAACGCATATTGCTTGCACAACGGCTGCTGAATGATCCAAATCTATCGATCAGTGAAGTTGCGCTCGCGGTCGGATATTCGACGCCATCGGCTTTCGCCCAGACCTTCCGCAGAATTGTCGGCACGACGCCCCGAAGTTTCCGCCGATCCTTGTAGCCTCACATCGGATGTCTGCTTCTGGGCCCATCTCCGACCCGGGGCGAGGACGCCAGCGCGCTGCTATCGAGGTGGAGCGGACTCTCCAAGGAGTGCAGCGCGGGCTTATAAGTAGCGCCCCTGGTAATGGTCGGCGCTCGCCGTTCATCTCACCATGGTCTCGCGATCCCAGGCCTTGTAATCGGGCGAACCCTGGGTGCGGATAGGACCGTCATAGCCGTATTCCACCATGTGCACGGTCACATAATCTTCTCCAAAAAACGCGACGCCGTAGGATTGCGGCAGGTCGCAGGCGCTCAGCAGCTGTGTCTCGGAAAAGAGCGGATAGCTCGCATGGTTGGTGCCGCGCAGCGACGAGACGGGGACGCCTGCAATCGAGCCTGCAAGCGGCAAGTGGCAATGCCCGAAGAAGACGTGGCGGATCTTGGCCCGATGGCGGCTGACGAGATGCCGGAACGGAGCCTCGTCGAGCAGGCCGATCTGGTCGAACGGGACGAGATGCACCGGCATGGGATTATGGTGTGAAGAGCAGGAACGGCCCGTCATGCTCGGAAAGCCGGGCCTCGAGCCAGCCGAAACGATCGTCGCAATAGCGGCCGGCGTGCGTCTCCGGATGGGCGGTGTCGAGAAACAGGCAGCGCCCCGCGGCGGTGTCGTGGATGCCCTGGACGAAGCCGTTCTCGTCGGCGAGGTCGGGGAATACGCTCAGGAAGGCGGCGCGCCGGTCGTGGTTGCCGATGCACAGCCGCACCGGCAGCGGATATGCGTCGAGGCGCTGCTTGAGCCATTGATAATCGGCGAGATCGCCCCAATCCGAGAGGTCGCCGGTGATCACCATCAATTCGGCGTCGTGATGATCGTTCAGCGCATGCGCCAGCGCCCGCTCGAAATTGACGCGCGGATCGCGGCCGCCGATGGTCGAGCCGGGCGCCGTCAAGTGAATGTCGCTCAGGTGCAGCAGTTTCATCGCCATCTCCAGTCATTGGTCCGGCACGGGCGCCGATGGCGTCCCGTGCCGGCAGATGTCAGGACGCTCAGCGCGCCGCGCCGGTCGTCTTCGGCAGCAGCTTCTGCACGTCAGCCGTCATGTCGGCGAGAACGGCCTCCGGCTCCTTGGCGCGGGCGCCCGAGATGATCGAATTGAGATGATCCTTGATCACGTCGGTGATCTTCAGGCCGTTGTCGCCGGGGAAGGCGTACCACTTCGTGAGCAGCGCGAGTTGGCTGACCGCGGTGTAGTTATTGGGGTTCTTGACGTAGAAGTCCTTCAGATAGACCTCGTTGGCGACCTTGTTCGGCGGCATGTAGCCGGTCGTCTCCGCCATGATCGCAGCGCCCTTGGGGCCGGTCCAGAACTTTACCACTTCCCAGGCGGCATCGCGCTTGGCCTTGTCCTTGGCGAGGATCAGCACGACGTTGCCGCCGGCCGGCAGCCTGCCCTTCGCCGCGACGACGTCCGGGAACGGAATCGTCTTCAGCGCGAACTTGCCGCCGGTCATCTGCGTGACCTTGTTGAGGTCCGAGGTCGAGGTGACGTGGAAGCCGGTCTTGCCGGCCGCGAACGCCGCGCGCATCGACGGCTGGTCGAGATTGGGCATGCCGGCCTCGTTGACGAGCCGCGCGATCGTGTTGATGGCGAACTTGCCCTCGGCTCCGTCGAAGGCGACCTTGGTCTCGTCGGCATTGAGCATGGTGCCGCCGCGCGCGAACACCGGCGCCTGCCACAGCCAGTTGCCGGTGATGTCCCAGGCATAGGTGACGCCGTTGGTGTCATTGCCGAGCGCCTTGATCTTCTTGGCCAGCGCGATCAGCTCGTCCCATGTCTTCGGCAAATTGTTCACGTCGCCGCCGGCCTGCTTCACCAGGTCAAGATTGACGTAGACGATCGGCAGCGAGATCGCGAAGGGCAGGGCGTAGACCTTGCCGCTGGCGGTGCCGATGTCGAACATCGCCTGGTGGAAGCCCTGCTTGTCGAAATCCTTTTCGGCGGCGATGTAGCCGTCCAGCTCGGCCGGGATGCTCTTGTCGACCAGGACGCGGATGCGGTTCAGACCCTGGAACGAGACATCAGGCATCTGATTGGTCACGGCCTCGCGGAGCACCTTCTGGGTGCCGTCCTCGTAGGATTCGTAAGGCGCCCGCATCGTGACCTTGATCTCCGGGCGCACCTTGGCGAATTCCTCGGCGATGCGCTTGTGCGTCTCGGTGAACAGCTCCGGATATGGATATTGCATCACGATCTCGGTCTTTGTCTGCGCGAGCGCAGATCCGGCCGCAAGCGACAGAGCCGCCGCGGCGATGATGGTCTTCAGCATGATAGACTCCTTGTTTGAGGTGACGTGGCTACTTGATCCCGGTCAGGGTGATGCCCTCGATGAAACGGCGCTGGGCAAAGAGGAAAGCGATGACGAGCGGCGCGATGATCACCATCGCCGCCGCCATCAGCGGGCCGTAGCTGGTGCCGGCCTCGCTGTTGCGGAAATGGGCGACCGCGAGCGGCGGCGTGCGTAAGTGCTCGCTATTGAGCACGATCAGCGGCCAGAAATAGTCGTTCCAATGCGCGACCACGGAGAAGATGCCGAAGGCGGTCACTGCGGGAATCGCGGCCGGCAGCATCACCCGCCAGACGATGCCGAATTCGGAGATGCCGTCCATGCGCGCGGCGTCGACGAGATCGTCGGGAACGGTCTTGAAGAACTGGCGCATCAGGAAGATGCCGAACACCGAGATCGTGAAGGGCAGCACGAGCGCGGCATAGCTGTCGAGCAGGCCGATCTTGTGCAGCAGCAGGAAGACCGGGATCGCGGTCGCCTGCGGCGGGATCAGGATCCCGAACAGCACCAGCGCAAACAGCGTCTCGCGGCCGAGGAAGCGAAGTTTTGCGAGCGCATAGGCCGCCGGCAGCGCCACCATCACCTGCAGCACGAAGATCGAGACCGTGACGATGATACCGTTGAGCAGGAAGCGCAGCAGATTGGCCTTGGCGAAGGCCTCGCGCAGATTCTCGACAAGCGCGAACTGGTGCGGGATCAGGTGCAATTCGCTGGAGAAGATCTCGGTCTGCGGCTTGGATGCGGTCGAGATCATCCAGATGAAGGGTGCCAGCATGAGCGCGGCGCCCGCGATCAGGAGCACGTGGCGGAGGATCGCCCGGAACGGGATGGGATGCGCGTTGCTCATGTGTAGTGCACGCCGCGATCGGCGAGCCTCGATTTGATCAGCGTGAGCAGGAGGACGAAGACCAGGAAGACGACGGTGATGGCCGCGGCATAGCCCGAGCGGAAAAACTCGAAGCCTTCCGTGTACATCGTGTGGATCAGCACCTCGGTGGATTTCGACGGGCCGCCCTTAGTCAAGACGTGCACGGTGTCGAACACCTGGAACGAGCGGATGCCGGAGATCACGACGACGAAGGTCGTGACCGGCCCCAGCATCGGCCAGGTCACGAGGCGGAAGCGTGCCCAGCCGCTCGAGGCACCGTCGATTTCGGCCGCCTCGTAGAGCTGCTTGGGGATGGAGACGAGGCCGGCGAGGAACAGCACCATGTTGAAGCCGACCGCCTGCCAGATGCCGATCGCGCACAGCGCATAGAGCGCCGTGCTGCGGTCCTGCAGCCAGGCGAAGGCCGGCAGGCCGGCGCCGCGGAGCAGCCCGTTCACCAGGCCGAATTGCGGATGCAGCATGAATTCCCACACCACCGCCATCGCGATCAGAGTCGCCATGACGGGCAGGAAATAGATCGTCCGGTAGAGGCTGCGCAGGCTGGTGCCGCTCTGGATCAAGAGCGCGATCGCAAGGCCGGCGATCACGGCGCCGGGCACTACGATCACGACGTAAGTCAGCGTGTTGCGCAGCGCGGTCCAGAACACCTTGTCGGCGAACAGGTCCTGGTAGTTGGCCAGCCCGATCCAGGAGAAATGCGGCGCGCCGAGCTGATAATCGGTGAAGGAGAGGGCGATCACGCCGGCGAGCGGACCGAGCAGCATGACCAGCATGAGCGCGGCGGCCGGCGTCACCAGCGCGTAGGCGGCATGAGTCCGCCTGCTGCCATGGGCCGGCAGCGTGCGCCTCGTCGTGCCCGCGGGAGCGACGGCCGCCCCGATGGTCATGGAGCCGTCAGACATGGGCGGGCTCACGGATGCGATCGGCCTGCTCCACTCTGAGCTCGATCCGCTTCCCGGCCGGATCGAACATCCGCACCGCGTCCGGTGCGAAGCCGAAGGCGACGGAGCTTGCCATCGCCGGCAAATGCCTGACGTCCGCGAGCCGCGCGATCAGGCGCGACCCGGTGCCTTCGACCGCGAGATGCACGAAGGCCTCGGCGCCGAGATTCTCCAGGTGGATGACGGTTCCGGAGAACGGCCCGGTGCCGAGTTCGATCCGCTCCGGGCGGACCCCGATGCGACAATCGCCGGCCGCCGCGTTGCACGTGAGCTTCAGCGTGGTCCCCAGCACATCGACGCCGCCGTCCTTTCGGATCCCGCCGGGGAGGACGTTGATCTTGGGGCTGCCGATGAATTCGGCAACGCGGATGTCGTCGGGCTCGTTGTAGATTTCGGCCGGCGTGCCGGCCTGGATCAGCTCACCGCCCATCATGACGGCGATCCGGCTCGACATCGTCATCGCCTCGGCCTGGTCGTGCGTGACGTAGACGAACGTTGCCTTGAGGCGGCGGTGCAGCTCGGCGAGCTCTGCGCGCATGTGGACGCGCAGCTTGGCGTCGAGATTGGAGAGCGGTTCGTCGAACAGGAAGGCCACCGGCTCGCGCACCATGGCGCGTCCGACCGCGACGCGTTGCCGCTGTCCGCCGGACAATTGTCCGGGCTTGCGCCGCAGCAATGGGGTGATGTCGAGCTGCTCGGCGATGCCTTCGATGTCGGCGCGAATGTGCCGTTCCTTGGCGCGCCGGCCCGGCAGCAGCGCACCCAGCAGCGGCAGTCGCTCGATCGCGGAGAGGCGCCGCATCCGCAGCGGCACCGCGATATTGTCGAAGGCGCTCAAATGCGGATAAAGCGCATAGGATTGGAACACCATCGCGAGGTTGCGCGCGCTCGGGCGAATGCCGTCCACGGGGCGGCCGTCGATGTGGACCTCGCCGGAATTTTGCGGCTCGAGCCCGGCAATGATGCGAAGCAGGGTCGACTTGCCGCAGCCGGACGGGCCGACCAGCGAGATGAATTCGCCGTTCCCGATGCGGAAATCGATGCCTTTCAGGACGTCGGTGCCGTCAAAGGACTTGCGGATTGCGGATAGTTCGATTTGCGCCATGCGCGCTGATCCCCTGCTGGTCCGTTTGCGGCGCATGAGGAGTAGGAAGCGCGTCTGACATTCACATAACGGTCAATGGCCTTCCTTATGGTCATCCCAGGTTTTGCTTTCGCCCGGTCCGACGGGGAATATCATCTTGGGGTTGTTGTCGTGGCGTTGACGTCGTCGCGTGTCCGGGCGGTCAATGCGGTGTTCGAGTCCGGCAGCTTTGCCGCTGCGGCAAGGCGGCTCGGGGTGTCGCAGCCGGCCGTTGCGCAGCTGGTGCGGGATCTGGAGGCCGAGTTCGGGGTGGCGCTGTTCGACCGGCACGGCCAGACTCTGATCGCAACGTCGCTGTGTCGGCGGCTCTATGCCGCAACGAGCCGCATGCAAGCGGTCGAGGCGGATGCGCTCGCCATCCTGCAGCAGCGCGACGAGCTCACGGGGGGTGAGCTTCGCATCGGGCTCGGCAATGCGATGCCCGGCATGGCCTTGATCGCGGCGTTCCGCAATCTGTATCCGAAGATCCAGATCAACATCGAGATCGGCAGCTGGTCGGCGATCATGGCCGCGGTGGTCGACCAGCGCGTCGACGTCGCCGTATTGCCGGAGGTGCCGCAGGACAACCGCTTCCGGCGCGAGGCCTGCGTGCAGCAGCGCGTCGTTGCGATCTGCCATCCCGTTCACGATCTCAGTCGCCAGTCGCGCGTGTCCATCGCCGGCCTCATGCAATATCCGCTGGTGTTCCGGACCCGGGATTCCGCGACCCAGCGCGCCGTGGACCGGGCGTTTCGCGCCCTCAATTTGCGCGCCAGTCCGGCGATCATCGTCAATACGCGCGAGGGGATGCTCGAGGCGGTGGCCAACCGGCTTGGCGTCGGCTTCGTCTGGGAGCACGGCTCGAGCCGCATCGATCGCATCGCGAAGGTGGCGATCGCGGAAATCGAGGCGGAGTCGCCCGAATACATCTTCTCGCTGGCCGGCAAGCGCGGCAAGCTGGTCGAGCTGTTCTATCTCGCCAGAAGCCTTTCGCGCCCGGCCGACGGCGCCGATATCCTGGCCGCGCCCTGAGCGGTGGCCGCTTCCCGCTGCTTTGGGTTGTTCTGAACTGTGACGGCAACCGTGATGTTGCGCAGCGGGACGGTAAGGTATTTGCGTATTATCCGTCCCCGAAGTTTGGTTACCCGGCCCAAGATGGGCTATGCTCCCCGGCAAGTCGAGACAAGAATGAGACGTCGGGAGACGGCATGGGATACCAGCGGCGGACGGGGCTGCATCCATGATGACCTTACCCAGGCTGGCGGCCGAATCCCTGGAGAAGGTGCTGGGCTCGTTCATGCGTCGCAGGTTCGGTGAGACGCCGGCCAACATCATCGAGAGCGCCACCCGCACGACGATGGAATGCATCGGCAACAGCGATGCGCTCTATCACAATATCGAGCACACGATGCTGGTGACGCTGGCTGGGCATTCGATTCTCAGCGGTCGGTATCTCCACACGCACCTGGCGGCAGAGGATTATGTCCACGTCCTGATTGCCTGCCTCGCTCACGATATCGGCTATGTGCGCGGCCTGTTCGAAGAGGATGACGAGGACGGCTTCCTGGTCGACGCGGCCGGCACCAAGGTTTCCCTGCCGCGCGGCGCATCGGATGCCAGCCTGATGATGTATCACGTCGATCGCTCGAAATTGTACGTGATGCGGCGACTGAGGCATATTCCGGGGCTTGACCCGGAACGCGTCGCCCGCGCGATCGAAGGCACGCGGTTTCCCGCCCAGCCGGGGCAGGAATACGATACCGAAGCCTCGATCCTGCGCGCGGCCGACTTCATCGGCCAGCTCGGCGATCCCAACTATCTGCGCAAGGCCAACGCGCTCTATTACGAGTTCGAGGAGGTCGGCATCAACCGCCAGCTCGGCTACGACTCGCCCGCCGACATCGTGAACCGCTATCCGCAATTCTATTGGAACAGCGTTGCTCCGCACATCCAGACCGAGATCGGCTATCTCAACAAGACCGAGATCGGCCGGCAATGGATCGCCAACCTCTACAGCAACGTGTTCCGTGCCGAGCGCGACATCTCGCTGTCCGGTCCGCAGAAATAGCTGCGACATGCATGCAACAAAAAACCGTCACCACTGACGTCCTCGACATCGCCTATCGCGAATACGGTGCGCCGGACGGCTGGCCCTGCATCATGGGGCACGGCTTTCCCTATGACGTGAACGCCTATGCCGAGACCGCGCCGATCCTCGCCGAGGCCGGCGCACGCGTGCTGGTGCCCTGGCTGCGCGGTTACGGGCCGACGCGGTTTCGCTTCGCCGAGACGCTACGCTCCGGCGAGCAGGCGGCGTTAGGTGCCGATCTCCTGGCCTTCATGGATGCGCTCGGGGTCAAGCGTGCCATCGTCGGCGGCTATGATTGGGGCGGGCGCGCCGCCTGCGTGGTTTCGGCGCTCTATCCGGAGCGCGTGATCGGTCTCGTCTCCGGCAATTCCTACAACATCCAGAACATCGCCCTCGCCATGGAGCCGGCCTCGCCGCCGGAGGAGGCGGCGTTCTGGTATCAATATCTCTTCCACAACGAGCGCGGCCGCCGCGCCTTGGAGCGCAACCGCCGCGGCTTTGCCCGTCAGCTCTGGACGATGTGGTCGCCGAAATGGGCCTTCGATGACGCAACGTTCGAGACGAGCGCCGTGTCCTTCGACAATCCCGATTTCGTCGACGTCGTGATCCATTCCTACCGCCATCGCTACGCGCTGGTTGCCGGCGATCCCGCCTATGCGGGGATCGAGGCGAAGCTTGCCGCGCAGCCGCCGATCCGTGTCCCGACGATCGCGATCGACGGCGACAGCGACGGCGTCAATCCCGGCACCGCCCACCACGCGCGCAAGTTCGAGGGGTTTTTCGAGCGGCGCGTCTTCACCGACGCCGGTCACAATTTGCCGCAAGAGCGGCCGGCCGAATGGGCACAGGCCGTGATCGACGTGCGGAAAGCGGCTGCCTCATAGGCGGCCCCGAGGCGCCCTCGGCGCACCTCATCATGAGGGGATTGGCGGGTCGGCACTAGGCCATCCTCCCGTTCCCCAAATTTCCCCGACTTTCGGGAACCTTTTCCGATTGGCGCCGTCCAAGCTGTGGGCCCGCTTCCATATGCGGGCTCGTTGCAGGGGAGAAGCTTGATGAAGTCACAAGTGCGCAAGCTGGAACGTGTCGCCGTGGCGCAGACGCCGTCCGATCGGCCTGACAGGGCGGAGGTCGAACAGGCGATCCGGACCATGATCCGCTGGGCCGGCGATGATCCCGCGCGCGACGGTTTGCGCGAGACACCTGCTCGCGTTGCACGCGCGTTCGCAGAGTATTTTTCCGGATACGCACAGGACCCGACCGAAATCCTGCAAAAGACCTTCGAGGAGATCGAAGGCTATGACGAGATGATCGTGCTGCGCGGCGTTCGCTTCGAGAGCCATTGCGAGCACCACATGGCGCCGATCGTCGGTCGCGCCTGGGTCGCCTATATTCCGCAGGGGCGCGTCGTCGGCATCTCCAAGCTCGCACGCGTGGTGGACGTCTACGCAAAACGGCTCCAGATCCAGGAGAAGATGACCGCACAGATCGCCAACACCATCAACGACGTGCTCAAGCCCGAAGGCGTCGGCGTCATCATCAAGGCGACACATCACTGCATGACCACGCGCGGCGCGCACAAGCCTGGGACCGATCTCGTCACCAGCCGCATGCTGGGCGTATTCCGCGACAATGCGCTGACGCGCCAGGAACTCTTGGGGCTCGCCAGTTCGGACGATTGACTCGCGCGCTCATGATGGAGGCGTTGCCATGGCCGAGGATAAGAAGCCGAGCGGACCCGACCTGACCGAAGGCGTGGCCCTGACCGAGTTCAAGGACGGCAAATTGCTCGGTCACGTCGGAGAGGACGATGTCCTGCTGGTGCAGGCTGGCAGCGAGGTCTTTGCGATCGAGCCGGCCTGCAGCCATTATCACGGCCCGCTCGCCGAGGGCCTGGTGGTGGGCGACACCATCCGCTGTCCCTGGCATCATGCCTGCTTCTCCCTGCGCACGGGCGAAGCCACGCGGCCGCCGGCCTTGAACGCGCTGGCGGTCTGGGAGGCCACGCGCGATCAGGACAAGATCATCGTCCGGCGCAAGCGCGAGGCCCTGACGCCGCCGTCCGCCCATCGCAGCGCACCGGCGCCAGACAAATTCGTCATCGTCGGCGGTGGCGCCGCCGGCTTCGCCGCCGCCGAGACGCTCCGGCGCGAGGGCTTTGCCGGTGCCATCACCATGTTCAGCAATGACGGCGCGATGCCGGTCGACCGGCCAAATCTCTCCAAGGATTACCTTGCGGGCAACGCGCCGGAGGACTGGTTGCCGCTGCGTGGCGAGGACTATTACCGCGACTCGGGCATCGATCTCAGGCTCAACGCCGACGTCGTCGCGATCGATGCCAAGTCGCGCAGCGTCACGCTCGGCAACGGCGACAAGCTGCCGTTCGATCGGCTGCTGCTGGCGACCGGCGCCGAGCCGCTCAAGCTGCAGATCCCGGGCGCGGACCAGCCGCATGTTCACACCCTGCGCTCCGTCGCCGACAGCCGGGCGATCATCCAGGCGGCGGGGAGCGCCAAGCGGGCGCTGGTGATCGGCGCCAGCTTCATCGGCCTCGAGGTCGCGGCGTCCTTGCGGGCCCGCAAGATCGAGGTGCACGTGGTCGCGCCGGACGAGCGGCCGATGCAGAAGGTGCTCGGCGCCGAGATGGGCGATTTCGTTCGCTCCCTTCACGAGGACAACGGCGTCGTCTTCCACTTGAAGGAAACGGTGGAGAAGCTCGATGGCCTACGTGCGAGGCTGAAGAGCGGTGCTGTCATCGAGGCCGACCTCGTCGTGGTCGGCATCGGCGTCAAGCCGCGCCTCGCGCTCGCCGAGCAGGCGGGGCTAACCGCCGATCGCGGCGTCAGCGTCAGCGAATATCTGGAGACCAGCGTCGCCGGTATCTTCGCGGCCGGCGACATCACGCGCTGGCCCGATCCCCATTCGCGGCAGAGCATCCGTGTGGAGCATTGGGTGGTGGCGGAGCGGCAGGGTCAGACCGCCGCGCGCAACATGCTCGGCAGGCGCGAGCGCTTCGACGCGGTGCCGTTCTTCTGGAGCCAACACTATGACGTGCCGATCAACTATGTCGGCCACGCTGAGAACTTCGATGACGTCGCGATCGACGGCAATATCTCCGGAAGGGACTGCCTGCTGAAGTACCGCAAGGGCGGCCGCGTCCTCGCGGTCGCTTCAATCTATCGCGATCTCGACAATCTCAAGGCCGAGCTCGAGATGGAGCGCACGCGCGGCTGAAGCCCCGCGCGCGAGCTTGATTTGCGTCAACATTGCGACAGGTGAAGGCTGTTCTGCTGGCTGTCGTCCCGGTGCGGTGTGTGCTATCCTGGCGTGTGCCCGCGGGCTTCGCATGCAGGAGTGGCCCATGACCAGTGCTTCAGACGCATCTCATCCTTCCAGCTCGGGTATCTCTGCGCTGCACGGCAAATGGGGGTGGATCGTCGCGCTAGGCGTCGTTTACCTCATCGCCGGCTTCGTTGCGCTCGGCAGCATGGTCATGGCGACGGTGGCGAGTGTGATCGTGGTCGGCGCCATGATGATCGTCGCCGGCGTGACGGAGATCATCGGCGCATTCCAGATGAAGAGCTGGGGCAAGTTTCTGATCTGGGCCTTGCTCGGCGTGCTCTATGTCATCGCCGGCTTCCTGACCTTCGCCAACCCGCTGTTCGCGGCAGTCCTGCTGACATTGTTCTTGGGCGCATCGCTGATCGCCTCGGGCGCGGTGCGGCTGTTTCTTGCCTTCAGCATGAAGCGCGAGAGCCCGTGGCTGTGGGTCGCGCTCTCGGGCGCCATCACGCTGCTGCTCGGCCTCCTGGTCGTGGCGCGCTGGCCGGTGAACAGCGTCTACATCCTCGGCCTGTTTCTCGGTATCGACCTGATGATGGCCGGCGCCGGCTGGATCAGCTTGGGTTTCGCCTTGAAGCGGCGCGGCTAGCGCAACGCCATCAGCAACTCGACGCAAGACCCTCTTGCGGAACTCCGCTGAGCTGACGTGCTGACAAGAGTCAGCACGCCGCGTGACCGTCTCGCGCGGCGATGATCATCGGGGAGAAACCATGAAAGCCGCTTTGGCCCTGGCCGCAGCGCTGGCCGCCGCCTGCGCGTCCGCCCCTGTCTCCGCGCAAAAATCCTACGGTCCTGGGGTCAGCGACACCGAGATCAAGATCGGCAACACCATGCCCTATAGCGGTCCGGCCTCGCCGCTCAGCATCACGGGACGGGTGATCTCCGCCTATTTCGACGAGATCAACGAGAAGGGTGGTGTTGGCGGCCGCAAGCTCAACCTGATCTCGCTGGACGACGCCTTCTCCCCGCCCAAGACCATGGAAGCCGCGCGGCGCCTCGTCGAGGGCGACGGCGTCGCCTTCATCTTCGCCACCATGGGCACGGCGCCGAGCTCGGCGATTGCAAAATATCTCAACAGCAACAAGGTGCCGCAGATCTTCCTGATCAGCTCGGCCTCGAAGTGGAACGATCCCGCCAACATGCCGTGGTCGATCGCGCTGCCCTGGGCACCGAACTACACCAGCGAGGCCGCAATCGATGTCGCCTATGCCCGCGCCAAGAACCCGAATGCGCGCTTTGCGGTGCTCTACCAGAACGACGACGCCGGCAAGGAATATCTTCGCGGTGTCAAGGAGGCGCTCGGTGCCGACGCCGACAAGGCGATCGCGATGGCCTCGAGCTTCGAGGTCGCCGACCCCACCGTCGATTCCCAGGTTCTGACGCTCGCCAATACCAAGGCCGACGTCTTCATGATCTATTCGGTGACGCCGCGCGCCTGCGCGCAGGCGATCCGCAAGGCGCACGAGGTCGGCTGGCAGCCGACGCGCTTTCTCGCCTCGGGATGCGCCAACAAGGCCACCGTGATGGCGCCGGCCGGGCTTGAGGCCGGCAAGGGTGTGCTGTCGCTCGGCGCGCTCAAGCCGTTCGTCGAAACGCCCAGGGACGACCCGGCGATGACGGCCTATATCGACTTCATGAAGAAGCGCCTGCCCAATGCCGACATCAACAACGTCGCCGGCCTCTACGGCTACACCGTCGCCGAGGCGCTGGTGGCGCTGCTGAAGCAGTGCAAGGACAATCTGACGCGCGAGAACATCATGGCGCAGGCCGCGAATCTGAAGAACGTGCCGCTGTCGCTCCTGATGCCCGGCATCACCCTCAACACCACGCCGCAGGATTTCCGCCCGATCAAGGACGGCTACATGCTCCAGTTCGACGGCAACGACTGGGTGGTGGCAAGCGAGCTGTTGCGCGGGACGTGAGAGGCGGGTTCTCGCGGCGGATGCGAAATCGTAGGGTGGGCAAAGGCGCACTTGCGCCGTGCCCACGATCTATCAATGATGACCGAGAAAGAGCGTGGGCACGCTTCGCTTTGCCCACCCTACGAGACTGATGTCTCCATCACGTCATGGCCGGGCTTGTCCCGGCCATCCACGCATTTCCCCGCGGCACGAAGAACGTGGATGCCCGGGCCTTCGCCTCGCCGAAGCGGCTTCGGCCGCGCAGGCGGGATAAGCCGGGCATGACGACCTCAAATGTAGCGAACAGGAGACCAGCATGGATTTTCACCACTCCGCCCGTTCGCTGGAGCTCCAGGACCGCGTTCGCCAGTTCATGCAGGCCCATGTCGAGCCGGTCGAGGAGCTCTATTACGAGCAGGTCAAGCCGGAAGCTTCACGCTACAAGACTCCGCAAATCCTTCAGGATCTGAAGCGGCTGGCGCGCGATCAGGGGCTCTGGAATCTGTTCCTGTCCGGCGAGCACGGCCCGGGCCTGACCAACCTCGAATACGCGCCGGTGAAGGAGATCATGGGCCGCATCCTCTGGGCGCCCGAAGTCTTCAACTGCTCCGCGCCCGATGTCGGCAACATGGAGGTGCTCGCCAACTACGGCACCAAGGCGCAGCAGGAGCGCTGGCTGGCGCCGCTCCTCGAGGGGCGTATCCGCTCTGGCTTCTCGATGACGGAGCCGCAGGTCGCCTCCAGCGATGCCACCAACATCCAGTGCGAGATCAAGCGCGACGGCGACGATTACGTCGTCAACGGCCGCAAATGGTTTACCTCGGGCGCGATGAACGAGGATTGCGAGATCCTGATCGTGATGGGCAAGACTGCGCCCGACCACCCCGACCGCCATCGCCAGCAATCCATGATCCTGGTGCCGAGGAATACGCCCGGCGTACGCATCGTCCGCGACATGCTCACCTACGGCTTTGACGATGCGCCCGTCGGCCATCCCGAGATCGTCTATGACAACGTCCGCGTGCCCGCCGAGAACATTCTGCTCGGGGAGGGCCGCGGCTTCGAGATCGCGCAAGGCCGGCTCGGCCCCGGCCGCATTCATCACTGCATGCGCCTGATCGGCTGCGCCCAGCGTGCGCTGGAATTGATGTGCCAGCGCGCGGTCTCGCGCGTCGCCTTCGGCAAGCCGCTCGCAGAGCAGGGCTCGGTGCGCGAGGACATCGCGCATTCCTTCTGCGAGATCGCGCAGGCGCGGCTGCTCACCTTGCAGGCCACCGACAAGATGGACCGCGAAGGCAACAAGGCCGCGCGCGATCTGATCGCCGCGGCCAAGATCGTGGTCCCCAGCATGGCCGCCCGCGTCATCGACCGCGCCATCCAGATCCACGGCGCCGCCGGCGTCTCGCAGGACACGTTCCTCGCGCGCGCTTACGTCTACGCCCGCTTCATCCGCATCGGCGACGGGCCGGACCAGGTGCATCTCGCGGCCGTCGGGAAGGAGCTGATCAGGCGCGGCGGGGTGATGGGGTAGCGCCGTGGCCCTTGGCCGGATTGCGCATCGGCGGCGCTTCGAAGCGCCGCGACGGGCAAGTCCTTTGGCCGCGATGCCGTATGGCCTCAGATCACTGTAGTACAATAGTAACTACTGCTGACCGAGAGTGACCCTGCACGCCATGGCGGGTTCACCCAGGTGAAAGAGCACAGATCGCTTTCGCGCGAGAAAACGTCCGATACCGACGTTACAGGAAGCGCTCGCGTCCTGGAGGTGCCGGCGGGCCATTTCCGCATGAGCCTGCGTTGGCTGATCGTCGCGGCGCTCCTCCTGGCTGCCTTGCTCGTCCAGATACCGATCGTCCTGAACCCGGATCTGGCCTGCCTGCTGACGGAGGGCGAGCAGGTCCTGGATGGCCGCAAGCCGGGCGTCGATCTCTTCGAGCTGAATCCACCCCTGTCGGTCTATTTGTACATGCCGGCATCGATGCTGGCGCGAACGACCGGAATTGCGCCTGAAGTGATCGTGATCATCCTGATCCTGGTCGAAATCGTCGTCGCGCTTCTGATGATCGATCGTGCCGCTGCGGCGGCAAGGCTGGGGGCTGAAGAGCGGATCGTTGCGACCTGCCTGTTCGCGTTCTTGTTCGCAATTCTTCCGAGCGGCGTATTCGGACAGCGTGAGCACGTCGCCGTCATTGCGCTGACCCCTTTCGTCGCCGTCACCGCGATCCGCTGGCGTGGCCTCAGCCCCGGACCGGTTGCGATCCTGGCGGGACTTGGGGCCGGGCTCGCCATGAGCATCAAGCCCCACCTTGCCATGGTCGTTGGGCTTCCGATCGTGCTGGCGGTCTTCCGCCAGCGCTCGCTCAGGCCGTTGTTCTCTCCGGAAGCGATGACGGCGGCGGCTGTCGTCATCGGATACGGAGCGGTCCTCGCCAGCGTTTTCCCCGCTTATCTTTTCGACTATGCGCCGATGGTCTCTGCCGCATATCTGCCGTTGCGGATGAATCTGGGCGATCTGCTGTCTTTCCCGGCCATGGTGTTGGCCGGGTCCGTCGTGTTTCTCGGCTTGCTGGCCCCGCACGAGTTCAAGTTTGGAGGCAACGCGACCCCGTGGTTGGCTGCGGCGCTCGGTGGAGCTGCGAGTTTCGTTCTCCAGGGCAAGCATTGGACCTACACGGCGTTTGCGCTCTGTGTCTTTGCGATCGCCGCGCCGCTGTTGCATGCGCGCATCAGGACGATGCGGATGCCGGTCATGATCGCCGGCCTCGCCGCCGTTGCGCTCATCGGCTATTGCCTGGCCTTGCAGGTCCGGCCGTTTCCGCCGCTCAAGGAGCGCATCCTGGCCCTCGCAAAGCATCCGCGGCTGATCACGATCGGCGATCACGTCGCGCTGGGGCATCCGCTCGTCCGCGAGGTCAACGGGACCTGGGTGGGCAGCTCCTGCATGCAGCTGTTGGCTGCCGGCGCGATGATGCTGCAGAAAACGACGACGCCAACCGAAGGCGAGCGCGCAAGACTGGACAGCATCATCGATTTCGAGCGGCGGCACTTGCTCGCAGACCTGCGCGCCGGTCGTCCGGATGTGATCCTCGTGGATACCCGGCTGCTGAGCGCGGTCCCGTTCGACTGGCTGGCCTGGGCGAGGTCCGATCCGGAGCTCCAGGCCGAGCTAACTCGTTACCGCGAACTCGAGGATGCCGGCGGCCGGGTCCGGATCTTGGTCGCTCGATCGGGTTCGGAGCGGTAACCCCGTTCGGTTGCCAGCCGCGGCAGGCGCCACGCTCGGCATGCTGACATCATGCCCCTGTTTTGCCCGACGAGTCAAAATCGGTCCGTAAGAACAGCACGCTTTCGCGCCGTTCGGCCAAGCCATTGAAAAACCTCACCCCGCCTACTGTGCATGGGGTTGTTTTTCCGTTTTTGCTGGAGCGACCGTTTTCGCGGCGCCAGGCGGGCCGCTATCCCGCCTTGGCGATGCGCCCGTCCGCCGACCCCGCGCGCAGGTTCTGGAAGAACGTCTCCACCTCCCGCGACAGCGTCTGCGCCGTCTCGGTCAGGCTGCTGGCGGCGGTGAACACCGAAGCCGCCGCAGTATCGGTCTCGCCAATGGCATCGCGCAGCGAGGTGATGTTCGCCACCAGCGTCTCGTTGCCTTGGGCGGCGCTTTGCGCGTTGGAGGAGATCTCGCGCGTGGCCTGGTCCTGCTGACTGACGGCGCCGGCAATCGCGGATGTGACCTCGTTGATCTCGCGCACGGCCCCGCCGATCTCGCGCACGGCGTCGACGGCGTTCCGCGTCGAGGCCTGGATCATCGCGACGTTCTCGCTGATCTCGGCCGTGGCCTTGGCGGTCTGGCCCGCGAGCGCCTTCACCTCGTGGGCGACGACAGCAAAGCCGCGGCCGGCATCGCCGGCGCGCGCCGCCTCGATGGTGGCGTTCAACGCAAGCAGGTTGGTCTGCTCGGCGATCGCCTGGATCAGGTTGAGCACGCCGTCGATGCGTTGCGTGGCTGCAGCGAGGCTCTCGATCTCGGAGATCGACTTCTCGGTGCGCTGGCCGGTCTGCTCGACCGCGCCCGCGCTCTGCCGCACCTGGCGGCCGATCTCCACCACCGAGGCCGAAAGCTCCTCGGCCGCGCCCGCCACCGCGGTGACGTTGTGCGAGGCCTGCTCGGTGGCATTCGCCGCGGTGCCGGCGCGGCTGCTAGCATCCGCAGTGACACGCGTGATGGTCTGCGCGGTCTCGCGCATGACGGAGGCGTTGTCGCTGAGGCCGCGCATGATCGCGCCGATCGCCTCGCGAAATTGCTCGACGGACCGCTCGACGTGACGGGCGCGCTCCTCGCGCGCGGCGGCGTCTTGCGACACTTGCGAGGCGAGGTTGCGGTTGCGCCCCATCGAGTCCTGGAACACCTGGATGGCGCGGGCCAGCGCGCCGATCTCGTCGGCGCGGTCGGAGTGCGGCACCACGACATCGTCGGCGCCGTCGGCGACCTGCTTGATGGTGGCGGTGATCGCGGCGAGCGGCCGGGCGATCGAGCGGGCAATGATGACGATGCCAGCGACGACGAGGGCCAGCGCCACGCCGCCGAGGCAGGTGAGGATGAACGACAATGTGCGGGCGGTCTCGGTCTGCTGCGCGATCTGCCTGCCGCGCTCGGCATAGACCTTGGACAGCGCCTCGAGGTCCTTGTTCAGCGCCGAGCGGACGCTGCGGTTGGCGTCGTTGTCGCCCCATTCGCGGCCCGCTGCCGCGTTGATCTCGACGCCGCGCCGCACCAGCTCCTTGCGGAATTCGACGAACTGCTCGATGCGCTTCTTGAAGGTCGCGAACTGCTCGGCATCGTCTTCCTTGACGATGGTCTCCCAGCGTTTCACGACGTCGAGGATCTGGGCGTTGAACTTGAGCAGGCCGTCGCCGTATTTCTTCACCACGGCCGGCTCGGTCGACATGTAGATGCCGCGCGATTCCATCACCACCGCATAGACGAGGGAGTTGACCCGCTCGACGTTCAGCGCGGCGGCATTGGCCGTCTCGATCGCGACTGCGAGGTCCGCGCTGCGGCGGCTGTTGTAGTCGGACAAGATCGCGATCGCTGCCGTGAGCAGCGCGAACAGCGCGAAGATCGCATAGAGCTTGCTGGCAAGCGTGAAGCGGCCTGCCGGCTTGGCGGCATTCCCAGATCGGTCGGATGTCATGATGTTCAAGGAGCCCGGATTGGCCTGACCGGCCGGTGAACGGGGTCAGGCAAATTGTTGCAAAACTATGCAGAACGAAGATGGACGCCTCGTTAACGCGCGGCCTGGCCGCCTCCGTCCTTGGTCGAAGGAAAGGCAAGTCATTTCAGCGTCTTGATCCGAAGGTTTAGTTTCAGGATAGTCTTTTGGGATAGTCTTGGAGTCGGCCGTTGGCCGAGCAACCCCGGAGAGACCCTTGGTCTACCGCCACAGCATCGACGCCACGACCTACAGCTTCCCCGACCTGCGCGACCTGCTCGCCAAGGCGACACCCCCACGCTCCGGCGACCGGCTGGCCGGCATTGCCGCTGCCAGCTCCGAGCAGATGATCGCCGCGCGGATGGCGCTCGCCGATGTGCCGCTCGGCCAGTTCCTGCAGGAAGCCGTCGTTCCCTACGAGGCCGACGAGGTCACCCGCCTCGTCATCGACAGCCATGACGCCAGGGCGTTCGCGCCGGTGGCATCGCTGACGGTCGGCGCCTTCCGCGACTGGCTGCTGTCGGACGCCGCAACGCCCGAGATCCTGCGCAAGCTGGCGCCCGGCATCACGCCGGAGATGGCGGCCGCGGTGTCGAAGCTGATGCGCAACCAGGATCTGATCCTGGCGGCGCGGAAATGCGAGGTCACCACCGCCTTTCGCAACACCATCGGCCTGAAGGGGCGGATGAGCACACGCCTGCAGCCGAACCATCCCTTCGACGATGCAAGGGGCATCACCGCCTCGATCCTCGACGGCATCCTGCTGGGGGCAGGCGATGCCTGCATCGGCATCAATCCCGCCAGCGATGATCCGGCCGTCATCGCGCAATTGCTGCGGCTGCTCGACGAGATCATCGCGCGGCTGCAGATCCCGACGCAAGGCTGCGTCCTGACCCATGTCACGACGACGCTGTCTCTGATCGGGCAGGGCGTGCCGGTCGACCTCGTCTTCCAGTCGGTCGCGGGCACCGAGGCCGCCAACCGCAGCTTCGGCATCGACCTCGCACTGTTGAAGGAGGCGCAAGAGGCCGGGCTGTCGCAGTCGCGCGGCACGGTCGGGCGGAACCTGATGTATTTCGAGACCGGCCAGGGCTCGGCGCTGTCGGCGGGCGCCCATCACGGCGTCGACCAGCAGACCTGCGAGGCGCGCGCCTATGCGGTCGCCCGCGCCTTCGCTCCGCTGCTGGTCAACAGCGTGGTCGGCTTCATCGGCCCCGAATATCTCTATGACGGCAAGGAAATCATCCGCGCCGGGCTAGAGGATCATTTCTGTGGCAAGCTGCTCGGCCTGCCGCTCGGGGTCGACATCTGCTACACCAACCACGCCGAGGCGGATCAGGACGACATGGACAATCTCCTGACGCTGCTCGCCGCCGCCGGCGTCACCTTCATCATGGGTGTTCCCGGTGCCGACGACGTCATGCTGAACTACCAGTCGACGTCTTTTCACGACGCGCTCTATGTCAGGGACGTCTTCGCGCTGCGCCGTGCGCCGGAATTCGACGACTGGCTGGCGCGCTCGGGCATTGCAAGTGCCGATTTCCGGATTGCCGGCGATGCAGGCCTGCTGCCCGATTTTGCCGCGCGGCTGATCGCATGAGGCGGAAGGTCACTCGGTTGGGAAACCATCGGCGCCTCTCGGAATTATGCTTACGCCACAATATTGAGAAATTCCGGCGACAGCATTACGCTATGTGTCGGGCTGGCAATTTCCGCACCATCGGTTGAGTGTGGCGGGGGAGCTTTGATGCGAGCTGAAAGTAACGGAACGTCCCGGCGGATTCTCTGCGTGTTTCCGCGCTACACCTCGTCCTTCGGCACGTTCGAGCATTCCTATCCGCTGACCGATGGCGTTCGCGCCTTCATGCCGCCGCAGGGGCTGCTGCTGATCTCCGCCTATCTTCCGAAGGAGTGGCAGGTCAAATTCGTCGACGAGAACCTGCGCCGCACGACGAGGGAGGAGTTCGAATGGGCGGAAGCGGTCTTCGTCAGCGGCATGCACATCCAGCGCCAGCAGATGAACGACATCTGCCGCCGTGCCCATGAGTTCGATCTGCCGGTCGCGCTCGGCGGGCCTTCCGTCAGCGCCTGTCCCGACTATTACCCGTCCTTCGATTATCTGCATGTCGGCGAGCTCGGCGATGCCACCAACCAGCTGATCGAGATCCTGTCGCGCGACACCTCGCGGCCCGAGCAGCAGGTCGTGCTCACGACCAAGGACCGCGTGCCGATGACGGAGTTTCCGATTCCGGCCTACGAGCTCGCCGACGTGAAGAAGTACTTCCTCGGCAGCATCCAATATTCCAGCGGCTGTCCCTACCAGTGCGAGTTCTGCGACATCCCCGGCCTTTACGGCCGCAATCCGCGCATCAAGACGCCGCAGCAGATCATCGCCGAGCTCGACCGCCTGCGCGAATGCGGCATGACCGACACGGTCTATTTCGTCGACGACAATTTCATCGGCAACCGCAAGGCGGCCATGGACCTGCTGCCGCACCTGATCGAGTGGCAGAAGCGGACCGGCTACGTGGTGCGGCTCGCCTGCGAGGCCACGCTCAACATCGCCAAACGCCCCGAGATCCTCGAGAAGATGCGCGAGGCCTATTTCATCACCATCTTCTGCGGCATCGAGACGCCCGATCCCGACGCGTTGAAGGCGATGCAGAAGGACCACAACATGATGGTCCCGATCCTGGAGGGCGTGCGCACCATTAACTCCTACGGCATGGAGGTGGTCTCAGGCATCATCATGGGGCTCGACACCGACAAGCCGAACACCTCGGAGGCGCTGCTCGCCTTCGTCGAGGAGTCCCGGATTCCGCTGCTCACCATCAATCTGCTGCAGGCGCTGCCGAAGACGCCGCTATGGGACCGGCTTGAGCGCGAGGGGCGGCTGGTCGAGGACGATGGCCGCGATTCCAACGTCGACTTCCTATTGCCCTATGACGAGGTCGTCGCGTCCTGGAAGCACGCCATGGCAGTCGCTTACGCGCCCGACAAGGTCTACGCGCGCTATCAGCACCAATGCGACCACGTCTATGTGAACCGGCTCAAGGTGCCGGTGCCGGACGAGATGAAGACCTGGCCGAACATCCGGCGCGGCCTCGTCATGCTACGCAACATCTTCTGGAAGGTCGGCGTGCTTGGCGACTACAGGCGCGTGTTCTGGAAGTTCGCGCTGGGCCGCATCAAGCGCGGCGACATCGAAGGCCTGATCGGCTGCACGCTGATCGCGCACCATCTCATCACCTTTGCGCGCGCGGCCTCCAGCGGCAAACAGAACGCTTCGAACTATTCGATCCGGCTGCGCGAGGCCGCCGTTCCGGCCGAATGATGCCCCATGTCTGACCCGGCCCTGCCGCGCCGTCCGACCCTCGATTTGCAGTCGTTCACGCCTGCGCGCGTCGCGCTGGGACGCAGCGGCGCGAGCCTGCCGACGAAGGCGTTGCTCGATTTCACGCTGGATCATGCCCGCGCCCGCGATGCCGTGCATGCCGCCTTCGATACGCCGCGTCTCATCGCCGATCTCGACGCGCTCGGTGTTGCCGCGACCGAGGTGAGGAGCCGGGCGGTCGATCGCAGCGACTATCTGCGGCGGCCGGACCTGGGACGGCAGCTCGATCCCGCCTCGGCCCAGCGTCTGGCACGAAGCATCTCGGCGCCGTGCCAGCTCGCGGTCGTGATCGGAGACGGCCTGTCCGCGGCGGCGGTCCATAGCCATGCGGCGATCGTGGTGAGGCGCCTGCTGCCATTGCTTGCGGAGGGGGATGCTGTCGCGGTTCGCCATGTCGTCGTCGCATCGGGCGCGCGCGTCGCGCTCGGCGACGAGATCGGCGCCATTCTCGGTGCGCGCATGGTCGTGATGCTGATCGGCGAGCGGCCCGGCCTGTCCGCGCCCGACAGCCTCGGCGCCTATCTGACCTTTGCGCCGAGGCCCGGCCGCACCGATGCCGAGCGCAATTGCGTCTCCAACATCCATCACGCCGGGTTGAGCCACGAGGAGGCGGCGTTCAAGATCGCCTGGCTGGTCCGCGAGGGGCTGGCCCGGGAGATCACCGGCGTGGCGCTGAAGGACGAGAGTGCGGACCGCGCGCCGCGCCAGATTGGCACATCCTCGCCGGGATGACGGTCATTCCAAGCCCGGATCGCCACTTTTCTGATCGATTCGGCCGCGCCGGGCCTGCTTGCGAAAAGACCTGTTGACCTGCTAAACCGCTGCCGGCGATTTTCCGCGCATTTTCAAAGGGCAAGCCTCCCATTGGTATGGCGTTTTCAAGCCGTTCGCGCGGCGCGATAAGCTCGCAAGGCCGAGCCGATTTAGGAACTGGATAAGGCATGCTCGAAAAGCACAGCGAGAATGAGGTTCATGTCGACAAGGTCGAGCAGGGACCTACGTCCTCCATCGCCTTCGGGCTGGAGCGGCTCGGGCTGATCGCCGTTCGGGCCCCGATCGTCTCCTGCATCGTCCTGCTCGCGTTGATCGTCGGCGCGGTGTTCGGGATCTACCGGATCAAGATCGACGATTCGCTGTCGCAGCTGTTCCGCTCCGACAGCCGCGAATTCCGCCAGTACGAAGAGGTGACCAAGAAGTTCCCGGCGGAGGAGTTCGATGTCCTCGTCGTGGTCGAGGGCAAGACCCTCCTGGAACGCAGCAACCTCGAGAAGCTGCGCGACTTCGTCACCGACCTGCAGCTGGTCGAAGGCACCCGCGGGCTGGTCTCGCTGTTCTCGGCGCGCCAGGCGCCGGCCCCCGGCAAGCTGCCGGCGGCCCTGTTCCCGGCCGAGCTGCCCGAGGGCGCGGCCTATGACAAGTTCATCGAGACCGTCAAGAACAACGAGATCATCCGCGGCAAGTTGCTGTCGGAGGACGGCACGCTGGCGTTGATCGTGCTGTCGCTCGATCCCGAAGTGGTCGGCTCCAACAAGCTGACCAAGACCGTCGGCGACATCCGCGCGCTGATGAAGGAGGATCTCGGCGACACCGGGCTCAACGTGCAGCTCTCGGGCGTGCCGGTGATGCAGCTCGAGATCCGCAATGCGGTCGAGCGTGACGGGCTGACCTACAACATCCTCGGCATCCTCGCCGGCTGCATCATCGCCATCATCTTCTTCCGCAAGATCTCGTTCATGATCGCCGCGGCATTCCCGCCGATGATAGCAATCCTGCTGGCGCTCGGCGCGCTCGGCTGGGCCAATTTCAATCTCAACATGTTCCTGAACGTGATGACGCCGCTCATCATGGTCATCAGCTTCTCGGACTCGATGCAGCTCACCTTCGCCGCGCGCGACCGGCTGATCGCGGGCCAGGACAAGTTCACCGCGTTCAAGAACGCGGTGCTGGTGGTGGGCCCGGCCTGCGTGCTGACGCATGGCACCGCCGGCATTTCCTTCATCGCGCTGATGTTCTCCGACTCCGACCTGATCCGCAAGTTCGGGGAGGCGGGCCTTGCCGCCACCATCATCGCGCTGGTCGCGGTGCTGTCGCTGGTGCCGGTGTTCGGCGTCCTGTTCGTGCGCAACGAGAAGGTCTTCGCGGTCAAGTTCCAGGGTGCGGACGCCGGTGTCCAGGCGCTGCGCAATTTCTGCTACTGGATCGCGGTGCGCATGGTCGGCCGGCCCGGCCTGTTCAGCCTGATCGCGGTGCTGTTCGTCGGCGGCCTCGGCGTCATCTATGCCAATCTGGAGCCGCGCTACCGGCTCGCCGACCAGGTGCCGGACAAGCGCCAGGCGGTTGCTGCCAGCGATCGGCTCGATGCCAAGCTCACCGGCGCCAATCCCGTCAACGTGCTGATCGTGTTCCCCAAGGGTGAATCGCTCTATTCACCGCAAACGCTCCAGACCATCGCCGAGGTGCATGCGACGGTCGAGAAGTCCGCAGGGGTCGGCAACGTGTGGTCGCTGGAGACGCTACGCCGCTGGCTGGCGGAGAAGGCCGGCAGTGCCGATGTCGCGACGCTGAAAGAATATGTCAGCGTCATCCCCGAGCACCTGGTGCGGCGCTTCATCGACGCCGAGCAGGACGCCGTGGTGGTGGCCGGCCGCGTGCCGGACAAGGATTCCAGCCAGCTCCTGCCGATCGTCGACAAGCTCGATTCCGAGCTCGACGCCGTCCGCAAGAAGCATCCCGGCTATGAGATCGCCGTGACGGGTCTCGCCGCCATCGCCGCGCGCAACTCGGCCAACATGATCGAGAAGCTGAACCACGGCCTCACGATCGAATTCGCGCTGGTCGCGATCTTCATCGGCCTCGCCTTCCGCTCCTGGGTGGTGACGCTCGCCTGCATCCTGCCGGGCATCTTTCCGGTGGTGATGTCGGGCACGGTGCTGTGGGCGATGGGCGAGGGCCTGCAATTCGCCAGCGTCGTCGCGCTGACCGTCTCGTTCGGACTTGGCCTCTCCGCCACCATCCACTTCCTCAACCGCCTGCGGCTGGAGAACAAGCCGGGCGTCGGCTCGGCGCTGGCGGTGGAGCGGGCGACCGTGCTGGTGGGACCTGCGCTGATCCTGACCACGGTGGTGCTGGCCTGCGGCCTCGTCGTCACCGTGTTCTCCGACCTGCCGTCGCTGCGGCTGTTCGGTTGGCTCAGCGCCTTCTCGATGGTGATGGCGCTCGTCGCCGACCTCTTCATCCTCCGGCCGACGGCGATGTGGCTGATCAATCTGCACGCCAAGCTGCACGGCCCGGACAAGCAGGCGATCTGAGTGGCTTCATCCACCGGACATGGAATCGGCGCAGTCTGAATGACTGCGCCGGAGTTCCGGTCGGGGACGAATCATGCAGTACGACGGCTCCATCGTGGCGTTTCAACAGAAGCGAGGCGGTGATTCAGCTGCTTTTTTCGTCCCGTTCCTGACATCGGGTATGACCCTGCTCGACGCGGGCTGCGGGCCCGGCACCATTACGGCAGCGCTGGCGGACCACGTCGAAAAGGCCGTCGGCCTCGATATCGAGCCGACGGCCATTACCGCCGCCAATCGGCTCGTGTCGGCGGCGGGCTCGACCAATCTGGCCTTTGTCGAAGCCGATATGACGGCGCTGCCGTTCGCAGATGGAACGTTCGACGCCGTGTTCTTTCACGCGGTGCTCTACCATCAGAGCCGGGAGATATTGGCGCGAACGCTGGCCGAAGCGCGCCGCGTGCTGAAGCCGCGCGGTCTCGTCGCAACGCGCGATGCCGACGTCGGCGGCAACGTTCTTTATCCTGAAATCGACGGCGTGCGGCTCGCGCTCGATCTCTGGCAACGCTGGTACCAGCACGACGATCCGGAGGCGCTTCGCTTCGGGCGCCGGCAGGGCTCCATCCTCCGAGCCCACGGCTTCGCGCCGGTCTGGGCCGGTGCAAGCTACGTCAACCACGGTGCCGATGCGCAGACCCGCAGCGAGGCCGTTGCCGATGCGCGGCGGAGCCTGCTGGACCTAGGACCGCAACTCGTGGGCAGTGGGCTCGCGACAGACGATGAGATCCGGGCCGCGCTTGCCGGATGGGAGGCTTGGGAACGCGATCCGGACGCGGTCTATTTCCGATGCCGGTGCGAATGCATCGCGCGAAAGGACTGATCCGGCGCGGTTCGGCTCACGCCTCGACGCGGACGATTCCGTAGGGATTGAACTTGAAGTCGCCCTCGGCGTAGTCCTGCTCCCGCGACAGCGCGAGCTTGCGGTCGCGCAGCGTTGCCTCGATGCCGCGCTCAGCCATCGCGTCCGCGATCTCGTCCATCAGCTTCACCGCGTTCCGGTCGCTGCCGCGCGATCGTGCGACATAGATGTCCGGCAGTCCGACGAGATGGAAGCCGACGCTTTCGTTGTAGGTGTCGCCGGCGAGCGGCCGCTTGGCGAAGGCGAGGCGGCAGGTCCGGGCCATGGCTGCCGTGACAAGGCCCTGGCTCGGGTTCGCGGCGGCCTTGCACTCCCGGGCCAGTTGCCGCCATCGCGCGAGGCCGTGGGCAACGCCCGCGCTTTCGCCCTTCACGGCGGTGGCGCCGGCCTCGATCATCTCCTCGACAATTCGCAAGGCGGCAGCTGAATAGGCGACCGTCTTGTGCTGCTCCATCGGCGGGCTCAGCACGTAGAGGACCGCTTTGTGATTGAGTACGGCCATTTCGTCCGCCTCGGACCACGCTTTCGGAAAGACGCGGTCCCAGCACACACCGAAAGAGCGCTCCATGTGCGGATCCGGTTTGGCTTGCGAATAGGTGCGGTCGATCTCGAAGCCGAAATCGGCGATCGTCTTCGCCACCGCCTTCGGCGGATGCAGCAGGCTTTCATTCTTGCCGAGGAAGCAGAGCACGTGACGCGGCTTCACGGACGAAGGCTGCATGTTCGCTCCCTGCTGCTCGCTGGCGAAGGCGCGGCTGGCCACGAAGAGCCCGGCGGCCTTCAGCAGATGTCTGCGGATCGGGTCCATCTCAGCAAATCCAGCCGGTCAGTTCGTGTCAGCAAAAAGCCCCCGGCTCGCGAGAACCGGGGGCATGTTCCTCATTGCGTGCGAAAGGCCTTCAGCCCTTCGTCATCGTGATGTTGACGCCGCGGATCTCGCCCTTGGACGAGATCTGCACCGTCTGCTTGGTGCCGTTGGTGCGCAGCGACAGGTTGGCGGCAAAGCCGTTGGCCTCGACGAAGACCTCGATCTGGCCGCCGCCGGCGGTGCCCTGGAGATTGCCGAAGATGTTGCGGCTGGACTCGCTCCAATTGCCGGAGATGCGGTCGCCCTGGCTCGTCACGTCGCTGGTGAGGTTGAACTTGTAGCTGTCGGAGGCGCAGCTCAGCGCCTGCTTCAGGTTGAGGCCGCTGCCGGCGACCTTATAGTCCGCCTTGCAGCGAATGCGCTCGGTGGAGCCGTCGGACAGCGACACCGTGCCGGTTCCGGTCCACGCGCCGTCGAAACCGGCAAACGGTCCGGACGACTGAGCATGACTTGCCGATGCCGAGAAGAGCAGCGCCGCCCCGATGCCGGCCGCCTTGATTGCCAGTCCAGATCGCCCAAAGAATGTCATCTCGAATATCCCGTTTTGGAACGACGTTCGCTTCGATTGAGAACGTCTCGCCACACCGAAAGTTTAGTACTCCGAGCAAGTCGCAGGTTCAAAGCCTGGCGGCCAGAGACGGCGGTTCACGCGACGCCGCCGTGCTTCCAGGGCCGCGATTTGCCGCGTTTCGTCATGTTTCCGGCAGCCGACGACGGACGAAGAGATGCAGCGCGGCAACAGGTCTGCATTAAAACGCAATGCTCCCGAATTATGATGTAGTATCAATCCCTTACATCTGTCAATGAAGGCGCGGGGAAGACCTGATTCGGCGGGGGCGGCGCCAATTTGGCCGCATTTGCCAGTGCTTGTGCCTTCTCTGAGGCCGCTACAAGCGGCGACTTGCCATCAGAACCAATCCGTTCCGGCCATCCGCCCTGCGCAGTCCGGGATCGGTGCGATTCTGCCGTCAGAATGAAGGAATACAATGCGCAATCTTCTCGTCGCTCTCACCCTGCTGTCGGCCTCCCTTTCGACGACGGCGTTCGCCCAGCAAGGGCGTGGCACGGACGCCGAGCAGAAGGCCTGCACCCGCGATGTGCAGAAGTTCTGCCGCCCGGTCATCGACCAGGGCGATTTCACCATCCTGGCCTGCCTCAAGGAGAACCGGGCCAAGATCTCGCAGGCCTGCGACCAGGTGCTGAAGAACCACAATCAATAAACTCGGCCATTGGCCCAGAAAGGCGGCCCTCGGCCGCTTTTCCGGGCCTAATCCGAAGGGGCAGCCATCGACGGACAGGATTGGTTTTGCGGCCGTATTCCCCTATATGGGGGCCGCGGCGGCGTCGCCGGCGTGAGCCCGCCCGAGCGAAAAAGCCCTTCCTGTCCAAACGATTGTAAACCAGCCCTCGATGACCTCTGCGAGCGAATTGCGATCCGGCAAGGGTGACCGCGACGAGAATTTTCCCGTCGCGTCCTGGATCATTCATCCGCGTCATCGCGCCCTGATCCTGGCCTATTACAATTTCGTCCGCACAGCCGACGACATCGCCGACCACGCGACGCTACCCGCCGACCAGAAGCTCGCTTATCTCGATCTGCTCGAGGCGGAACTGCTCGGCAGGGGCGACACCCAGCCTGAGGCCGTCAGCTTGCGCCGCGCGCTCGCCGAGCGCGGCATGGCGCCGCGTCATGCGCTCGACGTGCTGATCGCCTTCCGCATGGACGTGACCAAGCTGCGCTATGAGACCTGGGACGAGGTCATCCATTATTGCCGCTACTCGGCGATGCCGGTCGGCCGCTTCATGCTCGACGTTCACGGCGAGAGCACCTCGACATGGGCCGCCTCGGACGCGCTCTGCGCGGGCCTTCAGATCAACAATCACCTGCAGGATTGCGGCAAGGATTATCGCGAGCTCAATCGCGTCTATCTGCCGCGCGATGCGCTGGCAGCACACGGCGCCTCCGTCGAGCAGCTCGGTCTCGCGCAGTCGCCGCCGGCGATGCTGGCCTGCCTGCAGTCGCTCGCCGCACGCAACGAGGCGCTGCTCGGGGAGGGCAGGTCGCTCGCAGCCGAGATCCGGGATTTCCGTCTCGGCGTCGACGTCTCCGTCATCCAGGCCTATGCCGACCGCATCGTGCGCCTGCTCAAGGTACGCGATCCCTTGCGGGAGCGCGTGCATCTGAACAAATTCGAGCTGCTCGCCTTCAGCCTCGCCGGGATCATCGGCGAAGTTGGCCGCCGCGCGATCCGTCGCAAGGCCATTTCCAGACCGGGGACTGCCCATGACGCTTGAGGCGACCACGCCCGGCGCCAATTACGGCCCGACCGCATCCGGCAGCTCGTTCTATGCCGCGATGCGCATCCTGCCGCGTGATCAGCGCGAAGCGATGTTTCAGATCTACAGCTTCTGCCGCCAGGTCGACGACATCGCCGATTCCGACGGCCCGCGCGCCGAGCGGCTCGCCGCACTTCAGGAATGGCGCAACGATATCGACGCGCTCTATCAGGGCCATCCGCCGCCGCGGCTGAAGGACTATGTCGCCTCGGTGAAGACCTTCGGGCTCAAGCGCGAGGATTTCCTCGCCATCGTCGACGGCATGGAGATGGACGTGCCGCAGGATATCCGTGCGCCCGACATGGCGACGCTGGATCTGTATTGCGACCGTGTCGCCAGCGCCGTGGGGCGGCTGTCGGTGCGCGTGTTCGGCATGCCCGAGGAAGACGGCATCCTGCTCGCGCACCACCTCGGCCGCGCGCTGCAGCTCACCAACATCCTGCGCGACATCGACGAGGACGCCGGCCTTGGCCGGCTCTATCTGCCGCGCGAGGCGCTGCTGCATGCCGGCATCACCTCTGATGATCCGAACCGCGTGATCGCCGAGCGCGCGCTGCCGAAGGTCTGCATGCCGCTGGCGCAGCGCGCCAAGGTGCATTTCGAGAAGTCGGACGAGATCATGAACCGCAACAGGCGCCGCGCCGTGCGCGCGCCGCGGATCATGTCGAAATACTACCATTCCATTCTGGACCTCCTGATCGCGCGCGGCTTCACCGCGCCGCGCGAGCCGGTGCGTGTGTCGAAGATCACGCGCATCCTGATCCTGCTCCGTTACGCTTTCATCTGATGCAAAACACAGCTCACATCATCGGCGCTGGAATTTCCGGCCTCTCCGCCGCCGTGCGGCTCGCCAATGCCGGCTTCAAGGTCGCCGTGCACGAGGCGACGCACCAGGCCGGCGGCCGCTGCCGGTCCTATTTCGACGGCGCCACCAATCTCACCATCGACAACGGCAATCATCTGCTGCTGTCGGGCAACAGCCATGCGCGCGCCTATGCGCGCGCGATCGGCACCGAGGCGGGCCTGGTCGGCCCCGAGCGGGCGCAATTTCCGTTCGTCGATATCAAGACCGGGCAGCGCTGGCAGATCGATCTCGGCGATGGCCGGTGGCCGACCTGGGTGCTCGACGAAAGCCGCCGCGTGCCCGACACCGGCCTTTCCGATTATCTCAAGCTGGCGCCGCTGATCTGGGCGTCGGAGGAGACGCTGGTCGGCAAGTCGATTCCGACCGAGGGCATCCTCTATCAGCGCCTGGTGCAGCCGCTGCTGCTGGCAGCTCTCAACGTCGATCCGCCCGAGGGCTCGGCCGGGCTCGCCGGCGCAATCGTGCGCGAGACGCTGCTTGCGGGCGGGCAGGCCTGCCGCCCGCTGATCGCGCGTGATGGTCTCAGCGCGGTTCTGATCGAGCCCGCCGTGAAGTTTCTGCAGGAGCGTGGCCACACCGTTCAGCTCGGCCATGAGCTGCGCTCGTTCGTCAGCACGGACGGCAAGTTGACCGCACTGAATTTCGGCAGCGAGGATTTGATCCAGCTCGGCGCGGGCGATGTCGTCGTGATGGCGGTGCCGCCGCGCGCGGCAGCCAACCTGCTGCCGGGGCTGAAGACGCCGACCGAATTCCGCGCCATTGTGAACGCGCATTTCCGCTTTGAGCCGCCGCCGGGCTCGGCGCCCATCCTCGGCGTGATCGGCGGCGTGGTGGAATGGCTGTTCGCGTTCCCGAACCGGCTCTCGGTGACCATCAGCAATGGCGACCGCCTGGTCGACATGCCGCGCGAGGAACTGGCGCAGACGATCTGGAACGAGGTCTGCCAGGCGGGAGGTGTCTCCGGCGAGCTGCCTCCTTGGCAGATCGTGCGCGAGCGCCGCGCCACATTTGCGGCGACGCCGGCCCAGAATGCCCTGCGTCCCGGGCCGGTCACTGCGCTGAAAAACCTGTTCCTCGCCGGCGACTGGACTGCTACGGGATTGCCAGCAACCATCGAGGGATCGGTCCGGTCGGGTGACCGCGCCGCCGATCTGGTTCTGGCCGCCAAAGAATCCTGAAAGGCGGCCCGACGGGCAATTGTCCCGGTCAACTTTCAATCGAGTATCGGAGCAATCGAGCGACATGGATTCCGTGACCGCGACCAGCCGCGAAGCTTTGGAATCGAGCATTGCGTCGGCCACCCAGGGCATCCTCGGCTTCCAGCAATCCGACGGCCATTGGGTGTTCGAGCTCGAGGCCGACTGCACGATTCCGGCCGAGTACATCCTGCTGCGCCATTACCTCGCCGAGCCGGTCGACACCGTGCTCGAGGCCAAGATCGGCAACTATCTGCGCCGCATCCAGGGCCCCCATGGCGGCTGGCCGCTGGTGCATGACGGCGAGTTCGACATGAGCGCCAGCGTGAAGGCGTACTTCGCGCTGAAGATGATCGGCGACTCCGTCGACGCGCCGCACATGGTGCGCGCGCGCGAGGCGATCCACGCTCGCGGCGGCGCGATCAACAGCAACGTCTTCACCCGCTTCCTGCTCGCGACCTTCGGTGTCGTGACCTGGCGCGCGGTGCCGGTGCTGCCGATCGAGATCGTGCTGTTGCCGTTCTGGTCGCCGTTCCACCTCAACAAGATCTCCTATTGGGCGCGCACCACTATGGTGCCGCTGATGGTGATCGCCGCGCTGAAGCCGCGCGCAAGGAATCCGAAAGGCGTCGGCATCGACGAATTGTTCCTGCAGGACCCGCGCTCGATCGGCATGACCGCCAAGGCGCCGCACCAGAGCATGGCCTGGTTTCTGTTGTTTCGTTCGCTCGATGCGATCCTGCGCGTGATCGAGCCGCTGTTTCCGAAGAGTCTGCGCAAGCGCGCGATCGACGCCGCGCTCGCCTTCACCGAGGAACGGCTCAACGGCGAGGACGGCATGGGCGCGATCTACCCGCCCATGGCCAACATCGTCATGATGTACGACGCCCTCGGCAAGGACGAGAACTTCCCGCCACGCGCGATCACGCGCCGGGGCATCGACAAGTTGCTCGTCATCAAGGACGACGAAGCCTATTGCCAGCCCTGCGTCTCTCCGGTGTGGGACACGACGCTCACCGCGCATGCGCTGCTGGAGGCCGGCGGTGACAAGGCGGTGCCGGCCGCCAAGCAGGGCCTCGACTGGCTGATCCCGAGGCAGGAGCTCGAGGTGAAGGGCGACTGGGCAGTGAAGCGGCCCGACGTGCGCCCGGGCGGCTGGGCCTTCCAATACAACAATGCCCATTATCCCGATCTCGACGACACCGCCGTCGTGGTGATGTCGATGGACCGCATGCGCCGGGAGCACGGTGCGGCCGGCTATGACGACGCGATCGCCCGCGGCCGGGAGTGGATCGAGGGCATGCAGAGCGACGACGGTGGCTGGGCCGCCTTCGACGTCAACAACCTCGAATATTACCTCAACAACATCCCGTTCTCGGACCATGGCGCGCTGCTCGATCCGCCGACCGAGGACGTCACGGCGCGATGCATCTCGATGCTGGCCCAGCTCGGTGAGACCGCCAAGACCAGCAAGCAGGTGGCCGCCGGGGTCGCCTATTTGCGGAAGACCCAGCACCCGGAAGGGTCCTGGTACGGCCGCTGGGGTATGAACTTCATCTATGGAACCTGGTCGGTGCTGTGCGCCCTCAACATGGCCGGCGTCGACCACAAGGACCCCATGATCCGCAAGGCGGCGGCCTGGCTGACCTCTATCCAGAACGACGACGGCGGCTGGGGCGAGGACGCCGTCAGCTACCGGCTCGACTACAAGGGTTGGGAGGCCGCCCCCTCGACCGCCTCGCAAACGGCATGGGCCTTGCTTGCCCTGATGGCGGCAGGCGAGGTTGATCACCCGGCCGTCGCCCGCGGGGTGGAGTACCTGATTGCAACACAAGACAAAAAAGGACTGTGGGACGAGCAGCGGTACACCGCCACAGGCTTCCCCCGCGTGTTCTATCTACGTTATCATGGTTACCCAAAGTTCTTTCCGCTGTGGGCGTTGGCGCGGTATCGGAACTTGCGGAACACCAACAGCAGGGTGGTAGGGGTCGGAATGTGACTTTGGGGACGGGGGACTATTTTACCGTGGGTCAGGCCATCGACCCGCGGCCGATACTGATCGTGACCGGATTGGTGCAGGAGGCCCGCATCGCGGCCGGGCCCGGAATGGCGGTCATCTGTTCATCCAGCAGCCCGACCCAGTTGCGGGCGCTTCTGACGGTGGTGGATCCTGAGACGATTCGCGGCGTGATCTCATTCGGCGTGGCCGGCGGGCTCGACCCGAGCTTGCGCTCCGGCGACGTCGTGCTGGCGACTGAAGTGCTCTCCGGCGACACCCGCTGGGCCGCCGGCCTGTCGCTCGGCGACGAGCTGATCGAGCGCCTGACCTCCGGCCGCCGCCGCGTCGTGCGCGGCAGCCTCGCCGGTGCCGAGGAAGTGGTCACGAAGCGCTCCTGCAAGGCGGCCCTGCACTCCGAGACGGGGGCCGCCGCGGTCGACATGGAAAGCCACATCGCCGCGGCCTACGCCGCCGAGGCCGGGCTGCCCTTCGCCGCGGTCCGCGTCATCAGCGACCCCGCCCACCGCGCGCTGCCGGCGCTGGCCCGCGCCGCGATCAAGCCGAACGGCCAGATCGACCTCGGAGCCGTGCTGCGCGGCATCGTGCGCAATCCGGCAACGCTGCATGCCCTGGTCTCGACCGGCATCGACTTCAACCGCGCCCTGCGGTCGTTGCGCGGCTGCCGCGATTATCTGATCGGGACGGAGTTCGTCGAGAGCGAGCCCTTGGTGTCGAAGGCGGCGTGAGCGGGGGCTTCGATCTGAGTATAAAGAAAGGGCCCGGTCGCCATTGGCGTCCGGGCCTTTTTATTTTAGTGACGGTAGCAGCCCGGTAGGTTGGGCTGAGCCCTTGCAAAACCCATCTCTTGCCGATCACCGCTCTCCGTAATCGCGGTCATCATCTGACAGATCGTCCGCCCAATCGGCTGGATGACGCTGGTGCGTCTTACGTTGACGCACCTGTCGCATTCCGACGCCGCCTCCTATAGGCTTGGCACTATGGATCGCCAAATTACCCCCGTTCTGCATCTTGATGAGTTGCAAGCATATGATGCCATGGTGGAGTTCCTTGACGCCTATTGGCGTCGTGACGGAATGCATTCTGACGACATAGCCATGCTTCTCGGCGGCCTTTCAAGGTCCACCTTGACCGACAAATTTCCGAGCGATCCAGCAATGTGGGAAGACTGGATGACGGCTGTTGGCAAGGTGAAAGGGGCTAGCTCCAATGCCGACTGACGTAAAGGCGAGAAGCGCCCCGTCGGCGTGATCGGCAAAGCCGTGATGGTCGCGAAGATCGCGACAGGGGTGCCGTGGTTCTACTGTGCATGGGGTTGTTTTTCATTTTTTGCAGAAGGGGCGCCCCGAGCCGGCCAACCGAGGAGGGAAGGGAACGCAGCCCGCGGATCGACTCAGGTCTCCTTGGGCGCTCGCGGCGAACAAGCAAAAAAAGGCCCGGTTGCCATCGGCGTCCGGGCCTTTTTGTTTCGACGTTCGTCGCTCGGATGGAGCGAAGCGTAATCCGGGGCCTTGGAGAGACCATCCCGGACTTCGCTTGCGCTCCATCCGGGCTGCGGGCTCTGCGCTTTACGCCGCCGTCGACGCCTTCTGCGCTGCTTTCGCCTGCGCAGCCGCAGCTTCGTCCTTGCGGATCTCCGAGAGCTTCTTCTGGACCTGCTCGGAGAAGATGTACTGCGCCGGGCGCTGCTTGGAGAGGTCGATCTCCGGCGCCATCGGGCCGCTCGTCCGCACGCCGCGCAGCGCCACCCACATCGCCTTCAGCGGATTGTTGAGCGCTGCGGTCGCGGCCGTGGGCTCGTAGCCGCAATGGGCCATGCAGTCGGCGCACTTCTCGTACTTGCCGGTGCCGTAGGAATCCCAGTCGGTGGTCTCCATCAGCTCCTTGAAGGTTTTCGCGTAGCCTTCACCGAGCAGGTAGCAGGGCTTCTGCCAGCCAAAGATGTTGCGCGCGGGCATGCCCCATGGGGTGCATTCGTATTCCTGGTTGCCGGCGAGGAAGTCCAGGAACAGTCCGGAATGCATGAAATTCCACTTCTTGCCCTTGCCCATCGCAAAGACGTCGCGGAACAGCTTTTTGGTCTTGGTGCGGTTGAGGAAGTGCTCCTGGTCCGGCGCGCGCTCGTAGGCGTAGCCCGGGGACATCGAGACGCCGACGCCGAGCTCGGTGGTGAGGTCGAGGAATTTGGCGATCTCCTCGGCCGGGTGGCCGTCGAAGATGGTGGCGTTGACGTTGACGGTGAAGCCGCGCGCCTTGGCCGCCTTGATCGCCGACACCGCGCGGTCGAACACGCCCTTCTGCGACACGGCCTTGTCGTGGTGGTCGCGCAGGCCGTCGAGATGCACCGAGAAGAACAGATAGGGCGAGGGCTCGAACAGATCGAGCTTCTTCTCCAGCAGCAGCGCGTTGGTGCAGAGCGAGACGAACTTCTTGCGCTCAACGAGGCCGCGCACGATCTCGCCGATCTCCTTGTGAATCAGCGGCTCGCCGCCGGGAATGGCGACCATCGGCGCGCCGCACTCGTCGGCGGCGTCCCAGCACTCCTGCGCCGTCATGCGGCGGTTGAGGATCGCATCGGGATAATCGATCTTGCCGCAGCCGACGCAGGCGAGGTTGCAGCGGAATAGCGGCTCCAGCATCAGCACGAGCGGATAGCGCTTGCGGCCAAGCAGTTTCTGCTTGAGCAAATAGCCGCCGATACGCATTTCCTTGAAGAACGGGATGGCCATTACAGGTTTCTTTCTGGGCTTTTTAATTCGGGTGGGTCAGCTCGCGGCCAGTTGGGCCGGAAGCCGGAATTCGATGTTTTCCTCGCGGCCCGGCAACACCGAGACCTTTACCGGTCCGATCCGCCGCATCGCTTCGATCACGTCATCCACGAGTACCTCGGGCGCCGAAGCGCCGGCCGTGACGCCGACGGTCCTGGCATCCTTCAACCACTCCGGATTGAGCTCGCTGCCGTCGGCAATCAAATAACTCGCGACGCCGGCCTCAGTGCCGATTTCGCGGAGCCGGTTCGAGTTCGAGCTGTTGGCAGCGCCCACCACCAAGATCACGTCGACCAGCTTGCTCAAGTCCCTTACCGCAGATTGGCGGTTCTGTGTCGCATAGCAGATATCCCGGATATCCGGACCTTGAATGTCTGTAAAGCGGGCCTGAAGGGCCGCGATGATGTCCTTGGTGTCGTCGACCGACAGGGTGGTCTGGGTGATGTAGGCCACTGGCGTATCCGCCGGCAGGGTCAGCGCCTTAACCTCTTCAACGCTCTGGACGAGCTGCACCGGCCCCGGGACCTGGCCCATCGTGCCCTCGACCTCGGGATGGCCGGCATGGCCGATCAGGATCAGGGTGCGGCCCTTGCCGATGTAGCGCTTCCCCTGATTGTGAACTTTCGTGACCAGCGGGCAGGTGGCATTGAGCACCGGAAGGTCGCGCGCGGCGGCCTCTTCCTCGACGCTACGGGCGACGCCATGGGCGCTGAACACCGTCACCGCCTTCGGCGGTACCTCGGAGAGTTCCTCGACGAAGATGGCGCCTTTGGCCTTCAGGCTCTCGACGACGTATTTGTTGTGCACGATCTCATGGCGCACGTAGACGGGCGGGCCGTACTTCTCCAGCGCCCGCTCCACGATTTCGATTGCTCGCACCACCCCCGCGCAGAAGCCGCGCGGTTGCGCCAGATAAACTTCCATTGGACGCCCATCACGCAAGTTGCACCAATCCGCTCTTTGCAGTCCCCAAGCGGCACTCCGATACTGACCAATGAGTTGCAATATCCGCACCATTGGTTCGCGCCTGCGGTAGCCACCCACCCCTGTGGACGGCTCCGGCGCATGGAGGCGCAATACTTTGTGTCAAAAAATCGGCGGTAGGGGAAGGTGGAACCGCTGAGGGAGGCGTCCGAGGTATTTTAGTAGGGATTGTGGTGTGCCTACGTGCGCGACATTCCTGCATAGTCCTTCGTCACGTTCCCGCCTCAACTCCCTGGCTATACCGGCCGCCCCGCATGATTTTGCCACGGTCTCCCGCCGTTTACCTCGAACCTTCTGGCGGCGAGAACCACCCAAAACAGCAATAGGTTTCGGCCGGGAACTCCGATAAACAGCGGGCGTTTCCGGCAAGCTGTTAACCGCAGAAAGAAAAGAAGTGCTGCAAAGCGTCGTCGTTGCCATCGTCAGGGCCTGCACCCGGTTTGCCTCCCTCGTCGTCGTTCTCGGGCTCCTGCTGTCGGTGGGGGCGGGCTATTACGCTGCGCGCCACTTCGCCATCAACACCGATATCAACTCGCTGATTGCCCAGAATCTGGACTGGCGGCAGCGTGACCAGCAATTCGACAAGGCGTTCGATCAGAACGAAATGATCCTCGCTGTGGTCGAGGCCAGGACGCCGGAAATGGCGAGCGCCGCGGCAGACGCGCTCTATGCCAAGCTGAAGGACGACAGGACCAACTTCCACTCGATGCAGCAGCTCGGCAGCGGCGCGTTCTTCGAGCGGAACGGCCTGTTGTTCCTGCCGACCGAGGAGGTCGGCAAGATCACCGGCCAGTTCGAAGCCGCCGCGCCGCTGATCGAGATCATGGCCGGCGATCCCTCGATCCGCGGCCTGACCGGGGCGCTGGAGACCGGCCTTGCCGGCGTCAAGCGGGGCCAGGTCAAGCTCGACAGCACCGAGCGGCCCTTCAACCTGATCGCGCAGACAGTCGAGACCGTGCTCAACAAGGGCAACGCCAGCTTCTCCTGGCGCGAACTCGTCAGCGACGAGCCGCTCAAGGATTCCGACAAGCGCACCTTCATCGAGTTCAAGCCGATTCTCGACTACAACGCGCTGGAGCCCGGCAAGGATGCGACCGACGCGATCCGGAAAGCGGCGGCGGATCTGGATTTTGCTGGCAAATACCAAGCGCGGGTGCGGCTGACCGGCCCGGTGCCGATCGCCAACGAGGAATACGCGACCGTTCAGGAGGGCGCTGTCGTCAACGCCGTCGGCACGATTCTCGTCGTGCTGGTCATCCTATGGCTCGCGCTGCATTCGTCGAAGATCATCTTCGCGGTGTTCGTCAATCTGTTCGTCGGCCTGGCGATCACGACAGCAGCCGGCCTGATGATGGTCGGATCGTTCAACCTGCTGTCAATTGCGTTCGCGGTGCTGTTCGTCGGCCTTGGAGTCGATTTCGGCATCCAGTACAGCGTCCGCTACCGCTCGGAGCGCTACAAGCACGACGATCTCGCCGGCGCGCTGGTGCTGGCAGCCAAGCGCTCGGCGGTGCCGCTGTCGCTGGCGGCGATGGCGACGGCCGCGGGCTTCCTCTGCTTCATGCCGACCGACTACAAGGGCATCGCAGAGCTCGGCCAGATCGCCGGCGTCGGCATGCTAGTGGCGTTCATCTCGTCGATCACCGTGCTGCCGGCGCTGCTCAAGCTTCTGAACCCGCCCGGCGAGCCGGAGCCCGTCGGCTACGCCTTCCTGGCGCCGCTCGACCACTTCCTCGAAAAGCATCGGGTGCTGATCGTCGGCGGCACGCTGCTGCTCGCGCTCGGCGGCCTGCCGCTGCTCTACTTCATGAAGTTCGACTTCAACCCGATGAACCTGCGCAATCCGCACGCCGAGTCGATCGCGACCTTCCTCGATCTGCGCAAGGATCCGAACACCGGGGCCAATGCCGTCAACGTGATGACGACGTCGGAAGAGCAGGCGAAGCAGGTCGAGGCGAAGCTGGAAAAGGTGCCTGAGGTGCTCAGGGTGATGTCGCTCGACAGCTTCGTGCCGCAGGACCAGCCGCCGAAGCTGAAGCTCATCGCGCAGGGCGCCAAGGTGCTGAATCCCGCCCTCAACCCCGATCAGATCGATGCGGCGCCGACGGACCAGGAGAATGTCGAATCGCTGAAATCTTCGGTCGACAATCTGCGCCGGACGGCGGGCGACGCGAAGGGCCCTGGCGCTGTCGCCTCACGCCGTCTCGCCGGCGCGCTCGAAAAGCTCGCCAGTGCCGACGAGGCCACACGCAACAAGGCGCAGGACGTGTTCGTCACGCCATTGAAGATCGTGTTCGATCAGCTCCGCAACGCGATGCAGGCCGGGCCCGTCACACTGAACTCATTGCCGCCCGAGCTCGTCAGCGCCTGGAAGAGCAAGGACGGCATCATCCGTGTCGAGGCGCTGCCCAAGGGCGATCCCAACGACAACGATACGCTGCGCAGATTTGCGGCAGCGGTGCTCCAGGCCGAGCCGACTGCGATCGGCGGGCCGGTCTCGATCCTGAAATCCGGCGATACCGTCGTGAAGGCGTTCATCCACGCCGGCATCTATGCGCTGCTGGTGATCGGGCTCCTGTTGTGGATCACGCTCCGTCGCTTCGTCGACGTGCTGATGACGCTGGTGCCGCTTCTGGTTGCCGGCGTGGTGACGCTCGAGATCTGCGTGTTGATCGGACTGCCGCTGAACTTCGCCAACATCGTCGCGCTCCCGCTGCTGCTCGGTGTTGGCGTGGCGTTCAAGATCTACTATGTCGTGGCCTGGCGCTCGGGCAGGACGAACCTGCTCCAGACCAGCCTGACGCGCGCGATCTTCTTCAGCGCGCTGACCACGGCGACCGCGTTCGGCAGCCTGTGGCTGTCGAGCCATCCCGGCACGTCCAGCATGGGCAAGCTGCTGGCGCTCTCGCTGGTGACGACGCTCGCCGCCGTGCTGCTGTTCCAGCCGGCCCTAATGGGCAAACCCCGCAATCTCAGGGAGTAGGCAGATGTCGCCGACCGGGTCGGCGGCGCCCTTCTGACCGGGCTTGGCTGCGCCGGCGGCCTTGGGAGCAGCAGGTGCAGGCGTGGTGGTGCCGCTCCCGGCTTGGGCTGCTTGGGCCCCTTGCCCCGCTTGCCCCCCTTGGGGCTTCGGCGCAGTGCCGCTGGATTTCGCTGCGCCCTTGGCCATGGCGTTGGCAGGGCTCGAAGGGATCGGCGGGCCGACCCGGGTCCAGGTTTCGCCGCCGCAGAGGAAGCCCATGACGCAGCCCTTGATCTCGAGCTGGTCGGGACCGGCCGGCGTGATGGTCGCGCTGTAGAGCTGGCCGTCGTTGGCGTTGTAGACCTGTCCTTCCCACTGATCGACGCCGGGCTTCTTCTTCATGTCGATCAGGGTTGCCATGCCGAGCGTCGGCCTGTTCTTTTTCGAGGCGTCCGGATTGTTCTGGTCGCGTCCGCCGGGCTGTTTTTCCCAGGAAACCGCGCCCCACATGCTGCCATAGCATTGGGCGACGCGAATGTTGGCAACGCCGTCGGCGACCCGCCAGTCGCCGGTCGGATCCGCGGCGAGCGCGGGCGTCGGGCCGGCGTAACCGCCAGCCAGTATTAGTCCGGTGTAAAGGGCCAAACGCATGTGTGTTCCTTGGCAGTGCAACATGGTCTAAAGCTGTGCTTGCGAAGATGGTCCGAAAAAGGGCAAAAGGCCGCACAGACCGTTTTCAGCAACGGTCCGTTTTCAGTTGACGAGACGGCCCTCAACCGAAGTATGTAGCGGATGCACAGCCCAAATCCAGACATGTCTCAGCTATTCGCGGACCGTCAGGCCCAGCGCAGCACCCTGCATAACCGGTATCTGAACGAGCAGTTCGTCCGGGTTCTCAAGACCATCGGCTACGATGTCGGCTTTCAGAAGGGGCATGGGCAGTATCTCTACGACCGCGAGGGTGCGCGCTATCTCGACCTGTTGTCCGGCTTCGGCGTGTTCGCGATCGGGCGCAACCATCCCGTCATGCGCGAGGCGCTCAAGAGCGTGCTCGATGCCGACCTGCCCAACCTCGTCCAATTCGACGTCTCGACGCTCGCCGGTGTGCTGGCCGAGCGCCTCCTGAAATACGTTCCCTATCTCGACAAGGCGTTCTTCGCCAATTCCGGCGCGGAATGCGTCGAGGCCGCGATCAAGTTCGCGCGCGGCGCGACGGGGCGTCCCGGCATCGTCTATTGCGCCCACGGCTACCACGGGCTGACCTACGGCGCGCTGTCGCTGACCGGCGATTCGAATTTCCGTACCGGCTTCGAGCCGCTGCTGCCGGGCTGCACCGCGATCCCGTTCAACGACCTGGCCGCGCTGGAAAAGGCGCTGGCCTCGCGCGAGGTCGCCGCCTTCGTCGTCGAGCCGATCCAGGGCAAGGGCGTCAACATGCCCAGCGACGAGTTCCTGCCCGGCGCGGCCGCACTCTGCAAGAAATACGGCACGCTGTTCGTCGCCGACGAGATCCAGACCGGCATGGGCCGCACTGGCCGCTTCCTGGCGGTCGAGCATTGGAACGTCGAGCCCGACATGGTGCTGCTGTCGAAGTCGCTGTCGGGCGGCCACGTGCCGGTCGGCGCCGTGCTGACGCGCAAGAGCATCTTCGACAAGATCTTCAACCAGATGGACCGCGCGGTGGTGCACGGCTCCACCTTCTCCAAGAACGACCTCGCGATGGCCGCGGGCATCGCCACGCTCGACGTCATGGAATCGGAGAAGCTGATCGATGCAGCCGCCAAGCGCGGTGCCGAGCTGCGCCTCGCGCTGACGCGCATGGTGCCGGGCTACGAGCTGCTCAAGGAAGTCCGCGGCAAGGGCCTGATGATCGGCATCGAATTCGGCCCGCCGAAATCGTTGCGCCTGCGGGCCTCCTGGAACGTGCTGGAGACCGCCAACAAGGGCCTGTTCTGCCAGCTCATCACCGTGCCGCTGTTCAAGGATCACAAGATCCTGACGCAAGTCGCTGGCCACGGCAGCCACACCATCAAGCTCTTGCCGCCGCTCACCATCACCGAGGAAGACTGCGCCTGGATCGAGCGCGCCTTCGACGACGTCATCGCCGGTAGCCACAAGGTCCCCGGTGCGATCTGGTCGCTCGGTAAGACGCTGGTGGACAACGCGGTGCGACGGTCGGCCTAGAGACGATCGCTCAGGCCGCCTCGTCCGCGGCCGAAACTTACCCGGCAAACTCGCGCACGGCTTCCACCACGTGCTCCGGCACTTCCTGCGCGACGCAGTGGCCGGCATTCTCGAAAACCCGCGTGGTCACGCCCGAGATCAGCGACACAGCGCGTCTCGCCATCTCCTTGTAGATTGGACCCGACTTCGCCGCTGTCGTGACGCGCACCGGACACTCGAGCTTGGTGAGCGAGGCAAACGGATTGCCGCGGGCATCCCCAATGTAGACCTGCTCCATCGCCTCGTAGATGGGGAGCAAGATCGCGGCTTCGATTTCCGGCGTGCAGCAGAGCCGGATACGGCCGTCATCCAGGGGCGCGAAGCCGTGGCGCACATACGCCCGTAGCGAGGTTTCGGTCCAATCCGCAAACGCCGGTGCTGCGCGGTAACGTTCGAACACGGCGTCGGGACTGTCGAACTCGGCGCGTCGGCGCAGCGTGCCCTGCACGCGGGCGAGCGATTCCTCGCTCAATCCGCCGGAGCGCGCCGCGCGCGGGTCCATGACGGTCGGCTCCATCACGAACAGGCGCGCGAAGCGACCGGGCAGGAGTTTCGCCGCGAGAAGGAGATCGGTCGCACCCGCGCTGTGGCCGATTCCGTAGATGTCGCGGAGATCGAGCGTATCGACCAACGGCAGATGTCGTCGGCGTAATCAAGGAAGTGATAGGCGCCAGGCTTGTGGCTTGCACCATGACCGCGGCGGTCGAGGGCATAGACGGTGTAGGTCGATGCGAGCTCGCGCGCGACCTCGTGCCAGACGTCGGCGACGAAACCGGTGCCGTGTACGAGCAGGGCAGGCGGCTTACCGCTCTCGCCCCATTGCAGCATGGCGATCTCTGCGTCGGCGGGACCGATTGAGAAACGGTACGGATCGATCATGAGCGATGGGATGCTACTTCGCATCCTCCAGGATCATCGTGGCGCCCTTCTCAGCGATCATCGCGGTCGGCGTATTGGTGTTGCCCGAGGTGATCGTCGGCATGATCGAGGCATCGACGATGCGCAGGCCGTCGAGGCCGTAGAAGCGCAACCGCTCGTCCACCACCGCCATTGGATCGTTCGCCGTGCCCATCTTCGCGGTGCCGACGGGATGGAAGATGGTGGTGCCGATGTCGCCGGCGGCTTTCGCGAGGGAGGCATCGTCGTCGCCGACGGAGGGGCCGGGCAGATATTCACTGGGGCGATATTTGGCCAGCGCTTTCTGCTGCATCAGGCGCCGTGTGGTGCGAATAGCGTCGGCGGCGACTTGGCGGTCGTCGTCGGTCGACAGGTAATTTGGCGCGATGATCGGCTTCTCGTCAGGCGTTGTCGCGCGCAACCGCACAGTGCCGCGCGAGGTCGGCTGCAGATTGCACGCGCTCACCGTGATCGCAGGGAAACGGTGCAGGGGATCGCCGAACTTGTCGAGCGAGAGCGGCTGCACGTGGAATTGGATGTTGGCGCGGGCGCGCGTCGCATCGGAGCGCGTGAAGATGCCGAGCTGCGACGGCGCCATGGTCAGCGGGCCGCGGCGGCGGAAAGCGTAGTCGAGCCCCATCAGGCCGCGGCGCAACAGATTGTAATAGGTCTCGTTCAGCGTGCGCGCGCCCTCGACCTTGTAGATCGCGCGCTGCTGCAGGTGATCCTGCAGATTGCGCCCGACGCCGGGCTTGTCCATGACGATGTCGATGCCGAGCGGCGACAGCCAGTCGGCCGGCCCAATGCCGGAGCGATGCAGCACCTGCACCGAGCCGATCGAGCCTCCCGAGAGCACCACCTCGCGCTTTGCGCGCGCCTCGATGATCTCGCCGTTCTGGATGAAGCGCACGCCGACGGCGCGGCCCTGCTCGATGATGAGGCGGTCGACCAGCACGTGCTTCTCGAGCCGCAGATTGGGGCGCCTCAAGGCCGGCTTGAGGAAGCCGCGCGCCGAGGACCAGCGCCGGCCGCGCTTCTGGTTGACGTGGAAATAGCTGGTGCCTTCATTGTCGCCGGTGTTGAAATCCGGGATGCGTTTGATGCCCATCTCCTCGGCGGCGTCACCGACCGCGTCGAGAATGGCCCATGAGAGCCGCGGTGCCTCGATGCGCCAGCCGCCGCCGGCGCCGTGATGCTCGCTGGCGCCGAGGAAGTGGTCTTCGAGCTTCTTGAACAACGGCAGCACGTCGTCATAGCCCCAGCCGGTCAGGCCAAGCTGGCGCCAATGATCGTAGTCGGCAGCCTGTCCGCGCATCGAGATCATGGCGTTGATTGCCGAGCAGCCGCCGATCACCTTGCCGCGCGGATACGCCAGCGAGCGGCCGTTCAGGCCGGGCTCGGCCTCGGTTTTGAACATCCAGTCCGAACGCGGATTGCCGATGGCGAAGAGATAGCCGACCGGGATATGGAACCAGATCCAGTTGTCGTCGCCACCGGCTTCAAGAATGAGAACGCGGTTGCCTGGGGCAGCCGACAGCCGGTTGGCAACGATGCAGCCCGCGGTGCCGGCTCCGACGACGATGTAGTCAAACTCACCTTCAAGCCGCCTCGGCATTCTGCGTCCACCCGGATTCTCTTTGCTTTCCGTTTAATAGGCAGACGCAGCCGACCGGGACAAGCCCGGCCATGCCAAGTGAACAGGGCTAGACCCCGATTGCCGGCGGTTGGGTGGACCGACGCTTGCATGGTAGACAATCCTGTATTTCCAACAGCTCGAGACCTTCCATGCCCATCGTGAACCGCGTCGCCGACCTTCAACCCGATATCCAGGCCTGGCGGCGGGACATCCATCAGCACCCCGAGCTGCTGTACGATGTCCACCGCACCGCAGCATTCGTTGCTGACCGGTTGCGGGAGTTCGGCTGCGACGAAGTCGTGACCGGTCTCGGCCAGACCGGCGTCGTCGGCGTGATCAAGGGCAACAAGCCCACCGGCGAGGGGCTCAAGGTGATCGGCATGCGTGCCGACATGGACGCGCTGCCGGTCGAGGAGCAGACCAATCTGCCTTACGCCTCCAAGATCCCCGGCAAGATGCACGCCTGCGGCCATGACGGCCACACCGCGATGCTGCTCGGGGCGGCCCGCTATCTCGCCGAGACGCGCAATTTCGCCGGCGATGCCGTGGTGATCTTCCAGCCCGCCGAGGAGGGTGGCGCCGGCGGCGCGGCCATGGTCAAGGATGGCCTGATGGAGCGGTTCGGCATCGAGCAGGTCTATGGCATGCACAACGGCCCGGGCATCCCGGTCGGCTCGTTCGCGATCAGGCCAGGCCCCATCATGGCGGCGACCGACGAGGTCGACATCATGATCGAGGGCGTTGGCGGCCATGCCGCGCGTCCGCACAAATGCGTCGATTCCGTGCTGGTCGGCGCGCAGGTGATCACCGCACTGCAGTCGATCGTCTCGCGCAGCGTCGATCCCCTGGAATCGGCGGTCGTATCGATTTGCGAATTCCACGCCGGCAATGCCCGCAACGTCATTCCGCAGACCGCGACCCTGAGAGGCACCATCCGCACACTGTCGCCTGAGGTGCGCAAGCTGGTCGAGAAGCGCGTGCATGAAGTCGTGGCGGGCATGGCGCAGATCACCGGCGCCAAGATCGACCTGCACTACAAGCGCAATTATCCGGTCGTGAACAATCATGCGGCGGAAACCGAAGTGGCACGGCGCATCGCCACGCAGGTCGCGGGCGAGGCCCATGTCCACGAGATGGCGCCGCTGATGGGCGGCGAGGATTTCGCCTACATGCTGGAAGCGCGGCCCGGGGCCTTCATCTTCTGCGGCAACGGCGACAGCGCCGGCCTGCATCACCCCGCCTACAATTTCAACGACGAGGCGATCGTCTACGGCACGTCCTATTGGGTGAAGCTGGTCGAGGAGCAGCTCGCGGCGTCGTAGGACCGGGTCCGAAGCACAGATGAAAGGGCCCGTGCATTCCACGGGCCCTTGTCTATTTGAGAGATCGGATCGTCAACAACGGCGTGAAGCCATTTCCCGCTGTATTCACGCAGCCCGTGCGGCCTTCTTCTGCAGGCCGGCGGCGATCTTCAGATCTTCGACGAAGCGCCGATATTCCAGAACCTTGGCTTCGGGATCAGGCAGTCGCAGCAGATAGGACGGGTGCACGGTCACCAGCGCCTTGCGGCCTTCGGGAAGCTCGATCAACCGGCCGCGGTTCTTCCCGATAGGGGTGATCTTGCCGAACACGCTTTGCGCGGCGGTGGCGCCCATCGCCACGATGAGATCCGGTTGGATTGTCGAAACTTCCCGCTCATACCATTGCCGGCACGCCCGGATCTCGGGTGTGTTCGGCTTCTGGTGCAGGCGAATCTTTCCGCGCGGCACGAATTTGAAGTGTTTCACCGCGTTGGTGACATAGACCTTCTTGCGGTCGACGCCGGCCTCCTCCAGCGCGCGATCGAGCATTTGCCCGGCCGGGCCGACGAAGGGATGGCCGGCGAGGTCTTCCTTGTCGCCGGGCTGCTCGCCGACCAGCATGATGTTGGCATTCTTCGGCCCTTCGCCGAACACGGTCTGTGTCGCGTCCTTGTAGAGATGGCAGGCGCGGCAATGCGCGGCCTCCTCGCGGAGCGTTTCGAGATCGTCGGCAGCTGGCTTGCGTCTCATCGGAGCCTCCGGCCGCTTCTGAGGCTTGTGCGGATCGGTTGCGGCATTGGCGATCATGGCGCCGGTCATGCGCTCGGCGTCTTCGATCAAGGGCTTAATGATCGAGGCCTCGGGCAGGTTCCTCCAATATTTCTTCGGCATCTCGGCCTGCATCGCCTTCACCTTGAGCCGGGCCGGATTGAAGATGCTGGCATAGTAGCGCCGCCAGGTTTCCTCCAGCCGGTCTTCGCCCGGCGCCTCGCTCTTGCTGACGCCCGGCGTGAAGGAGAGCGCATGGCCGTCCCAATGCGCGCAGAGGTCCGGCGTCAGGATCGACCAGGGCATGTCGGCAAAGCGCTTGGCGAAGAACGGCGCGGCGAGCTCGACGACGTGATGCTCCGGCTCGAACCAGGCGACGTAGTGCGCCTGGCGTTCCCTGCCGATCTCGCGGAAGCGCACGAAGGCATGCATCTTGTGCTCGTCGCGATAGACCGCTTTCGCCATGGCCGTGACAAGCGCGACATCGGGGTCGGTCGCGACCTCGATGAGATCGTGATTGTCCTTCAGCCGGAACAGCAGGCGATACAGGATCGCAAAGCGCTCGTTGTCGCGATGCAGGATCGCCGCCTTGGCAAGCTCGACGAATTTTGCCGAGACGGTGAACGTGCCGTCGTTCACCTCGAGGATCGGAGACGGCGCTTGCGGCGCGAACAGCTCGGCTTCACGGCCCTGCACGGTCCAGGTGGCCTCGCCGGGCGGCACGTGATGGAGCACGAGGCTACGCGCGGCTTTGCGCCAGCCGTCGAAATCGGTTTCGGTGTCGAGCATGATGTACTGCATCAGAAGCCAAATCCCAGTTGCGTTGCTTTCGGCTTGAACCGTTCGATCAGCCCGGCAGCATCGAGACGATGCGGTGCGGGACGGTGATCGCTGAGGACGATGAACGGCAGTGCCTTGTTGCGGGGCACATGCAGCCGCGCGAGGTCGGCGAGGCGGATCGTGGTGGTGCGCCGCGTCGCGAGGATGCGTTCGACCGTCCTGGTGCCGAAGCCCGGCACCCGCAGCAGCTCCTCGCGGCTGGCGCGGTTGACGTCGAGCGGGAAGCGGTCGCGGTGGCGCAGCGCCCAGGCGAGCTTGGGATCGATGTCGAGCGGCAGCATCGCGCTGTCGTCGACGATCTCACCGACGTCGAAGCCGTAGAACCGCATCAGCCAGTCGGCCTGGTAGAGCCGGTGCTCGCGCAGCAGCGGCGGCTGTATCAGAGGCAAAGCATGGCTCGCGTCGGGGATCGGGCTGAAGGCGGAGTAATAGACGCGCCGCAGCCGGTAGGCGCCGTAGAGATTGGCGCTGGTGTGGAGAATGGTGTGATCGGAGGCGCTATCTGCGCCGACGATCATCTGCGTACTTTGTCCGGCGGGCGCGAAGCGCTGCGGTTTGGCCTTTGTCTTCGCGCTGCGGCTGTCCTCGGCCTCGTCCAGCTTCAGCCGCAGCCGGCCCATGGTGCGGCGGATCGCGCGCACGTCCTTCTCCGGCGCGAATTGCTGCAGGCTCGTCTCTTCAGGCATCTCGATGTTGATCGAAAGGCGGTCGGCATACTTGCCGGCCTCGGCGATCAGCGCGTCGTCGGCCTCGGGAATGGTCTTCAGGTGGATGTAGCCGCGGAAGTGATGCTCCTCGCGCAGTTTTCGCGCGACGTTCACCACTTGCTCCATCGTGTAATCAGGGCTGCGGATGATGCCGGAGGAGAGGAATAGGCCCTCGATGTAATTGCGCCGGTAGAAGTCGAGCGTGAGCTTGACCAATTCGTCGATGGTGAAGCGGGCGCGTGGGACGTTCGAGGAGGCGCGGTTGACGCAATAAAGGCAATCGTAATTGCAGGCGTTGGTCAGCAGCACCTTGAGCAGGGAGATGCAGCGTCCGTCCGGCGCGTAGGAATGGCAGATGCCCATGCTTGGGGCGGTCGAGCCCATGCCCTTGCCGTCGCTGGAATCCCGCTTCTCGGTGCCGCTGGAAGCGCAGGATGCGTCGTATTTGGCGGCATCCGCCAGAATCTCCAGCTTGCGTTGTACGTCCATGTTTGAATCTCTTTGATTCCGCTCATGAATCTTTGGATGCGCCAATTCGATTGACTCTGCCGGCGCCGTTAGCTTTATATTAGAACATATCATGAACAAATGAGCCAGCTGCTGGTTCTCTTTTTGAGAGCCATCGGCAATCACCTCTGAGGAGCGGCGAGCATGAGCGGCGCACGTATGAGCGCGCTTGCGATCCTGCGCGGCCAGATCGAGCGCATCGAGACGGCGGAGGTCGTGCATCCGCGCGATCGCATCGCCCTCGGCCATGGCGCGGCCGACGCCGTGCTGAAAGGCGGGCTCGCGCGCGCGGCGATCCACGAGGTGTTTTGCGAAGGGCGTCAGGGCGCGGCTGCGACGGGGTTCGTCATGGGCCTTGCGGGACGCGTGAGCGCGCGCCGGCCGCTATTGTGGGTGCGGCAGGATTTTTCGGAGCTCGAAACCGGTGCGCTGTCGATGAGCGGGTTATCCGAGCTAGGCCTCGACCCTCGCCGTGTGGTGATGGTGCGCGCCGCCGATGTCGAGAGTGCGCTGCGCACCTCGGCCGACGCGCTCGCCTGCGATGCGCTGGGCGCCGTCGTGCTCGAGCTCTGGGGCGATGTCAGGCAGTTCGATCTGGTGGCAAGCCGCAAACTGACGCTGGCCGCGCAATCTTCCGGCGTTACCGGCCTCTTGCTGCGCATGGCGGCGCAGCCGCTGCCTTCGACCGCGGAGACACGATGGATGCTGCGTGCGGCGCATTCGCCTCCGGGCTCGATGTGGAGTGCCTGGGGCGCGCCGGTGTTCGATGCCGAGCTCTTGCGCAATCGTCATGGCCCGTGCGGCCGGTGGATCATGGAATGGAATTGTGATGAGTGCCAGTTCAGTGAACCCTCGACGTATCCTCAGCCTGTGGCTGCCGCGCCTGCCCATCGACAGGATCCAGCGGTTCGTTGGCAGCGCCGGGCTGGGTAAACCCAATCATGAGCCTGATATCGTCGTCATCAAGGACAACAATGCGCTGGTGATCCATGCGCTGGACGAGGCCGCCGAGCGCCTCGGTCTGTATATTGGCCAGCCGCTCGCCAATGCGCGGGCGATGTGCCCGGACTTGCGTGTGTTCGACGCCGATACCGTGGCCGATGCGAAGACGCTCAGCGATATCGCCGATTGGTGCGACCGTTTCACGCCGCTGGTGGCGCTCGATCCGCCGCACGGGTTGTTCCTGGACATCACCGGCTGCGCGCATCTGTTCGGCGGCGAGGCCGCGTTGTTGCGGACATTGGTCCGCGCATTAGCCCGTCAGGGCTTTGCCGTCAACGCGGCGATCGCCGGCACCTCGGTTTGTGCGCGCACGCTGACGCGGCAGGCCACGGGTACCATCGTGGCCGATGGCGGGGAGGCGGAGGCGATCAGGTCGTTTCCAGTCTCCGCGCTCGGTGCAGGTGAAGCCATCACCACCGGCCTGCGCCGCGCCGGGCTGAAGACCATCGGTGATGTCGCATCGCGCAGCGCCTCCGAGATCACGGCGCGGTTCGGCGCCCGGTTCTCCACGCTGCTCGCCCATGCGCTGGGGCAGGGCGATGCGCCGATCAGCCCGCGCAAACCGCCGCCCGATTACATCGTCGAAAAACGCTTTGCCGAGCCGATCGCGACCGACACCATGATCGCGATGACGCTGTCGCGGCTGGCCAATACGTTGATCGCGTCCATGGAGAAGCAGGGCAAAGGCGCGCGGCGGCTGGAAGCGGCATTCTTCCGCACCGATGGCGCGGTGCGTACGATCACGGTCGAGACTGGACGTCCGGTGACGCGAAGCGCCGTAATCGACCGCTTGTTCCGCGAGCGGCTCGATGCACTCGCCGATCCCCTCGATCCCGGCTTCGGCTTCGACATGGTGCGCCTATCGGCGAGCCGCACCGAGATCGTGGTGCAGGAGCAGCGCGATCTCGATGCCCATGTCCACGACAACGACGAGCTCGCCGCGCTGATCGACCGCATCGCCGCGCGCATCGGCGGCAAACGCGTCGTCGTGCACCTGCCGCAGGATACTCATATTCCCGAAAGCGCGGTGCTGGCCGCATCGGCGCAGCATCATCTCGCCGCTGCCATGCAGGCCGAATGGCCGGCGCGCGTCGCGAGCGAGCCGCCGCTGCGTCCCTTGCGCCTGTTCGACAAGCCGGAGCCGATCAAGGTGCCGTTCGCGACCGTGCCCGATGGCCCGCCGCATCAATTCACCTGGCGGCGCGCGCTGCATGCGGTGGTGCGGGTAGAGGGACCCGAGCGCATCGCGATGGAATGGTGGCGGCAGGACGGCAAGCAGCTGACGCGGGATTATTTCCGCATCGAGGATGCCGAGGGCCTGCGCTTCTGGATCTTTCGTGACGGTCTCTATGAAGGCGAGGTGTTCGACGGTGACGGCAAGCCGGCGTCTCCCGGCTGGTATGTGCATGGTCTCTTCGCATGAACAGCCCCGCTTATGCCGAGATCGGCATCACCACCAATTTCTCCTTCCTGCGCGGCGGCTCGGATCCGCGCGCCTATGTCCACCAGGCGAGCGCTTTAGGAATTCCTGTGATCGGCATTGCCGATCACAACACGCTCGCGGGTGTGGTGCGGGCCTACAAGGAGCTCGACAATGACAAGGTGCTGCACAAGCCGAAATTGTTGATCGGCGCCCGCATCGTCTTCGTTGACGGTACGCCCGACATCCTGGTCTATCCACGCGACCGCGCGGCCTATGGCCGGCTGTGCCAGCTCCTCACGAGAGGCAAGCGCGGCGACGACATCACGCGGATCGAGAAGGGGGAGTGCCGTCTCACCTTGGCCGATCTCCTGGAATTCTCGGAAGGCCAGCTCCTGGTGTTGACGTTGCCGCATCGTTTCGAGCCGGCGCGGGCGCTGGATGTCCTCGCAAAACTCAGGGATAGCCGTGCCGAGGGCGTGTGGCTCGCGGCGAGCCTGCTCTATCGCGGCGACGACAAGCGTCGCCTGTCGCGGCTTGATGATCTCGCCGCAAAGGCAAAGGTGCCGCTGCTCGCGACCAACGAGGTGCTGTATCACGATCCCCGCCGCCGTCCGCTCCAGGACGTGCTGACCTGCATCCGGGAAAAGACCACGATCGAGGCGATTGGGCGGAAGCTCGAGGCCAATGCCGAGCGCTTCCTGAAGACGCCACGCGAAATGGCGCGGCTGTTCCGGGATTTTCCCGAAGCGATCGCGCAGACCCTGCGCTTTGCGGACGCAATCGAGTTCTCGCTCGATCAGCTCAAGTACCAATATCCCGACGAGCCGGTGCCGCCGGGCAAGACCGCGCAAGGGCATCTGGAGGATCTGACCTGGGCGGGCGTCGACAAATATTTCGGCGGCAAGATCGGCGACAAGCTGCGCGCGACTCTCAACAAGGAGCTCGCGCTGATTGCCGAGCTGAAATACGCGCATTATTTCCTCACCGTGCACGATATCGTGCACTACGCGCGCAGCCAGAACATTTTGTGCCAGGGTCGCGGCTCGGCGGCGAACTCGGCCGTATGCTACGTGCTCGGCATCACCTCGGTCGACCCGACCAAGGTGGACCTCTTGTTCGAGCGCTTCATCTCCAAGGAACGGCTGGAGCCGCCCGACATCGACGTCGATTTCGAGCATTCGCGGCGCGAGGAGGTGATGCAATATGTCTACCGCCGCTACGGTCGCCACCGCGCCGCGATCATCGCCACCGTCATCCATTATCGCCCGCGCAGCGCCATCCGCGACGTCGGCAAGGCGCTCGGCCTGACCGAGGACGTCACCGCCGCGCTCGCCGACACCGTCTGGGGCAGCTGGGGCAAGGGCCTCAACGACATGCAGGTCCGGCAGGCCGGGCTTGATCCCGGCAATCCCATGATCAATCTCGCGGTCGAGCTTGCGACCGAGCTGATCGAATTCCCGCGCCATCTGTCCCAGCATGTCGGCGGCTATGTGCTGACGCAGGACCGGCTCGACACCTATGTGCCGATCGGCAATGCCGCGATGGACGATCGCACCTTCATCGAATGGGACAAGGACGACGTCGACGCGCTGAGCATGATGAAGGTCGACGTGCTCGCCCTGGGTATGCTGACCTGCATCAGGAAATGTTTTGATCTCATCGACCAGCACAAGGGCGAGCGTTTTGTGCTGGCGAGCGTCCCCCAGGACGACCCCAGGGTTTACGACATGCTGTGCCGCGGGGAATCGCTCGGCGTGTTCCAGGTCGAAAGCCGCGCCCAGATGAACATGCTGCCACGGCTGAAGCCGCGCACCTTCTACGATCTCGTCATCGAGGTCGCGATCGTGCGCCCCGGGCCGATCCAGGGCGACATGGTGCATCCTTACTTGCGGCGGCGGAACGGGCTCGAGAAGGTGAGCTACCCCTCGCCGTCGCCGGAGCATGGCGACAAGGACGAGCTCTACAAGGTGCTGCACAAGACGCTCGGTGTCCCGCTGTTCCAGGAGCAGGCGATGCGCATTGCAATCGAGGCCGCGCACTTCACCTCCGAGGAAGCCAACGGCCTGCGCCGCTCGATGGCGACCTTCCGCAATGTCGGCACTATCGGCCAGTACGAGGAGAAGCTGATCGGCAACATGGTCGCCCGCGGCTACGATCCCAATTTCGCCAAGAGCTGCTTTGACCAGATCAAGGGATTTGGCTCCTACGGCTTCCCGGAGAGCCATGCTGCGAGCTTTGCACAGCTGGTCTATATCTCGTCATGGCTGAAGCACTATCACCCCGACGCCTTCTGCTGCAGCCTGTTGAACTCGCAGCCGATGGGCTTCTATGCACCGGCGCAGATCGTCGGCGATGCCCGCAAGAACGGCGTCGAGGTACGCGACATCGACGTGTCCTACAGCTTTGCGCAGAACACGCTGGAGGAGGGGAGCGGCAAATTCTGCGCCGTGCGGCTGGGCTTCCGCCAGATCGATGGATTTCATTGGCTGGACGAGGATGAGGAGCGCCTGAAGCGCTCTCAGCTGTCATTCCATAGCGATGCGCCAGCGTCGAGCCCGGAATCCACGATCGGGAGTATGGATTCTAAGGTGCGCAATTGCGCACCAGAGCTCGCGCCAAGATGCGCGCCCCGGAATGACGACGTGGAGAGAGTGCCCGACTGGGCCGACCGCATCGTCGCCGCGCGCAACCGTCGTCCCTTCACCTCGCTGGAGGATTTCGCCCGCGACACCGGCCTGCCCAAGCGCGCGCTGATCCTCTTGGCGGATGCCGATGCGTTCCGCTCGCTCGGGCTCGATCGCCGCGAAGCGCTGTGGCAGGTGCGGCGGCTGCCTGACGACATGCCGCTGCCGCTATTCGAGGCGGCGACCGCGCGCGAGCAGCCGGACGAAGGCGCAAAGCCGCTGCCGGTGATGCCGCGCGCAGAGCAGGTGGTTGCCGACTACCAGACCATCCGCCTGTCGCTGAAGGGACATCCGATGGAATTCTTGCGTGAGATGTTTACGCGCGAGCGTATCGTCGCCTGCAAGGAGATCAGCCATGAGAACGAGCGGCGACGCGTCCGCTGCGCCGGCGTGGTCCTGGTGCGACAGCGGCCGGGCAGCGCCAGCGGCGTCGTGTTCATGACGCTGGAGGACGAAACCGGCATCGCCAATGTCGTGGTCTGGCCCAAGATCATGGAGCAGTACCGGAAAGAGGTGATGGGCGCACGCCTCATCCTGGTCGAAGGCTACATCCAGAGCAGCCCGGAGAAGGTGACGCATCTCATCGCCCAGCGCATGGTCGACCGCTCGCACGATCTGGTCGGATTGGCCAACGATGCGCTCGGCCGCAAGCATCCGCTGCCCGCCGGCGCCACCGTGGTCGAGCCGCTCAACGAAGATCCCCGCGCGCTTACGGACATGCCTGCGCAAAAAATCCGCCACCCCCGCAACGTCCGCATCCTGCCGCCGTCGCGGGATTTCCATTGAGGCTCGTGCCTCTCGCAAAGCTGCAGTAGGGTGGACAAAGGCGCGTAAGCGCCGTGCCCACCTTAGAGCATGATCCGGAAAAGTGTGAAGCGGTTTTCCGAAAAGATCATGCTCAAACAATAACCTAAAGCGCGATGACGAATAATCCTAATCGCATCGCGCTTTAGCATCTCGTTGCGAAAGCGGTGGGCACGCTTCGCTTTGCCACCCTACAAGCTCGTCGCTGATGATGCCGTCCCTTAAAAGTTCACCCGGTTCGAGATCGCGCCATCCACCACCAGATTCGAGCCCGTCGTGAACCCCGACACCGGGCTGGCCAGAAACACCGCCGCGCTCGCGATGTCCTGCGGCGTCGCCATGCGGCCGGTCGGATTGCGCTTCATCGCGTCCTGGTACCGCTCCGGCATGTTCTTCTCGATCATCTCCCAGACGCCGCCCTTGAAATAGACGGTGCCGGGCGACACGACATTCACGCGGATCTTCTTCTTCGCGTATTGCCGCGCCAGTCCCTTGGCCATGTGGATCAGCGCGGCCTTGATCGGGCCGTAGGAGCTGGCCGCGTCCGCCTGCGCCGCTGAAATCGACGAGATGATCACGAACGCGGCATCGCCGCTGCCGGCGCCGCTTGTCTCGAGGAACGGCCGTGCGGCGTCGAAGGCGTGCACGGCGCCGAGCACGTCGAGCCGGAAATTCTGCTCCCAGGATGCGGGATCGTGCCCTTGCGCCATTGCGCCGGCATTGGAAAACAAAAGGTCGATGCCGCCGAGCTCTTTTGCTGCAGCCTCGATCCAGTTTTTGAGCGCCGCGCCGTCGGTGACGTCGACCGGGCCGCCGGTGGCGTTGATGCCGCTCGCCTTCAACTCCGCGACGGTGGTAGCAACCTGATCGGCGTTGCGGGCGCACACCGCGACATTGGCACCTTCACCGGCCAGCGTCGCCGCAATCGCCCGCCCGATGCCGCGCGTGCCGCCGAGCACGACGGCGTTCTTGCCTTTGAGACCGAGATCCATGGTTGGCTCCGTTTTGTTGGTCGTGCGACTGTAGCTGTTTCAAGAAAGCTTCAGAAGTCTCTCGATCGTCATTGCGAGGAGCGCTTGCGACGAAGCAATCCAGACTGCAGCCGCGGAAAGATCCTGGATTGCTTCGCTGCGCTCGCAATGACGTGGGGAGAGGCAGGGCCCACCTCACTCGGGCGCCGCCCCGACCGGCGGGCCACCGGGCGGCCGGTGCAGGAAGGTCAGCGAGGCATAGGCACCGGCCCAGGAGCCGATCGCAGCGAAGGCGACATAGAAGGCGTTCTCGGTGTAGCTGATCACGGCGTAAGAGGAGAGCAGGTACCAGATCGCGCTCCAGTTCGCCGCGGGGATGCGCTTGCGGGCGATCACGGCCGAGGTGAACATGACATAGACGGCGTCGGTGGCCGCCGTCGCGATGAACACGGCACCTGCGATGAGGGGATCGATGGCGACCATTGCATTCCCTTATGTGCTGATGGATGGTCGTAAAAATACAGCATGATCCGGAAAAGTGTGCAGCGGTTTTCCGAAAGATCATGCTCAATCGCAAGGGAGAGAAGCGGTCATGCAAAGCCCCGCCGACATCCTCGAGGGCATCTGGACCTCCGCTGGCGGGGATCCGACAGCGCTCGGCCGCGTGCGGCTGACTGGCGAGGAGCCGCAAATACCGTCCTCGTTTCGCGTTGCCGTCGCCGGCCAGACCACGATCGCGGCGGCCGGCCTTGCCGCCGCCGAGATATGGAAGCTGCGCAGCGGCGAGGCGCAGGACGTCTCCGTCGACATCCGCCACGCTGTCGCCGAATGCCGTTCCGAGCGCTATCTGCGCCTCGACGACAAGCCGCCGCCGCCGGCTTGGGACGCGATCGCCGGCGTCTACCGAACCGGCGATGGCCGCTTCGTTCGCTGCCACACCAATTTTCCGCATCACCGCGACGCCGTCTGCAAGGTGCTCGGCTGCGAGCCCGAGCGCGAGAAGGTGCAGGCCGCGCTGATGCAGTGGAAAGGCGAGGACTTCGAAACCGCGGCCTACGCCGCGTGCGGCGCCGTCGCCTTGATGCGCTCCTACGACGAATGGTCCGCGCACCCGCAGGCGCGCGCGCTCGCGCGATTGCCGCTGCTCTCGATCGAGAAGATCGGCGAGGCGCCGCCTAGGCTGTGGCCAAGAGGCGATCGTCCGCTCTCGGGCCTTCGCGTGCTCGATCTTTCCCGCGTCATCGCCGGCCCCGTCGCCGGCCGCACGCTCGCAGCGCACGGTGCGGACGTGCTGCTGGTGTCAGGCCCGGAGCTGCCCGCAATCGACTGGCTCACCATCGACACCGGCCGCGGCAAGCTCACCACCTTCATCGAGCTGAAGAGAAAGGCCGGGCGGGCGCAGCTGCGCGAGCTGTTGAAGGACGCCGACATCTTCTCGCAAGGCTATCGTCCGGGCGCGCTCGCCGCGCTCGGCTTTGCGCCAGAGGACGCGGCGCACATCACGCCCGGCATCGTCTATGTGACGTTGTCAGCCTACGGCCATGCCGGTCCTTGGGCCGAGCGGCGCGGCTTCGACTCGCTGGTGCAGACTACGACCGGCTTCAACCATGCCGAAGGCCAGGCCGCCGGCATCGATGGTCCCAAGGAATTACCGGCACAGATGCTCGATCACGCCACCGGTTTTCTGATGGCGTTCGGCGCGATGATGGCCAAGGCACGCCAAGTTCGCGAAGGCGGCAGCTGGCACGTGCGCGTGTCGCTGGCGCAGACCGGGCGCTGGCTGTGGAATCTCGGCCGGCTCGAGGGCGGATCGAATATCCCGGATCTTGGGGGAGAAGCCGTAGATGCTGCGTTTATGCAGCACATGCAATCTGGCTTCGGCATGTTGAAGGCGGTGCAGCATTCCGCACTTCTGTCGAAGACGCCGGCGCAATGGAGCCGTCCGGCGATGCCGCTCGGCAGTCATCCGGCACAATGGCCGGGCCGAAGCTGACATGAAGCTGACGTGGGACTGACGTGAAGCTGACGTGTCGCAAGATTTTAAAGCAAACGGAAAGGGCCACGCGCTTTTTAGGTTGTTTGAACTCTCAATTCGGCACTATTAGCGCGATCGACGAGGCACTCATTTGCCGAGATCGTCGCAGACACGCCCGGGCCCCATGGCACTTGAAAATATCAAGCGATTGCACCTGATTGCAAAACAACGGGTGATCGCATCCATAGTTTTACTAGCTCTCGCCGGCGCCGGTGTCGGAGCGTACGGCTTGTTCTCTTCGGGCCCGAAGGCAAAGAATCACTCCGAGATCTCGAGCCAGTCGCGCAGAAATGCGCAGACCTTCGCGCCAACGCCGTCCGAATGGGCGACGCTGACGATCGAGCCGGTCAAAGCCAGGAGCTTCCGGGCCGAGTATGTCACCGAGGGCAAGGTCGCGGTCGACGAAGACCGCTCGACGCCGGTGTTCTCGCCCTATGCAGGCCGTGTCACCAAGCTGCTCGCCAAGCCGGGCGAGACGCTGAAGCAAGGTCAACCACTGTTTACGATCGAGGCCGCCGACACCGTGCAGGCCCAGAACGATTTCATCGCGGCGATGACCTCGCAGAACAAGGCGAAGTCGGCGCTCGAGCTCTCCGACATCCAGTTCAAGCGCGCCAAGGACCTCTATGAGGGCCATGCCATTCCGCTCAAGGATTACCAACAGGCGGAAGCGGCCCAGGTGCAGGCGCGCAACGACATGCGCTCTTCGATGACGGCGCTGGAAGCCGCGCGCAACAAGCTGCGCATCCTCGGCTTCACCGACGAGGCCATCAAATCGTTCCAGGAAAAGGGCGTCATCGATCGGGAGATCACGATCCATTCGCCGATCTCCGGCACCGTCGTGCAGCGCAAGATCGGCCCGGGCCAATACGTCAATTCCGGCGCCAGCGATCCGGTCTTCGTGGTCGGCGACCTCTCCACGGTCTGGCTCACCGCCTTCGTGCGCGAGAGCGATGCGGCCGCGGTGTGCACCGGGCAGGACATCACCGTCAACGTGATGGCGCTGCCGGGCCGTCCGTTCAGCGCTAAGATCAACTACGTTGCCGCCGCGATCGACCCCGCCACCCGCCGCCTGCTGGTCCGCGCCACAATCGACAACAAGGACGGGCTGCTCAAGCCGGAAATGTTCGCGAACGTCACGATCTATTCGGCCGGCGACCGCGCCGCGCCGGCGGTGCCGAAGCAGGCGCTGATCTACGAGGCCGACAAGGTCCGCCTCTGGGTCGCACGCGAGGACAAGTCGGTCGAGCTGCGCCAGATCAAGATCGGTCTCATCAACGGCAACCTCGTCGAGGTCACCAGCAATCTGAAACCCGGCGAGCAGATCGTCACCAAAGGCAGTCTGTTCATCGACCGCGCGGCGTCCGGCAGCTGATCGACGACCCAAGAAATTGAAGACCTGAATGGATCGTCTCGTCGCCCTTGCCGTCAACCGGCGTTTCCTCATGGTCGGCATGTTCGTCGCCGTGCTGATCGGCGGCCTGATCGCGTTCAACCAGCTCAACATCGAGGCCTATCCCGACCCGACCCCGCCGATGGTCGATATCGTGACGCAGAGCCCGGGCCTGTCGGCGGAGGAGATCGAGCGCTACATCACGATCCCGATCGAGACCCAAGTCGCCGGCCTGAAGAACATCACGACCATCCGCACCATCTCGCTCTACGGTCTGTCCGACGTCAAAATCCAGTTCTCCTTCGCCTACACCTATGACGAGGCGCAGCAGCAGGTGCTGAATCGCCTGGCGCAGCTCGCGCCTTTGCCGGGCAACGTGCAGCCGCAGATCTCTCCGCTCAGCCCGATCGGCGAGATCTTCCGCTATCGCCTCGTCGGTCCGCCGAACTACAGCGTGCTCGACCTCAAGACCATCCAGGACTGGATACTGCAGCGCCGCTTCCGCGCGGTGCCCGGCGTGATCGACGTCACGGGTTGGGGCGGCAGGAGCAAGACCTACGAGATCCAGGTCGATTTCAACAAGCTGGTCGCCAACGGCCTGACGCTGCCGCAACTGCTCCAGGCGGTCGGCAATTCCAACGTCAATGTCGGCGGCAACACCGTCGATATCGGCCAGCAATCCGCCGTGGTGCGTGGCGTCGGCCTGATCCGCTCGATCGACGACCTCGCCAACACCATGGTGGCGCAGACCGGCGGCAATCCGGTGCTGGTCAAGGACGTCACCACCGTCACCGTCGGCCAGAAGCCGCGCCTGGGCATTGCCGGCCTCGACGATTCCGACGACATCGTGCAGGGCATCGTCCTGATGCGGCGCGGCGAGCAGAGCGCGCCGACCATCAAGCGCGTCCACGAGCTCGTTCAACAGATCAACAATTCCAGCATCCTGCCGCCAGGCGTGCGCATCGAGCGCATCTACGACCGCGGCGACCTGATCGAACTCACCACCCACACTGTGCTGCACAACATGGTGATCGGCATTCTGCTGATTGTCCTGTTGCAGTGGATCTTCCTCGGCGATCTCCGCAGCGCGCTGATCGTCGGCGCGACCATTCCGTTCGCGCTGTTCTTCGCCGTCATCATCCTGGTGCTGCGCGGGGAATCGGCGAACCTCCTGTCGGTCGGCGCGATCGATTTCGGCCTCATCGTGGACGCCACCGTGATCATGGTGGAGGCGATCTTCCGCCGCCTCACGCAAACGACGCCGATGTCGGAATCCGAGCATATGTCGCCCGAGACGCTGTTCGGCATGAAGAACCATGCCATCCTCAGCGCGGCCGCCGACGTCTCGCGATCGATCTTCTTTGCCGCGGCGATCATCATCGCGGCGTTCCTGCCGCTGTTCACGCTGTCAGGCGTCGAGGGCAACATCTTCGGGCCGATGGCACGTACCTATGCGTATGCGCTGGCCGGCGGCCTGCTTGCCACGTTCACCGTGACTCCCGCGCTGTCCGCGATCATCCTGCCGGCGCATGTCGAGGAGACCGAGACGAAGGTGATGCTGATCCTGCACCGGCTCTACATGCCTCTGCTGAATTGGGCGGTCGCTAACCGCAACATCGTCCTCGGCGCCGCGGTCGGCCTGGTATTGGTGACGGTCGCGCTCGCCCGGCTGCTCGGCCTCGAGTTCCTGCCGAAGCTGGAGGAGGGCAACCTCTGGATCCGTGCCACGCTGCCGCCGACCATCTCGCTGCAGGAAGGCAACGGCTACGTCAACGAGATGCGCAAGGTGATCCGCGCCCGGCCCGAGGTCGAATCGGTCGTGTCGCAACACGGCCGTCCCGACGACGGCACCGACGCCGCCGGCTTCTTCAACGCCGAGTTCTTCGCGCCGCTCAAGCCCGTGAGCCAGTGGCCCGGCACCCGCGACAAGGAAGAGCTGACCGCGCAATTGCTCAAGCAGCTCGACGATCGCTTCCCCGGCGTCGAATTCAACTTCTCGCAATATCTCCAGGACAACGTCTCCGAAGCCGTGTCCGGTGTGAAGGGCGAGAACTCGATCAAGCTGTTTGGTAGCGATCTCCAGGCTCTCACCGACACCGCCAACAAGATCAAGCAGGTGCTGTCGACCGTGCAAGGCGTCACCGACCTTGCGGTTTTCACCTCGCTGGGCCAGCCGACTGTTCAGATCGACATCGACCGCGCCAAGGCGGCGCGCTACGGCCTTGCACCGGGCGACATCAACGCCACCATCAAGGTCGCGATCGGCGGCGACACCGCCGGCGACCTCTATGAGCCCGGGAGCGACCGCCACTTCCCGATCATCGTCCGCCTCGCGCCGGAGTACCGCCGCAGCGCGGAGGCGATCCAGAATTTGCGGATCGGCGCGCCCGGGCCGAACGGCACCGTCACGCAGATTCCGCTGAGCGAGGTCGCGACCATCAGCCTCGTCTCGGGTGCGGCCTACATCTATCGCGAGCAGCAGGAGCGTTATCTGCCGATCAAGTTCTCGGTGCGCGAGCGCGATCTAGGCAGCGCGATCCGCGAGGCGCAGGACAAGATCGCCGCGCAGGTGCAGCTGCCGCCGGGCTCGCATATGGAATGGGTCGGCGAGTTCGGCAATCTGCAGGACGCGATCCGGCGGCTGTCGATCGTGGTGCCGATCTCGCTGGCGCTGATCGGCGTGCTCCTCTGGTTCAATTTCGGCTCGATGACCGACACGCTGCTCGCGATGAGCGTGATCCCGATGGCGATCTTCGGCGGCGTGCTCGGCCTCTTGATCTCGGGCACCGCGTTCAGTGTCTCCGCGGCGATCGGCTTCATCGCGCTGTTCGGCATCGCGGTGATGGACGGCATCATCATCCTGTCGCAGTTCAACCAGCTGATCGAGGAGGGCATGGACCGCATGAGCGCGGTGGTGCGCACCGGCGAGCTGCAGCTCCGGCCGGTGCTGATGACCTGCGTGGTCGCAGGAGTCGGCCTGCTGCCGGCGGCGCTGTCGGAAGGGATCGGCTCGCAGGTGCAGAAGCCGCTCGCGGTCGTCGTTGTCACCGGCATGATGCTGGCGCCGGTCGTGATCCTGGTGACCTTGCCGGTGCTGATCTCCTTCTTCTCCCGCCGCGCACGCTGATCGTCAGAACCCGTAGAGCCGCGCCGGATTGTCGACCAGGATCTTTTTGCGCACCTCGGCATCCGGTGCCCACACCGGAAGCTGGTTGAGCAGGCGGCCGTCGTCGATCTGGTAGAGCGGCGCGATGTCGGTGGGCTTGCGGCCCTCGACGCGGCTCGAATCCGGATGCGGCCAGTCGGTGCCCCAGACGATGCGGTCCGCATTGGCCGCGATCAGCGCGCGGGCATAGGGCACCATGTCCTGATAGTCGGGCGCCAGCTTCGACGAGCGATAGGCGCCGGAGATCTTCACATAGGCCTTGCCGGATTTCACCAGCGCGACGAGATCGGAGAAGCCGGGCTGCTCCAGGCCGAGCGAAGCCTCGAGGCCGCCGAAATGGTCGAACACGACCGGCACCGGCGCCGTCTCGACGAGGTCCTTGATCGCAGAGATCATGGCAAGCGTGGTGTAGAGCTGCACGTGCCAGCCGCGCGCCTTCATGCGCTCGACGACGGCGGTGAAGCGCGGCCGGCCGACATTGGGGTCGTTGACGCCGCCGGTCGCCAGATTGAGACGGATGCCGCGGAAGCCCTCTTGATGCATCGTATCGAGCGCGCTCTCCGGCGTCTTGTCGTCGATCACGGCGACGCCGCGCGCGGTCGCGCCGCGCGCCTTCATGCCGAACAGCGTGGAGGAATTGTCGATGCCGTAGACGCTCGGCGTCACGATCACCACGCGCTCGATATGCATCGCCTTGTGCAGCGCCGCCATTTCTTCCGGCGAAGCCGGCTCCGGCGTATAGACACGCCCGGCGAAGAACGGAAACTTTTCGACATCGCCATGAATGTGGGTGTGGCAGTCGCAGGCATGCGCCGGCACATCGAAATTGATCGGCGTCGAGGGCTGCGCCGCGCGGGCACGGGCTTTGCTAGTCATGGCTACTCCGGCCGCAAGGGAGGCAAGCAGGACGCTGCGTCGGCTGAGCACGGTTTCTCTCCCGGTTTGTTTTTTATCGGCGAGTGGGAGGAGATTATCACATCAGCCGGGCAACTGCTCCGCTTCGCTGCATAGCTGCTCGACAAGGTCCGCAAGCGGACGTGAGCCGTCCACGCGCACGACCGGGCAGGGCAGGCCCGAGAGCCACGCTTCGTGCTTGGCGAGACTGCGGCCTTCGCGATCGCCGGCTTCGTAATGGGAGGCCCATTCGACGAAGTCTTCGGTTTCGCCATGGCGCCAGCCGCCCGGTGCGACGGCATCGGCGCCGAAATGGGCGGCCTCGCGGGCGCGCAATCGTTTCATCCGGATCTCGCGCGGCGCGGTCACGAAGACGACCAGGTCGAAGTACGAAACGAGCTCTTCGCCCCAGCCGGTGACGGACCCGCTCAGCACCCAGTCGAGACGCGGCAAGAACATCTCGTGCATCAGGCGCAGGCGGTCGGCGGCGGGGCGGGTCGTCCGATAGGGCGGCACCGTCGGCAGCCAGAAATAGTCGTCGCTGTCATGATGCGGCAGCGCCAGCCGGCCCGCGAGCGCGCGGCCGATCGTGGTCACGCCGCAGCCCGAGGCTCCCATCAGATGGATGCGGCGGCTTTTCATGTGCATCCACCAAAGAGACTTAAGGCTACTGCCCCGACGGCGTCCGCAGGCCGTGCCAGGCGTCACGGACCTGATGGTAATGCACCTCGGGCAGGTAGTCCGGCGTGTTCAGGTTCAGCGTCTTGACGTCGAGATGGCCGATGGCGCTGAGCAGCGTGTAGGAGGCGATCACGCGGTCGCGTTGCGCGCCGATCAGGCGGGCCTTGGCCTGGATCAGGTCGGCCTGCGAGTTCAGAACGTCCACCGTCGTGCGCTGGCCGCCGGCCGCCTCGCGCTGCACGCCCTGCAGCGCGACGGTGGCCGCCTTCACCTCGGATTCCGAGGCCGAGACCGTGACCTTGGCGCCTTCATTGGCGACCCAGGCGCTGACCGCCGCCGTGCGCGCCTGGTTGCGCACCTGGTCGAGAACGAGGCGGCTCTGCGCCGTGATCTCCTTGGCCTGCCGGGTCTGCGCCGCGGCCTGGCCGCCGTCGTAGATCGGCGCGGTGACGTTGGCGACGATCGAGGCTTGATCCTCGGCGAAGGTACCGAGCGTCGGGTCGTTGTTGCGGCTCTTGCTGGCGCTGCCCTGGATGGTTGCGCTCGGCAGCAGCGTGCCTTCGGCGATGCGGATGTTGGTGGAGGCGACATCGACGTCGAAGCTGGCGGCCATCACCGCCGGATGCTGGCGGATCGCCATCGTCATGGCGTCCTCGCGGCTCTTCGGCAGATAGCGGTCGACGGCCTCGGCAGGCCTGAGCTGCGAGGGCGCATTGCCGATCACTTGCGCATAGGTGGCCTGGCTGACCGCAAGCGCGACCTCGGCCGCGTTGAGATCGGCAAGGCCACGATTGAGGCGGGCCTCGGCCTGCGCGGTGTCGGTCGGCGTGACGTCGCCGGCATTGAGCCGGCGCTGGGTGACGGAGAGCGTCTCGCGCAGGAAGGCGACGTTGGAGCGCTGCGCCTCGACCAGTGACTGGTTGGCGAGAACGTTGGTGTAGGCGGTGACCGCATCGAGCAGCACGCCCTGGCCGACATTGCGGAGCGCTTCGCGGCCCGACTGCACCTGGAGCTCGGCGGCCCGCACGCCGTTGGCGGTGCGGAAGCCGTTGAACAGGCTCTGCGTCACGGTGACGCCGATGATCCAGGGCTTCAGATTGCCGGTCTGGATGGTGTTGTCCGGCAACAGATTGCGCACCGATTGCAGGCCGGCGCTGAGGCTCGCCACGATCTGCGGCCGGTAGCCGGCCAGCGCCTGCGGCACGTTCTCGTCGGTGGCGCGCTGGCGCGCACGCTCGGCATTGAGCTGCGGATTGGTCTGATAGGCTTTTGCCAAGGCGTCCGGCAGGGCTTCGGCCGATGCCACGGAGGGAAGGGCGCAAGAGAGCGCCAGCGTGGTCCATGTCGCAAGCACATGACCCGCGCCCGATCGACGTCGCGTCACCCCGCGACCAGCTCTGGCGGTACGCCCAATCATGTAATCCCGCTTAACCCCGGCTGTCCGCCCCCCGCCGACGATGGCCTCTTAACTGTTTAGCCAGCCGAGGTCCCGCAGGCAAACTGCCGCGGGCAAAACTCCCATGTATTCCGTGCTTGTTGCAGGCGCGTCACAGGCTGTGCGCGGGAAAGCGCCAGAGCCTTACACTGGCCTGACCGGCTCGTGCGCTACCGGTTCTTGTTCACAGGCTTGCGCTTCTCGATGAACGCCGCCATGCCCTCCGAACGGTCCTCGAGCGCGAAGGTCGAATGGAACAGGTTGCGTTCGACGCTCATGCCTTCGGAAAGCGTGGTCTCGAAGGCGCGGTTCACCGCTTCCTTGGCCATCGCGGCCGCAGGGCGCGACATCGCGGCGATCTTCTCGGCGGCCGCCATGACCTCGTCCATCAGCTTGTCGGCGGGTACGATACGGCTGACCAGGCCGGAGCGCTCGGCTTCGGCGGCGTCCATCATCCGGCCGGTGAGGCAGAGGTCCATGGCCTTGGACTTGCCGATCGCGCGCGTCAGCCGCTGGGTACCGCCGATGCCGGGAATGGTGCCGAGCGTGATCTCGGGCTGGCCGAACTTCGCGGTGTCGGCGGCAATGATGAAATCGCACATCATGGCAAGCTCGCAGCCGCCGCCGAGCGCGTAGCCGGCGACCGCGGCGATCGTCGGCTTGCGGCAGCGCGCGATGCGGTCGCCGCCGATCGCGGCGAAATCCTCGGAGAACATGTCGATGAAGCCCTTGGGCTGCATCTCCTTGATGTCGGCGCCGGCGGCAAAGGCCTTCTCGTTACCGGTCACGACGATGCAGCCGATGGCGTCATCGGCCTCGAGATCGTCGACCGCAGCTGCGATCTCGCGGAAGACGCCGAACGAGAGCGCGTTGAGCATCTTCGGCCGGTTCAGCTTGACGATGCCGACCGCGCCGACGCTCTCGACGATGATGTGTTCGAACGTGCTCATGCTCCACCCACGCTTTCGATTGAGCGGGCAATGTGCCCGCTGGCGCGGATGCCTTCAAGGGGGCCGGACGCGGGACGCGCGCGGGGGCGCGTCCCGGCGGAACCGGCCATCAGGCCATGAACATGCGCGCGGCGGAGGCCAGGGTCAGCAATGTGCCGACGCCGATGAAGATCTTGCCGATCAGGGAGCTCTGGTCCCAGGCCGAGCTCTGCTGGCTGCTGGCCATCACCGGCGCCGGCCGCGGCTGCGCCTCGGTTGCGGCGATCACCGCCTTCTGCGGCGGCGGGGTCTCCTGCAAGGCCCGATCGATGTCGTTGAGTTGATCGGGCGCGACGACCTGGCTTTCGGGGTTCTCGGCGCTGGTATTATCGGCGGCTGCCTGGACGTTGTCGTTGGCGCGGTTCGTCATCGCGGAGGCTGCCGCGGCAGTCGGAGTGTCGGCGGCGAGCTGCGCATTGGCGTTGGCGACCTCCGGGGCCAGCTGGCTCCAGGCTGGGACCTGACCGTCGGTCTTGTCTTTCTTGGCCTCGTCGGGCTTGGCCGCCGTGTCCTTCTTGTCCGCCTTGTCCTCGGATTTCTGCACCGTCTTCTTGCTGTCGGTGCGGCGCGACTCGTGGCGCCGCTGCTTGGCCGTATCGGCCCCTTTGTCGGCGCTCTCCGGTTTGTTGCCTGCTGCCGCGTTCGGCGCCGCCTGTGCGAGGCCCCCGGACAGCAAGACAAGCCCGGCCAAAACGATCAGGGCCGCGCGCGCGCTGGTTTTCATCATGTCGACGATCTCCCCAATTCCGCCCGTCCCGGCAGCAAACAGAGACCCCGGGGCGTGACGACAGCGGGGCAGAAAATGGGAATCTTCGGGCCACACCCGGCAAAAACGCGGCAGACCGCCTCCCCAAGCCGCCCGCCCGATGCAGGACGCACCGATCGGTGTTAAGAGCCGTCGCAGATGTTTGCGGCCGCATCGGTCGCGCGGCCCGGATCTTGATCACGAATTCGTGATAATTTTGGCGCCCGCGTAACAAATTGAACGAGCGGCCGAATTGCATGGTGAGGGGCGCGCGTGCGCGGACGTGAGGACGAATGGACCGGCCTGATGCGGTCGGCCATGGCTGGCGATGATGCGGCGTATCATCGTCTGTTGAAGGCAGTCACGCCGGTGCTGCGGGCCGCCGCGAGGCGTGGCTTGGCGCGGGCGGGTCAGCCGCCCGACCAGGCCGAGGATATCGTGCAGGAGATTCTGTTGGCGGTACATCTGAAGCGGCATACCTGGGACAGCGAAGCCCCCTTCGCGCCCTGGCTGTTTGCGATCGGCCGCAACAAGCTGATCGATGCGCTCCGGCGGCGCGGCAGGCGCGTGTTCGTCAACATCGACGATTTCGCCGAGACGCTGCCGGGCGAGGCGCCGCAGGACACCGCTTCGGCCGGCGAGGTCGCCGCCCAGCTCGGAACCCTGCCGCAGCGTCAGCGCGACGTGCTGCAATCGATCGCGGTCGAGGCCGCCTCGATCAAGGATACGGCGGCAAGGTTGTCGATGAGCGAGGGTGCGGTCCGGGTCGCGCTGCATCGCGGACTTGCGGCGTTGACCGCCAAATTGCGGGACCATTGATCATGGACACCGATCAACTCATTCGCTCGCTCGCCGCCGACAATCCGCACCGCGCGCCCCGCGTCGGCGCCGTGCTGAGCATGGCCCTGCTGGTGGCTGCGCCGCTGTCGATCCTGATCTTTGCGACGTTCTTCGGCGTGCGCGCCGACGTCATGAGCGCCATGCGCAACCCGTTCTTCGACATGAAGTTCGCGGTGACGTTGTCGCTCGCAATCCCCGCCATCATCGTCAGCCTTCATTTGTCGCGTCCCGAAGCCCTGCTGCGCGGCTGGGGCTGGCTGCTGCTGCTTCCCGTCGGGCTGCTCGCCGTGGCGATTGGCAGCGAGGCGATGATGGCGCCGGCGATGCCGATGACGATGCGCCTGGTGGGTAAGAACTCCAGGGTCTGCATGGTCGCGATCCCCGCAATGGCGCTGCCACTGCTTGCGGGGGCGCTGTTCGGCCTGCGCCACGGCGCGCCGTCTCGTCCCGCGCTCGCCGGAGCGCTCGCGGGGCTGGTGTCGGCGGGACTTGCGGCGACTCTCTATGCCTCGCACTGCACCGACGATTCCCCGCTGTTCGTCGCGACCTGGTACACGCTCGCGACCGCGCTGGTGACGGCGATCGGCGCGGCGGTCGGATCGAGGGTGTTGCGGTATTAAAGCATGATCCGGAAAAGTGCGAAGCGGTTTTCCGGAAAGATCATGCGCAACCAACAACCTAAAGCGCGATGACGATTCATCCAAATCTCATCGCGCTTTAGCCGCGCCGGCTTCACGCCGCCGGCGTCGCGTGCAACTGCATGCGGTGGAAGCGCAGCACCTGTTGCGCGGTCGATGAGCGCAGCGCCTCATAGGTGTCGCGCAGCTTCAGCATGTCGGTCTGCGACCCGCCGGAGAGCTTCTCGCGCAAGGCGATGATGGCGCGCACGCTCGACCATTGCATGCCCGCGGCCTTGGCGAGGATCATCACGCCTTCGGTGCGGCTCTCGATCATCATGGTCTCGGCGGTCTCGACCGCGATCCCCGCGAGTGCGGCCAGCGCCGCATTGGTCTCGTCGAACTTGCCCTGCTCGGCGAAGGTGGCGACCTGGAGCTCGTTGAGGCGGCCGTCCTCGTGCAGCGACTTCACCAGCGCGCGAGCCATCTCCGTCTGTTTCGTCCTGGCGACGGCGCGAACCCGTTGGGCCGCTTCCTCGACGGCCCTCGACACCTCGTCCGCGAGCTCGGGATGCGCAGCCGCGAGCTTCCTGCGCACGCTCGAGGATGCCTTGGCGACCAGCCTCAGATAGTGATGCCGCGGCAGGTCGGGTCGCAGGCCGATGCAGCCGCCGAGGTCGTCGTCGCGCTCGGCGCGGACGACGAGGTCGGCGAGACTCTCCTCCGAGAACCGCGCGCCCGGATTGCCGACCGTCGATTGCACCACGTCCTCATTGCCCCGCGCCACCAGCACGTCGGTCAGCGCTTCCGACAGCGTCCGCCGCAGCGAGATCGCCTTGAGATGCGCCTGGCCCCTGGTGCGCGCAATCTCGACCAATGTTGCCTCATCCAGCCGCTCCGACTTCGACAGCACGGGGCCGGAGACTTCGATCACCTCGTCGAGCGCGAGCGTGCGGATGATCTGCGGCGGCGCAGCCGCGATCGGCGCGAGCCGCTCGGCGAGCAGCGCCTTGGCCGACGTCTCGATCTGCTCGATCAGGCACTGGAACACGTCGTCGAACACGCGGATATGGTCGTCGGAATAGTCGACCGCGTTGCCCACGAAGAGATCGGTGACGCGGCGGAGCGTCTCCACCCGGCGCGCGACGGTGCCGTGCGAGAGGGCAGCCTGCAACTCCTCGAGCAGGCTTTCGGATGGTCTTGCGGAATTGGATCTCATTGCTCTGTCCTGGAGCGTTCGGCCCGGCAGCGGCGTCTGTCGTGCCGGAGAAAAATGGATCGGTCAGCTCGTTGCAATGCAGTTGCGCCCTTGCGCCTTGGCGGAATAGAGCGCGCTGTCGGCACGCGCGAGAAACGTGTCGGCAGTATCGACGTCGCGCAGCGTCACGACGCCCGCGGAAATGGTCACCCGCAGGCTGAGGGAGAACGCGCCCCAGTCGAGATCGGCGACGATGCCGCGCAGGCGCTCGAGCGTGCGGAGCGCGACGTCACCCGACGTATCCGGCAGCAGCAGCAGGAATTCCTCGCCGCCGTAGCGGCCGAAACTGTCGGCCGGGCGGATGTTGGCGAAAATGGTGATCGCGAAGGTGCGCAGCACCTCATCGCCAATGGGATGGCCGTAAGCGTCGTTGATGCGCTTGAACCAGTCGAGATCGATCAGCGCGATCGCGAAGGGCGTGGATGCCCGCCGCGACTTTTCGATCTCGGTGTCGAGAAGCCGCATGATGCAGCGGCGGTTGTAGGAGCCGGTGAGCTCGTCGAGCTCGGCCAGTTCCTCGATGCGTCGATAGGCGGCCTTCAATTCGATGCTGCGCTTGTACAGGATCTTGCGTAACGTGGCGCCGAACAGGCCGAGGAAGGCGCACTGCCCGATCACCAGCACGAAGCAGAGCATCGAGGCGGTCCGCTGCAGCCGGGTCGCGACCGGCAGTCCGATCGGCAGGTCCGATCCCAGGAAAACCACGGTGAGCCCGCAGGTGGCGAGGCCCCAGGTGAGCATGGCCTGGCTCGACGTCATCCGCAGCGTGCCGAACGCGAAGATCAGAAACAATACGGCAAGGAACGCGACCCCGATGGTGGGCACCGCGAGCAGGAACACCAGTTGCAGCGCCATATGCGCCGAGATCTGATAGACGGTGAGGTAATGATCGTCGAAACGGTCGCCGAAACCGGCCTCCGACAGCACCGTGAAAGTCCCGATGATCAGAAGGCCGCCGAGCCAGAACAGCGTCGGAACGGCCACGGAGACCGCGCCGTCAAAGGCGTAGAGCAGCAGGACCGCGCCGCCCAGCGAATAGCTCGCGACCTGGCCGATATACATCTGGCGGCGCTGCCAGACGCGGCGCGCCTTGACCTCGGGAGCCGTCGTCTCGGGCGCGAGGACGAGATCCGCGACCTCTGCGGCATTCCTCTCCGGAAAGGACGTCGCGGCCGTATCCATGGTCCCGCCAATGGTGCATGTCAGCGTAAAAACCTACGTGGCAAGCCTTTAGGTTTGGTATCCTTTGAAATCGAATCCGAACCGTGCAGCAGGGAACAAGGCGATCATCTAGCGTGAGAATTTTACCGATGATCACGCATCGTGTGCGCTGCGGTCGAGCCGAAGCAAGGCTTGGCGCGACAAAAGTGGTGCAGGGCTGCTATGGAACCGGATGAGGCCGGCCTGCCTATGTCCGGGCAGGCATCCCGCAGGGAAATTCGCAGTATTATGGTACCGATTCGGATGAGCGACGCTGACCACCACGGGTGGGACAGGAAAAATGCCCGTATGTGGGGTAGCTCACACAAGCCCCCGTATGACTGCGGTAGGTTCAACAATTTTGCCCCCCACATCGAACCGTCCACCGCATCGACCCGACCAACCTTGCGAGACGGCCATTGAGCGCGACACAGGCGGCTTCAGACGAGATCCTGATCGCCAGGATCGCTCAAGGTGACCGGCTCGCCATGCAGGTGCTGTACGGGCGGCACCATGTCAGGGTTTACAGGTTCGGGCTGAGGCTCGTGCGGGACGAGCAGGCGGCGGAAGACCTCATCAGCGAGGTGTTTCTCGACGTCTGGCGTCAAGCCGGCAAATTCGAGGGCCGATCTGCCGTTTCCACCTGGCTGCTGGCAATCACCCGATTCAAGGCCCTGTCTGCGCTCCGGCGCAGGAAGGATTTCGAGCTGGACGAAGACGCCGCCAACGCGATCGAGGATACGTCCGACGATCCGGAAACGGTGGTGCAGAAGAAGGATACCAGTGAGGCGTTGCGGGAGTGTCTGACGGGCCTCTCGCCGGATCATCGGGAAGTCGTCGATCTCGTCTACTACCACGAGAAGTCCGTGGAAGAGGTGGCCGAAATCGTCGGGATACCGGAGAACACTGTGAAGACGCGCTTGTTCTATGCGCGCAAGAAACTGGCCGAACTGCTGAAGGCAGCCGGCGTCGAGCGAGGCTGGCCATGATGGCTTTGAGCAAGAAGATGCTGGAGCAAGAGCCCAGTGAAATTGAACTGCTGCTGCCCTGGCACGCTGCCGGCACGCTGAACGCGCGCGATGCGCGCCGTGTCGAGGAAGCGCTGGCGCGCGATCCGGACCTGGCGAAGCAATATGCGGCGATCCGGGGCGAGTACGAAGAGACCATTCATCTGAACGAGAGCCTTGGCGCTCCGTCGGCGCGCGCGATGCAGAAGCTGTTCGCCGCGATCGATGCCGAGCCGGCGAGGGCCAGCGGCTCGCTGCCGCTGTCGGCGCGTATCTCGACCTTCTTCGCGAGCTTGTCGCCGCGCACGCTGGCGTGGTCGGCGAGCCTCGGTGCCGTCGCGCTCGTGCTGCAGGCCGGCATCATCGGCGCCGTGCTGATGAAGAACCAGCCGGCGACCTTCCAGACCGCTTCGCTCTCGACCAGCGCACCGATCACGCGCGAGCTTGGTAGCGCCGCCGCGCCGGCGCGCGCGCTGGTGCGCTTCACCCCTGAGGCGCGCGTCGCCGACATCACCGCGCTGCTCGACAGCTACCAGGCTTCGATCATCGGCGATGCCAAGGGCGGCATGTTCCGCCTCCAGTTCGACAAGGCGATGAACCAGGACGAGCTCGCTTCGCTGCTCGGCAGGATGCAGCGCGAGAAGTTCGTCAACCTCGCCGTCGCGGCGCCCTAGGCGCGCCGCCGAGCCGATGACGGGCAAATCCGAGAGCAGGGTGCGCACTGGGGCCCGCGCTTCATCCGTCGGCGTTGCGCTTCTGGTCGCCTTCTGTTTTGGCGTGGAAGTTGCGCAGGCGCAGGCGATCATGCGCACGCCGACGATCAGCGTTCCCTCGCGCACGCCGACCGTCTCTCCAAACATCACCCCGCGGGTCAGCCCGAACATCGCTGCGCGCGCGGTGAGCGTTGGCCGCGGCCCGCGGACGATGGCGACTATTCCCACGACGTCGCGCATCCGGCCGACGACGCCGGTGCTGCCCTATGCACGTTACTCGCCGAACCTCTATCCGGCCTGCACCGCGCCCTATCGCAGCGGCGACGGCGAATGTCTGGCGCAGCCGAACGCGGGCGGCGAGGGCACTGGAAAATCCGGCAAGAAGAGCGCCGGCAAAGGGCGCGGGAACAACACGCCGGTGGCGCTGATCTCGCGCAGCTTCGCAGGCGAATTCGTCGCCGAGATCGACGGCGCGCTGTCGACGGCCGAGGCCGACGAGCTGGCGCGTCGCCACGGCCTGACCCGCCTCGCTTCCGAGAATTTCCCGCTGATCGGAGCCACGTTCGGCCTGTTCCGCATCGCCGACGGCCGGCCCTATGAGACCGTGCGGCGCGAATTCGCGGCCGACGGCAGCGTGCGCTCGCTGCAGCCGAACTTCCGCTACGTGCTCCAGGACCAGAAATCGTCGGCCGCCACCGAGGGCGATCCTGCGCAATACGCGCTGGCAAAGCTGCGCCTGCCTCAGGCGCATACGTTGGCGCACGGGGCCAACGTCACGATCGCCGTGATCGATTCCGGCATCGACGCCCGGCATCCCGAGCTCGCCAATTCCGTCGCCGACAATTTCGACGCGCTCGGCAGTGCCGAAGGGCCGCACGTCCATGGCACCGGCATCGCCGGGGCGATCGCGGCCCATGCCCGTCTGATGGGCAGCGCGCCCGAGGCCCGCATCATCGCCATCCGCGCCTTCGGCGGTGCCAATGGCGGTGCGGAGAGCTCGTCCTATATCATCCTGCGTTCCCTGAATTACGCCGCCGAGCACGGCGCGCAGATCGTCAACATGAGCTTTGCCGGCCCGAAGGACGCGGTGATCGAGCGCGCGATCGCGGCGACGGCCGCGCGTGGTCTCATCCTGATCGCCGCCGCCGGCAATGCCGGGGCGAAATCGCCGCCGCTCTATCCGGCGGCCAACCCCAACGTGATTGCGGTCAGCGCGACGGATCGGCAGGACAGGCTGTTCTCCGCCTCCAACCGCGGCAACTACATCGCCGTCGCGGCCCCCGGCGTCGACATCTTCCTGCCGGCACCCGACGGTAAATACCAGGTGACATCGGGAACCTCGTTCTCGGCCGCCTATGTCTCAGGCGTCGCGGCGCTGCTGCTCGAGCGCAACCACGCACTCAAGCCGGAAGCGCTGCGCATGACGCTGGTGAAGACCGCACGCGACCTCGGCTCGCCCGGGCGTGACGACCTCTTCGGCGACGGCCAGGCCGACGCGTTTGCCGCCGTCATGGCTGTTCCCGCCGATAGCACGACGCCGGTCGCTGCTGCCCCCGGTACAACAAAACGTGAAGATGCTCCGAAGCGTCGCGAGGAGCCCGGCGCACGCGCGATCGAGCAAACCTCGCTGTCGAGCGCGGAGGATAAACCCGCGGTTTCTCAGGCAGATAGGCCGCCGGCGCGATAGTCGCTGCGACAACTTTACGCTCACGCCAAAGGTTAAAAAATCAAGCCGCGCATTTGAACGTTCAGTCCGCTGCCACGACCAACTGATGTGGGAGCGGTCATCCCTCCCCATCAGTCATATCAGGCGCGAGCGCCCATCCACCCCAAGCGCCCATATGGCTCGACCCGTCCGGTTGTCCCCCCGGACGGGTCTCTTCTTTTCAGAGCGTTTTCGAGCGAAGTGGGTGCCGGTTCGCGTGAAGAAAACGCGTCAAGACAAGAATCTGGCGTCCGATTTTTCGAAGCTTCACATCCGTTCATCTTGCAGTTGAAGATCGCCGTGGCTTCGGTCGCCGCCGCGAGGGCGTCCCGCCGCAACTCCGTCATGCTTGTGCGAAGCTTGACTCGAAAACACGGAAAATCACCGCACGACTACGGTATTTGACGACGAGCGTTGCGTCGTTGCTGGACAAGTCAAAACTTTTCCACAAAATATTCTTGTCGCGTCTAAATTGATTCGTGTGCGTTGCGTCCCCCGCGTCCGTGTTTTCTCCTGACGGGCTGGTTCATGACACATCGCCAAGAGTCAATTCATGCCGTGGCCGTCGGCCGCGACATCGCAGCGCGCTGGTGCGCTCTCGCCGAGCAGCGCCTGCAACATCTCTCCGAGATGTTCGAGACCGGCCGCTGGCGCCGGTATCATTCCGAAATTGCCTTCCTTGAAAACATCCAGGAAGCCAAGCGCGCCGTCCAGACCTGGCGCGCGCTTGCGACCGGCGGCGATGTCGCCGAGGCGGCTGCGAGCGTGACGCCGGCATTCGGTTGGTCGCCGGCGACGATGCCTCGCATGGCGCCGCGCGAGCAGCAGGCGCAAACGATGCAGCCCAAGACCTTGCAGCCAAAGGCCGTTCACATCGCCCCCGAGACCACCACGCCGGTCAGGCTCGATCCGAAGCCCGACGTGCTCGCGGAGATCACCGAAGCCCCGATCGCGCCGCTTGCTATGCCCGTAGCTTGGCCGTCGTTCACCGCGCCTGCCGAGATGCCGCCGCTCAGGGCGCCCGCTGCGAAGGCACCGTTCACTGCGCCTGCCGTGAGATCGTCGCTCGCGGAGCCGGCCGCAACACGGCCATTCGCCGCGCCGGAAGTGAGGCCGCCCGTGCCCGCCGCGAAGCCGCCGAAGACCGCGCCCGCAGCGATGGCGGCGCTCCTGCCGCAGTTCGCCCCGCCCGCCGAGGAAATCGTCGCCGCCCCCGAGCGCGTCGTCGAATTCACTTTCAGCCTCGACGGCCTGGAAGCGAAGTACCCGCTGCTCCGGAACGCCTTCTAGCGCCGCACCGCATTGCCGCCGACCACCAGCTGCGCAAAACGTTGTGCGCCGTCGGCCGATAGATCCGACGTCACCGCGCGGGCGTGATCGAGGCCGACCACGGCGCCGCGCGGCGTTTCGGAGATCATGTTGTTGTTGACCAGCGCGGTGCCGGCACCCGGCACGACGGAGACGCCGACGCCGGCCAGCGCCTTGCGGATCACGTTGCCCGTGATCGCGACGTCGCGCAGATATTTGCCCCAGCCGGCGACGATGCCGTAGGACGGCGCGTTCTCGATCACGTTGCCGGTCACCGAAGAATCCGCCTCGATGTAGATGCCGACACCGGCATCGTCGTCGGGCGCGGTCCCGATCGGCCGCTTCGGGATCAGGTTGCGGATGATGTTGCCCTGGACCACTGCGATGCGGCCGCCCTCGTTGAAATTGCAGACCGAGACGCCGACGGCCGCGCCGTCCACAATGTTGTTGGCGATCACTGCAGCCTCGAATGCGAACTCGGAATAGAGCGCCACCTCGCGCACGTCGCTGACGCTGTTGCCACTGATGTGGATGTTCGAGGCCGAGTTGCCGCGCACCGCCGAATAGTCGCAATTCCTGATGCGGTTGCCTCGCACGATCACGTTGCCGGCGCGAAAGGCGTTGATGGCATTGCCGAACTGGCCCGAGCCGCCGGGGCCGGCCTTGATGTTCTCGATGCGGTTGTCGGCGACCAGCGTGCCGTCATCCCCGATCGCGGTGCGCAGGATCTCGATCCCGTTGTCGTTGGTGCCGAGAATCGTGTTGCGGCAGACGCTGAGGCCCCTGGCGTCGAACGACACGACCGCCGTCACCGCGATGTCGTTGAAGATGTTTCCGGAGATGTCGCCCGCGACCTGCTCGAGCCAGATGCCGCTGCCGCCCGAGCTCGCGATAGCGCATTCGCTGATGCGCACGTCGCGCCCGCCGAGGACGTGGATCAGGCCGCGCCGTGGCGGCAGCGGGATGCCGCCGCCCTCGAAGGTGATGCCGGTGAGGCCGATCGCATCGGAGCCGTCGCTCTGGATCGCCGAGGCGCCGCCGGTGAAGACGAGCTTGGTCGCGCCGCGCACGCCGATCAGCTGCGCGCCGTTCGGCAGCCGCAACAGACCGGTCCGGTACACGCCGGGTGGCAAGGCGAGCGGCAATTGCGCCCGCGCGGCCTCGTCGATGGCACGCTGCAGCGCGCGGGTCTGGTCCTCGCTGCTGCCGGGCCGCACACCATATTGCGTGGCATCGCGGCCGAGCAGCGACGTCAGCGGCGCGGCGCGCGCGGCATCGGCCGGCATGGCCAGCGCACCGGCAATGCCGGCGGTCGAAGCCCCGATGAGATGACGGCGATTGAGGTTCATGACGCGTCCTCCGGCGGACGCGGGAGGTGTCCGCAGCGGTTTCGTAGCGCAGCAGGGCGAGGACCGTGAGGATTGTTCGCGGTAGGGTTAAATGTTTACGCAAAAGACGGTGCCGTAGGGTGGGCAAAGGCGCGCTTGCGCCGTGCCCACGACCTGTCCGAGGCAGTAACAGAAGACGTGGGCACGCTTCGCATTGCCCACCCTACGAGGCCGGCGTGTTCCGCGCCTTGCGCGCCAACTGCACCATCTCCATCAGCATCGCTTCCCCCGCATCCACCAGCTCCTCCAGCGTGATGCGGGCCGCGCCCTTGCGGCGCACGCCGCCGCTGCGTGCGAGCAGGGGAATGTGGATGAACGCCGCAAGCCTGGGTCCGCCCGCCTTCACGCGCTCGATCGCGCGCCAGCTCAAGTAGTTGCAGAGATAGGCGCCGGCGTCGCGCGAGGCACGCGCGTCGATGCCGGTGAGGCGCGCGGCGCGCAGCAGCCTTGCGGTGTGCGGGCCGAACATCATCGCGTCGGCATGGCCGGCGATGCCGCGCTTGGTCGAGCGGGTGTTGGCGGCGTCGGGCCAGAGCATGGTGACGGCGTTGCGCGCCCGCGTCTCGATACGCAGGTAAGGCGTGCGTGCGGCGAGGCCGAACATCAGCAGCGCGTCGGGCTTTTGCGCAGCGAGCACGTCGGGTAATTGCCGGTCGACCGCGGCATAGGTGACCGGAAAAATGTGGCTCGAGAGCGCGACATCGTCGAGCGCGGGCCGGCGCAATTGCGCCAGCCGCGCCACCAGCGGCTGGGTCGGATTGTAGGGCGCGCCGGGAAACGGACCGAAGCCGGTGAGAAGAATGCGGAGCTTGTCGCTCATTGCAGCAACTCCAGCATCTGCTCGGCGGCGAGCGCCGGCGTGAGGTGGCCATCGGCGACCTCGGCCTCGATCTTTCGGACCTTGCTCCGCACCGAGGCCTCGCTGCGCAGCCGTGCCAGCATGCGCTGCTCCAGCATCGACCACATCCACTTCACCTGCTGCTCGCGCCGCCGCGCGGCGAAATCGCCGGACGCGTTCATCGCCTTGCGGTGATCCAGAACCTTCTGCCAGATCTTTGCGATGCCGTCGCCGGTCAGCGCCGAATAGGTCTCGACCGGCGGATGCCAATGCTCGGACCGCGGCGCCAAGATATGCAGCGCGCCGCGATAATCGGCCGCGGTGATCTTGGCGCGCTTCAAATTGTCGCCGTCGGCCTTGTTGATCGCGATCATGTCGGCGAGCTCGACCAGGCCCTTCTTGATGCCCTGCAGCTCGTCGCCGCCGCCCGGCAGCATGAGGGCGAGGAAGAAGTCGGTCATGTCGCAGACGGCGGTCTCCGACTGGCCGATGCCGACGGTTTCCACCAGCACGACGCCGAAGCCGGCGGCCTCGCATAGCAACATCGCTTCGCGCGTCTTCGCCGCGACGCCGCCGAGCGTGCCCGAGGAGGGCGAGGGGCGGATGAAGGCGTCTCCAGACGCCGACAGCCGCGCCATCCGGGTTTTGTCGCCGAGAATCGAGCCGCCGCTGCGCGCCGAGGACGGATCGACCGCGAGCACCGCGACCTTGTGGCCCTGATCGATCAGATACGTACCCAGCGCATCGATCGTGGTGGATTTGCCGACGCCGGGCGAACCGGTAATGCCGACGCGAAACGCCTTGCCGGTGTCGGGCAGCAGCATCTGCACCAGCTCCCGCGCCAGTGCCTGGTGGTCGCTGCGCCGGCTCTCCACCAGCGTGATGGCCCGGGCGAGGGCCGCACGACTGCCGGCGCGTACGTCACGGGCGAGGGATTTGATGTCGAGCGAGGCCTTCTTCTCAGTCATGCCTCTGCTTTACAACGGCGAGGCGGGGCAGGCGAGGCCCGCCCGCCCGATATCACCGGGTCGTTGCCGCGGCGGTCTGCGGCTGTTTCACCTTGCGCCAGATCCACACCATGACCGGCCAGAGCAGCGCGCCGATCGCCATCGCGGCGAGGATGGCCGCGACCGGACGCTCGAAGAACGGCAGAATGCTGCCGTCCGACTTGATCAGCGAGGTGACGAAAGCCTGCTCCACCATGGTGCCCATGACGATGCCGAGCACCATGGCGGCGACGGGATAGCCGTTCGTCTCCATGACATAGCCGATCACGCCGAAAGCGGCGACGGTGACGACGCCGAACATGTTGTTGCCGATCGCGAACGAGCCGACCGCGCAGCACAGCATGATGATCGGCATGATGGCCGAGCGTGGTGCCAGCAGGATGTAGGTGGCGACGCGGATCATGGCGATGCCGAGCGGGATCATCAGGATATTCGCGATGATGAACATCAGATAGATCGCGTACATGCTCGACGCCTTCTCGGTGAACAGCGTCGGGCCGGGATTGAGCCCCTTCATGTAGAGCACGCCGATCGCAATCGCGGCGATGGTGTCGCCGGGGATGCCGAACAGCAGCGAAGGCACCCAGCCCGAGGCGATGCTGGCATTGTTGCTGGCGCCGGCCTCGACCAGGCCCTCGACATGGCCGGTGCCGAACTTTTCCGGCTCCTTGGAGAAGCGTTTCGACATCGCATAGGAGACCCAGGCGGCCATGTCGGCGCCGGCGCCGGGCAGCACACCGATGATGATGCCGACGATGTTCCCGCGCGTCATCTGCCAGCGATAGAGCTTGGTCAGCTTCCACTGGCCGGCCATGATGCTTCCGAATTTGCGCCGCGGCAGCGGCGGCGGCTCGGGCGTCAGCATCGCGCGCATCACCTGCGCCACCGCGAACACGCCGACGAGGGCCGGGATCGGCTCGATGCCGCCGAACAGGTCCGTAAGCCCAAAGGTGAAGCGCGGGACGCCGCCGGGATTCTCGATGCCGATGCAGGCGACGAGCAGGCCGATGAACATGCCGGCGATCGCCTTGACGGGCGAGGAACGCGCCACCAAGGTGGCGCACATCAGGCCGAGCAGCGCCAACCAGAAATATTCGAAGGTCGAGAACGACAACGCGATCTCGGCGAGCGGCGGCGCCAGGATCATCAGCGACAGCACGCCGGCGATGCCGCCGACCGCGGAGAACCAGACGCCGGCGCCTAGCGCGAGCTCGGCCTGGCCCTTGCGCGTCATGGCGTAGGCTTCATCCGCGTAAGCCGCGGATGCGGGCGTGCCCGGGATACGCAGCAGCGCGCCGGGAATGTCGCCGGAGAAGATCGCCATCGAGGACGCCGCCACGATGGTCGCGATCGCCGCGATCGGTGACAGATAGAAGGTGACGGGGACGAGCAGGGCGGTTGCCATCGTCGCCGACAGGCCCGGCAGCGAGCCGATTACCAGCCCATACACGGAGGCTGCGAACATGGAGATGATGACCTCCCAGGTGGAGATCAGCGCGAACGCATCAATCAGGGTCTTCAACATCGATCACCAGGGCGTCGGCAGCAGGCCAACCGGCAGCGGCACGCGGAGCAGCTTGCCGAAGATGAGATGAATGGAGAACGGCGAGAGCATCGCGAGCGGCAGCGCCAGCTTCAACTTCGCCCCGAGCGCGGTCGAGGTCACGTAGACCATGATCGCCGCGGTGATGATGAATCCGAGCCGGTCGGCGGCAAGAACGTAGAACAGCAGCAGCGCCGGCGGCAGCAGCGCGCGCAGGCCGTAGAGCTTGCCCTGCGGCGGCGGGGCAGCCGCCTGGCCGTCCTCGAACGGGACCAGCTCTTCCTCCTCCTCGAAGGAACGGCCGATCCCGAACACGATCGCGAGCCCGCACAGTGCAAGGCCGCAGCCGATCACCAGCGGAAATACATTGGGGCCGACCGGCTGCCCCGGCACCGGCGGCAGAATGTAGCCGCCATAGGCGGCAGCCGCGCCGAGCGCGACGAGAAACGATCCCGTGACGGAGTCGGGAAGACGCATAGGGGAGTCCTACAGGAGGTGCGCTCCCTCTCCCCGCTTGCGGGGAGAGGGTTGGGGTGAGGGGGAGTCTCCGCCGGGGAGGTGAGAGATGGACTCGCGGAGAGTTCCTCGCACCCCGATCAAGGCGTCGCAGGTGCGGATCACGCCTTGCTCAGGCCCGCGGCCTTCATCGCCTCGCCCATTTGGGCGTCGCCCTTGTCCATGAAGCCCGCGAAATGGGCCGCATCGCCCCACACGGTGCCGAAGCCGCGATTGCTCATGAAGTCCTTGAACTCGGCGGAGTCGTAGACCTTCTTCAGCGCGGCGGTGAGCTTGGTTGCGATCTCCGGCGGCAGATTTTTCGGCCCCGCAATGCCGCGCCAGGCGCCGGTTGCGTAGTCGATGCCCATGGCCTCCTTCAGCGTCGGCACGTCCTTGAACACCGGATTGCGCGCGGGCGCCATGATGGCAAGGCTCCTGGCCTTGCCGGCCTCGATGATGGCGCGCGCTTCCGGCACCGAGCAGGTGGTGAGATCGACACCGCCGGCCGCGAGATCCTGCATTGCGGGTGCCGCGCCGTTCGACGGCACCCAGGCGACCTGGTTGGCGGGCAGGCCCATCGCCTGCATCCAGCCGACCAGCGCCAGATGCCAGATGCCGCCCTGGCCGGTGCCGGAGGCCTTGAACTTCCCCGGAGGCGCCGCCTTGATCGCGTCGGCGAGCTCCTTGACCGTCTTGTAGGGCGAGGAGGAGGAGACCTGGATGCCGGGCGGATCCTCGTTCATCAGCGCCAGCGGCGTGTAGCTCTTCGGCGTCAGGTCGGTGAGGCCCTGCCAGTGCATCATCGAGATTTCGACGGTCAGCATGCCGATGGTGTAGCCGTCGGGCTGCGCGGTCGCGATCGCGCTATGGCCGACCACGCCGGAGCCGCCGGTGCGGTTGACCACGTTGAAGGGCTGGCCGAGGTCTTTCTCCAGCAGTGCTGCGACGATGCGCGCGGTGGCATCGGTGCCGCCGCCGGCGCCCCAGGGCACGATCACGGTGACCGGCCGGGCCGGATAGGCTTGCGCAAGTGCGGGCTTGAAGCCGAAAGCGGCGGAGGCCGCGATAGCGGCGGTGGAAGCCGCAAAGGTGCGGCGTGAAATCTTGGACATTGAATCCCTCCCAGCGGCGCCCGTGATGCCGGGCGCTCTTGTCAACTCGGGCATTCTAGTCGGCTTTGCGTCGCCGCCGCAAGGTAGCGCTACCAACCGGAAGGCCATGTTGTGTGAAAGCAGACGCCTCCTCGAACGGGCGGTCGGAAATCGGGTGGGTTTTGTCCGCGCGCCTGGCCAACCTCTGCGCGCAACGAAACCAAAGGCAAGCCACCGATGACCCAAGCCTATTACAGCGCCGTGCTGGACCACCCGCTCGACGACGTCTGGTCCCTGATCCGCGATTTCAACAACTACCCCGCTTATATCGACGGCGTGAGCGAGAGCGAGATCGAAGACAACAGGCGCGGCGATGAAGTCGGCGCCGTCAGGCGCTTCTGCTATCTCGGAAACTGGATCCGCCAGCGCCTGGTCGGTCACTCGGACGACCAGCACAGCCTGACCTATGCCGGTCTCGAAGCGATACCCTATCCGCAAGACGACGGCGGCCCGAGTCCGGCGCCGACGCGCTACCAAGGCACCATGCACCTGCGTCCGATCATCGAGGGCAACCGAACCTTCATCGAATGGTCGGTTGCGCTCGAAACTGAACCTGCGGACGCCGAGCGCTGGAAAGCGTTGTTTGCCTCCTGGATTCCCGATTGGACGGATTCCCTCGCGCGGACGCTGGCCCGAACCCGTCCGCGATCCCGTTAGCCTGAGCTCACGGCTCGTCCGCGTCGCCCTTGGGCCGCGCGCCGCCGAAGATGCGGGCGCCCTCGGCCGTGAGGTAAGGCCTCAGCGTCTCCCACGGCACGAAGGCGACATACTCGCCCTCGGCGTAGGGACCGACGGCATAGGGCGGATAGTGGAAGGTGAGGCCGGAGCTCTTGCCGGCCGCGGTGGAGGGCCCGAGCGTCACCGCGCCGATCTTGAGGAGGCGCGGCTCCACGGACTTGAACCACTCGTCGGTCGCGGTCTCTCCGGCGCCGCGCTTCTTTTTCTCGTCCTTGATCGAAGCGATGATGGCCTTCACCATCGCCTTCATAGTGGGGCCGCCATCGGCGGTCTCGGTGAAGAACGGGCGGATCGAGATGCGCTTGTTCGCGGCCTTGTCCCACAGGATTGTGTTCACGTCCGAGTTGGGATGCGCGCCGCCTGTGTTCATGTAGTCGTTGCGCAGGACGCTGACATACCGGTCGGCAACCACGGAGCGGATTTCATATTTGCGCTCGAACTCCCAGCCGCCCTCCTTGAAGAACTGCGGGTCCGCTTTGTGCGCGGCAGCGGCTTCCGCGCCATTCTTGTCGAGCCACTTCTTGCCCTCCGCGAGGCAGTCCGCCGCCAGCGCCGCATCCGCCTTGATCCTGTCGCCGAGGAAGACGCGCGCTTCGATGCTCTTGGTCTTGACGATCGTATCGGGTTTGGGATCGGCGGCGTGGGCGGAAAACGCACATGTTGCGCTCAGCGCCAGGGCGACGCTCAAACCGGCGATGAACTTCAAGGTTAGTGCTCCTGCGTGAGCGTCAGAATATTTCGACAATATCGTCCGCGATCCGCTCCGCAAAGCGGGGAGAAATGGAGCGGCGAACAGTTGCCTGTGCTTGCAAGCCAGTCGCATCCTCGATGATGTGCTCGACATCGATCAAGTTGAGCAGGGAAAACGAGGTGTCCGGCTCGATCTCGACGAGCACGTCGATATCGCTATCAGGCCGATAATCGTTGCCGGCTCGCGAGCCGAAGATGGCAAGCTTTGCTACGCCCTTGCCTCTGATGGCATCCGCGTTCTTGCGTATCGCAGCGACGATTTCGTCACGCGTCATGGACACACCTGGCCGTCACACGGCCAGTCTATCATCTACTCCGCCGCCTCGCTATGCCCCAGCCGGGCGTTCAGCTTGCGGATCAGCTCCTCGGCGGCGTCCGCGATCACCGTGCCGGGCGGGAAGATCGCCTCGGCGCCGGCGGCATAGAGCGCATCGTAATCCTGCGGCGGCACCACGCCGCCGACGATGATCATGATGTCGTCGCGGCCCTGCTTCTTCAGCGCGGCTTTCAGCTCCGGCACAGCGGTGAGGTGGGCGGCGGCCAGCGAGGAGACGCCGAGAATGTGCACGTCATTCTCGACCGCCTGCCGCGCGGCTTCGTCGGCGGTGGCAAACAGCGGCCCGATGTCGACGTCGAAGCCGATATCGGCGAACGCCGACGCGATCACCTTCTGGCCGCGGTCATGGCCGTCCTGGCCGATCTTGGCGACCAGGATGCGCGGGCGGCGGCCTTCGGCCTCCTCGAAGGCGTCGATCAGCGCCTGAACCTTCTCGACCTGGGTGCCCATGCTGGACGCCTCCCGCTTGTAGACGCCGGTGATGGATTTGATCTCGGCGCGGTGCCGGCCGAACACCTTCTCCATCGCGTCCGAGATCTCGCCGACGGTCGCCTTGGCGCGTGCCGCATCGATCGCGAGCGCCAGCAGATTGCCGTTGCCTTCGCCGGCCGAGCGCGTCAGCGCGGCGAGGGCGGCATCGACCTCCTGCTGGTTGCGCTCGGCCTTCAGCCGCTTGAGCTTGTCGATCTGAAGCCGGCGCACATTGGTGTTGTCGACCTTCAGGATCTCGATTTTGTCCTCGTCGGTTGGCTTGTACTTGTTGACGCCGATCACCGCCTGCTTGCCGGCATCGATACGTGCCTGCGTCTTGGCCGAGGCCTCCTCGATGCGCAGCTTCGGCACGCCGGCCTCGATCGCCTTCGCCATGCCGCCGAGCTCCTCCACCTCCTGGATGTGGCCCCAGGCCTTGGCGGCGAGGTCGCGCGTGAGCCGCTCGACATAATACGAGCCGCCCCAGGGATCGATGATGCGGGTGGTGCCGCTCTCCTGCTGCAGGAAGAGCTGGGTGTTGCGGGCGATGCGCGCCGAGAAATCGGTCGGCAACGCCAAGGCCTCGTCGAGCGCGTTGGTGTGCAGCGATTGGGTGTGGCCTTGCGTGGCCGCCATCGCTTCCACCGTAGTACGCATCACGTTGTTGAAGACGTCCTGCGCGGTCAGCGACCAGCCCGAGGTCTGGCTGTGCGTGCGCAGCGACAGCGAGCGCGGGTCTTTCGGATTGAACGGCTTGAGCAGCTTCGCCCAAAGCAGGCGCGCCGCGCGCAGCTTGGCAACCTCCATGAAGAAGTTCATGCCGATCGCCCAGAAGAACGACAGGCGCGGCGCGAAGCGGTCGACGTCGAGGCCTGCGGCAAGGCCGGCGCGCAAATATTCGACGCCGTCGGCCAGCGTATAGGCGAGCTCGAGATCCTGCGTCGCGCCGGCCTCCTGCATGTGATAGCCGGAGATCGAGATCGAATTGTACTTCGGCATCTTTTGAGAGGTGTACGCGAAGATATCAGAGATGATCCGCATCGAGGGCGCGGGTGGATAGATGTAGGTGTTGCGCACCATGAACTCTTTTAGAATGTCATTCTGAATGGTGCCCGACAGCTTCTCCGGCGGCACGCCCTGTTCCTCGGCAGCGGCGACATAGAGCGCGAGGATCGGCAGCACCGCGCCGTTCATGGTCATGGACACGCTCATCTGGTCGAGCGGAATCCCTGCAAACAGCGTGCGCATGTCGTAGATGGAATCGATGGCAACGCCGGCCATGCCGACATCGCCGCCGACGCGCGGATGATCCGAGTCATAGCCGCGGTGAGTGGCAAGGTCGAAGGCGACAGAGAGGCCCTTTTGCCCCGCCGCGAGATTGCGGCGATAGAACGCGTTGGAATCCTCCGCCGTGGAGAAGCCGGCATATTGCCTGACCGTCCAGGGCTGGTTGACGTACATGGTCGGGTAGGGGCCGCGCAGGTACGGCGCGATGCCCGGATAGGTCTCGAGAAAATCGAGCCCGGCCAGATCAGCCTCGCCATAAGCGGGCTTCACCAGAATGCCCTCCGGCGTCAGCCACGGTTCGGCGCTGCCGGCAGGGGTGGCAGTTGCAGCTCGCTCGAAAGCGACCTCGGCGAAATTGGGAATGCGGGTCATTCCTTGGAATCCTCAAACCTGCGATTGCGCTCGATCAGCTTTTGCACATTCTTCTTGTAAACGGGATCGTCCAGGCGGCTCTGAGTCACTCGGCCGGTCCCGTCCCAGAGCAGCCATGCGAGCAGCTTTTCAGTCTTCCATTCTGCCAGACCGAGCAACGCTTGTCCGAGCAGTTGAAACATGGACCGCCTCAATCATGATCCGGATGCTGATGGCTGACGATGGTCGCCATCTTCTCCGGTCCGTAATTCTGCTGCGTTGTCTGGCTCGGCAAATTGGCGATGCCGACGACCCAGCCGAGGCGGGATTCGATGCCGAACTGCCGCGTCGGCACCACCCGGTCAGGGCGATCGAAGGTACCGGTCATGATCTCGATCCGGTCGCCGTCGATGCGGCCGAAGCTCAGCGGTGTGCCGCAGGCGGCGCAATAGCCGCGATCGGCGATCGAGGAGGAGCGGAAGAACGACGGCTTGCCCTTGGTCCAGGCGAAATCGGTCTTGTTGATGTCGGCCAAAGAGGCGAACGGCGCGCCGCTCGCCTTCTGGCACATCCGGCAGTGGCAGATCGAAATCCTGGTCGGCGCCGTCATGACCGCAAATCGCACGGCGCCGCATTGGCAGCCGCCGGTGAGAACGGGTTTGCTGGTGTCGGTCATCGCTGTTCCATCCGTCGGTAGGCGTCCTGCAGTGCCGCAAGCGCATCGCCTCCGGCGAAGACAAAGCCCGTGACGCCGGCGGCTCGCAGCGCCGCCTCGGCCTCGGCCGGCCGGCCCGCCAGGTAGATATGTCGCCCGCCGGCCAATTGCAGGGCCTTTGCCGCGGCCTCGGCGTGTTCCGCATAACCCTTGTCGCTGGAACACAGACAGGCCAGCTCGGCGCCGGAGGCCTTGAAGGCCGCGGCCAGCTTGGCCGAATCGGCAAAGCCCTCGCTGCCTGTGGCCTCAATGCCGCCCGCCTCAAAAAAGCTCTTCGCGAACGTTGCGCGCGCGGTGAAATCGGCGGGCGTGCCGAGATTGGCCAGGAACACCTTTGGCCGTGCGCCCCGCGCCTTCAAACTCGCGTCGGATTTGTCGCGCAGCGCCTCGAACGGTTCCGCGAGACGGATCGGAGGCAGCGCCTCGAACTTGTAGGTCTGTTCGCCGTAGGGCGGAAGCGCGATCGGCGCTGCCTTCAGGACAGTGGCTTCGCTCTCGTGCAGGTTCGGAAACTCGCTGGCGCCGGTCAGTATGTCCCTGCGCTTCGCGATATTGGCCTCGCGCGCCTTGCGCGTGGCCGCGACCTTGCTTTGGAACACACCCTGCTGAAGCGCCGCGAACGCGCCACCGGCGCTCTCGCTCTCCTGGAACAGTGCCCACGCGGCATCGCACAGCTGCGCCGTCAGCGTCTCGATGCCGCCAGCCCCCGCCGCGGGATCGCTGACCTTGGCGAGGTTGCATTCTTCCAGCAGCAGAAGCTGCGTGTTACGCGCCACGCGCCGCGCGAACGGATCGGGCAGGCCGAGCGCCAGCGTATGCGGCAGCACGGTGATGGCATTGGCACCGGCCAGTCCCGCGGCGAACGCCGCCATGGTCGCGCGCAGCATGTTCACGTAGGGATCGCGTTGCGTCAGCATGCGCCAGGCGGTATCGGCCGCGATGAACAGCGGTTTCGGCGCCAGCCCGCAAGCGGTCTCGATGCGCGCCCATAGCAGCCGCAGGGCGCGGAACTTGGCCATGGTCAGGAATTGGTCGGCATCGGCGGCGAGCCGCGCATAGACCATGTCCTGCGCGGCTTCCAGCGGAATGCCCGCGCCTTCGATCGCGCGCAGGTAAGCGAGGCCGCAGGCGAGCACGAATGCGAGCTCCTGCACCTCCGAGCCGCCGGCATCATGGATCACGCGGCCGTCGGCGGAGGCGAACGGCCCCTTGAAGCCGAGCCCGGCGAGGCCCTTGATGGCGCCCGTAATCGCAGGGGCAACTTCGTCCCAGGTATAGGGGCTGTGGCCCCACACCGCGCCCGCCGCGAGCGGGTCGAGCCCGAAGCGGATGTTGCAGGCGCCGGGATCGAGGCCGTTGCTCTTCACATATTCCGCGACATGGATCGCGGCCATCCGCGATTGCGGTCCGATCTCGAGCTCGATGCCGATGCCGGCGTCGAGGTGAATGTCTTTCAGGATCTTTGCCACCGCCTCGGCCGACGGTTCCAGGCCGAACCCGCGCGCGCCATTGGCGCCGGCAAACACCAGCGCAAGCCCGCTCGCACCGTTCTCCAGATCCTGCAGCGCCTGCGCGTTCGCGAGCGCCGCATCGGGATGGTCGATCCGCTGCACGATCTGCCACGGCGCAGCCGGCGGTCGGCCCATCACCGGCACAACGCCCTTCGCGCGCGGATAGAGCGGCTCGATCTTGATGCCGTCATAGGTCTTGCCGACCAGCTTCTCGAACGGCGCGCCCTTCAGCACGCCGTCGACCAGCTTGCGCCAGTCCTCAGGCGTGGCCTTGGGAAAATCCGCCGCCAGCGGCAGGTCGTCAGTCACGGAGGTCATGCGGCGCGGGGCTCCCGAAAATCTTGTTATTCGCAGGCGAAATTGCCATGGCGGACCGTTCCTGCAAACGGTTGTTTTTGGTTAACCGGTATCCGGAAGCCGCTCAATCCCTTGCGTCGAGACGCTGGCGAGCCCGTCACGCACACGAATGGCTGAGATCACGCGGTCAGGTGCGATTTCGGCCAGCGGCACCAGCACGAAGGCGCGTTCGAACAGGCGCGGATGCGGCAGCGTCAAATCGGGCTTCTGCAAGGAGACATCGTCGTAGGCGATCATGTCGAGATCGAGCGTGCGCGGGCCCCAGCGCCGGTCTTTCTCGCGCGTGCGGCCGAATTTCTGCTCGACTTTCTGCAGCACGAACAATAGCGCATGCGGATCGAGGCTGGTCTCGATCTCGATGCAGGCATTGATGAAGGGATCCTGGTCCTCGTCGCCCCAGGGCGGGGTGGCATAGTCGGACGAGCGCGCGATCAGCGCCGCCTGTGCCATGCCGCAGATATGCGCGATCGCCTTCTTGAACGTCGTGCGGACGTCGCCGACATTGCCGCCAAGTGCGATCAGCACGCTCGCCATGCTAGGGATGCCGCGAGCGCGTCAGCACGATGCCGACATCGTCGAAGATCGCGGCGATCGGCGCGTGCGGCTTGTGCACGGTGACCTTCACGGCGCGGATGCGCGGAAAGTGCGACAGGATGGCATCGGCCACCGCGCCGGCCGCGCGCTCCAGGAGCTTGTAATTGGTATTCTTGAACGCCGCCGTCGTCGTCGTCACGACATCGGCGTAGGACACCGTGTCCGCGAGCCGGTCGCTGCGCGCAGGCTCGGACAGGTCGGTATAGAGCTCGAGATCGATGACGAAACGCTGGCCGACCTCGGTTTCGTGATCCATCACGCCGTGGCGGGCATGGATCGACAGGCCGGTGACGAAGATCGTGTCGGTCATTGCTTGCTCTCGATGGCCTGCGCCACCCGCAGGGCCTGCAGGGTTTCGGCGACGTCATGGGTCCGGATGATCTTGGCGCCGCGCTGCGCGGCGACCAGATGCGCCGCGATCGAGCCGGCGAGCCGCTCCGATGGCTCGGACGGCGACACCGAGGCGATGAAGCGTTTGCGAGAGGCGCCGACCAGGATCGGCAGGCCGAACATGTCGAGCTCGCGCAAGCGCGCCAGCGCGGTCATGCTCTGCTCGGCGGTCTTGCCGAAGCCGATCCCGGGATCGAGCACGATTTTTTCGCGCGCGATGCCTGTCTTCGCGGCAATATCGAGCGAGCGCAGGAAGAATGTCTTGATATCAGCGACGATGTCGATGGCGGGATCGACGCTGTCGCGGTTGTGCATGACGATGACCGGAACGCCCCTGGCGGCGATCAGCGGTGCCATGCCGGCGTCGCGCTGCAGGCCCCAAACGTCGTTGGCGATCGCCGCGCCCTGGTCGAGCGCGAAGGCCACCACCTCCGCCTTCATGCTGTCGATCGAGACGGGCACACCGAGCGCCACGACGTCCGATAGCACCGGCTTCAGCCGCGCGAGCTCTTCCGCCGCCGTGACCGGCCGGGCGCCCTTGTAGGGCCGGGTGGATTCGGCGCCGATATCGATGATGTCGACGCCGGCGGCGATCATCGCCCGCGCCCGCTCCAGCGCCCGCGCCGGCGCGGTGAACTCGCCGCCGTCGGAGAAGGAATCCGGGGTGATGTTGAGCACGCCCATCACCGCAGGAAGCGGCCCGCCCACGAGCGTCCGCAGTGCGCCGATCCCGGCCGAGCCGGCCGGCGGGACGGAAGGGGAGGGCGAGGCATTCATGCGGCCCGCTTTGCGCGGTCGCGAAGGGGGTGTCAAGCCGGGATTGAGGGCGATTCGCGGCCATTCCGATGCGCACAGACGGCCGAAAGGATGCGATGTTTTTGCCCACACGCCGTCATTGCGAGCGCAGCGAAGCAACCCAGAGTGTCACCGCGGAAAGATTCTGGATTGCTTCGCTGCGCTCGCAATGACGATGCGGGAGCAGTGGTACCCCACCTCTCCGGCTTGATCCGCAGCTTAGTACGTAATCTTCGGCGGCAGCTTCTTGGCCTTGGCGATGATGTCGCCGACCGACTTCTCGGAAGGCAGGACGCGGACCAGCTTCTTCTTCTCGTTGGCCTCGCGCATGCTCTGCGCCAACCTCGCCGGATTTCGATAGGCGAGCTCGCGCACGGTGGTGACGCCGGCGGCGCGGACGAGCCCGACCTTGGCCCTGCCCATGCCGGGGATGCGCATGTAGTCGGAGACGTTGGCCCATTCCAGCAATTGCTGCTCGCTGATGCCGGTCTTGGCCGAAAGCGCCTTGCGGCCCTTCACGGTGGACGCCGCCTCGAGCAGCGCGTCGGTGGTGCGGATTCCTTGCGCCTTCAACTTGTTGGCGGCAAAGGCCGGCAGGCCCTCAATCTCGGAAATCGGATATGTCATGATACTCGATATGAAAAGCGTCGCTCAGGCGAACTGGCTGAGGCCCGGCGTCCCCGCGATGATCTTGCCCATCTGATCCGCTCCGATTTTGTCTCGCCCGTAGCGGAAAAGTTCACGGGCGACGTTTTGAATCTCGGACATGCCGAGCCCCAGGCCCATCAGGCGGGTGCCGACGGCCATCAAGCCGCCGCCCATCAGCCGCGACAGACCGCCACCGCTCTTGGAGGCTTCGATCGCAGCTTCCGCTCCGGGGATCTGGTCGATCAGGGCCTGCACACTGTCGGAAGGGCCCTCGTTGCGAAGGAAGGCCAGGATAATGCCGACGGTCTTTTCAGCGACAGCACCATCTATGCTGGCGTTTGTCGCCAGCCGTCCGATCAGCTCGTCCATAAGACCCCGCCCCTCAGCCGGTTTGCATGCCGGAATATTGCTTTCGAAAATGATCTTGAGCCGGTGTGACGTGAAATACAAGCGATGAACGCAGGCGCCGTCGCGAACGCGCGAAAAGTGTTGCCGCCGTGCAAGAGCCTAGAACGAATCGGCGAAAAATTGCCGCTATGCGAAACGCCTCGTTGCTACTTTGGGCTGACCGTGTCCGTCCGGTCGGACAATGTCGCATGCGCAGGAGCCGCTGAACCGATTTAATCGGCGCACGAGATGCGTTAAACTACGGAATTGGTGCATTCGGGTTTCGAGACGCGAAACTCGGCAGAGAGATCAGAGAGAATAATGACCGCACAGGACAGCAAGCTCGGCGATACCGACGACAAGATCTTCGTCGGCAAGGGAGACGAGCAGGCTTGGCTGACGCTTGCGCTGGCCAATCGCCACGGCCTCGTCACGGGTGCAACCGGAACCGGCAAGACGGTGTCGCTGCAAGTGATGGCGGAAGGATTTGCGCGCGCCGGTGTTCCGGTCTTCGCGGCCGACATCAAGGGCGACCTCTCCGGAATCTCGGAAGTCGGCGAGGCCAAAGACTTCATTCTCAAGCGCGCCGGCGAAATGGGTCTCAAGTTTCAGCCGGACCAGTTCTCGACCGTGTTCTGGGACGTGTTCGGCGAGCAGGGACATCCGGTCCGCGCCACCGTCACCGAAATGGGGCCGCTATTGCTGGCGCGGATGCTCGACCTGAACGAGGTGCAGGAAGGGGTTCTCAACGTCGCATTCCGCGTCGCGGACGAGAACGGCCTGCCATTGTTGGACATGAAGGATCTGCGATCGCTGTTGGATGCGATCGTGCCCGCCAGCGGCAAGAAGGGACCGGATGCTGAGGAAGATCCGTTAGCCGAGATCCGGAAGGCCGCGCAGAGCTTCGGCAATGTGAGCAAGGCGACGGTTGGAACCATTCAACGCCAGCTGCTGGTGCTGGAAAACCAGGGCGGAACGAAATTCTTCGGTGAGCCTGCACTGGAGCTGAAGGATTTCATGAAGACCGATAGCGACGGTCGCGGCATCGTCAACATCCTGGTTGCCGACAAGCTGATGGAGAGCCCCAGGCTCTACGCTACCTTTCTGTTGTGGTTGCTGTCGGAGTTGTTTGAGGAATTGCCGGAAGCCGGCGACCTGCCGAAGCCAAAACTGGTGTTCTTTTTCGACGAGGCGCATCTGCTGTTCAACGATGCGCCGAAGGCGTTGATGGACAAGATCGAGCAGGTGGTTCGTCTGATCCGTTCCAAGGGCGTCGGCGTCTATTTCGTCACCCAAAATCCGATCGACGTGCCGGACAAGGTGTTGGCCCAATTGGGCGGTCGCGTGCAGCATGCGCTGCGCGCCTTCACGCCGCGCGACCAGAAGGCGGTTGCCGCTGCGGCGCAGACCTTCCGGCCCAACCCGAAGCTCGACACCGCCAAGGTGATCACGGAGCTCGGCAAGGGCGAGGCGCTGGTGTCCTTCCTCGAGGGCAACGGCACGCCTTCGATGGTGGAGCGGGTGATGATCCGGCCGCCGACGGCGCGGATCGGGCCGATCATGCCCGAGGAGCGCAAGGCGATCATGAGCAGGAGCCCGGTGAGGGGCAAATACGATACCGCGGTGGATCGTGAGTCCGCCAATGAGATGCTGCAGAAGCGCGTAGCCGGCACGGCTGCGCCTGCCGACGCACAAAATGGTGGAGCCGGCGCAGGCGGCGGAATCCTTGGCCAGATCGGCTCGATCGTCGGCACCGTCTTCGGCACCAACGTCAAGCGAGGTCGTCTGTCGACCGGCCAGGTCATTGCCCGCGACGTGACGCGATCGGTCACCAACCAGGTGATCGGCGGGATGGCCGCCAATATCGGCAAGTCGCTCGGCGGCCAGCTCGGCGGCTCGATCGGCCGTACGCTGGTCCGCGGCGCGCTCGGCGGATTGCTACGGCGTTAGGCAGAGCGCCCGGCGGGCAAGCATGCATCGACCCCTTTCGCGATCTGCAAGGGGCCGAACGTCACACATCCTAGTGAGGCGACTCCCTAAGCCCCTGCCGGTCTGCTAGGTCCTGGACGATCCCAACAAGCCGCCGCGTCCCATGCATGTGATCGACCTCGACTACAATACGGCGAACTGGCCATCCTCATGCTGCTGTCGCTGCCGTGGTTTCCGCTCGCCTTCCAGGCTTGGGGCAACAACCTCGCTGCGACCGCCATCCTCGCAGGGTGTCTCGCCTGGCACATCCGGCATCCGCCGCTTGCGGCTGGCCCCGAGGCCGCACGGGCGCTAAAACCCGGGACCTCTTGAGACTCAAACAACCAGGATAGCAATCATGGCCAACGCGCAGCTCCAATCCGTGCTCGACCACATCGACAAGGATTTCGACAACAGCCTGCAGCGCCTGTTCTCGTTGCTGCGGATCAAGTCGATCTCGGCCGATCCCGCCTTCGCCGATGATTGCAAGGCTGCCGCCGAGCATCTCGCCAGGGACATCGCCAGCCTCGGTGTCGCCACCGAGGTGAGGCCGACCGCGGGTCATCCCGCCGTCGTCGGCAAGACCGGCGCGGGCGGGCGGCCGCACGTGCTGTTCTACGGCCATTACGATGTGCAGCCGGTCGACCCGCTCGATCTCTGGCATCGTCCGCCGTTCGAGCCCGTCGTCACCGATCATGCCGACGGCCGCAAGATCATCGTCGCGCGCGGCGCCGAGGACGATAAAGGGCAGGTGATGACGTTCGTCGAGGCCTGCCGCGCCTGGAAGAAGGTGACGGGCTCGCTGCCGGTCGACGTCACCTTCCTGATCGAAGGCGAGGAGGAGGTCGGCTCGAAGAACTTCGTGCCCTTCATCGAGGCCAACAAGGACGAGTTCAAGGCCGATTACGTGCTGGTGTGCGACACCAGCATGTGGGACCGCAACACGCCGGCGATCACGACCTCGCTGCGCGGCCTGCTCTATGAAGAGCTCAAGATCACCGCCGCCAATCGCGATCTGCATTCCGGCGTGTTCGGCGGCACCGCGATGAACCCGATCCGCCTGCTCACGAAGATCCTGGGTGGCCTGTTCGACGACGACAACCGCATCACCATCCCCGGCTTCTATGACGGCGTGAAGGACACGCCGCCCGATATCCTGGAGCAGTGGAAGAAGCTCGATTTCACGCCCGAGACCTTTCTCAAGCCGGTCGGGCTGTCGCTCCCGGCTGGCGAGAAGGGCAGGCTGCTGGTCGAGCAGGCCTCGACGCGCCCGACCTGCGACGTCAACGGCATCTGGGGCGGCTATATCGGCGAGGGCTCCAAGACCGTGATCCCCTCGCATGCTTCGGCCAAGGTCTCGTTCCGCCTGGTTCAGGGCCAGGACCCGCAAAAGATCCGCAAGGCCTTCCGTGATTACGTGACGGCGCGCATTCCCGGCGATTGCAAGGTCGAGTTCGGCGACCATTCTGCCGCGCCCGCAGTCGCGCTCGACTGGACCATGAAGCCGCTCGCCGCCGCCAGCAAGGCGCTCGCGGAGGAATGGGGCAAGGAGACCGTGCTGATGGGCTCGGGCGCCTCGATCCCGATCGTCGCCGACTTCAAGCGCACGCTCGGCCTCGACTCGCTGCTGGTGGGGTTTGGCCTTGACGACGACAACATCCACTCGCCGAACGAGAAATACGACCTGCAGAGCTTCCAGAAGGGCATCCGCTCCTGGGCAAGGATCCTCGCCGCGCTGGCGGAGGTGAAATAACGCACGGTGCCGTAGGGCGGGCAAAGCGCAGCGTGCCCACTACTTCGCGCGCAAGCCGCAAGATGGTGGGCACGGCGCGATGCGCCTTTGCCCACCCTACGAGACCTCACCCCGTCATTGCTTCGCTGCGCTCGCAATGACGACTCAAATAAAAACGCCGCCCGGAATTGGGCGGCGTTTCATTCCGATACGTGCAGAGGTAGTTCGACGCAAACACTACCTCAATTTCGTGAAAATCTCAAGACCTGTAGCCGGGATTGACGCGGTCGAGCTTCCGCAGCAAGGGCGGCCAAACGAGATTGGTGGCGCGCAGCTCGGCGCGGTCGCGGTTCGACAACAGCTCCGTGTTCTTCTCGATCGCGATCTCCTCGACCGGATAGACCGGCGTGCCGAGCGCGCGCGTGCGCACCTGCATCGAGCAGGCGCGCTCGAGATGGTACATGCGCTCGAACGCGGAGGCGACCGAGCGGCCGACCGTCAGCGTGCCGTGATTGCGCAGGAGCATGTGGTTGTGGTCGCCGAGATCCTTCTGCAGCCGCGGCCGCTCCTCGTGGTCGAGCGCGATGCCTTCATAGTCGTGATAGGCGAGGTCGTGGGTGACGAGCTGGGCGGTCTGGTTCAGGGGCAAGAGGCCTTCCGCGCTGCTCGACACCGCGGTTCCGTCGAGAGTGTGGAGGTGCAGCACGCAGATCGCGTCCTCGCGCACCTCGTGGATCGCCGAATGGATGGTGAAGCCGGCAGGGTTGATGCTGTACTCGCTCTCGGAGAGCTGATTGCCGTGCAGGTCGACCTTGACGAGGCTGGAGGCCGTGATTTCCTCAAACATCAGCCCGTAGGGATTGATCAGGAAGTGATGGTCGGGACCGGGCACGCGCGCGGAGATGTGGGTGTCGACCAGATCGTCCCAGCCGTAGAGGGCGACCAGGCGATAGCAGGCGGCGAGATTGACCCGTTGCTGCCACTCCGCCTCCGTCATGTTGGAGGGGACTTCCCTCAGGCGAGCTTCTGCTGGCGACATGGCTGATCTCTCCGAACCTCGTTGTTGCGGAACGGGAGCGTAGTCGCGGGAGAGGCTTGCGGCAAGGCGCGAGGAGCGTGGCTGTCAAGCGTGGCCCGCATGGAGCGCGTAGCCCGCATGGAGCGAAGCGGAATGCGGGGCAGCTCGCACGATGCCACAGGTCCCGGATTACGCTTCGCTCCATCCGGGCTACGGATACGGAGAAATCCTACGGCGCCGGGATCGACAGCAGGCTGGAAATGCCGCGGCCGCGGATGTCGTAGACGCGCGCGAACACCACGTCGTCGCGCTTGATCTCGACCATGACCGGGGCGGTGAGGCCCTTGCAGTAGAACTCGCCGAGCGTCATGGCGAAATCGGCCGCGTTGGAATCCCAGCCGATGGTGAAGTCGGGCCCGAGCGCCACCTGGGCCGGGCGCTGCGGACCACACACCGCCACCTTCCATTTGCGGTTGCCGGGCGGCACTTCCTGGCGCTCGACGAGCTGCTCGCGCAATCCGTCGGAGGCCTGCTTCAGGGCGAGACCCCAATAGTCCAGCATGAAGCGGTCGTCGGCGCCGCGCACGGTGCCGGCGATGTGGTTGAAGTGCGTGTATTGATAGGGGTGCAGCCGGATCATCTCGGCGAGCGACAGCGCAAGGCCGAAGCAGAAGGTGGCGAGCACGACCGGCTGCCAAGTGCGGTGATTGGCCCGCAGGCGCTCCATGGTCCGGGCGAAGGCGACGCCGCCGAGCACCGCCATCGGCGGGATCACGAAGACGAAATGGCGGATGCCGTTGTAGAGCGCCGGGCGCTTCACCATCGCGATCGCGAGCGGCAGGGTCGCAGCCAGCGTCAGCATCAGGAGGATGGTCTTGCGGCGCGCCGGAACCTCGCGCCGCGGCAGCATGGCGAAGGTGCTGACGATCGCACCGCCCATCAGAACCAGCATCACCTCGGGCAGCTGCAGGGCGAACAGCGTCGGCAGATACGACCAGGGCATGTCGGGCACCGACACGATCGCACCGTCGAACATCTCCTTCCACGGCTTCTCGAAGAAATGCGAGAAGTAGGTCAGCGCCGCCAAGGGATTGCCTGGCTCCATGATCGACCACGGCCAGATCAGGCCCATCACGAGGTAGCCGAGCACGAGGCCTGGCAGCAGCACATAGACGACATGGACGAAGCGGCGAACGGATTCGCGCGGACCTTCGGTGCGCAATTCCTCCAGCAACAGCGGCACGAAGCCGACCACGGCGTAGACGAGCGCGAGTCCGCCGAGAACACGGCAGCCGAGCGAAAGGCCGGCCCCCAAGCCGACGATCAGGATCGTGCGCGGCGATGGCTGCGGATATTCCTCGGCGAGCCGGACGAGGCCGAGCATCAGGACGACCATGGCGACCGCGAAGGGTGCATCCTTCGGGTTCATGAACATGTGGCCGTAAAAGGTCGGGCAGAGCGCAAGCAGGAGGAGGGAGGCCAGACCGGCAAGGGGTCCGCCGATGCGGCGGCCGAGCCGCCATGTCACGGCAAGCCCGATTACGCCGACGATGGCGCCGACCAGACGGCGGGTCTCGAACAGCTCGAGCGGAATGACCTTGTGCAGCAGGGCCGCGACCATGTCGAAGCCGCCGCCATACATGTAGAGATTGGCGAAGGAGAGTGCTGCGGTGTCCTTGAAGCCGGAACCGAACATGCGCAGCAGCAGGTCGGCATATTCGGCGTGGGTGTAGTCATCCCAGCCGAGCCCGTAGTCGCGGAAGGTCAAGCCCGCAATGACGGCGACCGCGGCCAGCACCAGCATGGCGAGATCGTCGCAAGTCCGTTCGATCGAGCGCCGCTGAGGCGTGTCGATCGCCGAAGTCGTGATGGATGTCATGGCTATCGGTGCCCCGGAATCCCCTTTTGGCCCTGCTGGCGCGCGCGGGCCTCAACCCCGGACTCCCTATAGCGCAGTTCCATTACCAAGTAATTGGGCATTATGGCTAAATTCCTGATGCGACGCAGCAATTCCGGTTGGCACCCATTCAGATGACTTTGCGAGCAGCTTTAGCAGTAGCGAGCCTCGGCTGAAGGGAATGTGAATAAGTCCCTGATTTCCTTCCCTTTAGGAACACTGCCCAGAATTGGCCGTTGGCGTGGAACAGCGTATGACGGTATCGTGGCGTAGCGGTTCTCGCGCGTGGATGCGCGGCCGGGGGTGAGTTCGATGAATTTGGCATTGCTGATCGTGGGGATTTGCGCCGTGCTGGCGGGTCTCCTCGCGGTGATTTTCGGCATGACGATCAGGGAATTCAGCCTCGGCGGGACTCTCATAGTCTCCGGCACCATTGGCGTCTGCTCCGGAATGTTACTGATCGGCCTGCATCTGGTGCTGCTCGAGCTCAGGGGCATCGCACGCCGGCTGGCCGGTGCGGTCGCGCCATCCGAGGTTCGGGTCAGGCCCGCGCTGCCGGGCCTCGCTGTGCCTGGCGTAGTCGCGCCCGAGCCGGTGCCCGCTGCGGCGGTGAGAGCCGAGCCGGCGCCGCCGCCACCGCCCGCAAGTCCGCCGCCATGGCAGAGCGAAGCTGCCGCGCGCGAGCGGCCGCATGCCGAGGCACCGCAGCAGGAGCCGGAAGCCCCGACCCCGCCTCCCGCTCCGGAAGCGTCGCGCCGGCGCAACCTGCTGTTCGCCTCGACCTCACGCAAGGAGCGCGAGCGCGCGGAGGCGAAATCCGGTGAAGTTGCGCCGCCGCCTGCGGAGGCGGGTGAGGCTCCCAACTTTCCGCCGCCTGCGAGCTTTGACGTGGCCTGGCCGAAGCCGGACCGTACGCGCGCGTCGGAGCCGCAGGCCGCCCCGCGCCGTCCGCCGCCGCGCTCGCCGTCGCCCCCCGCAGAGACCGCCCCACCGTCGCCACCCGAGCCGCCGCCCGTGGAGCCCGCACCCGTGACGGTGCTCAAGTCCGGCGTCGTCGATGGCATGGCCTATTCGCTCTATTCCGATGGCTCCATCGAGGCGCAGATGCCGGAGGGCATGATGCGCTTTGCCTCGATCGACGAGCTCCGCGCCCATCTCGACCAGCGCGGTTGAGGCGGTCCGCTGAAGTAAAGCGGCGCCTTTCACCAGTAATCAGTGCATCGTCGTCAGTTGTCGTGTTCTAGCCGAATGTATTCTTGACAGTGAATACTTCGGTGGCGTCAATCCCGTAACCACAAGCGGACAAGGGAGGGGCGCATGTCGGATGCGGGGGCGAAGAATTTCATCGAGCTGACCGCGAGCATCGTGTCGGCCTATCTCCGCAACAATCCGACGCCGGCGGCCGAGATTCCGAACCTGATCAGTCAGGTGCATGGCGCCTTGGTGCGGGTCTCGTCAGGCCGCACCGAGACCGCGCCGCTGGAGCCGGCCAAGCCCGCCGTCTCGCTCAAGAAGTCGATCGCGCCCGATTATCTCGTGTGCCTCGAAGACGGCAAGCGCTTCAAGTCGCTGAAGCGCCATTTGCGCACGCAGTACAACATGACGCCGGAGCAGTACCGCGAGAAGTGGGGCTTGCCGGCCGACTATCCCATGGTCGCCCCGAACTATGCGGTGGCGCGCTCGCAACTGGCCAAGCAGATGGGCCTCGGGCAGCAGCAGCGGAAGAAGGGGAAGTAGTTCAGGCCCGAGATCCCGTAGGGTGGGCAAAGGCGCTCTTGCGCCGTGCCCACGAATTCTCACCAATCACACGCAAATGGTGGGCACGCTCCGCTTTGCCAACCCTACGGCAGTTTGCTGTGTGGTTCGGTACGTGCGCTCCTCACTCGAGCGGGCTTTGCTCACGTCGCTTCCGCGAGCGCCTCTCTCGCATCGGTCTTGATGCGCTCGACCATCGAGCGCAGGCCGTTGGAGCGCTGCGGCGTCAGATGATCGCGAAAGCCGAACTCGTTGAACACGGCGATCGCGTCGGTATCGAGGATCTCCCGCGGCGTGCGGCCCGAATACAGCGCGAGCACGATCGCGACCAGCCCGCGCACGATATGGGCGTCACTGTCGCCGCGATATTTCAGGACCGGCTCGCCATTGCTGCGATCGACCGTCTTCTGCAGCCAGACCTGGCTGACGCAGCCCTGGACCTTGTTCTGGGCCGAGTGTTCTGCCTCCGGCATCGGTTCCAGAGTGCGGCCGAGCTCGATGACGTACCGGTAGCGGTCGTCCCACTCGTCCAGAAGCTCGAAATTGTCCCTGATATCGTCGATCGTCGTCATATCGGCCCGCAGTTCCCGCTTACCGCCAATATAGAGACGCGAAGCCCTGAAATCGATAGGGCTTGGACGCTAATTCGCCGGCCCCGGTCCGCGCCATTCGAGCGCAAGGTCATCCTGGGTCAGGGTATCGCGCGGCGCCTCGCTCGCTGCAAGATCGCCTTCGCCGGCCTGCGCGATCGAGCCGGTATGGTCGGGCGCCTTCTTGCTGTCGGTCTTGCCGTCGTTCCTGCCGCCGTCGTTCTTGTCGTTGGTGATCTGCTCTTTCTTGTCGTTGATGATCTGATAGAGCTTCTTCGCGCCGTCCTGGGCGCGCTGGCCGATGATGGTCGCGGCCTGGCCGCCGACCTCGCAGGCCGCCGGCTGGCGCTTACAGAACTGGGTCACGTCGGAAACGGCCGCGGTCGCGGCCTGCACCGCATCGGCGGCGCCGATCTGCGGCAGCTTGTCCGATTCGGGCGTCTTGTCCCGCGGCAGGAGCACCAGCACCAGCCCGAGCCAGAATGTGATGCGGAGCAGAAAGCGCATCTTATCGACCTGTCCGTTAGACTCCGCCCGCGGCGATCTCCCGCGGATGTCGGACCTAGCGATCCTCGATAAATCGCAAGTGATTGCCTTGAGCTTAATTCGCGGAAAATTGACGCAAAATTCTTCCGCAGCGACGTTCCGGTAAATTTTCGATTGACGCCACCGCCCGTGTTTCTGCCGGCCACCCCGCATCCACCAATTCGAAACCATGCGGAGCAGGGTGAAACCCTGCGTTCACCATTCGCAGCGAAGACGTCGCCAAATCGTCTAAAAAGCTCCGCGATAACGCGGTGTCCGGCCCCACGCTGTGCCGCCTTAGCACTCGTTTAAGGTCGCTCTGACACGGTAGCTCAACGACAAGGAGGCGTTCCGGCGCGTCTTCCAAGAGACGATTGAGCCGAAGCGCGAGACCCGTGACAGTTTTGAGTATCATCCGCGATTGTCTCGATGCACTGCTGCATCCCTCCGCGCGCTACGATGCGCTGATGCGCGCACGGCATCGCGCCTTCATGGCACCGCGGCTGCTCGGCAGCCTAGCCGCCTTCGCTGCATTTCCGGTCTATCTCGCCATGCGCGGCGCGCCGAGCGCGATCGAGGTCGCGGCCTTTGCCTGGCTGATCGCGCCGATCATGTTGTCCTGGTTCCTGTCGCGCACCGGCCGTTACGAGGGCGCGCACGTGCTGTCGTCGCTGGCGCTCGCCGGCCTGATCATGGCCGTCGCGATCACGACGGGCGGCATCGAATCCTTCGCCGCGGTCTGGCTGATCGTGGTTCCGCTCGAAGCTGCGCTGTCGGCCTCGCGCCGCGTCGCGGCGTTCGCCTCGCTGCTCGCGCTGTCCTGCGCCGGAATGCTGATCCTGGTGAGCCAGCTCGGCTGGTTGCCGGTGGTTGAGCCGAGTGCCGCCGAGCGCGGCGTGCTGATGGCTTTCGGCGTCACGTCTGCCACTCTTTATGCCGCCGGTCTCGCCTTCGGCGCGGAATCGCTCGCGCGCACCAGCGTTGCGCTGTTGTCGCGCGAGGAGGAGCGTTACCGCCTGCTGGCGCGCAACATGAGCGATGTCATCTCGCGGCATCAGCGCAACGGTGCGGTGCAATTCATCTCGCCGGCGGTGGAGGCCATGCTCGGCATGCAGGTGGCCCAACTGCTCGGCCACGGCCTGTTCGACCGCGTCCACGTCGCCGATCGGCCGGCCTATCTCACGGCACTGTCCGACGCGGCGCGCGGCGAGGTGCGCAGCGTCGAGTTCAGGCTGCGGCGCGAGCCCGCCGCCGAGCGCGGCCAGGTCGATTTCATCTGGGTCGAGATGCGCTGCCGTCCGCTCGATCAGGACGGCGCGCGTGACGTCACGTGCGAAGCCGAAGTCGTTGCCGTGATGCGCGACGTCACCGACCGCAAGCTTTTCGAGCAGGCGCTGGACCAGGCGCGCAGCGCCGCCGAAGCGGCCGATGCCGCCAAGACGCGCTTCCTCGCCACCATGAGCCACGAGCTGCGCACGCCGCTCAACGCCATCATCGGCTTCTCCGAGATGATCGCGCAGGAGCAGACCCTGATGCTGGGTGCTGCGCAGCGCAAGGAATACGCCCAGCTGATCAACGATTCCGGCCAGCACCTGCTGTCGGTCGTCAACGGCATCCTGGACATGTCGAAGATGGAATCGGGCAATTTCGAGATCGCGTCCGAGCCGTTCGCGCCGCGCGCTTCGCTATTGCATTGCTGCAATCTGCTGGCGCTGAAGGCGCGGGAGAACGGCATCGACCTGATCACCGACGCGCCGCAGGACCTGCCCGTCATGACTGGCGATCCCAGGGCCTTCAAGCAGATCGTGCTCAACCTCGTCGCCAACGCCATCAAGTTCACCGAGCGCGGCGGTCAGGTCTGCGTATCGGCCGCCGTGTCCGGTTCGCAGCTGACGCTGCGCATCAGCGACACCGGCGTCGGCATCGCGCCCGACGATCTCAAGCGCATTGGCGCACCGTTCTTCCAGGCCGGCACAACCTATCAGCGCCGTCACGAGGGCACCGGCCTTGGACTTTCGATCGTGAAGAGCCTCGTGGCGTTGCATCTCGGCGAATTGACGGTACAAAGCAGGTTGGGCGAGGGCACCGCGGTCACCGTCAAGTTGCCGCTCGTCTACACGCCGCCGCAAGCCAAGCCGGCCGAGCGCAAGATTGCGACGCTGACGCCGGCGCTGCGTCAGGATCTTCAGGACCAAGCTCACGACCAGTCTCAGGACCAACCCGCTCTGGTGAAGAAAAGTGCCTAAGAAGTCTGCCAAGGACGAAGCCGCTCCGCGCCGCCGTGGCGCCAAAGCTGCGGTCATCGACGTCGAGACCGAGCGCAACCTCGTGATGCGCGTGCTGCTGCACAGCCCCAAGGACACGCTGGCAGGCCTCGTCGCCGTCGCCGCGATCGCCGCGATCGTTGCCAATGCGCTGTTCCTCCAGACCGGCCGGCACCCCGCGCCGATGTTCGGCACGGTGATCAATCTTCCCGCGCCGTCGTCCGTGCCGCTGTCGAATCCCATGCCGCGTCCACGTCCCGTCGGCGCCGATACCTCGCCGCTCGAGCCGCGCGCCACCGAGTTCCGCGTCGAGCCCAAGCCTGTCGAGCCCAAACCCCCCGAGCGTGCCGCCGAGAAGCCGCCCGAGAAGCCGGTCGAGGCGACCGCCTCGACGCGCTCGAATGATCCGATGACCAATCTGGTCAAGGCGACCACCTCGACGCCGCCCGCGGCCCTGCGTCCGCCGGCGCCGATCCCGGCGCAAAGCCCGGCCGCACGCCGCATTGCCGGCGTGCAGCGCGCGCTGTCGGAATACGGCTACGGCAATCTGAAGATCACGGGCAGCATGACCGGCGAGACCCAGGCCGCGATCCAGAAGTTCGAGCGCGAGCACAAGATGCAGGTCACCGGCCAAGTCTCCGACCGTCTGCTGCGCGAGCTCGCCGCCGCGATCGGCCATCCGGTCGAATGATTGTCACGCTCCCGCGCAAGGCTGGTGCTGATGGCGGCACTGGCCTATCGTACGATTCATGCGTTTGAAATCCAACATATGGGTCGCTGCTTACCTGCGCCGCTGCCAGACCGAGGGCGTATTCGGCGCCGTGCGGCGTCGCGGTGCCGAGGAGGCGGGCGCGGTGTTCGTGAAGGTGTCGCTGCTCGACGGCAATGCGATGCTGTATGCGCCGGCGCCGCAGACCGTCTATGACGACGGCCGGCCGGTCGATCGCTTCTTCGTCCCTGTCGCGCCGCAGCCTCTGCCGGATCACACGATCGAGGAGCGGCTGATCAAGGAAATCCGCTTCGATCCGGATGCCTGGATCGTCGAGACCGAGGATCGCGCGGGCCGGCATTTTCTGGAATTGGCGAAGGCGTAGCCTCAACCGTCATTGCTCGCAATGATGGGGTTGGAGTTCGTTGCGTGCCTCACCGCTGCCGCTCGCTGAGGCGGCGTAAGCAAATCAGCGATCCGACGAATTAGTCCCCGTCCGCACCGCCGGGCTCGAGCCGGGCTGCACGCCCGGCCGCGTCTGGCTCGCGCCGGCACGTGCGCGCTGGCGCTCCCCGTCATGCAGCGAGGACTGATACTTCGCGCGGGTGACCGCGAGCGTCGAGCCGCGCCAGGCCGCCAGCATCACCAGCGCCGATCGCTCGGCGAGGCGGTCGTAGAGCCGCGACAGACGGTACACGGCGGTCACGGACGTGCCGATCTCCGGCTTGAAGAACAAGAGAATGCGCTGGAACACCGGGCTCGGCATGTCGAGCGCGCGCGCGGCGACGGCAAGCGCCTCGCCGCCGGCATCATCGACGATCTGGGCTGCAACGCGCGAGGGCAGGATCAGGCTGTCGCCGAGCTCGAAGGTGAAGCTTTCGATATCGCCCGCGATCGCCGCCATCTCCAGGATCTGGATCGCGCGCTTGGCGCGCACGGTCGGAATACGGGGGGCGGCTTTCAGCGGGGTCTGCGCCAGATTGTGCAGGATCAGCGCGCGCTCGGAGGCGCCGGCGCGGAAGAACATGTCGTGGATCTCGGCCGCCTCTTTCGGCTGCATCGCCAAGTTGGCGGCCATGCGTTGCTCGGCCTCGGTCGGCACGCGCGCCGAAGCAGACGCGCGCGGCGGGGCGGGGATCTCCCGGGCCAGTGGAACCCTGCGGCCTTCCTGGGTGGCGACCAGGCCTAGCTTCTGCAGGATCGGGACGGGCGTCTGCGGATAGACCGCGAGGCGGGCCTTGACGGCCGCGCGCGTCGCATCGTCGACCTGGTCGATCAGCCGCGTGGCGAGCTCGACGAATTGCCGCTGCTCGTCGTCGCTGTGGGTGCTCGTCTGGACGTAGAGGTCGGTCAGCACGCGCAGCAGCGTCGGACGGACATCGACACCTTCGCGACGGGACAGGGTCATCAGCCCGTCGAATCCGGGAAACAGCGACTTGGTCATGGAGGCGTACGCAACTCGGGAAAGACTTGGTGGCGAGCCTAGCGCAGCTTCGTTTAAAGCCTCGTTAAGGAAAACGAGGCGTGAAGCCGGCCCTGCAATTTGAGCATTTGTCGTGCCGCAACGGGACGGCGCGGCGCGGTCCGTGCGGCTACGGTTGAAGCGGCCCGTTTACACCCCGTTAACCATGAGCTGATCTTAATGAATGCATGTTGCAGGGGCGCGTTCGGTCGCGCGGCAATTGAAGAGAGCTGACATGGGGACCATCATCGAATTTCCGGCCGGTCGCCGGGTGGGCTCGTCGGGGGATGTCGTTCCGCGCGCGGACATGGGAATGGTCCTGATCCTTCCCGTGATTCGAATCGAGCGCGAGGCGGACGAAACCAGCGGCGATCGCGGACCGGAGCAGGGCACAGCGCCGGGGCGCCGTCGTCGCCGCCGCTGACATCCGGCTTCATGCAATGCCGGACGTCATCCGCCAGATCCGGCCTGTCCTATCGGCCGTCCTGTTCACGCTGCTCGGCGCCTCGCTCGCAGCGTGTAGCGGCGGCGACTTCGGCCGTACCCGCGAGAGCATGCGCAGCGACGACATGCATCGCTGGCTCGGTGCGGAGGTCACCTCCAGCGTCGGCCTGAAGCCCTCGCAATTCCAGCTCACCGACGAAGAGCGCCAGCTCCGCGATCTCGCCTATCCCATGATCGAGCCGCCGCTGTCGCGACCCGCATGGAAGAGCGTATTCGGCGACTACAAGGCGCTGCCCTCGCCGTGGCGGCAGAAGGTGGTGTTCGACCGCACCATGTACGGGCGCACGCTGATCGACGAGCCGCACCGCTCGCATTCCTCGCGCTACGCGCAGCTGATCGAGGACGTGCGCAACGACATCACCCGCTTCGAGCCGTTCTTCGCATCCGCGATCCGCGTCATCGATCTCGACAGGAAGCGCGATGCCAGCATGGCGCGTGTCTCCGCGTTGTCGCCGAGGGAGAGGGACGATGCGGTCGCGCGCATGCAGGAGAACTCGCTGATCATCCAGTGGGTGCAGCAATGCCTGGAGCAGCGCATCTCGTCCTACCGCTGGGCGCTGGAGCGCCTGGTGATCCAGGCTCCCGACGGCATGGCCGCCGATGCCGACCGCCTGATCGGCGAGCTCGCCGCCCAAACCGCCAATCCGCCGGTCCAGGGGCAACCGCCCTATGGTCGCGCGGTGGTCTCGAAGGGCTAAGCACGCGTCCTCAGCCCTTTGAGCGCGGCCGCCCCGCGGCCGATCGGCCCGATTCCCCGGGCCGCCTGACCGGTTCCACGTGACCGTGCCGCCTGTAGCCGCCCGACCCGTCGAGGACTCCGGGAACCGCATTGATGGCCCTTGTCCTTCCGCGCAGGCCGGATAGGATCGCTCGTTTCTTCGAATTCATTTTATCCAAAGGTCCTTCGAGATGAGCTTAAACGCCGCGCATCCGCGCAAGAGCCGTCTGGACATTTCCTCGCGCCACCTGTTGGCAGTTGCCATTCTGCTCGGATCGACCTGCTCCGCGACCGCGCTGACCAAGGAAGCAGCGCTCGAGAATTGCCGGATGAGCGTCGGCAAGCCGATCGTGCAGGCCTGCATGCGCGCCGGCGGCGCCAATCTCGAAGCTTGCCGCGCCAAGGCCTCGCCCCAGGTCAGGGCCTGCACAATGGCGGCGCTGAACGCCGCCAATGGCCGCGCCAATGTCGCCGTCGAGCTTCCAAAGGAGACTGCTCCCAAGCTTGAAGCCGGCACGGCACTGCCGAAGGATTTCGTCGCCCCGCCGCGCAGCATCTCCGACATCACGGCGATCCTCGACGGCGATAAGCCCAACGAGAAGATGATCGCGGAATTGAAGTCGGAGGCCGACTCCGTGCCCACGGGCAAGGAATCCCGCCAGGACCTCGCGCAGCTCTATTTCGATCGCGCCAATGCACGCGCGCAGCTCGGCCGGCTCGCCGAAGCGATGGCTGACGCCGACAAGGCCGTGGAGGTCGGGCGCGGCGCCGTCGGCCCGAATTTGCTGGGGCGCATGTTGCAGCTCCAGTCCCTGCAACACTCGCTCGCGGGCGATCCGAAGCGCGCGCTCGAGATCATGCAGAGACTTTTGCGCGAATCGGCCAGCATGCCGGGCGCCAAGGGATTTCAGTTCGTGACGAACCGCGGGATCGCGGTCGTTCTCATCCAGATGGGCGACCTCGCACAGGCCGAAGCCTATCTCCGCCGCAGCCAGACCGCGATCCAGGAGGCCCGCACCAGCGGCCATCCCAATTGGCGTGCGGCCTATGCGAAGTTCGGCCAGAGCTGGGAAGGCGAGCTGGAGCTCACTCGCGCCGCGATCTTCGAGGCGCGCGGACAGTTCGCAGACGCCGAGGCCGCCTATCGCACCGCCGAGCTGCGCAAGCGCGCAAGCACGAAGGCGATCATGGCGTCGGACAGTGCGCCGGCCGAGACCCTTCTGCTGCAGGCGATCGATGGCACCGTGTTGAGCCAGGCGCGCATGAAGGCGAAGCAGGGCAGGCTGGCCGAGGCCGAGGTGGACGCGCGCCGCGCGCTGCTCTCGCGCCTGAAGGATACCGGCAAGTACAATCCGATCACGCCGCGCTTCGTCATGGGGCTGGCGGGCATTTTGGTCGATCAGGGCCGCTACGAAGAGGCCGAGAAGCTCGGCCGTGTCGCCCTCGATATCAACAAGACCGTGGGTGTGCCCGAGGATTCGCAGGCGACGGTGCAGTTGCTGTCGCAGCTCGCGGGCATCCTGACGCTTCGCCGCCAGAACGCCGAAGCGGGCGAAATGTTTGCGAGGATCGAAAAGGCCGTCGCCGGCTGGGACCCGCAGCGCCGCCAGGTGTTCGAGCTCAATCCATCTCGCATCCTGTCCCTCTATGATTCCGGACAGCTGGACGCCGGCATTGCCGCCGCGGAGCAGCTCGTGAAGAGGCAGATCGCCCGGGTGGGGGAGAATCATTTCGACGCCGCCTCGGCACGCGGCACACTGGCGGTCGGATTGATGCGCGCCCGCCGCGATGCCGACGCAATCCGCGAGTTTAGGGCCGCCATTCCGGTGATGATGGCGAGCGCCAACGATAACGCCGACGACGAGAACACGACGGTGGTGGCCGCGCGCAGCCAGCGGCTGCAGACCATCGTCGAGAGCTATCTGCTGCTGCTCGGCAGGGTGGAAGGAGGCGGCACCAATGTCGGCGAAGAGACGTTCAGCCTGGCCGATGCCGTCCGCGGCCGCTCGGTGCAGCAGGCGCTGGCTGCCTCGAGTGCGCGTGCGGCGGCAAAGGATCCCGCGCTCGCCGAGCTCGTGCGGAAAGAGCAGGATCTGAGCAAGCAGGTCAACGCCCAGCTCGGTACACTTAACAACGTGCTCGCGCTTCCCGCAGCGGAACGCGACGAGAAAGGCGTGCAGCAGATACAGGCCTCGATTGCAGCGTTGCGCGGCCAGCGCGACAAGGCGCGCCAGGAGATCAAGCAGAAATTCCCGACCTATGCCGATCTCGTCTCGCCCAGGCCGCCGAGCGTCGCCGAGATCCGCGCGACGCTGACCGACGGCGAGGCCATGCTGTCGTTCTATTTCGGCCAGAACGGCAGCTTCGTCTGGGCCGTGCCGAAGTCGGGGCCGGTGGCATTCGCCGCCGTCCAGGCCAGGATCGGCGACATCGAGAGCAAGATACGCAAGCTGCGTGAAGCGCTCGAGCCACAGGCTGCGATGATCTCGGACATTCCACCGTTCGATCTCAAGCTCGGCCATGAGTTGTACGAGCTGCTGCTCAAGCCGGTCGAGAGCGGCTGGAAGCCGGCCAAGAACCTGATCGTCGTCACCAACGGTGCGCTGGGCCTGCTGCCGCTCGCCTTGTTGCCGACGGCACCGGCGGAGGTGGCCGCCGACGAAGACCCGCTCTTCGTCGGTTATCGCAACGTGCCGTGGCTGGCGCGAACCCATGCCGTGTCCACGGTGCCGTCGGCGGCGGCGCTGCGCACGCTGCGGCAGTTGCCGCCCGGCAAGCCCGGCCGCGGCGACCTCGTCGCGTTCGGCGATCCCTATTTCAACAGCGATCAGCACGCCGAGGCGGAAGGCACGGGTGAGAAGATTCAGCTCGCCGATGCCGGCGGCAACATCACGCGCGGCGGGCCGCTGAAGCGGCGCAACAGTCCCAAGCTCGACGGCGTCGATAGCGCCGAACTCGGTCTGTTGCCCCGTTTGCCCGACACCGCCGATGAGTTGAAGTCGATCGCGCTGGCCTTGCAGGCGGATCCCTCGAAGGTGCTGTTTCTCGGCAAGAGCGCGACCGAGAGCGCGGTGAAGACCATGAATCTCTCCGGCTTCAGAATCCTGGCCTTTGCGACCCACGGTCTGGTCCCGGGCGAGCTCAACGGACTGACGCAGCCGGCACTCGCTCTGTCGTCGCCGGTGGTGACGGGCGAGGGTGGCGACGGACTGCTGACGATGGAAGAGATTCTCGGTCTCAAGCTCGATGCGGACTGGGTCGTGCTGTCGGCCTGCAATACCGGCGCCGGCGCAGGCGCAGGGGCCGAGGCGGCCTCCGGGCTGGGCCGCGCGTTCTTCTACGCCGGCACGCGCGCCCTGCTGGTGACGAACTGGTCGGTGCACTCCCAGTCGGCGCGGCAATTGGTGACGGACCTGTTCAAGCGGCAAGCCGACGATCCCAAGCTGTCGCGCAGCGAAGCGCTGCGCCAGGCGACGATGGCTCTTGTCGATGGTCCCGGCTATCTCAACAGCGAGGGCAAGACAGAGTTTGCCTATGCGCATCCGCTGTTCTGGGCGCCTTACACGATTATCGGCGATGGCGGCTTGCGTTGACGAATGGGAAGGGGGGCAAGGAAAATGAAGCGGAATGCTCTACTGGCTCTGGTGGTTGCGGGTCTGTTGGCCGCGGGATCCTCGCGCGCCGCGCCATTGATCACGGAAGAGGAGGCTAAGCTGCCGCCTCCCAAGGGCGCGGTCGCCGTCGATCAGCGCGGCATCATGCGCGGCCCGAAAATCGAGTTCGTCTCGCCGGGCGCTCCCGCGAATTCTCCTCTGCGGCTGGTGCTGAAATTCCAGTCCTATGGCGGGGCCAAGATCGATCCGGAATCGGTCAAGGTGATCTTCCTCCGAACCCCGAACGTCGACCTGACGCCTCGGGTCAAGCCCTTCGTGCAGCCAGATGGCATCAACATGCAGGATGCGGAGTTGCCGCCGGGCGAGTACACGATGCGTGTCGACATCAAGGACAGCGATGGCCGGCCGGGCACGACCGTCTTCACCCTGAAGGTTGCGCCCAAGTGAGCTCGCAGGTGAACTCGCAAGTGACGTGCCCCTACTGTCGGTCCGAAGGTGCCGAGGGTGCGCTGGTCTGCGCCTCGTGCGGGCGCGACATCGCCGTTCCGGCCACGCTGCTTGCCGAGCGCGACGATCTCTTGCGCAAGCGGGAGGATCTGCGCGATGAACTGAAGCGGGCCAGAGGCGAGATCGAAGCCATTATGAGGCGAGGGAAGTCGCGCTAGCGATGGAATGTCCGTTCTGCGCCGAGACGATCAAGGACGAAGCCATCGCGTGCAAGCATTGTTCGCGCGACTTGCGTGTCGTGCGTCCGACGCTCCTCGAGATCGACGAGATCGTTGCCGAGCTGGACAAGCTCAGGCGCGATCTCGACCGCGTCAACGTCCGTCTGGAGCGCTACAACAATCCGTTGCGCTATTACGGAACGCATGCGGTGCTTTATGTCGCGATCCCATCCCTGCTGCTGGTGATCGCGCATGTGCTCGTGACCATCACCTTCAACGTGTCCCCGATCCCGCTCCGGATTGCATCGATCGCCATACCGCTGCTGTTCGGCTTCGTGGCCTATCCGTTGCACCGGGTGTCCGCCCTGACGGCGTTCGTGCTGGCGTTTCTGGCAGCGGCCGTCAGCGTCCTGTCGATGCTGACGGTTACGGGGATCCATGACCATGTTCCGATCCTTCCGACGATCTGGATCGAATGGCGTGAAGTGTTCGAGTATGGCGCGAGCATCCTGCTCGCCTTCGTCTCGGGCAACATCCTCAGCGTCGTGATCTTCCAGATCGTGCCGCGCGTGCTGACGCAGGGCGGCAAGCCGAACGCTTTCGCATTCAGGGTGGCGCGGCTGCTCGGGCAGCATGTCGGCGAGGAACAGCTGCGCCGTCGTGCCCGCTTGATCCAGGACCTCATGCAGACCGCGGGGCCGCTCGCCGGCGTTGCCGCGACCGGCGTCGGCTCGATCTATGCGGGCTTGAAGGGCTTGCTGGGCTAGCTCGACTGCACGTCCTCAGGCGCGCAGGGCTATCGCATATGAGATGTCGGCTATGGGCGCCGACTCTCTCCACGGCGTCATGGCCGGGCTTGTCCGGCCATCCACGCCTCTCCACGCGGCGCAAAGAACGTGGATGCCCGGGACAAGCCCGGGCATGACGGCTCTGCAAAATCCAAATGCGATAGCCCTGCTCACGCCGCGCCTGCAGGCCTAGCGCGCTTCCACCACTTCACCGTCTTCCTTCACGAAGCGGCCGACCGGATTGTCCAGGAGATCAACCACGGCTTCCGACGGCCGGCACAAGCGCGTGCCCTTTGGCGTCACCACGATCGGCCGGTTGATGAGGATAGGGTGGGCGATCATGACCTCGAGGAGCTGCTCATCGCTCCATTTGGGATCGTCCAGGCCGAGCTCCTTGTAAGGTGTTCCCTTCTCGCGCAGCAGCGCGCGAACCGGAATGCCCATGCTCGCGATCAGTTCCTTGAGCTTGTCCCGCGAGGGCGGAGTCTTCAGATATTCGATGACATCAGGCTCGACGCCGCTCTGCCGGATCATCGCCAGCGTGTTGCGCGAGGTGCCGCAGGCCGGATTGTGATAGATCGTGACGGTCATCGAGCTGTCTCCGTGATTGCGACCGAGGCGGACGCGCGTGAGCGGCCGAGCAACCAGTTCATCAGCAGCATGCCGGCGAAGGCGCCGCAGAGTTCCGCGAGGATGAATCCGGGCAGGTCAAGGGGGCGGATGCCGGCGAACGTGTTCGTCAGCGACCTTGCGATGGCCACCGCAGGGTTGGCAAACGACGTGGAAGCCGTGAACCAATAGGCGGCCGTGATGTAAAGGCCCACCAGCCAGGGGATGGCCGTCCGCTGAAACCGGATGCCGGCCAGGATCGTCGCGACCAGCCCGAACGCAGCGACCGCTTCGGCGAACCATTGCGGCCCTCCGGTTCGGACCTTCGTCGAGAGGTCGAGCAGCGGCAGGCCGAACATCAGATGCGCCGCCAGCGTTCCCGCGATGCCGCCGGCGATCTGCGCGACTATGTACAACGCAGCCTCGTATCCCGGCAGCTCGCGCTGGCCTGTGAAGACGAGCGTCACTGCGGGATTGAAATGTGCGCCGGAGATCGGACCGAGCACCGTGATGAGAACGACCAGGATGGCGCCGGTCGGCAAGGTGTTGCAGAGCAGCGCAAGTGCGACGTCCTTGGTCAGCGTTTCCGCCATGATGCCGGAGCCGACCACGGTGGCGACGAGAATGCCCGTGCCGAGCGCTTCGGCCGCAAGGCGCCGCGGGAGATCGAAATTGTCCATCAGCCGGCCTTCGGCGCCAAATCGGTTGCACCTTCGGAGCGGCCGATTTCGCGCAGCTTGGTGCCGAGCGAAAGCTTGTCGATGCTCCTCAGCGGGAGGTTCACGAATGTAGCGATGCGGTTTCTCAGATAACGAAACGCGGTGACGAATGCCGCCTGTTTCTCCAGTTCTGACCCCTCTGTCGCGGCAGGATCCTCGATGCCCCAATGTGCCGTCATCGGCTGGCCCGGCCAGATCGGACAGGACTCGCCCGCCGCGTTGTCGCAGACCGTGAAGACGAAATCCATCACCGGTGCATCCGCAGCGGCAAATTCCAGCCAGCTTTTCGAGCGCATTCCGTCCGTGGGATAGCCCATCTGTTCCAGCGTGCGCAACGCCAGCGGATGGACTGCGCCTTTCGGGGCGCTGCCGGCGGAGAAGGACTGAAAACGGCCGCCGCCGTCCTTGCGCAGGATCGACTCAGCCAGGATCGATCGCGCCGAGTTGCCGGTGCATAGGAACAAGACGTTAAACCTGTGATCAGACACGGCTTCGCTCCTTTCGTTTTGGCGAGCAGCACGATTGCAAGGTCTCGACGACGGGCTCGCAGACCTCCGGCCGTCCGCCGCAGCAATCGCGCAGCAGGAAGAGCGCGACGTCGCGAAATTCGCCGAGATTGGCGCGGTAGACGATTGAGCGGCTGTGCCGCTCGGAAGACACGAGGCCGGCGCGGCTCAGAATCGACAGATGCGCCGACAGCGTATTTTGCGGGACTTCCAAGAGGCGCGCGAGGTCGCCGGCCGCAAGACCTTCAGGCTCGTGACTGACCAGCGTCCGGAATGCCTCCAGACGGGTCGGTTGGGACAGCGCGGCGAGCGCCAGAACGGCTTGTTCAGTTTCCATATATCCAGATTTATGGAAATTGCCGCCAGCATGTCAACCGAAATCCGGTCTGGCGATCATATTTCCAATATTCTAGAATTATCGTTTGACGGCAGAGCTGCACCGGCGCATGATGTCGCTCATGAAGATCGACGACGCAGCAGCACGCCTGGAAGCCCTGGGGAATCGGACCCGCCTGCAGATTTACCGGGCGCTGGTCCGGGCCGGGCACGCGGGCATGCCGGTCGGCCGCTTGCAAGACAAGCTGAAGATTCCGGCGTCGACGTTGTCGCACCACATCAAGACACTGGTCTCGGTCGGATTGGTCAGTCAGATCAGGGAATCGACGACCTTGATCTGCCGCGCCAATTTTGACGCCATGCGCGGGCTGGTCGATTTCCTGGCCGCGGAGTGCTGTGCGGAAGATGCGGGGTGTAGCGATACCCAGAGCGCAGCCTGATCCATTTGGCCAATTATTCCATAATTCTAGAAGGATGGAGAGTTCGAAAATGGACAAGACGGTAGCGATCATCGGGGCGGGGCCGGTCGGCCTCGCAGCCGCCGCCCATGTGCTCGAACGCGGCATGTCCCCCGTCGTGCTCGAAGCTGGAGCCGAGGCGGGGCATGCGGTGCGGCAATGGCAGCACGTCCAGCTCTTCTCGCCGTGGGAATACAACGTCGACAAGGCCGCATCGCGCCTGCTTGCGCCGACGGGATGGAATTCGCCGGATCCAAGCGCCTATCCGACCGGCGGCGAACTGATCGAGCGCTATCTCGCGCCGCTGGCAACGCGAACGCCGCTGCGCGAGACGATCCGGACCTCGAGCCGCGTCACGGCGATCAGCCGCGCCGGCTTCGACAAGGCGAAGAGCAAGGGGCGAGGCCAAGCGCCGTTCGAAATCCGCTACCAGAACGGCAAAGGCGACGAGGTGCTGAACGCTGATGCCGTCATCGACGTCTCCGGCACGTGGTTCTCGCCCAATCCCGCCGGCAGCAACGGTCTGCCAGCGTTCGGCGAACGCGAATGCGCCGGCCGCATCGTCTATGGCATGCCGGCCGTGCAAGGCTCCGCTCGCGACAGATACGCCGGGAAGACCGTGGCCGTGCTCGGTGCCGGCCATTCCGCCCTGGGTACGCTGATCGATCTTGCGCAGCTTGCCGAGGAGGAGCCGGGCACCAGGCCCGTTTGGTTGCTGCGCGGCGACGATCCGGCAAAGACCTTCGGCGGCGGCCGCAACGACAAGCTTGCCGCGCGCGGCGAGCTGGGGTCAGCCTTCGCCGCGCTCGTGACTGCCGGAAAAATTGCGGTCGAGACCGGCTTCGCTGTCACCCACATTTCGGAGCTCGAAAGCCGCCTCAGGATTTCGGCAGGCGCCGCCTCTGCTGCGCGGAGTGTGATTGCGGATGAGCTGGTGGTGTCGACCGGCTTCCGGCCCGATCTCTCGTTTCTGTCCGAGCTGCGGCTGCGGCTCGATCCGGCGATCGAGGCGCCCCTCGCGCTCGCGCCGCTCATCGACCCCAACGAGCATAGCTGCGGAACGGTGCGGCCTCACGGCGCGCGCGAGCTGGCGCATGATGAGCCGGGCTTTTATCTCGCGGGCATGAAATCCTATGGACGTGCGCCGACCTTCCTGATGATGACCGGATACGAGCAGGTCCGATCGATCGCCGCCGACATCGCCGGCGACAAGGCGGCCGCGGCACGGGTCGAGCTCGTGCTGCCGGAGACCGGCGTCTGCACACGCGCCGGCGTGGAGTCCGCGGGCGCGGCGGGATGTTGCGGCGGTCCGGCCAAGGTCGAAGCGTCGGCCTGCTGTGCCGCCGATGAATCCGCGAAGAAGGCGGGCGGTGCGGGGTGCGGTTGCTCATGAGCCGAGGCACTGCGGGCCCGCTCACCGTCGTCATCGCGCTCGGCACCGCGCAGACCATCGCGTGGGCGTCGAGCTATTATCTTCCTGCGATCCTCGCCGCGCCGATCGCGAGCGATCTCGGACTTGCGCCGACTTACGTGTTCGGCGCGCTGTCGGGAGCGCTCATCATCTCCGGCCTGATTGGTCCGAGAGTTGGGCACGCCATCGATACGTTCGGTGGGCGCAGCATGCTTGCCGTCTCGAACCTCGTTTTCGCGGCTGGCTTGCTGCTGCTGTCCGCGGCCTATGGCATAGCGGTGCTGATCGCAGCCTGGACACTGCTCGGCATCGGCATGGGCATGGGCCTCTATGAAGCCGCGTTCGCGACGCTGGCGCGCATTTACGGCGCCAATGCGCGACGAACGATCACCGGCATCACCCTGATCGCCGGTTTCGCCAGCACACTCGGCTGGCCACTCACGACCTGGCTCGCCACGGAGTACGGCTGGCGCGCGGCCTGCCAGCTTTGGGCGGTGATCCACATCGGCCTTGCCTTGCCGCTCAACCTTGCGCTGCCCCGTGCCGCTCCGTTACAGCAGGAGGCCGGGCCGAGCACCGGCGCAAGCCAGCAACCCGGCGGTCAGAGCGAAACTTTCGCAATGATACTGCTGGCGTACATGTTTGCGGCCGCGAGTTTTGTCAGCTCCGGAGTCTCGGCCATCCTGCCCACCATGCTGGTTGCGTTCGGCGCCACGCCAGCACAGGCCTTGCTGGCAGGAGCATTGGTCGGACCCGCGCAAGTCGGTGCCCGCCTTCTGGAAGCCGGATGGCTTGGCCGGTTTCATCCGCTGCTGTCGGCGAGGCTCGCCATGCTCATGAATCCGATCGGCGTGTTGGCGCTGGTCGCGGGCGGCCCCTTGCTCGCACCGGTCTTCACGGTGCTGTATGGCGCCGGTAACGGCATCATCACCATTGCCCGCGGTACGCTGCCATTGGCGCTGTTTGGGCCGGTCGGGTTCGGCAGGCGTGTCGGGATGATTTCGCTGCCTTCCAGGGCAACGGGCGCTTTCGCGCCCCTTGCGCTGGGACTGATGGTGGAGCATCTCGGCAGCAGCGCGCTCTGGATCGGCGCGCTGGCCTCGGTCTCTGCGTTCCTCGCGCTTCTGCTGCTTCGTGGGGGTCAGACGGAATGAGTCCCTGTCCGATGGGAGGAGAACATTCGTAGCTTGCGCGGCTGGCCGCTGATTGCGGTGATGTGTATCGGCCAGCTCGGCAATCTGCTGCCGCACGTGACGTTATCCGCGAATCTGGCCCAGCATCTGATGCCGGCATGGGGATTGTCGGCCGCCGAGGGCGGGATGATGGCGAGCGGCTACGCGTTTGGCTACATGCTGGCGGTGCCCGTGCTGACGACGCTGACCGATCGCATCGACGCACGGCTCGTGCTCCTCGGCGGCTCTGTCGTCAGCGGACTTGCGACCGTCGCCTTTGGCATCTTCGCGCAAGGCTTCTGGTCGGGGACCATCATCTGGTCGCTCGCCGGCCTTGGCTTTGCCGGTGCCTACATGCCCGGGCTCAAGGCACTGACGGACCGGCTGCCCGCCGGCGACACCTCGCGGGCGGTCACGCTCTACACGTCGAGCTTCTCGGTGGGCGTCGGCCTGTCGTTCCTGATCGCCCAAGTCCTCGCCGACGGCTGGGGATGGCGGACCGCGTTCTACGTGACCGGCATCGGTCCCATCGCGATGGTGGTCGCGTGTCTCTTGATCGATAGCCGCAGTCCCGCTCCAAGAGCGGGGCGCCTTTTGAACTTTGCGCCCGTCTTCGCCAACCGCGAGGCGCTCGGTTACATCTTCGGCTACGGCGCGCACTGCTTCGAGCTCTACGGCATTCGCACCTGGCTGGTCGGCTTCTGGACCTACGTCGTCGCGCATCAGGGCGCGCCCTCATGGCTAAGCCCGGTCCTGATGAGCTTCTGCTTTGCAGTGATCTCCATGCCGGCCAGCATCCTCGGCAACGAGGCCGCACTGAAATTCGGGCGACATCGGGCGATCACGGTGGTGATGATCGCCTCGGCTTGCGTTGCCCTCGTCATCGGCCTGAATGCGACGGCTCCGGCATGGGTGCTGGCGCTGCTGCTGATGATGTATGGCCTGACGGTACCGGCGGATTCCGGTGCATTGACAGCCGGGACGTCGGCCGCGGCTGTCTCGGAGCATCGCGGGGCGACTCTCGCCCTGCATTCGACCGTCGGGTTCGGCTTATCGGCAATCGGAGCCTGGGGAACCGGGGTTGCCCTCGATGCCGCTGGTGGTCCCCAGCGTGCAGAGGGCTGGCTGCTGGCCTTCATCGTGCTCGCGGCCGGGATCGCACTCGGCCCGCTCGCCTTGCTATGGTCGCGGACGGCTCGGTCCGACGAGCTGGTATCGAGGTCGCAATAGGCGAGGCAGGATGCGGGCGATCGGCCTGACGGGCCTCGGAGCCTTGGTCACGAATGCTTGACCTTGATCAAAGAATGCTTTCGGCCGCAGACTATGGTACTCAGGCAGCGTTGCGGCTCCAAAGGTATCCAAAAGGTTAAAAGCACGTTTCATGCGGATCGTTCGGACCATCCTGGCACTCGCCATCGCCATATCCCTGGCGATGCTGCCGGCTGGCGCGTCCGCATCCGGCTTCGCGATGTCGTCGGGTGACATGCAGGCGGCCATGCAGGCCGGCGGCGACGGCGACATGTCGATGGACGATTGTTGTCCCGACATGAAGGGTACGGGTTCCGACACCGGCTACAAGTGCGGGATGGGCTTCTGCTGTGTCGGCGGCACCGTCGCACTGGCGGACATTCGTCCGCTGGCTTTCGAATTCCTTGCCGTCGCGGCAGCGGAAACGGCCATTCCTGCCGATCAGGTCGTCGACTCTCGCGGCGGCAGTCCTCCCTTCCGGCCTCCTCGAATCTGATCTCTCCAAAGACGCGCGCGGGCACGCCCCGCGCGGCGATGACTGATGTGCGCGTTCCTGCGTCGCGGTCGAGATCAATTCATGAGGACAGGACAATGCTTTCCAAGTTCAGCACTGCGGCTGTTGCCGCCACCCTTTCGCTCGCCGCTTCAGTCGCTCTGGCGGGTGCCGGCGATTACGCCTTCGAGCCGGTCAATGCCGAGATGAAGAAGGGCGACGACGTCACGCTCGCCGTTCGCTTGACCAACAAGCAGACCGGCAAGCCGGTGCTTGATGCCGTCATCTTCAAGACGCGCGTCGACATGGCTCCGGACGGCATGGCCGAGATGGAATCGGCGGTCGCGCCGCTGCCCTCCAAGGAGCCGGGCGTCTACGCCTTTAAGACGGACCTGCCGATGGCCGGCCGCTATCAGGTCACGCTCTCGGCGAAGGTGCAAGGCGAGCCTGAGACGGTCACCGGCAAGGTCATCGTCAAGGCGACCAAGTGAGCTTTCGGGCGCCGTTGGACGGCGCCCGAACTTCTCTTTCCCATTCAGATGGACGCGCGCTCCGAGCGCGCGAAACAACCATGAAGACGTTGCGTCTGTTGACGACTCTCGCTCTCGGCAGTGGCCTCGCCCTTGGCGCGTACTGGTTCTCGAACGAGGGGCGCTGGTCGGTCCATGCCGAGGTGACCCCGGCTGCGGCGCCAGCGGACCGGACTCCGCTCTACTATCGCGATCCGAGCGGCGCGCCGCTTTGGTCCGCCGGGCCAAAGAAGGACGACCGCGGGCGGGACTATCTGCCGGTCTATGATGACGACAAGGCCGCCCAGGCAGAGCCGAAGCCACCACAGGCGGCTTCATCGCGAAAAATCCTCTACTACCGCAATCCGATGGGGTTGCCCGACACCTCGCCGGTGCCGAAGAAGGACCCGATGGGGATGAACTATATCCCCGTCTACGAAGGCGACGACGCCGATGACGGCACGGTGAAACTGTCGCCCGGCAAGATCCAGCGCAGCGGCGTGAAGTCCGAGCCGGTGGCGCGGCGATCGGTCCAGGTCCTGGTCAAGGCGCCCGGTACGATCCAATTGGACGAGCGCCGCGTCTCGGTGATCGCGATGCGCGCCGAGAGCTTCGTGCAGAAGATCGCGGACGTCACCACCGGCTCCCGCGTGAAGGCGGGCCAGCCGCTGATGGAGATCTACAGCTCGGCGGTCGCCTCCGCGGCGGCCGACTATCTCGCGACCATCACCTCCAAGACGGTCGGCGGGGTCGAAATCTACGGCCGCGGCTCGCGGCAACGGCTGATCAATCTCGACGTCCCCGAGCGGGTGATCGCCGAGATGGAGAGAACGCGCCTCGCGCCCGTCACGATCCACTGGTCGGCGCCTCGCGACGGGATCGTGCTCGAGCGCAACGCGATCGAAGGCATGCGCGCCAATCCCGGCGACGTGCTGTTCCGCATCGCCGACACCTCGCTGGTCTGGGCGCTGGTCGACGTCGCCGAGCGCGATCTCGGCAACATCGCGGTCGGGCAGGCCGTTACGGTGCGCGCGCGCAGCTTCCCCGGCCGAAGCTTCACCGGCAAGATCGCGGTGATCTATCCGCAGGTGAACCGCGAAACCCGGACGGTTCGCGTCCGCATCGAGCTCGCCAATCTAGATGCGATGCTGCTGCCGGACATGTATGTCGATGCCGACGTCCACACGGCGGACAGCGCGCCTGTCCTGGCGATCCAGGACAGCGCGGTGCTCGACACCGGCACGCGGCAGGCCGTCCTCGTCGACAAGGGGGACGGGCGCTTCGAGCCGCGGGAAGTAAAACTCGGCCGGCGCGGCGGCGGCTTTATCGAGGTGCGGGACGGCCTTGCCGAAGGCGAAGCGGTGGTCACATCCGCCAACTTCCTGATCGATGCCGAAAGCAATCTGAAGGCCGCGCTGAAAGGCTTTGCCGAGGCTGCGCCTCAAGCCGCCGACGGCGGCCATGCGACGGGAGAGCACAAATGATCGCCCGCATCATCGCCTGGTCGGCGCGCAACCTGCTGCTGGTGCTGTTCGGCACCGGCTTTGCGGCGGCCGCCGGCTTCTACGCGCTGCTTCATCTGCCGCTGGATGCGATCCCCGACCTCTCGGACACCCAGGTCATCGTCTACACCGAATATCCCGGCCAGGCGCCGCAGGTAATCGAGGACCAGGTCACCTATCCCATGACGACGGCGATGCTGACCGTGCCGAAATCGAAGGTGGTGCGCGGCTTCTCCTTCTTCGGCGTGTCGTTCGTCTACGTGATCTTCGAGGACGGCACCGACATCTATTGGGCGCGCTCGCGCGTGATGGAGTTCCTGAACGGCGCAACGTCGCGGCTTCCCGTCGGCGTCACCCCGACCATCGGGCCCGATGCGACCGGCGTCGGCTGGGTCTACCAATACGCCGTGATGTCGAAGGAATTGAACCTCGCCGACACGCGCACGATCCAGGACTGGAATCTGAAATTCGCGCTCGCCAAGGCCGAAGGCGTCGCCGAGGTCGCCAGCATCGGCGGCTTCGTCAAGCAGTACAACGTGGTGCTCGACCCGCAGCGCATGCGCGATCGCGGCATCAGCATGCAGAAGATCCGGGAGGCGATCCGTGCCAGCAATGCCGACGTCGGCGGCCGCACGGTCGAGCTGTCGGAGTTCGAATACGTCATTCGCGGCAAGGGCTACATCAAGAGCATCAACGATCTCGGCAACATCGTCCTGAAGACCAGCAACGGCACGCCGGTGCTGCTGCGGGACGTCGCCAATGTCGAGCTCGGACCCGACGAGCGGCGCGGCATCGCCGAGCTGAACGGCGAGGGCGAGGTCGCAAGCGGCATCGTGCTGCAGCGCTTCGGCGTCAACGCGCTCGACGTCATCGAAAACGTAAGGAAGCGGTTCAAGGAGATCGCGAGCAGCCTGCCGAAATCGGTCGAGATCGTCCCGGTCTACGACCGCTCGGGCCTGATCTATTCGGCGATCGACACGCTCAAGCACACGCTGTTCGAGGAGAGCATCGTCGTCGCGCTCGTCTGCATCGTGTTCCTGCTCCATGTCCGCAGCGCGCTGGTCGCGATCCTGATGCTGCCTGTCGGCGTGCTGATGGCGTTCGGCGCCATGAAGTTGCTGGGCCTCGGATCGAACATCATGAGCCTCGGCGGCATCGCCATCGCGATCGGCGCCATGGTGGATGCGGCGATCGTCATGATCGAGAACGCGCACAAGCACCTCGAGCGCGCCGAGCCCCGTCAGTCGCGTGTCCAGATCCTGATCGACGCGGCATCCGAGGTCGGCCCGGCGCTGTTCTTCAGCCTGCTCATCATCACTGTCTCGTTCATGCCGATCTTCACGCTGGAATCGCAGGAGGGGCGGCTGTTCAGCCCGCTGGCGTTCACGAAGACCTTCGCGATGGCGGCCGCGGCCCTGTTGTCCGTCACGCTGGTGCCGGCGCTGATGGTGATCTTCGTCCGCGGCAGGATCGTGCCGGAGAGGAAAAACGTCATCAACCGCTTCCTGATCTGGATCTACCGCCCGGTCATCAAGGGCGTGCTGCGCGCCAAGACGCCGGTGATCCTGGCTTCGCTGGTCGTGCTCGCCGTTACGATCTGGCCGGCACGGCAGCTCGGCACCGAGTTCATGCCGACGCTGAACGAGGGCACGCTGCTCTACATGCCGACGACGCTTCCCGGCATCTCCGTGACCAAGGCGGCCGAGCTGATGCAGACGCAGGACCGCATCATCAAGTCGTTCCCGGAGGTCGAATCGGTCTACGGCAAGGCGGGGCGGGCGGCGACCGCGACCGATCCGGCGCCGACCGAGATGTTCGAGACCTTGGTCAGCCTGAAGCCGAAGGAGCTTTGGCGTCCCGGCGTCACCGTCGACAGCCTGATCGCGGAGATGGACAAGGCGCTGCAATTTCCGGGCGTCTCCAACGCCTGGACCATGCCGATCAAGGCGCGCATCGACATGCTGTCCACCGGCATCCGCACTCCCGTCGGCGTCAAGGTGATGGGCACCGACCTCGTCGAGATCGACCGGCTGGCGAAGCAGGTCGAACGGGTGATCAAGACGGTGCCGGGCACCTCATCGGCCTATGCCGAGCGCGGCATCGGCGGCTACTATCTCGAGATCGTCCCGGATCGCGAGGCGCTCGCCCGCTATGGCATCCTGATCCAGGATGTTCAGGACACCATCGCGGCGGCGCTCGGCGGCCAGACCGTCACGACAACTGTGGAGGGGCGGCAGCGGTTCACGGTGAACATGCGCTATCCGCGCGACCTGCGCGACAGTCCCAAGGCGATCGCCAGCGATATATTGGTGCCGATGCCTGCAGGCGGCGCGGTGCCGCTCGGCGAGGTCGCGAAGGTCGAGCCGGCGCGGGGGCCGACCTCGATCCGGACCGAGAACGGCCAACTCGCGACCTACGTCTACGTCGACATCCGCGATCGCGACATCGGCAGCTACGTCGCCGATGCGCAACGCGCCGTGACTGACAGCATCCAGTTCCCGCCCGGATACTACGTGGTCTGGAGCGGCCAGTACGAATATCTCCAGCGCGCCGCGGCGCGCCTGAAGATCGTGGTGCCGGTGACGCTGACGATCATCTTCCTGCTGCTGTACCTGAATTTCAGGGCGATGACCGAGACCTTGATCGTGATGCTGTCGCTGCCCTTCGCGCTGGTCGGCGGCATCTGGATGATGTGGTGGCTCGGCTTCAACATGTCGGTCGCCGTCGCCGTCGGCTTCATCGCGCTTGCCGGCGTCGCCGCCGAGACCGGCGTCGTGATGCTGATCTACCTCGAGCATGCCCTGGCCGAGATGAAGGCGGCGTGCAGCGCCGAGGGCAGGGGCTTCACCCGGCAGGATCTCCACGAGGCCATCATGGTGGGCGCGGTCGAGCGCGTCCGTCCCAAGATGATGACGGTCGTTGCCATCATGGCGGGCCTGCTGCCGATCATGTGGAGCACCGGAACCGGGTCGGAGATCATGCAACGAATCGCGGTGCCGATGATTGGCGGCATGATATCGTCGACGCTGCTGACGCTGATCGTGATCCCGGCGATCTTCGGATTGGTGAAGGGCTTCCGCCTGCCGCCCAAGCGCGAGGACAGAGGACAACCGGCTGAGATGCCCAAGCCGATCGGCGCCAGATTGCGCGTCGTGGAGCCGGCCGGATGAGGCGGGCCGTGACGCACGATATATGTCGGGGCGCCGGAGTGACAGAAGAGGAAGCCGAAGATGAAGCAACGCGCATATCTGATGACCCGCCGGTCCCTTGTCGGGCTGATGGCTGCGGCAGCTTTTGCAAGGCCCGCCGCGGCGGCGCCCGACGCAGCCACGCTCACAGTGCATCGGGATCCGAGCTGCGGCTGCTGCGCCGGCTGGGTGCAGCATCTGCGGGACGCAGGATTTACCGTGCAGGTCGAGGAGACTCCCGACCTCGATCCGATCCGGGCGCGCCTCGGCATCCCCTCGAACCTGGTCGCGTGTCATACGGCGGAGGTCGCCGGTTATGTTGTCGAGGGGCACGTGCCGGCCGCGGCCGTGCGGCGCCTCCTCGCGGAGCGTCCAAACGCGAAGGGGCTCGCCGTCCCGGGCATGCCGGTCGGATCGCCCGGGATGGAAGGCGGCACGCCGCAGCGTTACGAGGTCGTGCTGTTCGGTGCCGACGGTCAGAAGCCGTTCATGCGCTTCATCGGCGCGGAGGAAATTGATTGATGAAGGAGCGGACGGTGCTGCGCGATGCCTAAAGCGGAATGGCTTTAGCTCGAATCTATAGTCGCGGGCTCGGTGCAACCTCTCCCGCTTGCGGGAGAGGTCGCGCCGAAGGCGCGGGTGAGGGCTTTCTCCTCTTGGGGACTATCCCGTTGCGGAAGCACCCTCTCCCCAACCCTCTCCCGCAAGCGGGAGAGGGAGCGCACCTCTCTCGTTGCAGCAATCGAACCTCATTTCATCCCGCTCTAGCCACCACTACGGCTGCGGCGGATAGCGCTCGAATGCCGGCAGTTCGTGCGCATGCTCCATCCAGCGCAGGCGCTCGGCGACCTGCATCTGCATCGTCGGCGGCACGGCCTCGGGATCGTCGTAGGTCGCGCTCTGGATGTCGATCATCCCCGGCAGGATGTCGCCATTGACGTAGAACAGTCCGGTTCCGCACGCGCTGCAAAAGTGCCGCCGCCCGTGTTCCGAGGAGCGGTAAACCTTCGGCTCGCCCTTGGTCACCTTGACCGCGCCCTCGGGGTACATCGTCCAGCCGACGACCGGAGCGCCGGCGTGTAGCCGGCAATCGCGGCAGTGGCAAAGCGCGTGGACGATCGGCTCGCCTTCGACCTCGTAGCGGATTGCGCCACAATGACAGCCGCCGGTGATGGTGCTCATGCGTTCCTCCGATCGAAGATGACGTTTCAGATCGATAGCCCTCGCGCCTTTTGGCTTCAACAACGCAACCAAATCGGGATTGCGTCGTACTGTCGCCTGACAGCTGCTGCCATTTCCTACAAGCGCGACCAGGCTAAGTTCGCGCCCGTGTGCGCGCGATCCGCATCAGCCGTTGCTTCACCGTCCGCGCGATCGCAGCCGGCGCCTCCTCGGGGATCGCAAAGCACGAGCTCGCGTTGATCTCGCAGAGCACGTAGGTGTCTGCGCCGGCCGCATCTTTCGGCCCGTACAGGAAGTCCGCATCCCAGATCACCGGCAATGACGACTCATCGATGCCGAGCGTTGCCATCATCTGCGGCGTCCATTCGTCCTCCATCGCTCCTCGCAGCGCCTGGAATGGCGAAGCATCAGGCCCGTGCATGATCCGCGGCCCGGGCTGGGCCTCAGGCGCCTCCGGTCCTTCCGGCGGCGGCGGGATCAGGGCCTTGATCTTCTGGTGTCCGAAGCCTGCGACTTTGGTGCCGCTCATGTAGCAGCGGATCATGCCGTCGGGCAGGCGCGGTTGAAACGCCTGGTCGATGATGCAGCCGCCCCAACCGAAATAGGGCTCGCACCGTGCGAGCAGCGCATCGATCGGCATGTCCTCAGGCGTGCTGCCGCGCTGTGCATGCAGCACGCGAACCATGCTTTCCGTGCCGGGCAGGGCCTCAACCTTCCAGACCCCCTGGCCGCCATTGCCGCGGTTCTGCTTCAGCACGCGCGGGCCGCCGGCACGAAGGCGCGCCGGAAACTGGCTGCGGAAGCTTGCCGCGGTGTCATAGCGATGCGTGTCGGTGCCCCAGCCCAGATGCCGTGTCCGGTAGAGCACCTCCTTGACGCCCATCTTCAGAATGATGTCCGGATGCGCGCTCACCCATGGCCCTTGCGCCGCGACGTCGCGCAGCAGGGCGTCGAGCTCGGCGCGGGTCTTGCCCTGGTGGATCGGATCGACCCAGACCAGCACGCCGTCGGCTGCGAGCAATTGGTCGCGGACCGCGCCCGCAAAGCTCTCGTGGTAAATCGCTGGGAAGGCGTCGATGCCTGCGGCGGCGAGCGCCTCGAAGACGCGGACGAAGCGGCTGTTCTGCGCCGTCGCCTCGCGCCGCGCGGCAGCGTCGCCGCGGGAGAGGATGGCTATTGTCTGGCGGGAGGAGGGGTGACGTTCGGTGTCCATGCGCAAGCTCCACGCATGTGCGTGCTGCGCAGAGCTTGGACCTGGGTCTCACGGGGAGTCTGCATCGTCCCCACGCGGACAATGTATGTGAAACCGCCTCGTCGTTTCAAGATGGTTGGCGGGTTCCTGACGAAGGGAGCTCGCCTCCATCGATCTCGACGCCGGAAAGCTTGATCAAATCATTGATGTCGAGATCGAATTGGACTCGATCGAACGAGACCGATCAGGATGGGTCGCTTACGCCATCCTCGTTGTCCCCGAGGATTGTCTCCGATAGCAGTGCAGCGGCCTTCTGCAGGGGAGCTATGAACCGATCCAGCTCAGTGAAGCTCACCCGCGCCACGGGAACGGACACACCCAGGCACGCGATCAGCTCGCGATCCGGTGAGAGGATGGGAACGGCACAGCCGACCACGCCTCGCACATATTCTTCATTGGTCTTGGCCCAGCCGCGCTTGCGGGTCTCATCGAGCACCTCCATGAGGCGCTCGACATCGACGATCGTGGTTTCCGTGTATCGCGTCAGCGTGAGCGCGCGGCACAGCTTCTCGCGCATGCGCTCCGGCAGTCGGCTCATATAGATCTTGCCAGTCGACGTGCAGTGGAGCGGGGCCGCTTCGCCGGGATTGAACTGGAGGCCTTGCGGTTGCGAGACGCGGACACTGTCGACGTAGGCAACGACATTGTCCCGCACGACCCCGATCTCGCATTGCTCGCCGATTTCGGTGGCGACGGCGCGAAGCACCGCGTGCCGCCGCGCGGTGCGGAAGGCTGCGCCGATGACACCGGCCGACAGCAAGACCAGTTGATTGCCGACCACGTAGCGCTTCGTCCCCACGGCTTTCTGAAGAAGCCCGCGCTGCTCCAGATTTCCGATGAGCCGATGGGCCGTCGGCAGCGGTAGGGACAGCGCAGCGGCGATCTCCGCAACCGAGGCTGCTCTGGTCTGGCTGGCGACATAGCCAATGATCGCGAACGCGCGGTCCAGTGGGCCGTCGGTACTCGGCTGCTGCATTTCACCGTCTCCACCCATCTCAGGAAATTATCATTTTTCGGAATAAAAACTACTGAAATATGAAAATCTTTCTAGCCGCTTTTGTGCTGTGCCCATATCGTTGGCGTTGTCCGGTGGTGAACAGGATTTGTGCAGTGCGAGCCACCGCGGACGTGCTCAGGAGATCGGGATGTCAGGTCTTTACGACGTCGATGCCGTGAGGAAGGAGTTTCCAGCTGCCGAGCGGATCACCTATCTCGACTCCGGCTTCCAGACGCCGCTCGCGCGTCCCGTCAAGGCGGCGATCGATCGTTTTCTGAGCGAAGGTCTCGAGACTGCCGGCCCGAAGAGCCTCTGGCTCGATCGCGTCGAGCAGACGCGCGAAAAGCTGGCGCGGTTTCTCGGCGCATCGGCCGACGAGATCGCCTTCACCAAGAACACTTCGGAAAGCATGAACATCGCCGCGAATGCGCTGCCGCTGCGCGCCGGCGACAAGGTCCTGATGATCCACGGCGATCATCCGAACAACGCCTACGCATTCCTCAATCTGCGGCGCAAGGGCGTGACCGTCGCATTCGTGCCGATGACGGAGATCGTGAACGCCGACAGCCTTCGTCCCTACATCGATGCGAGCACGAGGGCGATCTCGATCTCGCAGGTGACATTCCATGCCGGTCATCGTTTCGACATCGAAAGCATCGGCGCCCTCTGCGCGGAGAAGGGGCTCTATTTCGTCGTCGACGTGATGCAGGCGATCGGCGTCGTGCCGATCGATGCGAAAGCGATGCGCGCGACCTTCATCGGTTCGGGCAGCCATAAGGGGCTGCTCGTGCCGCAGGGACTGGGCCTGCTCTATTGGGACAAGTCGAGGGCTGAGCTCGAGCCTGCCTATCTTGCGGCCGCGAGCCTCGCTGAAGTTCCGGCCGATCTGATCGCCCGGCCTGACAGGCTCGATCCGGCCCCGAGCGCGCGCCGCTTCGAGCTCGGCAATTTCAATCTTCCGGCCATCCATGCGCTCGATGCCTCGCTCGACATGATTGAAGCGCTGGGCGTCGAGAACATCCAGAACCATTGCTTCGATCTCGGCGATCACCTCATCGCCCGGCTCGATACGCTCAGCGTCCGCCTGGTCGGCCCTCGCGCGCGGCAACATCGCGCGCCGCACATCTACGTCATTGCGCTGCCCGCAGCCGAATGGCTCGGCCATTTCGAGGAGAATAACGTCCGCGTGTCGCCGGAGCGGGACGGCATTCGCGTGTCGTTCGGGATGTTCAACACGGTTGGTGACGTCGACCGCCTGATCGAGGTCATCCAGCGGCGCGGCGTGAAGCCATCATCGAGAGCCGCATAGGCTGTCCAGCAAGGAGACGTACATGACGAAGTTTGCACGTGTCTTGAGCATTCTGTCAGGTCTCGCGGTCATTGGCGGCCTCGGCAGCGCCGCGACTGCCGCCGACAGCCCCACGCTCGCCAGGATCAAGTCGAACGGCGCTATTACCATCGGCCACCGCGAGGCTTCGATCCCGTTCTCCTACCTCGGTCCCGACCAGAAGCCGATCGGGTTCTCGCTCGATCTCTGCGCAGCCATCGTCGAGCGCATCAAGGTGGAGACCGCCTTACCCAATCTCAAAGTCAATTACGTTCCGGTGAACTCGTCCAACCGCATCCCGCTGATCCAGAGCGGCACCGTCGACATCGAGTGCGGCGGCACCGCCAACGACAGGAAGCGGCAGGAGCAGGTCTCGTTTTCCGTCGCCACCTTCGTCAGCCAGCCGCGCTGGCTGGTCAAAGCGGACAGCGGCCTGAAGACGGCCGGCGATCTCAAGGGCAAGACCATCGTCGTGACCCAGGGCTCCAATGCCGTCGGCTTCGCGCAAGGCGTGAATGCGAAGGAGCAGCTCGGCTTCAACATCGTCCAGGCCAAGGACCATGCCGAATCCTTCCTGATGTTGAACACCGGCCGCGCGGCCGCCTTCATGGAAGACGATATTCTGCTCGCCGGCCTCAAGGCCGCAGCTCCGAAGCCGGATGCGCTGATATTTCTCCCCGAGGGTTACGCCAAGATCTATTATGGCCTGATGTTCACGAAGGGCGATACCGGCTTCAAGGCGCTGGTCGACGACGTTTTGTCGAAGCAGATGGCGTCGGGCCAGTTCGAAAAGACCTACGCCAAATGGTTCACCAGGCCAATTCCGCCCAAGAATGAGAACCTGGCGTTTCCGCTGACGGTCGAGCTCACGGAACGGATCGCGCATCCCAGCGACGCCGTCGATTGATCGCGACGTCGGCAGAGACTGTCCCGCAAACCGAGCCCCGAGGTTCGCCATGTTTGCAGTGCTTCTTGAACAGACCGCGGACGGCCAGCGCTATATCGACTGGCTCGTGTCGGGCCTCGGCTGGACCTTGGCACTGGCGTTCTTCGGCTGGTGGATCGCCTTCGCGGTCGGTGTCGTCGTCGGCATCGGCCGCACCGTGCAAAACCGGGCCGTCGCTGCGCTTGCCCGTCTCTATGTGGAGATCTTCCGCAACATTCCCGTGCTGGTGCAGATGTTTCTCTGGTACTTCGTCCTGCCGGAGATACTTCCCGTGTCGCTCGGGAACGCCATCAAGCAGATTCCGCCGCCCTGGGGATCGTTCTTTCCGGCGCTGGTGTGCCTCGGTCTCTACACCGCCGCCCGGATCGCCGAACAGGTGCGTGCCGGGATCGAGGCCCTGCCGAAAGGTCAGGTCGAAGCGGCAAGCGCGCTCGGGCTCAGCGGGTATCCGACCTATCGCTATGTCATCATTCCGCAGGCGCTGCGCCTGATCATCCCGAGCCTGACCAGCGAGGTGATGGGCATCTACAAGAACACCTCGGTCGCGCTCACCATCGGACTGATGGAGCTGACGGCTCAGGCCCGCCAGATCAGCGAAGCGACATTCCAGACCTTCACCGCTTTCGGCGCCGCAACGCTTGTCTACCTCGCGCTGGCGCTCATCGCCTATCAGGGGATGGCGCTGATCGACAGGGCCGTGCGCATTCCGGGCACGGGCCCTGCGGACGATGCAGTCAAGCCCGCCGCGACGCGCGCCACCCAACCGATCGACTCTCTGCCTGATGCGATGGAGATCGTGAAATGAACAGCCTCGATTTCTCCGTTGTCCTCCAGGCGTGGCCTTACCTCTGGTCGGGCCTGCTGTTTTCGCTGGCGCTGACCGCCGTTGCTTTCGTGGTCGGCCTGGTCCTCGGCACTTGTCTCGCCCTGGTGCAGCACTTCGAAGTGCCCGTGCTCGGCAAGCTCGTGCGGGGCTATGTCGCCCTGATGCGCTCGATCCCGCTGATCCTGGTTCTGTTCTGGTTCTTCTTCCTGGTGCCGATCGTGCTTGGCCATCTCGGCGGCAACGGGCGGCCGGTCCCGATCGGCGCCACCTGGACCGCGTTCATCACCTTCGGCCTGTTCGAGGCAGCCTACTATTCGGAAATCATCCGCGTCGGATTGCGGGCCGTGAACCGGGGACAGTTCGAGGCCTGTCAGGCGCTCGCACTCTCGACCTTCGATACCTATCGCTCCGTGATCCTGCCGCAGGTGCTCCGCGTGGCCAGCCCGATCATCCTGAGCCAGACCATCATCCTGTTCCAGGACACCTCGCTGGTCTACGTGCTCTCGCTCACCGATCTGCTTGGCGCAGCCTCGAAACTCGCGCAGCTGAACGGCCGTCTGGTCGAGATGTATCTGGTCATTGCGGTGGTCTACCTCACCATCAGCTCGGCGGCATCGCAATGCGTGGCCTCCTTACGCAAGCGGTATGCGATCGCGGGACTACGCCGCTAGCGCTGCGCATGGTCATCCCAATCTTTGGAGAGGAAAATGCTTGAGCTCGCTGCGAGGAATCGGGCGTCCATCGTCACCGTGGAAAATCTGGTGAAGCGGTTCGGCCATTTCACGGCCCTGAACGACGTCAATCTCACTGTTGCCGTCGGCGAGAAGGTCGTGCTGTGCGGCCCCTCCGGCTCGGGCAAGTCGACGCTGATCCGCTGCATCAACCACATCGAGAAGCACGATGCGGGGCGCATCGTCGTCGACGGCATCGAGCTGTCGGACCGCATGACCGACGTCAACGGCGTTCGTCGCGAGGTCGGCATGGTGTTCCAGAGCTTCAACCTGTTTCCGCACCTCTCGGTCGTCGAGAATTGCATGCTGGCGCCGATGAAGGTGAGGGGCCTGTCCCGCACTGATGCGCATGAGCGAGCGATCGGTCTGTTGCGCAAGGTGCGCATTCACGACCAGGCGAACAAATATCCGGGGCAGCTCTCCGGCGGCCAGCAGCAGCGCGTCGCCATCGCGCGGGCGCTGTGCATGCAGCCGAAGGTCATGCTGTTCGACGAGCCGACCTCCGCGCTCGACCCGGAGATGGTCAAGGAAGTGCTCGACACCATGGTGGAGCTCGCGAAGGACGGTATGACCATGGTCTGCGTCACGCACGAAATGGGCTTTGCCCGCGAGATCGCTGATAGGGTGGTGTTCATGGATCGCGGCTGCATCGTCGAGGAAGCCGACCCCGAAACCTTCTTCCGCGCACCGAGCACGGAGCGGGCGAGGGATTTCCTCTGCCAGATCATCCCTTAGCGATCCGTCTCGATCTGCGAACCGATCGAGGGCACGTCGCGGGAACCAGCCTACCCATGTCGCCAGATTCTCACGGCCGAAATGACCAGGATCACAGCCAATCCCGGCAGAAGAATCGAATTCGGGACGACGCCGAGAAGCAGGCCGCCGATGAATGTGCCGGTGATGGACCCGATGGCCATCGCAAGCATGAACTGCCAATTTGCGCGGAGCACCGAAAAGCTCTGGTCGCGACTATAGCGTGCAAATCCCACCAGCATGGTCGGCAGGCTCACCGCGAGTGAGAGGCTGCCCGCCAGCTTCACGTCCGCGCCGAACAACAGGATCAGGGTGGGGATCAGGAATTCCCCTCCGGCGACGCCGAGCAACGATGCCACGATCCCGATCGCAAAGCCCGCTGCTATGCCCGCGACGATCAGGCTCACGCCTGTCAGCGCCGGTGGGGTTGCCGCCTCGTTGCCATGTGCGAACAAAAGCATGCCGGCGATCAGGAGCAGCAGGACGGCAATGATCTTGTAGAGCGCCCCGGACTTTAGGCGCGTCGCCCAGGATGCTCCGGCATAGGCGCCGAAAAGGCTGCCCGCCAGCAGGTTCAGGATGATCGGCCAATGGGCATGTATCTCCGCGAACGGAACGGCGTGTGCACGAAACGGCAGTGCGCTCGCCACCACGATCAGGCTCGTCGCCTTGTTCAGAATCACGGCCTCGAGGCCGCGAAATCCGAACAGGCCGATGAGCAGGGGCAGCCGGAATTCTGCACCACCGAGACCGATCAAGCCGCCCAGAGTGCCGATGATTGCGCCGGAGCCGAACGCGGCAGGATTGTTTCGCATGGACACGACGCAAAGATGCGCGAAAGACAACACCCGCGACGGACGGCTCCGTGCGGGTGTGACGAACTCTCGATGATGCCAGTATGCCCCTGTTTTGCCCGACGAGTCAAAGGTAAGCACGGGTCCCCGGCGGTATCGTTGCGGTCGGCGGAAGAGCGTAACGATTTCAACGCCCCGCTACTGTGCATGGGGTTGTTTTCGCACTTTTTGTTTGGCGGCCGCGCTCACCGCCGGCCGCGCGGCGCCTCGGCCTTGGCCGGCGGCTCGGTTTGCGGGGCGCAGGTCGCGGCCTGAAGCGAGGCTTGCGCCTGCTGCATCAGGCCGGGCTCGGGGGCGAGCGCCTTCATCAGGATCAGACCGGTCGTGGTCGGGGAATCGATGATCAGGCGGTCAGCCGCGGTGACCTCCTCGTCCTCCGGCAGCTCGCTATGCTGCGCTTCCGTCATCAGATCGAGCTCGATCACCTTGCGGCCCGCGGAGCGGTCGTTGATGGCGTAATAGGCGATCTCGTTGCGGGTGTAGAACGACACCGAGGTGTAGGCTTGGCTCACCGGCACGGTGAGCTTGATCGGCCCGCCAGAGAGATCATAACGACAGATCGCCAGCGCGAAGGCCGGATCCATGAACGGCATCGGCGAATTGTTGGGATCGGCGAGGGGAAGCTGGGTGACGGCGTTCACCCTGGTCATCGGCGTCAGCCGCGAATAGGCATCCTGCGTGGCAATCCGCGGCAGCGCCAGCACGCTGACGAGATGGACCACGAGGCCCAGCACCACGCCGGCGACGACGGTGAAAACGAGCCGGATCATGAGCAGCCCACCGTGGTAATGCTCGGCATCGGCGCATCGCGCTGGGTGCGCGTCCCAACGCCGACCGGCGTGTCGTAGAGACGCAGCATCAAGGCGTAGCGCTCGATGCCGCCGGTCGGCAGCCAATTGCCGGCGCGCGAGCGCGAGGCGATCCGGATCTCGAACGAGCCGTCGGATGCGCGCACGATCTCCTGGCTGGTGAAGCCGTAGCGCTGCAGCGAATTGGCGACGAGATGGCCCTTGCGGTCGTAGAGCGTCAGCGTCCAGAACCGCGCCGGCGGCGTCACGCCGGAGATGACCACGTCGCAGCGGCCGTCGAGCGCCTTCTTCCTGTCGTCGGTGGTTGCGGTGAAGGCGACCCCGTCGCCGGTGCCGATCGGCAGCTCGCCGTTGCGGACGATGGTGGCGCGCGAATAGGGATCGACGTCGGCGGTGCCGGTGCGCGGCCGTGCCGTCCAGGGGCCGATGGTCAGCGCGCCGATCTCGGTGCCGCGCGTCGTGGTCATCCACGTCGCGCCGACGCCGACGACCGTCGCGAGAAGAAGCGCCGTCAATGTGGTCAGGATCAGCCGCACTTGCTTTCGATCAGTACTTGCGCGGGGCGGAGGTGTTGGCGTTGTCTTCCGCATAATTCTGCGGGAAGGCGAGCGCGCTCGCCGACGAGGACGGCCTCGCCGGATTGCTGTCATTCGCCGTCGATTTGTTCGCGGCCTTGGCCGCATCATCCAGCAGCTTCTCGACCCGCACCAGGATGTCGGCGCCGCGCTTGGTCAGCACCGGCGGCGGACCGGGCTTGGTCTCGAGCACTTTCGGCGCCGCGTTGGCCTGCGCGTTGCTCACATGCTGCGGCGGCAGCTTCTGGCCCATGCCGATGCCGGGGATCTCCCGGACCTCGACGCCCTGATGCGCCACGAGCATGATGTCGTGCCAGGTCTGCGCCGGCAGCGAGCCGCCGGTCATGCGGTTGGTCGGCGAATAATCGTCGTTGCCGTACCACACCGCGCAGGTGAAATTGCCGGTGAAGCCGACGAACCAGGCGTCGCGATAGGCATTGGTCGTGCCGGTCTTGCCCGCGGTCGGAATGCCGTCCAGCGCGGCGCGGCGCGCGGTGCCTTCGCTGACGACGTGGCTCATCATGCCGGACATGTCGGCGGCGACGGAGGCGGGGATCGCCTGCCGCGGCTTCGGTCCGTCGCGGTCCCAGCGCCAGACCAGGTCGCCGGCGCCGGTGCGCACCTCCAGCACCGCATGCGGCGTCACCGCCTTGCCGCGGTTCGGGAAGGTCGCGTAGGCGACCGCGTGCTCGAGCACTGTGACTTCGTCCGAGCCGATCGGCATCGACGGCGTGTCGGGCAGCGGCGCCTTGAGACCGAAGCGGCGCGCGACCTCGACGATCTTCGCGCGGCCGACCTTGGCGGGGTTCTGCGTCTTGGGCTCGTTCTTCCGGCCGATCTCGATCGACAGCTTCACCGGCACGACGTTGATCGAGCGGGTGATCGCCTGCGTCAGCGTCACCGAGCCGGAATAGGAATGGCCATAGTTCTGCGGGCACCAATTGCCGATGCAGACCGGACCGTCGACCACGACCGAGTTCGGCGTGTAGCCGTTCAAGAGGGCCGTGGCGTAGACGTAGGGTTTGAACGAGGAACCCGGCTGGCGATAGGCGTCGGTAGCGCGGTTGAACTGGCTGGCGCCGTAGTCGCGCCCGCCGACCATGGCGCGGACGCCGCCGTCGAGGTCGGCAACGACGGTCGCCGCCTGCGTTGCGTGATAGTCGCGGCCGAACTGGCGAAGCTGGTTCTCGACAGCGGCCTCCGCCGCCTTCTGCAAGTTGGCGTCCATCGCGGTGCGGACCACGAAGACGCGCTCGGTGTAGGACTTCGGGAAGGTGTCGACCAGCTTGCGCATCTCGTCGAAGGCATAGTCGAGATAATAGTTCGGCGAGGCCTCGTCGCGGCGGTCGACCGCGAAGGCGGGGTTGCGGCGGGCGCCGAACACCTGGCCTTCGGTCATGAAGCCGGCATCGACGAGGTTGTCCAGCACGACGTTGGCGCGGGCGCGGGCGGCGGGCAGGTTGATGTGCGGGGCGTACTTGGTCGGCGCCTTGAACAGGCCGGCGAGCATCGCCGCTTCCGCCAGCGTCACGTCGCGCGCCGACTTGTTGAAGTAGAAATGCGCCGCGCCGTCGACGCCGAAGGTGCCGCCGCCCATATAGGCGCGGTCGAGATAGAGCTTGAGGATCTCGTTCTTGGTCAGGCGCCATTCCAGCCAGATCGCGAGGAAGGCCTCGTTGACCTTGCGCTCGATGGTGCGCTCGTTGCTCAGGAACAGGTTCTTGGCGAGCTGCTGGGTGATCGAGGAGCCGCCCTGGCGGACGCCGCCGGCTTGCGCGTTGGTGACGAGCGCGCGCGCGGTGCCGGCGATGTCGATGCCGAAATGCTCGTAGAAGCGGCGGTCCTCGGTCGCCAGCGTCGCCTTGATCAGCACGTCTGGAAAGTCTTCCAGCGGAATGGAATCGTTGTGCTTGATGCCGCGGCTGCCGATCGGGTTGCCGTAGCGGTCGAGGAAGCTCACCGCGAGGTCGGACTTCTTCAGCCAGTCCTCGTCCGCGGTCTCGCGGAAGGCGGGAATGGCGAGGGCGAGCATCACGACGAGGCCGCCAAGCCCGAGGGTTGCGGCCTCCGAGAACGGCTCGATGAACACCCAGCGCTTCCACCGCCCGACATAGAAGCGGTCCATGAAGGTCGAGTAGCGCTCGTAGAGCTCGCGGATGCCCTTGGCCGAGGAGAACAGCGAGGAGTCGATGCGCGCATCGAGATCCAGGAAGAAATTCCGGATCCTCTGCTTCCAATGCGGTGGTATGATCTGGCGCACCTAGAACCCTTGCGGCTTGCTTCGAAAGCGTTCAAGCACCCGGCCGGGGCGGCATCGAGACGTCTTGCGGGTATGTTGCGGCAAACCCAAGGCGCCCGGCCAGCATCCGAGGGACTTGCTGTTCCTTCTAGCCGAGCGGGGCTCATAAACCAATGGCCACGCTCGCTATTTTGAACAACAGGCCTAATTGACCCCGGATCATTACGGGCCTCAAAGGGGCCTCGCTTGCACCATTGCCGCCGCGCGCCCTAGATGGCGTTGCCGTAGCTCTTTCGAACTGTTGTTGAGGCGCATGACCGCAGCTCCCAAACGATCTCAAGGCCAGGAAGGATTCTTCTGGAAAACCAAGACGTTGGAACAGATGTCGGAGCGCGAGTGGGAAAGCCTGTGCGACGGCTGCGGCCGCTGCTGCCTGAACAAGCTCGAAGACGAGGACACCGGGCAGATCTACTTCACCCATATCGGCTGCAAGCTGCTCGACGGGACGAGCTGTGCCTGCAAGGACTATCCGAATCGTTCCGACAAGGTTCCGGACTGCGTCCGCCTGACCCCGGCCAATGTCCGCACCCTGAACTGGCTGCCGCCGAGCTGCGGCTACAAGCTCGTCGCCGAAGGGCGTGACCTCTATTGGTGGCATCCGCTGGTTTCGGGTGACCCCAACACCGTGCACGAAGCCGGCGTCTCCGTGCGCGGCCGCGTGGAGGGCAGCGAGGAGGAGGTCCCGGACGAGGAGCTCGAGGACCACATCGTGCAATGGCCGGCGACCTTGCCGAAGCGAGCGCGCTTGAAACGACGTCCGAAGGACTGATCCGCCGCCGCGCCGAGGTCACGTCTTTGCGATGACCTCAAGGCGGGATGCACCCATGCGTCGCGGTGCCTGCCTGGGAAGAAATTTCCCCTCTACATTGGGCTGCATAGTACGAATCCTTCGCGGTGTTGCACCGCGTCACGACGCCCGATCGAGATGAACAAGTTCGACCGGCAGAGCGATTCTGCCGACATCCAGGCCTTGCCCGACGACATTGCCGAAGAGCTGTCCCGCCTGCCGAGCGAGGTCATCAGCGTCGACGACGCGCCCTCGATCGCCCCGCCGGTACCGCTGAGCTCCGACGAGGTCCGCACCATCGTCATCAGCCTGATGGTGACGATGTTCCTGGCCGCGCTCGACCAGACCATCGTGGCGACGGCGCTGCCCACCATCGGACGCCAGTTCCAGGACGTCTCCAATCTGTCCTGGGTGATCACCGCCTATCTGCTCGCCTCGACCGCGGTCGCGCCGGTGTTCGGCACGCTCAGCGACATCTACGGCCGCCGCGTCATGATCATCATCTCGCTCAGCCTGTTCGTCGCGGGCTCGGTGCTGTGCGCGATCGCGCCGAACATGCCGATGCTGATCCTGGCACGCGGGCTTCAGGGCCTCGGCGGCGGCGGCATCATGCCGGTGGTGCAGACCGTGATCTCCGACGTGGTGAGCCCGCGCGAGCGCGGGCAGTACCAGGCCTATTTCTCCAGCGTCTGGATGGTCGGCGGCATCCTCGGCCCGGTCATCGGCGGCGTGTTCGCCGAGCATCTGCACTGGTCGATGATCTTCTGGATCAACCTGCCGCTTGCGGCCGCAGCGCTCGCATTGCTGCTGCCGAAGATGAAGAAGATCCCGGTGTTCCACCGCAAGCGCAAGGTCGACTGGCTCGGCGGCGTCTTGCTGATGGCGTCCGCCGTCGTCTTCATGCTGGTGCTGACCTGGGGCGGGACGCGCTATCCCTGGCTGTCGCCGACGGTGCTGGCGATGGTGGGTGGTGCCGTTGCGCTCGCGGTGACCTTCGTATGGCATGCCCGGCGGGCCGACGAGCCGTTCCTGCCGCTGCCCTTGCTGACGGGATCGGTGGCGCCGTTCGCACTGACCGCGGGAGGCTGCGGCCTCGGGGCGATCACCGGCCTCACCGTGCAGCTGCCGCTCTATTACGAGCAGGTCTATCATCTCACCGCCAGCGAGGCGGGGCTTGCGCTGATCCCGCTCGCGGCGGTCTCGACCGTCGGCGCGGCCGTCGCCGGCCGCACCATGGCTCGCGCAAAACACTACAAGCGCGTCGCCATCATCGGCACGTCATGGGCCGCGTTGTGCGGTCTCGCCCTCACGGTCACCACCTTGCCGCTCTGGGGTCTGCTGCTGCTGATGGCCGCGTTCGCGCTGGGACTCGGCACGACTTTTCCGGTGTGCGTGGTCTCGCTGCAGAATTCGGTGGCGCGTCCGCAAGTCGGCACCATCACCGGCGCGATGAACTTCTTCCGCTCGCTGATGTCCTCGTTCACGGTGGCGGCCTTCACCGCGATCCTGCTCATCGCGCTCGGCACCGACATCCCGCTCGCCGGCGAGCATCACGCCGCGGGCGCCGTCGCGATCCCCGCCGACGACATGCGGCACGCCTTCCGCTACGTGTTCGGCGCCGCCACCGCGCTGATGACGATTGCTGCGCTGTGCCTGATCGCGATGGAGGAGCGGCCGCTGGCCGGACCCTCGGCCAAGCAGCCAGTGGAGATGGCCGAGTAGGCTAGCCGCCTCGATCGGCGTAAGGCTCGTTTGCGACATTGCCCTCGGCGGCCTTTCGCGCCGCCGCCGCAAGATGGGTCTTGAGCTGCGCCAGCGCGTCGGCGGACCAATCATGGACATCGGTGACGGCGACCCAGGCATCGACGTAATGTTCGGGCGCGTAGACATGGCCAAAGCCCATCGGGGTATTGGTCGCGACTGCCATGTCGAGGGCGAGCTGCAGCATCGTCACGACTGGATACCATCGCAGCTCCGGTGACACATCCGGCCCGCGCGGCGCCGTCATCCAGTCAGGGGCCCGATAGGCGTCGCGATAGGCGAAGAACGTGATCGCGTCGCTCGCATATTGCAGATAGACGATGCGCATCGGACCCCAGGGCGCATCTGCCGGCACCGTCGGTCCATTCTGGTTCATGAAGCGCACGAAGCGGCCGTCGCGGAATTCCGGCAGCCAGGCCGGCGTGCCCGGATTGCGGTTTGCCGTGATCGAGCGCCAGATGCGACTTTCGAACGGCGCGCCGCTCAAAAGTGCGCCCGCAATCGGATCGCCGATCATCTCAAACAGCTCTGCGGATTTTTCCGAGTTCATCGCGCCGAGGCTCAGTCCGTGCAGGTACAGCTTCGGCCGCCGGTTCTTCGGCAGCGTCGTCCAGTAGCCGTAAATTTCCGAAAACAGGGCGCGCGCCGCTTCTGCACCGGATTCGGGCTGAAACAGCAGCGTCAGCGGACTGTTGAGATAGGAATACTGCATCGCGACACTGGCGACGTCGCCATGGTGGAGATATTCGACAGTGTCCATCGCGGCAGGGTCGATCCAGCCGGTTCCGGTCGGCGTAACGACGATGAGTGTGTCGCGATCAAACCCGTGCTGCCGCTTGAGCTCGTCGAGCGCAAGCTTGGCGCGCGCTTGCGCCGTCTCGGCGCCGCCAAGGCCGACATAGACCCGCACGGGCTCCCGCGCGGGCCTTCCTGTAACGGCGCTGATCTCAGTTGCGGTCGGCCCCGAGGCGATAAATCTGCGCCCCATGCGTCCAAGCTGCGTCCACTTCACCAGCGAGGCGGCACTTCCCGTTCGTTCGGGCGCGGTCGGCTGCGGCCGCTCGGGCTCAAGCAAGGCGTCGACTTCGCGAAAGGACAAATCGAGCGCGTTGAACGCCGTGCGGATCAGGACATTGCTGGCGATCGACCAGAACAACAGGCCCGCGGCGAGCACGCCGATGACGTTCGCGATCCTCCGCGGAATGACGCGTCTCGCACGCGCGGCGATGAGGCGCACGGCAAGCGCGAACAGCCGCGCCAGCACCAGCAGCACGACGAACGTCATCACGGCGATGGCGCAGACCTTGAGCGGATGGGCGGTCTCGACTGGCGCCATCTTCATCACGGTGCGGATCGAGTTCTGCCATCCGGCTGCCCGCCACAGAAAAACAATGACGACGAGCAGGCAGGCGGCCGCCACCAGCGCGTTTGCGGTCGATCTCAGGCGCGCCGGCGGCTCGGGCAATTCCAGATAGTGCCACAGCCAGCGCCAGACGTTGCCGGCGAGATAGCCGATCCCGAAGCAGGCGCCGGCGATGGCGCCCTGCGTGAGATAGCTCCGCGGGATCAGCGTCGGCGTCAGCGCGGCTGCGAAGAACAGGGCACCGAGCATGAGGCCGACGCCGGAGAACGACAGCAATTGCCGCCGAATGAGCCACGCCAGTTTGCCGAAAGCACCCACCGCGCGATTCAACCTCAGCTATTGTCTGACAGACCACTCTTGCGCGGCAGCACGATCGTGAATTCAGTAAACTTGCCCGGCTCGGTCGCGACGTCGATCCTGCCGCCGTGCTGCTTCACGACGATGTCGTGGGTCATCGACAGCCCGAGGCCGGTGCCTTCGCCGGCTGGCTTGGTGGTGAAGAACGGATTGAACATCTTCTCCTTCACATCGTCGGCAATGCCGGTGCCGTTGTCGCGGATCGCGATCTCGACGTTATCGCCGCGATCGCGCGTCGCCGCGATCACCGTCGGCTCGTAACCGGCGGCACCGTCGGCCTTGCGCCTGATGACCGCGTGGAAGCCGTTCGAGATCAGGTTCAAGAGTACGCGGGTGATTTCCTGCGGATATACTTCGGCGCGTCCGGCCGCGGGATCGAGCGCGCGCTTCAGCGTCACGTGGAAGCCGGGCTTCTCGGCGCGTGCCCCGTGATAGGCGAGGTTGAGGCTTTCTTCGACCAGCGCATTGATGTCGCTCAGTCCATGCTCGCCGCCACCTTCGCGCGAATGCAGCAGCATGTTCTTGACGATGGAATCGGCGCGGCGGCCGTGCTGCACGATCTTGCCGAGGTTGTCCTGCAGAAGCCCGGTCAGCTCGTCGACCTCGCTGCGGACGTTCTCGGGGAGGGGGACCGGCGCGAGCACCTCGTTCAGCTCCTCGGTCAGTTCGGCAGACAACGAGGCGAAATTGTTGACGAAGTTGAGCGGGTTCTTGATTTCGTGCGCGATACCGGCAGTGAGCTGTCCCAGCGACGCCAGCTTCTCGGTCTGGATCAGGCGGTCCTGCGCGGCGCGGAGATCATCGAGCGATTTGGCGAGCTCGCTGGTGCGGGTCGCAACTTCGTTGAACAGGCGCGTGTTCTCGACCGCGATCACGGCCTGGTCGGCAAAAGTTTTGAGCAGGTTGATCGCCTTGTCCGGGAAATGACCGGGCTCCCGCCGCGTGACGGCGATCGTGCCGATCGCAAGGCCATCGCGCAGCATCGGCACCACGAGGATGCTGCGATAGCCCCGTGTTCGCGCCAGCTCCTTCATGGCTTCGGTAAGGTCAGGCTCGTTCTGCATGTCGCTGCGGAAGGCATACTCGCCGCTGCTCGCCACCCGACTGTGAATGCCCGACGAGGACAGCGGCGTCGGAAACGAGCTCAGCAGATCCGCATTGCCGGCCTCATTGTCGGTCGTGAAGGCGGCCAGTTGCAGCATCCCGTCGACGACGCGGGTGACGGTGGAGGAGTGCGCTCCGATCAGCGCCTTGGCGCTGTCGGAAATGGCCTGGAACACCGGCGTGACATCGGACGGTGAAGCCGCGATCACCTTGAGAATGTCGGCAGTCGCAGTCTGACGTTCCAGTGCTTCCTTGGTCGCGTTGAACAGGCTGACATTCTTGATCGCGATCACGGCCTGGTCGGCGAAGGTCTGCAGCAGGCGCACATGATGCTCGGCGAAGTTGCCGATCGCGCGGCGCGTCGCGATGATGATGCCGATGGCTTCGCCTTCGCTCATCAGCGGCGCGAACAGCATGCTGCGATAGCCGCGGGCCCGCGCGATGTCGCGCGCGGCCGGCTCGAGCTCGGTGTCGGGCAATTGCGCCGCGGTACCATTGGCCACCAGCTGGTAGGGCGGAAACTGCGCGAACGGCACCGGGAACGAGGCCTGGAGCACGCGATCGCCCGCGGGATCCGTCGGCGTGAATGCCGCAAGGTGCGCGGCGCCGTCGACATAACGTAGCACCGCGGTGGAGAAGCCGCCGATCAGCCGGTTGGCGTTGGTGGCAATCGCCTCGAATACCGGCTGCACGTCGGACGGAGAGGCCGCCATCACCTTCAGGATATCGGCCGTCGCGGTCTGGCGTTCCAGCGCCTCCTTCGTCTCGTTGAACAGGCGCGCGTTCTCGATCGCGATCACGGCCTGGTCGGCGAAGGTCTGCAGCAGCTCCACGAGGTCGGGCGCGAATGCACCCGTTACCGTGCGTGTGACGCTGATCATGCCGACCGGCACGCCCCGGTTCATCAGCGGCATGAACAGCACGCTGCGGAAGCCGCGCAGCCGCGCCAGCTCCCGGTTCAGTTCAGGGACGTCGGCTGCCTCGCTGTCGGGAAACTGGATCGTCTGGCCGTCGCGCACGAGGCTAAAAGTCGGGAAGTCCGCGATCTTGCGCGGGAACGACGCCTTGAGCCCTGCGTCCGCCTCCGGGTTGGTCGGCGTGAATGCCACGAGGTGAAGCTCGTCGCCGATGAACTGAAGCACGGTCGCGGAGAAGCCGCCGAGCAGGCGCTTTGCGCTGGCGGCGACCGCCGTAAAGACCGGCCGCGCATCGGACGGCGAGGCCGCGATGGTACGCAGGATCTCGGCGCTGGCGCTCTGGCGATCCCGAGCCGTCGCAAGCTCGGCCCGCAGCTGCGCAATCTCGGCGGCGGCCGACCGCAATCGGCGCTCGAGTTCCTCGATTTCCTGCAAAACGGTCGTCATTCCCGGTCCAGCTTGATGCCGCGGCCTGCGCGGCACAGGGCCGGATTATCACAACTTCTGCGGCCGGAGCCAGCGGCTCGCAGCCGTGCCCGCACCGGCTCCGCTCACGTGCCGGGCCGCGACACCTCGGTCTCCTTGGCTGTGATGAACTCCAGCAGCACCGGCACGCCTTCCCTCGTCTTCGCGATGCCGCGCTTGATCGCGGGCACGATGTCTTCCGGCCGCGTCACCCGCTCGCCGTAGCCGCCGAAGGCGCGGGCCATCGCGGCGTAGTCGCCGGAAATGTCGGTCGAGCGATATTTTTCGGTCGAGATCGGCATCACCTTCAGCTCGATCGCCATCGAGAAATTGTTGAGCAGGATCGACATGATCGGGATGCGCTCGCGCACCGCGGTCTCGAAATCCATGCCGGTGAAGCCGATCGCAGCATCGCCCCAGACGTTGATGCAGAGCTTGTCGGGCTTTGCCAGCTTGGCGCCCATCGCAAGACCGAGGCCGTAGCCAAGCTGCGTGGTTTTGCCCCAGCCGAGATAGGTGAGGGGCTCGACCGATCGCCAGAACGGCGAGAGCTGGTCGCGCGGGCTGCCCGCATCGTGGGTGATGATCGTATTCTCGATGTCCACGGTGTGCTGGAGATCCCACAGCACGCGGTAGGGGCTGAGCGGCGCGTCGTTGCTGGTCAGCTTCGGCATCCATTTCGCCAGCCATTCCTTGTGTGAGGCTGCGATCTCGGCCGCGACGGCGGATGCATCGCGATCCGCGGTGACGGTCTTGCCGATCTCTTCCAGCAGCGCGTCGAGCACGAGGCCGGCATCGCCGACCAGCCCGATGTTCGCTTCCACATCCTTGTTAAGATGATTGGGATCGAGCGTCGAATGAATGATGGTCTTGCCCTTCGGCATTGCAATGCCGAAATTGGTCTCGGTGAAGGAGCAGCCGATGCCGAAGATGACGTCGGCCTCGGCCAGAAACTTCGGCACCGCGCGCGGCACTGCGAGGCCGCCGGAGCCGAGCGACAGCGGATGCGTCTCCGGAAACGATGATTTGCCGCCCAAGCTTGTGGTGACGGGGATCGCCAATCGCTCGGCGAGCCGTTTCAGCTGCGGCCAGGCCTGCGCATAGTGTACGCCCTGGCCGGCATAGATCACCGGCCGTTTTGCGTTCACCAGCAGGCTGGCGGCTTCCTTGACGTGAACGGGGTCGGCGCCGTAGCGGGTGCGCAGGACCGGCGTGTAGTTCAGCGGCTCCGGCACTTCCTCGTTCCACATGTCCGAGGGGATCTCGACGATGACGGGCCCGCCGCGGCCGTTCTTCAGCCTGGTGAAGGCGCGGCGGAAGATGTTGACGATTTCGGTCGCGAGGATGATCGGCTCGGACGATTTCGCGAACGGCTTCATCGCCTCGCTGGAATTGAAGTTCGGCTCGATATGCGCCAGCCTGCGCTGATAGCCCATCGGCAGCACCAGCACGGGAACGGATTCGCCGAAGCACTGCGCCACGCCGCCCATCGCATTCTCCGCGCCCGGCCCATGCTGCATGCAGAAGGCTCCGATGCTGCGTCCCGACGTCACCCGCGAGATCGCATCCGCCATGTGGATGCCGACGCGCTCCTGCCGCACCATCACCGGGCGGATCTCGGCCTTGGCCGCGTGCTCGATCAGATGGTTGACCGGATAGCCGCAGAGGATCTCGATCCCCTCGCGCCTCATGATTTCCGCAATGGCGGTGCCGAGCTTCATGGCGTCTCTCTCCTCAGGCTAAGGCCGGTTGATCCGGCTTGTTGGGAGGAGAGGATCAGGAATTTCCGGGAGCGTAAAGCGCGCGCGGCGAACGTGGTGGTAGGCCAGCTATGCGTCGCGAGCGTGTACCGGCGCCATCCCGTGATGGTCGCCGCGACCTTGCGCGGTCGGCCGCAGGCGCTCCAGCAGGCGCTTGGCCGCAAGCAGATCCGGCGTCTCGAAGCCCTCAGTGAACTCGCCATAGATCGGCGAGAGCAGCCGGATAGCCTTGGATTTGCGGCCGGTCGTGCTCCAGTGTGCCGCGAGATCGGTCGCGATCCGCAACTGGAATGTCAGTGCGCCTATGGCGCGCGCTTCGGCGAGGGCCCGCTGGAGCCGCTTTTCGGCGCGCAGCGGCTCGCCGGTGTGGAGAAGGATCGCGGCGTCAACCCTCTGGAGCTCCGCCCGGCACCAGCGCTCGCCCTGGCGTTCCTGATGCTCGATCGCCCGGGTGATGGCTTGGCGCGCTTCCGCGATCCGCCCTTGCGTCAGATAGGCGCGAGCGAGGACCGCGAGATAGCTGCCGATCCGCATCAAGAACCGGCATTCTGTCAGCTCGTCGATTGCGGCTCGAATATCCTCTACCGCGAGCGGATCGCCCCGCAGCTCGCGAAGGCAGGCGGAGAAATAGCGCTCGACCGGAACCCAGCGTGAGATGCGCTCGCGTTCAAGGTTGCGACGCAATCGCTCGGTGTAGCTCGCGAGCCCGTCCAGATTGCCGGTCTCCAGCGCGACAGGAAGTGCGGCGAGCCCGAATGCGTTCGACTGCGACACCCAATGGCCGCTGCGGTCCGCGGCATCGACGGCGTCGCTCGCCAGCCTTGCCGCATATTCGGCTTGCCCTTGCATCCACGCGACGAAGGGCAGGTTGAAGCGGACGGTGATGAACCGGTAGACTTCGTTTGCGTCCTTGCGCGAACGCCCCTCGGCCAGCGAGTAGGTCGCTGCGAGACGGTCGAGAACCGGGCGGCTCTTGTTCAAGTCGCCGGCAAAAGCGCGCGCCCAGGCGAGTGCGCGGTCGGCTTCGGACGTTGCCGTGAGGTCGCGGTCGCGGTCGGCAAGCCCCGTCGCTTCCTCAAGATAGGTTGTAGCGCGCGGGACCTCGCCAATCTGCAACAGGTAGAAGCCAAACCCGACCAGCGCCCGCTGCTGATATTCGATGTTGCCGGCCCGCTTTGCAAAGAGGATGGCATCGAGCCAGGCAATCTCGTTCTCATTTGACATCTTGCGGGCGTAGAACAGGCTCCAGCCAAGGGCGCAGGCGAGTTTTGTCTTCGACAGATCGTCGCACGGGATGGTCTTGGCTAATGCGAGTGCATGCGCCAACCGCGCCTGCGCTTCCGACAGGATCGACGTTTCCGACCACAAGGTGATCGCCGCAACCGTGAGCCTGATCCCGAGCACTGGATCGCCGTGCGCGCCGAACGCCCATGAAAGAGCGGCGCGCAAGTCGGCGATGCGGCCAAGGTAACGCTGGGTCCAATCGGCCGGTTCGCGCCATTTCCACTCCTCTTCGGACTGTTCGAACAGCGTGAGGACACGTTGCGCATGACGGCCTAGCGCCTGGTCGCAGGCAGGATCGGCCCGGCGCCGGTCGCCCGCGTAGCGGCACGTGCTGTCGAGCAGGCGATAGCGGAGGCTTGCGCCATGTGCCTGCGCGCTCAGAAGCGATTTGGCAACGAGACTGCCGAGGCCGGTGACGACGTCGACCGGCGTGAGCCCTGCCGCTTCGGCGACGAAGACCGCGTCCTCGACCTCGAACGCTTCGCTGAACACCGAGAGCAGGCCGAACAGTCTGGCTTCACGCTGCGACAGCAGCCTGAAGCTCCAGTCGATCGTCGCCATCAGCGTTTCATGGCGCGGCGGCGCACCATCGGCGGCGGGAACACGAAAACCCAGATTCTGGTCGAGCAACTCCACCAATTGGCGAGGATTGAACCTGCCGATCTGGGCTGCCGCCAATTCGATCGCCAGCGGGAGGCCGTCGAGCGAGTGGCAGATTGCGGCGACGGCCTCGCAATCGTCATCGACGAATTGGTAGTCCGCCCATTCAGCGGCGCGGCTGACGAACAACTGCACTGCCGGAAACCTGATGGCTTGATCGGCGGTCAGGGCGTGACCGGGTTTGGGTGAGACCAGGGAGCCGAGCCGGACGACATGCTCGGTGGCGGTGCCGAGCGGTTCCCGGCTCGTCGCAAGCAACCTGGACGGCGATGCCTCCGCCATGAACCTACCGGCGAAGATCGTCGTGGCTGGCAGGACGTGCTCGCAATTGTCCAGAATGACCAGCATCTGCCGCGGCCTCAAATAGTCGATGGCCGCAGCCAGGCTGTTGTCCGGATTGCCCCTGATGCCCAGGGCCGTCAGCAGCGCGGCGCCGAACAGCGTCGGGTCGGAGATCGTTGCGAGATCGACGAAGCACACGCCGTCGCGGCACTGTGGCGCAAATGCCTGGGCTACAGCCAAGGCAACCGTCGTCTTGCCGATTCCTCCTGCACCGGCCAGGGTCACGTGCCTGTTGCTGGTCAACAGACCCGTGATTTCGTCGATTTCCGATTCACGACCAACGATGCCACGCAGCAATGGCGGACTGGACGAGGGGACCGGTTCGGCGAGGGCAAGATCGTCGTCGACCTCGCCCATGCTGATCTGCACCTCCGCGATGAACTTGTATCCGCGGCGCGCGACGGTCGCGATGTAGACGGGCTCGATCTGGGTATCTCCCAGTGAACGCCGCAAGCTCCACATGTTGACCTTGAGATTGCTGTCGTGAAGGAAGGTGCCCGGCCAGGCGGCCGCCATCAGCTCAGTCTTGCTGACCAGCTCGCCGCAGCGCTGCACCAGCAGCTGCAAAAGCTCGAATGCGCGTCCACCCAGCTTGACGGGGCGCCCGTTGAGAAGGAGCAACTGGCGGCTGGGGATCAGTCGAAATGGGCCGAAGCAGTAAGTGAGCTCCCGCCGGCCTGTGCCCCGTTGTCGTGTCTCCGTGGCAGCCCGCATTGATCATTGCCAATCGATCGTACCGATCAACTGGTATTATCATGCACTGCAATATTCTTGAAGAGAACCCTTCCGAGTTCGTACGATTTGCCGCAGGGCAATTGCGACAAAACTCTCGCGCGGGACGGTTCGGCTATTTTTTAGGCTTGCCAAGAATGGCCATACGCATGACTTCGACGCCGCCGTCGGCAAGTTCCGGAAGCTTGGCGAACCAATCCTTCACATAAGGCATCGCGTTGTGTGCGTCGAAATCAGCCTGGCTGGCGAACACTTCGTAAAAGATGAAGTGGCCCGGCTTGGCGCGGTCTTCCTGAAGGAAGTAGATCAGGTTCTTGGGATCGCTGCGGACCAGGTCGATCAGCGGCAAGGTGGCGGCGCGCAGCATGTCTTCTTTTCCAGGCTTGGCCCGCACCTGGGCCACCACGGAATATGCACCCTCCGGAATCTCCTGATAGTGCACGCGCGGCGCTTCCTGAGCCAGAGCCGGAAGCGTCGGTGTCGCCGTAGAGGCGATCAGCAGGGCGGCGAGCGAGTTGCGGACGAGAGCTTGCATGGTGAAGTCCTTGACATGTGATTGTATCACCGGGTGACCAGCTGGGGCGCCGACAGCCACCCCCGCCGCACGAGCGTCTAGCGCACGATCTTCTGTTGCCGTTTTGCCAAGGCCTCGCTGAAGCGCTTCTTGACCGGACCGAGCGCCTTGACGAATTCGAGCTGCTCGCCCTCCGGTCCCTTGCAGTAGATCAGCTCCCAGCCGTTGGAAGGTTCGGCGGTCACCCGGTTCGTGTTGGTGTTGCGGGGCGCGGCCTTGCGATCCGCTTCCGTCATGACGCGGATGGTGCGGTTCGCTCTCACCTGCGTCATGCCGCGGCGCGCCGATTCCGCTTCGAGATCGGCAATGAACTTGTTGAAGTCGACATCGTCGCGAACATAGAAGCAGATGTGCATCATGCGCGGGAAAGCAGGGCTCATGTGCTCCACCGGTTCGGCGAAGCTCTTCGCGCCGCCCATGGGCTGATCAGCCTCGCGATATTGCAGCAGCTCGAGCACCATGTTGTCGAACTGGATGAAGCGGACGTCGAGCCGTTGTGCCCCGCTTCGCAAGTCGGGCACGCCAATGGTTCGCGGATTGACCCCGCGTGCGTTCGCCTCGATCTCCTGGTCGGCCAGCAGCGTGTTCTGCACCCCGTCGCCCTGGAAGTCGCCGTGCCGGAACACCTCGGTGCCGCCAAGCACCTCCGTGTAGAACTGGTAGGCCCGCTCCATGTTCTGGACCGTCAGCCCGAAATGCTGGACGCCCTGGAGCCGCGCGCCGAGCGGCGCCTCGTCGCGCTCGGCGTCCTGTGTCGCGGCCCGTGCGTCGACTGCCGTACCGGCGACGAGGCCCGTGACGACGGCGGCGCCGGCGGTGTGAAGCAAGGCGCGGCGACCCATGCCGGTGGGGTGGTCGGTTGCATTTGTCATGCCGTTCTCCTTGATCATTCGGTGGATTGGTCTGCGTTGTCCTGTCGGCTGGAGCAGTGCTTGGCCGGGGCGGCGAATCTGCTGCGCCCCTGCGCTTTCAATCGGCGGCGGGAAGCGGAGCTGCGGGGCTGACCAGCCCCTCGGAGCGGAGCTCGCGCCAGAAGTCAGCGGGGATGGCCTCCTCGAGCGCAGCGCGATCCTCGGCGATGCGGCTCGGGCGGCTCGCACCGGGAATGACGGCGGCGACCACCGGATTGGCGAGCGCGAACTGCAGGCCGGCCGCCTTCATGCGGATGCCATAGCGGTCTGCGATCGCCTTGATCCGCGCCACCTTCTTCAGGATTTCGGGAGGCGCCGGCGCATACTCGAAGTTCGGGCCGCCGACGAGCGCACCAGAACTGTAGGGGCCGCCGACGACGATCGCGAGCTCGTGCTCGGCGACCATGGGCATCACCCGCTGCAGCGCCCTTGCATGGTCGAGCAGCGTGTATCGGCCCGCGAGCAGGAAGCCATCGGGGCGCGGCTCGTCCAGCGCGAGCAGCAGCTCGATCGGCTCGACCCGGTTGACACCGAGTCCCCACGCCTTGATCACGCCCTCGTCGCGCAGCCGGTCGAGCGCTCTGAAGGCGCCCTTGCGGGCGCTTTCGAACACCGAGAGCCACTCGTCGCCGTAGAAATCCTGCGCAACGTCGTGCACGAAAGCGACGTCGATGTGGGAGACCGCGAGCCGCTTCAGGCTGTCCTCGATTGATCGCAACGTTCCGTCCCGTGAATAGTCATTCACGATCCGGTTCGGGCGTCCGTGTCTGAAGACGCCGCCCTTCTCGCCGAAGTCGCGGGCATCGACATCCTCGATCTCGTCCAGGATCAGGCGGCCCACCTTGGTGCTGAGCACGTAGTCGCTCCGCTTGCGGCCGGCGAGCGCGGCGCCGATGCGGATCTCGGCAAGCCCCGCGCCGTAGAACGGCGCGGTGTCGAAATAGCGGATGCCATCGTCCCAGGCTGCGTTGACCGTCGCGAGGGCTTCCTGCTCCGGGATGTCGCGGAACATGTTGCCGAGCGGCGCTGCACCGAAACCCAATTGTCCCTGCAGAACATCTTTGAGGGCCATGTTGCGAGTCCTTGTCTGCGGCAGGAAAGTCCGTCGGTGTGCGGCGCGGCCGATCTCAGTCGGTCGCTGACGTATCTGCGCTTCTGATGAACGCCGCGACTTCGCGCGGATGCGACAGCATCACCGCGTGGCTGCTCTTCATCTCCGTCACCTTCGCGCCCGAGCGCTTGGCCATGGTGCGCTGTGCCGTCGGCGGGATCATGTGATCCTCGCTCGTCACCATGTAATAGGTCGGCTTCGTCTTCCAGGCCACGCGATCGACCTTGGTCTGAACCGCCTGCAATCCCCAGGGCAGCTGCGCCGCGCCCATGAAGCGTGTCGTGGCCGCGTCGACGTCGGCCGCGAAAGAGGTGGGGAATTTTGCGCGGTCGACGAGCAGATAATTGCCCTCGGTGACCAGCGGAGCCTTGTGCTCGCCGGGAGGCACTGGGGCTTCCGCCAGCGTGCTGACGGACTCTCCGGCGTCGGGAGCAAAGGCCGCGAGATAGACCAGGCTGCGAACCTTCGGATTGTCGCCGGCTTCCGTGATGACCATTCCACCATAGGAATGCCCGACGAGAATGACCGGATGCCGCGCCTTGGCGATCACGCGCTCGGTCTCCGCGACATCGTCTCGAAGCGTGATGGTCGGTTGCTGGACGACGAGCACCTCATAGCCCGCCTCCGAGAGGATGCTGTAGGTGTCCTTCCAGCCCGAGCCATCGACGAAGGCGCCGTGCACGAGAACAATCGAAACATTCCTGTCGGCCGCGGCCGCGGGGACGGCGGTTGCGATCGACAACGCGGCAAGCGCGGAGGTAAGCGACTTCATATCAGGCTCCTGTCCTCGACACGGCGACATTGCCGTTGATGCGCCCTTCACTAGCGCACGACCGCATTGCGATATTTCCGATTCCTGCGCGATGACGCACGCATCTTGCTGAGGTGCGACGAGATCAGCTTTCGGAGCCGAACACGCCTGGCTCCAAGCCTTTGCCTTGGCTGGCTTTTACCTCTTTTAACCGCGCCGCCTCTGGACTTCGCTGGCGCGGCTTGTGAGTAATTCGCGGTCGGCGTGGCAGTGACCGGGGCTGCAACTCACCACCGGATGGAATGATCGCTCGCGCGATACGGGGCCGGTGATCGCCGCAACGAAGCGGAAGTCGCAATGGCGCTCGTGACGCATGGAGATCAGAAGTACAAGAACAGCGAGAAGCTCGCTGAGGCCAACGATTGGCCGGGGCTGAGCATCGAGCATCGCAAGTTCGAGGCGGGCCGTCAGGCAACGCCCGTCCCCGTCTGCACCGAGCTCGTCATGCTGCTGTCGGGCGGCGGGACGGTGTGCCGCGCCGGCAACGGCGAAGTCCAGAAAAGCCTCGCGCGTCCGGGCATGAGTTATCTCGTGCCCGTGGGGACGCAGGAGAGCCATCTCGAGCTTTCGGACCGGATGGAATGTCTTCATCTCTATCTGCCGCCGGCGCTGCTGGGCCACAGCGCACTTGCGGATTTCGACATCGATCCCGCAAAGGTCGAGATCGCCTACGCTCACGGTCTGGCGGACCAGGTGCTCTTCCACATCTGCTCGCCGCTTCGCGATCTGCTCCATCGCCCGCGCCAGCCGACCGACGCGCTATTCGTGGAGGGGATCCAGGTCGCCCTCGCGGCGCATCTTCTGGGCAATTACACGATCGACCGTTGGCGCGCGCCCGAGAAGTTGCCGGCGCTCGACCCGCGGCGCCTGCAGCGCGTGCTGGACTATATCGAGGCTTCTCTCGGCAGCGATGTCAGGCTCGAGGATCTGGCGGCCCAGGCCTGCCTCAGCCCCTATCATTTTTCCCGGCTGTTTCGCGAAGCGACCGGGCTGTCGCCGCACCGTTACGTCACCGATCGCCGCGTCCACTCCGCGCGACAGGAGCTCGCGCGTGATCGCTTGTCCCTGGTCGAGATCGCCCTGGAGTTCGGTTTCGGCTCGCAGGCCAATTTCACGCGCGTATTCCGCAAGGCCGCAAATCTCACGCCGGGGCAGTATCGCGAATTGTGCTGCGGCCAGGCCGAGGTGAAATCCGATTGCATCGAAACGGCATTTCGCAGGGATTGCGCATGACGCAGCAGGATTCGGAAATACGGCCCAAGGTGCATCGGGCAGTGCTGTTGCAGCGACCAGGTCGGCGAGAGGACATATCGACATGATCGGGCCGCTCCACGCCACCGGGCAGCTTCGAGGATCACGTCAAGGACATGGCGATGTGGGGAGCGACCGGGCAGCCGTGTCCGAACTGATCGCTCTTTCCCGACAACGAAAATATCCCTCGGCCAGTCGTGGTGTTTCTGGCCCCCTGAATGCAACGGCGTTATCGAACGGAGAAAACCATGACCCAACATGTCCTTTTCATTGTCACCAATGCAGCTGTGATCGGTCCGCATAGTCGCAAGACCGGTTTCTTCTTCGCCGAGGTCGCGCATCCTTTCGAGGTGCTCGACAAGGCCGGGGTCGCGGTGGAGTTCGCGTCGCCGGCCGGGGGGTGGACGCCTTACGATGCGTACGACGAGAAAGATCCGGCTCAGAAGGATTTTCTCGCAAGCAAGGCCTTTCGCCGCTTGAATCACAGCCGCAAATTGTCCGAGGTGGACGCCGCCGACTACGACGCCATCCTGGTGCCCGGCGGTCTTGGGCCGATGGTGGACATCCAGCGCAATGCAGCGGTCCAGAGTGCCGTCGTGCGTGCCTGGAGCACCGGCAAGATCGTCGCTGCTGTTTGTCACGGGCCGTGCGCGCTGCTCGGCGTTGACCTTGGCGATGGCGTTCCGTTCGTGCGCGGCAAGAAGCTCACCTCCTTCTCGAAGAAGGAAGAGTTCGACTACGCCCGCGACGATGTGCCCTACGAGCTCGAGGATGCGTTGAGGGCAGAGGGTGCCGAGTACTCGTCCGCGGCCAACTGGCAACCTCACGTCGTCGTCGATGGCCGGCTCATCACGGGGCAGAACCCTGCCTCCGCCGGAGCGCTGGGAAAAGAGCTGCTGGCCGCCCTCAAGGATAGGAGCAGTGGCGCGAAAATCTGAGGGTTCGCAGTGTACGGAATTCGGGAGGGATGGGCTCGGCATCCGAAGCCGCGCTTACCCTCGCATGAGGAGCTATCGCATGACGCAATCGCCGTCCAAGATTACGGCTATCCTCGTTGCTCGCCCGGGCACGTCCGCTGAACTCAGCGCGTTGCTTGTCGGTATGGCTCCGCATTCCAGGGCTGAGCCTGGCAACCTGCGTTGGGATGTCTGGCGCGACATATCGAACGAAGATCGCTACGTACTCGACGAGCTGTACCGCGACGTTGCGGCCGTCGAAGCTCACCGAGCCTCGCCGCATTACCAGGCTTACCTCGCCAAAATTCCCGAGCTGGCTAATCGGACGGCAGTGGTCTTGGAAGCGGTCGAGGTTGGGGACAGGTGAACGGCGTCAGCGAATCTTCGAAGTCACCGGATCCCTATTTGCAGCAGGACTATCGCATTTGGGAGTTTTTCCCCGCGGCCATCCTTCGAGACGCCCACGTTAGGAGGGCTCCTCAGGATGAGGGCGGGGTGCGCGGCAGCAATTTCAACGAGCATTGATGCCGATTAGCCTCATCCTGAGGAGGCGCGTAAGCGCCGTCTCGAAGGAGGAGGCGTGCGCGCAGGCCGCCGCGACAAGTCATATACGATTGCCCTGCTATTTGCAGTTCTTGCAGATCATCAGTTTTCGCTTCAACGCCCCATCTTCCTGATCGAGGCCGTCTGCATCTGGATTGGACCTGGCGTCTCCCGCTGCGCGTGAACGTACAGGTGGCGTCACGCGGCTCGGGGTGTCAACGTCATCGACGGTGCCGACGCTGAAGCCATCGTAGTCGGCGGCTGGGTTCCGCATCGGTTGCGCCCCGCCAATCACGGAAGGCTCTCTGCTGGACGCCGCCGGCGGAGGTCCGTTTGTCGTCACCGGCGCAGGCCTGCTGGCACTCGGGCGTGGCGGCGATGCATCGGGCGGAGCCAGCGAAACCGGCGGCGCGACCGAAGTCTGGCCTCTCGCGCCGTCGTGCGACCAGGCGGCGACAAGCACGAGGCTGAGAGCCAGGAGCATCACGCTTCTCATCGGCATCCTCTCGGCAGCGCTGGTTGCTCGATCGACAGCATGGCCCGTCGAGCCCACTCCGCCGAAGAATATCAGCACCGAGTGGGCCGTGAAAGCGCCGTCTAGCGGACGCGGGCCAGCTCGGCCGGCGGTTACTTCATCGCGGTGCTGACCGAGTTGAACTTGTTGTTGAGCAGCGCAGCGCCCGTGCTGTTGACGATGGTCACGATTGCCAGAGCGATCCCAGCAGCGATCAGGCCGTACTCGATTGCGGTTGCGCCATTCTCATCGGCAAGGAAGGACCTAAGCAGACGCATTGCCAACTCCTGTTCATCCGATCCGATGGATGGTCGCGTCGTTATCGGACTTGCAAATCGATCGAACAAATCTTCGAGCGCGCCAAAACGCGGCGATCGCACCTTAGCTCGTACGACGGCATTCATTAAATTAGGGTTCCGTCGATCCGTTCAAATGAAGTCAAACCGACAGCCCGGTGCATTGCCCCATTGGCTTGGCCGCTTAACCGATTGTTGAGCCTGTTCGTTAACGAATAGGCAAGGATGTCTCGATCGCGCTCATCCGCGCCGGCCGTCCGCATTCAGCGCCCGCAACATCGCGATGCGGGCGAACATCACCCAGCCGCCGCCGGTCTCGGCCGCATTGATCAAGGTCTCGATCGCCGTCTGCCAATGCGCTTCGTGCTGGGCGTCCTCGGGCAGCTCCATGATGTAGTCGGCGGCTTCTTGAAGCGTGAGCAGCTTGCGCTTGTTGCTCACGCGGACGGGATCGTCGAAGGTCGTCGACCAGGGCATGTCAGGCCGGCCGGTCGGCGAGGGAAGACATCACGGCGTGATCGCGGGGTGTGGTGCTGTTAGCCGGCCTTCTTTGCCCGCGCCGGCGCGCGCACCGGCTTGTCGGCGGCCTTCTTCGGCGTGGTCGCAGCCCTCGCCGCAGCTTCCTTGCCGCCCTTGCCCGATATCGGCAGCAGCATCTCGCGCTGGCCCTCGACGCGCTTCTTCGGCTTCTTGGCCTTGGTGTCCTTGGCGGTCTCCTTGGCCGTGTCCCTGGCGACCTTCGCCGCGGGCGCCGCGTCCTTCTCGTTCGCGATGCTCTTCTTCAGCGCGTCCATCAAGCTGATGACGTTGCCGCCGGTCTTCGGTGCGGCCTTGGCGGTGATCGGCATGCCGCTGCGCTTCTTGTTGATGAGATCGATCAGAGCGGTCTCGTAATGATCCTCGAACAGCTCGGGCTCGAACGCGCCGGACTTCTTCTCGACGATGTGCTTGGCGAGGTCGAGCATGTCCCTCGTCAGCTTCACGTCCTGGATGTCGTCGAAATATTCCTTCTCGCTGCGGACCTCGTAAGGGTAGCGCAGCAGCGTGCCCATCAGCCCGTTCTCGAGCGGCTCCAGCGCGATAATGTGCTCGCGGTTGGTCAGCACCACGCGGCCGATCGCGACCTTGTCCATGCTGCGGATGGTCTCGCGGATCACCGCATAGGCGTCGTGGCCGACCTTGCCGTCCGGCACGAGGTAGTAGGGGCGGATCAGATAGCGGTTGTCGATGTCGGCCTTGGGCACGAACTCGTCGATCTCGATCGTGTGGGTGGAATCGAGCGCGATGTCGTCCAGCTCGTCCTTGGTGACCTCGATATAAGTGTCGGTGTCGACCTTGTAGCCCTTGACGATGTCCTCGGAGGTCACCTCGTCGCCGGTCTCGGCATCGACCTTGAGATACTTGATGCGGTGGCCGGTCTTGCGGTTGATCTGGTTGAACGAAACCTTCTCCGTATCCGAAGTGGCCGGATAGAGCGCGACCGGGCAGGTCACGAGCGACAGACGCAGAAAACCCTTCCAATTGGCGCGGGGGGCCATGGGCTACTCCAGACGCAACAGCGGACAAGCTTTGAGGATACCATCGCCCAGTTGCGAATCATAGCAACCGCCGGCGCGGAATCTTGCAACGGCGTTAATCGCCGCCTGCGCCGTGTTTGCCGGGCGGACCCATGGACCGGAACATCGCCCGAGATGACGCGTTGCCCCGGCAATTCATCGCCGAGGAGGTCGCGGCCATCCGACGCGACAGCCACAGATCGAGGTCACCATGGCAACCAGGCGAGAGCAGAACCGGATCGTTGAAACTCCGACCGAGGCGCGCCAGGGCGAGCCCGGACCTTCGGTGGCGGCGCTGCTCGCCATCTCGACCGGGCTTGCGATCCTGATCCTCGCCGTCGTCTGGTTCGTGTTCTTCCGGACCTGACGGCCGGATCAGCACGCCGGCACCTTCCGGCTCGCCGCGCGATGCGGCACGTTGCGCCCACCATGCCGCCGGCTCCTCCGGCGGCATGGTGGGCGCAGTCGCATTTGCGCGCGCCAAGTCGTATATGGCCCGGCCGTATATGACCAAAAAGTAACGTAGCCCGGTTCCCTGCGTTCATATTCAGTTCACGCCGGAATTGCTCATCTGTGGCGGTGTTCATGTCGCCTGTTCTTGCAGCCTATCCTTGGAGAGAAGCGTGCGCCTGCTCGTTGTTGAGGACGACCCCGATCTCAATCGCCAGCTCACCAAGGCGCTGACCGACGCCGGCTATGTCGTCGATCGGGCTTTCGACGGGGAGGAGGGGCACTATCTCGGCGACAACGAGCCGTATGACGCCGTGGTGCTCGATATCGGCCTGCCGAAGAAGGACGGCATCTCGGTGCTGGAAGCCTGGCGCCGCAACGGCCGCACCATGCCGGTCCTGATCCTCACCGCACGCGACCGCTGGAGCGACAAGGTGCAGGGCTTCGATGCCGGCGCCGACGACTACGTCGCAAAGCCGTTCCACCTCGAGGAGGTGCTGGCGCGCATCCGCGCCCTGCTGCGCCGCTCCACCGGCCATGCCCAGAGCGAATTGACCTGCGGCCCGGTGACGCTCGACACCCGAACCGGCCGGGTCAGCGTGTCGGGCAATCCCATCAAGATGACCTCGCACGAATATCGGCTTCTGGCCTACTTGATGCACCATTCCGGGCGGGTGGTCTCGCGCACCGAGCTGGTCGAGCATCTCTACGACCAGGATTTCGACCGCGACTCCAACACCATCGAGGTCTTCGTCGGCCGCATCCGCAAGAAGCTCGACGTCGACATCATCCAGACCGTCCGCGGTCTGGGCTATCTCCTGACCCCGCCGCCGGCCCCGGGCGCCTGAGGCGTTCCGGCCTTTGAAGTATCTTGGCTTGACGGGAGGCCGAACAGGGCCCTTGGTCCGGTCATGACGTCCGACCACCTGCCATCCAGCGCCGCCCGGGATCATTCCGATGGCCGCTAGCTCGCTTGCGAACCGACTGTTCCTGTCGGCGACCGCCTGGCTCGTGGTGATCCTGGCCATCACAGGCGTGGTGCTGTCGTCGGTCTACAAGAACGCCACCGAGCGCGCCTTCGACCGCCGGCTCAATCTCTATTTGCGCACCCTCATCGCCGAGGTCGCAACGCCCGACGAGCCGCCGGACCGCCAGTTCCAGTCGCTTGGCGAGCCCCTGTTCGACCTGCCGCTGTCCGGCTGGTACTGGCAGATCACGCGGACCGACACCGAAAAGCCGGAGGTGCGCTCCTCGCGCTCGCTTTGGGACAAGAAGCTACCGAAGCTCGAAGAGCAGGGTGCCGAGCTCACCGCCGCCGGCATCCGCCTCGCCTATGTCGACGGGCCGGAAGGGCAGAATCTGCGCATGGTGGAACGGCCGGTCGATCTCGGTGCCGACGGCAAATTTCTGGTCAGCGTCGCCGGGGACGATACCGAGATTTTCGACGAGACACGCAGCTTCGACTACTATCTCGGCGGCACCTTCACGGCGCTCGGCATCGTGCTGCTGCTGACGACCGTGTTCCAGGTCCGTTTCGGCCTTGCACCGCTCAAGCGCATCTCGGACGCGATCGCCGACATCCGCTCCGGGCGGGCGGAACGGCTCGAGGGTGAATTCCCGGTCGAGATCGCGCCGCTGGCGCGCGAGACCAACGCGCTGATCGACGCCAATCGCGAGATCGTCGAGCGAGCGCGCACCCATGTCGGCAATCTCGCTCATGCGATCAAGACGCCGCTTTCGGTCATCGTCAACGAAGCCAGCGCGCATGCCGCCGATCCGTTCGCGGAGAAGGTGATGGAGCAGGCGGATGTGATGCGCGACCAGGTCGCCCATCATCTGGAGCGCGCCCGCATCGCGGCACGGGTCTCGGTGGTCGCGACCGTGACGGAGGTGGCGCCTGCCATCGAGGGACTGCGGCGGACCATGGAGAAGATCCATCGCGACCGCGGCATCGCGGTCGAGGCCAAGGCCGATCCATCCGCCAAGTTCCGGGGCGAGCGGCAGGATCTTGAGGAGATGGTCGGCAATCTCGTCGACAATGCCTGCAAATGGGCGGCCTCGCGCGTCCTCATTGATGTCCTCGTCGAGCCGCCACAGCGGGCCGGCGCCGGCCCGCGTTTGCGGGTCATCGTCGACGACGATGGCCGCGGCCTGTCGGAAGCCGAGCGCGCCCAGGTCGCCCGGCGCGGCCAGCGCCTCGACGAGTCCAAGCCCGGGTCGGGACTGGGGCTGTCGATCGTGACCGACCTCGCGGCCCTCTATGGCGGCAGCCTTTCGCTCGGCAGCGCCCCGACTGGGGGTCTGCGCGCCGAGCTGGTTCTTCCCGGACTATAATCCCTTGTTTCGACGACAATTTCCGGCGCGGCTGAGGCTCCTCGAGCGAAGCATGGGAGGCATTCGAGGCAGCTTCCTAAACGGCTTCTTAAGTGGGGACCCCCTATGATCGCGTCGGACCCATCCCATGTCCGCCATTTTACCGTGCATTACCCGGGCGCATGAGCCAGACATCGATCGAGCGGCTGAGGGAATATCTCGCGCAGCTCCCGCCGCAGTCGCAGGCACTGCTGATGCGGGAGTTCGAGCGTGCGCTGGAGCGCGGCCAGGACACGGCGGTGGCCACCCTCGTGCTCGAGCAGCTGCGCAAGATCGTCCGCAAGAGCGAGGCCGACGAGGCTTTGCCGCCGCGCACGGACGATCTGTCGCGGCTCCTATTCCAGGTGTTGGAACCGTTCCTCGTCGAAGCGGGCACTCCTGTCAGGGCCGGCCAGATTCGCCGCTCCTCGCTGCAGCCGATCTGGCAGTGGCTTGGCCGTGACGGCGCACCGGACAAGGTGAACGAATTCGAGGCGGCGCTGGCGCGCATGCCGGCGGACAGTGCTGGGCAGGTCGAAGCCCTGGCGCAGAAGCTTCAGGCCGTGGCCGCGGATGCGATCTTCGAGCTGACGGGGCCGGGCGGCGGCGACAAGTCCCGGGCGCTGGCCCGGGTCGGACCGCCCAACGTGATCGAGGATCTCTATTCGATCGGTGCGGTGCTCCAGGTCCGGGACGCCATTGCGACATTGAACGAGAAACTGCCGCGCACCTTGCGGGCCTTCGGGGATTCCCAGATCGCCTCGGTGACGTCGGCGCTCAACATTCCGGCGCTTCAGACGCCGCAGATGCTGCCTTTCGCCTTGTCGATCGTCGTGCAGCGGATGACCGCGCCCTGGCAGATCATCCGCCTTGCGGTCAAGATAGCGGCGTCCGATGACGAGATCCGCGTCGCGGCGACGCCCTACGGTATGGCCGTCACGATGGCCCTGCATGATCTGTCCTGCGTCGCCGCGGTCCTGCGCATGGACATCAAGCGCGGCCATTTCGACCATGTCGCCGGCAACCTCAAGACGCTGCACGACGGCGTGCGCGGACTGCGCACCGAGCTCGACCTGCGCAACGATTCGGCCTGGGGCAAGCAACTGACCTCGATCCGGGCCGACATCTCCAATGCGCTGCAGTCCGAGATCGACAGCGTTCCCGGCCGCGTCCGCCGCATCCTGCGCCAGCGCCCCGAAAAGGACATTCCGCCGGGCGCGCGGATCGACAGCACCGAAGTCGAGGAAACGGTGGCACTGATCGACTTCGTCGCGACGTGCCGCAACTATGCGAGCGAGCTTGCGATCAACGAGGTGACGCTGCGTACCTTCTCCGATCTCCAGCAATATGTGGAACGGTCGACCGAGCAGCTGGTGCAGTCGCTGCGTGCCGCCGATCACAAGGTCCGCACCTATCGGCAGCAGCAGGTGCAGGCCGCGATCCGCTTCTGCCAGGTGCTGTTCGGCGACGATTACGCCTCATTGATGAGCCGGGCCGCCGAAAATGCACTCACGGGCGAGCGCAAATCGTCGCGCGCAGGCTGATCGGCGCGCATTTTTTCTGATCACAATTTTAAGTTGACGACGCCGATGGCGCACCGTACTTTCGCAGTGCAAGTCTGGAAATTTCCATCTGTAGACGCATGAAACCGGTCATCAGCTCGATTGAAATTGAGAACCGCGTCCTCGTTGCCAAGTATCAACGGCTGATGGTTGGAGCCAAGGTGGTGCTGGTCGAGAAGGCCAGCGATCGGCAGCTGCCTGAGACCGCCACCAGGGTTGCATCTCGGGTTCCGGTCGGAGCGCTGCGCATCAGATTGCCGGATGCAATCAAGCCCGGAACATACTTCCTGAAGGCCTTCGACGGGCACGGCGAGCAGGCCGCGCAAAGTATCGACTTCGAGATCGGCTAAGCCGTTGGATTTTCACCTTTTCGGGACGACCTGCGGGTAGCGCCGCCTTGACAATTGTCAATTGCCGCATCCTCCGGCCGTGGTGTAAAGGCACCTACAGGCGCGGTTCGGGCGCCGCCGGAAGCTTGCCAGATGACGCTATGGTTCGTGTTCGCGCTGATGACGGTCGCGGCGATTTTCGCCGTGCTCTGGCCGCTTGGCCGCACCAGCCGCGCGCAGGATCAGGGCAGCGAGGTCGCGGTCTACAAGGACCAGCTGGCCGAGATCGAGCGTGATCTCGTCGCAGGGTTGATCTTGGCGCCGGAGGCCGAGGCTGCGCGCGTCGAGGTCAGCCGCAGGCTGCTCGCGGCGGCGGCCAGCGAGCCGGCAACGGCGCCGAAGTCGAACCTCAAATGGCGCCGTGCGGCGGCCGTGCTGGCGCTTGCCGGACTGCCGCTCATCGCGGCCGGCGTCTACATGCCGCTCGGCTCGCCCCGGCTGCAGGACTTTCCCCTTGCGCAGCGGGAGCGCGGGGGTGGCATGGCGCAGTCGCTCGAGAACCTCGTCGTGCAGGTCGAGCAGCATCTGGAGAAGAATCCGACGGACGGGCGCGGCTGGCACGTGCTCGCGCCGGTTCTGGAGCGGCTCGGCCGCTTCGACGACGCGGTGCGCGCCTATCACAACTCGCTCACCTACAATGGCGAAAGCGCGGAGCGCAGGTCCGATCTCGGCGAAGCGATCTCGGCTGCCGCCGGCGGCGTGGTGACCGCCGAGGCCAAGGCCGAATTCGAGCGCGCGCACGCCTTGAACGCCGACGATCCCAAGGCGAATTACTTTCTGGGCCTTGCCGCCGAGCAGGACGGCCGCAAGGACGACGCGACCAACATCTGGCGTGCGCTGCTTGCGAAAGCGCCGGCGGATGCTCCGTGGCGTGCCCTGGTGCAGTCCTCGCTGGCGCGGGTCGGTGGGGGCGGCACGCTGCCGGCGCTGTCCGACGAGACGATTGCTGCCTCCAAGGACATGGCCGAAACCGATCGCAACGCGATGGTGCGCGGCATGGTCGACCGTCTGGCGACGCGGCTGAAGCAGAACGGCGACGATGTCGAGGGCTGGCTGCGTCTGGTGCGCGCCTATCTGGTGATGGGCGAGCGGGACAAGGCAATGGGCGCTTCGGCCGATGCCCGGCAGGCGGTTGCCAGCAACGCCGAGCGGCTGCGCCAGCTCAACGAAGGCCTGAAGACTCTCGGGATCGGCGGATGATGATTTCGGGACGAGAGATGCGGAGAACGGATACGCCATGACGCGCAAGCAGCGACGTATGACCATCATCGGCGGATCGCTCGCCGTGCTCGCGCTCGCGGCCGCGCTGGTGCTCAACGCGCTACGCGACTCCATCGTGTTCTTCTCGACCCCGACCATGGTCGCCGAGAAGCATGTCGAGCCCGGCAAGCGGTTTCGCCTCGGCGGCTTGGTGCAGCCCGGCTCGCTCCAGCGCGGCGACAATCTCGCGGTGACGTTCGAGGTCGCCGACGGCAACGCCAAGCTGCCGGTCGCCTTCAAAGGCATTCTGCCCGACCTATTTCGCGAAGGGCAGGGCGTCGTCGCGGAAGGCGCACTCGATGCCAACGGCGTGTTCAAGGCCGATACCGTCCTTGCCAAGCACGACGAGACCTACATGCCCAAGGACGTCGCCGATGCCCTGAAGAAGCAGGGGCACTGGAAGGACGATTACGGTGCCCAAGGCTCCGGCGCCCAAGGCTCCGGTACCCAAGCCTCCGGTGCCGCCAAACCCGCGGCGACGACCGCGCAAGGCAATCCGCAGGGAGCGGTGCGGTGATCGCGGAATCAGGACATTACGCGCTGGTGCTGGCGCTCGCCCTCGCACTGATCCAGTCCGTCGTGCCGCTGGTCGGCGCGCGCCTTGGCGACGCCGCCCTGATGAACGTGGCGCGCTCGACCGCACTGGCGCAGCTGCTGTTCGTCGGCGCCTCATTCACGGCGCTGGTGATGCTGCACGTGAACTCGGATTTCTCCGTCGCCAACGTCTACGAGAATTCCCACTCGATGAAGCCGCTGCTCTACAAGATCACGGGCGTGTGGGGGAACCATGAAGGCTCGATGCTGCTGTGGGTGTTGATCCTCGCGCTGTTCGGCGGCTTGGTCGCGAGCTTCGGCAACAATCTGCCGCTCTCGCTGCGCGCGCATGTGCTGGCTGTGCAGGCCTGGGTCGCCAGCGCGTTCTACCTCTTCATCCTGATGACATCGAACCCGTTCCTGCGCATCGCCAGCCCGCCGATCGAGGGACGCGATCTCAATCCCGTGCTCCAGGACATCGGTCTCGCCGTCCATCCGCCGATGCTCTATCTCGGCTATGTCGGCTTCTCGATCTCGTTCTCATTCGCGATCGCGGCCCTGATGGAGGGACGGATCGATGCGGCCTGGGCGCGCTGGGTGCGGCCCTGGACGCTGGTCGCCTGGATCTTCCTGACCCTCGGCATCGCCATGGGCTCGTACTGGGCCTATTATGAGCTTGGCTGGGGCGGCTGGTGGTTCTGGGATCCGGTGGAGAACGCTTCGCTGATGCCTTGGCTTGCCGGCACCGCGCTCTTGCATTCGGCGCTGGTGATGGAGAAGCGCAACGCGCTGAAGGTCTGGACTATCCTGCTCTCGATCCTGACCTTCTCGCTGTCGCTGCTCGGCACCTTTCTGGTGCGCTCGGGCGTCATCACCTCGGTGCACGCCTTCGCCACCGATCCGACCCGCGGCGTATTCATCCTCTTGATCCTGTGCCTGTTCATCGGCGGCAGCCTGTCGCTGTTCGCGGGCCGCGCCACCTCGCTGAAGCAGGGCGGCCTGTTCGCACCGATCTCGCGCGAGGGCGCGCTGGTGCTTAACAATCTGCTGCTCACGGTGGCCTGCGCCGTGGTGCTGTTCGGCACGCTCTATCCGCTCGCGATGGAAATGCTCGCCGATTTCAAGATGTCGGTCGGCGCCCCCTTCTACAATCTGAGCTTCGCGCCGCTGTTCGCGCTGCTTCTGCTCGCGGTGCCGTTCGGGCCGATGCTGGCGTGGAAGCGCGGCGACCTGCTCGGCGTGATGCAGCGCCTGCTCGCGGCCGGGGTTGCCGGGCTGGTCGTGGTCGCCATCGTCTGGGCCTGGGTGCGGGGCGGCAGCGCGCTGGCGCCGCTCGCGATCGGGCTCGGCGTCTTCGTCATCGCCGGCGCGGTCACCGACCTCGGCGAACGGACGGGCCTGGTGCGCCTGCCGTTCGCAACGGTGCTGCACCGGGCGCGCGGCCTGCCGCGCTCGGCGTGGGGCACCGCGTTCGCGCATGCCGGCCTCGGCGTTGCGCTGATCGGGATCGTCTGCGAGACCACCTGGAACAGCGAATACATCGCGACCATGAAACCGAACGAGACTGCCCATATCGCCGGCTACGATCTGAAGCTCGACGGGCTGTTTCAACGCCAGGGCCCGAACTACCGCGAGATGATTGCCGAATTCAACGTCAGCAGCGACGGCAAGACCATCACGGTGATGACGCCTTCGAAGCGCAGCTTCACCACCCGCGGCTCCTCGACGACGGAGGCCGCGCTGTTGACCAGCGGCGCGAGCCAGCTCTACGTCTCGCTCGGCGACGCCACCGCCGAAGGCGCCATCGCCGTGCGCATCTATCACAAGCCGCTGGTTCTCCTGATCTGGTGGGGGCCGGTGCTGATGGCGCTCGGCGGCGTGCTCTCGCTCTCCGACCGCCGCCTGCGGGTCGGCGCGCCGAAGCCGGCGCGGGCCAAGCAGCGCCTCCAGCCCGCGGAATGATCCGATGCGCCGGATGATGGCCGCCTTCGTCGCCTTGCTGCTGCTGGCGTTGCCGGCGGCCCACGCTGTCCAGCCCGACGAGATCATGCCGGATCCGGTGAAGGAATCGCGCGCGCGCGAATTGTCGCGCGAGCTTCGCTGCATGGTTTGCCAGAATCAGTCGATCGACGATTCCGATGCGCCGCTGGCACGCGATCTCAGGCTGCTGGTGCGCGAGCGCATCGCGGCCGGCGACAGCAATTCGCAGGTGCTCGATTTCCTGGTGGCGCGCTACGGCGAGTTCGTGTTGCTCAAACCGCGCTTCGAGCTGCAGACCCTGCTGCTGTGGCTGCTCGGGCCGGTGCTGCTGATCGGCGGCGGCCTGGCGCTGTGGCTGCAGATCCGCCGCCGCTCGGGAAGGGGTGCCGACGTACCGCCTCCGCCGCTCACGGCGGAGGAGAAGGCGCGGCTTGCGGCCTTGATGTCGGACGAACCCAAATCGCCCTGAAGCCGTCTACGTCGTGCCACGCAGTGCGCGGCAACGGCTGCGTGGTTCATGCTAAATTGACCTTTGTCTGGAAGCTTGTCGCGAGATTTGATTCCAGCTCCTGAGTCCCCCGATGTTCGCGAACAGCAATCTGACGATCCGCTTCCTGGTCGGCGCCGTCGTCGCTGCGTTATTGTTCCTGCTTGGGATCGGCGGCGGCACCGGCTTCATCGCGGTGCTCTATCTCAACAACGAGATCACCAGCCTGTCCTCGAACTTCGCCGCGCTGAGCGGCCCGGCGCGTGACCATGCCATGCAGATCTACCAGCAGGCGCAGACCGCGTTTTCTTATTTCCTGGTCGCCTGCGGCGTGATCGCCGTTGTCGCTTTCGCGATCTGCTTCACGACCTGGTTCGCCGTGCGCAACGGCATCCTCAATCCCCTCGCGGCCATCGTGCATGCCATGCGCGAGGTCGCCGACCAGAAGTTCGAGACATCAGTTCCGGGGCTCGGCCGCACCAACGAGATCGGCCTGCTCGCCGGTGCGCTGGAGGTGTTCAAGACCAACGGCATCGAGCGGCGCCGCCTCTCCGAGCAGCAGCTGCATGAAGCGCAGCATCAGGCCGAGCGGTCGAAATTCCTCGATAACAGGATCAAGCGCTTCAACGATCTCGTCGCCAGTGTCGTCGCCAGCGTGGCATCATCGGCCGTGCATCTGAAGACCAGCGCGGAGACGTTGTCGCGGACCGCCAACGACACCAGCACCAAGGCCAATGCGGTCGCGAGCGCGGCGAGCCAGGCCAGCGCCAGCGTGCAGACGGTTGCAGGGTCCGCCGAGGCGATGACGAACTCGATCGGCACGATCAGCCGCCGCGTCACGGACGCGACCCAGCGCGCCGAAGGCGCTGCAAGCCAGGCGGAGAAGAGCCGCGATACCATTCACACGCTGTCGGATGCCGCCGAAAAGATCGGCGAGGTCGTCCAGCTCGTCCAGGCGATCGCATCGCAGACCAATCTCCTGGCGCTCAACGCCACCATCGAGGCGGCACGGGCCGGCGAAGCGGGCAAGGGGTTTGCGGTGGTCGCCTCGGAAGTGAAGAACCTGGCGCATCAGACCAGCAAGGCGACGGAGGAGATCACCTCGCAGGTCGCCAGCATTCAAGGCATCACCGCGGAGACCCGCGGCGCGATCGACGGCATTTCCAGGACGCTGTCGGAGATCTCGTCGATCATGTCGGGCATCGAGGTCGACACCGCCCAGCAGCGCAACGCCACACAGGAGATCACGCGCAGCGCCCAGGATGCCGCGCGCGGAACCCTCGACGTCTCCAACCATATCGTCCAGATTACCTCCACCTCGGCCGAGACCGGCCACATGGCGGCCGAAGCCAGGGATTCGGCCGTCGATCTGTCGCGGCAGGCCGAGACCTTGAAGCGCGAAGTCGACGAGTTCATCGTCAGTGTCAGGGCGAGCTGAGGGGCCAGAATTCGCGCCTGCCGTCTGGTCGGGGGAACTCGATTAAGTTCCTGTAAGGCCACGATTTTTGGCCTGTGCTGAACTGCCGCATCCGCCTCGAGGCATCATTACAAAAGTTTAACCCCGCCGCCAGCGCGCGGTAAGGCGGGAGTCCCCATCTTCAGGTTCGCAAGGTGCCGCATCCGGCACCAACAGGAATTCAGGGCTCTGGAGATTTCCGCATGAACGATCGTATCGACCTTTCGAACCTCCCGTCCTACCGGCAGCCGCGCCGGTCGGTGTTTTCCGCGCGCAAGCTCGCGCTGATGGCTTCGGTCGTCGCCGGTCTCGGCGCGGCCGTCTATGGCTTCAGCCCGTCGACCTCGCCGGCCGACCTGTTCTCCAGCCCGGCGCATGCGCAGGTCAACAACGAGGTTCGCAAGGTCGAGCGTCCGGTCGGATTCGCCGACGTCGTCGAGCGCGTGAAGCCTTCGGTGATCTCGGTCAAGGTCAACATGAAGGAGAAGACCGCGAGCAATGACGACGGCGACGATTCCTCCTCGCCGTTCCAGCCGGGCTCGCCGATGGAGCGCTTCTTCCGCCGCTTCGGTGGTCCGGATGGTTTGCCCCCCGGCCTGAAGGGCGGCCGTGGCCGCGTCGTGCAGGGGCAGGGCTCCGGCTTCTTCATCTCGGCTGACGGCTATGCCGTGACCAACAACCACGTGGTCGATGGTGCCGACAAGGTCGAGGTCACCACCGACGACGGCAAGACCTACACCGCCAAGGTGATCGGCACCGACCAGCGCACCGACCTCGCGCTGATCAAGGTCGAAGGCAGCACAAACTTCCCGTTCGCCAAGCTCGCCGACAGCAAACCGCGGATCGGCGACTGGGTGCTCGCGGTCGGCAATCCCTTCGGTCTCGGCGGCACCGTGACCGCGGGCATCGTCTCGGCGAGCGGCCGCGACATCGGCAACGGCCCATATGACGATTTCATCCAGATCGACGCGCCCGTGAACAAGGGTAATTCCGGCGGTCCGGCCTTCGACACAAACGGCGAGGTGATGGGCGTCAACACCGCGATCTACTCGCCCTCCGGCGGTAGCGTCGGCATCGCGTTCTCGATCCCGGCCAACACCGTCAAGAGCGTGGTTGCGCAGCTCAAGGACAAGGGCTCGGTCAGCCGCGGCTGGATCGGCGTACAGATCCAGCCCGTAACCTCCGACATCGCCGACAGCCTCGGCATGAAGAAGGCCGAAGGCGCGCTGGTGGCGGAGCCGCAGGCGAACGGTCCGGCGGCGAAGGCCGGCATCGAGTCCGGTGACGTGATCACCGCGGTGAACGGTGAACCCGTCAAGGATGCCCGCGAGCTCGCCCGCACCATCGGCGGTATGGCACCCGGCGCGTCCGTGAAGCTCAACGTGCTGCACAAGGGCCAGGACAAGGTCGTCAACCTCACCCTCGGCCAGTTGCCGAATACGGTCGAGGCCAAGGCCGACTTGGACAAGGACAGCGGCAAGGGGGCCAGCAAGGGGACGGACGTACCGAAGCTCGGCATGACCGTTGCGCCCGCCAATTCCGTGGCCGGTGCCGGCAAGGACGGCGTCGTGGTCACCGAGGTCGATCCGAAGAGCGCGGCGGCCGAACGCGGCTTCAAGGAAGGTGACGTGATCCTCGAGGTCGGCGGCAAGAGCGTGGCGACCGCCGGCGAAGTCCGCGACGCCATCAATGCGGCGCGGACCGACAACAAGAACAGCGTCCTGATGCGCGTGAAGAGCGGCGGCCAGTCGCGCTTCGTCGCGGTGCCCATCGCCAAGGGCTGAGGCCTTCAGGAGGCCTACGAGATGAAGGGTACCGCCGGCATCAGTCGCCCCCCGCCGCCGGTGCCCTTCGGGGAAGCGGCGCAACGCTGGCTTCCCTCATCTACCTTCCGGTGGAATTACGCCCCCCTCCGTCGGAAGGCCTAGGGCGGTGAGGTCCCCCCAGCTTCACCGCCCGCCTTTTTCCCGCGTCGAGCCTCTCCTGCTCGGCTTGCATGCGGTTGCCGCTCGCGCCATGTTTAGAGAAGGTTGACCTCCTTGACCGCCGCCGAACGCACGATGCGCCTCCTCATCATCGAAGACGACCGCGAATCTGCCGACTACCTGGCCAAGGCGTTTCGCGAAGTCGGACACATCGCCGACCACGCCGCCGACGGCGAGGAAGGCCTCGCCATGGCCGAGAACGGCGAATACGACGTGCTGGTGGTCGACCGCATGCTGCCCAAGCGCGACGGCCTGTCGCTGATCGGCGCATTGCGCGACAAGGGCAATACGACGCCGGTGCTGATTCTCTCCGCGCTCGGGCAGGTCGATGACCGCATCAAGGGTCTGCGCGCGGGCGGCGACGACTATCTGCCGAAGCCCTATTCCTTCGCCGAGCTGCTGGCCCGCGTCGAAGTGCTGTCGCGCCGCCGCGGCGGTCCCGCCGAGGAGACGCTTTATCGCGTCGGCGATCTCGAGCTCGACCGGCTCTCGCATCGCGTCGCCCGCGGCAAGGACGAGCTGACGCTGCAGCCGCGCGAATTCCGCTTGCTCGAATACCTCATGAAGCACGCCGGCCAGGTGGTGACGCGAACCATGCTGCTGGAGAATGTCTGGGACTATCATTTCGATCCGCAGACCAACGTCATCGACGTGCACATCTCGCGGCTGCGCTCCAAGATCGACAAGGGCTTCGAGCGCCCGCTGCTGCACACGATCCGCGGCGCCGGATACATGATCCGTGACGGCATTCGGTAAACTCATCCGCACCACGGCGTTCCGGCTGACGCTGGTCTATCTGCTGCTGTTCGCGATGTTCGCGGCCTCGCTGCTGGCCTATTTCGCCTGGAATACGCGGCGGCTGATCACCGAGGAGATTACGCAGACCGTCAATGCCGAGACCTCGGAGATCAACGAGATCTACGACCGCGGCGGCATGGTTCGCCTGGTGCGCACGATCGAGTATCGGGCGCTGCGGCCGGGCGCCAACCTCTATCTCGTGACCACGCCGACGGGCCAGGCGATCGCCGGCAATGTCGGCTCGCTGGCGCCGGGCGTGATGGCGACGCGCGGCTGGTCGGAGACGGCCTACCGGCGGATCGAGGACAGCGATGACCGCGATCATCGCGCGCTCGTTCGCGTCACCGAATTGGAGAACGGCTTCCGGCTTCTGATCGGCCGCGACTTGGCCGAGCGGCGGCGCCTGTTCGGCATCGTCGCGAAGGCGGCGCAATTTTCGGTCCTGATCGTCGTCGTGCTCGGCCTCGGCGGCGGCATCTTCGTCGCGCGACGGGTGCTGAGGCGCATCGACGCGATGACCGGCACGGCGCAGCGGATCATGACCGGTGATCTCAGCGAGCGCCTGCCCGTAGGGCGCAGCGGCGACGAGATCGATCGTCTCGCCGAGAACCTTAACGCCATGCTGGAGCGGATCGAGGCGCTGATGGCGGGGCTGAAGGAGGTTTCCGACAACATCGCCCACGACCTCAAGACGCCGCTGACACGGCTGCGCAATCGCGCCGAGGAGGCGCTGGCGAGATCGGGCTGCGAGGCGGATTATCGCGCCGCGCTGGAGCGGACCATCGAGGAGTCCGACGGGCTGATCCGGACCTTCAACGCGCTTCTGATGATCGCGCGCGCGGAATCCGGACAGGCGCGCGGTAACATGGACGACTTCGATGCCGCGGAGGTCGCGGAGGGCATCCACGAGCTCTACGAGCCGCTCGCCGAGGACGACGGCATGACCCTGAAGGTCAAGTGCGAGCCGACGCCGGTTCATGCCAATCGCGAGCTGATCAGCCAGGCGCTCGCCAATCTTGTCGAGAACGCGATCAAATACGGCCAGCCCGCGGCACAGCCGGCGGGAACCGTGGTCAGCATGGACGCGCGGCAAATCACGATCGAGGCGAGGCGCGACGGCGACCTGGTGCTGCTCAGCGTCACCGATCGCGGCCCCGGCATCCCCGAAGCCGACCGCAAGCACGTCATCGAGCGATTCGTGCGGCTGGAGGCCAGCCGCACGCTGCCGGGCTCGGGCCTCGGCCTCAGCCTCGCCTCGGCGGTGGCGACGTTGCACGGCGGCGAATTGCGCTTGGGCGATGCCCATCCCGGCCTCGTCGCCACGCTGGTGCTGCCGGCGCGCGCGGGTGCCGGCGACAGGGTTGCTCCGCCAATACCGGATGTGCCACAGAAGGTGGCATGAACCACTCCGCGCCGGGAAACGCGGACAAGCATGGTGAGAGGCTGGCCGCACGCTTCGCGGAGGCTCCCCATATTGCCGCTTCCGCAACCGACGAACCCCGTTTCGAAACCTGGCTGGCCGAGCTCGAGCCGGCACAATCGGCCCGTCTCGAAACGCATCTCGGCCATCCCTTCGCCCGCGAGATCCTGACCGGGATTGCGGAATTCTCGCCCTATCTGTTCGACCTGGTGCGCGCCGATGCCTTGCGCCTGATCCGGCTGCTCGAATGCGATCCGGATGCGCATCTGACGGCGCTGATCGCGGAGGCGCGCAGCGCGGTGCTCGCGGCTTCGGAGGAGGCCGAGGTGATGCGGCTGCTCCGCCGCATGAAGGCTGAGGCTGCGCTCCTGATCGCGCTGTGCGATATCGGCGGTGTCTGGCCGGTGATGCGGGTGACGGCGGCGCTGACCGATGTCGCGGTGTCCTCGGTGCAGGCGGCACTGCAATATCTGCTGCGGCAGGAAGCCGCACGCGGCAAGCTCTCACCGCCCAATCCCGAGGCACCCGAAGAGGGCTGCGGGCTGATCGTGCTCGCGATGGGCAAGATGGGTGCGGGCGAGCTGAACTATTCCAGCGATATCGATCTCATCGTGTTCTTCGATCCCGATGCGACGACCCTCGCGCCCGATATCGAGCCGCAGCCGTTCTTCGTCCGCGTGACGCAAGGCATGGCGCGCATCCTGCAGCAGCGCACCTATGATGGTTACGTCTTCCGCGTCGATTTGCGGCTGCGGCCCGATCCGTCCTCGACGCAGGTGGCGATCTCGCGGGACGCCGCGCTGAACTATTACGAGCGGGAAGGGCGCACGTGGGAGCGCGCCGCGATGATCAAGGCGCGGACCTGTGGCGGCGATTCAAAAGCGGGCGAGGCATTGCTCGCCGAAATCGCGCCGTTCGTCTGGCGCAAGCATCTCGACTTTGCCGCACTTGCCGACGTGCACGACATGAAGCGGCAGATGCAGACCTATCGCGGCCAGAGCGAGGTCGCGGTCGAAGGCCACAACGTCAAGGTCGGGCGCGGCGGCATACGCGAGATCGAGTTTTTCGCGCAGACCCAGCAATTGATCGCCGGCGGCCGCCATCCCGAATTGCGGGTGCGGTCGACGCTGAGGGCGCTCGACGTGCTCGCCGCCAGCAACTGGATCACCCTGGCGGCGCGCGACGAGCTGGCGACCGCCTACGAATTCCTGCGCCGTGTCGAGCATCGCCTGCAGATGATCGCCGACGAGCAAACCCACACGCTGCCGGAGGACAAGCAAGCGGTCGAGCGCTTTGCGTGGTTCTTCGGCTATCCGAATCGCGAGGCCTTTGCGCGGGACCTCTTGCATCAGCTCCAGATCGTGCAGGGCCATTACGAAAAACTGTTCGAGGGCGATGACCCCACCGGCACGGCGAGGCTGCCGGCGCTCGACTACGGTGCGGGCCCCGATGATCCGCGCCTGCTGCAGCATCTCGCGACGCTCGGCTTCAAGAAGCCCGCCGCGGTCGCGCAGACCGTGCGCGACTGGATCACCGGCGACTATCGCGTCTTCCGCGTTGAGGCGACGCGAAGCGCCTTCGTCGAGTTTGTGCCGGCCCTGATCGACGGCCTTGCCCATGCCGAAGAGCCGGATCGCGCTGTCGTTTCGTTCGATCATTTCCTCGGCGCGCTGCAGCGCGGCGGCCGGCTGATCACGCTGCTCGGCCAGAACCGCGATCTCGTCGCGCTGGTGGCGCTGGTGCTGGGAGCCGCGCCCCGGCTCGGCGACATGCTGGCGCGGCAGCCCCAGCTGATGGACGGCCTGATCGATCCGCGCTTCTTCGGCGCCATGCCCGACAGGCAGGAATTGTCCGGGCGGCTCGCGACCACCGTGCAGGACGCCGGCTCATACGAGGAGTTCCTCGATCGCCTGCGCCTGTTCGGGCAGGAGAGCCTGTTCCTGATCGGCACGCGCATCCTCTCCGGCACCGTCTCGGCGCAGCAGGCGAGCACGGCCTTCGCCGACGTCGCGGAGGGTATCGTCCACACCGTGCACGGCCTCGTCGCCGATCGCTTCGCCGTCCAGCACGGCCGGATCAAGGGGCAGCAGACCGCGATCGTCGCGATGGGCCGGCTCGGCAGCCGCGAGATGACGGCCTCGTCCGATCTCGACCTGATCCTGCTCTATGATTTCGACGGCGACCATCCGGACTCCGACGGCGTGAAATCGCTTCACGGCGCACACTATTTCGCCCGTTTCACCCAGCGCCTGATCAGCGCCTTCACGACGCGCACCAATTACGGCGTGCTCTACGAGATCGACATGCGGCTGCGGCCCTCGGGACGCGCAGGTCCGGTGGCTTCGAGCCTCGTCTCGTTCGCGGACTACCAGGCGAACGAAGCCTGGACCTGGGAGCACATGGCCCTGACGCGTGCGCGCGTAGTCTCGGCTTCGCCCGAATTCCGGGAACGGATCGAGCGCGTCATCCGCGATGTCCTGACCCGCCGCCGCGATCCTGCCATCACCGCCAACGACGTCGCCGACATGCGGCGCGCGATCGCGCAGGAGAAGGGCGAGGCGGATTGCTGGGATCTCAAGCATGCAGCCGGTGGCATGGTCGATATCGACTTCATCGCGCAATATCTCCAGCTCGTGCACGCGCATGACAAGCCCGAGATTCTCGACGTCAGCACCATGCAGGTGCTGGAGAATGCCTGCAGGATCGGCGTGCTCGCGCAATCGGAGACGGAGATCCTGCGCGCCGCGGCGCGGCTCTATCACGACTTGACGCAGATCCTGCGGCTCTGCGTCAGCGAGCGCTTCAAGCCTGATACCGCCGGCACCGACCTGCAGCGCGTCATGGCGCGCGCCGGCGACGCGCCGGATTTCTCCTCACTGGAGGCGCGGGTGAAGGAGACGCAGAGCGAGGTGCGGCGCGTGTTCAGGGCGCTGCTGGAAGGGTCATAGCCTGCTTCAGCGCGGTGATGGCCTCGCGCACGTCGGGCTCCAGGCCCGCACCGCCCGCATCGAGATGGGCGAAGATCGCGCGCTTCATGCGGGGATCCCAGAACTTCTTGATGTGCTCGGCAATGCCAGGCACGGCCTTGTCACGGCCCTGACTGCCAAAGAACTTGCCGATCTGGTTGGCCATGTAGATCAGGCGGTCAGGCGACATCGGCAACCTCTGTGGCATGGCGCGCGACGATCCGGCTACCATGTGAAAATATCTCGAATCCGTCCTGCCGCGCGATGGCGATCAGCGTGATGCCGGCGGCTTCCGCCGTGCGGACCGCGAGGGCGGTGGGCGCGGACACCGCGACCATCACCGGCGCGCCCATCGCGGCGGTCTTCTGTACCATCTCGACCGAGACGCGGCTCGTCAGCAGCACCATGCCGTTGCGCGGCTCGTTGCGGCTGCGCGCCAGGGCGCCAGCGAGCTTGTCGAGCGCATTGTGGCGGCCGACATCCTCGCGCAGCGCGACGATGTTGCCTGTGGGGGACCAGAACGCAGCGGCATGAACGGCGCGGGTCTGCAGATTGATCGATTGCAGCGGCGCGATGGCCTGCATCGCCGCCATGACCTGCTCGGGGGTGAAGGTCTGCCCGTCCGGGACGATCGCCGCGGGCCGCACCGCTTCGGCGATGGACTCGACGCCGCAGATGCCGCAGCCGGTGGGACCTGCGATGTGGCGACGGCGCTGGTTGATGCGCGCGGCATCTTCCGATGCGAGCCACATGCGCAGTTCGATGCCGTCGTCGAGGCGGACCATTTCGAGCGACTTGATGTCGTCGACCGACTTGACGATGCCTTCGCTCACGCTGAAGCCGACCGCAAAATCTTCCAGATTCTGCGGCGTCCCCATCATGACGGCATAGGTGCCGCCATTATAGGTCAGCGCCAGCGGCGTCTCCTCCGGGACGAACCGTGTTCCTTCCGACGCCGCGCCGTTGCGCCAGATGTCGCGATCGATGGCCTGGACTGCTACGTGCATGCGCTTACTCCGCGGCTTCGGCCGGCACGATGCGGCGGGATTGGCGCGCCTGCGCATCATAGGCCTTTTGCCAGTCGGACGGGCCGTTCGAGGGCGAGACCTGCACCGCCGTGACCTTGTATTCGGGGCAGTTGGTCGCCCAGTCCGAATAATCGGTCGTGATGACGTTGGCCTGCGTGTCCGGATGGTGGAAGGTGGTGTAGACGACGCCGGGCGCAACGCGATCGGTGATCTCCGCGCGTAGCGTGGTCTCGCCGGCGCGGCTCTTCAGCCGCACCCAGTCGCCGTCGCGCACGCCGCGCTGCTCGGCATCATGCGGGTGGATCTCTAGCCGGTCCTCGGCATGCCAGACCACGTTTTCTGTGCGCCGCGTCTGCGCGCCGACATTGTACTGGCTGAGGATGCGGCCCGTGGTCAGCAACAGGGGATAGCGCGGGCCGGTGCGCTCGTCGGTCGCGACATATTCGGTCACGACGAACTTGCCCTTGCCGCGAACGAAGCCATCGATATGCATCACCGGCGTGCCCTCCGGCGCCTTGTCGTTGCAGGGCCACTGCACCGAGCCGAGCTCATCGAGCTTGGCATAGGAGACGCCGGCGAAGGACGGCGTCAGTGCCGCGATCTCGTCCATGATCTCGGAAGGGTGGCCGTACTTCATGTCGAAGCCCATCGCCTTGGCAAGGCCGATGGTAACCTCCCAGTCGGCCAGGCCGTTCTTCGGCGTCATCACCTTGCGGACGCGCTGGATGCGGCGCTCGGCGTTGGTGAAGGTGCCGTCCTTCTCCAGGAAGCTCGAGCCGGGCAGGAAGACGTGGGCGTAGTTCGCGGTCTCGTTCAGGAACAGGTCGTGGACGATGACGCATTCCATCGCCGACAGTGCCGCGACCACGTGGCTGGTATTGGGGTCGGACTGCAGGATGTCCTCGCCCTGCACGTAGATGCCCATGAAGGTGCCTTCGACCGCGGCGTCGAACATGTTGGGGATGCGAAGGCCCGGCTCGGGGTTGAGCTTGACATTCCAGAGCGCCTCGAACTGGTCGCGCACGGCATCGCCGGAGATGTGGCGGTAGCCGGGCAGCTCGTGCGGGAACGAGCCCATGTCGCAAGAGCCTTGAACGTTATTTTGGCCGCGCAGCGGGTTCACGCCAACGCCGGGACGGCCGATATTGCCTGTGACCATCGCAAGGTTGGCGATCGCGATCACGGTGGTCGAGCCCTGGCTGTGCTCGGTGACGCCGAGGCCGTAATAGATCGCGCCGTTGCCGCCCGTGGCATAGATGCGGGCCGCTTCGCGCAGCACCTTGGGATCGACGCCGGTGAGAATGGCGGTTGCTTCCGGGCTGTTGTTCGGCCGGGCGACGAAGGCGGCCCATTCCTCGAACTCGCTCCAGTCGCAGCGCTCGCGCACGAAGGCTTCGTTGACGAGCCCTTCCGTGACGATGACATGCGCCAGCGCGGTCATGACGGCGACGTTGGTGCCGGGCATCAGGGGCAGGTGCAGCGCCTTCACATGCGGCGATTCCACCATCTCGGTGCGGCGCGGGTCGATCACGATCAGCTTGGCGCCCTGGCGCAGCCGCTTCTTCAGCCGCGATGCGAACACCGGGTGGGCGGAGGCCGGATTGGCGCCGATGATCACGACGACGTCGGTGTCCTCGACCGAGTCGAAATCCTGCGTGCCGGCGGAGGTGCCGAAGGTGGTGGCAAGGCCATAGCCGGTGGGGGAGTGGCAGACGCGGGCGCAGGTATCGACATTGTTGTTGCCGAAACCGGCGCGGATCAGCTTCTGCACCAGATAGGTCTCCTCATTGGTGCAGCGCGACGAGGTGATGCCGCCGATGGCATCGCGGCCGTATTTTTGCTGGATGCCGCGCAACCTGGTGGCGGCAAACGTGAACGCTTCGTCCCACGACACCTCGCGCCAGGGATCCTCGATCCGCTCGCGGATCATGGGCTTGAGGATGCGCTCCTTGTGGTTGGTGTAGCCCCAGGCGAAGCGGCCCTTGACGCAGGAATGGCCGCGATTGGCCTTGCCGTCCTTGTAGGGCACCATGCGCACCACTTCCTCGCCGCGCATCTCCGCCTTGAAGGCACAGCCGACGCCGCAATAGGCGCAGGTGGTGACCACGGAATGCTCGGGCTGGCCGATCTCGATCACAGACTTTTCCGTCAGCGTTGCAGTCGGGCAGGCCTGCACGCAGGCGCCGCAGGAGACACATTCGGAGCCGAGGAAACTCTCGCTCATGCCGGGCGAGACGCGGCTGTCGAAGCCGCGTCCGGAGATGGTCAGCGCGAAGGTGCCTTGCACCTCCTCGCAGGCGCGGACGCAACGCGAGCAGACGATGCACTTGGAGGGATCATAGGTGAAGTACGGGTTGGACTCGTCTTTGGGCATCCAATGGTCGTTGTCGCAGCCGTGGCTCTTGGCGAAGACGTGGTTCTCGCCTTCATAACCATAGCGCACGTCGCGCAAGCCCACCGCGCCCGCCATGTCCTGCAGCTCGCAGTCGCCATTGGCGCCGCAGGTGAGGCAGTCGAGCGGATGGTCGGAGATGTAGAGTTCCATCACGCCCTTGCGCAGCCTTTTGAGCCGCTCGGTCTGGGTGTGCACGACGAGACCGTTCATCACTGGCGTGGTGCAGGAGGCCGGCGTTCCGGCGCGACCCTCGATCTCGACGAGGCAGAGACGGCAGGAGCCGAACGCGTCGACCATGTCGGTTGCGCAGAGCTTCGGGATCTGGTGGCCCGCGTCCATCGCGGCGCGCATGATCGAGGTGCCCTCGGGCACCTTGACCTCTCTGCCGTCGATTGTGAGCGTCACCATCGTCGTGGATTTGGAGCGCGGCGTGCCGTAGTCGACTTCTTCGATCAGAGACATCGTCCTTCTCCTATTCCGCGGCCTGCAGCGTGGTCGGGATGGGTGCGAAATCCTCCCGGAAGTGCTTCAACGCGCTGAGCACGGGGTAGGGCGTGAAGCCGCCGAGCGCGCAGAGCGAGCCAAATTTCATGGTGTTGCAGAGGTCCTCGACCAGCGCGATGTTTTCATTGACGCGCTCGCCGCGCATGATCTTCTCGATGGTCTCGACGCCACGGGTCGAGCCGATCCGGCACGGCGTGCACTTGCCGCAGGATTCGACGGCGCAGAACTCCATGGCGAAGCGCGCCTGCCTGCGCATGTCGACGCTGTCGTCGAACACGACGATGCCGCCATGGCCGATCAGGCCGTCGCGTGCGGCAAAGGCCTCATAGTCGAACGGCGTGTCGAACAGCGCACGGGGGAAATAGGCCCCTAACGGCCCGCCGACCTGCACGGCGCGGACCGGGCGGCCGGTGAAGGTGCCGCCACCGATGTCGTCGACGAGCTCGCCGAGCGTCACACCGAAGGCGGTCTCGAACAGGCCACCGTAGCGGATGTTGCCCGCGAGCTGGATCGGCATCGTGCCGCGCGAGCGGCCCATGCCGAAATCCGCATAGGCCTTGGCCCCCTCGGCAAGGATGAAGGGGATCGCGGCAAACGACAGCACGTTGTTGATGACGGTGGGCTTGCCGAACAGGCCATGATGGGCCGGCAGCGGCGGCTTGGCGCGCACGATGCCGCGGCGGCCTTCGAGGCTCTCCAGCAGCGAGGTCTCCTCGCCGCAGACATAGGCGCCAGCGCCGACGCGGACTTCGAGATCGAAGGTTTGCTTGGAGCCGCCGATCTTGTCGCCGAGATAGCCGCCGCGCTTCGCGGCCTGGATCGCGACGTTCATGGCTTCCACGGCATGCGGATATTCGCTGCGGATGTAGATGTAGCCCTTGGTCGCGCCGACGGTGAGGCCGGCGATGGTCATGCCCTCGATCACCAGGAAGGGATCGCCTTCCATGATCATGCGGTCGGCAAAGGTGCCGCTGTCGCCCTCGTCGGCGTTGCAGACGATGAACTTGCGGTCGGCCTTCGCCTGCGCGACGGTCTTCCACTTGATCCCGGTCGGGAAGCCGGCACCGCCGCGGCCGCGCAGGCCCGATGCGGTGACTTCGGTGAGGATCGCATCCGAGCCAAGCGACAGAGCCCGCGCGAGGCCCTTGTAGCCGCCATGGCCGCGGTAGTCGTCGAGTGAGCGCGGATCGATCACGCCGCAACGGGCGAAGGTGAGGCGGGTCTGGCGCTTCAGCCAGGGGATCTCGTCGGTGGCCCCTAACCGCAAGAGATGCGGCGTGTTGTTTGCGAGTGCGTCGAGCAGGGAGGGCACATCTGCTTCCGCCACCGGGCCGAAGGCGATGCGTCCCTGCGGCGTTGCGACCTCGACCAGCGGCTCCAGCCAGTACGTTCCGCGCGAGCCGGTCCTGACGATCTCGATGGCAACGCCGCGCCCGGCGGCGGCCTGCTCCAGCGCCAGGGCGACCTCGTCGGCACCGACGGCGACCGCGCCGGCGTCACGTGAGACGTAGAAACGCATGCTCATCGCTGCGCCTCCGCAACCAGCGCATCGAGGCGTTTCTGGTCGAGCCGGCCGATCAGGCGGCCGTCGAGCATGGCGGATGGCGCGGTCGCGCACAGGCCGAGGCAGTAGATCGGCTCCAGCGTGACGCGCTCGTCGGGCGTCGTGTTGCCGAACGACACGCCAAGCTTCGCCTCGGCCCGCGCAGCCAGCGTATCGCCGCCGGCAGCCTGGCAGGCCTCGGCGCGGCACAGCTTCAGCACATGGCGGCCGGCGGGCTTGTGGCGGAAATCATGGTAGAAGGTGAAAACGCCGTGCACTTCGGCGCGCGACAAATTGAGCGCCTGCGCCACCATGGGAATCGCCGCCTCCGGCACGTAGCCGAACGCCTCTTGAAGCGCATGCAGGATGACGAGCGTCGCGCCTTCCTGCCCGGCATGTTCGGCGATGATCTCGGCGCCGCGCGTCTCGTTCCAAGGCTCATAAACCGCTGTCATTCTTCGTTCTCAACCAGAGCGTTTCCTTCGCCGCAAACTAGTTGGAATCATTCGCAGATCAATAAAGCTGTCCCGTGCTGCGATTGCGGATACTGATCGATTTGCAACCGCGATTGATCGATATGGATTGGTAATGAAAGTTGGACCGGCTGCGGGTTTTTACGTGTTGGTGCAGGTCCGGCGTGCTAACTTGCATGCCAAGATGGAATCCGAGGGGACGACCGGTTGATCGACAAGCTTGAACTATTGCTGGCGCTGGCGAAGGAGCGGCATTTCGGCCGCGCGGCCGAGGCCTGCGGCGTGACGCAACCGACGATGTCGACCGGGCTCAAGCAGCTCGAGGAAATTCTCGGCGTGATGCTGGTCCAACGCGGCTCGCGCTTTCAGGGTTTTACGCCGGAAGGCGAGCGGGCGCTCGACTGGGCGCGGCGGATCGTGGGCGATGCCCGCGCGATGCGCGACGAGATCAACGGGCTGAAGCATCAGCTCTCCGGCGAGATCCGCATCGCGGCGGTCCCGACCGTGCTCGGCATGGTCGCCGCGCTGACCACGCCGTTCCGTGCGAAGCATCCGGAGGTGCGCTTCCGCATCCAGTCCACCACCTCGTCCGAGGTGCTGGGCCTGCTCGAAAATCTCGAGGTCGATGCGGGGCTGACCTATATCGAGAACGAGCCGATCGGCAAGGTGCGCACCATCCCGCTCTACAACGAGAGCTATCGCCTGCTCACCGCGCCGGACGCGATGTTCGGCGACCGCGAGACGGTGACCTGGACCGAGGTCGGGCAGGTGCCGCTGTGCCTCTTGACCCCCGACATGCAGAACCGCCGCATCATCGACCGCGCATTGCGATCGGTCGGCGCGGAGGCGACGCCGACGTTGACGTCGAACTCGCTGCTGGTGCTGTTCACGCACGTCAAGACCGGGCGCTGGGCCAGCGTGATGCCGGCCAAGCTCGCCGAGACGCTCGGCCTGTCCGACACCGTCCGCTCGATCCCGATCGTCGACCCCGAAGTCAATTACAGCATCGGCCTGGTGATCCCGCAGCGCGATCCCATGACGCCGCTGATTGCAGCTTTGGTCAATGTCGCCCGCGAAGTGGCGCCGACGCTGCAGCTGTAGGGGCCTGAGCAAGCGCCTCGTCCTTCGAGACGCCCGCTTCGCGGGCTCCTCAGGATGAGGCTCCGTTGCATCGGTGTTTCGTTGAAACTGCTGCCCCGCATTCCGCCCTCATCCTGAGGGCCCGCCGGAGGCGGGCGTCGCGCAGGATGGCCGCAAGCGAGCTTCCCGCCGTGCGTCACGCCGCAGCCGATATCCCCGATCCCGCCTTCACCGCATCCCGCGGCAGGGTCACGCGCACCACGGTGCCGACGTCGATCTTCGAGCGCAGGCGCATCGAGCCGCCGTGGAGCTGCGCCAGCGAGCGGGCGATGGCAAGGCCGAGGCCCGAGCCGTGATAGGTCTTGGTGAGCTGGCTCTCGACCTGTTCGAAGGGGCGCCCGAGCCGCGCCAGCGAATGCGGCGCGATGCCGATGCCGGTGTCGGCGATCATCAGCACGATCCTGTCGTCGAGCTGGCGGCTGCGCACCACGACGCGTCCGCCGTCCGGCGTGAACTTCACGGCGTTGGAGAGCAGGTTGACGATGATCTGCTTGGTGGCGCGGCGGTCGGCGACGACCGAGATGGATTTTGCGATGTCGGCATACAGCGTCAGGTGCTTGTCCTGCGCACGGCCGGTGACGACCCGCAAGGATTCGGCGAGCGTCTGCGCGAGGTCGAGCTCTTCCATGTCGAGCTTCATGCGGCCGGCCTCGATCTTGGACATGTCGAGGATGTCGTTGATGACCTCGAGCAGATAATGACCGCTGGTCAGGATGTCCTGGCAATATTCCTGGTACTTCTCGCTGCCGAGCTCGCCGAACATGCCCGACCCCATGATCTCGGAGAAGCCGATGATGGCATTGAGCGGCGTGCGCAGCTCGTGGCTCATATTGGCGAGGAATTTCGACTTGGTCTGGTTGGCTTCCTCGGCGCGGGTCTTCTCGCGCTGGTATTTTTCGGCGAGGTCGGCGAGCTCGACCGCCTGGCGCTCCAGCGCGGCCTGCGAGCGCTTGAGGTCGATGACGGTGGCGCGCAGGCGCAGATCGTTGTCGACCAGCTTCTGCTCGTGCTCCTTGATGCGGGTGATGTCGGTGCCGACCGAGACGTAGCCGCCGTCCTTGGTGCGGCGCTCGCTGATGTGCAGCCAGCTGCCGTCATCGAGCTGCGCCTCGAAGGTGCGCGCGCCCGGGCCCTGGGCCGCGGTCTCGTTGTGGCGGGTGCGCACCTCCGGCATGCGGCCGACTTCGAGCACGGTCTCGTAGGAGGTGCCGGGGATGACGGCGCTGTCGGGCAGCTTGTGCAGGCGCTGGAAGTGCGAGTTGCAGAGCACCAGGCGGTCGCTCGCATCCCACAGCACGAAGGCCTCCGGAATGGTCTCGATCGCGTCGCGCAGGCGGAGGTCGGCTTCCACGGTCTTTTCGGCGAGGCTCTTCTGCTCGGTGATGTCGACGGCGATCCCGATCAGGTGGACGCTGGAATCGGTCGCCCCGCGGGTCTTCTCGCAGCGGACGCGGAGCCAGATCCAGTGGCCGTCGACATGCTGCATGCGGAAGGTCTGGTCGATGTGGTCGATCTTCTCGGAGATGAGCTGGTCGGCGATCGCGAACAGGTCGATGTCGTCGGACTTCACCAGCGCGTTGACCTCGCCGAAGGTGAGGAGTTCGTGACGGCCGTCGAGACCGAGCATCGAGAACATCGACTGCGACCAGAAGATCCGGCCGCGCGACAGGTCCCAGTCCCACAGCCCGCAGCGGCCGCGGTTGAGCGCGGTGTCGATGCGGCCGCGCACCGCGTCGTTGATGAGATCGCCTTCGCGGGCGCGGGTCGACTGCCAGTGGAAGGCGAAGCCGAGGATCAGGACGACGAAGCCTGTCGTCGCCGACAGCGTCACCGAAAGCGCGGCGTCCGAGCCCCAGATCGGCTCGTTGCGCTCCTGGATCACGGTGACGAAGCCGGGCAGTGACTTGATCTGCCGCGAGGTCGCCATCGCCGCGTTGCCGCTCGGCAGCGTCATGTCGGAGACGCTGGCATCGCGTGGCGGCGCCGCGATCAGCTGCGCGGTCGTGATCGCATCCAGCAGGCGATCGTTGCCCGAGGGCTCGCTGTCGGCCGGGATGCGGGCAAGGATGCGGCGGTCGATGCCGGCGGAGGTGACGATGACGTGGCGGCCCGAGGCCGTGGCCCAGGACGGAATGAGATCGGGCAGCAGCGTCGGCAGGCTCTCGATGTTCTTGAGCCGCTCCTGCCGAACCGAGGTGAGGCGATCGATGCGCTCGGCGAGCAGGTCGGCGAGGGCCGATATGTCGTGGCGGATCACCAGCCGCTTCTGGCGCGTCTGATCGACCACCTGCACGAAGGCACCAAGGCAGATCGTGATCAGGAAGGCGATGATGAGCGTCGGCACGGCGCGACGAAGCGCTGGCTCCGCGATCAGGAGCCGGTGATAGGCAGGTTTCGCGATCGATTGCGCCAATCCCTTGATCGAATCGGATTGGACGCACGCGCTCGCGGCGTCTGCACGCGACATGCCTTCGGCCCCCTGAAAACCAGCTTGCAACTGAAGTCCGGAAGCAGCCCCACGTCACTTCCGAATCACACCGATTTGAATCCAGTTTTCGCGGGCTGTCGAGAGTCAACGAATCGTTAACGCGAAATTATTCTTATCCAACACGCAGTTTGTACATCGCGTGTCCGCAAACGCACGGGTGCAACGAGTCCGAAACGAGAACGTGTGGCTCGTCGCGCATTCTTCATCACGCCCGTGGCGGCTCGGCGTGGCTGATGACGCGCTTCACGCTCGGGAACGCGCGCCGCAACGCACGCTCGATCGCGTCGACATGCTCGTGCACCTTGATCACGCTCATCGACGGTGTTGCGCGGCAGTGGAAGTTGACGATCTCGCCGGCGTCGGTGTTGCGGACCCGCACATTGTGGATGTCGTGGATCTCGCTGCCGGCGGCATATTCCGTCAGCGCGGCGGCGATGGTCCGCACCCGGTGCGGCGTGGCATCGACCCCGAACGGAAGTTCCGGTTCCAGCGGCTCGATGTGAACGTCGACCTCGACGTCCTCGCCGAACTCCTCCTGGATGTTGCGCTCCAGCGTGTTGGCGATGTCGTGCGCGGCCTCGAGCTGCATGTTGGCATCGACCTCGAGGTCGATGCTGACGATCAGCTTGACGCCGAGATCGTGCACCGTGACGTGGTGGACGGCGAGGGCGGAATTGCGCGCGATCACCATGATGCGGTCGCGCACGGTCTCGTTGTCGCGCGCGACGGGCACTGCGGCGAAGGTAAGGTCTGCATCGCCGAAAGCCTTGGCGACGGCGGCCTGCGCGTTGCGCTTGATGTCCTCGACCCGGTCGATCGGATAGGTCCGCGGCACCTTCGCGATGGTGTCGATGAACGTGGTCGCTCCGACCATGCGCACGCGCAAGCGTTCGACGTCGATCACGCCGGGCACGCTGCGGATCGCCGCTTTGGCCTTCTCCTGCGCGCCTTCGGGAGCGCGATCGACCAGCGTCTGCACGGTCGAGCCGGCCATGCGCAGGCCAAGCGCTGCGATCATCACGGCAACCGCTGCGGCCGCCGCGGTGTCGCCCCACCAGAAGCCGAGCCCGGCCAGGATCAGGCCCACGATCACGGCGCAGGAGCCCATCACGTCCGAGGCGAAATGCAGCGCGTCGGCCGCCAAGGCCTGGCTTCTGGTCTCCCGCGCGGCACGGTGCAGGGCGCGGGCGCGCCAGAGATTGACGGCGATATCGATCACCAGCACCACGAACGGCACAGCCGAGATGGTCGGCGGCGGGGTTCCCTCGCGCAGCCGGCTGTAGGCCTCGACCAGGATGCCGCCGGCCAGCACGTACAGCAGGGCGGTGACGCCGAGCGCGGAGATGCTTTCCAGCTTGCCGTGGCCGTAATGGTGCTCCTCGTCCGCGGGCTTGTCGGACACCCGCACCACCGCCCAGGTGATGATGGTCGCAACCAGGTCGATCAGGGAATGCAGGGCTTCCGAGATCAGCGCCAGCGAGCCGATCGCGATCCCGACCGCGAACTTGGCCGCCGCCATGCCGCCGCTGGCGAAGATCGAGATAGCCGCGACCGAGGTTTTGTCGTGCTGGGAGGTCATGGGCGGGGATTTAGCAGCCCCGTGTGGGACATCAAGCGATGATCCACAGAACTAGTCGCGAGTGAGTTGCAGGAGCGGGACCATCAGCGCCGTCATGCCCGGGCTTGTCCCGGGCATCCACGTTCTTCGTTGCGAGCGGAAAAGACGTGGATGGCCGGGACAAGCCCGGCCATGACGGGTGGAGCAGGAGCTCCGTCACTCTTCGCGGGGTCGCCGTCCCCTACACCGTCACCACAATCTTCCCCAGATGCTTGTTCGCTTCCATGTGCTCGAACGCCTGGTCGATGTCGTCGAACGCGAACACCTTGTCGATCGGCAGTTGCAGCTTGCGCGATTCCACCGCGCCCCAGATGTCCCTGCGGACCTCGGCAAAGATCTCGCGGACCTCCTCGATGGTACGGGTACGGAAGGTGACGCCGACATAGTCGATGCGGCGGGCCGCGTGCAGGTCGAAATTGAAGTCGGCATGGGTGCCGCCGAGGCGGCCGACATTGACGATGCGGCCCTTGACCTTCGTCGCGGCGAGGTTCTGGTTGGCGACCTTGCCCGAGACCTGGTCGACGACGAGGTCGACGCCTTCGCCGTTCGTGGCCTTCAGCACCTCGTCCACCCATTTCGGATCGGAGCTGTCGACGGCAAGGTCGGCGCCATACTCCTTCAGCCGGCCGCGGCGATACGCGTCGGTGGACGAGCCGATCACCAGCTTCGCGCCCTTGAGCCGGGCGATCTGCATCGCCATCAGCCCGACGCCGGAGCTCGCGCCCTGCACCAGCACGCTCTGGCCAGCCTGCACCCCGCCGATCGTGACGACGGCGTTGTGCATGGTCGCGAGCGCGACGGGGAGGGTGGCGGCCTCCTCGAAATTCATGTTCGATGGCGTGTGGAGCAGCCGGCCGTGATCGGCCAGCGTATACTCGGCGAACGCCGCGCCGCCCGATCCCATGATACGGTCGCCGATCTTCACGCCCTTCGCATCGGGCCCGAGCTCGGCGATCTCGCCGGCCCATTCCATGCCCAGCACGGTGCCGACGCCGCCGGCCGCGCCATGGGAGTGGCCCTTGCGCATGCCGGTGTCGGCCCGGTTGAGGCCGCAGGCGCGAACGCGGACGAGCACCTGCGTGCCTTTGGGCTTTGGTTGAGCGACGTCGGAAATCCTCGCGCCTTCAGGGCCGTAGACGTAGGCTTTCATGCAATACTCTCACGTCTTGCAGTGATTATTCCGCCGCTTCGCGTTGTGGCTGAACGATCATCCCCTCGAGCCGGCTGCGAATGATCGCCTCCGCCTCGCGCACGATGCGGGAGACGAGCTCGGCACAGCTCGGGATGTCCTGGATCAGGCCCTGCACCTGGCCGGCCGACCAGATGCCTTCGTCGGAATTGCCGGTGGCATAGACCATCTTGCCGCGGGCACCGGCGACGAGCTCGCGGATGTCCTCGAACTTGGCGCCTTCCTTCTCCATCGCGACGACCTTGGTCGAGACGGCATTCTTGGCCACGCGCGAGGTGTTGCGCATGGTGCGGAAGATCAGCTCGGTCTCGCGCTCGTCATTGGCGACGATCTTCTCCTTGATGAGCTGATGGATCGGACTCTCCTTGGTGGCCATGAAACGGGTGCCCATGTTGATGCCCTCGGCTCCCAGCGCCAGCGCTGCGACGAGGCCGCGGCCATCGGCAAAGCCGCCCGAGGCGATCATCGGGATCTTGATCTTGTTGGCGGCGGCGGGAATCAGGATCAGGCCGGGCGTGTCGTCCTCGCCGGGGTGGCCGGCGCATTCGAAGCCGTCGATCGAGATGGCGTCGACGCCCATGCGTTCGGCCGAGAGCGCGTGGCGGACGCTGGTGCATTTGTGCACGACCTTGACGCCGTGCTTCCTGAACTCGTCGACATGCTCCTGCGGCTTGTTGCCGGCGGTCTCGACCACCTTGATGCCGCTCTCGATGATCGCGGCGCGGTATTCGGCATAGGGCGGCGGTTTGATCGCCGGCAGGATCGTAAGGTTGACGCCGAACGGCTTGTCGGTGAGGTCACGGCAGCGCGCGATCTCCTTGGTCAGGTCCTCCGGCGTCGGCTGGGTCAGCGCGGTGATGAAACCGAGCGCGCCGGCATTGGCAACGCCGGCGACCAGCTCGGCGCGTCCGACCCATTGCATGCCGCCCTGAACGATCGGGTGCTGGACGCCGACGAGCTTGGTGAACCGTGTCTGCAACATGATCTGTTTCCCCCGCGCCCCGCGTGGCGCCCTGTTATCCATTGGCTGGCGGGAGGATGCCGCTGGGGGTGGGAAAAGTCTATTGCGCGGCGGGGCGGGGCGACCATGCAGGAGGCGAGGAGATTCCGCGGGGCGGATAATTGGGGTGCGCTGCTGCCTGACGAGGGCAAGCTCTTTCCTCAAACTCCGCCGTCATACCCCGCGAAGGCGGGGTATCCAGTACGCCGCGACCTCTCGGCTCTACCCTCGCAGTCTCTGGAATACTGGATTGCCCGCCTCCGCGGGCAATGACACCGAGTATGGGGCGAAGAGCTACTTCGTCGACAACCGCACCATCTGGCGCCCGCCGTTCATTTCCTTGAGGCTGTTGACGAAGTTTTCCGGGCGCTGCCAGCGATGGGGGACCTTCAATCCCATGAACTCCGCGATGTCGCCGATGAAGCCGGTACAGTTTATGGTCTCGGCATTCCAGACCGGAGAGCTGGCCTGCAACTCCTTGATGTAGGCGAATACGCGCTTGGCGTCGGCTTCGTTGAGATAGACCCGATAGCTCGCGGTCAGATATTCCGGATCGAGATCGCCATAGCTGGCACCGGTCTCGGATGGCACAAAGGTGATGTGACCGAGCACGTAAGCGAGCGTGTCGCCGGCCGGTGTCAGGCCCGCAACCTCGACGGCCTTCTCGCTGGTCTTGCCGTACCAGACGAAGGCATGGCCCCAGCTCGCGGCCGTGCGGGCGCGGAAGTCGACGTAATAAGGGCCTTTCTCCGCACGCGCGACCGAGCGCCGCGTCGATTGCGGCTGAGGCCGCGAGGCGGTGTCGGTCGTAGCAAGCGCGTTCGCATCGGCAACGCGCCTGTCGGTCTGCTTGTCGGTCTCATGGGCCGAGGCCGAGGGCGTTGTGCATGAGAGCATAGCCGCAAGAGCGAAGCCCGCGAGGATGCAGGATCCCGATCGACCAGCTTTGTTCGTCACGCTATTCCCCCTCGACCATGGGCCGCAAATGTGGCGCGTCCTTTGCCGCGCGTCAGTAGCGCGCGGCGACCGGGCCCGGCGCCTTGCCGATCGGGGCCTTTCCAATCGGGCTCTTGCCGATCGGCATCTTGCCGATTGGCGCCTGCTCGCCCGGATAGGCTGGCACCGGCTGCCGGCGCGGCAGATCCGCAGCGTTCGCGGCCGTCGCAAAAGCAAGCGTGGCACCCAGAGCAAATACAATCTTCTTCACAGCGATACCCCTAGAAGGTTTGGTCCAAACACGGTCATGCCGTGCCCCCAGACACGCCTTCCAAAAGGGCGGCCGAATGCGTCCAAGTTGCGGCGCGCACGGGACATGTTGGCGGCATTGCTCGGGCGCGCGAAGATGTGATGTGACTGGATGTTTCGGAGCGCGACCAACCTTGGTGCCGACAGGGGCCCGCTGGCTTGCCGGGAGAGCGCAGCACCGGGATTTCGTCAACGCCAGGCGCTGCGGGAAGATGCGAGGTGGCGCGCACGTCCCTGTGCCGGCCCGCGTGCACCCAGGCCAGCCGCCAGCGCCAGGACGAAGCAACGTGCCCTGGGGCTATCGCTTGCCGAGCAAGTTCGACCGGATCTTGTCGGCGAACCAGACCACGAAGATCGCGGCGAACGAGAGAGCGAAGTACAGCACGGTCCACAGCAGTGCGTTGCCGGCATTCGTCATTGCGTCCTCCCTTGCATCAGAAATCAATCTTTTGCCGGGGAGGGTAGCCTTGGCCGCGACGGCGCGATTTGCGCCAGATCAATTTTGCTGCTCTGCGGCGGCGAAAAAGTCTACAGCCGAAACTCGTTGGTGAGTTCGCCGATGCCGTCGATCGCGACGGTCACCGTGTTGACGGGCTCCTTCATCACGCCGACGCCGACCGAGGTGCCGACCGCGATGAGGTCGCCGGGCAAGAGGGTCATGTCGTGGGAGATCCTGCTCACCAGCTCCTGTGCGCTGAAGATCATGTCCGAGATCGGGTAGCTCTGCCGCTCAGCGCCGTTGAGGATGGTGCGCACGGTGAGTTTTGCCGGATCGAGACCGGTCGCGATCACAGGGCCGAACGGACCGTAATCGTCAATGCCCTTGGCGCGGGCCCATTGGGCGAAGGTGGGGTCGCGCGTCAGGATGTCGTTGGCGGTAATGTCGTTGACGCAGGTGTAGCCGAAGATGCAGCCGTCGGCCTCATCTGGCGAGACACGGGCGCAGGTCCTGCCGATGACAATGCCGAGTTCGCCCTCATAGGTGGTCTTGCCGTCGTAATAGGACGGGCGGCGGATCACGGCGCCGGGTGTGGCGATGCTGGTGGTGGCCTTGAGCAGGTACAGCGGCTCCGGCGGTTCGGGCTGGTTCAGCTTGGCCGCGAGCGCGTGGAAATTATTCCAGAGCGCGACGATCTTGCTGGGCACGCAGGGCGCAAGCAGCTCGACCTCCGAGAGCGCCAAAATCTTGCCCGTTGCGGCGTTGCGACCGAACATGTCGCCCTCGTGCACGGTGATGCCGGAGGACGTCAGCGTGCCGAAGCCCGTCGTTCCGGCATGGCGGAAGCGCAGCCATTTGGTCACGCTCGTCATCACGCCACCGCCAGTGCGCGCGGATCAGCCGGTGTCGAGACGCCGTCATAGAGGCCGGCGATGCGGGCGCGCTGCGTCACCATGGCCAGCACCGAATCGAGCGCGGGCGTGGCAATGCCGGTGAGCCGGCCCATCTCCTGCACCACGGTGACGAGCGGATCGATCTCCATCGGGCGACCGCGCTCGAGATCCTGCAGCATCGAGGTCTTGTGCGCGCCAACCTTGCGCGCCCCCTCGATGCGGCGCTCGACGTCGACGCGAAACTTGACGCCGAAGCTCTCGGCGATGGCTTGCGTCTCCACCATGATCGCGCGAGACAGCGCGCGCGTGGCGGGATCGGTGCAGATCACGTCGAGCGTGGCGTGGGTCAGCGCGCTGATCGGGTTGAAGCAGACATTGCCCCAGAGCTTCAGCCAGATCTCGTCGCGGATGCGGTCGAGCACGGGAGCTTTCAGGCCGGCGGCGACGAAGAGATCGGCGAGGCGCTGCACGTCGGAGGTGATCTCGCCCGAGGGCTCGCCGAGCGGAAAGTTGTTGCCGTAGACGTGGCGGATCACGCCGGGCGCCTCGATCTCGGTGGCGGGATAGACGATGCAGCCGATGGCGCGCTCGGCCCCCAGCTCACCCCACTGCCGGCCGCCGGGATCGATGCTCTCCAGCGTCGAGTTCTCATATTGGCCGCCGTGCTTGTAGAAGTACCAGTAGGGAATGCCGTTGACGGCGGTGACGATGCGGGTGTGAGGCCCGAGCAGCGGCTGCATCTTTTCGATTACGCCGGTGATCGAATGGGCCTTCAGCGTGATGATGATGAAGTCCTGCACGCCGAGTTCAGTGGGGTCATCGGTGCAGCGCGGATGAACGGTGTGCTTTTCCTCGCCCGCGAGCAGTGTCAGGCCGCGCTCGCGCATGGCGGCAAGGTGCGCGCCGCGTGCGATCAGGCTGACGTCAGCGCCCGCGCGCGCGAGCTGAACCCCGAGGTATCCGCCGATCGCGCCGGCGCCGTAGATGCAGATCTTCATGAAATCCTCGCGAGCAGAGACGGATTTTGGGACGAAAGATCCGGTCCGGCTCGGAAGGATCCGAGCCGGGGCCGGCAGTCGCAGGGGGAAGTTTTGCCGCTCTAAAGCGCGCTGCGCTTTAGTCTATTGTTTGAGCATTGATCTTGTCGGAAAACCGCTGCGCACTTTTCCGGATCATGCTTTTAAGCCGCCGCTTGCGGCGTGCCGTTGAGCGCCTCGTCCATCGCCGCGGCGATGTCGCGCATGCTGATGACGGAGACGAGGCTGTAATCGTCGATCACGGGCAGATGGCGGATATGATGACGGTTCATCAGATGCCGGACGTGCTCGATCGTGTCGGTGGAGGTGCAGGACACCAGCTGCTGCACCGAGACCAGCTGGGAGACCTTGACGTTGACGGCGCCCGCACCGTGCTCGGCGACGGCGCGCACCACGTCGCGCTCGGTGAACATGCCAACCGCGGTGTTGCCCTCGGAGCGGACCACATCCTTGACCACCAGCGCGCTGATATTGTTGGCGCGCATCAGCTTGGCCGCGATCCCCACCGTTTCGTTCATACGCACCGTGACAACGCGCGGCGTCTTCTTGCGCAGAATGTCTCCGACCAGCATTGCATCCTCCTGGGTGAGTGGTGAGGAAGTGTGGTATACATAATGCCAATCGTCAAGCGCTGGATTTGGCGGATCCGAAAAATCTTGCGACAGGCGTACTGACATTATCGCCGTGCCAAAAAGAAAGGGCCGCATCGCTGCGCCCCTTCGCAAGCCGGCAAGGTTCAGCCGCTCACGCCGTCTTGGTCTTGGCAGTGCCGGTCGCCTTGTCCGTGCGCTCGGCTTCCTGGCCGTGGATGAAGGCGCGGCGCATCGGCTTGATCACGAGCAGCGCCATCAGCGCCGCCATGGCGTTCAGTCCCACCGCCAGCACGAACACGGCCTTCCAGCCATAGGCGGTCGAGATCACGCTCGCGAGCGGGACGAGCAGGGAAGCCGTGCCCTTCGCAGTGTAGAGCATGCCGTTGTTGGTGGTTGCGAACTTCGCACCGAAGGTGTCGCCGCAGGTTGCGGGGAACAGCGAATAGATCTCGCCGAACACGCCGAAATACACCGCGGTCGCCAGCACGAAAACGACAGGCACCCGGCCATAGGCCGAGAGCGTCAGCAGCATCAAGGCGGCGGTGCCGAAGGCGATGAACATGGTGGGCTCGCGGCCGATCGTGTCGGAGACCCAGCCGAAGAAGGGTCGCCCGAATCCGTCGAAGATGCGGTCGAGCGAGATCGCGAAGGTCAGCGCCGCCATCTGAAAGCCGGCGAGCGTCACCGGTGTGTCGGCAATCCCGTAGTCGTGCGCGATCGGGGCGATCTGCGCCGCCGTCATCAGCCCGCCGGAAGCGACCATGACGAAGACGAGATACATCGCCCAGAAAACTGGGCTGCGCAGCACTTGCGGCGGGGTGAAATCGATCCTGGTCTGCGGCAGGTTGAGCTGCTTCTTCTTCGGCGGAATGGAGAGGCGCGGCGGCTGGATGAAGAAGGCGAGCACGAACACGACGAGGCCCTGGGCGATGCCGAAGGTGAGGAAGGCGTGCTGATAGCCGCTCGAGGCGATCATGCTCGCGATCGGCACGATGGTGATCGCGGCCCCTGCGCCGAAGCCGGCGGCGGTCGCGCCCGCCGCGAGGCCGCGGCGGTCGGGAAACCATTTCAGCGCGTTGCCGACGCAGGTGCCGTACACGGCACCCGCGCCCATGCCGCCGACGATCGCCGCCGCATAGAGCACGGTGAGGCTGTCGGCGGAGGCGTTGAGGATCCAGGACAGTGCGATCATCACGCCGCCGAACATGATGACGATGCGCGGGCCGTATTTGTCGACGAACCAGGCCTCGACCGGCACCAGCCAGGTCTCGGTAACGACGAAGATGGTGAAGGCGAGCTGGATCGCGGTGCGCCCCCAGTGGTGGGCGGCATCGATCGGATCGACGAACAGCGTCCAGCCATATTGCAGATTGGCGATCATCGCCATGCAGACGATGCCCATGCCGAGCTGGAGCCAGCGGAAACCGGAGCGAAGCGGCGCGGCGGTGGCGGCGCCGCCCGGGCTGGAAATCATCGAGAACCTCCCAAACCGCCTGATTGTCTGTGACACAGGATCGCAAGACGACCTGATGTCGCGAGTATTGTGGCTTATCGTCGCAGGCGTGGCGCGGAGATTGGTATACGATATTCCAGATTGCAAGCCCTAACTTGTCACTTCTTGGTGGCTCGCCCGCGCCCCGGCGAGACGATGCGGCGATCGCCAAAGAAAAACGCCCGGCCGTGAGGCCGGGCGTCGTGCTTGCTGAATTGTACCGCCGGTCAGATCGTCGATTTCGCGACCACGATCTTGCGCCAGGGCTTGAGCACCGCGATCGCCAGCACCGAAGCCAGGATGTTGGCGCCGGCCGCGATGATGAACACGCTGTCCCAGGTCCCCGATGTCTGCTGCATGTAGTTGGCGATCGGCACCAACAGCGCGGCGGTGCCCTTCGCGGTGTAGAGCAGGCCGGCATTGGTGGTCGCGAACTTGGTGCCGAACGTGTCGGTGCAGGTCGAGGGGAATAGCGAGTAGATCTCACCCCAGGCGAAGAACACGAAGCCCGAGAGCAGCACGAACCAGACCGGATCGTGGCCCCAGAGGTAGAGCATCCAGATGCCGAACCCTTCCATGCCGAAGGCGATGAACATCGTGTTCTCGCGGCCGATCATGTCGGAGATCCAGCCGAAGAACGGACGCGTCAGGCCGTTGAGCACGCGGTCGATCGTGGCCGCGAAGGTCACCGCCGTCATCGTCACCGCCATCAGCGTCACCGGGACGCTGTCGACCTTCCAGTCAACCGCGATCGGCTTCAGGTTCGCGGTGACCATCAGTCCACCCGCGCCAACGATCACGAACATGAAGTACATCAGCCAGAAGATCGGCTGGCGCAGCACTTCGGTCGGCTGATAGTTGCGCCGGGTCTGGATGATATTGGCATTCGCCACCACGTTCGGCACTTGACCCGCTTTCGGCGCGAGCAGGAAGAAGGCGAGGAGGCAGATGATGATGCCTTGTCCGAGGCCGAAATAGAGGAAGGTGGTCTGGAATCCGCTGTCCTTGATCATGGCCTGGATCGGCGCCACGGTCAGCGCGGAGCCTGCCCCGAAGCCGGCCGCCGTGATGCCGGCCGCAAGACCGCGCTTGTCCGGAAACCATTTCAGCGCGTTGCCGACGCAGGTGCCGTAGACGCCCCCGGCGCCGATGCCTGCGATGATCATGCCGAGATAGTAGCCGTTCAGCGAGGTCGCCTGCGCGTTGATCGCCCAGCCGATGGCGCAGAGCACGCCGCCGACCAGCACTACGATGCGCGGGCCGTATTTGTCGACGAACCATCCTTCAACCGGCACCAGCCAGGTCTCGAACAACACGAAGAGCGTGAAGGCCCATTGGATCGAGGCGCGATCCCAGCCGAACGTCTTCTGGATGTCGGGGACGAAGAACGTCCAGCCATATTGGTAGTTGGCGATCATCACCATCGCCGCCACACCGATCGCCAATTGCGCCCAGCGATAGGCATCGCTTACGCGCGCGGCACTCGGGGCCGCTGCTGCCGACTGCACCATGTCCGTCATCAAAAACCCTCCCAAACGCGCCCATCATTGTTATGCATGCGCTGGCGCGCACTCTGGTATGCAATATGCCAAGATTCAAGCGATCGAGGGGAGGGTGCGGCGAAATAGCGCAGGCTTGTTCACATGCGCCATGGTCGCGGGCTTGTAAAGCCCGAATTGTTGCCAGTGCCGGCGCCAGCTCGAGCTTTGCCCATGCAATGTATTGATTTTACGATATTTATTCTGTCAGGGCGTGTGGCCGAGATCTCTGCTGGCAGTTGCGCTCTCGGAGGTTTCTCTACCTGCGCGCTGGCTCGCGGGCAAAGGCGCGGGGCGTCTACCGACGCGCCACTCCCTGGAATTCTATATTCCAGAAGTCTGGAGTGCGGCAATTTGGCGTCGGTAGCGATGCGGATTGCGCAGATCCCGCCTCACGCCATCGACGTGCGCAGCCGGCTGTAGCCTTCCTGGATCGCGGACCAGAACAGGGCGACCAAGCCGAGCGCCATGATGGTGCTGACGAGGCCGTTGGAGAAGAACACCCCGAGCGAGCCTTGCGAGCCCAGCAGCGATTGCCGGAAGGCTTCCTCGGCCTTGTCGCCGAGCACGATGGCGAGCACCAGGGGCGCGAGCGGGTAATTGCACTTCTTCAAGAGATAGCCGAGCACCCCGAACACCAGCATCAGCATCACGTCGAAGGTGCTGTTGTGCACCGAGTAGGCGCCGATCGCGCAGAGCACCAGGATCAGCGGCGCGATGATGCCGAACGGCACGCGCAGGATCGCGGCGAAGATCGGCACGCAGGTGAGCACGACGATGAGGCCGGCGAGATTGCCGAGATACATCGAGGCGATCAGGCCCCAGACGAATTCCTTCTGCTCGACGAACAACATGGGCCCGGGCTGCAGGCCCCAGATCAGCAATCCGCCGAGCAGCACGGCGGCGGTCGGCGAGCCGGGCACGCCAAGCGACAGCATCGGCAGCAGCGCCGAGGTGCCGGCGGCATGTGCGGCCGTCTCCGGCGCGATCACGCCTTCGATCTCGCCCTTGCCGAAATTGTTGCCGCGCCGCGCCAGGCGCTTGGCGATGCCGTAGCTCATGAAGGAGGCCGGCGTCGCGCCGGCCGGCGTGACGCCCATCCAGCAGCCGATCAGGCAGGACCGCAGCGAGGTCATCCAATAGGCGGGCAGCTCGCGCCAGGTCTGGAGCACGACACGAAGGTTGATGCTGGCCTTGCCGCCGCGGAAGGCGAGCCCTTCCTCCATGGTCAGCAGGATCTCGCCGATGCCGAACAGGCCGATCACGGCAATCAGGAAGTCGAATCCGTTGAGCAATTCGGTGACACCGAAGGTCAGCCGCAATTGCCCGGTGATCGAGTCCAGTCCGACGGCCGCGAGCGCAAAGCCTATCATCATCGCGGCGATGGTCTTGAACGGCGGCTCCTTGCTGAGGCCGACGAAGGAGCAGAAGGCGAGGAAATACACCGCGAACTTCTCCGCCGGACCAAATCGCAGCGCAAAGCCCGCGACGAGCGGCGCGACCAGCGTGATCATGATGACGGCAAACAGCGCGCCGATGAAGGAGGAGGTGAAGGCCGCCGTCAGGGCTTCGCCGGGCTTGCCCTGTTGCGCCATCGGATAGCCGTCGAAGGTGGTCGCTACCGACCATGGCTCGCCGGGAATGTTGAACAGGATCGAGGTGATGGCGCCGCCGAACAATGCGCCCCAATAGATGCAGGACAGCATGATGATCGCCGATGTCGGCGGCATGCTGAAGGTCAGCGGAAGCAGGATCGCGACGCCGTTGGCTCCCCCTAGCCCCGGCAGCACGCCGATGATGACGCCGAGCGTGATGCCGATCACCATCAGCATGATGTTGTAGGGCTGCAGGGCGACCGCGAAGCCGTGAAACAGATTGGCCAACTCTTCCATGTCAAAACGTCCTGCAGCTGCAATTGAACGAATGCGTGGCTCTCACAGACCGAGCCATTCCTCGAGCGGACCCTTGGGCAGCGGCACCAGGAACCAGCGTTCGAAAACCAGATAGGTGACGACCGGCATGCCGATCGCGATCGCGGCCACCGTCAGCCAGCGATAGCCGCCGAGCCAGCGCATGAACCAGGCGATGAAGACCATCGAGGCGACGTAGAGTCCGATGAACGGCATCGAACCGACATAGATCGCGGTCGGCACCACGACGCTCAAGACCTGGCGCAGCTGCCCCCATTCTGCGAACAGCCGGCCATCGTCGTCGCGCTGCGCATGCCAGAGATTGAGGGCGCTCGCACCGACGATTGCGGCGCCGACGTAAAAGGGAAAGAAGCCGGCGCGCGGCCCCTCTGCGCCCCAGTTGATGCCGGCCTTCAGGCTGCCGAAGATCACGATGAGGCCGAACACGCCGATCAGCAGCGCCATGCCGATTTCCAGCGTCTTGTGTGCGGGGCCGGATTCGGATCGGGATCGTTCAGTCATGAAGCCTCCAGGCGGAAATGCAGTCTTTCGCAGTCGCTGCCGGCGCGAGGACGCGCAGCATCCTCGGCCGTCATCGATGCCAGGCTCAATTCGATGCGAGGAAGCCGGCTTCCTTCATCAGGCTTTCGTGCCGCTTCTCCTCCGCCTCGATCCACTTGGCGTAATCGGCGCCGGTCAGGAAGGTCGTGTTGAAGGCGCCGCTCTTCATGAACTCCTGCCATTCCGGCGTGGCGCGCACCTTCTTGAACAGCTCGATGTAATATTCGACCTGGTCCTTCGTGGCCTTGGGCGACATGAAGATGCCGCGCAGCATGAGATATTCCATCGCAAGGCCCTGCGACTTGCAGGTCGGAATGTCCTTCCAGGCCTTGCCGTCGGCGATCGGCTCGTCATAGGCCATCGGCTGGGCGTCGAACACGCAGAGCGGACGGAGCTTGCCGCCGCGCCATTGCGCGACCGCCTCGATCGGGTTGTTGACGGTCGAATCGACGTGGTTGCCGACGAGCTGCACCGCGACTTCGCCGCCGCCCTTGTAGGGAATGTAGGTGAACTTGGCGTCGATCGCCTTCTCGATGCCGACCGTGATGATCTGGTCTTCCTGCTTGGATCCAGTGCCGCCCATCTTGAACGTGCCGCTCGGCGCCTTCTTCGCGGCCTCGACATAGTCCTTGACGGAATTGTACGGCTTCTCGGCATTGACCCAGAGCACGAACTCGTCGAGCGCCAGCATCGCGACCGGAGTCAAATCCTTCCAGTTGAAGGGGATGCCCGTCGCCAGCGGCGTCGTGAACAGGTTCGACAGCGTGATGATGATCTTGTGCGGATTGTTCGCCGACGTCTTCACATCGAGGAAGCCTTCACCGCCTGCGCCGCCGGCCTTGTTGATGACGACCAGCGGCTGCTTCATCAGATTGTGCTTGGTGACGATGCCCTGGATGGTGCGCGCCATCTGGTCGGCGCCGCCGCCGGTGCCCGCGGGCACGATGAACTCGACCGGACGGACCGGCTCCCAGGCGGCACGGCTTGCGGTGCTGCTCGCGCACGACATCACCATTGCCGCCAACGCGACATTCAGAACGAATGGCTTCATCTTGTTCACTCCCTGTCGAACCCTCAACGCAGCCGCTCTTTGTCGGCTTGCGTCAGCCCATCCCGAGTCACATGCCCCGGGATTACCCTTGCGGTCTAGCACCCATGGCAGTCCCGATAGAAACTGTATGAGCAGGGATAACGCGCGGCATCCGCATCTTTCGGCTTAGGCTTCGCCAAGGGCGCGGCAAACTTGCCACTCGGCCTTCCGTCCTGCGTTACGCTTCCCCGTCCTTACACTTTTGAATCGTGCAACCATTCTTGTTTGAATGGATGGTATGCGAAATGCCAGTAGACAAACAACCGGAATCGTCGGTTGGCCTCGGCGGACTAATCGTCGCAGTTGTGCTCGCGCGTGAGGGGACGGCGCTGCAAAATAGAATGGCCCCGACAGGCGGGGCCATTTGGTCAAACAATGCGTCTTTGGCTGTCTGCCATCACCCCCTTGGGGTGAAGGCAGCGACGATCTGCTTACAGGCCGAAACGCGGCAAGTCCCCGTTGCGATTGGAGATTTCGGCACTCGCCAGCAGCAGGCCGTCGATCGCGGCCATCAGGCGGGCGAACAGCGAGGAGGAGGGCGCGAGAGCGACGGAAGCGGTCTTGGACATCGGAAATCCCTTTCTTGAGAACAGTCAGTCTTGCTGCCTCATTTCTGGGAACACACTATGTATGCCAGATGCCAGCGTCCATGGTCTTGTTTGCATAGCAGCATTCTTTCTTCCGCATTGCGGCATAGGCGGTGAACCCCTGGGCGGGCCGAGCGCCTTGACACGGTCAGTCGAATAAAGAAAGTAATGTTATAACATTACATAGTGAGATGCCGTGTCTCGTCGTCCTCGACCCATTCCCCTCAAGAGGCTGTTCGATCTCCATGCCCAAACTCCCCGTCACCGTCTTGTCCGGCTTCCTCGGGGCTGGAAAGACCACTTTGCTGAATCACGTCCTGAACAATCGGCACGGCTTGAAAGTGGCGGTAATCGTGAACGACATGAGCGAGGTGAACATCGATGCGGATCTGGTCCGCGATGGTGGTGCCAACCTCTCGCGGACTGATGAGAAACTGGTGGAGATGACCAACGGTTGCATCTGCTGCACCCTGCGCGACGATCTCCTGAGGGAAGTACGTGCGCTCGCCGAAAGCGGGCGCTTCGATTATCTGCTGATCGAATCGACGGGCATTTCGGAGCCGCTCCCGGTCGCAGCGACGTTCGATTTCCGCTCGGAAGAGGGCGAAAGCCTCTCCGACATCGCCCACCTGGACACGATGGTGACGGTGGTCGACGCCGCCAACCTGCTGAAGGACTATTCCTCGACCGAGTTCCTCGGCGAGCGCGGCGAGGCGCTGGACGGCGACAAGCGGACGCTGGTCGATCTCCTCGTGGAGCAGATCGAGTTCGCCGACGTGATCGTCCTCACAAGGTGGACGATGCCTCGCCGCAACAGCGCGAGGCGGCACGGCAGATCATCCGCTCGTTGAATCCCGAAGCCGACATCATCGAGGCCAATCACAGCCGCGTGCCGTTCGACCGCGTGCTCAACACCGGCCGGTTCGACTTCGAGAAGGCCCAGCAGCATCCGCTCTGGTACAAGGAGCTCTATGGTTTCGCCGACCACGTGCCTGAAACGCAGGAATATGGCGTGAAGAACTTCGTCTACCGCGCCCGCCGGCCGTTCGATCCGGCGAAGTTCGACAAGTTCGTCAAGGCATCCTGGCCAGGCGTGATCCGGGCGAAGGGTCACTTCTGGCTGGCGACGAGGCCGCAATGGCTCGGCGAGATCAGCCAGGCGGGAGCGATCGTGAGGACCGAAGCGCTGGGGTTGTGGTGGGCGAGCGTTCCAAAGGAGCGGTGGCCGAACGATGAGGCCTGGCGCAAGCGGCTCCGCCAGTATTGGGACAAGCTGTACGGCGATCGTCGCCAGGAGATCGTGTTCATCGGCACCGGCATGGACGAAGCCGAGATCCGTGGCAGGCTGGACGCATGCCTTGTCCCTGATACGTCCACCATGGACATCGCCGCATGGTCCGCTCTCGCCGATCCGTTTCCGGCCTGGCGTCGAGGCGATCAGTCCAACTGATCGACGTGCCTGCCAGCCACCCGGCGTGAGGTCCGGGCTTGACCATCTCGGACCAGGTCTTGCAAGGGGACGGCAAAGCCGTTAGTGCTCTGCCCCCTTTCCAAGCATCATTCAGAGTGGTTCATGTCGAGCGCCTCGCCCGCCGTCTCGATCGGCATCGATTTTGGCACCAGCAACACGGTCGTTGCGCTGGCGGCGGACGACCGTCGGGTCGAGGCCATTCGCTTCGACCATGGCGGGCAACGCCACAGCGTCTACGTGTCGGCCCTGTGCTTCTGGGAGGACCGGCCGGGCGCCGGTGCCCAGGCCGAGGGCGGGCCATGGGCGATCGAGCAGTTTCTCGAAGGACGCCACGTCTACCGCTTCCTGCAATCGTTCAAGACCTTCGCAGCGAGCTCCAGCTTCAGCACCACGCAAGTCTTCCGGCAGCGCTACAAATTCGAGGACATCCTGGCGGCATTCCTGCGCACGCTGGCGCGCCACGGCGGGGACAAGTTCGGCTTCGAGGCGGCGAACATCACGGTCGGCCGCCCGGTCCGCTTTGCCGGCGGCAATCCCGACGAGGCGCTGGCGATGCAGCGCTACCGCGCCGCGTTCGAGCGCTTGGGCGCCGGCCACGCGCGCTATGTCTACGAGCCCGTCGGCGCGGCGTTCTCGTTTGCGCGCAGGCTGGAGCGCGATGCCACCGTGCTGGTAGCCGATTTCGGCGGCGGCACCAGCGACTTTTCCGTGATGCGTTTCTCGCGTGCGGGCGGCGTTCTTCGCGCCGAGCCGCTCGGCCACGCTGGTATCGGCGTTGCCGGCGACACCTTCGACTATCGCATCGTCGACCACATCGTCTCGCCGCGGCTCGGCAAGGGCTCCAGCTTTCGCTCGTTCGACAAGGTGCTGCCGGTCCCGACCGGGCACCACACGAACCTGGCGCGCTGGCATCAGCTCGCGATGATGAAGAGCAACGGCGATCTGCGCGAGCTCCGCGAGCTCCAGCGCACCGCGCTGAAGCCCGAGCTGCTCGAGGACTTCATCACTATCGTCGATCTCGACCTCGGCTTTGCGCTTTACCGCGCGGTGTCCGACGCCAAGGTGGCGCTCTCGGCGCAGGACGAGGTGGACTTCCGCTTTAGGGGCGGCGGCGTCGAGATCGGCGCGGCCATCACGCGGAAGAAATTCGAAGCCTGGATTGCCGACGACATCGCCCGGTTAGGTGCCACCGTCGACAAGGTGTTGGCCGAGGCCCGCATCGCCTCGCGCGAGGTGGAGAAGGTGTTTCTGACCGGCGGCACCTCGTTTGTGCCTGCGGTCCGAAAATTGTTCGCCGACCGCTTCGGCAACGAGCGGCTGATGTCCGGCGACCAGTTCGAGTCGATCGCCTATGGCCTGGCGCTGATCGGGCACAGTCCGGATCCCGACCGCTGGACGGCAGGCGGGGGGCCTGCTCCTCGCAATGGCGACGTGGGGAGATCTGTCAATCGAATCGAATAGTGCCGTAGGGTGGGCAAAGGCGCGGAGCGCCGTGCCCACCATCCTGCAAGCTCGAGAGAGCATCGGTGGGCACGCTGCGCTTTGCCCACCCTACGATAGTGATGTTGTCGCTACTGGTTGATCTCCGGCTCGACGAGCTTGGCCAGATTGCGCAGCGATTCCTGCCAGCCGAGATAGCACGCCTCCGGTGGAATGACGTCGGGGATACCGGCCTGCGTGATGTCGATCTCGGTACCAACAGAGACCTTCTTCAGGTTCACCGTCACCTCGATCAGGCCCGGCAGGTTGGGGTCGTCGAACCTGTCGGTGTAGCGGAGACGTTCGCCCGGCACGAGCTCGAGATATTCGCCGCCGAACGAATGGCTGTTGCCCGTGGTGAAGTTCCGGAACGACATCTTGAACGTGCCGCCGACCTTGGGCTCGAAATGATGCACCGTGCAGGTAAAGCCGTTCGGCGGAAGCCATTTCGCCATCGCGTCGGCTTCCAGGAAGGCGCGATAGACCTTCTCCGGGCTGGTGGCGAGAACGCGGTGCAGGCGGACAGTATTGGGCATGGTTGTTATCCTTCGATGATTGATGGGCCCGAGCTGGCCTCTATGGCCCATTCATGTCACGAGGACGACGGGCAAGCCGCCGATCCGACAGGGGGTCCTGCAGATTATTTGTCGCAGGGGCGGTCAACCTCGCGAGGCCGCCGCCAATCGGGCCGGATGCACATCCCTCCGCGCAAAGGGCTATCGCATTTGCAGATTCACTAGAGGTCGTCATGCCCGGGCTTGTCCCGGGCATCCACGTTCTTTGTGCTGCGTGGCGAGGCGTGGATGGCCGGGACAAGCCCGGCCATGACGATGTGGAGACTATCGTGTCCAAAGCTGTACTGCTCATACGCGAGAACCCTGCCCCTGCGCAGAGGCCGCCGAGCGCAGAAGCTCCGTCCAGGTTTAACCGCGCACATGAGGAACACGGAGCGTTGCGACGTGTTGTTCGCGATCAGAACAGGAGACAGTCAGATGATCAAGAAGCTCATGCTGGGCGCAGTGATCGCCTCGATGATGGGATCCACCGCAATGGCGCAACCCAGTCAGCAACAGGGAGGCGGGCAAGCGGGGGTGGGCGGAACGAGCGACACCACGAAGGACAATGACAAATCCAAAGGCGGCATGACGACCGGGACGTCGTCGACCGGCACCACGGACGGTTCAGGCAGCAGCACCCCTGGTGGACAATCCTCCAAGAAGAGCTCGACGCCCAAATGATTCAGGAAGCGCTCATTGTTCGGTCTACGACGCAAGGATGGGCGCAAATTTCAAACCGCGGCGGAGAAGTTCTTCGCGGGGTAGCGGCGCGCTCGTTGATTGGTTCGGCCTAAAGCGCGATGCGATTAGGATGAATCGTCATCGCGCTTTAGGTTATGTTAGAGCATGATCTTTTCGGAAAACCGCTACGCACTTTTGCGGATCATGCTCTATGCCGCAACGTCATTCGGTGTCATTGTGAACGCCAACCTGTAACGACCGAGCGTCGAACCACCCTGCGCGCCCGCGCTTTGAAGCGATGGCGGCGAGAGCTGTCCGGCGACGACAGCGTCGACCGCATCGATATCGTAACCTGACACCAGAATGATCCAGTCGGCGGCGCCGTCATTGCCGCGGATTTGCTGTTCAGTGGTTGGCGAACTCGTCTTGGGCGTATCGGTCAGGAGGAGGTGGGCGCCCGTCAGCCCCGGCTTGGAGGCGAGAGCGCCGAGCGTATCGAGAAGGCGCGCCTGCAGCTCGGCGGCCCGTCCGTTGAGCGGCGACAGCCTGATGGTGGCGAGCGCGCCTGCGATGCCGCCGCCAAAGCTCGCGGCGATCCGGCACTGGCTGCGCACCATGCCGAGATGATGTGGCATCATCTTCGTCGACCACGGCGTCGGCGCATTGAGCCGGTCGAGATATCCCTTCGACGTGAGAACGTCGTAGTGCTCGAGCTCGTAGAGCACGAAGAAGCCGTCGACGTCCGTCGTGCTGGTCCAGCGTGACCCGCGCCGGAAGCCGGAAATGCTCATCCGCTCGGGAAAGTGCTCGTGCGAATGCCAGTCGCCGAACTCGCTGCGCTGCTCCGGGCGGACGCTCCACCACATCGCAACGGCGGCCTTGCCGAGCAGTGACATGCTGACCTCCCTGCCTTGCGCGGGGCTATCGCATTTGAAAGCTTCTCCTTGCGGCCATCCTTCGAGACGCCCGCTTTAGGCGGGCTCTCAGGATGAGGGCGGAGTGCGCGCAGGCCGCCACTAGTCATATGCGATAGCCCTGACTTTCTTGCGGACACTTTGCCTCAACACCGACAGCGGCGGCAAGGTGTCCCGCTTGGCAAGCAGAAGCCACGACGCGATCGGAGGCTATCATGGTGCAGGTAAACGCGAGCCAGCGGATCGCCTGACTGCGCGTCCGATCACATCGGCTCGCCGACATCGCGGCGATAATGCCTCGGCGAAGTTCCGAAGCGGCGGCGGAAACAGCGGTTGAAGTAGGACACCTCGTTGAAGCCGCAGGCATAGGCGATATCGCTGATCTTCGATCGGTTGTAGCGCGAGTCGAGCAGCATCTTCCGTGCCTTCTGCAGCCGCAGCTCGGTGACACGTTCGGTAAAGCTCGATCCGGTCTCCTGGAGCAGTTCCTGAACGTAACGCGGCGAAAGCCCTAAATGGCGCGCAAGCTCGCTCGGCGAAAACGACGGATCAGCGAAACGCCCCCTGATATCTGCGATCACGTCCTGCAGCCGCGCGGCACGCAACCCGCGGCGCGTCGCAAGTTCGGCTGAATCGCCGCGGGCGCCGAGGACCAGCGCGACCAGATCGATGAGATGCGTACTGATGTTCTCCTTCAGCACAAGGTCGGCATCGATATCGGAGTCGATGACGATGGCGAGATAGCGCTCCAGGTGACGCAAGGCCGGCGATGCAGCCAACGGCTTCACGGCAAGGTCCTCGAAATTCGGCAGCCGCTCGGCCAGCAGCGCGCGCGGCACCGTGACGCAGCGAATAGCGACCGGCCCGTCGTGCTGCGCCGCGATCGGCGCTGCGTTGGTATAAAGCATCGCCTGCCCGACGCCGCGAATGGCTTCGCGGCCCTCCTGCCTGATCAGCGAACTCGTACCGTTGAGCATGGTGCCGATGATGTAGTCGCCGCGGCTGTCAGCTTCGACGTGACGCTGGGTACGCACTGCCGTCTGAATATTGGAGTCGAGCTGGCTGACCGCGATATCGCCGAATTTCAGGAATTCGGACCGCGAATAAAACGGCGCATCGGGAAAGAACGAAATGTCCGCCGCGCACAAATGATCGGTGAACAGGTCGAGCCACAGCCGTTGGCGCGAACGTTCGTCAAGATGCGCGGGAAGCTGATCCGAAGCGAATACGACCTTGGACATCGTTGCACGGCAAAGCTGTGGATGTAGCGCGATACCGCGGCAGAGTTGGTCGCGGCGCAAGCGTTACAGATGCGGTAAAGCGCCGCACGCTCTGCCGGAACTGATTGGCTGTTCGCCCCAGTCCTAGTCAGGCGCCGTTGTCCAACTTCGTCATGCGCTGAGCCCCGCAAATGTGTCCGCCGAGCAACATGGGCGTCCGAAAAGACGAGACGATGCGGGATCGTCCAACTCGGGTGCAGGCCAGGACAAGAAGCCTATGCTATTTCGTGTCAGTAACTTAGCCGTGAAACGAAGGCGGCAAAGGCGTGGTGCACTACGCCTTGCGACCGGAGGCGCTCCTGTAGTTTGGAGCAGCTTCCTTGGAATTGGAATTGGGGGCTGGAGTGAAAAAGCTGACACTGACGGGCGCTTCATTGGCTGGCGCCTCGATCATGGTTTCTGCAGGAGCTCTGGCCGCCGACCTGCCGATCAAGGCGCCGCCCCGACCGGCTTGGATCGATAGCTGGGCAGGGCCGTATATCGGCGCTTATTTCGGCGCGGGTGCCGGACGTGTGACGGAATCCTCGACCGGCAGTTTCGGTAGCAGTTCTGTCTCGACCAACGCCGGCGTGGTGACGTCGAGCTCGACCTTGGTCGGAACGACTGCGAGCAATCTTTCGGGCGACGTGACCGGTTCGATGGTCGACCTGTTCGCGGGATATAATTGGCAGGCCGGGAATATCGTGGCGGGCGGGCAGGTCGAAGGCACGGTCTTTTCCGATGTCGCGATGAAGCCGTTCGGCAACCAGACGCTCAACAGCGTCAGCACCAACGTGCTGCTCGGGGCGGTGACCTCGACGACTGCCGGCACGGCAATCGTGCAGAGCAACCAGCAGCTGCGCTCGCGGGTCGGGCTGATCGGCCGGGTCGGTTTTCTCGCTCGTCCGGATCTGCTGCTGTATGGCCTCGGCGGCCTCGAGCTCGGTCACTTTACCTTTGCCGACGGCGCCGATCCTTTCGGCGGTGACAACAACAAATGGGTGGCCGGCTACACGGTCGGCGCCGGCGGCGAGTTGAAGCTGACCGGCAATTGGTCGCTGCGCGGCGAGTATCGGTATCTGAACTTTGGCTTCAACCGGAGCGCAGCCAGCAGCGCAACATCCAGCTCGGCGACGGGCGCAACCACTTTTGTGTCGACCAGCAGCGAAGCCTCTTCGTCACGTACAGATGCCGATTTCCACCTGGCCAAGATCGGTCTGGTCTACCAATTCGGTGATCCCGGACCGCTGTCCGCAATGGCGGCGATACCGCCGGCAGCACGCGGGTCTTCATTCGCAAGCGCCTGGGGTGACAGCTGGGCCGGCCCCTATATCGGTGCTTACTTCGGCGCCGGCGCCGGGCGCGCAAGGCAGACCTCCACGAGAATCGACGACGAAGGCAGTGTCAGCACTCTCGGGGGGACGTCTGCGTTCACGCAATCAGGATTCGGCAATCTCGCCGGCGACATGACTGGTTCGATGGTCGATCTGTTCGCGGGCTACAATTGGCGAACCGGCAATGTCGTGGTCGGCGGGCAGATCGAAGGCACCCTGTTCAGCGACGTCACCACGAAGACGGTCGGTAACGAGGCATACAGCTCGGTTTCGAGCGACAACGGCGTCGTCACCTCGACAAGATCGGGGACGAACAGCATCGAGGACCGGCAGCAATTGCGCTCGAACGTCGGCGTGATCGGCCGGGCCGGTTATCTGGTGACACCGAATGTGCTGCTGTATGGCCTCGGCGGCCTGGCGCTGGGGCACCTGACCTATCCCGACAGTTTTCCCGATTCGGAAGCGCAGGTCGGCGGCAAGAACGGCAAATGGGTGGCCGGTTATGTCGCGGGCGCCGGCGGCGAGGTCAAGCTGACGGACAGCTGGTCGCTGCGCGGCGAATACCGCTACATGCATTTCGGATATGACCGCAACGAACCGTGGGGCAACTCGCAGACGTCCGTATCGGGTGGCGGCACCACCACGTCCACCAACAGCACTGTCAACCGGCGGCATATCGATGCCGATTTCCACGTCGGCAAGGTTGGACTGGTTTACCAATTCGGCGCGTCAGGAGCGCGGTCGGCGGTGGCGGCACTGCCGGGCCCGGCCTGGAGCGACGGCTGGGCGGGACCCTATATCGGAGCCTATTTCGGTGCCGGTGCCGGACGTGCCGCGGAAACCATCGCGGGCACCAGCAGCAGCACGAGCACTTCCACCTTCGTCGGGACCACGACGTCCACCGGCACCCAATCGACGGCCGGCCGTCCCGTCGGCGACGTGACCGGCTCGATGGTCGATCTTTTCGCGGGCTACAATTGGCGCGCCGGCAATGTCGTGGCCGGAGGTCAGATCGAAGGCTCGGTCTTTTCCGACGTTACGTTCAAGACCATCGGCCCTCACTCATTCTCCTCCGTCGATACCACGAATGGCGTCGTCACCACGACAACCACAGGTTTGCAAACCGCCGGCAACCAAATCCAGCAGCAGTTGCGTTCGAACGTCGGCCTGATCGGCCGGGCCGGTTATCTGGTGACGCCGGACGTGCTGCTCTACGGCCTCGGTGGCCTGGCGCTGGGCCATTTCACCTACCCTGATGGCGACTTCAGCCGCAGCGACGCCAACGGCAAGTGGGTGGCCGGCTATACGTTAGGCGCCGGCGGTGAGGTGAAGCTCGCAGGCAACTGGTCGCTGCGCGGCGAATATCGCTATACGCATTACGGCTTCAGCCGTAACGAGACCAGCAGCTTCTCATCGAGCTCGCAATCGACGGGATCCTCCAGCGCCTCTTCGTCCGTCGACAGCACCAACCGTCAGATCAATGCCGACTTCCACACCGGAAGGATCGGTATGGTCTACCGGTTCGGTGAAGGAGGACCTCGCTCGGCCATGGCGGCGCTGCCCGGCGCCCCCAGCGATCACTGGGCTGGCCCTTATCTCGGCGCCTATTTTGCCGCCGGCGCAGGCCGCGCGCGGCAAATCCTCGCTTCGACTGCTGACTCTGCCCAGCAGAACTTCAACGGCGCGGTGCTGACGACGGATTTTGTCAGCAACACGACGAGCCGTGGCAGTGCCGTCGGTGACACGACGGGCTCGATGGTCGATCTGTTCGCAGGCTACAATTGGCGGGCCGGCAATATCGTGGCCGGCGGTCAGATCGAAGGCACGCTGTTCTCGGATGTTGCCTTCAAGATGACCGGCGAGCAAACGAGCAACACCCGTCAAGTTCTCAACGGTGTCGTGACCACAAGGGTCAATCCGAGCACGATGCAAGCCAGTGAGCAGCTGCGTTCGAACGTCGGGGTGATCGGCCGGGCCGGCTATCTCGTGACCCCGAAGCTGATGCTCTACGGTCTCGGCGGCCTGGCGCTGGGTCATTTCACCTTTCCCGACCCCGGCGGCGTCAACGGGCCGAACGGCAAGTGGGTGGCGGGCTATACAGCTGGCGCGGGCGGCGAATTCAAGCTCACTCAACGATGGTCACTGCGCGGCGAATATCGCTACATGCATTTCGACATCGACCGCAACGAGACACGGACCAGCTCGAGCACGCAGATCCAGGGTGCCACGACCATTCTCAGGTCGAACGCTGAAACCACGTCGCGAAAGACCAGTGCAGATATTCACATTGCGAAGATCGGTGCGGTCTATGGCTTCTGCTATTGCGACTAGGTGCACGGTGGCAAACGCGCATGCAGATGGTGGTTGCGATCATCTCTATGAAATAGGCCGGCGAAAAGCCGCTACTGAATCGTTCCATGGGTGCGCCGCCTCTCGGCGCAAATTTGAGGGAAGTCATGAAATCCATTGTCTCCGGTGCTCTCCTGATCTCGGCTGTGTGTCTCTCCCACGCCGCCTCCGCGGCCGATCTTGGCAGGGCCTACACCAAGGCGCCGCCCGCGCCGGTCGCATTCAGCTGGACCGGTTTTTACGCCGGCGTGCATGGTGGTTATGGCTGGAGCGATCCGACCGCGACCTTCGATCCGGGCGCGCTCGCAACCGGGACGGTCCCCGGCTATGTCGTCACGGGTGGCACGGGGCCGTTCTCTCTGGATGTGAGCCCCAAGGGCGGATTCGGCGGCGGCCAAATCGGCTATAACTGGCAGTCCGGCACGTTCGTGTACGGTCTGGAAGCGGATGTCAGCGGCGCAGCCATCAGGGAGACGGCGAGCCGCCCGTTCAGCGTCACCGGCACGATCGGCGGCGACAATGGCGCCTTCACCGGCGTATTCAATCTCAAGCAGGAAATCGATGTCTTCGGCACCATCCGCGGACGTCTCGGATACGCGGCGAACAACCTGCTGATCTACGGTACCGGTGGCTTCGCCTGGGGCCACGTCAAGAACAGCATCTTCACCTCAAATCTCGCCACGCCGAACATTGCCAATTTCAACGGCTTCTTCCCGGCCCTGACGCGAAGCGCGTCCTCGTCGGAGGTCCAGGTGGGCTTCTCCGCCGGTGGCGGCCTTGAATGGGCTTTCGACCCGCGCTGGACGTTCAAGGCCGAGTACATCTACATCAATCTCGGAAAGTCGAACGGCAATGCGCTTGCATTCCCCGGCGCGTCGTTCACGGATACCGAGGTTCAGCTTCATACGGCCAAGGGCGGCATCAACTATCGGTTTTGACTGAATGGATTTGGTGGTGCTAGTGGTGGTAACGCAGGCGCGCCTAGTAGCGAACCACGGGCAGGGCAGAGCAAGTCTGCTCTGCCCTGAACTCAGACGTCAACTTGTTCGGCTATCGCGAGAGCGTCATCGAATCCGATGTCGAAATAATCGAACGGTACTCTCGGTCTTCCGAGTCTAGCCGCTGAGCAAAAGAGGAGTCCGAGTCAATCGGTGGTGCCGGATGAACGAGTTATCAAGCACTTTCGACGGCCTCTTCAAAAGCGAATTTTCGATCAATCAAGCGGTTGGACGGAGCGTCACGTATGTGCGCCGGGGCAAGTTGCTGGGCGGTAATTCCGGGTTTGCTCATATTGGGAATTACCATGTCGAAGGGGACTCAATCCGTGTCGAAGTGACCAGCCGACGACACAATTTTGGTGCTGATCATCAGTCTTTGCTCGGTTCCGACGTCTCGTCAATTTCAGTCGTTGGAAGAGCCGTTGGTAAGGCGTTTCACTTCGAGGGCAGTTCCCCGCAGGTGCCCGGCGCCGTCTTTCGATCCATCATGACACCCCTGGATGAAAGCGATCTTCCGGCGCCCGGGATGATTGGTGAAGGTGGCATTTCCAACGGATTGTACTCCATCCATCTGAAAATCTTGGACGGCGTCCCCGGCGGCCTGACTGGGGTGATGCTATTGAACAACGGCCGCATCTTGGGTGGCGATGCTTTCTTCTACTATCTGGGGTCATATTCCTCCTCCAGCGGTCGATGGAGAGGGCAGATGGTCAATCAAGAGCATACGCCAGCGCGAGGGGAAGACCCGGTATTTGGCGGACACGAAATTGGAGTTGGTTTTTCGGGGACGTGCGATGCGAAGGGCGGTTTCCTCGAGGGCACGGCACTTGCGGGCAAGCGCAGCATCAGGTTCGAAGCTGATCTGAAATTGATCTGCGCTGCTTAAGGGGCGCGAAAGCTGATGGGCGCAGCTGCCGGGCGAAGCTAGAAGATCGATTTCGCTCGGAGTTGGTCCATCGGCCTCAATAGGCTTAGCACTGAGCCCTGCAAGGGAAGCGAGAAGTGCTCTCAAAGGAAAAAACGAGTACTACTCTATTGAAGGTGATCTTAGGGCTCATCGCAGTCTGGGGTGTCGGCTGGATTGAGGAGAAGCTGTTCGGCCACTGGACCAACCTAGGCATCTTTGTCGGAGTGATGATCGCCTATGGCATAGATCACTTCCGAAATTCGAAACGGGAAGCCATTGAGGGGGAGCGCCGCGGAGCCGGAGAGCAGTGAACGTCAGCCTGAAGGGAATGCATCAGCTCCCTCGAGAGGAGTGACGGCGAGTGAAAGTCGCGTATTGGCTCGTCGCTGACGTCCTTGCGCCTCGCGAGCCTGCGATGCCGCCGCCAAAGCTCGCGGCGATCCGGCACTGGCTGCGCACCATGCCGAGACGATGCGGCATCATCTTTGTCGACCACGGTGTCGGCGCATTGAGCTGGTCGAGATAGCCAACGAGCACTGACGCCGATGAGCCTCATCCTGAGGAGGCGCGTGAGCGCCGTCTCGAAGGACGAGGCGTGCGCGCGGGCCGGCACCAGTCAATGCGATAGCGCTTATCTTCGTGCGGACACTTTGCCTCATCACCGACAGCGGCGGCAAGGTGTCCCTGCTCGACAAGGCCGATACGGGATGTGCGCATTCGCGCCGCCGTCATCGTTGATCCTGCACCGGCCACCCTGACGCGGGAGAACCTCGCCCTCGTCGAAGTGCCTTTCCAGTTCTGGCGCTCGCAGTTCGGCGGGCCGGGAGTCGGTGACGGCTCTGGCAACGCCCGCGTCGCGGAAGGCTTGCCGGGCAAGCCTGATGTTCGCGTCGTGCCGGCCGGTCACTATGCGTTCCTCGCTCCGTGCTCGGCCGATCTCACCGCAGCCGTCCCGCGCATCTGCACCGACGTGCCCGCAGGGTTCGACCGGGCAGGGTTTCATCGCGAGCTCAACGCGGCGGTGGTGAAGTATTTTCGCGAACAATTGGCGGTGGGAGATCGCTGAGGGTCTTCGAAGTACGGTGTGACAGTGTTGGACTGCACCCCTGAAGTGAGACACGATATTTTATAGTGACAGTGCCGTTGCCATGATGCGTTATCGTGCCTTGTTTTGCGCGAACGCGGTTTCGAACTCAAGAGGCGATTGGTAGCCGAGCGCCGAATGCAAGCGCTCCTTGTTGTAGACCTCGATAGCAGCCCTTAGCGGAGTCCAGCGGCTGTCGAGCGGGCCACCCTAAAGGTCCACTTCTGGCCCATGAGACATCAGGACGACTTGCTTTCCTTGGTAGTTTCGTCAATATCGTACTCATGACTGTCGTCGTGATCACTTTCGCGAACTTGTGGTGGCGCTCCACTTAGGAGCGGCACGGCTTTGTCATTACCCAACCGTCGCCGCCGTTCATCGGCTTGCGAGGTTACTTTCATCAAAAGTCCGATTGACCGGCGGCTCCTAATTTGGAGAACCGCGATGCAAGATTCGTCAGCTACCCTCCCTGTTATCTTGACCGGCGACAGAACAACCGGACCGTTGCACCTAGGGCACTATGTCGGTTCGTTGAAGAACCGCGTCGCCTTACAGACAACGCACCGGCAGTACCTGCTGCTGGCGGATACCCAGGCACTCACCGACAACGCGCGCAATCCCAGTCGGGTGCGTGACAATGTCCTTGAGATCGCGACAGACTACCTCGCTGTCGGCATCGACCCGGACCAGAGCACGATCTGTCTTCAATCACATCTTCCGGCATTGGCCGATTTGACCCTGCTGTACATGAACTTTGTCACGGTGGCGCGGCTTGAGCGCAACCCAACCATCAAGGACGAAATTCAGGCGCGAGGTTTCGGCAGAGATATTCCTGCAGGCTTTCTCTGCTATCCCGTCGCCCAGGCCGCAGACATCACCGGTTTCAAAGCGACGATTGTCCCGGTTGGACAAGATCAAGCGCCATTGGTTGAGCTAACGAATGAGGTTGTTCGCCGCATCAATCGCCAAGCTGGTGTTGACGTGTTGCCAGAAGCTCACGCCCTTATTCCTCGCGTCGCACGTCTTCCTGGCATCGACGGCAAAGCCAAGATGAGCAAGTCGCAGGGAAATACGGTTCAGCTATCAGCAACGGCTGATGAGATACGTGAGGCCGTACGGCGTATGTTCACTGATCCAAACCATCTAAAGGCGTCCGATCCCGGTTGCGTCCAAGGCAACGTGGTGTTTACGTACTTGGATGCGTTCGACGAAGATCACCTCACGGTTGAGGATTTGAAGGCACGCTATATCCGCGGCGGTTTGGGCGACAGCGTTGTCAAGAGACGTCTGGAGGACGTGCTGCAGGCTCTTCTCGCGCCAATCCGAGACCGTCGCTGCGCACTGGCTCGTGATCCTGGCTATGTGCTGCAAGTCGTCAAGCGCGGCACCGCGCGAGCGCGTGAGATAACAGAAACCACTTTGCGCGATGTTCGCGCTGCGCTTGGTCTATTCGCCCTGAATTAATCGGATTGGAGGACAAGCCAAGCCATGTCCGGATTCAGCCCTTGCAGACCAAGCTGCCGGGACTCTCGACGGTCAGTTCATGACCCACCGCAGGACGTCCCGAGCGGCCACACACGCCATTGCGGTGGATCATTCTTAGCGTGTAACCCCGACGTTTCCATCTTAATCCATCGACCTAACAATTAATGCCGGGACAAAGTGACGAATTCTGACCGGCGGCGTGCTCCCCACGGATTATCCTGTTGCCTCACCAGAGGAGGTGACCATGGTACGATTTATTCCGACTTCCATCACACGACGAAGCATGGTCGCAGGAATGGCGCTGACCGCCGCCCCGACGACTGTATTGCAGGGAGCGAATAAGGCATACGCGCAGGCCCAGCAAACCTCGCCTGAGAAGAGTCTGTATGAGCGGCTGGGCGGCGTTTTTGCTATTGCGGCCGTCGTGGATCACTTCAGCGACGCTGTCGTGAAGAATCCCGTCGTGGGCCAGAAGTCCAAGAATCCGCAACTACGAGAATGGCACACCAAGAACCTGACAAGGTTGCCGGGCCTCAAGTTCATGCGGACGCTGTGGGTCTGCGACGTTTCGGGCGGGCCCCTTAAGTTCGCGGCCACCAAGCCTGGCGCGACGCCGCTCGGACTTGAGGAAGCGCACCGCAATCTCAGAATATCTCCGGCAGAGTTCGATGAGGTCGCGGCGGAACTCGGGCGGAGCCTCGACTTTGCCAAGGTCCCTAAGCGCGAGAAAGCCGAGGTGCTGGCTGCGTTTGCCGCGCACAAGGACGAGGTTACCGCCGGGTCTGCGACCGTCGGCAAGCGCGGCTGAAGGGTGATCTCCCGGTCTTCGCTAGCACCGACTGGCTCCGGCTGGGCGGGCACGTTGGATCGCGCCGCCAATCCGTCCGGTTGTGGGCCCATTGCTGACGTTCCTCGCGCTGACGTCCGATAAGCGCCCTTGGACTCCAGATCTTTGCGGCCGGAGATCCGTCCGATGTGCAGCAGCGAGCGCCCGATGTGCGCTCCCGGCATGATATCCACGATGGCATAATACCCCTGTTTTGCCCGACGGGTCAGAATTTTTTCGTCGAATCAGAAATATCGTTGCGGACCAATGGGATGGCTACTGTGCATGGGGTTGTTTTCCAGTTTTGATCTTGAGCCTGCGATTGCAGCCTTCACAAGCAAAAGGGGCCGCCCCTTCGGACAGCCCCTTGGTCTCGTGAAATGTGGCCCGCTTACTCCGCGGCCTGCTTCTGCGGCGGGTCGAGCGCGCCGGACTTGTGGATCTCGGCGACCTGGTGATCGCTGAAGCCGAGCACCGAGCGCAGGATCTCGTCGGTGTGCTCGCCGAGCAGCGGGGAGCGCTGCACGTCGCTCGGGCTATCCGACAGCTTGATCGGGTTGCCGACCGAGACGTACTTGCCGCGGGTGGGGTGGTCGACCTCGACCACGGTGCCGGTCGCGCGCAGCGACTGGTCTTCGGCGATCTCCTTCATCGACAGGATCGGGCCGCAGGGGATGTCGTCCTTGTTGAGGATCTCCATCGCCTCGAATTTTGTCTTCGTCATCGTCCACTGCTCGATGCGGGCGAAGATCTCGTTCAGGCGCGGCAGGCGGGCGGCCGGCTTGGCGTAGTTCGGATCGGTCTTCCAGGTGGGCTCGCCGATCACGTCGCAGATCTTCTCCCAGACCGGGGCCTGGGTGATGAAGTAGATGTAGGCGTTGGGATCGGTCTCCCAGCCCTTGCACTTCAGGATGCGGCCGGGCTGGCCGCCGCCTGAATCGTTGCCGGCACGCGGCACGGCGTCGCCGAACGGCACGCCTTCGCCGAACTGGCTGTATTCCTTGAGCGGGCCGTGGGCGAGGCGCTGCTGGTCGCGCAGCTTGACGCGGCAGAGGTTGAGCACGCCGTCCTGCATCGCGGCGGTGACGCGCTGGCCCTTGCCGGTGTGGGTGCGCTGGTAGAGCGCGGTGACGATACCGAGCGCGAGATGCAGGCCGGTGCCGCTGTCGCCGATCTGCGCGCCGGTGACGAGCGGCACGCCGTCGCGGAAGCCGGTGGTGGATGCGGCGCCGCCGGTGCACTGGGCGACGTTCTCATAGACCTTGCAGTCTTCGTACGGTCCAGGGCCAAAACCCTTGATCGAGGCGACGATCATCTTCGGGTTGATCGCCTGGATCTTCTCCCAGGGAAAGCCCATGCGGTCGAGCACGCCGGGGCCGAAATTCTCCACCAGCACGTCGCACTTCTTGATCAGCTCGGTGAGGACTTCCTTGCCCTTGGGGTTCTTGGTGTCGAGCGTGATCGAGCGCTTGTTGTGGTTGAGCATGGTGAAATACAGGCTGTCCACGTTTGGGATGTCCTGCAGCTGGCCGCGGGTGATGTCACCCACGCCCGGGCGTTCCACCTTGATCACGTCGGCACCGAACCATGCCAGCAGCTGCGTGCAGGTCGGTCCTGACTGGACGTGGGTGAAGTCGAGAATGCGAACGCCCTCGAGCGCTTTGGTCATCGTGTTTGCTCCGTACTCTGTCTGCCCCTGCACCCGGCAGGGCGTAATGGGTTTGAGGGGTGGACTTACTTCTTCTTCTGCAGAACGCTCTGCGGATTGAGGTTGCCGATGCGGCCGCTCTCCGAGCCCGCGGCCGGATCGATCACCGCGTTGATGAGCGTCGGCTTGCCGGACGCCATCGCCTCGTTGACGGCGCGCTTCAGTTCATCGGGCGAGGTCGCGTTGACGCCGACGCCGCCAAAGGCTTCCATCATCTTGTCGTAGCGCGCGCCCTTGACGAACACGGTGGTCGCCGGATCGGAGTTGGCGCCGTTGACGTCGGTGCCGCGATAGATGCCGTCATTGTTGAAGATGACGACGCAGATCGGAAGGTTGTAGCGGCAGATGGTCTCGACCTCCATGCCGGAGAAGCCGAACGCCGAGTCGCCTTCAACAGCGAGCACGGGATGGCCGGTCTCGAGCGCGGCCGCGATCGCCTGGCCCATGCCGATGCCCATCACGCCCCAGGTGCCGACGTCGAGACGCTTGCGCGGGCGGTACATGTCGATGACGCCGCGGGCGAGGTCGAGCGTGTTGGCGCCTTCGTTGACGAGGATCGCCTCGGGATAGTCCTTGATGACGTTCTTCAGGACGCCGAGCGCGCCGTGATAGTCCATCGGCGATTTGTTGTTCATGAGCTTCGGCGCCATCTTGGCGACGTTCTCTTCGCGCTTGGTCGAAACGGCCTTGGTCCATTCGGCGGGCGGCGCGGTCCAGCCTGAGCCCATCGCCTGGTTGAAGGCGGAGACCACCGAGCCGATGTCGCCGACGACGGGCGCGACGATCTCGACGTTGGAATCCATCTCCTTCGGCTCGATGTCGACCTGGATGAACTTCTTCGGCGCCTCGCCCCAGCTCTTGCCCTTGCCGTGCGACAGCAGCCAGTTCAGCCGCGCGCCGATCAGCATGACGACGTCGGACTCCTTCAGCACCGTCGAGCGGGCGGCGCCGGCGCACTGCGGATGGGTGTCGGGCAGCAGGCCCTTGGCCATGCTCATGGGCAGGAACGGAACGCCGCTCTTCTCGACGAAGCTCTTGATCTCCTCATCGGCCTGCGCGTAGGCCGCGCCCTTGCCGAGGATGATGAGGGGGCGCTTGGCGCTCTTGAGCACGTCGAGCGCGCGCTTCACGGATGCGGGCGAGGGGATCTGCGCGGGCGCAGCATCGATCACCTTGACCAGCGACTTCTGGCCGGCCTCGGCGTTCATGACTTGGCCGAACAGCTTGGCCGGCAGGTCGAGATAGACGCCGCCCGGACGGCCTGAGACCGCAGCGCGGATGGCGCGGGCGAAGCCGATGCCGATGTCCTGGGCGTGCAGCACGCGATAGGCCGCCTTGCACAGCGGCTTTGCGATCGCGAGCTGGTCCATCTCCTCGTAGTCGCCCTGCTGGAGGTCGACGATCTCGCGCTCGGAAGAGCCGGAGACGAGGATCATCGGGTAGCAATTGGTGGTGGCATGGGCGAGGGCGGTGAGACCATTGAGGAAGCCGGGCGCCGACACCGTGAGACAGATGCCGGGCTTCTTGGTGAGATAGCCAGCGATGCCGGCGGCGTAGCCGGCGTTCTGCTCGTGGCGGAAGGAGATCACGCGGATACCCGCGGCCTGCGCCATGCGGCCCAAATCCGTGATCGGGATGCCCGGCACATTATAGATGGTGTTGATGCCGTTCAGCTTGAGCGCGTCGATGACGAGATGGAAGCCATCCGTCAGTTCCTGCTCGGTGCCCGGTGCTTCGGACTTGGTCGCGGTATTCAGCATGGGCCTTGTCTCCCTGGTCTCAAGGTCGTTGGGGCGAATTGTTCGCCCTTCTGGTGAACGTTGCTTAAGTGAACAGTTACGTAAACAGTTCTTGGCCGTGCGCTTCGACGTAAGCGGCAAGGCCGAGGGTGTGATCGCGGGCGCGCTTCTCGGCAAGCTCGGTGTCGCGCGCTTCCAGCGCTTCGATGATGCCGAGATGCTCGGGCAGTGACGTGGCGGTGCGGTCCTTGCGTCCGATGGTCAGCTGGCGATAGCCACGCACGTGCAAGAGGAGGTCGTTGGTGAGATCGACCAGCACGGGGGATTCCGACAGCGAGATCAGCGCCTGGTGGAAGGCGATGTTGGCGCGCGAATATTCCTCGACGTGATCCTCGGGCAGGCGGTCCTTGCCGAAATCCTTGAAATAGTCGCGCAGCGCCGTGATGTCCTTCTTGCGCGCGGTGGTGGTGATGAGGCGGGCGGCCATGCTCTCCAGCGCCGCCCAGGCGCGGATCATGTCGACGATCTCGCTCTTGGTCCTGCGCACCACCATGATGCCGCGGCGGGGAACGGTCTTCACGAAACCGTCCTGCTCCAGCATCGCGATCGCTTCGCGGATCGGCGTGCGGCTGACGCCGAGCCGTTCGGACAGCGCGCGCTCGTCGAGCATCACCGGCTCGGGCGTCGAGTAGATGTCCATCTTGAGGATGGCTTCCTTCAAGGCGTCATACGCCTTGTTCTTGAAGCTGCTCTCCGGGGCAATACGAACGATTGCGATGTCTGCCTCGGCCATGTTCGGCAACGCCTTGGTTGGTTTCCGTAGTGACACGACGAATCTCCTCCAGTGGGGAGTCGTCTTTTACAGGAATATTAACGGGAAAGTTTTTGGCATACCACATGCCAGAATGTCAAGCTGCCTATTTTTTGCGGCCTTCTAAGCCATGCACCAGCTTGACAAGTTGGCTTCTGGCATACCAAATGCCATCGCCAGCCATTTTTGATCCATGCCGGCGGAGTAGTCTTGAGGCTTATGCCACTCCGTACCGCCGCATGGAACAGAGCGCGGCGAATGGCAAGCATCATGGGCAGCCGCAAACACGCGCGCGCTTTGAAAAGAACGAACTGAGGTCAAGGGAGAAGCCACATGTCCAATTCCAAAGATGCCGTCCGCAAGGTGCTTGACCAGGTCAAGGCGGACAATCGCACCAGCCTGACGGCCCCGGAAGGCAAGCTGGTCTGCGACGCCTACGGCATTCCGGTGCCGAAGGAGGGCGTGGCCAAGTCGGCGGGCGAGGCCGGCAAGATGGCTTCGTCCATGGGCTTCCCCGTCGTGATGAAGATCGTCTCGCCGGACATTCTCCACAAAACCGAAGCCGGCGGCGTCATCGTCGGCCTCAAGACGGCCGAGGAGGCCGAGAAGGCCTACGAGACCATCCTCGGCAACGCAAAGAAATATAAGTCCGATGCCAAGATCGAAGGTGTGCAGGTGCAGCAGATGCTGGCCGGCGGAACCGAGGTCATCGTCGGCTCGATCACCGACGGCTCGTTCGGCAAGCTGGTCGCCTTCGGCCTCGGCGGCGTGCTCGTCGAGGTGCTCAAGGACATCACCTTCCGCCTCGCGCCGGCGACCAAGGAAGACGCGCTCTCGATGCTCGACGGCATCCAGGCGCACGAGATCCTGAAAGGCGTGCGCGGCGGCGAGCCGGTGAACCGCAACGCGCTCGCCGACGTCATCGTCAAGGTCTCGCAGCTCGTCACCGATTTCCCTGAGATCGTCGAGCTCGACCTCAACCCGGTGTTCGCGACGCCGAAGGATGCCACGGCCGCAGACGTCCGCATCGTGGTCGACTTCGCCTACAAGCCCAAGCCGAAGCCGCGTCCGACCGATGAGATCGTCGCGGCGATGAACCGCATCATGCAGCCGAAGGCGGTCGCCGTGGTCGGCGCCTCCGCGGAGGACGGCAAGATCGGCAATTCCGTGATGAAGAACCTCATCAACGGCGGCTACAAGGGCGAGATCTATCCGATCCATCCCAAGGCCGCCGAGATCCTCGGCTACAAGGCCTACAAGAGCGTCAAGGACGTGCCGGGTGTGATCGACGTCGCCGTGTTCGCAATCCCCGCAAAATTCGTCGCGGCCGCGCTGACCGAATGCGGCGAGAAGAAGATCCCGGGCGCGGTGCTGATTCCGTCGGGCTTCGCTGAAGCTGGCGCGCCGGAGCTGCAGGCCGAGATCGTCGAGGTCGGCAAGAAGTACGACATCCGTCTGATGGGGCCGAACATCTACGGCTTCTATTATACGCCCGCCAACCTCTGCGCGACCTTCTGCACCGCCTATGACGTCAAGGGCCATGCGGCGCTGTCGTCGCAATCGGGCGGCATCGGCATGGCCATCATCGGCTTCTCGCGCTCGGCCAAGATGGGCGTCTCGGCGATCGTCGGCCTCGGCAACAAGTCCGATATCGACGAGGACGATCTGCTCGCCTTCTTCGAGCAGGACCCGAACACCAATCTGATCGCCCAGCACTGCGAAGACCTCAAGGACGGCCGCGCCTTCGCGGAAGCCGCAAAGCGCGTGTCCAAGAAGAAGCCGGTGGTGGTGCTCAAGGCCGGCCGGACCTCGGCCGGCGCGAAGGCGGCGTCGTCCCACACCGGCGCGCTCGCCGGCAACGATCGCATCTATGAGGACGTGTTCAAGCAGTCCGGCGTGATCCGTGCCCGCTCACTTCGCCAGTTGCTCGAATTCGCCCGCGGCGTACCGGTGCTGCCGACGCCGAAGGGCGAGAACGTTCTCATCATCACCGGTGCCGGCGGCTCGGGCGTGCTGCTGTCGGACTCCTGCGTCGATAACGGCCTGTCGCTGATGTCGATGCCGCCGGATCTCGATGCGGCCTTCCGCAAGTTCATCCCGCCGTTTGGAGCGGCCGGCAATCCCGTGGATATCACCGGCGGCGAGCCGCCGATCACCTACGTCAACACCGTGAAGCTCGGCCTGTCGGATGAGCGCATCCACGCGCTGATCCTCGGCTATTGGCACACCATCGTCACGCCGCCGATGGTGTTCGCCCGCAACATGGTCGAGGTGAAGAAGGAGATGGAGGCCAAGGGCTTCGTGAAGCCGATGGTCGCCTCGCTCGCTGGCGACGTCGAGGTTGAGGAGGCCGCCGAATATCTCTATCAGAACGGCATCCCGGCTTACGCCTATTCGACCGAGCTGCCGGTCGAGGTGCTTGGCGCCAAGTACAAGTGGGCGCGCGGGGCAGGGCTGCTCTGAGCTTGCGTTCACCTCTCCCCGCTTGCGGGGAGAGGCCGAATTGCGAAGCAATTCGGGTGAGGGGACTCTCCACGAATCCGTCTCTCACCGTCTTTGCGGAGACTCCCCTCACCCCGACCCTCTCCCCGCAAGCGGGGCGAGGGAGAACGGTCAGGTCGCGATGAGCAAGAACGTGATCCGGCGCAAATCGCTCGAGCCCAAATCGGCCTCGGAGGCCGATCACGAGAGCCGCGACGGTGGCGTGCAATCGGTCGACCGCGCGCTGTCGATCATCGAGACGTTGGCCGAGGACGACGAAGGCTATCGTCTGAGCGATCTCGCGATCCGCACCGGCCTGTCGGCGTCCACCGTGCACCGGCTGCTCGCAACGCTCGAAAGCCGCCGTTTCGTGCAGTTCGACCGTGGCGAATCCAAATGGCACGTCGGCGTGCGCAGCTTCACGGTTGGCGCCAGCTTTGCGCGGCGACGCAATTTCTCCGCACAGGCAATTCCATATTTGCGTAAGCTGCGCGATCTCACCCGCGAGACGGCCAATCTCGCCGTGGTCGACGATGAATTCATCATCGTGCTCACCCGCATGGAGAGCCGCGAGATCATGCGCTCGCTGACCAAGGTCGGTGGCCGCGTCCCCATGGTGACCTCCGGCGTCGGCAAAGCGGTGCTCGCAACCTACTCAAACGAGGACGTCGGCGCCGTCATCCGCCATCACGGCATGCCCCGCCTGACCGAGAAGTCGATCGTGCGCCCGAGCGACCTGTTCAGGGAGCTCGAGAAAATCCGCAAACAGGGCTTTGCTGTTGACGATGAGGAGGCGCAGATCGGGCTACGCTGCGTCGCCGCGGTGGTATACAACGCACTGGCTGAACCGCTTGCCGCGATCTCCGTATCCGGCATGACCAGCCGCGTTACCGACGAACGGTTGCCGGAGATCGGGCAGATCGTCCGGGAAGTTGCGGCCGAATTGACGGCCGCGCTTGGCGGGGTGATCCCAGCGCCCCGCTAAAAGGACTCTTGGGGATCTCACTGGACAGCATCGGCCGTTTTGGTTGATATGCGACCAAACGACACAATGCGGCAAACGTCCGCATGAGCCTGGAGATGCCCTCATGTTCCGATTTCCCGCGCGCCTTGTCGGCGCAGCCGTCGCGTTGACGCTGGCGGCAGCCAATCCGGGTTTTGCCCAGCAGCTCGAGCTCAAGCTGATGGCGCCCGCGGCTCCGGGCGGAGGCTGGGACCAGACCGCGCGCTCGATGCAGCAGGCGCTGGTGGCTGCGGGAGTCGCCCGCAGCGTGCAGGTCACCAACGTTCCCGGTGCCGGCGGCAGCGTCGGCATCGCTCAATTCGTCAACGGCGCCAAGGGCGACGGCAACCAGATGATGGTCAACGGCTTCGTCATGGTCGGCGCGCTCGCCATGAACAAGTCGCCGGTGACGCTGGAGCAGGTGACCCCGATCGCGCGCCTCACCGAGGAAATCCAGGTGATCGTGGTTCCCGCGAATTCGCCACTCAAGAATGCGCAGGATCTGGCTGCCGCGGTGAAGGCCGATATCGCCAAGGTCACCTTCGCCGGCGGCTCGGCCGGCGGCGTCGACCATGTCATGGCCGCCTTGTTCGCCGGCGCCGTCGGTGCTGACGCCAAGAAGATCAATTACATCCCGTTCTCCGGCGGCGGCGAGTCGCTGGCGGCGATCCTCGGTGGCAAGGTCACCGCGGGCATTTCGGGGCTGAGCGAATATGAAGGGCAGATCAAGTCCGGCAAGCTGCGCGCGATCGGCGTGACCTCGGAGAAGCGCATCGCAGGAAGCGACATCCCCACCTTCAAGGAGCAGGGCATCGACCTCGTGATCGCCAATTGGCGTTCGGTGGTCGCGCCTCCCGGCATCACACCGGAGCAGCGCAAGACCTTGAACGATGCGGTCGAGAAGATGGCGAAGTCTGACGCCTGGAAGGAGATCCTCAAGCAAAAAGGCTGGGAGGACGCCTATCTCGGCGGCGACGCTTTTGCCGACTTCCTGAAGAAAGAAACGGCCCGGGTCACCGACGTGCTGAAATCGGTCGGCTTGGTCAAGTCATGACCTCGGGCGATCCCGTCCAGCCGCCGCGGCGTGTCGACCGCGCCGGCCTCGTCATCGCGGCATCGCTTGCGGTGCTCGCCGCCGTGCTGGTCTGGGACGCGCGCGGCCTGCAATCCGCCGCGATGTACGGGATGGGACCGGAGGCGATGCCGGTCGTGGTCGCCTGCGGCCTTGCGCTGCTTGCGATCGGCAATTTCATCGACGCGCTGCGCGGCAATTTGCCGGCACGCGAGAGCGCCGATCCCGTTCCTGTGGTTCTGATTCTCGTCGGTCTGGCGCTGCTGATCGCCATCATCGGCTTTGGCGGCGGCTTCATCCTGGCGACCTCGGCCCTGTTCGTGACGACCTCGGCGGCCTTCGGACGCCGTGCCATCCTCATCGACGCCATCATCGCCCTCGTGATGTCGACCCTCATCTATCTCGCGTTCGACCGGTTGTTGACGCTGAGCCTGCCTGCCGGCCCGCTGGAGCGACTGCTGTGATGGATACCTTTGCCGCGCTGGCTCACGGCATGGCGGTCGCCGTCCAGCCGATGAACCTGCTTTACGCGCTGATCGGCGTGTTCCTCGGCACGGCCGTGGGCGTTCTGCCCGGCATCGGCCCGGCATTGACGGTCGCGCTGCTGCTGCCGGTGACCTACAAGCTCGACCCCGGCGGCTCGCTGATCATGTTCGCCGGCATCTATTATGGCGGCATGTACGGCGGATCGACCACAGCGATCCTCATCAACACGCCCGGCGAGAGCGCCTCGATGGCGACTGCGCTCGAAGGCAACAAAATGGCCAAGGCCGGCCGCGGCGGGCCGGCGCTCGCGACCTCCGCAATCGGTTCCTTCGTCGCCGGCACCATCGCCACCATTGGCTTGGCTTTCCTTGCGCCATGGCTGGTCGATGTCGCCGTGCGCTTCGGCCCCGAGGATTACTTTGCGCTGATGTGCGTCGCCTTCGTCACGGTGTCGGCGACCTTCGGCGATTCCCCGGTCCGCGGCCTGACCAGCCTGTTCATCGGTCTGACACTCGGTCTCGTCGGCATCGACAAGTTGACCGGTCAGGCGCGGCTTGCGTTCGGCGTTCCTGAATTGCTCGACGGCGTTGAAGTCACAACGCTCGCGGTCGGCCTGTTCGCGGTGGGCGAGGCACTCTACGTCGCATCGCGCCGCCACCACACCGAGGAGAAGCTGGAGCCGGTGCGCGGCTCGCTGTGGATGACCAAGGAGGACTGGAAGCGGTCTTGGAAGCCATGGCTGCGCGGGACCATGTTCGGCTTCCCGATCGGTGCGCTGCCGGCCGGCGGCGCGGAGATCCCGACCTTCCTGTCTTATTCGACTGAGAAGCGGCTGACGAAGCATCCCGAAGAATTCGGCAAGGGCGCGATCGAAGGGGTCGCCGGCCCCGAAGCTGCCAACAACGCCTCTGCCGCCGGCACGCTGGTGCCGCTCTTGACGCTGGGCCTGCCGACCTCGGCGACGGCTGCGATGATGCTGGCGGGCTTCCAGCAATATGGTCTCAATCCGGGCCCGCTGCTGTTCGCCGAGCGGCCCGACCTCGTGTGGGGCCTGATCGCCAGCCTGTTCATCGCCAACATGATGCTGCTGGTGCTCAACCTGCCGCTGGTCGGCCTGTGGGTACGGCTGCTCGCGATCCCGCAGCCCTGGCTCTATGCCGGCATCCTCGTGTTCGCGACCATGGGCACCATCGCGGCAAAGCCGTCGGTCGTGGAATTGTCGATGCTGGCCGGTTTCGGCGTGCTCGGCTTCCTGATGCGTCGGTTCGATTTCCCGATCGCGCCCGTCGTCGTCGGCCTCATCCTCGGTCCTATCGCCGAAAGCCAGCTCCGCCGCGCGCTTGCGATCAGCCTCGGCGATCCCATGACGCTGCTGCAGAGCCCGATCTCGGCGACGCTGCTCGGCGTCGCGCTGATCGCACTGGTGGCGCCGTTCGTCTTGAGGGGGCTCGGCCGGTTCAAGGCGAACGAGGATTAGCCGTTCTGACGCACACATGTTCTAATGCTGCGTCTGCCCTGGGGAATTGTCATGCCATCGGAAGTTCGCTCGCCTCGTCTGGCCGTCCTGATCGATGCCGACAATGCCTCCGCCAAAATCGCGGATGGGCTATTCGAGGAGATTGCCAAGATCGGCGAGGCCAGCGTTCGCCGCATTTATGGCGACTTCTCCAATGCCCGTTCCAGGGGCTGGGCCGACATTCTGTCGAAACACGCCATCATTCCGCAGCAGCAGTTCGCCTACACGACCGGCAAGAATGCATCCGACATCACCCTTGTCATCGATGCGATGGACCTGCTTCACAGCGGACGCTTCGATGGCTTTTGCCTGGTGTCGTCCGACAGCGACTTTACGCGCCTTGCCGCACGCATCCGAGAGCAGGGCATCGATGTGTTTGGTTTCGGCGAGCAGAAGACGCCGGAGAGTTTCCGGCAGGCCTGCCGAAGATTCGTCTATACGGAGAATCTGCTTGCCGCGCCGGTGAACAATCAGGATGCCGTCGTAAGGCCGACGTCGCTTCAACCGCCTGATGCCGCCGTGCCCGTGATCAAGAAGGTCATCACCCAGATGGAGAGCGAGGACGGCTGGGTGACGCTCGGAGAGGTCGGCCGGCAACTCGCCAATCTCGCCTCCGATTTCGATCCGAGAACGTATGGTTTCCGCAAGCTGAGCGACCTGGTGCGCAAAACCAATTCGTTCGAGATCGACGAGCCGAAGGGCCGGTCGATGCGGATTCGGGTTAAACCCGCCACTGCGGCGGCGCCGAGAGCGCGGAACCCGCGTCGACGTGCAAGGCCAGCCAGCGCTGCTGCGCCTAAGACGTAAGCAGGACGCGCCGCCATATTTGAGCTTGCCCGGTGTGGCGCGGGGCGTAACCATGGCTTGCCCGTAACGCCATGCGAGGTTCCCATGACCAAGCTCACCCGCTTCACCGTCGCGCCGCTGCACAGCATGACGCGGCGCCTCGCCGACGTCGCTTCAGTTCGTGTCGCGCCGGATCTCGTCGTCACGGGGGCGCGCGTGCTCTCGACCTATTCCGAGCGTATCCATCCGGGGCGCGAGGTCTGGATCACCGGCGGCCGCATCGCGGCGGTGAAGCCGGCCGGTACAGCGAAGAAGGCCTGGAGCGATATTCCGCTTTATGACGCGGCCGGCGGCATCATCGCGCCGGGCCTCGTCGATCCGCACATTCACATCGAATCCTCGATGGTGACGGCCTGCGCCTATGCAGAGGCCGCGCTCCTCAACGGCACCACGACGATCTTCTGCGACAGCCACGAGATCGGCAACGTCATGGATGTCGCCGGTGTCGAGGCGATGCTGGAGGACGCGCGCGAGGCGCCGCTTTCTATCTTCTTGACCGTGCCGAGCACCGTCCCCGCGACTTCGGCGGAACTGGAGACGGCAGGCGGCGACCTCACGCCGGACAAGATAGCCGGCCTGTTCGACCGCTGGCCCGAAGCGGTGGCGCTTGGCGAGAAGATGGATTTCGTGCCTGTCACGATGGGCGACGAGCGCAGCCATGCCATCCTCGCCGCAGCCTTGAAGCGGGGGCGTCCCGTGTCCGGGCATGTCTATGGCCGCGAATTCGTCGCGGCCTATGCGGCATCCGGCGTCACCGACACCCATGAGGCGATCGACCGCGACATCGCCGATGATCTGCTCGATGCCGGCGTCTGGGTGTTTTTGCGCGGCGGGCCGCCGACCACGCCCTGGCATTCGCTGCCGCAAGCAATCCGAACGATCACCGAGCTCGGGGCCTCGCACAAGCGCACCGCCGTGTGCACGGACGATCGTGACGCCGACGATCTCCTGCTGTTCGGTCTCGACTGGGTGGTGCGGGAAGCCGTGAAGGCGGGGATGTCGCCGGAGCAGGCCTGGTCGATGGGCTCGCTGCATGGCGCGACGCGCTTCGGAATGGAAGGCGATATCGGCGGGCTCGGCGGCGGCCGCCGCGCCGATCTCGTGCTGATGGACGATCAGCTCAAGCCGCAATGCACCTGGTACGGCGGCGAGCTCGTGGTCGAGCACGGCAAGATCACGCCGCGTCTCGATCAGGCGCTGTCGCAGCGCTATCAATATCCCACGGTAGCCTATGCGACCGTCAAGCTGCCGAAGACGATGAAGCTCACGCCCGAATTGCCGGCCAAGGCCTGCACCGTGAACGCGATCAAGACCGCGCTGCCTGGCATCACGCTGATCCACGACAAGGTCGCGATCGAACCGGCCAAGGACTGGCCCTCGCTGTTCGCGCGCTATGGCCTCTGCTTCGTCGCGGTGGTCGAGCGTCATGGCAAATCCGCGGGCAACGTCGCCCATGGCCTCTTGAAGGATTTCGGCCTGAAGCGCGGCGCGGTCGCGTCCAGCGTCGGGCACGACAGCCATAATCTCATCGTCGCCGGCACCAACGAGGGCGACATGCAGGTCGCCATCGCCGCCATCAAGGAGCGGCAGGGTGGCGTTTGCGTCGTCGTCGACGGCGAGGTGAGGGCGCTGGTTCCGCTGCCAATCGCCGGCCTCCTCTCCGACAAGCGCGTCACGGTGGTGGCCGAAGAGGTCAAGGCGCTGAAGAAGGAATGGGCCGAGGCCGGCTGCACCATCCCGTACATGGGCTTCAATTTGATTCCGCTATCGGTCATTCCGGAAATTCGCATCACCGATAAGGGCCTCGTGCTGGTGCCGCAGATGCAGTTGGCGCCACTGTTCGAGTGAGGCGCTTTCACGCATCTGTTGATCTAACCGATTGAGACGTCCACGATTTTCTCGTGGTTGCCGCATCGTGGAAAATAAAATCGGTCTCGTTGAGATCGGCTTCCGCGCAGCTGATGATCTCGCTCGCTGATGCAATTAGAGCGAGGTCCGATATGGCGAAGATGCGAGCTGTCGATGCGGCCGTGCGTATCCTGGAGAAGGAAGGCATTTCGACCGCCTTCGGTGTTCCCGGCGCTGCAATCAATCCGCTTTACTCGGCGCTGAAGAAGCGCAGCTCGATCCGCCACATCCTGGCGCGCCATGTCGAGGGCGCTTCGCACATGGCCGAGGGCTATACGCGCGCCAAGGCCGGCAATATCGGGGTCTGTATCGGCACCTCCGGGCCGGCTGGCACCGACATGATCACCGGTCTTTACTCCGCGATCGCCGATTCCATCCCGATCCTCTGCATCACCGGGCAGGCGCCGCGGGCGCGGCTCTACAAGGAGGATTTTCAGGCCGTCGACATCGAGTCGATCGCAAAGCCCGTCACAAAGTGGGCGGTGACCGTGCGTGAGCCGGCGCTGGTGCCGCGGGTGTTCAGCCAGGCCTTTCATGTGATGCGCTCAGGCAGGCCGGGGCCAGTGCTGATCGACATGCCCCTCGACGTACAGCTCGCCGAGATCGAGTTCGATGACGAGACTTACGAGCCGCTGCCGGTCTACAAGCCCGCCGCGACGCGCAAGCAGGTCGAGAAGGCGCTGGAGATGCTCAACGCCGCCGAGCGGCCGCTGATCGTCGCGGGCGGCGGCATCATCAACGCCGACGCCTCGGACCTGCTGGTCGAATTCGCCGAAATCGCCAACGTGCCCGTCGTGCCGACGCTGATGGGATGGGGCGCGATTCCCGATGATCACGTGCTGATGGCCGGCATGGTGGGCCTCCAGACCAGCCACCGCTATGGTAATGCCACGCTGCTGGAATCCGACTTCGTGCTCGGCATCGGCAATCGTTGGGCCAACCGCCACACCGGCTCGGTCGAGACCTATACCAAGGGCCGCAAATTCGTTCACGTGGACATCGAGCCGACGCAGATCGGGCGCGTGTTCAACCCCGATCTCGGCATCGTCTCGGACGCAAAGGCCGCGCTCGAACTGTTCGTCGCCGTCGCCAGGGAGTGGCGGCGGTCAGGCAGGCTCCGCGAGCGCCAGGCGTGGCCTGCGGCCTGCCGCGACCGCAAGAAGACGATGCTGCGCAAGAGCCATTTCGACAACGTCCCGATCAAGCCGCAACGCGTCTACGAGGAAATGAACAAGGCGTTCGGCCGCGACACCACCTATGTCACGGTGATCGGCCTGTCGCAGATCGCCGGCGCGCAGTTCCTCGGCGTCTACAAGCCCCGCAACTGGATCAATGCCGGGCAGGCGGGGCCGCTCGGCTGGACGCTGCCGGCCGCGCTCGGCGTGCGCGCGGCGTGCCCGGAGCGCGAGATCGTCGCGCTCTCCGGCGACTACGACTTCCAGTTCCTGATCGAGGAGCTCGCGGTCGGCGCGCAGTTCAACCTGCCCTACATCCACGTCGTCGTGAACAATTCCTATCTCGGCCTGATACGCCAGGCTCAGCGCGGTTTCGACATGGACTATCACGTCCAGCTCTCCTTCGAGAACATCAACGCGCCCGAGATCGGCGTCTACGGCGTCGACCACGTCGCGGTCGCCGAAGGCCTCGGCTGCAAGGCCATCCGCGTCACCGACCCGAAGGACACGCAGGCAGCGTTTGCGACCGCCCGCGAATTGATGGCCAAGCACCGCGTGCCTGTGGTGGTCGAGTTCATCCTCGAACGGGTCACCAACATCGCGATGGGCACGGAGATCGACAACATCGTCGAGTTCGAGGAGGTGCTGGACCTTCCGCTCGACGAAGTCGAGACCACGCGCGTGCTGCAGCCGGCGGAATAGGGGAAGAGGCACCATGCCGAAATTTGCCGCCAACCTCACCATGCTCTTCAACGAGATGCCGTTCCTCGACCGCTTTGCGGCGGCGAAGGCGGCAGGCTTTGCCGGGGTCGAATATCTCTTCCCCTATGATTTCGACAAGGCGCAGCTGCGCGAGCAGCTCGAGGCGCATGGCCTGACGCAGGTGCTGCACAATCTCCCCGCCGGCAACTGGGCGGGGGGCGAGCGCGGCATTGCGATCATGCCCGACCGCATCGCCGAATTCCGCGACGGCGTGTTCCGCGCGATCGATTATGCCAGGGCGCTCGATTGCGAGCAGATCAACTGCCTCGTCGGCATCGCCCCTGTCGACGCCGATCCGCACGAGCTTCGGGAGACGCTGGTCGGGAATCTGCGTTTTGCAGCTTCGACGCTGGCACGAGAGAACATCAAGCTATTAGTCGAGCCCATCAACACGCTCGATATTCCCGGTTTCTTCCTCAACGGCACCGAGCAGGCGGTGCAGCTGATCTCCGAGGTGAGGTCGAACAACCTCTTCATCCAATACGACATCTACCACATGCAGATCATGGAGGGCGATCTCGCCCGCACCATGCAGGAATATCTGCCTCAGATCGCCCACATCCAGCTTGCCGACAATCCCGGCCGCCATGAGCCCGGCACCGGCGAGATCAACTATCCCTTCCTGTTCCGCCATCTCGACGCGATCGGCTATCGCGGCTGGATCGGCTGCGAATACAAGCCGCGCACCACGACGCTGGAAGGCTTGTCGTGGCACGCGGCGCAGACGTTTGAGACCTGAGATCTAGGGCCAGATGCGGCCGCGCTGACGGTGCGCTCCCTCTCCCGCTTGCGGGAGAGGGTTGGGGAGAGGGTGTCTCCGCGATGGGATCCTTGCGGAACAAATCCCAACGTGGAGAGAACCCTCACCCGGCACGCGGGACGATGCTTCGCATCGCCCGGACGTGCCGACCTCTCCCGCAAGCGGGAGAGGTGCACCGAGCACGTGGATAGACTTACCAACATGTCTTGCAGAGGAAACGACGACAATGACCAACATCGGCTTCATCGGACTCGGCACCATGGGACGGCCGATGGCCGGCCATCTCCTGGCCGCGGGTCATCGCGTTCTCCTGCATGACGTTGCTCCGATCGCGCCGGAGCTGATGTCCGCGGGCGGCATCGCCTGCACATCGGCCAGGGAGGTCGCGGAGCAGGCGGACGCGGTCATCATCATGGTGCCGGATACGCCGCATGTGGAGGCCGTGCTGTTCGGCAAGGAGGGTGTCGCCAGCGGCATCTCCAAGGGCAAGATCGTCGTCGACATGAGCTCGATCTCGCCGCTGGCGACGAAGGAGTTTGCGAAGAAGATCGAGGCGCTCGGCGCTGATTATCTCGATGCGCCGGTCTCGGGCGGGGAGGTCGGCGCAAAGGCGGCGAGCCTCACCATCATGGTCGGCGGGCCGGAGCGGGCTTTTGGCACCATGAAGCCGATCTTCGACAAGATGGGCAAGAACGTCACCCATGTCGGCGGCAACGGCGACGGGCAGACGACAAAGGTTGCCAATCAGATCATCGTCGCACTCACCATCGAAGCCGTGAGCGAGGCCCTGTTGTTCGCATCCAAGGCGGGTGCGAATCCCGCGCTGGTGCGCAAGGCGCTGATGGGCGGCTTCGCCTCCTCGCGCATTCTGGAGGTGCATGGCGAGCGCATGGTGAAGCGCAATTTCGATCCTGGCTTCCGCATCGAGCTGCACCAGAAGGATCTCAACCTCGCGCTCGAAGGCGCGCGTGCACTTGGCCTGTCGCTGCCCAGCACGGCCGTGGCGCAGCAATTGTTCTCGTCCTGCACCGCACATGGCGGCAAGGCCTGGGATCACTCCGCCATGGTGCGGGCGTTGGAACTGATGGCGGGGCATGAGATCGCCAGGGCCTGAACTGTTACGCGGTAACACTGTCCAGTGATGCATCTTTCGTCGCAGGGGAACCGGAACAATGCTCCGGCTCCGCGGGTTGAAGGCGCAGGACAATCACTGGAGACATCAGGACATGAAAACCCGTCTTGCGATTACGTTGGCTGCAGCGTCGCTGCTGGCGTCGAGCGCAGCCTTTGCTCAGTCGACGACCGAACAGGGCGCCAGGGACGGCGCGCGTGCCGGTGGCGACATCGGCGGCCCGATCGGTGCAATGGTTGGCGGCACCGTGGGTGCAGCCGTCGGCGCCGGTCTCGAAATTCCGAATGCGGTCCTCGGCGGAATTCCTCGCAGCGACTCCGTCGTGGTCCAGGAGCGCGTCGTGGTGGGCGAGCCGCTGCCTCCGACCGTGGTGCTGCGGCCCGTGCCGAACTACACCGAATATCGCTATGCGGTCGTGAACGATCGCCGTGTGATCGTGGAGCCGCGCACACGCCGCGTGATCAAGATCATCGACTGATCGACGCAATTCTTTGTGCTGAGCAGGGCCCTGCGGAGCATCACTCCGCGGGGCCTTCGCTTGTCATGGCGGAGCTGGTGCGAAAGCGCGAGAGTAGCCGGTCTGCCGCGGCGGCGAGTGCAAAGCCGAGGCACGCGGTGGCAGCATCGACCAGAAAATCCACCAGCCGCGCGTGACGGCCGGGTGCCCAAAATTGCATCAGCTCGAGAACGCCGATCAGGACGACCGCGGCCGCTGCGCTCAGTATGCGCCGCCGTGGATAGGCGAGGCCGAAGGCCAATCCCACCATGACGAAGGCAAGCGCATGCTCGCCGTCCTGACCGAGGTCGGAATGGGGGCGAAGGCCGGGAGGACCGAGCGTGGCGAACGTAACGGCAGCGGCGAGCAGCCAGGCAAAGGTACGAATGAACATCCGGGTCGCTTAGCACGAATTTGGTCGGGTTGTCGCGAGGCTCGCATCAGATCGCCGTGTAGTTAATGACAAAATGTTAAAGGGGATCGCGCACGCCGAGGCCATGCATGAAGCGTTCCCGGATCTGCACGGGGTCGCGCCGGGTGGTGCCCACGCCGGGCTTGTCGTCGATCCTGACCGCGATCAGGCTCGGTTCGGAAGCAGCCATGGCGTCGTCGACCAGCCGCTCGAAATCCTCCTCGTCGGCGGCCCACGCACTGCTCGCGAGACCAGAGCCGACGGCGATGGCGACGATGTCGGCGACACCAGCTGCCGGCGTCGGCTGCGCGCCGGTGATTTGGTAGATGCCGTTGTCCATCACGATCATCGTGAGGTTCTTCGGCTTCAGGGCTGCAATCGTCGAGAGCGCACCGAGCTGCATCAGGAGCGAGCCGTCGCCTTCGAGCGCGAAGACGCGGCGGTCGGGCTGCGCCAGCGCCACGCCGAGCGCGATCGGGAAGGCGAGGCCCATGCTGCCCAGCATGTAGAAGTTCTGCGGGCGGTGGCCGGCGGCCCACAGATCGAAGTTGGTGTTGCCGATGCCGCCGATCACGGCTTCCTCGTGCTTCAGCTTCGCGATCAACCGCGAGGTTACGTCGAAGCGGTTCATCACCTTGGTGTTGCCAGTGTTCAATTCTTGATTCATTTGGCCGGCCTCACTTGTCGAAGACCTTGCCGCCCGTCAGCAGCGGGTTGAGGATCAACGCCACCGGCGCCTGCGTGGTGACGGCCTGCTTGATCGAGCGGTCGGTGATGAATTCGAGCTCGTCGAGCCGGGTGATGGTGTGATGCTCCAGCGCCAGCGAATCCAGCACCGGTCGCATGGTGCGGCAGACCAGGGACTGGCCGTAGTTGAATTCGCCGAGCGTGCCGCGCTCGGACACGAACATGATCAGCGGAATCTGGTAGGGCACTGCGAGCGAGGCCAGCACGTTTGCGAGCGTCGCAAAGCCGGAGGTCTGCATCAGCACCGCGCCGCGCCGGCCGCCCATCCAGGCACCGGCGACGATGCCGAGGGCCTCTTCCTCGCGGGCGGTCGCGAAAGTGGTGAAGAAAGGATCGGCGTGCAGGTTCTTGATCAGCGGCGTCAGCACGCGGTCCGGCACGTAAGGGATCAGGCTGATCTCGTTCCGCTTCAAGGTTTGCAGGACGATGCCGTGCCAGCTTCCGTCGCGGCTCCCCTGCGTCTGCTGTTCCGCAATCGCCATCGCGCTCTCCCTGGGGCCTCGCATGCTTCTTGGTTCTGGCCGTCGCGGCAGTCTGCCGAACTTGACGCGGGCAGCGGGATTGTCAACATGTCCGTGCCGTCACCTTGATCTGCGCCAGCAGGCCTGCCGTGGCCGGCACCGCCATGGCATAAGCGGCGACAACCAGAACACAGGAGGGGGCATAGGAGGGCGCGCATCGCGCTGACCGTGCGGATCTCCCGCGAACGAGCCGGAAGGGTCCTGATGTCTGTCAACAACAAGCGCGTCGTCTACTCCAATTATTTGGCCAATCCGATCTATATCGACATCCTGAAGGCGCGGCCCGACGTGCGGGTCGATCGCATCGAAAACCGAAGCCCCGAGGATGTCTATGGCCCGCTCCTCGGCGCTGCCCACGTCTACCAGGTCGGCGCCGCCCGCGATGAGCTCGCCCCGCATTTCCATGTCGATGCCGCCTTCCTGAAGCGGACGCCGAATTTGCTGCTGGTCTCCAGCAACGGTGCCGGCTTCGATCCCGTCGACGTCGAGGCCTGCACGGAGGCAGGCGTCGTAGTCGTCAACCAGTCCGGCGGCAACGCCCATTCGGTCGCCGAGCATGCGCTGGCGATGATGCTGACGCTGTCCAAGCGCATCATCCAGTCGGATCGCCGGCTGCGCCGCGCGCGCGACGTGAACCGCAACGATCTCGTCGGCAACGAGGTCGAGGGCAAGACCGTCGGCATCATCGGCCTCGGCAATGTCGGCCGGCGCATCGCCGCCTTGTGCAAGGGCCTGCTCGGCATGACAGTGCTTGCCTACGATCCGTATTTGTCGGCCGAGGTGATGGCCGAGCGGGGCGGGGAGAAGGTCGAGCTGGACGAGCTGTTGCGCCGCGCCGATTTCGTCTCGATCTCATGCCCGCTCAACAAGGGCAGCCGCAACTTGATCAGCACACGCGAATTCGCGCTGATGCAGCCGCATGCCTATTTTATCACCACCGCACGCGGATTCATCCACGACGAGGACGCGCTGCTGCAGGCCCTGCGCGACAAGCGAATCGCCGGTGCCGGCCTCGACGTCTGGTCCAAGGAGCCGCCGCCGCCGGAGCATCCGCTGCTCCAGTTCGACAACGTGCTGGCGAGCCCGCACACGGCAGGCGTCACCATCGAGGCGCGTCAGAACATGGGCCGGATCGCCGCCGAGCAGGTGCTGGATGTGCTCGACGGCAAGCGCCCGCCGCGCATCATCAATCCCGAAGCCTGGCCGCGCTATGCCGAGCGCTTCAAGCAGGCTTTTGGCGTGACGCCGGGGTAGGGCGCGCGAAGCCCAGTCGCGCGCCGATCCTTGGTTATCAGGATGAAAACAGAGAGCGGTGGATTTTACTGATGGCGTGAATGAACGCGTATGACCTCTCCTGTAGATCAGGGAGCATGAGCATACCTTCGATTGCGACATCCGGACTTTCTGCGGCGAGTTTGCGCGTGAACGTGGCCGCGAGTAATATCGCCAACATCAGCACGACCGGCCCACTACCCGCGTCAGGCGGGTCGAGCGCATCGGCCGGTGCGGGCATTGCTCCAACGTTTCCTGCAGCTTACGTGCCCTTGCGGGTCGATCAGGTCTCCCAGTCGAGCGGTTCGACACCAGGCGGTACGGTCGCGACCGTATCGACGGTGTCGCCGAGCTATACCGCGCGTTTCGACCCAAGCGCTCCCTTCGCAAACCAGGACGGTCTGGTCGCAGCGCCGAATGTCGATCTTGCTAGCGAATTCGCTCAGCTGGTGACCGCAAGGTACAGCTTCGTTGCCAATGCGAAGGTCATTCAGGCCTACGCCGAAACGCAAGACACGCTCCTCGACATCAAGGCGTGAGGGCTGACGGTCGGCCGTGTCTCGCCAGCCTGGGCCACTACCCCAGCTTGGCGCCGAGCTGCTGGAACACGGCCTCGCAGGTCATGAGGTCGAGATGGCCGCCGCCCGCGTTCTTGAAGAACGTGATGTCGGACGGTGACGTTCGCCCCTGCACAAGGCCGCCGACGAGGTCGTAGAGGTCGCCGAGGACGTCCGCCTCGCTGATCGCGCCGCTCGCGATCGGCTGCAGGATGTCGCCGACGCCGTGGAAGGCGGATTCCCGCCGGTCCACGAAGACGCGGGAGCGCTTGGCCGCCTCGTCATCAGCCTCCCGGGTTTGCGGTGTGTAGCCGCCGACGAGGTCCAGATGCGTGCCCGGCCGCAGATTGCGGCCCTTGATCAGCGGCTGATGCGCGCGGGTGCAGGTGGTAATGACGTCGGCCTCGCGCGTCGCGGCGTCGAGATCCGTGATTGCTTCCGCCTTGATGCCGGCCTTCGCCAAGCGCTGAGCGAGATCCACGCCCCGGTCCGGACTGCGATTCCAAATCAGCACGGGCTCCAGTGACGGCCGCACGGCTCGATGACCCCGGATCAGCCATTCAGACATCTCGCCGGCCCCGACGCAGAGCAGTGTCTCGGGATTGGGCGGGGCGAGCAGCTTCGTGGCCAACGCGGAGTCGGCTGCGGTGCGCCAATGCGTGATCTCGGTCCCGTCCATCGCCGCCAGCGGCCGCCCATTGGTGCCGTCGAACAGCACGCACACGGCCTGCACCGCCGGTATCCTGCCTTCGGCCAGATTGGCCGGAAAGCTGGTGAACATCTTGCTGGCCATGTATCGGCCGGGATCGACGGCGCTGCGGATTGCCCCCTCTCGTCTCCAAGGAAGGCGTCCAGCACCTCCATCTTCGGCCGGCGATGCGCTTCTTCGAGGGCCGTAATCAGGATCGGAAAGGTCAGAGCTTTCGTGACTTCGGTATCGGAGACAAAGTGCAAGGCAAGTTCCTTATTGGCGACCGGCATTTGCCCATAAACCCGCGCGGCAGGTTCCGCAACGAATCTTCCGCCGGGACTGGACAAGCCTTGATCCGCGTCAAAATCTCCTTTCCCCGTCCGGCCTAAATGGGACTAGAGTGCCGGCGGGCAGGCAGGGAGGTCCCATGTCAACTTATGTCGTCAGGTTCATGAAGGACGTGCTCGGCGAATACGGCCGGCAACGCGAGGTCTGCCAGGGCACGCTCGAGATCGACGCCGCCGACGAGGACGAGGCCAGGGAACGGGCGAAAGCGAGGTTCTGCAAGGACCAGGCGTTGCATCACTGGTCACTGCATGCCGACCGCATCCACGTCAGACCGGCCGACTACCCATCCTAGGGCTTAACGCCCGGGTGCCGTGACGGGCGGGGGCGTCGTCGTCCCCGCGCCGAGCGAGCGTTGCACCATGACGGTGTCGGACCAGCGGCCGTGGCGGAAGGCAACGCCGCTGAGCAGGCCGGCGCGCGCGAAGCCGAACCGCTCGTGCAGCTTCAGCGAGGGCGCGTTATCGGCATCGATATAGCCGATCATCTGGCGAAAGCCGGCCGCCGCGCAGGCATCGATCAATTCCTGCAGCAACAGCCGTCCGACCCCGCGGCCGAGATGGGCGTGATGGACGTAGATCGAGTGCTTGGCGGTGTATCGATAGGCGGGCCTTTTGCGGAACAGCACGGCATAGGCATAGCCGACGACCTCGCCGCGCCAGGTCGCCACCAGATGCGGCAGGCGGGTCTGCTTCAGGTTCTTGCGCCGGTCGCGCAGATCGTCCGGGTCCGGCGCACCGGTTCCTTCGACATCGCGCGGCACGCCGTTGCGGACGTGATGGCGGTAGATCGACAGCATCGCCTCGACGTCGCTTTCGCGTGATGGCCGAACCAGGACGGGTTCATCGCTCGCGCGCGCAGCTGCTTCGTTCATCGGCACCTACTCGGTCACGACATAAGTGTAGAGCCCGATGCGCCCATTCGCATCGACCTCCTTGTAGACGCCCTGGATCTCGACGTCGAAGCCCGGAAATGTGTTGAAGCAGGTCTCGAACATCTTGAGATAATCGATCATGGGCTTGGCCCGTTCCGTCAGCCGCTCGCCGGGCACGATGGTGGCGATGCCGGGCGGGTAGACCACGAAGGGCGTGGTCGCGATTCGGCCGGCGATCGCCTCGATCGGGAGGTAGTCGACGTCGTTCTTGAACAGATAGCGCGCGGCATCGCGCGGCGACATCGCGATCTCGGGCATGTGCTCGGGCATGAACTGCCTGGCCTGGAGCGCGCTGACGTCGGCGGTGCGGAAGAAACGGTGCATCTCGCCGCAGAGGTCGCGCAGCCGCGCACCTGCGTAGCGCGCCTGCCGCCTTTGATAGAATTCGGGGATGACATCGGCCAGCAGCGCATTGTCGTCGTGCAGCCTCTTGAATGCGACGAGGCCGGAGATCAGCGTGCCCGCCTTGCTCGCCTCGACGCCGGGCGTGAGCAGGAAGAGCAGGGAGTTGAGGTCGTTCTTCTCGGGGACGATGCGGTTCTCGCGCAGATATTGCGCGACGACCGGCGCGGGAATGCCGTGCTCGGCATAGGCGCCGGTCGCACGATCGAACCCGGGCGTGAGCAGCGTTAGCTTGTTCGGATCGGTCATGGCAAAGCCTTCCGCGAGATCGGGAAAGCCGTGCCAGTTGGTATCCGGGGAGAGCTGCCACAGCGCGGGATTGGTGGCGAGCTCGTCGGTGGAAAGGGTCTCCCAGGCGACATTGTGCGCCGCGCCGGGGCGGCTGACGTCGGCAATGGCGATGCGATCGGGAACGAACGGCTCGAAGAACCAGCGGCGGTCCGAATTTTGCTCCTTCTCCTCGAACTCCCGGCGCATCGCGCGGATCTTCTTGCGCAGCTCGATGCCGAGCCGGATCGTGTCGTCCCACAGCACTTCGCCGGAGCGGCCCTTCATCATCTGTGCGCCCACGTCGAGCGAGGCGAACAGCGGATAGAACGGCGAGGTCGAGGCGTGCTGCATGAAGCTCTCGTTGAAGCGGCGGTGCTCGACGCGGCGCTTCTGGCCGCGGATATGTCGGTCCTTGATGTGGATCTGCGAGGCCTGCGAGAAGCTTGCCAGCTGCTTGTGGGTCGACTGCGTCGCGATGATGCCGGGGGCGTCGGGCGGAAGATTTGCCAGCCCCATGGCGAAGCGGCCGGCATAAAGGGGGTGGAATTTCATGAAGCCGGCCCAAGCTTCGTCGAACAGGATGTAGTCGCAGAGATGGCCAACGCGCTTCAGGATCATCTCGGCGCTGTGAATCGTGCCGTCATAGGTGCATTGTTCGACGACGGCGACGCGGAATGGCCGTTCCTTGCGCCAGGCGTCCCTGTCCGTGACAAGCGGATGATTGCGGATCCCCTCGCGCAGGGCCTTCTCGTCGAGCCTGTCCCAGCGCATCGGGCCGATCAGCCCCCAGGCGTTGCGAACGGTCGGCACATAGACCGGGATGCCGCCATTGATCATCAGCGCGCCGTGATGGGCGGCCTTGTGGTTGTTGCGGTCGAACAGCACGAGATCGCCGTCGGTGACGAGGGCGCCCAGCGCGACCTTGTTCGAGGTCGAGGTGCCGTTGAGCACGAAATAGGTCTTTTCCGCACCGAAGATTTGCGCGGCCTCCTTCTGCGCCCTCAGCGCGGGGCCCTCATGGGTGAGGAGGTCGCCGAGGTCGAGCACGGAATTGTCGAGGTCGTCGCGGAACACGGATTCGCCGAGATGCTCGACGAACACGCGCCCGATCGGGCTGCGATTGTAGAACACGCCGCCATTGTGGCCCGGGCAGGTCCAGAGCTGGTTGCCTTCCTCGGCATAGTCGACCAGCGCGCCGAAGAATGGCGTTTTCAGCGTCTCCGCATATTGCTTCAGACGGCTGATCAGGTTCTTGGCGATGAAGGTTGGCGTCTCCTCGGACAGGAAGACATAGCCGTCGATGAAATCGAGCACCTCGACCGGCAAATCCTCGAACCGCTTGCGGCGGATCAGGAGAATGATCGGGAAGTCGAGGCCACGGCGGCGCATCAGGTTGATCAGCGCCGAGGTCTTGCCCTCCAGCCCTTTCTTGCCCCAGTCCACCACCATGCAGCCGATCGCGGCGTCGGTCTGCACCGCCATCTCGGCATCCTCCAGCTTGCGGGCCCGGACCACCTCGAAGCCGGAGCGCTGGATCTCCTCGATGATCTGGTTGAAGCGGACGCCCTCGAGGTCGTCGGCGTCGAACACAGGTGCGGCGAACAGGAAGTTGAAGCGCTTGAAATAATCCATGGCGGGTCCCGAATGTGCAGGAAGATACAGCTCTCTGCACATTCGATGACATCTGGATGACATGCCCGAGTGCTGTGGCAAGGTTGGCCTGCCGCTTCACTCCACTAGCTTATCCAGCGTGATCGGGAAGCGCCGGATGCGCTTGCCGGTGGCGTGATAGACGGCGTTCGCAATTGCGGCCGGGACGCCGACGATGCCGATTTCGCCGAGACCCTTGATGCCCAACAGGTTGATGCGGTCGTCGGGCTCGTCGACGAAAATCACGTTGATGTCGTGGACATCGGCGTTCACGGGAATGTGGTATTCGGCGATGTTCGCGTTCATGATGCGGCCGAAGCGGTGATCCATCACCGTCTCCTCGTGCAGCGCCATCCCGATCCCCCAGACCACGCCGCCCATGATCTGGCTGCGGCCGGTCTTGGTGTTCAGGATGCGCCCGGCTGCGACCGCGCTCACGACCCGCGTGACGCGAATGACGCCGAGCTCTTCATCCACCTTGACCTCGGCAAAGACCGCAGAATGCGTGTTGCGCGCGTGGGACTTATCCTCGGCGAACTCGTTCAGCTTCTCCTTCTCGATCCGTTCAAGCTTGCTGTGGCGCATGACATCCGCAATCGAGACGGCGCGATTGCGGTCGGCGGCCTTGGCAACCGTGCCGTCGAGGAGAACGATGTCCGGCGCATCGACGGCGGCGAGTGGCGAGGCAGGCATCGCCTTGGCATATCGCGCGAGCTCGCGGCGAATCTCCTCGGCTGCTCCAAGCACGGCGTGCGCGCTCGAGGCGGCCATCCATGAGCCACCTTCCACAGGTGCCTGCGGCAGGCTCGAATCCGCAAGCTTGACGCTGACGTTCTCGATCGGCAGCCCGAGGGCATCGGCCGCGACCTGCGCCACGATGGTGTACGTGCCGGTGCCGATATCGGACGCGGCGCAGGAGACCTCGGCATGGCCGTTGGCCGTCAGCACGATGCGGACGGCGACCGGCATCTGCAGCGCTTCCCACACCCCAGTCGCCATGCCCCAGCCGACCAGTTCCTTGCCGTCGCGCATCGAGCGAGGTGCGGGATTGCGGCGGCTCCAGCCGAAAGCTTCCGCTCCGCGCGCATAACATACGCGCAACTGCTTGCTGGTGTAGGGCAGGTCTCCGGTCTGGTCGCGATCCGAGTAGCACTTCAGGCGCAGTTCGACCGGGTCGAGCTTGAGCGCGACGGCCAGTTCGTCCATGGCGCATTCGAGCGCGCAGACGCCCGTTGCGGCTCCGGGGGCGCGCATGTCGCAGGGCGTCGAAACATCGAGTTCGATCAATTTGTGTGAAAAGTTGCTGTTGGGGGTCTTGTAAAGCTGCTCGGCCCAGCCCGTATCGTTGCGCGAAAAATCCTCATAACGTGAGGTCACGGCAACGGCTTCGTGGGTGATCGCATCGAGCGTGCCGTCCAGCTTTGCACCGAGCGCAACGCGCTCGATGGTCATGGGACGATAGCCCAGGCCATACATCTGCTGCCGCGTCAGCACGACGCGGACGGAGCGCTTCAGTGCGAGCGCGGCAAGGGTTGCCAGCACCACCTGGTGCTGCGGTCGCAGGCCCGAGCCGAACGCGCCGCCGACATAGGGCGAGATCACGCGGATGTCGTCCGGCTTCTTGCCGAAAATGCTGCAGAGAAACTTCTGGACGTTCTGGACGCCCTGCGTCTTGTCGTAGACCGTGAGCCCGCCACTGCCGTTCCAGACGGCCGTCGTCGCGAAGAGCTCCATCGGGTTGTGGTGCTCGGTCGGGATGACGTAATCCGCCTCGTGGCGCACGGCCGCGCGCGCCAGGGCTGCTGCGGCATCGCCACGCGGCTTGTGCGGTTGATCCACTTTTTCGGCCGTGCCGCGTTCGGATTCGAGATCGGTCGCAAACGCCTCCTGCTCATATTCGACGCGAACGCGGGTTGCGGCGAACTTGGCGGTCTCCCAATCCTCCGCGACGACCAGTGCGATCGGCTGGCCGTTGAACTTGATCCTCTCGTCATAGAGCGGACGGAACGGCGAGCCCTTCTCCGGCGCCACCTCATCCTTCCAGGCTTCGTCCTTGTCGGCGAGGGGCGGTCGATGTTCATGCGTGAGCACGTCGACCACGCCCTTCACCTTCAGCGCCTCGCTGGTGTCGAGACGAACGATGCGCCCACGCGTGATGCTGGCCTCGACGACGAAGCCGTGAAGAAGACCGTCTGCTGCGAACTCGCCAGCATATTTGGCGGCCCCGGTGACCTTGGCCCGGCCGTCGACGCGCGACGTTGGTGTTCCGACATAGGCGTTCATCGGGCCCTCATGCGATTTTCTTGTGAGCTTGTGATTGCGGTGTGGCGCTTGCGGCCTGGATCAGCGCCCGCACGACGGCTCGGCGCGCCAGGTCGATCTTGAACCCGTTGTGGGAGCGTGCCGTCGCTCCCTGCAGCAGCAGGTCGGCGGCGCGCCCGAAATGATCCGGTGTTGCCGCCTGACCGCGCAATGCGGCTTCGGCCTCGAGGCTTCGCCAGGGCTTGTGGGCCACGCCACCGAGAGCAAGGCGCGCTTCGCCGATCGCGTTGCCCTCCAGGTCGAGCGCGGCCGCGACGGAGACCAGAGCAAAGGCGTAGGACAGCCGGTCGCGGATCTTCAGATAGCTGTAGTTCCGGGCAAAGCCGTGCGGCGGCAGCTCGATGGCGATAATGATCTCGCCGCTGCCGAGATTGGTATCGAGATGAGGCTTGTCCTCGGGAAGCCGATGGAAATCCGTCAGCGCGATGGTGCGCTGCCCCGAGGGGCGTGCGATATGCACGAGCGCGCCGAGCGCGGCCAGCGCCACGCTCATGTCGGACGGATTGGTCGCAATGCAGGAGTTGCTGGTGCCGAGGATGGCATGGTTGCGGTTGAGGCCATCGAGGGCCGAGCAGCCCGCGCCGGGGCTTCGCTTGTTGCAGGGTGTCGTGGTGTCATAGAAATAGGGGCAGCGCGTTCGTTGCATCAGATTGCCGCCGACCGAGGCCATGTTGCGCAGTTGCGCTGAGGCGCCGGCCAGGATGGCGCTGGCAAGGAGGGGATAGCGCTGCTCGATCAACGGGTGGTAGGCGAGGTCTGAGTTCGGCACCAAGGCGCCTATGCGCAGACCGCCGTCCGCTGTCTCCTCGACGTCGCGGAGCGGCAGGCGAGAGATGTCGATCAGCCGGGAGGGACGTTCGACGTTCTCCTTCATCAGATCGATGAGGTTGGTGCCGCCGGCGATCAACTTCGCACCGGGATCGGCGGCGAGCAGGCGGATGGCGTCGGCAACATCGCTTGCGCGGGAATATTGGAAGTTGTTCATGACCGGCTCATTGCCTGCTCGATCGCAGCCACGATGTTGGGGTAGGCACCGCAGCGACAGAGGTTTCCGCTCATCAGCTCCCGGACCTCATCCGCATCGCGCGCACGGCCTTCGGCCAACAGGCCTGCGGCAGAGCAAATCTGTCCCGGCGTGCAATAACCGCACTGAAAGGCATCGTGGTCGATGAAGGCCTGTTGCAGGGGATGCAGCGCGCCGTCCCTGGCCAAGCCTTCGATAGTCGTGATCTCGGCGCCATCCCTCATGACGGCCAGGGTCAGACAGGAATTGACCCGTCTTCCGTCTATCAGCACGGTACAGGCACCGCATTGGCCGTGATCGCAGCCTTTCTTGGTGCCGGTCAGCTCCAGACGGTCGCGCAGCGCATCCAGTAGCGTGGTCCATGGCACGACCTCGAGCGCGCGCCTTTCGCCATTGACGACGAGGTTGATCGGAATGCGTTCGGGGATCGTAAGGTCGACCATGGTGTATTTCCCTGCGGAAAGGCCGAGCCGGGCAAATTGTGCAAATAACGCGAGACTGCGTTGCCGCCGCTGGCCGATAGCGCCCAACGGATGACGGGTTGCTTGGTTCCCGACCGGTTCTCCCGATTGAATTTACGAGATCAGCGCTTCGTCTCGCTGAACACCACAGTCGGTACCGCGCGGTTGACGATCTCGCGCAGCGCGAAGCTCGATTGCACCCGCGCGACGCGCGGCAGGCGGGACAGCTCGGTGCGGTGGATGCGCTCGAAATCCTGGATGTCGCGGGCGAGCACGATCAGGATGTAGTCGTCCGTCCCCGACATCAGGAAGCAGCGCACGACGGAGGGACATTTCGTCACCTCTGCCTCGAACGCCTTCAGTGCCTCGTCGCTCTGGCTCTCCAGCGCGATGCGAACCAGCACCGTGGTGGTGAGGCCGAACTGGCCGAGGTCGAGCGCGGCCTGGTAGGCCTGGATGTAGCCGTCATCCTCCAGCGCCTTCTGCCGCCGCGCCAGCGCCGTGCTCGACAAGCCGATCTTGTTGGCAAGCTCGGTGTGGCTGGCTCGCGCATTGGTCGTGAGTTCCGCGAGGATGGCGAGGTCTTTCCGGTCGAGGGCCAAGGTTTCGTTTCCAGCGTCAAAGGACGATTTCGCGCCGGAAACCGGCGCGGCCGCCGCCAAGGTAGCGGATATTTGCACGAAACCAAACCGACCCTCTCGCTACGATCAACAATGGAATCAAAGCATTGGCGAGGGAGATCAAGATGCGCGTCGGAGTGCCCAAGGAGATCAAGCTGCAGGAATATCGCGTCGGGCTCACCCCAGGTGCGGTCCGCGAATACGTTGCCGCCGGGCACCAGGTGACGGTCGAGAGCGGCGCCGGCAGCGGCATCGGTGCGTCCGACGAGGTGTACCGGCGGGCAGGGGCGTCCATCGCCGAGACCGCTCGCGAGATCTTTGCAAAGTCCGACATGATCGTGAAGGTGAAGGAGCCGCAGAAGAGCGAATGGGCTCAGCTTCGCGAAGGCCAGATCCTCTTTACTTACCTTCATCTTGCACCGGATCCCGAGCAGGCCAAGGGCCTGCTTGCTTCGGGCTGCACCGCAATCGCCTATGAAACCGTCACGGACGCGAGCGGTCACCTCCCGCTGCTCGCCCCGATGAGCGAAGTCGCCGGCCGCCTTGCCATCGAGGCCGCCGGCGCCGCGCTCAAGCGTTCCAGCGGCGGCCGCGGCCTGCTGCTCGGCGGCGTGCCCGGCGTGCAGCCGGCACGCGTCGTCGTGCTCGGCGGCGGCGTGGTCGGAACGCAGGCGGCGCGCATGGCCGCCGGCTTAGGTGCCGAAGTCACCGTGATCGACCGCTCGATCCCGCGCCTGCGCGAACTGGACGATCTGTTTGTTGGACGCGTGCGCACCCGTTTCTCCACCATCGAGGCGGTCGAGGACGAGGTGTTCGCCGCCGACGTCGTGATCGGTGCCGTGCTGGTGCCCGGCGCCAGCGCGCCGAAGCTCGTCACGCGCGCGATGCTGAAATCGATGCGGCCGGGAGCCGTGCTGGTCGACGTCGCGATCGACCAGGGCGGCTGCTTTGAGACCTCGCACCCGACCACCCACGCGGAGCCGACCTACGAGGTCGACGGCGTCGTTCACTATTGCGTCGCCAACATGCCGGGAGCGGTGCCGGTGACCTCGAGCCAGGCCCTGAACAACGCGACGCTGCCGTTCGGCCTGATGCTGGCGAACAAGGGCTTTGCGGCGGTCTTGGAGAATCCGCATCTGCGCAATGGGCTCAACGTGCATCGCGGCCGGGTGACGAACAAGGCGGTGGCGGAGAGTCTGGGGCTGGAGTTTGCGCCGGTAGGGAGCGGACTGGCGGCGTAGCGAGATGGGCCATCGTCGGTGCGGCGCCATCAACCGACTGGAAGATGGCGCTGCCGCCGTGCTCCCGAGCCCCCGGGGAATCCCGACGCGGTGAAGGCGTTGTGACCGGAGCGGCGGTGTCCAAATAGGCGGAAAGAAGAAAACTATTGCCGCGGTCCTGTCAGGAGGAAGGAGTTTCCCCTTCCGAGGGCAAAAACGCCAATCGCTTCCATTGCTGTTTGGAGCCGAAACGACGACATTTCCGCCAGAAACTGGTGGATCGGCAGCCATGGAACGCACTGGATTTGAGCCCTTCGGCGAGCAACTGGCGTCCGCAACGGACACCCAGCCGAAGTCGCGTGCCTCCAAGCTCCTGCTGCGCGCCGGCACCACCCTGTTCTGGTCGCTGGTCGCGGGCATCGTGCTGGCCCGCGCGGCCTTCTTCGAGCCGGGCATCTATGACGGCTTCAGCCGCGTCGCCTCGCTGGCCAAGAACCTCATCTTCTGAGGCCGTTTATTCCGGGCTGAGGACAGAACTTCTCTCGGTCCTGATATGTCGAAAACATATTCCCCAATTGAATTGCGCTGCGTATAAATCTTTCTCCTCCGGGAGAGATTTGTGTCGCAGAATCAAGCATCCAGCCCGGCCGATTCCAAGCCGGCCACCGCCGCGGGCCGTATTGCGGCGCTGATTCCGGGCATCCTCCTCTGCGTTCTCGTGGCCGGTGTGTCGGCCCTGCTCGAGCGGGCCGAACTGGGCATGTTCGAGCACCCCTATGTCGAGGCGCTGGTCATGGCGATCCTGCTCGGCATGGCGGTGCGCAGCTTCTGGAAGCCGGCCCCACGGTGGCAGGCCGGCATCGCCTTCAGCGCCAAGCAACTGCTGGAAGTCGCGGTGATGCTGCTCGGGGCCTCCATCAGCTTTGCCGCGATCGCGGCTTCCGGCATTGCGCTGCTCGCCTCCATCGCCGCGGTCGTCGTGGTCGCGCTCTGCGTCTCCTTCGGCCTCAGCCGGCTACTCGGCCTGTCGACGCGGCTGTCGATCCTGATCGCCTGCGGCAACTCGATCTGCGGCAATTCCGCGATCGCTGCGGTGGCGCCCATCATCGGCGCCAGCAACGACGAGATTGCATCCTCGATCTCCTTTACGGCGATCCTTGGCGTGATGATGGTGCTGGGCCTGCCGCTGCTGATCCCGCTGCTGCAATTGTCCGCAACGCAGTACGGCATTCTCGCCGGGCTCACCGTCTACGCGGTGCCGCAGGTGCTCGCCGCGACGGTGCCGGCAGGTCTCGTCTCAACCCAGATCGGCACGCTGGTGAAGCTGATGCGTGTCCTGATGCTCGGCCCGGTCGTCGTCGGCCTGTCGCTGGTCGCTTCGCGCTGGCAGAGCGATGCCAAGAAAACCAGCGTCGGCTTCTTCCGCCTGGTCCCCTGGTTCATCCTCGGCTTCCTTGCGCTTGCGACCCTGCGCTCGCTGGAGATCGTGCCGGCGACAGTGGTTGGCCCCGTGACGACGATCACGGGCTTTCTGACGGTGGTCTCGATGGCCGCCCTCGGCCTTGGCGTCGACGTGCGCGTGCTCGCCAATGTCGGCGGCCGGGTGACGGCGGCCGTGACGCTGTCGCTGATCCTGCTGCTGGGGATCAGCATCGCGCTGGTGCACTGGTTCAAGTGATAACGGTTGTTGCCGCGAGGGCGAAGCCGCGACGCCTCTGAGAGCCGTCCACAGGTCCTAGCGCGCAAAATACCTCATCAGTTGTCCCTTCTTGTGCTCGACGTATCCGTCCTGCCAGTCGGCGTCCGTTTCCAGGAAGCCCGACCAGCCCTTCTTACCCTTACGTTTGCGCTCGCTCTCGATGGCCCGGAAGCGGTAGTGGTCGTAAACATCGAGGATATGGACTGCATAAGCCTCAGCCAGAGCGCGGTTGCCGCTGACGATCAGCATGTTCTCGTCGTTTGAATAGGAGGCCTTGTAGCCCAGATTGTGGCTGCCGAGGATGACATGACAGTCATCCCGACGGGGATCAATGACGGCCAGCTTGTCATGGATGATTGCTCCAATGGCTCCCTTGGCCGTCAACTGTTCTGCCCCGAAGTCGCCGAGCAGATTGTGGTCGTCAATGCGTGAGGCGCGAACTATCGATATGTTCTTGTCATCAAATGTCGCCGGCGATTCGCCTTCTTCCACGACTTCACCATCCTCGTCCTTCTTCTTGCCGACATAGTTCGGCATCGCCATCGGGCTCGAAACGGCACCACAGATCAGCAGCGAACGATCGTGTAACCCGATGTTGATGACTTCACCGATGATGCAGTCTTTGCCTTTCTGCCCGGGGTAGAAAGCAAGGAATAGAATCGCCTCCTTGGCGCTCCGCATTAACTTGTAGGCATCGGTTAGGTCGGGTGGTGTAGGGGCCGGTTTCGTCTTGGACGTCGGTTTCTTGCGTTGTGGCATATTGGGAGAGAACCAAGCGCGGAGTGTCGTGCCGTTCCCTGCGTCGATCTCTTCGGGTGTAGCATTGTCCTCCCGGAACTTGTCGCCCTGTTGGTTGTCTTTCATCGCCTTTCCGAACGGCCTTGGAAGCTTCAGTTGATCCTTCTTCATACGCTTCCAGTAGTTTAGGTATGACCCGGCGATGGCGTCGTCCTCGATCAGCAGCGCGTTATTCGTCTGTCCGGCGATGCCGGTGGAGGTCCAGTTGGTACTGCCGGTCAGCACGGAACGGTTTCCGCCTCCCGGCGGGACGTGGACGACGAACTTGTTGTGGCCGATGTGAATGGAATTGTTGAACATCCGGTGCTGTACATCGACACCTTCATCAATGAGACGCTTCCGCGCCGGCCTGTTGCGCTCATCCCATTTCTTGTCCTTTCCCGCCGACGTGTTCGATAGGATGACGTGTATACGAGACTTGTTGGCGACGAGAATGTCTTCGAGTTCACGATCTTCCAGTTCATACAGCCCGAGATAGAACCTTCCCTCGCGGTCGAAGAGTTCGCGGATCAGCGGGATGACGTCGCCCGCGAGATATTTGCGATGCGGATCATTGGGGTTTTCCAGCTTGTCTATTAGCTCGTTTGGCTTGATGACGCCGTCATCGAGCAGCACGTTGCGCAACCACTGCGCAGCCAGGATGCCGTTGGTGAAGGTCGAGCGGAATGGACCACGCCTGCTGGTGACATGGATATCATTCGATTCTACCGCGTCCGCGAGATAGCCGAGCGGACGCTTCGGTCCTTCATATGCTTTGACGCGGATCTTGACGGGCTTGCCGTCGGGACCTTTCACCGGGCGGCCCTTCTTGTCCCGCTTGACGATGTCGGCAAAGTCGATCCCGTTCGGCGGAACGGGTTGGAGGCCGGGGCGCAGGTCACCGACAGGCCGAATTTCGTAACGCACCCGAACCTCGTCAGGCCTGCGTGTCGCACCGTCGCGCTTCTTGCGGAGGGTAAGGTCCCTCCAGGCGAGCTTCTGTACCGGCCAGACGCCGGTGTCCTGCGGGATCCAATGGGGATTGCGTTGCCCCTTGAAAGAAACCCAAGCCGCGCATTTGACCCGATCTTCCTTGCCATCGGCGCGTCGCTTCACAACACCGTTTTCGTCCACATAAACACGAGTGACTTCGAAGCCGAGACAATCCTTAATCTTGCCGTCGATATTCCACGCAACGTAAGCGACCTCGTTGTTCGCGTAGCCGCGAACGGAAATGATTTTGCCCATGGCGCAATTCCCTCAACCCGCAAGATACGAAAAGCGTATCTATGGACAAGAATAACCAAAGGTTGTGTGACTTGGGGAGGTTTCCTGTCCTCGTGCGGCAAATTGCCACTTGGTCCTTGCGAAGAGGGCGCCGGCCCGTGAAACGAAGCGGTCGGCGAGTTCAAGTCCGCGTCACATTCCGCCCGAGGCGGTCGCTTCCTCCGGGCAGCGTGGGCGGAAGCAGGAGCGAACCTGCTAAATCACGTCCGCGAGCGAGTGGCCGTGCAGCTCGATGTTCAGCCCCTGCATGCCCAAGTCGTTGATCTCGCCGCCCATCGCCTTCAGGCTCTCTTCGCGGATCAGCGACATCAGCCCGCGGCGGAGCGCCAAGAATTCCGACGACATCATCATCGATTGCTGCCGCGGCCGCTCCAGCGGGATCGGGATCTCCGCCTTGATCGAGCCCGGCCGCGCGGTCATGCAATAGACGCGGTCGGACAGGAAGATGGCTTCGTCAATGTCGTGGGTGACGAACAGCACCGAGATCTTCAGCCGCTGCCACATATTGGTGAGGATCTGCTGCATGATGACGCGCGTCTGCGCGTCGAGCGCGCCGAAGGGCTCGTCCAGCAACAGCACTTTCGGCCCCGTCGCGAGCGCGCGGACGATGCCGACGCGCTGCTTCATGCCGCCGGAGAGCTTTTCCGGATAATGCTTTTCGAACGCTTCGAGTCCCGCAAGCCCCAACAGCGTGCGCGCGGCGCGTTCGCGCTGCGAGCGCGGCATGCCGCGCATCTTCAGGCCGAACTCGACGTTCTCGCGCACGGTCTTCCACGGAAAAAGAGAATATTGCTGAAACACCATGCCACGTTCGGCGCTCGGACCGTTTACCCGCTCGCCGTCGACGGTAACTACACCGGTCGTCGGCTTGAGGAAGCCTGCGACCGCATTGAGCAGCGTCGACTTTCCGCAGCCGGACGGGCCGACGATCGACACGAACTCGCCGGGCCGCACATGGATCTGCGTGTCGGTGACAGCCTGCACCGCGCCCTCGATGGTCTCGTAGGCGAGGGAGAAGTTCTTGACTTCGATGTGGCCTTTTGGGCTGTTCGCTAGCACCTCGCTCATGTCGATCTCCACGGCATCACCAATTGCCCCGTGCCCCGTATCAGCAGGCTCGACCCGAGGCCGAGCACCCCGATTGCGATCATGCCGAGCGCGATGTCGGCATATTGGACCAGCGAATAAGCTTCCCAGGTGAAGTAACCGATGCCGTACTGACCGGAGATCATCTCGGCCGCGATCAGCGACACCCAGGCGACGCCCATGCCGACGGTGAGGCCGGTGAAGATGTGCGGCAGCGAGGCTGGGAAATAGACCTCCCGGAAGATCGAGCGTTCGCGCGCGCCGAGACATTGCGCGGCGCGTACCAGCACGGGGTCGACCAGCGACATGCCGTGCAGGGTATTGACGAGAATCGGGAAGAACGAACCGAGGAAGGTGATGTAGACGATGCTCTGCTCGTTGGTCGGCCACAGCATGATCGCCATCGGCACCCAGGCGATTGCCGGGATCGGCCGCAGCACTTCGGCGACCGGGAAAATCACCTCATGCACCAGCTTGAAGCGCCCCATGATCAGGCCGAGCGGCACGCCGACGATCGCCGCGAGCGAGAATCCGATGAAGATGCGCCGGCAGCTGAGCAGGATGTGCATCAGGAATTTAGGATCGTGAATCGCCTTTATGAAGCTGTCATAGACCGCGAGCGGCGAGGGCACGTTGGTGAAGCGCACGAAGAACACGACCCGATAGGTCGTGAGCAGATGCCAGACCAGCAGAAAGGCGAGCAGCGAAATCACGCCGATTGCCGCCGCGCGCAGACCTGCCCGATTGAGCCGGTACCAACGCAACCCCAGTGTGGCGAAGGAAGGCGGCGTCGAAGGCCGGATGATGGCGGCGGGCGCGGAGCCCGCCTTAGCAAGTGCTGTTGCCGGCATGCTGTCCTCAGGCTGTCTGACGAGGGCGGGGCTGCTCACGTCTTGCCTCCGCCGACGGCGGCCTTCATCGCTTCATCGAAGCCGAGCACCTTGCCGCTGATCTTGGCGGCGTAGGCTCCGGCATCCTTCTTCAGCAGGAACGGGGCGACCTCGCTATTGCCGACCGCGAAGAAGGCCTGATCGGCGAACAGCTTGATGCCCCGAGTGGTATCGAAGACGTAGGCGACGTTGATCTTCTTGCCCTTGGCCTTGTAGTCGGCATAGGCGCTGAGCGTGCAGCTGGCGGACGAGAAGGGCATGATGCCGACACCGTCGACCCAGACTTCGCCCGCCTTGCGCGGATCGGTGATGGGTTTCTTGCAGAAGCTGTCCTCGCCCGAGATCTCATAGTTGTTGGTGCTCGCGAGCTGGGCGTCGTAGTCGAGCTTCATTTCAGCATAGGCCTTGCGGATGTATTTGTCGTCGACCCATTTCTTCGGATCGAACTCCTTCATGCGGCCGAGATTCTGCAGCACCTTGACGTCGGTCGTGGCCGCATCGATCAGCGCCGGCTTGATCGTCGGATCGGTCGTCATATTGCCGCTGGGCCCTAAGAAGATGTAGACGACCTCCTTGTTGATGCCGGTCCATTCCTGGATCTTCTCGGCGGCCAGCTTGGGATCCGCGCGTAGCCACTGATTGGCGGCGATTAGCGCCTTGAAATAGGCGACGACGACCTCGGGATATTTTTCGGCGAAGTCGGTGCGGACCACGATGCCATGGAAGGTCGGCAGGTTCGTTTCGACGCCGTCGAAGATCTTTCGCGCGAAGCCGCGGAACGGCAACAGCTCGGCGAAGGGGACGAAATCGGCGTGCCCGTCGATCTTCTTCTCCTGCAGATTGGTCGAGCCGACCTCCGGGCTCTGGCTGACGAGCTGGAAGAAATCGGACGCATAGCCGCGATCCTGCATCGCTTTCAGCACCATGCCGTGCGCGGCGGAGCCGAAAGGCACGCTGACGAGCTTACCCTTGAGATCGGCGAGGTCGTAATAGGGTGAGTCCTTGTGGACGACGAGGCCGTTGCCCGAGCCGGACAGGCTGTAGGCGGCGATGCCGACGAGGCGGCTCTTGCTCTCCGGATTGCTCTCGAAGGTGAATCCGTTCACGATGAGCGGATAGTCGCCCATCATGCCGATCTGCAGCTTGTTCGCCATCATCGCGTTGGTGACGGGCGGACCGGAGGTGAAGTTCTGCCATTCGAGCTCGAACTTGATGTTGGCGTATTTGCCGTCCTTCGGCAGGTACTTCTCGAGCAGTTGCAATTGGCGGATGACGACGCCTGCGGTGACCGTGTTGGTCGTGGTATCCTGCGTTCCGATGCCGAGCTTGACGGTTTCCGCAGAAGCCGGCTGCGAGACGAGCAGCGCCAGAGACGACATCGCGATCGAGAGCGTGGGAAGATGGCGGGCCATTCTCATCCTCATTCGGTTGGATGTGCTGTGGGTGCCATGATTGGGGGAGGGCGCAGGCAGGGCAAATCCGGAGTGGCCGCCGCAGTCGATTAGTTGCCGGGAAAAGCTGATTGCATACTCCTTGGGCAGTCCTGCATTATAAAGCCGCTTGGCTGTGCACCGGCCATGGTCGCGGGCCCCCTTCAATCCCCCGCCTGGCCGCGCATCTCCTCCAGAATGTCGGTCCGGCAGACCACGATCTGCGAGCGTTTGGTCAGCACGATTCTCTTCTCCTGCATCCGCTTCAGGCTGATCGTGACCCATTGCCTGGTGGCGCCGACCATGTGGGCGATGTCGGCGTGGGTGAAGGCCGCGGCGATCACGGTGCCGTCGGCATCCGCGACGCCGTAGAGCTCGACGAGATGCAGCAAGAGATGGGCGAGACGCTGCGTGATCGAGCGCGTCCCCAGCATCTGGGCCAGCGCCGAATAGCATTTGCCCTTGAACGTCAGGCCTTCGATCAGGCCAATCGCGAGGTTCGGGATCTCTGTAGCAAGGGACCGCAGTTCCTTTCCCGGCAGGTGCACGACGCTGCAATTACTGGAGGCAACGCCGGACCATTGATGCACGGTGCCTTCGAACACTTCGGGACCGCCGACGAAGTTGCCAACATGCCAATAGGCCAGCGTGATCTCGCGTCCGAGTGGCGAGGTGTAGAACACACGGATGCGGCCGCTCTCGATCAGCCAGATGCCGTCATGCTTGCCGCCCTGGCTAAAGAGCGTCTGGCCGCGGTTGAGCACCTTGCGGCGGCCCTGCTTCAGCACCAACTCCCGCTCGCGCGGTGAGAGCTTGTCCATCAACGGTGGTGGACCGCCGATCCATTGCTGGTTCTCGGTGAGCAGGAGCGAGGAGCTGCCGGCAGGCCGTATCGCTGCGGGAACAGCCCCGCGCACCGCATTCGCCGCCTGCAACATCGCCTGCCTCCCGAACGTTCAAATCGTTCTAAAGAGGAGCAATGTCTGTGCCAGATGGGAGCAGTCGCCTCGCGCGGGGAAAATGACAGCGAAGACCGGGTCAACGCCCCGCCAGGTTCAACAGATACGACTTGGGATATATTCCCCGGTTGTGCCCATCCGAAAACGAGATGTTCAGCCCATAGCCGAGATCGCCGATGTCGGTGATCGCAATCCCCGGAAACGCTTTGGGGAAGCGGCCGTCGAAGCGGGCGCGGGTGCAATGGGCGCATTTGCAGGAGAGGCGGAGTGTTTCGGCGGAAACGCTGAGCGCGTCGTCCTGCGTGGTGCGGACCAGGAGCGAAGCGAGATCGGCGCTGGCTTCGTAGCCGGCCACGGTCGGTGCCACCAATGTCATCGTCATGAGGAACCTCTGACTTCATTCTACGTCGAGGCGGGAACGCACGAATAGCAACTAATTGCCGGTGCGGGCGGGATCGCGAGCCTGCTCTTCGAGCAACCCACGCGAAATGTGAAACTAATCCACCGGGAATTTCACTTCCGAATTGCCGGAGTCTCCTCGCTGCGAAACCTTGCGCGTCATCGATGACCTAGGAGAGACGATGAGTGCATTTCAGAAGGAAACGGTTCTGTCGGTCAGGCACTGGACCGATTCCCTGTTCAGCTTCACCGCGACGCGCGATCCCGGTTTCCGCTTCCAGAACGGCCAGTTCGCAATGATTGGTCTGGAGGTCGGGGGTAAGCCGTTGATGCGGGCCTACAGCATGGCCAGTGCCAATCACGAGGAGGCGCTCGAATTCTTCTCGATCAAGGTGCACGACGGCCCGCTGACCTCGCGCCTTCAGAAGATCAGGGAAGGCGATATCATTCTGGTCGGGCGCAAGGCGACTGGCACGCTGATCACCGGCAACCTCATTCCGGGAAAACGCCTGCTGCTGCTCTCAACCGGAACGGGCCTGGCGCCCTTCGCCAGCCTGATCAAGGACCCCGACGTCTATGAGAATTATGAGACCATCGTGCTCGCCCATGGCTGCCGCCAGGTCTCGGAACTCGCCTATGGCGAGCACCTCGTCGAGGGCCTCCGCAATCACGAATTCTTCGGCCCCTTGATCGGCGACAAGCTCGTCTACTACCCGACCGTCACCCGCGAGCCGTTCCGGAATCGCGGCCGCATCACCGACCTGATCGTCTCGAACCAGCTCTTCGAGGATATCGGACAAGCGAGCCTCGACATCGAAACGGACCGCATCATGCTGTGCGGCAGCCCGGCGATGCTCGAGGAACTCCACGCGATGTTCGCGGCGCGCGGCTTCGTCGAGGGCAATCATAGCCAGCCCGGCCATTTCGTCATCGAAAAAGCCTTCGTCGAGCGCTGAGCTACAAATCGCGTCCCAGCGACAACTAATTGCTATCGCGGCGACGCCCCCTGCACAAATCTGACGCAAAGGCGCCGGCTACCGGCGAACCAGGAGCAAGCGATGGCACTAGATCAGATCGTCGACGGACTTTCGGAGGTTTCCTGCGATGTGCTGGTGATCGGCGGCGGCACGGCCGGCCCGATGGCGGCACTGAAGGCGAAGCTGAAGAACCCGAAGGCCAATGTCGTCCTGCTCGAGAAGGCGAACGTCAAGCGCTCCGGCGCGATCTCGATGGGCATGGACGGGCTCAACAACGCCGTCATCCCCGGTTACGCGACGCCGGAGCAGTACACCAAGGAAATCACCATCGCCAATGACGGCATCGTCGACCAGAAGGCGGTCTACAAGTACGCCCAGAACTGCTACAACATCATCGAGGAACTGGACAGCTTCGGCATCCGCTTTCTGAAGAACGAGAACGGTGACTACGCCGTCAAGAAGGTGCACCACATCGGCACCTATGTGCTGCCAATGCCGAACGGCGAGACCGTGAAGAAGGCGCTCTACCGCCAGCTCCGCCGCGCCCGCATCCTGATCTCCAACCGCTACATGGCGACGCGGCTGCTCAAGTCGACCGACGGCCGCATCGCCGGTGCAATCTCCGTCAACACCCGCACGGCCGAGATGCTGGTGATCAAGGCCAAGGCCGTGATCCTCTGCATGGGCGCCGCCGGTCGCCTCGGCCTGCCGACCTCCGGCTATATGTTCGGCACCTACGAGAATGCCGCCAATTCCGGCGACGGCTACGCCATGGCCTATCACGCCGGCGCAGCGCTCGCGAACCTCGAATGCTTCCAGATCAACCCGCTGATCAAGGACTATAACGGCCCGGCCTGCGCCTATGTCGCCGGCCCGTTCGGCGCATATACGGCAAACAACGAAGGCTCGCGCTTCATCGAATGCGACTACTGGTCCGGCCAGATGATGCTGGAGTTCTACAACGAGCTCCTCTCCGGCAAGGGTCCGGTGTTCCTCCAGCTCAAGCATCTCCACCCCGACACGATTTCCGAGATCGAATCCACGCTGCACAAGGTTGAGCGCCCGACGCGCGGCCTGTTCCAGCAGGGGCGCGGGGTCGACTACCGCAGCGAGTCCATCGAGATGCATATCTCCGAGATCGGCTTCTGCTCCGGCCACAGCGCGTCAGGCGTGTTCGTCGACGACAATGCCCGCACCACCGTACCCGGCCTCTATGCCGCCGGCGACATGGCGAGCGTCCCGCACAATTACATGCTCGGCGCCTTCACTAACGGCTCGGTCGCCGGCATCGACGCGATGGAGTTCGCCGACAACCATGATTTCGCGGAATTCGACGCGGCCGACGTCGCCATGGAACGCGACCGCGTGATGGCGCCGACCAAGCGCGAGGACGGCATTCCGCCGAACCAGATCGAGTACAAGACCCGCCGCCTGGTCAACGACTACCTCCAGCCGCCGAAGGTCACGCGCAAATATGAGCTCGGCATGCGGCGGCTCGCCGAAACGCGTGAGGATATGCAGGAGCGCATGATCGCGCGCAACGCGCACGAATTGCTGCGCGCGCTCGAAGTGCAGTCGATCATGGACTGTGCCGACATGGCCGCACACGCTTCGCTCTACCGCGAAGAGAGCCGCTGGGGTCTCTATCACTGGCGGACGGGCTTCCCGGAGAAGGACAACGAGAACTGGTTCTGCCACACGCTGCTGTCCAAGCAGGACGGCAGGATGACCAGCGAGAAGCGCGCAGTCGAGCCCTATGTCGTGCCGATCGCGGACGACGAGAAGGATCTCTACGACAAGCAGCGCATTCGCGCCTCGGCATGACCCACTAAAACATAACCAACAGGAGACATCACATGCCTCTCGCGTCCTATCAGACGTCGGTTCCGGTGGTGGTCGACGACGCCAAATGCATCGCGGACAAGGGCTGCACGGTGTGCGTCGATGTCTGCCCGCTCGACGTGCTGCGGATCAGCGACATGACCAACAAGGCCTACATGGCTTATGACGAGTGCTGGTATTGCATGCCCTGTGAAGCGGATTGTCCGACCGGCGCCGTCACCGTCAACATTCCCTATCTGTTGAGGTGATCATGTCGAGCCCGTTCGAATCCTATGACGATCTCGAGGACGCCGACGAGCGGCTGCAGGCGGCCGATCCCGCCGAACGCCGCGTCGCCATCATTGCACTCGGTCATTCCGGCGATCCCGCCGCGGTCGCACATCTCGCCAAAATGGTCACCGATCCTGATGCCGGTGTGCGCCAGCAAGTCGCGATGGCGCTCGGCGAGTTCGACGGGCCGGAGGCAGCAAGCGCGCTGGTGAAGCTGTTGGTTGATCCCGAGAGGATTGTCGCGGCGGCTGCGGCCGACAGCATGGCTGAATTCAAGGATCCCGCTTGCGCCGACGCGATCCTGCCGCTGGTCAGGCATACCCACGCTTTCGTCCGCATGGGTGCTCTGCGCGCGCTCAAGGAACTGCGCCGCAGGGATACACTCAAACCCGCGCTGGAAGCGCTCCAGGACCCTGACGCCGCCGTGCGTGTGCAGGCGATCGGCGTGATCGGCTTCCTCAAGCTGGAGGAATCCATTCCGGCGCTGACCGCGCTGATCAACGATCCCGATGCCCATGTGCGCCGCGCCGCCGTAAGCGCATTGGCCTTTTCGCAGATGAAGCCGGCGGCGGAGACCATCACCCGCGCGCTGAAGGATGCCGACTGGATGGTCCGCGAGATGGCCGCGGAGACGCTGGGTCTCAACGTGAATGGTGCAATCGCGGCTGATCAGCTCGTCGCTTGCCTCGCGGACGAGTTCTGGCAGGTGCGGCTGAAGGCGATCCGCAGCCTTGGCAAGATGAAGATCGAACGCGCGGTGCGGCCGATCGGCAATTGCGTCAATCACGACCAGGCGAATTTGCGCAAAGAGGCCGCCGCCGCGCTAGGCGAGATCGGCCATCCAGACGGCGAGGCATTCCTGGCCGTGATCGCCGACGATCCTGATCCTGATGTCCGCAAGAATGCGCGCTGGGCGCTGCATCAGATTTCGGCGCGAAAGGCGCGTGCAGGGGCATAATTGCACGGCGCACCGCCGCTCTGGACTTCCAGCGCCAGACGTTTATTGGTCTTCGCTAACGGGAACGGCCGCTGCGAATGCGGCCGTTCCTTAGAACAGCGAGGACGCGGCCATGACGACATTGACTGTAAAGGACCTTCTCCCCGAGGACGGCACGAAGGGGACGCTGGTCGGCCGCGTCTGGCTGCCGCAGGTCAACGGTCCGGCCGTCGTCGCCGTGCGCGGTGATGGCGTGTATGACGTCACAGCAAAATATCCGACCATCAGCGCGCTCTGCGAGACGGACGATCCCGCCAAGGCGCTTGCCGCCACCAAGGGCGAGCGCATCGGTGATCTCGAGGCGATCGTGGCCAACACCCCACCGGACGGGCGCGATCCCCAAAAGCCCTGGCTGCTCGCGCCCGTCGATCTCCAGACGTTGAAGGCCGCCGGCGTCACCTTCGCGATCTCGATGCTGGAACGCGTCATCGAAGAGCGCGCCAAGGGCAACCCGGCTTCGGCCGAAGCGATCCGGAAAGAAGTGACGCGCCTGATTGGCGACGATCTGTCAAAGCTCAAGCCGGGCTCGGATCAGGCGATGCACCTGAAACAGGTGCTGATCGATCAGAACGCCTGGAGCCAATATCTCGAGGTCGGCATCGGTCCGGATGCCGAGGTCTTCACTAAGGCGCCCACCTTGTCGTCGGTCGGCACCGGCATGGATGCCGGCCTGCATCCGAAGTCGACCTGGAACAATCCCGAGCCCGAGCTCGTGTTGTTCGTGTCGAGTCGTGGCAAGATCGTTGGCGGCGCGCTCGGCAACGACGTGAACCTTCGCGACTTCGAGGGCCGCTCGGCGCTGCTGTTGTCGAAGGCCAAGGACAACAACGCGTCCTGCTCGATCGGCCCGCTGCTGCGCCTGTTCGACGACAGTTTCACACTCGACGACGCGCGCAGGCTAGACATCAGCCTGAACGTCACGGGCACGGACGGTTTCGTTCTCGACGGCCATTCCTCGATCAGCAAGATCAGCCGCGATCCGACCGATCTCGTCGCGCAGACCATCGGCAAGGTGCATCAATATCCTGACGGCTTCGTGCTGTTCCTCGGCACCATGTTCGCACCCGTCAAGGATCGCGATGCGCCGGGGCAGGGGTTTACGCACAAGCGCGACGACATTGTCACCATCGCAGCGCCTCAGCTCGGCAAGCTCGTCAACCGCATGCGCACCAGCGACGATTGCGAGCCCTGGACGTTCGGCATCGGCGCACTGATGAAGAACCTGGCGCAGCGGAAGCTGATTTAACGCTGCCGCCCTTCGCCCCAGCAAGCGGGGCGGGGCGCCCCTTCGCCCGCCGAAAGCTGAGGCTCCGTCGCGCAGCCTGTTTTTTTCATCTCCTCGTTGCAATGGCGGAACAATATCGCGCTTAGCGTGTCATAGTTTAGCCGGCCGCCGCCCACCCGAGTTTGCTCCAAATAGTCAAATAATATGACTAGTCGGAACTCAACTTCCGTGAAATAATGCCCGCCGCTGGCGCGAAGGCCGGCCTGTGGGTGCCATGCTACCAATCGGCGCCCTGGATAAGAACATCTTGGGAGACGCGCCTGATGCCCCCTAAAGCTCTCTATGCGGCTAGCACCATGGCCGCCTTGTTGCTCGCGACGCCGGCCAGCGCCCGCCAGCTCACGATCGGCTTCTCGCAGATTGGATCGGAATCCGGCTGGCGCGCGGCCGAGACGTCCGTCTCAACGTGAAGTCGATCTCCTGCACCGCGCCAATGCTCTTGCTGATCCCCCACACCTTGAGCGTGCTTCTGTTCGCCTTCATCGCCCTCCAGCAGGGGCTGGTCGCGCTCGCGCGCCGGCCGGTGGCGAAGCATGCGGGAGCGGCGTCATGACCTCGCGGATCGTCGTCATCCCGACGCGGCGGGCCCATTCCAACCATGCGGAGGTGGCGCGTTCGATCGGCGTCGACATCATCGCCGGCCGCTATGCGGAAGGCACGCGCCTGCCGGGGGATGCCGAGATGATCGCGATGTTCGGTGTGTCGCGGCCGGTGCTGCGCGAGAGCGTCAAGACGCTGGTCGCCAAGGGCCTGCTCACCACCAAGGCGCGGGTCGGCACCGTCGTGCGCGAGCGCGGCGCCTGGAACATGTTCGACGCGGACGTGCTGGCGTGGCACCTCGACGCCGGCATCGACAAGCGCTTCCTCAACGACCTCGCCGAGATCCGTCTCGCCGTCGAGCCGCGCGCGGCGATGCTGGCGGCAACGCAGCGATCCGAGCAGGACATCAGCGAGCTGCGCCGCTGCATGGATCGCATGCGGCAGGAAGCGTCCGACTCGGTCGGATTTGCCGATGCCGATCTCGCGCTTCATGTGGCCGTGGCGCGTGCCTCGGGCAATCTGTTCATGCGCTCGATCGGGCATGTCATTGAAGCAGCGCTGCGCGCCTCTTTCCTGCTCAGCGCTCCGGTCGAGTCGGAGGACCGCGAAACCGTGCTGCTCTGGCATCAGAAGATCGTCGATGCCATCGTCGCGCGCGATGCCCACGCCGCATCCGAGGCCATGGTCTATGTCATTCACAACGGCATGCGCCGCCATGACAGTACGGTGATCGAGACCGCCCCGGCCGAGCCGCTGCGGTCGGCCGACACTGGAGAACAAGCGTGACAGACCTTCGCATCGCCATCGTCGGCTTCGGCAAGATCGCGCGGGACCAGCATGTGGGGGCGATCGCCGCCACACCGGGTGGAACGCTCGCCGCCGTGGCGAGCCGCAACGCCTCGCTGCCGGGGCTACCGCATTTTGCGACCGTCGAGGAATTGCTTCAGAAGGGGCCGCCGATCGACGCGGTCTCGCTCTGCACGCCGCCACAGGTGCGGCGGGCCCAGGCCGCGGCGGCGCTCGCCGCCGGCAAGCATGTCATGCTGGAGAAGCCGCCGGGCACCGGCGTTGCTGAGCTTGATCCGTTGATCACGATGGCGGCGGGTGCGAAGCGGACATTGTTTGCGACCTGGCATTCGCGCTATGCGCCGGCGGTGGAGCCGGCCCGGCAATGGCTCACTGATCGGCACATCAAATCCGTTCACATCAGCTGGAAGGAAGACGTGCGTGTCTGGCATCCCGGACAGGGCTGGATCTGGGAGCCCGGCGGCCTCGGCGTGTTCGATCCGGGCATCAATGCGCTGTCGATCCTGACCAGGATTCTGCCGAAGCCCGTGTTCGTCACCGCGGCCGAGCTGGCCTTTCCAGCCAATTGCCAGGCGCCGATCGCGGCGAACCTGAACCTGACGGATATCAGCGGCCTGCCCGTGACCGCCGAGTTCGACTTCCGCCAGACCGGGCCGCAGAGCTGGGATATCCTCGTCGATACCGATCAGGGCCGGCTGACACTGTCCAGCGGTGGCGCGCGCATGGCCGTCGACGGCAAGGTGCTTGCCGAAGGGCCCGATGAGGAATATCGCGGACTCTACCGACGCTTCGTCGCGCTCACAGCGACCGGCGCAAGTGACGTCGATCTGACGCCGCTCCGTCTCGTCGCCGACGCCTTCCTGCTCGGCAAGCGCACGATCGTCGAACCGTTTGTGGATTGAGCATGGCCGCATCAACAATCACAAGAGACGTGTTCGGGACCCTGCCCGACGCCCGCAAGGTCGAGCGCGTCGTGCTGCGCGGGCAGGGCGGCTTCGAGGCGCGCATCATCAGCTACGGCGCGGTGATGCAGGCGCTGATCGCGCCGGATGCCAACGGCGGATACGACGACGTCGTGCTTGGCCATGATGCCTTCGCCGGCTATCTCGCCGAACGAAAGTTTCTGGGCGCCACCGTCGGCCGCTATGCCAACCGCATTGCCAAGGGACAGTTTTCGCTTCAAGGCGAGACGGTGCGGCTTGCCGTCAACAACGGTCCGAATGCGCTGCACGGCGGGCTCGAGGGTTTTGATCGCAAGCTCTGGGAGATCGCTGATATCGACGAGGGCGCCGAGCCCGCCGTGACGCTCACCTATGTCAGCCCGCACGGCGAGGAGAATTATCCGGGCAGGCTCGAGGTCCGCGTGACCTATCGCATCACAGGCCCGACCGAGCTGTCGCTGCTGATGGAAGCGCGGACCGACCGGCCGACCATCGTCAATTTGACCAACCACAGCTTCTTCAACCTCGAGGGCGCGACGTCAGAGACGTCCATTCTCGATCACCGCTTGATGGTCGCCGCCGAGCAGTTCCTCGCCATCGATCCCACCGCCATTCCGCTGCCGGAGCCGCCGCGCAGCGTGGCCGGCACGCCGTTCGATTTCCGCAAACCGCGGCCGGTGGGCGAGTGCATCCGCGAAGGCGATCCGCAATTGCGAAATGGCAGGGGCTACGACCACACCTACTGCCTCGGCCGCGACGGCAAGCTTGCGCTCGCGGCCCGGCTGGAGGCGCCGCGCTCCGGGCGCATCATGGAGCTGCTCACCGATCAGCCCGGACTTCAGGTCTATTCCGGCAATTATCTCGACGGTACGATGTCCGGCAAGGGCGGCAAGCTGATCCGGCAATCGGACGCCATGTGCCTGGAGCCGCACATCTGGCCCGACGCGCCGAACCGGCCGGATTTCCCGAGCCCGCGCCTCGATCCCGGCGGGGTCTATCGCCATCACACGGTCTATCGCTTTTCGGTGAGGTCGCTATGATGGAGCAGGTGCCGACGACTGTCCTCTCGGACCATCCTTGCCATCTCGGCGAAGGTCCGACCTATGACGTGACCACGGATACGGCCTGGTGGTTCGACATTCGCGAAGGCAAGCTGTTCGAGGCGCAACTCGGCACCGGCTCTGTCCGCAGCCACGCGCTCGGTCGGATGGCGAGCGCGCTGGGGCGCATCGACGCCGAGCGGCAGCTGATCGTCGCCGAAGATGGTCTCTACATCCGCAAGCTCGCTGATGGTGCGATGACGCTGTTCTGTCCGCTCGAAGCGGACAATCCGATGACGCGCTCAAACGATTGCCGCGTGCATCAATCGGGTACGTTCTGGATCGGTACTATGGGCAAGAAAGCCGAGCCGAAGGCGGGCGCGATCTACGCGCTTCATCGCGGCAAGATCTCGACGCTGTTTCCCGGCATCAGCATTCCCAATTCGATCTGCTTCTCGCCCGACGGCGCAACCGGCTACTTCACCGACACGCCGCGCGCGGTGCTCTATGCCGTGCCGCTCAACCCCGCGACCGGCCTGCCGCGTGGCGAGCCCGAGGTGCTGTTGCGCCACAGCGGCATCGGCGGTCTCGACGGTTCGGTATGCGACGCCGACGGGCAGATCTGGAATGCGTGCTGGGGCGCGAGCCGGATCGACGTCTACTCGCCGCAAGGCGAGCGTCTGCGTTCGCTCAGTGTGCCGGCGAAGCAGGCGAGCTGCTCCGCCTTCGTCGGCCCCGACCTGTCGCGCCTGCTCGTCACGTCGGCCTGGCAGGATATGGACCCGGCGGCACGCGCTGCCGATCCGCAAGCCGGCTGCACCTTTCTGCTCGAAGCAACCGCGCGCGGCCGCGCGGAACCCGACGTCAAGCTCGCATAGGAGGCCGAAGCCGTATACGACGCGTCGTTCTCGACACTACGAAGAATGTCCGACACCCAAAGGGAGTGAAACATGCTGAAACTGAAGACAACATTTCTCGCGCTGGCGTTGGCCAGTGCCGCCACGATGGCCACAGGCGTCGCTGCCTTCGCCCAGAAGGCGACGGTCGGCATCGCCATGCCGACGAAATCCTCGGCGCGCTGGATCGACGACGGCAACAACATGGTCAAGGTGCTGAAGGAGCGCGGCTACAACACCGACCTGCAATATGCCGAGGACGACATCCCGAACCAGCTCTCCCAGGTCGAGAACATGGTGACCAAGGGCGCCAAGGCGCTGGTGATCGCCGCGATCGACGGTACCACCTTGTCCGACGTGCTTAAGCAGGCGAAAGCAAAAGGCATCACCGTGATCGCCTATGACCGCCTGATCCGCGGAACGCCGAACGTCGACTATTACGCGACCTTCGACAACTTCCAGGTCGGCGTGCTCCAGGCGGAATCGATCGTGCAAGGTCTCGGTTTGAAGGACGGCAAGGGCCCCTTCAACATCGAGCTGTTCGGCGGCTCGCCCGACGACAACAATGCCTACTTCTTCTACAACGGCGCCATGAGCGTGCTGAAGCCGTATATCGACAGCGGCAAGCTCGTCGTCGTGTCCGGCCAGATGGGCATGGACAAGGTCGCGACCCTGCGCTGGGACGGTGCCACTGCGCAGGCCCGCATGGACAACCTGCTCAGCGCCTACTACGGCAACAAGAAGGTCAACGCCGTGCTGTCGCCCTATGACGGCCTCTCGATCGGCATCATCTCCTCGCTGAAGGGCGTCGGCTACGGCAGTGCCGGCCAGCCGATGCCCATCATCTCGGGCCAGGATGCCGAAGTGCCTTCGATCAAGGCCATGCTGCGCGGCGACCAGTACTCGACCATCTTCAAGGACACCCGCGACCTCGCCAAGGTGACCGCCGACATGGTCGACGCCGCGCTCGCCGGCAAGCAGGTCACCGTCAACGACACCAAGACCTACGAGAACGGCGTCAAGACCGTGCCGTCCTATCTGCTCAAGCCGGTTGTGGTCTACAAGGACAATTGGGAGAAGGTGCTGGTCGATAGCGGCTACTACAAGAAGTCGCAGTTCCAGTAAGACTCTCTCTTTTTCCCCTCTCCCCGCTTGCGGGGAGAGGGTTAGGGTGAGGGGCCCCTTTCCATACGGGCAGTGGTTGGTATGCACTCCGTCATTGCGAGCGCAGCGAAGCAATCCAGTCTGCCACCGCGGAAATAGTCTGGATTGCTTCGCTGCGCTCGCAATGACGATGTGGATGCAGCGATATCATTCAACCTCTCCCCGCACGCGGGGAGAGGCGAAGTAACGCAAGGGACACCAAAGCCATGACCGCCATGCTGGAGATGCGCAACGTCAGCAAGAGCTTTGCCGGCGTGCAGGCGTTGCGCGATGTCAACTTCTCGGTTCGCGCCGGGCAGATCCATGCGCTCGTCGGCGAGAACGGCGCCGGCAAGTCGACGCTGATGAAGGTGCTGAGCGGGGTCTATCCGCACGGCAGCTACGAGGGCACCATCGTCTTCGAGGGCGAGGAGCGCCGCTTTCGCGACATCAATGATTCCGAGGCGCTGGGCATCATCATCATCCATCAGGAGCTGGCGCTGATCCCGCTGATGTCGATCGCGGAGAACATCTTCCTGTCGCATCCGCCGTCGACGTTGGGGGTGATCGACCGCGACGAGGTCTACCGGCGCACGCGCGAGCTGCTGGCGCAGGTTGGCCTGAAGGAATCGCCGGATACGCTGATCACCGATCTCGGCGTCGGCAAGCAGCAGCTCGTCGAGATCGCCAAGGCGCTGTCTAAGCGGGTGCGGATGCTGATCCTGGACGAGCCGACCGCGAGCCTCAACGAGGCCGACAGCGCCGCGCTGCTCGAGCGGCTGATGACGTTCCGCGAGCAGGGCATCGGCTCGATCCTGATCTCGCACAAGCTGAACGAGGTCGCCAAGGTTGCCGACCACATCACCGTGCTGCGCGATGGCCGCACGGTGGACAGCATCGACTGCCACGCCGAGCAGATCCAGGAAGACCGCATCATCCGCAGCATGGTCAACCGCGACATGGCGCACCGCTTCCCGGAGCGCAACGTGAAGATCGGCGAGCCGGTGCTCGACGTCGAGAATTGGTCTGTCTATCACCCCATCCATCCCGAGCGGCAGGTGATCAAGAACGTCAGTTTCGGTGTCAAGCGCGGCGAGGTCGTGGGCATTGCCGGGCTGATGGGGGCTGGGCGCACCGAGTTCGCCATGAGCCTGTTCGGCCGCTCCTGGGGCACCAATATCAGCGGCACTATCCGGCTCGAAGGCCGTGAGATCGCGCTGCCGAGCGTCGCCGCCGCGATCGATGCCGGCCTTGCCTACGTCACCGAGGACCGTAAGCAGCTCGGCCTGATCCTTGCCGACGACGTCCGCAAGAACATCACGCTGGCGAGCCTCGACCAGGTCGCACCCGGCAGGGTGATTGACGACATCGCCGAGCTCAAGGTCGCCAGCGACTACCGCAACCGGATGCGCATCCGCTGCTCCGACGTCTACCAGGAGACCGGCCAGCTCTCCGGCGGCAACCAGCAAAAGGTCGTGCTGTCGAAATGGCTGATGACCGACCCGAAGGTCCTGATCCTGGACGAGCCGACCAGGGGTATCGACGTCGGTGCCAAATATGAGATTTACTGTATCATCAACGAGCTTGCGGAAGCCGGCCGCGGCGTCGTGGTGATCTCCTCCGAGATGCCCGAGCTGCTCGGCATCTGCGACCGCATTTGCGTCATGAACGACGGCGCCTTCGTCGGCGAGTTCAAAGGCTCAGAGGCGACACAGGAAAAGATCATGCGCGCCATCATGCGCAACGAACGAAGCATTGGGAACGCCGCGCCCGCGGCCGCGGAGATGGGAGGATTGCAGCCATGACCGACAAGACGGTTTCGCTGCCCGAGGAGCGCCGGCACGGCAGCTTCATCAAGAACAATTTGCGCAATTACGGCATGTTGATGTCGCTGGTTGCGATCATGCTGTTCTTCCAGGTCGTGACCGGCGGCACGTTGCTGCAGCCGCTCAACCTCACCAACCTGGTGCTGCAGAACAGCTACATCGTCATCATGGCGCTGGGCATGCTGCTGGTCATCGTCACCGGCCATATCGACCTTTCGGTCGGCTCGGTCGCAGGCTTCATCGGCGCCGTGGCGGCCTTGCTGATGGTGACCTACAAGGTCGACTACACGCTCGCCTTCCTCGCCTGCCTCGCGCTCGGCGGCGCGATCGGTGCGGCGCAGGGCTATTGGGTAGCCTATTTCAAGATTCCGTCCTTCATCGTGACATTGGCGGGGATGCTGGTGTTCAAGGGCCTGGCACTCGCGGTGCTGCAGGGCCAGTCGCTCGGGCCGTTCCCGGCGACCTTCCAGAAGCTGTCCTCGGGCTTCATTCCGGAACTGCTGCCCGAGGCCGGCACGCTGCATCCGACCTCGATGCTGATCGGCGCCGTTCTCGCGCTCGGGCTCGTCTATGCCAGTGCCAAGGGAAGGTCGCGCGAGCAGTCGCACGGCATCGAGGTCGAGCCCTATGCGTTCTTCCTCGGCAAAAGCATCCTGCTCGCCTGCGCCGTGCTCTATTTCACCTATCTGATCGCCTCGCATCGCGGCCTGCCCAACGTGCTGGTGATCATGACCGCGCTGATCGCGCTCTATGGCTTCGTCACCCGCCGCACCGTGATCGGCCGGCAGATCTACGCCGTCGGCGGCAACGCCAAGGCGGCGAGCCTGTCGGGCATCAAGACCGAGCGGCTGACCTTCCTCACCTTCGTCAACATGGGCGTGCTCGCCGCACTTGCCGGCCTCGTCTTCGCCGCGCGGCTCAACACCGCAACGCCCAAGGCCGGCCTCGGCTTCGAGCTCGACGTCATCGCCGCCTGCTTCATCGGCGGCGCCTCGGCCTATGGCGGCGTCGGACGGGTCGGCGGTGCCGTGGTCGGCGCCATGATCATGGGCGTGATGAACAACGGCATGTCCATCCTCGGCATCGGCATCGACTATCAGCAGGTCATCAAAGGCCTGGTGCTGCTGGGCGCGGTGTGTATCGACGTGTACAATCAGCGGCGATAGGTCGGGTAGGGTGGGTTAGCCGAAGGCGTAACCCACCAGCGGCTGTACCCCGGATGCAGAAGTGGTGGATTACGCCTCCGGCTAATCCATCCTACGCGCGCATTCGACGCTCGCGAGCTGAGCTATTGCTCACAACGTGGGTATATGATCGAATGTCTGGATGGAGCAAGGCCGGCCAAATCCCGATCTGATCATCTTCGACTGCGACGGTGTGCTCGTCGACAGCGAGCTCTTGAGCTGCCGCTGCCTCTCTGAGGCCCTGGCGGAATTCGGCCTCGTGCTCAGCGAGGAGCAGGCGCTCGAGCTGTTTCTCGGACGCAGCACCAAGGCCGTCGAGCAGCATTATCGTGATCTCGGCCACTCGCTGACGGACGCCTTCATGTCCCGACTGAAGTCGCGTGTGCTGGAGAATTTTGCCGCCTCGCTCGCGCCGATCCCCGGGGTGGAGGCGGCGATCTCCGGACTGACCGTGCCGTTCTGCGTGGCTTCATCCAGCGACCTCGACCGCGTTTCGCTTTCGCTCGACGTCACCGGTCTTCGGGCATATTTCGGCGATCGGATCTACACTGCGCAGATGGTCAGGCACGGCAAGCCGGCGCCCGATCTCTTTCTCCATGCCGCCGAGAGCATGCGCGCGTCGCCATCGCGCACGCTGGTGATCGAGGATAGCGTCAGCGGCGTGCAGGCGGGCAAGGCGGCCGGCATGACCGTCTGGGGATTTGTCGGCGGCGGCCATTATCGCAACCGCGACGGCGGGGCTATATTATCCGCCGCCGGGGCCGATCGGGTCTTCGCGCATATGAGCGATCTCTGGGAGGTGTGAGCCCGCATGGCCGCCGAGAACGACAAGTCGAGACTCGACGACGCCGCGCGCGCCGGCTGGCTCTATTTCATTGCCGGCCACACCCAGGACGAGATCGCGAAGATGCTCCAGGTGTCGCGGGCCTCGGCGCAGCGGCTGGTCTCGCTGTGCCTCGCCGAGCGGCTCATCACCTTCCGGCTCGAACATCCCATCGCGGCCTGCATGGAGCTGGCGGCGCGCCTGAAGCAACGGTTCGACCTCGTCCATTGCGAGGTGGTGCCGGCCGATCCGGCCGCGCCGCAGGCGGTGGCTGGAATCGCCGAGCGCTGCGCCAATTTGCTCGATTCCACGCTGCGTTCGGAGACGCCCGTGATCGTCGCGCTCGGCACGGGGCGGGCGGTGCGCGCCGCGGTCGAGCGCGTCACGCCGATCGAGCGGCCCAATCACCAGATCGTCTCGCTGGTCGGCAACATTTCCGCCGACGGCTCGGCGAGCTTCTACGACACCGTCGGCCGGCTCGCCGACCGCACCGGCGCGCGGCACTATCCGATGCCGCTGCCGTTCCTGATGTCGTCGGAGGACGAGCGCAACAAGATGGTGCGCATCGAGCCGATCGCGAAGGTGAAAGCGGTCGCAGCCAAAGCGGATTTGCGCCTTGTCGGCATCGGTCAGATGGACCAGAAGGCGCAGGTGCACATCGACGGCTTCGTCACCCGCGACGAATTGTTCGAGATGATGCGGCTGGGCGCCATCGGGGAGATTACCGGCTGGGCCTATGACGCCAAGGGCCGCCTGCTCAAGGCCGGCACCAACAAGCGCCTCACCAGCATTCCGCCGGAAGTGCCGGCGAAGACAACGACCATCGGTGCGGCGGTAGGCGCGGCCAAGGTGGCTGCAATTGCAGCCGCGTTGAGCGGCGGGCTGATCAACGGATTGATCACGGACGAGGCGACGGCAAGAGCGATTCTGGAGCGGTAAAAGCGCTTACGCTTCGCGTGCCTACCACTGGATGCTCCGCGTTCGCGGAGCACGACAGCCGTGGGTGAAGCAAAACCTTCCCGTCCTTCCCGCACCGCAGCACTCATAAGTTGCGCAAACACCCGCGCGCGTGCTTGACAACTGCCGTTCGCCCGTCGAACATACGCCCAACGCGTGGGCATATGCCCAAAACGCGAATTGAGGGGAGGTCACCGTGAAACATGTCCTGGGCGCCGTCTGCGGCGCGTCTTGCCTGCTGCTGGCCGTCCCAGCGATGGCCGAAACGACCCTGACGATCGCCACCGTCAATAATGGCGACATGATCCGCATGCAGGGGCTGACGGGTGAGTTCACCAAGAAGAACCCTGATATTTCGGTCAAATGGGTGACGCTGGAGGAGAACGTGCTGCGCCAGCGCGTCACCACCGATATCGCCACCAAGGGCGGCCAGTTCGACGTTCTCACCATCGGCACGTACGAGGTGCCGATCTGGGCCAAGAAGGGCTGGCTGGTACCGCTCGCCAACCTCGGCGCCGACTATGACGTCGCCGACCTCTTGCCCAAGATCAAGGACGCGGTCTCCGCCGACGGCAAGCTCTACGCCGCGCCGTTCTACGGCGAGAGCTCGATGGTAATGTATCGCACCGATCTCTTCGAGAAGGCCGGCTTGAAGATGCCGGAAAAGCCGAGCTGGGATTTCGTGATCGACGCCGCCAAGAAGCTGACCGACAAGAGCGCCGGCACCTACGGCATCTGCCTGCGCGGCAAGGCAGGCTGGGGCGAGAACATGGCGTTCCTCTCGGCCATGGCCAATTCCTATGGCGCGCGCTGGTTCGACGAAAAGTGGCAGCCGCAGTTCAACACGCCGGAATGGAAGACGACACTCACCACCTACGTCAACCTGATGAAGGAAGCCGGCCCTCCCGGCGCCAGCTCCAACGGCTTCAACGAGAATCTGGCGCTATTCAACGCCGGCAAATGCGCAATGTGGATCGACGCCACGGTCGCGGCGTCCTTCGTCACCAACCCCAAGGAGTCCAAGGTCGCCGACAAGGTCGGCTTCGCGCTCGCGCCCAACACCGGGCTCGGCAAGAATGCCAACTGGCTGTGGGCCTGGAATCTCGCAATCCCTGCCGGCTCCAAGAAGACGGAAGCCGCCGAGAAGTTCATCGCCTGGGCAACCAGCAAGGACTACACCAAGCTGGTGGCGTCGAAGGAGGGCTGGGCCAACGTGCCGCCGGGCACACGCACCTCGCTCTACCAGAACGATGAGTACCTGAAGGTCGCGCCGTTCGCCAAACTGACGCTGGCCTCGATCGACGCCGCCGATCCCAACAAGCCGACGGTGAAGCCCGTTCCCTACGTCGGCGTGCAATACGCCGCTATCCCCGAATTCCAGGGCATCGGCACGCAGGTGGGCCAGCAGTTCTCGGCGGCGCTTGCGGGATCGATGACGGTCGATGCGGCGCTCACGGCTGCGCAGTCCGCTACCGAGCGCGAGATGAAGCGCGCCGGCTACATCAAGTGAACCCGGGCTCTCCCTGAGCTCAAACTTGCGGCCATCCATCCTTGCTGGATGGCCGCCCTTCTTCCTCCGAGCGGAGCGCCAAGAATGGCAACCCGGCAGACGCAGCTTCTTGCGCGGTCGCTCCTGACCCCGGCCGTCGGGCTGCTGTTCATCTGGATGATCGTCCCGCTGGCGCTGACGATCTACTTCTCGACGCTGCATTACAGCCTGCTCGATCCCGGTTCGGAATCGTTCGTCGGCCTGGAAAACTTCCGCTACTTCCTCACCGATCCTGCCTTCCTCGCCTCGCTCCAGAACACGCTGGTGCTGGTCGGCTCGGTGCTGGCGCTGACCATCCTGCTCGGCATTCCCCTGGCGCTGCTGATGGACCAACCCGTGATCGGCCGCAATTTCGTGCGGTTGATGGTGATCGCCCCGTTCTTCGTGATGCCGACGGTGAGCGCGCTCGTCTGGAAGAACCTGTTGATGCATCCAGTGTCGGGATTGTTCGCCTGGCTCGCCTCGCTGTTCGGCCTGACGCCGATCGATTGGTTCAACGACGTGCCGCTGTTTGCGGTGATTTTGATCGTGACCTGGCAATGGCTGCCGTTCGCGACCCTGATCCTGCTCACCGCGCTGCAATCGCTCGACGAAGAGCAGAAGGAAGCCGCCGAGATGGACGGCGCGAGCGCCGTCTCGACCTTCATCTACATCACGCTGCCGCACCTCGCGCGTCCCATCACGGTGGTGATCCTGATCGAGACCATCTTCCTGCTCACGGTGTTCGCCGAGATCTTCGTCACCACCGGCGGCGGGCCGGGCCTGCAAACCACCAACATCGCCTTCCTGATCTATTCGCAGGCGCTGATCCAGTTCGACGTCGGCAGCGCCTCGGCGGGCGGGCTCGTCGCGGTGGTCATTGCTAACATCGTCGCCTTCTTCCTGGTCCGCATCGTCGGCCGCAACCTGGAGGCCTGACATGGCACGGATGGCGACGACGCGGCGGGTGATGATATCGACGGCGGCGGCCTGGCTGTTCGGCTTCCTGATCTTCTTCCCGATCCTGTGGATGGTGCTGGCGAGCTTCAAGACCGAGCTGGAGGCCTTCGCGATCCCGCCATCCTTCCTGTTCTTCCACTGGACCACGGAAAATTACGCGACCGTGCAGGAGCGCAGCGACTACCTGCACCACGCGATGAACTCGATCATCATCGCCGGCGGCTCGACGCTCATTGCGCTGTTGATCGCCATTCCAGCGGCCTGGTCGATGGCGTTCTCGCCGACCAAGCGCACCAAGGACATCCTGCTCTGGATGCTCTCGACCAAGATGATGCCGCCGGTCGGCGTGTTGGTGCCGATCTACCTGATCTACAAGAGCCTCGGGCTGCTCGATTCCCGCATCGGCCTCGTCTTCATCCTGTGCCTCGGGAATTTGCCGATCGTCATCTGGATGCTCTTCACTTATTTCAAGGAGATCCCGCGCGACATCCTCGAAGCGGCGCGCATGGATGGTGCCACGATCGGCCGCGAGCTGGTCTACGTGCTGACGCCGATGGCGATCCCGGGACTGGCGTCCACGCTGCTGCTCAATCTGATCCTGGCTTGGAACGAGGCGTTCTGGACGCTGAACCTGTCCACCTCGAGCGCTGCGCCGCTCACCACGTTCATCGCCTCCTATTCGAGCCCCGAAGGGCTGTTCTGGGCAAAACTGTCGGCGGCGTCCACGCTGGCGATCGCGCCCATTCTCGTCCTCGGTTGGTTCAGCCAGAAGCAGCTCGTGCGCGGGCTCACCTTTGGCGCGGTGAAATAGGGGGCTGCCGGAACATGGGTCAGATCACACTTCAGGGCGTGCAGAAATCCTTCGGCCCCGTACACATCATCAAGGGCGCCGACCTCGAGATCGCCGATGGCTCCTTCGTGGTGTTCGTCGGTCCCTCCGGCTGCGGCAAGACCACGCTGCTGCGGCTGATCGCGGGGCTCGAGGACGTCAGCGGCGGCAAGATCCTGATCGACGGCAAGAACGTCGTCGATACGCCGCCCGCCAAGCGCGGGCTGTCGATGGTGTTCCAGTCCTACGCGCTCTATCCGCATATGAGCGTGCGCGGCAATATCGGCTTCGGCCTCAAGATGGCGGGCTTGCCGAAGGACGAGATCAACCGCAAGGTCGAGGCGGCCGCCACGACGCTGAACCTCACGCCCTACCTCGACCGCAAGCCGCGCGAGCTCTCCGGCGGCCAGCGCCAGCGCGTCGCGATCGGCCGCGCCATCGTCCGCGAGCCCAAGGCATTCCTGTTCGACGAGCCGCTCTCCAACCTCGACGCCGCGCTGCGCGTGCAGATGCGCATCGAGGTGACGCGACTTCAGAAGCAGCTCGGCACCACCGCGATCTACGTCACCCACGACCAGGTCGAGGCCATGACCATGGCCGACAAGATCGTCGTGCTCAACGGCGGCAAGATTGAGCAATATGGCTCGCCGCTGGAGCTTTACGAGCGACCCGCCAATCTCTTCGTCGCCGGCTTCATCGGCTCGCCCAAGATGAATTTCGTCACGGGCGAACCCGCTTTGCAGAAGGGGGCAGCGACGATCGGCGTCCGGCCGGAGCATCTGAAGATCGAGCGCGACGGCGGTGGCGGCTGGCAGGGCACCATTGCGGTGGCCGAGCATCTCGGCAGTGACACCTTCCTCTACGTCGATGCCGGCGCGCTCGGCATGCTGACCGCGCGCTACATCGGCGAATTGAGCCTGCATGCCGGCGACCGGGTGTCGCTGATGCCCGACCCTGCGCGCATTCACCGGTTCGATGAGAGCGGCAACGCTCTTCGGGGCTGACAAGAAACGGCAAGAAGACGGAAAGACGACCATGTATCTGGAAAAATTCAGGCTGAGCGGCAAGACCGCGTTCATCACCGGCGGCGGCCAGGGCATCGGCCTCGCCTGCGCGGAGGCGCTGGCCGAGGCCGGTGCGAAGGTCATCATCGGCGACCGCGACGGCAAGGTCGCCGACGGCGCCGAGGCCAGCCTGAGGGCGAAGGGCTACGACATCGAGACCGCAATCATGGATGTCACCAACACCACACGCGTGGCGGAGGTGGCAAGTGATCTCGTCGCCCGCCATGGCAAGGTCGACATCCTCGTCAACAATGCCGGCATCGCGCGGAGCGAGACGCCGGCCGAGACCGTTACCGACGAGCACTGGCTCAACGTCATCGATGTCAATCTCAACGGCACCTTCTGGTGCTGCCGCGAGTTCGGCAAGCACATGTTGAAGGCCGGAAGCGGCGCCATCGTCAATGTCGGCTCGATGAGCGGCTTCATCGTCAACAAGCCGCAGGAGCAGTGCTTCTACAATGCCTCCAAGGCCGCCGTGCACCATCTGACCAAGTCGCTGGCCGCCGAATGGGGCGCGCGCGGCATCCGCGTCAACGCGGTGGCGCCGACCTATATCGAGACGCCGCTCAACGCCTTCGTGAAGAGCAATCCAAGAATGTATGACGCCTGGATCGGTGGAACTCCGATGGCGCGCATGGGGCAGGTCGAGGAGATCGCCTCCGTCGTGCTGTTCCTCTCGTCCGAGGCCGCGAGCCTGATGACCGGCAGTATCGTGCTGGTGGATGGCGGCTACACTTGCTGGTAGGCTCACCGTCAAAACGGACGGACCGGGAGATACCATGCCGCGAGCGTATATCGGCGTCGACGTCGGGACCACGAGCACGCGGGCAGGGGTGTTTGACGAGGCCGGCACGCTGCTCGCGACGGCCCGGCATCCGATCAGGATCTGGCACGAGGCCGGCGACATCGTCGAGCAGTCGTCGGAGGACATCTGGCAGGCCTGCGCCAAATCGGTGCGCGCGGCGATGGCGGAAGCAGCGATTGCGCCCGGCAGCATCGGCGGCATCGGTTTCGACGCGACCTGTTCCCTCGTGGTGCTCGATCCGCAAGGCGAGCCGCTCACCGTCAGCACCTCCGGCGAGGCGCAGCGCAACGTCATCGTCTGGATGGACCATCGCGCCACGGCCGAAGCGCGGCTGATCAACGAGACCGAGGATGCCGTGCTGCGCTATGTCGGCGGCTCGATCTCGCCGGAGATGGAGATGCCGAAGCTGCTGTGGCTGAAGCGGCATCTGCGCGCGAGTTTCGATGCCGCCGGTCACTTCTTCGATCTGGCCGATTATCTGACCTGGCGGGCGACCGGCGCGCTGCAGCGCTCGACCTGCACGGTCACCTGCAAGTGGAACTATCTCGCTCATGACGGCGGCGGCTGGAGCGCGCCGTTCTTCAAGCGCATCGGCCTCTCCGACTTCGTCGCCGAAAAATACGCGCGCATCGGCACCGAGATCGTTGCGCCCGGTACGCGCCTCGGCGAAGGTCTCACGCCGGCAGCAGCCGTCGAGCTCGGCCTTCCCCAGGGCACCCCGGTCGGCGCCTCGCTGATCGACGCCCATGCCGGCGGCATCGGTGCGATCGGTGGCCGTGACGGGGCGGGCGGTACGAGCGATGTCAGCGATCGTCTCGCCTACATCATGGGAACGTCGGCCTGCATCATGGCGACGACGAAGGAACCGTGCTTTGTGCCGGGCGTATGGGGGCCCTATTATTCCGGCATGGTGCCGGAGTTCTGGCTCAATGAAGGCGGGCAGTCCGCCGCGGGCGCTGCGATCGATCACCTCCTCAAGTCGCATCCCGGCCATGGCGAGGCGAGCGCGGCGGCACGCAGCGAAGGCCTCGATCTCATCGATTTCCTCGAGCGCCGCATCATCGCGCGCTCCGGTGATGCCAGCCGTGCCGCGCTGCTGGCGCGCGACATCCACGTGCTGCCGGAATTCATTGGCAACCGCTCGCCCTATGCCGATCCCGACACGCGCGCGGTGATCGCGGGCCTTGATCTCGACACCGACATCGCCGCGATGGAACGGCTGTTCGTCGCCGGCCTCTGCGGTCTTGCCTACGGGCTTGCGGAGGTCATCGAGGCTTTTGCGGCGCACGGGGTCCGCTCCAGCATCATGATCATGGGCGGCGGTGCCAGCCGCAGTCCTTTGGTGCGGCAGATCATGGCCGACACCACCGGTCTCACGGTCGCGCTGCCGCAGACCAAGGAGCCGGTGCTCCTGGGGGCCGCGATGCTCGGGGCGGTCGCCGGTGGCGCTTACGCCTCGATCGGCGAGACCATGGCCAAGATGTCGGCACTGGGGCGCAAGAGCGAGCCGACCGCGCCTGATATGGCCGCGTTTCACGCCCGCAAGCGCGAGGTCTACAAGCTGCTGCGCGATCTCGATCGCGGCAGCCGTGCCGCGATGCGCAGCGTCGCGAGAGGTTGAAGGACATGCTGATTGCCTGCGGCGACGCGCTGATCGATTTCGTGCCGACGCGAAACGTCGAAGGGCGCGAAGCGGTGATGCCCGCGGTGGGCGGCTCCTGCCTCAACGTCGCGATCGGCATGGCGCGGCTGGGCGCGCCAACTGGTTTCGTCGGCGGCATCTCGACCGACCTGTTCGGGCGCATGATCGCCGATCATGCCTCCGCATCGAAGGTTGCACTCGATCTCGCCACCCGCAGCGACCACCAGACCACGCTCGCCTTTGTCCGCATTGTCGAAGGCGAGTCGCACTACGCCTTCTACGATGCCGAGACCGCGACGCGGAGCTGGACGTACCGGCGCGGGTCCATTCCATTCGATACGATCGAGGCCGTCCATGTCGGCTCGACCACGCTGGTCAACGACCAGGGTGCGGCCGAGACCAAGACGCTGATCGCAGACGCGCGGGCGTCGTCCACGATCTCCTTCGATCCGAACTGCCGACCGAATCTCGTCAAGGACAAGCCGGGCTATCTCGCCCGCATGGCCGAGTTCGCCGGAAGTGCCGATCTCATCAAGATGTCGGATGTCGATTTCGCCTATCTCTTCGGCGAGGAGCCGTATCAGCAGCGCGCGAGCACATTGCTGGGGCAGGGCACCAGCCTCGTCGTCATCACCCGCGGCAACAACGGCGCCATCGCCTGGCATGCGCAGGCAGGGCAGATCGAAGTGCAAGCACCAAAGGTCGAGGTAGCCGACACCATTGGCGCCGGCGATAGCTTTCAGGCGGCGCTGCTGTTCGCCCTGTACAAGCAGGGTCGAATCGCCCGGCCGAGATTGCAGGACATCGGCGCGGACGAACTCCGCCGTGCGCTGTCCTTCGCCGCCAATTGTGCCGGCCTGACCTGCACCCGTCCGGGCGCCGATCCGCCCTGGAGCCACGAGATCAGTTGGGACTGGTAGTCCACGTCACATCCGCGCGACGGCCTTCTCGGCACATTTGAGGAAGGTTCCGATCAGCGGACTGTGGGAGTCCCGCCGCCAACAGACTGCGATGTCGAGGGCGTCAGCGACGTCACGCAGGGGTCTGAACACGACTCCGCGTGGCGCGCCGAGCTGTGCGCAGGCCGGCAGGATGGCGAGACCTTCGCCGGCCAAAACCAGGCTCATCGCAGAATGCACCGTCTCCACCCGGCTGGCGATCGGCATCACCACCTGGTGCCGACGCAATAAAGGGACGACCGCGGAGGAGGCGGGCCCATGGTCCGGATGCGGGAGTGCGATCAGCGGACGGCCCTGCAGCCGGGCCATCGGCACGGAGCTCAAGCGGGCGAGCGGCGAGCGGATCGGCATGGCCAGCATGAAGGGCTGTGCACCGATCTTTGCCACCTGGATCTCGGGATGATTGATTGCGGGCATACACAGCGCGACCGTGACGCTGCGGTCGAGCACGCGGGCCTCGCGCGTCGATGCGCTGAGCTCAACGAAGCTGAGGTCGACGCCGGGAACCGCATGACGCAGTTCGGGGATGAGCCGCGGCAGCATCGCATTCGCCAGCACGAACATGTAACCCACCGCCAGCCGGCCGCGCCGTCCCGAAGCAACCGCGCGCGCGGCTTCGGCGCCGTCGGCCGCCAGCGCCAGCGCTTCGCTGGCGCGCGCCAGCAACGCCTGGCCCGCCTCGGTCAGATCCATGCCGCGGGTGCCGCGGCGGAACAGTGGCGCGCCGATCTCGGCCTCGAGCTTGCGGATCTGGACGGAGAGCGGCGGCTGCGCCATCCGGAGCTGGTCGGCCGCCTTGCCGATGCTGCGCGCCTCGGCGACGGCGACGAAATAGCGGAGCCGACGAAGATCCATTGGCATACCGAAAGCGTATGGGTTGGCGATAAAAATCGTATTGGACGGCGAGTTAACAAAACTGTCATTCTCGCTGTCAATGTCTTCGGGCCAATGGCGGCCCTGCTTCGGAGCGTGATGTGACGATGAACGGCGATCCCTGTCTGTTGTCCGCGACCGAGCTGCGCGGCCTTATTGCGGGCAAGCGAATCTCGCCAGTCGAGCTCACCCGCGCAGTGCTTGCCCGCGCCGAGGCCCTCCAGCCCGAATTGAACTGCTTCATCACGTTGTGCGGCGACGAGGCGATCACAGCGGCGCGCGAAGCCGAGCGCAAGGTGATGGCGGGTGAACCGCTCGGCCTGCTGCACGGCATCCCCGTATCCGTCAAGGACATCGTCAATACCAAGGGGGTCAAGACCACCTTCGGCGCCGTTCCCTACAAGGATAATGTGCCGGCCGAGGATGCCGTCGCCGTCGCGCGGTTGCGCAGCGAAGGCGCGATCCTGGTCGGCAAGACCACGACGCCGGAGTTCGGCAGCAAGTGCCTCACCGATTCACCTTTGTTCGGTCGGACCCGCAATGCGTGGGACGCCCGCCGATCCTCCGGCGGCTCGAGCGGCGGCGCGGCGGTCGCTGTGGCGAGCGGCATCGCGCCGCTCGCGATTGCGACCGACGGCGGCGGCTCGACACGAATTCCGGCCGCTTGCAACGGCGTGGTGGGCCTGAAGCAGAGCAACGGCGTGATCCCGCACAGCCAGGCCCTCGACGTGTTCGGCAACCAGACCTATGTCACGCCGACCACCCGCACCGTCGCCGATACTGCGGTGATGATGCAGGCGATGGCGGGCGAAGATCCTATCGATCCCTGGTCGATCGGCGTGCCCGTGCCCGACTTCATCGGCACCGCCGCCCCGCATGGTGATTTGCGCGGTCTGAGGATCCTGTACTGCCTGACGCCGCCGGGCCGTCCGGTGTCGGCCGAAGTCGCCGCCAATTTCAAGGTGAGCCTCGACCGGCTGGCCGGGTTAGGGGCCGAGCTCGAGGAATTCTCCGGCGAGGGTTTCGACATCGAGCCGATCTGGCGCGCCATCAACCACACCGTCTGGCGCACGCGCTTTGCCAAGCTTGCGGCCGAGCATCGGGACGAGCTGAGCGAAGCCTTCCTCAAGCAGCTCGCGCTCGCCAGCGAAGTCAGCGGCATCGACTATCAGGAGGCGATGTTCGCGCGCACCGCGTTGTTCCGCCGCGTGCAATCGCTGCTTGCGCGCGGTCACCTGCTGGCGATGCCGACCCTGACGCGTACCGCGCTGCCGATCAAGCAGGATCTGTTCGGCAGCATCGAGATCGACGGCAGGCATTTCGACAGCGTCCGGCCGCATTGGTTCCCCTGGACCATGCCGTTCAACATGACCGGCCATCCCGCCGTCAGCCTTCCCTCGGGCTTTGCCCGCGACGGGCTGCCGATCGGGCTCCAACTGGTCGGCCGTTTCCGGGCCGACGCGGAATTGCTGCGCGTGAGCGCTCTGTTCGAGGCGTCAAGCGACCTTCTGTCCCGCTGGCCGTCTTGAGGAGATGGCGATGCAGCAAAGAGCTTGCTTAAGGCGTCCGGACATGTTGATCGTGGCCTGGGTGAGCCCTGAAGCCGAGCGCGCATGAGCGTCTTTGTCCTCCGACGTCTGTTGACTCTGCTGGCGACGCTGGTCGGCGCATCGCTGATCATCTTCCTGGTGCTGGACGCGCTGCCTGGCAACGCAGCGCAGATGCTGATGGGCGCCGACGCTTCGCCGGACGCGGTGCGCGCGCTCACCGTCAAGCTCGGGCTCGACCAGCCGCTGGCCGTTCGCTACGTGCAATGGATCAAGGGCCTCCTCGTCGGCGATCTCGGCAATTCCTACGTCTACGGCACCCCGGTCGGCAGCCTGATCGCCGAGCGGCTCGTGCTGACCATTCCGCTCGCGATCATGGCCATGACGATCACGGTGACGCTGGCGCTCTCGGCCGGCATCTACACCGCCGCCAACCACAACAAGCTCGGCGATGTCGGCGTGATGTCGTTGACGCAAGTGGGCATCGCGCTGCCGAATTTCTGGTTCGCGATCCTCCTGGTGCTGCTGTTCTCGGTGCGGCTGCAATGGCTCTCGGCCGGTGGCTTTGCCGGCTGGGAGGACGGCATCTGGCCGGGGATCAAGTCGCTGCTGTTGCCCGCGATCTCGCTCGCGGTGGTGCAAGCCGCGATCCTTGCCCGCGTCACGCGCTCGGCCGTGCTCGAAGTGCTGCGCGAGGACTTCGTCCGCACCGCCCGTGCAAAAGGCCTCGGCAAGCGCGAGGTGCTGTGGAGCCACGTGCTGCGCAATGCCATGATCCCGGTCATGACGGTGATGGGGCTGCAATTCGCCAATCTGCTCGCCGGCACCATCGTGATCGAGAACGTGTTCTACCTGCCGGGCCTCGGCCGCCTGATCTTCCAGTCGATCGCCAACCGCGACCTGATCGTGGTGCGCAATTGCGTGATGCTGCTCGCCGCGATGGTGGTGATCGTCAACTTCGTGGTCGATGTGCTCTATGCCTTCATCGATCCTCGCATCAAGGTGCACGACCTGTGAGCGCGCCCATCGCCATCGACGCGCCCGTCGCAACGCGTCCGCTGCCGGCGCGCACGTTCTGGCGCCGCGCGCTGCGCCACCGCAGCTTCGTCCTCGGTGGCACGCTGAGCCTTCTGGTGCTGGCTTCGGCGCTATTGTCGCTGGTATGGACGCCGTGGTCGCCTCACGAGATCGACATCGCCGCAAAGCTCCGGCCGCCCTCGGCATCGCATTGGCTCGGCACCGATTCCTTCGGCCGCGACATCGTCTCGCTGCTGCTTGCGGGCGCCCGGTCCACCATCATGGTCGGTGTGATCGCTGTCAGCATCGGTCTTACCTTCGGCGTCACGCTGGGCCTGATCGCCTCGGCCCGGCGCGGCTGGACGGAGGAGATCATCATGCGCTTTTCCGACTTCACCTTCGCCTTTCCAGCCGTGCTGTCCGCGATCATGCTCGCGGCCGTCGTCGGGCCCGGCATGGTAACCTCGATCGTCGCGATCGGCATCTTCCAGATCCCGACCTTGACCCGGCTGACGCGCGGCTCAGCCAATGCGATCTGGGCGCGTGAATTCGTGCTGGCGGCGCGGGCGGCGGGCAAGGGGCGCTTCCGCATCACCATCGAGCATGTGCTGCCCAACATCCTGTCGATCCTGATCGTGCAGGTCACCATCCAGTTCGCGCTCGCCATCCTCGCCGAGGCCGCTTTGTCCTATCTCGGCCTCGGCACGCAGCCGCCGCAGCCGTCCTGGGGACGGATGCTGAACGATGCGCAGACGCTGCTGTTCCAGTCGCCGATGCTCGCGGTCTATCCGGGCATTGCGATCGCAATCTCGGTGCTCGGCCTCAACCTGCTCGGCGACGGGCTGCGTGACCTGCTCGATCCCCGGCTGGCGCGGGAGCGATAACGATGGCCGAGCGCTCCGACACGCCGCTGATCGAAGTCGAAAATCTCGGCGTCCGCCTCAACACCAGCCGCGGGCCGGCGCGGGCCGTGCGCGGGGTAAGCTTTGCGCTGAAGCGCGGCGAGACGCTCGGGCTCGTCGGCGAGTCCGGCTGCGGCAAGTCGGTCACGGCGTTGTCGTTGATGGGCTTGCTGCCGGACAGTGCCGTCGTCACTGGCAGCATCAAGCTGGACGGCGACGAGCTCGTCGGACTTGCGGATGCCGACTATTGCCGCCTGCGCGGCGACCGCATCAGCATGATCTTCCAGGAGCCGATGACTGCGCTCAATCCGATGCACACGATCGGTAACCAGGTCGCCGAGCCGCTGCGGCGTCACAAGAATTATTCGGCGGCGCAGGCGCGCAAAGAGGCGATCGCCTTGCTCGACCGCGTCGGGCTTCCCGACCCTGCGCGTCGCGTCGATGCCTATCCGCATCAGTTCTCCGGCGGCCAGCGCCAGCGCATCACCATCGCGATGGCGCTTGCCTGCGAGCCTGACCTCCTGATCGCGGACGAGCCGACCACCGCGCTCGACGTCACCATCCAGGGCCAGATCCTCGACCTCATCGCCGACCTCGTCGAGGAGCGCGGCATGTCGATGATCCTGATCTCGCACGATCTCGGCGTCATCGCCGAGAATGTCCATCGCATGATGGTGATGTATGGCGGCACCGTCGTCGAAAGCGGGCCGACCGACGAGGTGTTCCGTCGCATGGGCCATCCCTACACGCAGGGCCTGTTCCGTGCCCGGCCCAAGCTCGGCGCACGCAAGGGGACGCGGCTGAAGACGATCTCGGGCACGGTGCCGGAGCTCGCCGATCTTCCGTCCGGCTGCACCTTCTCCGATCGCTGTCCACTCGTGATCGATCAGTGCCGTGCCGCGCTGCCGCCGATGGTGGATGTCGGCCCCGGCCATTTTGCGCGCTGCATCAGAACGGACGTGTCGATGGCCGAGCGCGTCGGAGCGCTGACCGCATGAGCATCGCCCCGCTTCTCGACGTCAGGGATCTCGAGCAGCGCTACACGCTGCCGCGCGAGAGTCTGTTCCGTCCGCCGGGGCAGGTGCGCGCGCTTAACGGCGTCAGCGTGCAGGTCCGGGCCGGCAAGAGCCTCGGCATCGTCGGCGAGTCCGGCTCCGGCAAGTCCACCTTCGCGCGCGTCGTGATGGCGCTGGAGCGGCCGACCGCAGGACAGGTCGCGCTGCTCGGACGCGATCTCAATCGCCTGCCGGCCGACGAACTGCGCCGGGCCCGGCGCGATTTCCAGATGGTGTTCCAGGACCCCTATGGCTCGCTCGATCCGCGGCAGACCATCGCGCGGATCGTCGCCGAGCCGCTGACCGTGCTGGAAGGCGCCGACCGCACCACGTTCCGTGACCGCATCGCCGCGGTGCTGCGCCAGGTCGGCTTGCGCGATGCGGATATGGAAAAATATCCGCACGAATTCTCCGGCGGCCAGCGCCAGCGCATCGCGATCGCGCGTGCGCTGATCACGCAGCCGAAGCTGATCGTTGCCGACGAGCCGGTCTCGGCGCTCGACGTCTCCGTGCAGGCCCAGGTGCTGAACCTGATGCAGGACCTCCAGGAGCAGTTCGGCCTGAGCTACATCCTGATTAGCCACGACCTCGCCGTCGTCGACTATCTCTGCGATGAGGTCGCGGTGATGTATCTCGGCCGCATCGTCGAGCAGGGCCGGCCGGAGGATCTGTTCGAGCGCTGCGCCCATCCCTATACGCGGGCGCTGCTGGATGCGGTACCGCGGGCGCGCGCCGGAGGTGGCCGGCGCCGCCGCGGAGCCCAGGCGATCGCCTCGCAATCGGCGGCGACGGCCGGATGCCCCTATGCATCGCGCTGCGCTCTTGCCGACCAGCATTGTCGCGAGGTTCCGCCTGAGTTACGCAAGGTGGGCGAGGGGCACCTTGCCGCCTGCCACAAGGCCGAGGCTGTGATGGCGTTGCCGCAGGCGGCCATGGAAGGTTAGTGTTCGGGGCAGGATTGGCGTTAAGCTGGAAACAGGATCGGTTGGGGAGTTCGCGCATGTTCAGGAAACTATCGATCGTCGCATTTGCAGCTGCGCTCGTCGCGGCGCCTTTGCCGGTGCTGGCGCAGAGCAAGAAGGACAGCGTCGTCATGGGGATGACGCTGGAGCCGCCGGGGCTCGACCCCACCAATGCCGCCGCTGCCGCGATCGCCGAGGTCACGCTCTACAACATCTATGAGACGCTGACCAAGATCAACGAGGACGGCTCCACCTCGCCGCTGCTCGCCGAGAGCTGGACCGCTTCGCCCGATCTGAAGACCTATACGTTCAAGCTGCGCAAGGGCGTCAAATTCCACAATGGCGAAACGTTCGATTCCGCTGCGGTGAAGTTCTCGTTCGAGCGCAACGCGGCGCCGACCAGCACCAACAAGGACAAGAGCCTGTACCAGGCCTTCGAGAAGGTCGAGACGCCCGACGCCGACACCGTCGTGATCACAGTGAAATATTCCGAGCCGAACCTGCCGTTCCTGCTCGGGCAGGCGGGCGGCTCGATCGTCGAGCCAAAGAGCGCTGGCACCAATGTCACGCAGCCGGTCGGCACCGGACCGTACCAGCTTGGCGCCTGGGCCAAGGGCTCTTCGATCACGCTGAACAAATGGGCCGGCTACCGCAACGCCTCCGCGATCAAGCTGTCGAAGGTGACGATCCGCTTCATCTCCGATCCGGCGGCGCAGGCCGCGGCGCTGCTCTCGAACGACGTCGACGCGTTCCCGCGCATCGCAACCCGCGTGGTTGCTCAGTTCAAGTCTGATCCGCGCTTCACGGTGCTGATCGGCGGCTCCAGGGCCAAGACCATCGTGGCCATCAACCATCGCAAGAAGCCGCTCGACGACGTCCGCGTTCGCCGCGCCATCCTTGCCGCGATCGACCGCAAGGCCTTGATCGACGGCGCGGTCGAGGGTTACGGCACGCCGATCGGCAGCTTCTACACGCCGGGATCGCTCGGCTATGTCGACACCACCGGCATCAACCCGTACGATCCCGAGAAGGCCAAGAAGCTGCTGACTGAAGCCGGCGTCACCACGCCGCTCGAACTGTCATTGAAGCTGCCGCCGCCGCCCTATGCGCGGCAAGGCGGCGAGATCGTCGCGGCCCAGCTCGCCAAGGTCGGCATCACCGCCAAGATCGAAAACGTCGAATGGGCGCAATGGCTGTCGCAGGTTTTCGCCGGCAATGGCCCGCACAATTTCGATCTCACCATCGTCAGCCATGTCGAACCGTTCGACCTCGTCAAGATCACGGAGCCGGACTACTACCTCGGTTACAACAACGAGAAGTTCAACGCGCTCTACAAGCAGATCGTCTCGACGCCGGACGAAGCCGGCCGCGCCAAGCTGCTCGGTGACGCCCAGCGCATGCTGGCGACCGATGCAGTCTCGGCTTACCTGTTCCAGCCGCAATGGCCCACCGTCATCAACAAGAAGCTGAAGGGCGTCTGGAAAGAAGTCCCGCAGTTCGAGAACGACTTCTCCGCCTGGTATTGGGAATAGGCGGCGTCCATTGCTGTGCCCTCTCCACGCGTTGGAGAGGGCAGCTCCAAACAAAACCTGAAAAACAACCCCATGCACAGTAGCCGGGGTCAGTCATCTCAATGGCTTGCACGTTGCGCCTGTGTGATCGACGCGATGCGCCCGAAAGTTGACCCGTCGGGCAAAACACTGGCATGATGGCATGCTCGAGTCTCGTGGTGGAGACGCGCGCCGTCGGTCGAGGCAGCCGTGCAGAAATCATCCCGCCGCAATGCCGGCATTGCCGCGGCGGTCGTCAGCGCCGAGGCGCCGATCTCCCCAAAGCTTGATCATGCGAGGCTCGATCATGCGTCGATGAGCGATATCGCTCATGCTTTGGCTGACGGACATGTCACTGCCACGGCGCTGCTCAAAGCCTATCTCGCGCGCATCGCAGCCTACGGCCGCGACGGGCCCAAGCTCAACGCGGTCCGCGCGCTCAATCCCGACGCACTCGCGATCGCGAGCAGGCTCGACGGCGTCAAGCCGTCGGCCGAGCGGCCGCTGGCCGGCATCCCGATCCTGGTGAAGGACAACATCGCGACCGGCGACGCGCAGCCGACCACGGCGGGATCGTTGGCGCTAGAAGGCGCGCGCGCACGGGACGATGCAACGCTCGTCAAGCTGCTGCGCGAGGCCGGCGCGGTGATCCTCGGCAAGGCGAATCTGACCGAGTTCTCCAACATGCTCGCGGTCGACATGCCCTTCGGCTATTCGTCGCTGGGCGGTCAGGTCAAGAATCCCTATGCGCCGGCGCTGGCCGACGATCACGGCATCCCCGTCGTGTCCCCGGGCGGCTCGAGCGCGGGTTCGGCGGTCGCGGTGGCGGCAGGCTTGTGTGCGGCTTCGATCGGCACGGAGACCTCGGGCTCGCTGCTCTTTCCCGCCAGCCAGAATGGCCTCGTCACCGTGAAGCCGACGGTCGGGCTGATCAGCCGAGCCGGCATCGTGCCGATCTCGCACAGCCAGGACACCGCGGGGCCAATGACGCGGACCGTGCGCGACGCGGCGCTGCTGCTCAACGTGCTCGCGGCCAACGACCCGCTCGATCCGGCGACGCAAAAGCAGCGGCGGCCGGCCGATTACACCGCCGGTCTGACGCGCGATGCGATGAAAGGTGTGCGCATTGGCGTGCCGAGCGACCATGTCGACCCGCTGAACGACTGCTATTACGGCAAGCTGCCACCGAAGTCGGCCAAGCTGATGACTGAGGCGATCCAGGTGCTGGAGGATCTCGGAGCCGTCGTCGTGCGTGCCAGCATGCCGACATCAGGCTGGATCGGCGGGCCGGGCACGACCATGGCCGTGCTTAACCGCAATCCGCTGAGCGCCCACAAAGGCACGATTGCCCGACCGCCGGTCGTCTTCCTCTACGAACTGAAGCACGACCTCAATCTCTATCTGAAGGAATGGGCGACCAACACGGACATCAAGACCATGGCCGACATCGTCGCCTTCAACGAGGCGAATGCGGGCAGGGCGCTGCGTTTCGGCCAGGACCACTTTCTCGCCGCGGAGATGACCAGGGGCGATCTCAGCGAGCGCGAGTACAAATCGGCGCGCGCCATGGACCTGCTCTCGGCCAAGACGCGCGGCATGGATGCCTATATGAGCCGGCACAAGCTCGACGCCGTCCTGTTCCCCGGCGCATACGGCGCCGCAATCGCCGCCAGGGCCGGCTATCCCAGCGTCATGGTGCCGGGCGGGTTCGTTTCGGGGACAGACGACGGCAAGGAAACGCCCGATTATCCGTTCGGCGTCACCTTCGCAGGCCTTGCCTGGAGCGAGCACAAGCTACTTCGCCTGGCCTACGCGTATGAGCAAGCCTCCGCCAAGCGCAAGTCGCCGCCCGGCTTGCCGGCGCTTTAGAGTGCGCTATGCGTGCGCCGGATGATGGCGGTGGCATGTGCTGACAAGGCCGCTGTCTGTTCTCACTGATGCAGCGGATGCGCCGTCCTGTCCTGGGGAGGGCGCTTTGTGACCCGAAGGCGACATCGACCAGACGTCTAATCGGCCCTTCAACTCACCTGCGTGCGCTTGTGTTATTGTATGCCTTCCGGGAACTCGATGGAGGGAAGGATGGACATTCGATCGAAATTGACGGCGCTGTGTGAAGCGTTCAACGCGCACGACTTGGATTCCATCATGGAGTTCTTTGCTGACGATTGTGTCTTGGAGATGCCGAGGGGAAGCAAGCCTTGGGGCTCCCGCTTCGAGGGCAAACGCAACGTACGAGACGGGCTCGCGACGCGCTTTGAAGGCTTACCCGATGTTCACTACGGCGACGCCGAGCATTTTGTGGATACGATGGCAAACACGGGCATTTCAAAATGGACGCTAACGGGCACTACAGGCGAAGGAAAAAAGATCGAGGTCCGAGGATGTGACTTTTACACTTTTCGCGCGGACGAGGTGATCCGCAAGGACTCATATTGGAAGATTGTTGAAGGACCTTCGTCAGCTTAACGACGCACATGTCCGAATGTGGCCCAGAGGTGCAGGTCCGTGCAGCGTCTCTGTTGTCGGCTCATCGGGGGAAATCGGAAGTAACCCGCCGTGCCGACAATTGGCGCTCATGACCCAAACCGGAAGCTGCGCCCGTTGGCCTATTCGACAGCGTAAGGGTTGAGCTTCGGAACGCCCTGCTTCCACTGTACCCATTCTTGCGCGTCACGGAGTGACACAAAGTCGGCAACAGGGATGTCCGTGAGATCAGCGCGACGCTCTGTAATGCGCCAGCCACCCGCGTCTAAGCGCTCTATGATAAAGCTCTCGATAGGCATGCCAAGGTTAGTCATTTTGTTCCTGATCAGTCTGGTCGAGTGGAAGCGTAGAAGTGGTGAACGCCGATGTATAGAGAACTATCTATCTGGAAGCGAATTGACGCTGAAAGAGCAGTGCACTTCCGATGCTTTGAGGACCTTGCGTCGCATCTTTTTTGCGTCCAGAGCGCCGACTTCTATACTCTGCCGATAGCGAGCGACGCACGATCCGGCTTCGATCGCCAATTTGCTGAGCTTTTTATCGAAGTCGAGCCGATTGAACGCAGTGAATGGTTCGAGACTGTTGAGGAGGCCATTGCTGCACATGAGGAGAAGTTTTTCTCGATGGGGCGGCTTGCCGAGCGAGAAAAGAAGCAATGATTTGACGTCCGGAAATGGCCCATCGCATCCGTTGGCGCGGTGCAGCGGTAGGTCTGTAGTCGGGGCCACAGCAGAAGTCATCGCCTCCTGTGCGGACCGCTGACTTTGACCCATAACGGACAATCGATGAGCATCTCGTCGAGAGTCGGCACTCGACCCCTCGGTGGGCTAGTTTCATTCTAGCAGCGGCTTAAGCTCCATTTCCGCCGCCGCCCATCCCCGGCAGATCGCTGCCACCGTTGTCTGTCCGATCTCGTGACGTCTTTGTGCCCTGCCGAACCGCAAAGCTAATAAACCCGACAAGAGCTATGAGGACGAGGAGTGGTCCTATCCAATTTGGCATCAGCTTCTCCCGTTAGACCGCCTCAGTTGGCGACCTCTTTCATATCATCCTAAGCGTGCAATGTCGCCTGTTCGCCCTGAGCTGAACACCACGAGAACCATTGCCATGTCTGCTGTCTGAGGGAAGCCGGACGTCGCCCGACCGAGGGGCTGACCGCTGCCTTTGACCCACAGCGGTCATCCTTGACGGCATGTAAAAACCGCATTCGAAATCGTCCGGGTTTGATTTCCTGTCCGTTTTGTTTTCTGAGTTCACTTTTGGCGTCGGCACACCGCGAGCAGCGAATAACCTACGATGCGCAAGATTTGGATAGTCACGCTGGCATTAGTGCTCGTCGGCACCGGCGGCTTGGCGTCGCCGCCTGTTGGCGCAGGATGGAGGTCATGACGATTGTGCGGGCAAGCTCGTGACGTTCGTCCGGGAACTCGATGGCCTTCTTTCTAAGCATCCCCGCGACCTGAACGTAATCCTTGCGCTTGTTCAACGTCACATTCCTGTCCGGGGTTGCACGGCCGATGTTGCTTCGCGAGTGATGAAGACTTCGGCCTATTTCAAGGGAGAGGAGCGCGTCAGCCGCGGCATCCAATTCTCAATTTTCAACGGAAACGCATCTTCGCGAGGAGCGGCGATATTGCTCGTGCTTAATGACGCTGGAGATTGGAATTCGCCGTTTGCAATATGGTACCCGCCTTACCTGTGACGGCGGCGATATGCTTTTATGGTCCGCGGCCCCCGTTCGCAATCATCAATCATGCGGCGGAAATCGCATGTTTGCCTTTGATCGCCATCGGTCGGGCCATTCCGACCCTCAATGCGCCACTTGTCGGGGCCTATTGGCCCGTTGCAGACATTCGGTCTCGACCCGCTGAGGACCGCTCGTGACCCTGGCTGTGTGAAAACACTGGACTGCTGTTATGATTCTCCTGTGATTCTTTGGGGGAATCGATGAGGCGCTTCGTTGAAGAGGCGGATCGTGGGCAGCGGACGCTGTTGCCCGAATGCCTCGATGACTTCATTGACGAGAGCAACCCAGTTCGCGTGATCGACGTATTTGTCGATGCGCTCGGTTTGGCTGAGATGGGCTTTGAGGGTGTGGAGCCGGCGGCCACGGGTCGGCCGTCGTACCATCCCTCGGTGCTCCTTAAGCTTTACATCTATGGCTATCTGAACCGGGTACAGCCGAGTCGGCGGCTGGAACGAGAGGCCGGGCGCAATGTCGAGGTGATGTGGCTGCTGGGTCGGCTCGCTCCCGATCACAAGACGATTGCGGACTTCCGGAACGACAACGGCCTGGCGCTGCGCAAGGTATGTGCGCGCTTCGTCGAACTCTGCCGAGACATTGGTCTGCTGGCGACGGCGAGCGTCGCCATCGATGGCAGCAAGTTCAAGGCCGTGAACAACCGGGACAGGAACTTCACGCGCGCGAAGATGGAGCGACGGCGTGCTCAGTTGGAGGAGAGCGTCGCGCGCTATCTCAGCCAACTTGACACGGCCGACCGCCAGGAGCCGACGGAGGCGCTGGCCACGAAGGTGACGAGGCTTACCGAGAAGCTGACAAAGCTGAAGGAGGAAATGGGCAAGCTTGCCGTCTACGAGAAGCAAATGCTTGCTTCGCCTGACCAGCAAATCTCGCTGACCGACCCCGACAGCCGCTCGATGGCAACGAGCGGCCGCGGCTCTGGCGTTGTTGGCTACAACGTACAGGTCGCCGTAGACACCGAGCACCATCTGATTGTGACGCATGAGGTGACGAACAGCGGCTCGGATCGGGCACAACTTGCCAATATGGCCAAGCAGGCGAAGGCTGTTCTCAAGACCGAGACGCTCGAAGCGGTAGCCGATCGCGGCTACTTCAACAGCCCAGAGATCCTCGCGTGCCACGAAGCAGGCATCACAGTAACTCTGCCCAAACCGCTAACGTCCGGCGCTAAGGCAGACGGACGCTTCGGTAAACAGGACTTTGCCTATTTGCCAGAGGAGGACGCCTATCGCTGCCCGGCCGGGGAGCGGCTGTCATATCGCTTTACGAATGAAGAAGACGGCAAGGTGCTGCGGCGCTACTGGACGACGGCCTGTCAAAGCTGTTCCCTCAAGACCCAATGCACGCCTGGGTCAGAACGGCGGCTTACGCGATGGGAGCATGAGCATCTGCTCGAGGCTGTGCAGCATCGCCTTGATGCAAACCCGCACGCCATGCGTCAGCGTCGCGAAACAGTCGAACATCCGTTCGGCACCATGAAAGCCCGCATGGGAGCGACACACTTCCTGACCAAAACGCTTCCGAAAGTGGCGGCCGAAATGGCGCTCTCCGTCCTGGCCTACAATCTGACACGGGTCATGAACATCGTCGGGATCAAGCCGCTGATGGCTGCGATCGCGGCCTGACACCAAGCGATCATGACTTCCGCTCGACTGCCTAGCGACCGGCGTTTTTACACGACCAAGACCCATTTCCGACGTGCGCATAGCCGGACACGGCCCCACAATTGTGCTATATGACCATTCGATTTCCCCAGTAAGGGGGACCATCTTGAGCAGCGATCATGTAGAGCGGCGATTGGCGGCTATTCTGGCGGCGGATGTCGCGGGCTCTTGCCGTTTGATCGGGATCGACGAAGAAGGCACGCTGGCGCAACTGAAAGCTATTCGAAAAAAGCTTTTCGATCCCAAGATCACTGATTATCGCGGACGCATCGTCAAGAATACCGGGGACGGCGCTCTCGTTGAGTTCGCCAGCGTGATAGACGCCTTACGATGTGCCCGCGAAATCCAATGCGGCATGGAAGAACAAAATACCGATGTGCCGCAGGACAAACGGATCGAATTTCGCATCGGGATTCACGTCGGTGATGTTATCATCGAAGAGAACGATATCTTTGGTGACGGCGTCAATATTGCGGCGCGTCTCGAAGGCATCGCGGAGCCGGGCGGGATTTGCATCTCGTCTTCGGCCCACGATCAAGTCCGGGACAGGCTCGAACTCCGGTTCATCGATCTGGGTGAGCAGATACTCAAGAACATAGCCCGTCCGATACATGCCTATGCTGTGGTCCGGGGTGGACTTGGCGCACGGGTTAGTAGCATTACCCCAAGCTCAGCTGGGGCACCCCATCTTTCCATTGTGGTGTTGCCGTTCGCGAACATGGGTGACGATAGGGAGCAAGACTATTTCGTCGATGGCGTGACCGAGAGCCTCACCACGGACTTGTCGCGCATCAGCGGGGCGTTCGTGATTGCACGCAACACAGCGTTCACCTTCAAGGGCAAACCCATTGATGTAAAGAAGCTGGGGCGTGAGTTGAACGTCCGGTATGTGCTCGAAGGCTCGATACAGCGCGCTGGCAATCGCCTTCGGGTGAATGCGCAATTGGTCGACGCCGAAACTGGCAACCACCTCTGGGCGGAGCGTTTTGACAAGCCCGTCGCCGACCTCTTTGATATGCAGGACGAAATCGTATCGAGGCTAGCCAATACGCTGGACGCCGAACTCATTTCCGCCGAGGCGCGCCGAGCGGAGCGCTCACCGCACCCAGACGCAATGGACCTGGTTTTCCAAGGTTACAGTTGGTTCAACAAGGGGCTGACCCCCAATTGGGTGGCACAAGCGCGCGGTTTCTTCGAGAGAGCCATTGCGCTCGATCCTGAAAATGTCGAGGCCATGGTCGGTTTGGCGCGGGTCGATATTGCACTTGGGTCTGCCGTCATGACTGACGACTATTCAGCGCGGCTTGCGGCGGCAGAGACAACCATAACAAAGGTTTTATCCCTTTCACCGAACCATGCTTCTGCTCACGCGATTTTAGGCACTGTGCAAATATTTACGAGACGCGCATCTCAGGGCATCGCTGAGTGTGACCACGCGGTGACGCTGGATCGCAATTTGGCCCGCGCCCACGCTATGATCGGTCTCGCCAAGTATTTTCTTGGTCGGGGCGCAGAAACCGAATCTCACATCAACGAGGCATTCCGCCTTTCTCCCCGCGACACCATGGTTCATCGATGGTTAGTTTGGGTCGGCCTTGCCAAGGCGCAGCTCAACGCTGATGCCGAAGCTGTGGTCTGGCTGCGTCGGGGCATCGAGGTAAACCGGAATTATTCCGTCACCCATTTCGATCTTGCGGCCTTACTCGCGCGGCTCGGTAAGTTGGACGAAGCACAGGCTACAGTGAATGCGGGGCTTGCGCTCGATCCACGTTTCACCATACGCCGCTACCGTGATGTCACCCATGCAAACAGCGACAATCCTGTTTACCGAGCCGGGCGCGAACGCATCATTGAGGGCATGCGCTTAGCCGGAGTTCCGGAAGCATAGTTCCGCTCGCGCGGCCTCTAATGATGAATTTCTCTATGCTGCCGTGCAAGGGTCCGGTTTTGGCCCATCTGCGAAGTTGCGCCTTGCCAGTTGGAAGTCCGCTCGTTGAGCCGGAGCGGACCAGATTTGCTCAACCTGAGTTCTTCGCATTTTGACCCATTGCGGTCATCGCGCAATGCCGGCAAGGTCGATTGCGATGAGTGGGCGGTAGCCAACTTCTGGCTCAACTGGCGTGAGGAACGAGATGGTGCAAGAACGGATTGCGGCAGCAGGCAATACCGACGTTCCGGCATATCTCACGCTGACGAAACTCGGATATCTCGTTGAACGTACCAATAGCGATGGCCAGGAGCATTGGGCCGCGAAGAAAGGAACGCTCGAACTTGTTCGCAAATGGCCCTTTAGAACTGCTCGGCCTCTGTCTCTTGACAAACGAGCGTGGCCCATGTTGGCAAGCGGGCGATAGCGAGATCGATGAGTTTCTGAAACGGTTTTACCGATCGGCCGGATGACTGGGATCGTCATCGTTCCGTTTGGCGATGTCGGGTTGTGGCTCCGAGCCGACCTCGCCGCTGTTGCTGAATCTCTCACTTCGTCTATTGAAGGCTTTGATCGGAGCGTGTGATATGGGTGCGGACACCGATCTGCAAACATTCGCAGACTATTTCCAGGTTTACCTCTCTGATCTCAAAGCGGACGTTGATTGGTCGGATGCCTGGAAGGCGCCGAGCGCGCTGGCAGACCGCTTCATCGCGTGCGAACACATCTTGGGTTTCGCCACCGAACGAAACACAACAGTGCCGCTGCGCGTGGTCTTGCACGACGTTGCTCCCGCTTTGACGCATCAAGTTGCGCGCGCGGACCACGCCGTGAAGGCCGGACTGTTCACAACGGATCGTCGGCTGATGGTCGCAGGCTGCTCTGACTATTGGCCGGAAGCCTATTCAATTCCCGTTTTACCCGGATTTTATGGTGCAGCCTTCCTCTCGTTTGGGCTTGCAAGTGTGAATGGGGTTCAGGGGAAAGATCGATATGAGCTGCACATCTGGCCGGTCGGTGAAACGCCGAAACCCGAGGTCCTGGTCCGTTGGCAGCCAAAGTAGTTGTCCGCTGCGGCGATGTCTGGACATGGCCGATTTTGTTGAAAAACGCGGCAGTTGCGACTCAAGGATAGCAGTGATTCAGTCTGTCTAATTGGCAGGACTGAAGATCATGATGGGGCATCAGCAAGTCGAGCAGGCTGCGTTGTTCTATGAGTTCTCGCTCGAGAAGCATATTCCCTCCGACCATCTTTTGAGATCGGTCGACAGGTTCGTCGACCTGCAAGAGATCAGGCGGGAGCTGGCACCTTTCTACAGTAGCATCGGCCGACCTTCGATCGATCCCGAGCTGATGATCCGGATGCTCCTGATCGGCTACTGCTTCGGCATCCGGTCGGAGCGGCGCCTGTGCGATGAGGTTCACCTCAATTTGGCCTACCGGTGGTTCTGCCGGCTCGGTCTGGATGGGGCGGTGCCGGATCATTCGACCTTCTCCAAGAACAGGCATGGCCGCTTCCGGCAGAGCGACCTCTTCCGTCGCGTGTTCGAGAGCGTGCTGCGCCGCTGCATCGAGGAACGACTGGTCGGCGGTGAGGGATTTGCGGTTGATGCGAGCCTAATCAAGGCCGATGCCAATCGGCAGAAGGGCATCGAAGGCGATAAGGGACTTCCGCCGGAGGCTGCCGGCCGAGCAATCGATGAGTATCTGGCTGTCCTCGATGATGCCGCGTTCGGAGCGGCGACCGAGGTTACCCCGAAGTTCGTATCGCCCTCCGACCCGGCGGCGCGCTGGACGGGGGCGCACGGTGGCCAAGCGTTTTTCGCTTATTCGACGAACTACCTGGTCGACGTCGAGAACGCGATCATCGTCGATGTTGAGGCAACGACGGCGATCCGGCAGGCGGAGGTATTGGCCGCCAAGCGCATGATTGAACGATCGCTGGAGCGGTTTGATCTCTATCCGAGCCGGCTACTCGGTGACAGCGGCTATGGCTCGGCCGAGATGCTCGCTTGGCTGGTCTATGAGCACGGCATCGAACCGCACGTTACAGTCTTCGATAAGTCCGCCCGCACAGACGGTATCTTCTCGCGCGACGACTTCACCTATGACCATGCTGGCGACATCTATCGTTGCCCTGGTGGCAAAGTTCTTACCACCACCGGAACGTTGGTGAATGATGGTGCCACCATGCTTTACCTCGCCAGCAAGCGCGATTGTGATCGATGCGCATTGAAGGCTCGGTGTTGCCCCAAGCAGGCATCACGGAGGGTGCCGCGCTCCATCTACGAAGGCGCTCGCGACATGGCGCGCCAGATCGCCAAATCGTGGGAGGGAGGCACCTCGCGCCGGCTTCGCAAGAAAATCGAGATGTTGTTCGCCCACCTCAAGCGCATCCTCAAGCTCGACCGTTTGCGTTTACGAGGCCCGAACGGCGCGCGCGATGAGTTCATCCTCGCGGCCACCGCCCAGAACCTTCGAAAGATGGCCAAGCTCATCCCGATGCCCATCGCGAGGCTCGCATAGGGTCGATGGAGCAGTTCGGTCACGTCGCGACGGAGCTATTACAACAAAATACTGCCGGCCTTTTTCAACGGAATCGGCCCTTTCCAGACGCCGAACGCTCAACGGAACGAGCTAACTTCCGTGGCTGCCGAAGCGGCGAGATCGGCGTTTCGAAAGCGGTCAACGAGCGTGAAGACGTCCGCACGTTCGATGATCAGATCGCGGAACAGTCGCGCCTGGTGTGACATCCATTGCGGGTCGGGATAGACGACATGCATGGGCAGCGGCGGCACGACGAAGTCGGGCAGCACATGGACGAGGCGGCCGGCCGCGATGTGCTCCTGGGTACACCAGTTCGGCAGCACGGCGACGCCTATCCCCTCCAATGCAGCCAGCGTCATTACGTCCGCATCGTCGCAGGTCATCGCCGGCGCGATGTCCACGACGTAACGGCCGGTTTCGGATTCGAACGTCCACTGGTTCTTCTGCGACAGGCGTGAGTAGGTGACGCAGGGCATGCGGCGCAGATGATCCGGCAACGAGGGCACCTGATGTCGCGCAAGCAGTCCGGGCGCCGCCACCAGCAGGCGCTTAATGGTGCTCACCCGCCGCGCTACCAACGAACTCGAATTGAGGCTGCCGATCCGTATCGCAAGCTCGGTCCCGGTTTCGATGAGGTCGACGAACTGTTCCGTAAAGCTGACGTCCAGCCGGACATCAGGATAGCGGCGGGTGTATTCGGCGAAGATCTCACGGAAGAAGAAGCGGCCGAACGACGTCGGCACCGTCATGCGCAACGTCCCTGACGGATTGCCGATCCGGCTCTGCGTCGGCGCGCCCGCGCTCTCGAGCAGCGCGACAATGTCCTTGGCGTACTTCAACACGCGGTCGGCTTCCGGGGTCGGCCGCAGCTTGCGCGTGGTGCGCACGAACAGCCGGCAGCGAAACTCGGCTTCCAGCAGCGCGATGCGCTTGCTGATCGCCGGTTGCCCCAAACCGAGGTCGTCGGCGGCTTGGGTGAAACTCCCTGCCTCCATCACCCGGATGAAGGTTTGCAGCGCCTCGATCCGGTCCATTCATTCCTCGCCGGAATTTATATTATTCTGACCATTCCATATACGGCATGACTGGTCCGGTCTAGCCTTCCTGCGTTCAGGGGAGGACACGAATGAGCAAATCGATCGGCATTTTAGGGGCCGGCATCGGCGGCCTGCATTTGGCGCTGTACCTGCAGAAGCAGGGCATCGCGGCAACCGTGCTGACGGACCGCGCCCCGGAGCAATATGCGGCGACACGGCTGATGAACACCGTCGCGCATCACAGCGTCACCATCGCGCGCGAGAACGAGCTCGGCGTGAACCACTGGGACGATCCCCGGGTGGTCTATCACCACCACGACCATTACTTCAATTTCCCGAACGGCGGGCTGCTGTTCCGCGGTGCATTTCAGCGGCCGAGCCGCGCGGTGGATTACCGGATCTACCTGCCGGCACTGATGAAGGACTTCGAAGATCGTGGCGGCCTGATCGAATATGCCAGCATCCAGGACGACGACATCCCCGCGCTAGTCTCCCGCTTCGACCTTCTCGTCGTCTCCACCGGCAAGGGCGCCCTCGGGCGCATGTTCGCCCACCGGCCCGAACTGTCTCCGTACACCCGGCCGCAGCGCCTGCTTTGCGTCGGCCTGTATGACGGCGTCTATCACGGCAGCCCGGATGGCGACGATCCGCGTGGCGTCACCTTGTCCGTCTCGCCCGGCCATGGCGAGATGATCGTCATTCCCACGCTGACCTTCGGCGGCATGAAAACGGCGCTGTTGATGGAAAACATTCCCGGCGGCGACATGGCCGACCTGGTGTCGCTCAGCTACGATGACAACCCGGCAGCATTCCGCCAGACCATTCTGGATAAGCTGGAAAAGCATCATCCGCACACCTACAACCGCATCGACACGCACCGCTTCGGGCTGGCCCAGCCGCTCGACCTGCTGCAAGGCGCGGTGGTGCCGACGGTGCGGCAGTCCTGGGTGGCTTTCGACGGCGACAAGCTCGCCATTGCCTTGGGCGACGTTCACTCCGTCGTCGATCCCTTGATGGGCCAGGGCGCCAACATGGCCTCATATGCGGCCTTCGAGCTCGGCAAGGCGATCACCGACGCGGTGGCATTCGATGCGCGCTTCGTCGAGGAGGTCGACCGCGCGCGCGAGAACCGCGTGCTTGCCGCTGCCCGCTGGACCAACATGATGTTGCAGCCGCCATCGGAGGCCATGGGCCGGCTGATCTTCGCCATGTCGCAGGACCGGGCGCTTTGCGACGAGTTCACCGAGAACTTCAATTATCCGGAGCGCCAGTGGGATCGTTTGGCGAGCGACAAGCGCATCCACGACTGGATCGATAGAAGCGCAAAAATCGCCGCCTGACGCCGAACCGGCATACGGAATCAGCTCCGCTCCCGGGCGGTTGGCTGAACCGTGTCTGAGAGGAACACCAATGCACTGCCTGACCGTTCTTTATCCGACGCCCGACGATCCATCGGCCTTCAGGGCCTATTACGTAAACAAGCACGTCCCCCTGGCCGCGACGCTCCCGGGTCTGGTGCGTCATCATTACGCTTTCCCCCAACGGCTCGGACCGGGGGAGGCGCCGTTCTGCATCTTCCAGGCATTCTTCGCCGACGCTGCTGCGATGGAGGCGGCGCTCGGCTCTAGCATCGGCCGGAAGGTCGCAGCCGACGTGCCGAACTATTCGCCCAAGGGGGCGACACTCTGCCATTTCAAGCTCGAAGGCGCGTAATGGGCCATCATGCCGATCCGGCCGGCTTTCGGGCTGCCGCATCGCGGTTCGCGACGGGCATTACGGTCGTCGCGACCGTCGACCAGGACGGCGCGCCACTCGGCATGACCGCCAACAGCTTCACGACCGTTTCGGCGAATCCGCCAACCGTGCTTGTCTCTCTCATGCACGGGCGGACGTGGCAGGCTGTGGTCAAGTCCGGCGTCTATTCGGTCAATGTCCTGCATGCGGAAGATGCTGCGCTCTGCGCGCACTTCGCCGGAAGGCCGTTGTTGCGCGACGCTTCGCCGCTCGTGCCTCGCCAAGGATTTTTCGTGCTCCCGCAGGCGATCGCGCAGTTCGCCTGCGAGGTGGTCCAATCGATCGATATCGCTGACCACACGCTCTTCATCGGCGAGGTGCGCTGGTGCCGGCACAACGAGGGAACGCCTCTCGCATTCTACGCCAGCCGTCTTCGAAGGGGCGTGGGGATGGAAATCTCTTCGGCGGATCGTGTTGCCTATCCCGGTGACGGATGGTGGACTTGAGACGACTGTGCTCGGAAGGGTGAACCACTATACCTTCCGCCGCCCAATGCAGCCCAGCGCATTGCAGATGATCCGCGCGATCGCAATCGCTCCAAGATTTTGCACATCGCGCTCGGGAACGTATTCGACGATGTCCAGGCCGACTATTCTGGACTTTGTCGCGACACCCCGTATGAGATCGACCACATCGAAGTAGGACAGACCGCCGGGCTGTGGGACGAGCACACCGGGGATGACCGATGGATCGAGACCGTCGCAATCGATGGTCATCAGGCACTCGCCGTCATCCTCGATCGCCTCGACCACGCTTGCGATCCCGTAATGCTGGACATGTCTTGCCGTGAAGATCTTCGCGCCCCACGCTTTTGCATCGTCGAATTCCGCGCGACCGGAGCCGCCGATGCCGCGCAAGCCGACCTGCACGATGCGCTTGACCCAGGGCAATTCGCTGGCGCGCCGCATCGTGCTGGAGAAGGTATAGCCGGATCCGTTTCGCTGATCCCGCCAATCAAGGTGGGCGTCGATCTGCACGATGGTCAGTCCGTTGCTGTCCTGGAACGCCTCGAAGAAAGGAATGGGGACGGAATCATCACCGCCTAGTAGGATCGGAACGGCGCCAGCCGAAAGGACGGCTTGCGTAGCTGCTCTGATCGCGTCGCGGTTGCGCTCCGGAGTCATGGGGTCGGTCGGCACGTTTCCGCCGTCCAAGACCCTCGTTTTGGTCGGATCGAGCAGCTCGGCCTCCTGGTCGAAATCCCAGCGGGTGAGATCGCTCTCATAGTGACGCAGCGCGCGACGGATGACGTCGGGCGCTTTGGAGGCATGGCTGGTCTGACCTGCAAGGTACGGGGTGGCATCCGACGCGCCGAACAAAATCGCGTCGGCGGGCGGCAGTGCGGCGGTCAAGTCGCAGGCCTCAACACCCAGGAAAGTCGTCATGTCGGGATGCACTACGCGTATCCATGGATCACATATGCATCGGCTCAACGTGCATCGCTTGACCGTGTTCCGATCGGTCGCCCTCTGCGCAGTGACCGAAGCGGCGGGTTAAGCCATGCCGACCGCGCTTTGCGCGGCCGCCAAGGCTAACGCACCCTACATATGCCGCTGCTCGTCAGATCATGCCGCTTCGGCCTCGACCGTGCTGATCCAGTCGCGGGACAGCGCCACATCGGCCTGCGACAATTGGTGGCCTGTTGGCAGCACCTTGTGATCGACGCGCGCGCCGGTGTCCGACAACAACGCCGCGAGTCGCGCCGAGTTGCTCGCTGGCACGATCGGGTCGGCCTGACCGGAGAGCAGCAGCACCGGCTTGCCGCCGAGCGCAGGCTTAGGCGGATCCTCGGGCGGATCCGATAGAGGCACCATCGCGCGCAGCAGGATCGCGCCGGCAAGCGCGTCCGGCTGCAGCAGCAACAGCGCCGCGGCGATGTTGGCGCCGTTGGAGAACCCGACCGCGATCGGCGCGGCGATGCCGTAGCGCTGCCGCGCCTCCGCGACGAACTCGCCGAGCTCGTGCGCACGGCGGGCTACGTCCTCCTCGTCGAACACGCCTTCGGCGAGACGGCGGAAGAAGCGCGGCATGCCGTGCTCGAGCACGCGGCCGCGCGGCGAGAGCAGGGCGGAGCCCGGCGAGATCATCTTGCCGAGGCCGAGCAGGTCGTTCTCGTCGCCGCCGGTGCCGTGCAGCAGCAGCAGCGGGGGCGAGCCCGCGCTGGTCGCGGGCTCGAAGCGATGGATGAATGAAGTCTCGGTCATGACGCGGTCTCTTCCAGATTCGGCAGAACGCCCTCGATCTGCTTGCGGTGCGGTTCGAGGAAAGCAGGCAGCTTCAGCTCGCGGCCGAGGCTCGCGACGGGCTCGTCGACGGCAAAGCCGGGGATGTCGGTCGCGATCTCGAACAGCACGCCGCCGGGCTCGCGGAAGTAGATCGAGCGGAAGTAGTTGCGGTCGCGCTGCTCGGTCGGGTGCAGGCCGTGATTGCTGACGAGCTTTTGCGCCATCTCGCCCTGCTCGGCATCGTCGGCCGCGCGGAAGGCGATGTGATGGACGGAGCCGCCGCCCTGATGGCCCCGCAGGAAGCCCTTGGCTTCGTAGATGTCGACGACGCTGCCTTCGACATCGCCGGGCGCCTTGAAACGGATCACCGAGCCCTCGCGCCCGGTCTCCTTGAAGCCGAACACGTCGGTGAGGATGGCCGCCGTCTTCGCCGCGCTGTCGAGCAGCAGGGTCACGCCGTGGAAGCCGCGGATCGCGTGCTCGGCCGGCACGTCGCCATTGCTCCAGCCCGGCTCGTTCTCGGCACCTGATATGCCGACCAGCGCGAGCGCCATGCCATCGGGATCGGTGAACGGCAGCACGGACTCGCCAAAACGCTTCTCCAGCGCCTCATACGCGATGCCCTTCTCGGTGAAGCGCTGCGTCCAATAGCCGAGCGAGCGCTGCGGCACGCGGAAGGCGGTCTGATGGGTCTCGCCGACGCCGCGGCGCCCGGCCGAGACGCCGGCCCAAGGAAAGAAGGTCAGGATGGTGCCGGGGCGGCCGGTCTCGTCGCCATAATAGAAGTGGTACGTGCCGGGATCGTCGAAATTGACCGTCTTCTTGACGAAGCGCAGGCCAAGATCCCGCGTGTAGAAGCCGAAATTGCGGATGGGATCGCCAGCAATCGCGGTGACATGGTGCAGTCCCGACATTGTCGTCCTCCAGATTCGGGGAGCGGTCTTGCTCTGGCCGGAAATATCGTTCCGCTTTAGATTGGAGACAATCCATGCAAATATGACGGCTATGTCTACGATTTGGAAACAATCGACGGGGCGGGCGCTTGGATAAGCTCGGCAGCCTCCGGGCCTTCGTGAAGGTGGTGGAAAGCGGCAGCTTTGCCGAGGCCGGTCGGCAGCTGCGGCTGTCGCGCTCGGCGATCAGCAAGTACATCGCCGACCTCGAGGAGAGCCTCGGCGTCCAGCTTCTGAACCGCACCACAAGGCACGCCAGCCCGACCGAGAACGGCCAGCGCTATTTCGAGCGCGCGGTCGTGATCCTCTCGGAGATCGAGGCTGCCGACCAGGCGGTGACGCAGGCGCAATCGGCACCGCGGGGGCTGCTGCGTGTCAACGCGCCGATGTCGTTCGGCACGATGCGGCTCGGGCCGGTGCTCGCCGATTTCATGGCGCGTTACCCGGAGCTTCAGCTCCAGATCGTGCTCAGCGACGATCTGCTCGATCCCGTGCAGGACGGCTTTGACGTGACCTTGCGGATCGCGGAGCTGGAATCGTCCAGCCTGATCGCGCGTAAGATCATGCCGGTGGCGCGCATGATCTGTGCGTCGCCGGATTATCTCGCCCGGCACGGCACGCCAAAGCATCCGCAGGATCTGCGCGAGCATGTTTCGCTGACCTACGGCTTCCTGCTCACGGGCAATCAGTGGAAGCTCACAGGCGGCGACGGCGACCACTGGATCCAGCCGGCCTGGTCGCTCTGCGTCAACAATGCCGAGGTGCTGCGCGATGTCGCCATCAAGGGCAGGGGACTGGCGCTGCTGCCGGAGTTCATTGCGGCCGATGCGTTGCGGAAAGGCGAGTTGCGGACAGTGCTGGATGAGTATTCCGCGCCGCCGCTAGCGCTCTATGCGGTCTATCCGCCAACGCGGCACTTGTCGCTGAAGGTGCGGCTGTTCATCGATTTCCTGGTGGAGCGGTTTGGGCGGGAGGATATTCTCGCCTAGCGCCGCAGCGTGAACGCGTCCGCGCTCCGCCGGTGCTCCCATTTCGCCTGCTCCAGCTCGGGCCGGTCGCACTCGATCTCGGGATAGCCGATGCAGAGATAGGCGATGAATTTCCACGAGGGCGGCACGTCGAGGATGGCCTGAATGCGATCCGGATTGAGGATCGACACCCAGCCGAGGCCAACGCCCTCGGCACGCGCGGCGAGCCACATCGCGGTGATGGCGGCGACCACGGAATATTCGGTTGTCTCCGGCATGGTCGCGCGGCCGAGGCCGTGGCCGATGTCGCTGCCCTTGTCCGCGAACACCGCGAGGTGGGCGGGCGCCTGCTCGAGGCCGGACAGTTTCAAGGTGGCATAGCGGGCGGCGCGGTCGCCGGAGTAGCGGCTCAGCGCGTCGGCATTGCACGTCCTGAAATCCTCGACCACGGCGCGGCGCGTTGCGGCATCGTCGACGACGACGAAGCGCCAGGGCTGGCTGAGCCCGACCGAAGGCGAGAGGCAGGCGGTTTCGATCAGGCGATCGATCGCACCCTCCGGCAATGGATCGCTGCGGAAGCGGCGCACGTCGCGCCGCCACACGAACAGCTCGCGCAAGTGCTGGCGGAAGGTATCGTCGAACTCGACCATGAGGTCATCGCCCCATCTGGAAGGACGCCGCCACTAGCAGGATCAGGATCTCGCCCGTCTGCTCGAACGCGCCGAGGATGTCGCCGGTCTGCCCGCCGATCTGGCGGATGGCAAGCCGCGCCAGTAACAGGCCGGCAAGCGACAGCAGGATCAGGCCGACCAGCGCCTTGGCTGGCCCCAACGCCAGGGCAAGCGCGAGCGTTCCAAGCGCGAAGGCGATGGCGATGCTACGGCCGGGCGGCGCCCCGGCGCTGGCTGACAGCCCATCAGGCCGCGCCGACGGGACCAGCGACATGAAGGCCGGCACGCCGGCGCGGGCAGCCACGTGCGCCGCACACAGCGCGAGCATGACGGCCCATGGATTTGCGATCGTCGCAAGCGCGCTCCAGCGCAGGCCGAACGACAGGATCAGGGCGCAGACACCATAGGTCCCGATCCGGCTGTCGCGCATGATCTCGAGCTTGCGCTCGCTCGTGCGGCCGCCGCCGAGTCCATCCGCGGTGTCGGCAAGTCCGTCCTCGTGCAGCGCGCCGGTGATGAGGGCGGTCGTGGCCAGCGCGAGCAACGCGGCAAGGCTCGGCGTCAGTCCGCAGCGAGTGGCGATCTTGTAAACCAGGGCGCCGGCGAGGCCGACCAGCAGTCCCGCGACCGGCAGCGCCCACGTCGCGCGCGCGATCGCGCCGTCACCAGCCGGCTTCGAGGATGCCAGCGGGAGGATCGTCACGAACGATGTCGCCATCCTGAGATCGGCAAAGATGTCTTTGAGCAGTTCGGCGCGCGGGATCATTTCAGCTTCATCGGCAGGCCGGCGACGACGAACTCGACCTCGTCGGCGACACCGGCAATGATCTGGTTCATGATCCCGGCGGCATCGCGGAAGCTGCGCGCCAGCGCGTTGTCGGGCACGATGCCGAGACCGACCTCGTTGGTGACCATGATGACCGGACTCCGCAGGCGGGGAAGAACGTCTGCGAGGCGCGTCACCTCGCGTAACCAGTCGCGCTCGGAATGCAGCAGGTTGGACAGCCAGAGCGTCAGGCAATCGACCAGTCTCGCGCCGCCGCCCTCGGTCTCGACCAGGGCCTGCACGAGATCGAGCGGCGCCTCGCGCTCGATCCAGTCGGTTCCGCGCCGCGCGCGATGCTTCGCAATGCGCTCCTGCATTTCGCCATCGAGCGCCTCGGCGGTCGCAATATAGACGAGCTGGCCGGGAAAGCTGCGCGCGCGCGCTTCCGCCCGGGTGCTCTTGCCCGATCGCGCCCCGCCGGTGATCAAGATGACGGCCATGAAGGTCTCCTGCCGCAGCACTAATCATCAAACGCGGCCAAAGACAAAGCCGAAATCAGGCGGCGAGGGGCTTGCACTCGGCCGCCGTCTTGCGCAACAGGGGCGGGACAGGAGCTAGATGTGGACTTTGCGGGCGCGATGGTGGTGGCGATGGCGGTGGATGCCCTCCTGGGCTGGCCGGCGTGGCTGTTCGCGCGGATCGGCCATCCCGTCACCTGGCTGGGCGGGCTGATTGCGGCCGTCGACAGTGCCTGGAATCGCGCGTCCGATCCGCCGGCATCGCGCCGAGCCGCTGGCGCCGCCGCCGCGGTTGCGGTGATTGCGCTCTCCGTGGCGCTCGGTTGGGCGCTGCAATCACTGCTTCCTTCGGGCTGGATCCAGATCGTGCTGATTGGCATCCTGGCCTGGCCGCTGGTCGCGCTGCGCTCGCTGCATGATCATGTGGCGGCCGTCGCCATGCCCTTGCTTGCCGGCGACGTCGCCGCCGCGCGCGATGCGGTCTCGCGCATCGTCGGCCGCGATCCCGCAAGCCTCGATGAGGCCGGCATCGCGCGCGCGGCGATCGAGAGCCTTGCCGAGAACGCCTCAGACGGCATCGTCGCGCCGGTGTTCTGGGGCGCGCTGTTCGGCCTGCCCGGTATCCTCGGCTACAAGGCGATCAACACGCTGGACTCCATGATCGGCCATCGCAGCGAACGGCACGAAGCCTTTGGCTGGGCGGCAGCGCGCATCGACGATGTCGCCAATTTCATCCCGGCGCGGCTGACCGGATTCCTGTTCGTGCTGCTGGCACCGCAACGGTCGGAAGCATTGGCCTGCATGACGCGCGATGCACGCCATCATCGCTCGCCCAATGCCGGCTGGCCGGAAGCGGCGATGGCGGGCGGACTCGGTGTGCGGCTCAGCGGTCCCCGCATCTATCACGGCAGCGCGACCGACGAGCCCTGGCTGAACAAAGGCGCGCGCGATCCGCGCGCCGCCGACATCGCGGAGGCGCTGACCGTCTACCGTCGCGCCATGCTGCTGGTCGCAGGCCTGCTTGCGATCCTGGCCTTCGCATGAAACAACGGGGCATGCGCGAGCACGGTGGAAATCTGGACCTGGCCCAGCAGCGTTTTGGCGGACGCGCGGAGGATTGGATCGATCTGTCGACCGGCATCAACCGGCTGCCCTATCCCGTGGGCGAGGTGAGCGCGCGCGCGTGGAGCGCGCTGCCGTCACGTGCCGAGATCGAGGCGCTGCATCAGGCCGCAGGGCACGCGTACCGCACCGGCGCGCCAATCGTTGCGCTTGGCGGTGCGCAGGCTGCGATCCAATTGCTGCCGCAACTCGTGCCGCCCGGTCGCGCGCGTATTTTCGCGCCGACCTACAATGAATATGCCGGCGTGCTGTCTGCCGCAGGCTGGGAGGTGCAGGAAGTCGGAGAGCTTGGCGCGCTGCCGGGCGCGGACCTCGCCATCGTCGTCAATCCAAACAATCCGGATGGCCGGCGTTCTGCGCCACAGGATCTATTGGCGCTACTGCCGCGCGTCGGCCGTCTCGTCATTGACGAGAGCTTTGCCGACGCCGTTCCGCAGCTGTCGCTTGCGCCGCAGGCGAATCAGGCGGGACTGCTGGTGCTGCGCTCGTTCGGCAAGTTTTACGGGCTTGCCGGCCTGCGGCTCGGATTCGCCATCGGTCATGCCGCCGACATCGGCAGGCTTGCCGCAATGTCCGGCCCATGGCCCGTTTCGGGCGCGGCGATCGAAATCGGCTGTCGTGCATTGCGCGATGAGGCCTGGGCCGAGGTTACGTCGGCGCGGCTCGCCCATGATTGTGCTCGTCTCGACGCGATGGCGCCTTCGCAAGGCTGGCGGCTCATCGGCGGCACACCGCTGTTCCGTCTTTACCAGACGCCTGACGCGCGGGCCGCTCAAGACAAGCTCGCGCGCGTCCACATCTGGTCCCGCGTCTTCGCGCAACAGCCGACATGGCTGCGTCTCGGGCTGCCCGGCAGCGAAGCCGAATGGACGCGCCTTGCCGAGGCCCTAGCGCGCTAGCGCGAGCAGGCCTTCGACGTCGAGATGCTTTTCCATGTGATCGGCCAGTGCCTCGAGCGCGCTCTCGACCCTGGCGTGATAGGGCTCGTCGCCCGCGGGAATATCCAGCCTGGCGAGGTATGCCTTGCGGAAATTATCCGACGTGAACAGGCCGTGCAGATAGCTGCCCTGCACACGGCCGTCGCGCGAGATCGCACCTTCACGCTCGCCGTCCAGCCTCGCGAAGGGGCGGGCGCGATCCGGGCCGTCGGTGCGGCCGATGTGGATCTCGTAAGCCTGGATCGGCTGATCCGTCGCCGCGTGCACGGCCGCAACGCGCGTCAGCGTCTTCTGCGGGCTCATCACCGTCTCGACATCGAGAAGCCCGAGGCCCGGCGTGTCGCCCGCAGGTCCTTCGATGCCTTCGGGGTCGGCGACGCTGCGTCCCAGCATCTGATAGCCGCCGCAGAGGCCGAGCACATGGCCGCCCCTGCGGTGGTGGGCGAGCAGGTCGATGTCCCAGCCCTGCGCACGAAGGAAGGCGAGGTCGCCCCGGGTTGATTTCGACCCGGGAATGATGACGAGGCGCACGTCGCCCTGGATCGCCTCGCCCGGGCGCACCATCACGAGATCGACACCCGGCTCGAGCTTGAGCGGATCGAGATCGTCGAAATTGGCGATCCGCGACAGCGCGAGACAGGCGATCTTGCATCGGCCCGGCTTGCGCGCATCGCGCAGGCCGAGCGCGTCTTCGGCCGGCAGCTCGCCGGCGCGCGGAAACCAGGGCAGCACGCCAAGGCCGCGCCATGCGGTCTTTTGCTCGATCAGATTGTAGCCGTCGTCGAACAGGGTGGGGTCGCCGCGGAACTTGTTGATGACGAAGCCGGAGATCATCGCGGCATCGTCGGGGTCGATCACCGTCTTGATGCCGACGAGCTGGGCAATGACACCGCCGCGGTCGATGTCGCCGACCAGCACGACCGGCACATTCGCCTTGCGGGCAAAGCCCATATTGGCGATGTCGGACTTGCGCAAATTCACCTCGGCCGGGCTGCCGGCACCTTCGACCAGCACGAGATCGGCGCGCGCCTTCAGGCGCTCGAAACTCTCGAGCACCGCGCCCATCAGCGACGGCTTCATCGCCGCGTAGTCGCGCGCGCGTGCGGTCGCGATGCGCTTGCCGTGAACCACGACTTGCGCGCCGACATCGGTCTCGGGCTTGAGCAGCACCGGGTTCATGTCGGTGTGCGGCTCGACACCGGCGGCGAGCGCCTGCAGCGCTTGGGCGCGGCCGATCTCGCCGCCGTCGACGGTGACCGCGGCGTTGTTCGACATGTTCTGCGGCTTGAACGGCAGCACCCGCAGACCACGGCGCGCAAAGGCGCGCGCAAGGCCGGCGACGATGAGCGACTTGCCCACGTCCGAGCCGGCCCCCTGGATCATCAATGCGCGTGCCATCGATATCTTTTAAAGCGGAATGGGATTGAGTTGAATCAAGCAGCTGCGGGCTCGGTGCACCTCTCCCGCTTGCGGGAGAGGTCGTGCCGAAGGCACGGGTGAGGGTTTTCTCCTCTTGGGGGCTCTCGATTGCGTAGATACCCTCTCCCCAACCCTCCCCCGCAAGCGGGGGAGGGAGCATACCTCCCTTGGCGCAGCATTAGAATCCAATCTCATCAGCATCAAAACTCGACGCCGGCCTGCGCCTTGATGCCGGAACGGAACGGATGCTTGACCAGCGTCATCTCGGTGACGAGGTCGGCGATCTCGATCAGCTCGTCCTTGGCGTTGCGCCCGGTGAGCACGACATGCGTCATCGCAGGCTTTTGGGTCGTCAGGAACTCGACGACTTCGGCGATATCGAGATAGTCGTAGCGCAGCGCGATGTTGATCTCGTCGAGCACGACCATGCGCAGCCGCTCGTCGAGGATCAGCTCTTTGGCCTTCTCCCAGCCGGCGCGTGCGGCGGCGATGTCGCGGGCGCGGTCCTGCGTCTCCCAGGTGAAGCCTTCGCCCATCGCGTGGAACTGACAGAGGTCGCCGAAATGGCCGGTGAGCAGTCGCCGCTCGCCCGTGTCCCAGGCGCCCTTGATGAATTGCACCACCGCGCAAGGGAAGGCATGCGCGACGCAGCGGACGATCATGCCGAAGGCCGAGGAGGATTTTCCCTTGCCGGCGCCGGTATGGACGATGATCAGGCCCTTTTCGCCGCTCTTGGTCGCCATGATCTTGTCGCGGGCGGCCTTCTTCTTCGCCATTTTCTGGGCATGCCTGATGTCGGTTTCCTCGGCTGTTTGGGTATCCGGTTCAGATGTCATGGGACCCGGTCCTTCGGCTTGACAAGTGGCGGCCACCGGCAAATGGTGGCCCGGCGTTGGTTCCTGTCCTATGACAGGCGAAGAGGGAATGCGATAGGGTCCGAATCGGCAAGATCTGGATCCAAACTGCAGCCGCCCCCGCGACCGTGACCGGAGAGATGCCCGAAGCCACTGATTCCTTTTGGAATCGGGAAGGCGGGGATCGAAGGGCCAAAACCCTGCTCCGCAAGCCGGGAGACCTGCCAGCGCGGACGAGTTTTGGACCGGCGGACGGGGTGTTCCGCGACGGGGAAGCGGGCCTTTCTGGAGAATGGTCCGTGCGCCTCATCGCCTCCCGCTGTTATCTGGAAGAGGCGATGACCGTCACACTTCATGTCTGCATTACCTGCCGCGCCGGCCAGACGCTTGGAGAGGGCGAGACGACGCCCGGCAAGCGCCTGCATGGCGCGATTCTCGAGGCCGGCGTGCCCGAGGGCGTCAGCGTGGTTCCCGTCGAATGCCTGTCGGCCTGCAGCCAGGGCTGCTCGGTCGCGCTCAGCGCGCCCGGCCGCTGGTCCTATGTCTATGGCCGCCTGTCGGAGACGAATGCGCGCGACGTGGTCGCGGGCGCTGCGGCTTATGCCGCCGCGCCTGATGGGATCGTGCCATGGCGCAGCCGTCCCGAGATCTTCCGCAAGCAGTCGCTTGCCCGCATTCCCCCCATTGCCGTCGTGCCGGAGGCCGCCGAATGAACTCGCTCGCAAAAGTCCCCGTCACGGTGGTCACGGGTTTCCTGGGCTCCGGCAAGACGACGCTGATCCAGCATCTGCTCAGCAACGCCGGCGGCAAGAAGCTCGCGGTGCTCGTCAACGAGTTCGGCAGCGAAGGCGTCGACGGCGAGATCCTGAAGTCCTGCGCCGATGCGAACTGCCCGGAGGAGAACATCGTCGAGCTCGCCAATGGCTGCATCTGCTGCACCGTCGCCGACGATTTCATTCCGACCATGGAGCAATTGCTGGCGCGGCCGGTGCGGCCCGATCACATCCTGATCGAGACCTCGGGCCTGGCGCTGCCAAAGCCGCTGCTGAAGGCGTTCGACTGGCCGGAGATCCGCTCGCGCATCACGGTCGACGGCGTGATCGCGCTGGCCGACGCCGAGGCCGTCGCGGCCGGCCGCTTCGCGCCGGATCCGGCTGCGGTGGAAGCGCAGCGCGCGGCGGACGACAATCTCGATCACGAGACGCCGCTGTCGGAAGTGTTCGAGGACCAGATCGCCTGCGCCGACATCGTGCTGCTGACCAAGGCCGACCTTGCGGGCGCCGCAGGCATCGAAGCCGCAAAGGCGGCGATCACCGCCGAGATGCCGCGCCGCGTGCCGATGCTGCCGGTCACCGACGGCGCGATCGATGCGCGCGTCATCCTCGGCCTCGGCGCTGCGGCCGAGAATGATCTCGCCGCGCGGCCCTCGCATCACGACGGCGAGGAAGAGCATGAGCATGATGATTTCGCCTCCGTCGTGATCGACCTTCCGGAGGTGGCGGATATCGAGGAACTGGTTGCCTCCGTCCAGAAGCTGGCGCGCGAGCAGAACGTCCTGCGGGCCAAGGGCTACATCGCGGTCGCGGGCAAGCCGATGCGCCTGTTGCTGCAGGCGGTCGGCGAGCGGGTGCGCCATCAGTTCGACAAGCCATGGGGCGCGGGTCACAGGCAGTCCAAGCTCGTCGTGATCGGCGAGCATGGCGATATCGACGAGGCCGCCATCAAGGCAGGACTTGGTATCTGATGCACGTCGTCTTCCGCGAGAGCCGCGGTCTCGAGGAGACCGCGACGCCAAGAGACATCGGCCAGGACCCGGCCGATCTCGTGGTGCTCTCGTATTCGGATTCCGATTTGGCCGCGTTCGCGGCCGGCTGGCGGCGCGGTCGGGGCAGCCTGCCGTCGCTGCGGCTGGCCAATCTCGCGGAGCTGCGGCATCCGCTGTCGGTCGACACCTACATCGAGCGCACGCTGTCGCAGGCGCGTGGCATATTGGTGCGCCTGATCGGCGGGGAGTCCTATTGGGCGTACGGGCTTGCGGCGCTCCAGCAACTCGCGAAGGATCGCGGCATCGTGCTGGCGGTGCTGCCGGCCGACGGCCGCGACGACACGCGGCTGGACGGGTACTCGACCCTGCCGGTCTCGACGCTGCGTCGGCTCAAGGTGCTCTGCGACACCGGTGGCCCGGTCGCCGCGCAAGCGGCGATCGCGCAGCTCGCGCTGGCCTCAGGCCTCTATGCTGGCCCGGTCATCGGCGAGATGACCGTGCCCGAGATGGGATTCTACGATCCCGCGCGCGGCGTCATTGCCGCGCCGGCGGGCGGCGAGGGCAAGCCGCGCGCACTCGTGACGTTCTATCGCTCCTATCTCACCGCCGCCGATACGGGGCCGGTTGACGCCTTGATTGTCGCGCTGCGCGAGAAGGGATTTGACGCCTACGGCGCGTTCGTCACCTCGCTGAAGGCGCCGGGCGCTGCCGACTGGCTGCGCGCGCATCTGGCGCAACATCCTGCGGCGGCGATCGTCAATGCGACGGCGTTCTCGGCCCTTGGCGACGACGGCACGACGCCATTCGATGCCGCGTCCTGTCCGGTGTTCCAGGTCGCGCTCTCGACGGCGCGGCGCGAGGATTGGGCGGAATCACTGCGTGGCCTGTCGCCCGGCGATCTCGCGATGCATGTCGTGCTGCCGGAGGTCGACGGCCGCCTGTTCGCAGGCGTGGTGAGCTTCAAATCGGCCGGTCAGCGCGATCCGGATTTGCAGTTTGCGCATCTGGCGCACAGGCCGGATGAGGAATGCGTGAAGGCGGTCGCCGCGCGCGTTACGGCCTGGCATCGCCTTGCGCAGAAGCCCGCCGGCGAGAAGCGGCTGACCGTCGTGCTCTCGAACTATCCCGGTCGTCCGCACCAGATCGCGCATGCGGTTGGGCTCGACGCGCTGGCGTCAGTCGAAGCGTTACTGTCCGATCTGGCGGAGGCCGGCTTCGATGTCGCGCCGATCGATGCGCTCGGCGAGACGCTGCTAAGGCAGAGTTTGACCTGGAGTGTTGCCGATTATCGCGCGGGGCTGTCGCGCCTGCCGCAATCCTTGCAGGACGATCTCGCGCGCGCCTGGGGCGCGGTGGAAAACGACCCGAGCTGCCGCGATGGCGCGTTCCACTTCGCCGCGATTCAGTGCGGCCGGTCGGTCATCGCAGTCCAGCCCGAGCGCGGCGATGCGGCCTCGCGCGATGCCGATTATCACGATCTCACCCGCACGCCGCGCCATGCCTATGTCGCATTCTATCTCTGGCTCAGGCAGCAAGGCTGCGATGCTGTCGTGCATATGGGCGCGCACGGCACGCTGGAATGGCTGCCCGGAAAATCCGTGGCGCTGTCCTCGAGCTGCTGGCCGGAAGCGCTGATCGGCGATCTTCCCGTCATCTATCCCTTCATCGTCAACGATCCCGGCGAGGCCGCGCAGGCCAAGCGGCGCATCGGCGCGGTCACCATCGGCCATTTGCCACCGCCGCTTGAGACATCAGCGGTGCCGGAAGGTCTACGTCGGCTGGAACGGTTGCTCGATGAGTATTCGACCGCTGACGGCCTCGATCCCGCCCGTCGCCAACGCCTGATCGCGGCGATCCGTGACGAGGCGCGGGCAGCGGGTCTCGAAGACGATCTCGGCCTCGATGCCTCGGCCGCACCGGCCGAAGCGATCCCGCGGATCGACCGCTTCGTGTGCGATCTCAAGGAGAGCCAGTTCGGCGACGGCCTGCACGTGTTCGGCCGCGGCGCTTGTGCCGATGCGGAACGCGATGCATTGCGTTCCGCGCTCGCTGGCAAACGCGTCGCGCCGGGGCCGTCGGGCTCCCCGTATCGCGGGCGTCAGGACGTGCTGCCGACAGGGCGCAATCTCTTCGCCGTCGACCCGCGCGCGGTGCCGACGCCATCGGCGCATGCCCAAGGCATCAAGCTCGCCGAAGAGCTGCTGCGGCGCCATCTGCAGGATCATGGCGACTGGCCGAGGGGTCTCGTCGTCGATCTCTGGGGGTCGGCGACCATGCGCACCGCAGGCGAAGAGTTTGCGATGGCACTGCATCTGGCCGGCCTTGCGCCGCGCTGGGATCATGCGTCCGGCCGCGTCACCGGTTATGACATCATCGCGCCGGCCGAGCTCGGCCGCCCGCGCATCGACGTCACGCTGCGCGTATCCGGCCTGTTCCGCGACGTCTTCGCAGGTCTGGCGCAATTGTTCGAAGCCGCCGCCGAGGCGCTCGCCGCGCGCGAGGACGAGGGCGATGAGAACCCCTATCGGCATCGTGCGCGCCGCGTGTTCGCGCCGCGGCCCGGACAATACGGCGTCGGCCTGTCGGCGATCCCGGATGCCTTCACGCCGGAGACGCGCGAGGCCGCTGGCGAAGCGTGGCTGTCGGCATCGTCCTGGGCGTTCTCTGCAGATGGCGCGATGCAGCGGGATCGCGCAGGTATCGAACAGCGTCTCGCGTCCGCCGATGCTTTTGTCCACGTCCAGGACTTGCCCGAAACCGATCTGCTGCTCGCCGCCGACTATGCCGCGCATGAGGCAGGCATCGCCGCAGCAGCCGCGCACCTCGGGGCAGGCGCGCCGTCGCTCTATCATCTCGATGCGACACGGCCGGGCGAACCGCATGCGCGCACGCTGACGGAAGAGATATCGCGCGTCGTTCGCGCACGCGCGGCCAATCCGGACTGGATCGCCGGCATGATGCGCCACGGTTTCCGCGGCGCCGCCGAGATCACCGCGACGCTGGAGCACATGGCCGCCTTCGCACATCTCGCCGGCGCCGTGCCGCCGCATCTGTTCGACCTCTATTACGACGCGACACTCGGCAACGACGACGTCCGCGCCTTCATGGCGCGCGAAAATCCGTCCGCACTCGCCGCAATGGAAACCTGCTTCACGCGCCTGCACGAAGCCTCGCTCTGGCGAACCCGCCGCAATTCGATTGCAGCGGCGCTGCGGGAGGCGTCATGAGCACGGCCACGGTTAAGGGATGGTGTCCCGGCGCACTGCGCCCGATGCGATCGGGCGACGGGCTCGTGGTGCGCGTGCGTCCGTTCGGCGGGCGCCTTGAAGCGCCGCAAATCTCCGGGCTTGCGGAACTCGCCGAGCGCTTCGGCAATGGTCTGATCGACGTCACGAGCCGGGCTAACTTGCAGATCAGGGGCGTTCAGGAGGACGGCCATCGTCCGTTGCTCGATGGTCTTGCGCAGCTGGCGCTGCTCGATCCCGACGCCGACATCGAAGCCAGGCGCAACATCCTGGTGACGCCGTTCTGGAGCAATGGCGATGAAACGCAGTCGCTCGCCGCGGAGCTCGAGGAGGCGCTCGCCGATTCCGGCCTTGCCCTTCCCACCAAGTTCGGCTTCGCCATCGATGACGGGCGGTCGCGCGTTCTCGCCGGCGATTCCGCCGACATCCGCATCGAGCGCGACCGCTCGGGTGGTCTCCTGGTGCGGGCCGACGGCGCCAAGCTCGGTCGTTCAGTCGATCGCGGACAGGCCGTGAGCGCGGCGCTGGCGCTCGCAAGCTGGTTCGTCATCTCCGGCGGTGCAAAGGGCGGGCGAGGGCGCATGGCAGCCCACATCGGATCCGGCGCCGTGTTGCCTCAATCGTTGCGCGGCGAGACCGAGCCTGCGCCTGTGATGGCCGCGGTGCGTCCCGGGCACTATCCGCAAGGTGCGGTGGTCGGCATCGCGTTCGGGCAGATGCTGCACGCGACGCTGCATCAATTCTCTGCTTGCGGCCATGCGCTGCGCATGACGCCCTGGCGGATGGTGCTGAGCGAGGGCAAGCGCGAGATGCCGAGCGGGGCGGGGCTCATCACCAGGCCCCATGATCCGGCGCTGCGCGTCATCGCCTGCAGCGGCGCGCCGCGCTGCCGCGAGGCCCATGCCGATACGCGCGCGCTAGCCGCGGCGCTGGCGCCGCGCATCGCCGCCGACGCGCGGCTGCACGTCTCCGGCTGCGGCAAGGGCTGCGCCCATTCCGGCGCGGCTGCGGTCACGCTGATTGCGACGCGTGCCGGGTTCGATCTCGTCCGCGACGGCTCGACCCGCGACGCGCCGGTCCTGCGCGGGCTGAACGGCGCCGACATCGTCAGCGATCCCTCCATCCTGGTCGGAGGGAACTGATGCCGCACACCTACGAGACCGACGGCGCTGTGATCTACCGGCAATCCTTTGCCACCATCCGGGCCGAGGCCGATCTCGCCCGCTTCACGCCGGACGAGGAGCCGGTGGTGGTGCGGATGATCCATGCCGCCGGCATGGTCGGCCTCGAGGCGCATATCCGCTTCACCCCTGATATGGCGATTGCCGCGCGCGCGGCCTTGCAGAAGGGCGCGCCGATCCTGTGCGACGCGCGCATGGTCTCCGAAGGCATTACGCGGGCAAGACTTCCCGCGGCCAATGCCGTGATCTGCACGCTCGGCGATCCCGCCGTGCCCACGCTGGCGCAGTCTATGCGCAACACGCGCTCGGCCGCGGCCCTGGAGCTGTGGCGCCCGCATCTTAATGGCGCGATCGTCGCGATCGGCAATGCACCGACCGCGCTGTTTCATCTGCTCAACATGCTGGAGGATCGAGACTGCCCGCGGCCGGCTGCGATCATCGGCTGTCCCGTCGGCTTCGTCGGCGCGGCCGAATCCAAGGCCGCGCTGATGGCCGATCCGCCGGCACCTGCGCTCACCGTCGAAGGCCGCCTCGGCGGCTCCGCCATCACGGTTGCTGCCGTGAACGCGCTGGCAAGCCGGAGCGAATAGCCATGGGACGCATCATCTGCTGCGGTCTCGGCCCCGGTGATCCTGACCTGATGAGCGTACGTGCCGATCGTACGGTGCGGGGCGCTAGCCACGTCGCCTATTTTCGCAAGAAGGGCAGGCCAGGTCAGGCGCGCCGCATCGTCGAGGGCATGCTGGCTGCGGGCGTTACCGAATATCCAATGGAATATCCGGTTACGACCGAGATTGCTTTCGACAGCCCCGAATACGTGCAACTGCTCGCAGATTTCTATGACGAATGGGCCGAGCGCCTGGCGCGGCTTTCGCGCGTCGTCGACGTCGTCGTGCTCTGCGAGGGCGATCCCTATTTCTACGGCTCCTTCATGCATCTGCACACGCGCCTGCAAGGCCGCGTCGAGATCGAGGTGATCGCCGGCATTCCCGGCATGGTCGGCTGCTGGAACGGCGTCGGGCAACCGATCGCGCTCGGCGACGACGTGACAACGGTGCTGATGGGGACGCTCCCCGAGGCCGAGCTCGAACGTCGCATGCGCGATTCCGATGCGCTGGTCGTCATGAAGACCGGCCGCAATCTCGCAAAGGTGCGCCGCGCGCTTCGCTCCGCTGGGCGGCTGGACGATGCCTGGCTGGTCGAGCGCGGCACCATGCCGGGCGAGCGCGTGGTGCGGCTCGCCGAGATCGATGCGGCAGACTGTCCTTATTTCGCGATCGTGCTCGTGCACGGCAAGGGCCGGCATCTGGACGCCGCCGAATGACGGGCACCCTGACCATCGCGGGCCTCGGGCCAGGCAGCGACGCGCTGGTAACGCCCGAAGTCACCGCTGCGTTGGCCGCGGCGACCGACATTCTGGGCTATGCGCCCTATGTCGCGCGCGTGCCGCCGCGAGCAGGCCTCACCCTGCATCCCTCCGACAATCGCGAAGAGCTGCAACGCGCAAGCGAGGCGTTGCGTCTGGCGGCTGAAGGCGGGCAGGTCGTCGTCGTCTCCTCCGGCGATCCCGGCGTGTTCGCGATGGCGTCTGCCGTGTTCGAGGCGCTTGGACAGGCGCCGCAATGGCGGGAGCTGTCGATCCGCGTGCTGCCCGGCGTCACCGCGATGCTGGCGGCCGCGGCGCGTGCCGGCGCGCCGCTCGGACATGATTTCTGCGCGATCAACCTCTCCGACAATCTCAAGCCGTGGACCGTGATCGAGAAACGCCTGCGCCTCGCGGCGGAAGCCGATTTTGCCATCGCGATGTACAACCCGCGCTCGGCCAGCCGCCCGGAAGGATTCGGCCGTGCGCTGGCGCTGCTTCGCGAGGCCGGCTGCGGCGAGCGTCTCATGATCTTCGCGCGCGCGATCAGCGCGGCCGATGAAAAGATCGAGATCGTGACGCTGAACCAGGCGACGCCCGAGATGGCCGACATGCGCACGCTGGTCATCCTCGGCAATTCGCAGACACGCCGAGTCGGCCGCTGGGTCTATGCGCCGAGGCGGGCAGAATGACCGAGCCATTGCATCACGTCGGTGACGCGCTCGACCCGTCGGCGCTCGGGCAGCTCTGGTCGCGAGATCATCACCACGGGAAGGCGGAGCCTGCGGGCCGCCTCGATCTTGGCGCTTGCGCCGTCGCCGCCAGAATTGCGGGCGACGATCCAGGCGATGCCGCGCGTGCGCAGCATCTCGAGTTCGCCCTCGAGGGTGAACGGTCCGCGCGACACGATCACATCGGCCGCGAAGGGCAGGGTCGCGTCGGGCGGGTCGACAAAGCGCAGCGTGTAGGCGTGCTGCGGCTTTGTCGCGAATGGCGCGATGTGCTGGCGGCCGATGGCGAGGAACACGTCTGCCGGGGCGTGCGGCAGCGCGGCGACGGCAGCATTGACGTCCGCCACCTCGATCCAGGTGTCGTCGGACGCCTTGATCCAGGGCGCGCGCTCGAGCGCGAGCAACGGCGTGCCCGTCTGCGCGCACGCCTCGACCGCGTTGCGGCTCATTTCCGCGGCGAAGGGATGCGTGGCATCGATCACGTGGGTGATGCCTTCGCGGCGGATGTAGTCGGCCAGCCCGCTCACGCCGCCGAACCCGCCGATGCGGGTCGGCAGCGGCTGATCGGCCGGCGTGCGGGTGCGGCCGCCATAGGAATAGACGGCGTCGATGCCGGCGCGCGCGATCTCCGCGGCGAGCAGGTTCGCATCGGCCGTTCCGCCCAGAATGAGGGCGCGAATCATGTCTGATCCCTGGCTGACCATCATCGGTATCGGCGAAGATGGCCTTGCTGGGCTGTCGGAGGCAAGCCGAAAGGCGCTTGCCAGGGCCGAAACCGTGTTCGGCGGCGAGCGCCATCTTGCGCTTGCCGAAATTGGCAGCCGCGGCCGTCCGTGGCCGGTGCCGTTCGATGCGAATGTCGTGCTGAGCTGCCGCGGTCGGCCGACAGTGGTGCTCGCCTCCGGCGATCCGTTCTGGCATGGCGCAGGCGCGAGCCTTGCCGAGAAGCTCGGCAGCGGTGAGTGGATCGCGCACCCCGCGCCATCGACCTTCTCGCTTGCAGCCGCGCGCTTGGGGTGGCGCCTGGAGTCGACCATTTGCCTCGGCCTGCACGCTGCGCCGTTCGAACGTCTGGTTCCGTATCTTGCGCGCAGTGCGCGCATCATTTGCCTCGTGCGCGATGGCAAGACCGCCAGCGATCTTGCGAAATGGTTGACGGAACGCGGCTGGGGCTCCTCGACATTCTGGACTCTCGCCGCGCTCGGCGGGCCGCGCGAAAGTGTCCAGGAGTATCGCGCCAAGGATTTTTCTGGTGGTCTCACTGGAAACCCAGTGGCAGTAGCCGTGGAGGCGAGGGGCGCACATGGCATTGCTCGCAGCTCGGGCTTGCCGGACGACGTCTTCGTTCACGACGGCCAGATCACCAAGCGGCCGGTGCGCGCGCTTGCGCTCTCGGCGCTGGCGCCGCGTGCCGGCGAGCGGCTGTGGGATATCGGCGCTGGTTCAGGCTCGATCTCCGTGGAGTGGGCACTGGATGGTGGGACGGCGATTGCGGTCGATGCGCGCGAGGATCGCGTCGCGAACATTCGCAAGAATGCGGCCGCCTTCGGTCTGGCACATCGGATCACAGTCGTCACGGGCAGGGCACCGGAAGCTCTTGCCGGGTTGGAAGCGCCGGATGCCGTCTTCATTGGCGGTGGTCTCGATGAAGTGTTATTTGATGCGATCTGGACGCGGCTCTCGCCGGGTACGCGGCTCGTGGCGCATGCTGTGACGCTGGAGACGGAGGCTCTGCTCGGCGAGCTGCATCAGCGTCACGGCGGCGAACTGATGCGGGCCGAAATTTCGCATGCCGCCCCGCTCGGCCGCTATCGGTCGTGGGAGGCAGCACGCCCGGTGGTGCAGTGGAGTGTGGTGCGATGAAGGTCGCCGGTTTAGGCTTCAAGCGCGACGTTACGCTGACTTCGCTGCGCGAAGCGCTGCTGGCTGCCGGCGGTGCGGAAGGGCTTGCGGCGATGGCAACTGTCAGCGACAAGGCCGACACCGAGGCGCTGAAGCAACTCGCTCGTGAATGCGGCGTGCCGATCAGGGCTGTTCCGGTCGCGACACTGGCCGGCATCGACACGCCCACGCAATCGAAGCTCGTCGCGGAGAAATTCGGCACCGGATCTGTGGCCGAGGCTGCAGCGCTCGTGGTCGCCGGTCCGCACGCGCGGTTGATTGCAACACGGGTCGTCTCGCAGGATCGCACCGCGACCGCCGCGATCGCCGAAGGAGACGGCGCATGACGGTGCATTTCATCGGCGCCGGGCCGGGCGCGCCCGATCTGCTGACGTTGCGCGGCCGCGACCTGATCGCGGCCAGTCCGGTTTGTCTCTATGCCGGCTCGCTGGTGCCGGAGAGCGTGCTGGCGCATTGCCCGCCCGGCGCGCGCATCGTCAATACCGCGCCCATGTCGCTCGACGAGATCATCGCCGAGATCGCAGCCGCGCATGCGGCAGGCCTGGATGTCGCGCGGCTGCATTCCGGCGATCTCTCAATCTGGTCGGCGATGGGCGAGCAGCTCCGCCGTTTGCGTGCGCTCGGGATTCCCTACTCGGTGACACCCGGCGTTCCCTCGTTCTCGGCTGCCGCGGCCGCGCTCGAGGCTGAGCTGACGCTGCCCGGTCTTGCTCAGACGGTCGTGCTGACGCGCACGCCGGGCCGGGCCAGCGCGATGCCCGGGGGCGAGAAGCTCGCTGCGTTCGCTGCGACCGGCGCGGTGCTCGCGATCCACCTGTCGATCCATCTGCTCGACCAGGTCGTCGCCGAGCTGACGCCGTATTACGGCGCGAATTGCCCGGTCGCGATCGTCTGGCGCGCGAGCTGGCCGGAGCAGCGCATCGTGCGCGCGACGCTGGCAACGCTCGATGCGGCCGTGGGTGGCGAGATGGAGCGCACCGCGTTGATCCTGGTCGGCAAGACGCTTGGCGCTGCCGATTTCGACGAGAGCCGCCTCTACGCCGCCGATTACGACCGCCGCTACCGGCCCGTCGGTGCCGAGCCGCGCTTTCCGGAGGCGTCGTGATGGCGGCGAGCCTCGTCATCTCCGCGCCGGCCTCCGGTGTCGGCAAGACCACGCTGACGCTGGCGCTGGCCCGCGCCTGGCGCAATCGCGGCCTGAACGTGCAGTGCTTCAAGAGCGGGCCCGACTATATCGATCCCGCCTTCCACGCCGCCGCCACGGGACGCGCCTCGGTCAACGTTGACAGCTGGGCGATGGATCGCAGCGCCATCGCGCATCTCGTCAGCCGTGGCGGCAATGCAGATGTCGTGCTCGCCGAGGGATCGATGGGCCTGTTCGACGGTGTCGCTGCGCGCGGCGTCTCCGGCACCGGAGCGACAGCTGATATCGCGGAGATGCTGGGCTGGCCGGTGGTTTTGGTGATCGATCCCTCCGGCCAGGCGCAGACTGCGGCAGCGATCGCCGCCGGCCTTCGCGATTACCGCGCCGGCGTGCGCCTTGGCGGCGTCGTGCTCAATCGCGTCGCCAGCCCGCGCCATGAGGATCTGGTGCGGCGCGCGCTGAACGAGGCCGGCATCAAAGTGTTCGGCGCGCTGCCGCGCCATGCCGAGATCAGCCTGCCGAAGCGGCATCTCGGTCTCGTGCAGGCCGAGGAGCAGGCCGAGATCGGCAAGCTGATCGACGAAGCCGCGCGCTTTGTCGCCGAGCACGTCGATCTCGATGCGGTGCTCCACTCGGCAGGCAAATGGTCGCCGCAAGCTGTGGCGAACGGCTTGAACGTGAGGCCGCCCGGCCAGCGCATCGCGCTGGCGCGCGATGCGGCGTTCTCGTTCGTCTATCCGCATATGCTGGAAGCCTGGCGCGCGGCGGGCGCCGAGATCGTGCCGTTCTCGCCGCTGGCCGATGAAGTGCCCGACGCGAGCGCCGACGTGTGCTGGCTGCCCGGCGGCTATCCCGAGCTTCATGCAGGAAAGATCGCGGGCAATGCGCGCTTTCGCAGCGGACTGCGCGCTTTCGCCGAGACGCGGCCGGTGCATGGCGAATGCGGAGGCTATATGGTGCTGGGCGCAGGCCTGACCGACGCCGACGGTATCCGCCATGAGATGACAGGGCTGCTCGGCCTGGAGACCAGCTTTGCCAAGCGCCGCATGCATCTCGGCTATCGTCTTGCCGAACTGGCCGCGCCGATGCCGGGGCATAAGCCTGGCGCGCGCCTGCGCGGCCACGAGTTCCACTATTCGACCATCCTCGCCCAGCCCGATACGCCGCTCGCGGTCGTGCACGACGCCACCGGCGCGGTCATTGCCGAAACCGGCTCGCGCCGTGGCCATGCCACCGGCACGTTCTTCCATCTGATTGCGGAGGACCGGTGAGCGGGTTTGTCTCTTTCGTTTCCGCCGGTCCGGGCGATCCCGAGCTCCTCACGGTGAAAGGCGCCACGCGGCTGCGCGAGGCCGACGTCGTGCTTTATGACGATCTTGCCTCCGGCGCGATCCTCGATCTCGCCCGGCCCGGCGCCAATCTCGTCGCGGTGGGAAAGCGGGCCGGGCGTCCTTCGACCAAGCAGCACCACGTCAACCGTCTCCTGGTCGACTATGCCGCAACAGGCGCGCGCGTGGTGCGGCTTAAATCCGGCGATGCCGGCATTTTCGGCCGGCTCGAGGAGGAGATCGAGACGCTGCGCGAAGCCGGCATCGGCTACGAGATCATTCCCGGCGTCACCTCCGCCTGTGTCGCCGCCGCCCAGGCCGGCATTCCCCTGACCCGCCGGCATACCTCCCGCCGGGTGCAGTTCATCACCGGCGCTGACGTCACGGGCGAGCTGCCGCCCAATCTGAATTGGGCGGCGATGGCCGATCCAGAGGCCACGACCGTGGTCTATATGGGCCGGCGCACCTTTCCGGCGCTTGCCGCAAAATTGATCGCGCACGGCCTCGCTCCCAGCACCCCGGCGCTATTCGCCGAATCCCTCGGGCGATCTGACGAACGATTGGTCCGCACCACGATTGCCGAGCTCGCCGAGCAGCTTGGGCGCGGCGGCGCCGCTTCCACCGCCGCCGTCATCCTGTTCGGTGCGCTGGCGGGAGAATATCCGGCATGAGCGCTCCGGCAGCGGTTCGCCCCTTGACGCCCGCGATGCGAAAGGGGCACACAAGAGAGGCATGGTGCTCGACGCGGCGCAAAGCGCCGGAGCATAATCGGGAATGGGGATGGGCGGACCCAGTTGCGGCGCCCCAAACCCCAGCCGCCCCCGCGACTGTAAGCGGTGAGGGGCTCCGAACCGCCACTGGACCGCAAGGTCCGGGAAGGCCGGAGAACCCAGTGAACCGCGAGCCAGGAGACCGGCCGTGCACGTATTGAGGCCAAGGCCGTCGGGTGTGACGGCAGGAAGGAATTGAGCCATGCATATCGAACCCGGGATCGTGACGGGCGCCAAGCTCGTGTTGAGTTACGCGACCGGCATCGCCGCAGGCGGCGTTGCCTTGAAGCTCGCGGTCGAGACCGTGCGCGAGCAGGGCGCCGGCTCTTTCGCCGCGCGGACACTGGCCACCACCGCTCTCGTCTTCGTCTTCTTCGAGATCCTGCCGCACTTTCCGGTTGGGGTATCAGAGGTGCACTTCATCCTTGGCTCGACCTTGTTCCTGCTCTTTGGTGCTGCGCCCGCCGCCTTCGGCCTCGCAATTGGCCTGCTGCTTCAGGGCATGCTGCTGGAGCCAGTCGATCTGCCGCAATACGGCATGAACGTCACCACGCTGCTGGTGCCGCTGTTCGCGATCCAGGCGATCGCCACGCGGATCATTGCCCGCAACACCGCCTATGTCGATTTGAAATACGGTCAGGCGCTGGCGCTTTCGACGACCTACCAGGCCGGCGTGATCGCATGGGTGGCGTTCTGGGCGCTCTATGGCTCCGGCTTTGCGATCAGCAACCTCGCCAGCATTGCGACGTTCGCTGCCGCTTATGCGCTGGTCATCGTGATCGAGCCGCTGGCCGATCTCGCCGTGCTGGCGCTGGCGAAGTCGCTGCGTGGCGTCACCGCGCCCGGCCTCGTCACGCCGCGCCTTCACAACGCGGCCTGAGAGACAAGCGAAAGGGCGGCCGCCGTGGCCGCCCGTCGCGCTCGCGATGCTCACGCTCTCCCTGATAGGCATCGGTTGCGGCGATCCCGAGCAGCTCACGCGCGCCGCGACCCGCGCCATCAACGCGGCCGATCTCATCCTGATCCCGCGCAAGGGGACTGCGAAATCCGATCTCGCCGATCTCAGGCGAACGATCTGCGCCGGTGTGCTCACCAACAAAACGACACGCATCGCCGAATTCGACCTTCCCGTGCGCGATGCGACCGAGTCGGACTACCGCAAGGGCGTAGACGATTGGCACGATGCGGTGGCCGCGACCTGGTCGCAGACGATCGCTGGGCATCTCGAAGATGAGGGCAAGGTCGCGCTGCTGATCTGGGGCGATCCTTCGCTCTATGATTCTTCGCTGCGCATTGCGCGGCGGTTGAATCCGTTGCCGACAATCGAAGTCGTGCCTGGGATCACCTCGATCCAGGCGCTGTGCGCGGCGCATGCGCTGCCGCTCAACGACATCGGCGAGCCGTTCCTGGTCACGACGGGGCGGCGCTTGCGCGAAGGCGGCTGGCCGCAGGGCGTCGATACCGTCGTCGTGATGCTCGATGGCGGCACGGCGTTCCAGTCGCTCGATCCGGCCGGACTTCACATCTGGTGGGGAGCCTATCTTGGCATGCCCGATCAGATCGTCATGTCCGGCGCGCTGGCTGAACTGGGCGCGCGCATTGCCGCCGTGCGGCAGGAGGCACGCGAGCGGCACGGCTGGATCATGGACAGCTACATCATCAAACGCAGGCGTTGAGCAGCATGCTTCCCGAATGGGTTACCCAGAACTGCCCCGAGGTCTCCGCTGTTCATCGCGAGGCGGCCATTGCGCGGCAGGCGCAGCTGACGAAGCCGACCGGCGCGCTCGGGCGGCTCGAGCAGCTCGCAATCGAGCTTGCGGGCCTGCAGGCGACCGGGCAGCCGCGCGCCGCGCGGGTGCCGATCATCATCTTCGCCGGCGACCACGGTATCGTCGCGCAGGGCGTGTCGGCCTATCCGCAAGCCGTCACCATCGCGATGATGGCGAATTTTGCCGCCGGTGGCGCCGCGATCTCGGTGCTGGCGCGCGAGCTGGGTTCGAGCCTCGAGGTCGTCGACGCCGGCACGCTGTCCCAGGAGCAGATGGCGGGAATCGTCACCGACAAGCCGCGCAGCGGCACCCGCGATTTCAGTGTCGAGGCCGCGCTCACGCCGGCGGAATTGGCCTTCGCCTTCGAGGCCGGCCAGCGCGCGGTGGTGCGCGCCGAGGCCGGCCGGCCTGATCTCTTGATCTTCGGCGAGATGGGGATCGGCAACACCACGACATCGGCGGCGATCGCGGCGAGCCTACTTGGTGTGAGCGCCGGGGAGATCGCGGGCAGCGGCACGGGCATCGATGCGGCCGGCCGCGCGCACAAGGCGCGGGTGATCGATGCGGCGATCGCGCGCCACGGCGTCGCCGGAGCCGCGGTCGAGAAGATCCTGTGCGCGGTCGGCGGCCTCGAGATCGCGGCGATCTCGGGCGCGATCATCGCGGCCGCGCAACGCCGCATTCCCGTGTTGATCGACGGCTTCATCGTCTCGGTGGCGGCGCTGGCGGCGGCGCGCCTCAACCCGTCCTGCCAGCCGTTCCTGTTGCCCTCGCATCAATCGGCGGAGCAGGGACATCGGCTGGTGTTGCGCACGCTGAACGTGCAGCCGCTGATCAGCCTCGATCTCAGGCTCGGCGAGGGATCGGGTGCGGCGATCGCGCTGCCGCTGGTGCGCTCGGCCTGCGCACTTCACAACGGCATGGCGACCTTCGCGCAGGCCAATGTGCCGGATCGGCCTAGCTAATGCGTTGATTGACCGAGACGACACGCCAGCCGCCCGCGAGCCGGTCGATCCGGGTCAGCGACAGTGGATCGATCACGAAGCGCAGTGCGGCTTCCGGTGTGAGATCGAGCGCGATGCAGAGCGTGGCACGAATGGTGCCGGAATGAACGACCAGCGCCGCGGAGCCTGCGCCAATCTGCGCCAGGCCGAGGCGGACGCGGGCGACCTGATCCGCAAAGCTTTCGCCGTTCGGCGGCCGTCCGTGCGCGGGATCGCGCCAGACCTGCGCGTAGGCCTCGCCGCCGGTCGCGGCGAGCTCGTCATGCCGATGGCCGGTCCAATCGCCGAAATCCTGCTCGCGAAATTCGCTGACCAGTTCCGGTTCGAGCCCCAGCGCGCGCGCCGTCTCGACCGTGCGCCGCGACGGGCTGGCATAGCCGGCGACATCCGCGGGCAAGAGGCGCCTGAGAGCCGTCAATGCGGCGTGATCGCCGAGGTCGGCCCGCGCATCGGCCGCATGGATCGTCCCGGGCACGCCCACGACGGCCGCATGCCTGATCAACCAGAGGAAGGTCTCGCCTTCCATGCTCATCTCCAGGGAAGTTGGCTGCTGTGGCCATAACGCCGCAACTGGCACATTGACTCTGTCTTGGCGGTAATCCTAGATGCTCATGACGGTTTTCCCGAGAGGGAATGAAAAGGGAATGCGGTGCGGGGAAAATGTCCCCAATGCCGCGGCTGCCCCCGCAACTGTAAGCGGTGAATCCTTCGTCACGAGCCACTGGGTCCTCGGTCCCGGGAAGGCGACGAAGCGGTCACGACCCGCGAGCCAGGAGACCTGCCGTCAGCCGTGGTCACACGCGAAGATGTCGGTCGGGGAGTACAGACATTCGGCTTCATCGGACGGCTAAAGCCGAAGGTGAAACCTCGTTCGCTGTGACGTGCCACTGACGTCATACCGAGGTTTTGACCTGTGTCTTCCATCCGTATCGCACGATCGCGCCGCGTCCTGCTTGCCTCCGCCGCGTTCACGTCCTTTGCCGCTCTCGGTCCGCCTGCCGCTGTGGCGCAGCAGGCCCGGGAGTCCCTGCCGCCCATCGAGGTGTCGCCCGCCCAGGCGCGCAAGCCGGCCAAACAGGCAGCAGGAGCGGCGCAGAGCGCGCGTCGCGCGGCAGCGCGCAGGCCGGCGGCTGTATCCGCCGCGCCAAAACCCGTCATGCCGGATTCGACGGCACAGACGCCTCTCAACACCAATGCCGTTGCCGAAAGCGCCTCGCGCGCTCGGCCTGACGGTGCGGCAGACGCCCGCGACCGTCGAGGTGATCTCGGCCGAAACGATGCGCGAGCAGGGCTATCGCACCGTGTCCGAGGTGGCGCAGGGCGCCGTCGGCGTCACCTCGGGCGACAACCCGGCCGAACCTTCCGCCTTCTCCATGCGCGGCTTCACCAACAGCCAGATCAACACGCTCTACAACGGCATCAAGATCGGTCCGCAGAACATGACCTCGCGGATCGTGGATACCGCCAATCTGGAAGCGGTGGAATTCCTCAAGGGCCCGGCTTCGCTGATTTCGGGCGAGGGCGCCGCGGGCGGTGCTATCAACTTCGTCACCAAGCAGCCCCACACCGGACCTGCCCGTAACGATGCCAATTTCTCCTGGGACTCGCTGAATTCGTTCCGTGCCCATTACGGCTCCGGCGGCAGCACCAATGTGCAGGGACTGGACTATCGCTTCGACATCAGCCGCTCCACGCTCAACGGCTTTGCCGATGACACCAATGTCAGGACGTTCGGCACGTCCGGCCAGCTCAACTACCGTGTTTCCGACAGCCTCAGGATCTGGGGTGCGGTCGAATATCGTGAAGACCGCTCGAAGGCCTATTGGGGCGCGCCGCTGGTGCCGGTCGCCTTCAGCGGTTCGCACGCGACGACGGGGATCGTCTCCGGCAATTACGTCTCGAATTACAACGGAACGAATCTCGGTGCCGTCACCATCGACGATCGCACCTTCAACACCAATTACAACGTTCTCGATAACCGCAACGTGGCGCAGGAAGTGTGGCTGCGTGGCGGATTCGAGCTGAAGCTCGCGCCTGACCTCACGCTGAAAAGTCAGGCCTATGGCTATGGCGCGGAACGAATCTGGTTCAATAACGAGATCGAGGCGTTCAATTCCACCACGAACCTGGTCGATCGCGAGCGTTTCTATGTCGCCCACAGCCAGCGGCTGGTCGGCAACATCACCGACCTGATCTGGGATACAAATATTGCGGGCTTCGATAACCGGCTGGTCACGACGCTGTCGTCGAGCTATCTCGATTTCGTCAGGCCCGGCGCGGCAAACTTTCCCGGCGATTCCGTTTCGCTGGTCGACCCCAACCGCGGTTTCTACGGCCTGCTCACGACGCAGCAGCAGACCGCACGCATCGACAACGAGGCGCTGTCATTCGAGGACAGGCTCAAGCTGACGCGCAGCTTCGCGCTGATCGGCGGCCTCCGCGTCGAGCATATCGGGCTCGACCGTAATTCGACCGACAAGAACGGGATCGTGAAGGCGGGCTTCCCGTTCACGAAAGACTGGGCGCCGGTGACGGGCCGCATCGGCTACACCTGGGAGGCCGTTCCCGGCCTGACCTTCTTCAGCCAGTACGCCACCGGCGCCGACGTCGCAGCCAACAACATCTTCCTGCTCTCGCCCACCCAGCCGCTCGATCTGACCACCGCGCGCACCTATGAGACCGGTGTCAAGCACCTGTTCTGGGACAACCGGGCGGAATGGTCGTTCTCGGCCTACGACATCGTGCGCAAGAACGTCTATGCGGCCGCCGGCGGCATGCAGCTGAATATCGCCGGGCGGCAGGAGTCGAAGGGCATCGAGCTTGCCGCCTCGATACGCCCGATCGAGCCGCTGCGGCTGTGGGGCAACATCGCCTATGTCGATGCGCGCTATGCCGACTACAATTTTGCCGGCGGCTCGTTCTCGGGCAACACGCCGCCAAACGTGCCGCGTATCGTCGCAAACGCCGGCGCGTCGTATCGCTTCTTCACACCGTGGCCGGTGGAGCTTGGCATCACCGGTCGTCATGTCGGCGACCGCTACAACACCGACGCCAACGTCGTGACGATGAAGGCCTACACCGTGGCCGACGTCTACGCCTTCGTCGACATCCCCAAGACGGCGTTCAATGCGGTCGACCAGGCCCGCCTGACCTTCCGTGTCCGCAACATCACTGATAAGCGCTATGCGATCTGGGGCGATCCGTTCTATCCGGACCAGATCCTCCTGGGCGCGCCGCGCACCTATGAAATATCGGCCGCGTTCAAATGGTGAGGCCCTGAGCGCATGATGGGCGCGATCGTCCTCACGCATCGCTGGCTCGGCATCGCGTTCTGTCTGTTGTTCGCGATGTGGTTCGCGAGCGGGATCGTCATGCACTTCGTCCCGTTTCCGTCGCTGACGGAAGCGGAGCGATTTGCCGGACTTGTGCCGGTCGATCGCGACGGGACGAGGATCTCGGTCGCGGACGCCGTTGCGGCGAGCGGGATTGCCGATGCGACACGTGTTCGGCTGATCCAGCGGAGCGATGGACCGGTCTACGTCGTCTCGGGCTCCGCAGGTTCGCGAGCGGTTCGCGCCTCCGATGGAGGAGACGCGTCGGTGACATCAGCCGATGTCGCGCTCACCATCGTGCAAGCTTATTCACGTCAGCGCGGGCTTGAGGCGGTGCGCGCTGCAATCGTCGCGCGGTCGGACTACGATCAGTGGAGCGTGCCGAACGGTTTTGATCGGCATCGCCCCTTGTTTCGCGCCGCTCTCGGCGATGCCCCTGGAACGGAGGTCTACGTTTCGTCGCTGACCGGCGAAATCGTCCTGGATACGACGCGCAGCGAGCGCGCGTGGAACTGGGCCGGCAGCGTGCTGCACTGGATCTATCCGACAATTCTGCGCAGCAGCTGGGCGCTGTGGGATCGCGTGGTCTGGACGCTGTCGCTGCTGGCCCTGATCGCAGCACTGCTTGGCGCGGTGCTCGGAATCGTGCGTGTGAAGATACGGGGACGCCAGCTCTCGTCGCCCTATCGGGACTGGCACGCCCTGCATCACATCATCGGTCTTGTCGTGACCGTGTTCGTGCTGACCTGGATCTTCAGCGGCTGGCTGTCGATGGATCACGGCCGGCTGTTCTCGCGCGGGCAATTGACGCCGGCGGAGGCCGCCGTGGTCGATGCCGCCCCGGATTGGCGAGACGCTTCATCGCTGCAGCCAATATCGCCGTCGGCGCTCGAGGTCGAATGGTTCGCGTTCGGCGCCAAGGTCTATCGGCGCGACCGGGTTGGTCTCGGCCGTCAGGCTTTGATCAAGGCAGGGGACGTGCCACGCGGACAGTCGGCATACCTGGATAGGCCGGAGATCGGCGACCTGACAGCGCGCCTTGGCGCCGGCTGTGCCGCACCGTTCCTGCTCGCCGGCAACGACGGCTATCCAGCGCAATCCGCACTTCCGGGGGTCCCCGTCTACCGCACAACGTGCGGCGATCTCTGGTTCGATGTCGATGCTGCCGATGGCAAGGTGCTGCAAAGGCTGGACCCGTCGCGCCGCGCCTATCGCTGGCTTTACAGTGCGTTGCACACGCTTGACTTCCCGATTCTGCTGGCTCATGCGCGGCTGCGTGACGCTCTCATCGTCGGGCTCTGTACGCTCGGGCTGATGTTCTCCATCACCGGCATCGTCATCGGTTGGCGGCGCTTGCGGGCATGGCTGGCAGCCTGAGCAGCTTGAAACGGCACGCCGGGTGCTACGCCCGGTTATCCACCAGCGGCCGGTGATGTTCTCGCTTACTGACCGTACAATAAAGAGAGGCTGAGCCGACCTCCGTGCATAGCTCCTGGTCAGTCCTCTCTCCCGCACCGCCGTTCGATCGCCTGCAAATTAGACAAGCGACCTCGCGCGATCCGATTGCAGTGCAACGGGCGCTTCTATTTGCCTCGAAGAATCCAGGGGTGGGCTGCACATTTCTGCTTCGTGTGCTTCTGCTCTCTGCGCGAGCAGCGCTGCACTAAAACGTGCAGTCGATGGTGCGCCGCGCAATGCCGGTGGCTGTGCTGGCCCAGTGGTTTGCGACAACTCTGGCCCTATCCCGCGGCCATCGCTCTGTCGCACGCTCGCACGTGATGGCATGACAGGGAATGATGATGAACGTCATGCGTAGCTGACTGTGCAGATGAGCGATTCCGGCAATCACTGGGAGGTCGGCACCGATATCGGTGGCACCTTCACCGACATCATCGCGATCCGGCGCGATTCCGCGGAAGCGCGGATTGCCAAGGTGCCGTCGCGCCCCGACGCACCGGTGCAGGCGATGCTGGAGGCGATCGAGGCGGTCGGCCTGCGCAAGAGCGAGGTCAAGCGCTTCGTCCACGGCACCACGCGCGTGACCAACGCGATCGTCGAGAACCGGCTGCCGAAGGTGGCGTTGGTCGCGACCGAAGGCTTTGCCGACGTGCTCGAGATCGCCCGCTATCGCCGGCGCGATCTCTATCGGCTCGACATTCCGCCGAAATCGCCGCCTCTGGTGCCGCCCGAACGATGCTTTGGGCTCGCCGAGCGCCTCGATCATGAGGGCCGGGTGCTGAAGGCGCTCGAGGAAGCCGAGATCGAACGCCTGGTGGCGTGGCTGAAAGGCACCGGCGTTCAGAGCGTTGCGGTCGCGCTCCTTCACGCTTATGCCAATCCAGTCCACGAGAAGATGCTGGGCGAGCGGCTCAGGGGCGTCGTCGCCCATGTCTCGCTCTCGCACGAGGTCAATCCCGAGGCGCGCGAATATGAGCGAACCTCGGCAACCGTGTTCAACGCGGCCGCGATGCCGATCGCGGTTCAATATCTCAGCGAGCTGGAGCAGCGGCTGCCGATCGGGCCCGGTCTGCAGGTGTTTCACTCCGCCGGCGCCATGGTCCCGATTTCGGCGGTGAAGCGGCGTCCGCTGGTGATGGCGATGTCGGGCCCGGCGGCCGGCGTCTCGGCGTCGGTCAGCATCGCGCGCCAGCTCGGCTGCGCGCGGATGCTGACCTTCGACATGGGCGGCACCACGACGGACGTGTGCCTGATCATCGACGGCCAGGCCGAAATGACCGACGGCCGCATGCTCGGCGACAAGCCGCTGCGCCAGCCGATGCTCGCGGTGCATTCGATCGGCGCCGGCGGCGGATCGATCGTGCGCAACGGTCCCGGCGGCCTGACGGTCGGGCCGGAAAGCGCCGGCTCCGAGCCGGGCCCGGCCTGCTATGGCCGCGGCGGCACGGAGCCGACCATCACCGATGCCAATGCGGTGCTCGGCTATCTCAATCCCGAGACCAAGCTTGGTGATCGCATCGGGATCGACATCGCGGCCGCAAAGCGCGTCATCGCGCCGATTGCCCGCGCGCTCGGGCTGAGCCTGACGGAGACGGCGCTCGGCATCATCAAGGTCGCGAACGCGACCATGGCCCGCGCGCTCCGCCGTGTCACGGTCGAGCGCGGCATCGATGGCCGCGACTGTACGTTGCTCGCCTTCGGCGGCGGCGGTCCTATGCATGCCGCGGGCCTCGCCGATCTCTACGGCATTGCAGAGGTGGTCGTGCCCAGTGCCTCGAGCGCGTTCTCGGCGCTGGGTTGCCTCACTGCCGATTTCAGCTTCCTGCAGCAGCAGACCCTTCGCGCTGCCCTCGACGGCATCGATCTCGCGCGCGTCTCGGAACGGATCGAGGCCCTGATTGCCGATGCCTCGGCGCCGCTTCTCGCCAACAATGTTGCGAAGGCCGAGATCCAGGTCGAGCTGGTGGCCTTGATGCGCTACGCCGCGCAGAACGACGCCATTCCGGTATCCTTCACGCTGCCGCTCGACGTTGCCAGGCTGAAGCAGGACTTCCTGACGCGGCATCATGAGCTGTTCGGCTATGCGACCGGCGAACCCTGCGTTATCGAGTCGGTGCGGGTGCAGGCCCGTCGCCCGTCGACGACAATTGTCAGCCGGCCGGCGACCGCGGCGAGGGCAGTGTCTATGACCACGCGCACCTGCTCGTTCGACGGCTTCCACGACATCGCAACCGCGATCGTCGACCGCGCGTCGCTCACCGAGACCATCAATGGTCCCGCCATCATCGAAGACGCCTGGTCGACCGTGGTGGTGCCGCCGGGCTGGCAGGCGAGGCCCGATCCATCGGGCAATCTGTTCCTGACGCGGAGGGCGGCATGAAGCTCGATCCGTTCGTCGTCGAGGTCATCAGGCATGGGCTCTCCGCCGCGGCCGAGGAGATGAGCCTCGTGATGACGCGTTCGGCGCGCTCGCCGCTCCTGCGCGAGGCCGGCGACCTGTCATCGGCGATTACCGACGGCCATGGCGGCCTGGTCGGGCAGGGCCGCGACATTCCGATCCATCTCGGCGCGATGGCCTACACCATCCCCGAACTCCTGAAGGTGATGCCGCGCGATGGCCTGAACGACGGCGACGTCGTGATCTACAATGTCGGCGCGCTCGGCGGCAATCATCTCAACGACGTCAAGGTCGTGCGCCCCGTCTTCTTCGAGGGCGAGATCGTGGCTTTCGCAGTCAGCCTTGCGCATTGGCCTGACATCGGCGGCACCTGGCCCGGCAGTTATTTCGCCAAGGCCGTCGATACGTTCCAGGAGGCGATGCGGATTCCGCCGGTGCTGATCGCGACTGCCGCCGGCCTCAGTACGCCGATCGTGCAGCTGCTCAAGGCCAACGTTCGCGATGCCGAATCCTGCGAGGGCGATCTCCTTGCCCAGATCGCGGCGACCAAGGCCGGCGAGAAGCGCATCGTCGAGCTCTGCCGCGAGCATGGCAAGGCAGTCTTCATGGCGGCGCAGTCGCGCCTGCACGACCTCTCCGAAATCGAGATGCGGGCGGCACTGCGCGATCTTCCGGATGGCGTCTACGAGGGCGAGGATTATCTCGACGACGGCAGCGCAAACAATGCGCCGGCGCGCATCCATGTGAAGATCACCATTCGCGGGGATGAAGCGACCTTCGACCTCTCCGGAAGCTGCGACCGCGTCTCCAATTTCTGCAACACGACGCCGTTCATGGCGCGCTCGGCGGTCGCCTATGCCGCGCGCATCATGAGCGGACGCGACATGCAGCAGAACGCCGGCGCACTGCGGCCGCTGACCATCATCACGCGCCCGGGTTCGATCCTCGAGCCCGGCTGGACCGCCTCCGTTGCCGCCGGCAATCACGAGACCTCCATGCGCATCGTCGATGCGATCTTTCGCGCCATGCAGGACACCATTCCCGAGCGTCTGTCGGCGGGCGGGGCGACCACCGCGGGCGTGCTGTTCTTTGCCGAGCCGCGGCCGAACGGGTCGTGGAAGATGCTCTACGAGGTCCATGGCGGCGGTGAAGGCGCGCGGCACGATCGCGCCGGCACGTCCGCAACCCGCGTGCATCTGTCCAACACTTCGAACACACCGGTCGAGGTGATCGAGGCGAACTACGCGATCCGGCTCGAGCAGCAGGCGATTCGCCGGAATTCCGGCGGCGCGGGCGCACATCGCGGCGGTGACGGCTCCGTCCGCACCTACCGCATCCTGGCGCCCTCGATGCACCTGACCACTTGCATCGAGCGCATGGTGATGGCGCCGTGGGGCATGCAGGGCGGCTCTCCCGGCGAGGCCTGCCGCATCTCGCTGGTCCGGCAGGGCGCCAACGTCGCCATCGACGGCAAGTCGAACCTGGTGTTGCAGCAAGGCGATCTCGTCACGATCGAGATGTGCGGTGGCGGTGGCTACGGCGCCGTTCCGGCGGAGTGAGGCAGTGGCGATGAGCAGATTGTTGCGAACCGGGCTGAATGCGGGCGAGGCTGCGCCGATGGCCGTGGTCGGCGGCGAGGGCGTCTACTTTCACCTTGCGGATGGCCGCAAGCTGATCGACGGCAGCAACACCGGCGGCGGACTCGGCCACCGCCATCCCGCAATGGTGGAGGCGATCCGCCGCGCGGCGGATACGCCCGTCGTCAACGAGGGCTGGACCTGGGTCGGCCGCGAGCAGGCCGCCGACGATCTGATGGCTATCGCCTTCAAGGGCGAAGAGGACTGGGTCGGCGCGGTGCGCTTCTGCATCAGCGGCAGCGAGGCCAATGACATGGCGCTGTCGCTGTGCCAGGCGTTGACGCAGCGCTCGGCGCTGGCAACGCGCGAGCGCGCCTATCACGGCATCACCGGCCTGTCGCGCAGCATGACCGTGCAGCCGCAATGGCACGGCGGTCTCGCCGTGCACGCCGGCGGCTCCAAGATGCCGGCACCGATGGCGCCGGTGCGGATCCTGCCGGCGCCGCATGGCGCGATCTACGGCGCGCCGGCCAACAAAGCGCCGCCCAGTGAATATCTGGCGGATGCTCCGCGCCTGCTCTCGGATACGGCAGCGACGATCATCGACTACACCCAGGGCGGCATCTATTACGACGGCGCCTATCAGGATGAAATGGCAAAGCGCGCGCGAGAGGCCGGCTCGTACTGGATCGCGGACGAGGTCGTCACCGGCGCGGGCCGTGCTGGGCGCTGGTTCGCGTTCCAGGGCGCGCAGAGCCGCCCCGATATCGTCACGCTCGGCAAGTCGCTCGGCGGCGGTGCGGCTGCTGTGGCTGCCGTCGTGGTGTCGAAAGACATCGTCGAGCGGCTGAAGGGAACGAGCTGGCAGAATTACGGCACGCTGCGCGGTCATCCGATCAGCATGGCTGCGGTGAGCGCTTATCTGAAGGTCGTCAGCGACGATAAGATTCTGGAGCACGTCGCGAGCCTCGAGAAGCTGTTCGCCCGCCGCCTGCTCGCGATCGCACAAAAGCATCCGAGCGTGCAGCGCGTAGCGGGGCAGGGGCTGCATTGGACGGTTGAGCTGCACGGCCCGGACTGGCGCACCTGGCACGCCGACACCACCGAGGTGCCGATTGCTTCGCGCGTCGCGGAACGCGCGCTGGAAGCAGGCGCGGTGATCGGTACCAGCGGCGAGCAGACCTCGCTGTTCCTGGCGCCGGCGCTGGTGATCTCCGAGCGCGAGGCGACGCTGCTGCTCGATGCGCTCGACCACGGCCTCGATATTGCCGACAAGGAGCACGGGTGAACGCGGACCACGCAGCACCTCGTCGCTCGCCGGCCTGGCCGGCGGACGAGCCCTGGCATCTCGCGATGCCTGATGGGACGCTCTACGACGCCCTGGTGCGTGCGGCACGTGAACGACCATCGCATCCGGCGACAATGTTCTACGGGGCGAGCCTGAGCTACGCCGAGCTGCGTGACCGGGTCGATGCCATGGCCGGCTTTCTGCAAGGCGTTTGCGGAGTGAAGCGCGGCGACCGCGTCATGATCGCGCTGCAGAATTCGCCGCAGTACGTCATCGCTTACTATGCGACGATGCGGGCGAACGGCGTGATCGTGCCGGTCAATCCCATGAACAAGACCGCCGAGATCGCGTATCTCGCCGCGGACAGCGGCGCCAGGGTTGCAATCATCGGCAGCGAGCTAAGCGATGTGTTTGCACCGCTGGTAGGCGAGGCGATTACGCATGGGATTGTCGCGCGGTACCGCGACGAAGTTCCAGCCGCGACGCCCTACACGCTGCCATCATGCGTGACCGAAGCGCCGTTGGAGCCGCCGTCATCGCCGGGCTGGTATTCGTGGTCGCCCGCGATAATGCAGGACCTGCAGCCGGGTGCGATGGAGGCGGGGCCGGCGGATCTGATGATCCTGCCCTATACCTCAGGGACAACAGGCAAGCCCAAGGCGTGCATGCACACCCATCGCAGCGCGCTGTTCACCGCCGTCTTGCAGGCGCGCTGGTATGGGCTCGATGGCAGCGACGTGATGACCGGCTTCATGCCGCTGTTCCATGTCGCGGGCATGCAGGGCTCGATGAATGCCGCCATCGTCTCCGGCGCCACGCTGCTGCTGATGGCGCGCTGGGACAAGGATCTGCTGCCGGATTTGTTCGAGACCTATGGCGTCACATTCTGGAACGCCGCGCCGACCATGATCGTGGATGTGCTCGCCAGCGCCAGCTTCCGCGACAAATGTTTTGCGAAGCTCAAGGTGCTGACTGGTGGCGGCGCGGCGATGCCGACAGCCGTCGCGGAACGGCTGAAGGGGCGGTTTGGGCTCGATTTCGTCGAGGGCTACGGCATGACCGAGACGATGTCTCCAACGCACCTCAATCCAATGGCGGCGCCGAAGCGGCAGTGCCTCGGCATCGCCGTGCACGAGACCGATGCCAGGGTGATCGACCCCGACAGCCTGGTCGAGCTCGACGACAACGTGGTCGGCGAGATCGTCGTGCACGGGCCGCAGGTGCTGCAGGGTTACTGGAACAGGCCGGAGGCGGATGCCGAAGCCTTCATCGAGCGGGACGGCAAGCGGTTCCTGCGCACGGGCGAGCTCGGCTACCGCGATGCCGGCGGCTATTTCTTCGCCGTCGACCGCCTGAAGCGGATGATCAATGTCAGCGGCTTCAAGGTGTGGCCGGCCGAGGTCGAGGCGGCGATGTACCAGAACCGGGCTATCCGGGAATGCTGCATCATTTCAGCGCCGGACGGCTATCGCGGTGAGACCGTCAAGGCGCTGGTGGTGCTCGATGACGCCGCGCGCGCGACGACGTCGGAGGGCGACATCGTCGGCTGGGCGCGGAGCGCGATGGCGAGCTACAAGGCGCCGCGCGCCGTCGTCTTCGTCGAGTCCCTGCCGCGGACCGCTAGCAACAAGGTCAACTGGCGGCTGTTGCAGGATGCCGAATGGGGGCGGACGGCATGAAAGCTGCTCGGCTGGAAAAACAGCGCGAGGCTGCGATATGCTGCGCGCGCCAACACGCCCCTGAAGGTGCGATCCCAAGCCTCGCCAAGAAACTCAAGAAATCAGGAATTCGCTGATGCGCATCGTCAATGTCGCCGCCGCCCAGATGGGCCCGATCCAGAAAGCCGACAGCCGCGAGGCCGTGGTCAAACGCATGATAGCGCTGATGGACGAAGCCAAGAGCAAGGGTGCCGACCTGATCGTCTATCCCGAGCTGGCGCTGACGACGTTCTTCCCGCGCTGGTACGTCGAGGACCGCGCCGAGTTCGACATCTGGTTCGAACGCGAGATGCCGAACGCGGCGACCAGGCCGCTGTTCGAGCGCGCGGCGCAGCACGGAATCGCGATGAACTTCGGCTATGCGGAGCTGACGCCGGACGGTCATCATTTCAACACCGCGATCCTGACCGACAAAACCGGCAAGATCGTCGGCAAATACCGCAAGGTGCATTTGCCGGGCCATGTGGAATACGACAGCAAGCGCTCGCACCAGCACCTGGAGAAGCGCTATTTCGAGCCGGGCGATCTCGGCTTCAAGGTCTGGCGCGAGCTCGGCGGCATCATCGGCATGGCGATCTGCAACGACCGCCGCTGGCCCGAGACCTATCGCGTCATGGGCCTGCAGGGCGTCGAAATGGTGCTGATCGGCTACAACACGCCGTCGGTGAATGCCGAGAAGAGCGAGGAGGGCGTCGAGAAGCGCCTGTTCCACAACCGCCTCTCGGTGCAGGCCGGCGCCTATCAGAACGCGACCTGGGTGGTCGCAGTCGCCAAGGCCGGCGTCGAGGACGGTCATCCGCTGTTCGGCGGCAGCCTGATCGTCGATCCCAATGGCGAGATCGTCGCCGAGGCCAAGACGGATGACGACGAGGTGCTGGTCCATGCCTGCGACCTCGATGCGACGGCGTTCGGCAAGACCACCATCTTCGATTTCGCTCGGCATCGCCGCATCGAGCATTACGGTCTGATCACCAGCCAGACCGGCGCGGTGCCGCCGCCGGAGAAGTGACGCCGATGGCTGACAAAGGCATCTCCTTGCGTGAGCTCGATCCGCGCGATCGCTACAAGCTGCTCTGCGGCGTGGTGGTGCCGCGGCCGATCGCGCTGGTGACGACGCTGGATGAGAACGGGGCGGTGAATGCCGCGCCGTTCAGCTTCTTCAACGTGTTCTCCGAAAGTCCCGCGTTGATCGTGCTCGGGCTCCAGCACAAGCCGGATTACTCGCCCAAGGACACCACCCGCAACATCCATCGCGACGGCGAGTTCGTGGTGCACATGGTCGACGAGGCGCTGTCGGGCGCGATGAACGACTGCGCGGTCGATTTCCCCTCCGGCGACAGCGAGGTAGCCGCAACGGGTCTTGCGACGCTTCCCTCGGTCGACGTGAAGGTGCCGCGTCTCGCTGCAGCGCCCTTCGCGCTGGAATGCCGGCGCCATGTCGTGATGACCTTCTCGCCCGATCGCGAGCTCCTGGTCGGCGAGGTCTTGCGGGTTCACGCCCGCGAGGGGCTGGTCGACACCGCCAACATGTATGTCGATCTCGACGCCTATCGGCCGATCGGCCGCATGTTCGGCAATCTCTACACCACTCAGCGGGATACGTTTGCCCTTGTCCGCGAGAGCCATGCGCAATGGCTCTCGCGCCAGGGTGCCAAAGAGCTGAAGGACGCCTAGTGAGCCGAGAACTGCACCGTACCCAGCGCCATGGTAACGGCCGCCTGCGTCGGGTCGATCACGGGAATGCGCAGCGCGTCTTCCAACGCGCGGCGGTGGCGCGCCATGCCGGCGCAGCCCATCACGACGGCGCGGGCACCGTCCTCGTCGCGCAGCGCGCGGCCGACCTCGATCATCTTGGCGAGCGTGCCTTCGCCCGAAGCGGTTTCGGCGACGCTCATGTTCAGCGGCCGCTCGCCGGAGAAGCGGTCGGTCAGGCCCATCTGCCTGAGATAGCGCGTGTGACGCGGGATCGAGCGCTGGGCGATCGCGATGACGCCGAAGGTCTCCGCGCGGGAAAGCGCCGTCAGCACGCCGCACTCGGCGATGCCGAACACGGGGCGGTCGGTGCCTTCCCGGCAAACCTGCAGCCCGGGATCGCTGTAGCAGGCGATGACGAAGGCGGCCGAGCTGTTGTCGCATTCGACCAGCTTCCGCAGCGGGATCGCAACGCTATCGGCGTCCGCCTGACTTTCGATGCCGAACGGACCCTCGGCCAGCGTCTGGCAGACCACTTCCGGCCCGCCCTCGAAATCGAGCGGCTTCAACGCATCCTCCAGCCCCTGCGTGACCTTGTGGTTGGAATTCGGGTTGATGACGAGAATGCGCGGCCGGGACATGATGGACTTCCTGCGAGATTTAGCGAACGTGCCTCTAGCCTATCACGGAGTGCCTCATGACTGAACCCGCTTACGACCTGATCATCCGCGGCGGCCGCGTCGCCACCACGACCGACGTCTTCGAGGCTGACGTCGCCATCTCCGGCGAGACCATTGCGGCCATCGGCCGCGGGCTTCCGCCCGGAAAGCGCGAGATCGACGCGCGCGGCAAGCTGGTGCTGCCCGGCGGGGTCGACAGCCACGCCCATATCGAGCAGCTGTCGGCCGCCGGCATCATGAATGCCGACACGTTCGAGAGCGCCACCGTCTCTGCCGCTTTCGGTGGCACCACCACGGTGATTCCGTTCGCGGCTCAACATGTCGGCATGAAGCTGCCACAGGTGGTCGAGGATTATCACGCCCTGGCGAAGAAAGGTGCTGTGATCGACTACGCCTTTCACATGATCATTGCGGACGCGACCAAGGAGACGGTCGAGGAGCACATCCCCGCGCTGGTGAAGCAGGGCCATGCCTCGATCAAGATCTTCATGACCTACGACCGCCTCAAGGTCGACGACGAGCCGCTGCTCGACATTCTGCTCGCGTCTCGCCAGTCCGGTGCGATGCTGTGCGCCCATGCCGAGAACCACGGCATCATCGCCTGGATGGTGAAGCGGCTGCTTTCGCGCGGCTACACGATGCCGAAATACCACGCCGTCAGCCACGCCCGCATCTCGGAGGCGGAAGCCTTCACCCGGCTGATCGGCATGGCGGCGCTGATCGACCAGCCGATCATGATCTTCCATGTCTCGACGGCCGAAGGCGCCAAGGTGATCCGCGACTCGCGCGGGCAGGGGCTCAAGGTCTTCGCCGAGACCTGCCCGCAATACCTGTTCCTCACGGCAAACGATCTCGACAAGCCCGGCGCCGAGGGGGCGAAGTGGATGTGCAGCCCGCCGCCGCGCACGCATGCCGACCAGGAGGCGCTGTGGCAGGCGCTCTCGCTCGGCGATCTCCAGACCATCTCGTCGGACCACGCGCCGTATCGCTACGACGAGACCGGCAAGCTGCGCGCTGGCCCCAATCCCAACTTCAAGCAGGTCGCCAACGGCCTGCCGGGCCTTGAGCTGCGGCTGCCGCTGCTGTTCGATGCGATGGTGTCGAAGGGACGGCTGGGCCTCGAAAAGTTCGTCGAACTGACCGCGACCGCCCCGGCAAAGATCTACAACCTGCATCCGCGCAAGGGCTCGATCGCGGTCGGCGCCGACGCCGATATCGCGATCTGGGATCCCAACCGCGAGGTCACCATCGCGGACCAGATGATGCACGACCTCGCCGGCTACACGCCGTTTGCGGGTCGCAGGCTCAAGGGTTGGCCGGTGTCGGTGCTCTCGCGCGGCCGCGTGATCATCGAGGGCGACAAGTGCCTCGCGAGCGCCGGCAGCGGAAAATTCCTCGCACGCAGCGGCGGCGAGGCGGCCAGGCCGACCGGCCGGCTCGTCGCCGACATGGATCCCGAACGGAATTTTGGAGCCAGGCTGCTGTGATGGCGGATTGCGCGCGATGAGGATCGTCATCTTCGGCGGCACCGGCTTTGTCGGCCTGAATCTCGCCGAGGTGCTGCTCGCGCGTGGGCACGAGGTGACGCTGTATGATCGTAAGCAACTTCCGGCTGAAGCGGAGCGATCCTTTGCCGACCACCGGGAGCGGCTCACGACTATTCAGGGCGAGATCTCGGACGTCGAGCGGATCGACGCACTTGTGAAGCAGGGCTTTGATGCGATGGTCCTTGGCGCTGCCATAACCGCCGGGGAGCAGCTCGAGCGGTCCATGACCTCGACCATCCTCGAGATCAATGTGATGGCTCAGTTCCCGATTCTGAGCGCTGCGATCCGCCGCGGTGTTCGGCGCGTGATCAATCTGTCCTCGGCATCCGCCTATGGCGCGGCGGGGCAACGCTATCCGATATTGGACGAGGAGACGCCGTGCGATCCCGTCTCCTTCTACGCGATCAGCAAATTCACGTCAGAGAGATGCGTTGCGCGGCTTGCCGAGTTGTGGGGAGGCGATTTTCTGAGTGTGCGCTTAAGCGCAGTGTTCGGCCCGTGGGAACGGATCGGGAAGGTGCGCGACACGCCAAGCCTCCAGTTTCAGATTCTGGCGGAGTTTGCGCGCGGCGAACCGGCGCTGCTGCCGGCGCGGGGCATTAAGGACTGGACCTACGCGCCGGACGCTGCCGAGGCTGTGGCTGTGCTGATCGAAGCCGAGCGGCCGCGCCACCGGCTCTACAACATCTCCAGCGGCACGGCCTGGTCGGCGCTGCAATGGGGCGAGGCGTTTGCGGCCCTGCATCCCGGGCTGGAGTGTCGGCTGGCGGAGCCGGGCGAGAAGACCTTCATCAAGCTTCATGGGGGCGATCGCGCGCCGCTCTCAGTGACGCGAATGGCCGACGAATTCGGCTGGCGCGCCCGCTTCGGCTGCGCGGAGTCGGCTGCTGCGATGAGCGCCTGGTGGATGCAGCACAAGGAGGGGATCTGACATGCGGCTGCAGGGGCGCACGGCCATCATCACCGGCGCGGGCTCGGGCATCGGCCGCGCCAGCGCAAAACTGTTCGCGGGGGAGGGCGCGCGCCTTGCTCTGGTCGATCGCGACGCCGCCGGTCTTGAGGAAACAATGAGCCTAGTCGGCGAAGCGACGACGCATGTCGGCGACGTCGGCGATGGCGCATTCGCCGAAACCGTCGTCGGCGACGTCGTGGCCCGGCATGGCCGGCTCGATATCCTCATGACGGCGGCTGGCTTCTCCTGTGGTGGCACGGTGCTGACGACGAGCCTGGAAGACTGGGATGCGGTGTTCCGCGCCAATGTCGGCGGCACCTGGCTGTGGGCGCGGGCCGCGGTGCCGCAGATGCAGCGGCAGAACAGCGGCTCGATCATCACGCTGGCATCGCAGCTCGCCATTGCCGGCGGCAAGGGCAACAGCGCCTATATCGCCGCCAAGGGCGCGATCATCAGCCTGACGCGCACCATGGCCGTGGATTTCGCCGCCGACGGCATCCGCGTCAACGCAATCGCTCCCGGCGCGATCGACACGCCGATGCTTCGCCGCAGCTTTGCGCGTCACGCTAATTCCGAGGAAGTGCGCGAGGCTTCGCGCAACCGCCACGCCATGAAACGGTTCGGCCGGGCGGAGGAGATCGCGCAGACCGCGCTGCATCTCGCCAGCGATGCCTCGTCGTTCACGACCGGCACCGTGATGGTGGTCGACGGAGGCTGGCTCGCGGCATGAGTGAGGCGCTCATCCAGCTCGAAGCGGACGTGCACGCCGATCTCGCTCGGATCGCGCATCCCGGCGCGGCGTGGCTCGAACCGAAAGCGGGGCCAGACGGCAAGCCGGCGCTGGATGTTCTCATCATCGGCGCCGGCCAGTCCGGCATCGCCATCGGCTTCGGCCTGCTGCGCTCGCGCGTCAGCAACATCCTACTGATCGACAAGGTCGAAGAGGGCAAGGAGGGCCCGTGGCTCACCTACGCCCGGATGCCGACGCTGCGCAGCCCGAAGGACTACACCGGTCCCGACCTCGACATCCCCAGCCTGACCTATCAGTCCTGGCACGAGGCCCGCTTCGGCAAGGCGAGCTGGCAGGAGCTCGGCCTGATCGCGCGCGAGCATTGGGCGGAGTATCTGCTCTGGCTGCGGCGCATGGTCGGCTTGCCGGTGCGCAACGCTTGCGAGCTCAAGGAGATCGCGCCGGCGGCTGAGGGCCTGCTCGCTGCGCGCGTGAAACGGGCAGGAGAGGTCGAAACTCTCTATGCCCGCAAGATCGTGCTGGCGACAGGGCAGGAGGGCATGGGCGGATGGATGATTCCGGAGCAGCTGGCGCATCTGCCGGCGAGCTCTGTTGCGACCGTCGTCGACGACATCGCTTTCGAAAGCCTGCGCGGCAAGCGCGTCGCCGTGATCGGTGCCGGCGCCTCCGCCTTCGACAATGCGGCGACCGCGCTGGAGGCCGGTGCGGCTGAAGTGCACCTGCTGTGCCGCCGTGCGCAGATCCAGGTGATCCAACCCTATCGTTGGCTCACCTTTCGCGGCTTCCTGCGTCATCTCAGCGATCTCGACGATGCCTGGCGCTGGCGCTTCATGCGCAAGATCCTCGAGATGCGGGAAGGATTTCCGCAGCCGACCTATGACCGCTGCGCGCGTCACGCCAACTTCACACTGCACGAGGGCGCGCCGGTTGAAGCCGCGCGCAAGACCGATAACGGCGTTGAACTCCAGACGCCGCGCGGCGCCATCACCGCCGATTTCGTCATCTGCGGCACCGGCATCGACATGGACTTTGCCGGCCGCAGCGAGCTCGCCCGATGTGCCGCCAACATCGCGACCTGGGCTGACCGCTACCAGCCGCCGGAAGACGAACGCAACGAACGGCTCGGCCGCTTTCCCTATCTCGCCGACGACTATGCCTTCATCGAGCGTGTGCCCGGAAAGACGCCGTGGATCGCCGACATCCATCTGTTCGCCATCGCCTCGACCATGAGCTTCGGTCCGTCGGGCTCGTCGATCAATGCGATGACGACCGCCGTTCCAAAGCTGGTCCACGGCCTGACGCGCGGCCTATTTCGCGCCGATGTCGAACGGCACTGGGATTCGCTCAGCGCCTATGACGTGCCGCAGGCCGTGGTGACGCGTCAGGCGCGAGAAATGGGGGAAACGCTGTGATCACCCATGCGCCGTCGCGACCTCGCGTCCCTCGAAATGTCCGATCGGACTGGCGCGCAACTTGCTTCTTTCTGAACCTGCCTTGCTGGCGTTCTCGTTCGAAATTCAGGGAAAAACCAATGCGTTTTGTGTCTTTCAGACTGGCGACCTCAGTTCTCGCGACCACTGCGGTGCTGCTCATCGCCGCCGCGCCGTCACAAGCGCAAACCCGGGCAGAGACCTTGCGCTACGTCACCGGCGCGTCCGTCAACACGCTCGATCCCAACATTCCCGGCTCGACCCGCGAATCCTTCGCGCTGAGTATGAGCACCTACGACCGGCTGGTGGCATTCGGCCGCAAGCAGCTCAACGGCAAATGGGTGTTCGACCTCGATACGATCACCGGCGAGCTCGCCGAATCCTACGAGGTTAGTCCCGACGGCCTGAAGATCACCTTCCGCCTGCGCAAGGATGCAAAGTTCCAGGACGGCTCGCCGGTCACGGCCGAAGACGTCAAGTGGTCGCTCGACCGCTGCGTCACCGCGCCGATTCTCGGCAAGGCGCAGCTGCTGACGGGCTCGCTGACGTCGGCCGATCAGTTCAAGGTGATCGATCCCCTCACCATCGAGGTGACGCTGCCTAAGCCCGACAAGCTTGCGCTGCCTAATCTTGCCACCGTCTACCCGATGATCATCAACTCGAAAGTGGCGAAAGAGCACGCGACGGCTGACGATCCCTGGGCCACGGCCTGGCTGAAGGAGCACACCGCCGGCAGCGGCGCCTATGCGGTCGAGAGCTTCAAGCCGGGCGAGCAGGTGATCATCAAGCGCAACGAGATCTGGAATCGCGGATCGCCGGGCAAGCCGGCGTACTTCAAGCGCGTCATCGTGCAATCGGTGCCGGAGCCGGCGACCCGTGCCAACCTCGTCGAGCGCGGCGATGCCGATCTCGTGCTCGACCTGCAGGCCAGCGACGTGCAGTCGCTGGAGGCCAAGGGCAAGCTCAAGGTGATCTCGACGCCGCAATACAACGCGGTCACCTACGTCTCGATGAACAACCAGATCCCGCCCTTCGACAACGTCAATGTCCGCCGCGCCATCGCTTCCGCGCTGCCCTATGAGGACATGTTCAAGGCGGCCCTGTTCGGCCGCGGCGCGCCGCTGTTCGGTGCGACCTGGCCGGACGGCAAGCCGCTGAACGGCATCTATCCGTTCCAGCAGCCGGTGAAGCTCGATCTCGACAAGGCCAGGGAGTACCTCAAGGCTGCAGGTCTGCCCGAAGGCTTCTCGACCACTTTCAGCTTCAATGTCGGCCAGGCCGCGACGGCCGAGCCGATGGCCGCCCTCGTCAAGGAGTCTCTTGGCAAGATCGGCATCAAGGTCGACATCCAGAAGCTGCCGGACGCGCAGATGTCGACGCAGATCAACGAGAAGAAGCTGCCGTTCTTCACCGAAGGTATCGTCGCCTGGCTGCCGTCGACCGACTATTTCTACCGCAACTTCTACACCGGCACTCAGCGCTGGAATTACTCTTCGATCAACAATCCGGACCTTGCCGCGATTGCGCAGGAGGCGCGCTTCGAGCCGGATAAGGCCAAATACGAGGCAGCCGGCCGCAAGCTCAACGCAATGCATTTCGACCTGATGCCGCAGATCATGCTGTGGCAGCCCAATCAGGACGCGGTGATGGCGCCGTCGATCGAAGGCTACACCTATGAGTTCCACCGTCAGGTGGATTATCGCGATGTCAGCCGCAAGTGACACTTGCGGCCAGCAGGGACGTTGAATGGTGACGACCGGTCTTGGTGCAACGATGGTGCGGGCGGGCAGGCGGCTCTTGTCGTCGCTGCCGGCACTGTTCGGTGTGCTGGTCTTCACCTTCCTGTTGATGCGCGTCCTGCCCGGCGACCCCGCGGTGTTCTTCGCCTCGGGCCCCAATGCCGGCAAGGAGGAGATCGAGCAGATCCGCAAGCAGATGGGGCTCGACAAATCCGTGCCGGAGCAACTCGTGTTCTATCTTTCCGACATCGGTCACGGCAATCTCGGCCGCTCGATGATGACCGGCCAGCCGGTGCTGAAGGACCTGCGCGAGCGATTGCCGGCCTCGCTCGAGCTCACCTTCACCGCACTGCTGATCGCGCTGATCGCGGCAGTGCCGCTTGGGGTGCTGGCGGCGCTGCGGCCGGGATCGATCATCGATCACGGCGTGCGGCTGTTCTGCGCACTTGGGGTCTGCGTGCCGACTTTCGTCTCGGGCCTGCTCTTGATCTACGTCTTCTATTATCTGCTCGGGCTGGCCCCTGATCCGACGGGGCGCATCGACGTCTTCACCTCGCTGCCGCCGCAGCGCACCGGCTTTCTCTCGATCGACTTCCTGCTCGCCGGCGACGTCGAGGGCTGGTGGGCGGCCTGCAGGCAGTTGATCCTGCCGGCAGTGAGCATGGCGCTGTTCGTGATCGCGCCGCTGGCGCGGATCACCCGCGCCTCGATGCTGGTCTCGCTCGGCAGCGATTTCGTGCGCACCGCGCGCTCGGTCGGATTGTCCTGGCGCAAGGTGGTCGTCACCTATGCGCTCCGCAACGCGATCCTGCCGGTCATCACCATCGCCGGCATCGTGTTCTCGACCATGCTGGGAGCCAACGTGTTGGTGGAGAAGGTGTTCTCCTGGCCGGGCGTTGCCTCCTATGCGCTCGATGCGCTGCTGTCGTCCGACTATGCGCCGGTGCAGGGTTTCGTGCTGCTGATGGCCAGCCTGTTCGTGCTGGTCAATCTCGTCGTGGACATCTGCTACGGCATCGCCGATCCCAGGGTGTCGATCGAATGACCAGCGCCACACTTCGCCATTCGGTTTGGATCCTGCGCGGCAATCCGCTCACGGCGGTGGCCGCGGCCGGGGTGACGCTGTTCGTCCTGGTCGCGATCTTCGGACCGTGGATCGTGCCCTACGATCCCGTGGCCTCGAACGTCTCGGAGGCGCTGCTGCCGCCGAGCGCGGCGCATATTGCCGGCACGGACCAGCTCGGCCGCGACGTGTTCAGCCGCCTCATCATCGCTGCACGGCTCGACCTTGCCATCGCAGTCTCCGCGGTCGGAATTTCATTCGTGATCGGGGCCGTCGTCGGCGCGTTCTGCGGCTATGCCGGCGGACGGCTCGATCGCGCCGTCGGCCGCTTCGTCGACGTGATGATGGCCTTTCCGCTGTTCGTGCTGGCAATGGCGATGGTCGCCGCGCTCGGCAACCGGATCGAGAACATCGTGATCGCGACCGCGATCATCAATCTTCCGTTCTACATCCGCTTCGCGCGCGCCGAGGTCAACGTCCGCCGCAATGTCGGCTGGGTCGAAGCCGCGCGCGCCTGCGGCGAGAGCCATTTCTCGGTGGTGCTGCGCTTCCTGCTGCCGAACATCCTGCCCGCAATGGCTGTGCAGATCTCGCTCAATCTCGGCTGGGCCATTCTCAATGCCGCCGGCCTGTCCTTCATCGGCCTCGGCGTCAAGCCGCCGACGCCGGAATGGGGCATCATGGTCGCTGAAGGGGCGCGCTTCATCTCCACTGGACGCTGGTGGCTGGTGGCCTTTCCAGGCCTTGCGCTGATGCTGGCGGTGCTGTGCTTCAACCTCCTCGGCGACGGCATGCGGGACATTCTCGATCCCCGGATGCGCACATGAGCGAGGATCTGCTCAGGATCGACGACCTCCACGTCGCGTTCTCGACGCGGCGGGGAATGGTCGAGGCCGTGCGCGGCGTCACGCTCACCGTCAAGGCCGGCGAGATGCTCGGTCTCGTCGGCGAGAGCGGCTCGGGCAAGTCGGTTACCGGCTTTGCGACGACGCGGCTGCTCGATGCAGCCGGCCGCGTCACCGGCGGCAAGATCCTGTTCCGCGGGCAGGACGTCACAAAGCTCCGCGGCGATGATCTGCGCCAGCTGCAGGGAGCCGCGATGTCGATGATCTTCCAGAATCCGCGGGCGGCGCTCAATCCGATCCGCGCGATCGGCCTGCAGATCGCGGACGCGATCCTCACCCACAAGCGTATCTCGAAAGAGGCCGCGCGTGCCGAGGCGCTGGACCTGCTGCGCGCCGTTCAGATCCGCGATCCCGAGGCGCGGATGAACGCCTATCCGCACGAGCTCTCCGGCGGCATGTGCCAGCGCGTCATGATCGCGATCGCGATTTCCTGCAATCCTGCACTGCTCATCGCGGACGAGCCGACCACCGGCCTCGACGTCACCACGCAGAAGGTGGTGTTGGATCTGCTGGCAGACATTGCCGCCGCGCGAGGCATGGCCACGATCCTGATCACGCACGACCTCGGCCTTGCGGCGCGCTACTGCCGCCGCATCGCCGTGATGGAGCGCGGCCGCATCGTCGAGGAGGCGAGCCCCGGCATTCTCTTCAGCGCGCCGCAGCACGCCTATACGAGGCGCCTGGTTGCGGCCTCGCCCACGGCAACGTCGCGGATCGAGGATCTCGTGACGGAGGAGGAGAGAGAGCGTTACTCCGCTGTTGTCAGGAAGCCCAGGCGGGAACCCGCACACGGGACGCCCCCGCTGCTGGAAGTGCGCAAATTGGCAAAACGTTTCGACCAGGGATCCGCTGCGGTTGCCGACTTCTCGATGACGATGGCGGGCGGCGAGAGTGTCGGGCTGGTCGGCGAGTCCGGCTCGGGCAAGAGCACGACCTCGCGCATGATCTGCCGCCTGATCGATCCGAGTGAGGGCGACATCGTGTTCGACGGGCAGTCGATCGGGCACGTGGCGGCGCGCGATTTCCACCGCTCGCCATTGCGCAGGGACATCCAGATGGTCTTTCAGGACCCGAACGAAAGCCTCAACCCGCGTTTCACGGCGTTCGATTGCATTGCCCATCCTTTGATGCGGCTCGACGGCATGCGCTCGGGCGAAGGCTTGCGCAAACGGGTGGAAGAATGCGCCGAGCGGGTCGGACTGCCGCTCGATCTGTTGCCACGGTTTCCACATCAGCTCTCCGGCGGGCAGAAGGCCCGCGTCGGCATTGCCCGCGCCATCGCTTGCCGGCCGCGGCTGCTGGTGCTGGACGAGCCGACCGCCGCACTCGACGTCTCGGTGCAGGCGGTTGTGCTGCAACTGCTCGATCGCCTCAGGCGCGAGAACGACATTGCGCTGCTGTTCGTCAGCCACGATCTCAACGTCGTGCGCATGCTGTGCGACCGCACCATCGTGCTGCGCAACGGCGGCATCGTGGAGCAGGGCGAGAGCCGGGCGTTATTTGATAATCCAAAGACCGACTACACGCGCAAACTGGTCGAGGCGATCCCGCATATCGAGACCGGGCCGACGCTGGCGGCCGCTCTGTGAGCCCCGAACTCGCATTCCTGGACCGCCAAATGGCGAGATCCCGCTGGCGAAGCCGCATTTAGTGGCATACCATTTGCTTGCAAATGGGCTCGGTTTCACTTGCCCTTTGCCAATGAACAGCTGGCATCACGGCATTTCTGGGAGGACTTCATGGATCGCAGGACGGTATTGAAGGGACTGGCTGGCGCGGGCAGCCTGGCGTTGACGGGTGGCCTGTCGGCCCCGGCGATCGCTCAGGGTGCGGCGGCGCGCACCCTGCGATTCGTGCCCCAGGCCAATCTCGCCAATTTCGACCCGATCTGGGGCACGCAATATGTCGTGCGCAATGCCGCCGCGATGGTTTGGGACACGCTCTACGGCATCGATTCCTCGTTCCGGCCGCAGCGGCAGATGGTCGAGTCCGAGGAAGTGACCGACGACGGCACCACCTGGACGTTCAAGCTGCGGCCCGGCCTCAAGTTCCACGATGGCGAGCCGGTGCTCAGCAAGGACGTCGTGGCAAGTCTGACGCGCTGGTCGGCGCGCGATCCGATGGGCCTGATGATCAAGGCGCTCCAGCAGGAGCTCACGGCCGTCGACGACCGCACCTTCAAATGGGTATTGAAGCAGCCCTTCCCGAAATTGCTCTACGCGCTCGGCAAGAACAATTCGCCTTGCAGCTTCATCATGCCGGAGCGCATCGCGCAGACCGATCCGTTCAAGCAGATTTCTGAATATATCGGCTCCGGTCCGCTGAAGTTCGCCAAGAGCGAGTGGGTCCCCGGTGCGAAGGCCGTGTTCGAGAAATTCGCCGACTATTCACCGCGCCAGGAGAAGGCGTCATGGCTGGCCGGTGGCAAGCAGGTGATGGTCGACCGCGTCGAGTGGGTGATCATGCCGGATCCGGCAACCGCGGCGGCCGCGTTGCAGAACGGTGAGATCGACTGGTGGGAGAATCCGATCGCGGATCTCGTTCCGGTTCTGAAGAAGAACAAGAATATCAGCGTCGATATCGGCGATCCCCTCGGCAATATCGGCTCGTTCCGCATGAACTTCCTCTATCCGCCGTTCAACGACGTCAAGGCGCGGCGTGCGGTGCTGATGGCGCTCAGCCAGGAAGACTACATGCGCGCGATCGTCGGCGACGACAATTCGCTGTGGAAGCCGCTGCCCGGCTACTTCACGCCGGATACGCCGCTCTACACCGAAGTGGGCGGCGAGATCCTGAAGGGCAAGCGCGATCTGGACGCCGCCAAGAAGCTGCTCGCCGAGAGCGGCTACTCCGGCCAGCCGGTGACGTGCCTCGTCGCGCAGGACCAGCCGATCACCAAGGCGATGGGCGACGTCACCGCCGACCTTCTCAAGAAGCTCGGCATGAATGTCGACTTCGTCGCAACTGATTGGGGCACGGTCGGCTCCCGCCGCGCGCAGAAGACGCCTCCGGGACAGGGCGGCTGGAACATGTTCCACACCTGGCACGCAGGCGCGGATTGCGTCAATCCGGCTCCCTACACCGCCATTCGTGCTAACGGCGACAAAGCCTGGTTCGGCTGGCCCACCAGCGCGGCCACCGAAAAGGAGGTCACCTCCTGGTTCGAGGCCAAGAACGTCGACGAGGAGAAGGCCGCCATCGGTCGCCTCAACAAGGCGGCGCTCGATGACGTCGTTTACGCGCCGACTGGTTTCTTCCTGAGCTACACCGCGTGGCGTAAGAACGTCTCCGGCGTTGCCAAGGGACCGCTGCCGTTCTTCTGGGGCGTGTCGAAGTCCGCATGATCGTGCGTTGAGGCCAGATGCTCTCCTACATCCTCCGTCGCATCGTTGCGACCTTGCCGGTCATGGCGATCGTCGCGCTGTTCGTGTTCAGCCTGCTTTATATCGCGCCCGGCGATCCGGCCGTGGTGATCGCGGGCGATCAGGCAAGCCCGGAGGATGTGGAGCGCATCCGCCAGAGCCTGGGGCTGGACCGGCCCTTCCTGGTCCAGTTCGGAAGCTGGGTCTGGCGCATCCTTCACGGCGATCTCGGCACCTCGATCTTCACCAACCTGCCGGTCTCGGCGATGATCGGGCAGCGTCTCGGACCGACGCTGTCGCTGATGATCGTCACGCTGCTGCTCACGATCGTGGTGGCGGTGCCGCTCGGCGTGGTGGCGGCATGGAAGGCCGGCAGCCTGATCGATCGCGTCATCATGGGCTTTGCCGTGTTTGGATTCTCGCTGCCCGTCTTCGTGGTCGGCTACATGCTCGCCTACATCTTCGCGCTGGAGCTGGAATGGCTGCCGGTGCAGGGCTACACGCCCCTCAACCAGGGCTTCTGGCCCTGGCTCGAGAACCTGATCCTGCCGGCGATCGCGCTCGGCTGCGTCTATATCGCGCTGGTCGCCCGCATCACGCGGGCAGCCATGCTCGAAGTGCTGCAGCAGGACTATATCCGCACCGCCAAGGCCAAGGGCCTCGGGCAGGGCGGCATCCTGTTCATTCACGCGCTGAAGAACGCGGCGGTGCCGATCGTCACCGTGATCGGGATCGGCATCGCGCTCCTGATCGGCGGCGCGGTCGTCACCGAGAGCGTGTTCGCGATCCCCGGCCTCGGCCGCCTCACCATCGATGCCATCCTGCGCCGTGACTATCCGGTGATTCAGGGCATCGTGCTGCTGTTCAGCTTCGTCTACGTCCTCGTCAATCTGATGATCGACGTCGTCTACACGCTCGTTGACCCGAGGATCCGCTATTGACCGACACCACCGTTAATCCGCATTCGCTTCCGGCCGGCCTCGTCCTTGCGCCGCAACTGCCCGAGATCCTGCGGCCGGTCAGGATACGGCGCGGCTTCGTCGGCCTCCTGCGCGGCCACCCGACGGTCGCGATCGGCGGCGCGCTGCTGCTGATGCTGGTGCTGATCGCGGTCTTTGCGCCGTACCTCGGCACGGTCGACCCGACCGCGCTTGCGCCCGCCAAGCGCACCCGCGCGCCGTCAGCCGATTTCTGGTTCGGCACCGACGTGCTCGGCCGCGACATCTATTCGCGCGTGCTGTTCGGCGCGCGGGTCTCGCTCACGGTCGGCCTGTCGGTCGCGATCTGCGCTTCGGCGATCGGCCTTGCCATCGGCATGGTCTCCGGCTTCATCCGCTGGGCCGACGGCATCCTGATGCGGTTCATGGACGGCCTGATGTCGATCCCGCCGATCCTGCTGGCGATCGCGCTGATGGCCCTGACGCGCGGCAGCGTCGGCAACGTCATCCTGGCGATCACCATCGCCGAGATCCCGCGCGTCTCGCGCCTCGTCCGCAGCGTCGTTCTGTCCTTGCGCGAGCAGCCCTATGTGGACGCGGCCGTGGCCTGCGGCACGCGCACGCCGATGATCATCCTGCGCCACATCCTGCCCAACACGGTTGCGCCGATGCTGGTCCAGGCGACCTATATCTGCGCCAGCGCCATGATCACGGAGGCGATCCTGTCCTTCATCGGCGCCGGCACGCCGCCGACCATCCCGTCCTGGGGCAACATCATGGCCGAGGGCCGCGCGCTCTGGCAGGTGAAGCCCTACATCGTGTTCTTCCCGGCGGCGTTCCTGTCCGTCACCGTGCTCGCCGTGAATCTGCTCGGCGACGGCCTGCGCGATGCGCTCGACCCGCGCATGGCCAAAAGCCTGTGATGTTGTCTGTGATGGATCGAGGCTGATTGCGATGGCTTTGCTCGAAGTCGAGAACCTCCAGACCCATTTCCGCACGCCCGGCGGCATCAACCGCGCGGTCGACGGGGTGTCCTTCCATGTCAACGAGGGTGAGACGCTCGCCATCGTCGGCGAGTCCGGTTGCGGCAAGTCGGTGACATCGATGTCCTTGATGCGGCTGATTCCGGAGCCGCCGGGCCGGATCGCAGGCAGCATCCGCTTCGCGGGCAGGGATCTCCTGAAACTGTCCGACCGCGAGATGCGCGCGATCCGCGGCAACGACATCTCGATGATCTTTCAGGAACCGATGACGAGCCTGAACCCGGTGCTCACCGTCGGCCGCCAGATCCGCGAGACCTTGATGATCCATCAGGGCCTCGACAAGCAGGCGGCGGAGGCGCATGCGGTCGAGATGCTGACGCTGGTCGGCATTCCCGAGCCGAAGCGGCGTGTTGGCGAATATCCGCACCAGCTGTCCGGCGGCATGCGCCAGCGCGTGATGATCGCGGTTGCGCTGGCCTGCAATCCCAAGCTTCTCATTGCGGACGAGCCGACCACCGCGCTCGACGTGACGATCCAAGCGCAGATCCTCAAGCTGATGCTGGACCTGAAGCGCCGGGTCGGAGCGGCCATCATCCTGATCACCCACGATCTCGGCGTCGTCGCCGAGATCGCCGAGCGTGTCATGGTGATGTATGCCGGCCGCAAGGTCGAGGAGGCGCCGGTGGCCGAGCTGTTCCGCTCCCCGCGCCATCCCTATACGCAGGGCCTGTTAGGCGCGGTGCCGAAGCTCGGCTCTTCGCTTGCGGGCACCGCGACCCGTCTTGCCGAGATCCCTGGGCAGGTCCCTGATCTCCGCAAGCCCATTATCGGCTGCGTCTTCGCCGGCCGCTGTGCGCTTGCCACCGATGTCTGCCGGCAATATGCGCCGGGACTGGAAGAGAAGGGGCCGCGCCACATCGCGGCCTGTCACTACGCTGCCAAGGGAGCCGTCGCGGCATGAGTCCTCCGCTGCTCCAGGTCAACGACCTCAAGAAGCATTTTCCGGTCAAGAGCGGCCTGTTCGGCCGCAAGTCCGAATTCGTTTACGCGGTGGACGGCGTCTCCTTCGAGATCGCGCGCGGCGAGACACTGTCGCTGGTCGGCGAGTCCGGCTGCGGCAAATCGACGGTCGGCCGCGCCATTCTGCGGCTGTTCGAGATCACCTCGGGCCAGGTCATCCTCGACGGCCAGAGGATCGACGATGCCGCACCAGGCACGATGCGCCAGATGCGTCGCCGCGTGCAGGTGGTGTTCCAGGATCCGTTCTCGAGCCTCAATCCGCGCATGCGCGTGCGCGACATTCTCGCCGAGCCGATCCGCAATTTCGGCCTCGCCAAATCTGCCGAGGATCTCGAGGTCCGTGTCACATCGCTGATGGACACGGTGCGCCTGCCGCGCGAAGCCTTGAACCGCAGGCCGCACGAATTCTCCGGTGGTCAGCGTCAGCGCATCGGCATCGCGCGGGCGCTGGCTGCCGAGCCCGAGCTGATCGTCTGCGACGAGGCGGTCTCCGCGCTCGATGTCTCGGTCAAGGCGCAGATCGTCAATCTCTTGCAGGATCTCCAGCGCGAGTTCGGTCTCGCGCTGCTCTTCATCAGCCACGATCTTGCCATCGTCGAGCACATGACCCATCGCGTGGCGGTGATGTATCTCGGCAAGATCGTCGAGGTGGCCCCGCGCCGTGAGATCTTTGCCGCGCCAAGGCATCCCTACACCAAGGCGCTGCTTTCGGCCGTGCCACTGCCGGAGCCCGGAGCCCAGCGCAATCCCATCATCCTCAAGGGCGACGTGCCGAGCCCGATCAATCCGCCGAAGGGGTGTCGCTTTCACACCCGTTGCCCGTTCGTGTTCGACCGCTGCCGGACGGAGGAGCCGACGCTGCGCGCGGTGGGTCCTGAGCAGTGGGTCGCCTGCCATCTCGAAGAGACTGCGCCGGCAATGAGCAGCTGAGGGGACCTGACGCCAGTCCGCGTCGCGCACTCACGCCGACGCTTGGACGGGTGCCTGGGCAAGGGCGGACTGACATCAGGTGATGATGGCATTATGCCCCTGTTTTGCCCGACGAGTCAAAATCCACCGCCAATTTAGGGCGGCATTGGCCTCGGAAGCGAGGCCGCACGGCGCATCGGAAATTCGTAAGCAAAAACAAGCCCGTTCTACTGTGCATGGGGTTGTTTTCGCACTTTCGATGAGGCCGGTCTCATCCCTGCCGGCGCAGGAAACCGGTGATCGTGACCTTTTCCCAGATGCCGGCTGCGGCAAAGGGATCTGCACGGTTGAAAGCTTCGACCTCGGCGCGGCCGGGGGCCTCGATGAGGAACAGGCTGCCGATCATGGTCTGGCCGTCGTCGGAGACGAGCGGACCGGACATCACGATCTTGACGCCGAAGCGCGAGGTGTCGCTGAGGAAAGCCTTGTGGGCGTCGTAATTGGCGAGCCGCGTCGGCAACGCGCCGGTGCGGTCGAGGGCGTGAATGGCGAACAGCATGCTGTCTCCGTTTCTTGGCGTCATTCTTGGGACGGCCGCGGGCTGCGGCCGTCCGGGCTTGGTGCGATCGGGTCGTCTACTTCGCGCTGAGCTTGCCGGCGTCTTCGAAGGTCGGGCAGGTCCGCTGCTCCAGCGGCACGTCGAACGGCCCGTAATTGTCCTTGGTGATCACCGTCGGCTTCAGCACGATCTCGCTGATAACAGGCTGGCCCCGCAAGGAGCGGATTGCCATCATGGTGCCGAGGCAGCCTTGCGCAAAGCCGTTGTAGTCGCCGCTCGCCAGCAGCTTGCCGGACTTGATTGCGTCGATCGCCTCCTTGGTGCCGTTGATGCCGATCACCTGCGCCTTGCGGTTGGCGCCGTCGAGCGCCTCGATCGCGCCGACCGCCATGGCGTCGTTGGCCGCCAGCACGCCGTCGATCTGCGAATTCGACTGCATCAAGTTCTCCATCACCTGGAGCGCTTGGAGCCGCTGGTAGTTGCCGGGCTGCGAGGCCAAGAGCTTGGCGCCGGGCGCTTCCTTTAGCGCGTCGTTGAAGCCGCGGACGCGGTCGACATTGGTCAGCGAGCCCTTGACGCCCTCGATGATGACGATGTTGCCCTTGCCGCCGAGCGTCTTCAGCAGAAAGCGCGCGGTCTCCAGCCCGAGGCTGTAATCGTCGGCGCCGACGAAGGACAGGAACTTGCCTCCGGCAGAACGGTCGGTGATGTTGACGACCGGGATCTTGGCTTCGTTGATCTTCTCGACGCCCGGCACCATTGCCTTGTAATCGACCGGCGTGAACACGATCGCGCTCGGCTTCTTCACCACGACGTCCTCGATCTGGCTGAGCTGCTCGGGAATCGAGTCCGGCTTGGTCGGGATGTATTGCAGCGTCTTCGCGTTCAGCACCTTCGCCATGTTGTCGGCGCCGACCCGCACCGTCTGGAAGAACGGGTTGGTCTGGTTCTTGGTGAAGACCGCGATGGTCTCGCCGTCCGCATGTGCCGCATTCGTGAACGCGGCCACCATCAGCAGCGGCAGCGCCACACAGCCAATTGTCTTTCTCATATTGCCTCCATCCCTCATTTTGCTTGTTGGATTGCCAGAACTCATTGCGCGCGGCGGCGGGTCTTCATGTCGAGCCAAACCGCGAGAATGACGATGACGCCGGTGACGAGCGGCTGCCAATTGGCGCTGACCGCGAGCAGGTTCATGCCGTTCAGCACCAGGGTCAGGATCAGCGCGCCGATGAAGGTGCCGAACACGGTGCCAACGCCACCGAACAGCGAGGTGCCCCCGATCAGAACGGCCGCGATCGCCGGCAGCGTCAGGCTCTCGCCGATGTCGGCCTCGGCCGAATTGAGCCGCGACAGGAAGATGATCGAGGCCAGTCCCGCCATGGTGCCTGAGACCGCGTAGACCAGCAGCAGGCGCCGTGCGACCGGAATGCCGGAGAGCCTTGCTGCGACCGGATTGGCGCCGATCGCATAGATCTCCTGGCCCCAGACCGTGCGCTGCGCGAAAAATGTCCCGATCCCAAGGAACACCAGGAGCAGGTAGACCGGAATGGGCAGGCCGAACAGATAGCCGCTGCCGATCTGGCGGAAGCCGGCCGGGAAGCCGTGCAGGGTCTCGCCCGCCATGTACCAATAGGTGAGGCCGTTCAGCACCCAGAGCATGCCATAGGTGGCGATGAACGAGGGGATGCGCAGCGCCGTGACCATGACGCCGTTGATCAGGCCGACGATGCCGCCGCAGGCAAGTCCGGTGAGGATGCCGAGCGCGGGCGAACCGGTCGTGTGGATCACGGTGCCGGCGAGGCAGGCGGACAGCGCGACATTGGCGCCAACGGAGAGATCGAGGCCGGCCGTGAGCACCACCAGCGTCAGGCCGGAGGCGATGAAGAAGGTCAGGCTCGCTTGCCTCAGCACATTGAGGATGTTGCCGAGGCTCAGGAAGGAATCGCTGAGCACGGCGAGCACGGCGCAGATCAGGAAAGCGGCGAGCAGGCGATAGAACAGCTGGACCGCGTCCTGCGACAGGAAAGAGCGGGGCGGCGCCATGGCGCCCTTGGTGATGTCGGTCATGTGCGGCTCCTGAGGCCGTCGAGGAACAGGGCAACGATCACGAGCACGCCGACGCTGGCGACCTGCACCGAGGAGGGCAGCGAGATCAGGTTCAGCCCGTTGCGCAACACGCCGACGGAGAGAACCCCGAGCAGCGTACCGAGCAGCCAGCCATTGCCGCGCTCGAACGAGGTGCCGCCGACGGCGACGGCCGCGATGGCATCGAATTCCAGACCGAGGCCCGCGGTGGGGTGACCGGAGTTCATGCGTGCGGTCATCAACAGGCCGGCGATGCCGGCCATGGCGCCGCCGATCGCATAGACCGCGATCAGCAGCCTGTTGGGCGAGAGGCCGGCATAGCGCAGTGCCTCGCGGTTGCCGCCCAGGGCAAAGATGTAGGTGCCGAACCGGGTGTGATAGAGCAGGCCGTGAAAGGCCGCATAGGTCACCAGCGCCATCACGATCGGCACGGGGATGCCTGCTAGCGTCGCCGAGTAGATGTCGCGCACGCTGTGGGGAATGCCGACCACGCTCTGGCCGTCGCTGACGATCAGCGACAGGCCCTGCGCCATGCCGAGCGTGCCCAGCGTCGCGACGAACGGCGGTATGCCGAGAATGGCGACCAGCCAGCCGTTGGCAACGCCAAAGGCCGTGCCGACCAGAAGGCCGGCGCCGAGGCCCAGTAGCATCGACTTGGTCGCGAGCGACACGATCGCCACGCAGAGCGAAGTCAGCGTCAGCACCGCGCCCATCGACAGGTCCAGCCCCTCCGTCATGATGATCAGCGTCATCGGCAGCGCGAGCATGGTCAGGATGGTCGACTGCACCAGCACGTTGGAGAGGTTGGCGACCGACAGGAAGCCGGGCGCGATCACGCTGAACAGCGCGATCAGCAGCACCAGCACCATGGCAACGCCGGGAATGCGCTGCAGCGGATTGGGTTGAGCGACGACCGCGACCTCACGCATGATGCATCCCCAATCGCACGATGTTCTCCTCGGTCAATTCGTTGCGTGACAAATGTCCCGCGATGCGCCCCTCGCGCATCACATAGGCGCGGTCGCAGACATGGCAGATCTCGACCTGCTCGGACGAGATCATCAGCGCCGCCGCGCCGTCCGCCACGAGGCGGTCGATCAGCGCGAAGATCTCCGACTTGGCGCCGATGTCGATGCCCCGCGTCGGCTCGTCGAAGATGAAGAGCTTCGAGCCGGCGGCGAGCCATTTGCCGATCACGACCTTCTGCTGGTTGCCGCCGGAGAGCAGGCCGACGGTCTGGCGTGCGCTCGGCGTCGCGATGCGGAGCTGCCGGATCAGGCCGTCGGCGGTACGCTGGGCCGAGCGTTGGTCGAACAGCCCGCTCGGGAACAGTTTTTTCAGCGCCGACACCACCAGATTGTCGCTGACGGATCGCAGCAGCGCGAGGCCTTCGCTCTTGCGGCTCTCCGGGATCAGCGCGATGCCGCGGCGGGCGGCGAGATCCGGCTCGCCGGACATGCTCTTGCCGTCGAAGATGATCTCGCCCGAGGCCACGGGATCGGCGCCGAAGATGGCGCGGGCGACCTCGCTGCGGCCGGAGCCGACCAGGCCGCACAGCCCGACGATCTCGCCGCGGCGCACCTCGATGTTGATGTCGGAGATGCCGGTGGGCGCGGAGAGGCCCTTGACCTCGAGCAGCACCTCGCCGGGCTTGTCGGCGAAATGGCGCGGATAGGTCATGTCGACGTTGCGGCCGACCATCATGCGGACCAGCTGGTCCGGCGTGACGTCGGCGGGCCGGACTCCGTCGATGCGGCGGCCGTCGCGCAGCACGGTGATGCGATCGCCGAGCGCGAACACCTCGGCCATGCGGTGCGAGATATAGACGATCGAGACGCCGTCGGCCTTCAGCCGCGCAATCAGCGCGAACAAAAGCTCGGTCTCGCGGTCGGACAGTGCCGCTGTCGGCTCGTCCATGACGAGGATGCGGGCGTTCTGGCTGATCGCCTTGGCGATCTCGACCATCTGCTGCTGCGCGACGCCGAGCTTGTCGACAGTGGTGGCGGGATCGATGTCGAAGCCGATGGTGTCGAGCACGCGCCTTGCGTCAGCCAATATCCTGCGACGGTCGATGGTGCCGGGAATGCGGCCCTTCGGCTCGCGGCCAAGAAAGATGTTCTGGGCGATGTCGAGATGGGGGACCAGCGAGAATTCCTGGAAGATCACGGCGATGCCGAGCTTCTGCGCATCGGCGGTCGAAGAGATCGCGACCCTCTCGCCGTTGTAATAGAACTCGCCCGCGTCGGCGCGATAGGCGCCGCACAGCACCTTCATCAGGCTCGATTTGCCGGCGCCGTTCTCGCCCAGCAGCATATGGACTTCGCCGGGGTAGACGGCAAAGGACACGTCGTCGAGCGCCTTGACGCCTGGAAACTCCTTGCTGACGCCGCGCAGCTCCAGCAGCGGCGTGGGCGAGGTGACCTCGATCGGGAGCGCGTCGCTCATGGCTTATTGCTCATGTTTTGGCTCTGCCAGCAAAGATCTTTCCGGGGTTCATCAATCCGTCGGGATCGAGAGCCGCCTTGATCGATCGCATCACGTCCACGGCATCGCCGAGCTCGTCGGTGAGATAGTCGATCTTGCCGAGCCCGATGCCGTGCTCGCCGGTGCAGGTGCCGTCCATGGTGATGGCACGCGCGACCATGCGGGCCTGCAGCGCCTTGGCGCCTTCGGCCTCCTCCGGTTTTGTCGCGTCGATCAGGATCAGCATGTGGAAATTGCCGTCGCCGACATGGCCGACGATCGGCGCGGTGAAGCCATGCTCGTCAGCGTCACGACGCGTCTCGGTCAGGCATTCGGCGAGACGCGAGATCGGCACGCAGACGTCGGTGATGACGGCGCGTGCGCCGGGGCGCAGGCCGAGGCCCGCATAGAGCGTGTTGTCGCGGGCATGCCAGAGCCGGCTGCGGTCTTCCTGCGCCTTGGCCCAGGCAAAGCCATGGCCGCCATGATCGGCTGCGATCGCCTGCGCGGCTTCGGCCTGCTCGGCGACGGAGGTTTCGGAGCCGTGGAATTCGAAGAACAGCGTGGGGGCCTCGCGATAGCCGAGCTTGGCGTAGGCATTGATGCCGCGCATCATGACATCGTCGAGCAGCTCGATGCGGGCCACGGGGATCGCGGACTGGATCACGGAGATCGCGGTGTCGACGGCCTCGTGCAGGGTGTCGAAGCTGCAGACCGCGGCCGAGATCGCCTGCGGCACCGGGTGCACCTTCAGCGTGATCTCCGTGATGATTCCGAGCGTGCCTTCCGCGCCGACGAACATGCGCGTCAGGTCGTAGCCCGCCGCCGATTTCCGCGCGCGCCGGGCGGTGCGGATGATGCGCCCGTCGGCCAGCACGACCTCGAGCGCCATGACGTTGTCTTTCATGGTGCCGTAGCGCACCGCCATCGTGCCGGAGGCGCGCGTCGAGGTCATGCCGCCGATCGAGGCGTCGGCGCCGGGATCGATCGGGAAGAACAGGCCGGTATTGCGCAGCTCAGCATTCAGTTGCTTGCGTGTGATGCCGGGCTGCACCACGACGTCCATGTCGCTGTCGTGCACTGCGAGCACCTTGTTCATGCGCGCGAAGTCGAAGCAGACGCCGCCGGCGATCGCCGCCGCATTGCCTTCGAGCGAGGTGCCGGCGCCGAACGGGACGATCGGCATGCCCGCACCGGCGCAGAGCTTGACGATTTCCGCGACCTCCTGCGTGGTCTCAGGGAAGACCACGATGTCGGGCGGCAGGCTCCGATAATGCGACTCGCTCTGCCCATGCTGATCGAGCACGCCGCGCGCGACGCTTGCGCGCGGACCGATCATGCCGGCAAGGCGCTCGGCCACAATGCCCGTGCTGATCCGCGGTCCCATCCTCAGCTCCCGTCCCTGTTTTACGGACTCTTGTTGGTCCGTTGTTGAGCTTAAGCGGCTCTTGCGTTGCTTGCGACCTGCTTCAGGCCGAAATCATAGTTGAGATGAAAATAGTCGCGCTCCACCATGCGACCATCCGGCGCACGGCCGGCCGGATGACGGACGAAGTTGCGGATCAGGCTGTCCTTGACGCCGAACACGACGTCGCTGTCGAGATATTGGTCGCCGGCAACGAACACGTGCGTCACCAGCTGCTCGAAACCTGGCGCTGAGATCATGAAGTGCACGTGCGCCGGGCGCCAGGGATGGCGTCCCTGCACCTCCAGCATCTCGCCGACCGGTCCGTCATGAGGAATCGGGTAGGCGGCCGGCTTGATCGACCAGAAATGGAAGCGGCCGTTGGCATCGGTGTGGAAGCGGGCGCGCATCGCGAGATCGCCGATCTTGTCGAGCTGCTGCACGTCGTAATAGCCGTCGTCGTCGGAGTGCCAGACGTCCACGATGGCGCCGGCGAGCGGCTTTCCGTCCACGGTCGAGACCGAGCCGGTGACCAGCATGGGATCGCCATCCATCGGCCCGGAGATGTCAGCGCCGCTGTCCTTCTCGGGCGCAGCCTGGACGAAGAATGGCCCGAGCACCGTGGTCTCGGTCGCGCCTTCGGGCACCGGATGGTTGATGGCATCGACCAGCATGGAGACGCCGAGCGTGTCCGACAGCAGGATGAACTCCTGGCGCTTGTCGGTGCACATATGCCCGGTGCGGGTCAGGAAGTCGATGCCGTATTCCCACTCCTTCTGGGTCGGCCGCACCTCGCGGACGAAGGCGTGAAGATGCCGCACCAGCGCTTCGCTCACCTGCTTGATGCGCGGATCGGTCGCGCCCGCGATCCGCTCCAGCACCGCATCCGTGATCGTGTTTTCGTTGAAGTTACGCATGTGTATCTCCGCGATCAGAGTTTTGGTTCGCCGAGGCCGGACAGTCGTTCGAGATGCTTGACGGTCGCAATGAAGTCGGTGTCGCCGTCGCCTTGCGCGACCAGCGCGCCATAGGTCTCGCGCACTTGCGCGGCAAGCTGCAGCGGCACGCCGACGGCGTGGCCGGCGCCCAGGATCAGGTCGAGATCCTTGGCCATCTGCTTGCAGGAGAAGGTGGACTCGAAATCGCGCGTCCGCAGCGGCGCGGTCTTGTACTTCACCATGGGGGAGGCAACCGCGCTATCGTCGAGCACCTTCAAGATGTCCTGCCAGGCGATGCCGCCCTTGCGCGCCAGCGCCAGGCTCTCGGCCATCATCGCGGCCGACACCGCGATCATCAGATTGACCGAGAGTTTTGCGTAGCGCGCTTCCTCGGCAGGGCCGAGATAGGTCTGAGCGCGGGTGAAAGCTGTGAACAGCTGCTTTACGCCGTCGAAGGCGTCTTTCGGCCCCGAGACGAAGCAGGTCAGCGCGCCCGTGTGCACGATGCTGGCATTGCCGGAGACCGGCGAGCGCAGATAGGAAATGCCGCGTGCCTGCGCGGCGGCCGCAACCTCAGCCGAGGCTTCGACACTCACGGTGCTGGTTTCGATCAAGACGGCACCGGGCGCCATCGCGGCGATCAGGCCGGCGGAGCCGAGCAATGCGCCGCGCAAAGCGGCGTCGTCGGGCAGGGACGTGATCACTGCAGCCTTGCCGCTCACGGCCTCTGCCGGCGAGGCGGCACTCCCAATGCCCTGCGCGCGAGCCTCGCTGATCCTCGCCGCGCTCTGATCGAACGCGGTGACGGTGTAGCCGGCTTTCGCGACGAGCACCGACATCGGCAAGCCCATCTTGCCGATCCCGATGAAAGCAACTTGTTTCAGAGCGTCAGCCATTGTTCTGGTCCATTGGCGCCTTCAGGCGGCGCGTCCCTGTCGTTCGATATCCTGCACCAGCCGCCGGCCGGATTGCGCCAGCAGCTCCTTCTTCGTCTCCAGTCCCTCGACCTGCAGCCGGCCGTTCCTCTTCTGCCAAACGCCGCCGATCATGACGGCCCCGATGTTGGCGAGGCTCGTCTGCATTACGACGGTCGCGACGGGATCGTGCACCGGATGGAGATTGAGGTCGGAGGCGTTGATAATGACGAGGTCGGCGAGCTTGCCCGGCGTCAGCGAGCCGATCTGGTGCTCGCGTCCGAGCATGCGGGCGCCTTCCACCGTGATCCAACGCAGCGCTTCCCGCACCGGAATCGTGGTCGTCGCCGGAATCGTGCCGCCGGTCTTGCGCGATTCCGCATTGTCGAGCGCCCGCTGCATCGACAGCGCAACGCGCGCCGCGGAGAGGAGATCGCCGGCCAGCACGGATTCGAGATCAATGCCGATCGTCGGCCGCACGCCGCGCTTCAGCAGGCGGCCGGTGATCGGAAAGCCGTGGCCCTGGATCATCTCGTTCTCGGGCGTGACGGAGAAGGAAACACCGAGATCGACGAGACGATCGAGCAGGCCATCAGGCAGATCATTGCCGTGGACGATGTTGATGCCGGGTCCGACCAAGCCGGCCTCGATCAGCCTGTCCCAGCCGCCCGGCGTTTTGGCCGGACCGCCGCCCTGATGCATCGATGCGATCAGGTTCAGCTCCCGCGCCAGGCGGAAATCGTGCATGGCGACGTCGAGCGTCGAATAATGCGGACCGAGAATGGCGAGGCCCAGCGTGACGAGTCCGTCGCGGTCGCCGAGAGGGCCCGCCAGCAGCCGCTCGACCTCGCGGCGAGGATGCGGCACTTCCGAGAAATGCGGCTCGCCCGGCTTCGGTTCGGGCTTCGGTGAGCCGTGGAAGAACGCGGCGCGGATGCCGCTTTCGATCAGGCCGCGCAGGGCGGCGTCGGTATGGTCCGGCGTCGGGTTGTTGTGGCACCAGTCGACCAGCGTGGTGACGCCGTGATTGATCTGGTTCAGCGCGCCGACAAGGGTTGCGATGTAGATGTCGTCGGGCCGGAACACGGTGGCGAGGCCCGCATGCATGCGGCGGAAATATTCCAGCAGCGTCCAGTTCGCTGCAAAGCCGCGCAAGCCGGTCTGCCAAGTGTGCATATGTGCGTTGATCAGGCCGGGAATGACGAGGCGGCCCGTGCCGTCGACGATCTCGGTGTCGGCCGTAGCGTCGATCGACGGACGCACGTCGGCGATCCGGCTGCCCTCGACCAGCACATCGCCGGTCGAGAGATCGCCGATCGCGTCATCCATGCTGATGACGGTGGCGGATCTGATCAGGGTGCGCCGCATCGCCTCACGCCGCTGCTTTGATGGCGCTTGGCGGCTCGCCGGCGAAGGCGCGTGCAATCAAGTCGCGAATGGCGCCACGCTCGAGCGGGCGCGGGTTCCAATAGGCGTTGGTGACGGCGAGATCGGCCGCCTTGTCGATGCCGCTCTCGGGCATGCCGACATCACGCAGCGCGACCTTCGCACCCAGTCGCTTCGCAAGATCGAAAAGTCCCTGCGATGCGTCGGTCGCGCCGATCGCGCGCGCGATCCGCGCCATCGCGTCGGGCACGGCCGGCGCGTTGTAGGCCAGCGCATGCGGCAGCACGATGGTGTGGGTTTCGGCGTGCGGCAGGTCGAAGGTGCCGCCGAGCGTATGGCAGAGCTTGTGATGCAGCGCCATGCCGACAGTGCCCAGGCAGACACCGCACAGCCAGGCGCCATAGAGCGCCTCGGTGCGGGCCTCGCGATCGTCGCTCTTGGCGGCAATGGCGGGCAAAGCGCGCGCCAGCGCGCGGATGCCTTCTTCGGCCATCAGCGAGGTGACAGGGTTGGCGTCGCGCGCGTACAGCGCCTCGACCGCATGCGCGATCGCGTTGATGCCGGAGGTCGCGGCGAGCCTCGCTGGCAGCGTCAGCGTCAGGTCGACGTCGTAGATCACGGTCTCCGGCAGCACGGCCGCATCGCGCACCGTGGTCTTCAGCCCGTTTTCGGTCTGGCCGACGATCGGCGTCATCTCCGAGCCGGCATAGGTGGTGGGAATGCAGAGCTGGTTGACGCCGGTGCGCAAGGCCAAAGCCTTGCCGAGCCCGGTGGTCGAGCCGCCGCCGAGCGAGACGACGCAATCGGCCTCGCATGCCTTCATCGCCGCGAGCGCGCGGTCCGTGACCTCTACCGGCGTGTGCATGGTGGCGCCGGAAAAGATGCCGGCATAGAGCGGGCCGAGCGCGGCTCCCAAGCTCTTGCCTTGTGCCTGCTGCTGCGGCGTCGTCAGCACCAGCGCGCGCTTGCCGCCAAGCCGCTCGACTTCGGCCCTGGCGCTCGCCAACGTTCCGCTGCCGAACACGACGCGGCAGGGCAGGTTTTCGAAGGTGAACGAACCGATCATGCGCCGGTCTCTTTGATGGGATAATCGACCTGGAAGCGCCCGATCCGCAAGTCGCCCAGCGCCTCGCGCACACGCAGATGCTCGGGGTGGTTGGCATAGGCGGCGAGCGCCGCCTGGTCAGTGAATTCGGAGAACAGCACCACGTCGCAGGCGTAATCGACCGCGCTGACGTCCATGCCGACTTCGATATGGGTGAGGCCCTCGATCCGGCCCTTGAGGTCCTCGAACAGGGTCTTGACCTTGAGCCGGGCGGCCGAGCGCTCCGCGGGCGTCTCCCCGCGCAGCCGCCACATCACGATGTGCCTGATCGGGCCCGACATTTCCTGATTTCCTCGCCTGCAACGGTGCTTTGTTGGCGCCATTTTGCCTTGCAGAAAACGGAAATAAAGGTCAAAATTTGTAAGTCTCTTTTCCTCGTTTCGCAAAAATGGACCGGCTGCTTCAACTCGAGGTCTTCTCCAAAACCGCTGAGCTCGGCAGCCTTTCCAAGGCCGCCGAAATCCTGCGGATGTCGAACGCCGCTGCGAGCCGCCATCTCAGTGCGCTGGAGGAGCGGCTGGCGGTCCGGCTAATCGAGCGCAACACGCGCCGGCAATGGCTGACCGAAGCGGGACAGGAACTGCTGCAGCGGTGCAGCACGCTTCTGAACGAGCTCGCCGAGGCCGAGGACGCCGTTTCCGACCGCGCGCTGTCGCCGAAGGGCATGCTGCGCGTGACAAGCTCGCTGTCCTTCGCGATGATCTACCTCGCGCCGATGCTGCCCGCCTTCCGCGCGCTCTACCCTGATCTCAGCGTGCAGATCATCAGCGCAAATCGCTATCTCGACTTCATCGAGGCCGGCATCGACGTCGCGATCCGCACGCGCGAGCACGAGCCGGATTCAAACATCGTCGTTCGCCGCATCGGGCAAATGCACCGCGTGCTCGCGGCCGCTCCCTCCTACCTCGAGAAGCATGGCCGGCCCGAGCATCCGGCCGATCTCGCCCGTCACAACATGCTGATCTACAACCTCGCCAATGATCCTTATTCGCTGCGGCTGAGCCAGGGCAGCACGACACAGACGATCCGGATCGCGCCGACGCTCGACAGCAATGACGGCCAGATCATCTGTGGCGCGGCGCGCGCGGGGCTCGGCATTCTGATCCAGCCCCTCTATATCGTGCAGGGCGATATCGCGGCTGGGCGGCTGGTGCCTGTCCTGAGGGATTGGCAGCTGCCGTTGCTCACCATGAACATCGCCTATCAGAACCGCGTCAGGCTGCCCGCGAAGATCAGGGTGTTCTCCGACTTCCTCGTCAGCTACATCCGGGAGCATTCGGAGCCGGGGATCTGGATCGACGCGGCGAAGTGAGCGGAAGCAGCATGTATCTCGGCATCGATCTCGGCACGTCGGCGGTCAAGACGGTTCTCGTCGATGATGCCCAGCGCGTGATCGCAAGCGAGAGCCGGTCGCTCGCGACCGTCTCGCCGCAATCGGGCTATTCCGAGCAGGATCCTGCGCAGTGGATCGATGCGACCTTCGCCACGCTGGATGCTCTTAAGGCATCGCACGCCGATGCGTTGGCAGCGGTCGAGGGCATCGGGCTGTCCGGCCAGATGCATGGCGCAACGCTGCTCGATGCGAGCTTGAGGCCGCTGCGTCCCTGCATCCTCTGGAACGACGGACGCTCCGCCGCCGAGTGTCGTGTTCTGGAGCAGCGCTGGCCCGCCTTGCGCGAGGTGACGGGCAACAAGGCGATGCCGGGCTTCACCGCGCCAAAACTGCTCTGGATCGCCGCGCACGAGCCCGAGATCTTCGCGGCGACGAAACTCGTCCTTCTGCCAAAGGCCTATCTGCGACTGGTGCTGTCGGGCGAGGCCGTCGAGGACGTCTCGGATGCCTCGGGATCCCTGTGGCTCGACGTCGCGCGCCGCGACTGGTCGGACGCAGCGCTGGCAGCGAGCGGCTTGTCGCGCGAGCACATGCCGCGTCTGGTCGAGGGATGCGCGCCCGCAACCACGCTGCGCAGCGAGCTCGCGCGGCGCTGGGGCATGGTCAGGCGGCCGGTGATCGCGGGTGGGGCCGGCGACAATCCCGCGGGCGCCGTCGGCATCGGCGCAATCCGGCCGGGGGCCTCCTTCGTGTCGCTGGGAACCTCGGGTGCCCTCATGGCCCCGACTGACCGGATCGCCGCCAATCCCGACCGCGTCGTGCACACGTTCTGCCACGCCATTCCGGGCATGTGGATTCAGGCCGGCGCGATCCTCTCGGCCGCTTCCTGCCTCGCCTGGCTCGCGCGCCTGTTCGTCGCCACCGAGGCCGAGCTGCTGGCGCCGCTTGGAGCACGACCGCAGGCGCCGTCGCCGGTGAGCTTCCTGCCTTATCTCGCCGGCGAGCGGACGCCGCACGACGACCCCGTCGTGCGCGGCATGCTGGATGGCCTGAGCCATGGCACCGATCGCGCGGCGATCGTGCAGGCTGTGCTCGAAGGCGTTGCCTTCGCGCTTGCCGATTGCCGCGATGCGCTCGCGGATGCCGGCACCTGGATTGCGGAAGCCGACGTGATTGGCGGCGGTTCACGCTCTGCCTTCTGGCTCTCGGTGCTGGCGAACGTGCTGAACATTCCGATCCATCGCTTTGCTGGAGGTGAAACCGGCGCTGCGTTCGGTGCGGCGAGATTGGGGCGGCTTGCTGTCAGCGGTGAGGCAATCGAAGCGGTGTGCACACGTCCACAACGCATCGAAGCATTCGAGCCCGACGTTGCACTGGTTGATGCCTACGCCGAGCGGCTTCCCGCCTGGCGTGAACTGTATCGGCCGCGCCACTAGCTGGCCCAATCTGGTTTGCATACTTCGGTATACGCGCCTTCGGTATTGCCCTGCGTCACCCGCTTTTGTTTAATGACCAAACCGCGTTGCCGAGAAACGAGACGCGGGTGGGGAAACGCATTGTGCGCCGGGAGGCACGATGAACGATCCGATCCTCGAGATGCGCGGGGTGTCGAAGACCTTCTTCGGCATCAAGGCGCTGCGGGCCGTCGATCTCACCGTCTATCCCGGCGAAATTCACGCCCTGATGGGTGAGAACGGCGCCGGCAAGTCGACGCTGATGAAGATCCTGTCCGGCGCCTACCGGCCTGATCCGGGCGGCGAGATCCGCATCGAGGGCAGGACGGTGCGGATCGAAGGTCCGCTCGGCGGCCGCGCGGCGGGTATCTCCATCATCTACCAGGAACTGTCGCTCGCTCCCAATCTCAGCGTTGCCGAGAACATCTATCTGGGACGGGAGATATCGCAATCGGGCTTGCTGGCGCGCGGCGCCATGCGCGAGGGCGTCCGCCCGATCCTGAAGCGCCTGGGCGCGGACTTCCTGCCCTCGACGCTGGTGGCGCATCTGTCCATGGGGCAGCGGCAGCTGGTCGAGATCGCCCGTGCGCTGCACGTCAGATCGAAAATCCTCATCATGGACGAGCCGACGACCTCGCTGTCGGCCGCCGAAAGCGAGCGGCTGTTCGCGCTGATCCGCCAGCTTCGCGCTGAAGGGCTTGCCATCATCTACATCTCGCATCGCATGGACGAGGTCTATGCGCTCGGCGATCGCGTCACCGTGCTACGCGACGGCCGCCTGGTGGGTTCGCTCGACAAGCCCGAGATCCGCGCCGACACAATCGTTCGGCTGATGGTCGGCCGCGACGTCTCCTCGTTCTACAAGAAGGACCATGATCCGGAGGCGGGGCGGGGGCATCCCGTGCTCGCGGCGATCGACATGGCCGATGGCGGGCGCGTCAAGGGCTGCTCGCTCACCGTGCATGCGGGCGAGGTAGTCGGCCTTGCCGGCCTGATCGGCGCCGGTCGCACCGAGCTTGCGCATCTCATCATCGGTGCGTCGCCGAAAACCTCCGGCCGGCTCGAGCTGGAGGGACGTCCGGTCGAGATCCGCACGCCGGGCGAGGCGCTCGAGGCCGGCATCGCCTATCTGACGGAAGACAGGAAGGCGCTCGGCCTGTTTCTCGACATGTCGTGCCTGGACAACATCAACTTGGCCGTGCTCGGCCGCGATGCGAAGCTTGGCTGGTTTCTGGACCGCGACAAGGCACGCGAGCGCGCCGACCGCGCCTTTGCAGGCCTCAGCATCCGCGCCGCCAATGCCGGCGTTCCCGCCGGCGGCCTGTCAGGCGGCAACCAGCAGAAGGTGCTGCTGTCGCGGCTGCTCGCCATCGCGCCGAAGGTCCTGATTCTCGACGAGCCGACGCGCGGCGTCGATGTCGGTGCCAAGTCGGAAATCTATTCGATCATCGACAACCTCGCCAAGGCCGGCACCGCGATCCTCGTCATCTCGTCCGATCTGCCCGAGATCATCGGCATCTGCGACCGCGTCATCGTGATGCGTGCCGGGCACATTGCCGGCGAGGTCAGCCGCGGTCCGCATTCGCCGCTGGCGCAGGAAGACATCATGGGGCTTGCCACGGGGATGGAGCATCTCGATGCCTGACAATGGTGCTGTGGAGGCAAAGCCGGCATCGACGACGACCAACGGCGCTGCTGCGGAAACAAGACGCCAGCGGATGAGGATGCTGATCAGCGCGCTCGGCATGTTGCCGGTGCTGCTGATCCTCTGCATCGGATTCAACGTGCTGTCGGAAGGCCGCTTCTTCACCGGACAAAATCTCGGCATCGTATTGCAGCAGGCTGCTGTGAACACCGTGCTCGCCGCCGGCATGACCTTCGTCATCCTCACCGGCGGCATCGACCTGTCGGTCGGCTCGATCCTGGCCGCCTCCGCGATGGCGGGTTTGACGCTCTCCAAGATGCCGGAGCTCGGGATGCTGTGGCTGCCGGCGGCACTGCTCACCGGCCTCGTCTTTGGCATCGTCAACGGCGCGCTGATTGCGCTGCTTCGCCTGCCGCCCTTCATCGTCACGCTCGGCTCGCTCACCGCGGTGCGCGGCTTGGCGCGGCTGCTCGGGGCCGACACCACCGTGTTCAATCCCTCCATTCCCTATGCCTTCATCGGCAACGGCTCGCTGACGCTCATTCCCGGTGTCGCGTCGATCCCGTGGCTCTCGGTGATCGCATTGCTCGTCATTCTCGTCTCTTGGCTGGTGCTGCGCCGAACCGTGCTCGGCGTGCATATCTATGCCGTGGGCGGAAACGAGAGCGCAGCACGGCTGGCCGGCATCAAGGTCTGGGCCGTCCTGATCTTCGTCTACGGCATCTCCGGACTTTTCGCCGGGCTCGGCGGTGCCATGCAGGCGGCGCGGCTCTATGCGGCCAACGGCCTCCAGCTCGGTCAGTCCTATGAGCTCGACGCGATTACTGCGGTGATCCTCGGCGGCACCTCGTTCGTCGGCGGCATCGGCTCGATCTGGGGCACGCTGGTGGGTGCGCTCATCATCGCCGTGCTCTCGAACGGGCTCATCCTGATCGGTGTCTCCGACATCTGGCAATATGTGATCAAGGGCCTGGTGATCATCGGTGCCGTGGCGCTGGACCGCTACCGGCTGCAAGGCTCCGCGAGAACGTGAGAGGCCTGGCGCGCAGCGGCGTGCGCATGGCTTGAGACGAGATTCCGATGCGGCAACTGGTCTGCCGCGCCGGGGACGAAGACAGACCAGGGAGGAAGTCCATGTTGAAGACGATCATGCTCGCCGGCGCCGCCATGGCGCTTGCCCTGACCACCGCACCATCCTTCGCCAAGGAGCTCAAGTCGATCGGCGTCTCGCTGGGATCGATGGGCAACCCGTTCTTCGTCGCGCTGTCGAAGGGCGCCGAGTTCGAGGCCAAGAAGACCAATCCCAACGTGAAGATCACGACCGTCGGCTTCGAATACGACCTCGGCAAGCAGGTCACCCAGATCGACAATTTCATCGCCGCCGGCGTCGACCTGATCCTGCTCAATCCCGGCGACCCCAAGGCGATCGGGCCGGCCATCAAGAAGGCCCAAGCTGCAGGCATCGTCGTCGTCGCAGTTGACACTGCCGCCGAGGGCGCCGATGCCACCGTGACCACGAACAACGTGCAGGCCGGCGAGATCTCCTGCCAGTACATCGTCGACAAATTGGGCGGCAAGGGCGACGTCATCATCGAGAACGGGCCGCAGGTCTCCGCCGTGATCGACCGTGTGGTCGGCTGCAAGAACGTGTTCGCGAAGAATCCCGGCATCAAGGTGTTGTCCAGCGACCAGGACGGCAAGGGCTCGCGCGAGGGCGGCCTCACCGTCGCGCAGGGTTATCTGACCCGCTTCCCCAAGATCGACGCCATCTTCGCCATCAACGATCCGCAGGCGATCGGCACCGACCTTGCGGCGCGCCAGCAGAACCGAACCGGCATGATCATCACCGCCGTCGACGGCGCGCCCGATATCGAGGCCGCGCTGAAAGATCCGCAGTCGCCGCAGATTCAGGCGTCCGCGTCGCAGGATCCGTTCTTCATGGCGCGGCGCGCCGTGCAGGTCGGCGTCGGCATTCTCAACGGCCAGAAGCCGGCTTCGACCGTCGAGCTGCTGCCGTCCAAGCTCGTGACCAGGGACAACGTCGCCGAGTACAAGGGCTGGACCTCGGATCGCTCACAGTAAGGCATCGCCCGTTGCTGGGGCGCCTCAAAAAGCAGGAGATCTGACGGGGCGGCGGTTCGAGCGCCGCCGCCCCGCGCGGGTCCCGTGCTGATTGCTAAAGCGCGCTGACGTTCATCCCAGTTGCATCGCCCTTAGCGCGCGGTGGAGGGATTGGTTCGCGCAGGTGATACGCCCGACGGACTTGCGCTCGCGAAGAGACTGGTCTTGGGCTGGACGCGCGATCCGTCGACGAGCTCGAGCCGTCCGCAGCGGTTCAAAGTATGCAGCTTCCTGCCCGGCCATGCCGGTCCGGGTTTCAGAGTGTGGCGGACGACCTGCTTGAATGCCGTCGGCGACAGCTCGACCACTTCCGCCAGGGCAAGCGCTGCGCCGTATCCGTCGGTGCAATCCTGGACCGGCCGCCACAGTCTGTCATTGAGCGTGACGAAGTTTCCTGCCGGCCGCGTGCTGGCGCGGTCGATCAAGACTGGATTGCTGGCGTGGGGCAACCAGGGCCCCAGGAGGCGATCGGCGTAATAGATCGCCAGCGAATCCGAATAGCCGCCGGCTCCGTCGCGCCAGGCGCCAAACAGATAATACAGGCCGTTGTGGCGCGTGATCGTGACGTCGGCCAGCTCGAGGCCAGAAAGGAGCGTTGCGTATCGCTCCCATTTGTCCGGAAACCGAGTGCAGTTGTAGAGGGCGACGTCCCCGCGGGTCGAGCTCTCCGGGATCATCCACAGCTCGCCATCGTCCTCGATCAGGAACGGATAGGAGAGGTGACAGGGCTCCTCCAGCACCGGCATCACCTCGCCGATCGGCCCCGCGTCGTTGAACCCGATCGCGGAAATGATACCTTTTCCGACACGGTGATCGAGATCCTCGAAGAAGGCGAAGGTCCGTCCCTGCCACGTGACGGGAAAGGGATCGGCGTAGAAGTGGTTTCCAGGATCTCCCAGAACGTTCCAGCTTGGACCTGACAGGTCTCCGGTCTGCCAGACGCCCGGGCCGTCGTTGAAGCGCCATCCGACATGCCAATGCGGGGCATAGCAGCAGAGGCGATAGATCTCCTTGGCGATCGATACGGCAAGGCCGCGCGCCACGTAGCCAACGGGTCCGCGGCGCGGGACAGTTGAAGCGGGGCGCGGCAGGTGCGGCACGATGCGAGGCCTTCCCGACAGGATCGCCGCCAGCATGGTCAGGGTCCGCGCTATGACCGTTTCGAGCGCACCACTGAGGCCCGCAGCAATCTCACCGGACGGATGGCCGCGGTCGAGGACCGAACCGTCGATCTCGTTGACGATCTCGATCACGGGCAGATCGCCAGCGAGGATGGCGGCGAGCGCGGCATTTTCGCCTGCGACGCCGTTGAACAGCGGCCGCAGATACAGCCGGGCCGGGCTCGCCGGATCGCGCGGGGCATTCGTGAAATCGACGATTACGTCGGCGGTGCCGATGCTAGCCCGTGCTGGTTCGGAGCTGATCGTCAGCCTGTCGGCGCCGCTGTGCTTGCCCTTGTGCAACACGATGCGTTCGAGCTCGAACAGCGCATCGAGACCTGCCGGCCGCGGCTCCGCCGTTGCCGTCCATGCAACTTGCACCGGCACGTCCCGGCCGTCGACCGACAGCGTCCTGCGGTCCATCCAGCGCCGCGCGTAGTCACGTTCACAGCGAAACTCGATGATCATGTCGAGCCAATCTGTTCCGACCTATCAGGTCAAACGACCCGGTCGAGAATTCGGACGTATTCCTCGACCATGGCATCTACCGAATAGCGCAGCCGCAGGCCTTTGGCGTTTTGTCGCAGCTCGTCACGTAATTGCTCGTCGGTTACCAGCCTGGAGACCGCCGCGGAGAGCTTCGCATGATCGGAGGCATCGACGAAGAGTGCCGTCGGTCTGCCTTCGTAGGACAACACTTCGCGCAGGACGGGAAGATCGGTCACGACGGAGGGAACACCGGCGTTGGCGGCCTCGACCGCGGCCAGACCGAAGGTTTCGGCCTGGGTCGGAAAGACGAACACGTCGAGGCAAGCGAGAAAATCCGCCATCCGGCCGGGAGGGATCTCTCCAAGCAAATGCAGGCGGTCCGAGACGTTCAAGTCGTTCGCGAGCTGCCTCAGCCGGGCCTCATCGGCTCCTTGGCCCGCCAGCGCAAGATGCCAGGACGGTTGATCCGGCAGCAGGCCTATCGCCAGATCGAGCCGCTTGTGCGGATGCAGCCGTGCCGCGCAGCCGAGCAGGACGCGGTCCGGCGGCAGGTTGAATTGACCTCGTGCCGCCTCTTTCGACAGGGTGAGCGCCTTGTCGTCGAAGCCGTGCGGCACATGCACCATGCGCGACCGGTAGGCGGCGGGGTAGCGCGAATATTCGCGCTCCATGTCCTGCGAATTGAGCGTGATGCAGTCGAAGAAGCCGAGGCTGCCCATGGCGATGTCGGCGGTGCGGACCGGCCAGCTCATCGCCAGCGCGGATGAAACCTGATTGGCGACGACGGGTGCACGGCTGACGAGGCGCGTAACGCCGGCGCCGATGACGTTGCCGAAATGCTGGAAGGTCAAGACGGCGTCGGGCCTGGTGGTTCTGATGTGGCGGCCGAGCGTCCACAGCATCCGCAGCAGCGCCAGCGGATTGCCCGGCCGGCTCGGCGCGCAGTAGAGCGTCGCCGGCGGCTCGTCAAAGGAGTCCGATTTGCGGAAGAAGAACAGGTTGGTGACCCGGTAACCGCGCGCGGTCAGCCCGGCGCCGAGCAGCCGGGAGATCTCCTGTGCACCGGCGTTCTCGGCCTGGGTTTGCGCAAGAAGCACGTGGAGTTTTCGCCCATTGCCGTTCGGCCGCGCAGGTGCCGTCGCGCTCGTCTCGCCCAAGTCCTTGTTCGGCTGATAATGGAGCACGGATCCCGACCCGCTAAAGCAACGAAATCTTCACCTTCTTAACTCCGTACCTATCATGCGGGCATCCCGCGGACACCGGCTAGCAACAAACGGAGTTAATGCGACCTCATTGCGACGCCGTGGTTCGCGCAGCATTTCCGCTGGTTCCCGGCTGGCGCGTTAACCAATCGGTCCTGCGCGTTCACCCCGGCGGCGCGTGCTGACACCTAGTCACGCGAGTCCGCGCTGCGAACGGCGTAATTGCCGCGCCTCGATGCTGGGAAGCGCAAGAGCACCAGAACGGAAGGATCCACCCCGCTGCGCCGGCGGCAGAGGACGTTCAGGGCGATGGTCGCGAGCGCGAGCGACACGGTCGTCGAGATCGCCGCGCCAAGCACGCCGAGGAAGGGGACCAGGACGAGAAATCCGACGAGCCGCAGCCCGACGTTGGCAGCGACCACCGGCACATAGATTCGTTCATGACCGGTCAGCTGCAGGATCGCAGCAGACGGGCCACCCGCCGCCTGGATGGCGGTTCCGATTGCGAGCACGATCAGGACCGAATGCTGTTCGGCGAAATGAGGTCCGAACAGGTTGAGGAGATAGGGGCCGCCGATCCAGATCGTGGCGAGACCGGCGACGACGCAGAGCCCAGTCACTTCCGCCATCAAGCGCGAGGTCCGCTCGAACTCCCCGTGGTTCTTGCTGAAATACAGCGACGGGAGCCGGCGCGCACCGAACGTGTAAAGCGCCGCGGACACCATGGCGAAAATGTTGGCGAGGCGCGAGGCGGCAAAGTAGATTCCCGCGGTCGTCGGATCCAGCATCCAGTAGACCAGAATGACGTCGAGATACTGATTGGCGACTTCGAGGATCGATGCGAGCCAGAAGTGCAGGGCACTCGAGCGCCAGCGTGACGTCTCCGAGCGCGCCGGCGTACTGCGCAGATCCGGCAGCACGCGCGCGACGGATACGATCTGCGCAACAAGGCCAACCGACATGGCGACCGTCATCGCCGCGAACAGCTCGGCCGGATCGAGTTGGCGATGGGCGAGCAGCATGACGAGCAGGAACGCGACGACGAGGGCCCGCCAAAGGAACTCGCGGTTTCCTTCGCCCATGAGAATGCTGACCAGCGAGCGCGCGACCTGGCTGCCGAGCATCAATCCGGCATTGACGGCCGTGTAGGCCGACACCGCAAGGATCAGCAGCCACCAGTCGCCTCTCATGCTCGCGACGATCGCGATCCCGCCGATCACGATCAGCATTGCGACCGAGGCGATCTTCAAGCTCGATTGCAGCACGCCCTTGGTAAGGTCCGGCCTTTCGCCGACCTGGTATTCGTTCAGGAATCGCACCAGCAGGGATTCCTGGCCGACCAGTCCCACGACGGCTGCGATCTGCGCGACCGACAGCCAGGTCGCAAAGATGCCGAAGCCGTCAGGCGACATCGTCCGCGCCGCCAGCGAGAACAACGCGAACGCGAGCACGCCGCTGCCGACCTTGAGCAGGATGGTCCCGGCGACGCCGCGCGTGACGTCGCGCCGCATGAACTGGAGAATGGATGCGATCATGGAAGGGTTAAGGGAGCCGCGCTCCCCTGACAAGACATGTTCCGATACCGGCGAGAACCTAGCATGTCGAGCAATCGCGAGTGTTAATGGACGAGTTGGAGGATTTCGGCGATCGCGGTGATACGGGTTGCTTCGTTCTGGAACATCGCTGTCTCCATTGTCCAACATCTGCACGTTCCAACTCGCGCGATGGACGGCACAACGCCGCATCGACGACTGAGAAGGCGAGATTTGGGGCTCGCGTGCAGAATGGATTCGGGACAGCAAGACGCGTGCCGCGGCGAGTCGGCGAACTGGGCACCTGCGGTCATTAACCTCAATCTCAGGAAATGTTCGCACCCGGCCCTGCGATGCGACATCAGGCGAGAGAATTGCACTGCAGACGCTGTTAACCGTGGGAGCCGGAGCCATGACGAGAACCGTGACCGAGCCGGTCGACGGGGACGAGACCGCAACCATCGACTCGGACGTCGCCATCGTCGGTGGCGGCCTTGCGGGATCGCTTGCGGCGGCCGTGCTGGCGCGGGCAGGGCGTCGCGTCGCTCTGATCGACAAGCGGGCAGTCCATCCGGATGAGTTTCGGGTCGAGAAGATCGGCGGCCATCAGCTGGAGCTGTTCGGCAAGCTCGGCTTTCTCGATGCGCTCGAAGATGTCGCGTGCCGATATGATCAAGTGCTCAACATCCGTGAGGGCAAGGTGGTCGATGTCAGCGTCGGCAAGGCTTACGGATTTGCCTATGCCGATCTCGTCGCAATGGCGCGTCGCCAGCTTCCGGATCCTTCCAACCTGATCGTCGACGAGGTCACAGCGATTGGCAGCAGCGGCGATGTCCAGCATCTCGAGCTCGCCTCCGGACGGCGCGTGACGACGCGCCTCGTCGTTCTGGCCACCGGCATGGCAGCAGGCCTGGGCTACAAGCTCGGCATCAGGCGGCGCGTGCTGGCCGAGCGCCATTCGGTGTCGTTCGGTTTCACGATCGCGCGCAAGGATGGCACCCCGTTCGATTTCGAGGCGCTGACCTGTTACGGCGAACGCACCGCCGATGGCATCGACTATCTCAGCCTGTTTCCCGTCCACGCCGGAATGCGTGCCAATCTCTTCATGTTCCGCGATCCGACCGATCCTGTTATGCGCGAGTTGCGCCGCGAGCCGGAGGCGACAGTCTTGCGCCTGCTGCCGGGATTGCGGAGCTACCTCGGCGATTTCCGTGTGACCGATCGCGTCCAGAACTGGGTGATGGATCTGACCGTCGTCGAGGGGCATCTCCGGCCCGGAATCGTGCTCATCGGCGATGCGTTCCAGACCAATTGTCCCGCGGCCGGAACGGGCGTCGCCCGCCTGCTCGTGGACGTCGACCGTCTCTGCACCGAATATGTGCCGCGATGGCTCATGACTGCAGGCATGGGCCTGGAGAAGATCTCGCAATTCTATGCCGATCGCGACAAGATCGCGGCGGATCAGCAGTCGCTGAAGATGGCACGCTTCCGCCAGGCGCTGACCTCGCGCAACGATATCGGCTGGGACGTGCGGCGACGGTTGCACTTCCTGCGGCGCAGTCTTGCACACCGCGTCGATCAGATGCATCCGGGCTGGCTTGGGCGTGTCCGCGGCGCGCTGCGCGCTTGAACTCTGCGACCTTCGCCGGTCAGCGCGAGGGCGTCGCAGTGTGCGCGGGCTGAACCTTCAGATCCGATAGCCGCTTGGCCGCCAGCTTGAGCCAGGGCGCCTGCTTCAGCGCGAAGAGAGCGATTGCGCCTACGGCGCTGCCGACCTGCGTGACCTCCCACATCGGTGAAGGCTGGGCGCCGAACGATTTCTTGTATGGCTCGTCGCCGATGGTGAAGTCGAGCATCTGATCTCCGCGCTCGATACAATCCCGCGCCACTTGTTCGAACATCAGCGCGCCGATGGACTGGCTCTTGTAGCCGGCGATGTCGAAGGCGCTCATGATGACCAGGAAGCTGCCGCGGTGACACAATCCGAGCACGGCGGCGATCACTTCGCCGTTCATCTTCATGGCATAGAGGCGGACGAAGGAGCCGAGGCCCCGAAGGGCAACGTCGGAATAGAAGCCGTAATATTCGGGGCGCTGCAGCAGGTCTCCGTCGCCCTGTGCGTGAAAGCGCGGGCCGCGAAACTTCCTCATCACCTCCATCGTCTCGAGCACGGCGGCGCTGTCGCTGCAGCATGAGAAGCTCAGCGCGCCCTTCTTCTGCAGCTGGCGATATTTCTTGGCGAGCTCCTTCTGGTAGGAGCGATCCATCGCGCTGGCCCGCCATTGCTCGTACGGGGCGACCAGAACCGTGGCGTAGGCATTGGTGTTCATCGAAACGCGGCGGGACGTGGCCAGCAGGTTCTCGATCGGAAGCCGTCCGTCGGGCAGCTTGGCCATTCTGAGCAGATCGAAGGGGTGGACAAGGCGCCGAATCTGCATGCATGCAGCCGCATCGTCGAGCAATTGCGAGAACACGGCCGGGCTGCAAACCGGTGCCAGATAGTCGGAAACGCGCAAGTCGGCGAACTCGACGGTTCGTATCGGACCGCGCCGGATCCGAAGTAGCGGCAGCACCATCGCAAGGGTGCCGGTGTCGCGGTAGCGCACCACGACGACCAGAGCCGCTGCACCCGTTCCAGGCGCGAGCCTGGTGTAGAGGCTATGCAACCAGACCGGATGCTGGAAGGCAGTGGCAGCCGAACGATCGAACAGCTCTGCATATTCCGGAGACAGAAAGTCGAACGACGGCTCGATGGCGATGTCGAACGTGTTGCTGGGCTTATTCATGCGCAATCAAGAAAACCGGGGTCATCCGCGAACGTCGCTCGAACCGTAGCTGCGCTTATACCAAGGCCGTTACAGGTCAGACACTGCCGCCGCGCGATTTGCGCCAATGCGTTCAACCATGCGCGTATGGTTACCGAATTCTTAAATGCCGGACGCAGAAATGGCGCGCGGAGAGCGCCTCGGGTGGCGCTATTGTCCGCACAGCGCAGGGCAGCGATCTCTGATCCTCGGCTGCAGGAAAGCTATGGTTCGCAAGGTCGAGCTCGCGCCCTTCGCTCCGATCCTCGGGCCGATCGGGCACAAGCGCGAGTGAGGCTACTCAGAGGCGCACCCCGGTGGTGGCAAACGCGTGCGCGCTGGGCTCCTGCACGCGATCGAGGATCACCATCCCGGCAACCGCGATCACCACGGCCGCGACGCAGCCAAGCAAAAAAGCCTTCATCCTCAGCCTCCCTCGATTGGACCACGCCATCTATACGACAGGGCCTGCGGCGAGCAAGCTCGTCGATCGCATCAGCCATCCGCCCGCTATGGGCTTTTGAACACGGGATCGGCGGAAAGACGCATCGCCCATCGAGCCAAGGGACCGGAGCTCGGCGCTGCTGCGCTGCACGATCCGGAACGGATGCGGGTCTTGCAAGTTTTCTGCAGGCCTGGTGAGCGCATCGGAGGCTTAGCGTGAAATTACCGAGAACGATCCTGTGCTTCGCAGCACTTTGCATTGTCGAGGGCGCCCTGGCCCAGCCGGCGCAAACCAACTCGCCGACGGGGCAAACGCCTCCCGAGGACAAGGGCCAGCTCCAGCCGCAAGGTTGGACGGGTCCGATCAATACCGGCTCGGGTGGTGCGCCGCCCGAAAGCCCCCAGGGCCAGAGTCCGCCCGGAATGCAGCCCGCGCCGGAGGGGTCGTCCAAGACCACGACGGCACCGGCCAAGTAGATCGGTCCGGGATATTCATTTCCGTTGCCTGTTCTGGCAATCTCGAGCGGGTGAATGTCAGCAGGCGGCCAGGAATGAACAGATCGGCTCTGTGCACGAAGGTGGCCGCAGTGCTGTGGGCCATCTTTGCCGCATCGTCCGTGCATGCCGACATGGTCGGACATGGCGGCCCGATACGGGCTCTCGCCGTCTCGCCCAATGGCGACAGCCTTGTCTCCGGCAGCTTCGACACCGCCGTCATCCGCTGGTCGCTGAGGACGGATACGGCAGAGCAAGTGCTGCGGTATCATGCCGATGGCGTCAATGCCGTCGCCTTTGTCAAAGACGGCCGCATGATCACGGCCGGCGCCGATGCGCGCATTGCGGTGTGGACGGCGGGCCGGCCGGAGCCGGACCGGGTGCTGGAGGGACATGTCGCACCGATCGCAGCGCTTGCTGTGTCGTCCGATGGGACGCTTCTCGCATCGGCGTCATGGGACCGGACAGTGCGGCTCTGGTCGCTGTCGGACGGCACCTCCCGCGTGCTCGAAGGGCATACGCAGAACGTCAACGGTGTCGCTTTCCTGCCGGACGGCAGGCTCGTCAGTGTCGGCTACGATCTTGCGCTGCGCATCTGGCGTCTGCCGGATGGCCAACCTGACATCGTGACTTTGCCGGCGCCGCTGAACGCGGTGGCTGTCGCGCCGGATGGTGAAATCGTCACGG